>NZ_FQZO01000003.1 GCF_900142075.1 Clostridium amylolyticum
TATAAAAAATGATGGCCTTAGCTTAATTATAATTTAACTGTGAGGGGGGTCAAATTTCAGTGTAAAAGGGGGTCAATTTTGCTTGACAATCTACAACTGCTAATAAATTATAAATATAATTTACATTAACTAGACAAAAAATTAATAAATTGTGAAGAAAATGTTAAAACACTAATTAAAAAATTCACAAATAATGATATAATAAAGTGTAATTCAAGATTTAGAATTTTACTTAAGAATTTTGACTAATAAAGTAAGGGGATGGCAGTTTGAAGGTTAAGTATTCTATTGTAATACCAGCTTATAACAGTGAACACACCATTGGTAATTTGACACATAAATTGTCAGAGGTATTTATAAAAGAAAGTTATGAGATTATTATCATTAATGATAATAGTAAAGATAACACCATAGAAGTTTGCAAAGAATTAGTAAAACAAAACCCTCATGTGGTTTTCTTAAATCTATCAAGAAATTTTGGACAACATAACGCCATTATAGCTGGTTTTAATTACGCTAAGGGAGAATATATAATCACTATGGATGATGATTTACAGAATCCTCCAGAAGAAATATTTAAATTGGTACATAAAATTGAAGAAGGCTATGATGTGGTATATGCAAAGTATCCTAGCAAAAAGCATAGTTACGCAAGGAATTTAGGTAGTAAAATAAATGACATAATGGCTAAGCTGATGATAAAAAAGCCTGAAGATATATATTTTACTAGCTTTAGAATAATTAGAAAATATGTAGTGGATGAGATTATTAAGTATAAAGGACCATATTGCTACATAGATGGGCTAATACTAAGAGTCACTACAAATTTATCCTCTGTAGAAGTAACTCATCTTGAGAGAAAGGTGGGCAAATCTAATTACAATTTTATAAAGCTTATAAAACTTTGGATGAATGGCTTTACTAGCTTCTCGGTATTACCTTTAAGAGTAGCTACTTTTTCAGGATTTATTATGTCTTTTATTGGGTTTATTTCTATTATAGTTTTTATAATACAAAAATTTACTAACCACGTTAAAATGGGGTGGACATCCCTTATGGTGTGCGTAATATTTTTTTCAGGCATACAGCTAATATCTGTAGGTTTACTGGGAGAATATATGGGAAGAACTTTCTTGTCTATAAATAACACGCCTCAATATATAGTTAAAGAAGCTATATGTAATAAAGATGATAATGAATAACATTATTTAAATTATATAATTTTTATGTATAGGATGTGAAACTTTGTTTAAAACACTTACTGCTAAAGAAAAGAGATATATTTTGCTTCTAGTTTTATTTTCTTTTTTATTATATCTGCTTTGGGCCATAATAATCCCTTATAATAGGGCTCCAGATGAATATCAAAGATTTGATGTAGTAAGATTTATATTTAAATATAGAAGTCTGCCTTTAGCTGGAGATAAGAGGCTGGAATATGGACCCTATGGCATAACCTATGCCACTACCCCATACTTTCCGTATATAATTTCAGCACTAATGAGCATAGCGCTTAAAGCTATTGGCTTAAATATTCCTTTGTACTTAAGCTCCAGGCTGCTTTCTGTAATATCAGGTACAGGTACGGTATTTTTTACTTTCTTTATATGTAAAAAACTATTTAAAGAATCAAATTTGAAATACTATGTGCCTTGTATTCTAGCTACAATACCTCAATTTGCATTTATAAACAGCTATACCAACCAGGATTCCTTTACTATATTTTTAACCTCCATAATGATCTATCTTTGGTTCAAAGGAGTTGAAAATAATTGGGATTATAAAACGGTAGTTTTAACAGGTATAACCTCAGGGGTAATGCTTTTATCTTATTTAAATGGATATACTATAATCCTTGCTACTTTGTTAATAGTTTTAATATCCTATAAAGACAAGTTATCTAAGATGTTTTTGTACAAGCTTTTCCTGTGTATATTTGTGATGTTTTTAGTTAGTGCATGGTTTTTTATAAGAAATGCAGTGCATTATAACGGAGACTTTTTAGGGCTAAGGTATATGAGTGAACTTTCAGAGACTTTAGCTTGGGATAGGTTTAAACCTTCATTAAGATCAACCTTAGCAAGAAGAAATCTAGGGGTTTGGCATTTATTTTTCCATACTTCTTGGATAAAAACTACATTTAAGAGCTTTTGGGCGGTCTTTGACTATATGACCATACATATAAAATCTAGTTATTATGTATTTATACTTATTTTAAATATAGCAGGTTTAGCAGGAGTTATAGGGCTAATTATAAAGAATGTGAAAAATGGAGTGTTAAAGGGAATAAAAGATAATAAAATATATTTTACATTGATTTTTTCCATTATTATTTCTACCCTGCTGCATATTTATTATTCAGTGTATAGTGATTATCAGCCACAAGGCAGGTATATGTTCCCGGCTTTAGTACCTATAGTACTGCTATTGTTTAAAGGCCTTTATGAGGTTATGGCTGAAAGATATAGAGACTATGCTTATAAGGCATTAACGTTTATATTCATATCAGCGAACTTTTATTGTTTATTTAAAATTTTAATGTTTATGTATTATTTTGGTTAAGGTGATGACATGTTGAAAATAAAAAAAGTATTACCCTATGTAATTGCATTTTTAATAGCCTTAGGGCTACCTATGGCAATATGGAAAACCATGCCTGGTGAAAAAAAGCATACTACTATAAGCAGTGAAAGCGGACACAAGGAAAGTGTAATAGAGGTAACATCTATAGAACAGAGCTTTAAGGCTGTAGATGACAAATTAAGCTCTTTGGCCCTATATGTGCAGCCTCTTTTAAAGGGAAATAAAACCATAATTAATGTTAAGTTATTAGATAGTGAAGGCAAGGGCTACGTAGATAAGGATATTCACATGGCAACGGCTAATCCTAGGCCGCTTTTAAAGATAGATTTTCCGGCAATAGAAAATTCTAATAATAAGGAGTTTGTTCTTCGTATAAGTAAAGTCAGCACCTCAAAAAGTCACCAGGTGCAGCTTTACACTAATGGCCGTAATGAATATAAAGAAGGACTTTTAAAGAAAGATGGTATCCCTCAAGAAAAGGATATTTCTTTAAATACATACTACGCTAAAACTAAAGTGGAGCTATTAAATTATATGGTTTCTCAACTGCCTGTAAGTAAAACTGCATTTTTAATAATTGCTGGACTTTTTGTTGTTATTTTATTTTTATTTATAAAAGAATCTTTAAAAATCTTGGAATAAAGAAGGATGTTTTACAAATGATATCATTTAACCTTCCAGTATTTACTGGCAAAGAATTTAATTATATTAAGGAAGCCATAGAGCATAAGAAAATCTGTGGAGACGGCATATTTACAAAAAGATGTAATAATTGGATGGAGGATAGGTTTGAGACTCCTAAGGCTATGCTTACCACTTCTTGTACTCATGCTTTAGAAATGGCAGCTATATTAGCTAATATTAAAGAAGGGGATGAGGTTATTATGCCTTCTTTTACCTTTGTATCCACTGCGGATGCCTTTGTGGTTAGAGGGGCAAAAATAGTGTTTGTAGACATAAGACCAGACACTATGAATATAGATGAAAACTTAATTGAAGCAGCCATAACAGAAAAAACTAAAGCAATAGTTCCTGTACATTATGCAGGAATAGGCTGTGAAATGGATAAGATTATGGAAATAGCAAAAAAGCATAATATATTTGTTATTGAAGATGCAGCTCAAGGGGTTATGTCACAATATAAAGGTAAAGCTCTAGGTACCATAGGCGATTTTGGCTGTTATAGCTTTCATGAGACAAAAAATTACACCATGGGTGAAGGGGGAGCTATATTAGTAAACAAACCTCAGTTTATAGAAAGAGCTGAAATAATAAGAGAAAAAGGCACAGACAGAAGCAAGTTCTTCAGAGGACAGGTAGATAAATATACTTGGGTAGATTTAGGTTCCTCTTACCTTCCCAGCGAAATGAACGCTGCATATTTGTGGGCTCAATTAGAGATTGCTGATGAAATAAATGATTATAGGTTAGGGGTATGGAATAGATATTATGAAGGTTTCGCCTCTCTTAAAAATGACAAAATAATAGATTTACCTGTAATACCAGAACATTGCAAGCAAAATGCACATATGTTTTATATAAAAGTAAAGGATTTAACTGAGAGGACAAGACTTATAGAATTTCTTAAAGATAATGGTATTCAGTCAGTATTTCATTACATTCCACTGCATAACTCACCTTATGGGAAAAAGGTGGGGGTATTTAATGGAAAAGATGTGCATACCACTGCAGAAAGTGACAGACTGCTTAGACTTCCTATGTATTATGGACTTAAGAGTGAAGAAGTGGATTATGTAGTGTCTAAGATAAAGGAGTTTTATATAACAAGGAACTAGGTGATAAGATGAAGAATAGATTAGTTGTTATTGGTGCCAATGACTTTCAAAATCAACTTATAGTAAAGGCTAAAGAAAAAGGTTATGAAACCCATGTATTTGCCTGGAAAGATGGATCCATTGGAGAAAAAACCGCAGACTTTTTTTATCCTATAAGCATAATTGAAAAGGAAGAGATCTTAGAAAAGGTAAGGGAAATAAACCCTAAAGGCATTGTTTCCATAGCCTCAGATTTAGCTACCGTTACAGTAAACTATGTGGCTAATGAGTTAAACTTAGTAGGTAATAGCAATGTCAGCACCCTTGTATCCACAAATAAATATGAAATGAGAAAAGCTTTTTTAAAAAATCATATACCAAGTCCTAAGTTTTATGTGATAAATAAAGGTTTTGATATAGATACTCTACTAAATATTAACTATAATTTAGAGATGGACAAGTTACATAAGAATCCTAATGTGAATGTTTTACCTTTAAGCTTTCCAGTAATAATAAAACCTACGGACAGGTCTGGAAGCAGAGGCATAAACAAAGTATTTAACAATGAAGAACTAAAAGAAGCTGTATTTAAATCCATAGAGGTTTCCTTTGAGAAAAAGGCTATAATTGAAGAATTTGTAGAAGGTAATGAGTACAGCGCAGAATTTATTTCCTATGATGGAGAACATTATTTTCTCGCTGTAACAAAGAAATTTACCACAGGTGCTCCACATTTTATTGAGACAGCCCATATGGAGCCTGTACAGCTTGAGAAAAGTGAAAAGGAAAACTTAATTAATATAATAAAAGATGCACTAGATTCCCTTCAGGTTAAAAATGGAGCATCACATAGTGAGTTTAAAATTGATAACCATGGTAACATCAAGATCATAGAAATTGGTGCTAGGATGGGGGGAGACTGTATAGGTTCAGACTTAGTAAAAATATCTACAGGCTATGATTTTGTAGATATGGTAATTGATGTAGCCTGCGGAAAAGCTCCAAGCTTTATTAAAGTAAGGGACCCTAAAGCAGCCTTTATAAAATTCATATTTAATGAAGAAGATTTAAAACTTGTAGAAAATATAAAGAAAAATTACCCTGATAAAATATACAGAATCAGTGAAATTGATAAGGTGGGCAGCAGGGAAGTAGTGGACAGCTCCACCAGATATGGTTATATAATATTAGCCTGTGACAGCGTAAAAGAAGGGTATGATATATTAAAGTTGAAGGACTTATAGTGAACCATTATATTAATTACCAATGTTAATAAATACTACCGAGAAACCATGTAAGTGAGGGTTTTAATAAATGTTTAAAGATAATATTGTAAAAAAGAAAAGACTAAATACCATAATGGATATAGCGATGCTTCAAGCCATTATAGTTATATATACCACCACAGGTATATTTGCAAAAAAAGCTTCTTCCTATGATGTGCTTTCCAAAGAGTTTATACTATACTACGGATTAGAAATATTTATCTTAGGAATTTATGCTATTCTTTGGCAGCAAATAATTAAAAAGTTTCAATTAAGTGTAGCCTATGTAAATAGAGCGGTAGCATTATTGTGGTCCTTACTTTGGTCCGTGATATTTTTTAAGGAAGCAATAACCCTTAACAATATATTAGGTGCAGCAATTATAATAATAGGAATAGCAGTGGTGAACAGTGATGATTAATAAACATATATTAATAATGATGATATCTGTGTTAGTGGCAGCTATATCTCAAATACTCCTTAAAATAAGCGCCAATAAAGAACATAAAAATATAATAAATGAATATTTAAATCCTCATGTTATCCTTGGTTATGTGCTCTTATTTGCCTCTACTATCCTGACTATATTAGCCTTAAGAGGTATGGAACTTAAAAACCTCCCTATTATAGAAGCCAGTGGATATATTTATGTGTTAATATTTTCTGCATTGGTATTAAAGGAGAAAATCACTAAGAAAAAGATTATAGGAAATATAATTATAATTCTTGGTATAATAGTGTTCTTTGGAAAATGGTAGAAAGATGTCAGTGCCCCTGGGGCCATTCCTTTTATTGGAATCACCCCAGGGGTACTTACATTTTTAGGGATAAGACTCTATTCAATGACACATGTGGTATCAAAACAGATTCTTCCTATATATGATAAGCCACTGATTTATTATCCACTATCTGTGCTGATGCTGGCTGATGCATTTATTATTGTAGAGGAATTCATATCAGGTATCCACAGTAATTAATGTATAAATGAGAAGATCCATGAGGCTTAATGGAAAGCCATCTGAACGCTAATATATGTAGTTTAGATGGCTTTAATTATGTACTATTTTTTGTTTCAATCTTAACAGTGTATCCATACTTGTTAAATAAGTAAATTAGGTTAGATCCATCAATAATCCTTTACTTTTCTCTCTTTCTAGCCTCTTGTTCTGCCCATTTATTAAGAAGTTCCTCTAGAACTCCTAAAGGTTCCTAAAATTTTTTGCTTAACAATCTTGATTTATTTAAAGGTAAGCATTATGTTTATTTAAATTGATAATAGCAGTAATTTTTAATGATTTTAATAGCTGAATAGTTAGTTATACTTTCACCTCCCCTATTAAATACAAAAAACCTCCTTAGGAGAAATTGATTGAAATGATCTAATAAAATTTACCAAAATATGAAACAAAATTTCAAACCTATGGTATGATATTGAAGGTGGAAGTTGTTGGGTATAGAATAAATTTAAAGATGGAGGGTATCTAATGATAAGCGTAATTACCAAATTACAAGATTATAGCCCTAAAGCCAGTGAAACTGAAAAAGGAATAATAGAATACATACTGAAGAATCCGGAGTCTACAGAAAAATGCAGTATACAGCAATTATCAGAGAAAACCTTTTCTTCTCCATCTACTATTGTTCGTCTTTGTAAAAAGATCGGCTTTGACGGTTATAAACATTTAATTCATTCCTTAGTATATGAATTAGCTATTAGAAGATCAACTGATGAGGAAAGAGTGAAAAATATTAATAAGGAAGATAGCTTAGAAAGTATTATAGAAAAAGTAACACTAAAAAGTATTTCATCCTTAGAGAAAACCAAAAAGTTAATTGATATTAAAGTGTTGGAAGAGTGTGTAGGTCTTCTAGATAAGTCTAAAAATATCTGCCTATTTGGTGTAGGAGCTTCTTTATTAGTAGCAAAAGATGCTCATTTAAAATTCTTAAGAATAAACAAGAGCTGCTCTATTATTGATGATTTTCATGGACAATTGATACAAGCTAAAAACATGAGCATTAATGATGTGGCTATTATTATTAGCTACTCAGGGTTTACAGAAGAAATGATTAAATGTACCAAAATAGTAAAAGCAATAGGTGCTCCTATTATAGCCATCACAAGATCGGAAGAATCACCTATTGCTAAAATGGCAAATTATAAGCTGTTAGTAGCTGCAACAGAGCTTTTATTTAGGGAAGGTGCAATATCTTCTAGAATAGCTCAGTTAAATATAATAGATATATTATATACTGCTTTTGTGAACAGGCATTACGATTCAAATATTAAACAATTTAATAGAACTCACATACAAAAGCCTAATTTAAGCACAAAGTAAACGTTAACTAAAGATCAGAAGCAATCATAACTATTATATCTTGTCATAGGTTAAAAAATTAAATGCATAAATAGATTAAAAATAAAAGGTAGGGTGATAAATTTGAGAATTAAGAAAAAGTTGTGTAGTATTGCAATGGCGATAACATTAGTATCGTCCATTGTAGTTTCACCTGCAATAAAAACAAGTGCAGCTGAAACTAGGTATGGAGTAGTGAGAGAAGCCAGTGGTAATATTAACGTTTCAGGATTACAAGCTAATATAACATTTCCAGACTACTTAAATTATGTAGACGATACATTGATAGTAAACAATATGTATACGTTTAAAGGATATAAGGGACAAGGAAAATTATATGTAACATGTAGTGATGGCTTACAAAGTGTGAGAGTTTTAATTAATGGTAAGGAAATAGATGTTACGGAAGCGTGTAAAAACAATGGAAAGACTTATGAAATAGATTTTTCAGATGTTTCAGCAAATGATAGAAATACTATTCAAGTAACAAACTTTGCTCCTGAAACAGGTAAAGTTAATATAAAAATACCATACCCAGAAGTAGTAAAAGGTAGTGCTGAATCTGTAGGAATGGATAAAAATACTTTAGATTTCATTGATACTTTAATTAATAATGATGTTAAGTATGGATTCACAAGTGCTCAATTAGCAGTTATCAAAGATGGTGTTATGGTTAAAAACAGTGCTTACGGTAATGTAAACTCTTATAACCAAGATGGAACTCCAAAAACAGACTCAGCAAAGGTTACCACCGAAACACTTTATGATCTTGCTTCAAATACAAAGATGTATTCAACAAACTACGCTATTCAAAAGCTAGTTAGCGATGGGAAAATTAATATATCTGATAAGATAACTAAATTCTTCCCCCAATTTGCTGATGGAGAAAATGATCGTATAAAGGGTAAGTCTACTTTAACGATACAACATTTGTTAGAGCATCAAGGAGGCTTTCCAGCTGGTCCACAATATTATAACAAAAAATTTAATCAAGAGACTCAAAAGCCAGATCCAAATGTGGACAACCCATTATACTCACAAGATAAAGCAACAACATTAGAAATGGTTTTAAAAACACCTTTACAATATGAACCTGGAACAAAGACAGTTTACTCAGATGTAGATTACATGCTCTTAGGATTCATTGTTGAAAAGGTAACCGGGATGCCTTTAGATACTTATGTAGAAAATACCTTCTATAAGCCATTAGGATTAAACAATATAGTTTTTAATCCATTACAAAAAGGATTTAACAAAGATAATATAGCAGCAACCGAATTAAACGGAAACACAAGAGATGGAGCTGTAAGTTTTGAAAATATTCGCGATTATACACTTCAAGGTGAAGTACATGACGAAAAAGCTTTTTACTCAATGAATGGAGTTGCAGGACATGCAGGATTGTTTGCAAATGCTTCTGACCTAGCTAAACTAGCTCAAGTTATGTTAAATGACGGTGGATATGGTAACAATAAATTCTTTTCTAAGAATACTATAGAAGAATTTACAAAGAGAAAATCTTCTAGTCCAACTTGGGGATTAGGCTGGTGGAGAGAAGGACATAACGGGAGAGTATGGTACTTTGGAACACAATCTTCAAGTAACACTTATGGCCATCAAGGGTGGACAGGCACCTTAACAGTCATAGATCCTGAAAGTGACTTAGTAGTTGTTTTATTAACAAATAAAATTAACTCACCGGTTATTGATAATACTATAAATTCAAATATGTTCTTAGGAAATAAATTCACTACAGCAACTCTTGGTACAATATCAACACTTATATATGAATCTATGGAGCATGGTAATAAAGAAGCGATAGATGCTAACCTTGCAACTATGGTAACTGAAAAATTAAAGCTTTATAATCCTTCAAACTATCAAGGAGAAGCGGTTTTAAAGGCTGCATATTCTGTAGCTGATACAATGGTTACAAGAGCAGAAGAACGTAAGGTTAAATCTACTGTTGATTATGCTAATACAGCTATAGAAGAAATAAACAAAGTTGATGCAGATAAAACTGTTATTAATGAATTAAAAGCTAGAGTATCTAATATAGCAGTTGGTGAGGAAGCCAAAAGGGATTTGTCTAAGATTTCTTCATCAAAACTATCTGAAGTTCCAAATGCAGATTGGCAAGCAGATATAGCTTTCCCAGACTATTTAAATTATGTAGATGATACATTAATAGTAAATAACATGTATACATTTACTAGCTATCAAAACCAAGGAAAACTATATATTAATGCTAAACCTGGTGTAACATCTGCAAGAATATTTATAAATGGATTTGAGATGGACACAACTGAAATTTGTAAAAATCCAGGAACTAATTTTGTAGTTGATTACTCTAAAGTAGCTAAGAACGGAAGAAATACTATACAAGTTACAAATATAGAACCTAAAAATACTGCTATGAAAGCTGGTATATCTGTAAAGATTCCATATCCACAAGTTATGTCAGGCAGTGCTGAATCCTTAGGAATGAATGAGAAAACCTTAGATTTAATTGATACACTGATCAATAATGATGTTAAATATGGATTCACCAGTGCCCAATTAGCAGTTATCAAAGATGGTGTTATGGTTAAGAATAGCGCATATGGTAATGTAAATTCTTATAACCAAGATGGGACTCCAAAAATAGACTCACCAAAGGTTACCACTGAAACACTTTATGATATAGCTTCAAATACAAAGATGTATGCAACAAACTATGCTATTCAAAAGCTAGTTAGCGATGGAAAAATTAATATATCAGATAAGATAACTAAATTCTTCCCTCAATTTGCTGATGGAGAAAATGATCCAATAAAGGGTAAGACTGGTTTAACAATACAGCATTTATTAGAGCACCAAGGAGGCTTCCCAGCTGATCCACAATATCATAACAATAAATTTAATCAACAAACTCAAAAACCAGATCCAAATGTGAACAATCCATTATATTCACAAGATAAGGCCGCTACAATAGAGATGATTTTAAAAACGCCCTTACAATATGCACCTGGAACAAAGACAGTTTACTCAGATGTAGATTATATGCTTTTAGGACTTATTGTTGAAAAGGTAACAGGGATGAATTTAGATGCTTATGTAGAAAATACCTTCTATAAGCCATTGGGATTAAACAATATAGTATACAATCCGTTACAAAAAGGATTTAGCAAAGATAATATAGCAGCCACTGAACTTAACGGAAACACAAGAGATGGAGCTATAAGTTTTGAAAATATTCGTAAGTATACACTGCAAGGTGAGGTACATGACGAAAAAGCTTACTACTCAATGAATGGAGTTTCAGGACATGCAGGGTTATTTGCAAATGCTTCTGACCTAGCCAAATTAGCTCAAGTTATGCTAAATGACGGTGGGTATGGCAATAATAAATTCTTCTCTAAGAATACTATAGAAGAATTTACAAAGAGAAAATCTTCTAGCCCAACATGGGGATTAGGCTGGTGGAGAGAGGGAGATAACGGCAGAGTATGGTATTTTGGAACACAATCTTCCAGTAACACCTTTGGTCATCAAGGATGGACAGGCACATTAACAGTTATAGATCCAGAAAGTAACTTAGTAATTGTACTATTAACAAATAAAATTAACTCTCCGCTTATCGATAATACTATAAATGCAAATATGTTCTTAGGAAATAAATTTACTACAGCAACCCTTGGTACAATACCAACCCTTGTTTATGAATCAATAATTCATAACAATGATGATGCCATAGATGCCAATATGGCTCAAATGGTAGCTGAAAACTTTAAGTTATATGATTCTAATAGCTATGTAGGAAATGCTGTATTAAAATCTGTTTATTCTAAGATAGATACTCTTATTACAAGAGCAGAAGAAAGAAAGACTACTGATAATATAGCTTATGCAGAAAAAGCTTTAGCTAGGTTAAACGTTGAAAATCATCGTGAGCAAATAGTTAAATTCAATGAGAGAATTAAAAATATTGGAGGAACACCTGTTAAACTACCAGATTATAGTGCTGAAATTAAAGCTTTAAATGATACTATTAATAATTCTAAAGATATATTTGAAAAGGGACAAGATCTAGAAAAACACGTTCATTATCAAACAAGTACTTGGGATAAGTTTGTTAAAGCCTATAAAAATGCAGCCGCTATATTGGAAAAAGGAAATACAGCTAATAGCAAAGAGTTAACTACAACAGCTGAAGAGCTAATAGTAGCAAAGAAAGACTTAGTGAAATTAGATAAAACTAATTTAAATAAAGCCATTGAAGCTGCTAATGTTAAGGTTGAAGAAGGAATATTAGAAGGCTTAGATGAAAAAATTAAGAGTTCCTTTAACAATGCTTTAGAAGCTGCAAAGGCTGTTTATGACAATAAGGATGCAAGTGTTCAAGATATAACGAAAGCATATAACAATATTTTAATACAATACAAGGAATTAGGTATTCCAGTAGGAGATAAGAATAATTTATCTGACTTAGTAAATATGGCTGAAGATATTAACTTAGATAGATTCTTAAACAAGGGTCAAGATGAGTTCAAGAATGCTTTGAAAGCAGCTAAAGACATATTAGCAGTAGAAGATACCTCAGAAATAGATGTTTATAAGGCTTATGAAGCGCTATATAACTCAATGATGAATTTAAAGTTAAAAGCAGATAAGGTTGAATTATGTAAGGCCATTACTGATGCTGAAAAAGTTAACTTAAGCCTATATACTGAAAATAGTAAAGCAAAGCTATTAACAGCAATGGAAGCAGCTAAGGTAGTAAAAGAAAATTCAGAAGCTGCACAAGTAGAGGTAGATAATGCTTTAGAAAATCTAAATAATGCAGTAAAAGCTTTAGTAAAAGCAGCTGACAAGAGTGATCTTGAAGAGATAATAAAGAAAGCAGATGCCGTGGATACAAATAAATATAAGGTTGAAACCGTAGAAGCATTTAGCAAGGCTCTAAAGGAAGCTAAAAATATTATGGCAAATAAGAATATTTCAACCGATGAACAAGAACTTGTAAAAACAGCTTATAAGAACTTAAGAGTTGCTATGGAAGGCCTTCAGTTAAAAGGTACATCCAATGGAAATGCTGGAAATGGCTCAGTTAACCAAGAGGATAATAAAAAGGATCAAGAGGATTCAACTACAAATAATAATAACAGCAATAACAACAATACAAATAATGATTCTGTAACTGGTAAGGAAGATCCTAACCTGCCAAAGACTGGAGGGAATTCACCAGTAATATATGTAGTTATTGGTATTATGAGTATGGCTATTGGTTCTGTTATCTTCAAAAAAAGAAATATAGCTAAATAAAATAAATAAGCTAAATTATATAAGCACTATAGAAAACTCTCTGTTTTCAGAACTTTGTGAACTTACTGCAAGATATTCCCCTTATGAAGAGGATTGGGCAATTAAAAAGGTTTATGTGGATAAAGAACAGATGAGGAATATGGCTAATGATGTTTATAGTAAGATTAAGAGAAATGAGAACTAGAAGTAACTTAAAAATTTGTTATTGACATTTTAATGTGATGTCTAATTTAATCTAATTTAATCTAATTTAATCTAATTTAAGTAAATGGAATAGGAGAAATTTACATTTAAATTTCTATCCTACTCCATTTTTCATAGGATAATATTTAGATTAATTTTAAATCATATTAGTAAATATTAAGCATATTCATTATTCTTAGAAATGCTCAAGATGACATTATTGTAATACTAGATTCCAATGGATGTTAAGTAGCTATGCTATTTTAAAGTTAGGACTTAATTGAAAAATATGTTACTATAAAGACTATACATAATATAGAGTTCTAAATTTAGATTTTAAAATAGAGGGAAGTTTAATGAAAAAAACGGCTTTTATTTTGATGCTTATCTTATAGCTTTAACGGTGCCTGTGGTGATATTCGGATTTATTGGTGCTGGTATATCCACCGGCTATATTCCAATGTACAGCAATATAACTAAAGATTTTGGTGAGGAAGAAGCCTATAGATTTACCAATAATTTAATTAATACTTTACTTATCTTATGTACTATTCTCATAATTTTGGGGCTTATTTTCACTAAACCTTTAGTTAAGCTTTTCGCTTCAGGATTTACAGGAGAAACCCTAACCTTAGCAGTAAATTTTACTAGGATAAGCTTCGTAGGCATATACTTCACTACTATTATTTTAATATTTACAGCCTTCCTGCAAATAAAAAACAATTATTATATTCCAGCGTTAATTGCATTTCCAGCGAATTTAATTATTATTATTTCAATATTTCTTAGCAAAAGTGCGAACATTACAATATTGGTTATTGGTACTTTAATAGCTTCTGCTATTCAATTGTTGCTTATTATACCTTCTGTTAGGAAAGAAGGATATAAGTATAAATTCTTATTAGACATAAAAGACAAACATATAAAGACCATGGTATATATTGCATCTCCAGTAATAATAGGAGTTTCAGTGAATCAAATAAATACTTTAGTGGATAGAACCATGGGTTCTAGGCTAGCTGAAGGCGGCATATCCGCTTTAAATTACGCAACCATGATAAATGGCTTTGTTTATGGAATTTTTGTAGTATCCATTTCTACAGTTATGTACCCCATGATCTCTAAAATGGCTTCTGAAAATAATATCATAGGGCTTAAGAAAGCTATCTTGGATTCAATGGGGGCCATAAACCTCTTGGTTATTCCGGCCACTGTAGGAGCTATGATATTTGCAGAACCTATAGTAAGATTATTATTTGGAAGAGGTGCCTTTAATGTTAATGCTATAGCTATGACCTCACAAGGCTTATTCTTTTATTCTATAGGCATGGTGGCCTATGGAATGAGAGAGGTTGTTTCCCGTACCTTTTATGCACTACAAGATACAAAGACACCTATGATAAATGGAACTATAGCTATGGTAATTAACGTAGCTTTAAATATATTGTTATCCAAAGTATTAGGCATAGGTGGTCTTGCTTTAGCCACCAGCATATCTTCTATAATATGCACAGGTTTGGTATTTATTAGCCTTAGAAAAAAGATAGGTGCCTTTGGCATGATGGGACTAATTATATCCTCTGGTAAAATGCTGATTTCTTCATTGATTATGGCGGTTATAGCTAGGTTTACATATAGCTTGTTACTTAATCATATAAGCGCTAATCTTTCCTTAATATTTGCTACTATTACAGGAGCATCGGTTTATTTTATATTAGTTTATCTTATGAAAGTTAAGGATGTAGAGGTAATAGTAAGAGTGTTAAAGGGGAAAATCCTTAAATGGTAGACATATGAGTTATAACTTATTTAAAATAAGGTAAGAAGTAAGAGCTTTATCCTTCACTCTTACTTCTTACCTTTTACATCTTACCTATATACTATTTTACCTCCCACCAAAGTAAGGCAAACCTTAATATCTCTTATTTTTTCTATAGGAGTATTAAATACATCTCCATCAAGAACCGCTATATCTGCTAGTTTTCCTGGTTCTAAGGTGCCTAGCATATCCTCATGATAAAGGTTATATTGGCCGCCTTTAGTCCATGCTGTTAATAACTCAGAAATGGTTAAGGTGTTTTCCTTATTAAAGGGTTGTCCCCCTTCTGGGAATAAGGCGCCACAGGCGTGGTATATTGATTCTGGGATGTTGGGAATGGTTAAGGGAAGGTCTGTACCACAGGAAATAAGTACACCGCTGTCAGCCATTTTACGACGATTCCAGTAGTATCTGCCTCGTTCCATACCTATTTTTTCTTCAATCATAGATAGCTTGCTATTTCTATTAGCAATGGACATGATTTGTGGGTAGATTTCTGCAATAACGCCCATTCTGCCCATGCGCTCCAAGTCTGCAGGATCAGAAAATTCTATGTCAGTAATAGAATGTCTATTTACTAATTTTCCGTCCTTATGCTGGCACTTCTCATATATATCCAGTACCTTACTAATAGCAGCATCACCTTGAGCATGTAAAGAGAAACGGAATCCCTTAGCATCAGCAGCAAGGGTTTCTTCTTCAATCATTTCATAGTCTATATCCTGAGCACAGTATAGATTTTTGTCACAGCTGTAAGGCTCTTTTAAGTGACCGCAAAGCTCAGAAATGGAGCCATCGGTCATGCGGTTGTAGCCGGAAAATTCAAGGAATTTACCCTTAAAGCGCTGACGCATCTTTTCCCCAAAGTCTAAATTCATATTTGCTGCTACAGGCTGTGACATAAAGGACACACGCAAAGTAAGTTCTTTATTCTTTTCTAACTCTTCAAGCACATCTGTAAAACCATAGAAATCATCAAAGCCCATTTCTTTAACAGCAGTTATCCCTCTTTTATTCAGCATGGACATATATTTCTTAAATTCCTGGGAAATAAAATCTTTATTGCTTAAAATTTCAGGAAGCAGCCTCCAATAGGCTTCAGGATAGCAAGTATCAGGGGTGAAATTATATTTTTTTATAGCAGCTGAATTCATAGCACAGGTTTCATTGCCTTTTGCAAATAAAACTACTGGACGCTGAGGAAAAGCTTCATCTAGCATCTCCTTGGTTAATGACTTTATAATTTTGTTATCCAAGCCATGGGCTAAAAGAGTATCATCAGTTTTTAAAGTTTTAGCATAATCCTTGGTTAATTTGATAATATCATCAGCAGCTTTTGCGTTAGATAAGTCCATACCTACAAAATTTAGAACATAACCTGTGAAAAAACAATGTACATCCACAAAGCCTGGACATACAACTTTATCCCCTAATTCTAGAATTTTGGTGTTGACGTCGATATAATCACTAATATTATTTTCTGTATCTACAGCAATAATTTTGTCCTTTTTGATAGCTACAAAACCCTTCATAGGTAATGAGGTGGTTGCAGTAAAAATGTTATTGCTTTTAAGTAAAAGCTCAGCTTTATCATTGCTCATAATAAAATCCTCCTTAGGTAAACTTGGCGATGATAAAGAGTTGAATATAATTATCAATTTTTGATGTATAGTTTAAATATATAAAGTGGTTATAAAATATATAAACATTATCTAGATGATATGTGAATAAAACTATTGTATTTTCACTATATTAATCTATAGTTTATTTTTATAAATAGAAAGTGGCTGATAAAGATTAAGTTTTCTATGTTAAGTATATAATTTTAAAACCTTATAAGTCAACATTGGTATAAAAAATATTATAACATATTTAATTTATATAGAAAAAAGGAGATTTTGTCTATGTTTAATAAGAATAATGGAGAATATAAATAAAAATTATGTATTTTTGGCTTATTGACGGGTGCTTTAAGGAGTGCTATATTAAAAACATAGAAAGTGGTTACAAAAACATGCGAACACATATAGTTTGAATATTGCGATGTAAAGAGTTGAAAGTGTATTAAATTTTAAGGAAGGAAGTTTTTATATGAAAATTGCAGCTGTGGGAGACAATTGTATGGATGTATACAATAACTTAAATAAGAGTTTCCCTGGTGGAAACCCTGTAAACGTTGCTGTGTACTCTGTAAGATTAGGTGGAGAAGCTTCTTATACTGGTGTAGTAGGCGATGATAAATACGGGCAGATTATGATAGAAGCTTTAAAAGCAAAGGGAGTAGACACCTCACATATAAGAGTAATGCATGGTAATACCGCCCTTACTCAAGTGGAGTTAGTAGATGGGGAGAGAGTTTTTGGAGATTATGATGAAGGAGTTTTAGCTGACTTTAAGCTTACTGATGAGGATATTGAGTTTTTATGCTCTCAAGACTTAGTGGTTACTGGTATTTG
Organism: Clostridium amylolyticum; assembly: GCF_900142075.1. Taxonomy (GTDB): domain Bacteria; phylum Bacillota; class Clostridia; order Clostridiales; family Clostridiaceae; genus Clostridium_AA; species Clostridium_AA amylolyticum. Next base: position 17,743 of record NZ_FQZO01000003.1, read on the forward strand.
GGGAAAGATTGAAAATGATCTATATAAAATAAAAGCAAAAGAAACCCCTATAGCTTTTGATTTTGCTACTAAGTTAGAAGATCTTATTGTTGAAAAAGCCATTCCTCATGTGGATTATGCCTTCTTTGCCTATGATGAAGGTGACACTGAAGTTATTAGACAGTACATGAAAACCATGAAAGAAAAGGGTCCAAAACTTATTATTGTAACTTTAGGTGAAAAAGGAAGCCTTTGCTACGATGGTAAAGAATTCACCACTTATGGCATTGTAAAATGTGATGTTAAGGATACTATGGGAGCTGGTGATTCCTATATAGCAGGTTTTTTAAGAGGAATACTTGAAGGTTGCCCTATAGAAGAATGTATGCACAGGGGAGCAGCAAACTCAGCCATTACCTTAGGGTATGAAGGGGCATGGTAATCCCTTTTGTGTAGAAAATATTAAAGGAAAACTTTGCAAATTACATAAGAGTAATAATCATTATATAGAAAATATTATAGGAGGTTGGACATATGCTGTGGACAGAAGAGATGTTTAAGACAAAAAAACCAATCATAGGTATGCTTCATATTCAAGCATTACCTGGAGATCCTGATTACACTAGAGATAGTAGCATGAAGGCTGTAGTAGAGCAGGCTAGAAAGGATTTAGAAGCCCTTCAGGATGGGGGAGTGGATGGGATATTAATCTCAAATGAGTATAGCTTACCTTATCAGCGTAAGATGGATTTTGTTACTCCAGCGGCTATGGCTCGTGTTATTGGAGAGTTAATGAGTGAAATAAAGGTTCCTTTTGGAGTAGATTGTATTTCCGATGGATTGGCTACTATTGAGCTGGCAGCAGCGGTGGATGCAGATTTTGTCCGTGGTACCTTTTGTGGAGTTTATGTTGGGGATGGGGGCTTTTATAATAATGATTTTTCAAAGATACTTCGCAGAAAAGCTGCATTGGGTTTGGACAAGCTTAAGATGCTTTATTTCCTTAATCCAGAATCAGATATAAATCTTGATACTAGACCTCTTCCAGACATTGCAAAATCTATTATCTTTAAGGCTAAGCCAGATGGCTTTTGCGTATCAGCTAACGCTGCAGGAAGTGAAGTTAAAAGTGAGCTGATGCTTAGTGTAAAAAGAGTATCTGATAAAGTAGCGGTTTTTTGTAATACTGGCTGTAGGCTAGAAAATGTAGAAGAAAAACTTTCCAGTGCTGATGCTGCCTGTGTAGGAACTACTTTCAAGTTTAATGGAGATTTCTATCAGGGAGTGGATGTTCAAAGAGTAAAAGCCTTTATGGAAAAGGTAAGAGAATATCGCACCACAATATAAAGTAAGGAAAGGACTTATGATTACTATGGAAAAGAAATATTTTATGGGAATTGACATTGGTACTTTTGAAAGTAAGGGCGCCATTATTGATAATGAATGCAACATCATTGCTACCCATGCTGCTTCTCATGGTATGGAAAATCCAAAACCTAATTATTTTGAACACGATGCAGAAAAGGTTTGGTGGCATGATTTTTGTGAAATTTCTAAAGCCTTATTAAAGGAATCTGGATTAGAAGCTCAGGAGATTATGGCAGTGGGGTCCAGTGCTTTAGGAGCGGATTGCGTACCAGTAGATGAAAATTGCAATCCTTTAAGAAAAGCTATTTTATATGGCATCGATGCTCGTGCAACCTCTGAAATGGAGTGGTTAACTGAGTATTATGGAGAAGAACAGATTAAGAAATGGTATGGTCGTCCATTGTGTTCCTCAGATGTTATGCCAAAGATATTATGGATTAAAAATAATGAGCCTGAAGTTTATGCTAAGACTTATAAATTTTTAACTGGTTCTTCCTTTATTACTGCAAAACTTACAGGTAACTATACCGTAGATAGATTCTTAGGGCTTGCCTCTTTTAATCCCCTTTATCACAGCGATGGAACTGTGAATGAGGAAACTTGTAAGGTTATCTGCCGCCCAGATCAGCTGGCAAAGGTGATGAATACCATAGATATTGCAGGTTACGTAACATCAAAGGCTTCCAAGGAAACAGGGTTAAAAGAAGGTACGCCTGTTATTGTAGGTACAGATGATTCAGGGGCTGAAGCTATTAGTACAGGGGTTCTACAGCCTGGGGATATGATGATACAATTTGGTTCTTCATTGTATATGATCCTTTGCACAAATAAATTAGTAGATGACAATAGAATCTGGAGAGAGGAATTTATTATTCCTAATACCTTTGATATCTCCGCAGGTACTAATGCTGCAGGTACTTTGACCCGCTGGTATAGGGATAATATATTTACTTATTGCTTAGAAGAGGAAAAGAATACAGGAAAGAACGCTTATGAATTAATGATGGAGGGGATAGAGGATATACCTGTGGGATCTATGGGGCTAATTACCTTACCATACTTTGCAGGAGAGAGAACCCCTATCAATGATCCTTTGGCAAAAGGGATGCTTTTTGGTCTAACTCTTTCCCATACCAAGCAGCATATGTATCGCTCTGCTTTAGAATCAGTGGGATATTCTATAGCTCAGCATTTTAATATTTTTCATGAACATGAAGTGAAAATTAATAAGATTATGGCCGTGGGAGGGGGAACTAAAAACCCAGCATGGATGCAGATGATAGCAGATATAACTAATAAAACTATCTGTACGGCGAAAGTTACTTTAGGTGCATGCTTTGGTGATGCAATGATGGCAGCTATGGGAATAAAATATTTTGATGATTTTTCTGAGCTAAGCAAGATCGTTAAAGCAGGAGAAACCTATACCCCTAATATAGAAAACCATAAAGCTTATGAGAAATATATTAAAATCTTTGATGAGCTTTATGTAGCGACTAAAGACATTATGCACAAATTATAAGGAGAAAAAGGATAATGGCTAGGTTTATAGGTAATATTTATTCCGCTGCTCTTAGAATGACAACTCAGCTTACAGTAATATTGCCAGAGGCTTCTGAAGATGTTACCCCAGAGTTTTTTGGTGAGCCTAAGGTGCTTTATTTACTCCATGGACTGAGCGGAAATTCTTTAGAATGGGCTAGATTTTCTAAAATTGAATACTACGCTAAAAAGTATAACTTTATAATCATTATGCCGGAAGTTCAAAGAAGTTTTTATATGGATGGTTATTATGGAGCTAAATATTTTACCTTTGTTGCAGATGAATTGCCTGAAATTTGTAAAAGGTGGTTTAATATCACCACTTTAAGGGAAAAAACTTTCATTGCTGGTGAGTCTATGGGGGGATATGGAGCGGTTAAAATAGGTTTAAAACGTCCAGAAAAGTTTGCCGGTGTTGGTACTTTGTCTGGGGTATTGGATTTTAAAAGATTTATAGAGGACTCTCTAAAAGGAAATATTCAGGGGCTTTTCCCTTTTGAAGTGGAAGCTTTACTAGGTCCTAATGGATTATTACCGGAAAGCGAGGATACCATAGAGCTTGTACGAAAGACTGTTAAGCTGGAAGACAGGCCAAGATTAATACAAATTTGCGGAACAGAAGATTTTTTATATGAAGATAATTTAAAGTTCCGTGAAGCTGCCTATAGTTCAGGGTATGGACACACTTATATGGAGTGGAAGGGTGAACATGCATGGCCTTTTTGGGATGTTGCTATTCAAAGGGTATTTCAGTACTTTTGCGGGTTGGATGTGAAAAAAAGCCCTATTTATTAGGAAATTGCCATACTCTACTCCCTAGAGAGGAATTACTTATTAAAATGAAAAAGTTGTTGGCTCTGGATTTGGATGGTACTGCCTTAAATGATATAGGAAAGTTAATTTGCACGCATAAAGAAAATATAAGGACCTTTATATAAAAATACTTGCAAAGAAAGGAAGACAATAAATGCTTAAATTTGATGAACAAAAACAATTAGACAGCGTTAATGGAGCGTTAAAGCTTAGAGGAGAGATTAATGAAGTAGTAGATGAAATTTGTAAAAAAGGCTATAAAAATATTTGCTGGCTTGGAATAGGTGGTACTTATGCCTCCTGTATGCAGGCTGTTGTTCACATGAATGAAAAAACAGAAATAGATATTTTTGTAGAAAATGCATCAGAATATCTAACCACTGGTAATAGGAGGGTTGGAGAAGGTACTGTAGTAGTTATATCTTCCGTTACAGGAAGTACTGAAGAAATGGTAGAAGGCGTAAAGAAAGTAAAACAGGCTGGTGCACAAGTAATTGGCTTCGTAGATTTAGAATCATCAACTCTTGCAAAGTCAGTGGATTATAACATTTCCTATCCTTTAAATGAACAGCTAAAGTTTTTCATGGTAGCGGATCGCTTCATGTACAATAAAGGCGAATTTCCAGAATATGATGATTTTTATAAGGAGATGGACAAATACCTTGCCGAGGCATTAGTTGAGGTAGAAAAAGCAGCTGACGACTTTGGAAGAGAATTTGCTGAAAAGCATAAGGATGATGCTATTCATTATTTTGTAGGTGCTGGTAATCAGTGGGGCGCCACTTATTCCTATGCTATGTGTTATTGGGAGGAGCAGCATTGGATTCGTACAAAGTCTATTCATTCAGCAGAATTTTTCCACGGTATGCTGGAGATAGTAGATAGGGATACTGCTGTTACAGTATTTGTGGGAGAAGATTTACAGCGTTCATTAAGCGAAAGGGTTGCAAAATTTCTGCCAAGGATTTGTGGAAACTATACCATTATTGATACAAAGGATTATGAATTAAAAGGAATAAGACCAGAATTTAGAGGAAACATATCTCATCTTGTGATGCACGCTGTTACACAGAGGATAGATGCTCATTTAGAAGCTATTAATCATCATCCTATGGAGATACGTCGTTATTATCGCCGCTTAAAATATTAATTTTCCATGGCACAGCCATAGGCTGATTCATAATACTTATATCTATACAACATGAACAAACTTTAATACCACTATTAAAAAGAAAGTTTTATATTGGAGGGTTAAACCTTATGAAAATAGGTATGTTTACTTCTGGGTATCAGAGAAATCCTCTGGAAGATATATTTAAAGATGCAAAAAGATTTGGCTATGATTATATTGAACTTTGGGGAGGGAGGCCTCATGCCTTTGCCCCAGATTTAAAAGCGGGAGAAATTAATGAGATTAAAAGGATGGTTGATAAGTATCAGATTCCTGTTATAGGTTACACACCAGAACACAATGCTTATCCATATAATTTTATGATAGGAAGCGAATTGCAACGTCAGGATGCAGTAAATTATCTGAAGTTATCCATGGATATGGGAAAAGAGATGGGAGCAGATTTTACTCTGATGTCTCCTGCTAACGCAGGGTATTTAGCCACATCAGAGGAGATTTGGAAAAGGCTTATTAAAACCATGAGGGAATTAACAGAGTATGCAGAAAAAATTCAACATAAGATTGTTTTGGAAGCACTAACTCCTTTTGAAAGCAATGTCTGCAAGAGTGCTAATGATTTAGCAGATATATTTAAGGAGGTTAATTCTCCGTGGCTTCTAGGAATGTGCGATGTGGTGCCTCCGTTTTTACAGCATGAAAGCATAATGGCATATTTTGATAAGCTGGGAGAAAAGATGTATCACATGCATATTATTGATAGCGATGGCAACAGTGACACTCATGTACTTCCTGGAGAAGGAGTGCTGCCATTACAAGAAATGCTTCAAGAGCTAAAAGAAATAGGTTATGAAGGAACTGCCACTTTAGAACTTGTAACCGCATATATTAATGAACCTCGTTTTTATGCAAGGCGCGCAATAAATAATATACGCAATTTAATGAAATAATTTGTGTTAAAAGTATTTTATGAGTTTTTTATAATTAAAGTGATTTTTATTAATTGTGACAACGTTTACCAATGCTGTATATAATTTTATTGCTCTAATGTGAGGAAGATATTAAATACTGTTAACTAATAGTTAGAGGAATGAATATATAGATGAGCACATAACTAAACTGTTTTATTATGTAAGGGGGATTTTATATGTCAAATTCGTCAAACACAGAGCTTAAACGTAAACTAGGCTTAGGAGCCGCTATTGCCATTAGTGTAGGTACCACAGTGGGTTCAGGAATTTTCTCCTCAATGGGTGAGGTTGCAGGTGCTGCAGGCTCAGCTATATTTGTAGTCCTATCATTTTTAATTGGCGGTTTAATTAATTTACCGGCTAACCTTTGCTATGCAGAATTAGCTACGGCTTATCCAGAAGATGGAGGACAATATGTTTATTTTAGGGAAGCAGGGTCACGTCCTCTAGCATTTCTTTGTGGTTGGATTAGCTTTTGGGCAACAGATCCACCATCTATCTCTATTATGGCTCTTGCCATCGCTAATTATTTAGCCTTCTTTACAGGTTTTGCTACTTTGACAGTGAAGTTAGTTGCAGTAGCATTGGTACTTATATTTATGGTAATACACTTAAGAAGTGTAGAAGGCGGTGGAAAGTTTCAGACTTTCATTACAATATTTAAGATTATTCCATTTGCTCTATTAATAGGAGTGGGAGCTTTTTATATTAAAATGGATATGGTAACTACTCCTGCAGTTGTTGGCGCTCCAATGGGAATAGCTGCTTTATTAGCAGGTATTTCTGCTACTACCTGGTCTTTTGATGGTATGGGAGCTGTCTGCTACATGTGTGGCGAAATAAAAGAACCTAAAAAAACAATGCCTAAAGCATTGATTATCACAGTTTTAGTGGTTTCTATATTATATGTAGCCCTTAGTTTTGTAATAACTGGTCTTCTACCAATGGACAGGCTAACAGAATCAAGTGCTCCTATAGCAGAGGCTGCTTCCATGATTCCTATAATAGGAGATAAGGCGGGTACTTTAACTGCTATTATGGCAATTATAGTAATCATTGGATCTTTATCCAGCTGTATTATGTTCCAACCACGTATTGAGTATGCTATGGCAAAAGATGGCTTATTTTTCAAATCTTTTGGAAAGGTTCATCCTAAATGGGAGACACCTTATGTTTCTATCATAGTTCAATGTGCAGTAGCTATTATATTAATTTTTGCATCCTCACTTTCAGATCTGCTTGGGTACTTTACCCTTGTAGCATTAATTAAGAACTTCATGACTTTTGGTACAATATTTGTTTTACGTAAAAAACAGGGTTATAATCCATTATGGAAAATGCCATATGGATATTTAATGGCAGGTATTGCAATGTTTATGACAGGTACTTTAATTGTATCTACATTCTTATGGGCGCCTATTCCAGGAATTATTGCTGCTGTCTTAGCCGTGGTAACAGGCCTTCCAGTCTATTATTACTGGGAAAAGAAGAATAATGCTTCTAAAAATGTTAGTGCATAACTAGCTGAAAAAAGTTAAGTAAAGTCCCAAGGAGGAAACCTTTCCTCTTGGGACTTTTTTAACATTGTAGATAAAATGCTGCTAATGATATGTGGAGTGCAATGGTGTTAAGTTTGGTTTTTATTTTATCTAATAATATTAATGCTATGGTTGTAACACCAGGGTTTATAATTAGCATGGGACATGAAATGTGGTATACTAGTAGGTGATAAAACTATACCAAATAAGATAGGTGATTTAAATGATAGATGAATTCCGTAATAGGCCACGAGAAGAGGCTAGTGAAAAAATTGAATTTTATATTATACAAAATCAATTAAAACCCCATGATAAATTACCCAGTGAAAGGGATATGTGTACTATGTGGGGATTTAATCGTACCACTTTAAGAGGTGCTATTCAGAATTTAATAATATTAGGTAAACTATATAATAAAAAAGGATCAGGAACCTATGTTGCACCTAATAAACTTGAACGAGATCTTCAGGATTTAAAGCCATTTTCTGCAACAGTTTCGGAAGCTGAGAAAAACTTAGAAACAAAAGTAGTTTCTAAAAGGATATTAGAAAGTACGAAACAGATATCTCAAAAATTAAAAATTTTGCTTGGACATAAAGTTTTAGAGTTAATTCGTGTGAGGATTGTAGACGATGAACCCATTATGATTGAAATTTCTTATTTAGATTATGAGAAATTTCAAAGGCTTGATGAACATGATTTTAGTAAGGAATCATTATATAAAGTAATAGAAAAAAATTATGATATAAAGATTGAAAAAGGCAATGAAAAAATCGGGATCACTTATGCAACGGAAGATGAGGCGGAGCTGCTTCAAATAAAAGAAGGGGAACCTTTATATTTTCTTACAGGAGTGGTAACAGATGATCAGGGATTTCCAGTAGAATACTTTAAATCTGTATCTAGAGCTGATAAGATTCGATTTTCTAGTAGACTAACCAGGTAAATCGTTATTTAATAAAGCAAATTATTTGAATTGTTTTTTACGTTACACAGAAAATACATTAGTAAAGCCATTAAGATTTAATAAGAGATGTTCTGATTTTTATCACCATGATACATAGGATGGAAGATATTTATAACAACTAGATTTTCTGAAAGGAGTATAAGTTATTATGGAAAATAATACTATTAACTATAGATCCCCTATTTATGTTCAATTACGAGAGATTATTCGTAATAAAATTGAAGATGGAGAATATTTGCCAGGTATGGCAATCCCTTCAGAAAGTACTTTGGCAGACACCTATGGAATAAATAGACTTACGGTACGTAATGCCATTGATACACTTGTAAATGAAGGACTATTGAAACGAGTTCAAGGGAAAGGTGTATATGTTATGGGGGAAAAGGTTCAGCGAGACTTGGAATACCTTGGTGGGTTTACTCAGACTATGAGAGAAAAGAACAAAACACCTAAAACTAAAGTTTTATCAAAATGGATTCGTAAGGCTGGTGAAAAATTTAGTGTGATTTTTAATATTTCGCCAGAGGATGAGATTTATTATATAAAACGTATTTGCTATACAGATGATGAGCCCGTTTCTTTAGAAGAAATATACATTCCGCATTACATTGTACCTAAGTTAAAAGGAATAGATTTGTCCATATTTACCATATATGAAGTTTATGACTTTTATGGAATTAAACTAAAAAGAGCAAATCAGACTTTAGATATTGTAAAGCTGCAACAAAATGATGCACGTATGCTTAATATAGATTCAAATTTTCCAGTATTCCTTTTTGAATGTATGAGCTATGATGAAAAGGACCGTGTTATTGAGTTTGCCCGCACCTACACCAGAGGGGATATGTGCGATTTCAATGTTAATTTTTATAAATAGTATTAATAATTTAGAATTGAAGGGAAAAGTAATAGGTAAGAAGTAAGAGGTAAGAGGTAAAAAGTAATAAGTAAGAGGGAAGAGTTAGGGATAAAACTCGTGGAGTTTTTTATGATTAAGTATATTTCTTAAATGGTCATTCTTACCTAATTGTTTATTGATAAATTAGAATTTACAATGGAGGAAGTTTTTCTGAAAAAGAGTCGGAAAAAATTATAAAATATAGAGAGAAAGGAGCTCTTCGCTAATTTTTAGTGGGGCAGTTCCTTTGAATATAGAGAGAAGGGTAATAATGTTTAATGGAAAGTCATCTGAACTATGATAATAGATTCAGATGGCTTTAATTAATTTTCCGTAAAATTAAACAGGTATGGGAACCCTGGTGTAATGTTAATGATCTTTTAGGTTAAATAATAAAGCTACTTGTAGAAATAGGTTTAAGATTAAAAACAATGGTGTCATTAAAAGAAATTTATTGACAGGATTCCAATGGGGTGGTAGTATCAAATGGTGAACGATATTAAAAATAATGCATAAAATGTTCGTGTGTTTGTGCTTTTTTTGTAGAAAGGAGTATTTAAATGAAGAATAGAAGTATTTATTTTCTACTCATACCAGGACTTATTGTTATTATATTTTTCTTGTTTTTGCCTGTGCTAGATATTATAATTCCTACCTTTACAGCAGATGGAGGCATAAAAGGATATTTGGATTTTTTTAGAGATGATTATTTTATAAGTATATTAATACGAACATTAAGGATTGGAATTGTTACTACCATAATTTGTGTGGCCTTAGGGGTGCCTGTAGCTTACTTTATTTCTAAAAGCAGCAATAAAATTAAAGGTATACTTCTTGCAGCAGCAATATTTCCTCAGCTTACAGACTCAGTGGTGCGTTCCTTTGCATGGATGACTATATTGGGTAAAAATGGAGTTATTAATAAGGTTTTAATGTCCTTGCATTTAATTAGTGAGCCAAAGACTTTTTTATATACTGAAGGAGCAATCATAGTGGGTTCTGTTTATTTGTTCCTTCCCCTTATGATTATATCTATGGTGGGGGTTATGGATAATATAGAGGATAGCTTAACTGAGGCTGCAGAAAGCTTAGGAGCTAATAGATTTACTGCTTTCTTAAAGGTAATTTTTCCTCTTAGTGTTCCAGGGATGATAGTAGGAAGTGTGCTGGTGTTTACTGGTACCTTTACCGCTTATACTACCCCTCAGCTTTTGGGTGGCAACAAAAACACTGTTTTATCCACATTGCTTTATCAAAAGGCTATGACATTAAATGATTGGACACAGGCTTCTATAATTTCTACCATAATGATTGTAATTACTCTTACAGTGATGGCAGTTATAAATAAAATCGCTTCAAGGTTTAATGAGAGGGGTGTGTAATATGAGAAGCAATAAGCTTTTAACTATATTTGTTTCCTTAATATATGTATTCTTGTGCGCACCTCTTATTATAATTATCGCCACTGCCTTTAACTCCGGCAGCGTTATAGCTTTCCCACCAAAGGGCTTTAGCCTTAAGTGGTTTTCCAATGTGTTTAGCTCAGATACCTTTATGACTACCATGGCTATAAGCCTTAAGGTGTCATTACTGGCTACGGTTATAGCATTGATAATAGGCATTCCTGCAGCCTATGCTTTAAGCAGGAGGGACTACAGAGGAAAAGCTGTGGTAAAAAACATATTTTTCTCTCCTATATTAGTGCCTGGCGTGGTATTGGGATTTGCATTTTTTAAATTTTTAATTATTAAGCTACAGTTAGATGTATTTTTAGGGCTGCTTATCGGACATACTATAATTGTTATTCCCTATATTATACGTGTAATAGGATCCAGCTTGGAGAATTTGGATTTCTCCATGGAAGAAGCAGCGGAAAGCTTAGGGGCAACAAAAGTAAAAGCCTTCTTTTTAGTGGTGCTTCCCAATGTAACCTCTGGAGTGATAGCAGCTTTTATGCTGGCTTTTATAAATTCCTTTAACAATGTTCCTGTATCCTTATTTTTAACAGGTCCAGGAGTAAGTACCTTGCCCATAAGCATGCTTAGCTATGTGGAATATAATTATGATCCTACGGTTTCGGCTTTATCGGTTATATTAATGATGCTTACGGTTTTGGTCATGTTTGTAGTGGAAAAAACTTTAGGATTAAGTAATTTTACGAAGTAGTAAGGGGGATTAGAGATGGCGTTAATAAACTTAAAGGATATAAGGGTTTCCTATGATGGGAAAACAGATATATTAAAAAATTTAAATTTAGATATAGAAAAAGGTCAGCTTGTTTCCCTGCTTGGTCCCAGCGGATGCGGTAAAACCACCACTCTTAGGGTTATAGCTGGTTTTATTGAACCTAAAAGCGGAGATTTTATGTTTAATGAAAATAATTATACAAGGCTTTCTGTGCATAAAAGAAACTTTGGATTGGTATTTCAAAGCTATGCCTTATTTCCTCATTTAAATGTTTTTGACAATGTGGCCTTTGGACTTAAGCTTAGAAAAATCAACAAATCCGAGATAAAGAAGGCTGTGGAGGACATATTGGAAGTAGTAGATTTAAAGGACTACGCCTTGAGGTATCCAGGAGAATTATCCGGTGGACAGAGACAGAGGGTTGCGCTGGCAAGAGCCTTGGTTATTAAGCCGGACCTGCTTCTTTTAGATGAACCCTTAAGCAATTTAGATGCAAAGCTTCGACTTAAAATGAGAGTGGAAATAAGAAGGCTTCAGCAAAAGCTTGGTATTACTACTTTGTTTGTAACCCATGATCAGGAGGAGTGTTTTTCTATCTCTGATAAGGTGGCAGTAATGAATAAGGGCATTGTGGAGCAGTATGACACTCCTGAAAATATATATTCCTATCCTAAAACAGAGTTTGTGGCTAGGTTTGTGGGCTTTGAAAATTTTATTAAGCTTAAAGAAAGTGAACCTGATATCTTTGAAGCACCAGATGGAAGCTTATTTAAAGTGGATAATCTTCCTGAAGTGTGTACCGGTGAATTAAAAGGAACCATCAGACCTGAGGATATTGAGCTTTACAGTGATGAAAAGAGCATAGGTGAAAATGTGTTAGAGGGTATTGTAGAAATAAGGACCTTTCTTGGAAAGGGCTATCAGTACAGCATTGAAACAAAGCTTGGATCCATTATTGTAAATAGCAGTAAAGAAAAAATTTATAATCAAGGACATAAGATAAAGTTACATTTACCTTCAAATAAAATAATTTTAGTTAAAGATTCTAAGGAGGAATAATCATATGAAAAAACTATCATTATTATTGGCAGGAATAGTTGCTACTACCTTTTTTGCAGGCTGTACTGCTAAGGGAACAAGCTCCAAGGATGATGGAGCACAAAAGCAGTTAGTGGTATCTACTTGGGGATTAAACTTAGATAATTATAAAAAGGAAGTAATTGAAACCTTTGAAAAGGAAAATAATTGTAAAGTTGTTTTAGAAACAGGTAATAATGATGAAAGATTAGCAAAGCTTAAGAATAATCCTAACAGTGCTGTAGATGTTATGTATTTAGCTGAATCTTATTCACAACAGGGAATAGAGGATGGACTTTTTGAGAAAATAGATTATAGCAAGGTGCCAAATGCTAAAAAGGTATTGCCTGTAGCACAAAAGTTTGTAGATGCAGGTTATGGACCAGCATATACCTTAAACCGTGCTGCAATAGTTTATAATCCTAAAGCGGTAAAAGAAAAGATAACTTCCTGGAATGATTTATGGAAGCCTGAGTTTAAAGGCAAAATCGCAATTCCAGCCATAACTACTACCTTTGGACCTTCTATGGTATATGTTGCTGCACAAAAAAGTGGCGTAGATATAAAAAGTGATGCTGCTGCCGGTGCTTTTAAGGAATTAGAAGCTTTAAACCCTAATGTGGTTAAGACTTATAGTAAATCTTCTGACTTGGTTAATATGTTTTCCAGCGGAGAAATTACAGTAGCTGTAGCTGCAGATTTTGTTGTGGCTTCCATTAAAAAGGCAGTGCCTGAAGCAGTATATGTAGACCCATCAGAAGGGGCATATTTAAACTTTAATACCATTAACATCAATAAAAATTCAAAGAACAAGGATTTAGCTTTAAAGTTTATAGATCATGTATTAAGTGAAAAAATTGAAACTAAAACTGCTGCAACTGTTGGAGACTCACCTATTAATAAGGATGTAGTATTATCTAAAGAACTTGCAGAAACTTTAACCTATGGGGAAAGTGTTAATAAGGCTAAGTCCTTAGATTACAGCTTTGTAAACAAGGAATTAAAGAGCTGGATAGATAAATGGAACAGATTATTTAACAAATAATATAGGGGGAAGATATGGAAGTAGATTTAATAATTAAAGATGCAAGGGTATATAATGCTTATTTTAAGAGGTTTTTATATAGGGATGTGGCTATATTAGGCAATAAGTTTTTCCATATTTCTAGTGCAGGCTCTATGGAGCTTACCTCTAAAAAAGTATTGGATGCCAAGGGCAAGTATATTGTGCCAGGGCTTATTGATATACACATGCATATAGAAAGTTCTATGACTACTCCCATGGAATTTGCTAAAGCAGTTGTTGCACAGGGTGTAACAACTGTGGTGGCAGACCCTCATGAAATTGCCAATGTATTTGGATTAGAAGGAATAGAAGCCATGCTGGATATAAAATGTAATCATATAATTGATATATTTTACGGTATCCCAAGCTCTGTTCCTTCTACTTCTTTTGCCTTGGAAACCTCAGGGGGGAGCATAGATTCTATGGAAGTAGAAAGGCTCCTTGAAAGGCAGAATATAGTCTGTCTTGGAGAAGTGATGAATTTTAAGGATCTAGTGGAAAATAAGGATTCTAAAATTAATAATATAATTTCAGTAATAAAGGATAAAAGGCCAGAGTTTCTGATAGAGGGACATTGCCCTAAGATTTCAGGTTTGGAGCTTTCAAGATATATATATAGCGGAGTGGATGGAGATCATACTCATCAAACCGTTGAATCACTGCAGGAAAAGATAGAAAAGGGCATGTTCATGGAGATACAGGAAAAATCCATGACCAAGGAAAACCTGGAGTATCTTATGGAAAATAATCTATATGAGCATTTTGCTTTTGTTACAGACGATGTTATGGCGGATTCCTTAAGGGAAGGGCATTTAAACAGGCTGGTGAAAAAGGCCATGAACCTTGGAATGAGTTCTGAAATGGCGGTGTATGCAGCTACCTACACCCCAGCTATGAGGATGAAGCTTAGAGACAGAGGCAGCATAGCTCCAGGGAAAATAGCAGATTTTTTAATTATAGATGACATAGATAATTTTAATATTGAGGCGGTATATAAAAATGGTGTAGAGGCTTCGAAAGATCATGATTCAACCTGTAGCGGTGAGGTCTTTCCTAAACATTTTTACGAAAGCGTAAAGATTAGTCCTCTTAATGAATCAGACTTTATGGTTAAGGCTCCTAAGGCAGAGGGGCAGGTTACCTGTAGGATAATGAAGGTGGAAAGCAGCAGCACCTTTACAGAGGAAGTACAGGCTGATTTAAATATTAGTGATGGATATCTTAACTGGCAGGATTCTGAGAATTGCCTTATAGGAATATTTGAAAGACATGGGATAAATAGTAACAGAGCTTATGGACTGGTTACCGGAGAGGTAATAAAAATTGGAGCTGTAGCCACTACCTATTCCCATGACAGCCATAATTTATTGGTAATGGGAAGAAACTCTGGAGATATGACCTTGGCTTCTAATTGGATTATTGAGCATAATGGAGGTATCTGCGTGGTACACCAGGGTAAAATTCTAGCGGCTTTGGAACTGCCTGTGGCAGGAATATTATCTGAAGAGCCTATAAATATTTTGGGCGGCAAGTTGAAAGAGGTAAGGGAAGCTTTAAGGACTTTAGGTTATAAGCACAATAATGAAATTATGTCCCTTTCTACCTTGTCCCTGCCTGTAAGCCCTGCTTTAAAAATCAGCGATAAGGGCTTAATAAGAGTTAAGGAACAAAAGATAGTAAGCTTGTTTTGTGAGTAAAGCTTGAGCTTCAATGCCTGAGTTACCTACAGGACATAAGATACTAAGCTTGTTTAGTGAGGAGTGATATGGTGGATAGCCTTATAATAAAAAATGTAAATATACTCACCATGAATAGTGAAAGGCAGATTATAGAAAATGGAGTGGTAATAGTAAAGGACAGCACCATTGAAGATGTAGGGGGAGAAGAGCTTCTTGAGAAGTATCCCTCAGGAAATATAATAGATGGGAAAAACGGCATACTAATGCCAGGGATGGTTAATACTCATACTCATGCAGCTATGGTGTTCTTCAGAAGCTTGGGGGATGATGTTCAGGATAGGCTTAAAAAGTATATTTTTCCCTTGGAGAAAAAGATGGTGGATAAGAGTTTTGTGTACTTTGGCTCAAAGTATGGCATAGCGGAAATGCTCCTTGGAGGTGTTACCACCTTTGTAGACATGTACTTCTTTGAGGATGAGGTGGCCAAGGCTGCCAAGGAAATGGGCATAAGAGCGGTGCTAGGGGAAACGGTGGTGGATTTTCCATCTCCGGATTCCAAAGAGCCCTATGGCGGACTTTACTATGGGGAAAGATTCATAGAAAAGTGGAAGCAAGAAGAGCTTATAATTCCTGCCATTGCACCTCATGCCCCTTATTCCAATGATACGGAGCATCTTCAAGCTGCTTCTGCTCTAGCGGAAAAATATAAGGTACCTATGATGATGCATGTGGCAGAGATGGATTATGAGGTGGAGAAATATAGAAAAGAGTACGACATGACACCGGTGCAATACTTGGACAGCATAGGAGTGCTTAAGGAAAATTTTATAGCAGCTCATTTAGTTCACGTAAATGATGAGGACATGGATATTATAGAAAAAAGGAATATAGGCATAGCCCACAATATGGGTGCGAATTCCAAGGGAGCAAAGGGAGTAATGCCCTTAAAGGAAATGTACAGGAGAAAATTAAAGATAGGCCTAGGGAGCGACGGTCCCATGAGTGGCAATACCCTAGACATATTAACTCAAATGCCGCTGGTGGCAAAGGTACACAAGCTTTTTAACCAGGACAGAAGCTTGTTTCCCGCCAGTGAAATAGTTGAAATGGCTACTATAGGCGGTGCAAGAGCATTAAACCTCCAAGATAAAATAGGCTCCATAGAGCCAGGGAAAAAGGCTGACATGGTAATTTTAGAAACCCACTCCGTAAATATGCAGCCCATACATGATTACTACTCAGTGATTGTCTACTCCGCCAATCCCAGCAATGTGGACACTGTCATAGTAAACGGAAAGGTGTTAGTACAGAACAAATGCTTAACTCAAATAGATTTTGGTGAGTTAAGAAATAAAATTAGTCAATGGAAACCGGAGATTAATTGAATGGAGAAAGAAGTTAGAGTGAAGAGTAAGAGGTAAGAGGTAAAAGATAAGAGATAAAAAGTAAGAAGTAAGAAGTAAAAGGTAAGAGAGAAGAGATAAAAAAGTAAGAGATAAGGGTGAATAGTTAAGAAGAAATATATTTAATTAGAAAAAACTCTATGAGTTTTATCCATAACTCTTACCTTTTCACTCTTACCTCTTACTTATAAATAGAGTTTAGGATTTGAAACTATGTGAGAGCATAGTTTTTTTGTTGTGAGTTTAAAGAAATGACATAGGATAAATAATTTTTAATTAGAAGAATGACATCTAACAGGAAATAAACTACCCCTGGGGTGATTCCAATAAAAGGAATCACCCCAGGGGTAGTTACATTAATTTACATTTGTGTTTTATAGCTTAAATTTGGCTACCAAGTTATCTAATCTTTCTGAGAAGTCTTTTAGTTTTTCGGAGAAGGTGTAAATTTCCTGTAAACCAGAGGATTGCTCTTCTGAGGCAGCGCTTACCTCTTCTGTGGTAGCGGCAGTTTCCTGAGCCACGGAGGCTACATTGGTTATTTGTTGAAGAACGGAATCTTTGTATCCCTCTATAATATTTAAAGAGCTGCTTACAGAGGCTGTACTATCTTTTAAAGATATAATCATAGAAGATATCATATCAAACTGCTCTGCGGTTATTTCTATACCTTTACCGGTTTTGGTATTTAAGTCTGCAGTATAGGTAATTTGATTTAAAAGTTCTTTAACGCTATGGTTTATTTCCTCAATGGCTTTTCCTATTTGTTCAGCAGCTGTGGAAGACTCATCGGCTAACTTTCTAACTTCTTCTGATACCACTGCAAAGCCTTTGCCAGCCTCACCAGCTCGAGCAGCTTCTATAGAGGCATTTAAAGCTAAAAGGTTTGTCTGCTCTGTTATAGCTTTTATAGTATCTGTGATAGAAGTTATCTCATTGGATTTTACAGATACGATATTTACTTTTTCTTGTACTTTTATGCTTCCTTCTTCTTGCTCTTTAAAACTAATTTTTAAATCTCTTACTGCTTTAGCTCCTTCTAAGGTACGGGCTTCAACTTCAGTGGATAAGTTCAGCATGGTATTGGAGTTTTCTATAGAATTTTCTATTTCTTCCGCTAATTTAGTGGATATATTAACGCTTTCCTCCAATTGAGAGGCCTGTTCTGTAGACCCTGTAGCAATTTGTTGAATTGCTTTAGCTATTTCTTCTCCAGCAGTACTAGACTCTTTAGTAATAACAAACATGGATTCAGAGGACTCTTGTACACTTTTTGATGTGTTCTTAACCTCTGAAAGCAAAACTACCATATTATCTACAAGAATATTTAAAGAATCCACTATGGTATTTATTTCATGGGTATTTTTTTTGCTTTTTTCTAATTTATTGGTAAAATCTCCGTCTTTTATATGATTTAATACATCAACTATTTCATTTATGGGCTTTGTAAGTTTATTAGAAAAGCTTTTGGATAATATAAATAGGAAGACAAACATTATTATCATGATTACAAAAGGTAAAATCATGGCGTTGATTAATAATTTTGTTATATCCTTTTCAGGAACAAAACTAATGATGTTAAAACCAGATGTATCCTCCAAAATCCTAAAGGCTATAAATTTTTCATCGTCTACATAAACATTTCCTATAGCTTTGTTTTGGATTTTTAAAACGTCATTAATCCATTCGTTATCCTTTCCTGTTTTACCCATTAATTCTTTGTTTGGATGAGCAAGTATAGTGCCATTTGGTGATATAAGTACTGCATAACCATTATTTCCTAATTTTATTTTGGAAGCTAGCTCAGATAAATAGTCTAATTTAATATCTAATCCTACCACACCTACCATATCATTATTGTCATTTAAAACAGCTTTGGAGATGGTTACTATTATCTTTTTTGTTGCCGTATCTATATAAGGCTCTCCAACTATAATTTTGTCTTTATTTTCAAGGGCTAGCTTGTACCAATCTCTTGAAGTAGGGTCAAAATCTTTTGGAATTTCTGCATCAGGACTCAATATCATCCTTTTATCCTTTGTTCCTATATAAATTGAAGAAACATTTTTGTGAGTAGCTGTATAGCTATCAATGCTTTTTTTGAACCAAGCGGTAGAATCTTGAACTGTAATATTTTTGGCATTAGGATCTTTTGAAAAGTAGTCAACAATTTCTTTGTTCTTATTAACCTCTGACATTATGCTTTGAGATACTTGTCCAAGGCCGTTTTCTACTATAGTATTAAAGTCCTTTACTAAATTCTTTTGAAGAATAAAGAAACTTATTATGGCTATAACTATTAATGGAACTAAAGACACTGCTATTAAGAGTTTAATTAATTCTTTTCTTAAAGTTTTTTTCTTCAATTTTAATCTTCCCTCCCTATATTAGATTACTGTAAAAGTTATTCCATAGCTAACCGCTCCTAATACCCCAACCTCTTCAAGTGCTAGGATAATCAGCGCTAAGCTCCTGGATAAGTTCTTCTAAGCTTCAGATGGAGGCGTATTCCTTTTAAGCAAACTCCACCTGCAGCTAAGAATCACTTGATATTTATTTGTTCCTATACCTAATATATCGTTAATATTATAAATAAATGTATATTTTGCAAGAAAAATGTCTAAATTTCAATAACGGTATATATAATTTAATGAAATTTTATAATTATGAAAAGCTTTTATTAAAAATGAGTGATGAAGAGTGAAATAGAATAATATTAGAGTTTAAATAAATAATCGAAAGCACTTTAAAAAGCTTAGATATACTATATAATAAAAGTAAAATTACTCTAGAAGATTATGATGAGATGGTTACGGTCATGGAGAATATAGAGAGTTAATTAGAAAGTAACTACGGAAAAATAATAGGCATAGAGGAGGAGATAAGTACCATGATAAAATCTTTTTATGATCCTAGGGTTGAAGAAAAAGGAATTGTCAATAGTAACAGTAATATTATAGAAGGTTTGGAGAAAAATTAAATGAAAAAATATTTGGTTTGTATATTTTCAATAGTGATATTATTTTCTTTGTCAGCATGCGCTAAAAGCACTATAGAAAACAAGAAAGAGGAAGCTAAAGCTGCAGGGCAAGTGGAAAATATTGAAGAAGAAAAACTTATTACTCCAGTGACAAAACAAGATAAAGAAAATTTAAAAGAAGAAAAGGAAGAGAAGGTAAAACTGGAAGAAAAACAGAATTCTAAAGAAAATAATAAAGAAAAAGCAAAAACTGAAGAAAAGGATAACTCTAAAGAAGGAACTGTAAAAAGTAAAAAAGTAATAGTTATAGATCCTGGACATTCATCAGGGGGAAATAAAGGGCAAGAAAGACAGTCACCAGATTCTAATGTATTAAAGATAAAAGATCCAGGGGGAGCCCAAGGGATTGCTTCCAAAACTCCTGAATATGCAATAAATATGAAGGTAGCACTAAAATTGAAAGCTTTATTAGAAAAGGATAATTACAAGGTTATAATGACAAAAACTCAGCATAAAGAGAATCCAGGAAATGTTGAGAGAGCAGAAGTAGGAAATGCTAATAAGGCAGATTTAGTTATTAGAATACATTGTGATTCTTCAGATAGCCAAAAAGTGCAAGGAGCTTCAATGCTAGTCCCAGGAAAAACAGGGTATGGAAAAAGTATAAATAGTATAAGCAAACAATATGGACAAATTATACTGGAATCCCTAGTAAATGAGTGCAAAATGTCAAGTAAGGGAGTTGTGGAGAGAAACGACTTAACAGGCTTTAACTGGTCCAAGGTTCCAGTGGTACTAGTGGAGATGGGGTTTATGTCTAACCCTAAAGAAGATCAAATGCTAAACGATGAAACTTATCAAAATAAATTGGCCCAGGGGCTTTTTAAAGGGATAAAAAAGGCAATGGTAGCCATATAGTTAATTTAATTCCCATGGAGGATGATTTTGATATTCCAGATAGTATTGAAACTAGGTTGGAAACTCATATAAAACTTTCAGAGTATATTCCTAAATATAAAAGGATGTTTTATCACTATGACTTTGGAGATTCTTGGGAGCATCACATAGTAGTAGAAAAAATCATAGAAGATTATGATAAAAATTATGCTGTTTGTGTAGATGGTGAAGGGCACACCCTTCCAGAGGATGTAGGTGGCAGCTATGGATACTTAGAATTCTTTGAAATAGAGGGGAATCCTCAGCATCCTGATCATAAGAACATAAAAGCTTGGACAGAAAGTCAAGGATATAAGGAATTTAACCTAAAGCAGGTTAATGAAGAACTTAGGTTTTAGAAAATTGGTATTAAATGGAACTACCCCAGGGGCAATTACATTTATTGTAAGCGCCCCTGGGGTAGTTCCATTTAATTTCCATTGAAATTAAATTTGATAACTTAAAATTCTCTATTCAAATATTTAGTGTTTCTGAAAAGCTTTTAACTTTTGAAAAAAGATATAAATTTATTGAAGTTCTGAGGTGGGCTTTCATAAGTGTTTTTCTTGATTTTTTCTAATTTATTAATAAAGTTTCCTTACTTAAGTAGATTTAATACATTAATCACTTATCTATATGCTTTATAAATTTAAAAGAAAACGTCTTAGATATTACAAGTAAAATTTTTAGCGGTTCTATCATAATTACCATAGGTAAAATCATAGCATTAATTAACAAGTTATTTATTTCTTTTTTAGGAACAAAGCTAATGATGTTAAATTGTGAGAGCCTTTCTATAATTTTAAGAGCAGCATAGCTCTATTACTTAGTTCTACTTTCCCAAAATGGCTGAGATAAATAGTATTAAATGAAAGAAGAGGCAATTTAATATGAATAAAAAAATACCATTTTCACCACCGGATATTACAGAAAGAGAAATACAAGCAGTAGTTGAGGTATTAAGATCAGGATGGATAACTACTGGACCTAAAACTTATGAGTTTGAAAAAGAAATTGAAAGGTATTGTAGTACAAATCATGCTGTAACAGTTAACAGTGCTACCGCGGGAATGGAATTAGTATTAAAAGTTCTTAATATAGGACCTGGAGATGAGATTTTAACCACTCCTTATACCTATACTTCTACTTCTAATGTAGGTGTACACAGAGGAATAAAGCCAACTTTTGTAGATCTAAAGAAAGACAGCTTCTTCATGGATGAAGAAAAGTTATTCAATGCTATAACTCCTAAAACCAAGGTTATTATGACAGTAGATTTTGCTGGTATGCCTGTGGATTATGATGCTGTAAAAGAAGTTATAAAGGCTAAAAATCGTGAGGATATAATTCTAATTTCAGACTCAGCCCACTCTTTTGGAGCTAAATACAAAGGGGAAACCGTAGGAGGACAAATGGATTTCCACGTATTCTCCTATCATGCTGTAAAGAATTTAACCACTGCAGAAGGCGGCGCTATAACTTACAATAATAATAACTTTAAAGGCCATGAAGACTTATATAAAGAGTTTAAATATACATCACTTCACGGACAATCTAAAGATGCCTTGTCCAAAATGAAAGCAGGAGCTTGGAAATATGATGTATTAACTGATGGATTTAAATGTAATATGACAGACATAATGTCGGCTATAGGCCTAGTGCAATTAGAAAGATATTCTGAACTTCTAGCTGTAAGAAAGAAAAACTATGAAATATATAATGAAGTGTTAAAGTATAAAGAATGGGCTATGCTACCTTTTCAAAAAGATGGAGATATAGAAACTTGTTATCATTTATATCCTCTTAGACTAAGAGGCTTTAGTGAGGATAAGAGAAATTTAGTCATTGAAAAATTGGCTGAGAAAGATATAGCTACAAATGTACACTTTATACCACTCCCTATGTTTACTTTATATAAAAATTTAGGATATGACATAAAAGATTATCCTAATGCCTTTGCTCAATATGCTAATGAAATAACTTTACCACTATATTCTACATTAACTAATGAAGATGCAGAATATGTTGCAAAGGAATTGGTTAAAGCTGTAGAAAGCATATTATAAAGCTTGAAACTATATTTATAAAAATTAATATAAAAATTTTTATAATAAATAGTTTTATATAATTAAATATAGTATAATAAATATAGGATAGATAGTTAAATAGTACTGTTTGTCCTATATTTTTGTTTGTTCTAATTCTTGTGTTTACTTTCATTATTTTTTACATGAATTAAAGTGAATTTAAATATGTTTATTTTAACAAGTATTAAGAAATTAAGCTATTGCACGATTAAAATAAGTGTACAGTTTAATATTTTATATTATAATATTTAAAAAGAGTATAAATTTATAATGTTAGCATGTGTTATTATAGGAAATTTACTTATGAACAGTGACAGGGTGGGAGTTATGGTTAAAGAAATGAATTTTTCTGAAGAAAATTTAATACTTATAAGATGTCTTATTACCGGTGAAAGCAGTAAGTATTTTAAAGCAAAAGATTACCTAGGAAATAGTTATTTAATTGCTAAAAATAAAAATTCCAAGTCCTTCTCAGTAGACAAGGATAATACCTTTCATGCATATAAAGAACAACAAGGATTAATTTTAAAGAAAACTGTTTTATACCCATTAAGTAATGATGAATATATAGAAATCATAGGGGATAGAGGGGCAGCAGGAAAAACTTTAAAGGAACTAGGCATCAAGTTAGATAATATATAAGCTTTTAATATATTGCAGTTTACTCTATGAAAAAATTAAAAAATCACCAAGAAAAAGATTCTTGGTAACATAATAATCGTACAAGCTATAATAGCGTCTTTTATGCAATGGTAAAAAATGTCACCACCCCTGGGGTGCTCCTATAAAATGGATGCACCCCAGGGGTGGTGACATTTTTTGGGGTTATGTATGTAAATTTTCCTAAGTTTACAAAACAGTAATAAAGGTTATAAAGATAATTCACATTATAAGATAATAACTAGTGATATAATAAGTTTATAAGAAAAACGTAGAAATGTGATTTTAATGGGAGTTATAAATATACAAAAAGAAATTAGGAGGTTTTATTATGTTATACAAAGAATTAATGAATAAACTTGAAAGAGAGAAAAAAAGGATAGAAAGAAAGAAACAGTTAAAAAATATTGCATTGGTTGGAGTGGGTGCAGGTATAGGGGCAATAGCTGCAGCTTTAACCACTCCTAAAAAGGGTGAAGACCTTAGAAAAGATATAAAAAATACTTACAAAGACACAGTGGATAACCTTAAAGAAAAAACTGAAGCTACGGTGGAGAATATAAAAAATAAGAGTGAAAAGATAGCGGACACTCTTAAGGAAACTGCAGATGAAGTGGCTTCTGTGGCTATGGATAAGGTAGGAGAGACTAAGGTTGTAGTAGAAGAAGCGTTGGAAGAAGGAAAAAATAAAGTGGATAAAGTAAAAAAACAAGCTTCTGATGTTAAGGATGATTTAAAAGACGGTGGAGAAGCAGTGAAGGAAGATGTTAAGGAAGCTACAAAAGATATAAAGAACACCATAAAAGAGGTTAAATCTGACCTTAAATAGGTTGGATTTAATTAAAAAAGGAAACAAGTAATATGGATATAATGATATCCCTTAAAGATATGTTTTTAATACTGCTATTCCTACTTATTGCAGGAGTATGCGTGTATCTTATAGTAACCTTAAAAAATGTAACTTCCACTGTTAAAAACTTAAACAAGCTTATAGAAGCTAACACAGAAAATATAAATAGTGTTGTCACCACCCTTCCTAAAATAGCTAAAAATGTGGATAAAATTACAGAAGCCGTGCCACAGGTAGTAAATAATGTGAATGATATAGTTCTAGATGTAAAAGGTAGCGTAGACACTGTCACCGATACTGTAGATGTAGTAGGAGCAGCTGTTACAAAAACCGCTGTAGACGTAACAGAAAAAACAGAACTTGCTGCTCAATATATAAGCATAGGCACTGAACTGGTAAAGAACATAGTAGATATTATAAGAAAATAGCAAAGGAGAGATGTATATGGGATTTTTAAAATGGCTGGGAGGAATAGTATTACTATTTTGGCTATTAGGATTTCTCTTTAAAGTAGGCGGAGGGTTAATTCATATCTTATTAGTTGCCTCTGTAGTAGTTTTTCTTATAGATTTTATTACTGGAAATAAGAAGGTATAGAAGAATTACCGTTAAATGTAACCGCCCCTGGGGTGCTCCCATTAATTGGGAGTGTCCCAGGGGCAGTGGCATTTGTTGGATAGTGTAAAAATTATAGTAATAGACATTATTTAGTTTTAGCTTATTCTATAGAAACCACTGAAGAGAACACCTCTTCACCATTATTATTTAAAAATATTAATTTTAAATTTTTAACATCCTTATTAATATCTATAAATCTAAAAGTTATGTCAGAAAAATTAGAGTCTGTTTCTTTTTTGTTAATGGTGTTGTAGTTGGTGTACTCTTTGTTATTTTCATCCACAACTTTAAGTTTATTTATTTTTGAAAAGTCTATTTTTACAGAAATATCTGTGGTAAAGGGGGTTATGGTTATATCTTTTACTATTACATGCTCTGATTTTACGTTTGGATTTATGGTTTTAATATTTTCAATTTTGGATTTTTTTACAGTGAATTCTAAGTTCCAATTCCCTGAAATTTCCTTTAGAGATAAATCTGATAAGTCCTTAAGCGGATCATAGCTAAATTTTATGTTATTTATGTCTGCTTTTATCTTAAATGTCTGCGGAACGTTCTTGAAGCTAGATAAGTCATATTGAGCTATGCCTACAAAGGTATTGTTATCTGTAAATTTTCCAGGAACGTATCCTCCTTTTTCTGTTAGGGAAAGCATCTTACCGTCCTTAGATAATTCACCGATGATCTCCATAGCTTTCTTAGATGAAATTTTATAATTAGGCTGAAAATCAACTCTATTTATCCCGCCTAAATGCAGGGATGTATTATTAAGTTCAACATATTTCTTTTCATCTTCGCTAAAGCCTTTATCACTTTTAATTTCATAGGATAGCATTAAGTTGTTTTGATTATCTAGTATAGCATCATTAATTTTCACTTCAATTCCATTATCTTTTGAAGATTTGTTGATAGTTTGAGCGTATTTATCATAATCTCTGTAATCTTTATTAATACCCAAGGAAGTATTTAATTGTTGAACAACTTTTCCTATAACGGGAATGCTTTCGGCTAAAGCAGGCTTTGCGACATTTAATAGGCTGAAGCCTCCTACAAAGAGAGCTGCCATAGCTGCCTTTGTAAACTTTTTATGCTTAAGGTACCTTTCGCCTCGTTGAATGGAATGATTAATAGTTGCATCTAACTTTTCTGTGGGAATTTCTATATTAAATAAATTATTATCCATAAATAATTTCCTCCTTTAATATTTTTTTCAAAGATAATAGGCCACGCCTAATATGGGCTTTAACAGTATTTTCTGGTATACCCATTATTTCCGATATCGTAGAGGTTTTTAAGTCATCAAAATACCTAAGAACTATAGCTGTCCTCTGTTTATCCGTTAAAGTATTTATAGCTTCGTAGAGTTCCTCATAATCAAAGGTTAAATCGCTGTCCTCATAGGTAACTTCAAATTTGTTATTATCATTCTCTAATACAATCTTGTTCTTTTTTCTTAGAATACTTATACATTCATTTATCAATATTCTAATTATCCAAGTTTTAAAAAACTCAGACTTTCTAAGTTTTTTAATGGATATATAGGCTTTGTAAGTAGTTTCATCTATGGCTTCCAAGGCATCATCTTGATTTTTCGTATATATGTATGCAATCCTATATAATTCATTCTTATATTGATGAATTAATAGGGCAAAATCATTTTTACTTCCTTTTATAGCCCTTTTAACCAGAAGTTCATTTTCCACCCATTTATCCCCCTTTCGCAAATAGTTTCCCGGGATTTTCACTTATTAGATAAATTAATATCATAAATAGTTGCAGCTATAAATATTTTATTATTAAGTTTGACTTTATTCTAGGAGGCACCACAACAATTATGTTTATAGCAGTAATTATATATGCTATGCACTTAGATATAAATGGACAAGTAGTTGGAAGGCTATAAAATAAATAAGTTTTCAAAATAACTCAAGTCTGCATTAAAAAATCTGATGCAGACTTTTTCTATTATTCTTTGTTTAAAGAAAAGTAAATTTTGTGGAAAATTGGAAGATAAAAAGGGAGAAATAAGTGTTTGTATATTTATTTAGTTAATTATTGTAATAAATAATAAAATATTGCTTATTAAGCTGTTAAATGTTATTATATGGATATAAATGTAATAATATGTATTAATGTAAAATTAATATTATTATTAACAATTGAAAAATATTGTAAGAGGGAATAAAATGTCAAATGTTTTTAAAAAATTAAGTATTTTTATTGCTTCAGTTATATTTATTAATATTATACCCATAACAGCTAAGGCTACAGAAGGTTTATGGAAAGATGAGTATAAGTTAACAGAAGATAAAAACAATGAAGATATAACGGAAGGGTTAATACTTGGTGAGATAAATGAAAAACGTGAAGAGAATATAAAATATTTTATTAAGGATAATTTTACATATGAATTAGCAATTTATCCATATTCAGTGCATTATAACAAGGATGGTAAATGGGAAGAAATTGATAACACAATAGTTGAAGAATTGGATAAGGATAATAATAAGATATATAAAAACAGTAACAACTCCTTTAAGGCTGAGTTTTTATCCAATAATAAATCTAAAGAATTAGTCAGATTGAATAAAGATGGTTATGAATTATCTTGGAGCCTTGAGAATCAAGATAAAGTTAAGCCTTTAATTAAAGAAAAAGACTTGAAAAATTCAGAAAAAACCTTAGAAAAAGCTTCAGAAGAAAAACTTAAAAATGTAAAGAATTATAAAAGTATGTCAAAGAAAGAAAAGGAGAATCTTAAACAAAAAATTAATCACAATGAAAAGAAAAAGAATGCTGAAAAAGCTATTTCTGGAATAAGCTATGAGAACATTATTCCAAGTGTTGACATAAACTACAGACTTATAGGTGATAAGCTAAAGGAAGATATTATATTAAAAGAAAAAATAGAGGCGCCTTCTTTTAGTTTTAATTTTAAAGCAAAAAATCTAATACTTAAAAAGGAAAAAGATAATAGCTATTCCTTCTATGATAAAAAGAATCCATCAATAAAAATTTTTGCACTGCAAAAGCCTTTTATGTATGACTCAAACAATAATTATAGTGAAAATATAGAGTTTAAAGTTAAGGAATTTAAAGATGGATATAATATTACAATAATTCCAGATGAAAAATGGCTTAATGAAGATTCAAGAGTGTATCCTATAACGTTAGATCCTCCTATAGAAACCTCCGTTAAAAGATATGAAATTAAAGATACATTTGTTGCTTCTTTTGATACTGAGGATAAGCATAATAATCAATACTTAAGAATTGGAAATATGGGAAATGTAGGTATAACAAGAGCTTACTTAAAATTCACCTTACCTGAAATAAGCACCTCAGATATGGTTATTGACGGAACTATAAACTTACTTTCTAGTGGGGTAGGTTCTGGAACAGCTCAGATTAATGCTCATAAGGTAACAGGAAGTTGGAATATACCAGGATTGTTTTGGAATAACAAACCATCTTATAATCCTAAAGTTGAAGATTACACTATGGTGGACAATGGCGGTCAAAAGTGGTTCTCTTGGAATATTACTTCTATAGTTAAAGAATGGTATAGTACTGGAATTAATAATGGAATTATGTTTAAAGCTGAAAATGAGTCTTCAGGAAATGTAGCATTTTGGTCTGCAGATATTCATGATGACTTTGCAACTGCAAGACCAGCGGTTACTATTGTTTATGTAAATAATGCTGGCCTTGAAAATTATTGGACTTATCACTCTCAAGATATTGGGAGAGCTGGGACAAGCCATGTAAACGATTATACTGGAAACCTCTCTGTTATACATGAAGATTTAACTCTTACAGGAAATAGGATGCCATTAAGCATAAAGCACATTTTTAATCATAATGAAAGAAATATAAATATTGGATATGGGATAGGGTGGAGACTTAATCTATCTCAAAGAGTAGATTTGAAAAGCATTAATAATAATCAGTATTATCAATATGCAGATGAAGATGGAACCAAGCACTATTTCAAAGTATCTGGAACTCAACCCTACAAAGAAGAATTAGGATTAGAGCTTTATCTTTCAAAAAATTCGGATAATACCATAACCATTAAAGATAAAGAAAACAACAAAGTAAATTTTGATTTATCAGGCAAATTAGATTCTTTGGTAGATAAGAACGGAAATAAGCAACAACTAATTTATTCTGGAGAAAGGCTTATTAATGTTGTTGATGGTGCAGGGAGAAAGGCCGTATTAACCTATGACCCCGAAGGCAGATTAATAGAAATAAATGATGGGAGCTCTAAAATAAATTATCAGTACGAAGGTAATAAGCTTATATCTATCAAGTATGCTGATGGAAGTATATCTACTTATCATTATATTTTAGATAATAGAATAGATTGGATTTCCAATACTAGCGGATACAAAATAATGTATGAGTACTATGATTCACTTCCAAATAGGATAAAAAAAGTAAAAGAATTGGGAACTGATCAAAAAACTGTTGGTGAAGAAATAAGTTATTCATACGGATACAATACCACAATTTTTAAAGATTCTAAAGGGAAGAAAGAAACTTATCAATTTGATAATAGAGGAAAAACCGTTAGTATAAAAAATCCTGATGGCAGTGCTTTATACTATGGGTTTAATCAACCAGAAAATTCTACTAAACTAACTTTACAATCTAAGCTTCAAAAAAGTGTAATTAATATGTTGAAAAACCATAGTTTTGAGTCCTCTAGAGATTGGGAGATAGATGCACATGGTGGAGATGGCAAAGTAGAAGTTACTGATGAAGAAGCTTTTATGGGAAGTGGAGTAGTAAAAATTAACAAGATAGACAATAACGGCTATAAGTCTTTTCAACAAGGGGTAAGGTTAGAGAGAGGAAAGACATATACTTTTTCTACGTATGTTAAAACCTATAATATTACTTCTAAAAATAATGGAGGAGCTCATGTTATAGCGCATTATCAAAATTCAAGTGGAAGTTATATTCCATCTTCATATAATACCATCTTTGGTACAAATGATTGGCAAAGAGTATCTACTACTTTTACAGTTCCAATAGACGCTAAAGATAATCATGTGTTTTTAAGAGTGCAGCTTACAAGTGAAAGCGGAACAGCTTATTTTGATTGTGCTCAACTAGAGGAAGGAGATACTGCAAACAGATATAATATTATAGAAAATGGAGATTTAAATGGCACAGGTGCTTTACCCAGCTATTGGGGAGCTCATGGATTAGAAGATAATGATTCGCTAACTGTAATAAATGATCCAGAGCATCCATCAAATTTAAGCAATGAAGTTTTAAAAGTTACAGGTAAAAATGGTGTTGCAAAAAGACTGGGACAAAGTTTATATGTAAAGGTAAAAAAAGGGGATATATTTACACTGGGAGCATGGGGAAGAGGTGAACCGGTTCCAGATGGATTTTTCGGAGTTCAGTTAGCTTTTATTAGTTCTAAGGGTCCACATTGGGAAAGTGTGAGTTTTAATAATGATTCACTAGATTGGCAGTATATTTCACATATATTTAAAGCAGATGATGATTATGACAGAATAGATATATATTTAGACTACGCTGAAAATGCAAATACAGCAGCATTTGATGGAATTCAACTTTACAAAGAGGAGTTTGGGGAAAGCTATAGATATGATGCAAATGGAAATTTGATTTCTTCATCCAACTTAAATAAAACTAATAGTGAGTTTAAATATAACTCTTCAAATGATTTAGTAAAATCTATAGATCCAAAGGGGAATGAATTTAACTATAACGAATATGATGACAAGCATAATTTGAAAAAGGCTACATCAGCTGAAAATATAGTATATTCCTTTGAATATGATAGTTATGGTAACTCCAAAACTGCAAAGGTTGGGGACAGTAGTTTATTTATAAAATCTACTGCTACCTATACTGCTGATGGAAATTACATTAATTCTTTAACAGATAGTTCTGGAAATAAGATAAATTATAAGTATAATTCATCAAATGGTACCTTGGAAGAAGCTGTAGATGCTAAGGAGAAAAGCACTAAATATACCTATGATCCTTTAAAAAGGATAAAAACAGTTTCCAAAGAGATAACAGAAAAAAGTTTTAATAATGGTACTGAACAAGAGGTTAAAAAAACAATAACTAATAGTTATGATTATGATAAAGATATGATTAAAAAAGTAAATCATAACGGATATTATTACAATTTCAACTACGATATTTTTGGGAATGTTGAATCCGTAGCTGTTAATAATTCATTAACTCCACTTATAAGAAATAATTTCGACAACCAAAATGGAAACCTACTGAAATCTACTTATGGAAATGGGGATACGGTAATAAATGAGTATGATAGCTATGATAGACTTTCCATAAGAAAGTATAACAATAGCAGTACTTATAGATACTCTTATAATTCTAATGGATTAATTGGAAAGCTAGAGGACATTACTAATGGTTATAATGTAAACTATACCTATGATATTTCTGGTAGATTAGCACAAGTAATAGATTCAAGAGGACTAAATTCAAGTTTTAGATATGATCTTAATAGTAATATAAACAGTATAAATCATAAAGTAAATAATCAAGGATATATAACCGATTATACCTATGATAAAGATAATAGAATAACTGAAGTTAATTATAATAGAATGGGGAACAGCAAGGAAACAGAGTTGTTTCCATTGAATGGAACTGGAGTGGGAACCAGGGGAAGTAAACCCTTATTTGAAGATCCAAAAATTAATTTTAATTTTTGGGCAGATATAAAAAATGTAACTTCCGAAGGCTATGATGTAGAGGTTAATTTAATCCATGGAAGTATTCCCATTGACAAAATTTCAATTGCATCATGGACAGATTTAGGATGGCAGGATGATTTAAAATGGCACTATATAACCGATATTAGTGGTACAAAATATACTTACAGAGTTAAGAGATATGAGCATAAAAATGAATATGGTAAGTATAATAGTCATATTTATGTAAATGATAAAGCAGGAAATGTAATTGGTATTCCGTTAAGTACAGATTTATTTTCCTCTCCTTTATCTGCTGAGGCTTATGCAACTAATGTTGATGCAAATGGATATGACGTAATAGTTAAATTAAAATCTTCTCCTAATGCTATAACGAAAGTTCAATTTCCAACATGGACTGAAAATAATGGACAAGATGATTTAATTTGGTATGAAACCCCTGGTAATGGAACTGACTCATACTCTTTTAGAGTTAATAGAACTAACCATAAAGGAGAATATGGAAATTATACCACCCACATTTATATAACAGACTCAGCTAATAACGTAATAGCTATCCCGTTAAGCGGTATTACTATAAAATATTCAGAATTATCAGTAACAGCTAAGGTTATAAATTCTGATTGTAATGGTTATGATGTAGAAGCAACAGTTAATCCAGGGCAGTATGATGTTACTCAAATTGCTTTTCCCACATGGACGGACCATAATTGGCAAGATGATATAACAAATCCATGGCCAATTTTTAATTATAATGGAAGTAAAACTTACAGATATAGAGTAAATAGAAATCAACATAATAATGAGTATGGGTTGTATCATACCCATATTTATGTATGGGACTCATCTGGCAAGTCTGCTTTTGCAGCATTAACGAATAATGTAAATAGGACAGCTTTAAATGGTACAGCGAATATTGCAAATGTAACCTCCGAAGGGTTTGATGTTATAGCAAAGGTGACACAAGGAGACTTCCCAATAACAAAAGTAGAGTTCCCTACCTGGACAACAAGAAATGGCCAAGATGATATGGCTAAAACTTGGCCAAAATTAGATGCAAATTCTAAAAATGAATATGTATATCATGTTAATAGGAAAGACCATAATTTAGAGTTCGGTGAATATAATACTCATGTTTATGCTTTTGACAGTACAGGTAATGCTGTTGTAACACCGGTAAAAGTAATCTTAGACCCTTATCAAGAAGGTCTGAGAATGATAAAAGATGAAGGAAAAACGGTACTATCAGCAGAGGAAAATTCTAAAGCCTCTTATAAACTAGGAGTCAACAAATCATCTGGAACCATGGGGATTAGATTTAAAACAAAGATTCAAGGAATAGAAAGATATATTATATCTAATCAAGCTACTACAGGAGCTGGGATTAATCTTTATGTAGCGCAGGATAATAAATTAAAGGTTTCTGTACTAAATACTTCTGGAAAAGAAGTTGATGTAGTAAGCACTAATGAAACAATAGCTCCTAATACTTGGTACAATGCCGCTATGAGCTGGAAGTTATCTAATGGAGATTTAAATGTTTCTGTATATCTTAATGATAAGACATACACAGCGGTTACTAAGGATTTTATGGATTTTAACAACACACTTACATCCTTAGGCAGCAAGGTGACAGGCAAATTCTCCCTAAATGGAGTAATGGAGCAGTTTATAAATAGTTCAGAGGTTTTAAGCAGTAGTGAAATTATTAATAACGTTAATGGAACCTTTAATAGAAACTCATTAAAGTATTCTTACGATGCTATAAGCAGACTAACAAGTGAATCAATGAACACAGGAAAAACTAGCTTTATAACAAATTATAAGTACAAGGCTGGAATTGACGGTTCAAGCTCTACAATGATAAGCGCAATAAATAATAATGGGAAGGAGATACAGTATACCTACGATGCAAATGGCAATATAGAAACTATATTAGAAAATAATAAAAAGATAAAATATTATTATAATGAGCTTAACGAGCTTGTTAGAGAAGACAATGAAGTATTAAACAAAACTATAGTATATAGTTTTGATGATGGTGGAAACATAAAGAGCAAAAAAGAGTATTCTTATTCAACAGGTATACCAACCACGGAAACTTCAGTAAATTCATATACCTATGACTCAAATTGGAAGGACAAGCTAACAAGTTATAATGGAAAAGCTATAACCTATGATGAAATAGGTAATCCTAAAACTTATAATAATTATACTTATACATGGGAAAGAGGAAGAGCTCTTAAATCCATATCAGGAAATGGACTATCTGCCAGTTACAAATATAATGATGAAGGTATAAGGATAGAAAAGACTGTAAATAACGTAAACACTAAATACTATTTATCAGGAGATAAGGTAGTATTTGAAGATAATGGTACAGATAAGATATACTATAC
The DNA here is from genome assembly GCF_900142075.1 of Clostridium amylolyticum. Classification (GTDB taxonomy): domain Bacteria; phylum Bacillota; class Clostridia; order Clostridiales; family Clostridiaceae; genus Clostridium_AA; species Clostridium_AA amylolyticum. The sequence continues at coordinate 51,630 of NZ_FQZO01000003.1, forward strand.
TTATGAAGCTGCTGGACAACTTGCCTCAATGAATCTCAATGGTGTAGAGTATTACTATATTAGAAATGCTCAGGGGGACGTTATAGGTTTATTCGATAAAAATGGAGTTACTGTTGCCTCGTATACCTATGATTCATGGGGAAAGCTTATTAGCATTAAAGATCAGAATGGTGTTAATGTAACTAATACTGTAACTCATGTTGGATATAAGAATCCTTATAGGTATAGAGGGTATAGGTATGATGTGGAGACTCAGATGTACTATCTACAAAGTAGATACTATAATCCTGAGTGGGGTAGGTTTATTAATGCTGATGCACTAATAGGAAACCCAGGTGAGTTGTTGTCACATAACTTGTTTGCATATTGTAAGGATAATCCAATAAATTATAGTGATTCTGATGGGTTTGCTAGGCAAAAAATAGTGGATGATGAAGGAAATGAAGCAAGCGGATGGGAGGATGAAGAACAATATGAGCAAGAGTATGAAGATAATGTAAAGCTAAAGCGACAATTTGGAAATAGCTATAGAAAGGAAAGAGAAGGTAGAGAAACTAAAAGTGCATTCGGAAATGATAGGTCTAAAAATGAAGCAGTAAGACGTGAACTGCATCGAGGAAAAGAAGGTGGAAGGAATGATGACAATAAAAGTTTTAAGGATTTAAAAAACAAAAACTTCTACAAGAGTGCTCCAAGCGTCAATATTAGTATGCCGTTAAAAGTTGGTGCTGGTGTTGGTGGAACATATATAGCATATCGAGTTGTAAGAATGTTACCATCTTTACTTCCTCCACTTTGGTGGACAATACCTGAGAATGCTGTAATACCATAAATGGGTTAATAAGATATTAAATTATTGATTACTAGATAGGTGTTGGTTTATGATAATAAAACTAGTGAGGAGTGATTAATGAATTGACTTTTAATAATTATTATGCGGATGCTGAAAATTATTATATGAGCGGAGAATATGAAAAAGCATTAGTTGCATTTGAAAAATCTTTAGAATTCGAAGAATCCTTTGATAGTTTAAACTATATTGGGTGTTGTTATTTAGAGTTAGAGGAAGTTAATTCAGCTATTAAGATATTTAATAATATTTTAGAAAAGTGCCATGATTGGGAAAGACCAATTTTCAACTTAGGAAGGGCATATTTAAAATTGGGCCAGTTTGAAAATGCACTAGAATGTTTTAAAGAAGCAGTTGCTGTAAATCATAATAGCGAAGATGCATTTTATTATTTAGGAATATATTATTATGAAGTAGGCGAATATCAAGAGGCTATAAAATGTTATATAAAATCATTGAATATAGATAATACACAATCAGAAACTCATCTTAATTTGGGAACGTGTTATATTGAACTAGATATGTATGTAAAGGCATTTAATGAGTTTGAACTTGCATATAAATATAATAATAATTGCAAATACGCTATTAAAAATATGGGATTAGTTTTAATTATATTGAAAAAATATGCTAAAGCATTAGAAAAGTTTCTTATGTACAATAATCTAGATGCTAATGATTCTAATAATATAATGAATATTGCACATTGTTACTATAAGATTAATGACTTAGATAATGCTTACAATTGGGTTAATAAGGTGATACTTATTGATTCAGAAAATAAGACGGCAAAAAAGCTGTTAAAAATAATTATTTCAAAAAAAGGGGAGTAAAAGGCTAATAACCACTAAAATAGAAACAATCTAAAATCAAGTAAAGTAATAGTATTTCATTTTCAAATTATAAACTTTAGTTAAAGCTATTGCTGAAAATTTAATAAGCTCAGTGCATAATAACTAATAAAAACATAAGTGTAATTAAGCATATAGAGTATGAGGTTTTAGAGAACAACAAGACTGCATATTTAAAATTCTGCAGTGATTATCAAATTGAAGCTAACATTTATTAGCCAACAGGTATTTGCAATACTTGTGGGCTTTTCTTTTCATAAGATGTTATCCCGCTAATGGTATTATATGGTAAAATTGAGAAAGAGAAAGAACATTAGCTTAGTATTTGGTAAGCGGTGGAACGGTTCTTTATTTTAGAACAATGAAGATTCAGTAGTATTGGAGGTTGAAAATCTAATAATTAATTTAGAGAGTAAATTGGAGAATTATTAAGATGTAAAGATAAAAAATTATAATATCTGTTTTGATAAAAACACATATTTATTATCAGACAAAATAACAATAGTCAATTAATCTATTACCGCCCTTGCCACAGCAAAGGCGGTTTTGCTTGTGCTCACAGCATGGGCGTATGCTTGTCGGTGAAAGTCCGATACGGGGGCTGATAGCCTCAACCGTTAGCCTAAGACAAGGATGTCCACCTCGAGGAGGAATTTGGAAGGGTTAAGAATGATAAAAGATGAAGGAAAAACGGTACTATCAGCAGAGAAAAATTCTAAAGCCTCTTATAAACTAGGAGTCAACAAATCATCCGGAACCATGGGGATTAGATTTAAAACAAAGATTCTTAGAAAATAATAAAAAGATAAAATATTATTATAATGAGCTTAACGAGCTTGTTAGAGAAGACAATGAAGTATTAAACAAAACTATAGTATATAGTTATGATGATGGTGGAAACATAAAGAGCAAAAAAGAGTATTCTTATTCAACAGGTATACCAACCACCGAAACTTCAGTAAATTCATATACCTATGACTCAAATTGGAAGGACAAGCTAACAATTTATAATGGAAAAGCAGTAACTTATGATGAAATAGGTAATCCTAAAACTTATAATAATTATACTTATACCTGGGAAAGAGGAAGAGCTCTTAAATCCATATCAGGAAATGGACTATCTACCAGTTACAAATATAATGATGAAGGTATAAGGATAGAAAAGACTGTAAATAACGTAAACACTAAATACTATTTATCAGGAGATAAGGTAGTATTTGAAGATAATGGTACAGATAAGATATACTATACTTATGAAGCTGCTGAAAGAATTGCTTCAATGAATCTAAATGGTATAGAGTATTACTATATTAGAAATGCTCAGGGGGACGTTATAGGTTTATTTGATAAAAATGGAGTTACTGTTGCGTCGTATACCTATGATTCATGGGGAAAGCTTATTAGCATTAAAGATCAGAATGGTGTTGATGTAACTAATACTGTAACTCATGTTGGATATAAGAATCCTTATAGGTATAGAGGATATAGGTATGATACTGAGACTGGGGTATATTATCTACAATCAAGGTACTATAATCCTGAGTGGGGTAGGTTTATTAATGCTGATGGATTAGTAGGAGAAACTGGTGATTTAATAGGGCATAATTTGTTTGCATATTGCAAGAATAATCCAGTTAATATGGAAGATGGAAATGGCTTTAAGGCAATGCCGGTTGCTTATATGGATGACTTTAAAATAGTAATAGTATTAATAGCTTCAGCTATCACGTTCTTATATGTACAGCAGCAAATAGTAAATACAACTATTAAAAATACAGCAAGATCTGTAACCAATAATATCAAAAATAAAACAAAGTCTGTTATAAGTAGAGCAAAAGCTGAGGTAAATACAAAGAGTAAAACAAAAACTAAGGAAAAAACAAAAGTTCAGAATAAAGAGGTACTTGAAGAACAAGGTGCTCTCGATAAACTAGGTAAAGAACTTGAATTTAAATTTAGAAAAAATGGTAAAAGGATAACTGAGGAAGAGGCTAATATTATTGACGATTGGTGTAAAGAATATGGAGTTCTTCAACACCACGGAACTGATTTAGGAAAGGATAACCACTGGGATTATGGAAATCACACACATATTAGGGGAAGGCATATACCATTTGAGTGAATTTATGTCTAAAAAGGAGAAATAAAATGAGTGATAGATATATAGGTAAACAAGATTTGTATAGTAATGGATTTGTAATAAAAAGAACTGATAGTAAGTGGGCCAAGAATTTTATTGAAAGTAATCATGGATATAGTTATAAAGGTATTGAAGGGGACACTTGGCCAATAAGTATGGATAGTGAAGAAATAGAGCTACAGGAGCGAAAGTACTTAAATGATTATGTATATCACCATATAGAAGAAATAGCATTTGATGAAAATTTTGTGGCTGTTTGCAATGACTTTAACTTCTTAAATAGATATTTAAAGGCATGCGAAAAGGCTGCATTTAAAGTATGTGTACTATTTTGCGAGACTGAGAAAAAGCAACCTAAATGTGAGAAAAAGATAAAGAGTAATGATAAATATAAATTTATTGGTTATGATTATGCTTATGCTGACCCAGATTATTACTCATGTATTTTTCATGATATCCCAAGAGTTAAGGAATTAAGTCAACAAAAACTAAATGAAAACGGGTTATTTGATACATTGGAGGAAGTTTGCCAGTTTATAGAAATTAGAGAGCGATTAAAGCAAATAAATCCAATCTCAAAATTTGAAATTGGAAATTTCACAATATATAAGCTATGGAAGTATATAGGGAATTTTCAGTTAGAATAAATCTTAAAAAAGAAAAGCCAATGATAACTATTTGGCTTTTCTTTTTTATTTTGGTGCGTCCAGCAAAGTTGAACCATGCTTACTGGTGAAAGCCCAGTCAAGGTAATTACTGTAGATTGTAATTTTGCTTGACGATCTACAAGTAACAACTTGCATCTCTTGATTACCTTACTAGCTAGTTTGTTTTAATTTGAAAATAATATTTCAAATTTCTCCGGAACAATAATTTTCTCTATGCCTATCTAAATTACAAAATATCTATCTGATTTGTATAAGCTTTTCTGCAACATAACAATTCAAATGGAAGCTGGTTTAAATATGACTATGATCAAGTGATTCTTAGCTTCAGATGGAGTTTGATTATAAGGAATACCAGCTCCAACTGAAGCTTAGAAGAACTTATCCAGGAGCTTAGCTCCCCTTATTCTATTACTTAAAGAAGTGGTGGGATTAGGGGCGCTAAGCTATCGGATAAAACCAGTAAAAAGGAAAACTTTATAGGTGGAAAATTGTATTCTACAGCCCTTGAGTTTGATAAGGATGGAAAAACTACAAAGGTAGTTCTTCCATCAGGAAAAGGGTTACAATACACTTGTGATACCCTTGGAAGAAACCTATCTAAAACTTTAAGCTTAGATAATAGCAAGAGTTTTATAGTAAGCTATGGCTACAAAGAAGGATATGCTGGTTCAGGAACAACTATGGTTTCATCTATTAAAAATGGCATTAGTGAAATAAAATATACCTATGTTTCCATGGAAAGAATAGAAACCATAAACAATGGCAAGACAATAAAATAATATTATGATAATTTAGGACAAGTTATAAGAGAAGACAATGGAGAACTCAATAAAACTATAGTATATACTTATGACAAGGCTGGAAATATTCTAAAGGTTACAGAGTATGATTTAACAAGTACTACCACATTAGGAACAGAAGTTAAAACTATAAACTATACCTATGGAGATAATAACTGGAAGGATAAGCTAACTTCATTCAATGGGAAAAGTATAACCTATGATTCCATAGGAAATCCACTAACTTATGATGGTTATACTTTCACATGGGAAGGTGGAAGAACTCTAAGCTCCATTAGTGGAAATGGTAAGACTATTAGTTATAAATACAATATCGATGGTATAAGAACAGAAAAGACAGTAAATGGAGTAAATTATAAATATACATTAGAAGGAAATAATGTAGTCTATGAAGAAGTAACCAATGGAAGTACAGTGGATAAACTAGTTTATAACTATGGAGATAGTGAACTTGTAGGATTTACTTTAAATGGTGCAGAATATTTCTATATTAGAAATGTCCAAGATGATATCATTGGAATACTAGATTCCAATGGAGTAGAGGTAGTAAAATATACCTATGACACTTGGGGCAAATTAATTAGTTTAAGCATTAGAGAAAAAAATAAAGGGGATTTTTTACACAAAGTCTTTCCTAAACTAGAATCTTATTTCCAGAAGAAAATTGAAATTATAGAGGTACATTAGGATGTATAACAAATTAGGTTAACTACATGGTTAGAGAGTAGTATGGATTAAAAGTTTGTGGATAAACAATAAAATAAAAAATTAAATTAAGACAATTTCCATTATTCACCTTATTAAATGAGATTAGTGAAGAGAAAAATATTATTTTAGACAGAACAAGAGTTATTTGGATAATAAGTGAAGATGAGCAGCATAGATATGTTATAGATTAAATCATTTAAAGAACGATATGAGGAACTTGCTAGTTTATCTGATTTTTTAACTGTGTTTTGAATACGCTTTCAAGCAACAGATTATGGTTGAATGCCAAAATAGCAAGGAAAGATCTTGGATACTATTTTAATGGATATACAAATAAACTAACTACTGAGGAAGATTTAAAAAAATTGTAATTTTTATGAATAATCAAAGAATTTATTATGAATTTTAAATGGCATTGGGAATTGGAGGTATAATAAATATAAGATAAGTTTTATGGAAATAACTCCTAATATGCAAATATCATTATAATAATAAAAATATAGTTGGATATAGCGAGTTTACAAGAGGTTATATTACTATTAAAGAAATATTATTGGAAATTAAAGCAATTGAAGAATTAAAACAAAGGTGTAATAAAATTATTTTATACGGAATAGACACTCAATAGATAATCATTAGGAGGGTTTATGTCAAAGAAAAGAAAAGTTAAAATTGGTGATGTATTCAAATTTGTTATAACAGAAGAGATAATGCGGGATTTGGAGGTACAACCAGAAGATGTTATTGAAAGATTATATAAGATATATAATACCCTAGAAAATAAAATTGGCTACGGAATTGTAGTTAATGAAGATGATACTTTTATATTAGTTCAATTAAAGAGGGTAGATGTTGATGAACCTTCTATTATGGAAATAGAGAAAAGCAAATCATTATGTGTTTTATGGACTTGGGGTGAGGTACTCTTTGAGAAGGAATATGAAGTTATAGGACATGTAGAAGTTGAGCCTATAGAAATAGAACATTACTGGTTTGTTAGAGGCAGGGATTACAAAAAATTTCATGATGGTATGGAGGTAGAAATATTAATTCAAACTTTAAAAGATGATGTGATGCAAAGAAAAACAATAGGAAGCACATATGATGTAAATATTATAAGAACTATGGAAAAAGATAGACATACTAATACTCATGTTACTTTAATGATGGAATACCTTAATACTTATAATAGAGATGAAAATGATATTCAAAGCTTAAAATTTTAAGGAGGAGAGACCATGGGAATCTGGGGAATAGATATTTTTGAAGACGATTTAGCATTAGACATAAAAGATATGTTTGAGGAATTAGTTGAAAGTGGAGAAAGCATAGAAAGTGCGGTATCTATAGTTTTAGAAGACTTCGAGGAATCTTTAGAGGACTTTGATGAAGGAGCAACGGTAGTTCTAGCTTTGTGCGAATTAGCTGCAGAAAAAGGAAATATTACTGAAGATCTAAAAAGTGAACTAAGTAGACTTTCTAGTAATAATGAATATTGGAATTATTTAAGAGAAGAAAGCGAAGCGTTATATGAAGCTAGGAGAGGACTATTAAATAAATTAATTAAAAGAATTTAATATGGAATGGAGTTAATTTGTTAGGAACAAATAAACCTTTATTAAAACTTTAATATAATGTCTAATAAATAATGGAGCAAGGAAAATTTATATTTAAATTTTCACATTGCTCCATTTTTATCATAGGATAATATTTAAATCATTTTAAATTCATATTGTTAAATCTTAAGTATATTCATTATTCAGTATCCTTACTTGGATCTTCTGGCCTTTTCCTTAAATTTAAATAAGTTACTTCATTATACTTAATTCTTCTACCTGAGTATTTTCATCAAAGCCCATAATATAGGTTCCTATGAAGGCTCCAGCAAAAGCTATTATGAATCCTATGATATATCTCAATACAAACCCCTTTTGAATTATAGCTATCAATGGTATGGAAGAAAGACCTAAGCTAATGCTTACAACCTTTGAGGCTGCTATGAAGGCTCCACCTAAGGCAGATCCTATGGCTGCAGCTATAAATGGTTTTCCTAGTGGAATGTTACAGCCAAACATAACTGGTTCTGTAATTCCCATAAGAGCTACAGGAATTGAGTTAGCTGCTATACTCTTAATTTTTGGATTTTTGGCTTTGAAGTATACTGCAAGAGCTGCACCAGCTTGTCCCACATCCGCCATGGCCAGTATTGGAAGAAGAGGATTTACACCGGTTTTATTTAGAAGATCTACATATAGTGGTGTCAGTCCTTGGTGCAGACCTGTGGTTACCACAGTGGAGAAGGTACCACCTAAGAATAATCCCGTTAATATGCCTCCTTTATTAATGGCAAAGGTAACTAAATTAGCAAAACCATTAGATAGAGCTGTGCCTATAGGCTGAAGGATATAAATAGCCACAAAGCCTGTTATTACCATAGTTAAAAGAGGAACTAAAATTAATCTAAACACTTGAGGGATAATTTTTCTAATTTTGTTTTCTACGAAGCTCATAAACCAAATGGCGAGAAGTACTGCAAATATACCACCTGCACCTTTCTGTATGGATAGGTTTAATCCAAATAGGTTTACGGATTTGATGTTTACTAAGTCTGGATGCATTAATATACCAGCTATGGCAGCTCCAAGTACAGGTGTACCTCCAAATTCTTTTGCTGCGGTGAAACCAACTAAAATATATAGGAATACAAAGGCTGAGCTGGAGAATATGCCTAATAATTGAGATATTTGATTAGTGTCGCTTACTACTCCAAATTGCTGCAGCAGATAGTTTACCCCCATAAGCATTCCGCCGCCTACTAAAGCTGGGATTAAAGGAACAAATATATTTGAAAGTCTCTTCATAACTCCTTTAACACCTTTTGGATACTTTTTGTTTTGGGAGGAATCTGAAGATAGGTTGCCTGTTATCTGTATTATTTCGTCGTATACTTCATTTACTAAGCCTACTCCTAATATTATTTGAAATTGCTCATTTCTCATAAGTGCAGTAACTACCTTATCTAGTTTTTTAATTTCTTCAGCATTGGCTTTATTGTCATCCTTGAGGGTAATACGCAATCTAGTGGCACAGTGAGTAATTGCTTGGATATTTTCTTTACCACCTATATTTTCTAGTATTTCTTTAGCTAATTCCTTAGAACTCATGTTATAACCTCCTATTAATAATAAAATATTTTTTAGTATAAGATTTTTATGAAAATGGAAATAAAAAAGACCAAAAATATAAAGAGATTCCTTTATATCCTTGGTCTTGCCTGCTTTACCAGTAACAATCCAACATGTTAAATTATTATATAAATAATAACATTTTTTGAATACGTTGTCAATAAAAAATTATATTTTGGTAGTTATTATTTTTTGTTAGTAATTCTTTGTATATGAAGGGCTATATAGGAAAGCTCTGTTTCTCCAAATTCTATTTCATAGGATTGCTTTAAAAAGTTTTTAATTTTAAGTGCGCAAACATAGGCCTCTTTATATTTTAATTTAATTATGGAAATTAGTTCCTGGTCTAAATCATCATATTCATTGCCATCTTCTTTGCGTTGAAGAGCAAAGCGTAAATGAGTTACCAGTCTTTCATAAGAAAGGGTGTTATCTTCTATGGTTACATTCATTTCCCCTTGAACTATGTCTACCAAATCTCTTATAATTAGAGCTATATCTGTAGACTCTTCCAGAGTTGAGTTAGAATAGGCTGTATGGATATGGATGGCTATATAACCTGCCTCATCCACAGGGAGATCCACATTTAATTCTTTTTTTATCATATTAATAGCCCAAATTCCTATTTCAAAGTCTTCCTTATATAACATTTTTATTTCGTTTAATAGCTTGTTTCTAATTTTGATACCTGATTTAGCTCGGTCTATGGCAAAGGAAATATGATCTGTAAGCACTACATAAATATGCTTATTTAGTGGCTTATTAATTGTATCTTCTGCATGACTTATTATTCTTTCACTTATTTTAATGTGTTCTATAGGTATAGTTTCTAATATTTTTTTATAAGCCTCATATTCACCCTTTGTCTGAGGCTCAAAAATTTTCTCTATTTTACTTTCAGGAATTAAATCATAAACTTTTTTTTGAAATCCTATGCCTGCTCCAGTAACAATCTTTTCTTTGCCTTGGTCATCTACTAATACAGCATTGTTATTAAATATTTTTTTAATTCTCAATAGTGATCACCTACTAAAGTACATTTTTTAATCTGCTAATTTAATCTTATAGAATTTGGTGTCTTCGTTAAAAGGATAATTTATTAAATCATATGTTCCACTTTTTAATGCTTTTAATTCTTGTTATTCCGTTGCAGCTGTAGAGTTTAATATCTTTGCTGGATACATCAGGATAAATTCTCTGAGTAAACACTTCTTCACCATGATTTATAAAAATCTCTAGAGAAGAGTTATCAGAGAAAATCTGAATTTTAAAAACATCGCTGTTTAACTTACACTTTCTAACGCCTTTTAAACCTTGTCCGCTATTATTTCTATCTACTAAAATTGTCTTACTTGGCAGATTAAAAGAGATTAAGGTATATTCATCACCATTTTCAGAGCATCTCATTTTTATGCCAAAGTCCTCAGCGGATATTCCCTCTAGGAGAATTTCTAGATCAAATTTTATCCCTTCTATACCTTCCAAAGATATTTCTTCATTTTCTATGATGATGTTTTCATAAGCTATTTCATCTTTTCTTAAGGCTTTTAACTCATCCACAGGTATCTGATGTATTTTGCCATTTACTAGTTTTAGCTCTCTGGGAAGGGTTAGACAATGAACCCAATGATATTTTTCACTAGGGTGTTCTTCCCCGGGCATACCCATCCATGACATCAATAGTATTCTGTTTTTATCATCCACCGTAATTTGAGGGGCATAAAAATCAAAGCCTCTGTCTAATTCTATAAATCCATTATGGTCTAGAAAGCCGGTTTTATAATTTAATTTTCCCACCATATAACCGCATTGATATAAGTTGTTGTACAACATACCTTCAGGCTCAAGGCCTTGAGGACAGGCTATTAACACATCTTTATCGTCTATGTTGAATAGGTTAGGGCATTCCCACATGTATCCAAAGTTCCCTAGTACTCCGATATTTGAGCCAGCTACTTCTCCTATCATTGTCCAATTTTTAAGGTCAGGAGACTTGTATAATATAATCTTACCTTGTTTATCTATGCTCTGAGCTCCGATAACCATATAGCAAAGATTATCTTTCTTCCAAAGTTTAGGGTCTCGAAAGTGCGGTGTGTAGCCCTGGGGTTGATGAGAGATTACAGGGTTATTAGGATATTTAGTAAATTCAATTCCATTAGTACTTTCTGCTAAACATTGATAAGTTTCTCTATTTCCTTTTTCGTCCTTTACGTTACCGGTGTACATTAAAGTAAGTTTTCCTTCATTATCTATAGCAGAGCCGGAGTAACATCCATGGGTTTCATACCAGTTAGCAGGGGAGAGGGCTAAAGGCATGGACTGCCAGTTAGTTAAATCTTTGCTTTTAACATGACCCCAAAATACGGTTTTCTCCTCAGGATAAAAGGGATTAAACTGGTAAAATATATGATATTCTCCATTGAATTGTATGAAGCCATTGGGATCATTTAAAAATCCTACAGGAGGCTGTATGTGATACTCCTGCCTAAAGATATCCTGATTTACCAAGTCTTCATAATCCTTTATTCTTTTATAAGCTTTATTTAAGAGCTGACGCTCCATGTTCATTATAATCACATCCAATAAAGTAGTATTTTTTTATAAGTGTGGGACAGGCTGACATTTTTACAAGTAAATATTTTATCCCATAGCTAATGGCTCCTAATACTCCCACTTCTTCAAGTGGTGGTAATGAGCGCTAAGCTCCTGGATAAGTTCTTCTAAGCTTCAGATGGAGGAGTATTCCTTTTAAGCAAACCTCACCTGAAACTAAGAAGCACTTGATTCATCACTACCAATGTTTATAACCTCATCCAAGGTAGGAAGTGCTGCAATAGCCCCTAATTTGGTGCATACTATAGCTCCCACGGTATTGGCGAAAGCGATAATATCTTTTAATGCTTCAAAATTATCTATAATATTTTTAGGATTATCCATAGATAAAAGTTTATAAAGTACAGCACCCACAAAAGCATCCCCAGCGCCAGTGGAATCAATGGAGGTTACCTTAATGCTAGGTACTTTTTCTATATCATTACCATTAGAAATAAGAGTTCCATCTTTCCCCAAAGTTACAGCTACTACTTTTGCTCCCAGCTCATGAAAAATCTTTATGGCTTTACTTAAATCTTCTTCTTCAGAAATTAATTTTATCTCTTCATCACTTACCTTAACAAAATCACTATAGCCTAGGCAGCTTTTAGAAATTTCTCTAAAGTCATCTTCTTTCCCTTTCCATAAATCCACCCTATAATTAGGATCAAAGCTTATGAAAATATTGTTATCCTTAGCAGATTTCATAGCTTTTATATAACATTCCTTAGAAGTACCACCAAGGAGAGCAGTGGCAGATCCAAAATGAATAATTTTAGCATTAAGCATCTCTTCCTTATTCAGTTCTTCATAGCTAAACTCCTCATCTGCTCCTCGGTTAAATATAAAATCTCTTTCTCCGTTAGATTGTAAGGAAACAAAAGCCAAAGTGGTTTTATACCTTGGATCTAATATCAGCATTGATGCATCCACCCCGGATTCTTCCAAGGTGTTTTTTAAAAATTCTCCAAAAACGTCAGCACCCACCTTACCAGCAAACTGCGCCTCACCACCTAACTTTGAAATAGCTGCAGCAACATTAGCTGGAGCCCCACCAGCTTTCTTGATGAAGTTAACCCCCTGCCTTAAGTCCACATCAAAGTCTGAACATATAAAGTCTATTAATAATTCTCCAATACAAAGTACCTTATCCATTTTATCCTCCCTCCGATTTTTAAAAGGTTTCTTTTAAACTTGAGCTTCTCTTTTCACAAATTACTTTAAACTGCTTTTTCCTCCTAATAATCATAAAGACCTAAAAAGACGGCTCAAGCTATTAACTTTGCTTACCATCCTCTTAGGTCTTGCCTGCATCACCAGTAACAATCCAGCTATTTTAATTTTTATAATATTATATCTTTATAATATTATATTAATGTCTTAAATATTACATGTCAAGGGAATTAAGGAGGTAAATACCAATAAAAGGAATCGCCCCTGGGGTGCATCCATTTTATGGATGCACCCCAGGGGCGGTTACATAAAATGGTATGTTAATAATATTATTAGAATTTGTCTAGTTAAGTGGATAATATATCATGTTATAATTATACTATCAAAGAAATATTAATTAGATTTCAGTGGAAATAACTAAAGAATTTAAATATATTATATATTTTTTTGCATATAGAAGATTTAATATTGATAACTAGAGAAAAATTGAAATTAAACATAAAATGTGAGGTGTTTTATAATGGATGAAAAGTATGATAAGGAAAAGATAGTTAAAATGATTTTGGAAAATAAGGATAGTATAGAAGATATAGATGAAGATATTATACATGATCTTATCAGTGGAAAAGTGTCTAAGGACATAAATCAAATTCATCAGAAAAAGCTAACTTTAGGTGATAGGGCTTCAGATAAAATATCAGATTTTGTAGGGAGCTGGCCTTTTATACTAATTGGATTAGGTCTTATTGCTTTATGGATTATCTTAAATATAGTTGGATACTTCGTACATTTTGATCCATATCCATTTATTCTTTTAAATCTTTTTTTGTCCTGCCTAGCAGGGATACAAGCACCTATAATTATGATGGCACAAAACAGACAAGAAGAAAAAGATAGATTAAGAGCCAAAAATGATTATAAAGTTAATTTGAAATCAGAAATTATAGTACAAGATTTACACAATAAAGTAGATGAAATTATGAGAAACCAAGAAGAGATATTAAGAGAGCTTAGAGAGTTAAAAAAATAAATTATTGTGTATCATTTACCTGAAAACACTGTATCGTATAACTTTTATTTGATACAGTACTTTTATTTGTATTGTTTTCCATATGTTAAAATAATTGGCATGCTTCTTGCTTGTGATATATAGTGTATCAATTACAAAACATAGAGAGGTGGGTCAAACTTGAAAATTATAAAAAGAGCGTTACTTTTATTACTTGCATTAATGGTGATCTTTCCTGTAAATTTAGCTTTAGCCAAGGATAATAATGGGGAAGTGCTAAAAGCTTTTTCAAAGGAAAAGATAATGGCAAAGGACACTGCTAATAAGACCATAGATTTAGAGTATAAAGGGATTGTATCATTATCAGAGAACTATTCAGTTTACAAATATAAAGAGGGTAAATTTATAAAGAGTTCCTTAAGTGAGGTGCTGGTTGGGACTGAAAATGTAACGGTTTACTATAATGAAGGGGGACAAGCTGATTTAATATTCATTGATGGGGAAACACCTACTAAGAATATGAGGGTAGGGATAATGAATTCAGGCTTTGTATCTTTAGAGCATGACGTTATAGATTTTCAGAGTGCAGATGGATATGTTATACAGGATAAAAAAGCTGGTACAAAGTACGAAGTTGTACCTAATACCAGTGCCAAGCTTATAGTAGATAATAATCAATTAAAGGTAACTATAAGTGGGGCAGAAGTATTTAGAAGCTCTAATAGACTATATATATTGCCAAAAACTACTACCAATGAATCTTCTAAGATTAAGATAGATACTTTTAAAAGAGCCTATGGAAACCCTTCTTATAGAGGATTTTTTGAGATTACATTATCAAAAACTCCAGGGAAAATAAACATTATTAATGAAGTGGATATGGAAGATTATTTACTCCAGGTGGTTCCTAGTGAAATGCCAGCAAGCTTTGGAGCTGAAGCTTTAAAAGCTCAAGCAGTAGCAGCTAGAACCTATGCTATGGGAGATTACTTAAGCAATAGATATGCTTCTAAGGGATTCTTTGTAGATGATAGTACATTAAGTCAGGTATATAATAACTCAGCTGAAAATGCTGATACTACTGCTGCAGTAAAGAATACTAGCGGTAAGATAATGATGAGCAATGGTGCTTTGGTAGATGCTAGGTATTACTCTACCTCTGGAGGTTTTGGGGCAGCTAAGCATGAAGTCTGGTCAGATCCAGGTAGTACAAGCTTCCCGGGCACTCCACTACCTTATCTTATAGCTCAAAGCTTTACTTATGATCCAAAAGATCCTAGTAATAAAACTATGCTTAAGTTAAATACTCAAGATGAAGCTGCTATTAATGCCTTTTATAAGGATTTATCTTATTTAGGATATGACTCTACTTCCGCTTATTTTAGATGGAAGGTATCATTAACAAAAGAGCAAATACAAAATACCATTAATAAGAATATTTTAATAAGGTATGCCGCAGAACCAGATTTTATATTGACTAAAGACAGCAATGGAAAGTTTGTAAACAAGCAGATACCTGCAGATGGCATAGGAACTTTTAAAAACATGTATGTGGCTAAAAGAGGTTCTGGTGGAAATATCATGGAGTTAATTGTAGAAGGCAGTAATGGTACATTTAAAATAATAAAAGAATTTAATATTAGATTTACCATAAGACCTAATAAAGTGGATACAGGCGCTTCAACAGATATAATAGCTCAAAGAGCAAAAGGCGGCTCTAAAGATTATGACCCAGGATTTAATTTAAAAAATCCAAGCATATTATATTCTGCATTTTTTACCTTTGATTTTGAAAAAGATTCTAATAATGAAATTACTAACGTGATTTTCTACGGAGGTGGAAATGGACATGGGGCAGGTATGAGTCAATACGGTGCATCTGCTTTAGGTGCAAATGGATGGACCTTTGACAAAATACTAACTGCTTATTATGCAAATATGAACTTTGTAGATTTGAATAAAACTATGGTTAAGCAAACATCACCTTTAAACATGATGATAAACTATGGAAAAGATATAAAAGATAAGGCTGAAGAGGGAATCAAAGCAGGGAACCATAGGATAGGCTCTAAAGGTATACTGCAAAAAGAAATAGATAAGGCTGTAGCTGTAAGCAGCAATTCTAATTCTAGTGAGGAAGAAATAAGACAAGCTGTTTTATCTCTGAGAAATTCCATAGAAGTATTTAATGCATCCATAGTTAGTGAAGAAGAAGCGGCACAATTAGGGAAAGAGAAACAAGCAATAGATGCTATTCAGGCCCTTCCACAGCTTGATAAGCTTACTTTAGATCATGAAGAAGCAGTAAATAAAGCAAGAGAACTAGTAACTGCTGCAAATAATGACTCTGCCATAACAAATTTACCTAAGCTAGTGGCTTTAGAATCTAGAATAAAAGAACTAAAAAATCCATCCATTCCTAAGGATGATGATGATAAAACAGAGGAGCCTAAGGATAATGGCAATGGTGATAGTGAGGTAAAAGACACAGAGAATAATCTTCCTAAAACCGGAAGCTACTTGGATATCTCAACTTTATTATTAATTGGCATCTTGATGTTGTCAGCTGGAATAAAGTATTCAGGATTTCTAAAGAAAACTGAATCTCACAAAAAAATATAGATAATATTCCAATAAATGTTACTACCCCAGGGGTGCATCCTTTTTTTTGTAAGCACCCCTGGGGTGGTGACATTTTATGTAATCACTCTAGGAGTAGTTACATAAGATGGCATATAACTTCTATTTTATGGAAAATATCTTATAATGTTTTATATTAGTTAAAATTAATTATAAAAAATATAGTAAAAGTTAAAAATTTAAGAGGAATTATATGTTTTTTATAGAAATATATTATATGCATAGGAATATATAATGGCATAGGAGGCTTAATATGGAAACAAATAATGTTCAAGTTCAGTCACAACAGAATGAAAGTGTAATAACCATGGGAGATTGGGTGGTTACTTTATTATTAACTTTTATTCCTATAGTTAATATTATTATGCTCTGCATTTGGGCTTTTGGAAGTGATACTCCCTTAAGCAAGAAAAACTTTGCTAAAGCTCAATTGATATTTTTAGCAATAGGTATTGTATTATCAATTTTATTAGGTGGTTCAATTGTAGCACTTATTATGGCGGCTTCAGCCGGTGGTTATTAATAATAAATAAAGTACCATTAATAACAGGAATTTTAATATGTTTTTTATTATTTAATAATTCTGTATTGTGATTTACAATTTAAAAGGATAGCCTATTTTTAGAGGCTATCCTTTTTTGAGCTATATTTTACTTAGTGGATTATATATTAAGTGGGTTTAATTAAGTGCCATTAAGTATTCTTTTGTATATTATAGTGCAGATTTTATATCCATTATATATTGTTCAAGTAAATTATAATCTTTATGTCCCATTAGTTTCATAAAGTTTGAACCTATTATTACGCCATCAGCACTGTTATCTATAATGGATTTTGTGTGTTCCTTGGTGCTTATGCCAAAGCCGATTAACACATCTAGGTCAGAATATTTTCTTATTCTTTTCATGGTTTTTTTGTATTCATCAGGAAGGCTGTTAAAGCTGCCGGTTTTTCCTCTTCCACTCATGGCATAAGCAAATATCATATTATTCTTTAACTTTAATTGCAGTTCTTCTTCGTTAAGATCTTCATTATATAATTGTATAGGATTCACATTGTTTGTATTTTCCACAAATTCGTCTACACATAACAATCCATCATAATAGTCTGAGTTATTTAGAAGGTCATATTTTATTAGCCCTTCTTTATAGGTCATGAGAATAAGCTTAAAATTCTTGTACTTACTCTTTATTTCATGAAGGGTGTCATAGAATTCCTTATTGTCTAGTCCCATATCCAACACTTGCTTATGACTGTCTTTAATTATTTGTCCATCCATGTAGGGGTTGGTAACTGGTACCCCCAATTCTAAGTAATCTACTTTGCATTTTTCTAAAACATCTAAGGTTTTAAAAAATTCTTCTTTATTAGGATAATTTATAGTTACGTATATGGCTAATTTCTTCATACTAAATACCTAATAGTCTTAGTAAACGTCCTAGTAAAGGTCCGTAGAAGGTGTAGTCAGTTTCTGATAATACCCTCATAACAGGCTCATAGCTTCCTACAAGAGGTAATAACAATGCTTGTCCAAAAATTAGTATTAATCCATTCACAAAAGAACCTATAATAGCTCCTCTTCTTCCACCAGTGGCATTACCAAAGATTGCTGTAACTGCTCCTGTAAAGAAAGTTGGTATCAGAGCTGGGAAAACTATTATTGGATATTTTAATAAACCTAATATTGTCATACCCACAAATCCTGCCAGTAAGCTACATATAAAACCTACTAGTACAGAAGTTGGGTGGTTAGGGAATAGTAGTGGAACATCTAATCCAGGTATAGCATTAGGTATAAGTTTGTTGGATATACCGTGGAAAGCTGGTACAATTTCTGCTAACATCATTCTAACACCAGTGATTATTACAGTTATCCATAATCCAAAGTTAAGACCGCTAAGTAATGAGAAAGTGATGATGTCTCTGCCATTGCTTACATTGCTTACAACAAAGGATGGTCCGCTTATTAATGAAATAATTAAAAATATTAAAGACATTACTACAGTTAATGAAATAGTAGTTTCTCTTAAAAATTCAAATCCTTTTGGAAGCTTTATAGCTTCTAAGTCTTTATCTTTATTACCAAAAACCTTTCCTAGGCCTGCAGATATTAAGCAGCCTATAGAACTGGAGTGTCCTATAGTAAAACCTTGCCCGCCTTTTATATGTTTCATTAGTGGAGCTATGTAAGCACAAGTGAAAGTTAAATAAATTCCTAATAATATTGATCCTATAATAACTATAAGTGCTAGGTTTAAACTTGTATTAAACTTTAGTAAAGCCGCTATAAGTCCTGCATAGAAAAAGGATACATGGGCTGAAAGATGCACATATTTAAACTTTGTAAATCTTGCGATTAAAACGTTAACCATAAATCCAATAGCGAAGATTAAAGTTGTTTCTACACCTATTTCTGTAAAGCTTGCTCCAATGGCATTACCTATTTCAGGTATTTTCACGTTAAGGTTAAATACTTTTATTAACATAGGCTGTAATGGAAGTAAAGCCATACCCATGCTTTGAGCTCCCGTTGTTATCATTAGGAATCCTACCATGGTTTTGATAGCGCTAGATGTTATGGCACCCGCCTTTTTCTTTTGCACAGCTAATCCTATGATTGCTACCATACCAATTAAAAATGCTGGTTCAGAGAATACATTTTTAATAAGATATAATATAGAATTACTCATTGATTATTCCTCCTTTTAAAATTTATATAATAATTATTTCTTACTTATTTATTTCATTAATAGTGTTTATCAGTTGTTCTTTTAAATATGCCTTGTCCATAAGGTTGTCAATTTTAACGATTTTTGCAGAGGAGTTTCTTAATATATTGGCAAAATCTGAGGTAGTGATTATTATATCTGTGGAGTTTGGATCTACAGAGCCAATATCAGAACATTCTACTACTGCATCTATTCCTTCTTCTTGTAATATTTGATCTGCAAATATTCTAAGCATCATACTACTTCCTACACCTGCACCGCATACTGTTGTTACTTTTAACATTTTAATCATCCTTTCTATAATAATTTTCAATTTAAACCATGGTTTTATGTAATTGATTTTTAAAACGCTTGTCTATTCATATAAAATTCAACTTGGACTATTTATTATTTCAATGGTAATTAAATTGTATACAGCTTGTCTAACCATATAACCAAATTAAGAGTGATGAATTTTAATAATAACTAATTTTCCATAGCGTATAGTAAAAATAAAACTAGCTGTTAATTAACTCTAAAACAGTGTGTTTATCATTACTGTTAATGATTTTACTAACCTTTTCTTCATCCATTAAAATGCCCATTAATTCTGAAAGAGCCTTAAGATGGGTGTTATGGTCCACAGCGCAAAGTGAAATCATAAGCTTAACAGGATCATTTACTGGATTGCCGAAAGGCACAGGGTTTTTTAGGGTAATAAGGCTGAAACCTATACCTTTGGCTCCACATTCTGGTCTTGCGTGGGGCATTGCTATTCCTGGTGCTATAACTATATAGCTGCCATTTACCTTTACGTTATTAATCATTTCTTCAATATATCTTTCTTCTATGACATCACTTTTTAATAAAAGGGCTCCACCTTTTCTTACGGCCTCTTCCCAATTATCTGCTTCTACATTTACTTCTATGCTATCTTCTGTTAATACCTCTTTTAACATAGGTTCATATCCTCCTTTATATATTTTCATAGGTTTTACATGGCTTGTCCTCGTGAGGTTATTTTCATAACTATCCCTTGAGGCTGAAGGGCTTTCTTTCAAATCCTCCAATATATTTTCTATATCCTTGGACCTAGAGTAATTTGTTTCATAAATGCTTTGCTGAATTTCACTGACGTTTTCTTTTGTCAAAATAGGATTCACCGTAATGCATTTTATATCTATATTTTCTATAGGTACTGTGGATATTACTAAATCAATGTCTTTGCTTTTTAAGCTTCTCATTAACTGCCTAGCGGAAATTATATCTATAATATTTACATTAAACCTGCTGCTAATAGCTTCTGATAGTATTTGAGAGGTACCTATACCAGAATTACATACCAAAAGCACATTGGGTTTGTAGATATTATTTTTCCTTTTTCTCTTTATAGAAGCTGCAAAGTGCAGTGCAATATAGCCAATTTCATGAGAATTTACTTTTTTATTTATGTATCTTTCTAATATATTTATATTTCTTTCAATAATTAGAAAAATATCCTTATAATCTTTCTTAATTTCTTCAATTAATGGATTTTCCAATATCATATGGTTTTTAATCCTATAGATAGCGGGTCTTAAATGGTTAATGAGACCGTAATATAATTTTTCATCATCTATTAAGCTTATGCCCATATCTTCTTGTATGGAGTTAATGAGCTCACCTACGATTAATTGAATATTTACCCAGTTGTCATTAATATCATCATTGCCTTCTAAAGGTGCAATACTGCTGGATACAAGATAGAGAGCTACATAGCCTATTTCCTCATCCTTTATCTTCATATCTAACTTTTTTTCAATGTTTGTGAGGATCTTTTCTGCTATTTTATATTCTTTAGTGTTTACAAGCTCTTTAAAATGACCAACTTCAGAAGAGTTAATATAATTTCCCTGACGAATCCTTTTCAAAGCAAAGCCTAAATGAATGGTTAGGTTAACATAAGAATTATCAGAAAAAACTATGCCTAAGTTATTTTCAGCTTCACTTATACAGGTATTTATTAAGGAAATATCTTCTTTACTAAATAAACTACTAATAACTTTAAAATCTTCATAGTCTAAAGTCACATTTCTATTTAATTTTTTTAGTGAATTTTTATTTATTTCTACTATGGCTTTCCTTATGTTTATTTCATTGCCCTCAATGCAGATGCCCTTATATTTAGAGCTGTTAAGTATGATATTACGTTGTTTTAGCCAGGTTTTAGCATATTTCAAATCGTTTACCACAGTTCCCCGGCTGGAAGATACTTTTAATGCTAGCTCATCTATGGTTATATAATCATTGCTATTGAACAATTCCTTTAAAATAATGTTGATTCTTTCCTCTTTGGAAATATTGTAATAAGCATAATTTAGGTTAGAAGTAATGCTTTTAACCTTTTCACTATTTACAGCATTAAGCTTATATCTTATTCCCGCATTGGACTTTCTTTCTAGTAAAGGCAGAGAGTTTGATTCTAGAAAGTAATCTAGTTCATCTAAATCATATCTAATAGTTCTTTCGCTTACGTTAAATTCTGCTGCAAGCTCTTTTGCGGTGGTGAATTCCTTATGAGTAATTAACTGGTATAAAATGCTTATACACCTGTTATTCAAAGCTATCTCTCCCTTCAGGTTCATTATAAAATAATTAATCTTTTGTTACTAAGACCATTTTCTTTCACTTTCATTACTGCACTTTTGTGTGTATAAATACTGACTAAACTTCATATTAACTATGTCGAAGGCTACTCATATAAATTTAATTTGATTATTCTTTGTGTATGCTTAATAAATTGTAACATGATAAAGTTACTAATGTATATTCCAAATAATGTAATCACCCCAGGGGCGCTTCCATAATATGGAGGCACCCCTGGGGTGATTACATTATTTGTATTTACTTAACTAATCTTCCCACTAGAGCTAATCTACCGTCATCGAATTCGTAGGTACAGGTAGATAAAGTTAAAAATTCATCATTATTACTAAGCTTGATATCCGTAGAAATTGAAGACTTTTCTTGTATAGATTTTGAGAAATTAGCAAAATCTTTTTCGTTATTGAATTGAGATTTAATATAATTAAAATCAGTTTTTGTAATAAACACTGAAAAAATCTCATACTTTTTTCTTCCGTCTTTAGTATCAAGGTATATATATCTATTCTCATTAAAGAAATCTTGGCTCTTAAACTTTTTTAAATCTGCAAACATTGAGCCATCTTTCATGTGATGACCATATAAAACTGTATTTTTATCCTTTGTATTAAAGTTTTCATCTAGAAAGTTACGATAGTCCATAAAAATTGCTCCAGCTTTGTTTGTCTTTTTTTCCACATCACGATTTAAATAGAATTCATTATCGCTAGTTTTAACTACAGGATAGTCTATTTTAGTGTTAGGTATGTAGATCCAGGCTACGATATCTTTATTTATTTCTTGTAATTTGTTAAACTTTTCCTTTCTTAAATCATCAAGATTAGGACTATCCTCTTGTGAATTAAAATTTTGTTCTATATTGTATATATTCTTTAATTTTTTATAGTTTTTATTATTTTTATAAAGATTATAAAAGTGGGAGGTAAGCATAACAGCAGAATATATAAATATCAAAGTAGAAATAAATAACAAAAGAGGACGTACTTTCTTCAACATATAAGACCCCCCTATATTACTTTTAATTTGCTAATGCTAATAAAGAAAAAGCAGTACTATAATATTAAAAACTTTTCTATAGCGCCTTTAATGATTATAACTAAATTAGTACATTTTTTTCTTAGGATTAAATTAATAAATAATATGAGAGATTAAATTACTCTCATATTATTTATTGTAGATAGTATTTAGTTCTCTTTATGTTTTTAAATGCATTAAAAAATTATTTCTTTATGGTTTTAATGATAATTCCAGCGGAGGCTATTAAAGCTATAATTAATAGTGCAGTGTTGCTGCTATTATCTCCGGTATTTGGAATATCAACTTTGTTTTCTGGTTCTTTATTTTCATTATTTTTTGGATTTTCAGGATTAGTAGGTTCTTTAGGTGAATCTTCTTTATTAATTTGGAAATTTACTTCTTTTATGCTTTCAGTTCCATATTTGCTTGCAGCTTTAATTAATAATTTATGTTCTCCTAAAGTAGATATTTCTTTATTGTCATAAGCTTTTCCATCAAGTAATATCTCTACAATTTTATCACTATTTCCAATGGTTATTATTGGTTTTACAGGTTGAGTATAGGTTTTGTTATTTTCTACTCCGGATACATTTATTTCAGGTGATATTGCTTCATATACTATATTTGCTAAATCTCTACTAAATTTAAAAGTGCTTGTATAGTTACCTGATGGTAAAACACCGTTATTTTGTTTATTGGTAAGGGATATAATTTGTAGGTTATTTTCTTTATCAAATACAACTTGTGTTCCAGTAAATCCTGTATGTCCAAAAACATTAATGTCCGCATACTTACCCATATATCCTGAGCTTTCACCGCCACGGTTTATTTCCCAACCATAACCATGACCAAAGGAACTTTGTACTGACGTAAACTCATCTACTGTAGCTTTATCATATAACCTAATGCAGTTATAATTTCCCCCATTTAACATAAGTTGTCCTAAAATTGCTAAATCACTTGTAGTTGAGAATAAACCAGCATGTCCAGCTACACCTTGATTAGCATAAAAGGAGTTTCCATCATTAACTTCACCAACTAATGTATAGTTTCTCCAACCTTTAAAATCGTCAACGTTTTCATCGCATACATAACCAAAGTTATCGTCTGCTACCATACGATATTCATATGGATTTCCCCAAGAAGTGGCTGCAATCCTGCTTTTTAAGGAAGCATCAGGGGTAAACATTGTATCCTTCATTCCTAAAGGCTTATATATAGTATCCTCTAAATATCTATCCAAAGTTTGTCCGGTAATTTTCTCTACCACAAAGGCTAAGGTCATAAAACTAAAGTCGCTGTATTTTCTTGCTGTGCCGGTTTTATATTCTAAAGGTAAATTACATATGAATTCTAACTCTTCTTTTGGATTAGTAGCATGATAAAATGTTGGCTTCCATGGTGTTAATCCAGAAGTATGTGTAAGTAAATCCTTAATTTTAACATTTTCCTTTCCGTTTTTGCCGAATTCAGGTATGTATTTAGATACGGTATCATTTACATTAATCTTATTCTCATAGGATAATTTCATTATAGCTTGAGTGGTACCCATTACTTTGGTAACTGAAGCTAAATCATAAATTGTATCTACATTTGCCTTTCTAGGAGTTTTCAGCTCTGTTCCCATATCATATTTCTGTGCATCTCCAAAGGCTTTTTCATATACAATCACACCGTCTTTTGCAACTAACACCACTCCTCCTGGAAATATTCCATCCTTAATGTTGGAGTTTACTAAATCATCAATCTTGGTTAATTTACTTTCATCTAGTTTGTTAGTAACTCCTTTGCTTAACACCTTATCATTGGCAGTACTAGCTTTAGCGGTAACTGATCCAATAGATAATGCTGAAATTCCAATAGCCATAGAAGCAGCTATGGTTTTCATAATAAAGTTTTTTCTCATTTTTAATACCCCCTAATTCAAATTATATTTATTTTACCTCGCATTTAAATGTTTACATTAGAGTTAGCAGTAAACATTTAAATGACAAGAGAGTAAGCAAACGGATTTTATGTAAGGTTAAAATACTTTTAGTTAGAAAGTTAAATGTACATTATTTTGTATATTGATTTTATGTTAAAATATTATTTATAAAATTATGATATCGTTATATAATTAAATATCAATAAGCTTATTACTTATAGTGATGACTTAAGTAAAATAGAATATTATTTTACAATTTAATGTTTAATAGGATTAAAAAAGAAGCAATGTACGCTATTTTGTATATTAATATGGAAAAGACTTTTATAAATGTATTTAGTACTAATGTACTATGTATTAATGCTTCGTGAGCAAAACGTATTTAATATAAACTGGTTAAGTTATGTAATATATTAAGGATTTCACATTATAGTTTATATTTGCATTAAAATACATTATTCTGTATTCTCCTAATTAAGCCAATTCTAGCACTTATAAAATATTATTTCAACAGATAAAAGCAATATTTGTAGTAATTTGAAGTAAAGCTACGAAAAATGATGAAAACGTTATGAAATGCGATTAAAGAAGTTAAAGAATACTATTAGTAGTGATTAAAATAAGATATTAAGCTTAAAAGGTATAAGAATATTTAGAAAATGCTAATGATAAAAAATGGATTCTATTCAAGGAAGGAGACTAAATATAAAAAAACATAATATTTACAAAGTTTCTCTAAAAATAATAGGATATGTAACAAAAAAATAAAAGTCTAGACAATAAAGTTAGAAGAATATAATAAAGTGGCTATATTTACTAAGTGAGTGGAAAGTTAATTTTAAGGTAAATATTTTACTTGGAAAATATATCATTTTTAATCTCACTCCATTTGTCTTATAATAGTAGGGTATGTTAAGACATATTAAGGTATTTTAATTAAGAGTATATGATATTGTGAAATCAAAAGATTAGGTCTAAACAAAACAATTTCAATTAGGGCAAAAATTATAGAATATTATGGAATCACAAAGGCTGATAGGCCAATAATTAGCCTTAAGATACTTGATGTTAAGTTAATATAGGTTTAATTAGTTGAGATTTATTAAGATACTTTATATAACTTAATTTTTATTTTTTAACTAAGGAGGGATACCATGAGGCCATTGGTAGATTTACATTGTCACACCATATCAAGTGGACACGCCTTTAGTACCTTAAAAGAAAACATAGACGAGGCTAAGTTAAAGGGGTTAAAGGTATTAGGTATATCAGATCACGCCGTGAGCATGCCTGGTACTGCACACGAGTTTTATTTCAGCAATCTTGGAGTAATAAATAGGGAGATCAATGGAGTAAGAATATTAAAGGGCATAGAAGCAAACATAATGGATTATGAAGGAAATATTGACGTATCTAAAGATTTATGTGAAAAGCTAGATTACGTTATTGCCAGCCTGCATCCGCCATGCATAAAGCCATCTTCTCTAGAAGATAATACTAGGGCTGTAATAAAGGCTATAAGAAATCCTTATGTGAAAATCATAGGACATCCTGATGATAGCAGGTACCCATTGGATTACAAGAAAGTTGTACAAGCTGCTAAGGAAAATAACGTACTTATAGAGCTGAACAACTCTTCTTTAAAAACACAAAGCTTTAGACAAAACGCTAAAGAAAACTACATAACCATCCTCAACCTTTGCAGAGAGCAGAGAGTAAAGATAATTTTAAGCAGCGATGCTCATATCTACTATGAGGTAGGGGAGTTTTCCTATGCATTATCTCTATTAGAAGAGGTAAATTTCCCTGAAAGCCTAGTAGCGAATTACTATCCAGAGTGGAGCTTATTCCAGTAAAATAAAGGAAGCACCCAGGGGTACATCCAGGAAATGGATGTACCCCTGGGGCAATTAAATAAAATGGTACCGCCCCTGGGGTGCTCCCATAAAGTGGGAGTACCCCAGGGGCGGTACTAAAAAATGTTAAATGTAGATGAAACTATGCTTTTAACAGCTCTGATAAAAGGAGCTTTTTATCGTCGTAGGTTAATCTCATCTCAATTTCTACATCTTTGTCTAGGATTTCCTTGCATAAGGTTACCTCTTTTTCATTTAAGGAAATTTCTTGGGTGTAGGAGGTAGAGTTATAATGTTCCCTTAGAACACCCAGGTTTAGGCTTTTTATTTCTGGCATGCTATTGATGATGCGATGGGCATTTTCAATGCTGTTTACTATGGCCATAACATTCATTTTACTATTTATATGTGTTCTTAACAGTTCAATAGCTTCATTTACTTCTACAATAATTAGATTTACTCCTGTGGGTTTAGATAAGCCAAGAGTCATTTTAGAAAATTCATCATAGGCTACTTTGTCATCGGCAATAATAATGCTGTGAATTTTTAAATTTCTAACCCAGGAAAAAGCAACCTGGCCATGGAGTAATTTATCGTCTATACGCAGTAGTTTTATCATAATATAACCCTTAGGATATGAAGCTTAAGGCTCGAATTCCTATTTTCCTTTCTATATTATTTTTAAAAAGGTCTACATTTATATGTTCACAAAAATATATTAAAATATATTCTCAAAAATCATATATTCTCAATTAAACATTCTTGATATCACTTAAAAACATTGAGTAATTCATATTTTCTATAAGACTTTCTACCATATCCGGATTATTAGCCCATTTTGAGATTATCTTGCATAGGGTGCTTAGGTCTTTATCCCCGTCCCTTTTGGTTTTAAGCATAATTAGAACCCTCACTACGTCCTGATCCCAAAGTACTGGCTTGTTAAGTACAGCAATAAAAAAGAAGCCTTTTCTACAAATTCTAAATAAATCTTGAAAGTGTACAATACCGTTGCCTATTTCATTGGAAACAAAGGCCTTATTTTTTTCTGGCAGCTTATCAATAAATTTAAGTTCAATAAATTTATCGTATAAATTTTCTAATACTTCCTCTTTGGTATTTCCATCTAAATTAAAGCAGCTATATTCCTCTTTGAAATATTTTTTAAAGTCCAGGTTGTTTACTTTAATTTTGTTTAATGCTTTTCTAATTTCGTCCAAATAGGAGTCATCTTCTATGGTGATGGAAGGAACGTTGGGGGGAGTGGTTAAGGTATAGGTGCTTACTAATAAATCAATATTTTTGTAATCTCCCAGGATAATTTGGGAGTTATCTAACATCTTCACTTCATATTTTTCATGACTGAAGTACTCAGTGATTTCATTTAAGTACATGGTGGATTCTGGTCTTCCTCTTCCACTTACCAGTGCAATTCTAATTTTCTTTTTATTTTCAATTTTACATAAAGCGAGATTGAAATATAAAACTAAATAGCCAAATTCATTAATATCTATTTTAACATCATAAGTCTTTTCTATAATCATACAGGCGGTATAGGTTATCTTTGTAGCAAACAAATATCTTCTAAGATTGTCATGAGCTAGAGGGTTTCGAATAACCATATTATTTCTAAGCCTGGTAATCATTTGAGCGATATGAAGGTATAAATAATCATAAAGCTCTTTATCATTTTCAAAATTCACATCAAAGTTGCTCTTTACTTCTTCTATAATACTTAATATGCAGTCTCTAAGCTTTTGTTTTTCTTGTGCATTTATTTGATCTTCACTGGAAATGCGTTTGCTTTTTAAATGTAGGCTGTAATATATAGTTTCTCCTATAGGCAGCATAAATTCATAATAGTCTTCAAGTTTTTTTGTAAGCTCTGTGGCCGCTTTAAATTCTATGCTGTCTTCCACATTTTCTTTTAAAGTATCTTCAGCTTTAATATAGTTATAGAAAGTACATCTTCTTATAGAAACAAATACATGTATGGCAAAGTTATTTAAGGAAAAATCAGATAATAAAATATTATATTTATCACAAACTTCTTTAATAAATCTTAAGATACTGTCATATTCTTCTTTGCTTTTTCCCACAGTAAACATATTTTCAGAGGCAATACTATAATTTGCCCTGTTATTATAGTGAAAAAAGTATTCTGCAATGCATAATCTCTTATCAATTTCACTTCCTTCAATAATAATACCGTAATTTGATCTGGAGACAACCTTTAGTCTAAATTTTGATAATAAACTCCTAATTTCCTTTAAATCTTGAGTTAAGGTAGACCTGCTTACAAAGATTTCATCCATTAAATCTTCAAGCTTAATATGATAATCTACCACTAGTAATTTTTTTATGATGTAGTTAATGCGCTCATAATTGAATTTTGGCGTATCATCAAACTTTTTTACAATTTTTGCATCGGTGATTTTAGACAATTCTTCAATATCAGCATTCTCATCTATTACTATCCAATAACCTTCTCGAGGTTTGGACATGATACGGATATGATAGTGGGCAATTTTTTCATTTATTTCTACTATATCGCTTTTGATGGTACGCACGGATACCCCTACGAAAAAGGCTAATTGTTTTGAGGTTATGGGCTTATCTTCTAATATTAGTTTATTAATTATTATTATTTGTCGTTTGTGTAGTGACTTCATAGGCCGCCTTTCTTTATAGCACAAAAACAACATTATGAAAATGTTGTTTTTATACTTTTATATGCAATAATCAGCTTATTGTTTTTTTATTATACTATTTTTATTAAAGAAGTCCAATAAGTGAACCAATTATTCCTACTGCTATAGTTATTAATAATATAGTAGTGGATTTGTATCCTTTTTTAAGTAATTTGAACATTAAAAGAGTGTATAGTAGTGGTAGTAACAATGGGAATATCTGATCAAGATATTTTTGTAGAGCAAAGGCTGTCCCACCAATATTGAACTTTAAGGTAGTGGTTAAATTTACCATGGAAGCGCTCATACCACCGATTACCATTAATCCCACTATAGTAGCTCCTTTAGAAATCATGGAAAGTATTCCAGTATCTTTTGCATTAGACATTAAACCAAGACCAAATTTATAACCAAATACTGCACCATAATAACGAATTATTAAATGAGGCACATTGAATATTAGTAAGAATAGTATAGCTCCTAAAAAACTTCCTTGCTGAGCTAAGGATAATCCAATGCCTGTAGCTATAATACGTACGGTTCCCCAAAAGAAGGAATCACCAACGCCTGCTAAAGGTCCCATTAAACCAACCTTTACGTTGTTTATAATATTTTTATCGAATTCAGGGTTTTCACTTGCCTCTTTTTCTAGAACTGTAGCAACTCCTGTTATGGCTGAAACTACATGAGGAGTTGTATTGAAGATGGACATATGTCTAACTAATGCTTCAGCTTGTTCCTCTTTTGTTTTGTAATAACGTTTGATGGCTGGCCACATTCCTATGGCAAAACCTAAAGCTTGTTGTCTTTCGTAGTTATAAGACTCTTCTAAGGCAAAGGAAGACCAGAAGATTTCTCTAATTAACTTCTTTTCATCTTTATCTAATTTAGTGTGCTTACTCATCAAATAATACCTCCTCTTCGCTAGTAGCTGTAACTACTTTTGTTCCGATTTCTGTGGTAAGTATGTAAGCTAGTACTACTCCAAACATTGTAATTGCTAGGATTGGAAGTTTTGCATAGGAAACTAGTATAAATCCTAAAATGAAGTAGATAATATTTTTTGAAGTCATCATAGGTAGTAGTAGTAAAGCAAAACCTACAGCTGGTAATAATCCTCCAGCAACGGTTAATCCATTCATAATTGGCTTAGGAATGCTTGCTACAAAGCCTTCTACTGCTGTGGAACCAAAAGTGATGGCAACAAAAGCTACTACGAAATACATTAGACATTGTAATAATAGTCCTGCAAAGTTTAAAGTAACTAAGCCTTTAATGTTTGCCTCAGAAGCTAACTTCATAGCAAAACTCATAAACCAGCTTCTTACGATAAATACTAGTACTTTTAATGATTGCGCTAAAATTGCTATAGGTAATGCTAAAGCTAGTGCTACTTCTGCACCTTTTCCACTTAATATGGCAAAGGCTGTACCTAAACCTGCACCTACTAGTACATCAGGTGGAACTGCTGCTCCTATCTGAATTGCACCCATAAAAATTAATTCTAGTGTTGCACCAATTAGTACCCCTGCTTGAAGGTCTCCTAGAACTAGTCCAACTATTGGTGATACCACAATGGGACGAATTACCATTGGTGTTCCACCTAACTTTTCAATTAGCCAAAGTACGGCAAGTACTAAACCCACCATTAATGCTGCTTGCATAATTTTTCCTCCTTTAGTTTTTTATTTATTCCATAGCTTACCGCCCATAATACTCACACTTCTTTAAGTGTTGGGATAATGGGTGCTAAGCTCCGGTATAAGTTCTTCTAACCTTCAGTTGCAGTAAGTATTCTTCTTAAGAAAACTCCAGCTGAAGCTAAGTATCACTTGATTATAAAGATATCTTGTTTCTTAAGCTGCTATAGTCTTTCATGGATTTTGATGGAACTTCTTGTACTTCAACTCTGATACCTGATGCTACAAGCTTATCTAGGTATTCTATATCTTCTTTATTTACATATACAGCAGGGGAGAATAAAACCTTGTTAGGTTCCATTTGCATTCCACCTAAATTTACAGCAGGTCTTTCTTCTATTAATTGTAGTAAATCATGTACGCTTTCAGGGTTAGGACATATAACGAACACTTTCATAGAAGATAGTTTTGGGTTTTTTAGTAATGTAGCTGCATCGCTAATGCTACGTATTGCAAGTTTTACTCCATCTGGACAACATAATTTTATCGCCATTTTTCTTATGTCATCATTGGCTGCAGAGTCACTGGCGATAACTATAGCATCATAGCTTAAAGCGGATTTCCAGCTGTAAGCCACTTGCCCATGCAATAAACGATCATCAATTCTAATTTTTACTATCATAGTATCCTTCCTTTCTAAATATCAAAGTCGTCTTCTTGTTCTTGCTCTGCTACATAATCATTTAAAAATAGTATTTGTTTTTTGCTTTCTTCTACAATATTTCTTAAATTATCTAGAGAAACTTTTTCTTCTGGATTTAACAATAATATTTCAAGGACAGTGGCAAGGTTAAAGCCTGATATAATATATACATTTTCCTTCTTTACATAAGGAAATACATTTTGATTAACGCTTCCGCCATAAATATCAGTTAAAATTATTACCTCATCGTTTTCACTTACTCCTTTAAAAAAGTTTTCCAGTTGATCTTTTACTGTTTCTTCACTTACGTAAGCATTTAAATAATGAACATTTTCTTTATTACCAATGATTATATTTGTTGCACTTTTTACACCATCAGCATAATTGCCGTGGGATGCTATTAGAATCTTTAACATAGTTACCTCTTCCTATATTGTTTTAGTTATGTATTTTGTTACTTGGGCATTTACTGCTCTTTTTAAATCACGTCCATGGTCATCTGCTAGTTTATAAGCTATTACTTGCATTGGAGTGATATATTCTAATGTGCTGAAATATTTGCTGCGAGGATTAATTTCTAGGTCTCTTTCTCCCATAGTACTATTGCCTATGATGGCACAAAAACCAATTTCATTTTTAATAAACTTTGCTATGGCTTTTGCTTTTTCTTCATCTTCGCCTTTTCTGCTTAATATAAAGAATACTGTGGAGTCATCAAAGGAGTTTTGAGGTCCATGGATAAATTCCTCCAGCTCAAAGCTTCTAGTAATCATAGGAACCATTTCCATTACCTTTATATCTGATTCCTGGGCAACTGGCCATAAGTCGTTGGTAGCTGCAACCATCATCTTGTTTCTTTTCATTAAAGAAAATTTATTTTCATAGTACCAGGAAAGGGTTTTTCCTTTAATTTCTACTAAACTTTCATATAGATTGCCAAAATCCTCAAGGAGATCTGATACTTGTTCTTCAGTAATATTGTTATATAATCGTGCAATGTCAATGCACATCATATATAAAGTAGCTACTGTAGTAGAATATCCTAAAGTACGGTAATTGTACTCTTCATGCGCACATCCCATTTCTATAGCTACATCTGCATGATTTGCAATAATGGAGTCTAAGCTTGCTGTGATGGAACAGTTTAAATAACCTAGCTTTTTTACCTTTTCCAAGGCTTCATATACTAAACGGGTAGATCCCCCTTGAGAGATTAATACATACAAAGCTTTAGGGTTTAATTTTTCAGTGTAATTTACAAAAATGTTTGGATATACGAGGGTTGCTCTTATACCGCACACATTTTCACAAAAACTCTTAATGGTAAATGCACTATTATAGGATGTGCCGCTTGCTACAAATATTATTTCGTCTATTTCGTCTTTTCTTTCTAAGTATTCCAATAAGCCGGAAAGCCTAACATCTCGTTTATTGGCTATTTCTTCTAATTTTAATGGAATTCTTTCAATACAATCCATTAATGTTACCATTTTCACACCTCCTGTTAGCATTTTCATCTTTTCTATGGTTTTATTATAAAATCCATAGCATCAAATCTCAAAAGGTATAATTGCACCATTAATAGTGCAAATTTAAAATTTACATCAAAAAATAGTGCAGTAAAACTGCACTATTATCTATTACCACACTAAGGAGCTGCCCAACCTTGAGGGGCTTCCATAATGTGGAATTGCCCCTGGGGTGCTCCTATTTTATGGAAGCACCCCAGGGGCGGATACAGAAAGTGGAAGTGGGTTGGTTATGTCTTAAAATCAAGTAAAAACTGAATAGGATATTTGAAGTTGAATTCTATTTATCATTAGAATCAATTAAGCTTTTTATTAAATTCTCATCTATACAGACTTCATCTAAGGAGATATTTTTAGGATTAGTGGTTAGGGGATATTCTTCAAGCCACAGGCTGCCATCCACAAGCTTAGGGGAGGTTATTGCTTCGTCAGGATTCTCGTCGTACACTTCCTCTAAGTCCCCATAGGGAGTCAATACAACTATTCTTCTGCAAGGCTCATCTGACTGGTCGTAAATATTAAAGAAGCTATTATAATTATCAAAAGCCTTTACGGAAGTAACTACTTTTAGATATAAGCCTAATTGTTTTGCTAAATCTTTAGCTTTGATATGGTTGTTCATAGGTTCACCTCTTTTAAATCTTTTATAAATTACTAATAATATAAAATGCAATTAAGACATTCAGCATGTTAATTAATTCATTTTTACAGTGGTATTGCATTGAAATAATCTAATATGTATTTGTAGACATTTTTAAGTTGTAACTTTAAATATTACTTATAGTGCAAATTAAGATTATTTACAGTAGTATAATATCATATATTTATAACTTTTTATAAATCTACTTTAAAGTAAGTTATTTTTAAGAGCATTTTATGTAGTAAAGCAGTAGTTACTTATAAAATACCCATGATAAATGATGATTTACAATTAATTGTATAATATAATTGTTATATACTTTAATGGTAAATAAGGGGGAAAATATGAGACATGTAATTATATTTATTGGTGGTATTGCTGCGGCCTTAGCGGTAAGGATGCTTAATAGGGATGCAGAAAAGAAAGATTTAGAGTTTGATAAAGATGGAGATATAGTGTTAAGAATGAGTAAGATTTATGATTTCTTGGGATATATGATTATTGCCTTTGGATTAATGGCAGTGGCTTTATCACAATTTGGGGCTGAATCTCCTATGGAGAGCTTGATTATAATGATCATAGGGATATTTACTATACTTATGGGGATATTTCAAATTGTATTTGTTAGAGGAATAAAGGTAATGGCTGGACAAGTTGGGATAAGGTATGTAAATTTTACTGGAAAAGAGAAGCAAATATCCTGGGATGAAATAAAAGAAATAAAGTTTGTTAAGTTTAAAAATTCCATATATATTACTTCCAATACTGAAGGTATAAGGATAAGGATGGATTTTGTGGGAGTGAGAAGTTTTATTGATCTAATGAAGGGGAAGCTTCCAGCTTCTCTTTACGGTCAGGCTTTAGACAAGTTTGAAATTCAAAGACCTAGATATAAATAAAAGCATATACCATATTATGGGTTTGCCCCTGGGGTGATGACATTATATGTCAGCACCCCAGGGGCAAACCCATTTATATCCAGTTTAATTATATCCCTTAGGATTATTGCTTTGCCATCTCCAAGAGTCTTTGCACATTTCTTCTATGCCTTCTTCTGCTTTCCAACCTAATTCTTTGTAAGCTTTGGTTGGATCTGCGTAGCAGGTAGCTATGTCTCCTGGCCTTCTTGCTGTTATTTCGTAAGGGATTTCTTTGTCGCTGGCCTTTGAGAAGGCTTCAACTATATCCAAGACACTGTAGCCTATGCCTGTGCCTAGGTTGTAGGTAACAAGGCCACTGTTAGTGCTGAGCTTTTCTAAAGCGCAAATGTGTCCTTTAGCTAAATCCACCACGTGGATGTAGTCCCTTACTCCTGTGCCATCTTTGGTATCATAGTCATTGCCAAAGACATTTAACTTAGGCAGCTCTCCTATGGCAACCTTTGTTATGTAAGGCATTAGGTTGTTTGGAATTCCATTGGGATCTTCTCCTATGGTGCCGCTTTCGTGGGCTCCCACTGGGTTGAAGTAACGCAGTATAGCCACGTTCCAGCTTTTATCAGCCTTGCATATATCTCTTAACATATCCTCTGTCATGAGCTTAGCCATGCCGTAAGGGTTAGTGGCTGAAAGAGGACTATAGTCTTCAGGTATAGGGATAATGGAAGCCTGCCCATAAACTGTAGCAGAGGAACTAAATACGAAGTTCTTCACATTATACTTTTTCATAACCTTTAAAATTATTAGGGTGCTGGTTAAATTGTTATAGTAGTATTCTAAAGGCTTTGCCACAGATTCTCCCACAGCTTTATAGGCTGCAAAGTGTATAACTGAATCTATATTATTTTCTGAGAATAACTTGTCCACCTGGTCTTCTTGAGTTACATCAATGTTATAAAACTTAACGTCTTTTCCTGTTATAGCCTTTATTCTATCCTTTACTATTTCCTTACTATTACTTAAATTATCTGCAATGATAACTTCATAGCCTTTGTTTAACAACTCTACTGTGGTATGACTGCCTATGTAGCCCATACCCCCTGTTACTAATACTGCCATTTTCATTTTCCTCCTTAGGATAATTTTTTTCATACCATAGCTAATGGCTCCTAATCTCTCACTTATTCAAGTTGCGAGATAATAAGCTCTAAGCTCCTGGGTAAGCTATTCTAAGTTTCAACTGGAGAGGTATACATTAAAGTTAATCCATTTGAAGCTAAGAATCACTTGATCTTTTCTAAATTTAACGTGTCTACATTTTATTATATACCATGGATCTATACTGATAAATATTGTAAGATATATATTATAATTTTTACTCAACTTGAAAATACTTTAAGAAAAAGTTATCTATAAGTATTTACACAAACTACTTATGAACATTTACATAAATTATTTATGAGCATTCCCGTAAATTATTTATAGAAGCATTAATTTAAGCAGGAATTTTAATTGGTAAATTTAATATGCCTTTAGTGAGAAGTTTTTAATAGATTACCTCGCAACCAGCTTGTAATATGCTATTTAGAACTTTAGCTGAAGGTTCTTTATCTGTGATTATAGCTTCTATGTTTGCAAAGGAGTCTAGTTTATAGAAATGGGAGGTGTTAAACTTGCTGCTGTCGCATAGAAGTATGGTACTTTTTGAATTTCTAATCATGTGTTGTTTTACCAGAGCTTGAGTTTGGTTGGCCTCATAGGCACCATTTTCATCTAACCCTCTGCAGGATATTATAGAAATATCTGCCTTAAAGTTATCTATAAACCCTCCGGTGAGCTCGCCTACAATGGAGGTGGAGCCAGATTTTAATTGACCACCAGCTATAAAGGTGGTGACAGAATCTAGCTGTACTAGGTCTAGTGCGGTTTTAACTCCATTAGTTACTATGGTAAGGTTATCATAGTCTTTAAGCATGGGACAAATATTGCTTACAGTGCTGCTGGAGTCTAAAAAAATGGCATAACCGTTAGAAATAAAGTCTAAAGCTAGATTACATATATAGTTTTTCTCTTTTTGATTTTCCATTTCTCTAAACATATGAGGATATTCCATGTTGTAGCTGGGAATTAGAGTTACACCGCCGTGACATCGTTTAACCATTCCTGCCTTTTCAAGTTCAATAAGGTCTCTTCTTATGGTGGCTATGCTGCAATATAGCTCTTTACATAAATATTTAGTGGAAACTTGTTTTTTAGTCTTAAGTATTTTTAATATTTCTTCACTGCGTTCTTTTGATAACATTTTTTAGTCTCCTTTAAACAATTTGAACAATTATGAACAAATTATAGCATGGTAAACGTTAAAACATCAACTAATTGTTCAAATATTCAAATTTGAACAAATTAATATATAATGAAATTGTAAACAAACTATGTGCAGAAGATAATTACTAGGTAAGAATATACTTAATAATTAAAATTCAAGTCATAATTAATTCAAGGAGAAATGAAATGAAAGATATAGAGATAAGAGAACAGATATGTGATATATGCCATAAGATGTGGCAGCAAGGGTGGGTAGCAGCTAATGATGGAAATGTCTCTGTAAAAATTGATGAAAATACTTTTTTAGCTACACCTACAGGTATAAGTAAGAGCTTTATGACTCCTGATAAAATAGTAAAGATAAATGAAAAAGGGGAAATGATAGAGGAAAATCCAGGGTACAAACCTTCTAGTGAAATTAAGATGCATTTAAAATGCTATAAAGATAGAGATGATGTGGGAGCAGTAGTACATGCGCATCCACCCACAGCTACAGGTTTTGCCTTAGCTCACAAGCATATGGATGTTTATTCACTAATTGAATGTGTAATAGCTTTAGGTTCAGTACCCATAGCACCTTATGGAACACCCTCCACAGATGAAGTTCCTAAATCCATTGAACCATACCTGCAACAGCATGATGTTATTTTATTAGAAAACCATGGAGCTTTATCTGTAGGATCAGACTTAGTCACTGCTTATTATAGAATGGAAACTTTAGAGCTATGGGCTAAGACAAGCTTGGTGGCACAGCTATTAGGTGGAGAAAAAGAAATATCTAGAGAAAACATAGATAGATTAATAGGAATGAGAAGTTCATATAAGGTAACAGGAAGACATCCTGGATATAAAAAATACAACAAGTAGCAATAAAATTTAATATAAAAGTTTGTCACTTGTCAAGTGCCTGACACCTGACAGATGCCACCTAAAGGAAGGGAGGTGCAACTATGTTAAAAAGAGTTCTTGCTTTTGACTTAGGAGCTTCCAGTGGAAGAGCCATATTAGGATCCTTTGACGGTAATAAAATTCAACTTGAAGAAATACATAGATTTGAAAATAAGCCATTGATAAAAGACAATTCTATGCATTGGAACTTGCCAGAGCTTTTTAATGAAATAAAAAAAGGCATGGTAATAGGAGAAAGTAAGGGTGGATATGACAGCATAGGGATTGATACCTGGGGAGTGGATTATGGAATTATAGATAAGGATGGAGAAGTCTTAGACAATCCAGTGCATTATAGGGATACAAGAACTTTAGGAATTATAGATGAGGTATCAAAAATTATTGGAAAAGATAAGCTATATACTCTTACGGGGAATCAGATTATGGAGATAAATACCTTATTCCAACTTTATTCAGAATACCTCACTAAGGATAAAGATTTTCATAAAGATAAGACTATTTTAATGATGCCTGATCTATTTAACTACTTATTAACAGGGGTTAAAAAAGCTGAAAAGACCATAGCATCCACTACTCAGATATTCGATCCATATAATAAAAAGTGGAACGAATATCTAATAGCGAAAGTTGGTTTAAATAAAGATATATTTCCAGATGTAGTTTCTACAGGTACTGAGGTTGGACTAGTTAAAGAAGAACTGGCAAAAGAGCTGAAGATAGAAAGAAAAACAGTTATTGCTGTATGTGAGCATGATACAGCCAGTGCTGTAGCAGCAGTACCTTCTAAAGAAGATTTTATCTTTGTATCTTGCGGTACTTGGTCACTTTTTGGTACAGAGTTAAAAGAACCTCTAATTAATGAAATGTCCATGAAGTATAATCTTACCAATGAAACAGGGATAAACAATACTACTAGATTTTTAAAAAATATAAAAGGGCTTTGGCTTATTCAAGAAACCAAAAGGCAATTTGAAAAAGAAGGCAAACATTATACTTATGATGATTTTGAAAACCTTGCCAGAGAAGCAAAAGCTTTTACTTGTTTTATAGATACGGATGATGAAAGTTTTAATCTTCCAGGTGACATGCCTTCAAGAATTAAAAGTTATGCTAAAGCTACAGGACAGTATGTTCCTGAAACCCATGGTGAAATAATAAGATGTATTTACGAAAGCTTGGCCTTTAAATATAGATATACTTACGAACAAATAAGCGAATGTACTAAAAAGCAATATAATGTGCTTCATCTGGTGGGTGGAGGATCACAGTCAAAACTACTTTGTCAGTTCACTGCGAATGCATTAGGCTTTGAGGTCATTGCAGGGCCCGTAGAAGCAACTGCCATAGGAAATATAATGGTTCAACTCATTGCACAAGGAGAAATTAAAAATATTCAAGAGGGGAGAGCCATAGTAGAAAAATCCTTTGGCACAAAAAAATATAGCCCTCTTGTAAAGGATTTCTGGGATGAGAGCTATGCTAAGTATAAAAATATTATTGAAAATAGATAAGATCCATAATTGAAAATTATTAATATTAGATAGGATTCAATTTATGTAAAAGTCATCTAATATTGGCTCCATCATTTTGCTTCATTAATATTTCATATGCTTATAGTTATGTAAAATCATTTAAAGCAGGCAATTTGTATGCTATTAAGAATAATTACAAACAGCAAATACCATAATTTATATAAGGAAAAAAACATTCTATAAGGAGGAGAGGAAATGAGTTATGCCAAAATAGGAATAAGACCTACCATTGATGGAAGGTGGGGAGGAATAAGAGAAGGTTTAGAAGAGCAAACTATGAATATGGCAAAAGTAGCAGCAAAATACCTAGAGGATAATTTAGTATATCCAGATGGGACTAAGGTTCAATGCGTCATTTCAGATACTACCATAGGAGGAGCTTATGAAGCATCAAAGTGTGCGGAAAAGTTTTCCAAGGAAAATGTATGTGCAACGTTAACTGTAACTCCATGTTGGTGTTATGGTACGGAGACTATGGATTTAGATCCTCTTACTATTAAGGCTGTATGGGGATTCAATGGTACTGAAAGACCAGGAGCTGTATATTTAGCGGCGGTAATGGCGGCTTATGCACAAAAAGGATTACCTGCTTTTTCTATCTACGGCAAGGATGTACAAGACATGGACTCTAAAGAATTGCCAGAGGATGTTAAAGAAAAGATTCTTAGGTTTGGAAAATGTGCCATTGCTGTAGGAGTTATGAAAAATAAGTCCTATGTAAATATGGGGTCAGTGTCTATGGGTATTATGGGCTCCTTCTGTGATCCGGAATTTTTTCAAAAATATCTGGGCATAAGAGCAGAATGGGTAGATATGACTGAAATACTAAGAAGAATTAATAACGAAATATATGATCATGAAGAGTATGAAAGAGCACTTAAATGGGCTAAGGAAAACTGTAAGGAAGGCTATGATCCAAATCCTGAAGATAAAAGATTAACAGCAGAAAAGAAAGCAGAACAGTGGGAATTTGTAGTTAAAATGACCTTGGTGTGCAGAGATATAATGCTAGGTAATGACAAGCTCAATGATTTAGGATTCCATGAAGAGGCTATGGGTAGAAATGCTATTGCTGGAGGATTCCAAGGTCAAAGAATGTGGACAGACTGGCTGCCTAATGGTGATTTTACTGAAGCAATTCTAAATTCATCTTTTAACTGGAATGGCAAAAAAGAACCTACGGTATTAGCTACAGAAAATGATACTTTAAATGGTGTGGCTATGCTTTTTGGAAAGCTTTTAACCGGTACTGCCAGTATTTTTGCAGATGTTAGAACCTATTGGAGTCCAGAGGCAGTTTTAAGAGTTACAGGTAAGAAACCTACAGGATTAACAGAAAACGGTTTTATCCATCTGATAAATTCAGGCTCAGCGGCACTAGATGCAGTTGGTCTTTCTAAGGATAAAGATGGTAAAAACTGTATGAAAAAATGGTGGGACATGACTGAAGAGGATATTAAGGCATGCACAGAAGCTACAGACTGGTGTCCTGCTAATCTTGGTTATTTTAGAGGAGGTGGATATTCTTCTCACTTTAGAACTCAAAGTGAAATGCCGGTGACTTTAATTAGAGTAAATATAGTTCAAGGCATAGGCCCAGTGCTTCAACTAGCAGAGGGCTACACTGTAGTTTTAGAGGATGAGATACATAAGATATTAGACGAAAGAACAGACAAAACATGGCCTACAACTTGGTTTGTACCTAGATTAGGAGCTAAAGGCTTTGAAGATGTGTACAGTGTGATGAAAAACTGGGGAGCAAATCATGGAGCCTTTAGTTATGGACACATTGGTAAGGATTTAATTACTCTAGCCAGCATGCTTAGGATACCTGTTTCACTTCACAATGTTGAAGATATAGATATATTTAGACCTCATAGCTTTGCAGCTTTTGGCACTAAAGATTTAGAAGCTGCAGATTATAGAGCCTGCAATGCGTATGGACCTTTATACAAATAACTGAAGTGACGGGTTTTTAAAATGAAATTTAAAAATGATGTGGAGGAAGAAAGATGAAAAAAGTATTAGCTTTGGTACTTGCATTAACAATGAGTGTTGGTTTAGCTGGTTGCGCAGGAAAGTCAAATTCCAGCGCTGACAAAGGAAAAGATGAAAAAATAAAAATTAGACTATTAACTAGAATGGCAGGAACAACAAACCAAGTAAAGATTTTTAAAGACATTGTAAAAGACTTTGAAAGCAAACATCCAGATGTAATGGTGGTGGATGAATCTCAAGGAGATGAATCAGCTTTTAATAACAAACTAAAAACAGATTTAGCTTCAGGAACCCTTCCAAATATATTTAGAATTCAAGGGGTTGCTAACCTTGGAGAATACATTAAGAGTGGATTATTAATGGACATGGACCCTATATTAAAAGAAGATGCTAAGTGGGGTGGCGGATTTACAGAAGGAGCTTTAAGCTACTATCAGGTTCAAGGCCATAAGGGTACTTATGCAATACCTATGGAGTCTGGATTAATAGGTGTATATTATAATGAAGAATTATTTAAACAAGCAGGTATAGAAAAGTTCCCAGCAACTTGGGGAGAATTAAAAACTGCTATAGAAAAGCTTAATGCAATTAAAATTAAACCTATTGCTTTAGGAGCTAAAAGCACTTATATGGCTGGACATCTTCATGACCAAATATTCTATAAATGGATGGGAACTGAAGCAGCTAAAAAGCTAGGTTCAAGGGAAATGAAATGGACAGATCCTGAAGTAGTTAAAACCTTAGGTTTTGTTAAAGAATTAAATGATATAAATGCTTTTGGTAAAAACGTTGCTGGTATCAGCGATGATATAGTATTAACAGAATTTCTTCAAGGAAAAGCAGGTATGATTATCACTGGACCTTGGAATATGGGCAAATTTACTAGTGAAAAAGATACTAAATATACTAAATCAATAAAAGTTGCTAAATTCCCTTCTTTTGAAGAAAAACCACAGTTTAAAGATAATGATATGCAGATATTAAGCCCATACATGGTTAACGGAAAGCTTCAAGGAAAAGAAAAAGAATATACTATAGAACTTGTTAAAATGTTAACTTCAGCTGATGCAGCAAAGAGATTTGCTGAGGAATCACAGTTCTTAATTCCAAGAAAAGATATAAACATAGATAAAACAAAAGTTTCAGAATTATTCTTAAAGAATGTAGACTTAGGAGCAACATCCACAGGTATTGCAGTAGACGTGTTTGACTTTGATCCACTTCCATCTATGCAGGATAGAACTAGAAACTCTATAGTTAGTATGTTTGTTGGAAGTACACCAGAAAAAGCTGCACAAGAAATACAAGCTGAAATAGATAAAGCAAAATAAAATTGTTGTGGGTTCCAGAGATTTTGTCTCTGGAACTGCCTTTAAAAAGGGGGGACTAACTTGATACATTTGAAGACTAAAAAAGATAAGTCAAAACTACTACTTTTCTTGTTACCGGCTTTAATAATTTATGTTGTATTTCTAATAATGCCAATGTTTGGAGCTCTTTATTTCTCTATGGCGGATTGGAACGGAATTTTAGGCACGCCAATTAAGTTCGTAGGACTTCAAAACTATTTATCTGTTTTTAAAGATCCTGGTTTTATACTATCCTTAAAAAACATGGGCAGAATGGTGTTTTTTAGCGTACTTTTCCATACTCCTATAGCATTGCTGCTTGCGGTGGCTATAAATACAAAGTGCAGAGGATATAGATTTTTTAAAGTAATGTATTTTGTTCCTACTATATTCCCACTTACAGCTATTGGACTTCTATGGTATTTCATATTTATGCCTAATGGCTCTTTAAATAGTCTATTAGAAATGGTTGGACTAGCAGAAATGGCAAAAGGATGGCTTATAGATTCTTCCACTGCTATGAATACCATAATATTCGTAAATATATGGGCAGGTATCGGTTATTACATGGTTATATTAATTGCTGGATTAACCACTATCCCAGATGAAGTTTATGAAGCGGCTGCCATTGATGGAGCTACATCCGCAAAAAAATTCTTCTATATTACTATTCCTATGTTAAAACCTATTTTAAGCATGTGCGTACTCATGGACATAATTGGTACTGTAAAGGTTTTTGACCTGATATTTGTAATGACAGAAGGGGGACCTAATGGACTAACCAATCTTCCTACTACCCTTATGTACTATGAGGCTTTTAGATACGATAATTACGGAAGAGGTAGTGCTATTGGGGTTATAATTTTAGTAATTGCTTTAGTTCTTACCATAGGCAGTGATTTTATCATGGATAAAAGAAAAGATAGTTAGGAGGGTGAAGGATGAAAGGAAAAAAGAGTAATGTTAATAATAGATGGTCAGGAAAAGTTGGATTGTATGTATTTTTGATAGTTATGTCTTTAGCATTTATTTTTCCAATGCTATTTACCTTGGTTTCTTCTTTAAAAGAGAATAATGAAATATTCAGCTCACCCTTTAGCTTGCCAGAAGTTTTTAGATATGAAAATTATGTAATAGCTTGGAAAGAAGCTAATATGAGCAGATATTTTTTAAATAGCCTTATGATTTCTATGTCCACAGTTATAGTTCTAGTTATAGTGGCTTCTATGGCAGCATATGTACTAGCAAGATTTGATTTTAAGATAAATAAATATCTTTCTATATTCTTTCTTTTAGGCATGATGATACCTATGCATACTATACTTGTACCTGTGGCATACCTGGTAGGAAAATTAGGACTTAAGAATAACCTAGTGGCTCTAGTGCTTATTTATGTAGCATTTTCCTTGTCTTTTAGCATATTCGTGCTTACACGTTTTATGAAGGGAATAAATATGTCCTTAGAAGAAGCAGCTATTATAGATGGAGCAGGATATTTTCAGATATATACAAGAATAATATTGCCTTTGTCAGTACCTGCTATATCTACAGTATCTATTTTTAATTTTCTAGGTGCATGGAATAACATCTTATTCCCACTATTATTTATAAATGATGATAAGTTAAAGCCTATTTCCTTAGGACTTCTTAACTTTAATGGTGAAAGAGGATCTGAATATGGTCCTTTAATGGCAGCCATAGTAATTACCGTGTTTGTACCTCTTGTAATATATCTTTTATTCCAAGAAAAGGTTGAAGGCGGCTTAGCTGCTGGAGCGGTAAAAGAGTAAATTAAGATAAAGATTAGAATAATATTATACATGGCCAATTAATTTGAAAAGAATAAAAAGTCTGTTAAGGAATGAATGTAATTAAGTTTTAAATGGTTTAAGAAACATATCATATATATTTTTGAGGAAAGTACATGAATTAGAAGACAAGCTTACTAAATATGTGGAAAAGGGCGGCAAGGTTATTGGCATATATAAATCCCTCTTAAAATATATTGATGTGTATCTTTCCAATAAA
Organism: Clostridium amylolyticum; assembly: GCF_900142075.1. Taxonomy (GTDB): domain Bacteria; phylum Bacillota; class Clostridia; order Clostridiales; family Clostridiaceae; genus Clostridium_AA; species Clostridium_AA amylolyticum. The sequence goes on from NZ_FQZO01000003.1 coordinate 96,621, forward strand.
GTTTATGATAAAAGTATATTATCGTGGAGGATTTAGATATGAATGAACTAAGATATAGACAAGTACATTTAGATTTTCATACCAGTGAGTATATTCCTATGGTGGCTCAGGAATTTGACGCAGAAAAGTTTGCAGATACTTTAAAAAAAGCAAATATCGACTCCATTACCTGCTTTGCAAGATGCCATCATGGATGGGTGTATTATCCTTCAAAGAAAACACCGGAGCTTATACATCCTAATTTAGTTAATAAAAATCTTTTATTAGAACAAATTGAAGCTTGTCATAAAAATAATATAAATGTTCCCATATACACCACAGTTCAGTGGGATGGGCATGTAGCAGAAACTCATCCAGAATGGTTATGCGTAGATGAGAATGGTGAGTTTATCAACAGCCAAAATATACCAAAGCCTCATTTTTACTATACTATTTGTTTAAATAGCGGCTATAGGCAGTATTTTAAAGATCATATTCAAGATATCATCGATGTGGTGGGAATAGAAAATATAGATGGTTTCTTTATGGACATACTGTTTAAAGTGGACTGCAATTGCGAGCATTGCATTAGTAAAATGCAAGCCTTAGGCTTTGATCCAAAGGTTAAACATGAAAGAATTGAATATTCTACAGTGATGGTGGATGAATTTAAAAAGGAAATAACAGAGTTTATAAAAGAGAGGGTTCCTAATGCCGGTATTTTTTATAATAGTTCACATATAGGACCTAATAATAAAAGAAGTCTCGATGATTATACTCACTTAGAGTTAGAATCTCTTCCTAGCGGCGGCTGGGGCTATGACCATTTCCCAGCCACTGTTAGATATGCTAGGAATTTAGGAAAAGATATACTAGGGATGACAGGTAAATTTCATACCTATTGGGGGGATTTTCATTCCCTTAAAAACAATGCAGCATTAGAGTTTGAATGTTTTAATATGCTAGCTTTAGGGGCTGGTTGCTCCATAGGAGATCAACTCCACCCTAGTGGCAAGCTATCTAAAGGAGCTTATGAATTAATAGGATCAGTTTATGAAAAGGTTAAAGAAAAAGAGTCTTATTGCAAAGGTGCAAAGGCTATTCCAGAAATTGCAGTATTTACTCCAGAAGAGTTTTACACTTTTAAGGAGCATGATTTAGGTATTCCTCCAGCTTTAATAGGAGCGGTAAGGATGCTTCAAGAATTATCTTATCAGTTTGACATCATAGATAGCAGTTGTGATTTTGATAAGTATAAATTATTAATTTTACCTGATGACATAAATTTTAGTGCTAAATTAGAAGATAAGCTTACTAAATATGTGGAAAAGGGCGGCGAGGTTATTGGCACCTATAAATCCCTTTTAAATAATGAAAGCAAAATCAGCAGCTTATATGGAATTTCTTATGAAAAGGAATCTGACTACTATAGAGATTTTATTTTACCTAATGAGGTTATAGGAAAGGATTTATACAAAGAAGAGTATGTTATGTATTTAAGAGGTATGGAAATAAAGGCTCAAGAAGCCGAGATTTTAATGCATTCTGTACAGCCTTACTTTAATAGAGAAGGGAAAAAATTCTGTTCTCATCAACATACTCCATCCTCAGGAAAGCTTGGCTACCCAGCTGTAACCAAAAAGGATAATGTTATATACTTTTCCCATCCTATATTTAGAATTTACCGCAAAAACTGCGCTAGATGGTGCAAGTTAATAATGAAGGATGCGTTAGAGCTTCTTCTCAAAGATAAGCTAATTACTCACAACGGACCATCTACAATAATTACAGCTTTAAACACTCAGAGTTATGATAAGCTTAAGGAAGAGCTGGGGACTGAAACTGCAGAAGCTAAGCATGTAGTTGGAGTTGTAAGCAACGATGATATAGAATCAGCAAGTGCTGAAACTACACAGGTTAAGCATGTAGGCTTGGACAATTACCATAATGACAGCTGCAACCACAGGGATATACTACATGTTCTGCACTATATAACAGAAAAACGCTCAGAAGATATTTACACCATAGAAGATATTATCCCTCTTTATAACTTAGAATTTAAAATATATGTAGGCAGCAAAAACATAAAGTCCGTGAAAAAAGTCCCTTCTCTTGAAAGTATTGATTTTCAAAAGCTGGACAACTATATAGTATTTAATTTAGACAAAATAGAAGGACATAGTATGGTTTCTATAGAATATTAATTAACATGAATAATAATTTACAATTGATGGAAGCGCCCCTGGGGTGCTTCCATTAAATGTAATCACCCCAGGGGTGGATACTTTTAATGGAAAACATTGAGGAGTGATTTTATGATAGGTGCAGATAACAAACAAAGTTGTGATTTAAAAATTGTGTATGTTTATGGCAAAAATAATAATAGTCATTACAGTAACAAAAATGACCATAAAGAGAATATCAGCAATAACTGCAATATTCCTTCAGCTATTCAAAGAGTATTTGATAGTGGGTATAAGACTTCCATTCCTTATGTTAATAATAGAAATAGTCATGACATGGATGAAGGTGCTAATAAGGATAAAACCCATAATAGTGATGAAAGTAATTGTAAAGAGAATATTGATGTATTAAATGACAAGGTTGTACTATATGTGGGATTGGGAGAACTCTCTAGCTTTAACTTTACAAAAATAAAAGAAATAGCAGCTTATAGCATAAAGGCGCTTAAAAAATATAAGGTTAAAAATGTAGCTATTGATATTTCTTTGTTTTTAAAGGAGTATGGCATAAGTTCCATTAGTGAAATAATTTTAGGCTTAAGGCTAGGGTCATATAAATTTAAAGGGTATGGCACATCCAAGGAAGAAAAGTCCTATGATATATATCTTCAAGGATATGATGAGGAAGATAAAGCTTTAATAAATAATGAAATAATACTTGCCATGAATATTTCAGAAGGGGTTATACTAGCTAGAGACTTGGTAAATGCTCCTGCAAATAAGTTAACTCCTATAATTATGGCGGAAAATATAAAGAAATTAGGTGCAGAGGCAGGTTTTCAGGTAGAGGTTTTTGATGAAAAATATATTGTGGAAAATAAAATGGAAGCCTTTTATACCGTAGGAAAAAGCAGCGGAAATCCACCAAGGCTTATTATAGCAAGGTATTTTGGGGATAAGGAGAGTAAAGAGGTTACAGCTTTAGTAGGAAAGGGAGTAGCTTGTGACACCGGAGGATACTGCTTAAAGCCTGCTAACTCCATGGCTGGAATTAAAGGAGATATGGCGGGAGCAGCTGCAGTTGTTGGTACTATATATGCCTTAGCAAAAAATAAGATAAAGGCAAATGTGGTAGGGGTAATACCTGCTTGTGAAAATCGTATATCTAGAGAAAGTTTCATTCCTGGAGATGTAATTAATTCCATGGCTGGAAAGACTATTGAAGTTTTGAATACTGATGCTGAAGGAAGGCTTATATTAGCAGATGCAGTAACCTATGCTATTAAAAAAGAGAAGGTAGAAAGAATTATAGATATAGCTACTTTAACCGGTGCAGTGGTAAATGCCTTAGGCTTTAGTACTGCTGGGGTTTTAACCAATAATAAAGATTTCTATAAAGAATTTAAAAAGGCTTACAAGAGATCTGGAGAACAATATTGGAGATTCCCCATTTATGATGAGTATAGAGATATGATAAAAAGTGATATAGCAGATGTGAAAAATATAGGAAAAAGCTATTGCGGCACCATAACTGCGGGTTTATTTATAGAAAGTTTTGTGGAAGATAAACCTTGGATACACTTAGATATTGCCGGAACTGCCTGGGTGGATACTCCTCTTTATGAGTATCAATGTACAGGGGCTACAGGAGCAGGGGTAACGTCTGTGTATTATTTGCTTGCAGGGAAATAAAAATTTATAGAGCAGGTAAGAACTAATAGGTAAGAACTAATAGGTAAGAAGTAAGAGCTAATAGGTAAGAAGTAAGAAGTAAAAGGTAAGAGGTAAGGGTTAAGAGTTTTTGAAAAAATTCAGCAAGGCTGAATTTTCACCACAACTATTACTTCTTAGCTATTACCTATTACTTATATATAAATTTCAGTTTACAAGGAGGAATTCCTATGTCATATGTTTTAGAAGCTTGCGTAGATTCTGTAGAGTCAGCTATGGAAGCGGTAAAGGGCGGGGCAAATCGCTTAGAGCTTTGCGGTGACCTAATTATTGGAGGAACCACACCTAACATAAATTTATTTAAATTAATAAAAGAAAAAACCGATGTAAAAATCAATGTTTTAATTAGACCTAGATATGGAGATTTTTGCTATACCCAGGATGAATTTGAAATAATTAAAAGAGATATAAAGATTTTTAAAGAAGCTGGTGCTAATGGAGTTGTTATAGGAATTTTAAAACCAGATGGAGCTTTAGACTTAGAGAGAATGAGGGAACTTATGGCTTTAGCAGAAGGAATGCATGTAACTCTTCATCGTGCATTTGATGTGTGTAAGAATCCTTTTGAAGCCTTGGAAGAGGCAAAGAATTTAGGTGTTAAATCTATTTTAACTTCAGGTCAGAAAAATAAATGTACTGAAGGCATAGAACTTCTGAAAGAACTAGTGGAAAAATCAGAGGACAAAATAGAAATTCTTATAGGAAGCGGAATAAATTCAAAAAATGTACAGCAGGTAGTGAGTTATACCAAGTCTCTTGCGGTGCATACTTCAGGGAAAATTAACGTGGAAAGCCCTATGAAATATAGAAAAGAAGATATCAGCATGGGCTTCCCTATACTCAGCGAATATGTGATATTGAGAACTGACAGTGAAGAAATATTAAGGATTAGGGAGATTCTAGAGAAGTTGTAACTTTTAAATATATTAATCAATGTAAGTGATATTTAGATATTTCCCGTATGTAGAATGAAATTTAACTTGTTAATATAATTGATGCTTATTTAAAATTTATCCGGGAGAATTTATCCAGGAGAATTTATAAAAGGAGATGGATTATGGAATATACTAATGAGGTTAAAGAATATGTAAGCTCTAAGTTTAATGAAGCATTAGATCTATTTGGATATAAGAAAAATAATATCTTATATAAGCTTTCCCTATGTAATGAAAAAGAAAGGTTTTTAATGGAGTACTTATATGCTTCCATGCCTTTAAGCGATATATCAAATTATGATTTTGACTTGTTTCTTAAATATGTTAAACAAGGAATATTTATAAGGGAAAATACTCCTTGGGGCCTTAAGATTCCAGAGGATATTTTCCTGAATTATGTGCTGCACTATCGTGTTAACAACGAAGCCATAGAGGATTGCAGGGATGTATTTTATCAAATGCTTAAGGATAGGATAGAAGGTAAAAGCATGTACGAAGCTGCTCTAGAGGTTAATTATTGGTGTGCAGAAAAAGCTACTTATAAATCTACAGATGAGAGGACAGCCTCTCCCCTTACAGTATTAAGGTGCGGCTATGGAAGATGCGGAGAGGAGTCAACGTTTGCGGTGACTGCCTTGCGAAGCGTGGGAATACCGGCAAGACAGATCTACACTCCTAGATGGGCTCATTGTGATGATAATCATGCTTGGGTAGAGGTGTGGTGTGATGGCAAGTGGCATTATCTTGGAGCTTGCGAGCCAGAACCTGTATTAGACAAAGGCTGGTTTACTTCCGCAGCTTCTAGAGCCATGGTGATTCACAGCAGAATTTTTTCAAATTATATTAAAAGTGAAGAGATAATATCACAAAATAATGTTTTAACTACCATTAGCAATATTGAAAAGTATGCACCTACAAAGAGGGTTCATATTAAGGTTATAAATTCACAAAATCAGCCTATAAAAGGTGCAGAAATTAGGGTGGAGATACTTAATTATTCAGAGTTTGCCACTGTAGCAAAATTAGTCACAGATAGCCAAGGACAAGCATTCATAAGCCTTGGATTAGGGACTGTTTCTTTCCATGTGGTGAAAGAAGGTAAATTTCTTAATAAAATCATAGATTTAAAAGATGTAAAGGTAATTGAATTTAATATGAACGACGCAGTGTCTTATGAAGAAGAGGTTCTTGGACAAGACATAGATATGATTCCTCCAAAAGATAGAAAAATATTACCTTACAGCATCACTGAAGAGGAACAGTCGGCGCATAATGAAAGAGTTAAACATTGCAATGCTGTTAGGGAAGAAAGCATCAATAAAATCTTGAGGGAGATAGAGGATAGAAAATCACAGCTATTAGAAAGTAAAGCGTTAAGCAAATTAAAAGATGAAGATGTAGTAAGGAAAGACAAAGGACAAGCAATATTTGAAGATGAGGGACAAGCGATAGAAAACCAGAGGTTAAGTTGCATAAAATATGCAAATTCAACATGTGAAGAGGTAAAACAACCAATAGGAAGTAGGGAAAATGCTTCACTAAAAGTTGTACAAGCATCTTTTCATGATATTAATGATATATTATTAAAATCTTCAGGAAATTATAATGAAATTTTAAATTTCTTAAAAGTTAGTACTGATTATGAGGATTTAGAAAAGCGGGTTAATTTATTAAAAACCTTGTCCAATAAGGATTATGTAGATAGTAAGTCCAATATATTAGATTCCCATATAAATAATGTAGTTTCTTTTAGTGAAGATTATCCTAAAGAAATATATTTAAAATATGTGCTTTGTCCTAGAATATATCTAGAAAAAATTACTGCTTTTAGGGAGGAAATTAATAATTATTTCTCTAAAGACTTAAAAGAAAGCTTTAAAGAAGAGCCAGTGCTTATATGGAGTTATATTAATGAAAATGTAAAAGAGTTTCCACAACATGAATATGAAGAGCTTTATAACCTTCCATTAGAGACATTAAAAATGGGTAGCGGAAGCTTAATATCTAAAAAGATCTTATTTGTGGCAATTTGTAGAACTTTAGGAATACCAGCAAGGATCAATTCTAATGATTTATCTGTAGAGTATTATAAATATAATGCTATGTACCTAAGTGGCATGAATGAAATTAAAAAAACTATTGATGGCAAGCAAGGTTACAATGCTGACTTTTTATGTACTGAAAAAGACACGGAGGACAAGCTACCTAGGGTAAGAGATAAACATGAAAATCATAATAGTCCAAGCTTAACATGTAATTGCAATATTGGATTTGTAAAGGTGGAAGATGTAAATATTTTAGGAAACTCTATGCTTACAGTTAATAATATCAGTAATTCTGAATTAAAATATTATCAAAACTGGACTATAGCGGTGCTAGATAAGGGAGTATATAGGACTTTATCACTACAGGATAATATACCCTCTCAGGGAAAAGCTTATATTAGTTTAGTGCCAGGTAATTATAGAATCTTAACCTCCAACAGATTGCCTAATGGCAGTATATTTGCAAAGAAGTATCTGTTCTCAGTAAGTGCCAAGGAAAATAAAGAGATAGAAATAGCCATAAGAGATGCAAAAATATCGGACATGCTAGAAAACTATGAGCTTCAAGATTTTATGCTTAAAGACAAAAACAATGATACTATATATGCTTCTCAGCTAATGAAAAAAGACAAAAGTATTCTTATATGGATAGAGGAAGGCAAGGAGCCAACAGAGCATATACTAAACGAAATCATAGATTTCTCCAAAGATTTTGATAACATACCAGGAGGTTTAATCTTTGTGCTCAAAGATATCTCAGCTCTGCAGAATAAAACCTTGCAAAAGGTTTATGAACTAGTTCCAAATATAAAGACTTATTTTGACGATTTTTCCTGCAACGTAAACACTATAGCAAGGCGCATGTACCTAGATCCAGACAAGCTTCCTCTTATATTAGTTGCCAACAAATGGAACCACCCCTGGGGTGATTCCATAAAATGTAATCACCCCAGAGGTGGTGATAATTTATGGAATTCTGTTAATGGAATTTATGCCTGCAGTGGATATAATGTGGGAGTGGGAGAACTACTTATCAAAATAGTAAGATCATGATAAAGTAAAATAATAATATTAAAGGTTAAAGAAAATGTAATTAATAGTTCTCTTCAATCTTTAGTAGACTTAAGACCTACTTTTTTTAAGTGACTTAGGTTTCCCTATTCCAAGAACTATGACAGGAGTAGATGAAATTAAAGTATGGCAGGGACAAGAAGCTAAAGCCAGAGCTCACATAATATGTGAGCATCATCATGAACCAACTACCATTAATGTAAGAACTTATGTGGATGGAAGGTACAAGCTTACCGTGTACTACAATGAAACCTATGGCGAGCTCTTTGACCTAAAAGAAGAGCCTCATGAAGTAAACAACCTTTGGAACAGTGAAGAACATAAAGAATTAAAGATGAATCTCTTATTAAAGTACATTTCAGCAGAGCTTCAAAAAGAGCCCATGTGGATGCCAAGAATAGCTCACGCTTAATTCCCAAATAAAGGGGCTACCCCTGGGGTGATGACATTTTATGTCATCACCCCAGGGGTAGATCCTTTATTTTCCAAGTAGTTCTTTTTTTAGCTGGTCAGCTATTTCTGCTATACCAGCGATGTTAGTTTCAAAGAAGTTGTAATAGGCTTCGCAGAAGTAATTCATGGGCAAACCTGATGCTCCAGTGGAGGTTCTGTAACGCTTGCAACCCCCTCGGCATAGCCTTATATATTTACAGTGGAGGCATTTTTCCTCTATAAAGGTAGATTCTTTTATAAAGCTTGCAGATAGGGGAGTTTGCCTCATTTCATTAAAGGATATTTCATTTATATTACCTAGCTTGTACTTATCCAGTGCAAAAAAATCGCAAGGGTATACGTCCCCATTGGATTCTATAACGTAGTAACAGCTGCATATCCCTGAAACACCGCAGTTTTCCGCTGGATAACCAAGATACATTTGTATGTAATTATCAAACAAACGAATACTGGTATAATCACCTTTGAAGAAATCTTCTTTGTAAAGGGTAAATAAGTTATTTAGTGCATATTTGTAGTCAGAATTCTTTAAGCTGTATTTATTTGAAGGTTCATTTTTATCTAAAGGCTCTAAACAAGGGATGAACTGAGGATAGTTGAAGCCTTCCTTTTTGAAAAACTTATAAACCTTCCTTATGTGCTTTGAGTTGAAGGAAGTTAGGACACAAAGAATATTAAAGGGAACTTCATACTGTTTCAACAGCTTTATAGCCTTCATAACCTGGTTATAGCTTCCTTTATGTTCAGGGGTTATTCTCAATTGGTCATTTATATCCTTTGGACCATCTAAGGAAATTCCTACTAAAAAGTTATTAGCTTTAAAAAATTCTGACCACTCCTCATTTAATAGGCAACCATTAGTTTGAATGGAATAATTCACAGAGATATCTTTAACATTGTGGTTATTTACAGCTTTTATGAAGTTTTTAAAAAAATCAAGGCCTGCCACAGTGGGCTCTCCGCCTTGAAAGGCGAAAGAAATAGCCTTAGTGTCTTCTTCAAAATCTTTTTTTATCAATGAGGTCATGGTATCCTCACTCATAAATCCATGACTAATCACATCTCTATTGTCTGCCACATCACTATAAAAGCAGTATTTGCACCTTAAATTACAACTGGAAGAAGCAGGTTTAATTAATATTGAAATACTTTACATAAATCCTCCTTAGTTTTATTGAAGGCATTTATTAACTAGTAAAGCATTCCTAAGCAAACTTTGTATATTTATATTATTAGTTATTACCAATGAATTTGCTTGGGTCTTAAAAAGAACATTTGATAATAAAATATCCCTTCAAATATGGCATATAATATAAATTAGCGTCAGTTAAATTCAGTTTATTAATAATCTATAACATCAATATTAGTGAATAATACAATATGTTGCCGGCTAAATTTTTAAAATCAATAAGCAATCCATTCCATCAATATAGTATCACTCCTAGGATTCCTACTATTACTATTAGCAGTATAGGGTCTACCTTTTTCAACGAGGCTATAAATACTCCTAAAAATAGAATAATGCTTTTATAATCTATAAATATGCTTTTATTAATAAGGAGCAAGGCAGCTGCGGCAATAAGCCCTATTACTGTGGGACGGATACCTTTAAAGGCATATTCTACATATTTATTTTCCTTAAATTTAACAAAAAACATTGAAATTAAGGTCATTATTATGAAAGATGGAAGTGAAACCCCTAAGGTGGCTAGTGCTGAACCCCACACTGAATTGGTTGCAGTATAGCCTATGTATGTAGCGCTATTTATGGCAATAGGACCTGGAGTAACCTGAGATATAGCTATGATATCAGTAAATTCTCCTAAGCTAAGCCAAAGGTTTTTTACTACTACTTCTTCTTTTATTAAAGGAAGCATAGCATATCCGCCACCAAAGCTAAATAATCCTATTTTGAAAAATGTTAAAAAAAGTTTTAAATATAAGTTCATCTATTTTCCCTCCTTCATTTTTCCATAAACTATGCCACCTATTGCAGCCACTATTATGAAGAATATAGGAGTTATACCTGCAAAGGATATTAAAACAGCCACTAGGATAGGTATAAAAATAGTCTTTTTATTTATTCCCACACTTTTGCTCATATTATAGATGGGGGCTGCTATTAATGCGACTATAGCAGGTCTTATGGCTTTAAAAGCTTTTTCTACATATATGTTGTCTTTTATATTTCTAAAAAATAATGCGATGAGCAAAATTATTATAAAAGAAGGCAAAATAGCTCCTAAGGTGGTACATATTGCTCCTAATATACCGGAACTTTTATATCCTACAAATACCGCAGTATTTACCGCTATAGGTCCTGGCGAAGATTGTGCCAAAGCTAGAGAGTCTATAAATTCTTGTTTATCTAACCACCCTTTATTATCCACCACTTCTTTCTCAATTAAAGGTACCATGGCATATCCTCCGCCTAGTGTAAAGGCACCTATCTTAAAAAAAACCAAAAAAAGATCTAAATAATGCTTCATATAAAGTTTCCTCCTAGTCATTTGTTTACCAGTTACCATTCTATTTTATACTAGTTGTAAATATATATAAAGGATTGTTGAGGTAATATTAATGTCCATTTATTTAGTATTAGCTATATTACAAAAATATTGTGTATTTGATACATTGGTGGACAGGACTAAATTGAAGAAACATACAAAGTTATTACAAGCATATTGTGCGTTTTATACTTTATTATGATTGCCAATGCTAAAGAGCATTCAATGTGAATAAGATGCTTGGTGATAAATGTAATCGCCCCTGGGGTGCTTCCATAAGAATGGAAGCACCCCAGGGGCGATTACATTTATTGGTAGATTTATTGAATCTGCCCGTTACTCTTACCTCTAAGCATCATAACTATATTTTGGGTTTCTTCTATTATATCTTGATAGCTTAGGTAAACTCTTATTCGAATATGATTTTCTTCGAAATTAGTTTCTTTTACAATTCCATACAGGTACTTGCCCCCGTCTAAAAGGTTTTTTAATATGAAGTTATCTTTTTTAGGAATATAACCCAGTACATATCCATCGTGGGTAGTGACCTGTATTGCGTTGTGATCATAGAGGTTATCTTTTTCACGTTTTAGATATACAATGTCATCTTGGGTCAAGTTGTCTTCTATGGGGGTGGTATCCCTATAATAAACTCCTGCTACATTCATGGAAGAAATATAAATATCCTTTATATATGGTCTAATAATTAGATGACGTATATTTACATATTCTCTTTGCTTTAAACTCCTATTTTCTAAAAGCTTTTTAAGACTATTTTTTATATTATAATTTTCTTCATTTTCCGCTGCTTGTCCAATAATTTTCTTATGTTCTTCATTGAGAAGACCTTGATGTTTTCTTAAATTTTTTATGGCGTGCTTTTTGGTTTCATCCAATCTTGCCGAAAGTGCTTTAACATTAAGATTTATCATTTCTTTGGACAAATCACCTAGATTAGCTATGATAATTTCTAGGCATTCATCTTCTTTAAAATTATATTCCTTTAAATCATCATTAACTAGTAAATCATTAAATTCAGGGATGTCTAAGTCTAAATTTAAATTCTTCCAATCTATATCTTTTAAAGAATTGATAATATCTTCATTTTGAAGTTGGTTTTCAGAGTCTATATGAGCACCAATAAAAATTATATCTAAATTAAGATTATTTAAAGCAAACTCTATTAGTTGTCTTTTGGAAGATTCATCTCCTTCTTTCATAATATATTTATAAATATTAGCATCGGAAATATCTTTATTTAAATAACCTATTAAATGATTAAAAGTTAACTTAAAGTCAAAGATTTTGGAGGCTTTTATGATATATTCGCTGGAACCTTCAACGGAGGATATTGAATTTTCTAAAACCCTTATCCATCTTTTTGTAAACAAAATATCTGCTAACATATCCATATACTTAGTAGGTATACTGTTAAGTGCATCATTAATTTCCACATCTTTTTGTACAAACTCCTGGATCTGAATTAGGGCTACTAAATCATCAAGGCTTTTTCCATGTGTCTCAACATTAGGGAGATATTTTTCAAAAATGCTTTTATAAAATTCATAGTGAAATAGACTATTAAATTTAAAATAGCTTTGTAAAAGCCGGGATAAATTAGAGGTTTTTGCACTGTCCATAGTTAAATTATCTATATACCAGCCAATATTTATATCCTCCAAAACCAATGCTGCTCCAATCTCATTGTATATGCCGCTTTTCCAGCCTTCTTCTATACACCAAATTTTAATATCCTCTGTTAAAAATTCAAGATAGGACATAGCTATTATCCTCCCATAGCTATAGGAGCTTTTGGCCAAGTTGTATATAAAGGTGTTTGCATTATTATAATTTTGGGCTAACTTTATAATATAAAAATAAAACTCTGGACTTTTGGAAAATGTGTCTATAATTTTTTGTGCATTATTTAAATACTGTGATTCACATACTGTGGCCAAGGCTATCCCAACCTTAACCTCCTCATAAGTGTTTCCATTATGTAAAAGTTTATGGTACAAGGCATGAAGGGGCTCTATATCCATAAGACCTTCTCTTACTAGTAACTCCAGTTTCTCTGTAAATGCATAATAGTAATCTATAAGGTTATGGTTGTTTATATATGCTGTTAAAGCTCTATAATTCTCATCTTTAAAGTATTGAATTAACGCATCAATGAGACCTTTAGAAATATTCTTTTTATTTAGATGAGATAAACCTTCACTTATATATAATTTTAGAACTTCATGCTTTCCCGCTTCCTGGCTACTATCAAGCTGTCCTTTAATTAATTTATCATAAATGGATATATCATCATTGTTGAGCATAAGGCTCCCCCCAAGTTATTAATTCTGTTAAGTTTATCCCATAGCTAAGCGCTCCTAATACCCCCACTTATTCAATTGGTGGGATAATGGGCGACAAGCTCCTGGATAAGTTCTTCTAAGTTTCCGATGGAGGCGTATTCTTTTTAAGCAAACTCCACCTGGAGCTAAGAATCACTTGATATATTCATTATACTAAAGATATAGGTATAGGTAAAATATACCACCATCCCTGGGGTGATTCCATTTTTATGGAATCACCCCAGAGGTAGTGGATTTAATGATAAGTGGTGGAATAGTATGGTATTATAAACTATAATTAAGTAAGTATTAATTAAGAAAATATTTTTGGAGGACTAATATGTTTGATACTCATATTCATACTAAATATTCAGCTGATTCAGAAATGGCGCTTGCTCAGGCTGTCATTGAAGCAAAGAAGCAAAACCTAGGACTTATAATTACCGAGCATATAGATGTAGATTGTCCAAATGAAAAGTTTCGAATGATTGATTTAGATTCATACTTTAAAGAGTACGAAGAATATAGAAAGCACAATGTTCTTCTTGGTATTGAGATTGGCATGCGCCCTGATAAATTAGAAGAAGTGAATAAAATAATATTGGACAATCCTTTTGATTATGTTATAGGTTCTGTGCATATAGTAGATGGGATTGATATTTTCCAAGGGATTTTTTATGAGGAAAAGTCTAAGGATGAAGCATACAAGCAGTATTTACACTATATGATAGATTGTGTAAAAACTCATGACAATATAGATAGCCTTGGACATATTGACTACATAAGCAGATACAGTCCATATAAAGATAAGGAAATTTATTATGAAGATTATAGTGATTATATAGATGAAGTTTTAAAGATTCTATCTTATAAAGAAAAAGCTATAGAAATTAATAGTAGAAGGCTAGATGATGCTTCCGCGGTTAAAAATCTTATGACTATATACAAAAGATTTCATGAACTAGGAGGGAAATTTTCCACCCTTGGATCTGATGCTCATACACCAGACAATGTTGGGAAAAACCTTTATAAAGCCAAAGAAATAGCAGAAGAATGTAATTTGAAGCCGGTGTATTTTAAAGATAGAAAGATGATTTACATTTAATAGCACCGCCCCTGGGGTGTTCCTAGTTTACTGGAAGCACCTCAGAGGTAGAACTATTATTTTCCATATTCTTATAGAAGAAGTCTACAGCCTACTTTTAGAATTAACAATTTCTACTTTACCCTCATTGCCGACTATAACCATATCCGCCATATTTAAAAATAAACCTGTCTCTACCACTCCAGGTATGGATCTTAGGGTATTGTCTAGTTCATAAGGATATTCTATCTTTTCTAGTGATAAGTCTATAATGTAATGCTCACCATCTGTTATATAGCAGCTATGGTCAATTTTTCTAAGCACTGGGTTTAAGTTTAAGGATTTTAGTTTGTTGAAAACTTGATGATGGGCAAAGGGGATAACCTCTATGGGAAGGGGGAATTTACCCAGGGTACTTACCATTTTGCTTTTATCCACTACCCATATGATTTTTTTGGAGGAGCTAGCTACTAGCTTTTCATATAACAGTGCCCCACCGCCACCTTTAATACCATTTAAGTTATTATCTACTTCATCTGCTCCGTCTATGGTTAAATCTATGTAGTCCACCTCATCAAAGGGTATTATTTCTATGCCAAATTGAGTGGCAAGTTTAGTGGTAGAACTAGAAGTAGAAACTGCCTTGATACTCAGACCTTCTCGCACTTTTTCAGCTAATTTATTAATGGTATAGTAAACTGTTGAACCAGTACCAAGCCCAATAATCATGCCGTCTTTTATGAATTCTACCGCTTTTTCCCCGGCTATTTTCTTACTATTCATCTTTATACCTCCATTTTATAAGAATCACTTGATTATTAAGACTATATGTATAATTAGATTAGATATTTATATTAAAACTTATTGTTAAGACTAACTTTATTATTAACATTAAATTTTATTATGAAGCTTAACTTTATTATGCACATTACAATTTTCATATTATAATTTAATGTAGAGTATATTATTTTAAAATCCATAGAGTGAATAGTTTTTTCATTACAGAAGTAAATTACATTACTTTAGTTTACGTTTATTAATATATAGTTTTATTATAGTACTTATTTATGAAATAATAATTAATAATAGATTAAGCTGCCATATCTTGTCTTATAATCTTATTAATAGTATTCACGAAATAATAACTTAATAATAAATATTTAAAATCAAAAATACTCAAGTGATTTTTTATTAGCTGATTAAATACTTAATATATTGTAAGGGAGTATTAAAATGATGAAATCATTAATAATAGCATCCAATAGCAGTGGCGGAGGCAAGACCACTGTAACATTGGGTATTATGAAAGCTCTTATTAAAAGAGGTTTTGAGGTGCAAGGATATAAAGTAGGGCCAGATTACATAGATACTGCTTTCCACAGCCATATTACAGGTAAGGCTGCAAGAAACTTAGATGTTTTCCTCATGGAAGAGAATGGGGTAAAGACTTCTTATTATAGTGGTAAAGGTGACTATGGAGTGATTGAGGGAGTTATGGGACTTTATGATGGTAAGGGCATAGATACCTATGGTTCCACAGCTCATGTGGCTAAATTACTGAAAGTTCCTATTATTTTAGTGCTTTCGCCTAAGGCTCAAGTTGCTACGCTTTGTGCAGAAATAAAAGGGTTAATGGAATATGAAAATGCTGATATCAAAGGCATAATACTGAATAATATAAATGAAGGCTACTATACTTTACTTAAATATGCTATAGAAGAAAATTGTGGAGTGAAGGTTTTAGGATATGTGCCCATGGATGAGAGACTAAACATAGGAAGTAGGCACTTAGGTCTTGTACAAAGTAGCGAAATAGAAGATATTGATGAAAAAATTGAAATTTGCAGCTGTTTACTAGAAAAATATGTGAATATGGATAATTTGCTCAAGTTATTTAAAGAGGAAATTTCCAGTGAGAAGGAACTATATTCAAAGCTATTGTTTAATGGAGAGGTAAGCACCAAATCATCTACTACTTGCCATAATATATATTTAAAGACACTGTCCAATGAAGAAAGACAAATTAACGAATATCAGCATGGGACAAATGAGGACAAACTGTTGAAAATAGGGAGAGAAGGATGCAAATCTGTGGACAATCTTTCACAACACTTCTCTAAACATAAAATAAGGATAGCAGTGGCAAAGGACAAGGTTTTTAATTTTTATTACACAGAAAATATTGAACTTCTACAAGAATTAGGACAGGTGATTTACTTTAGTCCATTAGAAGATAAGGAGCTTCCAGGAAACATCGACTTTCTATATATAGGCGGGGGATATCCGGAGGTCTTTGTGGATAAGCTTAGCAGTAATGTAACTATGTTAAATAGCATAAAAGAAGCTTTAGATGCTGGGCTGAGATGCTATGCAGAATGCGGGGGGCTTATGTATCTTACAGAATATATAGAAGGACGGAAAGTTGTAGGCTTTTTCAAAGGACAAGCTGAAATGACTAAAAGTCTTCAGAATTTTGGCTATGCAGAAATCACTGTTAATAAAGAAAATAATATTTTGCCTATGGGACTTAAAATAAGATGTCATGAGTTTCATAAATCTAAGATAAATACCCAAGAGGAAACCATTTATAAACTAACTAAAACTTCATATTTAGGTGAAGAGAAAAGTTGGACATGTGGATATTGTAAGAAAAATACTGTGGCAGCATATGCTCATATTCATTTCTTTAGTAATTTGGATTTTTTGAAATATATTATAGGAATTTAAGATTGTTTAGATAAATTTTAGTGATAAGAAAGTAAATAGGTATATGCAGATAAGGAATTTAGGAATGAAGCTGAGGAATATCATCATGTTAAGCAAATAAATATATGTTAGATAAGAGGAATTTATATAAATTAATAATTAAGAGGTTTATAAATTTACATAAGGACAAGATCTATATAATATAAGTGGGAACATAGGAAAGCGCCTATAGGATATATGTCCACACATGGACGAGTTCTTAAAGGACATATCTACATTCAGTCAAGATTCAAAAGGATATATTGACACATGGACAAGCATTATCAAAAGTATAAATATGTGGACAAGCATTATAAGAAGTATAAATATTGGGATATGTACAAGGGATTTTTAAAGCATGAGGATGCATATATGGACAAGTATTATGTAAAGTGCGGGTATGCGGACAAGAAATGTGTAAGTATAAGCAAATACTGGTCCACCGTTATATTTTGCTGTACCTGCATGTGAACAAGCAACATGTAATTATAAGGACTATACTGAAGCTTTATATATTCAGCTAGTGTATTAACAGAGAGTGATAAAAATATATTGGTAATTAATAAGAGCACTTTAATAATTAGGGAGGGACAAGCATGAATAAAGGTTATATTCAAGTATATACAGGCAATGGAAAAGGTAAGACCACAGCCGCTATAGGTCTGGGAGTAAGGGCTGCTGGGTACAAGCGTCAAGTATATATGGTTCAGTTCTTAAAAAATACACCCACAGGAGAATTAGATAGCTTAAAGCTATTAGAGCCATATTTTAAATTGTTTAGATTTCAAAAAACCAAAGGCTTCTTTTGGAATTTAAATGATGAAGAGAAAAAGATTTTAAAAGCTGAGGTTCAGGAAACTTATGATTTTATAGTAAAGGTTATGAGAGAAGGTTCCTGTGAGGTGCTGATTTTGGATGAAATACTAGGAGCATATAAAAATGAACTTATAACAGAAGAACAGATAATATATTTAATTGATATAAAACCTATAGAAATGGAGCTTATCCTTACAGGGAGAAATGCCCCAGAATGGCTAGTTAATAAAGCAGATCTAGTGACCGAAATGAAAGACATAAAGCATTATGCAGAAAAAGGTATTATGGCTAGAAAAGGAATAGAATACTAGAGCTTGTATCTGGTATAAAATGTAACCACCCCAGGGGTGCTTATTTCCATGCAAATAATATTCCTAATGTATGTGTCTTTAGGAATTACAAAAAAGTAAGCGATCATACCAAATCAAAGATTTGGTATATCTGCTTAATTATATAATGAGAAGGGTGTCTTAAAAGTTGTCTTTTTTATTTAATGCTGAATTATTACTAGTGATTTTTGATATTTTATTTATTAGTGTCATGTATAATATTCCAATCAATAATATTATTTAGTTTGTGGAAAATATATATTATTTTGTATACGTATACATGGGGGCTTTTCTACACTATAATTAGAGTAGTAGAAAAAATTCAAACTATTAAAGGTAAGAGCTATAAAGTGCTCTTTTCCCACCAATTTTGTTGAATAAATATTAAAGAGCTACTTTATATCGCTATTATACTAAAATTGATAGAAAAAAGTAGTATTGAGTATAAATTAAGGTTGTAAGCTTAAGCTAAAATAAATTGGATACTATTAAAATCCAGAGAAATCATATGCACATAAATTTGAAGTGTTGTAAACTCTGTAGGAACTTAGATTTATAGCTAAAGATAAGTAAATAGTATATGTAAATCACTATTAGTTATAAGGGGTGGTTATATGAATAAAACTGCTGAATATTTAAACATGCTAAAAAGAGAAGTTGTACCTGCGTTAGGCTGTACTGAACCTATAGCAGTGGCCTATGCTGTATGTAAAGGTGCAGAAGTATTGGGAAAGCTACCAGAAATAATAGAACTAAATTTAAGTGTAAATATAATAAAAAATGCTTTAGGTGTAGGAATACCAGGTACAGGAATGTCGGGGATAAACATAGCAGCAGCTTTAGGAGCAGTATGCAATAACTCTAGCTTAGGACTTCAGTTGCTTTCAGATTTAACGGAAGAACAGCTGCTCATGGCTAAAAATATTGTTAAAGAAGAAAGGATTAAAATAACAGTTAGCGATACTGAGGAAAAGCTATTTATCGAAGCTATATGCAAATACAAAAGTAACATCTCCAGAGTGATTATAAAGCATGAGCACACTAATATAGTTTTTATAGAACATAACGGTGTAAAGATATTTGAATATGAAGATAGTGAAGATAATAAAGAAAAATTAAATAAAATAGAAGAATTACCTATTAAAGCTATTATTGATAATAGTGAGGAAGAGAGTAAGGGTACAGAATTAAGCAAGGAATGTGCAAGCGGGGACAAGCTATTTTCCATAGAAGATATATATAATTTTGCAGTAAATGTAGGCTTTGAAGATATAAAATTCTTATTAAATGGTGCAGAAATGAATAAGAAGGTATCTGATGAAGGATTAAATCAACCTTACGGACTGGAAGTGGGAAATAAAATTAGCAAGTCCACACAATTTAATGCATTAGGTAATAATTTAATAAACAAAATCGTTGCAGCAACCGCTGCTGCTTCTGATGCCAGAATGTCTGGTTGCAAACTTCCTATAATGACTACTGCAGGAAGCGGCAACCAAGGAATTACTTGTATTATACCTTCTGTAGTGCTGGCTGAAGAATTAGGGAAAAGCGAAGAAGAATTAGCCAGAGCCTTAGCTATAAGTAGCTTAATTACCATATATATAAAAGGTTATATGGGAAGATTATCCCCCATATGCGGTGCAGGCATAGCAGCTTCCACAGGAGCAAGTGCAGCTATGACCTATCTTTTAGGTGGAGATATTAAAAATATAAAATGCGCCATAAAAAACATGCTGGCAGATGTTTCAGGCATTATCTGCGATGGAGCAAAATCTACCTGCGCTTTAAAAATAGCAACAGCTGTTAATGCTGCCATTCAATGCTCTATATTAGCCATGAGTAATATAGAGCCCTGTAGCAATGATGGAATCATAAATGATGATGTGGAAAAGACCATAGAAAATATAGGAAGCCTTGTAGCCAACGGATTTGACAAAACTGACAAGGCAATATTAGAAATAATGTTAAACAAATGATGGAAAATAGTGGAGATACCCCTGGGGTGATAACATAAAATGTAAGCACCCCAGGGGTGGTTCCATAAAGTGGGATCATCAGGGATGCTTTTCTCTTTTATGCATATAAAAAAATAATAATAATAAATCACTTATTACCTATTAACTATTACTTATAACTTACAACTTATCACTTCTTACTTCTTACCTATTATCTATTACCTATTACTTTAGTATAACTATGCCGCCGATAAGAGGTAGGGGGTTGGCCTCGCCTTTGGCGGCATTAATAATTCCTAGGATGGCTAGAACAAATATGGCTAAATTAGCTAATGGTACAAGTATTAAGTATATCATTGCAGGCATAATTTGACTTATTATATTAAGTGCGACTCCTGCTATAAAAAGTAATAAACCCTGATTGGTATGAAATTTAGCAAACTTTGATTCCCTGGCAGCAAGAAGAGGAATTAAAAATATAATGTATGCTAATACAGCCATGCCTTTATTTTTATATATGTCTTCCTTGGTAAATTCAGCATTAGGTTGTTGATTATCCATTTATACACCTCCAATAAACTTTAAGTTGTTTACATAGCACTTAGAATTAGAACATAATAATACATATTAAATTTACAGAAGAAGTATGTATTATTTTTCCTATTTTTCTTAACATTTTTAATAACAGAATATAAATAGTTTCATGAAGGGAAAAAGATGTTAAAATTTATTGGGGATAAACGATTTTATAAATACAATAATAATAGGAGTGTATTGAGATGAATTATGTTATTGGAGTAGATTCTGGGGGAACAAAAACAGAGGTAATAGCTTATAATAGCCAAGGCGAGGAACTTGTCAGGGCTTTGGGTGGATTCGGAAATATATTTATAGATAGAGAAGAGGCAGTGAAAAATATTTGTTCTACAGTGGATAAGGTTAGAGATTCCTTAGGAAGTGAAGATAAATGCTCCAAGATATACATGGGTATAGGTGGGATAGAAGGCGGAAAGCTTAAGGATGATATGGAAAAGCTACTTACTGTGGAAGTATAACTCATATAGATCATCAAATAGGGAGATTCACTAAAGTTTTAGAAGAGCATAATGAAGATATTTTAGAAGTGGCTTCAGTTTTTGAGGTCACTTCTATTTTTTATTTAGTTGTATAGATTTATGCCAAAGGGCAAGAATTTAAATAAAGGTGAAATAAGTATTTTTTTAAGATATTTTGTGATAAAAAAGTGGTTTTTTCTAATGTTTTTAATCAATTAAATCCGTATCTATTAATATAATATCATGATGAATAATATCCTGGGGGGATTATACAGTGAAGACGAAAAAAACTAAAATATTTTATCTATTTATTTTAATTTTTATTTTTGTTGGTTGCAGCAAAGGCGAGTTACTAAAGGAAACCAAAGAATATAATAATGCACAATATACAAAAAAAACTAGCTATTCAGGTTTAAGTTTAACTTCTGTAGATAAAAAACTTTCACTAGAAATGCTTAGGATGCAAGAATTAAACCAAGAAGATACAAGCAAATCAAAGGATACAAAAGCTTCGGGAAATGAAATAGATAAGATTAATGAATCTAAAAACTTAAAAGAAAAAAGTGCTGAAGATAAGGCTAAAGGAAAAAGTCTCCAAACCCAGGGCTCAAATTCAACAAACTCAAAACCTTCCGAGATAGTTCCAACAAAGCCTGTAGAAATAAAACAAGAATTATCAGATGAACAGGTGGTTAAAATTGTTAAAGATGCATATTTAACTTCTATTAACTTTTTCAACAGGAATATTGACCATAATGATAGAATAGATGATGGAATTTTCTGCAGAGCCAAAGATAAAAATTTGACCTATAATAGAATAATAGCAACATTAAGAAATCATTATTCAATATCCTTTCTAAATAAATCTAAAATAGAAAAGGACTGCATAAAAGTAGTTGATGGCAAGGTATATGTACTAGCATTACAAGGACTATATGATGCTGAAAGAGAGTTTCAAGTTTTAAATCGTAAGGATAATGATAATTATATTAATGTTAAGGTTTTTGTAAAGTCAGAGGATGGCAATATAACTTCCAATATAGTTTTAGTAAAGGAAGCAGGTAAATGGAAGGTAGACTCAGGTAATATATTTCCACAAAGGTAGTATTTTAAGCCGCTTAAACCATGAATCAAATGTTTAACTTCTAGTATATGCCTGTATTAAATTTAGAATGTTATAAATTTTAAAAAATCAAAAGCAATAAAAGGGATTATCACCCAATATTTAACTTAGAATATTGTCGGTATTAGCACGTAGAATTGCATCTACATTTCTTATCTTCTAATATTAAACTTAGAATGTGGTAAAAGTTTTAGTAATTATAAATAATAAAAAGGCTTACCCTTATGATCTCGTAATAAGGATAAGCCTTCTTTCATTCTAAGTTCCAAAGTTTAAATTAATAGGTCATGTTTTTTCTATATAAGTTGCAAATTTTAAGTTAATGAATCATGCTTTTTTATATATAAGTGTCCAATGTTAAATTAATTAATCATTCCCTTTTCTTTTAAGAAATCATCAGCTACTTTCCTAGGGTCTTCACCTAATTTGTCCACCTTATAATTTAGTTCTCTCATGGTTTCTTCACTAATGGCATTAGAAAGTTTTTTAAATTCTGTTTTAATTTCCGGATGTTTTTCTAATACTTCATTTCTTACCACAGGAACTGCATAATATGGTGGAAAGAATTCCTTATCATCTTCCAATACTTTTAGGTCAAAAGCTTTTAATAATCCATCTGTAGCAAAAGCATCGATAACATCAGCTTGATTATTGTTTAAGGAATTATATCTTAAACCGCCATCTAGGGATTTTACATCATTAAAGTTTAAGTCATAAGCTTTTTTCATACCTAAATAACCATCTTCTCTATTGGCAAACTCCATAGTACAGCCAAGAATTAGATCCTTTGAAACTTTTGATAGGTCTGAAACTGTATTTAAATTATATTTACTTGCAAGGTCTTTTTTTACTGCTAAAGCATAGGTATTGTTAAAGCCTAAAGGATCTAGCCAAGTAATGTTATATTTTTCGTTAAAGTGATCTTTTACAATTTTATAAGCTTCATCAGGGCTATTTACAGGACCATGCTGCATTATATTTACTAATCCAGTACCTGTATACTCTACATAAGCGTCTATTTCTTTTGCCTTTGCAGCGTTAAAAACCACACTGCTTCCCCCTAAGTTCATTTTTCTATCTACCTTTAAGTCTGTATTTTTTTCTAATAAACTAGCTAACATGTGTCCTAGAATCAGCTGTTCATTAAAGTTTTTTGAGCCTATTACTATAGTAGAGCCTTTTTTGCCGTAAAAGCCTACTGTAACAACTATTATTGCTATACTTATAATAGCAAGTACAACCTTGCTGCCAGGACCTTTGCTTAGAGAAAATTTATTTTTGCCACCAACTTTTATGGTGCCATCTGCTGTTTTTATTCCTTTTGGTGTAACTGCTTTTTCAATTTTACTTATTATAAAGTCCATGAGTAAAGCAAGCAAACATGCTGGTATAGCTCCAGCCAAAATCATATTATTATTTACTGTCTGAACTCCGGAGAATACCATGTATCCGAGGCCGCCAGCTCCAATGAAGGCTGCGATGGTCATAAGGCCAACGGCTGTAACTGCTGAAATTCTCACTCCAGTCATTATAACTGGAAGGGCTAAAGGAATTTGTATCATTTTCAGTATTTGTCCTTTAGTTAATCCAATACCTTCTGCTGCTTCTAAAGTATCGGGGTTAATATTCATTAATCCTGTATAAGTATTTTTTACTATGGGCAGTAATGAATATAAGAACACCATAGCTATAGCAGGTTTGCTTCCTATACCTAATACTGGTATTAAGAAACCTAAAAGAGCCATGCTGGGTACTGCTTGTATAACGCTGGCTAATCCAAGAACTGGTGTTGCAAGTTTTTTAACTCTTGTAATTAATATTCCTAAAGGAATACCAATAGCAAGAGAAAATAAAACTGCCATAAAAGTTAATTCAATGTGTTCAATTATTAATCTAAATATTTCTGCTTTTCTAGTTATTATAAAACTCCAAAACTCATTGGTTGCTGTAATAAAATTCACTAAACTCCTACCTCCTGGTCTATATACTGGTTGGACATAACTGCTAAAAGACTACTTTTTGTAATAAGTCCCACCAATTTTTCTTTATTGTCCGTTACGGGGATATATCCTAAATGATGTTCATTAAGTACATTTACTATGTCTATAATAGAGTTTTCCATGGAAACTGTTTCAAAATTAGTTTCCATTATTTCAGATAGTTTTAAATTATCTTCTTGCTTCATTCTTAAGTATTTTAAAGTTACAATACCTTGAAGCTGTTGATCTTTATTTACTATTAAAAGGCTATCCACCTTGTTGCTTTTCATTATTTCTAATCCTTGAAGTAAAGTTCTGTTTCCTATGGTTTTTACAGGATTAGGTATCATAATATCTTTAGCTTTTATAAATTCAGGTTGATTCCATATTCTATTTTTACCTACGAATTCTTCCACAAATTCATTACAAGGCTTCTTTAAAATATTTTCAGGAGTATCATATTGAATAATATCTCCATCTTTCATTATGCAAATTCTATCTCCTAGTTTTAAGGCTTCATCCATATCGTGAGTTACGAAGACTATGGTTTTCTTTAGCTCATGGTGAAGATTGTAAAGTTCATCTTGAAGCTGACTCCTGGTGATAGGATCCAGTGCACTGAAGGGCTCATCCATAAGAATGATGTCAGGATCTGTGGCAAAGGCTCTGGCCACTCCAATTCTTTGTTGCTGGCCACCGCTAAGCTCTGCAGGATATCTATCCATATATTCTTCAGGATCCATGTCTACCATTTTCAAAAGTTCTACAGTGTTTTTTCTAATTTCTTCACTGTGAGACTTTTGAATAAAAGGGATGAGACCTATGTTTTCTCCCACGGTCATATGTGGGAAAAGACCTGTCTGCTGTATTACATACCCCATATTTCGTCTTAACTGGATGGTGTCTTCTTGACTTATATTTTTTCCATTTATTAAAAGTTCTCCTGAGGTTGGTACTACCAGTTTGTTAATCATTTTTAAAGTGGTAGTTTTTCCGCATCCACTAGGCCCTATAAGCACCACTAATTCCCCTTGATTTATTTTAAGATTAATATTGTTAAGTATAATTTTATTTTTAAATTTCTTTGACACATTTTTTAGCTCTAACATCTTGTCCTCCTTATAAAATTATCTATTAAAAGTATCTACTACCATGTAAGCTTCTCCATTTAATCCCAACCGACAACTCTAATGATATCATAAAGTTGTCATATTGTAAAATTCCATTCATATTTGTACAATCTAGAATAAGGAGAATAAATGATGATAATAGCAAAAAAAGGGCTTTTTTGTGTATAAACTTCAAATTCATTAGGAAATTTTCAGTATTTCAAAGGAAAGTATAGAAAAATATAGAATTGTTTTATTATAAAAATGAAATTAGTTATATTATTATTAAGATTTGGAGTGTAAAAGATGAAAGTAGAAAGACTACTGGCTATAGTTATTAAAATGCTAAATAATAAAAGGGTTACTGCAAAGGAACTAGCAGAGTATTTTGAAGTGTCGGTTAGAACTATACAAAGGGATATTGAAGCTATAAGTATTGCTGGAATACCCATAGTATCCTATAAGGGGCAAAATGGGGGCTATGGTATCATGGAGGATTACCTTATAAGTAAAAGTTATTTTTCAGATACTGAGCAGGAGTTACTTCTCACTGCACTTAATGGTGTATACAAAGCTTATGAAGACAAAAGCTTTAAAGATATTATGGACAAACTTTTGCTTTTAAAAACCAATTCTCAGATAGATACAAGGTCTAACTTAATTATGGATTTTAGCCCTTGGGGGAACAGCGAAAGAAGAAAGAGTCAAGTAGATATGTTAAGAAAGGCTATAAATGATAAAAGGGTTATTGAGTTTGATTATATGGATATTAACGGATGTAAAACCCAAAGGAAAGTGGAGCCAAGAGCTTTGATTTTAAAGGTTAACACTTGGTATCTGCACGGTTATTGTACTTTAAGAAAGGACTTTAGATTGTTTAAGCTATCCAGAATAAGAGAGTTAAAAATACTTGTAGAGAGCTTCTATGAAAGGGAATTACCTGAGCTTAATATTATTTATGAAGATAATAGAAAGAGGGTAACACTAGTATTAAAGTTTAATCACAGCGCATTAAATAGATTAGATGACTATTTTGAAATAGAAGAATTAGTGTTCAAAGAGGATGGATATATTTATGCAACTGTAGAATACCCGGAAGATGAGTGGGTTTATAGTATGATTTTAAGCTTTGGCGAAGCTGTAGAAGTGATGGAACCTCAGCATATACGAGAATTCATTAAGATAAGAAGTCAAAATGTTTTTAGCAAATACAAATAATTATTTTAATTACGACATAAGGGTGTCTTATTACCTCCTTTATAATAAGCATAACAAAATAAATTTTAAATATAAGGAGGAGTTTTAATGGACACTAAAATATGTCAAAGTTGTGCAATGCCTATGGAGGATGTTAGCTTAATGGGGACGAACCTTGATGGTTCAAAAAATGAGGATTACTGCACTTATTGTTTTCAGAAAGGTGAATTTACCTCAGAGGTTACCATGGAAGAAATGATAGAAATTTGTGTTCCTCACATGGTACAAGGAGGAATGGAGGAATCTGAAGCAAGAAAGTATATATCAAATATTTTACCTACCCTCAAAGCATGGAAGGATAAATAAATATTTAATTATAATATAAAACAAGCATTCCTTGGACATATAATAAATGCCCAAGGAATGCTTTATAATTTTTATTACCTATTATCTCTATATTCATTAAATCATAATTTCATTTTAATCATTTAAATATTTAACCGCTCTTTCATAAGCATTTTCATCCCCCACCATAACCAAGGTATCGCCAGCTTTAAGTTCTGCGTAAGGGCCAGGGGACAATATTATTTTACCATCCTTTTTTATGGCTATTATAGTGGAGCCGGTATTTTGCCAAAAGTTAGATTCACCAATGGTTTTTCCAAGGAGGCGTGAAGTGTTAGGAATTTCCACCTCTATAGGAGCAAAAGGGTTTGAATTTCTAAAGCGTTCTGAATAATCTATTATTTTATTAATGCAAGATTTAAGCTCTTCATCTAATTTGTTTTTTTCTTCTATGAGATTCCACATATCCTTCTTCAAAGATGTTATAGAATCTATATTTTTAAACTTTCCAATAAATTTAAAGGCTTCATCTCTTGATTTTACTGTTATTCCACTGCCGGCGTTCACTGATACTATTTCCATATCTTCAAGAAGCTTAACAGATCTCCTTATAGTTTCTGGAGATACATTATACTGTCCAGCTAAAGTAGACCTTCCATGAATCTTACTGCCCATGGGAAATTCTCCATTAGCAATTCTGCTTGCAATATCAATAGATATTTGCTGATATATTGGTTTCACTATATTTTCTCCCACTTATATCCCTCCTGAAGATAATTCTTGCTTAAAATAATTAGTTATTACAATAACTAGAACAGGTAATTATTATTATTGTTATCATTTAAGATTGTATAGCATATGAAACATATTTTGCAAGTGTGTTCCAATTAATGTCACTACCCCAGGGGCACTACCTTTTTTTGGTAGTGCCCCTGGGGTAGTGACATATATTGCTATATCATAAAACACACTATTTAAAATGTTTGTGAACATTGCGTATATTGGTATAATATAAGAGGAAAGATTAACTTTTTATAGAAATAATTACATATTAACTATATATAGTTAATAAAAATTCAATATTACTGTTTTTGGTATTAAAAGGAGGAGAGTGTGTTATGAGTAGTTTGTTTGATTTAACAGGAAAAGTAGCAATAATTACTGGGGCTTCCAGTGGTATTGGAACACAGCTAGCTAGGGCTTTTGCCAGAGAAGGTGCTGATGTAGCGATACTTGCTAGGAGATATGAGAAGCTGGAAGAGCTGAGTAAGGAAATTGAGGCTATGGGTAGAAAGGTACTTCCTGTAAAATGTGATGTAACTAATGAAGAAAATGTTAAGACTGCAGTAAAAGAGATAATAGATCATTTTGGTAAAATAGATATCCTAGTAAATAATGCTGGGGTAGCTGCAGAAGGAGCCGTGGATAGCATAACTGAAGAGGAATGGGATAAAGTGTATAACACCAATGTGAAAGGTGTATTCTTTATGACAAAGCATGTGGCTAAGGTTATGATTGAGAGAAAGTACGGAAAAATAGTTAACTTAGCATCCATTTATGGAATTACAGGAAGCAAGACTTCACCTGTACATGCATACCAAGCTTCTAAAGGTGCTATTGTAAACCTTACCAGAGGTTTAGCTGCATATTGGGGTAAATTTGGTATAACAGTAAACGCTGTAGGACCAAGCCTCTTTGAAACTGAAATGACTAAAGATGGTTTATTTGAGGAACAGAACCTTAGGATGTATAATGCCTTAGTTCCTTTAGGAAGACCAGGAAAACCAGGAGAGCTAGATGGAGCGGTAATTTATTTTGCTTCTGATGCTTCCAGCTATACTACTGGGCAAACTCTTTTTGTAGATGGTGGATGGACATCTGTATAGAATTTTAACTTAGGAGTTTAGTAAAGTGAGAATAATACTATAACGGTAAGAAATATTTATATATTAGAATATAATTATGTTATAAAAACAATTTTTTTTGAACATACTATTAAAATTTAATAATAGTGTATCTTTAGAAACTGTAGAGAGTTTTAATGCTCTTTGCAGTTTTTTTCTTAAATGATAGTATGAAAATGTTGTTACTAAGTATTTTTTAGTTTTTACAAAGTGAATATTATGTTATATTTTGTCGAAGTTTATTGGACACTATATTAATAAAGTGATAATATTTTCTTAAATAATACAATAATAATTGTATGTATTTTAATATACAGTTTTATTAATTTTATTGTTAAGGATAGTGTAAATATGAAGAAAACGTTTAGAAAGAAAATGTTTATTGTCTTGCTATTAGTGTTATTTATAAGTTCATTAGGGGTATCATATATTTGGTATTTTAAAAGCAGAAGCATGATTACAGACGAAGTTTTTAAATCAACAAAGATTTTGGTAGAGGAAAGAAATAAGGATTTTGAGAAAGCCATAAAAGATTTGGATTATATGAGTATGTCTATTTCTGCTAATAATTTAAAAGTAAGCAGAGTTATTAGCAATAAATGGGATGATGCTTATCTTAGAATACAGTCCGAAAAAAAATTGCAGGAATACATGGATAGCTTGTATGGCAGCAGAAATTATATATCTACCATTGTAATAAGCAATACCATGGGTGATATTTACAAAAGAGGTAGCTCAATTAATGATGATTATATATTAAATCAAAGTTTTTATAATACACTAAAAGATAAGGGCTTAGAAAGGATAATTGTCCCCTATTATGATAAATACAACAATGTAAAGGAAATATTTATTATAAGAAATATTATTTATAATGAAAAGATAATTGGATATTCTATAGTGGGAATGTCTTATGATTATTTGAAAGAAATTTTTGATAAAAATCTACCTCAAAATAGCCTGCTATTTATTAAGAATGATAAAGGAGATAATATATATAAGAATTTTACTGATGATTACCAAAATCTTTTATTAGAAACTGAAACGATAAAGATTGAAGAAAACGGATATAAGTTAACAAATATAAAGAGGGAAAAATATCTAGTAATAAAATTTAATTCTGATTATACAAAATTCAAATTAACAGCAGTGGTGCCAACCAAAAAAATGTTTGCAGATGTTAACAAAACATTGAATAACATACTTGTATTAATACTTGTTGGTATGGGGGCTTTAGTATTTTTAGTAAATTTTATTTCTAGAGAAATAAGTAAAAACGTTCAAATATTAAGTGAAGGAATGAGGTCTTTTAGCGAAGGCAATTTGGAGGCAAAGGTTAATATAAAAAGTCAGGATGAACTAGGAGAACTGGGTCACTCATTTAATGAAATGACAGAGAGAATACAGAACCTTTTAAATAATATAAAGGAAAATGAAAAGGAAAAGGTAAATCTGGAAATTAAAGCTTTGCAGGGGCAAATAAATATGCACTTTTTATTCAACACGTTAAACACCATAAAGGATTTATGTTATATACAAAGGGTTACCAATGTAGAAAGGTTAGTTAATTCCTTAATGCAGCTATTGCATATAAGTATGGGTAAAGAGGATGGACTAATAGTCTTAAAAAAAGAAATAGAATATATAGAGCATTATTTAGAAATATATAGATATAAACATTTAGATAATATTCAGTGTTTTATTAATGTGGATGAGGATATTATGGAATGTATGGTGTTAAAATTTATACTTCAACCTATAGTTGAAAACTCTATAATTCATGGATTTGAAGATATGACGGAAAATGTAAAAGGGGTTATTTATATTAAGGGTGCAATAGAAGAAGGGGATATAAGGATAACAATAATAGATAATGGAAAAGGTTTTAAAATGGAAGATGAAAATAAAAACTTTACTGGTATTGGAATTGCCAATGTGGATAAGAGAATTAAAATGAATTTTGGACATCGATATGGCATTACTATTAAAAGTATATTAAATACCTCTACCACTGTAGAATTATTAATACCTTACATAAGGGGGAATACTAATGATTAATATTTTATTGGTAGATGACGATGTGTTAGTGTTAACTAAAATAAAGCAACTTATATTATTCTTAAAATCTGACTATCAAGTGGTTAAAGATGTTACCAGCGCTAAAGAAGCATTAGAATTTTCAAGAAATAATGAAGTGGATATTTTAATTACTGATATGAAAATGCCTAAAATGGACGGAATAGATTTAATAAAAGAGGTAAAAAAACTTAACATTAATATTCAAATTATTGCCATAAGCAGTTATGAAGATTTCTATTATGTAAAAGAAAGCTTAAAAGAAGGCTCTATTGACTATATTTTAAAGTATAGTTTAAATGAAGAAACACTTAAATCCGCGTTAGATAATGCTAAGAGAAGAATTTTAACTAATAAAAGTTTGCAAGTAACTAAATTAGAGAGAGACAAGCTTATTAAAAGCAGTAAGGTACTTTTAAAAAAGGAATTTTTAACTGAACTTCTTCAAGGAGAGGTTAGCAAAGATAACATTATAAAAAACTTCAAGGATTATGATTTAAATATTGATTATGGTAATTTAATTATTATTATCTGCGAAATCGATAATTATAGAGTAATAACAGAAGATTTTGATGATAAAGATAAGAAAATATTTAAAGATGCTGCTTTTGACATAATATCAAAGGTATTAGAGAAAACTCAAAGAAAAGAAATAATTTATTTAAGGAATGGAGAATATGTTATTTTCATGTCTTCAGACCAAAAGAGCAATCTATATACCATTAATGGTGCATCTCAGTATGCTGAAAGAATAAGTGATAATCTAGAAAGGTTATTAAACATAGAGGTTTCCATTAGTATAAGTAATTGCTGTAATAACTTAACAGATATATCAAAGGTATATTCAAATGCTAAGAATAAGTTAAAAAAGAAGTTTTTTGAAGGTAAAGGAAAAGTATATAACGCTTTTGAAAGAAGCACTGGTGTACAGGTAATAAAAAATAATTTTGACTTTAACAAAAGAGAAATTATTGACAAACTTAAAAAAGGAGATGACAGTTTATTAAATGACATTAACTTGCTTTTTAATAAATATAAAGAAGAAAGATACCCCTTTGAGATTATAGAGTTAACTGCAATTGAAATGTTAAATGTTGGAAATGACGTAATTAAAGATTATAAAATTAACATTGACACTGGGAAGTATAATATGAATGTTCTTTATAGAAATATTTATAAGTACGAAACTATTGAAGACATAAATGAGCTCATTGTTTCATTTTACGTCACTATTCTTTCTAATGTTAATAAAATAAATAAACTTCTGGATGCTAGTTATAGTAAATATACCGTTAAGTGTATAAATTATATTGAAAAAAATTATTCAAAACAGGCATCCCTGCAAGAAGCAGCAGATTTTATAGGTGTTAATGCTGCGTATTTAAGTAAAATATTCAAAGAAGATGTAGGAGAAAATTTTGTGGAATATTTAAATAAGCATAGGATTAAAAGTGCACAGGAGCTAATAAAGTCAAAAAAGTATTCTATTAAAGAGATTTGTGTTATGGTAGGTTTTGCAAATTATAACTATTTTTTTAAGGTTTTTAGACAAGTAACGAATTTAACACCATCAGAATTTCAAAAAAATATAAAAATTTTATAGTAAATACAAAAATAGTGTAGTCCTTTACAGGCCTGCATTTTTTTATAATAAAGGTAGAAAGTAATTAAAATAATTTGTATAAAAATAAGGGGAGGAATATTTTATGAAAAGAAACTTTGTAAAAGGAATCAAAGCACTTCTTTGTGTAACTTTAGTTGGAACAGCTTTGGTTGGATGTTCTTCAGGAAATGCTAACAAAAGTGAAAAAGTAACAGATGGCAAGATCGTTTTAAAGTATGCCACTGGTGACTCAGGTCCTGCGGTAGAGGTTCAGGAAGAGATTGTAAAGGAATTCAATAATTCTCAAGAAAAAATTGAAGTTAAGCTAGAAACTTACGGTACTGCTTTTGACCAAAAGCTAGCAGCTGCTATTGGCGCAGGAACAGCACCAGATGTTGTTAAAATGTGGAATTTTCCTGCTTATTATAAAAGCTTAGTACCTTTAAATGACTACATAGATAAGCTAGAGGATAAAAAGGATTTTTATAGCACATTATTTAATTACGCAAATATGAAAGATAAAATATATGGAATGCCAATAGGATTCTCTACCAGAGCAATTCACTATAATAAGGATTTAGTTGAAAAAGCAGGAGTGGAAATAAAGGATAGCTGGAATTTTAATGATTTTAAAGAAGCTTCCAAAAAGATAACTAAAGGAGACAATTATGGATTTTATTTTTACTATAACCCTGATCCATATGCTCTAGAATCTTTCTTATGGTCCAATGGCGGTGAATGGTTAAATGATGCAGGTAAGCCTGTTATAAATAGCCGAAATAATAAAGAAGTATTACAAGCATTGCATGACATGGTTTATAAAGATAAGGTAGCTTTTGCAGCTAACCTTGGAGATGATTTTGGCCAGGCGTTTTCTTCAGGAAAATATGGTTTTGCAGAAATGGGTAAATGGTTCATACCTTCAATAAATGATACAGGATTAAAGTTAGGAATAGCTCCTATGCCTGGTTTTAAAGATGGTAATGGAATGAGTGCAGTACATGCAGCTTTTCTTTCTGTAACTACAAGTTCAAAGAATCAAGATGCTGCTTGGGAATTTATAAAATTCTATACATCTAAAGAATCAACAAAGAAACTACAAAAAATAGAAATGCCAGTAAGAGAATCTGTGGCTAAGGAATTAGGATTATTAGATGATGCTCAAATAAAACCTTTCTATACTATGCTAGAAAGATCCGTATCAAAGAGACCATCCTTAGTTAAATCTGAAAAATGGCCAGAAGTTAGTTCAGAAGTGGCAGCAGGTTTAGAATCTATATTTGCTCAACAAAATGCTGATGTTAGCAAAATATTAGATGATGTTCAGAAAAAAGTAGAAGAAATAACTAAATAGTACTACCTTAGTTTAAGTTTAAGGTTAATTAGATGTAATTAGCCTTAAACTTAAATATTATATTAGCGATTAGTCCAAGTAGTTACAAGAGCAATTATCTTAGTAATTAATCCAAGGATTATATTAGTTCTAACCTAGCCAATTACTTTAGCAATTATATTGGAATTAGTCAAAGCAATTACTTAAAGGAGGATGGTTATGTATCTTAAAGGAAAGCAAAAAGTTATTCCATATTTATTTATATCTCCTTGGATAATAGGTTTTTTAGTATTTACCCTGTTTCCCTTAATATTCTCGTTATTTATGAGTTTTCATAATTGGAGCATAACTGGAGAAAGAATTTTTATTGGATTTAATAATTATAAAACTATGTTTGCAGATGAAAATTTTTATAAATCTCTTACAATTACACTTAAATATGCATTGTTTTTAGTGCCTTTTAATGTAGGAATAGCATTATTATTAGCATTGCTTCTAAATACCAACATTAAAAAAATTGGTATATTTAAAACTATATTCTACTTACCAAGCATTATTTCCGGAGTTGCTTTAGCTATGATATGGACATGGATTCTTGGAGATAAAGGAATTTTAAACTATTTATTATCAGTTTTAGGCTTAGACCCTATTCCTTGGCTTAGAAGTCCTAAAGCAGCTTTGTGGGCTGTAGTACTTGCCACTGTATGGGCTCAAGGCTCTATGATGTTAGTGTTCTTAACTGGTCTAAAATCTATACCAAATCAAGTATATGAAGCAGCTGAAATAGATGGAGCTGGAGGATTAAAAAAATTCTTTAAAATAACAATTCCTCTTTTAAGTCCAACTATTGTGTATAACCTTATTATGGCAATAATAGCATCTTTCCAGCAGTTAACTGTAGTAATGAATTTAACTAATGGGGGACCTGTTAAATCTACCTACATGTATGCATTATATGTATATCAAAATGCTTTTGTAAAATTCAAGCTTGGATATGCAGCAGCAAATGCTTGGGTGATGTTTTTAATAATTTTATCTTTAACAGGATTAGTATTTTATATTTCTAAAAAATGGACTTATTACGAGGTTTAGGAGGGATTATGGTGAAATCAAAAGTATCTAAAGTTGCAACATATAGTATTCTTGTAATATTATCCATAGCATTTTTGTTTCCGCTTTTTTGGGCTTTCATTACGGCTGTAAAATCTCCAGGAGAGCTTGCTAAATATCCTCCAACCTTTTTTCCAAAGGAAATACATTGGGAGAACTTTGCCAAAGCTTGGAATTCACAGCCCTTTACAAAGTATTTAATAAACTCAGTTATTGTCACAGTGCTAGCTGTAATAGGTATGACCTTTTCCAGCGCCTTAGTGGCATATGGCTTTGCTAGGTTTGAATTTAAAGGCAACAAGATTATGTTTACCTTATTGCTATCTACTATGATGATTCCATGGGATGTACTAGTTATACCTCTATATATGCAATATAACTTTTTTGGATGGTTAAATACATTAAAACCTTTAATAGTTCCTGCGTATTTTGGAGGAGCCTTTTATATATTTCTTATGAGACAGTTTTTAAAGACCATTCCTAAAGATTTTGAAGAGGCAGCATTAATAGATGGTGCTAATCATATTCAGATATTTACTAGAATATTTTTACCACTATTAAAGCCACAGCTTGTACTATCTGCAATAATGTACATGATAGTGGTTTGGAACGATTATCTAGGACCATTAGTATATATTTCAAGTTCAGAAAAATTCACTTTACCTATTGGTCTATCATTATTTAAGGGAGCTTATACAACAGATTTTACATCCCTTATGGCAATTACTGTAATTATGACTATACCAACTATAATAGCATTCTTTATAGGACAAAAGCACATATTGAATAACAATGTTAGTGCAGGGATAAAAGGATAAATAGGAGAAATGTATATGAAAAATATCAGTTTAAATGGACAGTGGAATATATTTTTTGATGGAGAAAAAAATATTAATGAAAAAAATTATTTTCAAGGTGAAAAAAAGATTTCCATTGTACCTGAAGCAGTAGAAAAAATATTAGAAGATAGAATATTTTCCGGACCATTTTTCTATGAAAAAGAAATTTTTATTGAAGAAGTTAATAATAACAATTGTTATTTGTTAGAGTTTTTAGGAGTGAGTTATTATTGCGAAGTATATCTAAACGGAAATTATATACAAAGTCATGAAGGTATTTGGGATAATTTCAAAGTGGATATTACAGAGTATTTACAAGCTGGAGGAAATAAAGTTTTAGTAAAGGTTATTAAGCCGGATTTTAATAAAGACAGCAAGTATTTTTATAGGTCTGTACTTTTTGGATTCATACCTGATATATCCATTCCCTTTGGCGGTATATGGAAGGATGTAAATCTTTTAGTAAGAGGAAAGAATTATTTTAATGAGGTTAATTATAAATTTGATGTAGACAATAAGTGCATTATTATAGATAGCAAATTAAATAGCGTTGATGATGGTGAGCATAATGACATTAACCTAGAAGTGGAAATAGGTACACCAGAGGGTGGCGTTATTACAAAACACATGACATATTCAGAAAACATAGTATTAGCTATGGATAATATTAAGGTATGGTCACCAGATAAACCTTATTTATATACTGTAAAAATCAAGCTTTTAAAAGATGAATGTAATGGTGAAACCCAGGATTATAAAGAGATAAGAGCTGGATTTAGAAAAGTAGAGTTAAGAGATGGAGAAATACATTTAAATGATGAAAAATTCTATATGAGAGGTATTCTACATTGGGGAGCTTAT
Organism: Clostridium amylolyticum; assembly: GCF_900142075.1. Taxonomy (GTDB): domain Bacteria; phylum Bacillota; class Clostridia; order Clostridiales; family Clostridiaceae; genus Clostridium_AA; species Clostridium_AA amylolyticum. The sequence goes on from NZ_FQZO01000003.1 coordinate 133,333, forward strand.
CCAGAAAAGTTTACTCCAACACCTAGCTATGAAGAGGTGAAAGCAGAGCTTTTAAAGGTAAAGTCCTTAGGATTTAATACAATAAAGCATTGTTTATATTTTCCTCCTGCTTATTATTATGAACTTTGTGACGAGCTTGGAATTGTAACTTGGCAGGAGATGCCACTATGGCTGCCTTACAAAAATAGTTATCTATTAAATAGAATATATACTGAATATCCTAAGATGTTAAATTATTTTATGCATTATCCTTCAGTATCTTTGGTAAGCTTAAGCTGTGAGCTGGATGCCACTATTTCCAGCAATGTTTTAAATGACCTTTACAAAATGGTAAAGAGCATGGACAAGGATATGATTATTTGTGATAACAGTGGATCGGGAGAGTGCTTTGAAGGAGTAACTAATAGTGAATCAGACATTTATGATTATCATTTCTATGCAGAACTTTATAACTTAGATGGGCTTATAAATGAATTTACTAGAAGTTACAGGCCCTTAAGACCATGGATTTTTGGTGAGTATAATGATTGTGATACTTTTAGAACCATAGAAGATATAAAAAAACATTCTGATTATGAGCTTTGGTGGTTAAATCCAGATGAAAGAAAAAACCTTCTTAGAATGACTCATAAAGGTTTTAATTCAGATTTGCCAATATATCATCAAGAAGAGATTATAGCTAAATATGGCATACAAGAAGAAGTTAAAGCTATTAAAGAAATAAGCTACCAACAATCTTATATGATGAGGAAATATATTTTAGAGCTTACTAGAAGTTATAAAGAAATAAAGGGTTATAATATTACAGCTATAAGGGATGTTTCCATTACTACTTCAGGAATTTTCGATGACAATATGGAAAGTAAGTTTAGTGCTGAAGAGTTTAGTAAAATCAATGGAGATATTGTAGTAGCCTTAAGTAAAAATCTTACTAGAATATGGGACAATGGTACAGATAGATTTTTAAATCAAGATTTATATAACTATTTTTCAGAGGGAAATCTTATAGGAAAGCTTGTTGTATCTAATAGAAAGAATAAGGATTTAGAAGGGAAATATACTGTAACCTTAAAGGATGATAAGGAAGTATATTTCACTTATGAAGACAAGTTAAATATAGATAAGAATGTTACTACTCAACTAGCTGAACTTAATATAAAGCTGCCAAAGGTAGAAGAGACAAGAAGATTAAAGCTATGTGTTAACTTGGTATATAAAGATGAAAGTTACGAAAACCATTGGGACATATGGGTTTATAATGATAGCTTTTCTGATAAACTTATATATTTATTTGATAACACCAATGCTCTAGAGGGGATAGAAGAAAGTTTTAGGGTAAAAAGAGTATTAGGTTTGGAAGATTTATATCAACTTAATTCTGGAGATTTATTGGTAACTACTTATTTCGATAAAGGTATTGAAGCCCTTGGAGATAGAGGGGTAAATATTCTGTATTATCAAAAGGGTGAAGGCTATTTCCCATTAACTTATAACCCTTTCTTTAGAGAAGGTATAAAAAAGATATTTTCTCATAGTATTACAAATACCTTAAATCATCTTGGATATGGAGGCTATCAACTTTATGGAGTGGGTACTGATAGATATTATGATAAGCTTCAATTAGAAGAAATAATAGGGAAATATAATCCGATAATAAGAAGATATGATGCTAGAAAATTTAAAGCTGGGGACTATATATTTGAGTATAAAAAGAATAAGGGAACAATTATAGCAACTACTTTAAATTTAGATGGTGGTAAAGGAAGCCAGCCTTATAACTTTAAATATAATATAATGGCTCAATACTTACTAAATTCCATAATAGAATATTTAAAATAAGGAGGATAATATGTGCTGGTTAATACAAAATTATATATATAATCCTGAAGATAATAAGCACTATGAAGGTGCTTTTACTCAAGGCAATGGCTATGTAAATATTCGTGGAAGTTTTGAAGAGGATTTAGATGGAGCAACTCAAAATGATATATATTGGAGGCTGCCAGCCAATGTAACCTTGGAAAAAGCAAGACATAGTAAGAGTAAGTGGGGGGTATATGTTCCTGGAATATATGGAGTTCACCCTATTTTAGGAGAGGAAATAGTTAATTTACCATATTTTTTAGGTGTTAATCTTTACTTTGATTCTGAAAGATTGGACATGGAAGTCTCAGATTATAGAGATTTTACAAGAAGCTTAAATATGAAGAATGCAGTACTTGAAAGAAGCTTTACTTGGAAGATTAAAGGAAATGATATTGAAGTTAACTTCAAAAGATATTGCAGTATGGAAAATAAAAACCTTGTAGTACAGGAATTAGTGTTAAACTCTTTAGACAAAGATGTAGAGTTAAGGCTGGAAAACTTTATTGATGCTGGTATTACCACCAATGGATATAATCATTTTACCAAAGTGTTATTAGAAAATGATGAAGCTTTAAAGGCTTTTGTCACTACAGATACCAATCAGGAAGTTGGTATATACAGTAAGGTTTTTGTGGATGGTTCTGATAAAAGTGCTATTGGGTTTAGTAGTAGTGAAAGTAGAATCATAGAAAGTTTTAATATCCACCTTAAGAAAAACAATAGAATCATAATTAAAAAATACTCTATAATAACTACTTCAATAGATACTGACTATAAAAATGATATAAGAAGTTTACTTCATAGCAAGGCAAAAGCTATTAACAACAATATTACTATGGATAGCCATGAAAAACTATGGCAGGAAAGATGGAACATATCAGATATTAATATAGTTGGGGATAAAGAGGTGCAGCTTGCTACAAGATTTAGCATATATCATTTATTAAGAGCGGTTAATGATAGTGATAAAGTAGCGATTGATGCTAAAGCATATGCTGGAGAAGCATACTTTGGACATTATTTTTGGGACACAGAGATATATTTATTACCCTTTTATATATACACACAACCCCAACATGCTAAAAATCTACTAATGTATAGATATAATACTTTAAAAGGTGCTAAAGAAAATGCAAAAAGATATGGATATGAGGGTGCTAGGTATCCTTGGGAAGCATGTATTTCAGGGTGGGAGCAATGTTCAAATTGGCAGTATTCTGATTTAGAGATTCATGTTACAGCGGATATAGTTTATGGTATGTGGAACTATTATGAAGCTACCGGAGATGAGGAGTTCTTATTAAATGAAATGTTAGAAATAATGGTAGAGACTGCTAGATACTGGGTTTCTAGAGTGGATGTAGTTGATTGTAAATACAGACTTTTAGGAGTTATGGGGCCTGATGAGTATTTACCATTTACTAATGATAATTCTTTTACAAATTATATGGTAAAGTTCTCCTTAAACAAAACCTTAGAAGTCTTAGAAATAGCAAAGAAGAATAATTTAGATAAGTTTAATGAGCTTAAGGTGACAAATGAGGAGATAGATTTAATACGTAAGGTTTCTAGTGAACTAGTATTTTTATTGGATGATAAATCAAAGTTTATTCATCAGTGTGAAGGTTTTGAAAAATTTCTAGAGGTAGATTTTGAAAAAGTATGGATAGATAAAAGTAAACCTTTTGGAAATTTTATTTCTCAAGAGAAAAATTACAGAAGTAAAGCATTAAAGCAAGCGGATGTGGTAGCCTTACTATATCTTTTCAAAAATGACTTTGATGAGGATATTAAGAAAAATTGTATTAAATACTATGAAAAATTAACTACTCATGATTCCTCTCTCTCATATATATTTCATTCATTAGTCTATAGTGATATCAAAGACAGTAAATCAGCATATGAGTTTTTGCATAAAAGTCTTGGTATTGATTTGTATGGAAAGGGAAGTGCGGAAGGAATACACATTGCTAACTGTGGCGGAATATGGCAGGGGATAGTGATGGGCTTATGCGGACTAGGTTTATCATCAAATAATAAAGAATTAATTTTAAATCCTAATTTGCCAGAGCACATTAAGAAAATTGAATTTAAGATTTATTTGAAGCGTCGATTATATAAGGTTACAGTAGAGAAACAGCAAGTAGATATAAAAGAGATAACTAAATAGATTTAGAATTCTATCAAAAGTGTTAAAAGTTAATTAATATTCTTTTAAAACAGAGAGTTTAGCAGGTTTACACTAAGTCACGATTTGAAAAATGAGAGGGGAATATTATGTTTTCAAGTGGTATAGGCTTAGGCCTTGGAAATATATTTTGTACTTCAAATGCAAAAAGCAGATCTATTACAGCAGAGAACCCCAAAGGTGCAAAAGGTAAGGGAGCTATGGCTGAAGTTTCTCCAGAGGAAATAAAACACCCAGCTAGAGAATTGGGTAAGGGGTGGAAGGTCAGACCTTCAGTAACTCTTGATATTGGAGAAAAATTCTTATTAGCTGAAATAGAAGGACCAGGTATTATTAATCACATATGGATGACAGCTTTTCCAGAAGCATGGAGGCATTTAATATTAAGATTTTATTGGGATGAAGAAAAAAATCCTTCAGTAGAAGTGCCTATGGGAGACTTTTTCTGTAATGGGTGGTGTTCAAGAAGCAATGTATCATCCCTTCCAATATCCGTAAATCCTGCAGGAGGATTTAATATATATTTCCCTATGCCTTTCATGAAAAAAGCAAGGATAACTGTGGAGAATATAAGTTTTGAAAAACAGATGTTATTTTATCAGGTGGATTATGTACTAACAGACATCCCAGATAATTCTGCTTATTTCCATGCACATTTTAGAAGAGAAAACCCAGTTAAGTATAAAGAACCATATACAATAGTTCATAGTATAAAAGGGAAGGGACAATATGTAGGCACCTATATGGCATGGCAGGTTAATAGCAATGATTGGTGGGGAGAAGGGGAAATAAAATTTTATATGGATGGAGACAAGGAGTATCCTACCATTTGTGGCACAGGTACTGAAGATTATTTTGGAGGAGCTTGGAACTTTGAATTTCCTAAAGGGGAGTATGGTGAGTTTAGCAACTTATATCATGGGTTAAATCAGGTAATAAAACCAGATGGACTATATAAAGCCAATGAAAGGTTTAGTATGTATAGGTTTCATATTTTAGATCCCATATATTTTGAAAGAGATTTAAGGGTTACCATTCAGGCTTTAGGTTGGAGAAGTCATGGAAGATTTTTGCCTCTTCAAGATGATATTGCTTCAGTGGCATACTGGTATCAGGTAGAACCTCATGAAAAGTTTCCAAAGCTGCCAGATTATAATGACCTGGAAGTAATTTAATTAAATATATTGTTTTTAAGACTAATTAGAAAGTAGTTGATTTAATGGAAAACTTTTACTACGCCTTTTGTAATCACTGGACACAAGCAGGTATAGGATTTGCCTTTCCTTTTGGATATATGGGAAATAAGAAATATTATAATACTTTTTCTACAGTATATACTATAAATAAAATGTTAGATGCTGCAGATGACTTTCCAGGGTTGGTAGTGGGCCTTGAATTAGATTCTTATGCTTATGAAGAGGTTCTAAAGGAAGCACCTGAATGTATTGAAAGATTAAGAAAGTATATTAATGAAGGAAAGGCCTGTATTGAAGGAGGTACTTATGGACAACCTTTAGGACAGGATTATGGATGGGAATCTAATATAAAACATCTTACTCAGGGTAGAAATACTATAAAAGAAGTTTTACATTATGATACAAAAACCTTCTTGGTAGAGGAGCAATGGTTTCATCCTCAAATGCCTCAATTACTTAATAAAAGCGGATTTAAATATGCTTCACTTCAAAATCAAAACTCTGGTCAGGTTAAACCAAGTAATGAGTCTATAATTAACTGGAAGGGAATAGATGGATCCTCAATACCTACCATACCTTCAAATAATTTTATGGTTTCCTGTGTACGTCAATATACTGATTATAATGCCTATAAGAAAATAATTAATAATGTAGAAAGGCCTTTACTATTCCAATGGATTGAGATATGGCCACCAGGAATGGATTGGGGAGCTAGTGCTGTACCTTTTGAAAAAGCTATTAATCAGGTTTTAGCTTTAGGGGGGAAATGTGTTTCTTTATCAGAGTATCTAGATAATGAAGTGCCTAAGAGAAAACTAAAGCAAGAATATATAACTTTGGATCAGTCAAATTACGCAAATAACTGGTATCAAGGGGGAGGCTGGGGATATGATGGCGATAGGGTTATAGCTATGGACAGGATAGCAGAACAGCAACTCTTGGCTTATGATACCTTAAGAGGGATATATTTTATAAATAATAAGATTCAAAGCTATAAAGAATCAAGTGGTTTTTGGAAGAGAATAATGATTTTACAAAACCATGATGTTTCTGTGGCAAGAACCTATAGAGCCTTTAAAGAAGGTGTTCCTACTGAATGTGGACTTATGGCAGTGGCTGATTATAAAAGTCTCATAGATGATGTTAAAAAAGAGTATTCTAATAGTAGTACAAAAAAATGTGATGAATCCATTAAGGAAAAAACTGATATTTCTATATGTATATTAAATTATAATGGTATTAATGGAACAAAGAAAATCAGTATACCCATAAAAGATTTGAAGGATAACAATTTTAAATTAGATGGCTTTGATTTAATATGTGATAACAAAAGCATACCATATTATGTAGATAAAAATTGCGGGAGAGAAGAGATTAATTTTGCAATGGAACTTCCAAAGGTAGGCATTAAAAAAGTTAAGATGGTGGAAGGTAAAGGAGACTTACTAGAAGTAAAAGATTACGGAAGTGATAATTCTATTGAAAATAGCAAGATTAAGATTCAATGGATAGAAGATAGTTGGGGTGTAAAAATTACTGATAAGTGTACAGGTTCTGAGTACCAGTATTATATTTTTAGTGGAAACATTGGTAAAATGAATGAGCATGATGCAGGGGCTTTTCATGCATTGAGTCCTGGTCATGAAACTTTCACCTTTGCTTTTGATGGCACTACTCACTGTCCAGATCAGACTTCTACCATGAGAATAGAGTGTACAAGCGAAGAGGTTAAAGGTTTTGAATCTACCTTAGTATTAAGATCAAACCTTTTAACCTTGCATACCACAGAGATTCCTGTAGCTTTTGCTGAAGCAAGGGTTACTTATAATCATATAACTAGTAATATTGAATTTAATTCATTAATTTATACTGGTGTTTACCTCAATATAAATGCATTTAGTGTATTAAAACATAATATTAAAGGCGTAAATTATTACAGAGATTTTCCTTTTGGAGAGGAATTAACACAAATAAATAACATTTACTGTAATACTTACTTAAGAGCTGATAATGACAAAGAAGAAGGATTTACACTTATAAATTTTGGCAATCAAAAAGTTGATATAGTAAAAGAAAATAATTGTCATGAAATAAGACAAATGATATCTAGGGGTAAAGTCCTAGGAGAATATAATTTTAAATTCGTACTATCATTAGGTAAAAAGCAAACTTATGAGGCCATTAAACTCTCTAAAGATGAAAGAAGAGAAAGTATTCCTATAATTATTAGTAGCATTAATAATTCAGATATGTTCACTTGGAAGTCACCAGAAATAATACTTTCTGCCTTAGAACAAAGAGAAGATAAAGTTATTGTGAGAATAGCAAATTATTCAGAGAAATTTATCAATAAAGAAGAGTTTAGTTTTTCGTTTAATATAAAAGAAGCAAATTTAACAGACTTCAATAATATAATTGAAAAAGAAGAAATATACTTTAGTTCTTCCTCATATGATTGTGCTCTTTCTTATAATAATATTGGGAAAGTAAATAATGGAACTGCTAAAAATAAATTTAAAGCCATAAATTCTCTTAAGATATCCCTTAAACCTTGGGAAATAAAAACTCTTCAGCTAAAGATATAGTGTAACTTAAACATATTATTTATCTTATTGTTAATATTATAATTTGACTTAATCTTCCACTACCCCAGGGGGACTACCTTTTTTTGGTAGCGCCCCTGGGGTAGTGGCACTTTTATCCAAAACATTATTTTGCTAAAGCCTATATGGATTATTAGTCAAAAGTATCTATAATGTAATTATATAAGCTAAATTTAACTATATAAATTAAGTCAAATGAGGTTATGTTTTAAATAAAGTCACTATTGCTATGTTATGATAACCTAAATACTGTAGGAGTAAGTGATTGAGGATATTAATGATTATGAAAGTTAATAGAGTTATAAGTAATATTGGAGTGAGATAAAAATGGAAAATTACATTAGATTCATTGAAGGGGCATGGAAGGATTTTACTGATAAAGGATACCTTAATCCGTCCGTGAGGCCAGAGATTGCTGAATCTTGGAAAAGGTGTAGAAACTATGGGGTGGACCATAGGAGTGGTAAGGGAAATAAAATTTACAAGGTGCCTGTGGAAATTAAGCTTGAGGAGAATGCTGAGCTTATGGCAGTGGCTCGTCCTATTATGCAAGATGTTTATAATACTGTGGCGGGTTCAGGTTTTGCTATGATTTTAGCGGATAAGGACGGATATGTATTAGACACTTTTGGAGATAAGGAAATCATGAAAAAAGTTGAAGAGCTAAATTTTGTTAAGGGCATGCTTTGGACTGAGGAAGCTGTAGGTACTAATGCCATTGGTACAGCGTTATATTTAGATAAGCCTATACAAACCATTGGAGCTGAGCATTATGGATGGCATCAGCATTCTTGGACATGTTCTGCAGCACCTATTCATGATGAGGATGGTAATATTATTGGATGTATTAATATGTCGGGAAATTACTATAGTGCTCATTCTCACACCTTAGGCATAGTGACTTCTGCTGCTCAATATATTCAAAAACAGTTAGCTTTAACCTTATCTTATAAGCTTTTAAATGTAACCTTTGACTCTGTTTCTGAAGGGATGATTGTCCTTGATGAATTTCTTAATATAAAAAGAGTAAATGGTAGAGCGTGTACTATATTAAGAATGTCTTTGGAGGAAGCTTTAAAAATTAATATAAAAGAAACATTAATTGATGTTGATCTTAAGAAAATATTAAATACTCCAGCAAAAACCTATAATAATATAGAATGTGATTTTTATATAAACGAAAGTTCAATAAAATGTATAATCAATGCTGTACCTATGAATGCAAATAATAAAAATTCTGGTGTTGTTATCACCTTTAGAGAAGCTGAGTATGTGCATAAGCTAGTAAATAAGGTGGTAGGATATAAAGCTAACTATACTTTTAAAGATTTTATAACAGAAAATCATAAGATGAAAAGTATAATTGAACTTGCAAAAAAGGCTTCTACCAGCGATTGCAGCATAATAATAGAAGGGGAAAGCGGTACAGGTAAGGAGGTTATAGCTCAATCCATTCATAACTATAGCAGTAGGTCCTTGGGGGCTTTTGTAGCTGTAAACTGTGCCTCAATTCCTAGAGAATTAGTGGAAAGTGAGCTTTTCGGCTATGAAAAAGGGGCTTTCACAGGAGCGAATAAAGAAGGACACCCAGGAAAATTTGAGCTAGCTCATGGTGGAACCATATTTTTAGATGAGATTGGAGAGCTCCCTCTAGACATTCAAACTAAGCTCTTAAGAGTTTTAGACAATCATACTATTACTAGAGTTGGAGGGACTTCTCAAAAACAGTTAGATGTAAGGGTGATAGGTGCAACTAATCGTATTCTCAAGGAAGAGATAAAAAATAAGAGTTTTAGGGAAGATTTATTTTATAGATTAAATGTTATAAATATAAAAACTATTCCTTTAAGAGATAGAAAAGAAGACATAGAAACACTTGTACATAATTTTGTGGATAAACTTAATATGAAAAATAATTCTGTGGACAAAATTGTAGATAAATCATACATAGAAAATCTCAAGGGTTATCATTGGCCAGGCAATGTGAGAGAGCTGAGAAATGTGGTGGAAAGAGACTATTATCTTAGCAGTAATTTAATAAAGACACCTCATTCCATAGATGAAAATATGCTGATAAAATCTCAGTGTAATGAAGAAAAAATAAGTATTACCCCACTGCAGGAATTAGAAAATGAAAGTATAAGAAATGCTATAAGTTGCTGTCAAGGTAATGTGGTTATGGCTGCTAAAATGCTTAATATAAGCAGGGCTACTATTTATAGAAAAATTAAAAAATATGCACTACTAAATAATGATATATACTAATTAAATATTGAGGGTAAGGCTAAAGGCGGTTAGTAATTCTTACATAACGAAAAAAGATATGCTCTAATTATGCTCTGAGAGTAAGGAAAATATGAATTAGTAAATTTGTTATACTAAAGAAAAAGTAAGGGATAAATCCTGTATATATTAAATAAAAAGAAAAATTAATAGATTAACAAAGAGTAAAAATAAAGTTGTAGCAAAATGAGAAAAAAACATATTTATTCTCAATATGAGAATAAATATGTGTATCATTTTGAGAATAAAAAGAGGAAAGGGCTTGTTGTAAGCCTTTTTTACTTTTGGCAAGGTTATTGCTATTTAATAATAATGTTAAAAAATTAACATTAAAGTTAAAGAGATAACAAAGTAGGAGGGTTAATTATGAAAGCAGCATTATGGTATGCAAAAAATGATGTAAGGGTAGAAGAAATACAAGAACCAAAGGTTATTCCTGGAACAGTAAAGATTAAAGTTAAGTGGTGTGGAATCTGTGGATCAGATCTTCATGAATATTTAGGAGGACCGATATTCATTCCTGTTGGACAAGCTCATCCATTGAGTGGAAATGCTGCTCCTGTAGTATTAGGACATGAATTTTCTGGTGAAGTTGTAGAAATAGGGGAAAATGTTACTAATTTTAAAATTGGAGATAGAGTTGCTGTAGAGCCTATAGTTGCTTGTGGAAAATGTCCAGCTTGTAAAGAGGGTAAATATAACTTATGCGAATCTTTAGGATTCCATGGACTTTGTGGAAGCGGCGGTGGATTTGCTGAATATACAGTATTCCCAGAGGAGTTCGTTCATAAGCTTCCAGATAATATGTCTTACGAGCAAGCTGCTTTAATTGAGCCAATGGCAGTAGCGCTTCATTCTATAAGAATAGCTAACTTTAAAACAGGAGATACAGCATTAGTACTAGGTTCAGGACCTATAGGACTTGCTACTATTGAATGCTTAAAGGCTGCAGGGGCAAGCAAAGTTATAGTGCTTCAAAGAAAGTCTATCAGACAGGAATATGCAAAAAGAGCAGGTGCCGACATAGTTTTAGATCCTAACGAAGTAGATATAGTAGCTGAAGTTAAGAAAGCTACTAATGGCGTAGGTGTGGATGCATCCTTTGAAACCACAGGAGCTAAAATTGGTTTTGATATAGGACTTAATAGCTTAAAATATGAAGGAATCATGGTTATTACAAGTATATGGGAAAATGAAATTAGTATAAATCCTAACGCTCTAGTGTTCTCAGAAAAGAAAATTGTAGGAACTTTAGCCTATAGACATGAGTTTCCAGCCACAATAGCACAAATGAGTGATGGAAGAATAAAAGCAGAAGGATATATCACATCAAAGATTCATTTAGAGGATATAGTAGAAAAAGGCTTTGGAACATTAACAGGACCAGATAAGAAAAAACATGTAAAGATATTAGTAACTCCTGACGAAGAATTAATTTAGTAAAAAAATGGAGCCACCCCAGGGGGACTGACATAAAATGTCAGCACCCCTGGGGTGGCTCCATATAGTTCCAATACCTTTTATATAACTTGTATTTTATAATCTTCCAATACGCTTAGTGTCTCAGTATCAGGTAGCTTTTCGGTAATTATGGCATCTATATCATCAATTTTTGCAAATTTATAGTTTCCATCAGAATTGAATTTTTTATTTTCCATTACCAAATAGGACTTTTTGCTTGCCTCAATGATAGCTTTTTTTGTAATGCCATCTTCTATGTCGAAGGTAGTGATGCTTTTATCATAAACATCTAAACCACAACTTCCCAAGAAAGACATATCAAATTTGTATTTAGAGATAAGCTCTATAGTGGATGCGCCGGTAAAGCCATCCATTTGTTTGTTTAATACTCCCCCGGTTAAAACTACAGTGAGATTATGGTTTTTTGATAGTACATGTATGGCTTCAATCATATTGGTAATTAATGTAACATTCTTGGTGCTCTCTGAAAGAAGCTTTGCCAGTATTATATTGGTGGTGGATATATCTAAAAATATAATGCTTCTATCTTGGATAATATCAAAAGCTTTTTGTGCAATTAAGTTTTTAGCAGGAATGTCCATTTCTTTTCTAACTAAAATGTCAGATTCATGAAGTGAATCTCTTACTTTTACTGCTCCGCCATATATTTTTTTAAGGAAGCCCTGATTCTCTAAGTGTTTAAGATCTTTTCTTATACAGTCCTCTGTTACATTGAATCTAGAACTTAAATCTTTAACTTTTATTTTACCTTCTTTTTTTAAAATTTTATTGATTTCTTCCCATCTTTCTTCAGCAAACATATAATACTCCTCTCCGTAATTACTCAAGCATTATTATAATTATATATTATTAATTATCACTTTCATAGCATCAATAGTAATCAATAAAAAAGAATATGAATTTTTTCAAAAAATCATATATTTTTAGTTGCATTTACCATTTGAATGTTGTAAAATAAGATTAAACAATAATAAACAATATAAAACCATAAAAAATACAACTCAAACAATTACAACTAAGATTACTTAAGTGCTTTATTTATTAAAGTACAAAAATCTATAGCCTGTCCTAAAGGCTATAGCAACAAAATTTTATTAATATTATCTCCTCTTACAAAAATTAAGTATAGGGTAATTCTTTATAGAAACTTGATTAAATATATAAGTGCATGCCATGATGCATTTATGATAAAAGTATTTAGCTTGTTTCTATCATTGAAGCCTCATATACTTAATTTTTTTGCGTAAATATATTCTTAAGTTAGATAATTTTCTGGTAAAATTACTAATTTAAAATGTGATTTAAGTCACATATTAAATACTTATATTGAAGGATAATAAGTTCAAGACAATATATTATTAGGTTTTATGAATAGTGTGCAGTAAGAAGTAAAGTTTTATAACTACATAGGATATATGAGGATAAAATAACAATACTTAGGGGATGAGTTTATATGAAGTATGTGGATCTAAATGAAAGTGTATATGTGATGTGCAGCAACTATCCAGAAATAAAGAGTATTTTAAGAGAGTTAGGGTTTGACCATATAACTAATGCAGTTATGTTAAATACTGTTGGAAAAAGAATGACTATACCTAAAAGTGCATTGATGAAGGGAATAGAGTTAAACATTATTATTGAAAGATTAGAAAAAGAGGGTTATGAAGTAAAAGGTGATATCAAATAAGTAATAATATTTACTTAGTTTAAAATCTATATGAGGGATATAGGAGGTAATTTAATGAGCGAATTAATAAATAACAGGGAAAAGAATAATGAAATTATTAAAAGACGGCAAGAGATGCTTAAGGAGATTATACTGAAGCTTCATGAAGGAAAGGATGTAAAATCGGTTAAGGAGCAATTTGCAAGTCTTATAGAAGGGGTCTCAGCTAATGAAATTTCTGTTATGGAAGCAGGGCTTATAAAAGAAGGAATGGCTATAGAAGAGATTCAAAGACTTTGTGATGTACATGCAGAGGTGTTTAAAGGTTCTATAGAAGAAATTCATAAGGTTTTAAAAGAAGAAGAAAAAGAAGGGCATCCTGTTAAGGTTCTAAAGAAAGAAAATGCTGCTATTGAAGATTTAATTAACAAATCTATATTGACTAAAAGCCATAAGCTTATGAGTTATAATCATGAAAGTGACTTATTCAGTAGAAAGGTAGAGCTTCAAGAAGTAAAGCTAAACTTATTAGAAGATATTAACCTATTACTTGATGTTGATAAGCATTATAGCAGAAAAGAAAATATACTATTTCCTTACATGGAGAAATACGGTATTACTGCACCTCCAAAGGTTATGTGGGGTGTAGATGATGAGATTAGAAGAGAATTAAAAAATATAAAATCAATGCTTCAAAGTGAAGATATAAATGTCCTCAAGATAAATGAAAATATAAATAATACTTCAAAAAAGATAGTGGAAATGATTTTTAAAGAAGAAAATATAATGCTTCCTATGCTTTTAGACACTTTAACAGAGGATGAATGGATTAAAATTGCAGAAGACAGTGATGAAATAGGATACTGCATAGTAAGTCCATTTAAAAAGTGGATACCAGAAAGAAAAACTAGGATTTTATTAGATGATAATAAGATTGAAGAATCAAAAAAAGCAGAGCTAGAAGCCAATAATATAATCAATGGTTATGTAAATCTGGGCACAGGGATATTAAAAATTGATGAATTAAAAAATATATTAAATGTATTGCCTTTTGATATAACTTTCATAGACAAGGATGATGTAGTAAGATATTTTTCTCAGTCAGAAGAAAGAATATTTCCAAGGACAAAATCTGTTATTGGACGTTCTGTGCAAAACTGTCATCCACCAGCCAGTGTTCACGTTGTAGATAAAATATTAAATGACTTCAAAAGTGGAGTCAAAAGTAGTGAAGATTTTTGGATAAGTCTTAAAGGAATGTTAGTCTATATTAGATATTTTGCAGTAAGGAGTCATAGTGGAGAATATCTAGGAACCTTAGAAGTAACTCAAAATATTAAGCCTATTCAAGAACTTACCGGTGAAAAAAGATTGATGTCTTAAACACTAAATGGAAGAAGATGTAACCACCCCTGGGGTGATGACATAAAATGTCATCACCCCAGGGGTGGTTATATCTATTAATAGTTAATATTTGAACAAAATAAAAACATTATAGAAACACTTTAATGTTATTGAAAAACATTGCCTATTACTGTAAAATTTAAATAATAATAGCTAATAGTAGTTTTTTATTATATTTATTTTTTGGAGTGATGCTATGATGAGTGTTCAAGAAGAGGTGGAAAAATCTCTTTCAATCTTCAAAAACTTTTATGACTTTATAAGAATTGTGGATCCAATAAAGAAACAAGTGATTTATCCCGAATATGAAAATAAGGAAGAAATAAATGTTTGCTACAAATTTTGGGATAAGGGGAAAAACTGTAATAACTGTATATGCTTTAGATCTTTGATTAAAGACGATACTTTTTTAAAGATAGAGTCTAAGGATGGCAAGGTTTATATGATTACTTCCTGCATCTTTAATAAAGATAATAAAAAATATGTATTAGAACTTATAAAAGACTTATCAGATACAAGATATTTGATAGATGAGGATAAAAAGCTAAGATTAGAATTATTAATAGAAAAGATTAATGATGAATTATCATGACTCTATAATAAGTGATTTACAAATAAAGGGTTTATGTATATTATCATTGGAATTCAAAATAATACATCTATTTAGTTACTTTAGCTTATAGAGTTACAAGTTTAATTGAATAACTATATTTGTTATAGTAAGAGGTAAATATCACTTTGAAACTAACAATTTTAATAATAATTGGGACTTTACTGAGGTTATGGATATTGTTTAAAAGATTAGTGAATTGCAAACTCAAAGCTAAAAATTTGTTTAATAACTTCAACAAAATCATTTAATATTAAACAACTATGGTAGAAGTATCGGGGGTCACATTATGGAGGATTTGGATAAAAAGCTGTTAAGCTTAGATAAACATATATCTGAAATTAGAGATATACTTAATGAAATTAGTATTACAGAAGAAGAAGAAGACGCAAGGTTAATGCTGAGTGAGTTTTTGGACGAGCTTATAGTTACATACATGAAGACATTACATGAAAAGAATAAAGAATTATCATGATAAGTGGTGAAAAATAGGTATGCCCCTGGGGTGCTTCCTTTTTGTGGAAGTACCCCAGGGGCATACCTATTTATTGACAGCTGGCATTGCAATTAGACAAAAGGTGAATGAATTGTTCCAAGTAATATGTATATAAAAGGTTGATAAAGGAGTAAAATGTAATCTTAATTATGTGGAAAACAATCTTCTTAATTAGTATAATATTAATGTAATGGTAAATAATGTAATATAAGTAGAGAATAAAAAGTATAAGTTATGCAAATTTTTAATGGAGTGATGAAGTATATTCTGCATATGGTCACTTGGGATGTACGGAACTAATAGTGAATCCACCCATTCGGCATTTTAAATGCTGGATGGGTTTTAATTTTATCCCATAGCTAACCCCTCCTAATACCCCCACTTCTTCAAGTGGTGACATAATGAGAGCTAAACTCCTGGATAAGTTCTTCTAAGCTTCAGATGGAGGCGTATCCTTTTAAGCAAACTCCACCTAAATTTTAGAAGAACTTCATAGAAAACCTAATTCAATAAAGCACCAAATACAAAATGCCTTAAATGTAATAAAAACCCACAGGTGAAACCCCAAGTTCAATAAAACCTATTAAATAGTAAAGCTACAATATATTCTATAATTTAAAAATGTATAAAAATAAAAAAGTTATATTACAAATAATAATAGAATAATATTATTTTATGAATGTTTTATAAATTCATAAATAAGAATAAAGGGTGTTAAAAATGAAAAATTTATTTAAAAGGTTATCCTTGTTTGTTTTAAGCTTACTATTTATTTTTGGATTAAATGTTTTTATTGCAGGGAATGGTTCTTTTATTGATAAAGTAGATTTGTTTAAAGCTACTAAGGTCTTATTTTATATAGCAAATGCTGAAGAGGAAAAGCCTTCGAAAGCTTATTTTCTTAATGATAGAGGGCAGGTTAACGAATCTATTTTTACCAAAGAAGATGTTTTATGGCCTGGAAGAAAAATAGTAAAAGACTTTTATATAGTTAATAATAATGAGTTTATCTTTAATATTAAAAACTTTAAAACTAATGGCAGTATTACATTAAATAATAATAAAAATCTGACAAGTAATAATTCTGCTTATAAAGATTTTGTAGACAATGTTAATGTGAAATTGTATATGGAAAATAAGGAGATTTTTAATGGCAATGCAGAAGAGTTTCTCAATATGGAGATAATTAATGAGAAGATAATTGTTATGGCAAAGGACAAGATGAAGTTCAGCATGGACATAAGTATGAGTGAAAATGCTAGCAATGAAAGTATGGGAATTAGTTATATGTTTAAAATTCTTGCCAATATTAATGATGAAGATACAAGCACATCAACTTTGGTAAAAACTGGATCCCTGATTAACACAAAAATTTTAACTATTACTGGAGCAACTTTTATAATCCTTGGATTTATCATATTTTTAAATAAAAAGTTAGATTGATATACTGCCTTTTAATAACGGATAAGGCTTATTTACCCGATAGTTAATCGCTCCTGGATAAGTTCTTCTAAGCTTCAGCTAGAGAGGGGATTCCTTTTAAATAAGTCCATCTGAAGCTAAGAATCACTTGATATTTGGTATAAGCTCGTCCACTGGTGTTATATAGTTATCATAAGAATTCATAAGACTTATTTATATTTGGTGTAACTTTATAGCCAGAAAAGTTATTTGTTATTTTATAGTTATAAAAGCATATTAATCAATATTATAAGTAAAATGCCATTCGTTTAAAATATACAAAAATTCAAAAATATATGTAAATGGAGATGTGGAGATTGCTAAATGGTTTTATAGATAAGATATGTGAAGTGAAAAGATTAGATAAAGAATCAACCTTAATATATATTTATAGATACTTTTCATTGATTATTTGTAACATTTTTTATTTAATAAGCGATTTAGGAAAATCCTTTAAAATTAAATTGTTTGTAGTGGCCTCCATGACTTTAGCGTCTATAATAATGAATAACTTATTTGCTAAAAATAGAGATTCTCAAGGAATGATGAAAGTGCTAACTTCATTAGATATACTTGGCAATATATTGATACTAATACCTACAGGTGGTCTTAATAGCCCTTACATATGGTATTCATTTAATACAGTGCTCATTACCAGCAGTTTTCTAAATATATGTTATACAACATTTATCATAACATCCTATATTATTCTTTCCTCAGAAATTTATTCTTATATTACTTTTGAAAAATTTTCAAGTATGCTAGATATCTTAAAAAAGAATCATAATTTTATTTTAGCATATCTCCTAATTACAGGGGCAGGCTATGAACTTTTCACATTATTGAAACAGCTTAATGTAGAGAGGGAAAATCTTTTAGTTATGAATAAGGAACTCAATGCTGCAAATTCTAAGATAAAGGAATCCATAGATCATATGTTAGCCTTGTACAAAACGGTAAATTATCTTAATCACCAAAGTAATATTAAAAGTATTTCTAAAGTTATCATAGAGTATTCCCAAAAGATAATTAAAAGTGAAAATGTGTTTTTGTTCTTAATTATGGATAATAATTCTCAGTTTTTTGATTTTTCCGGAAATGAGGAGTGGAAGGATGAAATACTAAAATACATACAAAATAATTTGCTGATTAAAGACAATACAAAAAAAGTATCATCCTTTAATTTGCAGGGTAAAAAATTTATATGTTCAATTATTAATACTTCTCAAAATCAGTTTGGATTTTTAGGCTTTCAGGTGGATAGTATTGAAAACAATAAAGAATATAGACAAAACTTACTTCAAGGGAATTTTTTATCGGAGCTATGTACTCTTGTATTAGAAAAGATGAATTTAGAAAAAATAAATAACCATTTGATAATTTCTGAAGAAAAAAATAGAATTGCCAATGACATACACGATGGGGTTTGCCAAAAACTCTTTTCCATATCCTGTTCTGTACAAACTTTAAAGAAAAAATTATCTCCAGGAAATGAAGGACTTAGAGAGGATATTGATATTATTAAAGAATTGCTTTCTACTTCCATTAAAGAATTAAGAGAAACTATTTATGGACTAAGTTGGAACAAGTTTGCAGAAGATGTATTTATGGTGGATTTAAAAGAATATATAAATAATGTTTCAAGAATTTGCAATATAGATATTCAATTTATCACTAGGGGCAATGATGAATTTTTAGATGTGAACTCTAAGATTGCAATTTACAGAATAATTACAGAAACAGTGAGTAATGCTATGAGGCATGGGAAAGCAAATAAAGTAATTATAGAATTAGAGATGCTTAAAAAAATCACATATCTTACTATAAAGGATGATGGTGAAGGATTTCAAGTTCAAAGTACTTTGGATGCTTCAAGAAAAGGTCTAGGATTAAATAATGTTTTCCAAATGGTAAACTCACTAAATGGAAGTGTTAACATAGAAAGCCAAGAGAAAGGAACTACCATTAAAGTAATAATCCCTAGAGTGTTAAACTTTGCTTCATGAGTTAATGCTATAGAAGTTAATGTTTCATAAGCAGATGAAAATTTTTAATACTCATATTCACTTAGTGATAGTGAAAAGTGAATTGTGAAAAGCATATTGATTGATAAAATTTACTGAATAATTTTTCGGAAAATCTAAAAAATTATTCTTCATATATGGGAGGAGAGGAGTATGAATTTATTAATTGCAGATGATCATCCTATCGTTAGGAGAGGTATTAAGTCTATGCTTTCTTTTGAAGAAGGAGATTATAATATCTACGAATCTTCAAATTTAAGTGAAACTATGGAAGCTATCAAAAGGCAAAGCATTGACTTGGTATTGCTAGATTTAAGATTAGGCAATGACAACGGTATGGATATAATCAATAATGCTAGGAGTGTAAAACCCCGGGTAAAATATTTAATTTTATCTTCTTTCATATCTGAACTGGATTTTATCAAGGGTGAAAATTTAAATGTAGATGGAT
The DNA here is from genome assembly GCF_900142075.1 of Clostridium amylolyticum. GTDB lineage: Bacteria > Bacillota > Clostridia > Clostridiales > Clostridiaceae > Clostridium_AA > Clostridium_AA amylolyticum. The sequence goes on from NZ_FQZO01000003.1 coordinate 153,063, forward strand.
TTATGCTTAAGGATGCCTTTGCAGAAGATATAGTATATGCTATAAAAACTATTATGAGAGGGAGAAAATATTATGATCCCACTATAATGAATTACAGCAAAAATTTTGAGAAGGAATTAATGGGTAAAAAGCTCACCGAAAGGGAAAAAGAAATACTTTTAGAGATAGGAAAAGGAGCAACAAATGGTGATATTGCAAGTAAGTTCTATTTATCTGAGAGCACTGTGAAAAAGCATGTGAGCAGCATATTATGCAAGCTTAATTTTAGCCATAGAGCTCAGGTAGTATATTACTTGAACAGTATAAAAGGTGGCTGGTATTAAGGTAAGATAACATCTAGATAATATTATAGGGCAAAAAGTAAGGATTACAATAAACAAAAGGCGGTATAAATATAATGAATAAAAGATTTATAAATATAACCATATTTATTGGAGTTTTGTGCATATATATTTTAGATAATTTACCATATCTGAATATAAATAAAAATATTATGTATATTTATGTGGCTAAGCCAGTTATTTGGCTGCTTTTTTTTGTGATAATTTTGTTTTTACCTAAGGCAAAGTACAAAACAAAAGCAAAGTATAAACAATTTTTAAGAGGATGGGTTTTATATTTAGCAGCATTTTATATGGCTTTAAGGGCTTTTGGAGGGTTAATACATGGTTTTGGAAAAAGTCCCTATAATCTAAGTTTTTTAGGTATTATTCAAAATTTATTTTTGTTCATCTCCGTGCTTATAGGAAGAGAAATTGCTAGAGGATATTTAGTAAATAATCGAAGGAAGAAAGATATAAACATTAATCTTGTTGTTATAACTTTCTTATTTACTTTAACTAGTATCCCTTTGAGCAAGGTTATAAATATCCAAAATTCTTTAGATTTAATAAGATTTATTGGAGAAGAGGTATTACCTCAGATATCATTAAATATATTTGCAACTTATTTAGTGTTATTAGGGGGACCAGTACTTAGCATAATGTATATAGGTATAACTCAAGGAATACAATATATCAGTCCAATACTTGGAGACTTAAAATGGATCACTAGCGCTATAATAGGCATTTTAGCACCTATATTTAGCTTTATGTTTTTGCAATATGCTTATCTAAAAGAGTCTAAGGAGATAAAGATTAGAAATTTTAAAAAAGAAAAGCCCTTAGGATGGATTATAACTTCCTTTATTTCCGTCATGATTATATGGTTCTTTGTAGGGGTGTTTCCTTTGTACCCTTCAGTAATAGTTACAGGTAGCATGATGCCTATGATTAAGCCAGGAGATATGGTAATTGTAAAAAAAGTGAAGCCTTCAGAGGTGAAGTTAGGAGAGGTAATTCAATATAGACAGGATGATATTTACATATTTCATAGGGTGGTAGATATTATGGAAGAAAAAGGTGAAGTGGCCTATCAAGCCAAAGGAGATAATAATTCCGTACCAGATGCTGATTTGGTACCACCAGCAATGATAAAAGGTAAGGTGATAAAAGTAATACCTAAAATAGGCTGGCCTACTTTGCTTTTGAGGGATAAGAGGAATGATGTGGATAGGGAAAAAGTAGAATTTTAATAAGAGGGTTGCCCTAAAACTAGGACGACTCTTTTTTATTAAGAGTAGATGGAATAAATGGATTAGGAAAAATTTTAGATAAGTGAAGGGAGTCTCATTAAGAAAGAAGTTCCATAAATCTCAGGCGTTAAATATATAAAAACCTATAGATAAGTGAGTGCAACTTTGGACAAGAAACTGTAGGAGGAAATACATGTTTTGAGTATTTATTATAGAAGACCATAGCACTAAAGTACCATTACGAGGGGTTATTTAGTATAGTAAGAATCTATACTTAAGTTCATAGAAAATAATACCTTAGAGTGAAGAATTTACCTAATATTATCAATATAATTGTAATTGTGAAAAGAGCTAGAAGAGTTTTTTCAGCTGTATTTCAATAAAAAAAATAAATTTTTAATTCGAAAGGGGTATTTTTTATGAAAAAGGCAAAAGCATTAACAGCTGCCATAGTGGCTGGATTAATTACAGTGGGAGCAGGCTATGCGTGGTGGACAGACGCATTAACTATTAAAAACACAGTTAATACTGGAGACTTAAATGTTAAATTCACCGAAGCCAGAGTAGCAGATTATTCTGGTGGTTATGTAACTAGCGTTGTTAAGCCAGTACAAGATAAACTTATAGAATTCTCATTAGAAAACATGTATCCAGGTGCTCAAGAGACATTATATGCAAGATTTGATAATACCGGATCTATTCCCGCAGTTGTAGACAAAGTTAATTTCACTTCAAGTTTTCTTAAAGGAAACAATGTTAATATGATTAAGCTTGATGGAACAATAAAAGTATATGATAAAAACAATGTAGTACAAGCAACTTACAAATTTAATTCCACTGCAAACAATTTTGGTAAGGACTTACAAGATATAATAGGAGGTAAATTAAGGGTTGAGCCTCAAGGATATGTAAAATTTGAAGGAATGAATATAACCTTAGACAGCAATGCTCCTGATGCTTACGAGAAGGATACTTTAAACATGAATCTAGGATTATCCTTTAAACAACACAATCAATAATAAACCCTTTAATAGAGTGAAAGCTTCTTTTTATAAGAGTTACCATAAATTAGGTGTAATATTTTAATAGTAAGGATTCATTTCGGTTTAAAGCTATTAGAATAACAATAAGTAGAGGACATTATTTAATTAGTTAAAGTCTCTGTTCAAATAAAATAAAAATAAATTATAGAGGTGTAAAAACATGAAGAAATCAAGAATTATAGCATCAGCTTTATTAGCAGGGGTTATATTTATAGGTGCAGGTTACGCTGCATGGATAGATAATTTAAATATAAAAAGTGCAGTGAAAACTGGAGAATTAAATGTAGAATTTGTAGATACAGCAACCTTATTAAATCATAAATATCCTTTTGGTAAGGAATTAGAGCTAGGGGATAAATATGTTAAGTCAGAAGTTAAGATGCAAGATTCTAAGACAGTTACAGTTAAACTTGATAATTTATACCCTGGAACCGGGCTTTTGTATGCTGCAAGGTTTGATAATAAAGGAACTATACCTGCAGTTATAGATAGAGTTGAAGTTAAGTTTACTAAGGATAATCAGCTATTAAAAGATAATTTAGTGGTAGTAGGGGGATTTGTTCAACAGAGTGATAAGGGGAAAATAAAAGATGGATATATATTTCCAACTTTAAAGGACGGACTTTTTAGAGACAAAATATATTTAAAAGATCTTCAATATAACCTTAACAAAATGCTTGAAGGAAAAAGATTAGAACCAGGTGATTATATTACCCTAGATATTCCAGAAGAACTAAAACCTGAAATAGTCAATGTATTAGATGAAGAAGAAATAAAGGGCTTTAATGCTGCCGAAGATAATTGCGTTATTATGGGATTACCTTCAAAGGTAGGAAATAATCTAAAAAATCAAAGCGCAGAATTTGAAATTAAACTATATTTCAAGCAGCATAATCAATAGAGCTTTAGAGCTATAGTATAGATTTTAAGCCTATTTTGATAATTCCATCTTTACTATAACAAAGGGGATAGGGCTACATGAAAAAGGTTCGATTTTTATTATTGATTATGACTCTGGCTCTTATGATGTCCGGAGTAGGCTATGCAGCTTGGAGTGAGAGCTTAAGCATAAATAGTATCATAAGGACAGGAGAATTGGATGTTAGATTTGTAGAAGACACTACAGGTCAAGGGGGTAGGGGTTCAGAATATGTCATACCTTCTATGAGAATTGTTGATAAAAATGAAAAGAGTCACAAAGTTGAAGTTTCTTTGGATAATATGTATCCAGGTTCATGGGCAATGTTTAAAATAAAAGGTGTAAATAGCGGTACCATACCAGCTAAATTTGAAAAAGTTAAGGTGGAATTTTCAGGAGATAAGAACCTACTCAGCTATTTGACCTTCCAAGCAGGAGTTTCCATAGATACAGATGGGGATGGAAAGTTTGACAAAGTAAGTGATTTTAAAGGTGCTTTATCAGACCTGGAAAGCCTTTTTAACAAATCTATAGAAAATGAATTAAAAAATACCGCCATGAACCCTAAAAACAGCGGAACTTTTGTTCTAGGAGTTCCTTTTGAGAAAGCTAATGATATAGAAAAAAAAGGTATAAAGGATGATTATATAATTATTAGAATGGATGAAAAAGCACCTAACGATTTAAAACAAAAAATCCTTAATTTTAACTTAGATATAAGTTTTAAACAATTTAACAAATAGATAGAAAGTCAATAAAGCAAAGTATTATTAAATTGCTACGGATGATTCGTCCAATTAAATTGAAATATTATTTAATGGTTGATGATGATTTAAACAATTTAACTAATAAAGAGGATTTCATATTATATGAGATTTAAGTTAAGAAGTCAGTAGTGAATTTTAAAGTTAATATTTTAGTTTAAAGGTTTAAAGAGCGGAGTATCTTCTGCTCTTTAATTTTGAAAAAATTTATATTATACAGTAAAAAACAAGCTATATAAGTGCATACGAAAAATTTGGAAAATGTTTTTGTAAGTTTATACATTATATGGAAAAAAGCATGAGATAACATTATAATATATTTAGGGGAAAATAAATAACTTAGCTTTTGTTAAGCAGATGAAAGAATACCTTATCATTGTATTGAAATTCTGAGGTGGGGGAAGAGTATGAAAAGTATAGGGGTTAATAGAAATCTAAGAAAAGCAGCTCTGCTATTATGTTCATTAATTATAATGGCATGCTGTGCTCTTTTGATTAATACGCTATTAAAGAATAAACTGGTAGAAAAGAAAGAAGTGGTATTTAAATATAATCATAAAGCTTCAGTAAACTATGGTGTGAGTCTTGTACCTAATAATATATTTGATAAGAAGGTTTTAGAAGAAGGAAATATATATTTAACAGATTATGTTGATGGTATAAATACTTCTTTTAAATATAATTTTGTCTCAGACAAACCTGCAGAGATAAAAGGACAATATGAAGTAATAGCACTAGTTGAAGGCTTTTTAAGCAATGATAAAAATAGCAAAAGTGTATGGAGCAAGCAGTTTGTTGTAAAACCTAAAACAGAATTTAGTGTTGAAGATCCCAAAGGAGAAATGAAAAGTGATATAACTCTAGATTTAAGAACTTACAATTCTTTAGTACAACAGGCTAACAAAACCTTTGGAATGAATTTTATAGGCAAACTTACTGTGGTATGGCGTATAAATATGCAGGGAAGCAGCAGTTATGGAGACTTTTCAGAAACTTTCTCTCCTAAGATGGAGATGGCTTTAAATGAAAAATACTTTCAAATTACTGGCAACCTAAACGAAAACAAGGAGGGGAACAAGGAGAGTGTAATTAAAATTACAAACCCTAAGTTAAAAACCTACATTCTTATGTCTTTATCAGGAATAGCTTTTTCCATTATATTAGGGATTTGTGTTCTTATTTTTACAGTACCCAAAAGAAGAGAAAAGAACACCGCAGGAAAGGCTGCGAAAATATTAAAAACCTATGAAGATAAGCTAGTAGCCTTAAGGGACGACTCTGTGGATGGATCAGAAGTAATAATAAGAGTTGTATCCATGGAAGATTTACGAAAAATAGCAGAAGATTTGGACAAACCTATTTTTTATAAATATACTTCAAATCTAGAAGAAATAACCTACTTCTATGTGGTAGATAGCAGAAAAATATATGCATATTATATAATATAGCACATGGGAAAAAATGTATCCGCCCCTGGGGTGCTTCCATAAAAAGGAAGTGCCCCAGGGGAGGATACATTTTTATGGAAATTAAATAAAGTGTTTCAAATAAAAATTTTTATAAAAAGATATTGAAATTTTATAGAATAAGGTTTATGATGTATTTGTGATAAGGATTACATACTTATTTCAGTGAGTTGAAAAAGTGGTGAAATATGAACAAAGAATATTTTATTTATATGAACTTAGATGGGTTTGGTAGGTACTATTATGATATTGCTAATGAGAGCATGAATGGTACTCCAAATTTAAATAATTTAATAGAGCAAGGTGTTTTTTTTGATAATCTTTACACAGGGATTCCGTCTATAACATTCCCTATGCAAAGCTCTATATTAAGTGGAGCATATTCTGAAGTTACGGATAATTGTTGTCAATATTATGACAAAAAACATGGAAGACTAGTAAAGTGCAATCATAGCAATAAGGGAGAAACCTTAGGTGAAGTTTTAAATTCTCTCAATAAGCCTTTTATATCTATACAACAGTTTGTCCTTAATGAAAGAGGCTGTAATTTTGATGATGACAAGTTTGTATATTTTCAGCCAGGAGGAAATTATAAAGTAAGGTTTAAACTTTTGAAAGATATTATTAATGGGAAAAAAGTAAGTTCTAAAAATAAAGAATACATATTTAAAGATATGCCTGAGTACATTTTCTTTTATGCTGATGATTTGGATGCTTTAGGACATAACCCACCTTATACTAGCTATGCACCTTTAAGGGTAAAGGCTATTACTGAAGATGCTAGAGTTAGTTCTGTGATAGGAAGGCTAAAGGAAATTGATGAAGAAATAGGTAAGGTTATTAATCTTTTGAAAGAAAAGAATATATACGATAATACTACAATATTAATTACCAGCGACCATGGAATGATACCTTACAAAGGTAAGAGCAGCATTCTAAAGCTCATTAAAGCCTTAGAGAATATTGGATTTGAAAATATTAAGGTGGTTCAAGACAATAACAAAAAGATATGGAATAAAGATAAGCATAAGCTTATAGAGATTAAAGAAAATAATAAATATAAAGAAAAATCATTAACTATGAATGAACATACCTCATTGGATATGTACAATTTTGAAAATAAATACAATTCACAAGATACAGCTATAAGAGAAACAGAAGTTATAATAGCAAGTACAGGTATTCAATGCCAATTGTATTTTATTGGCAATATTAATCTAAAAGAGATTAAAAATAAATTATCTAAGGAAGAATATATAGAAAAGTGCCTCACTAAAGAAGAACTTAAGGAGAGAGGGGTTAGTGAAAAGTTTGCAGACATACTTGTTTCTCCTAAACCTTTTATGCATTTTAATTTAGATTTAAACACAAACTTTATATTAAATGCATCTCATGATTCTCTTAACGAGAAATGTCAAAAGGTATTTGGAGTTATTAAGGGATCAAAAATAAAACGTGGATTAATATATAGAGAAAAATCCTATAATATAGATTTAATCCCTACAGCATGCACTGTGTTAAATATTCCTTTAATGAGAGGTTCCAAGGGAAAAGTGATAGATGATATTATACTTTAGATACTTTTTCCAGTGAAAGAAGAAAGTGAGGTTTTATTTTGAATAAAAAAGCTGATAAGGATACCATAAAGTTTTTAAATAGACAAACTGTATTAAGTATTATAAGAAAATATAATGAAATTTCTAGAGCTGATTTAACGGAAAAAACAAAACTAAGTCCAACAACCATATCTGCTATTACATCCGAACTAGTGGAAAATAAACTTATAAGGGAAATAAGAATAGGAGAATCTAATGGTGGAAGACCACCTTTAATATTTGGAATTAATCCAATAGCTGCCTTTTCTATAAATTTAAGAATTACACCTAGTAGTGCTTTAGTGGCTATAGTAAATTTAGCTAATGAAATTGTATATAAAAAAGAAATAATTTTGCAGGTATATGATGAGGAAAGCCTACAAGAACTTTTAGAAACATCAATAAAAAGCGCATTGGATAACTTCCCTTACGATTTAGATCTCATTCAGGGGATAGGTATAAGCTTTCCTGGGCTTATAGATTATAAAAGCTGCAAGATAATTTTTTCAGCCAGCCTTCATGTGAAAAATTTTGATGTACAACAAGCTATATATAAGGTTGTAGGCAAAGAAGTTTATATTTATAAAGATACAGATGCTCTTTTATTAGGAGAATATCATTTTGGGATAGAAGAAAGTTATAAAGATGTTATTTACATATTAGTGGAAAATGGTGTAGGTATGTCGTATTTATATTCTGGCAAGCTGTTTAGACTACCAGAAGGAGGTTTTGAGTTAGGACACATAACCATAGATCCAGAAGGAGAACTTTGTAGGTGCGGTAATAAAGGATGTTTGGGAACTATGGTTTCAGAGATCCCTGCTCAGAAAAAGTTAAGTGAATTACTTGCTCAAGGGATAGAAAGCAGAGTTAGCCAAGCAGGTGCCTTAAGATATGAAGATATGATGAAACTCTATGAAGAAAAGGATATAGCATGCACTATGGTCATTAATGAACAAATTAATTTGCTAGGTACAGCTATATCTAATATGGTAAATATTTTTAATCCAGAGCTAGTTATATTAGGAGGTCCTTTAGTAGCTGGTGGAGAGGAACTTAGAAATAACTTAAAAAGTATCGTAAGTAAAAAATCACTTAAGAGTTTCTCACAAAAAACAAAACTGAAACTTTCAGCTTTAGGGGATAATTCAGCATTGTTAGGAATGTCTCATGAAATTTTTAGTGATAGGGTTTATAAGTTTATAGATATAAATAACAAGTAAGTTAGAGCATATATAAGCGGTTGGATGATTATAAATATGTTTCTTGATATAAAATAACTATTTCACAATAAGTGCAATCATTTATTTAACACATTTTACTAAGTATTACTGTTTCATATAAACTAGGGTTCATTTTATTTAATATAAACCAACAAACCATTGATGTTAAATTAATTAAAGGAGGTAGCTTTTATGAGAGGAAGAAAGCTCACAATTCTATTATTAACAACAGTACTTTTAGGTGGAGTAGTATCAGGATGTGGTAAAAAAGACAACTCACCAGCCGCAGGAGGAGGGGACAAAAAGGTTACTATAACTTATTGGCAACATAGCAGTCAAGCAAGGGACAAGATGATGCAGGATTTAGCTAAAGAATTTATGGACAAAAATAAGAATATTACGATTAAAACTGAATTTATTCCAGAAGATAGCTATTCTACAAAATTAATATCCAGCCTTGCCACAGATGCAGCTCCAGATGTAATGCAAGTGGAATCAGGCATGATACCAAGACTTGCAAAATCTGGATCCATACAGCCTTTGGATGAAAAGGTTTTATCCACAGATAAGGTAGCCAGCGAATTTATCCCTGCTACAGTAGATGGACTAAAATATAACGGTAAGTATTATGGCCTTCCAACAGATACACAAACTATAGTTCTTTATTGGAATAAGGATTTGGCTAAATCAGCTGGTTTAGATGCTGAAAAGGGACCAAAAACCTGGGATGAACTAAGAGATTGGGCTAAGAAACTTACTAAAACAGAAGGCGGTAAAATGTCTCAATCTGGATGGGGAGAAAAAGGATACAATCCAGAAGTACAAGCTTTGGTTAATCAGTATGGTGGAAAGATGGTAGATGAAAATGGCAAGTATGTTTTTGCTGATGATGCAAAAGCTGTAGAAGCTATTCAATTTATGGTGGACGTTTATAAAAAGGACAAGGTTTATGACACTCAATTTATGAAAAACTGGGCAGGCTTTAGACAAGGAAAAGTTGCTATTATGTTAGGACACCCAGCTATGCTTGGAAACTTAAAACAAACAGCTCCTAATGTTAAGCTTGGAATGTCATTAATTCCTGCAAAAGATGGAAAAAATACAACTATAGTAACTTCTTGGGCTTACGTTGCATCAAAGAAAGCTAACTCCGAAGCTGCAACAAAATGGATAGAATTCTTAACAAGCAAAGATGTTCAAAAGAAATGGACAAAACAAACTGGAGAACTTCCAGCTAGAAAAGAATTACTTACTGATTCAGAGTTAACTTCAGATCCACAAACAAAGCTTTTATTATCCTCACTTACAGATTCCAAGGTTGGATATCTTCAAATGGGTATCTTAAATAAAATTTGGAGTGAAGGTTTTGAAAAAATGATATTAACCGATGCTCCAGTTAAGGATACTTTAAAAGCAATGCAGGATTCTCTAAATCAAGAGGTTTCTAAAGATCTTAAGTAGAAAATTAATTTCTTAAAGCTAGAAATCCCTTAATAAATTAATTACTAAAATCAAAATAAGATAGCTATATTTAAAACTATACATAATGAGGCTGAGCCTCAAAAGTCTTAATATGCTTTTGGGACAGCCTCTTTTTTAGAAGGAAGTGATATTTTGAGGAAAAATAAGCTTAATCCCATGAAAATAGCTCCATACTTATTCATAGCGCCAGCAATTTTATATTTGCTAATAGTAACAATTATTCCTGCTATTATGGCTCTGCCTATAAGCTTTACAGATTGGTCAGCCCTTAGCACTAAGATGAGTTTTGTGGGATTTGAGAATTATAAAAGATTATTACATGATGCAGAATTTAAAAGATCCTTATTAATAATGAGTAAGTTTTTCTTATTTGTACCTTTAAATATGTTCTTTGGTTTGATGCTGGCTTTACTTTTAAATAGTAAGATAAGGGGTATGGTTGTTTTCAGAGTTATATTTTACTCCCCAGTAATAACTTCTACAGTAGCGGCAGCCATATTATTTGATTGGTTTTATCAACCAAGCTTTGGACTTTTTAATAGTATATTAGCTGTGTTTGGAATAAAGGGCATTGGATGGATAAATGATGCTAAAACAGCAATAAGTTCGGTAATGATATTTAAAGTTTGGAAAGGTGCTGGAGCAGCAATGCTCATATACTTGGCTGGACTTCAAGATGTAGCAGAAGAAATAAAAGAAGCTGCATCAATAGATGGGGCTACTCCTTGGCAAAAGTTTAAATATATTACATTGCCTCTTTTAAGACCAGCTCATATATATCTTCTTATAACAGGGATAATCGGTGTATTTATGATATTCCAAGAAACATACATGCTTCAAGGACCTCTTAAGAGCACAAATACTGTAGTTAATTATATTTATGATAAAGGCTTTATGAGTTCTGAGATGGGATATGCCAGTGCTATGTCCTTTGTACTATTCATAGCAGTTCTTATTATAACTATTATTCAATATAAAGTTCTAAAATTAGATTTATCATAAGGAGGAAAATATGAAGAGTAAGAGCTTAAAAAAGATTCTATTATTATTGCTTCTCATAGGAGCTTCTGTAGTAGTTGTTTTTCCATTCCTATGGATGATATTTTCCTCTTTTAAAAAAATAGATGAATTCTATTTTATACCGCCTAAATTGTTTCCTAAAGAATTTACTTTGGATAACTTTAAGGAACTCTTCGAAAGAGGAAACTTCTCTGTTTATTACATGAACAGCATTATAGTTACAGTAGTTCAGGTTTTCTTCAACATGATTATTGTAACTATGGCAGGGTATGGCTTTGCCAAGTTTAATTTTAAAGGAAAAAAGCTTCTTTTTATGTGTGTTCTAGCTACTACTATGATACCTTGGGTTGCTACCATTATTCCTTTATACATAATGGCATATAAGTCTGGAACTATTAATACTTATTTTGGTTTGATATTTCCAGGAATAGTGGATGTTTTTAGCATATTTTTAGCTAGAAACTTTATGGAAAGCATACCTACAGCATTATTGGAGGCGGCTAGGGTAGATGGAGCAGGGGAATTTAAGATATTTAGAACTCTTGTGCTACCACTAACTAAACCACTTATAGCGGTTATTACCATTAATAAGTTTATAGGTAGCTGGAATGCCTTCCAATGGCCGCTGTTAGTTGTAAGCGATGATAGTTTAAGAACATTACCTTTAGCAGTTGCAAAGTTCTCCAGCCAATACTATGATGCTTATAATTTGAAGATGGCAGCAGCAGCATTAGCAATAATACCTGTATTGCTTGTATATATAGCTTTCCAAAAATACTTTGTATCAGGAATTTCACTTTCTGGAATGAAGGAGTAGTAAAGATAAATTATCACCATTAAATATAATGAAGGGGTGATTAAATGAAGATAGATTTGCATATTCATACTAATTTTTCTGATGGACAACCTACTTATAAGGAAGTTATTGATAAGGCCAAGGAATTAAGAATGGATTGTATTGCTATAACAGATCATTTTGATAATTATGACCCATCTCCTCACATTAGAAAAATCGGAGATGACGAGCTCATAGAGTTTTATGAAAAAATAAAATCTTATGCTGAATTAAAAGAGCAAAAGGTACTTTGCGGCATTGAAACATGCACTGATTTCAAAGGTGATTTAAGAATAAGTGATAGAGTGTACCAGGCCTCTGAAATAATAATTACCAGTGTGCATTATGTAGAATATAATGAAGAGCTGGTTCAAGGTGAATATTATAATGATAAATATTGGGAAGCATTTAAGCAAAAGCTTTTAAATATGGCTGGTTCCGAAGGACATGTCCAAGGTCATCCGGAGGGGTACTTACCTATTAATCCTTTAATAAAACCTGGAACTACTACCTATGAGGAGAGAAAAGCATTATGTAGAGAGATATCCGTTAGGTACCTTGATAATATTTATCTTGAAGAACTAGCTGAGAGGTTTCTATTAAGCAATAAAGCCTACGAACTTCATGGAGCTACTGGTACTCCTAGAGAAAGCGTAGTAGAGCTTATGACTTCTAAGGGTGTGAAATTTAGTATAGGCAGCGATGCACATATATTGGATTGGATTGGGAAAAATCAGCTTGGAGAAGAAATGATTAATAAATATAAGGGTAGTCTTTTTAGAAGTTTTAGATAATGTTATTATATAGAAATTATTATAGGTGATATTAAGTTAACGATATAATATTAGGATTAACTAAGGATAATACAGTAAAAGTTTTATTCTTGAAAGAACAGGCATAGATAAGACAAAACAGTTAATTAATGTAATATAGTAAGAGCTTTTATATCTATTATTAGGTTGCAATATGATATCTGTTTTAACTTAATGAATGCATTTTCTTACTTGATTTATTTAAATTAGATTGCAGCATAATATCAGTTTTAACTAAGAGTACTATATGAAAACAATTAGCATTATATTATTCAGTTTTAAAAAGTTATTGATATTATGAATAATTTTATTGATACTTATATTGATTTTAAAAGTGAGTTGTTTTATTAGTGCTACATTATAAAATAAAAATTATTTATTGTGTAGAAGTCTCAATAAAGTATTAATAATAAAAAATTATTTTAAAACCATAGATTTTTTATTAGTTAACATTAAATTTGTTATATATAATAATGAAATATTCTATAGAAAATTTGAACATATTTTAATACACATGAATTTAATATAGAACAACATATTAAATTCATAGTGCTTATTTTATATTTAAGTTAAGGAGTGAAGAAAAATGATTAAGGTAGCTATTGTAGGGTGCGGTACCATGGGAAACGTACATGCAAAGGGTTATGTGAACATTAAAAATGCAAAAGTAACGGCTGTATGTGATATAAGAAAAGAAAAAGGCATGGCTATATCAGAACTTTTAGATGCTAAATATTATGAGAGCTATGATGAAATGCTTAAAGAAGATGTAGATATAGTGGACATATGCTTGCCTACATACATGCATAAAGAGTTTGCATTAAAAGCTATGGAACTTGGGAAACATGTATTTTGCGAAAAGCCTATAGCTTTATCTGTAGAAGATGCTGAAGAAATGGTTAATAAAGCAAAGGAAATGAAGGTTAAGCTTTCAGTAGGTCATGTAGTAAGATTTTTCCCAGCTTATAAAAATGCAGTTAACTTAGTAAAGCAAGGAAAGATTGGAACCCCTAAGCTTATAAGGACTACTAGAAATGGGGCATATCCAGGATGGAGCTGGGAAAATTGGTATTCCAACTATGAGCTAAGCGGAGGTCCTTTATTAGATCTTGTAATTCATGATATAGACTGGATTATCAGTAATTTTGGAGATGTACAAAGAGTATATGCCAAGAGTTTTAATGGAAAGGTAGAGAGAAAAGATCATTGCTTAGTTACATTGACCTTGAAAAATGGTTCTCTAGCTCATGTAGAAGGAAGTTGGGCATATCCAGATGGGGCAATTTTTGGTACAACCTTTGAGGTTATCGGAACTACAGGTCAAATAGAAAGCGACAGCAGAAGCAGTTCACCCATTAAAAAGTATACAAATAATGGAGCCTTTAATATGGCACTAGATTCTCCTTTACAATATAAAGATGAGCCATATACTGCAGAGCTGCAGGAATTTATCAATGCTGTGATAGAAGAGAGGGAGCCTTTAATAACAGGAGAAGCAGCAATAAAAGCTATAAAAGTATCCCTAGCAGCAATTAAATCATCAAAAACAGGAGAAGCTGTAGAGCTATAAGGAGGTAAGAGCTATGAAAAAAGTGAAAATTGGGGTTATTAGTTTTGAACATATGCACGCCTTAAGTTATACTCAAGGGCTTATAAATACCCCAAACGTAGAACTAGTGGGAATTGCTGATGATAATGAGTTTAGAGGCTCAGAGATGTCAGCTAGATTTAACACAAGGTATTACAAGGATTATAAGGAATTACTAAAAACTGATGTACAAGGTGTAATAATCTGTACCTGTAATAAACTTCATGCCAAGGTGGCTGTAGATGCTGCTAATGCTGGAAAGCATATATTAGTAGAAAAGCCTTTTGCCACTAATTTTGAAGATGCCAATCTTATGTTGGAAGCTGCAGAGAAGAATAATGTAAAAATAATGACTGCATTTCCCATGAGATTTAATGAAGGGATAATTAAAGCCAAAGAGGCTGTAGATAACGGAGATATCGGTGATATATTGAGCATAACAGGAATTAATCACGGCAAGATTCCTTCTGGCTGGTTCTTATCAAAAGAACTTGCAGGGGGAGGAGCTATAATGGATCATACAGTTCATATAGCAGACCTTATGCGATGGTTTACTGGGAGCAAATACAGTTCTGTATATTGTCAGGGTGGAGAACTTATCCACAATAAAGGCATAGACGATTGCGGAATAGTTACCGTAGAGTTTGAGAATGGTGTTTTTGGAACCATAGATTGCAGTTGGGGACACCATAAGAATTATACCATTTGGCCAGAAGTATATATGGAAATAGTAGGTACTAAAGGGGTTATAGAAGTTGAGGGCTTTAGACAGAACATGAGAGTCTTTGATGCTTCTAATAATACTATTGAAGATGTTATCTGGGGCAGTGACGGTGATGAAGGCTTGGTAAAAGAATTTATAAGAGTTGTAGAAACTGGAGATGAGCCTGCGGTAACAGGCTTGGATGGAGCTAGAGCCATGGAAGTAGCTGTAGCAGCTTATAAGTCAAAAGAAAGCAATTCAAAAGTAACAGTTAATCATATTTAAGATGAGATTCTAGAACAGTGGAGTGATGGATTTAGGATTCAAAAGTAACAGTTAATAATATTTAAGGGTATTTCCAATATGCTCTACACTTTGGAATAGTATTCAAAAGTAGCAGTTAATCATATTTAAGTTAGGAGTTGATAGCTATGCTTAAAACTGCATTAATTGGGTGTGGAAGAATATCTCCTCTTCATCTAGTATCTATAAAAATGTTAAAAGAAGCAGAACTTATAGCGGTATGTGATATAAAAGAGGATAGAGCTTTAAGCACAGCTCTGCAATACAATTGTAAACATTATTTAGATTATAAAGATATGCTTTTAAAGGAAAGGCCAGAAGTGGTGCATATATGTACCCCTCATTATCTTCATCATGAAATGGCTGTCTTTGCTGCAAAGCTTGGTATTCACGTAATAACGGAAAAACCTATGGCCATAAAATATGAGGATGCAGTGGATATGGTGAACTGCTGTAAAGAAAATAATGTGTCTCTCTCTATTATGTTTCAAAATAGATTTAACAAAGCTGTTAGATTTATAAGAAATGAGATTACTAAGGGTTCTTTAGGTAAACCTTTAGCTGCTAGAGTCATAGTGACTTGGAGTAGAAGTGATGACTATTATGGGAAAAGTGACTGGAAAGGAACCTGGGAAAAAGAAGGCGGTGGGGTAGTTATAGATCAAGCCATACATTCTTTAGATTTAGTAAGATATATAACTGATAAAAAACCTCTTTCTGTACAAGCCAACATATTTAACAGAAAACATAAGAAATTTGATATTGAAGATATATCTGAAGGTATTGTAGAGTTTGAAGATAACTTTACCCTAAGTTTTTACACCATGAACTACTTTACCTGCGATCTTCCTATAGATATTACCATTCACTGTGAAAAAGGCATAGCCAAAATCATTGGAGATGAAGGAGTAATTGACTATATAGATGGAAGAAAGACAAGCATTTTACTTCAAGAAGAAGATAAAATTGACTACGGTGGTAATGTGAAAAAATATTGGGGATATTGCCATTATACTGAAATAGAAAGCATATACCAAAGTCTACAAAAGAATAATTCTAATGACCCTAAAAAATTTAACGACCTAGTTGAGGTCTCGGGAGAAGACGGACTAATCACACAACAAATAATCAATGCTATCTATGAATCTGGCATTAACAGTAAAAAAGTGGAACTCCCCCTGGGGTACTAACAAATAATGGAACTCCCCCTGGGGTGCTTACAGTTATTGTAAGCACCCCAGGGGCGATTCCTAAAAAAAGGTAAAAGGAGATTTGCTATGAGGTATAAAAAATATTTGAGTGTTCTATTATCCTTTATTATGACTGTATCGCTTATAACCTTTAACATTGATAAAACTCCAGTAAAAGCTGCTGGAGAAAATAATAAGAATGTTGTACATATTATTTTAGATGGAATATCTAACAAACTTTATGATGATTTAATTAAGGAAGGATACGATTTTCCTAATATAAATGACCTTATTGTAAACGGTACCAAGATTGAAGACATGAAAACTACCATTCCTTCATATGGAGGAGCTCAGGCTGCCGTGCTTACTGGAGCTTATCCTGAGGCTAATGAGTTTTTTTACAGGTACTACGATAAGAGTACTAATAAGATAATCTCTTCCACAAGTGAAACTTATGCATTAAAAGGTGAAACATATCTAGAAAATATACAACGTAATTATCCTTTGGTTAAGACTATGGCATTAGGTATGTCTGTGGCGACTTTAGGAATAGAAGGAAGAGGTGTAAGTGTTTCAGATCCTAATCATAAGCTTATAGAGTATAAGGATAATAAGTCCGTTGCTAAACGAGGGGACAAGTTAGTAAGTCTTGCTGAAGAAATGGAAGATTTGAAAGTAGCTATTAGAAATGATGAAATGCCAAGATATATTTTATCATATTCTAATGATATAAAAATGCAGCTTTGGAATGGTGGAGCAAACAATTATGATGCTATAAAAAAGGCTTCTGGAGATAAGCTTAAAGAATTAGATAGTTTAATTGGGGAGTTAATAGCAGAACTTAAGTCTCAAGGCAAATATGAAGATACGATTATTATACTAAATTCTCTATCTTCTATATATGCAATAGAAAAGAAGATAAATGGTGATGTTATGGCTTCCAATATCAGTAACGCTACTGGAGTTACTACTACTTTTGGAACTGTATCATCAGATTCTAAGGTAGTTATAATAAAAAACTATGTTATGAAATATGGTCAATTGTACTTTACCAATAAGGCTTCCCAAGAGGATAAAATTAAAGTTTTAGATTATTTAAGAAATAATGAAGCAATGAAGAATGAAATTAAAGAAATTATAGACCCTAAAATAGTATCTGCACCCTCTATTTTCGCAGATTATCTGTTAAATCCAAAGGAGGAATACACCTTTTCTCAGGCAGGTTTAAATACGGTAAGAACAGATAACTTAGAGGATATGAGTCAGTTATGTATATTTTCTGGAAAAGGCATAATTAAAGGTAAGAATGTGCCTCAGTCAAATTTAGTTGATATTGTACCTAGTATAGCAGAAATCCTAGGAATAACTAATCCAGCTAATAACGAAGGAAAGAAGCTTGACATATTTGATTTTCAGCCTCCTATAGCTAATATATTTCTAGAAGGTTCTAAGAATTCAGAAGGATTGTATACTAGTGAAGTAAAGGTTACTATTAACTCTCAAGATAATAAATATGTTGTTACAGAATATGATTTAGGAGAAGGGTTTATAAATTATAAGGAGCCTTTTAAAGTTAATAAAGATTGTACATTAAAGGTTAGGGTTAGCGACCAAGCAGGAAATATTAAAGAATATAATGAGGATATTAAATTTGTATCACTTTATAAAAATGTTGATATACAAGGAATTTTTGATGAAACTTTAGGTTATAAACTAACAGACAAAACCAGTATTACTGTAAAAGGTGAAATAAATAGTGATCCTAATATAAAGATTACTGTAAATAATGCACCTGTAGCCTTAGATAACTATAATTTTACCCAGGTGATAAATCTTACTAACGGAAAAAATGTTATTCAAATAGAGGCTGAATTAAATGGACTTGTATCTAAAAAGGAATATATAGTATACAAGGCTAGTGAACCAGAGATAACTTCTGTTAAGGAAAGTGAAGTCTTTTCTACTTCATTAGTAAATATTAGTGGAAAAGCATGGCCCAAAGCAAATATGGAAATTATGGGAAATTATGCTAAAGCAGATGAAGAAGGTAATTTTAACATGGAATATAATCTTAATTCCGGGAAAAATGCTATAGGTATTAAAGCTAGTACTGGAGATATTATAAAGGAAAGAAATATAAATTTATATTATTATACTCCAGTGAACATTGATATAGTAAGCCATAGAGATAAGGATGTAGTTAAAACTGAAGCCATAAAACTTTATGGAAAATTGGATAAGGCGGCTAAGATAAGCATAAATGGAGAAGATACTATGCTTTCAGTAGACAACACCTTTAATAAAGATATAAAACTAAATAAGGGTATTAACAATATTATTATTGAAGCAGATATTATGGGAGTAAAATCCTCTAAAACGTTAAGAATTGTAAGGGTAGTTCCTGAAGACAAATATGTAGTTTATATTAATTGGGATGGATTTGCAAAATATTACTTTGATGAAGCCAGTTCAGAAGGAAAAACTCCTATTCTAGATAGTTTGATAAAGAAAGGAGTGTATTTTGAAAATGCCTCTACAGGTATACCATCTATAACCAATGCAATGCAGGCAGCTATAGTATCTGGAACCTATTCTCAAGGGACAGGCAACTCATATAGATACTATGATAAAGATAAGAATTTAGTGGTCCAATATTCAAGAGAAAACGAAGCTGAAACCATTGCAGAAGCAGCGGTAAGACAAGGCCTTAAGGTGGCATCAGTACATCAATTTGCGTTGCAGGATAGAGGAACAGCCTTTGGGGATGTGGATAAGGCTTATATACAAGTCCCAGACCCTTCAGATTATTCAGTTAGATTTGATGAAGCTATTAAACTTATAAATGGGGAGCCAGTTCAAAGTGGTATATCCTCCATTGAAATTATAGATATTCCAAAATTTATGGCCTTATATATGGATGATCTAGATGGTATTGGTCATAATGAAAAAGGCGCTTACGGCAACGAAGTAGCTGGTTCAGAAGTAGAAAGAAAAAATCTCGTAAAGGCAAGACTAGGAGAAATGGACACAAAGCTGGGAGAATTTATTGAAGCCTGTAAGAATAGAGGAATTTATGATAACATGTCCTTTATTTTAACTACAGATCATGGTATGTCTCCTTATGGACAACAAGGTGCTAAGGCAGATGAATATTCAAAATCAAAACTTCCAGAGGTTTTGGCTAAGCTTCAATCTATGGGATACAAGCCAGAAGCTCTTTTATCAGGCCAAAGTGCAAAGGACGATACAGATTTAGTAGTGGTTTCAGTAGGCTTGCAAGCCCAGTTGACTTTTAGAAATAAGTTTACTGCTGAAGAGGTTGAAAATATAGTTTCAGCATTTAAAGATGAAGCATATGTGGGCACCATAATGAAAAACCAAGAGATTATAGAGAGAGGTTCCAGAGCAGACTTTGCAGATATTATAATTTCTCCAAAACCACCATATAGCTTTAAAACACCTAGGATAGTTGATGGAGTGCCTATTTATAGTGACTATATAGCAAGAGGGCAGCATGATTCTTTAGATGAAACCTCCCAGCATATATTCTCATTAATGTGGGGTAATGGAATAAAGCAGGGATACAATTATAAAGATAAAATGTATAATATAGATTTTGCACCAACTATGGCTAAGCTGCTAAGCATTGATGCTCCTAAAAACTCCACTGGTAAAATATTAGCTCAAGCTTTAGAAGATGACAAAAAACCTGGTGATGGAGAAGATGGACAAACTTCGGATAATAGTAATGAAAATAATCTTAATGATCCAACTAATCCTAAGGATGAAGCAAGTAAAAACCATCCTGAAAGTAATAATAAGTTAGATAATGACAAAACCCATGAAAATAACTATGGTAATAAGTTAGCTAAAACTGGTAGCTTTCCAAGTTCTAAGCCTATTATTTTTATTGCAGCCTTATTAATATTTGCAGGATTTGTAACATTGTATAGAGAAAAGTCTTTGAAAAAGAATAATTAAATTTTAAAATTATTAAAAGATGTCTATGGGAAATATTAACACTACCCCTGGGGTGCTTCCTTTTTTGTGGAAGCACCCCAGGGGCGGTTACATTTTTTGTAAGTGGGCAATAATCATAATAAAAGATTTTTATGAGGAGTGATTATATGCCTACGAAAAGAAGAGTGTGGTTTCCAGGATGCATGTACCATATTACCGCTAGGGGTAACCACCAGGAGGATATATTTAAATCTATAGCTGATTTTAATATGTATCTAAGAATGATGAAAGAATGCTTAAATTATTATGAAGATTGTAGTTATGAGGTAATTAGTTATTGTCTTATGAAAAACCATGTGCACATTTTAGTAAGGGCAGGTAAGAAAGAAATTGGAGGGTTCATAAGACGGCTACATTCCATGTATGCCATGTATTTTAATAGTAAGTATGACTCTACAGGACATTTGTATCAAGGACGATATTACTCCGAGGTTATTATGGATGTAGGTCAGCTTATGGAGGTAAGTAGATATATTCATTTGAATCCTGTAAGAGCAAAGATTGTAAAGCTTCCTCAGCAATACAAATTCTCTTCCTATAATATGTATATAGGAAATGAAGAAGAAAATATTGTTGATACATCCATGATATTAGGATACTTCCCAGAGGAGGAGAAAGCTGAAAAGAAAAAGGAGAGGTATAGATACTTTGTGGAAAAAGCTATGGAGGTATCTTAGAGTTTTGTATATTATATAATGGAATAAAATGGTTCTACCCCTGGGGCACTTACATTTTATGTAGGCGCCCCAGGGGTAGAAAAAATATTAACTAATGATATAATGTTAATATAAAAATAATCAATTAAAGTAAATAATTACTACTAAAACTTAAGAATAAACATAGGGGGGAATTATGGAAGAAAAAGATTTTACTGAAAGGGGATTTTATAAGTTTTCTAATTATTTATGGTGGTTTTTAATAAGCAATTTTTGTTTTGTTATTACAAATTTACCATTGATAATATTTGTGATTTTATATCCCGCATTTTCTACAGGTATGATACAAATTGGACTATCTATAGGACTTTTGTTTACAGCGCCGGCAGCGGCTGCTTTATTTAGCACTATGGGAAAACTTGTTAGGCAAAAGGACATAGATGCTTTTAAAGATTTTTTTAAGGCATATAAAACTAATTTTATGCAATCTATGTTTATAGGCGCTTTGCAAGTGCTAATCTTGAATGTACTTTATATTGATACTATTTATTTTAGAAATAGCTCCTTATCCTTACTATCATATATATTTTATTTTTTGTTTATATATATCATAGCCTTAAGTACATTTATATTTCCGATACTTTCAAGATTTTATCTTAAAACCAAAGATATATTTATACTTTCAGTTATGTACTCTATAAAGAAGATATTCTTTACGGTGGCTAATTTGCTAATAATGATTGTGGTAGGAGCCTTGATAATTAATGTTTCTTCAGTAATCGTATTCTTTGTTTTTTCTGTTAGTGCGTTTATTATGATGCTGTGGCAGAATAAAGTTCTAGAGGATATTGAGGAAAAACTAAAAAAAGAAGAATAATGACTTAATTACTATAAACATATATAATAACACTACCTATAAGGAGAAAATGATTTATGCGGAAATCTGTCTCTCATGGAGAACGCAATAATCCTAGTGTAAAGCTAAAAGAAAACAACTTAGGTGAATACTATATAAAAGGCAATAATATTAATTTAGAAGAAGAATTGGTTAAGGATTTACATAAAGAATGTGAAAAAGATAATAGAGAAGCTAAAATAGTTGCTTTTGGTGATAGCCTTACTTTTGGGTATGGAATTACCAGGGAAGAAGATAAGTGGACAAATATATTGTCTAAGGAGCTAGGGTGTGAAGTAATAAATGCTGGAGTTTGCGGAAATACTTCCTCTCAAGGACTAGAAAGAATTTATAATGATGTATTAATCCATAAACCAGATTACGTAATTATTAATTTTGGCATGAATGATCATTTTATGGTTAATAGAAATGATGCTAGAGTTTCCTTAGAAGGATATAGAAATAACATTCTCAACATCATTAGGTTGGTAAGAGAACAAGGTGCATCTCCTATACTTGTAATACCTCATAGGTTCATAGAAGGATGTGCTGGTAATGGAAATATGGGTGAGGGTGCTAGTTACTACTATGGAAGACATCCAGAAAAATGGTATAGAAACGTAGGGGGAGCTCTTAACCAACTAGATAATTACTGTGAGGTACTTAGAGATTTGGCAAGTGAGCTAAAGATTCCAGTAATAGATATTCATGAAAAAAGTAAAAATCTAGATCTTTCTTCTATTTTGATCACCTTAGAAAATTCCTCAGAAGAAGATGGTGTCCACTTAAACGAAAAGGGAGCAAGATTTTATGGGGATATGTTAAAGGAATTTTTTCATAATGTACTTTAATACAATAGAATTATTTTGAAGTTGTGGCATTATTTATCCGATAGTTAACTGTTCCTAATCCTCCACTTCTTCAAGTGATGGGATAATGAGCGCTAAGCTTCAGCTGGAGAGTATATTCCTTTTAAGTAAGTCCATATGAAGCTAGTAATCACTTGATGTACAAGCACTCCTTTATTAAGATTTAAACTAGAACAATGATATGTTTACCAATAAATATTACCGCCCCTGGGGTGATTCCATAAAAAGGAATCACCCCAGAGGCGGTAACATTTATTTACATTTAATTTAATTATACTTCTATTGTTTTACAACCTGTGGCCACTCCAATTCAAATCCTTGCTGTCTTAGTTGTAATTGGAATGCTGAAAGATGTTTATCGGTATTTCTTAATTCTCTTGGAGAAATATTATTATTTAAACAGTAGGCTGCAGCATACCCTGCTGTTTCTCCTATATTCCACTCCACGGGATGAAGCCTGTAACATCCGTTGGTGATATGAGTTGTTCCTATATTTTTGCAGGCTGCAAGAAGGTTGTTCATCCTTACAGGTATTAAACTTCCTAAAGGTATTTGGAAAGGAAGTGATGATATATCTACATAATTTCTATTTCCTGTACTTGGATGAAGGTCAATTCTATAAGCACCTATTCCCACGCTATCTTTAAACTCTTCTGCGGCTTTACCATTTCTCATTTCTGTACCCACGTGTTGTTCTAAAACTGTAAACTCTGCCTTGATCCTTCTGGATTCCCTTATATAAGGTTGCATAGCTAGTCCGTCTTCTGTACCTACAATATCACCTCTAAGCCTTAGACCAGGGTATCCGATCTTTCCATCACGGGTAGGAGCTTCAGTCTGCATCCAATAAAGTAATGAAAGACTTACCTGTCTTGCTCCCTCTAAGTGACGTTTTGCTTCTTCTTCGCTAACATCGAAGATAGGTCCTAACCAGTAATCGTTTTGAGGCCAGTTAACTAAGGTTACGCTACTATCAAAGGTACCTGGCAGAAAATTATCCTTATCTAATATTTGTCTATATCCCCATAGTGAGTCCATGGTATTAGAAGGGAAAAGTACCATATCTCTTACATCAAGAGTTGCAGGCCTTAAAATCTGCCAGCTTAAATGTTTAACTGGCCAGAAGTCAGCCTGATATTCTCTCCAAAAATCGTAATCTTTAGGTTTTTCTATAGTATGATCTTCGCCTTCTATGTAATCCATAGCAAAGCACCAAGTAACAGCCTGCATGTCCATAGGGTCTGGATCTCCTGGCAAAGCATGCATTTCTCCAGTTTGGGATATGGATTCAGAACCTGTTACATACTCTGTACCTGAAATAGGAAGAAGATCTCCACACTCCGTAGCATCTAAAAAGTAAGGAGCAGTAAGTACATATTCATTTCCATGGTCAAGATTCCTTACTGTTACAGAAGTTATTTCATCTCCTGAAGTTTCTGCTGCTGTAAGTTTGTACCTT
Source organism: Clostridium amylolyticum (assembly GCF_900142075.1). Lineage (GTDB taxonomy): Bacteria > Bacillota > Clostridia > Clostridiales > Clostridiaceae > Clostridium_AA > Clostridium_AA amylolyticum. The sequence goes on from NZ_FQZO01000003.1 coordinate 177,478, forward strand.
GTTAATATAGTAAGTCTTCCAGAGTGCACATAAGGTGCTAGCATGTCATTTATTATGGCTAAAGCTGCTCTTGGTTCATGGCAAATTCTACCTACCCAGCCATTGCCGGGATTTAAAAAAGTATTGCTTCTTGCTTTTTCAGTTACTGGAAAATTGTTTTTATAGTAATTTCTTAATCTATTCCTTAATTCTCTATAGCTAGCTGTACAACCAAATTGTTCAATCCACATATGCTCATCTGGAGGAACAGCTTGATTAGTAAGTTGTCCACCTATCCAATGCGTGTCCTCTGTCATTATTACTTTTTTACCAGCACTTGCTGCTGATAAAGCTGCTGCCACTCCCCCAAGGCTTCCGCCGGTAATGACAATATCAGCATGAAGTTCTCTTCCCATTAATATAACCTCCTGTTATTCATATAAGCTTTTGTTGGTCCATGATAAGCTTGTCTTTATTTATCTAAATCTTGCTTTAACTTTTCAGAATAGACATACTTATAGCTAATTCTAATATATCCTTGAAAAATGCTAATGTATATAAGACTAAATTAACATTTTCTTCACTATAGTAATTAAAATACGTTTACATATTACAAATTATCAGTATTTAATATATTATTTTGTAATATATGGTGTTAAATCTGAAACTTTTAAGCAAACGACCTCTGAAATTAAGAATCACTTGATATAAGTTTACTGCAATCTGGCATAAGTTTTTTATATTTAGTTTTACGGCAAAGTAATTAAGCTTATAATATAAATAACTTAAATATAAAATATTTGTAAGTATGTAATATTATATAAAATGAAAATTATAAGAGGTGATTGAATGTTTAGAATTGGTATTATTGGATCAGACAATAGCCATGCTGAAATTTTTGCTAAACTTTGCAACTTAAAAGACAAGGATACTCAAGAATATGCATTTCCAGATTGTAGAGTAGTAGGTATATACGGACATGACAAATATAGAACTGAAGAAGTAGCAAAAAATGCACAAATTGAATTTATAGCCCAAGACCCTAGAGAATTTATGGGGAAGGTAGATGCGGTAATGGTGGTATTTAGACATGGAGACTTGCATAAGGAGTACGCTTTACCATTTATTGAAGCGGGAATACCTACTTGGATAGACAAACCTTTTACCATAAAAAATAGTGATGCAAGAGAGATATTAGAGGTAGCAAAGAAACATAAAACCTTGGTTACAGGTGGATCTACTTGTAAATATGCTGAGGATATCCTTATGGCAAAGAACATTGTAGAAGGTCAGGATGAAATAGGCAAAGTAAAAACCGCAGTGATAAGTTTTACCACAAACTTTGAAAATGAATACGGCGGGATATATTTTTACGGTGCGCACTTAGTGGAAATGGCCTTAGAGATCTTTGGATATGATGTAAAATCCGTTACTTCTAGTAAATCAAAAGATTGTGTTACAGCCATATTAAAGTATTCAGATTATCAGGTAACCTTAAACTTTGTAGAAGATCTTATGGAATATAATTTAATCATCATAGGAGAAAAAGGAACAATAGTAAGAAACATAGATATATCAAATGTGTACAAGTTAGGATTTGAAAGGTTTGTTAATATGCTAAGAACAAAAAAGCAGCCCTACCCTTTAGAAAACATTTATTCCTCAGTAAAAGTTTTTAATTCCCTAGTGGAATCTTATAAGGAAAATCTAAGCATCCAAGTGCCAGGAAATTAACAGAAAATGTAACTGCCTCAGGGGAGGAGACAAAAAATGTAAGCGCCCCAAGGGGGCATCCATTATATGGAACTACCCCTGGGGTGACTCCATATAATGGCAAAATAATTATAGGTGGTGTAATTTTTGAGCAAGAGAATTGCAGTAATTACTGAAAATAATAGCGATATGCTAAAAATATTGAATAATAATAAGATTGAGGTAGTAGTATTTAGGCCAGGAGAGATATACATAAACAGTCTAGAAGATTTTCACTCCATATGCATATTAGGAGGTACTTCGGAAGAACCCCTAATGTTAGGTGCCAGGGAAAGGAAACTAGTAGAGGACCAGCTTAAGGCTGGTAAGAAAGTCTTTGCAGAATATTGCGGCAGTATATCTAGTGTTTATTATGAAAATCCTCTTAGTACAAGATATGAAAGATTAGTTTTCTGTTCTAAAGATAATAAGATTAATAACATTGAAGTGGGAGATATTTTAGATGATCAGTGTGGCATGAGAATTAAACCTCATGAACAATTTTCCTCGCATAATGTGCCGTTATTGCAGTATGTTAATGTCCATGCACATAAAAAAATAGACTATGTGGATGAGGTAGTAAAAGATATAAGCAATAGAGCACTTTGGTTTGAAAAAGAGAATTTGATGATATGCAGCTTTAGGCTATCAAATTTCATAACTGCAAGGTTTGCTCCTAAAAATAAAATGAGAAGCCTTGTGGAATATATTTTACAATGGGTTACTGATAAAAAGATAGATACAAAAGTTGCTAAAGATTATTATGAAATAAAAGGTATGTCCAATAAAGCAGATACTTTTAATGATGAACTTAAAGAGGCAGCAAAAGATGCGATGACATGGTTTGAAAAATGTGGAATTACAATAAATGAAGGTAAAGATGGTGTTTATGAAGGCTTTGGTACTGAGGTATATGGTGACGGAAGTCAAAGATTTGCAAAACTTATAAGAGCAGATTGTGCTGGAGAAGTTTCACTAGCATTTTTTATGAATTATATTATGAATGGAAATAAAGAAAGCCTTGAAATTTCTGATAATCTTTCTAGTTTCATATTTGATTGCATGCAGGTCAAAGATAATAATGCATATAATGGTATGATTAGATGGACACAACAAGCCTGGGAGACATGTTATCAGGATGATGTGGCTAGAGCTATAATAGGACATATGTTGAAATGCTTGTACACAAATTCTCAGAATTACCTAGAAGAATGTAAGTCAGCCTTAGATTTTATGGTAAAAACCACTGGCACTGACGGGACAAGGGTATTTAGAACAGATATTCTGGAATTGAATGAAGATAAGATTAATGAGCTTAAAGATAATCCAGGTAATCTGGCCAGCGCTCATTATAATGCATATTATCATGCGTCATTATTAATTGCCTATAAGCTTACCGGCGTGGATATATATAAAGACGTAGCCATAAAAGGACTTACCACTATCATGGGAGCTTATCCTGAAACTGTAAGAGAGCAAAGTCAGACGGAAGAATACTGTAGGTTAATACTTCCTTTAAGCTGGCTTTACTGGGTAACGGGAGAAGAAATTCATAAAGAATGGTTATACAAAGTGGCTAAGGATCTTCAACAGTTTAAGCATAGCACAGGCGCTTATCTAGAATGGGATGAAGGTTACAAGGCTACTATGAGAAATACTAAAGGAGATGGAGAATGCTCTCTTTTATCAGAAAATGGAGATACCGTAGTAGATTTTCTATACTCCAATAACTGGCTTCCTATGGGCTTTATGCAAGCTTACTTTGTAACAGGGGATGAATATTTTAAAAATTTATGGGAAGAAAATATTAAATTTATACTAGGAACCCAAATTAAAAGCGGTGATGCTAAAATAAATGGGGCATGGGCTAGAGGTTTTGATGTAGAGTATATGGAATACTTCGGTTCTCCTGCAGATGTAGGCTGGGGGCCTTGGGCTATTGAATCAGGTTGGACAGTTGCAGAGATAACTTCAGGGATTTTCATGGGAATTTTAGAGGATAAACTAAAAGAGTTTTATAAGTAATTTTTTATAAAGATTAAGATAGTTATAGACAGTTTTCTTGTCCTTATAGCTTCAGTAGATGTAATCTTTTATAAAGATTAAATTAGTTAGCTTTAGTTTTGAACAATAATATGAATTCAGAGGCATAAGAGTTTACCTATATAAAATCTTATGTCTCTTTCTTTTTTCTAAAAATATAAAGACATTTGGAAGTTTTAGTATGCTTTTAAATCTCGAATTTTCATATTTTGAAAATTATTAAAGAAGATTTGGAAGCCTTGATATATTATTTTAAAGTGTGAGCTTTGATATATTACTTTCAAGGTTTGCTATAACAAAATCCTTTCAATTTTAGCATTCAATAAATTAATTTATAAAATAAAAGACATAAACTTATAATATGTTAATTTTGTATAGGTTTTATTAATATTATACCTTCACAGCATGAAGGAAATTTGTGAAACTATATTTGTAATAGTAAATGCAGTAAAACACTGTACTATATGAAATCGATTTATAAAACTTTGTTTACATGAAAATTTTTAGTACATGTATAAACAATGAAAGGAAGTGTCAAATGTTTTTATTACCTAATCCACTTAAATTAGAAATGAAAGAGGGAGCATTCTTCCTAGATAGACGCTGTGAGATAGTGCTTAATACTAGCTGTGATTTCAAGGATATGGAAACTGCTAGACTTTTGAAAAAAGAAATTGAAAGTGTTACTGGCTTTAATATTTTGATTAATAGAGCTTTTGCTGAAAAACCATTAAATAATATACTGCTTAAAAGGTGCAGTAACAAACAGGAAATATATGGTGAAAAAGAAGGGTACAAAATTATTATCAATGAAGATGGAATAGAGATATGTGCAGGCGACAATGCTGGTCTATTCTACGGTGTACAAACTCTTCGTCAGGTTATAAGACAAAATGCTGCGGAGCTACCAGCATTAATTATAGAGGACAAGCCTTACTTTAAAAATAGAGGGTTTTATCATGATGTAACCAGGGGGAAAGTACCTACTTTAGAAACCTTGAAGGAACTTGTAGACAGGGCATCTTTTTATAAGATAAATCATTTAGAGCTATATATAGAACATTCCTTCGCTTTTAAAAATTTAAGCGAAATATGGATGGATAAAGACCCTCTTACTGCAGAAGAAATATTGGAATTAGATGAATACTGCATTAAAAGGCATGTGGAGCTTGTACCTTCACTTTCTACCTTTGGCCATTTATACGAGCTCTTAACCTCAAGATCCTATGCTCATCTATGTGAATTAGAAGTAGATATGAATAAGCCTTATTCCTGGATGGATAGAATGAGGCACCATACTTTAGATGTATCCAATGAAGAGAGCATTAAGATTATAGAGGATATGCTGGCTGAATTTGTACCTTTATTTAGTTCAAAAAAATTCAACATATGCTGTGATGAGACCTTTGATTTAGGAAAAGGCAAAAATTCTCATAAGCTAGAACAGCTAGGCAGCGGCAGATTATATGTGGATTTCCTTAATAAAGTAATAAAGGCTATGTATAAGTATGATAAGGAAGTAATGTTCTGGGGAGATATAATACTTAAGCATCCTGAATATCTTTCTGAGATTTCAAAAGATGTGACTTGCTTAAACTGGGGTTATCATGCTGGGGTAACAGAAGATGATACAAGAACAGTAGCTGAATCTGGACTTCCTCAATATGTATGTCCATCAGTTACAGGCTGGAATAGAATGATGAATGAAATGGACAATGCTTTTATAAATATCATCAAGATGGTGGAGTATGGTAAAAAATATAATGCGGTAGGAGTTTTAAATACAGACTGGGGCGATTTTGGCCATGTTAATTTATTTGGAAACTCCATGCCAGGAATGATTTTTGCTGCATCTCTAACCTGGAATCCAGAGGGAGAAAAAGATATTGAAATAGCAGATGAAGCTATATCCACCTTAGAGTATGGAAAAGATAGCAAAGGTATGATGAAGCTTTTAAGAGAATTATCCAGACAGCAGCCTTTCCATTGGTCTTTCTTAACCTTCTGGAAAGAAAGAGAGCTCCATGAATCAGAGTATATAGCTCCATGGATGGAGAGAGTAAGAAACATAGACCATATAGCAGTTACCAAGGCTTATCACAAAGCTGTAGAACTTGAAAAAGAATTGATTAAAATTGCTAAGGACGTATCTCTAGACAGAAGAATAGACATGGAAGAATTTATAATATCCGCTGAAGGTGTAGTGATTATGGAAGCCTTATTCCTAGCCATAAAGAAATATAGTTTCGGCTTTGAAGAAGTAGAGCTTGTTATGGAGCCCAAGGCCCTTGCCACAAAGATAGAATATTGGCTAGCAGATTACTGCAACCTTTGGAGAAAGCGCAACAAAGAAAGCGAGCTTCAAAGAATAAAAGAAACCTTCATCTATGTTACCAACTTCTTAAGAGATATAAAGTAACTAACAAATTTTGGGAGCACCCCAGGGGCGCTCCCTTTTTATGGGAGTGCCCCTGGGGTGCTTACAAAATTCTCCTTTTCACTAAAGTGCTTAATATTTTCCCCATTATAGCAATTTTGTTATATTTAAAGGTTTACAGATTTTTAATAAAATTAGTATAAAGAATGAAGAAAGGATGAAATAAATGCAGCTCTCTAGGAAAGAATTAGAAGTTTCAAAATTATCTTCCAAAAAAAAGAATAAGGCATGGATTGACATAAAGAAAGATTGGGATCTTTATTTACTACTGGTGCCTGGTTTAGTAACGTTATTTATTTTTAAATATACACCAATGTATGGTTTAATTATTGCCTTTCAGGATTTCAATATTTTTTCGGGGATTACAGGAAGTGAATGGGTAGGATTAGCTAACTTTAGAAAACTATTTTCATCACCAGAATTTTTGAATGTATTTAGGAATACCTTGATAATCAGTGTATCTAAAATAATCTTTCTCTTCCCTTTGCCTATAATATTGGCGATATTATTAAATGAAATTAAGAATTTAATATTTAAAAAGAGTGTACAAACAGTTATATATCTTCCTCACTTCATATCCTGGGTTATAGTAAGTGGATTATTTATGAACTTACTCTCCGTTAATGGTGGAATAGTAAATACTATAATAAGTAAGTTTGGGGGGCAACCCATTGCATTCTTCATGGAACCTAGCAAGTTTAGACCTCTATTAGTTATTACAGAAGGATGGAAAGAAGTTGGATGGGGAACCATAGTTTATTTGGCAGCTATAACAGGGATAGAACAAGAACAGTACGAAGCCGCAAAAATTGATGGTGCTAATAAGCTTCAGCAGATATTAAGTATAACCATTCCAGGGATTGCCCCTACCATAGTGCTTATGTTTATATTAAGACTTGGTTCAGTATTAGAAGCAGGGACAGAACAAATTATGGTTATGTATAATGCAGTGGTTTATAACGTATCTGACGTTATTGGAACTTATGTATTTAGAGTAGGTCTTGGAACTTCAGATTATAGTTTCTCAACAGCGGTAGGATTATTTAATTCTGTGGTATCCTTTATGCTGGTAGTTGGAGGGAACTATCTATGTAAGAAGTTCTTGGACAAGAGTATTTGGTAAAGGAGGTACTTTATAAGTGGCATTAAGTTTAAATAGCAAAAACAATACAAAAAGTAAAAGAAGCAGCATTAAAACCTCTACTGGAGAAAAAGTATTCTCAGTATTCAATTATACATTTTTCGTACTTTTAGGTATGGCAACTTTATTTCCTTTCCTAAACCTTGTGGCAAAATCCTTCAGTAGTGAAGCGGCCGTTGTATCAGGAAAAGTTGCATTGATTCCTGTAGATTTTCAGTTGGGAACATATAAATTTGTATTAGGAAACAAAGATTTTCTTAATTCTTTTCTTATAACTATAATAGTTACAATATTGGGAACGATTACTGGAATAATTATAACGGTAATCACAGCATATCCACTTTCCAAAACTAGATTAAGAGGAAGAAAAGGATTATTGATAATCTTCGTATTTACCATGTTGTTCAATGGAGGTCTTATTCCAACTTACTTGGTAATGCAAAAGTTAAATCTTTTAAATAATATATGGGTGTTAATATTACCTACCATGATTAACGTGTTTAATCTACTCATAATGAAAAACTATTTTGAAAGTTTACCAGAAAGTATAGAAGAATCTGCAAAAATAGATGGAGCTTCAAATTTAACCATACTTCTAAAGATAATATTACCATTATCAAAGCCAGTTATTGCAACCATCACATTATTCTTTGCAGTAGCTCATTGGAACAGCTATTTTCACGCTATGGTTTATATAACAGATCCAAAACTTAAACCTATGCAGCTCTATTTAAAAGAGCTTGTAGCTTCTACAGCAGATGTATTAAAACAGGCAGGTTACAGTCCAGATATTGAAGGAGCACTAAATACTGCTCCAGAAGCGGTGCAAGCAGCTTCCATTGTAGCAGCAACTATACCAATAATATGCGTTTATCCTTTCCTTCAAAAGTATTTTGTTAAGGGTGTACTAATTGGTTCTGTTAAGGGTTAGGTTATTCTAAGCAACTCTAGAGACTTCTTTATAAATAATTTGATATACTTATTAAAGCATTATTTATAAGAAACTTGTCGAAAGGGAGAAAAAGCTATGATAAAAGCAATAATCGTTGATGATGAACAGATTACTAGAAAAGGCTTAATAGAATTTGTAGATTGGAGCCATTTGGGCATTGACATAGTAGGAGAAGCGACTGATGGACAAGAAGGATTAGAGCTTTGTAAGAAAGTTCAACCGGATATTGCCATTTGTGATGTTAGAATGCCTAAAATGGATGGTATAGAATTAGCAAAAGCCATTAAATCCATACTACCTCAATGTAAAATTATTTTTTTAAGTGGGTACTCAGATACTGAATATTTAAAATCTGCCATAAAGTTAAAGGCTGTAGATTATATAGAAAAACCCTTTAACTTAGTAGAGTTTCAGGGATTGCTCAAGAGAACTGTAGAAGCTTTGCAGCAAGAAAAACAGAAGTACCTTGAAGAACAAAGAATGAAAATGAAAATGGAAAAGAGTATTCCATACTTCAAGAACAGTCTTATAGAAAGTATTTTACAAAGTGAAAATATTGATAAATATAAGATTCAAGAAGGATTAGAGCTTTTAAATATAGATTTTCCTTTAAATGCTAAATACATGTGTTGTATTTTAAAGTCAGTGAACAAAAATCAACATAAAGAAATATTAGATGTAGTTAATAAAATAGGAATTAAAAAATGTATGTATTTTATATCCGGTTCTAAAGATGATGAAGTAATCCTTCTTCTTGCACTTAAGTATAGTGATTGTTTTAAAAATATAAATTCTTATGGAAATTTAATTTTAATGACATTAAATAATATGCAGAAGCTATCAGTAAAGGGAGCCTTTGGAAGTATAGTTTCTTCAATAAAAGAATTGAAAAGATCCTATGAAGAAGCACAGGAAGCCATAAAGTCTAAAGGATACAAAGCCAAAAATACTATTATAATTTATGATCCTAATAAAGATAAATCTATTATTAGAGATATAGAAAGTTATATTCAAGATAATTATCAAAATAATATTTCAATAAATGCCATTGCTTCAGCTGTATATCTTACGCCTCAGTATTTGTGCAAGCTATATAAGAAGGAAACTGGTGAAACTGTAAATGATTATATTACCAAGGTAAGAATTGAACAGTCTAAAAGATTATTAAGGGATAGAAGATACAAGTTATATGAAATTGCTGATAAAGTTGGCTATAACGACGCCAATTATTATGCAAGAGTATTTAAAAAGATTACCGGTTTAAATCCTTCTGAGTATAGGGATATAAATTAAATGAAGCCATATAAAATAATCTCAAATAAATTTAAAAACTTAAAAATTAGAGATAAAGTGCTTCTATCCTATTTAGTAATAATATTTTTTGCCATTACTTCAGTGGCTGTATTATCCTATAATAAATCTTCAGAGCTAATGGAAAAACAAACTATAAATTCAACTAGACAAGCATTTGAGCAGGCAAATAATTTCATTTCTTACAAGCTTAATAATGTAAAAGATGTTTCTAGTTTGATTTTTATGAATAAGGAAATCCAAAGTATAATCTCTAAGTCAGGAATTGATTATACTCTGGGACAACAGATTGATGATTACAACAGACTTATGGAGATACTGCTGTCCATGCAAAACAGCAGGGAAGTATTTAATGTAAGGTTGTATGTTAATAACAATTCTATATATTCAAAATCAGGAAATAAAATTTTAGATGCTAAAGATATTGAGGATGAAGATTGGTACAAAAAAGCAGTAGAAAGTAACGGCAGCATTACCTGGAGATCTACTTATGTGTATGATTTTAAGGATGTTAGAGGAAAACATAATGTTATATCCATAGCTAGGACAATAAATAGCGAAGATTTTTCCGGAAGACAGTTAGGGGTAATTTCTGTAGATATATTAGAAGATAGTATTTATAAAATAGTAAAACAGGTGGACTTAACCACCTCAGGTAAAGTGTTTTTAGCGGATGAGGAAGGAATGATAATTTCTTCGGACGGCAAGGAACCGTTAGGGAAAAATATATCTAGTGAAAAATATTATTCCAAAGTAAAAGGAGAAAAAGAAGGATATAGTAAGTTTAAACTTGGAAAAGAAACTTCTATAGTATATTACAAGCAGATAGAAAATACCAATTGGCGTTTAGTAGCTATAATCCCAGTAAATGAAATTCTTCAAAGCAGCGATGAGGTTTTAAGATATATGCTTGCTATTATGATGGTGATAACTATTGTGGCTGCAATAATAGCTTACTTGATTTCTGGAAGTATTACTAAAAGAATAAGACAGCTTATAAAAAATATGAAAAAAATTGAAGATAATCAATGGGACGTAAGCATAGTAGTTGATAGTACAGATGAAATAGGAGTACTTCAAAAGAACTTTAAGCGCATGGTAGAGAATATAAAAACTCTTATTGAAGAAAAATATCAAGCTGAGATAAACAAGAAAAGTGCAGAGCTTAGAGCTCTTCAAGCTCAGATAAATCCACATTTTCTATATAATATTTTAGATATGATATGCTGGATGGCCATGAAATATGGAGCTGATGATATCGTGTACATTGTAAATAGCCTTGCAAAGTTCTTCAGACTTAGTTTAAGTGGGGGACGAGACATAGTTACCATAAGGGATGAAATAACCCATGTAAAAATGTACTTGGACATACAAATGAAGAGGTTTTCAAATGAGGTAGAAGGAATTATTGAAGTGGATGAGGATATCATGGATTATACTACGGTGAAGCTTATACTTCAACCTATAGTAGAAAATGCCATTCTTCATGGAATCAAAGAATCAGAAAGTAAAACAGGCTATGTTAAGATTACTGGAAAAGAAGAGAATGGTTTAATAATCTTTAAGATAGAAGACAATGGAGTAGGTATGGACAAGGATACCATAGAAAAATTATTAAGTGAAACTGAAAATAAAGGTTATGGTATTAAAAATGTTAATGAAAGGGTAAAACTTTATTTTGGAAATGAATATGGCTTGTCTTATGAAAGTGAGCCAGGAAAAGGTACTATTGTTACTATAACTTTTCCAACATTGCCTTATGAAGTCAATGGGAAAAGTAGTATATAAATATTAAATTTCAGGAGGGTATTAAATGAAAAAAGTCATATCATTAATATTGACTGCTGCTGTTACAGCAGGAATATTTGCTGGTTGTCAGAAGCCAGAAACAGCAAAGGACAATGGAGAGAAGCCAACACTTAGACAGTTAGGTTTCCAAAGAAACTTTGACCCAAATAAGGATCCGGTTGCCGCAATGCTAGAAGAAAAGACAGGTTATAAGGTTAACTATGAAATTCTTCCTATGGAAAATCCTAATGATAAGCTTAATCTTTTAATGGCAAATAAAGAGCAAATAGATATTCTTAAATTATCAGGTCCACAATACAGTAAACTAGCCAATGAAGGAGCACTTGAACCGCTAGATGATTTACTTGAGAAATACGGTAAAACTTTACTTAAGGTAAACAGTTCAGAAACTTTTGAAACCGCTAAGGTTAATGGAAAGATATATGGTATTCCTGAAAAGGCGCCAAAACCATTTGTCTCTAATTCATTAGCAATAAGACAAGATATATTAGACGAGTTAGGAATGAAGATACCTACAACATTAGATGAACTTTACGAATTGCTTAAAGCGATTAAAACTAAAAAGAACATAATTCCTTTAACAGGGTTCGAACCTATAGTATATGAAATATCAGGAGCTTTCGGTGTGGTAACGCAATGGGAAGAAACTGATGGAAAGCTAATAAATAGGTTAGAAAACCCAGGTATGAAAGAGTATATAACTTTCATGAATAAGCTTTACAACGAAGGCCTTATAGACAAAGAGTGGCCTATAAACAATTCTGCTAAATGCCAAGAGAAATTCACTAGTGGTAAGGCTGCTATTATGACTTACGGATGGGGACTTGCCTCAGTGGTAACTAAGGGATTAGAAAAGAACTTTCCACAATCTAAAGTTACTTTAATACCTGCACTAAAAGGTAAAGATGGTAAGCAAGGTAATTTACTACAAGCTACAGGAGTAGGCTGGTATATAGCTATTCCTAAGGTTTCAAAAAATAAAGAGCATGCTATGAAATACATGGACTTAAAGGTTCAACCAGAATTGTTCAAGAATCTAGCTATAGGTGAAGAAAATGTTCACTGGAAAAAAGAAGCAGATGGAAGATTAAATCCAATACTTCCTAAATTTACAGACGAAAGAAACAATGCAGACTGGTTCTTAACAAGTACTGATCAAAAAGCTTATGAAGACCTATGGGTACTTAGAACAAGAAAAGATCCACATATTGCTGCTGCCTTTGATGCAATGCAAAGTCAAGTACCTATTGCCAAAAAAGAAATAACAACTATTGCTCCTCCACTACCTGTAAATGCTAAATTTAATCAAAAATTATTAAAGCTTGAAACAGATTATATTGTAAAAGCTATTGCAGGCTCAGAGAAACTAGAAAACTTTGATAAGTTTATGGAACAATGGAAAAAAGAAGGCGGATCAGAAGCTTCTAAGGAAGTTAATGATTGGTATAGCACAAAGAAAAAATAAATTTGTTTTAAATTAATAAACACTATGAAAAATTAATTTAAATAAAAACAGCTAGATTTATTAAATTTCACCCCCTTTATATAAAATATAGCTGCAAGTAAAGAAAAATCAGCCTTATATTTTAGGCTGATTTTTCTTTAAAAATATATTTTGTAGATGTAATCAAGTGATTTAATAATACATTCTATTATTTATGAATTTACAATTATTTTGAAACCTTCAGTATTATCCTGGAGAGAATAATTTATATTAACAGGAGATGAAGCAGTATGAATATATTGATATCTATGGCAAAAGGGGATACTCAAAAAACCTTTTTTACAAAAGAAGTATGTCTTGAATTAGAAACTCTAGGTAATATAACGTGGAATAATATGGCAAGGCAGTTTACTAGAGAAGAGTTTAGAGAAGTACTTATAGATAAGGATATCTGCATTACAGGTTGGGGATGTCCTAAGCTAGATGAGTATGTCATTGAAAAAGCAGATAAATTAAAAGTGTTAGCTCATACAGGTGGATCTGTAGCTTATATAGCTTCAGAGGTTCTATTTGATAAAGGAATAAAGGTGTTAAGTGGTAATAATATCTATGCTGAGTCCGTGGCAGAAGGTGTTATGGCATATATGTTATGTTCCTTGAGAGAGTTAATTTATTATAACAATGAAGTGAAAGAGGGAAGATGGAGAGAAGATATATTTTTCAACGAAAGCCTTCTAGATAAGAAAGTAGGGTTAGTTGGCTTTGGTGCCATTGCAAAGTATCTTGTAAAAATGTTAGAACCCTTTAGATGCAAAATAAAAGTTTACGACCCTTTTCTTTCTGAGGAAACACTAAAAGAATATGGTGTGCAGAAGGCAACTTTAGAAGAGATATTTCAAAGCTGTAAAATAATTTCTATTCATGCATCCTATAGGTCAGAAACTCATCACCTGATAAATAAAAATCTTCTTTCAATGATTCAAAAAGATGGTTTATTAATTAACACAGCTAGAGGTGGAATTATAGATGAGGAAGCTCTAATAGAAGAATTAGAGAAGAATAGATTTAAGGCAGTACTAGATGTATATGAAGTGGAACCACTACCCCTAGATAGTAAGCTGAGAACCTTACAAAATGTAATATCCATACCTCATATGGGAGGACCAACAGTGGACAGGCGGTCTTATGTAACTCAGGAACTGATAAATAACATAAAAAGTTATATGTCTGGAGGAGAAGCACCCTTAGAAATAACAAAAGCATATGGCTTATCCATGACTAATGAATAAATCAATTATGAACAGGAGGTAAATTAACATATGAACCATATAATAGAAAGTTTAAAGGGAGGAATAATTGTATCCTGCCAAGCTTTGGAACATGAGCCGCTACATTCATCCTATATAATGTCTAAGATGGCTTATGCAGCAGAAATAGGTGGCGCTATAGCCATACGTGCCAATAGCTATGAAGATATTGTAGAAATAAAAAAAGCAGTAAAGCTACCTATATTAGGAATTGTTAAAAGAGATTATGATGATTCAGAAATATATATAACTCCAACTATGAAAGAAATAGATGAACTAGTACAGGCTACTGTAGAAATAATAGCATTGGATGCTACTGATAGATTAAGACCTTCAAATGTAACATTGGACGAATTTGTTTCTCAAATACGTTCAAAATATCCTAATCAGCTTATAATGGCGGATGTTTCCACCTATGAAGAAGGTATAAAAGCATGGAAGCTGGGATTTGACATAGTATCCACTACCTTATCCGGCTATACTCCATATAGCAAAAAGGGAGAAAATCCTGATTTTGAACTTATAGAAAGATTAAGCAGGGATACTGAAGTCCCTATTATTGCAGAAGGTAAGATTTGGACAAGAGAAGATGCGGTGGAAGCTCTAAGAAGAGGAGCCCATGCAGTGGTAGTAGGAACAGCTATTACAAGGCCTTCAGACATAACCAGGAGATTTGTAGAGGCTATAAGGAAATAAAGAGGGTAACAAGCACGTGGTAAGTGACTTATTTTTGTATAAAGGAAACTTCTTCTCCACACCAAATCGTAGATTTCAATGTCTGCTTATATCACTTGTCACTCCACTGGCACCAAAATAAATTTTATACACAAGTATATATTCAAGGAGGACCTTAATGTTTCAGAGAAGATTCAAAATAGCAATTAACTGGTTATTAGCTCTAAGCCTTACTACTTCTATGGCTACGTCAATAAAGGTGTCAGCAGAAGTAAGTGTTCCAAAACCTTTAATTATATCTTCTAATAGAGAAGCATCTAACAACAACTCTCTATTAAAAAATTCTAATTTTGAGGAAGCAGTAGTAGATAACAAAATTCCAGGATGGAGGACTTTTCCTGAGATATTATCAGATAATGTTTCTGTGGAAATTTCTGAGGAGAAAAAGTATAGTGGCAAATACAGTATAAAAATTACTGATGAAAATAATAAGGCATCAGTTGGGGTGTTAAGCGATGCTGTACCTGTGGTAGCAGGTGAAAAATATGCAGTTTCTGCAAAAGTTTATGTATCTAAGGCCAGTGTAAGAATGTATGTTAAGTTTTTTGATAAAGATAAAAAGGTTCTTGCTGAGCCAAGTATATTAGCAAACACTCTTAATACTTGGTCAGATTCCCTTGTGGAAGTGCAAGCGCCAGAAGGCGCTATATCAGCGGAAGTTTGGTTTTATATGGGAGCTTCAGGCATAAGCACTGCTTACTGCGATGATGTAATATTTAAGCAGGCTGCTGCTGTGGATCAGCCTGTAAATGTTAATTTTGAGAAAGCTATAGACTTAGGGGAAGCGGTTCAAGTTCCTCTTTCTCAAGGAGCTGCCTATGCAAAAGATAATCAAGGAAACAATGAGCAGTATTTTGCTATTAACGGACAACCAGCCACTTTTTATGCGGTAAATGCTGAAACTGGAAAGAAGGGTTATTCTCAAGCATTACCTGGATTAGATGTGGTGTGGGCTATGTCCACAGCTTCTGATGGCAATGTATATTTTGCAGGAACTACTAATGGCAAGCTTTACTCCTATCTTACTAAGGAAAAAAAGATTGTGGAGTATGGACCGGTAGCCCATAAGCATATTTGGGATATTAAGGCAAGCAATGATGGGAAAGTTTATATGGCAAGCTATGTAAAAGGTGCAAATGGTAAGGTCTTCGAGTTTGATATAGCTTCAAAAACTTTTAAAGATCTAGGAGAGATGAAAGAGGGGGCTGAATATGTAAGAGGTCTTGGATTATCTGGAGAATATTTATATGCAGGAGTTGGAGGAGTAAAAGGCTCTATAATACAATATAGCTTAAAAACTGGTGAGAAGAAAGAGATTCCTGTAGATAAATCAATCACTGGACAAGATGTTCCAAACATGTTCTCAGAAGTGGTGGTGGAAGGTGGAAAAATTCTAGCTAGCACTGGCACAAAGCTCTTTATCTTTGACGAGAAAACCTTTGACTTTATTAATGCTATGCCTTTTGATGGGAAGATATCTACAAAGTCTCCTTATAATCCGGATTTAGTGTACTATAAGGCAGGCAAAACCAAATTATTTTCATACAATTTAAAAACCAATGAGTCTAAGGAGATAGAAAATATACCTCCATTACCTAGCACAGGGTTTAAAAACATGAGCTGGATAACTCTAAATTCTGGACCTAAAAAAGGACAGAAGGTTCTAGTAGCTATGGCAGCATATACGGACAGTATATTTTATCATCCAGAGGATGGCTGGTTTAACATGATATATCCTGAGGTTCCAGCTCAAGGTGTAGCTATGCAGTCCTTAGAAATTAGCCCAGAAGGCCAGCTTTATATAGGTGGATATATGAGAGGTGCTAGTATTTACGACACTATAACAGAAAAACACCTATATAATATGCCTACCTTCCATCAGCCAGAAGGCATGGGCTTTATGAATGGAAATGCATACTTTGGAACCTACGGAGGAGCGGTTATTTATAAGTATGACCCTAGAAAACCTTTCAACTATAGGGAAGATAGCCTAGGTAATCCTGGGGTAGCTTATGATATGGAAGAAGATCAAGATAGACCCTTTGTTATGGTAAATGCTAACAATAAGTTGTTTATAGGAACCTTTCCGGGTTATGGACAATTAGGTGGAGCTTTATCAATATATGAAGAAGACTCCCAGGGAAATGTAAAAAATGTATCTGTAAATAGGAATATTGTACAAGATCAAAGTATTGTTGGTATTGCGTATAAGGATGGAAAAATATATGCTAGTTCAGCAGTAGATGGGGGATTAGGCTCTACCCCTACAGCCACTGAAGCTAAAGTAATTATTGTAGATGAAGCTACAGGTAAGAAAATAAAGGAAGTGACACCTAAAATACCAGGTATTAGCTCTACACCTAAATTTATAGGTTCACTATCCTTTGGACCAGATGGGCTTTTATGGGCTGCTACAGGTATAGATGGCACAATATTCGCTATGAATCCTGACACTCTAGAAGTAGTAAAAAGCAAACAACTATATCCAGGAGCTACTCAAAACTCAGGATTTAGACCTTATTATATCAGATGGGATAAAGATGGCTTGATGTACACTACAGTAGGAAAGAAGCTTACAGTAGTGGATACTAAAACCATGAATTACAAGACTCTTGTAAAGGATACTGTTAACCTTATGACTATTGGACAAGATGGAAGTGTATACTATGGCGCAGGCACAAAATTAATGAAGCTGCCAGTACCGCTAGCAGAGGTAAAATTATCTTTATCTCAGGAAAAGGTGTACTTAGGAAGTAACTTTAATCTAAATGTAGACGCTTTACTCTCCAATGGATTGAAAGCAAATTTAAATTCTGCAAAGATAGAATATGTTATCTCTGAGGAATCTATAATATCCTTGGAAAATGGCAAGTTTATAGGAAAGAATGTTGGAGAAACAGATATTAAAGTAAGGGTTACGTTAAATGGAAATACAGTAGAATCAAATACCATAAAAGTTAATGTGTTAATTCCAGTGAATGGTGTAAAGGTTTATAAAGAAGAATTAAACATGAAGATTGGTGAAACTGAGAAATTAATAGCTGAAGTATCTCCAGAAGATGCAGAAGACAAAACTTTAAGATGGGAAACTAATAATGCTGAGGTAGCTACAGTAGATGAGAATGGTGTAGTTAAAGCTCTAGGAAAAGGTCAAGCAGTAATTACAGTTATGACTAACCAGGGTGGATACAAAGCAACAGTATTAGTTAAAGTATCAGAAGACTCTCAGGAGAATACTGATAACAACAATGGAAACGGTGGGGCTAAGGACCCAGAAGATAGCGATAATGGTGACAATGGAGCTCCTAAAGATGATTCAAATAAGGAATCCATAGACAATTTACCCAAAACTGGAGCAATATTAGATAACAAAATATTTATATTAGTAGGAATGTTATTTTTAGGGGTTGGAATATCCTTTATTAAAAAGAAAAGGACAATTTAAATAGGGTGCTAAGCATGTGACAAAAAAGGTGACATATGTAAAAACATATGCCATCTATCACGCGCTTGGCACCCTTTTATTTATTTTCTAATGGCATTAACAATTAGAAGAAGTACTACTGCACCGACTATAGATACTAAAGCACTCCATATGTTAAAACCTGTAACTCCTTGTCCTCCGAGGAATCTAAATATTAGTCCCCCAATAAATGCACCAATTATACCAACTATTATGTTTGCAACTGCACCCATGCGAGCATCGTTACCAGTAATCATACTAGCTATCCATCCGGACAGTGCTCCTAAAATAATCCATGCTATTATACCCATTTCCATGATAAATTCCTCCTTTTAATATAATAATAATTTGTTAATAAATACAACTAATAGATAATTATTGTATTAATATTAAAATAATACATAATGCTTTTTCAGTCAATGTACAAACTTTTAAATAAAAATGAATATTATTTATCCATAATTTATCCGATAGCTGACGGCTCCTAATCACCCCAGTTTATTCAATTGGTGGGATAATGAGCGCTAAGCTCTTGGATAAGTTCTTCTAAGCTTCAGCTGGAGAGGATATTCCTTTTAAGTAAGTGCATCTGGAGGTAAGAATCACT
Organism: Clostridium amylolyticum; assembly: GCF_900142075.1. Taxonomy (GTDB): domain Bacteria; phylum Bacillota; class Clostridia; order Clostridiales; family Clostridiaceae; genus Clostridium_AA; species Clostridium_AA amylolyticum. The sequence goes on from NZ_FQZO01000003.1 coordinate 196,458, forward strand.
TAATGGTTATTTTCTGCATTTAATATAAATTTATGCACAAATAAGTATACATTCATGTACAAATAAGTATACATTCATGCACAAATAAGTATACATTCATGCACAGATAAATATAAATTCGTACACAAATAAATATAAATCCTAAAGCCATAAATTACTTAGCGTTAAATTATCTATAAGATTCTATACAAGGACTTATATTATTATAAAGCCATAAAGTTTATGTAGGTATTAATATTGTGGATACTTTTTGTAAAGCTTTGATTATTACAGTAAAAAGAAGATTTCATTGCAGTATAATATTGTCAAAATAATCAAAGGATAATAATAAGGAGGGGTTAAGTATGGCAAAAAGAAAAGGAGATTTTCCTACAGCATTTACAGTTTTATTTATAGTTTTGATTTTTGCAGCGATTTTAACCTACATAATACCTTCAGGTTCTTATGCAAAGCTAAAGTATGAAGCTAACAAGAAAGCATTTGTAGTTACAAAGCCGGATGGCTCACAAGAAGAACTTCCAGCTAGCCAGGGCACCCTTAATAAATTAGGGGTTAAAGTAGATGTGGGAAAATTCCAAGATGAAAGTATAAATAAACCAGTAGCTATTCCTGGAACTTATGAAGAAGTTAAAAGTAATCCGCAAGGATTTATAGAAGTTTTGCAAGCTCCTATTAAAGGGGTATATGATACTGTAGATATTATTGTATTCTTATTAATAATTGGAGGAGTTATTGGCATTTTAAATAACACCGGTGCTTTTGATGCAGGCATAGCGGCACTTTCTAGAGCTACTAAAGGAAAAGAATTTCTTCTTATAGTAGTAGTTACTGTATTGATCTCCTTAGGTGGTACTACCTTTGGATTAGCAGAAGAAACTATAGCCCTTTATCCAATACTCATACCCGTATTTGTGGCGGCAGGATATGATGCTATTGTTTGTATCGCCGCACTTTATATGGGCTCATCCATTGGTACTATGTTTTCTACAGTAAATCCCTTTTCTTCTGTTATTGCGTCCAATGCCGCGGGGATAGCTTTTACAGAAGGGTTGTCTATGAGGCTTATAGGACTTATAGTGGCCACCGCTTTAACTATTTGGTATATCACTAAGTATGGAAAGAATATTAAAAATGATCCTTCAAGATCATTGATATATAATGAAAGAGATGAAATCAAGGAAAAATTTCTTAAAGATTATGATCCGAAAAATATTCTGGAATTTACTCTTAGAAGAAAGCTAATGCTTATAATATTCGGTCTAACCTTCGTGGTAATGACCTGGGGAGTTTCCACTCAGCAGTGGTGGTTTACAGAAATGACGGGTTTATTCTTATTTGTTGCTATAGTGCTTGGTTTTATTTCTGGAATGGGAGAGAAAAGATTTGTGGAAAAGTTTATAGCTGGTGCTGCAGACTTAGTAGGAGTGGCTCTTATTGTGGGGGTAGCAAGAGCTATAAATATAATAATGGATAAAGGTTTGATATCTGATACCATACTTCATTATTCTTCTAATGCAGTACAAGGTATGAATTCCAGCATATTTATAATATTTATGCTTTTAATTTTTATAGTACTTGGATTCTTTATACCATCATCCTCAGGCTTAGCAGTACTGGCTATGCCCATTATGGCACCCTTAGCAGATGCTGTGGGGCTTTCTAGAGATGTTATAGTGAGTTCCTATCAGTATGGGCAAGGTCTTATCGCATTTATAACCCCTACAGGGCTTATATTGGCAACCTTAGCTTTAGTAGATATAACTTACGATAAATGGCTGAAATTTATACTCCCGCTTATGGGATATGTAGCAGCTTTTGCAGCGGTAATGCTGTTGATTCAAGCAGCTTTTTAAGAATATAAAAAATAATCTTTAAGGCATTTTATCCGATAGCTTACGCTCATTATCCCACCACTTCTTCAAGTGGTGGGATAATGAGCGTAAGCTCCTGGATAAGTTCTTCTAAGCTTCATATAGAGTAAAGTATTCCTTTTAAGCAAACTCCACCTGAAGCTAAGAATCACTTGATATTAAAGGTTATTCTTAGGATGAAAATTTATATATTAGTTTTGTATTTAATGATATAAATAGAAGACAAGCTTTCCAGGAAGAACTTGAAAACTTTCTATATGATTCAATGGGTAATGATAAATACATGCTTTTTCAGGGATTTTATTTAATTTTGAAGGAAGAATTAAAAATATGTGGAATAAATATCTATAGGAATAATTTTAAAAATATGTAAATAAAGAAAAGAGGTATGACAATGAGTAGTTCTTTAGTGGAAAAAGCAAAAGTTGGGCTTTATGAAATGAATAAACCAGGGTTTTTAGAGGAAGCTTTTAAGGAGTTACTTTCTAGAAAAATAAACACTTCCCAAGACCTAGTAATGTGGTTGGAGGAAAGAGATGAGGTTACTCGACATATTAGAGAAGTTATGGACAGGGACTATATTAATTTTAACAGTTACAATGATAATGAAGAGTATAAAAAGAGATTTCAATATGATCAAGAGATACTTTCTCCTATTATAGAAAAGTATGATAATCTTTTAGACAAAATGTTTTATAACAATGAGTTTAGAGATAGTATTGGAGAATATTATGAATTAATGATTAAAAGAACTAAGAATTCCATTGAGCTTTTTAGAGAAGAAAATATCGATCTAGGGGTAGAAGAAAGTAAGTATACTACTAAATACTTTGACATCACTGGAAACATGACAGTGATGTGGCAAGGAGAAGAAAAGACTTTACCTGAAATGAGCGTGTATCTTAAAGATTCTCATAGAGGTATAAGAGAAGAAGCTTGGAAAGCTATAAATGATAGAAGACTTAAAGATGTGGATGCTCTAGATGACATTATGGATAACTTAATTAGCATAAGGCATAAAATAGCTGAAAATGCCGGCTGTAAAGATTATGTGGAATACAAATTTAAAGAGTTAGAAAGATTTGATTATACCCCAAAGGATTGCGTTACTTTCCATGAGTCTGTTAAAAAATGTGTAGTACCTCTATGGGAAAAAATCCAAGAAAAACATAAAAAGGATCTAGGAGTAGATAGCTATAAGCCTTGGGATACTTTAGCAGTACTAAAAGGTCAGAAACCTTTAAGACCTTATGAAACTACAGAAGAATTAATTGAAGGCGTTCTAAATATGTTAAAAAATACAGACGAATATTTTTATAACGTATTGAAAAGTATGAAAGATGGAAAGACATTAGACTTAAAAAGCAGAAAAGCTAAGTCTCCAGGAGGATTCTGCACATATCTTCCTATAACTGAACTTCCTTTTATATTTATGAATGAAGCAAATAGTCATGGGGATTTAACTACCCTCGTACATGAAAGTGGGCACTCAGTGCATGATATGCTTTGCAAGAGTCAAAAAGCTCTGAATTACACCAATAACCCTAGTGAAATAGCTGAAGTTGCCAGCATGGGAATGGAACTTCTTTCTATGGACAAGTGGCAGGAGTTTTACAAAAATCAAGAAGAATTAAAAAGAGCAGAAATAAATCATTTAGAAGATATACTAAAAACTGTAATATGGGTAATGGTGGTGGATAAATTCCAGCACTGGCTTTATAGCAATCCTACAGCCACCTCAGAGATGAGAAATGATAAATTTGCAGAAATAGCCTCAGAATTTAGTGAAGCCTTTGTAGATTGGTCAGGCTATGAAGAGGAGCTTAAACATATGTGGAAGAAACAACTTCATATATATGAGGTGCCTTTCTACTATATTGAATATGCCATAGCACAATTAGGGGCAGTGCAGCTTTGGAGAAACTATAAAAAAGATCCTAAGATGGCTATAGAAAAGTATAAAGAAGCATTATCACTAGGTTCTTCAAAGTCCTTACCACAGCTATATAAAGCCATGGGTATTGAATTCGATTTTTCAGAGAATATAATAAAGGAACTTATGGATTTTGTTTGCAGTGAATTAGAAAAGCTAAGCTAATTGTCATTAGTATATTATTATATTTTTTGTTAAACTTGATAACCTCTGCAATTGGTATAGTTGTATCCATTATATTAGCACCAAATTGTACCAGCTATAAAAAAGGCTAAAATGTAAGTTGAAGTAAGAAGTAAGAGGTAAACTCCACCTGAAGTTAGGAATCACTTGATGTTTTGTAACTATTCACTCTTACTTTTTACTTATTAATTATTACTTATACTACAGAGGAAAGGAGTTCTAGAAATGCGAAAGAGAGCAGCTGTAATTCATGATTTGGCTTCCTATGGGGGAGCAGCCCTTATGAATATTATCCCTATATTATATAGATTGGGTGTGGAAGTTAATCCTATTCCCACAGCATTTTTTACTACTCATGGAGGTTTTAAAGGCATAAAAAAGCAAGATAACACCGAGTTTATGAGTGAATATACAAAACATTGGAATGAGCTTAATCTATCTTTTCAAGGGATATACTTAGGACTCTTTACCTCTGCAAAACAGATAGAAAATGCTCATAATTTTTTAGATGCATTTATAAGAGAAGAAACCCTTACAGTATTTGATCCTATTATGGGGGATAACGGAAGCTTGTACTCCTTTATGAAAGATATAAATTTACAAGGAATGAGAAGCCTCGTCCAAAGAGCTGATATAATAACTCCTAACTTAACGGAGGCGTGTCTGCTTTTGGACATACCTTATTGTACAAGTATGGATAAGGATGAAATTAAAAATTGCTTAGTAGAGCTTAGCAAACTTGGGCCTCAATATGTGGTTATAACCTCTGTGCCTAAAGGTGATAAAATTTCCACTTATAGCTATAACCGTGAAGATGAAGTGATATTTGAAATTTCCAGAGAAAAGATTTCAGGATCCTATCCCGGTACTGGGGATGCTTTTACTTCAGTGCTATTTGCGAAAATTCTTCAGGGCTGCAGTATGGAAGAAAGCCTTATAACAGCGGTTAATTTCGTTGAAAGAGGTATAAAGATTCTATTGGAAAATCATATGAATCCTATGGAAGGATTACCTTTAGCAAATACTGAACTTATAGGGAGTTTGTATTTGTAATGAGTTATATAGAAAAAGTATAAGGAACTCTTATAAATATTTAATCATAGGATTAAATATTTAAGAAAATACACAATAAAAAATAAAGAAGTCTTAAGAAAAAATATATTTTTTCCTTAAGACTTCTGTTTTATATTTTAATAGTACTTTTACTAGTCTTACTACCTTCAGAAGATGTATCATCTCTTATTCGAGACTTTATGGAGGTAGCATATTCTGAAGGAGTCATACCAGTGGACTTTTTAAAGCACCTTGAAAAATAATGTATAGATTCATATCCTAGCTTACTAGCAATTTGAGAAAAGTTATAATGTGATTCTCTTATAAGTTTCTTTGCTTCTGATATTTTCATTTGCTGAAAATAAGCCATTACACTTTCATTGGTTGTTTTTTTAAATATAGTTTTTAAATGAGTTTTACCAATAAAAAAGTTTTCGCATATTAAATCAAAAGTTAAATTGTTATAAAGGTTTTTCTCCATAAAGCTAATTATTTCATTTACTATATTATTTTCCATATTTTCTTTTACTACATTATCAATTCTAGAGCAGTTTTCATTTTGAGTATTACTTCTTATAATATCAATTAGAAATAATTCTAAATACAACTTTATCAGTTGCTCAGAGGCAAACATATCAGAGTTTTCTTTTTTTACTAGTTCTTTATAACCTGAATTTAAATTTGTTTCGAAGGTATTTTGTCCTTCCCAAAAAAGTTTACCTAAGATTTCGATTTGAAAATTTGATAAACTTAAAATTTTGTTATTTTTAAAATAACTCATAGATTTATTGTTACAAGTAAAACTTACTACCATTATATTTGGAGCGGTTATGCCGTTAGCTTTTACGCTATGAAACTCATTTGGTGGATGAAAAACTATATCTCCGTGTTGAAGTTTATAACCTTTATCCCCTGCTAAAATTTCCACCTCACCTTTATCAACATATAAAAATTCCCAAAACTCATGAACTTCTCCAGAGAAACAATAATTTTTTTCAAATTCAAAGTAATGAATGGTAACTATTTTATCAATGCGTATTAATTCTTTTAAAGGAAGCAATTTATAATTGTTGGTATCGTTTAATTGCATTAATTGAAAAACCTCCTTATTGATAGGCTATAAATATAGCGACAAATTATACAAAAATAATGACATTTATGATAAAGAAAGACTTTTTTATTTGCTTTATAATATTAGTAAGATTATATGTAAGTATTATTATGTTTAATTATACATTATTTTTGATTACTGTAAAAATACATAGATGAATGTATAGTTTGGAGGTAAAATATGAATAAAAAATATGGTGTTGTCCTTATTGGGTGTGGACATATGGGGAAAGAACACATAAAAAATATTTATTATAAAGATAATGTTAAAGTTGTTGGAGTTATAGATATAGATGAAGAAAAAGCAAAGCTATTTGCTAAGATGTATGGAGCAGAGTCTTATAGTAATGATTATAAAAGTTATTTGAAAAATGATAAAGTAAATATATTTATAATTGCTACCTACCCTTCTACTCATCTTCCTATACTTGAAGATTGTATTAAGTGGGGAAAACATGTTATTTGTGAAAAACCTATTGCTTCTAGCTATGAAGAAGGAAAAGAATTTATAAAGCTTGTTAGAAGTAGTAAAAGCAAGGTATTGGTTGGACATATTTTAAGGCACAATGAATCTTATAACAAAATAAAAGATATGATAGCAGAAGGGGTTTTAGGGACTCCCATTATCATGAGAATGGTGCAAAATCATCATACAAAAGATTGGCCTAAATATAAAAAGCTTATAGAGGAAACTTCTCCTATTATAGATTGTGGAATACATTATATTGACATTATGAGGTGGGTAACAGGAGCAGAGGTTAAAAGTATAAGTGGAATTTGTCAAAGAACAGAAGAGGATATTCCTAAGAATAAGTATAATTATGGTATGATAAATTTGACTTTTACGGATAATTCAGTGGCTTTTTACGAGGCTGGATGGGGGAACACTATTAAGGCACAAAATATAAAGGAGTTTATTGGTCCTAAGGGCAGGATAACCCTTACTTATAAAAGAGATCGCACTGATAACAAAGAAGAAGGGGATCTCATAGAATATTATAAGTATCCTGAAAATAAATATGAAATCATAAATGTAGATAGTAATAGAAAGCCGACGGACATACAATTTAATAAACTCATCCATATGATTGAGAATGATGAAGATGCTTATCCAACTATATTTGATGTAGAAAAAGCTTTTGAACTTAGCTTTATAGCGGATGAGGCTATTAGAGAAAATAAACTAGTAATAATATAATGTCCATAAGGAACTTATCCTATAGCAAACCGCTCCTAATACCCCCACTTCTTCAAGTGGCGGGATAATCAGCCCTAGCTTCTGGATAAGTTCTTCTAAGCTTCAGATGGAGGCATATTCCTTTTAAGCAAACTCCATCTGAAGCTTAGAATCACTTGATAAGAACAAGTTATGAAGACTAATTCATAGCTTGTTTTTTTGGTTCATAACACCGCTGGAAAGATTTAAAATTATAGCATTACTAAAAGCTATAGTTTTAAATAAATGACAAAATGTACAAAAATTCTGACTTATATTACAAAGTAAATGTTTACAAAACTATGTATTATTATATATAGATACAAAAAGGAGCTGATAGGGTGAAAACGGGAATTAATATATGGTCTTTTAGTAAATACAATTCTATTAAGGAATGTATGGATTTAGCAAAAAAAGTAGGCTTTAATGGTTTAGAGCTTGCCTTAGATGAGGAAGGTGAAATAAGTTTAAACAGCAGAAAAAATGAATTGTTAGAGATAAAAAAACATTCTATAGAAGAGGGTATTCATCTTCATAGTTTAGCTAGTGGATTGTATTGGAAGTACTCTATTACTAGTCCAGATAAGGCTGTAAGGGAAAAAGCTTGTGATATAGTTAAAAAACAAATTGAAACTGCTTCAATTTTAGGAGCATCATCTATTTTAGTGGTTCCAGGAGCAGTGGGTGTAGATTTTATACAGAACTTTCAAGTAGTTAGTTATGAAAAAGCATATGAATTATCCTTAGAAGCTTTTAAAAATTTAAAATCTTATGCTGAAGAGTACAAAGTAAATATAGCTCTAGAAAATGTTTGGAATAAATTTTTATTATCTCCAATGGAAATGAAAAATTTTATTGATGAAATTAATAGTGACTATGTGGGGGTATATTTTGATGTGGGCAATGTAGTTAACATAGGATATCCAGAACAGTGGATAAATATACTTGGCAAAAGAATAAAGAAGGTTCATGTAAAGGATTTTAAAAGAAGTGTTGGAAACATAAATGGATTTGTAGATTTATTAAGCGGAGATGTTAATTTTCCTGCTGTAGTAAAAGCCCTTAGAAATATAGGGTATGATGATTATTTAACTGCAGAAATGTCTCCCTATAAATATTGTAAAGAGGGTATATTATATAGTACTAAAAGTGCTTTAGATAAAATCATAAAATTTTAGCAAGGAGGATTCTATTATGTTAAAGGTAGGAATTATAGGATTAGGTTTTATGGGAGGAGGTCATTTAGCTAAATATCAACAATTAGAAAAGGAAGGGTTCCCTGTAGAACTTGTAGCTATATGTGATGTGGATGAGAGTAAGCTTAAAGGAAAAGCTGTAGAGGGAAATCTAGAAGTAGGAAAATCAAAATATGATTTATCCAAGTATAGGTTATATACAAATATGGATGAAATGTTAGAAAAAGAAGAGTTAGATTATGTAGACATAGCACTTCCTACATATCTTCATGCTGAAGCTACCATAAAGGCATTAAATAAGGGATTGCATGTATTATGCGAAAAGCCTATGGCTCTTAATGTTCAAGAATGCCAAAGTATGATAGATGCTGCAAAGAAGAATAATAAAAAACTTATGATAGGACAGTGTTTAAGATTTGAACCTGCCTATGTTGTGCTGAAAGATTATGTAGACAATAAAAAGCTAGGAGAAGTGACTTGTGCATATTTTTTTAGAGGAGGTACTACCCCTATATGGTCCTTTGAAAATTGGCTTTTAAAGAAAGAAAAAAGCGGTGGTGCTATGTTAGATCAGCATATTCATGATGTAGATACAATAAGTTGGTTATTTGGAAAGCCAGAAAAAGTATCTTCTTTAGGAAAGGTAGTAGCAAAGGAAAGCGGCTATGATGCTGTCTCAACTAACTATTTATTTAAGGATGATAAAGTAGTTAATGCTCAAGATGACTGGACCTTAAACGGAGGCTATGGTTTTAGACAAATTTATAGGGTTAATTTTGAAAAGGGAAACTTAATATTTGAAAATGGAAAAGTAACAGTACATGAAAATCAGGGAGAAAAGTTTGACATTGAACTTGATAAGGAAGATGGATATTATAGAGAAATTAAATATTTTGCAACCTGCGTAATGGAAGATAGAGAGATTGAAATTGCAACTCCTGAAACCTCTAAGTTATCAGTAGCTATTGTAAGGGTAGAAATAGATTCAGCAGATAATAGGGGAGAATTTAAAGAAATATTTTAATATATACCCATTTATAACTTACTTTTTGGATGATAAATTAAATAAGGTGAGAGGTGTAAACTATGAAAATTAAAAAAATCCTATGTATTGCTATGAGTATTATAACAGCTGGTGCACTATTTGCAGGGTGCGGTAAATCAGAAGGAAACTCCAGCGGAAGTAAATCAGGGAAAGTGACCTTGGTATATGGACTTTGGGATAAGAATCAAGAACCCGTAATGCAGGATATAGCTAAAAAGTTTACTGAAAAAAATCCTAATATTGAAGTTAAAGTCCAAATTACTCCTTATAAACAATATTGGACCAAGCTTGAAACAGAAGCTCAAGGTGAAAACCTTCCAGATGTGTTCTGGATGAATGGACCTAATATAATTAAATATGCCGATGCATCTTTACTGTTACCTATAGATGATAAGATAAAAGAGTCTGATATTAAGGTGGATAATTACCCTAAAGCTTTAGTTGACTTATATAATGTAGGTGGCAAGCAATATGGTATACCTAAAGATTGGGACACCACTGCAGTTTGGTATAATAAAGAAATTTTTGATAATGCCAAGGTGCCATATCCAAAATCTGATTGGACTTGGAATGATATGAGAGAAACAGCTAAAAAGCTTACAGATAAATCTAAAGGTATATACGGTATAGCGGCAGCACAAGATGATCAGCAGGGATACTACAATACTATACCTCAAGCAGGAGGATTTATAATATCAGAAGATAAAAAGAAATCAGGCTTTGATCAGCCAGGCGCTGTAGAAGGGATACAATGTTGGATAGATTTAATAAAAGATGGATCTTCACCTACCGGTGAGCAAATGCTAGAAAATACGCCTCAAGATTTGTTTGCCTCAGGTAAAGTTGCTATGGTGTTCCAAGGTTCTTGGATGGTACCTCAGTTTATGAAAAATGATGCTATTAAAGATAAAATTGACATAGCACCTATGCCTAAAATAAAGAAAAATTCAGCTGTAATTCATGGATTAAGCAATGTAATATATTCAAAAAGTAAAAATCCTAAAGAAGCTTGGGAGTTTGTAAAATATCTTTCTGGCAGTGAAGCCAATGAAATAATAGCTAAGTCTGGTGTGGTTATTCCAGCATATAAACCTTCATTAGAGATTTTCTTAAAATCTTATGCAAATATTAATCTAAAAGCTTATACAGACGCTGTGGAATATTCGGTAATGTATCCAGTTTCAAAGAATACTTCTAAATGGACAACCATTCAAGATGAGAATTTAAAGAAAGTTTGGGCAAATCAAATGACAGCAGAGGAAGCAACTAAGAAGATTGGGGAAGAGATGAACAAGCTATTACAGGAAGAAAAGTAATAAATGTTTTACAAATAATAATAATTAATTTTTTTAAATCAATGTAAAAGTTAAAATTCACATAGGAAAAGGCTGTTTTGATAGTAAAAATTTAATATTTATACTGTATATCAAAACAGCCTTAATTATATAATTCAACTTCTAATCAGAAGAATGTAAGCATTCTGGAATAGAGTACCGGCTTGTTTTTAGGACTTAGTACAAATACAATTTATGAGGAGTGCATTATGAGGGTAAGAACTATTAGCAAAAAGAAAAGCAGTAATTATTTTTGGGCATATTTAATGATAGCACCGTTAGTAATAGGACTTTCAATTTTTTATATAATTCCTTTCTTTAGTAACTTATTTATAAGTTTTACCAATATGGGGCCCTTTGGTACTTATAAGTTTATTGGCATAGAAAACTATAAAAAGATATTAGTTGATCCAAACTTTTATTTAGCTTTCAAAAATACATTTATTTATACTTTAATTTCTGTTCCTATAACCATTATACTTTCAATTATTTTAGCAGTCTTATTAAATAGCGATATTAAAGGACTGTCTATATATAGAACCGTATACTTTTTACCTGCTATTACCATGCCAGCAGCTATCTCTATGGTGTGGAGGTGGCTTCTAAATTCTGATTTTGGATTGATAAACTTTACTTTATCAAAATTTGGAATACAGGGACCAGGATGGGTAACTAACCCTAAAATAGCGCTATACTCTGTAATTATAGTAGGAGTATGGTCAAAAGTAGGTTATAACATGATAATTCTTTTAGCTGGGCTTCAAGGTATATCAAAAGCATACTATGAAGCAGCGGAAATTGACGGCGCAGGAACTTTTAAGAAGTTTTTCTCTATAACCATTCCATTATTAACACCTACTATTTTTTTCGTAGTGATAATGACACTTATTGGATCTTTCCAAGTGTTTGAATATATATTTATGATGATTCCTAATAATAGTGTGGCACTTGAAAGCACTCAGTCAGTTGTATATTTATTTTATAAAAATGCATTTATGTTAGGAGAAAAAGGATATGCTTCTGCCATATCTATAATACTCTTCTTAGTAATAATGGTATTTACATTTATACAATTAAAATTTCAAAATAAATGGGTTCATTATGATTAAAGGAGGAGTATATAGTGGAGAACATAAATAAACCAAGGTTTGGTAAAAAATTATTGATACATCTAGTTTTAATATTTGGTATTTTGATAACAATTGTTCCTTTTTTATGGATGATAATTACATCATTAAAAACTCTAGGGGAGTCAACACAAGTTCCACCGATAATATTTCCAAAGAAGTTAATGTGGTCTAATTATGCAGAGGTACTAAAAACTCTTCCTTTTAAAAATTTCTATATTAATACATTAGTATCTACCATAGCAAAAACCTTAGGACAATTATTGTTTTGTTCCATGGCAGCATATGCTTTTGCAAGAATAGAATTTCCACTAAAGAATTTTATATTCGTGATTATACTTTCTGTACTTATGGTACCTGGACAAATATTTTTATTGCCTCAGTATATGGTAATACAAAAGTTAGGTTTGCTTAATAGCATATCTGCATTAATACTTCCAGGACTATTTAGTGCTTTTGGAACCTTTCTTTTAAGGCAGTTTTTTATGACTTTACCAAAAGAATTGGAAGAGGCAGCTATATTAGATGGATGTAACCATTTTCAAATATTTTGGAAGATAATGCTTCCTCTTGCTAAGGCGGGACTAATTTCTTTAGCAGTATTTACTGCATTATGGAGTTGGAATGATTTAATGTGGCCACTTATTGTTAATACTTCTACGGATAAGATGACATTGTCTGCGGGATTAGCATCTTTACAAGGACAGCATGGTACTAATTTCCCAGTAGTAATGGCTGGTTCGGTAATGGCGGTTTGGCCGATGCTGGTTATGTTTATACTTTTCCAAAAGCAGTTTATAGAAGGAATAGCCTTTACTGGAGGAAAGTAAAATAAAAATTTTAAATGTTAAATTTTCATAGTAAAGAAAGATATATTCATAAATAGAGTGATTATTATGGAAGGGAGAATGCTTATGCGTATAGGGATAATACATTATCTAAATGAAGATATAATAGAAGGATTTAAGAGGTTAAAGGAACTTGGATTTGAAAGCTGTCAATTGGTTTGCTGGGATGAAAAATATATGCAAGAGAAATATGCAGATTTAGTAAATAAGGCTAAAGAGCAAAGTAAAATTGATATAACTGCTTTCTGGTGTGGCTGGCCAAAACCAGTAGTATGGGATTTTTATGAGGGACCAATAACCTTAGGCCTTGTGCCAGCTGCTTACAGGTCTAGAAGGACAGAAATATTATTAAAAGCATCAGATTTTGCTAAGAAAATCCAGGTAAAGGATATAGTAACACATGTAGGTTTTTTACCTGAAGATCCTAATAGTGTGGATTACAGAGGGGTAGTATCTGCTCTAAAAGTTATTGCTGACTATTATGAAAAAAACCAACAAAACTTTTTGTTTGAAACAGGACAAGAAACTCCTACCACTTTACTAAGATGCATGCAGGATATAGGTAGAAAAAACTTAGGAGTAAATTTGGATCCAGCTAATCTGCTTTTATATGGAAAAGCAAATCCTATAGATGCATTAGATATTCTAGGAGAGTATATAAAGGGAGTACACGGTAAGGATGGAGAATATCCTACAGATGGAGCTAAACTTGGACAAGAAAAACCCCTAGGAGAAGGGCGAGTTGACTTCCCTAAACTAATCCACAAATTAAAAACCTTAAATTATACCGGAGACATAACTATAGAAAATGAAATAAACGATAACATGCAGCTAGAAAATATATTAAAAGGCAAAAAGTATCTAGAGTTATTGGTAAAATAAGTCATCACCCCAGGGGTAGTTCCATAAAGTGGAACCGCCCCTGGGGTGATAACTTATTTTGGAAATATTAAATTTATACATATTATATGAGCTTATATGTGATATAATCTTTTATTCAGAGGAGTTTTCTGATATTCTCTAATTAAGTAATATAAACTGTGATTGTGACAGATAATATATGCAAAAGAAAATTGCACATTGTGTGTTAAAGTCTACTAGGTATATAAAATAATATAATATTTAGAGGAAAGATTAAAATTAAAGTCTTATCTAGAAGTATAATTAAAGATAAGAATATATATGAAATTGTGAAAATATAAATTAGAAATGAGGTTGTGAATTTTGATTAAAATAGGAGATTATAATACTTTAAAGGTGGTAAGGGAAAAGAGTATAGGTTATTTTTTAGAAGGAGGAACTGAAGAATCAGAGGATGATATACTTCTTCCTAACAATAATGCGTTAGGGAGGAAGTTAGAAATAGGAGAGGAAGTTGAAGCTTTCATATACAGAGATTCCCAGGATAGGCTTGTGGCTACTTTGCAGAAACCCTTAGCAAAGGTCGGTGAATTAGCATATTTAAATGTTGCTGCAGTAACTGAAATAGGATGCTTTTTAGAGGTAGGCCTTGATAGAGATATATTAGTTCCTATGAAGGAAAAGTTATATAATCTTGAAAAAGGTAAATCCTATTTATTCTACATTTATCTTGATAGAACTGGTAGACTAGCTGCTACTACATACATAGAGAAACACCTTGAGAATTCAGAAGAGTATAAAGTTGGAGATAGTGTAAAAGGAACAGTTTATGGCTTTCAAACTAATAATAGCGCTATGGTGGCTGTTGATAACCTATATAGAGGAGTAATTTTACATAACGAATATTTTACAAAACTACATCATGGGGATGTATTAGAGCTTAGGGTTAATAAAATATACGAGGAAGGCAAACTTGGACTAACTCCAAGAAAAGCTGCAAAAGAAGAATTACCTGTAATCCAAGAGACAATACTAAATTATTTAAAGTCTCACAATGGATTTATGCCCTTTAATGACAAAAGTTCTCCTGAAGATATCTATAAAACATTTAAGGTTAGTAAAAATTACTTCAAGAATGCCTTAGGCGGATTGATGAAGCAAAATCTTATTGTACAAGATAAAGAGGGAACAAGGTTGAAGTAAAAATATAACTTTTAGAATATAGCATTGTGGTAATAAATGTAACTATCCCTGAGGCACTTCCTTTTTATGGAATCATCCCAGGGGTAGTTACATTTATTTGAAATCACCATACTTCTTCTGAATATTTTCATTGACAATAGATATTATAAGATATATTATTAAGGTAAAGTGGTAATTACCACTTGGGTAAATTATATATTTAGATACTTAGATATTTGCTTATTTGGTTATTGCGATATTTGAGTATTGGTATTTATAAAAAATTTGGAGGTTTGGCCATGTTAGATAAGGATAGTAGAATGCCTTTATATTCTCAGCTCATGGATATTTTGATATATGAAATTGAAAATAATATGCAGGAAAATGAAAAGATGTTGTCTGAGAGAGAGATCTGTGAAAAATATGATGTTAGCAGAACTACCGTTAGACAGGCATTTTCAGAGCTGGAGAGAGAAGGATATATATATAAGAGGCATGGCAAAGGTACTTTTGTAGCATCTAAAAAATATAAACAGAACCTTCAAGGTTTTTATAGTTTTACAGAGGATATGAAAAAGCTAGGTAAGAAGCCTAGTTCAAAGGTGCTTAAGTTTGAAATTCTTACTGCCAGCAATGATATTGTAAGGAAGATGAAGCTTTCAAAGGAAGAGATGGTGTATAAGTTTACTAGACTTAGGCTTGCAGATAATGAGCCTATGATGATTGAAACCACTTATGTACCCTATGAAAGGTTTCCAGGTATAACTAAAGAAGAGCTAAATAAAACTGCTTTATATGATATTTTAAGAGATAAGTTCAGCGAGACTTTAGAATATGCAGAAGAAAGCTTTGTGCCTGTACTCACCAATGAAGAGGAAGCTGAAAGCCTCCAAGTTGAGGTAGGTTCGCCTAGTCTTAAAATTACTAGGTTTTCCTATAATAAGCACGAGAATATTATAGAATATACCATAAGCATTTCCAGAGGGGATAAGTTCCAATATCAACTTAAGCTTATGAGATAAAATATGGTCAATGGAATTGCAATGTCAATTCCATAAGTTTTTACTTAACTGGTAATGACAACATTACAAGGAACATAAATTTAATATTAACTATACAAATCTAAAATAATTGGAGGAAAAAATATGAGAGAAATAGTTTCTACTAAGGACATTTTAATTAATGCTAGAAAAGGAAGATATGCGGTACCAGCATTTAACATTCACAATCTTGAAACTATACAAGCAGTAGTGGAAGTAGCAGCAGAAATGAAGTCACCTGTAATTTTAGCAGGTACACCTAGTACTATAGATTATGCAGGAGGAGATTATATAGTAGCTATAGCCCAAGCTGCAGCTAAAAAATATGATATTCCAATTGCTATTCATTTAGACCATTTTGAAACCTTTGATGAAATAAAAAAATATATAGATATGGGATTTAAATCTTCTATGATAGATGCCTCCCACGAATTATTCAAAGAAAATATAAAGCTTACTAAAGAAGTTGTAGACTATGCTCATAGCAAGGGAGCTACAGTGGAAGCAGAATTAGGAAGATTAGGTGGACAAGAAGACGATTTAGTAGTAGACGCAAAGGATGCTGCTTTTACAGATCCAGACAGCGCAGTGGAATTTGTTAAGTTAACTGGTGTAGATTCTTTAGCTGTGGCCATTGGAACTGCCCATGGTTTATATCACGGAGAACCAAAGCTTGACTTTGATAGATTAGAGAAAATTGGACAAATCCTTGATATACCACTAGTTCTTCACGGAGCATCAGATGTTCCAGATGAAATGGTTAAAAGAGCTATAACTTACGGAATATCAAAAGTAAATGTAGCTACAGATTTAAAAATACCTTTTTCAGATGCGGTTAAGAAATATTTTATAGAAAATCCAGATGCTAATGACCCAAGAAAGTACATGACTCCTGGAAAAAATGCTATGAAAGAAATAATAAGACACAAAATTTTAGTAATGGGCAGTGCAAATAGGGCGTAGTTATGATTACAACAATAACTTTTAATCCTGCCATAGACAAAAGATATTATGTAAATAAGATTTCTTTAGGAGAAGTACAGAGGGTTTTAGAAGTGGAGAATACCGCTGGAGGTAAGGGACTTAACGTTTCTAGGGTGGCATCATTACTAGGAGAAAAGGTAACAGCTACAGGTTTATTAGGTGGAGCTAATGGTGATTTTATAACCAAGGAACTTATAAAAATGGATATAGAAAATAAGTTTCAAAGAATTAGCGGAGAAACCAGAACGTGCTTGGCCATAATAGATGATGATAAAAATCAAACAGAACTTTTAGAATCAGGACCAGAAATAAGTTATGAAGAATTTACAAGCTGGATGGCAATTTATGAAGAATTACTGGATATCACCGATATTATAGTAGCTTCAGGAAGCCTACCTAAAGGCCTGGCTGATGATACCTACAACATTATAATAAAAGAAGCTAAAGCAAAAGGCGCTAAATTCTTCTTAGATACAAGTGGACAGGCATTGATCAAATCTCTAGACTCAGCACCTTATTTCATAAAGCCTAATACCGATGAAATAAAGCTTATTACTAATAAAGAAAGCAATTCTAGAGAAGATATAATCCAAGCTATAAAATATCTTTTATCTAAAGGCATAGAGATAGTAACAGTGTCTTTAGGTAAAGGTGGTTCCATTACAGGTCATGGTGAAAAGTTATATGAAGCTGTTATACCTGAGGTGCAAGCAGTAAATTCTGTAGGATCCGGAGATTCCTTTACAGGAGGCATGGCAGTGGCTATAAAACGAGGAATGATAATGGAAGACGCCGTAAAATTTGCATCCGCCTGTGGTACAGCTAATGCTATGGAAAAGCAAACAGGTTTTATTAGTCAAGAAAATGTGGACAGCCTGTTTGAAAGAATTCAAGTTAACATTTTAGATATATAAACTTGATACTTAGGAGATTACCCGTGGGAACTTCTTCCCTAAACTTAAAGCTTACAGCAGAGGAAAGATATAGTTTTAAGGTCTACGAAGAAGTAAGCGACCATAACAAATCAAAGATTTGGAATGTCTGCTTATTTTACATGCCTGACATCATATAGTATTGTCACAAAAGTCTATTAGAGTAATAATGTTAAGTGGAGATTGTAATAAAAGTTGTAATGTGGTTTATCCCATAGCTAACCGCCCCTAATAACCCCACTTCATTAAGTGGTGGAATAAGGGGCGCTAAGCTCCTGGATAAGTTCTTCTAACCTTCAGCTGGAGAGGGCATTCCTTTTAAGTAAGTCCATCTGAAGCTAAGAATCACTTGATTATTGTAATATTTAACGAAGGAGAATTTAAATATGATAAAACTTATAGCATGTGACATGGATGGTACTCTTCTTAACGAAAATGGAGAAATAGATAAGGAGTTTTTTCACATTTATAAAAGACTTCAAGATCTAAATATTAGATTTGCTGTGGCTAGTGGAAGGCAATATCATCGCTTAATGCATAATTTTCAGAATATAGCACAGGACCTTATATATATTGCTGAGAATGGTACCATAGTTAAATATAAGAATGAAGAAATATATTCTAGCACCTTGGAAAAGCAGGATGTTATGAAGATTGTAGAACAGTCTAAAGATATCAGAGGCATAAACTTAATCCTTTGTGGGAAAAATTGTGCATATCTAGATACTTCCGAAGAGGAAATTGTGGATGAAGCTAAAAAATATTATCATAACCTGGAAATAGTTAAAGCTTTTAATGAAGTACAGGATGAAATAATCAAAATAGCAGTATTGGATTTACAGGGTTCTCAGGATAATTCCTATAAAATATTCTATCCTCTATGGAAGGATAAGCTTCAGGTAAAGGTTTCTGGACAAATATGGATGGATCTATTTAGTAAGGATGCGGATAAAGGTATTGCCATGAGAATTATTCAAAAGAAGTTTAATATAGATAAAAAAGAAACCATGGCCTTTGGAGATTATTTTAATGATATAGAGATGTTTCAAGAAGCATATTATAGCTATGCTATGGAAAATGCCCCAGAAGAGGTAAAAAAACATGCCAGATTTGTAGCAAAGAGCAATAGAGAAAATGGGGTTGTAGAAAAGATAAAAGAAGTAATTTTAAATCAGTATCTGGAGTAAGCATTCCTTTTAAGCAAACTCCATCTGAAGCTAAGAATCACTTGATATAGCTTTGTATGATATAAGAAGCGATTTAAATGAATAGATTAATAATTTTATCAGCATAAAATAAGTTTAATAGAGAGGGAGAAAATTCATGGAAACATTGTTTGGTTTCAATGCTGAAACCGTTAAAGATAATAATATGGGACATACAACAAAGGAAATAGCTCGTCAACCTAAAGTGTGGAAGTCAATATACGAAAAGATTTCTAATCATAGGGAAGAAATAAAAGCTTTTATGGCTAAATTTGATGAAAGTACAAGAATAATTTTTGCAGGAGCAGGAAGTTCGGGCTTCATAGGAGATTCTCTAGCACCCATTATAAGAAAAGATTTTATGTTTAAGGATGTAGAATCCATTCACACTACTGATATTGTAGGAAACCCTGAGCAGTATCTCATTAAAGATGTAAAAACTGTAATGGTATCCTTTGGAAGATCAGGAAACAGCCCAGAGAGCGTGGCTGCAGTGGAATTGGCAGAACAGTTTATAGAGGATATTTCCCATATTATAATAACCTGTAATCCAGAAGGAAAGTTAGCTAAATTCACCAATGAAAGAACTTTAAACCTTACTTTTAGTGAAATAGAAGATTTAGGATTTGCTATGACAAGCAGTGTTACAGGAATGATGCTAGCAGCATATTCTGTGTTTGGTATAAATAATGATTACACCAAAACAGTAGACAAGCTGTCAGGTTATGCACAAGATTTCATAGACAATAAGTATACCGATATATTCCATGCATTTAATAATAATGTAAATAGATTAGTGGTGCTTGGCTCAGCAAATTTATTTGGCGCAGCTAGAGAAGGGGCCTTAAAAAGTACAGAACTTACTGCAGGACAAATTGCCACAGGGTACGATACTCCTATGGGATTTAGACATGGACCAAAATCTTTCTTAAATAAAAATACTGTAATAATATTCTTTGTGTCCAATAATGAATATACAAGAAAGTATGACTTTGATATGCTTAACGAGCTGTCCCACGCAAGCAAGCATAAATTAGTTGTAATTTCTGATAAGTACTATGAAGAAGTGGAGCAGTATGCAGATATATATCTTTATAATGCAAAGGAAGAAGCTTTAGAAGAAGCATTTACACCATATATTCCTATTGTAGCAGCCCAGATATTTTCACTAAATGCTTCATTAAGCTTAGGATGTACCCCAGATAATCCTTTTCCTAGCGGAGAAGTAAATAGAGTAGTAAAAGGGGTAGTTATACACAAGTTCTAATTAAATTAATGCACAAAATCATTGGGATTTTATGTCACCGCCCCAGGGGTGCTCCCATAGAATGTCACCGCCCCAGGGGTGATTCCATTTTTATGGAACCGCCCCTGGGGTGAATCTATTTTTTACCAATATATACCGAGTAAAAATTATAGAAGCTTTATGTGTTTACAGTTTTAATTTATTTATTTATTATATAGTAAGTAACGTTTAAGGTTATAATTATTATTGAGTATAGCTTATGGTGGTAATGATTATTGTTGATATTAATTAAATTTAAATAGAGGTGCATTATAAAATGGTGGGAATTTTACTTGTAACGCATGGTCCTTATGCTACAGCATTAATAGAGTCAGTGGAAATGGTGTATGGAAAACAGGAGAAAATAGAATCGGTTTACTTAAGTCAAGGAGAAAGTGTAGAAAAACTTCAAGATAAGATAAATGAAGCTATAAATACATTAAATTGTGAGCAGGTCTTAATTATGGTGGATATTCTAGGAGGAACACCCTACACTGCAGGGGCTATTAAATTAGAAAATCCTAATATTAATGTTATCACTGGGATTAATATGCCTATGCTTTTAGAAATATTACCTCATAGAAATGAAGATTTAAAAGTGCTTTCCAAAATAGCAGCGGAAAGTGGTAAGAATGGAATAGTAGATGTAAAAGAGAAATATGAAATGATTAATAAGAATAAATTAGACAACAACTCCCTTTAACAGGAAACTAATGAGGTGATACACATGCTCAAAATTGTAAGATTGGATGATAGATTAGTACATGGACAGATAATAAATAACTGGTGTACCAATGAGGATATCACCGAAATTATGCTTATAAATAAAGAAGTAGCTAACAATGAAATAAGAAAAATAATAATTCAGATGTCAGTGCCTAAGGGAATTAATATACTTTTTTGTGATGTGGATAGTGCACTGGAAGTATTTGAAGAAGAGATAGAATATGAAAACCTAATGGTTATTTTTGGAAATCCCTTTGAGATATTAGAATTTATAGAAAAAGGAGGTAATATTAACAGCATTAATATAGGTGGGATGTCCTACAAAGAAGGTAGAAATCGTTTAAGTACTGCTATCTACATTAATGAAGAAGAATTAAACGCATTAAAAAAGATTTCGGAACATGGTATTCCACTAGAAATAAGAGTTTTACCGACAGATAAAAGTGTAATTTTTAAATAATAAACAATGAAATAACGTGGGGGAGAGGATTTTATGTCTTTAGGGCAGGCATTTCTTTTATTCATTTTTTCCTCTATTTCTGGAATTGGCTCATCCACTGAGGAGTTTCAGACACACAGACCTATAATTGCTTCAACTCTAGCGGGCATAGCTTTAGGTAATGTAAAAGCTGGAGTCATGGCTGGAGCAGCTATGGAGCTGGTGGCATTAGGATGGATGACTATCGGGGTATCAGTACCTCCTGATCCAGCTTTGGCTGGGGTGGTGGTGGCCGTTCTAGTTATACTGGGTAATCAAAGCATAGGAGTGGCGGTGGGGATGGCAATACCTTTAGCAGTGGCGGGACAGCTGCTTCAAATTGCTCAAAAGAGTAC
Organism: Clostridium amylolyticum; assembly: GCF_900142075.1. Classification (GTDB taxonomy): domain Bacteria; phylum Bacillota; class Clostridia; order Clostridiales; family Clostridiaceae; genus Clostridium_AA; species Clostridium_AA amylolyticum. The sequence goes on from NZ_FQZO01000003.1 coordinate 218,423, forward strand.
CATTGATATCGCTATAATGCACTGGGCAGAAAGAGGAGTAGAAAAAGGAAAACTATCAAGAGTGTCTATAGCTCACTATCTAACTGCTATACCCAGCGCTTTAAGAGTGGCGGTACCTTCATTATGTGTAGCATATTTTGCAGATGCTACTTTGGTACAGAGTGTCTTTAATGCAATTCCAAAGAGTATAACCATGGGACTTCAGATAGCTTCTGGTTTCTTAGTGGTAGTAGGCTATGCCATGATTATGACTCTTTTAAATGTAAAGGAACTATTACCTTTCTTTTTTATAGGATTTTTAGTGATGACCTTCACCAGTACAACCCTTTTTGGCTTAACTGTTTTAGCGGTAAGCTTAGCTATTATTTATTTTAACTTTTATAAAATGTTTGGAGAAAATGATGGAAGGGAAAGAAGAGCAAGAACTAAAGGGAATTCTAAGAATGATGAAGAAAAAGTTTCACAGGTTAAAATAAGCAAAAAAGATATTATAAAAGTATTCTGGAGGACACAAACCTATCAGTTATCTTGGAACTACGAAAGATTGCATAATTTATGCTATTGCTATTGCATTATGCCAGTTCTAAAAAAGCTCTATAAAGATGAAAAAGAGCTTCAAGGGGCAGTTAAAACACATTTTGAATATTATAATACCCATCAGTTTTTAACCTCAGTAATCTTAGGTGCAAATATAGCTATGGAAGAGGCGGCGGCCAATAACAAAGATATAGATAAGACCTCTATAACTCAGCTTAAAATTGCTCTTATGGGACCATTGGCTGGCATTGGAGACTCTGTAATATGGGGAATAGCAAGACCTATGGCTGCAGCGGTAGGTGCTGGAATAGCTACGGATGGAAATATTTTTGGACCTATTTTCTTCTTTGTAACCATTAATGCTATTAGATTGTTCTTTAGATATAACATGCTGTTTTTTTCTTATAGAGAAGGTGCCAATATAATATCTAGGCTTAAGGATGTACTTCCTAAAATGAAGAATGTAATGACAGTGCTTGCCTACACAGTAATGGGTGGACTGGTGGCTAAGTGGACAAAAATTGATGTTCCTGTGGTACTCTACAGCTACGAAAAACATGGGGAAATTATATCCGTTACCGTTCAACAGCAGCTAGATGCCATAATGCCTAATTTACTTCCTTTAATGCTAACATTTTTAATATATACACTAATAAAGAAAAAAGTTTCCCCTTTAGTATGCATAATTGGATTAATGATCCTAGGAATACTAGGTTACACCTTTGGCTTCTTAGGATAGAAAGATTAAACTTTTAAGCAAACTCCGTCTGAAACTAAGAATCACTTGATAAACTCAATAGTAATAAACTAAATAGCACTAAAATTCAATGTTGCGATAAAAATAATTATTTCGAGGTGAAATGTAAATGACCAGCAAGGATAAAGTCTATGAAAAACTTACAGAACTTTCTTTGATGTTAAAGGGAGGTAAAGATTATGGAGTTACAGCTATGGAAATAGCTGAAGAACTTGGACTGCAAAGGAATACAGTGAGTCATTTACTTAATAGATTAAATGAAGAAGGCTTAGCCATTAAAATAAATACAAGACCTGTGTATTTCATATCTCAGGAGGTATATGAGAATGGAAAAGATGAATTTAAGCTTATAGCTCAATATTTAAGTGTAACCAACGATGAGGAGAAGCTACAGGAAGGAAATAATGTCTTTGAAGAGCTAGTAGGTTATGAAGGAAGCTTGAATTCTGTAGTAGAGCAATGTAAATCAGCAGTGTCTTATCCACCTAACGGACTTCCTTTTTTATTGGTAGGAAGTTCAGGGGTGGGGAAGAGCTTTATAGCACAGCTGGTGTACGAGTATGCTAAATCGTCCAAAGTTATAAATGAAAATGCCCCCTTTGTAATATTAAACTGTGCGGAATATGCTAATAATCCAGAGTTACTTTCTGCTACTTTATTTGGAAGCAGTAAAGGGGCTTATACAGGAGCGGATAAGGATAAGACAGGTTTAATAGAAGAGGCTGACGGAGGATATCTATTTTTAGATGAAATACATAGGCTATCACCAGAAGGACAAGAAAAGTTATTTTTATTCTTAGATAAAGGAATTTTTAGAAGACTAGGTGAGTCTGGAAAGCGACGAAAAGCTGATGTGAGATTGATATTTGCTACTACTGAAAATCCAGAAAATAGTTTTCTACAAACATTTTTAAGAAGAATCCCACTAATAGTTAAGATACCTACTTTTCAAGAAAGACCTTTAAAGGAAAAGTTAGAGCTTATATATAGAAGTTACAAAAAAGAAGCTATAAATGTTAAAAAGGACATCCTAGTAAGGAATCAGGTTATAGAGATACTTTTAAAAAATAAATTAAGCGGGAACATAGGAAAGCTTACAAACACCATAAAATTAAGCTGCGCCAATGCTTTCAATAATCAAAGAAATAATAAAGATAAGATACTAAATATTAAAATGAAAAATCTTCCTTCAGAAGTAGTGGATAATTATGAGGGGATTATTACCGATAATATAAATTATAGTGATATGCTTTTGTCTTCTTCTGAGGAAAGTGATTTTGATTGTTATAGTAAAGATTTCAATAAAATTATTACTTTAGAGGGTAAGATAGTTAATAGGGTAAGAGATTTGAAAAATAATAATATAAAGCTAGAAGAATTTTTTAACTATAGCTTGGTATTATTAAATGACCTTATAGATGATGTGGTATTTCATGAATCCGGTACAAAATCCGACACTATAATATTTAATTCTATAAAAAAACTAGTGGAAAATACCTTAATATATATAGAAACTAATTATGGCATTAAGCACTATGGAAATAGTGTGGAGATATTTTCTCATTTATTAGCTTTCTTTATAGAATATAGTCATGACAGTGATATAGAGGATTTAGATGAACTAATAAACTTCTTAAGCAAGGTATATTCCAAAGAGCATAAAGTAGCTTCTAGGATTATTGAAACCATTGAGAATAATTTAGATTTGTCATTAAATAAGGTATCTATAATATATATTCTTATTTACATAAGGTCTTTAAATAGAGATTCCGATATAAATCAAATTAATGCGGTAATAATAGCTCACGGTTATTCTACTGCCAGCAGCATAGCCAGCGTAGCTAATAGAATGTTGGGAAGGTACGTTTATGAAGCTTTTGACATGCCTTTAGAACTTTCTTCTTTAGAGATTAGCAACAGATTAAACAGTTATATTAAAACCATAGATACCTCTAAAGGGTTAATAATCCTTGTAGATATGGGATCTTTACAGAATATATACAAAGGTATTTATGAAGATTTTTATGGTGATATAGCCTTGGTAAACAATATTTCCACTCAAATGGCACTGGATATCGGCAATAGAATAATGAATTTACAGCCTCTAGAACAGATTGTTCATGAAGCTGTAGAACGAAATATAAGTAGATATAATTATATACCCTCCAAAAAACGAAAAAAGGATGCCATTATTACCACTTGTATCACTGGAATTGGTACCGCTCAAAAGATAAAAGATCTCTTAGACAAATCTTTGCTAAATGATGAAATCCAGGTTATAGCCTATGATTACGATAGGCTTAGGGGTAATGGCAAAGAGGATTATATATTTAAACAGTATGATATTAAACTTATTATAGGTACCAGCAACCCTAAAATAGATGATATTCCTTATATTTCTCTAGAAAGTTTAATCATGAGAAAGGGGGATGAGCTCCTTACTAGAACCTTAAGCAATCTAGTGGAAGGAGAAACTATAGATAAGATTAACAGAGAAGTGGTTAAGTTATTTACCTTAGAAAATGTGCTTAATTATCTTACTATATTAAATCCAGATAAGATCATAGATCAGGTGGAAGAGGCCATTTACACCTTAGAGCTTGGGTTAGGATTTAGATTCCAAAATGACTTAAGGATAAGCCTTTATATACATATAAGTTGTATGATAGAACGCCTTGTTATAAAAGATCCTATTATGACCTATAACAAATTTCAAGAGTTTGAACAGTGTCATGGACACTTTATAGAATTGGTGAAAAAAGCTTTTAGTGTCATAGAACACTTTTATAAGGTGGAAATACCTATTTCTGAAATAGGATTTATTTATGACAGCATTAACAATAAAATAGAGGATTTCAATTATTAAAATCTGATATAGATATTAATATAAACCATGCTAAAGGTGTTTAGACACTGTTTGGCATGGTTTTTGCTTTGTATAAAGTATAAGTAAAAAAAGATTTAAATAAAGTGAAGTAAATATAAGGAGGAGATATTATGGCACCAAATATTTTATTAGCAAGAATTGATAACAGACTTATCCACGGCCAAGTAGGTGTAACATGGACAACATCTCTAGGCGCAAATTTAATCTTAGTAGCAGATGATGATGCAGCAAAGGATCCACTACAGCAACAGCTTATGTCAATTACAGCAGAGTCATCAGGTGCAGGGGTAAGATTTTTTAGTATAGAAAAAACTATAAATGTAATTCACAAAGCTGCCCCATCACAAAAGATATTCATAGTTTGCAAAACCCCAGAAGTAATAAGACAGTTAATTGACGGAGGAGTTCCTATTAAAGAAGTAAATGTAGGAAATATGCATTTCTCCCATGGGAAACATCAAATAAGCAAAAAAGTATATGTAGATGACAAAGACATGGAAGATTTACGTTACATCAAATCTAAAGTTTCAGACTTATACATCCAAGACATTCCTGGAGATTTAAAGGAACGTATTGATTAATAATAGTGCCAGGCACATGACAAGCCGCAAATTAAAGATTGATTTTGTAAAACTAGTAAAATTTATATTTATAAAAAATTATTAGGAGGGAAAGACATGCATAATATTACTTTAGTTCAAGGTATACTACTAGCAGTAATGGCAATTATTGTGGGTGTAGACTTTTGGCTAGAAGCACTATTCATTTTCAGACCTATCATAGTTTGTACATTAACAGGTATTATCCTAGGAGATGTTCAAACAGGTTTAATCGCTGGTGGATTAACAGAGCTTGCTTTTGCAGGACTTACTCCAGCAGGAGGAACACAGCCACCAAACCCAGTTCTAGCAGGTGTCATGACAGTGGTTATAGCTTATACCACTGGAACAGATGCAAAAACTGCTATTGGACTAGCATTGCCATTTAGTTTCTTAATGCAATATATAATTTTATTCTATTACTCAACATTTTCATTCTTCATGGCAAAGGCAGATAGATATGCTGATGAAGCAGATACTAAGTCCTTTATTAAATTAAATGTTATTACTACAGTAATAGTTGCTTTAACTTATGGTTTAGTAGTATTCTTAAGTGCTTATGTTGCACAAGATGCTATGCAATTATTAGTAAAATCCATGCCAGCATGGTTAACTCACGGTTTTGAAATAGCTGGAGGTATATTACCAGCAGTAGGATTTGGTATGCTTTTAAAGGTTATGTTAAAAACACAATATATTCCATTCTTAATTATAGGATTCTTAGTAGCATCCTTTGTACCATTCTCAAACTTACTTCCAGTAGCTTTAGTTGGTACAGCACTTGCAATATATGAATATTTCAACACAAAGAATAAAAATACTCCAGCACCGGCTGTAGCAGAGGGGGATGATTATAGTGAAGGAATCTAAAAAGGTATTAACTAAAAAGGATATAACAAAACTAGGTCTATTGTCATCATTCTTACAAGCCAGCTTTAACTATGAGAGAATGCAGGCAGGTGGATTTACAGTAGCACAGCTTCCATTCCTTAAGAAAATTTATAAGGATGATAAAGAAGGATTATCCGAATCCATGAAAGATAATCTAGAGTTTATTAATACTCATCCAAATCTAGTTGGTTTCTTAATGGGATTATTACTATCTTTAGAAGAAAATCATGAAGACAGAAGTCTTATAAAAGGTTTAAAGGTTGCTTTATTCGGACCTTTAGCAGGTATAGGTGATGCTATATTCTGGTTTACAATTCTTCCTATAGTAGCAGGTATTAGTGCATCCTTTGCAGAACAAGGAAGCCTTTTAGGACCGATTATATTTTTCTTAGTTTACTTAGTTATATTTATCTTTAGAATAGTTTGGACTCACTTAGGATACAATCTTGGTGTTAGAGCTATAGATAAAATTAAGACAAGTTCTCAAACTATATCTAAGGCTGCAACTATCCTTGGTGTTACAGTTATAGGTGGATTAATTGCCTCTTATGTTCACATCAATGTGTTATCTGAAATCGCAATTAATGCAGAACATGCTGTATCCATACAAAAGGACTTCTTTGATAAAATATTCCCTAATATACTTCCTATGGGATATACATTATTAATGTATGGATTATTAAAGAAGAGAAAAGTTAGCCCAGTAGTATTAATATTAGTAACTTTTGTATTATCCATTTTAATGTCATTAATTGGAGTGTTATAAAATGAAGAAAATCATAATACTAAGTGGACATGGTCACTACGCCACAGGGCTTCAAAGTTCTATAGAATTATTAGCAGGTAAAAATGAAGATATGTTTTTTGTGGATTTTACCGTAGAGGATACTGATGTGACTTTAAAAGAGAAGATGCTAAAAGTAATAGACGAAAATAAAGAATCAGAAGTATTGTTTGTATGCGATATTCTAGGAGGAACACCCTTTAAAACTGCTGCAGAAATAGCAAATTCCAATGATAAAATGGAGGTTGTGGCAGGCTGCAATGTAGGCTCTGTCATAGAATCTATATTCCAAAAAGATACTATGACTATAGGAGAACTGGCTGAAAGTATAGTGGATGCCAGCAAGCAATCTACAATGAAGTTTAACAAGGTGGTTATTAGTGAAGTTTTGGATTACTTAGATACAGAAGATGGTATTTAAGCTTTAAACATAGTTAACATTAATTACTAAAGTTAACATAATGCTTATGGTTTAGATTAAGTTAATTAGCTTTATTTACGTGGCAAAATTAAAGGCAGGATTATTTTAATTAATAATCCTGCCTTAATAAAATATAGCCATAATTCTATATTATAAAAAGGAGATTTAGGATGGGTCTATTAGGTATAGAAACACAGGAATTAAAGAAGATAGGCGGTTATAATACCTGTTTTGAGATGGTGAATCAGTTAAAGCTTTGGAGTCAGGGCGTTAATATAATTAAGGAAAATCAGCATAGAATAAAAACATTTTTGAATAATGTATTAGCTGTAGAAGATTTAAAAATATATCTAGTAGGGGCTGGCAGTTCCGCTAAGGCTGCATTTATAGTGGCAAGTTATATAAAAAAGATTACAGGCAAAGAAGTAAAAGCTATACCTTCTACATCTTTAATAACTCATGAAGATTATTTTATAGATGAAAGTCCAGCACTTTTAGTTTCTTTGGGAAGCTCCGGAAATACCACAGAAGGCCTGGAAGCGGTGGAAATATTTAAGAAAAAGGACATAAAGCTATATCAAATGCTTATAATCTGTTCTTCAAAAGGGATCATAGTAAGAGAAAATGCAGATACAGAAGATGTGCTCTATATCCCCATCCCTGAAGACACAAAAGGAAAAAGCTTTGCAGCTACAGGAGAATTTACACTCCTTGTACAATATGCTCTTATGCTTTTTGACATAGAAAGAATCAATTATTATGAAGAGATGTTTAATAATATCATAGCTCAGGGGAAAGAGTTTTTAGACAATGAAATAAATAGAATTCAGGAAATAAGCAAAAGACACTATGATTCCATAGTAGCTTTAGGTTCCAATTCGTTAACTTATCTAGCATCAGAAATGGGGTTAAAGGTAAATGAGCTATCTGCAGGAAAGCAAAACACTCAATTTAATTCCATACTAGAATTTAGACATGGGCCAAAGCTTGTTTTAAACTCCCATGTTCTAATTACATTTTTATTCAGCTATGATGAACATGCTTTAAAGTATGAATTAGACATGTTAAAAGAATGTTATGACGATAAAGGGCAGAGCACGATAATAGCGGTATCCATAAATTTTAATGAAGAAATAGCAGATAATTGTGATTATTATTTCTACTTTAATAAAAGTGATATAAATAAATTTAATTATATAGATGATTCCCACATAATTTTTTTATACAGTCTCTACATCCAAAGCATAGCCATACTAAAATCCATATATATGGGGATGTCACCAGACATGCCAGATTCCTCTGGTACAGTAAATAAAGTAGCCCAAGGAGTAAAGGTTTATAAAAGAAAATTATAGCACTGGGATTTTATGTAATCACCCCAGGGGCACTTCCATTTTTATGGAAGCACCCCTGGGGTGAATGCATTTTTTGGTAATATGTATTGTGCTAAAATTGTGTTAAAATTAATATATGATTGTGTAACGTCTTGTTGAATATTTGAATTATGACGCCGAAAGAGGTGAAGCCATGAAAATAACCATTAAGAATAAGATTATATTTTCTAGCTTTTTAATGATACTTCTAATTATTGTGGCATCAGGAAAAATTAATTACTCTAAAGCAAGTAAAATCATGCATGATTCTTATGAAGATAGAAGCATGATGATAATTGATTCAGTAGATTACATATTTAACAATTTTATGTATGACTTAGAAAGTGAAATATTAAGATTGGAAATTAGTAATGTTCTAAAAGTACCTACAAATGAAAAGGAAGCTGATGAGCTTATTCATGAATTGCATGAAATAACTTCCTCTAATAAAAAAATTCAATCTATGTATTTTGGAACCGTAGATGGAAAAATGTATGTAGTGCCTCAAAGGGATCTTCCCGTGAACTATGACCCAAGAAATAGAGAATGGTATAAGGAAGCATTGAAGGATAAATTGACTGTATGGACTTCAGTGTATAAAGATCAGCCTACGGAGAAGAATATTGTAACTATAGCAAAGCCCATATTTAATGATGGAAGTTTAATTGGAGTTGTGGGTGTTGATTTAAATATGGATACTATAACGGAATATCTCTCTCAAATAAAGATAGGCAATACAGGATTTTTTATAATGACAGATAAGAATAATAATATAATGGTACACCCTGTTAAAAATTTAATTGGTGAAAAACTTCCTGAGGATAATCTAAGGTTAGCATTATCCCAAGAGGAAAAAGGAGCCATAGAGTATAAATATAATAACACAGATACTTTAGCAGTTTTTAAAACTTTATCTAAAAGTAATTGGAAAGTAATTGGGGTTATTCAGGAAAGTGAAGTCATGTCTTTTTCCCATCAGTTGCTTTGGAATATATTGATAAGTGGAATTGTTATTATAGTTATTTCTTACATAGTAGGTATATTAACTACTAACAAAATCACTAAAAACTTAAATCTATTGGTGGAAGACATAAAAAACATTGAACATGGGAAATTACAAATTAAAAGTAAAATTAATGGTGATGATGAGTTTGGTGTTATAGCAAAGCATCTTAATGATATGGTGTCTAAATTAAATCTGTTGCTTCAATCTACCAGTGATGCGATTTGGGAATATAATTTAGATGATAACAAGTTATTTATATCCCAAAGATTTATTGAATTTGCAGGGTATGACCTAACAGATGGAAAGAAAAATATGGAGTTTATAGCACATATTATTCATCCTGATGAGAGGTATAGAATATTTAGGAAATTTAGTAACTTTATCCATGGAGAAGAACAATTATTTAAGTCAGAATTTAGAGTAAAGAAAAAAGACGGTAAATACATGTGGTTATCTGTTAGAGGAAAGGCTATTGAGAAAAATATATCTGGTATAAAAAATGTATCAGGATCTGTAGTAGATATTACCGAGAAGAAGGAGTATGAAAATAGAATTTATAATATGGCTTATTATGACTATCTAACAAATTTACCCAATAGGAGATATCTCTTAGATACTCTTAATGATGCATTAAAAAGTAAAAGTAAAAAAGAAGAGAGTTATTTGGGGGCTGTTATACTTTTTGATTTAGATGATTTTAAAAAGGTAAATGATACTTTAGGACATAATTTTGGAGATAAGCTGCTGATTCAGCTAGCTGATAAATTTAATTTGTTACAGAATAAAGATATAATAGTGTCAAGATTTGGGGGGGATGAGTTTGTTATTTTAGCCCTAAGACAGAGAAATAAGGAGGATATTATAAATATTAGTAACAGAATAAAAGAAATAATGAACTCTATAATATTAATTGAGGGAAATCCTATAACTATTACTGCAAGTGTAGGGGTGAGCATTTTCCCTGATAATGGATTAGATTCAGATACATTAATAAGAAATGCGGATTTGGCCATGTACAAAGCTAAAGATCTAGGTAAAAATAAAGTGAAGTTTTTTGATAATTCCATGTATGAAAGCTTTAATAGGAGTATCTATGTAGAATCCTGCATTAAAAAAGCAATATATGAAGATGAATTTTATATGGAGTATCAGCCACAAGTTGATATAAAAACCAATGCTATTAAGAGTTTTGAAGCCTTAATTAGATGGAACTCTCCAGAATTGGGTCTAGTTTCTCCAGCAGAATTTATCCCCATTGCAGAACAATCTGGTTCTATATACTCCTTGGGGAAATTTGTTATTAGAAAAGTTTTTTCCCAGGTGAATGAGCTACGCGAGGAAGGATATGTGGAAAAGGGTGATCAATCTATATCTATAAATCTTTCACCAAAGCAATTAATAGAGGAAAGTTTTGTGGATTATGTAAGGAAGTATGTGGAGGAGTTTAATATTGAAACAAGCTTCATACAATTTGAAATCACTGAGACCGTAGTTATTGAAAATTTTGAAAAGAGTATCTATGCCATTAATAATCTTAAGAATATGGGCTTTTCAATAATATTAGATGATTTTGGTACAGGCTATTCATCTTTATCTTATTTAAGAAAGCTCCCTGTAGATATTCTAAAAATTGATAAGTCTTTTATAGATAACCTAAAAGATAGCAAGGAAAGTAAATCTCTTATAGAAGGAATAATTAAACTAGCTCACGAAATAAATATACAAGTAATTGCAGAAGGTGTGGAAGAAGAATATCAAATCCATATCCTTAAAGCCGCAGGTTGTGACTTGGTGCAAGGTTACTATTATAGCAAACCACTACCGATAGAAAAGATAAAAGCACAAATGTCTAAATTACATAGATAAATAATTTGTATTGAATAAGTATTTATCTAGTGATAACATCTTATTAAGGACACATTAAGGACAATAAGGACGAATATCATAAAATAGACTTTATAAGAAAAAATGTTTTTAGAAAATAGAAACTTAATTTGGCAAAATAGGTATAGGAGTGGAGAAATGACTATTAAAGTGGCTGTTTTAGGACCAGAAGATTTAGTATTAAAGACAATAGAAGAAGGCTCTAGATATAATAATCTTATTTTAGATAAATATGTATATAAAGCTGACGATGAAACTATAGAACTTGTTACTAAGGCTTCTCAAGAAGCTGATCTTATGCTTTTTACTGGACCAGTACCATATTATGCAGCTAGAAGAAGTATAGAGGCGGACATACCCATGCTCTATGTTTCATATTCAGGCACTGCCTTTTATAAAACATTATTTAGTTTCTTAGAGAGCATAAATTGGTCAAATGATCAAAAGTTTAGGTTTAGTATAGATACTATACACAAAAACCATATCGATGAAATGATGGATGAACTTGATATAGTAAATTATGATGTAAAAGTATTAGAATATGAGGATTACATAAGAACGGAAGAATTAGTGGATTTTCATTATAATTTATATAAAGAAAATAAAATTGACTTTGCTGTAACCTGCTTAACCTCAGCTTATGAAAAGCTTAAAACTTTGGGAGTACCAGTTTATAGAATAGTACCTACATTAAATTCTATAAGAGAAAGCTTGAGGTTTGTTACCATGCAAGCCGAAAATATAGTTTCTAAGAAAGCACAATTATGTGTGGGAGTATTAAAAATACCAAATTGGAATAGTCTTGGGACTTATTCACCCTCAGAATATGCTCAACAAAGAATGAAACTTACATTAACTGAGATTTTTATAGATTTTTGTGAGAGTATAAAGGCGTCTATGAAATTTGTAAATGAAGATGAATATATGTTTTATGCCACTAGAGGCTCTATAGAAAATATTACTGATGGGTATAGAAGCATGCCTTTAATAAATGAAATTAATGAAAAACTACCTTTTAAAGTTTGTATAGGTCTGGGATACGGATATAATGCCAATGAAGCGGAAAAAAATAGTCAAGAAGCTTTGAAATACGCACTAAGCTTTAATAAAAACTCCTGTTACGTGGTTCTAGAAGATGGCAAGATAAAAGGACCTTTAGAAGAAGGGAAGAATCTTCAGTTTTATGCCAGGTCAGAAGATGAAAATCTATTAGAACTTGCAGAAAAGTGTAAAGTGAGTATTATAACGCTAAATAAAATCTCAGCATTATTAGATAATCTTGAAAAAGATACTATAACTGCCAACGATATAGCTGATAGTTTAAATATAACCTTAAGAAGTGGAAGAAGAATACTAAGTAACTTAGAAGAAGCAAAGCTTGCAGAAGTAGTAGGAGAAGAACAACCTTCCGGTAGAGGGAGACCTAGACAGATATTTAAAATAAATTTTTAAAAAAATCCTCTAAAAAAAGAGGATTTTTTTAATCTATGTATAATATATATAAATAAGGGACTATTTAAGGACATAAGATTTAAATGTAAAATATAAGCTTAGTGTTAAGGATTTATATTTAAAAATATAAATCATATGTTATAAGGAAGATAATGGGAGCACCCCAGGGGTGATACCAGAAAATGTAATCACCTCTGGGGTGGTGACAAAAAAAGGAACTAATCTAAGTGGGAAGTGATATTTGATGAAGGATTTGTTGAAGAAAGCTATAGAAACCAGAAGAGAATTACATAGCATTCCTGAATTATCTCTAGAAGAATTTGAAACATCGAAATATATAAGAAATAGACTTAATGAGCTGGGGATTCTTATAGATGATAGGTTCTCAGGTACATCCGTGGTAGGACTAATTGAAGGTGAAAAGTCTGGACCTACAGTAGCTTTAAGGGCTGATATGGATGCGTTAGCTATAGAAGAAAAGAATTCAGTGGATTATAAATCTAAAAATTTAGGGGTTATGCATGCCTGTGGACATGATGGTCATGTGGCCATGCTTTTAGCAGCTGCAGAGCATATAGTAAAAAATAAAAAATCTCTTTGTGGCAATGTAAAGGTTATATTTCAAAGTGCTGAAGAAAAATTTGGAGGAGCTAGGACTTTGGTGCAAGAAGGGGTTTTATCAAGCCCAGAAGTAGATGCTGTATTTGCCTTGCATCTTTGGCCGGATATTCCTAAAGGGGTTTTGGGACTTAAGGAAGGTTGTAGTATGGCTTCCAATGCTAAGTTTGAAATAAATATTAAAGGGAAAAGTGCTCATGGGGCTATGCCTCATTTAGGTAGTGATGCTTTACTGGCTGCTGCGGAGGTTGCCACTTCATTGCAAAGTATAGTTTCAAGAAATATAAACCCTTTAGACCCTGCAGTGCTGACTATAGGAAAGCTTTCAGCAGGCACTGAATACAATATTTTGGCCGCAGATGCTCATATGCAAGGTACTGTTAGGGTAGTGAGCAGTGATATTGAAGATCTAATAGAGGGTAAAATGAAAAAGATTGTTAATGGAATATGTGAGGCTAGAGATTGCAAAGGGTCAGTAGAATTTATTAGGCAGTATCCACCTACAATGAACTCCATAGAAGTAATTAAACACATCAGTGATATGGCAGAAAAAACCTATGGAAAAGAGAGCGTTTTAAAATTAAGCTCGCCATACATGACAGCTGAGGATTTTGCTTACTACATAAGTGGCATAAGAGATGCAGAATCTCCAATAAAAGGAGCTAAAGGAGCTTTGGTTTTCTTAGGTACAAAAGACGACAAATATAATTATCCTCTTCATCATGAAAAGTTTAATTTTGATGAGGGAGTAATGGAAATAGGAATAAAACTATTAGTAGAATTAGGGATGAATTATTTAAGATAATTAATAAATCTTAGGTAACATATGTATCACAGCGTTAAGGGGTTAGATATTAAAGATTAATTAAAATTTAAATTGTTATCTAAGGATTAAATATATAAGTATTAAATCAAGGAGGATTTCACTTGAGTAATTATAATAATATTATAGAAAAGATAAGATATGGTATATTTCCTGCGGTGCCTATTCCCTTTAGAAAAAATGGGGACATTGATTATGATGCCCAAGATAAGTATATAGAATATATGAAAAATCAACCTTTGTCTGGAATTTCTATATGGGTGCACACCGGTAGAGGGTTATTAATAACCCAAGAGCAAAGAGAAAAAGTTATGAGAACATGGAGAGACGCTATGCCTGACAAGCTTATTTTAGCTGGGGTAGGAGCAAATGCAGCAGAATGTCAGAAAGAAAGTAACCCAGAGGAAGTTTATTTAAAGAAGACATTAGATATGGCAAAAAAGGCTAAGGAATTAAATGCCGATGCATTTCTGGTATACGCACCAGTATTATTTAAAAATGCAGAAAATAGAGATGAGAAAATTATTAACTATCACAAGGAAATAGCAAAGCTAGGAATGCCAATAATTCTATTTTATTTATATGAAGAAGCGGGAGGAATATCCTACTCCCAGGAGGTTTTAAAAGAGCTCCTTTCTATAGATGAGGTGATAGGAATAAAAATGGCTACATTAGATTCTGTAATGACCTATCAAGATGTGGCAGAATTCATGAAAAAGAACTTTAGCAATAAACTCTTAATAACCGGGGAAGATAGAATGTTTGGCTATACTCTTATGAGAGGTGCCGAAGCTGCTTTGGTAGGGTTAGGAGCAGCATGTACAAAACTGCAAAAGGATATGATGGATGCTTATTATAAAGCAGATAATGTGAAGTTTTTAGAACTTTCGTTAAAGGTGGACAAACTTGCTGAATGTACTTTTGTAAAGCCTATGGAAGGTTATATTAAAAGAATGCTTACAGTATTGTCCATGCTAGGTGTAATACCAGAAGAGTCAGCTTACGATCCTTTTGGTCCTATGGAAGAATTAACGGAAGAAGAAAAGGATAACATCAAGAATACTCTCATGGAGATAGGGGAACTATAGGAGGATTTAATGGATAAACTTTATATATTGCCAGAGCAAATAAATATAGATAAAAGTATTAAAAGTAAAATCGTAAAAGACTATAAGAACTTTGCTGAAGAGGGAATACCAGCAGATGTAGAAAAGTATATACTTGAAGAATATTCTATGGATATATCTTCAAGATATGGTGAGAAAAATATAAAGAATCCTTTTGGAATAGCTTCAGGACAACTTACCACAAACTATTCTCAAATAGAATCTTCTATTAATGAAGGCATAGGCTTTGCTGTTTTAAAAACAGTAATATCCCAAGATGGAAAGGGAAAAGCTACCATGGATGAATGGAGAGTGAATGCTCCAAAGATGTTGGTGGAAAAAATTCAAAGTAAACAGGGAGAATGGGGATATACAGTTACTTGGAAAGGGAGAGGATGGCATAAAAGCTTTCAGGATTATCTGGATTTTATGGAGAAATCTTTAACTTTGTCTAAGGAAAGAGGTGTGCCTGTAATACCCTCTTGTAAATTCAATCTACCGGCTAAACTAGAAGAAGCTTTTAATATTGAAGAGTATAAATATACTTTAGAAAATTTATTAAAGAGTTGGCAAAAAATCTACGGAAAAGAACCAATGTACCTAGAAAAAGACTTCAGTCCAACCTTAGCAGGTTCTGATTTAAGTAAAAATCAAATGTCCATTTTAAGATGGATAAATGAGGTTCCTAAAATAATAAAAGAAATTATAGGCGAGGAAAATATTTATTTAGGATTAAAGCTTATGAATACAACTTTCTCCCAGGATTTTCAAAGGGAACTTTTAAATAGTACTTTGGGAAATAATCACACCAAGGCTGATTATTTAATATGCTTCAACAGACTTTTTGACAAAGATAAGGTTTTTGAAGGCAAACAAGGAGTAGCCTATGGTGGATATGATTTAAGCCATAGAAATTTAAAGATACTTACTGAATTTAGAAAAGATGAAAAGCAACAGCATAAAGAACCTAGACTTATGCCAATAAGCGCTACAGGAAATATAGAATCAGGGAAGATGATGGTAGAGTATGCTTTAAGAGGCTGCGAAAATGGCCAAATTCATACTTTCTTCCAAATACCTTCTTCAGAATATGCTATGAAAAATGGCGGTAGGGTCTCTAAAGCATTACATGAGCTTATATTTAACCCGGAGAAAGGTCTCCTATCAGCTATGATGTATTTAAATGAAAAGGGATTAATTGAAAAGAATAATGGAGTTTTAAGGTTTAAGGATATTACAACTGCATATGGAAGAGAAGAGATTTTTGGGAGGGTAGACCTATGATAAATGAAAGCGCAGTAATAGATAAGGTGGAGCTTTATGAGGTTAAGATACCACTAAAGGTTCCTTTCCAAATAAGTGGAGGAGTAAGTTATTTTAGAAGATCTCTTATAGTCGTCCTTCACAGTGGAGAATTCAAAGGGTATGGAGAAGCAGCACCCTTTGATGAGCCTTATTATTCATCAGAAACCATTTCATCTGTAAAAGCATTATATAATGAAGTGTTATTTAAAAGGATAGTAGGGAAATCCATTTCCTCCATTAATCACATGAACAAAATTCTTTCCGAAGGAATAAGAGGAAATAATTTTGCAAAGTGTGGTATAGAAAATGCCTATTGGGAACTTTTATGCAATAAAAATAATTGTACCATGAAAGAGTTAATATTATATAAATTAAAGGCTATGGAAACTGAAGAAAAATACTTAGAACATAAGCCATATATTGAATCTGGAGTATCTATTGGAATACCTGTAGATGGAAAGCTTGAGACCTTAGCAAAATGGACAGAAGAGTACATTACTGATGGGTATAAGCGAATAAAGATAAAGATAAAACCAGGTTGGGATATTAGTGCATTAGAATTAGTGAGAAATATCATAGGAGAATATCCATTATGGACAGATTCTAACTCATCCTTTGATTATAAAACTCATAAAGACATATTTAAGGCTATGGATAAGTATAATTGCTTGTTTCATGAACAACCTCTTCATCACGACGACATTATAGACCATAGCAAGTTAGGAAAATATATTGATACACCTATTTGTCTAGATGAATCATTAAAGTCCTATAAGGTTGCAAAGCAGGCTCTAGAAATAGGAGCATCTTCCATATGGAACATAAAGATTCAAAGAATAGGTGGACTTTTAGAAGGATTAAAAATATATAAGCTAGCCGTAGAAAATGATATTAAGTTATGGGGAGGTACCATG
The DNA here is from genome assembly GCF_900142075.1 of Clostridium amylolyticum. GTDB lineage: Bacteria > Bacillota > Clostridia > Clostridiales > Clostridiaceae > Clostridium_AA > Clostridium_AA amylolyticum. Next base: position 235,780 of record NZ_FQZO01000003.1, read on the forward strand.
CCTGAGTCCGGAATTGGAGCAATTCCAATAATAAATTTAGCTAGTCTCTGTGGTTTTGTTTACCCTGCGGATGTAGAAGCCAGTGAAAGATGGTACGGTGCAGGTAATGACCTTATAGAATTAGAGATGAGTAAAGATGGACGAATAATAGTACCAACATGCACAAGTGTAGAAGAGATTATTGACAAGAATAATTTTCAAAAATTTTGTACAAAGATTATATAAGTAATTATAATAAGTATTTTATATAAGTTTTTTAATAAATTATCACATTATAAGAAGGAAAATAATGAGTAATGTAGAATAATTAATTTAGGACTATAAAAGGACTTTAACAAAAATATTTTTGAAGGTGATAGATTGAATAAAAATCATGTTTTTGTTTCAATACCTAACAACATAGAAAGAAGCACTTTTTTTACACCTATGATTATGAATTATATAGAAAATATAAAGGATTTTACAGTTACCTTTAATCCATATAATCGTCAACTTACTGAAGATGAAAAAAGATATTTTCTAAAGGATAAGGATGCTTTGGTGGTAGGCTGGGGATGTGGAAAGTATTCCAGCGAAATGTTAAAGCAAGAACCGAAGCTTAAAGTTATGGGGGTCTTAGGTGGAGCAATTCAACCTTATATAGATGAAGATTTTTTTAATCTTGAAGAAAGATTTATTATAACAGGTGCTAAGGTCATGGCTAGGTCCGTGGCCGAGGCGGTTCTAACGTATACCTTAACGTCATTAAGAGATATTAGCAATTATGATTACAAAATGAAAAGAGTTGAAAAGTGGAGAAGTAATGACTTTTTTAATGAAGGACTGTTTTACAAGAAGGTTGGGTTTATAGGATTAGGACAAGTGGGAAGGTTTGTTTTAGAAATGTTGAAACCTTTTAATGTAAAGGTTTCGATATATGATCCTTATGTTAGTGATGAGGAAATTAAGTCGATTAATTGTAAAAAGGTAAGTTTAGAGGAATTAATGACTTATAGCGATGTTATTTCAGTACATGCGGCACTTACCCAGGAGACTTTTCACTTAATAAATAAGGAAAATTTAAAACTTATGAAAAAAGGAGCTCTATTAATTAATACTGCAAGAGGTGGTATCATTGATGAACAGGCATTAATTCATATTTTAAAGCAAGGATATATTAAAGCTGCATTGGATGTGTACGAAGAAGAACCTCTTGGTAAGGAAAGCGAATTAAGAAATTTAGAAAATGTTCTATTAATACCACACATGGCAGGACCCACTATTGATATGAGGCAATACATGACATTAGATATTTTACAGAGATTTCAAAGCTATTTTCAAAGTGGAAAAATAGATGATTATATAACTAAAGAAAAATATAAGATAATGACTAGCAATTGAGTTTATAAGTACTATAGTACTTAAAATATTTAATGTAAAGCACATGAAAACATATTAAATATCTATATGATGAGGGGGTGAGGCTTAGTGAGGAGAGTAATAAAGTTTTTCCATTAATGAAGAAAATCTTTATAGATAAGAGTAATTCTTATCAAAATGAGATTTATAAATTTCAAAATTAAACTGGGGGGAAATTTATGAGTAAATTGGCAAGAACTATAGGAGTTGTATTAGCTTCCATAGTATTGAGTGCAAGTGTTTTGACTGGTTGTGGAAAAGATAACGCTAAAACCAGTACTGAGAAAAAAGAAATTACAGTTTGGGTTCATCCCTTTATGAAGGATCAAGGGGCAGAACAGAAGATGTGGAATGACTTTGTAAAAGGATTTGAAGAAAAAAATTCTGATATAAAAGTTAATTTACAATCTGTTCCATGGGCAAATAGAGATCAAAGAATGTTAACAGCATTTTCAGCTTCAAAAGGACCAGATGTATGCTATCTTATAACAGATCACTTGGCTCAATTTGGAGAAATGGGAATTATAGAGCCATTAGACAGCTATATACCTGAAGATGTAAAAAAAGATTATCATGAAAAAGCTTTAAAAGCTGCTACATTAAATGGAAAAGTATATGGATTACCTATGCTACAAACTGTAATGGCTTATAATTATAATCTTGATTTGCTAGAAAAAGCAGGTTGGGATACTAAAAAACTTCCTTCCAACTGGAATGAACTTATGGAGATGTCCAAAATGGTTAAGGAGAAAACCGGTGCTTATGGAATGTCTATGACATTAGGAAATTCACCAAACTCCACATTATATCCATTTTTATGGCAAGCTGGCGGAGATGTAATAGATGAAAAAGGAAACTATATAATGGATAGTGAAGCTGGAATAAAATCTATCCAGTTTATGAGAGACCTTTATGCTAATAAATATGTTCCAGATAACTCAGCAACAGCTTTAGCAGAACATGATGCTTTATTCCAAGAAGGAAAAATAGCTATGATATTAAGTGAACAATTACCAACAGTATTTAAAGAACTTCCTTTTAAATATAATGTTGGACCAGCCTTTAAGGAAAAAGAAGAAGTATTATTTGGTACAGTTGGCTCATGGGCTATGGCTCATAACAGTAAAAATAAAGAAGCAGCAGCTAAGTTTATGCTATATTTAACTGAGCCTGACAACATGAAAGTATTCTTAAATAACACAAGATATGTACCACCAAAAAAATCATTACAAAATATTTATAAAGATGATCCATACCTAAATGAAATGACTAAACTTGCTGAATTTGTTAGACCTGGTGTGATTCATCCAGCGGGTAGAAGTATATTATCCATTATAAACCCTGAATTACAAGCAGCAGTTTTAGGTAAGAAGACTCCTGAACAAGTAGTTAAAGATTTAAAACCAATGGTGGAAAAGGCTGTAAAAGATAGTATGTCACTAAAGCCACAATAATATATTAAAGCCACCATAAAAAGCATTAGGTAAGTTTGATTAGTTTCAAACTTACCTAAATTATATAGTAAGAGGTGAAGTAAGTGACTCAACTAGAAAATATTCAAACTAATACAAGAAGCATTAATAAATATTCTAGAGGATATAAAATAAAAAGAGAGTTTAAGAAGAATTTATTTTCATACATTATTGTCTTTTTAGTTTTTATTCACTTTTTAATTTTTAAAGGAATTCCCTTTATAGGCAGCTTTGTTTTAAGTTTTGTAGATTACAAATTTGTAGGTAAATCTAAATTTGTAGGATTAAGTAATTGGATAGAAATGTTTTCAGATAAGATATTTTATAAGTCACTTTGGAATACATTTATGTTTACTGTATATTATGTGCTTCCAACAATAGTACTAGGTTTACTTTTAGCGGTATTGATTAACCTTAAAAATAAAAAAACCACCATATTTAAGATAATTTATTTTTTACCTGTGGTAACTTCCTTTGTTGTTGTTGCTGGTATATGGAAATGGATTTTTACATCTTATGAGAACGGTATAGCAAACTATTTCCTTGGTGTTTTTGGCATACCTCCTAAAGGTTTTTTATCGGATCCTAACTTGGCTTTATTAGTATTAGCAGGTTTAAGTATATTTAAGGTTGCTGGCTCTGTTATGATTTATTATTATGGAGGACTAAAACAAATACCTGAATCTTTATATGAGGCAGCTGAAATTGATGGTGCTAATTCTTTTAGAAAATTCTTTAGCATAACATTACCCTTGTTAAGACCAACAACATTATATGTTGCAATTATGACTACTATCGGTTCATTCCAAGTCTTTGATTCAGCATATCTTTTAACTAGCGGAGGGCCTAATTATGCAACTAACACTATTGTTTATTATATATATCAACAGGCTTTTGTGCAGTTAAGATTAGGTTATGCTAGTGCAGTGTCTTTTGTTTTATTTGTAATAATACTTATAATTTCAATTTTCCAGAAAAAAGCTATAGGTGGAGACACTGGTTTTTATTAAAAGATATTAAAGTTTAGGGGAGGAATGGGTTTTGGAGCATAATTTGAAATCTAAATTTAATACGAAGAGTATAATAACATATATTTTATTAATAGTAATTGCGATTATCTTTCTTTTTCCTTTTATAGTAATGCTGTTAGGAAGTATTCAAGAAAGACAATTTTTTAGTGGGAGTCCTTCTAATTGGATACCAGAAAAGGTAACCTTTAATAATTTTAAAGTGATAATAAGAGATGGATATTTAGTAAGATGGTTTATGAATTCCATGATAATATCAGTTATACCAGTAATTACGTCTGCCTTAATATGCAGTCTCTTGGGATATATATTTGCTAAAAAAGATTTTTGGGGCAAAAAGGTGATATTTTGGATATTTCTTTCCATGGTGATGGTACCAAGTCAAATGCTAGTTATGCCCAACTATATTTTATTTGATAAATTAGATTGGATAAATAAATATAGGGTATTTTTAATACCAAATCTATGGGATATAACAGCATTTTTCCTAATGAGACAATCAATGCTTTCCATTCCAGATAGCCTTTTGGAAGCTGCCAAGTTAGATGGAAGTACAGAGTTTCAGACTTTTTGGCGCATAATAATACCTTTATCAAAACAAGCCCTTGCTACTGTATCAATCTTTGGATTTATAGGACATTATAATAATCTTTTCTACCCATTGATATTTACCACAGATGTTAAGATGTATCCTATGAGTGTAGGAGTAGCTTCATTATTAACCCAAGCCCCTTCATTTAGTATGCAAATGGCAGGTGCTGTGTTAAATTTCTTACCAACATTAATTATTTTCTTATTAATGCAGAAATACTTTACTCAAGGTATTGTAACATCAGGTATGAAGGAGTAGTGGAGTTAATTAGTATAAAATTTATATCTATAAAATTTTATCTATTAAATACCCAAAGGAAAAATTATTATTTCTTTTGGGTATTTATATTTCTAAAAAGATACAAATTAACATATAATGAGCTATAATCTTATTATGAATATTAAGAATTTTGCAGAAATTAAGCGGTAAGAAAGGAGATTTTATGAGAGAAGAAGTTTATAAACTAAAGGGGTATGAAGGAGTTTCATTGCATGTTTATAAGTGGGTTCCAGAAAATGCTGATATTAAAGGCATAGTACAAATTGCTCATGGTATGGCAGAGCATGGGGCAAGATATAAATATTTTGCTGAGAAACTTTGTGACAATGGTTATATAGTATATGCTAACGATCATAGAGGTCATGGAAAAACCGCTGAGAAAACTGAAGAGTTAGGATATTTGGGACAAGGTGATGGTTTTAGCTCAATGGTCCAGGATTTATATGAGGTTAATAAATTTATTACTCAAGATAAAGGAGAAGTACCATTAATACTTTTTGGACATAGTATGGGGTCCTTTATATCACAAAGATATATACAGCTTTATGGAGATACTGTAGATAAGGTGGTTTTATGTGGAAGTAATGGACCAGTTAACTTTATGGCAGATATAGGAATATTAATTAGTGGTCTGCAGATGAAGGTTAAAGGTCCAAAGGCAAAAAGTCCATTAATGGACAAACTATCCTTTGGAAATTATAACAATCATTTTAAACCTACAAGAACACCTTCTGATTGGTTATCTTCCGATGAAAAAGAAGTACAAAAATATATAGATGATCCTTATTGTGGATTTATATGTACTACATCTTTTTATCACTCTTTACTTAAAGGATTGAAAGTAAGACAGAAAAAAGAAAACATAAATAAAGTGCCTAAGGAATTACCTATACTTTTAATTTCGGGATCTGAAGACCCTGTGGGAGAATTTTCTCAAGGGGTTAAAAGATTATATAATCTATATGTACAAGCTGGAATTAAAAATATAGAAATAAACTTATATGAAAAAGGAAGACACGAAATATTAAATGAAGTGAATAAAGATGAAGTTATTGAGGATATAATTACTTGGCTTCACAGCTAGATGGAAGGAAATGTAACCACCCCTGGGGTGATTCCATTAAATGGAATCACCCCAGGGGTGGTGGCATTTATTTACATATACTTAATGATTTGTATATTTACTATAACTTAAAGTCAAGTAATAAATGATAATTAGTAATAATTAACAATAATTAATAGTCGTTATCAAATCTATTTACATTGAATATATTTCCATATATAATTTGGAGATAAGATATTAAAAGAAAGGGGTGGTGATTTTTGGATAAAAAAAGAAATGTACTAATTATACTGTTGCTTACTTTTCTTAACTTTATTACTAACTTTTTACCTTTATCCTTTCTTATTTCAGTAGACTTTATTTTTGGAAATGTTTTTTCTATGCTTGTTGCAGTTATCTATGGACCTTGGATTGGGTTAATATCATCATTAATTGGTAATTATAGCACTATACTTATATGGGATCATGGTTATGCCATGATAAATATGGCTATACAAACCCTGGTGGTAGGATTCGTTTTTAAGAACCATTATAGATATTCTACAGAAGCTGTTTTAGGATATTGGATAATTTTTGGAGCACCCTATATATTTGTTATATATTATTTTTTTCTTAACAACTCAGCAAATGCGGCAATTATGATAGTTCTTAAACAAAGTATTAATGAACTTATCAATATAATGGTGGTTAATATTATATTGATAGTATTAATTAGAAATAAACTATTTAATGCAGTGAGAGAAAAATTTCAGAAGTTTTCCATAGAATTTATAATAAAAAATTCTGTAGCCGGCATTACTATAATTACATTGCTTCTTTTCTCTGTGGTAAGTGTCAATAGAAGTTATAATATACTTATGGAATCTTTAAGAAATGAGTTGAAGCATTCTATTATTCAAGTTAAAAATAAAATTTACCTTGATGAAATTAGTATGGATAATAGTAGTTTAAACACTTCAAGTCAACAAGAAAATTTAAAGCATGACATTATAGTTGTAAACTCTAAAAATGAGGTGTTGTGGTCTAGTAAAAGAAAGATTACTGGACAAGTTTTTAATGAAGGTATGATTGATTATTTTTATTTAAATGAAAAAGGGAAAACCAGGATGCAAAAAGCTGCTAATAAACCTATTATGGAAAAAGGTAGTTTTATGTATAAAAGTAATAACTACACAATATACTCCTTAAGCTCTAAAAATATACTATTCACTAAGTTAAATAACGAAAAGCTTATATACTTTTATACCATACTTGGATTATTTATAATTATAATAATAATATCTACATATGTTTCAAAAAGGTTATCAAAACCCCTAGAATTAATTTCGCGGTCTGTAGGTGACTTCAATAAACATAAAAATAAGGAAAATATAAAGGTTAAATATAATACAAGCATAAAAGAAGTTTCAGAGCTTATAGATAGTTTTAATACTTCTGTAGATAGATTGGTGGAGGCTAATGATGCATTAAAAGAATCTAATAATCAGCTAATAAATATATCTTTTACAGATGAAATAACAAATTTAGCTAACTATCGTTATCTTAATGAATATTGGATGCAGAAGAGAAAAGAATTAACTAAATTATGTTTATTATTTATTGATATTGATAATTTTAAATTAATAAATGAAAATTTTGGACAGGCTGTTGGCGATGGGATACTAAAAAAGGTTTCCAGATTAATAAATGGGAAAATAAGAGACTCTGATTTGCTTATAAGATACGGAATAGATGAATTTATAGTGCTTTTAGATGGTTTAGAAATAGAAGAAGGAGCTACCATAGGGGAAGAAATTAGAAAAAGTATTGGTAGAATTAAATGGGATAATGTAAGGCAAGGTCTAATAGTAACCGTTTCTATGGGCATTACATATTCTGATAACATAGAAGAACATTTAGAAGAGATAGTAGGAAGAGCAGAAGAATGTCTTATCACTTCTAAAGAAACTGGTAAAAACAAAATTACTGCAGGATAATTAATGCAAAAAAATGTAAGCACCCCTGGGGTAATGGAAAATTTTTACATTATCCCAAGGGTGCTTACATTATATATTAGTTCCATTCTAGAATTTTTTCTAGGAATCCTTTTAATTCATTGGTTTTGGGGTTTTTAAATATTTGGCTGCTTTCGCCAAACTCAAGTATTCTACCTTCTGATAAGAACACTACGCTATCACAAGCTTGTCTAGCAAATCCCATTTCGTGAGTTACTATAATTATGTCTTTTTTTTGCTTTTCAAGGTCTTGAATGGAGTTTAGAACTTCAGAGGTTATTTCAGGATCTAAAGCCGAAGTTGGCTCATCAAAAAGAAAAAATTCGGCATTCAAAGCTAGAGCCCTAGCTATGGCCACCCTCTGTTGCTGCCCACCGGAAAGTTCATGAGGCTTTTTAAATTTATGTTCTGAGAGTTGAAACTTTTTCAAAAGCTCAGAAGCATTATGTTCAGCTTGCTGCTTATGTAGAGAATGAACCTTAACTAGGGGTAGTGTTATGTTGTCTAAAGCATTTAAATGAGGAAATAGGTTATAAGCTTGAAACACTACTCCTATTCTTTTTCTGTATTCCACCAAGAAGTCCTCATCAAATTCTATTTTTTTATCATTAATATATATTTCTCCGCTGTCAGGAATTATAAGTCCTGCTAAAATTCTAAGGAGAGTAGACTTTCCTCCTCCTGAAGGTCCTATAACCGCTAAGGAGTTGAAGTTATCAATGTCTAAATTTATATTATTTAATACAATTTTTTTTCCGTAGGACTTAGTGAGATTCCTTATTTTAATTTTCATAGCTGAATCTCCTTTCTAGCTTTCTGGATATATATGAAACAGGAATGGTCATAATCATGTAAAGTAAAGCCAATAGTACATAATTCTCTATAGTTGCAAAGTTTATGGAATCTACTTCTTGTACATTTTTAGTAAGCTCACTTACAGCTATAACTGAAAGTAAGGATGAGTCTTTTATAAGAGAAACAAGTTGTCCAGCCAAAGGAGGCAAAATTCTCTTTATAACTTGAGGAAAGATAATATAAACATATCTTTGAAAAACAGTAAATCCTAAACTTCTAGCAGTTTCAATTTGATTTTTATCAATGCTTTCAATGCCAGCTCTTATAATTTCACTTATATAAGCGCCAGAAAATAAGGATAATATTAATATGCCCATAAAATATCTATTATCCACTTTAAAGGCAGTGGCTATAATGTAGTAGAATACAAAAATTTGTACTAAAAGAGGAGTGCTTCTAATGGCTTCTACATACACCTTAGAAAGATAGTGAAGAGGTAAGAATTTGGATCTAGAAGATAAAGCTGAAATCATACCTATGATGAAACTAAATATAAGTGAAAAAAAGCTTATAACTAATGTCATCCAAAATCCAGATATGAATCTATATTTATATTGCAGTATACTTTCCCATCTTTGAGGATAGCCTGTCTTATTTAGTGAATAAATAAAAATTCCTACACCTAATAATAATATAAATACTATATTCACCATTTTAACTGGTAAAGAAACATCTTCATCATCTCGTTTAAAAAATAATTTTGACATTTTCATATTGTGTCAATCCTTTCAAAATAAAATCAATAATATTAATAGTAAAATAAATATTACAGATTGTGTTAAAAACAATAAAATTATTAGTGAATGTTGTTTCCAAACACTTTTAAGTAATGGAGCAACATTCACCTTGGATAAGTAATAAGTAAGAGTGAATAGGTAAGAAGTATAAGTGAAGGGTTAGTACAATTTGGTATAAAAAATGAGTAGTAACAAGTTGACTAAGCAATCCATAAACTTTTCTATTTTTATCATTAAATATTGTAAATTAATTATAAAAAACTCCCTGAGTTTTATCCTCATCTCTTCACTCTTACTTCTTACCTCTTATCTTATAATTTAATAGCAATTTTTTAATCGAAGAAGAAAGGTATTCCCATTTCTTTAAAGGTTTCTTTTTCATCCTTTAAGTGCTTGTCCGCAAGTTTGTCGAAACCACCTTTGGATTTAAAGTCATCTATAAAAGCATTGATCTTTTCTTTAAGCTCAGGGTTTTCTTTTCTCATTCCTATACCCCATTCTTGAGACTTGTCCTCAAAAGGCTGCAAATTAACTTTTGTAGCTTGAGGATACTGTTTCCAATTCTTGTGAACAGTTAGCTGATCATATATAAATGCATCGGCTTTTCCTTGTACAACTTCTAGGACACAGGCACTTTCCTTATCAAAAACCATTATTTCAGCATTTTTTAAGTTTGCCTCAGCATATGAATGGCCAGTAGTACCCTTCTTTACAGCAACTTTCCTTCCTTTAACATTTAAGTCCTGAATGCTATTTACAGGAGAATTCTTATTTATTAAAAGAGCAAGATTAATCCTTGCATAAGGCTTAGAAAAGTCTATGGATTTAAGTCTTTCTTCAGTAATGCTCATAGAAGAAATTATAAGATCTATCTTTTTTGTTTGAAGAGCAGGTATCAAGCCGTTAAAAGCCATATTTTCAATTTTAACTTTCTTTCCAAGATACTTTCCAAGCTCTTCAGACATTTCTACGCTAAGACCGGTTGGATTTCCTTTTTCATCAGTAGTTTCAAAAGGAGGATATGCTAGTTCCATTCCTATGACCAATTCCTCTTTATCTCCGTCTCCCTTGGAGGGTACAGGCTTATTATTACTTGCGCAGCCTGCCATTATGAATACCACCATTAATATAGAAGCAAATAAATATAATATTTTTGTTTTTTTCATTTTATCACCTTCATCTAATAATTATTATTAATAAACATTTATCATTATATAAAGCATTATATCATACACTTATTTTATTTTGAATAGTATAAAGACACTAAAGTTAAAGATGCATATAAATATACACAGATATATTTAACTAAAACATCACAAATACATTGAACTAAAATGCTACAAATAATTGAAATGAAAATATTACAAATAGTATTCAATAATAATATTTGTAAATTTCTATATAAATAAGGAGTGTAAAGTTATTATGTGGAATAATATGCATTAAAAGTAAATAAGGGGTAATATACCATAAAATAACTTTTCAAAAAATGATTTATATCTCTTGTCAACGTTGACACTCACCATGGGATATTATAAAATTTTATTACAGATGCCACAGGAATATTTGTAAAGAATAATTTGAATATAAGTTCTTATAAAATAACCAATGAAGCTAAAATAAGAGGGTTAAATACTTAGAAGACTTAAGGTTTGTGGAAATATATAGGATTGTGGTATAAAGGGGGATTTAAAGTGATTATAGATGCACTTCAAAGTGTACTTACAATATTTTTAATGACTGGGGTAGGATTTTATTTTGCTAAAAAACAGTGGTTTGATGAAAAAACAGGAAAACTTTTTTCAAAACTTGTAGTAAAGGTTTCTTTACCTGCATTTATGTTAGCTAATCTTACCGCAAGTTTTAATAAACAATCTTTAAGTAGTGCTTTTACTGGAATTGTAGCAGCCTTTATCACTATGGTGATATCTTATATAGCAGGATATTTTGTAGCTAAACTTTTAAAGGTACCGGAGAATAGAAGAGGACTTTTTAGTGCATTGTTTGGACTTTCCAACACTATATTTGTTGGATTGCCAGTTAACAATGCACTTTTTGGTGTAGAAAGCACTCAATATGTACTGCTATATTATATAACAAATACTTTTTTCTTTTGGACTTTTGGAGTATATGGCATTAAAAAGGATAGTGGGAAAATAAACTCATCATTTTTTTCCAAGGAATCTTTAAAAAATATTATAACTCCACCTATAATAACCTTTTTTATTTCTGTAACTTTAGTAATGCTGGGAGTAAAGCTACCTAAATTCTTTCTATCCGCATGCACGTACATAGGTAACCTTACAACTCCATTATCCATATTTTTTATAGGAATTACCCTAAGCAATCTTAGTATAAAAGACCTTAAGTTTGATAAAGAAAACATAGTAGTTATTATTGGTAGGTTTATTTTATCTCCATTAATAATATTTCTTTTATTAAGGAATATAAATATGCCTTTGCTAATGAAAAAGGTGTTTATCTTGGAAGCAGCAATGCCTGCTATGACTCAAGCTGCTATAGTAACAGAAGCTTATGGAGGAGATTATAAAAGCGCTGCAGTAACTTGCACCTTGACTACAGCTTTAAGTCTTGTGGTTATTCCAATTTATATGATATTATTTGCTATGTTTTTAGCTTAACCAAGTAAACTTAAGTAAGTTTAAGGGGGAATTTCCCAAGTAAAAATTGACTTATATTCCATTTTAATGTAATAATAAAACAATGGTATAGAAAGAAGGTGATATTATGACATATGTATTATTGGGGGCGGTTTCTTTTGTGTTTTTTTACCTTTTCGATGTATTTAACATTAAAGGAAAATCTTTGCTAAAAGTTAGCTTTGCTATAATTGGATTAATAACTTTTATATATAGTTCATATAAAATTGCTTTTCTAGGAAGCAGCATATCCTTTCATAAAGGTATTAGATTAATTTCAGCTCTATTATTTCTAATATCTCTATTTCTTTTATTTTATTCTTTATTTTTAGAGTTACCTTTTAAAAAAACCTATGGAGAAAAGGATTATAATAATGGACTAATAACTACAGGAACATATGCCTTATGCAGGCACCCTGGCGTTTTATGGTTCTTTTTTATGTTTATTTTTCTTTTCTTTTATACAGGGTCCGCTTTGCTACTTATGGCAGGATTAATATGGACGAGCTTGGATGTACTTTATGTATATCTTCAAGAAAAATATTTTTTTCAAGATATGTTTAAAGATTACAAAAAATATAAAAAAACTACACCTATGCTTATACCTAATTTAGAAAGCATTAAACGATGTTTTAAAACTATTAAGTGACTTAGAGTATAAATAAAATTTAATTCAATGTAAAGGGGAATAGGAGGATAAATATGACTTTAAGTGAGATGCTAAAGAATGAAGATTACTCTAAAATATGGAGTAAGTATTGTGGTTTTCTTGATTTAACCATAGATGAAGTTATGGAAATTCAAGAAAGATTACTAATGGAACAAATTGAACTTTTGTCAAAGAGTGAAATTGGTGAAAAGATCATGGGAAAAGGAGTGAAACCTAAGAGTATAAAAGAGTTTCGTGAGAAAGTTCCTTTAACTAGTTACGAAGATTATGCGGATATATTATTAAATAAAGAAGAAGATAAACTTCCTGCTAAGACTATGTATTGGATTCAAACTACTTGGAGAGGTGGTAGTCATCCTATTAAATTAGCACCATACTCAGAAAGTATAGTGCAAGAGCATACTAAGTGTGTGTTAGCAAGCTTAATATTATCTACCAGTGAAAAAAAAGGGCATTTTACTTTAAGAGAACTGGATAAGTTTCTTTATGGAATGGCTCCTCTACCTTATTTAACAGGATTACTTCCTTATATAGTTGGTAATGAGATAGAATTTGATTATTTGCCACCTTTAGATAAAGCAGAAGACATGACCTTTGAGGAAAGAAATATAAATGGTTTTAAAATTGGAATGGAAAGTGGCATTGATCTATTTTTTGGGCTTTCTAGCGTTTTGGTTAGAATAGGGGAGAGCTTTGTCAAAGGACAAGAAGGTAGTAAAAATAAAAATAACTTTAAACCTAAAACCCTCCATATGTGGTATAAGGTTATTAAAGCATTTATTAAGAGTAAAATAAATAAAACCCCTATACTTCCAAAAGATATTTGGGATTTAAAAGGTATACTATGTGGAGGTACGGATACCAGGAGATTTGTAAAACAAATTGAATACTATTGGGGCAAAAAGCCAAGGGAGGTTTACGGAGGAACGGAGCTTACTGTGGTAGCCACTGAAACTTGGGGTGATAAAGGACTTACATTTTTTCCAGATGTTAATTTCCTTGAGTTTATACCAGAAAAGGAATCTGTAAAAAATTTAAATGACAAGAGCTATATCCCTACTACAGTGTTATTAAATGAAATAAAGCCGGGAGAAAGATATGAACTGGTTACTACAAAATTTAAAGGAGGCTCTTTTGTAAGATACCGAGTGGGTGATATAATAGAATGTACTGCTACTGATAATTTTGAATATGGAATTTATATACCGCAAGTACGTTATGTAGATAGAATAAGCAATATTATTGATTTGGCTGGGTTTACTAGATTAACTACAGATACTATTGAAAAAGCTTTTGAGCTTGGAGAAATACCCGTACAAGATTGGGTAGCAGCTAAAGAGTATGTTAATGAAGAACCAATATTACATATTTATTATGAATTAAATCAAAAGAATATACCACACCACTTAATCAAGGATAAAATCAGCACTGCACTTAAAGAAGTAGATCATGATTATAAAGACATAGAAATTCTTCTACATAGAGATCCGCTGGTGCTAACCAGTATTCCACAAGGGAAATTTAAAAATGTTAAAGAAGAATTTAAAATACCTTTCAGTAAAATTAATCCAGGTGATGAAGTTATTAAAAAAATACTATCCTAAAAGTGGTAATTTTGGGGTGATTAAATGAATTTATCATTATTGAATGTGATTATACCTGCTATAGCTTTAATATGCTATTTATTTCTAATGCTTGTATTTTTTTATTCAAAAAAGAATAAAATAAGAAAACTTTATAGTGTATATTTAGTATTTATGTCTATATGGTCTCTAGGATCACTTTTTATGAGGTTGAATGTTTCTCCTGGAGCTTTATTTTGGAATAGAGTATTATGTACTGGTATTATTGCCATACCTATACTTTTTTACCATTTCTCCTTATTATATACAGAAAGTACTAAGGGATATGGACTTTTAAAGTTAGGCTATTTATTATCAATAGTATTATTTGCACTGAATATTCAGGGGTATATAGTTAAAACAGCCTATATATGGGATAAAAGATTGGTTTATGAAATGGGGGCAGCATCGCCTTTTCTTGCTTTATGGGGAGTTGCCTATATGTTTCTAGCCATATTTAATATTGTTTACCAGATAAAAATTAAAAAGATCTTCATAGACAAAGTGAAATTTATACTTTTTGGTATGATATTTTCATTGTTAGGAACCCTTTTAAATTTTCAATCTAATATAGGTCAGTATCCTGTAGATATAGCTGTAAATACAGTTAATGCAATACTTATAGCATATTCAATATATAGATATAGATTTTTAGGAACAAGACTAATAATCAGAAAAACCATTCAAACCTTAAGTTCAGTAATCATTCAGACTGCTTTATATTTTGTGATATTTTATTTAATAGATAAGATTATTAAAGATAGCTATTTTTATGTTGCCATGATTTCTGC
This sequence comes from Clostridium amylolyticum, assembly GCF_900142075.1. GTDB lineage: Bacteria > Bacillota > Clostridia > Clostridiales > Clostridiaceae > Clostridium_AA > Clostridium_AA amylolyticum. Next base: position 250,941 of record NZ_FQZO01000003.1, read on the forward strand.
ATTAATTATGAGTGTAATAAATGCAGTTATTGCCCATTATTTTAGAGAAATAATTAGATATATGATAGATAGCCTATTTTATAAAGATAGGATAGATCAAAGGAAAGCATTAAGAGAATTTAGTGAAAATATAAATAGTAATTTAGAGATAAAAGATATAACAAGCCATCTTATAAAAGTCATACATGATACTATACAATCTGAAAATATATATATTTATTTGAACTTGGAAGACGGAGAAAATTTCACTCTAGTGAGACATTTGGAATATTTAGAAAGTTTTAAAGAAATTTCTATGAATAAAAATAATCCCATAGCAAAGTGGTTTGAGTACAATAATTTACTTACCATAGAAGAAATCAATGATAATTCATATTTTAAAGGTCTTTGGTCCATGGAAAAAAATATGCTTAACACCATGGGTGCAGATGTTTTGGTACCAATAAAGCTTAGGGATAGTCTCATAGGTATAATAATAATCACTGAAAAAGTAGATGGTACTAAGTATCAAAAAGATGACATGGATATTTTGCTTACCATAGCAAATGGTACTGCTGCTGTTATAGAAAATGCAAGAAATTACTCTAAAGCTAAAGTGCAAGCTATTACAGATGGACTTACTGAATTATATAATCATAGGCATTTTTACGAATGTTTAGAGGATGTTATATTTAATAATAGGTATGAAAAATTTTCTGTGGTAATGTTAGATGTTGACTATTTTAAATTTTATAATGATTTATATGGTCATTCTGCTGGAGATAAGGCTTTAAAGAAAATTGCGGATATATTAAAATTAAATATTGGCAGCAAGGGAATTTTAGCCAGGTATGGAGGAGAGGAATTCTCTTTAATTTTACCAAACTTATCTGCTAAGGAGACTTATGAGATTATAGATAAAGTTAGATTAGATATACAAAGTTCCTTTAATAAAACCAATGAAGTGAATGCATTTTTAACCATTAGCGCAGGAATATCAAATTATCCAGAAAATACAACTAACAAAGAAATACTTTTAGAAGAAGCAGACAAGGCTATGTATTATGCAAAAAGAAATGGAAGAAATAGATGCATAATATATGATGAGAAAATAGAAGATAGAGATGTTAAAAAAGATGGTGAAGATATATTGTTTTCATCAGTATACGCTTTAGCTGCCGCTATTGATGCAAAAGATCATTATACCTTTGGACATTCTGAAAATGTATCAAAATATGGAGTTATGCTAGGAAAGGCAGTAGGCTTTAACGATGAGCAGTTAGATATAATGCGTAATGCTGGTTTGCTCCATGACGTGGGAAAGATAGGGGTACCAGAAAGTATACTTACAAAACCGGGTAAGCTTACTGCAGAAGAATATGAAACAATGAAAAAGCATGTAGAGCTTTCTGTAGATATATTCAAGCACATACCGAACCTAATAAAAGTAATACCAGCGGTGATATGCCATCATGAAAGATATGATGGCAAAGGATATCCTAGAGGTATAAAAGGTATTAATATACCTATTGAAGGACGATGCTTAACTATAGTGGACTCTTTTGATGCTATGATATCACGTAGGCCTTATAAAAAGCCATTGTCATTAGAACAAGCCACTAATGAATTAAGAGCAAACAAAGGTACACAATTTGATCCAATGTTAACGGATATTTTCATTGAAGTTATAGAAAAAAATAAAAGTATATTTTTAAAGGATGTTATAATACAATGAGTTTAATTGTTAATAATAAATGAACTAATTATTAACTAATTATAAAATTAAGTTTTATTTATTATATAATCATATAATTTGTGTGTAATTTGGATGTAATTTGGTAAATGTCGAAAAATACTTATCATTTAGAAGAAATATCAAAATATTACGACAATATTAGACAAAGATATTCGCCTACAAGGTATATAATGAATATACTGAGAGAGTTAATTTATTTCTAGGAAGATCAATACTCAAATTAATAATTATTTTTATGGTTATTATACATAAGAATAATTTGTTGTAGGGGTGTAAAACTTGTCAAATAAGTCAAATGAAGCTGGAGTTAATTTTAAATATCAGTTAAAAGCAGGCATAATCATCTTCCTTATAGCTACTTTTACTATAGTATTTCAGTATCTTATGTTTTCAAAGGGAATATGGAATCCAATAGAGGATACGCTTTATATAAATTCAGCTAACAATATAGATGTTTTTGTAGACGAAAGTTTAAACTTAGGTATATCAAGAAAAGTAATACCTTTTTATGCTAAAGCTGGTGAACTAAAATGGCAAATAGAAGATTCTAATATAATATCCTTTAATGATAAGGGAATATTAGTAGCTTTAAATGTAGGCCAAACAAAGCTTTGGGTAAAATCATCTAAAGTGGAAAAAGATATAAAAGTTATGGTGAAGCCTATAATTAACATAATTCAACCTGAGACTAAAGTTAAGTTAAAAGTAGGGGAAGAATATAAGTTAAATACAAAAATCGATATATATCCAAAGAACGCTGAAATGCCCATAATAAAATATGAGTTAGAACCTTCAAACAATGTTATTGAAATATCGACACAAGGCGTAATTAAAGCCCTGAATCCTGGAGAAACAGATGTATTAATATCTAGTGGCGATAAGAAATCTTTGGTGAATGTTTCAGTTAATCCAGAAATAATCGTTAAAAATTTTACAGTGGATTATCCAGAAAAAACTGTATTTGTAGGAGATAAGTTTAATCTCAAATATAATATAGAGATAGAACCTAAAGGAGCAAAGGCACCTCCCATCAATTATAAGATAATAAATTCTATAGTACGTTTGGAGATAATGGAGGATGGAAGTATAAAAGCCTTATCGCCAGGAAGAAATGTGGTGGAAGTAAGTTGTGGAGATAAGATACTTTTTGTAAAGGTGAATGTAAAGGCTAATGCTTAGTATATATAATAAAGCAGTGATGATTCATTGCTTTATTATTTTGCCTTATAACATGAAGAATAATTTAAATATATTAAAAAGTAAAAATATACAATAATTTATGAAGAAATGGGTTATAATAGGAGTGTATAATTATAGTTAGGGGGAACGTATTATGAGAGTAAAAAAAGCTATAATACCCGCAGCGGGACTTGGAACCAGATTTTTGCCAGCCACAAAATCCCAACCTAAAGAAATGCTTCCCATAGTAGATAAGCCTACTATTCAATATATAGTGGAGGAAGCGGTGGCTTCAGGTATTGAGCAAATATTAATAATCACAGGAAGAAATAAAAAGTCTATAGAAGATCATTTTGATAAATCTGTAGAATTAGAAAAAGAATTAGAAGAGAAAAATAAACAAGAGCTTTTAGAGTTGGTAAGAGGAATTTCATCCTTGGCTGAAGTGTACTACATAAGGCAAAAAGAGCCTAAAGGACTTGGTCATGCAATTTATTGTGCAAAGACCTTTGTAGGCAACGAACCTTTTGCTGTAATGCTGGGAGATGACATAGTTGATAGTAAAACACCTTGCTTAAAGCAACTATTAGATTGTTATGGAGAATATAAAACTAGTATCTTAGGGGTACAGCCTGTACCAGAAGAAGATGTATGTAAGTATGGAATAGTTACTCCGCTGCGCATAGAAGAAAATGTATATAAGGTTAAAGGATTAGTTGAAAAACCAAAAGTTGCAGATTCACCATCTAATATAGCGATACTTGGAAGGTATATAATAACTCCAAAGATATTTGATGTATTGGAGCATACAGAACCAGGGGTTAATGGAGAAATCCAGCTTACAGATGCGCTAAAGCTATTGATGAGAGATGAAGCTATATATGCATATTCCTTTGAAGGAAGAAGGTATGATGTAGGAGATAAGTTAGGTTATCTTGAAGCCACAGTAGATTTTGCATTAAAAAGACCAGAGCTACGAGAAGGATTTATGAATTATTTAAAAAATACAATTGTAAAAGAATAATATAAACACCTCAGAATGGAGTGATTTTATTTCCATGCTGAGGTGTTTATATTTTGTTTAAAATTATTTAAAGAATGCTTGAATGTAATATTTGGAAATGGTAAAATGTTATTAAGTTCAAATAATGAACTGATTCTAAGAAGACAATGAAATAAAAGAAGTCATATTATAGAAATTATAAATGGAAAGTTGGAGTAACTTAGATAGACATCCTATCTAAAATAGAAGAATCCTTAATTATTAATATCTTTTTATAGATATTAAAAGGTAGTATTTAATTAAACATAATGGAGGCATAAAATGAGAGCAATTATTATGGCGGCAGGGATGGGTACAAGGCTTAGGCCTCTTACGGATAACTGCCCTAAATCACTAGTTAAAGTGGCTGGACAACCAATTATGGAAAGGCAGATAGAGTTTTTAAGGGAAAAAGGTATTGAAGATATTATAATTGTTACGGGATATATGGCCGATAAGTTTCAATATTTAAAGGAAAAGTATGGAGTTAATCTTATCTATAATGATAAATATAATGTTTATAATAATATATACACTATGTATCTTGTAAGGGATTATCTAAAAAATTCTTATGTAACAGAAGCGGACGTTTATATGACAAAAAATTTTTTTAAAAATGATCTAGAATATTCTACATATTTCTCAGGTATTAAAGAAGATTTTAAATCTGAGTGGAAGTTTCATTTCGATAAAAAGGAAAGAATTAATGATATTGAAGTAGGGGATGGTACTGATTATATAATGTGTGGCATATCTTATTGGACAGAAAAAGATGGTAAAATAATTAAAAAGGCCTTAGAAGATGCTGTGCAAAATGAGAATTTTAATAAGTTATATTGGGATGATGTGGTAAATAAATGCCTTAAAGAAGCAGAAGTTTATATAACCAAAATAGATTCTAATGATTGGTTTGAGATAGATTCTGTAAAGGATTTGTTAAAAGCTGAGGAATATTTAAAAACTTTTCAGTGGTAAAGAATTTTAAAAAGTTAAAGGGATAAGGAGATTAATTATGAATTTAAAAAAGATTTCTGCATTAGGTTTAAGTGCACTATTAGCTTTCTCTGCAGTGGGATGTGGCAGTAATAAGTCATCAAAAGAAAAGGAGATAACTGTGTATACATCCATTGAAAGTGAGTATATACCAGCGTATATTGAGCTTTTTAATAAAAAGCATCCTGATATAAAGCTAAATATTATTAGAGATTCTACGGGAGTAATAACAGCAAAACTTCTAGCAGAAAAGGATAATCCTCAAGCAGATGTAATATGGGGATTAGCAGCATCAAGCTGCCTTATATTAGATGATGAACAGGTATTAGCTGAATATAAGCCAAAAGGCATTGAGAAGATAGATAAAAGATTTATTGATACTAAAAATTCTACACCTCATTGGGTAGGAACTTCATTATGGTTCGGAGTAATATCTGCTAATATAGAAGAAGGAAAGACTAAAAATATTACTGCACCTGAATCTTTTGCGGATTTAATAAAGCCTGAATATAAAGGTCAGATAGTTATGCCTAATCCAGGATCATCAGGTACAGGGTATCTATTAGTATCTTCTTGGATTAGGTCAATGGGGGAAGAAAGTGCTTGGAAATTTATGGACGATATCCACAAAAATATGAAATCTTATGTGCATTCTGGAAGTGCTCCTACTAAATCTACAGCTACTGGTGAACAATTTTTAGGTTTAGGTATGGATTTTGAAAGCCTAAAGCTGCAGAAAAATAATCCTCAGCTTAAAACTATATTTACAAAAGAGGATTTTGGATGGGATTCTGAGGTTAACGCTTTGGTAAATAAAAAGGAAATAAAAGATGATTCAAAAATATTTTTAGATTGGGCTATATCACCAGAAGCTATGGAAGCCTATTCTATTAATAGAGGTCTAATAACTCAAGAAGGGGTTAATTCCAAGGTAGAAGGATATCCTGAAAATGTTAAGGATAGGCTTATAAAGTTAGATTTAAGTTGGATGGCTGAAAACAGGACTAGAATAATAAATGAGTGGACTAAGAGGTACGGTTCATCCAGTAAATAATGGGGTGTTAATAGTTATGAGTTATCTTGAAATAAAGAATATCACAAAGAGTTTTGGAAAATTTAATGCAATTAAAAATATAAATCTTCAAGTAAATAAAGGAGAGTTTGTTTGTTTTCTTGGTCCATCAGGCTGTGGTAAGACAACCCTTTTAAGGATAATTTGTGGCTTAGAGAATGCAGATGAAGGATTTATTATTTTGGAAGGTAAAGATATATCAAATATTGAAGCTTCACGAAGAAATATGGGAATAGTATTTCAAAACTATGTTTTGTTTCCGAACATGACTATAGAAAAAAATATAGCTTATGGTTTAAAAAACAAGAAGTTCTCAAAGAATGCTATTAAGTTAAAGGTGGATGAAGTACTAGAACTTGTGGGACTTATGTCAGAGAAGAATAAATATCCAAATGAATTATCAGGAGGTCAACAGCAGAGAGTAGCATTGGCTAGAGCTATTGCACTTTCTCCTAATATACTTCTTTTAGATGAACCCTTAAGTGCTTTAGATGCTAAGGTAAGAGAATATTTAAGGCGTGAATTAAAGTTCATTCAAAAAAAACTAGGTATAACTACTATAATGGTCACTCATGATCAAGAAGAAGCTCTTACCTTAGCAGATAAAATAGTAGTTATGAAAGACTCAGAAATTGTTCAAGTAGGTACACCTGAAGAGATATATAAAAATCCAATAAATCAATATGCTGCAGATTTTATAGGTAAGGCTAATTTTATTAAGAAGGATAAAGAAACATTTATGGTAAGACCTGAAGAAGTAGAATATTCCATGGAGTGTAAAGATGGGTATGAAAGCTATAAAATTAAAAATATAGAATTTAGAGGACCGTTTTATAGGATTACAGCAGATGGTTATATAAATTCAGAAACATGTGAAATAGCTATAGATATGTTTTCGGCCATTGAGGAAAAATACAAGTTGAAAAAAGGTTCGGATATTTTTATTAATACGTTGAATCTTAAAAAATTGGAGGAATAAAAATTGAAAAGATGGGGAAGTTCTCAAATATCTAAACTTTTATTTCTTCTAATTTCATTAAGTTTTTTATTGGTTTCACTGCTATTTCCTCTAACAGCATTATTTTCAAAGGTATTTTTTACTAATAGAGAATTTGTAGGATTAAAAAATTTTCAAAGATATTTTTCTACTCCAGGGGTATCTACCTCAGTAAATCATAGCTTTTTTATTGCTTTTACTACGAGTATAATTGTAATATTTATAGCCTTTTGGTATGTATATGCTATAGAAAGAAGCGGAATAAAGGGTAAAAAAATATATAAGTGGATAGCTTTGCTCCCACTTTTTGCACCTACCATGACTCATGGTATAGCTTTAATATATCTTTTTGGATCTAAGGGTATAATAACCTCAGGATTTTTTGGGAAGCTACCTTGGATTGCATTTAATTTTCCATTATATGGTAAGTGGGGGGTGGTTTTTGCAGAAGCTATTTATGTTTTTCCAGCAGTGTACCTTATGCTTTCCATTGCCTTTAAAGGGGTGGATTACAGATTGTACGAAGCAGCAGAGGTTATGAGTACAAGTGACATTAAAAAGTTTTTTACCATAACCTTACCGGGAGTAAAGTATGGAATAATAAGCGCTTTTTTTTCTGCGTTTACCATGGTTTTTACAGACTTTGGGGCTCCGAAGGTGGTGGGAGGAAATTATAATCTTTTAGCTACAGATGTTTTTAAGCAAGTTATAGGACAACAAAATGTTACCTTGGGAGCTACGATAGGAATGCTTTTAATAATACCTTCCATCATAGCCTTTGCAGCGGATAGAGTTATAAGCAAAAGAAATATAGGAGTTGACTCTAAGGCTAGACCTTATATTATTAAGGAGAATAAAGTTAGAGATTTAATTTTTACTATTTTTAATATTATAACTGCTGCGGTTATTTCTGTATTGTTCATAACAATAATATTTGCGGCTTTTGTTAAAAGATGGCCTTATGATTTGAGCTTTACCTTACAATGGTTTAAGATAAAGACTTTAGGAAAGAGTGTAATTGAAATATATAGGGATACTATATTTGTAGCTTTGATTAGTGCTATTTTAGGAACTATAATTACTATAATATCCTCTTATAGCAGCGAAAGAGTAAAAGAATTTAAGTTTTTAAGAGGGGGAGTAAAATTACTTTCCTTGCTTCCACTTGCGTTGCCTGGGTTAGTTGTAGGGTTATCTTTTGTTCTCCACTTTAATAATAAGAGCAACCCTTTAAGTTTTATATATGGTACTTTTGGAATATTAATATTAGCCAACATACTACATTTTTATTCTGTGCCTTTCCTAACATTAACTGGTAATATGCAGCAGTTAGATAGAGAGTATGAAAATCTATCAGAATCTTTAGGAATTCCATGGTATAATGTATTTCTAAAGGTTATACTTCCTATGTCTAAGGTAGCAATTGTTGAAAGCTTTTCATATTTATTTATAAATTCAATGATGACTGTATCTGCTGTAACTTTCTTGTATACCACAAAAACTAAAGTAGCATCAGTGGAGATGATAGATCGTTATGATGCTGGAGATGTTTCTACTGCTGCGGCTATAGCAGTATTAACAATTTTAACAAATATAGTATTCAAGTATATAATAGAAAAGTTAAAAGGACTAAAGCCAGTTTATAGACTCAAACCTTTAACAATTAAGAATAAATAACTAAATATTAGAATATAGTGTATAAAGTAAATAAAATTTAAGAAGTCTCAGATAGAGTTTGATTACTTTTATCTGAGGCTTTTTAATATTATATTTTAATATTATAAAACTTTAATTGGTAGAAAATCGTATATAGTTTGTTATCAAACTTAAAAAGGAAGTGTGCTTTAATGAAAGAAAAGCGGCAAAAAAAGAAAAATAAGTCACTTAAAGCTATAAGTACAATATTTATTATAGTAATGTTATTACTAGGTGTTTTATTAGTAGTAGAAACTTGTTATCTTGGGAAAATAAAAAGTGTGAAATTAAATGAAAGCGATATATCTATAAGTAGTATACCAAAAACCATAGAAAATGATGAAGGAAAAGAAATAAGCAGGAATGAAGTTACCAACATACTCTTACTAGGAGTTGACAATCAGGAAGATGCTTCTGATAGTATTATAGTAATTTCACTTGATGATACAAAAAAACAAATAAAAATGTCATCATTGCTTAGAGATACATATGTTTTTTATGGTGATGATAAAGTAAACAAGCTTAATTATGCATATCATTATGGAAGTGCAGTAAATTCAGTAAAAGTTGTTAATGAAGAGTTCAAATTAGATATAAAGGATTTTGTTAAAATAGATTTTGGAGGACTTGCTAATATTATTGACACTATAGGTGGAGTTGAAGTAGATATTAAACACAATGAAGTTAGCCTTTTAAACTCATATGTGAAAAGTATGTCTAAAGCAGCAGAAATTAGCTACACACCTATATCTAAATCTGGAAAACAAATACTTAATGGACAACAGGCTGTGGCTTATAGCAGAATTAGATATGTAGGTAATTATGATTATGAAAGAACGGAAAGACAAAGAAGGGTGTTAAATGCGGTATTTGATAAGATAAAAAATACACCAATAACAAAATACCCGGATCTAGTATCTAAGCTAGCACCGTATTTGGAAACTAGTTTAAGCAATACTGAAATGTTAAGTCTGTGTTCAAAAGTAATGATGTATGGTAAAAATGGTATTAAAGAAACAAGATGTCCTTATGACGATTTAAAAACAGATTCAGAAATCAAAGGTATTTTCTATTTAAAATGGGACAAAGATAAAAACATCGATAAACTTCATAAGTTTATTTATACCCAGTAAAAAAACTTGCCTAAGGGCAAGCTTTTTACTAATTTAAGTATTCTTATATTCTAAACTTATTAGTGATCTCATCTAACTGCATAACTATATTATTTAAAGCTGCAGAGGTATTTGCTATTTCTTCCATGGATGAAGATTGCTCTTCCATGGAGGCAGAAACTTCTTCTGAAGCAGCAGCAGATTGTTGTGAAATGGAAGAAATATCTTCGAATATGGATAACACTTTATCTTTCTTATCACTTACAGCTTTTACTTTTTCTATAAGAACTTCAATTTCTTTCTCAGTTTCTTCTATAGCTGAAGAAATTTCTTCAAAGGACATTTCAGCGTTATTGACTGAAAGCTTTTCTTCTGACATAGCGTTTTTAGACATATCCATATTATGTTTCATTTCAGAAACGCTATCAACGATACTTTGAACTATTTTACCTATCATTCTGGTAGATTCGGAAGTTTGCTCCGATAGCTTTCTTATTTCTTCTGCTACCACAGAAAAGCCTTTACCAGCTTCTCCTGCTCTGGCTGCTTCAATGGCTGCATTTAATGCAAGAAGATTGGTTTGTTCGGCTATATCATTAATGGCGATTATTATATTATTAATGTTTTGTGAAGCATCTGTGAGCTGTCCAGTGGTTTCAGAAAGTTTATTCACCACTAATTCATTATCCATGGTTCTTTGTTTTAATATATTAATTGCTTCTAAGCCAGTATAACTTTTTTGCTTAGCAGCTCCTGATTGGTTTTTAACTTTATGAGAAGTGCTAACTATTATTTCTACTTCCTTGGAAAGAGAAGAGAGATCTTCTAGTCCTTTAGCAGATTCTTTAGCTTGTTTCATAGCTCCAGTGGCTAACTCCTGTGTGTTTGAAGAAACAATATTTATTGATTCAGAATTTTGTGCTGTTATCTCAGAAAGATTCTTAGAAAAATCAGTTAACTTTTCTGAATTAACTTTTAACAAGGAGACCACTTCTCTCAAATATTGTCTTAAGTGAGATAGAGCAGCAGTCATAGCCCCAATTTCGTCTTTTTGCCTTAAAGCTTTATTGATTTCTTTGGTTTCATAGTTAATAAGGTCAAGATCTGAGGTCTTTCCAAGAACTTCAGTAACAGCTTTTATAGTATCAGACATCCTATTAGCTAAGACTATAGCAGTTGCTGCTGCCACTAAAGTTCCAAGGATTATTAATATTCCTATTATTATAGCTAGCCTTGTAATAGGAGCATATATCTCATTTTCAGGTACAGCTACAACAAAAGTCCATTGATTGGACATCCTAGAAAATGCTAAATTATATTTATTACCCTCCATAGAAGCTGTGGTATCTCCATTAGCATTGGACTTTATATCATCTTCAAGAGTTTTATAATGACCATTTTCTACAGTGCTTAAGCTATCATTAGTACCATATTTATTATGTATTAAGAATTTAAAGGTATCATTTAAAAGAAACCCGTAACCTGACTTATAAAGATTCATGGACTCTATTGAATCTTTAAAATATTTAAGGGTCATATTTACACCGGCTACTCCTATGGCGACTCCATCCTTATGAATAGGGACGCTATAGGTTATTAATTGGAGTTGGGTAGATGAATCGATATAAGGTTCACTCCAATTAGCATTATTATTGTTAATGGTATTATAAAACCACTTTAAATCTTTGTTTTCCGGAGTATATTTATCTAAATCTCTTTCTTTGGTAAATTCAAAGATGCCTTTGTTATCACCATCTTGCATTATGTATTCTTTAACCTCCTTAGTTATAGAAGGATCAAAGATTACAAAGGCCCCTGCAAAGTCTTTATTAGATTCACAATAGTTTGATATTAAGTATCTTATTTCATTTTCATAGGAATTTTTATTTGTAGATAATTTATTTACATCTACAATACTCTCAAGGGTTTTTGATAGTGAGTCTGCGGTGGCTGTGACTTTAATCAGAGTTTTATCAAAATCTTTAGCATTGGCTTCTGCCACACTTTTCATTTTTTCTTGAGATTCAGTTTTTATTGAATTCATACTTATAATTGTACTTGCTACCGCTACAGTAGTGGACACTATAACAGTACAAGCTATAATAGCTATGGTTATTTTGTTGCTTATTTTTTTCATCTTCTCCCCCTACACCGTCCATAATCTCCTATATTATATCATCGTTAAGAAAAAAAATAAATTTACTAATTATAAAGTTGAAACAATTATTTTATAAATATGTATAAAATTTACCATCATGGTTATAATTTTCAATAGAATTATATTGGAGGTATGCAAGATGAATAAAATTGTATTAGTTGGTAGAATGATTAAAGATCCAGAGTTAAGAATATTAGAGGGCAGTGAAAAAGTATTTGCTAGATTTGTTATAGCTGTAGATAGAAACTTTCGCTCTGCTGACGGAGAAAAAAAGGCAGACCTTATACCTGTGACTATTTGGGGAAGAAAAGCTCAGGTAGTATGCGAATATATGAAAAAAGGAAGTCTTATTAGCATAAGCGGAAGACTTAGAACAGGTAGCTATGAAGATGAAGATGGTAAAAAGAGATATATAGCAGAGGTAGTTGCAGAGGACTTTAGATTTGTGAGCTCAAGAAGACCAGAAAAAGAGCAAGCACAAAATGAATAAGGCGTCGTAAAAAAATCAATGCTGGTAATATTACCAGCATTGATTTTTCTTAAAGTATTCCATTATTTAAAGCTTCTTCTTTTGTAATACCTTTTTTAATTCCGCTTATAATCTTAGTAGATGCTCCTATGTTACCTATTAGTACTCCACCTATCAATTTATTATCTTTAAAGAATATCTTTTTATATACTTTCTTATTATCATCTCTATAGGATAAATGTTCTAGAGTTGCATCATCAAAATTTATAGTTCCTGCAGAGAATACTCTAGCATTTAAAGCATTAAATATTACAGAGGAAACAAATTGCTTAAACTCTGCCTTATCGCCTACTGCATTGGTGCCAGCAACTTTTCCCATTTCAATGGCTGCAGGCCAGTTTCCATATACTATTCCCTGAAGCTCTGCAATATCTCCACAGGCATAAACATCAGTTACATTGGTTTCCATATTCTTATTAACTTTGACACCTCTATCCACTGCTATTCCTGCTTTTTTAGGAAGTTCTATATTAGACCTTATTCCTACAGAGAATACTAGAAGGTCACAATCTAAAATCTTTCCGCTCTTAAGCCTAATACTCTTCACCTTATTATCTTCAATAATAATTTCTTCAGCGCTATCTCCTAGGATTATTTCAATGCCTGAAGAACTTGTTATCTCTTGGAAAAGTTTGCTTCCTTCAAGATCTAACTGTTTTGGTAAAAGCCTTGGGAAAAACTCTACCACTGAAACCTTTGCGCCTTTTTCATGCATTTCCCAAGCAGCCTCAAGCCCTAAGAGTCCTCCACCTATAACTATGGCATTCTTAGATGTATTTAAAGCTTCTCTTACATTAATGGCATCTTTCATGTCCTTAATGGTGTAAATACCTTTGATATCCCTGTAGTTTTCACAGCTAAGAACACTATCTCCAGCCTTAACAGGAAGTATAAAGTTATAGCTTCCATTGGCTAGTATAAGCTTGTCATAGGAGATTTCTTCTCCTGAAGCTAATAGTACTTTTTTATCCTTTGTTTTTATATCTACAACTTCTGCACCTAGTATTTGTTCAATATTATTTTCTTTATACCATTCATCTTTTGCTAAATAGAATTTATTGTCTGGCACTGTACCTGATATTAAGTCAGAAACTTGAGGCCTGAAATAGGATTTTGCTTCTTCTTTGGAAAGGATTTTTATACTGCAAGTAGGGTTCTTTTCCCTAATGGATTTAGCAGCATAAAAACCAGCAGCTCCATTTCCTATAATTACAAATTTATCATGATTTTCAGCATGAAAAGCTTCTTTTTCTACTTTAACTTCTTCAAATTGGTCGCTACCTGCTCCACATACTGGACAAATTTCAGGTGGAAGTTCACTTTCGAAAATTTCACCGCATATTATGCATTTCCAGAGTTTTACCTCACCAGAGGTTTTTATTTCTTGAAATTCTGAGTTTTTGTCAGCTACAACTTCATTAGACTCATTAGAATTCACAGCTTGCTTTTTGGATGAATCATCATGGCCTTCAGGAGATTTGCCAAGCATCATCTTAGCAAAACCCACCCCAAAATCAAAGCATTCTTTTATATCATCTTCAGATGGTTTAAAGTTAATCTTTAATCCATTGCCGTAAATGTTCATTTTAAGTTCTTTTAATCTGCTATTAATTCTTGGAACAGCTTCACCACTCCAGCCATAAGAGCCAAAGGCAGCAGCAGCCTTTCCACCATGAATTACTGGGTTAAGCTTAGCCATTAAATCTCTAATAGGTTCTAAAAGTTCACTTACTATGGTAGGGGACCCAAATAATACACCGTCGGATTCAGATATATCGTTAATAATATCCTTCATGTCATGGTATATTACATTATAAAGTTTTACTTCTATATCAGCTACAGATTTTATACCTTCTGCAATGGTGTTTGCCATTTGTTCTGTATAACCATAAGCAGATACATAAGGAATGGTAACCTTCTTTTTATCTCTTACTACAGGAGTGCTCCATTCTTTATAAAGCTCAATGATCTTCCATGGATTTTCTCTTAAAATAGGTCCATGTCCGGGAGTAACAAGCTCTATTTCTAAATCCTTAATCTTTTCATAAGCTTTAAGCACATAAGGCTTAAATGGTCCCATGATAACGTCATAATAGTATCTTAAGGATTCCATATACTCCTCTTGCTTGTCTTTTGGAATAAGATCATTATACATACCTTCAAAGCAGTAATGAGTACCAAAAGAGTCGCAGGTGATTAAGGTTTTTTCTTCAGGTATATGAGTATATATAGTATCTGGCCAATGTAAAAATGGTACGGAAAGAAAGTTTAGTGTCTTATTACCTAAGCTTATGCTATCTCCATCACCTACAGCTATGGAATCAAAATCTCTGTTGGCAATACCTTTTAAGAATTTTAAAGCGGCAGCACTTCCAACTACTTTAGCCTTAGGGGATAATTCCAAAAGCTTAGCTACAGAACCAGCATGATCAGGTTCTGTATGACTTACTACTATATAATCTATATTTCTATAGTCGATGTTTAAGGAATCTAATCTTTCTATATACTGGTCAAAAAACTGAGCTTTTACCGTATCAAAAACCGCTATTTTCTCACTACCTCTAACTACATAGGAGTTATAAGTTGTCCCATAAGGTGTATACATGATAATATCAAAAATTCTTAAATCTGGATCGTAGGCTCCCACCCAGTACAGGTCTTTTTTTACTTCTAAAGATTTCATTAGCTCTCGTCCTCCATAAAAAAATATTAATAGTATGTTAATTTATTATCAATTATAATCAAAATAAAGGGAATAATAACTATGTAGTATTATCTAATAATTATTATTCTTTATAACTAAATTATACACTATTTTCACATAAAGTAAAGGGGGATTGTTAAATTTTATATAAATACCACTAGAGAAAAAAAATTATTTCTTTTATAATATAATGGTTGATGGTTAAGGTGTTTACGAAACCGTTAATTTTTAGGTACATTAAATATATAAATAACCTATAACTTAGTTATATGGTATAAATGAGGAGACAAACTATGAATAAATGGCTTTTTATATTTTTATTTTCGGCGGTTCCTTTAGTAGAACAAAGAGGGGCTATTCCAATAGGAATTTTAGCATATCACTATAATCCTTTTTTAGTTTTCTTAGTGAGTTATTTAGGAAGCTTATTGCCTGCTCCAATAATTTTACTGCTTTTTAACAAGATATATGATTGGATGAAGGGGATAAAGCAGTTTGATTTTATTACTAATATTATTGACAATAAGATAAGAAAAAATAAGGGGAAATTAGAACAATACAAGGAAATAGGGCTTATTACCTTTATAGCTATACCTTTACCCACCACAGGGGTTTGGACCGGAACTGCCATAGCAGCATTTCTAGGTTTGGATTTTAAAAAATCTTTATTATGTGCAGCTATTGGAGGACTTTTATCAGCTATAATAATAACTTTAATATGTGTATTTATGCCAAGCTTCTTTAATAATGTAAAGGCAATATTTTAATTTAAGCAAAATTCTCAGTTAACTCTGAGAATTTTTTTATAAGTTGAATTAAATTTATGTAAATTAACAGTTGTTTGAAAAAAGTAAATAAAGCATATAAAATTATGTAGAAATATGGCAAAACTTCTGTTTAGTTATTTAAAGGATACTGCGATAATAATATTAAATAATAAACTATACACGAAATTGCATAAAAATATTATAATACTCAGTAAAGGGTGATAATATGAAAAAAGATAATAGAACTTTTAAATCATCCATTGAAGAAGAATCGGAAAATGAAAAAAACCTCCATTACAATCCTTGGAAAATAATTAAACCAGTAAGAGAAACGTTAAGAATGCTAATTTTACTTGCTTTATTTTTTCTTTTACTTACTTATATTTTTTTTAGTAAAAGTGAATTTATTAAAAATAGTTGGTTATTAAATTTAATGGTAGAACATAAAGAATGGGTTTTTGTAGCTATTGTTATGGTTATGATTTTTTTACATGTAAAGGGATCTGTGAAATCTTTAGGTGAATTAATATATAAGAATAAAGAAGTTTATGAAAAGTTAAATAGTGCTAAATTAGCTGTAGCTATTTTAGAAGAAGATATTAAGAGCCAATTGAATATATTAGAAGAACATGGGAAAGCATTAAGAATTAGTGAGCAACGATATAACTTGGCTGTAGAGGGCACTCTAGATGGAATATGGGAGTGGGATGTAAAAAGCGATACGTACTATTTTTCATCTAAATGGAAAAGTTATTTTGGTTACGAAGATGATGAGCTGGAAAATAAAATAAGCACTTGGGAGAGCCTTATTCATCCATATGATGCTAAGGAGGCTAAAAAGAAGCTTTATAATTATATTTACTCTAAAAATGGTTTATACGAAAATACATATAGATTAAGATGCAAAGATGGAGAGTATAAATGGATATTAAGCAAGGGTAAAGCATTGTGGGACGAAGAAGGTGTTGCTATTAGAGTGGTAGGTTCACATACCGATATTACAAATCAAATATTACTTCAGGAGAAACTAAGAAAAGAAAAAGAAATTTCAGAAAGCATTATTAAAAATGCTAGTATTATAATTTTATTATTAGATGAAAATGGGAATATTAGAGATATAAACCCTTATGGTGAAAAACTAACAGGATTTTCAAAACAAGAAGTGATAGGTAAAAACTCATTACAATTATTTGTACCACAAGAAGAAAGAGAAGAATTAATGAGTTTATTTGAAAGAGCCAGAAATAATGCTGAAAATATACCTTCCCATGAAAACCAAGTGAAATGCAAAGATGGAAAGATGCTAGATGTGCTTTGGAGCAACAGTGCAGTTTATGATAAGGAAGGTAAAGTGGATGGAATTATTTCTATAGGTGCTGATATAACAGAAATAAAGAATATTGAAAAGCAATTAAATCTATTAGCTTATTATGATACTCTTACAGAACTTCCCAATCGTTCGCTCTTTGAGATGACTATGAACAGTATCATTAACAATATTACAAATGAAAATTTTAAATTTGCCTTAGTATATATAGATATTGATAATTTTAAGCATATAAACGATACTTTGGGGCACATATCAGGAGATATGTTCCTTAAAAGCTTTGCTGAGGTCTTAAAATCAAAAGTAGAGTATCCAGATTTTACGGCTAGGCTTAGCGGTGATGAGTTTGTAATCATTTTTAGTGATATAATTAATAAAGAGGAAGTAATTAGTAAAATAGAAAAAGTTTTGTTGCATTTAAGAAAACCATGGAATGTGGAGGAGCAAGAGTTTTTTGTTACGTATAGCCTTGGTATAGCTATTTATCCTGAACATGGTAGAAATCTTTCTATATTATTAAGAAATGCAGATACTGCAATGTTTACAGTAAAAGAAAGCACCAAGGATAATTATTGTATTTATAATGATTTAATGCAAGAAAAAACTATTAATTATATAAGCATGACTAATCAAATGCGACATGCTATTGATAATGAGGAGTTTGTACTTTATTACCAGCCTCAAGTAGATTTAAATACAGGGAAAATTGTAGGTGCTGAGGCATTAATAAGATGGAGTCACCCACAAAGGGGAATAATATTTCCTTTAGATTTTATTATTTTCGCTGAAGAAACTGGCTTTATACATAGTATAGGTAAATGGGCCTTAAAGAGGGCTTTTAAAGAAAAAAAGACTTGGGAACTATTAGGCTATAAAGAGATTAATATGTCTGTTAATATTTCAGGTAAGAGGATTATAAGCGAGAAACTTATAGATGAAATTAATGATTTGCTTGAAGAATTTGTAATTAATTCTACTGGCTTAACTCTTGAAATTACGGAAACTGCAATAATGCAAGATTTAAATGCTTCTATTGAAGTTTTAAAGAAACTTAGAGATAAAGGTATAAAAATTGCTTTGGATGATTTTGGTACGGGGTATTCTTCTCTTACATATTTGAAAAAATTACCTATAGATATAGTGAAAATTGATAAGGAATTTATAAGCAATGCATTTTATGAAGCTGTGGATAAAAAGATAGTAAAGACTATTATTAACTTAAATCATGAACTTAACTTAAATGTGGTGGCAGAAGGTATTGAGACTAAAGAACAGCTTAATTTTCTTAAAGAAAATGAGTGTGATGTTGGACAAGGTTTTTTATTTAGCAAAGCCGTACCGGCTGAAGACTTTGAAAAGTTGCTACAAGAAGATAAATGTTACTTTTAGATCAATAACTTTTTGAAAGGAGTAGTGGAGTGGAAAGAAAAGTTGTATCTTTTGATACATTAGAACAAAAGGTTGTTTTTTTTAAAACTATGTACGAAGTGGTTAGGATAGTAGATCCGTTAATGAAGAGAGTAATAAAATATGACGATAATGGCATGGTGGAAACTAAAGATATATGCCATGACTGTTGGGGTGAAAATAAGATTTGTGATAATTGTATTTCCGTAAGAGCTTTTTTTCAAAATGATACTTTGATGAAGCTGGAACATACATTAGATAAGGTATATATGGTAACTGCTATTCCCATAGAAACGGATAAGCGTAGTGTGGTTTTGGAGCTTTTGAATGATGTTACTAAATCCATGTTGCTACAAAATGATAATTATTCTGATATTAAGGAACTTAAAAAGGTAATTAATAATCTTAATTCTCTAATAGTAAAAGACAGCATTACTAATCTATTTAATAAAAGATATATCAATGAAAGGTTGCCAGTTGATATAATAAAAGCAGTGTTGGAACAGTCACCTTTATCTATAATTATGTTGGACATTGATGAGTTTAAACACATAAACGACACCTATGGACATTTAATTGGAGATGAGGCCATAAAATTATTAGGTAAAATACTAGAGAAATCTATAATTTATAATAAATATTGGGCTGCCAGATATGGGGGAGATGAGTTTATTATAGCTTTAAATAATATAGGTCATGAGGAAGCTTATGATTTTGCAGAAAAACTTAGAAAAGATATTGAAACTACTATTATAGAAATAAACCAGATAAAATTAAATATTACTGCTTCTTTTGGCATGTATACCATGTATAAGGAAGAACTTACCACTAACGAGCTTATTGATTTAGCAGATAAAAATTTGTATAAAGCTAAAAAGGCGGGTAAGAATAAAGTAGTAACAAATAGTTATTAATATTACAGGATGTATATAATACAGAATATATATTCTGTTTTTTTTATAATAAATAAAAAAATTAGTTTTTCGCTATTTTAATAATTAGTTTTGAAAAGTTTGTAAAAATTTGAGATAATAAAATCGAATTTAGGAGGTGTTTTAATGAGAAAATTTATGATAGCAGTTATTATTATACTTATTACTGTATTTGTAGGTTACAATTATTTTTATTTACCTAGAAATTATGTAAACACCTTCAAGGATAAGGATATGGGCATAGCTTATATAGCTAAGTTAGATGAAAAAGATTTTTATCTTTATAAATATGGTAACTGGCATAAAGAATTTATAAAAGGAGTAAATATGGGAGCAGCAAAGCCGGGGTATTTTCCAGGAGAACTAGGGATTACCAAGGAAGACTATTTAAGATGGTTTCGCTATATAGGTGATATGAATGCTAATTCCATAAGGGTTTATACCATACTTAAGCCTGAATTTTATGAGGCTCTTTATGAATATAATTCAAAAACTCTTAATCCCATATATCTTTTCCAGGGGGTATGGGTAAATGAAGAGGATTTAGTTAAAAAGCAAAACTTAAATGATAAGGAAATAAAAGAAGAGTTTGAAAAGGATATAAAAAGCCTTATTGATATAATCCATGGAAAGGGGGTTCTGCCTCCAAAAGCGGGTCATGCCAGCGGAGTATATACTAAAGATATATCTCCATATGTAATGGGGTGGATTCTAGGAATTGAGTGGGATCCTTATGTGGTAGAGAATACTAATAAGGTTAATGAAGGCAAAACCTTTGAAGGAAAATATCTTTATACCGCTAAAGAGGCTTCTCCTTTTGAGTCCACTTTATGTGAATTAGGGGATTATGCTATAGATTATGAAACTTCAAAGTATCATATGCAAAGGCCTGTAAGCTTCACCAATTGGGTTACCACAGATATGCTTAAACATCCCAACGAGCCATTGGAGCAAGAGGATTTAGTGACAGTAAACACGGAAAATATTAAGCATAAGGATAGCTTTAAACCAGGATTATTTGCTTCTTATCACATATACCCTTACTATCCAGACTTCATGAATTACCAAAAGGAATATGCAGCTTATAAGGATAAGGATGGAAAGATAAACACCTATAGTGCATATTTAAAAGATCTTAGAAAAGAACATAACATACCGGTGCTAGTGGCGGAGTTTGGGATACCGGCAGCTAGAGGAATGGCTCATGAAAATATCCATATGGGATTTAACCAAGGAAATGTAGATGAAAGATCCCAAGGGGAGATGGATGCTTTTATGCTTCAGAATATCTATGAGGAAGGCTATGCAGGAGGGTTAGTATTTGCATGGCAGGATGAATGGTTTAAAAGGACCTGGAATACCATGGATTTAGATATTCCAGATAGAAGGGCTTACTGGTCAAACCCTCAAACCAATGAGCAGGAGTTTGGTATTTTAGCCTTCGAGCCTGGAAATAAAACTAATAAATGCTATGTGGATGGAAAAGAGGATGATTGGAAGAAGGATACTCCCTTAGCTAAAAATGATAGATTTAGCCTTTATGCTAAAAGCGATGAAAAATATCTGTATTTTATGGCTAAGATAAAGGATTTTGACTTTAATAAAGATAAATTTATTATACCTATTGATATTACTGAAAACTCTGGAAACACTAACTTTAAGGATTATAATATAAATTTTAATTCACCTATGGATTTTGTTATTATCATAGATGGTAAGGAAAAGTCCAAAGTTATGGTGGATGCTTATTATGATAGCTTTTATTATACCTATGGAAAAGTGTTGAAAATGATAGAAACGAATATAAACTATGAAAAGAAGAACAGCGGTATTTTTAATCCCATGTACCTATGTTTAAATAGGGAATTGTACTTACCAGAAGATAAAGTAAAGCTCCCTTTATCTAAATATGAAACCGGTAAGCTTATGCAAGGAAATGGAAATCCTAAAGATAAAAATTATAATTCTTTGACGGACTATGCTTATGCTGATGGAGTATTGGAGATAAGGATACCTTGGCAGCTTATTAATGTAATGGACCCTAGTGAAAAAATCATCATGGATGATTTCTATGCTGCTACAGGAATTAAGCCTATGGAGATAAAAGGTTTAAAGTCACAAGGAATACTTATATCAGAAGATAAAGTTATATATAGTGAAGATTTTGATTACAGTTGGGATAGGTGGGATATGCCTACTTATCATGAAAGATTAAAACCTTCCTACTATATTTTAAAAGATGCATTTAAAAAGATAGGGGGAGATTAAATGGATAACAATTATTTAAATAGATTGTATAGAACTCTATCAGAGATAAGTGAAAACTTAGATTTTTATAGTATTGATAGCATTAATGAAACCTATATTGCTATGCTTATAAAAATTTTAGAAAGGGTAAGAGAGTTTGCAAAGGACAATCAGTTAGAAGAAATTATTGCATTAATTGATAATGTGGAGACAGAAAAATTATCCCTATCACAGAACTTTAATACACTTAAAAAGAGTATCCTTGCTTGTAAAGCTAAATTAGGAAAATTAGTAATAAGCAAAAAAAGTATATTGGTTTTTTCAACTAATATAGAACCCTATGCATATCTTAAAGAAAGTTTTCAGGCCGAGGGGTTTAATATTATAATAAAAGAAGAAAATCTAATGGATAACATTATGGAAATAATGCCTGAGGTTATTATTGTAGATAGTAAAAAAGCTATAGACACTTTATCCATTATAAGAAATATTAAAGAAGATGGAAGTATAGCCTTTATACCTATAGTAGCTGTAGGACCTGAAGATGAGGGGCTAAAAGTTAAATTGCTAGCTCAAGGGGTAATTGACTACCTCTATACCTCTTTTAATCCTTTAGAACTAATATATAAGGTTAGAAATCTATGCAACTTACGCCATGATGTTATGAAAAATCAGGTTAAGGATTGGATTACAGATACTTATACTAAGAGGCATGGCAAAGAAGCTTCTGTGAAGGAATTTGGAAGAATAAAAGAAAAGGGTGGCAACCTCTCTTTACTTCTAATAGACATGGATAATATGGCTGAAATAAATTTAAATAAAGGATACGATACTGGTAGCAAAATTATAAAAGATTCTGCAGATATATTTAAAAAGTTTTTAAGTTATGAGGATATTATATATAGAACTCATGGAGATGGATTTGTAATTCTATTTACTGGAAGAGATGCCCTAGAGGTTATAGGGATGGCAAACAAAATGCAAGAAGAAATTATGAGTTTAAGCAATAAATATAATTTTGATATAAGTTTTTCTGGTGGAATAGGAGTATACAGCAAGGATTTAGAATCCTATGACAAATTGTATAATATTGCTTATGATTCATTGCAAAAAGCTAAAAGAAGCGGAAAGAAAAAAATACATATGAATGAGCTGCAGTTAGAAAACTTTAAAAGGCATAAAATAGTTTTCTTAGATGACGACAAGATAATTTTATCCATATTAGGTTCTAGATACAAAAACAAGGGTTATGAGGTTTATACTATGAAGGATCCCTATGAAGCTTTAAATTTTATTAAAGAAAATTCTATAGATTTAGTGGTAACGGATTTTTATATGCCAAATATGCAAGGAGATACATTTATTAAAGAAATAAGAAAGTTTAATAATGCAATAAAGATTGTGGTACTTTCTGGGCAAAAGGGTGAAGAGCTTATGGAAAGAGTTTGGAAGTTAGGGGCAGATGATTATCTTTCAAAACCATTTTCTCCTGTAGAACTAGATTTAAGAATAAAAAAGCTATTAAGTACAAGGTGACAATATGGAAAAATATATATATTACTCTATAGTTTTTTTCTCCATAATAATTATCTTCTTATATATTTATATAATCTTTCAAAAGCTGATAGAAAATAGAAGGGAAAAGAAAAAAGCCCTTTATTCTAACGAAGTTGTCCCTCTTATAGAAAGTATTATAAATAAAATTATAGATGGAAAAATAATAACTAAGGAAGAAATTAATGAACTTGAAGAAATTTTCCGGAAGGAAGAAAACAGAGAAATAGTAATGGAGGCCTCTATTTATTACTTTGAAAATTTCACTGGTGGTTTTATAACAGAAATTATAAAACTATTTGAAGTAGTAGGCATTATAGATTTTGAGATTAAAAAGCTAAAATCTAAAAATTTATATAGAAAAGCGCTAGCCTGCAAGAGATTAGGGGAGTTTAGGAGTAATAAAGCAATACCTTACTTATTGGAAGAATTAAATGTAAGATATGCTGATGTGTCCTATAACGTATTCTTAGCTTTGGCGAAAATAGGAAATGAAGAAGCTTTCATAAAGGCTTTCAGTGAAAGTGATAATATAATGCTCAGTGAAAGAAGTCTCATTGAAATAGTAGATAGCTTTGAGGGAGATAAAATAAATATATATAAAACCATGATAAACTCAAATAATAGTTATGTGGCTTCCATATTTATTAAGTCTGCTGGCAATTTTAAAGACTATTCCTTGGCAGAAGAGATTTCTTCCTTCTTACAAGATGATAATAAAGAGAAAAGGATAGCTGCTATAAAGTCTATTGGGCAGATAGGTGATACAAGGTATATTGATAAAATAACATCTTTATTGAAGGATAAGGATTGGGAAGTTAGAGCTGTGGCAGCAAGAGCTTTAGGTATGTTCGGAGAAAAAGATGTTGTTAATTTTCTTATCACCGCATTATCTGATCCACAATGGTTTGTAAGATATAATGCAGCAAATTCTATTCTAGATGTAGATAATAGTTTTTATTATCTTATTGATATATTCCAAGGGGAAGATAAGTTTGCTAAGGATATTATGCTTTCATCTATAGAAAACAGAGGCAAGATGGAGCTTATAAACAGTTTTAAGTATTCTGAACTGCCTGAAAGGGAAAAAGTATATCAGTTAATACATGCTTATATAACTGAGAAAAATGAGGATGAGCTATTATGAGAGAAATTTTGAAGAATATAGTTGTTTATTTTAATATGTTTCTTTTATACTATGTGCTAGCCATTAACTCTATTTATTTCCTACAACTATTATTATCCGCCTTTAAACTTTATGATTATCTTAACAAGATGACTTATTCTGATTATAGAAAGTACACAGTATCTGATAATATGATACCTATATCTATATTGGTACCTGCCTATAATGAAGAAGAAACCATAGTAGAAAACATTAAGTCCTTAATTGCATTAAATTATCCTACTTTTGAAGTTGTGGTTATAAATGATGGGTCTAAGGATAAAACCTTGGAAAACATTATAAAGGCCTTTGATTTAAAGGTTGTTAATCAACCTATAAGATATCTTGTAAAAACCAATAAAATTCATAAGGTGTATAGGAATATAGATATACCTAAGCTTGTAGTTATAGATAAGGAAAATGGAGGTAAGGCAGATGCTTTAAATGCAGGTATAAATATATCAAGATATCCTGTATTTACCTCTATAGATGCAGACTCTATATTAGACAGTGATTCTTTAGTTAGAGTTATTATGCCTTTTATAGAAGACCAGGAAACTATAGCTGTGGGTGGCATAGTAAGAATAGCTAATGGAAGTAAGATAAAAGATGGAAGAGTAGAGGAAATTAATCTTCCTAAAAATAGACTAGCCATGTTTCAAGTAATAGAATATTTAAGAGCATTTTTAACAGGTAGAATGGGATGGGACTCTATAGGAGGGCTACTTATAATTTCTGGAGCCTTTGGGGCTTTTAGAAAGAACACAGCCGTAGAAGTGGGCGGTTATGCTAATAATACAATAGGCGAAGACATGGAGTTAGTAGTAAAGCTCCATGAATATATGAGAAGAAATAAAAGAAAGTATAAACTTAGATTTATTCCAGATCCTGTTTGTTGGACACAAGCCCCTGAAAAGATTAAAGATTTGAGAGGTCAAAGAAGGAGATGGCAGATAGGGCTAATAGATAGCCTTTTTAGGCATAAAAAGCTTTTTTTCAACCCTAGATATGGAGTAATAGGTCTATTAGCAGCACCTTACTTTTGGATATTTGAGATGCTAGGACCCATTATAGAAATGCTTGGTTACATACTTATCCCCTTATCTTATATATTTGGCCTATTAAACTTTAAGTACTTTATTCTTTTCCTAGTATCTTCAATACTTTATGGAATTGTTTTATCCATTGGAGCTGTACTTCTTGAACAATACACTTTCAACAAGTACCCAAGCATAAAGCAGCTTCTAAGACTTTCCTTATATGGAATATTAGAAAATTTTGGTTATAGACAACTTACCACATTATTTAGGATAGAAGGAATAATTAGATATAAAAAATTAAAACATAGCTGGGGCAAGATGAAGAGACATAATTTTAGCTAAAATAAAAAGGTTATAAAACAGCCTGTAAAATGCTGCATATTTTGTATTGATTTATTATATATTTTTGCTATAATGTAATAAGGGTATGAGAACGTATACAGTTCCTTTCAATTGTGGTAGGGTGAGAAGAGAGATAAAAATAGCAGCTGGCTAAAAGCACAGCTGCTATTTTTATCTCTCTAATTTAGAATTTAGAATTGAGAATGTAGGAGGAAACTCACAGAGTTTCTTAGAATGTATGATTTTATTAAACTCCTAGGGAAGTTTAATAAAATTTTTTTAGAAATAGAAATCCATCAGGGATTTCTATTTTTACTATATTGTAAATTTTTTCTGGGGCTTTTCCAGAAAAAATTATCCTTCATTCTAAAATTTAAATTCTAAATTTCCTTTATTGACTGGTAGTTAGTCAATGAGTTATAATCATATTAATATAAATGGAGATGATTACATGAGAATAACTAAGGCACCGGATGAGCGTAAGGCTGAAATTATTGAAGTTGCAAAGGAATTGTTTCTTAATAAGGGAATAGATAAGAGTTCTGTTAATGAAATTGTTAGGAATGTTGGAGTAGCTCAAGGCTTGTTTTATTACTATTTTAAAACCAAACAAGAAGTGGTAGAAGCTGTTATAGATGATTTAATACAAGATATGATAATAGATACAAAAAGTATTTTACAAGATCCACTTATAGATTTTTATGAAAAAATTAGAAAGTTTATCAGGACATTTTTTTCATTGGTTTTAAATGATAAAGGTGCCTTTACCACTGACTTCCATCTTCCAAAAAATAAAGAGTTAAGACAAGATGCCATGAACAAAGCAATAAAGCTAATAAGTCCATATATGGTAGATGTAGTAGAGAATGGGGTAAAAGAAGGAAAAGCTAAGGTTAAATATCCTAGATCTACAGTTATAATGCTTTTTTATGGAATATGCACTATGACTCATGAAGAAGAACTTACGGAGGAAGTTATATTATCCATGGTGGAGCAGTCTTTAGGTATTAAGCATGGAATGCTTACCTCTAGCATATAATAAATAAATGTGAAAAATTTATGGCGATAAACCTTAAAGGGATATCGCCTTTAAAAAAAGCTAATAGTGTGCTTTAAAAATTTTTTATCCCTCACTGACTTACAGTCAGTCAATATTTTGATTAATCATGTTTGAGCTATGACCCTTATTCTTAGTTCTTTTCCCCGAATCTTAGCCTGCATCAGAGTATTGAACAAGGATCATGTTCATATATAACCCAATACATAAGGTTTACTTTTGAGGAGGTAATAATATGAAAAAAAC
Source organism: Clostridium amylolyticum (assembly GCF_900142075.1). Taxonomy (GTDB): domain Bacteria; phylum Bacillota; class Clostridia; order Clostridiales; family Clostridiaceae; genus Clostridium_AA; species Clostridium_AA amylolyticum. The sequence goes on from NZ_FQZO01000003.1 coordinate 278,241, forward strand.
AAAATATCTTATTGAGTCTGCCATTTTAAAACAAGGATTAAGCTATATAAGAAACAATCCAGAAAAAAATTTGATTAAAATTTTAAACTGGGTGGAAAAGCTGGACAAAGATAAGCTTTATGCTGCTTCTTATAAAGGTGTTCGAGAAGCCTTGGAGGGCCCTGAAAATATTTGGAACAAATATATAATGGATATAGTAACAGGATTAGATAAAAAAGTTTTAGAAAAGTTATTTGTTAATTTTGTTTTAAATTCTGGAGTTCTGGGTACAGCCTTGAGAGAAGAAAATAAAATAAAGTATGATTGTAACATTCCGTGGGCAATATTAATGGATCCAACCTCTGCCTGTAATTTAAAATGCACAGGCTGCTGGGCAGCTGAATATGATAAGAGTGCCTCCATGGATATAGAATTGTTAGATAGCATTATAAGCCAAGGCAAGGAACTAGGAACTTATTTTTATATATACTCTGGAGGAGAGCCGCTGGTTAGAAGAGATGATATCATTAAATTGTGCAAAAAGCACGATGACTGTATATTCCTTTCCTTTACCAATGGTACTTTAATCGATGAAGAATTTGCAGATAAGATAAAAGAGGTGGCAAATTTCATACCAGCTATAAGCATTGAAGGCTTTGAAGATACTACAGATTTAAGAAGAGGTAATGGAACCTATGCAAAAGCTGTACATGCTATGGATATATTAAAGTCTAGAGGATTACCTTTTGGATTCTCCACCTGCTATCATAATAAAAATGTGGAAACAGTGGGGTCGGAAGAATATATAGACTTTATGCTGGAAAAGGGAGCCAGGTTTGGATGGTTCTTTACCTATATGCCAGTGGGGCATGGAGCAGTACTAGATTTATTAACCACTCCAGAACAAAGGGAATTTATGTATCATAGGATAAGAGAATTTAGAAGCACAAAGCCATTATTTACATTAGACTTCTGGAATGATGGAGATTACGTGGATGGATGTATAGCTGGAGGAAGAAACTATCTCCATATTAATGCCAACGGAGATGTAGAACCATGTGCCTTTATACATTATTCTAATGTAAACATAAAGGACGTTACACTATTAGAAGCTCTCCATTCACCAATATTTATGGAATATAAAAAGAATCAGCCCTTTAACCATAATCACTATAGACCATGCCCTTTGCTAGATAACCCACACAAATTAAGCATGATGGTGCATAATTCAGGAGCTAAATCCACAGAAATGCTCCATCCAGAAGATGTGGATGAACTAACAGCAAAATGCAAAGATATTTCAGAAAAATGGGCAGTAAACGCGGAGAAACTTTGGGAGGAAAAAAACTCCTAGCGGAGTTTTTTTCCAATTTAGAATTGAGAATTTAGAATGAAGGAGGAAACTCACAGAGTTTCTTAGAATTTATGATTTTATTAAACTCCCATGGGAGTTTAATAATTTTTTTTGATAAGGAGAAATCCCTGATGGATTTCTCCTTATATACGTTTGTAAATTTTTTCTGATGCTTTTCCAGAAAAAATTATCCTTCATTCTAAATTTTAAATTCTAAATTTTAAATTAAAAAACTCCTTCATTTTAAATTCTAAATTTTCAATCAAATATGCTATAATAGACTTATTTACTAAATATGTAAGAGGTGGGGCTATGGAATTAAATAAATTTGTTGAGTTTAGGGAAAAGGTTCAAGGTAATGTTGGAAAGGTGATTATAGGTAAAGAGGATAAGATCGACAAGATAATAGCGGCTTTTATTTGTGGTGGTCATGTTCTTTTGGAGGATGTTCCTGGGCTGGGTAAGACTAAACTTGCTAAAAGCTTAGCTAAGAGTTTAAATCTTTCTTTTAAAAGAGTTCAGTTTACACCGGATTTGTTGCCTTCTGATTTAACAGGTATTTATTTTTATAATCAAAAAAATGGGGAGTTTGAGTTTAGGCAAGGACCTATTTTAAGTAACATACTTTTAGCTGATGAAATAAATAGAGCTACTCCAAGAACACAATCTGCCTTGTTAGAATGTATGGAAGAAAGACAAGTCACTGTGGAAGGGAACACAGTAAAGTTACCCATGCCGTTTTTTGTTATAGCCACTCAAAATCCTGTGGAGCAATTTGGCACATTTCCTCTTCCAGAGGCACAGCTAGATAGATTTTTTATAAAGATTTCCTTAGGATATCCAGAATATAAAGAAGAAAAAGATATTTTAGATAGGTTTATGAAGGAAGATCCTTTAGTAAATTTAGAAGAAGTACTAAAGGAAGAAGATATTCATTATGTTATGAATAATGTAGTGCAGGTAGAAGTTAAGGATAAAATTAAGAATTACATATTAGATATTGTTAGGGCCACTAGAAATAATGAGCTTATAGAAATGGGAGCATCTCCTAGAGCATCTTTAAGCCTTATGAAGGGTGCACAGGCCCTAGCTGCTATAAAAGGACGAGATTACGTGTTACCAGAAGATATTAAAAGTATGGCAGTGGAAGTGCTTAGCCATAGAATAATATTAAAAAATCAAAGTTATGGTTCAGATAACTTTTCAGCTCCCAAAATAATTGAAGATATACTAACCAAAGTGAATGTACCTCTAGAAAGTATGGATTCCACATACTGATGAGGTGAAGCTATGAAAAATTATATTATCTTTATATTGCTGTTAATAGGGGCTTATACAGTAGCGGTATATTACAGGAAAATTGCATTTAGAAGTCTTATGGCTAAAAGGTCCTTAAGTAAAAATAAATTATTTCCTGGGGAAGTATTTAAAATAAGTATACATTTAGAAAATAGAAAGTCCATTCCAGTTTCATTTTTAAATGTAGAGGAATTAATGCCCAGAGAGGTGCAAAAAAAGTTTACTAACTTTAGTGAAAATAGAGGAGAGTTAGTAAGCTATAATGAAAATTATGCTATTGGAGCCAGGGAAAGAGTTAAGAGGAGTTATGAGGCTTTCATAAATAAAAGAGGAGTGTATTTCCTGAGAAATATAGACATATCCATTGTAGACTTCTTAGGGATAAATAAAGAAGTTAAACAAGTAGAAGATTTTCTTGAAATAGTAGTATACCCTAAATTAAAGTCTTTCAGCCAAAAGGATATTGCCAGCAACTCTATTTTAGGAGATTTAACCGTTAAAAGGTGGATATACAAAGACCCGATATTTGTTAAAGGTATAAGAGAATATACCAGCAGCGATAGAATGAAGGATATACATTGGAATTCTAGTTTAAAGGGCGGAAGGATGATGGTAAAAGATTACGATTACACCTCGGATAAGGAAGCGGTTTTAGTTATAAACGTTCAATTCACAAGACCTTTTTGGAACGGAATCCGGGATGAATATGTAAATAAAAGCTGTGAAATTGCAGCTTCCTTAGCGGAAAGCTTTTTAAACCAAGGGGTTGCAGTTGGGGTATGGAGCAATGCCCATATAATTTCCCATAATGGAGATTTGATGGACAAGATATTACCCTCTTTAAATAATATGAATAATATATTAGAGTTTTGTGGAAGGATTGACAACACCCCAAGACATGACTTTTATGACTATTTTAAAGAAAACATTAAGTTTTTAAATACCAATGCGGTGTATGTTATCATTACAGGATACCTACCTGAAGATGTTCAAGATATTTTAAAGACATCTGCTAGAAGAGGTTATACCATAAAACTTATAGATATATCAAAAAATAATGCTATCCCAGAATTGCCAGGCATAGAAAAGTTAAATGTTAGGGAGGAATTTTAAAATGAGGTCATATAAACTATTAAGGCTTCTTTATGGACTTCATTTAAGTATTTTCACTTATATACTCTTTAGTATATTTTATGTTTCTGTATTGTTCGTGGAGCTGGATTATAAAGTATTCCTTATGTGCATTTTATCTGTTTACATGTTTATGTATATGGGGACAAAAACCATAAAGAAAAAGAAATTAATACTGGCCGTGCCTATGTTAATAAGTTTAGTACTAACCTTTTTACTTTACAAAAATCATTGGTTTCTATACTATTTGCCTAATTTAATTACATTAATACTTTTATCATATAAGGATTTAGAAAATATATCTCCGGATTATTTAAAGTATAATATGAAAAAAGAGATTTTTGCTATGCTCTGTGCTGGTATAATACTTGTGTTTTTAAATGAGAGCTATACTTCCTATATTTTAAGATTTTACATTTTTTACTTTATAATAGGTATATGGATGTTGCGTAGTTCAAGAAGATTTCAGTACAGGATAAATAGTAGAAAATCCATGGTCCATGATGTAATACTAATGGTTTCTATTTTGTTACTTTCTATGGATTTTTTTTATAAGACATTAGTAAAGGGTGTTAAATTAATATATGAAGCCATGACATATGTGTTTGAAAAAGCTTTGTATCTGTTTTTATACCTTATCAAAGGAGGCATAGATTGGATATTCTATAAGGTTAACCTTTCTAGTAAAGAGCTAAATGCAGAAGCTATGAAAGATAATAGCAAGGATTTTGAATTTAAGGAAACCTTGATTCAATCCCATCCTTTTATAGCTTTAGTAGTTAAAATCTTATTTTTATTATTTATTATATTTATAATCTATAAAGCCTTTAAGAATTTCAGGATATCCAGATTACCTCATATAGAAGGGGTAGAAGAACAGCGGGAAAAGATATTAAAGGAAGAGATAAAGAAAAGGAGAACTTTCAAAATCAAAGACTTTATTAAGAATCTGACTTCTCCCAAGGAACCTAGAGCTAAAGTTTTTTATTATTTTAAAAAGATGCAGATATATGGAGCACAAAAAAGTGTTTATAGGATATATATGACTGCATCCCAATTTATGAAGATATTAAAAGCCAAAGGCAACTTAGCAGAAATGGATGCAAAAGCTATAAGTGATATATATAATAAGGCAAAGTACTCTTCTCATGAAATTAATGAGGATCAAGGTTATTTTATAGAAGAATCTTATAAAAATATTAAGAAAAACTATAAAGATGAATAAAAGATATTCCTTCTGCAGATAATACTAATTGAATTTCTCCGATAGCTAACCTCGCCAATATCCCCTCTTCTTTAAGTGGTGGGATTGGGGCGGTTAGTTCCTGGATAAGTTCTTCTAAGCTTCAGCTGGAGTAAGTATTCCTCTTAAGCAAACTCCATCTGAAGCTAAGAATCACTTGATAGCAGGAGGAATATTATGCGAAATAAAGGTTTTATGAAAAAAGTATACAAAGACTTTGGTGAATTTGTGGCGGTAGCTGTAGTTCGCGAATTAGATTTCTTTATATTGGAAGCAAAATATACCTCAAGTTTTAACTATAATGTTAAAAAGATTATGGATGATTTAAAGCAGGAAGGTAAGGAACAAGTGAGTTTTTGTGTAATATTTAATACACAAGGAGAAATTGCCATTATAGATGGTTTTCTAGTAGGAAATCATATAGCAAAAGTTTACAAGGAAAAATTAGAAAATTACTATAAAGGTAAGAGCTTGAATTCAATAATAAGAGCTACCATCAATAGTCAGGAAAAAGTTCAGAGAGATTTTGCACTATTAAACTACAAAATTATTTACGAAACTTTGCATGAAATATATAGCAATATAACCTACAAGAAAGAAATCTCCTTGAGCTTAAAAAAGTGGTATGGAATACCTGATTTGGACACTTCTGATATAGGAGTTATTTTGCTTGCTTTATTAATACTGGAGGATATATTTAGATATATAGGAATAAAAATGAATAATTATGGTGATATTGTTAATAACTTCAAGTAAATTCATACAACAAATACCATATTTTTTCGACAAAAAAATTATGATAACAGGAATAATATACCAAATGTTTCTATTATAGCCCTGGACGATGCATTTTATTAGGATGAAGCTGTCAAATTAAAAAGATAAGTTTTTGAAAACCTTTACTGATTTCGACATAAATTTTGCAAAGTAAGTGCTAATATAAGTTACATAAATATGACCTAGAATTTGTGCTCAAAATTAATTATTTTTTGAGGGGGAAAAAACATGAGGGTTGTTAAGAATTTAGTAAAAACCATGCAGGAAGAACAGAAGAGGTCAGTATATTATTACAGAGTGGTTAAAGGGGTAAGAATGGGAGTCCAGGCTTTTGGAATTGAAATCGAAAGATTAGACATGGAAGGTGAAGACATAATTAATATTGAAAGAAATAGTGTGGAGTGTATAAGTCCTCAACCGCATAAGGTTTATGATTTGCTTAATATTTTATACAATAATTTAGTATCACCATTGCATCTTGTAGATATTATTGGTGAATATGTAGATTTATATATAGTAGATTTTGATAATGATTTTCAGTGTATAGCTACCAACTAAATATAAAAAATTAGTTTTTATTAATCCTGTCTTTTATTAAAAGGCAGGATTTTAAATTTGATTTACTTAATAAGATAATTTAATGTATTATTTAAATTATAATCATTAAAAGTAGGTGTTACTGTGATAATTGGAATTGGAACGGATATAATTGAGATAGAGAGAATAAAAAGTGCAATATTAAATACAAAGGGCTTTAGTGAAAAGACCTTCACCCTGCATGAAAGAAATAGTATAAAGGGTATAAATGCATACCAAAGCTTTGCAGGTTATTTTGCAGCTAAAGAAGCCTTTAGTAAGGCACTAGGAACAGGTTTTAGAGGATTTACCTTGCAGGATGTGGAGGTTTATAAAGATGATTTAGGGAAGCCCAATATTAGAATCTTTGGTAAGGCTAAAGAGAAGTGTAATGAAATAAGAGTTATAAATATACATGTTTCAATTTCTCACAATAAACAAAATGCTGTGGCATTTGTAGTTTTGGAGGGTGAATAAAATGAAAATAGGAACTGCAGAAATACTAAGAAATATGGATAATTATTGTATTGAAGAATTAAAGATACCTGGTATAGTGCTTATGGAAAATGCTGCTTTGCAGGTAGTTAAACATCTTCAAACTGATATTGATAATAAATATTGTTTGGTTTGTGGCTGTGGAAATAATGGTGGGGATGGATTTGCCATAGCCAGGCATTTAAAAGCCCTTGATAAGGGTGTGGAAGTTTTTTTAATAGGTAACAGCAGTAAATTATCATCAGATAGTAGAGTTAACTATGAAATACTCAAGAACATGGGGATAAAAATTCAAAAGATATCTAATGTGGAGGATTTTACCATATTAAGAGATTCCCTTCAACACAGTGATATAATAATAGATAGTGTTTTAGGCACTGGGCTTACTAGAAATATAGATGAACTATATGATTCTGTTATATCTATAATTAATGAAAACAGCAAGTATATAGTATCTGTAGATATACCCTCTGGTATGGATAGCAGCACGGGAGAAATAAAAGGAAATGCTATAAAGGCTCACAAAACAGTAACCTTTGAACTATATAAAAGAGGGTTTATTAACTATAAAAGTCATAAGCACACAGGAGAAATAGTAGTAGAATCTATAGGAGTGCCTAAAAATGTAATAAACTTATATCATAAAAAAGAATTTTTAACTACCCAGGAAGATGTTAGGAAGATAATACCTAAACGTGACAAGTTTTCTCATAAAGGAAGCTTTGGCAGAGTTTTGGTTATTGCAGGCAGTGAGGGATATACTGGAGCTGCATATATAACCACGGAATCCGCTGTAAGAAGTGGGGCTGGTTTGGTAACTTTAGCATGTAATAAGAAAATTCAACATATCCTAGCAGCTAAGTTTGTAGAAGCTATGACTTTTGGTTATGACCATGTGAATGAGTTACTGGATGCTGTGAAAAAAGCTGATGTAATTGCTTTAGGACCAGGATTAGGAAGTAATGGTGAAACCTTAGATATAATAAAATTTGTATTAGACAATGGGAAGGGAACCCTAGTAATAGATGCAGATGGTATTAATGTTTTATCTGAGAATTTAGATGTAATAAAAGATAGCAATTTACCCATAATACTTACTCCACATCCAGGGGAGATGGCAAGGCTTACAGATTTAGGTATAGAATATATAAATGAAAATCGTATGGATGTAGCTAAAAACTTTGCCAAAGAAAACTCAGTGATAATAGTATTAAAGGGATATAATACCATAATAACAGATGGTGAAAAGGTATATGTAAACCCTACAGGAAATAGCACTATGGCTTCAGGAGGCATGGGGGATTGTTTAACAGGAATAATAGCATCTTTGGTGGCACAGGGCTGTGAAGCCTTAGAAGCTTCCTGTGCATCCGTGTATATTCATGGATTTGCAGGAGATAAGCTAAGTAAAAACATGCATAATGTAAATGCTGAACATATAATAGAAGAGCTTCCTTTTACCATAAAAGAACTAGAAATTTAAAGAATAAAACTCGTCTATAAAGAATAATAGTATTAAGGGCAGCATTATTATGGGTGAGGGAGATTGAAAAAGAAGTTAGTTATTGTAGCTTTAGTATTTTTAGTGGTTATAGCGGTTATTTTTTCTATATTTTATAAAAGAAGAATTGATACACCACAGGAGTATGTTGATTATCTTCGTTTTATTCAATGTTATAGTACAGATGTAAATTACTTTGTAACTAATGATAAAGGTCAATTTCAAGAAAAAGCAAAAATTTTTTATGATGCTAAAAAAGGATATAGGTTAGAACTGGGCAATGAAAGGGTTCACATTTATAAAGATGATGAAATCTTAGTAAAAGACATAAACAATGATAAAACCTATAAATTGAAAAGAGATTTTGATGAATTTTATAAATGGGCTTTTCTTAGAGATTTTATTGAGTTAATATATACAAATGAAGAAGTAAAAATTTATTCTAAAAATAAAGAAGGAAAAAATTGCCTTTTTATCGAATTATATATACCGGGAGGTAATAAAAATATTGATAAAGGTATTCTACAAGTGAATACTGAAACAAAAGCCCCGGAAAAAATAAGTATATTAGACTTTAAAGGTAATCTTAAAGCAGAAATTATCTACTCCAACTTTAAATTTGAAAAAGAAATGGATGCAGATTTATTTAAATTTTAAACGTAGAAGCTTGATAAGCAAGGGGGATAAAAAATGTTTAAGAGCATACGACCTGTGTGGGCTGAGATAAGCTTGGATAATCTTGCACATAACATGAGAGAAATAAGAAGAGTGGCAAAGAGTAAAGATATAATGGCAATAATAAAAGCAGACGCCTATGGGCATGGTGCTATGGATGTAGCTCCAGTTCTTTTAGAAAATGGTGCTACGAGTTTAGGGGTAGCGGTTATAACTGAAGCCATAGAACTTAGAAAGGCTGGTATTAAGGCTCCTTTGATGATTCTAGGATACACCCCATTAACCTTTTCAAAAGAAATAATAAAATATGATATTCAGCAAACGGTTTTTACTTTTGAATATGCTAAAGCTCTCTCCAATGAAGCACAAAAGCTTGGAATTACTGCAAAGATTCATATAGGATTGGATACGGGTATGGGAAGGATAGGATTTCTTCCCAATGAGGAAAGTGTTAATGAAGTTTATGCTATAAGCAAGCTTCCTAACATAGAAATAGTTGGATTGTTTTCTCATTTTTCCAGTGCTGATGAAGAAGATAAAGATTATACCTATGAACAATTAGATAAATTTAATAATTTTTACCATGAGCTGACTAAAAAAGGAGTAAAACCTAAAATTCGTCATATAGCTAACAGTGCAGCTATTATAGATTTGCCGGAAACCCATTTTGAAGCAGTAAGGCCAGGATTAATATTATTTGGCTATTACCCTTCAGAGGAGATACATAAAGAAAAAATACATTTAAAACCTGTATTGACTCTTAAAACTGATGTTGTACATGTTAAAACCATGGAGAAAGACATGTATATCAGCTATGGCAGAAAATATAAGACTGAAAAAGAAAGTATCATAGCCACCCTGCCTATTGGCTATGCTGATGGTTATACTAGACTTTTATTTGATAAAGCAAAGGTGATAATTAATGGCAAGCTTGCCCCAATAGTAGGAAGAATATGTATGGATCAATGTATGGTGGACGTTACAGACATAGGAGAAGTAAAGGTAGGAGACGAAGTTATACTCATAGGTCAGCAGGGTAATGTAAAGTTTGATGCAGATGACATAGCAGAACTATTAGGAACTATAAATTATGAAATTATATGTATGATAGGAAAAAGAGTTCCTAGAGTATACATTAAAGATGGAAAAATAATTAAAGTAAGAAACTACATGTAGTAAGCTAAACATAATGACAAAACCTTTGACATTATGACATCTATTGCACTATAATTTTAGTGTACATATCGCTCCAACTGCGAAAACATAGGAGGTAAGGTGGAATTATGTCATATTCAAAGGAAATAATTACCTATTTATCTACAACTTCAAGAAAATATAAAAAAAACAATCAATTAAATGGGGATTCTTTAATATTATGTATTGAGGATAAAAATAAAACTGAATATGTAGAGCAGTTACAAAAAGGTTATGAAGAAATGGCTTCTATAAATTTAAAGTACTGTGAAATGGGCTGTTTCTTTGAACTGGATGAATCAATAGAATATGAGGCGTGGATTTCGGAGAGTGATATGTCTGATGACGACGATGATAGTGAAAAGAGGAGATATATTTTATGCTGATCTAAGCCCGGTAATAGGATCGGAGCAAGGCGGCATTAGGCCTGTAATAATAATACAAAATGACATAGGGAATAAGTATAGCCCTACGGTAATTGTTGCTGCTATAACTTCCCAGATTAACAAGGCAAAACTTCCAACTCATGTTGAAATTTCTTCAGAAGAATACGGACTTAATAAAGATTCTGTAGTACTTTTGGAGCAAGTACGCACTCTAGATAAAAAAAGATTAAAAGAAAAGATTGGCCACATGACAGACAGTGATATGGAAAAAGTAGATAAATCACTTCTAATAAGTATAGGATTATATTAAAAATCGCTTCGGCGATTTTTTTTTGCATTCATGATAATACTTAGAATACAATTTACGAAGAGGTATAGAATAAGGTATAATAGAATTTAGAATTAACAATTTAGAATTGAGAATGAAGGAAAGTTTTTCTGGAAAAGAGCCAGAAAAACTGAGGAATTGTATGCTGAAATAAAAATTTTAGAAAAATTTTTATTTCAGTTTTTGAGAAAACAGCAAGTTTAAATTATATCTTTTTATAAATTTTGAGAAATTCCGCCAGGAATTCCCTCCTTCATTCTCAATTCTAAATTCTAAATTGTCAATTACTTTGGAGGTCTTATGAAAGTTAAAGTTAAAGAGTACATATTTATTACTATAGGTTTTATTTTTGTGGCTTTTGGAGTGGAGTATTTTTTTATGCCTAATAATCTGGCCACGGGGGGGATTACGGGGCTTTCTTTGGTGATAAATCATTATGTGCCTATGCTTTCCACTGGAGGCATAATGATTATAACAAATATAATTTTATTTTCAGTGGGATTTTTATTTTTAGGTAGTGGATTTGGAGCAAAGACATTATATGCAAGCTTTGGTCTTGCTGCAGCTATGTGGTTTATTGAAAGATTTTTTAAACCCTTTGCCCTTACTGAAGATTTAATGCTAGCCTCTATAATAGGAACATTAATCTTGGGCACAGGGCTTGCTATTGTTTTTAGTCAAAACGCTTCCACAGGAGGCACGGATATCATCGCTAAGATTTTAAATAAATTTTTTGGCATTAATATGGGAAGATCTATGCAGACGGTGGATTTCTTTGTAGTTATAACAGGAGCCATTACTTTTGGACTTAATCGAGGGTTATATGCAGTGCTTTGTGTACTTTTAAATGGAATGGTGATAAATAGGGTTATTTCAGGTTTTAATTCTTGTAAAGAAGTTATGATAATGAGTTCTAACACCGATGAAATTAAAAGGTATATCACTACAGATATGGATAGAGGATGTACTATTTTAAATGGAGAGGGTGGGTATACTGGATCTGTTACAAGGGTTATATATTGCGTTATGGATACTAGAGAGCTTATACGACTTAAAAGATATATAAGGCAAATAGATGCTAAGGCCTTTGTAACGGTAAATGAAGCCCATGAGGTTATGGGGGAAGGTTTTAATAATATATCATAAAAATATATAGTGTGAGGTAGAATATGAAGAAGGTAATAAAAGATTATTTCATAATAACCATAGGTATCATTTTAGTAGCTTTAAGCGTAGAATATTTCTTCATACCTAATAATTTAGCAGCTGGGGGAGTAACTGGTTTTGCTATAGTTATAAATTATTACTTTCCTTTTATGGAAACAGGTATATTAGTAATAATTATGAATGTCATATTATTTGTTGTTGCCTTTATTTTTATAGGGGGTAACTTTGGAGCAAAAACCATATATGCCTCCTTTGGTTTATCAGTAGGGCTATGGTTTATTGAAAAGTTTATGAACCCTATGGCTGTAACAAGAGACTTAATGTTAGCTGCTATATTTGGAACCCTTATATCTTCTATAGGTATGGCCATGGTTTTTAATGCCAATGCTTCTACCGGAGGCACTGATATTTTAGCTAAAATATTAAATAAATTTTTTGATTTAGATATTGGTAAATCTCTTTTGGCTGTAGACTTTATAGTTACTTTATTAGCAACTATAACCTTTGGTGTAGATGTAGGGCTTTATTCTTTGCTTTCTGTAATGATTAATGGATTTACTATAGACAGGATAATCGATGGATTTAATTCTGTAAAAGAGATAATTATAATAAGTTCTAACTGGGAAGTGATATCTAATTACATTATTAAAAACCTTGAGAGGGGGTGTACTATTTTTGATGGTAAGGGTGGATTTACCCAAAAGGATACAAAAATGGTATACACAGTACTAGGTAGATCACAGTTTATAAAGCTTAAAAACTTTATAAAAGAAAATGATCCTAAAGCCTTTATAACCATTAGTGAAGCTTATGATGTCTTAGGAGAAGGTTTTAATGATCTTCATTAATACGTCAATAATTTTTCCATTTTAAGATGAATTAAATTGTGAATAGTTAATTAAATTTTATTGAATTAAATATTAATAATCTGTAAAAAATATCATTATAAGACAGATTCAGATACAAGAAATAGAATCTGTCTTAAATTATTCCAATTAATGCGACAAATATTGTAAAAATAAAATGATAATTGACAATTATTAAATTTTACACCTGTGCGTATTATGTTATAATATGTTTGTATAAAATGCGATAAATACCATGTGAATTTTAGTGAGGGGTGTACAGATGATTGAGTTCAAGAATGTAAGTAAAATTTATAATAATAACGTTCATGCTTTAAAGAACGTTAACGTGCAAATTGAACGCGGAGAGTTCGTGTTTCTAGTAGGACCAAGTGGTGCAGGTAAATCTACCTTCATAAAAATGCTTCTTAAGGAAATAGAACCTACTTCAGGCAATATCAATAATAATGGGGTAGATCTTGCTACAATTAAAAGAGCTCAAATTCCATACTACAGAAGAAAAGTAGGAATGGTCTTCCAAGATTTTAGACTTATTGCAAATCTTAGCGTTTATGAAAATGTAGCTTTTGCTATGAGGGTGGTAGGGGCATCCTCAAGAGAAATGAGAAAGAGAGTTCCTACTGTGCTTTCATTAGTAGGTCTTTCAGAAAAATATAAGGCTTTTCCTAATGAATTATCTGGAGGAGAGCAACAGAGAGTATCACTAGCTAGAGCTATAGTGAACAATCCTTCATTACTTATAGCTGACGAACCTACAGGAAATCTTGACCCTGAAACTGCCAAAGAGATAATGGAGCTTCTTGATGATATTAACAAAGCTGGTACTACTATTCTTATGGCTACTCACGCCAAAGATATTGTTGATATGATGAAGAAGAGAGTTATAGCCATAGAAAAAGGAACTATAACCAGGGATGAAAAGAGAGGGAGATACGAATATGAGGATTAGTACCATAAAATATTTTATTCAAGATGCATTTAGAAGTTTATGGAGAAATAGAACTATCAGCTTAGCTTCAATAGCTACAGTGGCAGCTACTATATTTATATTTGGTGTGTTTATGTTAACTGGACTTAACATAGGAAAAGGGGTTAAAGATGTTGAGTCCAATGTTGAAATTAGAGTATATATAAATGAAGATATCAGCATTAACGATAAAAATGCTTTAGAATCTCAGCTTAAAGCTGAACCAGGGGTAAAAGATGTAGTATTTGAAAGTAAAGAGCAGGCCTTCGAAAATTTCAAAAAGTCGTTAAAGGATAAAGCAAGTCTTTTAAGTGGATATGATGTAAAAAGCAATCCTATGCCCATTTCTTTTATAGTTAAACTTAAGGATCCTAAATATGCTGAAGAAATTGCAGCAAAGTATGAAAAGGCACCAGGAGTTGATGAAATAGGAAAGGATCAAGAATTGATAAATCAGATTTCTTCCTTTGCCAATGGTGTAAAGTGGGTAGGAGTTGCAATATTTATAGTGCTTATAGCAGTTTCATTATTCTTAATTGCCAATACCATTAAGATCACTGTATTCTCTAGAAGGAGAGAAGTGGGAATAATGAAATTTGTAGGTGCTACAGATTGGTTTATAAGATGGCCCTTTGTCATTGAAGGAATGGTTATAGGTATTATAGGTGCTGTGATTTCCACAGTGGTTTTATACTTTGCCTATAGGTATGTATTTATGAACGTTTCAGCTTCAATGCTTATCGCTCAATTACTTCCACCATCCTACGTATATACAACTATGCTGTGGGAATTTATGCTATCAGGTATATTAATCGGTACAGTGGGTAGTATAGTATCCTTAAGAAAATTCCTAGTTGTATAATTAGAAGAATAGACATATACTTTATAGATAAGAATATAATAGAAATGTAAATCCTTAAAGGAATTTTCGTAAACAGCTGTATCAAATCCTGGATTTGGAACAGCTGTTTCCATTAGCACGTTGTATTAAGAAAGGGTGTCTTATATGAATGGGTTTGAATCTCAAGGGGACCTTAAAAGAAAAAGAGGAAGAGGTAAATGGATAGCATTGGTTGTAGTGCTTATACTCCTTACTGCAGTGGGTTCCTTTTATGCAGGTACAGTAGCAGCCTTCACCATCCCACGATTAAGTGGAGTGAATAGTAATTATAAAGGATTGGAAGATTATAAAAATGTAGAAGGTTTCAATAAGCTCTTCCAAATTAGAGAAGCTTTATACAAATATTATGATGGTCCTATTGACGATAATGTTTTGGTAGAAGGAGCTATTAAAGGTATGACTTCCTCCTTAAATGACCCCTATACAGTATTCATGAACAAAAAAGAGTTTTATGATTTCAGTGAAAAAAATGAAGGCGAATATGTGGGTTTAGGCATTCAAGTAGGTGTTAAAGATGATAAAATAACTGTAATTTTACCCTTTGAAGGGTCACCAGCAGATAAAGCTGGTATACTTCCAGGGGATGTTATTTTAAAAGTGAATGATACTGATGTTACAGGTAAAGATATAGATAAGGCAGTATCAATAATGAAGGGAAATGATAAGGTAGAAGTAAAACTTAGCCTTTTCCGAGAAAATAAAGGAAATTTTGATGTGGCGGTAAAAAGAGATACAATTAAATTGGTTACCGTAAAAGGCGAAATGATGGATAATAATATAGGTTATATATCCATAAGCATGTTTGACGAACATACCACAGATAATTTTAATAAAACCCTTAAAAACTTAAAGAGCAAAGGAATGAAAGCTCTTATATTAGATCTTAGAGATAATCCAGGTGGATTATTAAAATCCAGTGTGGAAATATCTTCAAACTTTATACCTAAAAACAAGGTTATAGTTTCTACCATAGATAAAAATAAAAAAGAAGAACGCCTTAATTCCTTAGGTGGAAATGCTCAAGGCCTTCCTTTGGTAGTTCTAATAAATGAGTATACTGCCAGCGCCTCAGAAATAGTTTCAGGAGCTATAAGAGATTATAAGGTAGGTACTTTGGTGGGCACTAAAACCTTTGGTAAAGGAGTTGTTCAGTCTGTTTTATCTGGATCAGATGGAACGGCACTGAAAGTTACTATATCAAAATATTATACCCCTAATGGTGAAAACATCCATCACACAGGTATAGCTCCAGATATTGAAGTAAAATATCCTGATGAATTGAGAGAAAAAATTTATAAACGTTCAGATGACCCTCAATTTAATAAAGCTCTGGAGGTAATTAAGGAAAAACTTAAATAGGAGGATCCTTCAGCATGAATGTAGCAATTTATACGTTAAGATCCGTTGCCTATGCAATAATAGACCCTTCATTGGTAATTGTTCTCATAATATTAGGGATTATCTTTTATAATCAAAACAGAAAAACTACTGTAATGCAGAAGATGATTATTGGGGAGAGGCTTCATTCTCCCCTAGAACTTACCTTGTCTCAATTGGTTATTGGAATTTTAGCAGGGACTATGGGAAGTTTAATATTTTCATATCTAGGAATAATGTTTCCTGAAAATTCAGGAATAGAATTTTTATTTTTAGTATCAATTCTTCTAATGCTATTTAAGCCTAGGTTTTTTTGTTTTGCTTATTCCGGTTCTATTTTAGCTGCAATAAGTCTTATAGTTTCATATGTATATAAATCCCAAGGAATGGCTGCGCCATTAAATATAGATATTGTTTCATTATTCACATTAATAGGTATTCTTCACATAATTGAAGGCATATTGGTTATGATAGATGGGGATAAAGGAGCCATACCTATATTTACTACCAGGGGAAACAAAATTATAGGCGGATTCGCCTTTAAAAGATATTGGGCTCTGCCCGTGGCTATTTTCATTATGTATGCTGATAGTTTATCTGCAGGGCTAATTAGTGTTAATACCCCGGACTGGTGGCCAATTTTAAAAAATACTAACACCATGGATTTAATAAAAAATGCCGTTTTAGCTATGATACCTTTTTATGGGGTGCTTGGCTATTCTAGTATAACCTTTACTAAAAATAAATCTATGAAAGCACTTTATTCGGGTATAGGCATTCTTATCTTTGGAGTTCTTCTTACAGCGGTAGCCCAACTAGGAAGGATAGGTATTATAGGAGAGGCTATAGTTATTGTCTTTTCCCCCTTGGCCCATGAATTAATGCTTTATATTCAAAAGAATTTTGAAGAAAAAGGAAATCCTAAATTTATAAGCGATGATGAAGGTATAATGGTTTTAGAGGTAGCACCTCAATCACCAGCCTACAAAGCAGGCATTAAAAGCGGTGATAAGCTCGTGGAGATAAACGGTATGGAAATCTTCAGCGAAGCATCGGTTTATGAAGTGCTAAAAGAAAACTTAAATCAAGTTATCTTTAAAATAAAGGATTATAAAGGCAATTTCAAAGAGCTTTCCCTTTCTAGAAAGGGCTCAGAAAGAATAGGTCTAGTACTAGTTCCAAGAAATCTGCCCAAAGAAAACCAAGTGGTTAAATTCGACAACAACAAGTTCCAAGACATGATTGAAAAGTTTAAAAATGAGAAAAAAGAGTAGGAAAACAATTTAGAATTGAGAATGAAGGAAAAAATTCCTGACGGAATTTTGGGAGAATATAATATTAAACTCTTGAGGAGTTTAAATGATTAAAGAAAGGAAACCTGAAGGGTTCCTTTCTTTGTTTTAAATAAATTTAAAATTTTTCTGATTCTTTTCATCAGAAAAATATCATTCATTTTAAATTCTAAATTTTTAATTATTTTGTTGTATAATTAAACCTTATAGATTAAAATAATATTATACGAAATACGAACAAATGTTTTGAGGTGATGATATGGATTTTAAAATAAAATCTTCTTTTAAACCCACAGGGGATCAGCCTCAGGCTGTGGATAGTTTGGTTAGTTCTATAAAAAATGGGGATAAATTTCAAACGCTTTTAGGGGTTACAGGCTCTGGAAAGACGTTTACCATGGCTAATATAATAGAAAAGCTTCAAAGACCTGCTTTGATTTTAGCTCATAATAAGACCTTAGCTGCACAGTTGTGTGCTGAGTTTAAAGACTTTTTCCCTAATAATATAGTGGAATATTTTGTTTCTTATTATGATTATTATCAGCCAGAAGCTTATGTTCCTCAAACTGATACCTATATTGAAAAAGATGCTTCTATTAATGATGAAATAGATAAGCTTAGGCACTCTGCTACCTCTGCTCTTTTAGAAAGAAGAGATGTTATTATAGTGGCTTCTGTGTCTTGTATTTATGGACTTGGTAATCCAGAAGAATATGCTAATTTAACACTATCTTTAAGACAAGGAATGATAAAAGATAGGGATGAGGTTATAAGAAAGCTTGTGGAAATACAATACGAGAGAAATGATATAGACTTTGCCAGAGGTACTTTTAGAGTGCGTGGTGATTCTTTAGATATAATTCCTGCTTCTTCTTCTAATAAAGGAATAAGGGTTGAATTCTTTGGGGATGAAGTAGATAGGATAAGAGAATTTGAGGTTTTAACGGGAAATATTATAGGAGAAAGACAGCATGTTAGCATATTCCCAGCTTCTCACTTTGCCACCTCTAGGGATAAACTTGAGATAGCAATTACAAAAATTGAAGAGGAGCTGGAAGATAGACTTAAAGATTTAATAGATAAAGGAAATGCCTTAGAAGCTCAAAGGCTTAGGCAAAGAACTAATTATGACATAGAAAT
The DNA here is from genome assembly GCF_900142075.1 of Clostridium amylolyticum. Lineage (GTDB taxonomy): Bacteria > Bacillota > Clostridia > Clostridiales > Clostridiaceae > Clostridium_AA > Clostridium_AA amylolyticum. Next base: position 296,889 of record NZ_FQZO01000003.1, read on the forward strand.
GATGAGGGAAATGGGATATTGCAGCGGCATAGAGAATTATTCCAGAATTTTGGATGGAAGGGCTCCTGGCACTCCACCACAAACTCTCATAGACTACTTTCCTAAGGATTTCCTTATGTTTATAGATGAGAGCCATGTTACCTTACCTCAAGTTAGAGCGATGTATGCGGGGGACAGATCTAGAAAAGATTCTTTAGTAGAATACGGATTTAGACTACCTTCAGCCTATGATAATAGACCCTTGAAGTTTCCAGAATTTGAAGAGAAGCTTAACCAAGTGGTATTTGTAAGCGCCACACCTGCAGCCTATGAGCTTGAGCATTCTAAAAATGTAGCGGAACAAATAATAAGGCCTACTGGATTAATAGATCCTGAAATTATTATTAAGCCTATAAAAGGTCAAGTGGATGACTTATTTGGAGAAATAAATAAAACCACTGAGAAGGGATTTAGAACTCTAGTTACCACTTTAACTAAAAGAATGGCAGAGGATCTTACAAAATATTTTAAAGAGTTAGGTATTAAGACTACTTATATGCACTCTGATATTGACACCATAGAAAGAATGAAAATTATCAGAGATCTTAGAGTGGGAGAATTTGATGTATTAGTAGGTATAAACCTTTTAAGAGAAGGGTTAGATATTCCGGAAGTGGCTTTAGTGGCCATTTTGGATGCGGATAAGGAAGGCTTTTTAAGGTCTGAAACCTCACTTATTCAAACTATAGGGAGAGCGGCAAGAAACTCAGAAAGCAAGGTAATAATGTATGCTGATAATATTACTAATTCTATGAATAGAGCTATAAAAGAGACAGATAGAAGAAGAAGTATTCAGACTGAATATAATAAGGAACATGGTATTACACCAACTACCATTATTAAGGATGTAAGAGATATAATAGAAGCTACTAGAACAGCAGAATCAACAGAAGAATATAAGAGTAAGAGCAAGATTAAAACTATGGAAGACGCATTAAGAGAAGAAGCTGGGGCTTTTGATGAACTTATTAAGAAGTATGAAGACGAAATGATGGATGCATCTAAGAATCTTCAATTTGAAAGAGCAGCTCAGCTTAGAGATATAATATATGATTTAAAAAAGAAGAAAAAGAAAAGCAAATAGCAAACTAAACTACCCTGGAGGTTAATGGCAAGTTATGAAAGATAAAATTGTAATTAAAGGAGCTAAGGTTCATAATTTAAAAAATGTAGATTTAGAAATACCTAGAGATAAACTTGTGGTGTTCACGGGTTTATCTGGTTCAGGTAAATCTTCCTTAGCCTTTGACACCCTTTATGCTGAAGGACAGAGAAGATATGTAGAATCACTGTCAGCTTATGCTAGACAATTCTTAGGACAAATGGATAAGCCTGATGTGGAGTACATTGAAGGGTTATCTCCGGCTATTTCCATAGATCAAAAAACTACTAGCAAAAATCCACGATCTACTGTAGGTACTGTTACTGAAATATATGATTACCTTAGACTCTTATATGCAAGAGTTGGGGTGCCACATTGTCCTCAATGTGGGAAAGAAATAACTCAGCAGTCTGTAGATCAGATGGTGGATAAGGTGTTGGAGCTTAAAGAAAGAACTAAAATTCAAATATTAGCACCTATAATAAGAGGAAGAAAAGGTACTCATGAAAAGGTACTGGAAAATATAAAAAAGAATGGTTTTATTAGAGCTAGAATAGATGGGGAAATTTTAGATTTAACTGAAGAAGAAATAAAGCTTGAAAAGAATATTAAGCATACTATAGAAGCTGTTATTGATAGGCTTATAATACGTGAAGATATGAGAAGCAGACTTTCAGACTCTATAGAAACAGCACTTAAATTAGCGGAAGGATTAGTAGTGGTAAACATAATAGATGAAGGTGATATGTTATTCTCAGAAAAATTTGCTTGTGCAGATTGTGGAATTAGTATAGATGAGCTAGCCCCTAGGCTATTTTCCTTTAACTCTCCCTTTGGAAAATGTGATCATTGTGATGGCTTAGGAACCCTTCTTGAAATTGATGAAGACTTAGTTATACCAGATAAGAGCAAAAGCATTATGGAAGGAGCCATTGCTTCTTGGGGAGAAGGTAGATTAAAGGAAGACTCTTGGACCTATAGTATATTAAAGTCCTTAACTCAAAAATATGATTTTGACTTAAATACTCCTATAAAAGATTTACCTAAGAAAATAGTAAATATTCTTCTTTATGGAACAAAAGGAGAAAAGATAAAGGTTAAATATGATAGAGAATACTCCTCAGGAGAGTTCTATCATAATTTTGAGGGAGAGATTAATTCTCTTAAGAGAAGATATATGGAAACCAGTTCTGATGCAATAAAAGCTGATATAGGACAGTTTATGAGCGACAATCCATGCCCTAAATGCAAAGGGGCTAGATTAAAGCCAGAAGCTTTAGCAGTAACGGTGGGATCAAAAAATATCAATGAGTTTACAAGGCTTTCCATTGGTGAAGAGTTAAAGTATATAGATAGCATCCAATTCTCTGAAAAGAATCAGATAATAAGTGGACAGATAATAAAAGAAATCAAAAGCAGATTGAAATTTCTTATGGATGTAGGCCTGGACTACCTAGATTTAGCTAGAAATTCTGGTACTTTATCTGGAGGGGAATCTCAGAGAATAAGGTTAGCTACTCAAATTGGATCTAGCTTGATGGGAGTTCTATATATACTAGATGAGCCTAGTATTGGTCTACATCAAAGGGATAACGACAGGCTTATTGCTACTTTAAAGCATCTTAGAGATTTGGGAAATACCCTTATAGTAGTGGAACATGATGAAGATACCATGCGTGAAGCAGATTATATCGTAGATATAGGACCTGGTGCGGGAGAACATGGAGGAAAAGTGGTGGCAGCAGGACCCCTAGAGGATATTATGAAAGTGGAAGAATCCATAACTGCACAGTATCTTACAGGTAAGAAAAGCATTGAGGTACCTGAGGTTAGAAATAAGGGTAATGGTAACATCGTAACAATTAAAGGAGCTTCAGAAAACAATCTTAAAAATGTAAATGTAGATTTTCCTTTAGGAACTCTTACCTTGGTAACAGGGGTTTCTGGTTCGGGGAAAAGTACTTTGGTAAATGAAATATTATTTAAAGGATTAAATAAAGCTGTAAATAACTCTAGAAAGCTCCCAGGAAAGCATAAGGAGATTTTAGGTGCTGAGAATATCGACAAGATAATTGATATAGATCAAAGTCCTATAGGAAGAACTCCAAGATCTAATCCAGCAACCTATACGGGAACTTTCGATATAATAAGAGATCTTTTCTCCTCTACCCCTGAATCCAAAATGAGAGGTTACAAACCAGGAAGATTCAGCTTTAATGTTAAAGGCGGTAGATGCGAAGCCTGCAGTGGAGATGGAATAATAAAAATAGAGATGCAGTTTTTATCTGATGTATATGTTCCTTGTGAAGTTTGTAAGGGAAAAAGATATAACAGAGAGACCTTAGAAGTTAAATATAAAGGCAAGAATATAGATGATGTACTTAACATGACCGTAGAGGAAGCCTTAGAATTTTTTGAAAGTCTTCCTAGAATAAAAAATAAACTTCAGACTTTGCAAGATGTAGGCCTTGGATATATAAGATTAGGCCAACCTTCCACTCAGCTATCTGGAGGAGAAGCACAAAGGATAAAGCTAGCCTCTGAACTTTCAAAAAGAAGCACTGGCAAGACTTTATATATATTAGATGAACCAAGTACTGGACTTCATATAGATGATGTAAAAAGGCTTATATCCATACTTCAGAGATTGGTACAATCAGGTAATACCGTGGTGGTTATAGAACATAATCTTGATATTATTAAGTGTGCCGATTATATCATTGACCTGGGACCTGAGGGTGGAGATAAAGGTGGTACTATAGTGGCTACAGGTACACCTGAAGAGTTTTGTAAGAGTAAGAAGTCTTATACTGCACAATATTTGAAGAAGGTACTAAAATAGCTGTATAAATAACTTTTAGTGGCAACATAGAGCTAATTATTCTAGGATTAGTTTAGCTCTAAAAGTTTATAATTAATTTGTATAAAATTGTAAGGCATTGCTTTGGGGGAAAGAAGCTCCAAGGCAATGCTTTCCCATTGTTACTTTGACTTTTGTGTCTTTATTTATTATTCTTACGTATAGGTAAGTAGCTTAAATTATTTCACTTGGTATAATATTATAGTGTATAATCTAATTATGTTCTTAAATAATAATATAGATTATAGTAATATAATATGGAAATAATAATTTAATAATGGCTTATGGGGTGAAAAAAATGAATTTTATGAAATTAATGAGCTTTGTTTTTACCATAGTGTTTATAGTTATAATTTATTTTATAATCTTTTATGCGTTAAAAATTATGTATAAAGATGTTAAAACCGGTGGTAAAAGGAAAAGCAGTGATGCAAATTATAGTGAATTAGGTTTAGAAGTTTTAAATCCAGGAGACAATGAGAATCTTAAAAGAGGTTCGGTAGTGCCCATAAGAGGTGTTATATCCTTAGGGAGAAAAGAAGATAATACTATAGTTCTTACAGATCAATATATTTCTGGTTATCATGCTAAGATTTTTATCAAGAATAGAGATTGTATATTAGAAGATTTGGATAGTACTAATGGCACACTTCTTAATGGCAGTAGGATTTATGGGAGAGTGAAATTAGAAGAGGAAGATGAAATAACCATGGGTAGTCTAACCTTTAAGGTTATTGGATAATGGAGTTGATATTATGTATAGCTTTAGAGATGAAAAGCGAATGCTTTTTTTAACTTACTTATTATGTATAGCGCTATTTGTGAATTTAGCATTATTAAAGCAGCCTATGGATAAAGGTGCTCTTATCATGGGTGGAGTAATGTGCGTGCTTATAGGTTATGCACATTTTATAATAAGAAAGTTTTATCCCGATGGGGATAAATATATTTTGATTTTTGCAAGTATTCTCTCCGTTATTGGAGCTGCTATGCTGTATAGAATAGATATGACCGTGGCGATAAAACAGGTGGTATGGTTTGTACTTGGTATGGCAGGATATATTTTAATAGTAGTTTTATTGCCAGATCTTAAGAGCTTTTCTAAGTATAAATATATTTACATGGCAGGGACTTTAATCTTTATGGGAATGGCTACATTTATAGGAAGAACCTTATATGGAGCAAAAAACTGGGTTTATATAGGTAGCTTTGGCTTTCAGCCTTCAGAATTAGGTAAGGTATTTCTTATACTCTATTTAGCTGCGGCTTTAAGGGGATATGAAAGTTTTAAGCAGCTTATAGAGCCGGCAATAATCGTAATGATTTCTTTAGGGTTTATGGTGCTTCAAAGAGACCTAGGCTCTGCTTTAATAATATTTGGTATATCCATAACAATTTTATATATTGCCACTTCCAAGTTAAAATATATAATTGCTTGCCTTGGATTATTCTCAGTAGGTTCAGTAGCAAGTTATAAACTATTTGATCACATAAGGATAAGGGTTATGATATGGAAAGAACCATGGAAGTATTCCAACGATGAAAGTTATCAGATAGTACAAGGATTAATTGCTATTTCTTCAGGGGGATTGTTTGGCTCAGGATTAGGGCAAGGATTTCCTAAATGGGTACCTGTTAAAACAAGTGATTACATATTTGCTATTATATGTGAGGAGCTTGGAATTATTATCGCTGTAGGAATAATAATAATTTATTTCCTCTTATGTTATAGATCTATGAGAGCAGCTCTTAAAGCTGATGATGGTTTCTCACAATTGGCTGCAGTAGGCTTCTCAGCAATGATAGCTTCTCAGGTTTTAGTAATCATTGGAGGTGTATTTAATATAATACCACTTACAGGAATTACCCTACCTCTTATTAGTTATGGTGGAAGTTCCATGCTTACCATGTTCTTTTCACTGGGTATTCTTCAAAAGATATCAGAGGAGGGTTAACATGAATAATAATGACCTAACATCAAACATAAAAAAAGTATTGGTAGTATTTTTATTGTTATTTATAGCACTAATTTCCTATATAGGATATTTTCAGCTGTTTAAAGCTCATGATATAGCTGCAAGGAAAGAGAATAAGAGGCTTTGGGTGAAAAGGAATGAAGTTGTCCGAGGGGTTATATATGATAGAAATAAGACTGTATTGGCCCAAACCATTGAAAAAACAGAATTAAATCAAAAAAGACAATATCCTGGAGGGGAAGCTTTTGCTCATGTAGTAGGGTATGTAGATGAAACTTACGACTTAGCAGGTTTAGAAGCTACCTACGACCAAGAGTTAATAAGCTATGATGTAATAAATGCCAGCATTGATGCTTTTTTTAAAAAGCTTAATTTTAAAGAAGAATTTAATAAAAGAACTGTGCAGGAAGATAAAAAAGGAAACAATTTAATTACCACTTTAGATGCTAATTTGCAAAACATAGCCTTTGATGCCTTAGGCACTAATAAAGGAGCGGTAGTAGCTTTAAATCCTAAAACTGGTGAGGTATTAGCTAGTGTTTCCAAGCCTTCCTACGACACTAATAATCTAAAAAATATATGGAAAAGTATAAATACAGATGAAGAAGGTAAACCTCTTATTAACAGAGCTACTTCAGGCTTGTATCCACCAGGATCCACCTTTAAAATAGTAACTGCTGCCAGTGCATTGGAGAATATACCTGGAGTAACTACAAAAAAATTCAAGGATAATGGAAAGATTAAGTTTAACGAAAAACAATCCTTAAGCAATTACGGCGGATATTCCTATGGTGATATTGATTTAAAGAAAGCTATTTCAGTTTCTAGCAACGTGGTTTTTGGAACTTTAGCCATGGACCTAGGAAATGATAAGCTTATGGCAACTGCTGAAAAGTTTGGATTTAATAAGAAAATTTCTTCTGATGATGTTTTTATAGCACAAAGCAAGTTTCCTAAGTTAGAAAAGAGTGAAATAGGTAATATAGCTCAAACAGGCATAGGACAGAGCAGTATACTGGCTTCTCCCATGGAAATGGCTTTAGTTATTTCCACTATAGCCAATGATGGGGTTATGATGAAGCCAAGTTTAATGAAAGAAATTGTAAGTAGTAATGGCAGAAAGGTTAAATCCATGAAGCCAGAAGCACTACAAACCGTTATATCTAAAGATCAAGCTTCTACATTAAGAGATTATTTAAAGGCTAGCGTAGATGAGAAAATTAAAAGTCAGTGGAAATATGTATTTAATGGTACAAATACTGCAGGAAAGACTGGAACAGCTGATTATAAGCTTCCCAATGGAGAAAATGCTGTACCGCACTCTTGGTTTGTAGGGTTTGCACCTGCTGATAATCCACAGGTTGCTATAGCTGTTATAGTAGAAAATGGTGGATTAGGAGGGGGCGCAGCCGCCCAAACCGCAGGAAAAGTAATTAAAGCTGCGTTAAATACAAAATAAAAATTAAAAACCGGAGGGGATTATTATATTTGACTTCGAGTATCAGTTGAAGATATTACCGGACAAACCGGGAGTTTATATAATGAAGAATTCCCTGGGTGAAGTAATTTATGTAGGAAAGGCAAAAATATTAAAAAATAGGGTGAGGCAGTACTTCCAAAGTTCTAAGAACCATTCAGAAAAGGTTAGGGCTATGGTTAAGAATATTGCAGAATTTGAATATATAGTAACTGACAATGAGATGGAAGCTTTAATCCTTGAAGGAAACTTAATTAAAAAGTACTCACCGCGTTATAATATTTTATTAAAAGATGATAAATTTTATCCTTTTATAAAGATAACTACTAATGAAGATTTTCCCAGGGTTTTTGTAACAAGAAACTATGCTAGGGATGGAAATATGTATTTTGGTCCCTACACTAATGGGGCTGCAGTATATGAAACCATCAATCTTATAAATAAAATATTTCCTTTGAGAACCTGTAAAAGGTCAATAGTAGAGGGAGGGGAAGCTACTAGGCCTTGTCTCTACTATCATCTTCATAAGTGTAAAGCTCCTTGTGCAGGTTATATAAGTAAAGAAGAATATGAAAAGATGATAAAAGATATTATTGATCTTCTTCATGGTAAAAATTATAGTATAATAAAAGACTTAAAAGAAAAAATGGAAAAAGCAGCTGAGAATCTTCAATTTGAATCGGCGGCATCCTATAGGGATAACATAGCTGCCGTGGAGTCCATAGCAGAAAAACAAAAAATATTTACTTCCAGAGCTGATGATGAAGATTTCATCGAGTTATACTCGGATGAAAAGGATACTTGTGTACAGATTTTCTTTATACGAGATGGTAAGGTAAATGGAAGAGAACATTTTATGTTTGAGAATACTGCTGATAGTGATAAAGGGGAGCTTATGGAAGACTTTATAAGCAGCTTTTATGGCGGCACTGCATTAATTCCAAAGCATATATATATTTCAGAGTTAGCTGACCTAGAACTAATGGAACAATACTTAAGTGCTAAAAAAGGTTCTAAGGTTCTTATTAAAATCCCTCAAAAAGGCGAGAAAAAAGAACTCCTTAATATGGTAAAGAAAAATGCTAAAATAACTTTAGAACAATTTAAAACAAAGATTCTTCAAGATAAGGAAATAAACAAGATAGCCTTAGCAGAATTGGCAGCGTCACTTCAGTTGGAAGAGCTACCGGTACGAATTGAGGCTTATGATATATCTAACATCCAAGGTATGGATTCCGTAGGTACCATGGTGGTATTTGAGGAAGGAAAGGCTAAAAATAGTGATTATAGAAGATTTAAGATAAAAACAGTACAAGGTGCCAATGATTATGACAGCATGAGAGAAATATTACAAAGAAGATTTAGGCATGGTTTAGAAGAAATTAAATCTATCCAGGAGAGAAATTTAGAGTTATCTAAAGGTAAGTTTTTATATTTTCCAGATTTAATAATGATGGATGGTGGTAAAGGACAGATAAATGTTGCTCTGGAGGTATTAAAAGAACTGAATATTGAGATACCTGTATGTGGTATGGTAAAAGATGATAAGCATAGGACTAGAGGACTTATCTTTAATGGTGTAGAGATTCCAATGGCACAAAATTTTAATGCTATGCATATGATAACAAGGATACAGGATGAAGTGCACAGATTTGCTATTACCTACCATAGGAGCCTGAGAGATAAGAGAACACTACATTCTATACTTGAAGATATACCTTTTGTGGGGGAAAAAAGAAGAAGAAATTTACTTATGAAATTTGGAAGCGTAGAAAATATAAGAAAAGCTTCCATGAAAGAACTTCTTGAAACCCCTTCCATAGATAAAAAATCAGCAGAAAGTATAAAAAAATATTTTAAGGATAAAAAGTAACATAAATATACTAAATAATTACAGAATCTTAAACAGAAGGTTATGTAATTTTTAACATTGTGCGGAGTTATGTACTACTATGTGCTTTTTATGGTATAATAATTTTTGTTAAAAATGTGGGAGAACTAATTTCAATCGAGGAGATAAATAATGAATCAAAAATTAGAGTTTAGCATGAAATTAAGCGATATTGTTGATAAAAATGAATTTGATTTGGATGTGCCAATGAGTGAACATACTTATTTTAAAGTAGGAGGACCAGCTGATATAATGGTTACGCCCTCTACAAAAGATAAGGTAATTGAGGTAATTAATCTTTGTAAAGCTGAAAATATTCCTTATATAATAATAGGAAATGGATCTAATCTTCTTGTAAGAGATGGAGGTATTAGGGGAGTAGTTATTAAATTATCAGCTTTAAACAATATAATTGTAAATGAGGAAGATATAATTGCAGATAGTGGGGCACTTTTGTCAGATGTATCTAAAAAAGCTTTAGAATTCAGTCTTACAGGATTCGAATTTGCTTGTGGTATACCTGGAAGTGTTGGAGGAGCTGTATTTATGAATGCTGGAGCTTATGATGGAGAGCTATGTAATGTTATCAGTGAAGCTTTGGTGATAGATGAAAATGGAAACTTAAAAGTGCTAAACAACTCCGAACTAGAATTAGGTTACAGAACAAGTGCAGTTATGACCAATGGATATGTGGTGATTCAAGCTAAATTCAAGCTTAAAAAAGGAGCATATGAAAAGATTAAAGGAAGAATTGATGAGCTTACAGCAAGAAGAGAAGATAAGCAGCCTTTAGAATATCCTTCAGCGGGAAGTACCTTTAAAAGACCTGTTGGTTATTTTGCAGGTAAGCTTATTCAGGATGCAGGTTTAAAAGGCTTTTGTATAGGTGGAGCATCAGTTTCTGAAAAACATTCAGGTTTTATAATTAATAAAGATCATGCTACAGCCAATGATATTTTAAACCTTATAATGCATGTACAGAGAACTGTTAAAGATATGTTTGGTGTGGATTTAAGCCCTGAAGTAAGGATAATTGGAGAAGATATTTTAGAACCTAATGTTCTTGCAGCTAATCAATAGTCATTATAAAAGTATATATTTCCATAAAAAACTCTATGAAACATTTATGCTTCATAGAGTTTTTTTATGGAAATTAGCGATTTAAATATGCTGTACTTTTTATAAAATTTACTGTGATAAAGTGCTAGCAGTTGTAATTGCGAAATATTCTGAAAAATTATACTATTTATATAGGGAGAAACTGTAATTAAAAGGGGGCTAATTAAATATGACACAAGAAATTTCACAAAAACACTCTATAAGACCTGAGGTTTTAAGTATTGAAAAGTATGTAGCTGGAAAGCCTATTAGCGAAGTTAAAAGAGAACTTGGACTAGATGAAGTAATAAAGCTTGCATCCAATGAGAACCCATTGGGATGCTCACCTAAAGCTAAAGAAGCTTTGAAAAGGGTTATAGATGAATCTTCACTTTATCCTGACTCTTCTTCTTATGAGCTTAAAAAAGCCATAGCCAATAAGCTAAATGTTAAGGAAGGACAGATTTTCTGCGGGGCAGGGTCTGATTCTTTAATTAAGGTAATATGCCAAACCATATTAAATCCAGAAGATGAATCTATAATGGGAGAAGTAACCTTTTCAAGATATGAAGACAATACTAAACTCATGGGAGGTACTGTAGTAAAAGTCCCTCTTAAAAATAATTTTTTAGATATTGAAGCTATGGTGGAAAAAATAACACCAAAAACCAAGGTGATATGGTTTTGTAATCCCAACAATCCTACAGGTGGTATGTTTACGGGTACAGAGCTTAATGAGGTGCTTCACAAGATATCCAAAGATGTTTATATAATCATGGATGAAGCGTACTATGAATATGTAACAGATGAAGACTATCCAGATTCATTAAAGCTTTTACCAGAGTATCCTAATATGATTATATTAAGAACCTTTTCTAAGGCATATGGACTAGCTTCTTTGAGATGTGGTTATGGAATATGCCACGAAGAGCTTGTACAATACCTCAATAGAGTAATTAATCCCTTCGACGTGAACTTATTTGCACAATATGCAGCCATAGCAGCCCTAGAGGATGAAGAATACTTAAAGCTAGTACATGAAACCAATAAGGAGCAAAAAGAATATTTATTAAAAGCCTTTGATGAAATGAAACTTAACTATGTTCCTTCCAATACAAACTTCATCATGGTAGATGTAAAAGGACAAGATAAATTCTTATTTGATTATTTATTAAAAAAGGGAATCATCATAAGGCCAGGCTTCCTCCTAGGTATGCCAGGTTGGTTAAGAGTATCTATTGGAACTGAATATCAAAATAAAAAGTTTATAGAAGAACTTAAGCAAGGGATAAAAAAAATTTAAAATTTATAATTTAGAATTTAAAATGGAGGATATTTTTCTGATGAAAAGAATCAGAAAAATTTTGAATTAGTATATAATAAAAGAAGTTTCCTGGAGGAAACTTCTTTTATATTCTTTTATATAGTCTTAGAAACTCCGGAAGGAGTTTCTTCCTTCATTCTACATTCTACATTCTAAATTTTAAATTAGTTATCTACATTTTACAGTCTCAATTTTAAATTAATTTGCAATTGTCAATTCTAAATTGTAAATTAATATAGTAATAGATTATAATGATAATGTGTATTATAATGTGTAGTAATGTTTTGTTATGACTAGATTTGATTTATATATAACAGGAGGATGAATTAGATGAGATTTATAATTGTAACAGGTTTATCCGGGGCAGGTAAAACAGAAGCTACTAGGAGTCTAGAGGATCTTGGATATTTCTGTGTGGATAATCTTCCCCCTACGTTGATACCAAAATTTGCAGAGGCTTGTATACAAAGTGAAGGGAAAATTGAGAAGATAGCTTTAGTTATTGATATTAGAGGAGGAACTTTCTTTGATAGCCTTTTCCAAAGCTTAATTTATCTTAAGGAGCATGAATTTAAATATGAAATATTATTTTTAGATGCTTCTGACGAAGTGCTGGTAAAAAGATTTAAGGAAACCAGAAGAAGACATCCTTTGGCTCCAGATGGAAGAATAATAACTGGAATTACTAATGAAAGAAATAGGCTGCGTGAAGTTAGAGATAGAGCAGATACAATAATAGACACTTCAAAACTTGCTATTAGAGACCTAAGGGATAAAATAACAAATCTTTATGGTGACAATAGTAAAATAGAAAGGCACCTTTCTATTACTGTACTTTCCTTTGGATTTAAATATGGCATTCCTGTGGATGCAGATTTGGTTTTTGATGTAAGATTTATACAGAATCCTTTTTACATTCCAGAACTTAAGAAATTTTCAGGTATGGAAGAGCCAGTTAGAAAGTTTGTAATGGAACATGAAGAAACTCAAGGCTTTATGGAAAAACTAATGGATATGATAACTTTTCTTATACCAAACTATATAAAAGAGGGTAAAAGGCAGCTTATAATTGCTATAGGTTGTACTGGTGGAAGGCATAGATCTGTGGCTATAGCTAATGCTATATATGAAAGCCTAGTTAAAGAAAATTACAAGGCAAGTATTGAACACAGAGATATTAATGAAGATGTAAATAGGGGAGCTTATAAGCTATGAGGATTTGGGAATGGCTAAGGCCAGGGATTAAGATTAAAAGATGGATATTGTTTGCTTTTTTAGGGATACTGCTTATTGCTTTTGGGGTTAATGAATTAGTGACTAGAAAGTTTTATAGCTTGAATTACAAACTCTTTTGGGCATTTTTAAATATCGCAGGTTTTTTTATTCTATATGTATCCGTTACTGAAGGGATGAAATCCATAATAGCTCTTATAAATAAAGGATATTTAAAGGTATCCCTTGATAATGAGAAAATTGAAAGCTTAATTTACGAAAAAAGGCTATTGGTAAAAGGCCCTAAGATAGTGGTAATAGGCGGAGGTACAGGGCTCTCCACCATGTTAAGAGGTTTAAAGTATTATACCTCCAACATTACAGCAATTGTTACCGTGGCAGATGATGGTGGAGGATCAGGAGATCTTAGAGAGGATCTTGGAATGCTGGCGCCAGGAGACATAAGAAACTGCATATTAGCCTTAGCTGACACAGAGCCTCTTATGGATGAACTTTTGCAATACAGGTTTAAAGATGGAAGGCTTAAGAATCAAAGCTTTGGAAATCTATTTTTGGCGGCCATGGATGGTATATCAGATAACTTTGAGGATGCTGTACAAAAAATGAGTTCCGTTTTAGCGGTAACAGGAAAGGTTCTTCCCGTTACTTTAGATGATATGAAGCTTAAAGCGCAATTTAAAAATGGAAATATAGTAGAAGGTGAATCCAATATACCTGAGGAAACTATAGTCCAAAAAACCAGTATTGAAAGAATTATGATAGATCCTGAAAATGCAAAGGCTCTTCCAGATGCCTTGGAAGCTTTATATGATGCTGATGCCATAATTATGGGGCCTGGGAGTCTGTACACATCTGTGCTTCCTAATCTTTTAGTTAAGGACATAGCCTATGCTATTAAGAAGAGTAAGGCATTAAGGATATATGTTTCTAATATAATGACTCAGCCGGGAGAAACAGATGGTTTTACTGCATCAGATCACGTAAAGACCATTTACTCTCACGTGGGCCATGGCATAATAGATTATGTAGTGGCTAATGTTGAACCTATAGAAGATGATCTAAAGGAAAAGTATTTAAAAGAAAACTCTAAGCTGGTAGAGTTTGATAGAAAAGAATTAGATAAGCTAGGGGTTACCCCTATAGAAGCCAATCTTATAGAGGTTAAGAAGGGCCTTATAAGGCATGATGCAGATTATCTTGCCAGGGTTTTAGCGGAGACAATAATGGAAAGAAAACTTTTATATGATAGAAAAAGGATATTGGAATATATGTATCTTTCAGATAGAATAAAAAATTCGAAGAATAACTAAGGAAGGGGAGCCTATGTCATTTTCATCTAATGTTAAAGGAGAAATATGCAGATATACCGATCTTACTAAAGAAGAAGCATTAGCAGAACTTTCAGCTATTATGAAAGTCAGCGGTACCATTTCTTTTAGTGAGAGGTCTTTAAATTTTAGAATTACCACGGAAAATCCCGCTAGTGCAAGACTTGCATTTACTTTATTAAAAGAACATTTTAAAATTCATGCAAAGCTTATGGTGAAGAAAAGCAATTCCTTAAAAAAGAACAATTTGTATATGGTTATGGTTACTGAAGAAATGGGTGTAAGGGAACTACTAAAGGAAACAGGGATTCTTAGGGATGATGAAGATATCTTATCTTTAGATTATAGGATAGATAGGAGTTTACTTCTTACAGAACAATGTAAAAGGACATATATAAGAGGTGCTTTTATTGGTGGAGGTAGTATAAGTAATCCTGAAAAGACTTATCACCTAGAATTTGTAACCCATAATTTAGAGTATGCTGAGGATTTAAGCGCGCTTATAAATGAATTTGGATTAAACTCTAAGGTTATACAAAGAAAAAGCAGCTTTATAGTATACCTTAAGGAAGGGGAGCAGATAGTTGACCTTTTGAACATCATAGGTGCACATGCTTCTCTATTAGAATTAGAAAACATTCGAATAATGAAAGAGATGAGAAATAATGTAAACCGCTTGGTGAATTGTGAAACAGCAAATTTAAGTAAAACTGTGAATGCTGCTGTTCGTCAGGTGGAAAGCATAAAGCTTATACAAAGAGAAATAGGATTAGCGAGGCTTCCTAAAAATTTAAGAGATATTGCAGAGCTTAGATTGAACTATCCAGATGAATCTTTAAAAGAATTAGGAGAAATGTTAAATCCTCCTGTAGGAAAGTCTGGGGTTAATCATAGATTAAGAAAAATTGAAAAAATAGCTGAAGAACTTAGGAAAAATTAACTGTTGTTAGGGAGGATTTTATTTATGAAAGAAGTAAAAGCGTGTTTATTTGATTTGGATGGGGTTATAGTAGATACTGCAAAATACCATTATCTTGCCTGGAAGAGACTTTCACAAGAATTAGGTTTTGATTTTACAGAAGAAGATAATGAAAGACTTAAAGGAGTAAGCCGTATGGCTTCCCTTGAAATATTATTGTCTATAGGACAAGTTGTTGTCAGTGAGGAAGAAAAGCTATCCATGGCAGAAAAGAAAAACAAATGGTATGTTGATTATATATCCAAGCTTAAAGAGGATGAGATACTTCCAGGAGTAAAGGAATTCTTAACTTTGCTAAGAGAAAATGGAATTAAGGTCGCATTAGGCTCAGCTTCAAAAAACTCCATGTTAATATTAGAAAATCTTAAACTAATTCCATATTTTGATGCTATAATTGATGGAAATAAGGTTTCCAAGGCTAAGCCAGATCCAGAAGTTTTCCTACTGGGAGCTAAAGAATTAGGAGTTAATGCTGAAGAATGCGTAGTCTTTGAAGATGCAGAAGCAGGTATTGAAGCTGCAAAAAGAGCAAATATGAAAGCGGTGGGAATAGGCTCTATAGATGTACTTAATAAAGCAGATAAAGTAGTTCCAGGCTTTAAAGGCATAAGACTAGAGATTTTAGAGTTCTAGAGATATTTTATATAAAAAATTCTAGAATTTATAGAAGTTTTATATTAAATAGAGTAAGGATTTATTCCCTACTCTATTTATTTATATAATGCAAAGAAATTTTATTAGATTTATAATAGTTATATAGTTAATAGAAGGGAGTGAAATTACAACTTGAGTGAAAAAAAGTTCACCCATTTGCATCTCCACACAGAATATAGCCTTCTTGATGGATCTGGAAAGATTCCTAAGATAATTGCCAGAGCTAAAGAGCTTGGAATGGATAGCATCGCTATTACAGATCATGGTGTAATGTACGGCTGTGTAGATTTTTATAATGCAGCCAAAGAGCAAGGAATAAAGCCTATACTAGGCTGTGAAGTTTATGTAGTGCCTAAATCTCTTTACATAAAAGAAAATAATGATAGAGACAATGAAATATATCATCTGGTACTTTTAGTAAAAAATGAAACAGGTTATAAAAATCTAATGAAAAT
Organism: Clostridium amylolyticum; assembly: GCF_900142075.1. Lineage (GTDB taxonomy): Bacteria > Bacillota > Clostridia > Clostridiales > Clostridiaceae > Clostridium_AA > Clostridium_AA amylolyticum. The sequence continues at coordinate 313,305 of NZ_FQZO01000003.1, forward strand.
AGTAAGCAAAGCTTCCATAGAGGGTTTTTATTATAAGCCTAGAGTTGACCATGATTATCTTAGAGAAAACAGTGAAGGGCTTATTGCTCTAAGTGCTTGTCTTGGAGGGGAAGTTCAATCCTATACTTCTAGGGGAAATATAAATAAAGCAAAAGAAACAGCACTTATTTATAAGGAAATATTTAAAGATGGATTTTATCTTGAATTGCAGGACCACGGTGTGGAGGAGCAGAAAAAGGTTAATAAAGAAGTAATAAATATAGCTAGAGAGCTTAATATACCTCTTATAGCTACCAATGATGTTCATTATATAAACAAAGAAGATGCTAGATCTCACGATATATTACTTTGTATACAAACGGGAAAGAGCATAGATGAAGAAAACAGGATGAGATACCCCTCCGATGAGTTTTACCTTAAGTCTCCAGAGGAAATGTGGAATATTTTCTCTTATATCCCAGAGGCTTTAGAAAACACTCAAAGCATAGCAGAGCAGTGTAATTTTGATTATGAGTTTCACGTATCAAAGCTGCCTAAGTTTCCATTGCCTGAGGATACAGACCCTTATGAATACCTTAGAAAAGTATGCTATATGGGATTAATAGAAAGATATGATGAATTTTCATCCTTAAGAGATAAGCCGCTAGATTATAAGTTTATAGAAGAAATAGCAAAGTCAGATCCTGATGCTAAGGGATATGTGGATAGGCTGGAGTTTGAGCTTCAAATCATTAAGCAGATGGGTTATGTAGATTATTTTCTTATTGTATGGGATTTTATTAGATTCTCCAATGAAAATGGTATACCCACTGGGCCTGGACGAGGATCTGCCGCAGGAGCCATAGTGGCCTATTGTCTAGGAATTACAAAAATAGATCCCATTAAATATAATTTACTCTTTGAAAGATTCTTAAATCCTGAGAGAATAAGCATGCCGGATATAGATAGCGACTTTTGCTATGAAAGAAGACCGGAGGTTATAGATTATGTAGTAGAGAAATATGGAGCAAAAAACGTATCACAGATTATAACTTTTGGTACCATGGCAGCCAGAGCTTGTATTAGAGATGTAGGCAGGGCTATGAATTATTCTTATGCTGAAGTGGATAAAATAGCAAAGATGATTCCTACGGTGTTAAATATCACCATAGATAAGGCCCTAGAAATGAACCCAGAGCTTAAAGGGGCCTATGATGAGGATATAAGGGTTAAAGAACTTATAGACGTTAGTAGAGCCTTAGAGGGGCTTCCACGGCACTCCTCCACCCATGCTGCTGGAGTGGTTATAGCCTCAAAACCACTGGTGGAATATGTTCCTCTTCAAAAAAATGAAGATATGATAGTGACCCAGTTTCCTATGGGTACATTGGAAGAGCTTGGACTATTGAAAATGGACTTCTTAGGCCTCCGTACCTTAACGGTAATGAGCAATACTGTAGAGATGGTACATGAAAATCGCGGTGTAGATATAGACTTGGACAAATTAGACTTTGGTGATAAAGAAGTCTATAAGATGATAGGAGAAGGGAAAACCGTAGGGGTATTCCAATTAGAATCTCCGGGAATGACCTCTTTCATGAAAGAACTAAAACCCGACTCCTTAGAAGACATAATAGCGGGTATCAGTCTCTACAGACCAGGCCCTATGGCTGAAATACCCAAATACATTGAAAATAAGAGATATCCAGAAAAGGTAAAATATATAACACCTCACCTAGAACCTATACTAGATGTTACCTATGGAGTTATGGTTTACCAAGAACAGGTAATGCAAATAGTTAGGGATCTGGCGGGATACTCTTTAGGTAGAAGTGACTTGGTAAGAAGAGCCATGTCCAAGAAAAAACATAAGGTCATGGAGGAAGAAAGAAAGAATTTTATTTATGGTATAGTAGATGAAAATGAAAAAGTATTAGTACCTGGGTGCCTAAGGAATGGTATTTCTGAAGAGGCAGCCAATAAGATATTCGATCAAATGATGGACTTTGCTTCCTATGCATTTAACAAGAGCCACGCTGCTGCCTATGCTGTAATTGGTTTTCAGACGGCTTATCTTATGAGATATTATCCTGTGGAGTTTATAGCAGCTATGTTAAATAGCGTTATGGGCAACAATGAAAAAGTGGCTTTTTATATTCACTTTGCGGAATCTTTGGGGATACAAGTACTTCCCCCTGATATAAATGAAAGCTATTCAAAGTTCACAGTTAAAGGTGATACTATTAGATTTGGTATGGCGGCTATAAAAAATGTAGGTGTTAATGCTATTGAAGCCATTGTTAAGGCTAGGAATGAAAAAGGTGAATTTATAAGCCTCTCAGATTTTTGTAACAGGGTAGAACCTTCTTCCATAAATAAGAGAGCGGTGGAAAGCCTTATCAAGGCTGGGGCCTTTGACGGCTTAAAGGTATTTAGGTCAAGGATGCTTGCAGTGTATGAGAAGCTTTTAGATGGAGCTTCCAGCCAGAAAAAGAAGAACATCGATGGACAGATAAGCCTTTTTGGAGGCCTTGACCTGGGAGCGGCCATAGAAATCCCAGAGATAGCCTATCCAAAAATAAAGGAATTTGATAAGAAGTACATCCTTGCTATGGAAAAGGAAATGACGGGTTTATATCTCACTGGTCATCCTTTAGATGAATATGCAAAGAGCTTGAAAAATCAAACTTCCATTGAAATTGAAACCATAATGAGCTCTAATCAAATATTAGAAGATGATACCCTTCCTGAAGAACTGGTAGCGGAAGCTATTCTTAGAAACACTGATGTAGTGGAGGATGGGGAAAGAGTAATCATCGGAGGAATAATTACAGAGGTAAGCAGAAAGGTTACTAGAAATAATAATATTATGGCCTTTGTAAAGTTAGAAGATCTTACTGGAACCATTGAAGTAATAGTGTTCCCTAATACACTGCAAAAGGTTAATTATATGGTAGAGGTGGATCAGCTTATAGTTATAAGAGGTAAGTTAAGCATAAGGGAAGATGAAGCTCCTAAGGTAATATGTGAAGATATTCAGCCTTTAGAGAAGATAAATAGCTCAAAAATATATATTAAGGTAGAAGACAACAAAACTGCCAAAGAAGTAAATTGGGCATTAAAACCTTACCTAGCACCTTATAGAGGGGAAACCCCTGTGTATATTTTTGCAGCTAAGGAAAGGCAAAACTTTAGATTATCTAGAGATATGTGGATAGACACAGAAAAAGGCGGTCTAGAGTTTTTAAGAGAAAAATTTGGAGAAGAAAATGTTAAGTTAGTGGAGTAAAAAAACGGCGAAAGCCGTTTTTTTTATTTAAATTACGAATTAAGAAATATACAATAGCTTCTTAAGTAAAATATAAGATTTAGTTAATTTAATAATAAGTTCTTACCTTTATAATTAATTTCATTAGAAAAGTTATAAGGGAGGCCAACTATTTTGAAAAGAAAAACTATAGTTAAATACACTATATTTTTAATTATCTTAGGTACAATATTATATTACTTTAACAAATTTAATTTATATAGCTATTTCAAGGAGATATTTTATTCATCTGAAAACTTTAAGGAATTTGTTATTAAACAAGGGAGCCTAGCACCAGTAGTGTTTTTCTTAATCCAAATAGGCCAAGTAATTATATCTCCTATACCAGGAAACTTAACTGCGTTAGCAGGCGGGGCTTTGTTTGGAGGATTATATGCTTCCCTTTTAAGTGGTTTAGGAATAATCCTTGGATCCATGATAGCTTTTTATCTTGCTAGGATTTTTGGAAAGCCATTAGTTATTAAATTTGTTGGTGAAAGTATTTTTAATAAATATGGTAAAGTATTTCAAAAAAAATCTGCTTTAAGCTTGTTTATATTATTTCTTTTACCCTTCTTTCCTGATGATGCGCTTTGTTTCTTAGCAGGAATATCAAATATTAATTTTAAGTTATTTCTCATTCTCACTGTAATAGGAAGATTACCAAACATAGTATTTGCTTCTTTAGTTGGTTCTGGAATATTTTCTTTTTCTCTTATTACTTGGATAATAATAGGCGTAATATCAGGAGTATTATTTTTACTGTTGTTCCGATATAAGAATGAAATTGAAGGGTGGTTGAATGCTAGGCTTAGATTGGAATAATTTTTGTTTTTTATGTGCTCTTTTTCATACTTTCAAAACATAATTATCATATGCAGAAGGTATTCCTTTTAAGTAAACCTTATATAAATCTAAGAATCACCTGATTTTTATTTACAGAAAAAAACATATAAATTCAAAATAAATTGTTCTTCTCATCCTAACTATGATAAAATCAAAATTATTAGAAGTATATGGAAGAGGGTGAGGTTGTGAAAAGTAATATAGAACAAGTCTTAGATATAATAAGAAAGTATTCAGAAGAGAATAAAGGGCTTTCAGCAGGAGAAGTGGCAGAAGAGCTTAATATGCAAAGAAGTAATGCTAGTGCCGTACTTAATGAGTTGTATAAGCAAGGAATACTGTTAAAAATCAAGGGAAAACCTGTTATATATACTTTAAATAATGCTCAAGAAAATAGAAACATAACTTCCGTGAAAAATGCAAACTTTAATGCAATAACCGGCAGTGATAAGAGTTTGAAAAAGTGTATACAGCAGGCTAAGGCAGCCATTATGTATCCTCCTAAAGGGCTTCATACCCTTATACTAGGGCCTAGCGGCGTAGGTAAAACCATGTTTGCAGAACTTATGTATAAGTTTGCTTTGGAAAATGGAGTTTTTAGCTTAAAATCCCCTTTTGTATCTTTTAATTGTGCGGATTATTCTAATAACCCTCAACTTCTCATGTCCCATCTTTTTGGCTCTAAAAAAGGCGCCTTTACAGGGGCAGATAAGGATAGGGAAGGAATTGTATGTAAAGCCAATGGAGGGGTACTTTTCTTAGATGAGGTTCACAGGCTCCCACCAGAAGGACAAGAAATGTTGTTTTACTTGATAGATAAAGGTATGTACACTCCTTTAGGGGATGACAGCAAGAAAAAATGCCAAGTTTTAATAATATGTGCCACCACTGAAGATATAGATAATGTGCTCTTATCCACCTTTACCAGAAGAATCCCAATGACCATAAAGATACCAGCATTAGGTGAAAGAACTTTAGAAGAAAGGTTTTCTCTAATATGTGAGTTTTTCAAGATAGAAGCAGCCAGGGTAGGGAAAGATATATCAGTGTCCTCTAATACTATAAGACAGCTGCTTTTATATGAGTGTCCAGGAAATGTGGGTCAACTTAAAAGTGATATACAATTAGGGTGTGCTAATGGTTTTTTAAATTCTTTATCCCATGCTAAAAACAACATAGAAATTCATTGTACGGATTTTGCTTCCCATGTAAATCAAGGACTGCTAATATATAAAAATAATGCTCAAGAAGTAGATAAATTTGTTAATGATGAAAGAAATTTATACTTTACCCCTAAAGGGCAAAGAAGCACCATAAAAGAAGGTGACTATTCCCTTCCTAATAACTTTTATGAAGATATAGAAAAAAGAACGGAGGAGCTTCAAAAAAGAGGAGTAGAGGATAATGAAATAAAGCTTTTAATGGAATTGGATATAGAAAACTATTTTAAGAGCTTTATTAGAAATTTTGATAAAGGTGTAAAAAAGTACGAGCTATCTAAAATTGTGCCAGAGGAGATTATAAATCTTACAGAAAGTTTTTTAAGAATGGCAGGAAAAAAACTTAAAAAAGTATTTCCTGTAAAGGTTTTTTATGGCTTATCCCTTCATATTAACTCTAGTATAGAAAGAATAAAATCCGGCAAGGAAATAGTAAATCACAATTTAGAAAATATTATGTTAAACCATGAAGAAGAGTTTAATTTAGCTAAAGAGCTAGCTTTTAGCATAGAGAAAAGATTTGGAATTACCATACCTAATGCAGAAGTAGGATTTATAGCCATGTTTTTAACAGTAGACGAGATTGAATGCCAATGCGTAGAGGATAGACCAATAGTGGTTATAGCCATGCATGGAAGGAGTACAGCCTCTTCCATGGCAGAGGTGGTAAATAGGCTGGTGGGGGCAAATAATGTCTATGCTTACGACATGAATTTAGATAAAAGCTCTAAGCTGGCATATGAAGAGCTGAAAGAAATTATATTGAAAAAGCATCAAGGAGCAGGGGTAATGCTTTTAGTGGACATGGGGTCTCTAGGAACTTTTGGAGAGCTTATAAGCAAAGAAACTGGCATTGATATTAAAATTTTCAATTTGGTATCCACCCCTATAGCTATAGAATGTTCTAGAAAAGCTGTTATTGATGGAGATATTAATAAAATCTATGAGGATATAGCCTGCTCTGTAGCTCAATATTCCCCTTATAACACAAAGGTTTCTCAGTCTTTTATACCTCATAGAGATAAAATAATAGTAACCTTGTGTACCACGGGAGAAGGGAGTGCTATTCAGCTAAAAAATTTCATAGAGAATAAGATTTCCTTAGATGAATATAATGCGGAAATATTCCCTATGTCCTTAAACAATAAGCAGTATATGTATAACATATTGAATAATTTATCCCAAGAGAAAAAAATACTAGCCATAGTAGGCACCATAAATCCTAATATATACGGTATCCCCTTTATATCCACCTATGAAATATTTATGGATAATGACTGTAAGAAATTAAAAGAGCTATTAAATAATCCTATTTTCAAAGAAAAGGATAAAGAAGAGCTGGGATATGATACTTTCTTGGAAGTCCTTCAAGGAGATATAAACAATATGAACCTATTTAACTTTGAGGATATGTATAATAAGTTCTTATCAGAGCTAGAACATAGCATAGACAAAAGCATCGACTATGATATAAGGGTAGGACTTATGGTCCATATAGTGTGCAGTATAAGTAACATCATGGAGGGAAAACTCACCCCTTCCTGCTACTCCAAAGAAGAATTAAAGAAAAGATATCCTGAAGAATTTAAAGCCATACAAATTAATATAAAACACATAGAAGAGTATTATAATATTAATTTTAGTGATGATGAAGTTTGCTTTATTTTAAGAAATATTATGAATGTATAATAAAGAGATAGAAATAAAGTAAGGATGTAAGAAACCTAAGTTAAAGGGTTTCTTTTTTTTTCTCCCTATAAGTGTATTTAATCATGTGTATATAGTAAGTGTTTACATGTGTATAAATAGTGAGTATAACTTAATAAGATTCTAGGTAATGTGTATATGAAGTGTATAAAAGTATTAATATGTTTCTATAAGAAACGTTAGAATATAAGGCTTTAAAGGTGTTTAATGAGTTTGGCATGGGATTTGCTTTATAAATGTATAAGGAATTTATTTAAAATATATAAGAAAATTATCTAACTGGAGGAATGGATATGACTGAGACAGTAAAAGAAGAAATGAGTAGTGATATGATATTTCAACTTATAAGCTATTCTGGTGATGCAAGAAGCTATATATATGAAGCCTATGATTCAGTAAGAGAAGGAAGATATGAAGAAAGTGACAGCCTTTTACAAAAAGCCGATGAAGCTATAATAGAAGCTCATAATATGCAGACTAATCTTATTCATAAGGAAGCAAGAGGAGAGAAGGTGGAAATCAATCTTCTTTTAGTACATGCTCAAGATCATCTTATGAATACCTTGCTGTCAAAGGAGTTAGTAAAAAATATGATAAAGATGCAAAAGGAAATCAATGAATTAAAGGGTAAAATAGAGTAATCTTAAGAAAAAATAAGGGTTAAGGGTGATGTAAATGATAAAGATAGTTCAATTCTTAAATCAGGTACAAGCCGGTTTAGGAGGAGATGAAAAAATGAACATTCCGCCTTCAGCTCAACATGGAGGAGCAGGGCTAGGAATGTTGCTTAAATCTACACTTATGAGATTTGGAGGTGATATAACAGGAACGGTGATATGCGGTGACAATTATTTTTTACAAAATAAAGATAAAGCAATAGAGGAAATATTAGAGCTTATAAAAAAGTTTAACCCAGATGTAGTTATATGCGGACCTGCATTAAATTATAAAAGATATGGTGAATGTTGTGGGTATCTAGTGGAATCTATTGAAGAAAAACTTAAGATACCAGCCTTTGCAGCTATGGCGGAAGATAGTACAGGAAAAGAACTTTTCAGAAAAAGGGTCTATATTATTAAGACTCCAGGAAGAGGCGGGGTAGGTTTAAATAATTCCTTGAAAAATATTGCTAGCTTTGCAGTAAAACTTGCTATGCATGAACCTATAGGCAGTGCGGAACAGGAAGGTTATTTTACAAGAGAATAATTTATATTTATTTACTAATTAAGGACAATAGTAGCATATATTTTATTAATAGAAATAAATTATGCACAGATAAAAAATTAGGAGGTTTATTCTATGGTTAATATTGTATTATTTTGTTCCGCTGGCATGTCTACCAGTCTTTTAGTTACAAAGATGGAGAAAGCAGCTAAAGATAAAGGTATAGAGGTTATTATAAATGCCTATCCTGAGGCGGAAATGCGTAAACGTTTAAATGATGCAGATGTAGTACTTTTAGGACCTCAAGTAAGATATGCTTTAGCAAAGGCAAAGAAGCTTTGCGATGAAATGAATATACCTATAGATGTTATTAATTCAAGAGATTATGGATTAATGAACGGAGAAAAGGTACTAGAACAAGCTCTTAGTTTAATTAAGTAAAAATAAAATATTGGGGGAGATATTATGAGTAAGATAATGGACACCATGGAAAATAAGCTTATGCCAGTGGCGAGTAAGATTTCTGGTAATAAGTACTTAACAGCTATCCGTGATGGATTTATGCTGGCTATGCCTTTACTAATTATTGGAGCTATGTCACTACTATTTGCCAATTTCCCTATTAAAGGCTATGCAGAGTTTATGACTAAAATATTTGGACCAAATTGGAATGTATTTTTTGTAAGACCTTTTGAAGCCACTATGGCAATAATGACTATATTTGTGGTTTTTGGTATAGCTAATAGCTTAGCTCAGCAGTATGAGTTAGAAGGAATAAGCTCTGCAGCTATAGCTTTAGTAGCATTTTTCATACTTACACCTTTTATGACTAACTTTACTCCTGAGGGAAGCAAAGAAATTTTTAAAATTACCGATGTAATTCCCATGGAGTGGATAGGAGCTAAAGGACTTTTTGTAGGTATGATAACTGCCGTTTTATCCGTAGAAATCATTAGATTTGTAGTAAATAGAGGTTGGGTAATAAAGATGCCAGAAGGCGTGCCACCTACAGTTTCTAAGGCTTTCTCAGCACTAATACCTGCTACCATAGTAATAATATTCTTTGATGTAATTAGGTTGATATTCACTTTTACTTCTTTTGAAACCATTCATGGATTTATATATAAAGTACTTCAATCTCCATTAACTGCTTTAGGAGACAGTTTAGGAGCAACCCTTATAGCTAACTTATTTATAGGATTGTTCTGGGTATTTGGTATTCATGGTGCCAATATTGTGGGATCAGTAATGAGCCCTATATGGATATCCTTATCCGCTGAAAACCTTGCAGCTTTTCAAGCAGGAAAAGAGCTTCCACACATAATAACTCAACAATTCCAAGAAATATATCTTCAATTGGGAGGATCTGGTGCAACTTTAGCTTTATGTATAGCTATGATCTTTGTTTGCAGATCTCAACAGTGTAAAAAGCTAGGAAAGCTAGCTATTCTTCCAGGTTTGTTTAATATAAATGAGCCAATAACTTTTGGGCTTCCTGTAGTGCTTAATCCTATTATGATGATTCCATTTATTTTAACACCAATGATTTTAGCTGTAGTTTGCTACCTTGCAATTTCCTTAGGATTAGTTCCTCCTCCTTCTGGTGTAATAGTTCCTTGGACTACACCACCTATAGTTGGTGGGTTCTTAATAGCAGGATTTAGAGGTGCATTGCTTCAAGTAGTAGAATTGGCCATAAGCTTTTTAATATACCTTCCATTCTTAAGAGTAGTTGATAAACAGTATTATGAACAAGAAAAATCTTATGACAATGCTGCAGGAGCAACATTAAATAATTAATTTTCTAGTTTAATTTTTTCAGGTGGCTATACCCATAGTCACCTGAATGTATATATAAGAATATAGAAAGGATAGATTAAATGACTTTATTAGAAGAATTTAAAATAAGCATAACAAAACCTCAGCATTATTCTAAATTGAAAAATCAATCTCTCTTAAAGATATTTAGGTTCCAACTATTAACCTCCATAGTGGGGATTATAATTTTATTTATAGCACAGTTCATTAAGTCCTTATTTTTTGGAGGAATAGGAAGCTTCATAAGTTCTTACAAGAATATTTCCATACCCTATTTGCTAGGAACTATTCTTTATATGTGGATAGGCATTGTATTCACCGCATTGATTCTATCCATTATTTTCTATGCATTTAGCTATTTTAAAGCTTCCAATAATTTAAGTTTTAAAGATGTATACAATTATATTGCTCATTCATTGATAGTATGCGCCTTGGTAGCACCCTTTATGGGACCTTTTGTTATATTTATAGTTATTAGCATATATGTATATGCCACAAAAACTGAAAAGATAAATGCCTGAAGGAGGTAGTAAAATGGATTTACAATGTAAGTTTCCTAAGGATTTTTGGTGGGGAGCCGCGGCTTCAGCACCACAAACTGAAGGAGCAGCAGATTTAGATAGAAAAGGTAAAAATATTTGGGATTATTGGTATGAAAATGAACCTAATAGGTTTTTTAATAATGTGGGACCTTCTGTAACTTCTAATTTTTATCACACCTACAAAGAAGATATTCAACTTATGAAAGCTTTAAATTTTAACTCTTACAGAACCTCTATATCCTGGTCAAGGCTTATACCAGGTGGTAAGGGGACGGTTAATGCAAAAGCTGCAAATTTTTATAATAATGTGATAAATGAGCTTATAGCAAAGGGGATAGAACCTTTTATAAATCTATATCACTTTGATATGCCTTTAGAAATGCAAGCTATTGGAGGATGGGAAAGCAAAGAAGTGGTGAAGGCTTACGTAAATTATGCTAGGACCTGTTTTCAATTATTTGGAGATAGGGTGAAGAGATGGACTACCTTTAATGAGCCTATAGTACCAGCAGAAGGGGGATATCTTTATAATTTTCATTATCCAGACATAGTAGACTTTAAAAAAGCTATACAGGTGGCTTATAACACCATGGTGGCCAGCGCTAAAGCTATTAAAGAGTTTAGAAAGTTAAATATAGAGGGAGGGAAAATAGGCATAGTGCTCAGCCTAAGCCCCACCTATCCCAGAAGCCATAATCCAGCGGATATAAAAGCTGCTTCTATAGCAGATTTAATGATAAATAGAAGCTTTCTAGATCCTTCAGTTAAAGGGTGTTATCCAGAAGAATTGATAAAACTTTTAAAGGAGTATAATCATCTGCCAGATTACAATGTGGATGAGTTAGAAGAAATTAAAAATAATACTATAGATTATTTAGGGGTTAATTATTATCAACCTAGAAGAGCTAAAGCAAAGGCTTGTTTACCTAATCTTGAGGCACCTTTTATGCCAGATTATTTCTTTGACAATTATGAAATGCCAGGAAGAAAGATGAATCCTTACAGAGGATGGGAGATATATGAAAAGGGCATATATGACATAATGATAAACATCAAAGAAAATTATGATAATATTGAAAGCTTTGTTTCTGAAAATGGTATGGGTGTGGAAAATGAAGAGAGATTTTTAAAGGATGATTTTATTCAAGATGACTATAGAATAAAATTTATAAAAGATCATTTAAGGTGGCTAAATAAAGCCATAGAAGAAGGTTGCAACGCTAAAGGCTATCATCTGTGGACCTTTATGGATAACTGGTCTTGGTTAAATGCATATAAGAATAGATATGGTCTAGTTTCAGTGGATATAGAAACTCAAAAAAGAACTATTAAAAAAAGCGGATATTGGTATAAAGAATTAATTAAAAATAATGGTTTTTAATATTTAATGGAGGTGTTATTTTTGAAGAAAGGTATTAAGATAGTGACAATAGGAGGAGGGTCAAGCTACACTCCTGAGATAGTGGAAGGTTTTATAAATAGAAAGCTCTCTGGAGAATTGCCCATAGAAGATCTATATCTAGTGGACATTGAAGAAGGAAAGGAAAAGCTTGAAATAGTAGGAAGCCTTGCTAAAAGGATGATAGAAAAGTCTGGTGCAGATATAAAGGTTCACCTTACCTTAGATAGGAGAGAAGCCTTAAAGGATGCTGACTTTGTCACCACTCAGTTTAGAGTGGGACTTATGGAAGCTAGAATAAGGGATGAGAAGATTCCTTTAAGATATAATCTAATTGGACAAGAAACCACTGGAGCAGGAGGCTTTGCTAAAGCGCAAAGAACCATACCAGTGATATTGGATATATGCAAAGACATGGAAGAGTTATGCCCTAAGGCTTGGCTTATAAACTTCACCAATCCATCAGGGATAGTTACAGAAGCAGTGTTAAAACATAGCAAAATAAAAGCTATAGGTCTTTGCAATGTACCGATAGGTATGGTAAATGTCATAGCTGAACTTTATGGAGTAAGTGCTGACAGGATTTATATAGAATTTGCGGGACTTAACCATTTAGTTTGGGGGAGAAATATATATAAAGATGGAATAAATGTTACCCAAGAAGTATTAGAGTTTATAGCTAAAGGTAAATCTCCTAATATGGAGAATATACCAGACATAGAGCTAAACAAGGAACTTATAGAAGCATTAGGAGTGCTGCCTTGCCCTTACCATAGATACTACTATTTAAGTGACACCATGCTTCAAAAGTGCTTAAAGGATGCAGAAGAAAAAGGCACTAGAGGAGAAGTGGTAAGAGAATTAGAAGAAAGCTTATTTGAGTTATATAAGGATCCTAATTTAAATATTAAACCACCTCAATTAGCCAAAAGAGGCGGAGCTCATTACAGCGAAGCAGCGGTAAACCTTATAAATTCCATTTATAATGACAAAAAGGACATACAATATGTTAATATAAGAAATAACGGAGCCATATTGGATTTACCAGAAGACGTAGCCATAGAATGCAATTGCGTCATAGACAAAAATGGAGCTCATCCTATTCATATAGGACATCTAGAAACCAGCATGAGGGGGCTTACTCAAGTGGTTAAAGCCTACGAAGAACTCACTATTGAAGCGGCGGTATCAGGAGATTATAATCAAGCCCTAAAAGCACTCACCATACATCCGTTGGTAAATGACTCTATAAAAGCTAAAAAGGTTTTAGACGACATACTAGAAGAAAACAAAGAATATTTACCACAGTATAAGAAATAATTGAGAATTTAGAATTGAGAATTTAAAATGAAGGAGGAAACTCGCAGAGTTTCTTTAAATGTAGGTAGGGAAGAAGCTTCTGGGGAAGCTTCTTTTTTTCAGGGAAAGTTTTAGCTGATTTTAAAATATTAGAAAAATTTTGTGACCTAAAAAAATATAAGCACCACAAAGTTTATTATATCTTAAAAAAAACGTACATATTGCCGTATCTGAAAAAATATCAGTGTCCCCAAAGGCCTCAAGTCTTTGGACACCTCTACATGAATTCTTTGAAACTCAGCTAGGAGTTTCTTCCTCCATTCTTAACTCTAAATTCTCAATTCTCAATTAGTTAACATATCCTTAACTTTATAAGGTTATAATAAAGACATAGTAATTGTTGAAAAATTGTCGTATTTTTTGTAAAATAAACTTAGCAACATATGTGGGTTAGTTTAAAGACATATGGGATAAAATTTGTCCCTGTATAGGAGGAAGTAGATTATGATTAAAAAAATTGCTATTTTAACTAGTGGTGGAGATGCCCCGGGAATGAATGCTGCTATAAGAGCAGTGGTAAGGATGGCGGTGTATAATGGATTAGAAGTTATGGGAGTTAGAAGAGGCTTTGCTGGTCTTATTAACGGTGAGCTTTTTAGAATGGATAGACATAGTGTTTCGGACATAATTCAAAGAGGCGGAACTATGCTTAGAACCGCAAGATGTGAAGAGTTTAAGAATGAAGAAGTAAGACAAAAAGCTGCAAACATACTTCAAGCTTATGGAATAGATGCTTTAGTAGTTATCGGTGGAGATGGTTCCTTTACTGGTGCAAAACTATTGTCCAAACTTGGAGTAGCGGCAGTAGGTATACCTGGTACCATAGATAATGACCTATCCTATACAGACTATACCATAGGTTTTGATACTGCTCTTAACACTGTTCACGATGCAATTAACAAACTTAGAGATACTTCCACTTCCCACGAAAGAGTAAGTGTTATAGAGGTTATGGGAAGACGATGTGGAGATATAGCACTTTATGCAGGATTAGCAGGAGGAGCTGAAGGGATTATAGTTCCAGAAAAGAATTTTGATAAAGAAGAGCTTATAAGAACTATATTAGATGGTAAAAATACTGGGAAAATGCATAATATTATAGTTCTAGCTGAAGGTGTAGGCGGAGCTAATGAACTTGCTAGCTTTATAGAAAATATATCAGGGTTAGAGACTAGGGCTACCATTCTTGGTCATATTCAAAGAGGTGGTTCACCTACAGTAAATGATATAGTACTTGCTTCTAGGTTAGGTGCAAAAGCAGTAGAGGTTCTTATGAAGGGTGAGACTGCAAGAGTAGTTGGTATAAGGGATAACCAAATAATAGATGAAGATATTGATGAAGCTCTTGCTAAAAAGAGAAACTTTGATGATAATCTATATGAAATAGCTAAAATTCTATCATTATAATTAGTTTTCTGATAATATTAACTTAAAAGGATACATATTAATGAGAATTAACTGAAATTTTAAAATGGGAAATTATAGCAAGGGAGTGTTGTATTAATGAGAAATACAAAAATAGTATGTACCATAGGACCTGCCAGTGAGAAGGAAGAAACGTTATGTAAAATAATAGAAGCGGGTATGAGCGCTTCAAGACATAACTTTTCTCATGGAGATCATGAAGAGCACGCAGCGAGAATAAAGATGGTGAAAGAGCTATCCAAGAGATACAACAAGCATATTCCTATAATATTAGATACCAAAGGACCAGAAATAAGAACAGGAAAGTTTGAAGGGAACAAAGTAGAACTTACCTCAGGTTCAGAATTTGTTATATATGCTGGTGAAGAAGTGTTAGGAGATGCAACAAAATGTTCTGTAACCTATTCAGGATTAGCTGAAGATGTGAAGGCTGGAGATAGAATCCTAATAGATGACGGCCTAGTAGGCTTAGAGGTTAAAAGGGTTGAAGGGAAAAAGATATATACTATAGTAAGTAACTCTGGTGTAGTGGGAACTCATAAAGGAGTAAATGTACCAGGAGTTTCTATAAAGCTTCCTGCTATGACCAGCAAAGATATTGATGATTTAAAATTTGGTTGTGAAATAGGAGTTAACATTATAGCAGCTTCTTTTATAAGAAAGGCAGAAGATGTTAAGGCTATAAGAGAAATTCTTAACTCAAATGGAGGAGAAAACATACACATTTTCTCAAAGATAGAAAACCAAGAAGGCGTAGACAACATAGATGAAATACTAGAAGCTTCAGATGGTATAATGGTGGCAAGAGGAGACCTAGGAGTGGAAATTCCTATAGAAAAGGTACCTTCAGTGCAAAAGATGATTATTGAGAAGTGTAATAGATTAGGAAAACCAGTTATCACTGCCACACAAATGTTAGATTCTATGATAAGAAACCCAAGACCAACAAGAGCTGAGGTTTCTGACGTAGCTAATGCTATATTAGATGGAACTGATGCTATAATGCTTAGCGGAGAAAGTGCTAACGGAAGCTGGCCAGTAGAATCAGTTAGAACTATGGCTACCATCGCTTCAGAAGCAGAGCAACATTTAACTTATGAATCTGCAACTTTAAAATTAGGCAAACGTGCTAAAACTATTGGTGGAGCTATAAGTAGATCTACTTGTAATGTAGCTATGGAACTAAATGCAGCAGCAATCATAACCTCTACTCAATCAGGATCTACAGCAAGAAGAGTTTCAAGATATAGGCCAGAGTGCCCAATAATTGCAGTTACTTTCCATGAGCATGTAGCAAAACAACTTGCTTTAGTTTGGGGAGTATACCCAATGCTAGCAGAAAAAATTGAAACTACAGATGAAATGATCGCTCAAGCTACAGAGGTAGCAAAACAATCTGGTTTTGTTAAAAAGGGAGATACAGTGGTTCTAGCAGCAGGACTTCCTATAAATGAAATTGGTTCTACAAATATGCTTAAAGTTAGTATTGTAGAGTAGTTTGAGTATCATATATAAAGTATTTAAAGCCACCTTAAGGTGGCTTTAAAAAGTTCACGAAAAGTTAACACATTAAAACTTTTTAATTTAATATAATTAAGTGTATATTCTTTTTTAAATTTGGACAAAATAGTAAGATGATTAAATGGCAACTGATTCTTTTACTTAGCACCTAAGGGTGCTCTTTTTTTTGCTGAAAATCTGCAAAAGTAAGGATTATTGAATATTATTTTAATATTATACTAAAAATATACTAATAATATTTTATTATCTTAAAATATTATAGTAAAAGTATTAGTGTTGTAGTTAATATTATTTTTTATCCGATAGCTAACGCTCCTAATATTCTCCCTTCTTCAAAGTGGTGGGATAATGAGCGCTAAGCTCCTGGATAAGTTCTTCTAAGCTTCAGATGGAGTAAGTATTCCTTTTAAGTAAGTCCATCTGAAGTTTAGAATCACTTGATAATTGTAGGAGGTAAAGATGACAAGATTAAGTTGTAATGCTTCAAGTTGTATAAACTATACAGGTGGTTTTTGTGCAGCAGCTACTATACATGTAATTGGTGGTGATGCCAAAACTTCTAAGGAAACTCGCTGTAGTACCTTTGCAGAAAGAGGAGTGATGAATGCCTTTGCCGGAATGGCTAACACTAATATTTCCGGTGAACTTAGACAACTTATAACCATGGAGGAGTATGCTTTAACCCCTAATATACTATGTGAAGCTGAAAAATGCAGGTACAATATGAAGGGGAGATGTAGTGCCTCTAATATACAAATAATTGGTGAAAAGGCGGAAACAACAGAAGAAACTCAGTGTGAAACCTTCAGAGAAGTATAGTTAATCTTCTTTTCCTTGACTTTATAGAGTAATTAAAGGAAAATTGATGATGAATTATAGTTTATAGTTTTAAATTGAATTAAAAGGTGATAATTTTGATAGAAAAAAACAAAGAATATGAATTAGACATAATTGCACAGGGTTATGAAGGGGAAGGCATTTCAAAAACTTCTGAAGGCTTCACTATTTTTATTCCTGAAGCTTTAAAAGGGGAAAAGGTAAGAGTCAAAATAGTAAAGAGTAAGAAGAGCTATGCTTATGGCAAGCTTATAGAAATAC
Source organism: Clostridium amylolyticum (assembly GCF_900142075.1). Taxonomy (GTDB): domain Bacteria; phylum Bacillota; class Clostridia; order Clostridiales; family Clostridiaceae; genus Clostridium_AA; species Clostridium_AA amylolyticum. The sequence goes on from NZ_FQZO01000003.1 coordinate 330,690, forward strand.
TTAAACCTTCTAAGAATAGAGAAATTCCAATTTGTCCTATATATAAAAGATGCGGAGGTTGCTCTCTGCAGCATACCTCCTATAATTCTCAGCTGGAATTTAAAACTGAGAGGGTTAAAGATTGCATGAGTAAAATAGCCAAAATAAATCCTGATATAGTTAAACCAGCCATAGGTATGAAAAATCCTTACAGATACAGGAATAAGGTTCAATTACCAGTAGGAAGTAACAATGGTGAGCTTCAAATTGGCTTTTTTGCCCCAAGAAGCCATGACATCATAGACATGAAAAGCTGCTATATACAAGACGAAGTGGCAGATAAAGCAGTAGATATCATAAGAAAATGGATATTAAAGAATAACATAAAACCTTATATAGTGGATGGACAATACTCTCCTGAGGGTGTATTAAGGCACATAATGGTTAGAAAAGGCTTTAAGACCAATGAGGTGATGGTGGTATTAGTTACTACCACAGAAAAACTTCCTCATAAAGAAGAGCTTATTTTAGAACTTGCTCAGAGCATTCCAGAAATAAAAAGCATTATGCTTAACATAAATACAAAACCTACCAATGTCATCCTTGGGGAAAAAAGCTTAGTGCTTTATGGAAAGGATCATATAAGTGATTATATAGGAAATTTTAAGTTTAATATATCTCCTTTATCCTTTTTTCAAGTAAACCCTGTACAAACAGAAATTTTATACGCTAAAGCCTTAGAATTTGCTGAGCTTACCGGCAATGAAACAGTATTTGATGCCTACTGCGGCACAGGCACCATATCCTTATTCCTGTCCCAAAAGGCAAAAAGGGTATATGGTGTAGAGATAGTGCCACAAGCCATAGAAAATGCTATACACAATGCTAAAGAAAATAACGTGAAAAATGCGGAATTTCATGTAGGTGAAGCAGAAAAAATAATCCCTGAAATGATAAGTCAAGGAATAAAAGCTGAAGTAGTGGTAGTAGACCCACCAAGAAAAGGCTGTGAAAAAGCGCTGTTAGAAGCCATAGCTAAAATGTCCCCAGAAAGGATAGTATATGTTTCCTGCGATCCAAGCACCCTAGCTAGAGATTTAGCAATATTAGAAGAAATGAACTATGAAACTAAAGAAGTACAATCCGTGGACATGTTTCCTCAAACGGCACATATAGAAAACGTTGCTTTAATAACAAGAAAGTAGGGGATGTGGTAATGACAGGAACAAAGAGGGGAAATATAAAGCCAGGCACAAAGGTAAGAGTTGTACAAAAGCAGGATCAGCCTACAGGCAAATTGACAGAAGGCATTGTCCTTAAAATCCTCACAAATTCACCGAATCACCCCCATGGTATTAAGGTTATGCTTGAGGGTGGTGTCGTAGGGAGAATTAAGGAGATTATAGAATAAAAATTTATTGTTGTGGTCTAAGATAGAGTATAATGTATGCCTTAATTTGAGAAAAGTAACAACTGAGTTAATATAAAATTGTCCCCGTTAAATGGACAATAGAAAAATAAAAATCGGTCATGGCATCAACCATGAATTTTGGTTGGCGTCATTTTCTATGCTTGAGCCTTTATATTATTAAGTTTATACTAAATATAGAGAAAATTTATGAGTTATGAGGCTGGAACCTCTTTTAAATACAAATAAGGAGTGTGATATCATGAATATTAATCTCATGGATAGAAAAATGCTTAAAATGCTCTGTGCAAAGTCTGTAGGTATGGGTTTGGGCGACAATTTGCACAGAGATAGATATTTAGTCGCTTTTGATAAATAAATTCATACATATACAGGCTTTGTTTCCTTAATTAAATAATAAATTTAAGGAAGTGAGCTTTGTGAAATATGTAAGAATTGATAGAATATTACCAGATGATTTAATTAAAGAAATTCAAAAATATATCCAAGGTGAATATGTATACATCCCTTCCCTTCCTGAAAAGAGAAAAAGATGGGGTGAAAAATCTAAAAGCCGAGATTATCTAAAAGCCAGAAATGCAAAGATACTAAACCAATATATAGGTGGGCAATCAATTAGCAACCTGGCTGAAGAATTCTTTCTTTCAGATAGTAGTATTAAGAAAATTGTATATAAAAAAGATAAGTAGGTTAAAGCTACCACTCTTTCAATGTGTGGTAGCTTTTGTGTAAAAGATGATATAGAAATGATTATTATCTTTCTTAAAAAATGTAGAAGCTTTAAAATGATATTGAACATAAAATTCATTTAAAAAATGAATTTGTAATTCTTCTCGTAGATATTAGAACAAAAGGAGAGAATCAAAGTGAATAAAAAAATATCATTAATTCATTCTACAAATTTAGCTCCAGTAGATTATGCTTATGCTGGACGTATACCTTCAGGAATGGACTTATTATTTTTGGCGGGGGCATGTCCTATTAATAAAAATGGAGAAGTGCCCAGCTTGAGTGATTATGAGCTTCAGGCAAAACTTTGTGTAGAGAATTTGAAGGAAGCACTGAAGGACTGTGGGGCTACTTTGGAAGACGTAGTATATACTAGAGTTCTTGTAGCATCTCATAATCAGTCAGATTTGGTAACTGCATGGGAAACAATAAGAAAAGAATTTGGTAATCATGATGTTCCAAGCATCTTATTTGGAGTTACAGTATTAGGATATACAAATCAATTGGTGGAAATTGAAGCAGTAGCAGCAGTAGAAAACGATACAAAATAATTGAAGTATAGAGTTGAACTAATTCGCATTACTCTTATTTAACATCATAATTATTAAATGGAAAAGTGGCTTACTTTTATTGGTAAGCCTAACTTTATGAGTAATATTATTTTTATTAGGTAAATTTCACTACATCTTTTATATTGGAACTTGTCTATGGTCAGCACTCTACACACGCGGAGTGTGTGACTTTATTAGTGAAAGAATAGTGGGTAATAAAAATTGAATATAGTTTAAGAATTGCTTAGTTAGATAATATGTAATATAATACAATTAATAATATATATAATTACACAATAAAATATTTTTGAACATAAAGGAAAAGGACAGAATAGATGATGCTATTTTGTTCTTTTTGCTTATTAAAAATAAGTAATAATACTTGATGTGCTATTGTCATATTAATATTATAAAATAAATTAAAAACGGAGGAAAATAAAATGGCAAGAGTTTATGGAATAAAAAAAGGATTAGCCCAAAATAATGTTGATGACAAAACCACTAAAGAAATAATAGGCAACGGCAACCTCATCAATGTGATTGAGCGGATGGAAAACACACTGGACTCAGATACCCTGCATCAGATTTTGGATTCCAACGCATGTACCGGAGGTAAGGAATTTCTAAAACGATGTGAAAAAATCGGAAAGGAAATCGCGGATAAAACATTGAGTGAAAGGATAGCTCATGTTAACAGCATATCTTCCGACTCCGAAAAAATCATCCTCAACGCTGACAACACATTATCAGTAAAATGGTCTTTTGATAACAATGGGAAATATAAATGCGTTTGTTCTGCCACCGTTATAACAGGCGTAAGGGTTTCAGAGCTTGCTTTAGAAAATAACAAGGCTGGCGATTGCGTCATGCCGCTGTCGTATTGTTACTGTTGCGCCGGGTCAGGCCGTCGCCACTTACAGTTACAGCTTGGTGTTGAACTGAAAACAAAAGAAGTAATTTCTTCGCCGATAAACAGCAAAGGTGAAAAGCCATGCGAATTTATTTTTGAAATTGTGGGTTAGCCCCATGTTTTCAATGGATTAGGATAATTTTACAATGTAATCAGTTGTCACATTAGAAATAGTATAATAATGAAAAATTAAAAGCTAAAGATATATTTATAAGCCTAAAAAGAACTCAACGACTTATGGGTAAACTTTCTATAAAATCAATAGTATGTAGAAAATTCAGACCCTATTCATCAAAAAATAAGGTTGAAAACAGAGAGAATATACGTACTCTCGAGCCATTTTGTAGTCTCTTTAGATGCAACAATACCATTTACAGAAATATCAGGTAGAATGATGGATTTTGAACACTCTCTAGCTGTATAATTTTCAATTTGGCAAAATCCATCGTCTCCATGAGTGCAGAAGGGAATTATCTATTTGCTTCATAATGTTCTTCATTGAGTCTCACTACTTCAAGTTCTTTTTTATTCTCATTCAATTTCAATGCTAAACTTTGAATTCCAAAGAATTCTGTGAAGGTATGACTCCCAATGATAAGATTTATCCCTTTAAACTTAGCATATTGAATGGTATACAAATTGCATTCACCTGTAATGTATACATCACACTTATTTTCAACTGCTTCCTTAAGGCAAGTTGTTGTCCCTCCATTACCACAGACTAAGCCCACTCGCTTCACCTTTTTGTCATTAAACCGCCAAGATTTAACTGGTTCTTCAAGTAGATTCTCAATATTTTTTATTAATTCATTAAATTCAATCTCTTCATCATATTCTGCGGCTCTACCAAAATATAAGCCTTCCCATTCGTGGGTCCTTTTAATATTTTTTAAATTCAATTTTTTTAATAAACTATCATTTGTTCCAAAGTCACAGTCATCAAGCGGCAAGTGATTATAGTAGTGACTTATACCATACTCTTCTAGTTTTTCTATGCATGCCTCTTTTAACCCATATATTTCATCCCATGCATCGTGGTGTGTTACCATCATATCAACTCCATGAACTCTTGCTTCTTCTATAGTTTCAAGCGTTAGGTTAACACAGTATCCTAATTTTTTAACTTTTTTATCTGCATGGTATGTAATCCCAGATTCACTAGAATAGATTTCCTTACTTGTTACATTAAAAAGATCATTAATTTTTTTCACAATATGTGAAACATCCATATACTTACCTCCTCAATTTCATCATGTTTTGCCTTCAATTCTCATCATTATCTTGGTTGTAATCAATTTATTTATATTACATCATAATACAAATAAATTGTGTACTCACATTTTTCATACAGCTTACCTTTTAGTATCTCTACCTGCTCCTTCAGCTTCTCATTCTCTTCTTCAAGTTCTCTGATCTTAACCATTATATCACACCCATATATTTCCTACATAAAAGCAATTAAATGACCTTGGATAATTAGAATGATAATAAAGAAAAATGGTTAAGCTTGGTTGATAAATTGATAGGGGAATTGTATATTATAGTTGGGTATAAATAGGATTGTATCTAAAAGTGTAGGTGGAAATCTTGGCTAGATTGATCTAGGTATAATATAAATGGATTGATTAATTTGATGAGTAGTATGATTTAAAAGGTATTTAACAAATAGAAAATCTATTAAATATTTAATACTTTATCTAAAGACTCTAGAGGGGGATAAAATATGAAAGAAAGCATACTTATTATAGAAGACGAAATAGGATTGATTAAAATGCTAAAGAGGTTATTAGAAAAGGAAGGGTTCCCAAAAATATATCAAGCTGAATCAGGTCTTGAGGCTTTAAAAATTATCAAGGAAAATAGAATTGATTTAATATTACTTGATGTTATGCTTCCCGATATAGATGGTTTTAATTTATGTCAACAAATTAGAGATATTTCCGATGTGCCAATTATATTTTTGACTGCACGTACTGGTGATATTGATAAATTAACAGGATTTTCTGTAGGTGGAGATGACTATATAACGAAACCTTTTAATCCACTTGAAGTATCAGCTCGAATAAAAGCTATTTTACATCGTCAAAGGAGAGTACTGCCAAAAGACACAAATATATTCCAAACAGATTATTTCACCTTACATTTTGACCAAGCAAAGTTAATTGTGAATGGAGAGGAAGTAAGTTGTCCAGCTATGGAATTTCAATTACTAAAATTTATGTGTCAACATCCTAAGCAGGTTTTTAGTGTAGACCAGCTATATGAAAATATATGGAAAGATTACAGTGGTATAGGTAAAGAAAATACGGTTATGGTTCATATTAGTCGTTTACGCCAGAAAATTGAGAAAGACCCCAAGCATCCTGTGTATTTAAAAAATGTAAGAGGATTAGGGTATATATTAAATCCCGAGAATCGTGAGGGAGCTCAATGAAACTAGAAAAAAAGATTTCATTAGCTTTAATCATTGTCTTTTTAACTTTTGGTGCACTTTTTTTTATCACAGGATTTTCTATTTTCAGGCTATTAAACAATATCCTGGTGTTGGATAAATTAATAATTTATGTTTTATTTCCTTTACTATTTATTGGCGGATTTATGCTTATTGCAGTCATTATTAACCGACGAATTAGGAACCCACTTACTTTCTTTATACGATGGATCGATCAATTATCACTTGGGAATTTTAAAATGCCAGATACGATAAATAAGCATTCTATAAAAGATATGGAATTTGGGCCATTTTTGGAACTTAAAATAAAACTTGATGGCTTAACTAATCAACTTAAAAAGGTAGAAGAAGAACGGAAAGAACTTGAAGAAACAAGAAGAAAATGGACAGCAGGCATAACACATGATTTAAAAACACCGCTTTCATATGTAAAAGGTTACGCAGCAATGCTTCGATCCGAACATAAATGGAACGAGGCGGAAATCAAAGAATTTGCTAATATTATTGAGGAAAAGTCATTATATATGGAACAATTAATTAATGATTTAAGTGTTGTTTACGAATTTGAAAAAATGCAAATCCCAGTAAATTTACAAACTGCTAATTTAGTTGAGTTTGTAAAAGATGTATTAGAAGACTTCCAAAAATATCCCATTCCTAATGATTATCCAATTCATTTAGATATTAAGGAGAAAGATGTTATCTTATTATCTTTTGACCCTATATTATTAAAAAGAGCATTAGAAAACTTTATAATGAATGCTATTTCCCATAATCCTATTGGAACGATCGTAACGATTATATTGGAGAAAGTAAAAAACTCCACCGTCATAGAAGTTAATGACAATGGTATTGGAATGGATAATAAAATGGTTGAACAATTATTTAATCAATATTACCGTGGGACAACTACAGACAAATCACCTCTTGGATCTGGACTTGGTATGTCTATTGGTAAACAATTTATTGAAAAACAAGGTGGAAAAATTAAAGTAGAAAGTGAGCCGGGAAAAGGTACAAAGATTAAAATTAAGTTTCCAGAACAATAATTAAGGTTGTATTAAGACACCATTTATATGGTGTTTATTTTTTTGTTTTATAATGTAAGTAATACTCAATTAGTAGAGTTAAAAAATAACTAAGTAGGTGGAGAACATGTTAATTGAAGCTCAGAATATTTCGGTGAAAATTGGTAAACGATCTATACTTAATGGAGAATCTGTTTGTTGTAAACCAGGTATAATGACAGCTTTAGTAGGTCCAAGCGGGTCAGGGAAAACAACACTTTTACATTGTCTTGGTTTGTTGCTCCCTGTGGATAATGGGAGTATTCTTTTAAATGGGAATGATATTACAAATTATAGAACAGTAGCACGTCGGCGCTTTTGGCAAGAACATGCGGCATTTATACTTCAGGATTATGGCATTATGGATGAGGAGTCGGTAGCTTTCAACGTAACGATGCAATCAAGCATAATTCGTAAGCATATTTCTGGAAATAAGGCATTATTGATGCAATCTCTTGAGCAAACGGGACTTAAAGATAGAGAGAAAGAATTGGCAGGTCATCTAAGTGGGGGTGAAAAGCAACGGCTAGCATTAGCTCGTGCTATTTATAAGGATGCAAATGTCCTATTCGTTGATGAACCAACTGCTTCACTAGATGAATCCAATCGTCAGCTCGTTATTCGACTACTTAAGGAATTTGCAAAACGCGGTGGAACGGTTATTGTATCAACACATGACTCCGAAATGATTGATGCGTGCCATACAATCCATCAAATCAGTTCCAAAAAATAATTTATGAATCAGAAAACGATTACAAATGGAGGATACCTATGAAATTAACTTTCAAAAAAATAATTAGTATTATTATTGTTCTATTGTTAGGAATAGCACTTGCACTAATCAACGGTTGGCTACCAATATCATCTAAAAATACTCATCCGCCATGTGATCAGCTTCCTTCTGTTGCAGAAGTGACTGAAGCATTAGCGAATCATAAAAGCTTCGCTAAAGAAATTGAAAGTCTTGGAGAAAACATTAAAGTAGAAGTTGGACTACCGTGTTCAGATGATGAAAATCGGGCTCTTATTCAGATTAAGTACAAATCGAAATCTGAAGAGGAAGCTATTCGTAATTTGATTGAAATCAGTGAAGGATTTGGAGTTCCCATACATTTGGTGAAACGCTAGTGTTTAAAATACAATGTAGATTTTTTAAAGGGAAAAAGAGGTGAATGAATAGATGAATATGTATAAACGTATAATTATTGTTGTTTCGTTTATATTATTTTCTTTACTTGCATTAGTTGCAGCAATTATTACTGATTTGAATGATCGAGATTTTCCACAGGCTATCGGAAGCAAAAGTAGGATTGATATTCGCTTCAATCAATCAGAAATTTCCATCAATGAAGCATTTTTAAAGTTGGCTGAACTTGATACGAACTTGAATCTTAGACTGGTCAAGGTCACACCAGATTTTGATAAGGGGGGGGATAGCGAAATTTTTGCTACCCTTAACGATAACGCCTTACCAAATGAATTTACTTGGTTTCGCGGTGACCATACGGCTAAGATTGTTAATAAAAATCGACTTGCCAACTCTTTTCCTGATGGGGTATATCTGGTGACTGGTAATACTTCACATTTAGATGAATTTGTGGACAGCCTAAAAAGTATCGGAGGAGAAGTAGTTAGACGGGACGTTTCGGTTTTAGAAAGCCTTCTATTTGTTGTCAAAGAAAGGGGATTTGCTGCTGCGGTCCTAGCATCACTTGCTCTCATTTCATCGCTTTCTTTATTTTGGTTGTCCATGAAGGCACGCGGACGGGCACTACGGGTTCTCGGTGGTTGTCCTACTACGCGAATTCAAATGCAAGATATCACAGGGTTTGGTGAGGCATTGCTTGTTTCAGCGGGAATTGTTGCTGTAGTTTCAACAAGCTACATAGGTATTTTTCATGGTTTAATTTATATCAATATATACCTCAAGGTGTTAATAAGTTTACAAGTATTTGTTATCATTTTATCTGTTTTTATTACACTTATTATGTCAACTTCCGCATGGCCTAGTGTGATGATGCTTGTGAACAGACAACCACCGGTAAGGAGCCTTCGTTCAGTTGCTATTGTCATACAAGCTTTGACATTTGTTTTAGTCGTGTCCTCAGTAAGTCCAGCTTGGTCTACATATAAACAATCACTCGCCATTGCAGATGAAATGGCGCAGTGGAAAAAGCTTGCAGATCAAGTGTCAATTGTGTTTGCAACAGATATTAATGAAATGGATCGTACTGAGACGAAAATTGGAGAATTGGTAAAAGATGCGGAGTCAGCAGAAAATGTCGCACTTTCTTATACCTACACGAAAGAAATGTGGCCATCGGTTGATTTTGGTGATTATACAGCTATTTCTTTTGTAAATGAACGCTGGCTTGACCTAGTTAGTGGAGAAATGGAAAACTCTGTTGTAGCATCCGTTTCCCAACAAAGCATTCCAGAAAATCTTATTCGTGAAATTAGAGAACAATTACTTATTTTATCTAGAAAAGGGGATATTGACAATGTGCTCCAAAAGTTGCAGTTTCGCCAAACTGTTGAAAAATTTCGTTTTCCAGTCATACTAGGTGGTGGGGGCGGAAGCCTTCACTTTGGGGATAATATACTATTAGTTGTTATACCTTCACTGTACGACACATTCAATGATTCTAATTTAACATCCATTATCTCTACTAGCAACATAATCTTTACTGGAGTAACAGCTACAGAACAATTGTTAGAACGACATCAACTTGATGTACAAACGCTTCGTAAACAAGGGTTCCAAGGAGAACTACAGGTTGTTTATATTGCTGAAGAGGGAATACTACGCGCACAGTTTGCAGTATACCTTGTATGGCTGCAAAACCTTTCGTTAATTACTCTAATTATTGCTTTCAGCATTGCTACGGCAATTAGTGCCTTAATCTTCGCAACATTGCAAGCTAAGCGTGACTTTCCATTAAGATTGTCAGGGAAATCTTGGATAAGAATTATTCAAAGTCGCGTATTGAAGGAATTTCTCGCGGGGATTATTCTTATAATAATTGTGATTCTACTACAGAAGCCTGATGAAGTAAAAATTACATTAATAACTGCAGTATATGGATTGTTTATTGTTTTGATATCCCATTTATCTGCTGTACATTGGTGTTTTAATGGCGTTAGTAGACGAAGAATTTAATCTAGTGGCAAAATTGTTAGCTCATATGTTAATGAAGTATATCATTCCTTTTAATACGATGTTTGAAATAATGCATATGACCAGGACTCCTGAGACCATGGGAGGTATAGAGTTTTCTGGCCGTGACTCCAAGATGTTAGAAATGTTAGAGAGGCTTGAAAAGTCTGATGCCTGGAATAATGCAAAAAAGACCATGGATAAAAGGCATACAAGAAGAAGATACAAAAACTGCAAGAAGAATAATTTCAAAATCACTTAATGTAAAAGAATTTATGGATGTTCGTAAATATATATGGAAAGCGCCCAATGATGCCAGAAACTCAAGACTTTGGAATGCCTTTTTATGGAGGCTATGTTGTAGGATATCATGTAATACAGGCATATCTAAGATTGCTAGAGGATTTTGCCAAATTGAAAATGATATAGCTAGAGAATGTTCGAAGGCCATTATTCTACCTGGTCTTGCTGTAAATGGTGCTGTTGCATCAGAAGAGGTTGCAAAATGACTTGAGACAATTGGTAAACGCATAAAAGTCATGGACGCTTTTTAAATATTAACTAGTGATCCAGTAGAGTTTTTTTCTTTAAGGTCAGGTACAACTGGCAGCCAAAAATTTATCCCAATTACTTCGACTTCTAGAGCCAGAACCAACAATGATAACACCAGGGGGAATCCCAGCCGGAGCTGGTAATTCAGAAGGAATTAAAGCAGCAAAGCATATCTTACCATACATGTGGGTTTCTCCTATTGAAGTACTGGAAATTCCTGAACAGGAAACCGCAAACTATCTTCATGCGCTGTTTGCTCTTAAAAACAGGGAGTTGTCCTATATTGCTTCTCCTTTTCCTTCAAATATCGTTCAGGTATTTGGAGTAATAGAAGAAAATTGGGAACGGCTTGTATTGGATATTGCCATGGGAACTATCAATTAGTATTTATGTAAAAAAACTCAGATATTTTATAGGTAACCTTCCTATTTTCTCATCAGTTTATGCTGCATCAGAGGCTCTTATTGTTATGGCTGTGAAGCCAGAGGATGCAACATATGTAGTTACACCAAGGACAGCTTTCTTTGAGTTTATTCCTTTAAATAAAATGGATTCACTTAATCCTGATACCTTATGTTTGGACGAGCTTGAAATTGGTGAAAGATATGAGATTATGATAACCAATTTTTCAGGGGTTTACCGCTATCGTATAGGTGATGTAGTTAAGGTGGTTGACTACTATGGTAATAGTCCAGTTATAGAGTTTTCGTATAGAAAAGGACAACTCCTTAACTTAGTGGCAGAAAAGACAACAGAATCAGCAGTACATCATTCCATAATCACCTCAATAAAAAAATGGGGTGTAGATCTTGTTGACTACACAGCTATACAAGATCTAAGTGAAACTGTAGGGTGTTATAAGTTTTATGTGGAGGTAAATAATACGGAAACGTTAATGTGTAATAAGGAAGAAAAAAGGATGATTTTAGAAGAAGCTATAAGAAAAGCAAATCCCACATACATGGTAGCACAAAAAGCCGGGCGTATTGCTCCATTAAAGCTTGAGGTAGTTGTAGCTGGAACCTTCAAAAAGGCGCTTCATCAAATCAAGTGAAGGTTCCTAGAGTAATAAATGATGAAAAACTGATTTCCATACTAGATGAAGGATGTAATAGTTTAAAAGAAACTTATAAAAATCAATCTTTTACTGCATAACAGAGATTCTCTTTTGTGTTGATGGGAAAACTAAGGATAATTATGCAGAACAGTACTAACATTGCAAATAAGAAAGTACTTTATTGACAATTAGGTTTTACTAATAAAGTAGGTTCATAATTTGTATATGTTAAACCCTCTGGTATGTCAGAGGGTTTACTTTTGGTTAAATAGAGACTGATGTTGGTTGTTATGCTTAGTCATTCTTTTTTAGAAACTGCTTCAAAAAAGAGGCTGAGAATAATTTTTTCAACCTCTTTAATACTTACACTAAGATTCTAGACACTAACAGTATCATTTATTTTTGTCATGCTTATCATTGAAATCATAATAACATGAATTAAAATAGAGAGGATTTACATATGTACCACAGGGGTAGTATTCTCCCATAACTTCTGGTGGAACGATTTGCCCTTCGGGTACATTCTTTGCTGTATAAGGAAATCCTTGGTACACCTGATTGTTTCTGTAGAAAAGGGTAAGTGGAACCAAAGGCAGTTTACTGGCATCAATCCAACTAAAACCATTTTCCGGGGTCACAGTAGATGGACGTGGTGCTCCAAAGCTTATAACAAGATTTACGTAACCCTTCCTATCGATAATGGTTTGAAAGTCACTAAGGCTGTAAAGTCCTAATAAGCCCACTCGTGTTATAAAAGACATACTCCAGTATCGCATTTCCTCATTCCCTAATATTCCGATATTATGATAGGTGTCGGGAAATGTGGGAGCTTTCCAGCGAATAAATAACAACTTACCGAGGTCTCTTTTAATTTGATCGGAAATTACATAGACTGTATTTAGATCAGGCTGTAAAATTCTTGTTGCGATGGCACTTATACGACTCCAGGTTAAATCGCAATTTCGTTCAACCATATCACTACAGCGCTGAAAGGAAGTTTCTTTGTTAAAAACATTTACCTGGTTTAGTAGATTCTCAGCCTGAGTAATTTTATCAATAGTTAAGGAAATGCTTTTATTTATGAAATCCTTTCTTGCAGCACAGTAAGTGATTTTTGGAAGTCCTACACCACCGGTCTTATCATAGCCAATGCTGGGAACATAAATTCGGAATCCAATGAGCCCAAATCTATTGGGTGTGCCATCTTTTAAAGTCCCAGCATAAAAGGTATTATTACCTGCCTCAGGGACAAAATGCTCGGACCCCTGCGGTGGTGCAGTAGAACGGATTCTTATAGTATAATTACGATTCTCTGCATTCCAATCAGCACCAGGCAAAAAAGGATTGGTACTTCCCGGGTCAGGAATTAATGCTCGGTCAGGTGCTGTAGCTATGACAGTGTCGATTTGTCCACTTAAAGTGAAAGACATATATCTTGAATATGGGAATTGTCCTTTTATAACAATCTCTGTATCGGGATCCACTTCATACGGAAAAACATAATAGTTAGCATTGAAGTCCCCTAACATTAGCAAAGAGTTACTTGGTTGGTGAATCCATTTCTGCATAAAAAACACTCCTTAAAATAGTATTTTTTCTGTTTTATAATATGCCTGGATTGACTATTTGTGATTAAAAGGGATGGGAGTCCTTATCTTTTAATTTATACAGTGAAGACCATAAAGACTTTTGACAAGGATGTCATAGAAGGAACATCAATAAAATTCGCCTATGCAAGAGGAAGAATTAAGCTGCATATTTATATAATTTATGTAAAATTGATGGAATCTCAATTCACCACCTCAATCCTAAATTGTAAAATTGAATAAATTTGTTCCTCAATTGTAAAACGAAATTCCATAGCAAGAAATCTATTTACGATAAAAAAATATTGTGCTATATTAAAAAAATATTGATAAACAATAAATAATTGTTTATTATAGTGATATAAGGCTTAATAGTAAATCGAGAAGTCATTTTGTAATCCGAGATGTAATGTTTGCAACCAACAATTAAATATTTGTAACCGAAATGCAGGTTTTGTAAAGGAAAAGCTATATTTGTAATCAAAATAAAGTTTGATTTTTAAGCCTATTTGTATTGTAAATGAAGTTTTGTTTTTTTAAACAAAAATCCTAAATAGATTTATATAAGGGGGAATAAAGGTGAAAGAAGAAACTACTATGACATATGATATTGCGATTATAGGGTTAGGGCCTGCAGGTGCCTTACTGGCAAGGCTGCTTTCAAAAAAATATAAGATTATTGCCATTGACAAAAAAGACTCTGTGGAAAAGGGATTTCAGAAACCTTGCGGTGGATTGCTTTCTTCCGACGCTCAGAAAGCATTGGCAGGATTAGACTTATGCCTTCCTAAAGATGTTATGGTAGATCCACAAATTTTCGCTGTTAAAACTATAGATTTGAAAAATGATCTCATACGCCATTATCAACGATTTTATATTAACCTTCATCGCCATAAATTTGATTTATGGTTGAAATCACTTATTCCCAATCATGTGGAGGTTCATAGTAATTCACGTTGCTCTGCTGTTGAAAAAATATCGGAAGGTTATCGCATTACATTTCATGAAAATGGTATGGAGCATGTAATTGCTGCAAAATATCTAGTAGGTGCAGACGGTGCTAATTCCTTGGTGCGTAGTACCCTTTATCCTAAAAAGAAAATACGGACTTATATGTCAATCCAGCAATGGTTTGTTGAAACACATGCCAATCCATTTTATTCCTGCATTTTCGATTTAGAAAATACAGATTGCTGTTCTTGGTCCATCTCAAAAGATAATCAATTTATTTTTGGCGGTGCATTTCCTATGGATAATTCCCGAAAAAGGTTTGAAAATCAGAAAAGAAAGCTGGAAAAAAATGGATTTAAGTTCGGAAAGCCTATAAAAACCGAGGCTTGCATGGTACTGAGACCATCATCATTCTATGATTTTTGTTGCGGGAAGAACAATGCTTTTTTAATTGGGGAAGCTGCTGGTTTTATCAGTCCAAGTTCCCTTGAGGGAATTAGTTCAGCTATCAATAGCGCTCAGATTTTAAGCGAAGTATTAAATGCTGATAGTAAAAATGCTAACAGAAAATATAGATTAAAGACTTTTAACATCCGTTTGAAGATATCTTTAAAACTACTGAAATGCCCATTTATGTATAATTCTTTTTTACGTAAGATTGTATTAAAAAGTAGATTGCAGAGTATTGATATTACATCCATACAAGGTTAAACTTTCATATGAAATTTTGAACTAACAACTGGATATATATTTCCAGTTGTTAGTTCGTTTTAAATATTGGAGAAAAAAATAGACTTCATGGTCAATAATATTAGAGTAAAAATTTCTACATCCTTCAGTACTATACACATATCAAGTAGAAAATGATATAATTTTATATAATTATTGGTAAATAATTTTATTAATTAAATAGTCAGTTGAGGTGATGTAGGAAGAATGCTGGGTTTAAAACTATTGAAAGAATCATCAATTATTAAATTAAAGGGGTATGAGCAATGGATATAAAGAAAATGTTTAAATTCCTATTTCCAGAGTATCAGATTATAGAATCTATTAGGGAATATGGTTTTATAGCTAAGAAAGAAAACAAAGCAAAATCAAGTACAAGCTATCAAGCTAATAGCTATTCTACCAATAAGGAAACTTCTTACGGTATGGACACACACCAAGTAAAGCAGATGGAAAAAAATAAATTTGGAAAACATACTGAAATTAACAGTGATACTATCATACACAATGAAAAGAAATTAGTTAAAGTTTCTAATGATGGTATTAATGAAAATTTTCAAAGTATAAGGAATAAGCTATCTACAATGCTTGTGGGTCAGCAAAACTTTCTTGATAATTTAATTGTTGCTTTCAAACGCCCTTTTATTACTGGGTATGATAATGTAAAACCTAAAAATACAATATTTATAATAGGGGAAGAAAGTACAGGCAGACATACATGTATAGAAGAAACAGTAAAACTATTAAAACAAAAAGAATTATTAAGCTATGATAATGTTTCAAAAATAGATTTATCAATCTATCCAACTGTTTCAGAACAATCATTATTTCTTTCAGATTTATATAAAGAACTATATACAAATTCAGATGTAATTATCTTTGACTGCTTTGAGAAATGTCACAGCAGTGTTATTGACATTATTTCAAAACTTGTAATTGACGGGAAGTATAAACTGAATGCAAGATATGCATTTCAAAACAATAATCTTGTTGAAGCCACCGGTGTACTAATGCAAAATTCTGTTAGTGAGCTTTCATCAAACGGTAAATATTTTATCTTTGTAACAGAACAGCGTGAAAGCAAGATAATGGATATATTCGGTTCAAAATTTATGGCTGCTGTGTCAGATCTGCTTAAAATGAATTCTTATACAGAAAAAGAATTAGCAGTGATTAGTGAAAAACTCCTTAGTGAATTAAATTTACGTTGCAAAAGCAATCTTTCTATTATATTGAAATATGACGACAGTTTGGCTGCTTATTGCGCTGGAAAATATAGTTTTGCTTCCGGTATTGCTGGAATACAAAACTATATAAACGAAAATATCTATAAGGCTTTATCTGAATATAAATTGAGAAATACCATTGAATCACATGCCATGATTGAATTGTTTATAGAAAATGAAAAGATCATGGCAAAAATTATGAACAAGCAAGGAGATGCCACTGTTGACCTGATGGAATTGTTACCTCAGAGTAATATTAATAACATTGATGAGGTTAAAAAAGAGTTGGATTCTGTCATAGGCCTTACAAAAGTAAAGGAGTATGTATTAGACATAGAAAATAATTTTAAAGTACAGAAAATGCGTGAAAATGCCGGTTTAAAAGCCGCATCAATTTCTATGCATATGATCTTTACAGGAAATCCTGGAACGGGGAAAACAACTATTGCAAGAATAGTAGCAAAATATTTAAAAGCAATTGGTGTCCTTTCTACTGGTCAACTGAGAGAAGTAACTAGGATGGACTTAGTTGGTCAATATGTAGGACAAACAGCAAAGCTTACTAATGAGGTTATTCAGTCTGCTTTAGGTGGTGTCTTGTTTATTGATGAGGCCTATTCTCTTTGCAGGGATAAACATGATACTTTTGGTCTTGAAGCTATCGATGCTCTTGTGAAGGGAATTGAAGATAATCGTGACAATTTGGTGGTAATTCTTGCAGGTTATAAAGATGAGATGGCGGAATTTTTAAAATCTAATAGCGGATTAAAATCAAGATTTCCAAATATAGTTGATTTTGAAGATTATACTGCTGATGAAATGTATGAAATATCAATTGTAACAGCTAAATCAAAGGGTTATGCTATAGCTGAAGATTGCAAGGAGGAATTAATAAGACTATTTGAAAGAAGTCAGATTAAAGGCAGAAATGACAGTGGAAATGGACGATTGGTTCGAAATATTGTTGAAAGTGCTATTTTGGAACAATCAAAACGGTTGGTGAAAGATCAAAGTTCTCCAATGGATTTATTGAGCTTTGAAGATTTCAAGTTTGAGAGCTTTGAAAAGTTTGATTTGGATAAAGCATTATCAGGTATTATAGGACTTGAAAATGTAAAAGAATTTGTTAGAAGTCAATATAAATTGCTTATTGCTAATGAAAAGCGTAGAAAAGCAGGCATCAATGTAGATACCACACAATCATTAAACATGATTTTTACAGGTAATCCTGGAACTGGAAAAACAACTATTGCTAGAGTGGTGGCTACTATGTTTAAAGATATGGGGCTGTTGAAAAAAGGTCATTTGGTGGAAACGGATAGAGGAGGTCTAGTAGCAGAATATGCAGGCCAGACTGCTAAAAAGACAGAAGAGATATTTAAGAACGCCTTAGGGGGAGTGCTATTTATCGATGAAGCATATGCATTATCAAGTGACGGAAGCAGCTTTGGCAAAGAAGCAATTGATACTCTGGTAAAGCTAATTGAAGATTATCGTGGTGAAATCATAGTTATACTAGCTGGTTATAAAAAGGAAATGGCAGATTTTATGAAATCAAACTCCGGTTTAGAATCAAGATTTCCACTGATAATAGATTTTCCTGACTATTCTTCAGATGAATTATATGAAATTGCTCTGAAAATAATGGACTCCAAAGGATTTCAGATTACTGAAGAAGGCAAGAGCGTTTTAGGTGGACAGATAGAAATACTGCACAAGACATCAACTGCACATTCAGGTAATGGTAGGATGGTACGAAATTTAATAGAAAAAATTATGAGAAATCAATCTGCAAGGATAGCATCTGATGAAGTTACTGTAGCTGATTTAACTCAAATTCTGCCATGTGATATACAAACTACAGACAACAAAACTCAAAGTTACGACATAGATAAAGCTTTAGAGAAAATTATTGGTCTGCACGAAGTAAAGTCCTATATAAGGAGTTTGTATGCCCGTTTGAAAATGCAAAATGAGAGAAAAAAATTAGGACTTCCTTCGGACAGTTCCGCAACAATTCACATGATCTTCAAAGGAAATCCAGGAACAGGAAAAACCATGGTTGCGCGTACAGTAGCGGATATACTTTATAACATAGGTGTTATTAAAACAAATAAATTGATTGAAACAGATAGAGCTGGGTTAGTTGCAGGATATGTAGGACAAACTGCCATGAAAACTACTGAAAAAGTGATGGAAGCCATGGATGGGATATTATTTATAGACGAGGCTTATTCACTGTCACAGGGTGGTGCAAATGATTTTGGCAGGGAAAGTATTGATACTCTGGTAAAGCTAATGGATGATTACAGGGAGCGTATAGTGGTTATTTTAGCAGGCTATAGTAAGGATATGGATGATTTCTTAAAAACAAATCCTGGTTTAAAGTCTCGCTTCCCTAATATTATTGAGTTTGCAGATTATAATCTTGATGAATTAATGCAAATAGCAAATGAATTTTATCAAAGTAAAGGCTATTTACTTACTGAAAATGCAAAAAATAAGCTATCTGTAATATTAAACGAAGTCTTAAAGGAAGAGGCCTTTGGAAATGGCAGATACGTGAGAAATGTCTTTGAAAAATCGGTGAACAATCAAGCATTGAGGCTAAGCACTGATACAGATTTAACCCGTGAAGAATTGACTGTCATTGAAGAAGAAGATATCGAAAGGGTGTAATTATATGAGTAAATTAAAATCTAATTTAGGAAACATCGCGTCAATTATATATTTTGTAGTTGTAATGTGGTGGGTGTTATTACTACTTGCTATTGTTCCTCTTACCTTATTTGGAGATATAAAAACTATAAGAAGCTCAGGGTTTTCAGCGCCTAATGTAGGAATAATGTTTATGGGCCTCTTTGGACTATTTATAGGGATTTCTTTGTTAATTCCAGCATTTAGAAAGATGTACTATAAACTACCCTGGTTGTTTCCCTATGTAAAGATATTGTATGTTAACCTTGTGATTATGGGTGTAGCTACTTTAATTTTAAATTATGGTTATGAAGTGCAAAGTAGTACAAGGCATATGAGCTTTTTTATGGTGATGATAGCGCAGATTGTTATTTGCCGGATTGCAATGTGCATCTATTTTAATAAAAAGACAGTGAAATATATAGGAGGAGGGGTAGAAAATGAGTAATTTGAAAAATAGCACTCAAAAAGAAATGAATAAGAATAAAACTACTCCTACATTTGATTCTCAAAAGGAATCACAAAATGTTGATTTCACGGGTTATACACATCAGGATACTACTAATTCTGTTAATGAAGAAATAGGTAGAGAAGATATGGTAGATAAGGGGAGCGTAAAAAAGATTGAGAAACCCCTTAAAGTGTTCGGTGGATTTTGTATTGCAGTATTTATAGCCGCGATGATATTTAGTTACAAGCCAGCTGTTAATAAAAGCAGTGAGGCAAAAGAAGCTTTAAAAAATAAGGTGTCAACTTCATTGTCTGCGGGAACTATCCTTTTAAATAAGGATGAAAATGTAGGACAGCAGGACTATACTATTAACCATAAATCTGAAAATAAAGAAAGTAAAATTTGGGTATGGGATTATGCAGCAGAAGATGGTGATTATGTTCAAGTACTTGTTAATGGTACCCCTGTTTCTGAGGCCTTTATGATTAAACATAAACCAAAGGAAATTATTGTTCCGGCTACTGGAGACATTCAAATTAAAGGTATTAAAGACGGTGGCGGCGGAATTACGTATGCTGTGAGGTATGAACTAAATGGAACAAATTACTTTAATTCTGCACCAGAAGGTGAGTATAACACATATACTCTTGTAAAAGAATAAAATAGTAACACAATGGTACAGCAATTCTTATCTTATAATATTAAAGCATGTGAACCACAGTTTACGTGCTTTTTTTATTTAATTACAAATGACGAATTTGGATTGGAAAGGGGTGGGATTAAGTGCTATACTGATTGATATAGGCTATTACAAACAGATTAACGATAAGTGAGGATATTAGGTTGGAGATAGTGTCTTAAAGTAGATTGTTCACATTATTTAAATAATTACCAGTGGAGGTGACACAATGAATACAGAAAAATATAATATGCCGAAACACATTCTAGAAAGTAATAGAATATTTATTATAACTGGGATAATGGCATCGGGAAAATCAACAGTGGCTCAGCTACTGGCAGAACGTCTTCAAAAGGCAGTCCATGTGCATGGAGATATATATAGAAAGATGATTGTTGCTGGACGGGAAGAAATGTCACCTAATCCTTCCGATGAAGCATTAAGGCAGCTTAACCTCCGCTATAAGCTGGCAGCTTCTACAGCAGATGCATATTTTGAGGCAGGATTTAATGTTGTGGTGCAAGATAATATTATTGGAAAAATGCTTGAAAATTTTGTAGGAATGGTTCGAAATAGGCCTTTATATGTGGTAGCTCTTTGTCCGCATCCTGAAGTAGTAGCTGAAAGAGAGGCTTCAAGGAATAAAAAAGGATATGGTGGATGGACAGTTGCTGAATTTGATAATCTTTTTCGTAATGAAACACCTAGAATTGGGTTATGGCTAGATTCATCGGAACTAACACCACAAGAAACTGTTGATGCCATTCTAACAAGGGCTTATACAGAAGCTCGTATAGATTAACACTGAAAGATTTAAAGAGTTCCTTAGTTAGATTTCCATTATTAGAAATTCTATAAGTATGGAAGTTTATAGTGATATAGGAATATTGAAAGATCCTATTAAGCGAAGTTTTGCTATCATCTATATCACCATCAAGTATGGAATCTAATAGAGCTGCTTCTTTTCTATTGCTAGCGGTGCCTACAATTTTAAAACCTAGCTTTTCAAAATCATAGGAAGCTAAACCATCTCTTATAAAAAATTCATCGTCTACAATAATTATCTTATAAAAGTCTATCATTAATAATCCCCCTACTAGCTGCTGTCTAAAATATTTGCAATTAGATTATTTTCAATGACACTATTCTGTCATTTTTAGTGTATCACCCTTATTACTTGTACGTAAATAGTTAAAGCAACTAGGAAAAACTAAAAATAAATATATTTTTAACAATTCTCTAGCATATAATTTGTGACTAATTTATGAATTTAGATTAACTCTCAAATGGATTTTTTCTATTATATTTAATGAATCTTTATTATTATACTTTGAATAGGCTAGAAATTTGTTTTTTAATGACTTTTTATTGATAAATTAGAATAAGAAAAAATATTTACCTTTAAAGATTGATAAATTATTGACAATGGTTTGATTTTGTAGTAATTTATTGTTAGAAAGATTGTTTATGACTTAAACAAACTGTTTTCAAAAGAAATTTTGGTTGCAACCTATTTTTGGATTAACTATATTGAATAATTTTTAGTAAATATGAAATTTATATTCCCTATGATATTTAATAACCTATTATAAAAAATCCAAGAAAGGAGAGTATGATATGTATATAAAACTATGTGCAATCATACAACTTACATATGAAATTTAAGTATAAATGGTGGGGAAAAGGAGATTTGGATGCAGCCTTTGGCTTATTCTTTGATGGCTTCTCAAAAATCCTCACTGCTACCGGTATTATGATTTATGCTTTTGGTATGCCTGCTTCTATTGTTATTGGCAAAATCCTTCCAGCAATTGGAGTGGTAAATTTCCTAGGTAACCTATGGTACTTTTATGAGGCAAAGAATTTAGCTGAAAAGGAAAGACGACAGGATGTAACATCTCAGCCTTTTGGAATAGGGGCTTCACAATTAACAGGCTGGCTTTATCTTATTATGGGACCTATTTATTGGCATTCAGGAGATGCCATGCTCGCTTATCGTATAGCTTTATCTGCAGCCTTCATAGGCAGCCTTGTAGAAATAGCAGGAGCTTTTTGTGGACGATGGATTATAAGAGTTATACCCCATAGCGCTTTAATGGGAAATATGGCTAGTGCAGCTATAGTATGGCTTTCCTTTGTAGGCATGGCTTTTGTATTTGATAAGCCTATATACGCAGTATTGCCATTATTTATTATTATAGTGGACTACCTGGGAAAAGCAGACAAGCGCTTTACTAAGATACCTTCTGGGATAATTGCTATAGGAATTGGAGCTGTAATTTCATGGACCTCAGGTTATTTAACTCTAGACAATTTAGTTTCATCCTTTAGTCAAGTGGGTTTCAATTTACCACAGACCTTTTTTGGAGAAATTGTTGCTGGTTTAAAAAGCATAGTTCCATACTTACCAATTATAATACCTTTGCAAATCAATAATTTTCTCACCACCCTTCAAGGACTTGAGTCTGCAAAGGAAGCTGGAGATGACTATCCTCAGCGTCAATCTATGATCATGGATGGAGTATCTACTATGATCGGTTCATTTTTAGGAAACCCTTTTCCTACCACCGTTTACTTTGGACATCCTAGTTGGAAGGAGATAGGGGCAAGAGCAGGATATTCTGTGGTGGTAGCCTTTGCTTATTTGATTATAGGGCTTAGTGGTTTGACGGGAATAGTTATGGCTATTATTCCACATGAAGCAGTTATGGTTTTACTTATATTCGTAGGTATTTCTGTGGCAACCAGCACACTTCAAAATATGGATAAAAAATACTTTACAGTGGTGTTGCTTTCATTGATACCAATTGTATTTCAATATATTCAAGTACTTATAGATTCAGCTGTACAAGCTGCTGGAACTACCACAGCGCAAATTGCTACTGAAAAATTTGCAGAGTATTCAGTGCCTATTAAAGGAATACAAATTCTAAGCTATGGTGCCTTTTTATCAAGCCTTTTAATGGCAGCTTTACTTGCTTATGTTATAGATAAAAAATATTCTCATGCAGGAATATGTGCCATAGTATTAGCCGTTTGCTCATTGGTTGGAATAATTCATTGTGAGTCTATATCATTATTTCCTAAAGACGGAGTAATATTAGGAGTTATTTATATGATTGTGGCATTAACTCTATTCAGTAAAAAGTACTTACTAGAAAAACAAGGGGGAAAAGTTTTATCAGAAGATATGAGTTCTATCCCTAATTTAAACTAATTTATATGCCTTTATGAATTTCCATAAAGGTTTTATATACAAAACATAGTTTAAGACTTAAATTATGTTTAAAGAGATGTATCACTATAAGAAATTTTAAAGGTATGGCAATAATTAAATTTAGCTTCTTTCAGAAGGTAAAAACCATAGGAGGAATAGATATGATAAGTGTAAATGAAAAATCTATTAAGCTTGTAGAAAAGATGATTCAAGACCCTGAAGCTTACAAGGTTAAAGTACATAACATTTGTGGCGCTCATGTTATTGATGCTGGGGTAGAGGCTCATGGAAGCTGGGAAGCTGCAAAGCTAGTAACAGAAATTTTGTTTGGTGGTTTAAATAAAGTTAACCTTGGAACTTTTCCAGAAAGAATAGGGGGAGTATATTACAATTCGGTAGAAGTATATTCTGACCACGTTGTTCTTCAACAAGCTGCATGTAACATTTCTGGATGGGAGCTTCGTCCTGGTAAATATGCTCCTGTATTAGCTGGACCTGGTAGAACCGTTGCTCGTAAACCAGGAGATTGGTTAGAAAAATACAGTGATTATTCAGATAAGTATCATAAAGCGGTATTAACTGTGGAAAAGGGCACATTAATGTCTGAAGAAGAAGTGAAAGATTTAATTGATGCTACAGGTATTGACCCAAAAGACTTATACATAATTGTAGCTGCTAGTGGAAGTATAGTATGCAGTGTAGAAGTTGCTGCTAGGATAATAGAACAAACTTTACATCGTTTAAAGGAAGAAAAATTTAATTTAGATAATATAGTGGAAGCTCATGGATTTTGCGTTATTCCTCCAGTAGTGAAGGATGATTTAATAGCTATGGGTAGATTAAATGATGTATTAATGTATGGAGGACAATCTACTTTCACCGTTCATTGCGAAGACAGTGAAATTGAAAGAGTTATTAATAAAATTACTACAGATAAGTGTCCAGCTTACGGTACTATGTTCCAAAAGGTATATGAAGAGCATGGTTGCGATTTTTATCAAGTGCCAATGGAAATGTATTCTCCAGCTAAGGTAGTGATAATCAACGAAAAGACTGGCAGAATATTTAAGGCTGGTGAATTTAATTTAGAGGTATTAGAGAAATCCTTCAACAATTCTATTTATGATAAATAAAAATAATAAGTAAGAAGTAAGAAGTAAGAAGTAAAAGGTAAAAGAAATAAGAAGTAAGAAATGTAAATAAAATTCATAAAAACTCTGTGAGTTTTACCCATAACTCTTACCTATTTTACCTATCTCAAATCTATAAAT
Source organism: Clostridium amylolyticum (assembly GCF_900142075.1). Lineage (GTDB taxonomy): Bacteria > Bacillota > Clostridia > Clostridiales > Clostridiaceae > Clostridium_AA > Clostridium_AA amylolyticum. Next base: position 355,380 of record NZ_FQZO01000003.1, read on the forward strand.
ATTGCAGATGATTCTGGAGGTATAAAAATGGATAATGTAAAAATTCCACTGTTTAAAAAAGCTGATTTAGATGCATCTATAGGTGTATTTTTTGATGGATTCTCAAAAGTTATTGTTGCCATTGCAATTTTAGTAGGAACCTTTGGATTGGATAAAAGTATCGTATTTGGTACTATAATGCCTGGACTATTGGTAGGAGTAGTATTACTAAATGGCGGACTTTGGTTGTACTATCGCAATATTGCAAAACAAAGAAAAGACCCAGATCTTACAGCCATCCCTGCAGGCTTACAAGCAGGACGTATGTTTATATGGTTATTTAGTATTATGCTTCCTGTTTTCGCTTCCACAGGAGATGCGGTTTTAGCCTTTAAGGTTGGCGTATTTGCAAACTTTGTTGGAAGTGTAGTGTTTATCATAGGAGCCTTTGTGGTACCTAAATTATTAAAGATAGTTCCTTCAGGAGCGCTATTTGGTTCCTTAGCCGGTGGAGCCATGGCATTTTTAATTTTACAATCCATGGATGGGGTTTTAAAAATGCCTGTAGTAGGATGGCTTTCTTTAACTGTATTATTTGTAATTTATTTAGGAAAGATAAATACAAAATTACCTGCAGCTTTAATAGCCATAGTGATAGGTTCAGCCATTGCTTGGATTACAGGTGCTATGGGAATAGGGGCAGTAAAGGATTCACTATCCAATGTAAGCGTATATTTGCCAAAGTTAACTTTATATGCTTTTTCTTCTGATGTTATATCTACAACTATCACATATCTGCCTATTATTATTGTTTTCTCTATCAGTGAAGTAATCACTGGAATTCAAGGGGTAGAACAAGCAAGGGAATGCGGAGATGATTTCTTTACTACCACACAGCCATTAGTTATTGCAGGTACTGCAAACTTGATAAGTGCATTTGTGGGCAACCCTCTTTCCTTAGGTCTTTATTGGGGATATCCAGGCTGGAAGAAGATGAAATCTGGTACAGGCTATCACTTGGGTATTGTGATTTTATACTCATTAGTTTGTTTAACAGGATTAACTGCTATTATTAATGCCTTTATACCAGAAGCTACAGTGCTTCCAATACTTATATTTGTTGGTATATCAAGCTATTCACAAGCTTTCGATGTAGTTACAAAAAAATATTATCCTGCTGTTATATTAGCATCTCTACCTGTGGTTATGGATTTTGTGGTTTCTAAAATGGCAAAGGATGCATTACCAGGCTTTACAGTATTCCAACCAGGTTCTGCTTTCATAGGCTTAATAGTAGGCTGCATATTCGTGTATGTTATAGATAATAATTGGAGGAATGCTGCCATTACTAATATTGTGGCCTTAGGGTTAGCATTAATAGGTATGATTCATTCTCCAGGAATTCTATTTACTGATGGATATGTATTCCAAACAAATTTTGTAATTGTATATGCTGTTAGTGCAGCAGCATTCTTCGTTATGCATATATTAAAATTTAACCAAAAAGCACATGCTGATGAATTAGCCTTAGAAGAAAAATTAATGGCTAAAGAAAGATAATAAATTTGAGAAATATTTTATTAAGTAAAAAGGAGATTATATATGAAGACTTTAGTATTTTTTGGTTCTGCAAGAGAAAAGGGACATACAAAGGCAATGGTGGATTTATTCTTAGAAAACCTAGAAGGTGACAAGGAAATTATCGATGCTTACAGAACAGAAGTTGCACCTTGTAAGGATTGTCGCTATTGCTGGCACAAAAAGGGATGCAGCATAAAAGATTACATGCAGGATATATATATAAAGATAGAAGAAGCAGACAATATAGTTCTTGCATCTCCTATGTATTTTCACTCCATAAGCGGAGAATTAAAATCATTAATCGATCGTCTGCAAGTATATTGGGCAGGTCATGTAAGAAAGGATATGCCTGAACACTTCATCAAAAAAGGCGCAATACTAATGGTGGGTGGTGCTCCTAGCTTTGAAAATCAATTTTTAGGAGGAGAGCTTGTATTTAAAAATTTACTTAATGATTTAAGCACAGAATTACTAGGTGAGGTATGTTTGCCAAACACTGATGTAGATTCCTTAGAAACTAGACAGGATATTGCTGAAAAAGTTATTCAGTTAGCAAAAAAAATGAATGAAGCAAACAAATAATAAGCATATATTTTAAATTTATATAGAGCAAAGGAGAAGGAAATTATGAAATTTGAAAACAAAGTTGTAATTATAACTGGTGCATCCTCAGGAATTGGAGAAGGTGTTGCAAAGCATTTTTTAAATGAAGGTGCTAAGGTTGTAGGTTGTGGTGTTGAACCAGCTATGAAAATTGAAGACAAAAATGCAATATATGTTCAAGCAGATTTAACTAAATTTGAACAGGCTGAGAAAGTAGTTGCAGAGGCAGTAAAAGCCTTTGGAAAAGTAAACAAGCTTGTTTGCTGTGCAGGAGTTACATTTATCGGTTCCTTAGAAACTACTTCTTATGAATCCTTTATCCGTGAGCTTGAAATTAACGTAGGCGGAGTGTTTAACATGTGCAAAGCTTCAGTGGTTGAACTTAAAAAGCAAGAAAATTCCACTATCGTTACAGTAGGTTCTGACCTTGGAGTACATCCAATTCCAGAAAGAATAGGCTACTGCCCATCAAAGGCAGCGGTTATTATGCTTACAAAGTGTATGGCTTTGGAACATGCACCACATATACGTGTTAACTGTATATTACCAGGATTAGTTCGTACACCAATGATTGAACAACGTTTTATGGAAGCTGAGGATCCTAAAGCATTGGAAGAAGCTTATGCAAGTATATACCCACTTCATAAGATGGGTAAAATTGAGGATATGGCAAATGCTATTTCCTTCCTCTCCAGTGATGAAAGCGGCTTTATCACTGGAGAAATAATGCATGTTTGCGGCGGAAGCTTAATATAAGAAAAAGGAGAGTTAAGATATGGCAACTTCTTTATTTAAAATGCCCTTTGATGTTGAAAAAATAAAACTAACTAAAATACATGAGAGTGAAGATTTAAAAAATGCTAAAGTGGATAATTTAACTTGTAATCATATTAAGGAGATTTACGGTGAGTTAAAGTTCTTAGAACTTCATGAAGATAGACCTTATATGTATACTTCTTTAGTTACTTCTATAGATGGAAAGATAGCATTTACAGATGCTCCACAAGGACCACTTATAGCTAAATTAAATAATTATGATGAAAATGGTGCCACAGCAGACTGGTGGATATTAAATATGCTTCGTACTGTTTCTGATGGTGACATAATTGGAGCAGGTACTATGCAGGCAGAAAGCGACTATACTTGTCACATCTTTGATGAAGAGATGGAAGAGGCAAGAATTAAAGCCGGTTTACCTCCTGTACCATGGAATATCATCTCATCCTTAAATGGCAGTGATATACCTTTTGATCATGTTTTATTTAACACCCCAGAAGTTCCAGTGATGATAAGTACTTCAGCAGCTGGTTTGAAGGTAGTGGAAGAAAACATAAAAAATGATTATGTTGCTATTGGCCCTGTTTATACTAAGGAAGATGTAACAGAGGAAATGATCCAAAAGATGAAAGATAACCAGGATAAAGTGATAGTTATCGCCACTGGAGATAATGCACCAGATTCTAAGCTTTCACTATATATTATGAAGAAATTTGGACTTAACAAAGTTCTTGTAGAAACACCAACATATATGCACTATTTAGTTTCTCAAGGTTTAATGGATGAGTTGTTTTTCAACTATTCATGCCTTTACGTAGGTGGACAAGCTCTTTCCATAGGTAAGTTTGGAAAGGAATTTGGTTCTCAAGACCATCCTCATACAAAGATGCTTTCCATCCATCGCCACAGCGATCATTTCTTCTACTTAAGACATAAGCTAATTTACTAAAAGTTTTAAAAACAGCAGTTGACCTTACTTTGTAAAGTTAGCTGCTGTTTTACTATAATCATTATTAGCTTTAGTTTATATTCTCTTATTCATTTTTTTGAGGATTTGCTAGTATACTTAAAAAATTATAGATACACTGTTCAGAGGCACCTAATAGTGCAGCATTTTCTCCTAATTTGGATATTAAAATATCCTGGGTTTGGGTAATGGGAAGAACTATGTTTTTTAAAACCTCTGGTATTATATAGGGAAAAGCTGATACTATTATAGAATTTATGATGATAACCTCACAATCCAAGATAAAGATTATATTGGAGATACCAACAGCTAAGTATCTTGCAAATTTATTTAGAACTTCAATAGCTATAGGATTTTGCGTTTTTACTAAAGCGATAAATTCTTCAATTTCCCTTATAGGCTTTTCTAGATGCCGGTTCATTTCTTTTATAACTGCATCATTAGAGCAGTATTGTTCCCAACAACCATATTTACCACAAGAACATTGATGAGTTTCATTAAAATTTACCGTATGATGACCTACTGCATTAGCAAATCCATGGTGACCCTGTACAAGCTTCCCGTTTATAACTAAACCTGTGGATATAACATCAGTGATATTTATTACAGAAAAATTATTATATTCTGGATTATTTTTTTGTTCCGATATGGCCATAAGATTTCCGTCGTTATTAACAAATACTGGAACGTGATATCTTTCCTTTAAAAGATTCATTATATCTATATTTCTCCACTTAAGGATGGGCATATTTCTAATTACACCCTCCAAATCTACCACACCTCTTACGGATACTCCAATACCTACCAGACCGTAGGAGGAAGGGGGCATTTTATCTATTAATTTATCTAAAAGAGTATAGAGCTGCTTATAGTTGGTCACAAAATGATTGCCTACTAAGGGTATATTATGTGTTTCTATGATATTATTGCACAAGTCAGTTAAGATTACTCTTATTTTTGTAACTCCCATATCCATGGAAATACAATATCCAGCATTGGCAATCTGCATGAGCATAATAGGTTTTCTCCCGCCTGTAGAATCCCCTAAATCTGTTTCCCTCAATATATCAAGGTCAATCCATTCCTTTACAATGGTAGACACTGTAGCCTTGTTAAGCCCCGTTAACTCTGATATTTTCGCACGAGAAATAGCTTTATTCTTTACGATAGTTTCAATAATCTTCATACGATTTGCTGTCCTAATATCCTTAGTTTGTTCTATTTTCATGCCGTCACCTCAACATAATATTGTTAGTTTTATAATAGCATATTTGATGAATGGCAGCCATATGAGTTATTAGTGCTTTTTAAATAACTAATAACTCATATGACTACCATTGTGTTACTTTTTTGACAATGTTGAATTTTCAGAATATAATGAAAATATAATGGTAATAATTTCATAAAATTAAATACCTACTGAAGTTAAAAATTGCAATTAGGAAAAATCAATAGTAAAACTTTTGGGGGGCATTGGGGATGGTAAAAGAAAGAGTATTGGAGCTTGCTAATCACATTAACAGGTCAAAGCCTGGTTCAAAATTAGGAATTAAACCGGGGGATCCAGAGTATATGATCTTGGAACCTGTGGTTTCTGAAGAAATGGCAGAGGTGGGGCTTTGTCTTGAGTTACGTAAACCTAAGAGTGCTGAAGAGGTTGCTCTTTTATGTGGTAAATCCGTAGAGGAAACATCAAAAGTCCTATGGAAATTGGCAGTGGATGGTGTTTGTTTTGTTAATGAAATAGATGGAGTAGATAAATATTGGCTGGAAACTTGGATTCCAGGAATTATGGAAATGATGGTTAATAACAAGGAAAACGTTAAAAAGTATCCTGAAATTGCAGAGGCTTTCGAAGCCTATGGAAGAGTAAGAGGGGGAATATCCGCAGGCAATTTCCCTATAGGTAAAGGGTTAATGCGCGTTATCCCCATTGAACACGCCATTGAAGGAGAAACCAGAAGAGCATCTTATGAAGAGGTTTCTAAATATCTCAATGATAATAATATTTTCTGCGTTTCAGATTGTTCCTGTCGTACAGCAAGGGAAGTTATGGGAGAAGGCTGCGGTCATTTAAAGGAAGACATGTGCATTCAGATGGGTAGGGCTGCGGAATATTATATTCGTACAGGCAGAGGAAGACAGATTACCAGAGAAGAAGCCTTTGAAATTATAAAAAAAGCTGAAGAAAATAGTTTGGTGCATCAGATTCCTAATACTGATGGTTCTGGGAAGACTCATGCCATTTGTAACTGCTGCGGATGTTCCTGCTTAGCTTTAAGAAGTGCGGAGATGTTCTTAAATACAGATATGGTACGCTCTAACTATGTTTCAAGAGTAGACAAGGATAAATGTGTGGCCTGCGGAGAGTGTGTGGAAAACTGCCAAGTTAACGCATTGATGTTAGGTCAAAAAATTTGCACAAAAACACCTATAGTGGAGAAGAAAAGAGAGCTTCCTTATGATACAGAATGGGGGCCAGACAAATGGAACCCAGATTATCGCATTAACAGAAAAGTTGTGGTAGATACAGGCACAAGCCCCTGTAAAGCAGATTGTCCTGCTCACATAGGAATTCAGGGATATATTAAGCTGGCTTCTCAAGGAAGATATACTGAAGCTTTGGAGCTTATTAAAGGAGAAAACCCATTCCCAGCAGTGTGTGGACGTATATGTCCAAGGAAATGTGAATCTGCTTGTACCAGAGGAGATATTGATGATCCTATAGCTATTGATGATATAAAGAAATTTATTGCAGAACAAGATTTAAATAAGGAGCATCGTTATGTTCCTAAAATAAAGCACGATTATGGAAATAAAATTGCAGTTGTAGGGGCAGGCCCCTCAGGTCTTTCTTGCGCTTACTATTTGGCTATAGATGGCTATAAAGTAACGGTGTTTGAAAAGGAAAAGATGTTAGGAGGAATGTTGACCCTAGGAATACCTTCCTTCAGACTGGAAAAAGATGTGGTGAATGCAGAAATAGATGTTTTAAAGGAATTGGGAATTGAGTTTAAAACTGGCGTGGAAGTAGGGAAGGATGTAGCCTTAGAGCAGCTAAGAAGAGAAGGCTTTGAAGTCTTTTATATTGCCACTGGGGCTCAAGCTGGAAGAAGGCTGGGAATTGAAGGGGAAGGGGCCCAAGAAGTAATCAGCGGTATAGAATTTTTACGTAAGGTTAATCTCAATAAAGACATGAAAATGGAAGGAAGGGTAGTAGTAATAGGCGGAGGTAACGTTGCCATTGATGTAGCTAGAACAGCAACTCGATTGGGAGCATCCCAAGTGGATATGTTCTGTTTAGAAAGCAGGGCGGAAATGCCAGCTTTAAAAGAAGAAATTTATGAAGCTTTATCAGAAGGCATTGGCATATACAATTCTTGGGGACCTAGAGCTTTCATTAGTGAAAATGGACATATTTCTTCCATAGAATTTAAAAAATGTACTTCTGTATTTGATGAGAATGGAAGGTTTAATCCTAAGTTTAATGAAAATATATCAAAGATATTCCCTGCATACCACATAATAATTTCTGTAGGTCAGGCCATGGATTGGGGAGGATTGCTAGAAGGTTCTAAAATTCAATTAAACCCCAATAACACGGTGAAAGCTGATGCCTTTACTTTGCAGACAGCTGAGCCAGATGTATTTGCTGGAGGGGATGCATTAACTGGACCAAAGTTTGCTATAGATGCTATTGCTGTAGGCAAGCAAGCTGCCATTTCCATCCATCGGTATGTACACCCTGGACAAAGTTTAACTATGGGGCGTATTAAGAGAGATTATCGTCCCCTTGATAAAGAAAACCTTAATCTTGAAGGATACGATAGTCTTCCTAGACAAAAATCAACTCATGTGGACGGAAATAAATCTAGAGAATCTTTCAAGGATTTACGTGGTATATTTACAGAAGAACAATTGAAGATGGAGACAGAACGATGCCTTGGCTGTGGGGCTGCGGTGGTGGATGAATATCTATGCGTAGGCTGTGGAGTGTGTACCACTAAATGTAAATTCGATGCTATTTCGTTGGTGAGAAAATATGATGCAGAGGGTGTAGAACTTAAAGAAATAAAAAAGGCAGTAGTAAGGCAGGCCTTAAAGCGTAAGATAATAATTACTGTGAAAAAGCCTGTGAAATTCTTGCAGTCTGCTTTCCAAAAGTAAATCACCGGCAGCTACATGAGTTATTTATCAATAACTCATGTAGCTGCCATTATAGTAATATATATTTATGGGAGGGGATAATATGTGGACAAGAGAATCTTTAAAAAGTAAAGCAAAAGAAGTATTGCAAGGAAACTACTGGAAGGCTTTTTGGGTTAGCTTAGTTCTTGTGATTGTGACTGTAAATGGAAGCTCAAGTGGAAGAAATAATTCAAAAGTAAATGGCGGTATCGATAAGATAGCTGGTTCTGCAAGACCAGTTATATCAGATTTATTTAGATTATATTTAAAGCTTTCCATGATTATTGCATCCATATTAATTATATTAATTATTTTAAAGATTTTAATTGGTTTTATTCTTGAGGTAGGAGGAAGAAAGTTTTTTATTAAACTATCAGAAGGGGAAGTAAATATGGGATATCTTGGGCACTATTTTAATAGAGAAAGCTATCTTGATATAGTACTTACCATGCTTCTTAGGGATGTTTACTTAATTTTGTGGACTCTATTATTAATAATTCCAGGAATTATAAAAACCTATGCCTATTCTATGGTACCCTATATTTTAGCGGATAATCCTTCCATAGGATATAATAGGGCAATAGAATTGAGCAACAGCATGACTGACGGAGAAAAATGGGATATATTTGTACTGGAATTATCCTTTTTAGGGTGGTTTTTGCTGGGAACACTAGCCTTATTTATAGGACAATTATTTGTATACCCATACTACTATACTACCAAAGCAGAACTATACCTAACACTTAGACAAGAAGCCATTGCAAATGGTTTAACATCTTACGAAGAATTGAATTTACCTAATTTTGAGGAATAAGACTCTAACTGTGAAGGCTAACTATAATGATTCTACAAATAAAGCAACTGGTGTATTGAAGTTAATGAAGAGATTGAGATGTAGTGAGGTATGTTTTTATTTTTACAGGATAAAATATATAAAAATTATTGTAAAAAGGAGAAGCATATATGGATATAAAACGAGCTGGAGAAATTATTGAATCTTTAGGGGTAATAGAAGTAAGCTATAAAGGAGAGCCTGTTTGGATAGAGAATATTAATCAGCAAAATAGTACAGTTAAAGTTAAAAATATGAATACAGATAAAGAATTAAATGTAGATATAAAAGATTTAGAAGAAAATTAATTTTGTCCCTAGGCTAAAAGCCTAGGGTATTTTTTATATCTAATTATTCTATAGAAAAGGGATTGCCACTAAGAAAAAAAGATTAAGCCAAGGGGAGTTAATAAACAAAATAGACCCCTATGAGTTTTTTATTAAACTCATAAGGGTATATTTTATATTTTTAGATTTGAACTGTATTTATTATTTTTCTCATATCACCAATCATGTATAATGAACCGCTGATAAGCAGTAAATCTCCATTATCACAAAAGGAAAGACCAGCTTTAAGTGCTTCTTCATAATCCTTAAAGGCTTCTGCCTTAGTATTATAAAGTTTTATTATTTCTGCTAGTTCTTCCGCTAGCTCAGCTCTTTCTGAGTGAGGAGTTATGGCAATGACTTTTTCTGCTTTTGGTACTATGATTTCCACCATTTCTTTTACCTGTTTATCAGCCAGGATGCCTAAAATAAGCACTAATTTTTTATAGGAGAAATAAGTATCTATGCTATCACACAAATTTTTAATTCCGTCTATATTATGGGCACCATCTATTACTACCATAGGATTTTTGCCCATGATCTCTAAACGTCCTGGCCATCTCACTTTGCTTAAAGCAGAAGATATATGATCATTTTTGATATCCAAACCCATGGATATAAGCTGTTCTACAGCATATATCACCGTAGCGCAGTTTAATAACTGATGCTTTCCCAGTAAGGATAAACTAATATTATATTTATTATTTTTAGTTTCTATCAGGATATCCTGTAAAGTTGCCCCTTCTGGTGAATTGGTTACTTTAATAAAGCTTACGCTATTTTCAGGTACTAATATAAGCTTAGCATCCTTTTCTATAGACTTTTCTTTTATAACTTGAAAGCTTTCATCCTTCTGAGGATATAAAACCAATGGCACCTTATCTTTAATTATTCCTGCTTTTTCATAGGCTATCTTTCCTAAAGTGTCTCCAAGGATTTGCATATGATCATAGCTTATAGAACCTATAATACTTAAAATAGGAGTAATTACATTGGTTGAATCTAATCTTCCACCAAGTCCAACTTCTATGATGGCATAATCCACCTGCTGTTTATAAAAGTATAAAAACATAGCACAAGTTATTATTTCAAATTCTGTAGGATGATCATAACCCAATGCTAAAACTTCATCTACAGCCAAGGATACTTCAGTAACTACTTCACTTAATTGGCTTTTAGGAATATTCTTCCCATTAATTTGCATTCTTTCTTCAAATTCTTCAAGGAAGGGGGAAGTATACATGCCTGTTTTATATCCAGCTTCCATGAGTATTTCATTTAGCATGGCTGTAATAGAGCCTTTGCCATTAGTGCCTCCAATATGAATGCATTTCAGCTTTTTATGTGGATTACCTAGAAGCTCCAGAATTTTTTCAGTTCTACTAAGCCCTAGGTTGCTACCAAATTTGCCGGTATTTGTTATGTAATTCATTGCCTCATCATAATTCATAATGTTCACCTTTTACTTCAGATATATTTTTATTAATGAGTTAAGTTAAATTTAAGTCTACTATATTATTAAAGCAGTTTCAATGGCGGACAGATGAGTTAAGCAGATATTCCAAGTCCAGCTTTGGCGTGGTGAAAAATACACTTAATATAAATAAATGATCCTATGAAGTTATCTTACTCCATAGGAGGTTTTTATTATGTTCTTTTTATGAAAATAATTTAGCGGATAAAGGCTTGTGTTGTTTCAGCCAGAGCATCTTCCAGCCAGAGGGGATCCATTTTTAATATGTCCATTGGTAATTGATCACGGGAGAAGTAACGTAAATCCAATGTTTCTGGTGAAGAGGCTGTAAGATCTCCTCCTACTACTTCAGCTTGAAAGCAGCAAGTTACGAAGTGTGTTATACGACCATCTGGATATTGAAAAACTTGATAGCTGGGTTCTGAGTAAACGCCAATTAATCGAAGTATTTTAACTTTAAGGCCTGTCTCTTCTAATACCTCTCTAACTGCGGCAGCTTCAACTGTTTCTCCAGGTTCCACATGTCCAGAGGGGATACCCCATAGATTTACATCAGCTCTTTTTTGTAGTAGTACCTGATTTTCTTTATTGAATATAACTATTGCTACTCCTGGACAAATTTCTTTTGCTTTAAACATATACATAATCCTCCTTAAAAAATTAATGGCCCGAGAAGAAAGTTTCAGCGCAAAGAAAATACGCTGAACCTTCCCCCTCGGGCCTTTTATGCCAATAGGTGCCTCTTGCCTTAGCAAGATTCGTAGCCCTCGGTCACAGACCCTTACCTACTGTAAGGCGGAACCCTAGCTACCTAATCCCAGTTCATCAATTTACCAATTAAATTATAACAAATTTTAAATTGTTTTGATAGATGAATTTATATTGACCTTGAGAAGGTTTAATTTTAAAGGCAAAGAAATTCTTAAATTATAAGTTTAATTTCCTATTTCACCTCTTACCTTTTATAAAAGCTGCAACAGCATCCCATATACTAATTACTGCAAAACAAGCTCCAAATATCCACAGGTTATTAGACCAAATTGGTGTTATCTTAGTAATAGGTATATTGGTATAATCAGCAATAGCTAAGAAAAAGTTTTGATTAAATAGGTATTCATCACTGATTACTACCCATACTAGTATAGTTAATGCTATATTATGAATAGCATTAATCATGGCTAGTGGAAAACTCCACTGCATAGATATAAATTTCCATATAAAAATAATAAGCTGAATTATAGCAAATAGAACAATTACAAAAATATAGGATTGTAGACGCTCAATAGAAAATAATGGGGTAACTTCAATAACTCCATTAGCTCCTTTTACGTACAATGCAATAAGCTGAGGATTAAAATATACTAGTGAAGTGAAAAGTACAGTACAGAACATTGAGAAAAGAGTTTCGCCACGAGAGATTTTTCTTTTATCTGATAAGGGTATGGTTTCTAAGTCTTCTAGAGACCATTTTTTCTTTATAAATGGTATTTTTCCTTCGTTAATTCCCGTCCTTTCCAGTACAGCGAAAGATAAAGTTACCCATAAAGCTCCTTGCATTACTCCTTGAATAACGGTAACTAGCATGTCTGTAAAAAATTCAATAATCATGTTAGTAAGATTACTATCAATGGTTGGATTGAATATCCACTTAAGCATGGTAATGGATGATAATATAGTAATAACAATACCTGTCACCAACTTGAGTACAGAAAAGTAACTATCATAAAGAGTAGGACCTATTAAATATCTTTTATTTGGACTGTATTCTTCAGCAAGATTTATAGGGTTACCTAGCTTCTCAAGCACTTTACGAACATCGGTTTCAGTTGGATTTTCAGGTAGCATGTCTTCTATATTTGCCTGAAGCTCTCTGCTTACATCTTTACGAATATCTTCTGGTAAGCGTTGAGTAACAGCATATAAATACCGATCAATCAGGTTCATTATTGTCATCCTCCTTTAATAATATTTCTAACTGCTTTGAAATAAATTTCCATTCATTTTTTAAACGAGCATACACTTCTTTTCCTTCTTCACTTAAAATGTAGAATTTACGGGGTCTGCTTTCACTTGTATCCCATTCACTTATGAGAAGGTTCTGTTTTTCTAATCTTCGCAATAAAGGATAAAGTGTTCCGGCTTCAATAGGTACATTTTTCTCTTCTAATTTTTGAACTAGGGAATATCCATACTCCGCACTATGAAGCTGGCTAAGCACTGAAAGTACCAATGTTCCTCTTTTAAGTTCTATAATAAGTGAATCAATTAATTCATCCATAGAATTCATATAATCACCTCATAATAATTATAGTGTATGTCATACACTATTGTCAATAATATAATATTATAGAATTATAAATATTGTTTAAATTTGTAATATCCAAATTAAATACTCATGAGTTAAATAAATAGAAGTCATATGAGTTGTGAATTTAAATAAAATAAGTCATAACTCATATGGCTCTATTATGCTATAATATAAATAATTTTAACTGTGATAGAGAAATAAGGGAGAATTATGAAAAAGAATATGTGGATTTTATTTACTATATTAGGAATAATAAATATTTTATATTTTGTAGCTCTGCTAGGTTTTTCAACGAGGATAAGTTTCTCGGGATTTTTTGCTTTGGCTGGCTGTGCCTTCTTATTTTTAGCCTTTATATTTTATAAAAATATGATATTTAATAACAAGTTCCTAATTATGCTATTTAGCGGTGGCAAGATTATTTTAATATTATTTCTTACATCCTTTGTAATAATACAAAGTTTTATAATATATCATGGAAATAAAAGTTATACTAAAAAAACAGATTATCTAGTTATTTTAGGTGCGGGATTAAATGGAGATAAATTATCCTTGTCTCTTTTAAAGCGTATGGAAAAATCCATAGAATATCTAAAATTACATCCGGATTCTACTGTGGTAGTATCTGGCGGGCAGGGACCCAATGAAACCATATCAGAAGCTGAGGCTATGAAGAGATATTTAGTTTCTCAAGGAATAAAAGAAGAACAAATAATTAAAGAAGATAAATCCACCAATACCATGGAAAACTTAAAATTCACTAAGAAAAAGCTTGATGAGGTAAATAAAAAAGAAGGGAATTATGAAATTACCATAGTAACCAGCGGATTTCACATGTTTAGATCTAAAATTTTAGCAGCCAGAAATGGTTTCAAAGCTCATGGCTATCCCTCATCTACCTATGCGGTTTTAATTCCTAACTTTTATGTAAGAGAGTACTTTGCTGTTATTAAATCTTTTATTTTTGATAGGTAGTAAAGTGGCAGCCATATGAGTTATGAGTTATTGTTTTTTAAACAACAACTCATAACTCATATGGCTACCATTCTTTTTATTATAAAAAATATATAAATGATTAGAGAACAGGATTCATGTAAACAAAGTTAAAGCTTATATAAAGAAATCAAATTTGTACCAGGTATAGAAGCAAACATTCTTGAAGATATAAATTTTTCTCCATCCCAGGAGAGGAGGTTTTCAATATAACCTAAGGTATCACTGTTAGTTGTACCAATAATGCGTTGAAAAGCTAGTAAATCATAAGAATTGATTTTTTCATCATTTATAATGGGAACTAAGGCATTTAAAGCAAGAACTTCCCCTTGTACAGGTCCCTTTAATTTACCACTTTCTTCATAATACTGAGATACGTAATTATAGCCTTTATAGCTTATATCTAATACAAAAAGTTTATCTAGCATAACATTTCCTATATTAACTTTATATAAATCAGTATAATCTACTCTATACTTATATTCTTTATTGTAATTATCAAAGTTAAAAATTTCTCTAAGATTATTATTCTTAAATGAATAAATATAGAAGTATCCATATCCTCCACTGCCTCCTGAATCTATGCTTACTTTTATATCATCTATAGTATCCATTGTAAAATCTCCCAGAAATAACCTTGGGCTATATCCTGAATTAAATGAAGGAGTGATGGTTTTTCTTTCCTTTGTATGTCCATTTTCCACTACCACAGTAATGTTGTCTATGAAAATTCCTGAGGCCCCATCGGGTTTATTGCCATATAGATATACTTTATCTAGAACTCCATCTCCAGTAACATCACCTAGTTTCATATCAAGTAAATATGGGCTTCTCCAAGGAAGGCTTTTATAGGAATTTATATGAGATCTGCTTAAACCATAATCCGAAAAAGTCCCCCAGTTTTCTATTTTGTTAAATTGATAAATTGAGGACATAAAGTGCACTATTATGGGAGAAGTATTTAGCTCAGGATGTGAATTGAAAAATTCTTTATCACCATACTTAATAGCTTCTAAAGCAAGGGGGAGTTCTCGTCTAAATACATAATTTCTTATAGCTGTAATCATTGGATTTTTTCCATCTACATATAAATACACGTAAAAAAAGTATTTTTCTCCTTTTTTAATCCATTCACCCAGGACTTCATCTCTCATGGAATTAGTTTTATCATAAGCATATACTAAGGCAATAGTTAAGAAAAGTTCAGCAGTTATATCGGAATGAGTAAGTGTATATCTTCTGGGGATAATGGGTTTTGTAGCAGTAACACCTGGCCTAAACTCCACTGAAAGTTTTTCAGGATTCAATCTTATCATTTACTATCTCCTGTTTCATATTTCTCATAGGATTATTATATGATTAATAAAGAAAATGGCATCCATATGTTGTTTACTAAATGGTAAATATAGTATATAATTCTAATAAAAATCATAAGGGTGATGGATATGATTATATATGATAAATGTAGTAATATTGAGTTTGAAAAGGTATATCAAGGGTTTAAGTCAGGGTTCTCAGATTATATTATAAAAATTGAAATTTCTAAAGAGGATTTTATGAAGCGTTTCTTTGGACCAGAAGGAAATAAGTTAGAGTACTCATTTATAGCGCTAGATGGTGGAAAGCCTGTGGGCTTAATTTTAGGCGGAATTAAAGTTTATGAAGGTGTAAATACCCTTCGTTGTGGAACCTTATGTATCCACCCTGAATATAGAGGGAAGGGAATAAGTAAAGCTCTTTTTGGAATGCATAAAGAGGTTGCTCTAAACCATGATTGTAAGCAGATGTTTTTAGAGGTTATTGTAGGTAATGATAGAGCGATTAAGTTCTATAGAAGGTTAGGATATAGTAAAGTTTATGACATAAGTTATTATTCTCACAAGGATCCATCTAAACTGCAAAGGGAACTGACTAATTCAATGGATATAAGGAAAGTTGAGTTTGAAACTATACTAAATTTAGCTGATAAAATAAATGATGTACATGTAAATTGGCAAAATGATTTTGATTATATGAAGAAAACAGAAGACCTAGTTCACTATGGAATTTACCAAGAGTCAAAATTAATAGGAGCTCTAAGTATAACTATAAAGGGTAAAATATTTTTCATATGGACCAACCCACAGTATAGACATAAGGGAAGTGCATTAAGTCTTATTAAAAAAGCTACCCAGGATCTTAAATTAAATACTATAAATATAAGTTTTCCTAACAATGCTTCTATAGAAGGGTTTTTGAATCATATTAAATTTGAAAAAGATAATATTTCTCAATATGAGATGTATTTAATTATTTAACATATAAGAGTGCACTATTTTCATATCATGGAGGGGTTTACCATAAGAAAGTAAAGGAATCTCTAAACAGAATATTATCATAATAAAAGATTTAATGTAAATGGCATCCGTAGGGTTATTGCTAAATAACCCATATGGATGCCATTTTAAATTTCATGATTTTTTAATTTTAAAGTCAATATTAGTCCATAAATCTTTAATATAATAAGTTTTAAATAAAAAATTATAATCTTATTAAAATAATATTATATTTAAATGAAAGAGATTATGAGGAGTAAAAAATGATTAAATTTGAAAATGTATCTAAGAGTTATGAGAATGGCGGTGTAGCAGTAAATTCTTTAAATTTCAGCATTGAAGAAGGTGAGTTTTTTGTTCTTATAGGGCCAAGCGGTTGCGGTAAAACCACCACCCTTAAGATGATAAATCGCTTGGTGGATTTAAGTAAGGGAACCATATATATAAATGATAAAAAAATAGATGAATATAACATTCATGAATTGCGCTGGAATATAGGTTATGTATTACAGCAGATAGCTCTGTTTCCTCATATGACCGTTGAAGAAAACATAGCCATAGTTCCGGAGTTAAAGAAATGGGATAAGAAGAAGATTAACTATAGAATTACAGAACTTATGGAAAGTGTTGCTCTTGAACCTAAAGAGTATAGGCACCGTAAACCCTCTGAGCTTTCTGGAGGGGAACAACAGCGTATAGGGGTAATACGTGCCCTTGCTGCTAATCCTAAAATTATTTTAATGGATGAACCTTTCAGCGCTTTAGATCCTATCAGTCGTCAAAAGCTTCAGCAAGATATGCTTACATTACAAAAAAAGATAAAGAAAACTATTGTTTTTGTAACCCACGATATGCAGGAAGCATTGGCTCTGGGAGACAGAATTTGTGTTATGAAGGATGGGGAAGTAGTTCAATGTGATACCCCAAAAGAGATCATAGAACATCCTAAAAATAATTTTGTTAAGACTTTTTTTGAATCTGGAAATATCTATAAACCTTCTTTATTTAGTAGAGAATATAAAGTAAAGGATGTAATGTATGCTAAGCTTTATAACTCCTATAAAAGTGAAGATGGCACATTAAGCATTAAAGATACGGAATCCTTGGAAACTTTGCTTAATAGAGTATTAAAGGAAAAGAGTGTACCTATAGATCATCTGGGAGAAATAGTTGGTACTATAACTCATGAACATGTGCTTAAATTTATATCTCTTAATCTGGAAAAAGGTGGTGAACTTTCATGAATACTTTAATATCCACCCTAATAAGCCGTAGAGAACAATTGTGGTCTGCTCTTTTACAGCATATGCAGATTTCCTTTATATCAATATTTATTGCTATAATTATTGCAGTGCCACTGGGAATATATATAACCAGGCATAAGAGGTTGGCTGAACCAATTATACAGATATCAGCTATTTTTCAAACCATACCCTCTCTTGCTCTTCTTGGAATTTTAATCCCTTTTGTAGGAATTGGACAAGTTCCTGCTATTATTGCACTGGTAATATACGCTTTATTGCCTATTGTTAGAAATACCTATACTGGTATTAAGGAAATTGATCCAGTATTAATTGAAGCTGCAGAAGCCATGGGGATGAACAAGGCACAGCAGTTATATAAGGTTGAGCTTCCTTTAGCTATGCCTGTAATCATGGCAGGTATTAGAACAGCTATGGTATTGATTATTGGTACAGCTACCTTGGCTGCTTTAATTGGTGCCGGTGGCCTTGGGGATTTGATTCTACTTGGAATTGATAGAAATAATAACAGCTTAATATTACTTGGAGCTATTCCTGCGGCGCTTCTCTCTATTATCTTTGATGTTTTGCTACGATATTTAGAGAAGGTGTCTGTAAAAAAGTCCATGATAGCTATGACCCTTGGCCTAATAGTGGCTGCCTCTATAGTTATAGTTCCTTATTTTACTCATGCTAAAAAGGAAATTGTAATTGCTGGTAAGCTAGGTTCTGAACCCGAAATTTTAATTAATATGTATAAACTGCTTATAGAAGATGAAACTGACATAAAAGTTACATTAAAACCTGGCATGGGTAAAACTAGCTTTCTTTTCAATGCGTTGAAATCAGGAGATATAGATATTTACCCTGAATTTACAGGTACAGCACTAGAAACTTTTATAAAGGAAAATGCAAAAAATAAAGATCCGCAGCAGGTTTATGAACAAGCGCGCCAAGGCATGGAAAGTAAATTTAACATGGCATTTTTAGAACCTATGAAATATAACAATACCTACGCTTTAGCTGTATCCTCAGAGCTGGCAAAAAAATATAGTCTCACGAAGATTTCGCAATTAAATAATATTGAAAATCAAGTTAAGGCAGGCTTTACCCTGGAATTTGCAGATAGAGAAGATGGATATTTAGGTATTAAAAAGCATTATGGATTAAATTTTAATAACTTAAAAACTATGGAGCCTAAATTGAGGTACACTGCTATTAAATCAGGGGATATTGATTTGATAGATGCATATTCTACAGACAGCGAAATTGAACAGTACAATTTAAAAGTATTGGAAGATGACAAGCAATTTTTCCCTCCTTATCAAGGAGCTCCGCTAATGCTTACAAAAACTCTTGAAAAGTATCCTGAAGTTGGAAAATCCTTGAATAAACTTTCAGGTAAAATAACAGATGATGAAATGCGTAAAATGAATTATGAAGTTAACGTAGAAGGTAAATCAGCTAAAGAAATAGCAGAAAACTATCTTCAAAAAGAAGGTTTAATTAAAAAATAAATCTAAAGATAATATTAAAAAATTTCCTGAAAATTTATATTTTTATAATTTTAGGCAAGTAGCTCAATTAAAGGGTGCTTGTCTATTTGTTTTTTTATTATTACTATGTTTCTATTAATTATTCCTAATGTAATAGTAATCAAGTATGCAAGCAATATAATCATAAATAAACAGGTTGAGGCAAAGGATAATCATGTTTCATAGAAAAGTTAAATAAAAATAATACTAATTTAGAGCTTTATAATATACTTTTATTGATATTAATACATAAAAATTTATTTCATAAAGTCTACAAAGCTTGGAAATATACTTTCTATTAAATAAAAGGATATCTTAGTTAATGAGATGTTTTTTGAAAAAAATGTAATACCAAGTAGAATATAAGAAATTAAGACTATAAAAAAAGTACAGAATAAAGTTTTTTTATCTTTTTCAGTTGATTTCTTATATATAATATATTCATAAAATATAACTAAACTCGATGTGATTATAAATGAAATATTCATAGTACACCTTCTTTATTGTATCTTTTCACTAGTACTATTTGTATCTGTAACAGTAAGTTTTGTATTTAGGTTAATGCTTAAATTGTCTACAAAGATTTTATTCCATTCTTCGGGGGTGAGCTTTGAAATTTGTGGATATTTTCTTTCAAAAGCTCCTCCAAAGTTAAAAATATCAACTTTAAATTCTTTTTTTGCTTTATCAAAGGTTTTTAAAATTTTCCTATTAAGTTCTTTTGATATTCTATTCTCTAATGCTATTAAATCTATAGTTTTTAAGGATTCTTCATTAGAATACTCAACGATTTCTGATGTGCTTTTTATATCAACGTTTATAACATGGTTCCCATCTGTAACCTCTGGCATTAATGTAACTTTAGGATCTCTAAGTTTTACTGTAATTTTATTTTTGGGATTTTCATCTTGTAGAACATACACTCCTTCATGTATTTTATCTCTAATAATATTTACAGCTAAAGTTTCATTTATATCTAAAAGACCTAGAAGCTTATATTTGTATAGTACTCCTGTTCCTAATATTTGAAGGTCAGCTGATGAGTCTTTACCTCCTTTATTCTCTGATATATTTTCAGCTTCTGTTGTTGGTTTAAGTGCAAAAACATTTAAGATGCCCACACCGCTATTGCTATTTGCTTCTTTAATAAATTCGTATAATTTTGTATCCACACCATAACCAGATAACTTTGTTTGTTTAATAATTCCAAAGATTTCATCGGAAGTAATATCAATGTCGGTATTCTTCTTGTTAAATAAATTATAGTCTTTTTTATCTGATATTATAAAATAAGCATTATTTCTTCTCTTAGGATCTCTAATAAAAAAATCTACAGCTTCTTCAATACCCCTTTCTGCATATTCTTTACTTAATATAACAACTCTTATAGATGGATAAAAATTTTTTTTACCATGAGAAGAAAGAGCGCCTTTTCTAAAAGCATGGTAAATAGAGTCTCCTAAAAATGTGCTAATGGTGGTTTTAGGGGTTGTTTCATTTCCTTCAGAGGAGGTGACAGAAGCTATATTTTCGCATGAAACCATTATCTTGTTATCTTTAGTAATATCCACATATATTCCGGATATTATATTATAATTAGTTATATCATAGTATCCTTTACAACCAGAAAATATAATAGAAATAAATATAATAAATATTTTTTTTATTTTATTTTTCATTAGTATATTCCTTATTTATGATATTATTTTCTTATACTTCTAAACTTAAGCCTGTTTCTTGAGGCATATAATATAGGCCTTTTCTTTATTTTCCATATAGGTGCTCTAATAAGAATGTCATCTATATCCTCTTTGTTATATGGCGACAAAGGATAAGTATAAGGAATTCCAAAACTTCGTATGTTAGATAAATGGCCTAAGATAAAAAGAACTGAAATAAGTAATCCGAATATACCCATGATGCTTGAAAAAAACAAACATAATATTCTACAATAAATAACACTTTCATAAAGAAGCCTAGAGGGGATAATCATAGAAGTAATAGCTGTAATGGCACCTGTTATAACCACGATAGCTGATACAATCCCCGCTTTAACAGCAACCTCACCTATTATTAAAGCGCCAACCAAGCTAACAGTAGAACCTATGGTCTTTGGAAGTCTAGTCCCCAATTCCCTAAGTAGTTCAAAGCCTACCAGCATTAATATTATTTCCACTATAGGAGGAAAGGGTAGTGTTCTTCTCTGAGAGGATAGTGTTATCAGCATTCTAATGGGAATTAATTCATGATTGTAATTGGTTATAGCTATATAAAAACCTGGAAGAAAAATTGATGTAAAATAACTTATATATCTTAACCATCTTATAAGAGTGCTTATGTAAAAAGAATTGTAATAGTCATCTGAAACTTGAAAGAATGATACAAAAGGAGCAGGTGTAATTAAAACAAAAGGAGTCTTATCTACAAGTATAGCTATTTGCCCCTCGTGAAGATTCCCTACTACTTTATCAATTCTTTCAGTGACATTTACCGCTGGAAAGGGTGAGTAAGGATTATCTTCTATAAGCTCTGCAATATTTGTTGAATCTAAAATTAAGTCTATATCTATGCTGTTTAGTCTATTTATAACTTCAGTAACAATTTTATTATTTGCAATATTATTTAGATAAACTACATTGATGCTTGTTTTTGAATTTCTTCCTATTGTTAATGAATGAGCTTTAAGATTAACATTTGGGATATAACGTCTCAATAAAGCTATGTTTTTAGCAATATTATTAGTAAAAGCATCTTTGTTACCCATTATAGAAGGTTCTGTCTGAGTTTCTTTTGTTACAGTATATTCTGCTATATTTATCACTGCAGCTTTTATATTTCCTTCCATAAAAACAAGTACTTCTCCAGAAAAGATTTTATCAATTCCTTGTGATAGATTGTCAATTAAACTTATCCTTCCTATGGGTAATTCATCCTTTAATTTTTCTATAGATAACTCCTGCATATCAGAAATATTTTTTAAAATTCCTTCTGTTAACAATAATTTATCCACTAAATTATTAACGTATATTATATAAATTTCAACATTTTGTATAGTTAACTTTCTAAAAATTATATCTTCACAGTTTGAATAGATATTCTGTAAAAGGTTAATATTGTCATTTATATTTGATGATATTAAAACAGTATTTTCATTATTATTTGAACTTTTATTTTCTGACATATTTTCCTCCAAAGGTATTTATTAATTAGAAAATTATTTTTAAATTAATAGGTAACTAAGAATTTTTAATATGTATTAGTTTGCATAAATAATAAAATTTTATCTATAAATTTTTAGGATATTAAAACCTATTTTTATAAGGCAACCTGTAGATAATAAAAATATTATTATTAGGAAAGATAGTATATATAAAGATTAGATGAGTTTATGGAGGATTATTAATGAAATCAAAGGAAGTTATATCCTTAAGACAGCTTTTTTTTATAATTGTGGGCTACACTACAGGGGCTGCTTTTATTTTGATAGCAGGCCTTAACTATATGAAAAAAGGCATATATGTTTCTGATTTTTTTACTCTTTGTTTAGGAGTTATTATGATGATTATGATGAGCTATATCATAAAAAAATATCCTAATAAAAATATTTCTTATATTGCAGAAGATATTTTTGGAAAAGTAGGGGCATGGTTTGCAATAATGATCTTTCTTCTAGCAGCATTTTTTATTGGCTGTCTTACTGAATATCATATTTCCAATTTAATGAGTCAAATGATTATGCTTGAGATGCCTAAATGGGTTGTAGTAATTTTTATTACAATAGCTACTACACTGATTTTAAACAATGGATTTGAGGTAACATCTAGAGCTATAGAATGTATATATCCATTATTGTTAGGAGTTACCTTTATATTATTTATTACAATGTTTATTTTAATGTTTGATTATAAAAGCTTATGGCCCATTGTTAATGAAAGGCCTGTGGATATAATACGCGCAACCATAGTTTCTTATGCTTTCCCTTATGCAGATATGGTTCTACTTTTATTCATTTTTCCTTTGTTAAAGCAGACCAAGGGGGTATTAAAAGTTTCACTAAAAGGAACTTTAACCGTGGGACTTTTTTTTATACTTCAAGGTATTGTGGTGGTTAGTGCCTTTGGAGGAACACAAGCCCAAAAGTTTAATTTCCCCTTTTTTGAAGTTGCAAGATTAATATCTTTTGGAGAATATTTTGAAAGACTTGAAATACTAATTTTAATTATTTGGTTTTTCGGCATATTTATTAAACTTTCAGTATGTATTTTTGTATGTTCAAAATGTTTTCAATATTTGTTTAAGCTAAAAGATTATAAACCCCTTGTTTTTCCATGTGGACTTTTACTTATTCCTTTTGGAGTAAATTTGACTACAGACTTAAATGATGGAAGAGTCTTACATTACGTATTCATTTTAACTGCTAAACTACCAATGATAATTATATTTGCACTCATGTTTATTATTACTTTGATTAAAAGTAAATCTATTAAAAATAAAGATACTAAATAAATGGCAGGCATATGAGCTATAACTTATTTTTCCCCATAAGTTATAACTCATATGCCTGCCATTGACAATATTCTTTAAATATTGTAATCTTTTAAAAGAGAACGGAGGTTTTCTAATGCAATATTTAAAAGACGAAGTTAGAAATTGTATAGAGGAACAGGCATTGAAAGAATTCAAGGAGTTTGGGTACAAAGGAGCTTCTATAAGAAATATAGCAAAGAAGGCTAATACTTCAGTAGGAAATATATATAAATATTTTCACAGTAAAGAAGACTTGTATGAAAGTCTTATAGGTTCTTTATATCATAAGCTTATGAATTATATTGAGCAGTTTAATAAGGTGGATATTAATGATAAAGCGGAGTACATTTTTTATGGACTAATGGAAAAAATAATAGAGATATTTGAAGAAAATAGCACAGAGATTGCTATTCTTTTTAATAAAAGCCAGGGCTCTAAATATGATAATTGCAAAAATACCTTTGTGGAGTTTATAACTAGAATAGTTACAGAAACCACAACTTATAAACTTAGCTTACAAGGTAAAAAACTTAAGGATAATTTCATCATATACCTTCTTTCCTACAGTATGGTAGAGAGCATGTCTATGATATTGCAAGAGAAAGAAGATGGAACCGAGGTAAGAAAATATATGCTTAGCATAATTGATATCTTCTTTATGCACATAGATGAACATTTAAATATTGATTAAAGTAAATTGCAGAAAAATATTTATATATAATAGAAATTATATAGTGAATAAGTAAAGTGATATTCTACTACTTTAGTGGTGGTAGAATTTTTTAAACTAAAAGAGAACAAAGGTTCATGCTGAAACTAATGAAGGAGAAAGATGGAATGAGTAATTTTATAGAGTTAAAAAATGTTAGAAAGAGCTATACCATGGGAGAGGTGGTTATTAAGGCAGTAGATGATGTTTCATTTTCAATAGATAAAGGAGAATTTGTAATTATACTTGGTGCCAGTGGTGCTGGAAAATCTACAATACTTAATCTTTTAGGCGGTATGGATCAGGTAACAGAAGGAAGTATTTATGTGGATGGCAACGACATAAGCAAATATAATAAAAAGATGCTTACAAAGTATAGAAGGGATGATATAGGGTTTGTATTTCAGTTTTATAATCTAGTGCAAAATTTAAATGCATTGGAAAATGTGGAACTGGCAGTAGATATATGCAAAGATCCTATGGATCCTGAGGAAGTGCTTAAAAGCGTTGGTCTTGGAGATAGAACAGGAAATTTCCCTTCCCAACTATCTGGTGGTGAGCAGCAAAGGGTCGCTATAGCTAGGGCACTAGCTAAAAATCCAAAGGTGCTTCTTTGCGATGAACCTACAGGAGCCTTAGACTATAATACTGGGAAATCAATATTAAAGCTTCTTACAGATACATTAAAAAAATATAATATGACCGTGGTGGTGATCACCCATAATTCCGCTTTAGCGCCTATTGCCGATAAGGTGATAACTGTGAAAAATGGTAAGGTGGAAAGCATTAAGAAAAATGCTAATCCTGTGTCCATAGAAAGCGTAGAGTGGTAATTATGTCAAAATCATTTTTAAAAAATTTATTTAGAGATATAAAAAAGACATTTTCAAGATTCCTATCCATAGTTATCATAATAGCGGTGGGGGTATCTTTCTATGCTGGGGTAAGGGCCACCAGTCCAGATATGAAAATGTCCGCAGATAGTTATTTTAAAGATAATAATCTTATGGATTTTAAATTGATTTCCTCTCTTGGGCTTACTAAGGATGATATCAGCGAGATAAAAAAGCAAAAGGGTATAGGAGAGGTACAAGGTTCCTATTCCTTGGATGCGGTAATTGAAAAGGATAAGAAGTCTTTGGTGGTAAATGTTAATTCTCTCTTAGAGGATAATGGCATAAACAAAATTACCATGGTTAGAGGAAGTGCTCCAAAAAATGAGGATGAAATTGTAGTGGAAGAGCATTTTTTTGTGGAGCATAAACTTAATCTAAATGATAATTTGGTGCTTAAATCTGGTAAAGAAACACCTATAGAAGACAATTTGACCCGCAGTGAATTTAAAATTGTAGGAACTGCCATATCTCCTCTATATGTATCTAGGCAAAGACAGCTTAGCTCCTTGGGTAGTGGTACAGTAAGAGGCTTTGTTTATGTATTACCCAGTGTATTTAAAAGCGAGGTTTATACAGAAATATATGCTAAAGCCCATAGTATCGCATCCAATGACAGTCTTCTAAACCATGAAGAATATACTAGTGATATGAAGGCCATTGAAAATAACTTTAAAGACTTAGGCACTGTGAGAAGTGCTGCAAGATATGATGAGGTTTTAAAAAGTGGAAATGATAAGATAAAAGAAGCAGAAGATAAGCTTATAAGCGCTAAAAAAGAGGCAGAAGATAAGTTTGCTTATGGATACAAAAAACTGGATAGCGCTAGAGATAAAATAAACAAAGGAAAAGAAGAGCTTAAAGCTAATGAAGCCCTTTTTAACAAAAAAATTCAAGAAGGCATAAAGCAAATAGAAGAGGGTAAAAAGCAAATACAAGCTGGCGAAGTGGAGATAGCTAACAAGCTTAAAGATATTGAAAAAGGTAAATTGGAAATTGCAGAAGACAGGAAAAAGCTTGCGGACAATGAACAACAGCTAAAAGCGGGTAAGGAACAAGCAGCTTATGGAATTTCTAATGCATTAGGAGAAAGAATAAAAGAACTGGAAGCCAATCTAAAGGATCCAGCATATTTACAGCAATATAATATGTTAAAGCCCATTTATGAAGAGGTTAAGGGAAAAGACTTTGATAGTATTTACACCATTTTACAGGAAAAAGGATTATTAGATATTACAAAACCTGCAGTGGATATGGAAGCACTTAAGAAATCTCAAGAAGAAATTGCAGCAGGAAAACAGCAGTTAGATAACAATGAAAAACTGCTTTTTCAGGGAGAAAGTAAAATAAAAGCAGGTAAGGAAGAACTGGAAGCAAATAATAAGAAAATAGCTGCCTCAGAAGCTCAATTAAATAAAGAAAAGCAGCAAGGGGTAGAAAAGCTTAATAAGGCTAAAAAGGATTTAGAAGAGGGTGAAGCACAGCTTAATGAAAACACCAAAACCTTAAAGGAAGAAGAAGAAAAGGCCAATGGCAAGTTTATAGATGGAGAAAGAGAGATTCAGGAAAACAAGGATAAACTTAAGGATATTAAAGAGCCAGAGTGGTATGTGCTGGGGAGAAGCGCTAATGTGGGATATGAAACTTATAGACAAGATAGCGATAGGATAGACAAAATAGGAAGGGTGTTTCCACTGATATTTTTCCTAGTAGCAGCCTTGGTCAGCCTTACCACCATGACCAGAATGGTGCAAGAAAACAGAATAGAAATAGGAACCTTTAAGGCTTTAGGCTATTCTAGAATATCTATAGTAGCACATTATTTAATATATTCACTTAGTGCAAGCCTTGTGGGGAGTTTAATAGGGTTATCCTTTGGATTTAGGCTTTTTCCGCCATTAATAATGAAGGCCTATAGCTCCTTATATACCATACCTAACCAGTTAAGTCCATTTAATGTTAAACTGTCTATGCAAGCTGCTTTATTAGCCATAGTATTTACCACTGTAGCAGCGGTGGCGGCCACTTTAGATGAGTTAAGAGAGGTACCAGCTTCATTAATGAGGCCTAAGCCCCCTAAGTCAGGGAAAAAGATACTGCTGGAGAGAGTGACTTTTATATGGAAAAGGCTGGGTTTTACTAGCAAGGTTACAGCAAGAAATATATTTAGATATAAACAAAGACTTTTCATGACGGTGATAGGAATAGCTGCTTGTACAGGGCTTATGATAACAGGCTTTGGACTTAAGGAAGGTATAATTGGTTCTACAAAAAATCAGTTTAACAAGATTTACAAATATGATATGATAACCACCCTCCCTAAAAACTTAAATGAAGAAGAAAAGAATGAGTTGAAAGATAAGATATCTAAGGATTCAAATATTAACTCTATATTATTTACTTATTCAAAAAATGCTACCCTCACCAAAAAGGATGGAGGGCAGGAAGATGTATATGTGGTGATTCCAGAAGAAAAAGAAGAGTTTAATAAATATATTAATATAAATATGAAAGATAAGCCTCTAAAGTTAGAAGAGGGGACAATTATCACAGAAAAACTATCAAAACTTATAAATAAGAAAGCAGGAGATACTTTAGACATAACCTTGAATGGTAAGGTGATACAGGCTAAGATTATAGGTATTGCAGAGCATTACATAGGACATTATGTGTATATAAGCCCTGATTATTATGAAAAAATAACTGGAGAAAAGCCTAGTTATAATGGATTTTACGGATTACTGCAAAGTACCTCAGAAGAGGCTCAGAACAATACCTCAAAGGATTTAAGAAATATTAGCAAGATACAGTCAGTGAGCTTCAAAAATAATGTTAAGATCGATATGGATAGCAGCATGGAAAGCGTAAATTCCGTGGTGATAGTGCTAATAGTATCCGCTGGAGTTTTGGCTTTTGTGGTAATATACAACCTTACCAACATCAATATCAATGAAAGAAAGAGGGAACTAGCCACCATAAAGCTCTTAGGGTTTTACGATAATGAACTGGCAGCTTATATTTATAGGGAAAATATAATATTGACAATCATAGGAAGTTTAACGGGGATAGTTGCAGGAATAGTACTTAATTATCTTGTGCTCACCACCACAGAAACTAATGTAATAATGTTTTTAAAGAACATCAGCCCAATTTATTTTCTATATTCAGTAATACTCACCATGATATTCTCAGTTATTGTAAATTTGGTAATGTACAAAAGATTCGATAAAATTGACATGATAGAATCTCTAAAGAGTGCAGAATAACAATGGCAGCCACACGAGTTATGAGTTATTTAAAATTCATAACTTAGTGGCTATGGTTTATTAAGATTTTGGAAATACTATAAGAATAAAATAAACTTTTCATTTCAAGAATGTAAAAGTATTACCAAACTTATTGCAAGTGCAGAATTAGTAACCTACAATGATGATAAACATAAATCAAGGGAGGTTATTGAAAATGAATGATAAGATATTTAAAGGTAAGTGGAACCAGTTTAAAGGAGAAGTAAAGAAAAACTGGGGTGAGTTTACAGATGATGAAATAGATAGATTAGAAGGAGAAAAAGACATATTAATTGGAAAAATCCAAGAAAAATATGGCAAGAGCAAAGAAGAAGCTGAAAAAGACTTTAATCATTGGTATAATAACCTTGATTCAAGAATGAGAGACTAAGTTAGACCTAAGATGTAATATATAATAAAGCTCATGTATCCACATGAGCTTTATTTATTTTAAATACTAACTAATTATTTACCTTCAGCTGCGCTTTTACCAGCGATTCTTCCGAATACTACTGTATCAGCTAAAGCATTACCACCTAAACGGTTGGAACCGTGAATACCTCCAGTAGTCTCACCGGCCGCATAAAGTCCACGTATAACTTTACCATTCTTATCTAATACTTGTGCACTTGGATTGATTTCAATACCACCCATGGTGTGGTGAGCTGTAGGTACACGTGCACCGGCATAGAAAGGAGCAGTATCGATTTTATCTTTATATAGTGTTCTTCCAAATTTATCTTTAGCTTTGGTTTCCACTGATTTGTTAAATTCAGCCACAGCATTTTTAAGGTTGTCTGGGTTTGCACCTATTTGTTTTGCAAGATCTTCTAAGGTATCAGCTTTATAAGCTCTACCTGCTTTTACAAGTTCATCAATAGATTCATTAAAGTTGTTTTTTGTATCTCCTGTAGGATAGGAATGCTTATCTAGTATTACCCACATGGAGGCATCCTTTTGTTCAAAAAGTGCTTTTGTCATTACATCTCTACGAGCACCTTCATCTACAAATCTATTACCATCTTTATTTACAAAAATACGATTTTCAACACCTTGTTCAATGTTTCCACTTAAGCTTCCGGTTTTAGGATCTCCCATAGGAAGAAGTTGTATATGTTCCATTCCAACAAGGTTTGCACCAGCTTTTTCAGCCATAAATATTCCGTCTCCAGTGGGGCCTACATGGTTTGTGGTTTTGATATTTGTAAGGTCTGACCACATCTTGTTATATTTATTTCTCATTTCCACATTAGCAGCAAAACCACCGGTAGCCATAACTACACCCTTGCTTGCTTTAGCTACTATTTCATCGTCAGCACCTTCTGCTTTAACACCTACTACTTTACCGTTTTCAACTATAAGCTCAGTAGCTTTGCTATTAACCATAATTTCTATATCAGCTTTATTTTTTTCAATATAATTCATATAAGTTTCAATATAACCAGTACCAAGAGGTTTAACAGGCTTGTGAGATCTTGGCCATAAAGCACCTAAAACGGTGAATATGTCATCTTTAAACTGCATTCCCATACTCTCTAACCATTCTATGCCTGGGTATGCGTTTTCAACAAAGGTTCTTACCATTTCAGGCTTGGCTACCTTATCTCCACCTTCATAGGTTTGAGTATAATGCTTGTCTACAGAATCTTCCACCCCAGCCTTAGCTTGTCTTTTAGGGTCTACTGCATTATAGGCTGCACCAGAAATTATAGTATTTCCACCAACCTTTGGCATCTTTTCAAGTACTAAAACTTTAGCACCGTTTTGATGAGCAGTTACTGCAGCAGCAAGTCCAGATCCACCTCCGCCTATCACAACTACATCTACATTTTTTTCTATTTTTTTTAGAGAAGCTTTATCTTTTTCAGGTTTCTTTTCTAAATCTTTTATATTAGCACCTGCTTTTTCAAGAGCTTTTTTCACAGCTTCTAATACACCTTTACTAGACACTGTGGCACCAGCGATGGTATCTACTCCAATGCTTTGATACTTTACAATATCTTCAGGAATTTTCTTTAGTGCCAAATCACTTACTCCTGGAGTTTCATCATGTTTTAAAACTTTAACAGCAGTTATCTTATTTTCATCTACAGTAACTTCAACTTGAATCTTTCCATGAATTCCTTCACCTTCACCGGTATATGTACCAGGTTTAAAAGCACCTTTACCGCTCTTTTGTGTTTTGCCGCAGCCTATGATAGAAAATACCATTAATGCAGATAATAATAACACTAGAGCCTTTTTAAACTTCTTCATAAATTCTGTTTCCTCCTAATATAGTTATCATAGTTGATTTTTGGAATATCCAGCTTAAGGGCGCCTAGTATAAGCTGAAATTAATTTAATGAACTAGTTCGGTGAATACGTTCATTATAAGATGCTGTTAAAAAATTGTCAATATATTGTTGGCTTTTTCTTCAAATTTGACAAATGGCATAAGTCTTATATAATTAATGCAGATTATATTTTTAAAAATTCTTTTTGTGAGGCGAATAGTTATGGGTGAGCAAAAATTAACTAAAAGACAAATCCAAGCTCAAAATACTCAAAATAAAATATATTGCACTGCTATTGATCTTTTAGAGAAAAAGGGATTTGACAATCTAACTGTGGAAGAAATATGCCAGAAAGCAGGGGTTTCTATAGGTTCCTTTTATAATTACTTCAAATCAAAAAATGATATACTTAACATAATATATAAGGTTGCCGATGAGTACTTTAATGATGTAGTAGCTAATGAGATAAAAGAAGGGCATTCTTATGAAAAAATAGTGAGATTTTTTAAGTTTTATGCGGATTATAACGCAGAGCGAGGACTTGATTTTATAAAGCATCTATATAACTCTCAAAATAAAATATTTATCACTGATGGGAGGAATATGCAGAACGTACTTCAAAAGATTATAGAAGAAGGGCAAGAAAAGAGAGAGATTGAAGCGCAAATTAAGCCTAGAGAAATGGTAGAATACCTATTCATAGCAGCTAGAGGCCTCATCTATGATTGGTGCCTTCATGACGGCAATTATGATCTTAGTGAGTTTGTGGTAAATTACATGAAAAGACTAGTAAAAATATTTATTATATAGAATTGGCATCCATATGAGTTATTTTTCAATAACTCGTATGGATGCCATTATTATATTTTTAAATAAGTAATAACTCATATGCCTACAATTACATATTATATAAATAGATTTAATATAATATAAGGTCATTATTTCAACTAGAAATTTTAGTAATGATGATATGAGGGGGATGTTATGAGAGATAAAAAAAGAAAGTACAGAAAAATTGTACTAGTGGCCTTGGCGGTTTTTTTTAGCCTACTTATGATATATTTGGGGATTTCAGCTTATTTTATGAATCGTTTTTACTTTGGTTCTTCTATTAATTCTATTAGTGTTTTTGGCAAAACCGTAAATGAGGCACAGGAAGAGCTGGCTGATATAGTTACAAATTACACTCTAACTTTGCATGAAAGGGGAGGACTGAAGGAGGAGATATCAGGAAAGGATATTAATCTGGTTCATAACCTTGAAAATAAAATTCAGAGTTTAAAAGATGAGCAAAGTCCTTTCCTGTGGGTTAAAGGGCTATTTATTAAAGAGGATACCACTTTAACGGAAATGGTAACCTTTGATGAAAAGTTGTTAAAAGAAAAAATTGATAAGTTAAAATGCTTCCAAGATAGCAATATAATCCTGCCTAAAAACCCAACATTCACATTTACAGGTAAAGGATATGACATAGTTAAAGAAGTTAATGGTAATAAGGTTAATAAGGAGGTTCTGTACAAGCAGGTTAAAGATTCCATAGTTAAGGGAATACCAAGCATTAATCTTGAAGAAATGAATTGCTACGAAAAACCTAAATATAATTCAAAGTCTAAAGAAATATTAAACACTAAGAATCTTCTTAATAAATATATAGCGTCTAAAATCACTTATAATTTTGGAAAGCACACAGAAGTATTAGATGCATCTAAATTTAATGCTTGGATTAAAGTCGATGAAAAATATGAAATTACCATTGATGAAGCAAAGGTAAAAAGTTACGTAGAAACCCTTTCTAATAAGTATGATACTTATGGCACTACAAGAAGCTTTGTTACATCCTCAGGAGCCACTAAAAAAGTTAGAGGCGGAAACTATGGATGGCTTATTAATAAGAGTAAAGAAGTGAAGGAGTTAGTTGAAGCCATAAAGGCTGGAGAAACTATAACAAAAAAGCCTGTCTATGAGCAAGCAGCCTTTGGTACTGTGGACAATGACATTGGAAATACCTACCTGGAGATAGATCTTACAAAACAGTATTTATGGTTTTATAAAAATGGAACTTTAATTACTAAGGGTTCTGTGGTTACCGGAAATGTAAGCAGTAATCATACCACACCTTCTGGAACTTATAAATTGACTTATAAGCAAAAAGATGCAGTATTAAGAGGACCAGGTTATGCTGCTCCAGTTACCTATTGGATGCCTTTTAATGGAGGTATTGGACTTCACGATGCCAGTTGGAGAGCAGCCTTTGGAGGAGAAATATACAAAACTAACGGCTCTCACGGCTGCATAAATGCACCTTACCAAGTGGCGGAGTCTGTATTCAAAAATATTGAAGCTGGAGTGCCTGTTGTTTGTTACCATTAAGGAGAATAGTTAATTTCCTTAATTCTTATTATTAATATAATACAAATGTTGAATGGTAATTTAAAAGAGCCATTAAAACAAAAGCGGATAAACAAAATAACTAAAGAGGGTTAAATAATATATCTTTTAAAGTTTTACCCTTGTAAATACTTGTAAATAGGCTTTTTACTACTATTATAACAATAGGTCCTAGTATTAAGCCTACAGCTCCTAGAAGTTTTAAACCAACGTACATGGACATAAGGGTAAAAAGAGGGTGAATACCTATTTGATGTCCAATAATTTTAGGTTCAACAACCTGTCTTACTATTAAGATCACTAAATAAAGTATTAAAAGAGATATTCCAACCCTAGGGTTATTTGTAATTATTTCATAAATAGCCCAAGGTATTAATACTGTTCCTGTTCCTAGTATTGGCAGTATATCAATTATACAAATTATAGATGCAAGAACTAGTGAATACTTTATTCCAATAATTGAAAAACCTAAAAGAAGCTCTGTAAAGGTTATAGATAATATAATTAAATAAGCTCTTATTAATTTGAATAAAGATGAGAAAATATCATTTTTTATGTTATATACTTTATCAACCCAGTTTTCTGGAAAATGGGTTGCAAGAAATCTATGCAAATTTTTCCTATCACTAGATAAAAAGTAAGTAGATAATATGGTAATAAGTATAAAAACTAATAAGGCAGGTAATGAAAAAGCTGTATTAACTAGACTTTTAGCAATATTATTTAGTAAACCGCCTACATAACTAAACAAACTAGAGAGCAATTCACCAATATATTGAGTTAACTCTTTAGGGAGCCCTATGATTAAATTATTGCCACTGCTACTTATCTGGGTAATATTCTTATAAAAATCATTAATAAAAGAAGGAAGTATCAATAATACATCTTTTATTTCTTTAATTAATCTTAATACTAATAGAGATAATAAAAAGCCTAGAGTAAATAATATCAAAATTACACCTAAAGCCGAAGATATTTTTCTAGATAAATTAAGCTTATTTACCATCAGCTTTACAAAAGGTTCTATAAGAAATGATAATAAAAGAGCAATAATAAAAGGTAAAAAGTAATAAATAGATTTATAGCATACAAACAATAGTAAAAATATTCCCAATATGTTAATGAGAAATATTTTTGCTTTTTTCTTATCTAATACATATTCTTTATTCATAGTACACCCCTATCTAATAATAAGTATATTAATTATATATTTTCCTATATCTTTAGTTAAAAAGCTATAATATTTTAAAATTTAAATTGTTTTTATAAAGAAATTTATATTGTGACTTTTAAAAATAATTATAAATATTACTGATAAACTTAAGGTAGTGATAAACTATCTAAGCTAATTAAACTTATTAAGTTTATTTATTTTGCTTTGAAGCCATTTTATAACTTCAGTTTTTTCTTTATTTAAGTTATTTATATTATTCCAAAGTAGTAAAAAATAATCTTGAAATGCACTGACTACTTGTTTTTCTGAAATCAATAACTTTATTTTGTTACTATAATCATTAGAAATATAAGTATCTTTCGTATTATTATTCATTTCTTCTATAAACACTTTACTATGTTCTTTTACTACCCAACAAATTTTTGATATATTTTCATAATCGCTTTTATTTATAATTGCTATTTGGTAATTTTCATAAGTTCTTAGCATATGTATAACATTTTCAAGATGATATATAATATCTTTTTTGTGCTGAAAATTATTATCAAAGGAGCAATAATTATTAAATGAATATTTTTCTTCAGCTATTAAATTTTCTATTGATTCTTTAAACCAAATCTCTTTAAATTTGTAATATTTTATTTGAGATTTAAATGCATTAATTCTTCGTTTATGTAAAGATAAAAGCTTTAATATTTCCTTTTCAGATTTTTTACTTAAGCCTAAATACTTTTTATATAAATCAATTGGAAAAGTAATTTCGCTTATATCATCTGTAAAAACATACCTATCTCCAAGGCTTTCTTCTGTTTTAGTAATCATACACTGAAATTGCATTGAATTTTGAGCTAGATATGGTTTTAATAAGGGCTTAGCTGATGAAAAAATTTGAGAAAAATGGTTTGTTAAAATTTCTATACTTATATCTGATTTGAAAAGGAATGCACTATCAATTTCACTTTTAAATTGAGATGAAAAACAATATAAGGCACATATCTTAGGTATAATAATAATTTCATTATCTATAAGTAAATCGGGTTTTTTTATATAATAAATTGAGTATCTTTTTGTAGAAAGTGCAAACTGCATATCCTCTATAAGTTTAATGTTTTTCTTCTTATTATTAAGATTTACTAAATATACTATTTTCCAACCGCTAATTAGAAGATTATAAAGTGCTTGCTTCCATCTAATATTAAATTCCTTAAAATAAGGCAGAAGCTCCATGGTAGTATTATAAGTAATAATTATTGGATCCCTTGTAGGCTTTTGACTCTTATATAGGCTTTCTAAAATATTTAATGCTGCATATAAAACTTCTTTATTTCCTTTTATAATATCTATGTTATCAGTACCATAAAACAAATTTTCTTTGATAGGTAATTTGGGTGTATCATTATCTATATTATTAAGATGAATTTTATTACTTTTTTTTTCTGTACCTTTCTTTAATAATATCTCAATAGAATATCCTTGTGCTTCAAGAAGGGCTGAATTAATAATTTTTGATATGTTAATATCTAAGGGATCTGTTTTTTGTAAAGACCACTTATTTAAAGCATGCATAATGTTTTTTTTTTGAAATGAATTATTTATATTGTTAACTAAATAATTTGTAATAAGGTCAATATAAGGGGTACCATATTTTGGAACCCTTTCGTTGCGTAACCATTTATATATAAGTGATGAATCTACATTAATTCCTTTAGCAAGTTTACTTCCATTTAAATTATAAATTTTAAGCAATTCAGCTAAACAATCACTAAAACTTCTTATGTTATTCATATAACTTCCTCCAAATGTTAAATAGCAATGTAAAAATAATTACTAAGCATTGTTTATTAACATAATTATAATATATAAATTATAAGCTCATAAAAACCGTTTTAGTTCATTTGTCTAAGAATAAACCAGGACAAAATTTTGGCTTTATTGACAAAAAACGTCTATTTATATTAAATTAAGGACTAGTGAGAAAATTTAGTAGATGTTGTTATTTAAAATATTTAAGGACAATATATTTGCATCATTAAAGGGTAGGTGAAAAAAATGAATGATACTATTTTTCAGGATATGGTTATGCCAATACCTCAAAAAGATTATTTTAGTAAGAAACTCCAACACTTTACTAATAGAAAAGAAGATTTTTTTTCTATAGTATTTTTAAACATAGATAACTTTAAAAAAATAAACGATAGTTTTGGATATGAAGTTGGAGATGAGTTGATACTAGAGATTATTATTAAAATAAAAAAAGAGCTAAGAAATGGTGAAGAGATATTTGTGTGTGGGATCGATAAATTTATAATTGTATTACCCTATTTAGAAGAGAAATATATAATTCATAAAGCAGAGACCATTATTAATATTGTAAATAAACGCTATAAAATTAGGAAAAGTGTTTTCCAGGTATTTGGGAGGATAGGAATAAGTTCATATCCTAAAGATGGATATAATTTTCATGATATTGTTAGAAAAGCTAGTATGGCAATAGAATTTATTGAAAGCAATAATATGAATAAATACATTTTCTTTAATAAATACATGATGGATATTATTGCGGGTAAAACAACTATGGAGTCCGATTTAAGAACAGCTATACAAAATAATCAATTTATACTTTATTATCAACCACTTGTTTCTATAAAGGATAAAGAAGTTATTGGAGCAGAAGCTTTAATTAGATGGAATCATCCTGTTAAGGGAATGGTTTCGCCTATAGAATTTATTCCTTTGGCAGAGGAGACTGGACTTATAAATGATATAGGGGAATGGGTTATAAAGGATGCTTTTAAACAAAGTAAGATATGGCAGGAAAAAGGCTATGATAAATTAAAGGTTTTAATAAATATTTCAGCAATACAGTTGAGATACTATAGCCTTCTAAATTATATTAAAGAAACTTTAGATAAAGTAAGAAATAATCCTAAAAACATTAAAATAGAGATAACGGAAACCGTAATGATGGATTCATATGAACAGGGGGTTAAAATCATAAACGACCTTAATGAATTAGGTATAGATACTATATTGGATGACTTTGGAGTAGGTCATTCATCATTAAGTCATTTAAAAACTTTACCAATAAGTACTTTAAAAATTGATAAGAGTTTTATTGATAATATTCATAGAGAAAAATGGGATAAAGAAATTGTCCAAGGAATAGTTAATCTTGGGCATAAAATGAAAATGAGTGTAGTTGCTGAGGGCGTAGAATTTTCTGAGCAGCTAGATGTGCTAGAAGACATAGGATGTGATGCGGTTCAAGGATATATTTTAGGAAAGCCTATGGAACCGTGGTGCATTGAAAAGCTACTAAGAAGGGGAGAATGGAAAAATGTTTAAAAATTTAATGGTTAAAACAAAAATCTTTATTTTATCAGCAACGATGTTATTATTAATAGCAATAATTTCTTTA
Source organism: Clostridium amylolyticum (assembly GCF_900142075.1). Lineage (GTDB taxonomy): Bacteria > Bacillota > Clostridia > Clostridiales > Clostridiaceae > Clostridium_AA > Clostridium_AA amylolyticum. The sequence continues at coordinate 393,171 of NZ_FQZO01000003.1, forward strand.
GTAAGTTATTTTGCCTTTAATAAAACTAACAGAACTATGAAAGAGATGTATACAGATAATTTACTTCCCATACAGTATCTGTTAAATAGTAAAAACCAAGCGAAATCTATTCAGGGAGGTATGTATTACTTAATATTAAATACGGGAAATAGGGATAAGCAAAATGAGAGAATAGAGCACATAAAAGAACAAGTGGATATCACTGACTCAATTTATTCAAAATATAAAGATACAAATCTTAGTAACTTTGAAAAAGAAGTATTAAAAGAACTAGAAGAAAATTTGAATAAGTATAGATTAGCAAGAGAGGATGTTATAAATCTTGCCTTGGCTGGAAAACAAAAAGAAGCCGCAGATAAAATGGAGTATATTGAAACAATAATAGATCAATACGAAAACAATTTAAATGATATAGTAAATTATAAAATAAATTCTGCAGATAAAGTAAAAGTCGAAAATGATAGAGACTTTGGAAAAACAGTAATAATATTTATTGTAATAATTATAATAGCAATTTTATTAGGCATTGGAATATCTATAATAATTTTAAAAAGTATTACTAAACCTTTAGATTTATTAAAAGAATTTGCAGAAAGGATGAAAAATTCTGACTTCTCTAAAGCTATTAATGTAACCAGAAGCGATGAATTTGGTCAAACAGCACTTGCGCTTAACGAAGCTCAAAGTATGGTAGGAGAGCTTGTCAAAGAAGTTTTAGATTCTGTTCAAGACTTAAGTGCAGGCAGTGAAGAGTTATCTGCAACAGTAGAAGAAATGACAGCAAAACTTGAAGATATTAATATATCTACAGAACAAATAGTATCAGGTACTCAGGATGCCAGTGCAGGGGCAGAAGAAATATCTGCATCTGCTGAGGAAGTAGATGCAAGTTTACAAAATCTTTCTGGACAAGCTATAGAAGGAAGTGGTAAATCAGATGCTATAAAGAAAAGAGCAATTAATGTTAAAAATAACAGTAAAATTGCCGTTGATAATACAGATAAGATTTACATAGAAAAAGAAAAGAATATACTGAAAGCTGTTAAAAAAGCAGAAGTAGTAGAAAATATAAAGATTATGACAGATACTATATCAAATATAGCAGATCAAACAAACTTACTTGCACTTAATGCAGCCATAGAGGCAGCTAGAGCTGGGGAGCAAGGAAGAGGTTTTGCAGTGGTAGCAGAAGAAGTAAGAAAACTTGCAGAGCAGTCTTCAGAGGCTGTAATAAGCATACAAGAAACCATATCAGAGGTTAGTGAAGCTTTCAAGTATTTAAAGGAAAATAGTAATGAAATATTAAGTTTTATGAGTGATAACATTAAACCACAATTTAGTAGTTTTATAGATGCTGCAAATGATTATTATAATGATGCTGAGTTTCTTTCTAATATGTCTGAGAGCATGGCCTCTATGTCAGAAGAAATAACAGCTACAATGGAGCAGGTAAGTGCAGCTATACAGGATATGGCTCAGCAGGCGCAGAAATCAAATGAAAATGCAGAAAGTATAAAAGGCGGAGTAGATGAAGCAGCAGTAGGGATGGAACAGATTTCAAAAACAGCTCAGTCTCATGCAGAAATGGCACAAAAACTGAGTGAAATTGTACAAAAGTTTAAGATTTAAAGCTTTATTAGTTAATATTACAATAATGTAAGATTAATTTAAGATTAAATTAAGAATACTTCATTGCTTAAGATTTTCAACAAACATATAATAATATAAGAGATAAGTTGTTTGAAGACTCAGATGGAATAATTGAGAAATGGTGGAGAAAATCAGTGAATATTAAGCAATGGATAAAGAAATATGGGAACTATATGGTTATGCCTATATTAATAATAATCACTTTAATCTTGTGCTATAAATATAGGAGTTATATATATTTGATGAATAATCCTGAAGAGCTTAAGGAATTTATTAGTTCTTTTGGATACTATGGAGTAATTGTTTTTTTATTATTTCAAGTTTTACAGGTGGTTATATTCTTTATTCCTGGAGAAGTAATGCAGGTGGCAGGAGGATGGATTTACGGGACTTTAGGAGCCTCTGGCTTATCAATAATAGGAATAAATATAGCATCTATCTTTGTGTTCCTAATTTCAAGAAAATTTGGAAGGCCCTTTGTGGAAAAGGTAGTGGCCAAAAAGCAGTTAGATAACATTGAAAAGGCATTGAGTTCAAAGAGGCTAAATCTAATAGTATTTTTAATTTACTTTTTACCAGGTATTCCAAAGGATTCATCTATTTTTGTCTGCGGTATATCAAAGATAAGCCTTAAAGATTTTTTGATATACTCAACTTTAGGAAGAATTCCAGCCTTAGTATTTTCTTGTTATTTAGGTTCCAGCATGATAAGCCAAAACAAAGTCATCATTATATTATTGGTAAGTGTAGTAGCAATTTTTGGCTTGATAGGTTTATTTAAGGGAGAATATCTGTTAAAAAAGCTTGTTAAAAATTAAGAAAAGAAGTAAGAGAATAGGTAATAAGTAAGAGAATAGGTAAGAGGTAAGAAGTAAAAATTAATGGTAAGAGTGAATAGTTACGAAGCATAATTATTAAAAAACTCTCCGAGTTTTATCCGTAACTCTTCACTCTTCACTCTTCACTCTTATCTCTTACTTCTTACTTTATTTTTTTACTTTATATTATAATTAAAAAGTTACTATTTGATTATAAATTTTAGAACTATATAATAATAGTATATTAGATATACATGAGGTGATTGATATTTTTGGAGAAGATTATTGATACGGATGAAATATATGAAATTTTAAAAAAAGAATTATCAATTTAGAGTATGAGCCAGGACAAGTACTTAATGAAGAAGACGTCGCTAGCGATTTTAATGTTAGCAGAACCCCTGTGAGAAAAATATTTCAGCAGTTAAACGGAGATAAGCTTCTTAATATTATTCCTAGGTTTGGTGCTCAGGTTACCCCCATAGACTTTAAATATATGAAATCGGTATTTGAAGTTACAAGGCAGATGGATCCTTTTGCTGCAAGACTTGCTGTGGATAGAATTTCTCCAAGTCAACTTCAAGAGCTGGAAGAAATAATGGAAAGATTAAATAATTACAATATAAAGGATGACTATCAAAAAGCCATTAAAGATGATGAAAGATTTCATGATATTATTTTCTTAAGCAGTGGTAATGAATGCTTAGCTGAGATACTTACAAGTTTGCATAGGCATACTGAAAGGTTATGGCATTATTCAGAGCAATATTTTGAAACCATGGACTTGTTTACAGATACTCTAAATAAAGTACTTAAAGCCTTAAAAGATAAAAATCATGAAGAGGTAGAAAAATACTCAAGAGAACATATTGATGCCTTTGTAGAAAAATAAAACAAAAGATGTTGTAATAATGATTTAGTACTGATTTAAACTTGAGATTAGCCTTTAAATAAGCTAATCTCAAGTTTTTTATTTGCTTTGATAACCACTGGCTATGCCAGTGGATAAAATGGCTTTAGCTCTGAACAAAAAAACAACTCCTATTCGTTCACCGACACACCGAACATTGTGATGTGTTGAATAAATAACTCGATACTTGGATATTGTCCCTCATTTTCAATGGATTGAATATATCTGGGAGTGTAACCGATTATTTCAGAAAGCTGTTCTCTGGTCATTCCTTTGGCTTCACGGGCTTTCTTGATAGCCCGTCCTATAGGTGTAAAATCAAAGCCAAAATCGTTGTTTCTTTCGTCCATAAGCTCATCACCTTGTACCGATATAATGTTACTATTATAGTGTACAGAGGTAAGAGTTCTTATGAAACCATGTGTATCTCTTTGTATGAGAGATTTAATTTCCTGTTTTAAGAAGTGAAAATTCATATTTGCATAGTTAATATAGTTCGTTTTACCGACTATAATAGATATTGTATGTTATTAAGCAATCTGGTAATATGTCAAGATAATTTTTGAAAAGATTTTGATATGTTTTCTTAAAAAAGGGTACACGAAATAGAACATTCGAATCTTTTAAAATAAAATCGAATGTTAGTTCGACTCGATATGAAATTCGGTGTCTAATTTTTCACCGGTGTACAGTTGGTTTTTGACCAGCAAACCAAAAACGAGTCGTACGAATTTACGAGATGTCAACGCGAGTGCTCTTTTGTGCTGATGTTTCGGAACTTCACTATATTTTTTAGCGTAATAGTCCCGATACTCAGGAACGTGTCTTCTGACACTATTGGCGGCTTCGCCAAGGTAATAACGCAAATAAGCGTTTCCAGCTTTCTTCATGTTGGTGTCTTCTGCATCGAAGTCACCAGATTGGTTTTTCGACCAGGTAAGTCCTGCATATTTAGCTAAAGCATCTGATGAATGAAAGGCATTTATATCGCCGATTTCAGCAATGATTCCAGCAGCAAACACAGGGCCAATACCATCAATTGATTTTAGAATTGTAAGAGCATTTGGATTCATTCCTTTGATCGTTTTTTCAATGGCATCATCAATAGCTTTGATTTCTTTCTTAAAAGTGTCAATACAGTTGAAAGAACTTGCTAAAGAGATGTTTAATGGCTCATAAAGGCATTTATCAAGGCGATAGGAATCCCTTGCAGCTTTCTTCAAAAGCTCAGTTGTTTTGGAAATATCCGTAATCCTATTTCTGCTCTTTTCTGCAATGAATGTAAGCAAATCTTCTTCAGAAGCATCTATAATCTCCTGAGGAGATAAATATTCTGTAAGAATAGCAGATGAGGTGGCACCGTAAATGTTGCTAAATGGTTGGTTTTCGCCCCCAAGGAGCTGTAATTCACTGAATTTCAGATATAAGTTGGAAACCATATATGTTTTCTCTCGGGTAATGCATTCTGTCAGATGCAGGCGATGCCTTGTAAGACGTTTTAAAGCCAGAAACTGGCTGCCACGCCAAGGCTCTGTTTCAATCAATCCGGCTCTTGCAAAATCGGCAATAATAAAGGCATCCAAAGGATCCGTTTTAGCCATGGCAATAAAAGCTTTTCTATAGTTAGCTGTCATTTTTGGATTCAGACAGAAAACGTAGGGCTTGAATGGAAGCAGCATTTCGCAGGTAGAAATGTGATTCGCTATGTGAATGCTATAAACAGAAGTTGATTCCATAGCAATCACAATGGTATTCAGATCAGGATGAGCAACCATACAATCTTTGATTAAAACAGAGAGTTCATCCGCACCAGGCTGGTTGTTGGAGAAAGAGGATTGTATGTATTTGTTTTTATAAAAATCCATCGCATAAACAACGTTGGATTTGGAACTGACATCAATACCGACAAATAAAGTAGACATAAAGTTAATCTTTAACATGATATCACCATCCTTTCCGATTAAGTATTTTTGAAATCTGAAGCAAAAGGTTTATCCCGGGCATCATGCAGTGACCGCAGCCTCGCGTAATCAGCATGCGCCCTGCCAGCTTTTCTTGCTGGAGCTACGGCAGGGGATGAAACATCTGTGTAGGCGGAATGTGCTACATGAGCCAGGCTGAAAGCTTAAAAAGCAGACACAACAAATGTTGGCTGAAAGGAGGGAAAGCAGTGCCTTCGGACATCAGACTCTGCTGATATCATACCACAGGATAATCTTTATAGGATATGTAATTATTAACTGTATAGAAGGAAATAGGATGAGAGGAACCTCTCAGAGATGTCACCTACCTCTATACTATAAAAAAGAATAAGTTTATAACCAGTTTTACTTGGCTATAAACTTATTATACGAGGAGGGTTATCATGTTTGAATATATGACAGTGCAAGAAGCCGCAAAAAAATGGGGAATATCAGAACGACAGGTACAAAAGCTCTGCAAACAAAACCGTATTAAAGATGTTGTTCATCTTAGTCGTGTATTGATTATTCCTAAAAATGGGGAAAAACCTGCTGATGCACGAAGAAAAAGAAGTGAAGAGCAATGAATTATTATATAGTTATGTAACATTGGATTAACATAGATTTTGGTATGATAAAAAGATAGATATAAAGGAGTGTTGAAAATGAGAGTTTTAATTATTGAAGATAATAGAGATCTTTGCTACTCTATGAAAACAGGGCTTGAAAAGCTCGGATTTTATATAGACGCTGCTTTTGATGCAGAAACAGGAGAGGAAAAAGCTTATGTGAATGAGTATGATGTAATTTTATTAGACTTAAATTTGCCGGATAAGGATGGGCTTGAAATATTAAAAGACTTCAGAAAAAGCAATAACAATACGCCGGTCATCATTGTTAGTGCAAGGGACGATATAGAACAACGAACCGTTGGTCTTGATTTAGGCGCAGATGATTACATTACAAAACCATTTCAAATTTCGGAAGTAAGAGCAAGAATACAAGCGGTTATCCGCAGATTTCAAGGGAGAACAACCCCCACCATAAAAATAGACGGATTAGAAATTGAGCCTGCAAAAAGAGTAGCAACATTTAACGGCAAAATTATTCCGCTAAAAGCAAAAGAGTTTGATATTTTAGAATATTTATCTATGAAGTTTCCTACTGTTGTTTCGAGTGAAGAATTGTCAGAACATGTCTATGATGAAAATTTTGACCCGTTTTCTTCTGTGCTTCGGGTACACATTACGCGACTTCGCAAAAAATTGACAGATGCCAGTGGATATGAAATGTTGCAAACAATGAGGGGAAAGGGGTATTACTTATGCGAAAATCAAAAATAATTTTTGTAGTGATTGCATACTCATTGTTGATGACCGCTATATTTGCAGGAGGCTTATTTGTTTTACAGGACTTTCTTAATGCAAATCAGCCCTTGTCATCTTCTCTGGTCTACCAACCATCGAATATGGAATTATATGACAGCTATAACAGCGGGACTATAACGGTGCAGCTTGAAAAAATGATAAACGGAACCGAAATTATGCAGTCATATAATCAGGAATTGTATCGGCATATTTTAACATATGCAACTATGTTTTTTGTGCTATTTCTTGTTTCAGTCGCCATATTGGGTTTTATATTTTATAATTATCAAAAAGAAGAATTAAAAAAAGCAGCAAAGCAGCTACAAAACTCACCAAGAGAAAATGTCATTTCAAACGCTTTGTCTTGGGTGCGCTCTGCATATTCTGTGATGAAGGAGCAATTTGATAGCAATCTGAACTCATATAAACGATTGCACTCATATCTTTCACACGAGCAAAAAAATCAAATTGCAATTTTAAAAGCGAATGTAGAGATCACAAATGACCCGACTAATTTAAGAATACTCAATTCGATTTCTGACAGTATTGATGACATACTGACTTTAAGTGAAAACGAGGGTGCTTCTGATTTATCTGAAATTGATACTGCATTAGTGTGCGCCCAAGTTTGTGATAACTACAAAGGTATGGCAAATATTGAATTCTCGTTTTCGGAAGAAGCCAATACAAATATTTTTGCGAAGGAACGCTGGGTTTACAGAGCTGTCAGCAATCTAATTGATAATGCTGTAAAGTATAGCGGCGGTGGGCTCGTTAAGGTTGATGTTCAAAATAAAAATCATAGCGTTATAATTTCAGTTGAAGATTGTGGAATCGGGATTTCCGAAGAACAAATGCAGCGGATTTTTGAACATAAATATCGGGTCAATGAATTAAATCAAGACGGATATGGAATCGGCTTGTCCTTAGTATCTCATGTCTGTAATCTTTGCGGAGGTTTTGTTTTTGTAGAGAGTAAAATTGATGTAGGGTCAACATTTTATATTTCTTTTCCTGAAGCAGACAACAGTTAACGCTAGGTTAACATTAAATTTGCTATACTGCCTATATCAATAACAGCGCAAAGGAGATGCATTATGTACATTTTAAAAAATGCCGCAAAGAATTTACTGCGTAATAAAGGCAGAAACATTATTATTGCTGTCATCATTTTGGCTATGCTGACAGCAACAGCCGTTTCTATGATTATTAACACAACCACATCCGCTATTATAGAGGATTACAAAAACCGCTTCGGGTCGGAAGTTTATATCCAAACAGATGTGGAAAAATTCAAAGAGATGTCGCAGGGCAAGGGAGAAATGGCTGTAGTTCCTGAGATTATCGACGAGCAAAAGTTATTGTTTGCAGAATCTGAATACTTAAAAGAAACCCGCTTTACCGTCGCATACCCTGCATATGGGGAAAAGCTGAAAGGTTTAGATCAAGACAAAAACTCATCAAGCGGAACGATAGGATATAACCCTGATGAGAACAGTGAATATTATGATGCAAATGTTCAGGTAATTGGTAACTCGAGTTTTCAATCGCTTCAAGATTTTAAAGAGGGGCTTCGTAAAATAACACAAGGTGAGTTATATAAAAACAAATATGAGTGCATCGTCAGCGAAGATTTTGCAAAATTGAACAACCTTAAGGTTGGCGATGAGATAGAAGTAAGAAGTACAGTAAAAAGAGATTCTTTTGCCCCAATGAAACTCAAAATCACAGGTATTTACTTTGATATAACAGAAAGCAAATTTGGAGATTGGGTTTCTGCCGCTACGAATCCCAGAAACGAAATCTTAACATCATACGAAACGATGTTGGATTATAAAGAAAACACAGCTAACAGGAAACAGATCTTTTCTGTATCTGCGACATATTACTTAAAGAACCCCGATATGTTGGAAGCATTTAATAAAGAGGCTCATCAAAAAGGTCTGCACGATGTTTTTGTAATGCAGACTGATGAAGGCACTTATAACCAAATTGTAAAACCCGTAGAAGGCTTATCTAAAACTTCTATTGTGTTTATGACAGTCGTATTGATTTTCGGTTCTGTCATTCTGGTGCTTCTTTCTGTGCTTGCCATACGAGAACGCAAGTATGAAATCGGCGTACTCCGTACTATGGGAATGAAAAAGGCAAAAGTGGTAAGAGGTATCCTTTATGAATCGCTGATAACTATCGGCATATGTCTTGTGATTGGACTATCTATTGGCACAGTTGCTGCGCAGCCAGTTTCGGATATGTTGCTTGATAATCAAATCGAAATGCTTCAAGAATATAACGAAAATAATCCTTATGGAGATACAAATACCACCCTTTCAAAAATTGATGTTTCCTTATCTCCTAAAGCTGTAGCCAGTGTTTCTGCTATTGCAGTTGCCTTAGCAATTGTGTCCAGCTCGGTGGGTATTCTTTATATTACCCGATATGAGCCTATGAAAATACTTTCAGAAAGGAATTAAATCAATGAGTACACTATGTTTAGATAATGTTTCCTATGTTTATGAAGGAACTACAAAAAAGGTTTTAAATGGAGTAAATGCAGATTTTCAAGCTGGTCTATTATATTGTATTATCGGAAAATCAGGTTCTGGTAAAAGCACCCTGTTATCACTGATTTCTGGACTTGATACCTGCACCAATGGAACAGTAATCTATCAGGGGAAAGATATGAAACAGATAGATCGTGATGAATATCGGGCTAAAGACATCGGAGTTATCTTTCAGGGATATAATTTGCTTACAAATGCTACAGCACTTGAAAATGTATTGCTGTCAATGAATATCAGCCAGTGGCAGATGAAGGATAAGAAAAAGTATGCGTTAGAGCTTTTGGCAAAAGTGGGGATCGACAACGAAACTGCCCTTAGAAAGGTGTTAAGACTTTCGGGTGGAGAACAACAGCGTGTTGGTATAGCCAGAGCAATATCCCATAATCCTGATATAATAATCGCTGACGAGCCGACAGGAAATCTTGACGGCGACACCGAAGAAAATATTATGAGTATTTTTTCTTCATTAGCACACGATGCCAATAAATGTGTAATTATTGTAACACACTCAAAAAGTGTTTCGGGCTATGCGGATGAACTTTGGGGATTAAATCAAGGAAAACTTGTTTTCGTGAAGTGAATTTTATCATAAACAAGAAATAACAAGCCATTAAATAGTTGGCTTGTTATTTTCATGTGCGCCCAGCATGGGCGACAGCTTGGTGGTGAAAGTCCACTATGGGGGTTGATAGCACCAACCATTAGCTTACGGCAAGGGTGTCCACCGCGAGGCGGAATCTGAAGGAAGCCTGAAGCAAAACTCTGGTCTGACGAACAGAAATCACATATAAGGCTTACTTAAATCGGGTGAGTTTGCATGACAAAACGAAGCCCTATGCTATCCGAGATTTAAGGAGTAAATGTGGCAGATAGATGGAGTGAAAGCGGTCGTTCTTACCTGGGGAGGTCTCATGAACGTAGGATAATGAACTTAAATCCAACGGTTGAAACAAGATTTATCATGAGAAGTCAGCAGATGTCATAGTACCAGTTTAGTCATGAATAAACTGGGAAGGACTGAACAATAGGAGGTCTTAGAAACTTGAAAAATTCGAAAGAAATGCGAAAACTGCAGAAAACTTCATATAAAGAAGACTGGACATGGCAGGTAGAAGTGGAACTTCAAGAAACCATGGGAGTGCATAGTATCTCTACGGCATTTGAAAGTGGAAAAGACGATGGAAAGCTATACACCAATAACTTACTTGAGAAAATATTGGACAGCGAAAATCTAAGATTAGCTTTTAGAAGAGTAAAATCCAATAAGGGAAGCCATGGAGTGGATGGAATGAAAGTGGATGAACTTCCACAATACTTGAAGCAAAATATAATCTCGCTTAAGAAAAGTATATTGGAGGGGACTTATCGTCCTCACCCTGTCAGAAGGGTGGAAATACCAAAACCTGACGGAGGAATAAGATTGCTTGGAATACCTACTGTAGTTGATAGAATGATACAACAAGCAGTTGCCCAGGTGCTAACTCCTATATTTGAAAAGACCTTTTCAGAAAATAGCTATGGATTTAGACCTAAAAGGGATGCTAAACAAGCTATACGAAAAGCAAAAGAATATATGGAACAAGGCTACAAATGGGTGGTGGACATAGACCTTGCAAAATACTTCGATACTGTGAATCATGATAAGCTCATGGCACTCGTTGCAAGAGAAATCAAAGATAAAAGAGTATTAAAGTTAATAAGGCTATTTTTACAAAGTGGGGTATTGATAAACGGAGTAGTTATTGAAACAGAGGAAGGTTGTCCACAAGGAGGACCTCTAAGTCCACTACTTAGTAACATCATGCTCACCGAACTCGATAGAGAGCTTGAGAAAAGAGGACACAAATTCTGTCGCTATGCTGATGATAACAATATTTACGTCAAAAGCAAGAAATCAGGAGATAGAGTTATGCATAGCATAACAGAATTCATTGAAAACAAACTTAAGCTTAAAGTTAACAAAGATAAAAGTGCAGTAGATAGACCTTGGAAAAGAAAATTTCTAGGGTTTAGCTTCTATCAATGGTACGGCAAGATAGGAATAAGAGTACACGAAAAATCTATAAACAAGTTCAAAGCTAAAATCAGAAATATAACGTCAAGAAGTAATGCTTGGGATATGAATTATAGAATGTTAAAACTCCGCCAGTGCATAGTAGGATGGCTCAATTATTTTAGAATAGCTGATATAGCAAGACTAACAAAAGAGTTAGACGAGTGGACTAGACGAAGGCTTAGAATGTGCTTTTGGAAACAGTGGAAAAAGATTAAGACTAAGCATGATAACTTAAAGAATCTTGGAATTAAAGAAAGCAAAGCGTGGGAATTTGCTAACACAAGGAAAAGCTATTGGCGAATAGCCAACAGCCCCATACTTGCATCAACACTGACCAATTCTTATCTTGAGAAAAATAGGATATACAAGTATTCATAAAAGGTATAAGCAAGTACATTAATTCTTGTTGAACCGCCGTATACCGAACGGTACGTACGGTGGTGTGAGAGGTCGGTAGATAAAATAATTATCTACCTCCTACTCGATTAATATAGTAAACTAAGCATACTAATATTAAATTCAACAGCTGGGCATAGATTGTTAAAATTATATAATTGTAAAACTTGGCTATTATTAAAATATTTGATAAAATTACTAGGACAGAGTAATACTTAAGCGCAGAGTTAAAATCCATATTTATATATACGACTTTAATTTTACGTAGATTACTAATTTTTATTTTTAGTTTTACATTGAGGCGGGAGGTAGTTACTATGAGAAAAACACGAAGCAAAAATAAAAAGAAAGAACAAAAGATACTCATAGGTTCTGTTGCGGTGTTAGGTAGTTTACTTGTTATATATTTGTCTATGTCCTTTTACTTTATGAAGCGTTTTTATTTCGGTACCATTATTAATGGGGTAAAGGCTGGGGGAAAAACCGTAGATTTAGTAAATAATCAAATAGCTAAGAGTATTGATAAGTATACCTTGACATTAGAAGAGAGGAAAGAAATAAAGGAAGAGATAAGGGGTGCTGATATAGGCTTAAAATACAGTGAAGTATATAAAGTTGAAGAGGTAAAAAGCAAGCAAAGTCCCTTTAAATGGCTTACAGGATCCTTCAATAAAAAAAATTATACCTTGTCTGAAATTATTTCCTTCGATGAAAAGTTGCTAAAAGAGAAGATTGATAATTTAAGCTGTTTTGTGGGAAAGGACATAACCGAGCCTAAGGATGCAGGCTTTAAATATACAGACAAGGGATATGAAATAGTAGAAGAGGTTAATGGAAATAAGGTTATTAAAGAAAAGTTATTGGAGGAGGTAAAGCAAGGCATTATCAACTTAAAAAGATCTTTAGACCTAGATAAAGCTGACTGTTATGAAAAGCCTAAATATACTAAGAATTCTAAAGAAATTATAGATACTAATAACCTTCTTAATAAATATATTTCTTCTAAAATCACTTATACTTTCGGGGACAATGAAGAAGTGTTGGATGCATCAGAGTTTAATACTTGGATTAAGGTGGATGAAAACTTAGGAGTTACTATTGATGAGGAAAAGGTGAAAAACTATGTAAAAATTTTATCTGGTAAATATGACACCTATGGTACTACTAGAAGTTTTAGTACCTCCACTGGAAAAGTAATAAATATAAAAGGCGGAAATTATGGATATAGAATAAATAGAAGTAAAGAATCCAGTGAAATAATGGAAGCTATAAAGCAGGGAGAAACTGTAAAGAAGAAGCCATCCTACTCCCAAACTGCCAAGGGTTCCTTAAGCAATGATATTGGAAATACTTATGTGGAAATCGATATGTCCAAGCAGCATCTGTGGCTTTATAAAAACAAAACCCTTTTAGCAGAGGGGGATATAGTTACAGGGAATATGTCGAAAAATTATTCAACTCCTGCAGGAACTTATAGGCTAACTTATAAGCAGAAAGATGCTACGTTAAAGGGTACTGATTACGAGACACCGGTAAGTTATTGGATGCCCTTTAACGGAAATATAGGACTTCACGATGCTACTTGGAGGAAAACCTTTGGAGGGAATATTTATCAGAAAGATGGTTCTCATGGTTGTGTAAATGCTCCATTTGGTTTAGCGGAAATTGTATTTAATAATATTGAAGCTGGAACTCCAGTGGTTTGTTATTATTAATAAATAATAAGTAAGAAGTAATGAGTAATAGCTGAATATAAGAATTGAAAGAAATTCTTTTACATTAGTAAAAAATAAAGAGCATATCCAGTGAATATCAACGTAAACTGGACATGCTCTTTTTTATATAAACAAGCTCTCTAAATCTTCTTGTGTCATTTTAGTCATAACATTGTCTTCGTTCATATCTTCATTAATGACATTATTGATAATCCTTTTCTTTTCTTCTTGAAGGTTAAAAATCTTTTCTTCTATAGTGCCTTTAGCTAAAAGCTTTATAACCTCTACAGTTTTTTTTTGACCTATTCTATGGGCTCTGTCAGTGGCCTGTTCTTCTACTGCAGGATTCCACCAGGGATCAAAATGTATTACCGTATCAGCCCCTGTAAGGTTTAATCCTGTACCTCCAGCTTTTAAGGATATTAAGAAAAGTTTTGCATCTCCAGTATTAAACTCTTTACATAAATCCATTCTATCTTCACTTTTGGTGTTACCATCTAAGTATAAATACTTGATACTGTTTTTATCTAATATCTTAGTGATGTTTTTAAGAACAGAAGTAAATTGGGAAAATAGGAGTATCTTATGTCCTTGTTCTAGACTTTCCTCTACTAGGTCATTAAGTGCTAGCATTTTTCCACTTTCTCCTTTAAAGCCTTCTACAAACACTGAAGGATCACAGCAGATTTGTCTTAACCTAGTAAGCACTGAGAAAATTTTGATTTTGCTTTTGTTAAAGCCCTTACCCTTAATTTCTTCATCAATTTCATTCTTGGCAGAAGCTAAGTAAGCTGCATAAAGTTTTTTCTGCTCATCAGTCATATCCACCACTAAGTTATGTTCTATCTTAGGAGGAAGTTCTTTCAGCACATCCTTTTTCATCCTTCGCAGTATAAAGGGCTTAATATGCCTGTTTAATTCTTCTAAAGCTTCATTATCCTGATTTTTTACTATAGGATTCTCATAGAGCTTTGAAAATTTGCTGTGAGAAAGCAAATACCCAGGCATAATGAAGTCAAAAATAGACCAAAGCTCTGTTAAGGAATTTTCCATTGGGGTTCCTGTAAGAGCAAAGTATCCTTCTGCTTTTATCCTTTTAACGGAATTTGCATTTTGTGAGGATGCATTTTTTATTTGCTGTGCCTCATCTAAAATGCAGTATTTAAAGTTTATGTTTTCATACTCATCTATATCTCTTCTAATTAAAGGATATGAAGTAATCACTATGTCAGAGTTTCCTACTTCTTCCATAAGCTCTTCTCTCTGCTTTTTGGATCCTGACATTACAAGTACCTTAAGCTCCGGTGTAAATTTTTCAATTTCGCTCTGCCAATTATATAATAGTGAGGTAGGAGCTACCACCAAGGAAGGCTTTTCTCCTATTTCAGAAGCTAAAAAGGCTATGGTTTGAAGGGTTTTACCTAAGCCCATCTCATCGGCTAAGATTCCTCCAAAGCCGTAATAGGATAAGGTTTTAAACCATTTGAAACCAATTTTTTGATAGTTTCTCATTACCTTATTAAGATATTCAGGTGGATTGTAGTCCATTTCCTTAATGTCTCTAATATTATTAGTAAGCTCTCTAAAATCCTTACTTCTTTGTATATAATTCATATCTTGGTCTTTTATCTTTTGATCAAGATATAATGCATTATATTTGGAAAGGAGTATCTTATCATTTAAAAAATCCTTATCTTTTATTCCAAGATAATCCATTACCTCTACAATATTCTTTATACCATCATCTTCTAAAGTTACAAAGCCGCCTTTTTTAAGCTTGTAATATTTTTTCTTTTCTCTTAAAGCATTAAAAATATTGGTAAGCTCTTCTTTATCTACGCCTTCTAGTTCGAAGGTAAACTCTAGGAGATTTTCATTATTAAGTCTTATTCCTGCTTTAAGGTTTGACTTTCCATATAGTCTAATATTTTTAAAGCTTTCAGAATAATAAACTTCACCAAGGTCTTGAAGTTTATTTACCCCTTCATTAAGAAAGCTCACTATGTTTTTTTCATTTCTCATTACATAGAAATTTGAATCTTTTTCAAAGCCAAAGCTTCTTAGCACTTGGTGGCATATCTCTTCCTTCTCTATATCCCTTACCAGAATGCCTTTATCTTTATTAATTTCATTTTGTAAGAAAGGATAAATTTCTATATCACCATAGTTGTACTTAAGGCTAGCGGTGATAAAATCATCCTTCTTATCCAGATAAGTGCTTACTAAAAGCTCAGTTTCATAAAAGGCCTCTTTTATGCTTTTGTCCACATTAACTTCCTTTGATAGCTTTTTAAGCATGGGGAGCAAGTAGGAAGCCACTTTTTCCCCTTCCTCTTTGCCTATGATAAGTTTGTTATTTCTTTTATTATTAATTAAATTATATAGGGGTTCATACATTTTAACTTGACTTTCACTAGGAATATAAAAATTACCATCGTAGAAAAATACCTTTTTAGCTCCATCAACGGGGTAAGGCATGGTGCTTTCCTGGGATAATTCAATGATTTGTTTGTTCATACCTAGATTAAACCTAAGAGGAAGGTCTCCTTCTATTATTTTCACATTTATATATTCTTTACTATTAATTTCAGCATTTATGGTTCTTTCTTTAGCTAACTTAAAAAATCTATATATTAATTTATCTGTTAGTAAAAATTTTTTTCCGGTAAAGACTGAGTTTGAGTATGAAGGGTAGTAGCCATAGGGGTTTTCGCGTTCCTCTTCAAGTTCTCTAAGCTCTAAAAACATCTGGATTATTTTTTCATCTGTTTCATTGAATTTTTGTATAGAGGGATCATAAGTAAAATTCTTACCAAACTCTAGATTTTCCTCTAATAAAACAGCATATAAAAACTTCTTCATGCTTTTTACTACATAGTTTTTTTCTAAACCTAACTTTAATTCTATATTGGGTCTTAAGGAAAGCTTATCATTAATAAAATTTATCTCTAAATTAAGTTCTCTTTTATACTCTTTACTATCCTTTGAAATATTTTTTATTTCATTAATAAGGGTATCAATTTCATTTATTTGAGAATTTATTTGTGCATTTCTTTGATATTCATTAATATATTTTAATAATACTGCAGTTATATGTTTGCAAGGACCATATTCTTTATTATCATCACAACTACAGCTAACACCAGTCTTATTTGTACTTTTATCTAACTCTATATAAACTTCATAACTGTTAAATCCGTTAAAAGAAATTACATTGCTGCTTATTTCCACTATATTATCTTTTTTTCTCCAGATGGTGTTATCTGCATTGATTTTAAGTTCTTCCACGTATCCGCCATCATAATATTTCATTGCTTTTCTATAGGTTATGTCATCTACCCAGCTTTTTATTGTCTGTATATTTAAAAACAAAATTACTACCTCCAAGCATAGGTTTAGGGAACTGTCCCTTTTATTTTTCTTTAAGTATTATATCATTAATTATTTGGCCTTAGGCATTAAATTCATAACAAATACAAAACTTTTACTTATATTCAGTGGCAATATAGTATTAATGTTGTAATCTTTCCATTATAATGTAAGAAAAGGGGGTAAGATTATGAGTTACAAATATGAATTTGTAATGGGAGATGAAGAACTTCCTTTAAAAGCTATAATACATAGTGTCAATGAATTTAATTTACACTGGCATAATAAATTTGAAATTCTAATTGTATTAGAAGGAAGTGTAAATGTGAGCATAGGTAAAGAAAACTATGTTCTTTATGAGGAGGATGTTATATTAATTAATTCTAACGAGATCCATGCTACCAGCAGAAATGAAGATAAAAATATATTACTGGCACTGCAAATTGATCCTGAATTTTATATTAGCTGTTATTCTAAATTTAAAAATATGAAGTTTCATAATAAACCTATAAATGAAAAGGGTTATGATGGGGATAATCTAAATATTCTTAAACAATATATTGCAAATGTTGTGTGGTGTTTAAATAAAAAGAATAACGGATACAAGCTAGTAGTCGGCAGCTATTTACTTCTTTTAGGGGAATATTTAATTAATAATTTTAAATATGCACTGCTAGAAGATAGGGATGAAATTACTGATGGTGACCTTATTAGAATAAAAAATATAATAGATTATACCAACGAAAATATAGGCAGGAATATTACCTTGAAGGAAATTGCTGAAAATATGCATCTCAGTTATCATTTTTTATCTCATTTTATTAAAGAGAAGATAGGTATGTCCTTCCAAGAATACCTAAACAGCATACGCTTGAACAAAGCGGTAAAACTGCTTTCCAAGGATGACCAAAGTATAACCAGCATAGCTTATGCCAGCGGCTTTCCCAGTGTAAATTCCTTTAATAGGCTATTTAAAAAGTACTATAATTATTCTCCCAGTGAATATAGAGACAATTTATTAAGCTCTAAGTCCAAGGATGATAATGTTTTACAGGTGAATAATGAAATAGGAAGTTACTTAGAGGTGGATAGAAATGCTGCCTTAAAAAAGCTTTATGGTTATCTTAAAGTATCCCCTAGAGAAGCTAAAGAAGACTATAGCCACGGAGAGGATTTAAAGCTTATTTCTATAGATTTAAATCAAGAGGGACAGGACTTTAGCCATTACTGGAAGAAGATAATAACCTTTGGCAGGGCTTCTGAAGGGTTAAGGAGTAATCTCCAAGGTCAGTTTAGAGAGCTTCAGAGGGAAATAGGTTTTGAATATGTAAGATTTCATGGAATTTTTATGGATGAAATGATGATATACAATGTTTCACTAGAAGGAAAGGTAGAGTATAACTGGAGCTACGTGGACAATCTCTTTGATTTTTTTAAGGAGATTAATATTAAGCCTTTTATTGAGCTTACCTTTATGCCCAGTGAATTGAAGAGAACAGAGGATACTATTTTCTTTTGGAAAGGTAATATCTCTCCTCCAAGGGATATAAATTTATGGACAGATCTTGTAAAAGCCTTTGTAAAGCACTGCATAAACAGGTACGGTGTAAAGGAAGTAGAGACTTGGTATTTTGAGATTTGGAATGAGCCAGAGCTTAAATACGTCTTTTGGGCTGGCAGTGATGAGGAATACTTTGAGTTTTATAAAGAAACCACTAAGGCTATAAAATCTATTTTAGGAAAGCTTAAGGTAGGAGGACCATCCATAACTCATGGGGCTATATTAGGAAGTACTTATATAGATAGGTTTTTAGACTATTGCAGCAAAGAGGGAATAGTAATAGATTTTATTTCTTTACATATATATCCGGAGTATCTTCTCCTTGATGCAATAGATGAATCAATATTAGAGCAATTAGATGATGAAGATAAATTAAATCTGATACCCTTGGTAAAGAAGATTTATCATGGCGAAAATAATACCTTTAATACTTTAAATACAGTAAATAATAAAATATTAGAAATTTTAAATTATAAGCCTGAAATTCATGTTACCGAGTGGAATGCTTCTTCTTCCAATGGAAATTTAATTCATGATACAAGCTATGTGGCAGCTTTTATAATAAAAAATGTGCTGCAATGCATAGGAAATACTAATTCTTTGGGATATTGGACTTTTACAGATTTGATGGAAGAACAAAAGCTTGGAATTTCATCCTTCCACGGAGGATTTGGACTTATTAATAAAGAAGGCTTAAAAAAAGCATCTTATTATGGATATTATCTATTGTCAAAGTTAGGCGATAGCATAATAAAAAGAGGAGAAGATTACATAGTAACTAAAAAGGATGATAGTATACAGATATTAGCCTATAATTATGCATTTTTTGATGAGCTGTTTTTACACGGAGATGTGTCTGCTTTAACTCATAAAGATAGATATTCCATTTATGAGAACAAACCATTAAAAGAAATTGAATTTACTTTAAATGGTCTTGAAGGAGATTATAAAATTACAAGCTATAAGCTAAATAGAGAACATGGCTCTGTATACGATGAGTGGATTAAATTAGGAGCTCAGGAGAATATGAACTTTGAAGAAATCAGTTATTTACAAGGAATATCTAAACCAAAAATGGAGATAAGAGAATTAGAGCTATATGGGGAATATAGGGATAAAATCAATATACCAGTACATGGAGCAGAATTAATAATACTGGAAAAGAGGATTTAGAAGCTAAAAACTAAATAGAGCAAATATTAGTATGTGTTTTAGCAATAATTATATAGTCTGATAATGAGTATATAGGTAAAATAATTACTATAAAGTATATAATGATTATTAACTAATATTTTTAGTTAATAATCATTATTTTTATATTGATTTTTATTTAGTATTATTTTATTATTAGTAATGTCGTAAAAAATGTAAATTCATTAGGTAGTTTTACTATAGCAATATTTATTATTTAGCAAAGTTATGTAAAATTAACTACTAATTTATTAAAGGAGACATAGAAGCATATACTTATCTGGGCACTTTGTATATGTGGAGTCGCTAGTGCAACCGACCTTAATTGTATTAAGGTCGGTTTTTTATTTTTTAAATTATTAATTATAAAGATTATGAAAGGAGATATATTATGAGAAAGAAGAGGTATAAGTTTAAGCGAAAGAAAAAAATGTCCGTGGTGGTAGCTTTACTTGCTGTGGTTTTTCAACTTTTTTCTATTTTCCCAGCAGTGGCGGTTAAATCTGCTGATACCACAAACAACTTCCCATTTATAACTGAAGTAACTTTAACTGATGGTAATGGGAACCTAATAAATGAGGCATCAAACCCAATAAAGAAAAATGCTGAGGTTAAATTAACTTATAAATTTACCATTCCAAATGAAGGAACGGTAAAAAAAGGTGATACCTATACCATGCAGATACCTAAGGAAATACAAATAATAAGCGAGTTAAAGTTCCCCATTACCATAGATAATGGTGATACCATTGCCAATGTAACCATTGGTACTGATGGAAAGGTTAATATTACTTTTACTGAATTTGCCGAAAGCAATTCCAATGTTTCAGGATACTTTTATATTGATACTCAATTTGATCCTAATAAAATAGGGGGGCCAAATCCAGTACCTATTAAATTTGAAATTGGAGGAAGCTCTGAGCCATATATAATTAATGTAAACTTTGAGCAGCCAGAAGCTCCAAAGGCTTCTGTGAAAAAGGAAGGCAGTTATGATACTTCTAAAAATGAGATTACTTGGAAGGTGACAATAAATCCTGAAAATGTTAAGGTTAATAATGCTCAAATCCTGGACAACATTTCAGATGGTCAGGAATTTATACCAGGCTCTGTGATAATAAATGGAGCTAATGCGGACACAACTAATTATAGCTATGATACTAGCAGTAAAAAGTTAACTTATAATTTTCCAGATGTAATAGATAAACAACAAGTAATGACATTTAAGACTAAGGTAGTCAATCCTAAGGCTTTTGAATCTGAAGGCACTACAGTATACGAGTATAATAAAGCAACTTTTAACCATGATGGAACTTCTAAAGTATCTAATGAGGCATCAGTTAAGATTGTTACAGACTTTATTAGAAAAGACGGTAAATATGATCAAAAAACCAAGAGAATTAATTGGACTATTTATGTAAACAATAATGCTCAATATATCCCCAATGCTGTGGTTACAGATGATATACCAGAGGGGTTAACTTTTACACCAGGCAGCGTTAAGATAGATGGAAGTCCAACCAATGACAATTATACTGTAAATGGACAAAAATTCGTCTATACTTTCCCAGGTGCTATTAATGAGCCTCATAAAATTGAATTTTCCACAGATGTAACGGATAAAGGGGCTTTTAATTCAAATGATTGGAAAACCTATAATAATAAAGTAACACTAACAGGTACTGGAGTTCCAGGTAATTCTTCAGACAATAAAGGTGTTGGAGTGCCTACTAGCGTTATTTATAAGAATGGAGTAGGGTACAACCCAGCCACAGGAGAAATTACTTGGCAAGTTGTGGTAAATAGTAATAAGATAGCTATAAAAAATGCTGTGGTGACAGATGATATAAGATTAGGACAAGAATATGTGGAAAATTCTGCTACTATAGATAAAAGCACCCCTGGTGGAAGCTTTAACTATGTAAAAGCAGGTGAAGGAGATTCTCAAAAAACTGGAACATTAACATATGCCTTTAATGGTGATATTAATGAAACTTATGTAATAACTTTTAAAACTAAAGTAACAGATCCTAAGGTTTTTGCAGGAAACAGAAGTGAAAAATATTATAATGTTGCCAAATTAACAGGAGACAATATTGTAACCTCTACAGGTCAAGGTGAACAAAAAGTAGATAGCCAGGTTATAAACAAGACAAGTGCAGCTTATGACTATGTTAAAAGAGAACTTACCTGGAAGGTGGTAGTGAATAATAACAAAATGACACTTCATAATGCTTATTTTACAGATGTTATAAAGGAAGGTCAGGAATTTGTACCTAATTCTGTGAAGATTAATGGAAATCCAGCGGAAGCATCAAATTATGTTTATGATGAAGCTACCAAAACGTTAAGATATAATTTCCCTAGTGAAATTAAAGATGAACAGATAGTAACCTTTAAAACTAAAATCACCGATGATTCCATTTTTAAAACTAATGGAGAAAAGGAGATTAGTAATACTGTAAAGCTAGTAACTGATTTAGTACCTGGCGGTGTAGAAAGTACCGGCACAGGAAAGATAAAGAATACTTTAATAGGAAAGACAGCTGATTATAAAACAGGTAATAATTATATTGATTGGAATGTAACCATTAACTCTAATAAAATCTTAATTAAGGATGCTGTTTTAACAGATATACTTCAAGAAGGACTTGAGCTAGATACTACTTCTGTAAAGTTGTACAAGCAGACATTAAGTGAAGATGGAGCTCTAGTAAAAGGAGAAGAAGTTCCTTTAGATGGCAGGAATATAAAATATAACTCTGAAACTAGAGAATTTACCTTTACTTTGCCTGCTATCACAGAAGAAGCATATATTTTAACCTTTAGAACCGAGGTTATAGACAAGAAAAAATCACCTTTCACTAATTCCATATCCTTTAAAGGAACAGGGTTAACAGAATCTACAGAATCCGGTAAGGTGGATGTAGTATTCCAAGGAGCTGGCGGCGGTGGTGTAGGTGAGACCGGCAGCATTAAGTTTATAAAAGTGGATAAAAACAATGAAAATATAAAGCTTCAGGGAGCAGTATTTGAATTATTAGACAAGTATCAAAATGTTATAAGGATCTCAGGAGCTACTGGAGAAAATGGAGAGGCTTTATTTGATAGGTTAAAGTTTGATATAGACTATTATGTAAGAGAAAAGTCTGCTCCTACAGGATATCTTCTAAGTGATGAAGTATATAGATTCCAGCTTAAAAATGCTGTAGATGGAAAAAATATAACCTATAATTATAAAAATCAAATAATTACTGGTGATATTGAATTCTATAAAACTGGGGAAAATAATGATAAGCTAAAAGATGCGGAGTTTACCCTGTATAAGCTTTCAGATACTGGTTATAAAAATCCTATAGCCACAGCTATAAGTGATGACAGTGGAAAAGTAGAATTTAAAAATGTGGAATACGGAGAATATGCAATAAAAGAAACAAAGGCACCAGAAGGATATAATCTTTCCTCGGAAATATTAAAGGCTGCTATTACTGAAGGAGGAAAAGTTGTAAAAGCAAATCCTTATAGTATCCCTAATACTAAAATAAGAGGAAATATAGAATTTACTAAATTAGGGGAAGGCAAAAATCCATTACAAGGTGCAGAGTTTAAGCTTTACAAAGAAGCGGATACAAGCTACGAAAATGCTGTAGCTGAAGCTATAAGTGATGGAAGCGGAAGAGTAGAGTTTAAAAATGTAGAGTATGGTAAGTACGTTATTAAAGAAACAAAGGCACCAAAAGGATATGTTCTTTCAGGGGAAGTATTAGCTGCTAATATAACTAAAAATGGTGCTACAGTAAAAGCAAACCCTGAAAGTATTTCTAATAAAATAATAAGAGGTAATATAGAATTTACCAAACTAGGTGAAGTGGAGGATCCACTAAGTGGAGCTGAATTTGCTCTTTATTATGAAGCAGATAAGAACTTTGAAAATCCTGTTTTCAAGGCTGTAAGCGATGAAAACGGAAAAGTAGAGTTTAAAGATGTAGAATATGGTAAGTATGTGATTAAAGAAACCAATCCACTAGAAGGATATCTTCTTTCAGAGGAAATATTAACAGCTGAAATAATTGAAAATGGTGTTGTGGTAAAAGCTAATCCAGAAAGCATCTCCAACACAAAGATAAGAGGAAATATAGAATTTACTAAACTAGGAGAAAATAAGGATCTATTACCTGGAGCAGAATTTACTCTTTACAGCAAAGAGGACAAGAACTTTGAAAATCCTATATTCACTGCTATAAGTGATGAAGAAGGAAAAGTAGAGTTTAAGAATGTAGAATATGGTAAGTATGTAATTAAAGAAACCAAAGCACCAGAAGGATACAATCTTTCACAGGAAGTTTTAACTGCTAATATCACCGAAGAGGGTGTTACAGTAAAAGCAAATCCAGAAAGTATTTCTAATACTAAAATTAGAGGTTCAGTTCAGGTGAAAAAGCTAGACCAAAATAATAAGCCACTTCAAGGAGCTGAGTTCACATTATACGATGTAGAAGGCAAGGAAATTAAAACTTCTGTGTCAGGAGAAGATGGTGTGGTACTATTTGAAAATATAGTTTATGGGGAATATACCATAAAAGAAACAAAGGTTCCTGAAGG
This sequence comes from Clostridium amylolyticum, assembly GCF_900142075.1. Taxonomy (GTDB): domain Bacteria; phylum Bacillota; class Clostridia; order Clostridiales; family Clostridiaceae; genus Clostridium_AA; species Clostridium_AA amylolyticum. The sequence goes on from NZ_FQZO01000003.1 coordinate 417,331, forward strand.
ATATCTAGCTGCAGAAGGTGATATAAAAGTATTTGTGGATAAAGACGGAGAGTTGTACACATATGAGGTAGTAAATAACAGAATTAAGGGAGTAATTGTAATTACCAAGACTGACATGAAAGGAAAGCTACTTCCTGGGGCAGAGTTTACTTTATATGACAGAGATGGCAAGGAAGTAACTACAGTTGTTTCTGATAAAGATGGAGTTGCAACCTTTAAGGATGTGGATTATGGTAGCTACACCATTAAAGAAACCAAAGCTCCTAAGGGCTATATTCTAGAAAAAGAGATATTAGAAGTTAAGGTTAATACTCCTGAAACTCAAGGGTTTACTGTTAAGAATGAAGCTGAAAAGCTTATTGATAAGGTAGTTAACAACCTGCCTAAGACTGGTACTTCTAACGCTAGGGCTATAAGTATCATTGGAACATTAATAATTCTCAGTGGTATTGGATTATTCTTAAAGAGAAATAGAGCAAAGTAAAATATAAATTTAACTAAATTAAAGGATATGAAATATGCTGTTTTAGCATACTTCATATCCTTTTTTATAACGATTTTTTATGAAGGGCGGTAGTGTTTTTTAATAGATGACCAACATTATTACTATCATATTTTATGGTATATATATTTTCTTCCTGATGTTCTACTTTTTCGCCAAAATCTAAATTTTTGAAATTAAATCTATAATAGTAATTTGTTATCCTCTCCAAGTTTCTTAAAGAGGGTTTAAAGGTAGCATCTAAGGAACAAGAGGCCCTATAGTGATTTCCAGCTAAGCTTAAATGTCCTTGAATTTCCGCTATAATACCAAGCAAATTATGAGGGCTAGGAGAAGAGTCATCTAATACCATAGAGGAATGGATATATTCTTTTGCTAAGGATAAATTGTTATTTTTAATTTCCTCAATGGATTTTCTTATATAATATTCAAACATATTTTTCACCTCAACATGATTTATATAGCTTTATTCTATCAAATTCTATATAAAAATCCTGTTAAGATAAACCTTGGAAATATAAGTAAGGTATAAAGATTTGTTATTAAGAAAATAATAAAAAGTTCTAAGAAGCACTGTGTTTAAAATCTTTATACAATCTTTATACTCTGAAAAATACTCTTAACACTATCTTTATATCATTACTGATATTATTGGAATATAAAAAGTTAATGGAGGAGTTTTTAAAATGTTAGACATTATTTTTGTATCAGCATTATTAATGGGATTTATTTCTATAAAATTTTTTGTGAATTGGTGTGAAAAGCAGATTGATAATAGATAACCATAAATGGAGGTAATGATATGTGGGCTTTAGGATTAATTATTTTATTACTATTTATGTATCTAGCTTATGCGCTGTTTAATCCGGAAAAATTTTAGTGTGGAAGTTTATATAGGAGGAAAACTTTTATGGAATGGTTACAGATAATAATAACTTTAGTATTATTTATGCTTATTATAGTACCGCTGGGAAAATATTTGTACAAGATAGCTAATTTTCATAAGACACTTGGGGACAAGTTTTTTAATAAAATAGATAACTTTATATATAAGGTATGTAAAATAAACAAAGATGAAGAAATGAACTGGAAAGAATATGTGATTTCCATTATTGCGGTAAACGCAGTGATGGTGTTTTTAGGATATATAATTCTTAGAACCCAAAACTTAAATATTTTAAATCCCAATAAGGTAGGGGGAATGGAGCAAAGCTTATCCTTTAATACCATCATAAGCTTTATGACAAATACAAATTTACAAGATTATAGCGGTGAATCAGGGCTTTCCCACTTTAGTCAGATGACGGTTATTATATTTATGATGTTTACTTCTGCGGCTACAGGTTATGCTGCAGCCATAGCTTTTATGAGAGCTATTACCGGAAGTAAAAAAAAGCTGGGAAACTTTTTTGTGGATTTAGTAAGGATAATAACTAGAGTTCTAATGCCATTAGCTTTAGTGGTATCCATAGTTTTGGTAACACAAGGAGTACCACAAACTCTTTCTGGAACTCGTACAGTGACTACCATAGAGGGGAAAATGCAGGACATAGCCTTAGGACCTGTAGCTTCTCTTGAATCCATAAAGCATTTAGGAACCAATGGTGGTGGATTCTTTGGAGCTAACTCCTCGCATCCCTTTGAAAATCCTACACCTATATCTAATTTAATAGAGATATTATCCATGATGATATTACCTGGTGCCTTAGTTTATACCTTTGGATTAATGCTTAAAAACAAGAAGCAAGCCTGGGCAATATTCTATGCTATGGCAACTTTATTTCTTATAGCATTACCTATAAGTTATTATGCAGAAAAAGCAGGAAATCCAATGCTGGCTCAAAGTGGACTAAATCAGTTAATGGGGAATATGGAGGGCAAAGAAGTAAGGTTTGGCATAGAGCAGTCAGCTTTATTTACCACAGTAACCACGGCCTTCACTACAGGTTCTGTGAATAACATGCATGACTCTTTAACTCCTTTAGGTGGAGCTGTACCCTTAATAAATATGATGCTTAATGTGGTATTTGGGGGTAAAGGTGTTGGCTTCATGAACATGATTATGTACGCCATACTCACAGTATTCTTATGCGGACTCATGGTGGGTAGAACCCCGGAATTTTTATCAAAGAAGATTGAAGGAAAAGAAATTAAACTTATAGCTTTGGCTATAATTATTCACCCCTTTTTAATATTAATGTTTTCAGCCTTAGCTTTAATTGTTCCTCAAGGGGGATCAGGAATATCCAACCCTGGATTCCATGGACTCACCCAGGTGCTTTACCAGTTTACATCTTCTGCTGCTAATAATGGTTCAGGGTTTGAAGGCTTGGCAGATAATAATATATTTTGGAATACCGCAGCAGGGATAGTAATGTTTTATGGAAGATATTTATCCATGATTATACTTCTTGCTGTAGCTAGTTCTTTAGCTTCTAAGAGGACAATCCCTGTAAGTGCAAGTACTTTTAGAACTGATAACGCTATGTTTACCATAACTTTAGTATTCATAGTTTTGATTATAGGTGCATTAACCTTCTTGCCAGCTCTAGCGCTGGGACCTATTGCGGAGCATCTGACCCTGTGGCATTAAAGACAGAGCAGCGATTAAATGTTCAATGAGGAGATTATTCATATGAGTGATAAAAATAATAAATCAAAATTTATTACTAGTAAAATATTGAAGGAAGCTTTTATAGAATCTTTTAAAAAACTCCATCCCAAATATATGATAAAAAATCCAGTGATGTTTGTGGTGGAAGTGGGCTTTATTATATCTTTATTCCTTAGCTTTTTTCCAAATTTCTTTGGGGATGAAGGTAATAATTTAAGAATTTACAATTCCATTGTGTCATTAATTTTGTTTATCACAGTACTTTTTGCAAATTTTGCAGAAGCTATAGCAGAAGGACGTGGTAAAGCTCAAGCAGAGAATTTAAAGAAAACCCGTAAAGACACCCTAGCAAAACTTATAGATGACCATGGAAATATAAAAGTTATAAATGCTTTAGATTTGAAAAAAGGAGATATAGTTTTAGTTGAAAATGGGGATATTATTCCCAATGATGGTGAGGTAATAGAGGGTATAGCCTCTGTGGATGAGTCTGCCATAACAGGAGAATCTGCTCCAGTTCTAAAGGAAAACGGTGGAGATTTTGCTTCTGTTACCGGAGGAACTAAGGTGGTTAGCGATTGGTTAAAGATAAGAATTACAGCTACCCCTGGAGAGTCTTTCTTAGATAAGATGATTGCCTTGGTAGAAGGGGCATCTAGGCAGAAGACACCTAATGAAATTGCCTTAAATACCTTACTTGTAAGTTTAACCCTTATATTTCTTATAGTTATAGTAACCCTTTATCCCATGGCTAACTATTCTGGCGTTAAAATACCTATATCCACCTTAATAGCATTGCTTGTATGCTTAATTCCTACCACCATTGGCGGTTTACTTTCTGCTATTGGAATAGCAGGTATGGATAGGGTTACTAGGTTTAACGTAATAGCCATGTCAGGAAAAGCTGTGGAGGCTTGTGGAGATGTAGATACCATGATACTAGACAAAACAGGCACCATAACCTTTGGAAACAGACTTGCATCAGAATTTATACCCGTAGGAAAATCTGATATGACATCCTTAATTAAATACTCAGTTATTTCTTCTTTAAAGGATGACACTCCAGAAGGTAAATCCATTGTAGAACTGGGTAATGAGATGGGAGCAAAAATAGATTTTAAAGCATATGAAAAGCTGAATTTTATTGAGTTTACAGCACAAACAAGGATGAGCGGAATAGATTTAAGCGATGGTATTATGATTAGAAAAGGATCCTATGATGCTATAAAAAACAGAGTAAAAGAAATGGGAGGGATAATTCCTAAGGACTTAGAAGCTGTAGTTAATAAAGTATCATCTCTGGGAGGTACTCCCTTGGTGGTTTGTGTTAATGACAGGATCTATGGTGTCATCTACCTTAAGGATACGGTTAAGCCGGGACTAGTGGAGAGATTTCAAAGGCTTAGAGAAATTGGCATTAAAACCATTATGTGCACAGGGGATAACCCTTTAACTGCTGCTACCATTGCCAGAGAAGCAGGAGTGGATGGCTTTATTGCAGAATGTAAACCAGAAGATAAGATTGAAGCCATTAAAAAAGAGCAATTAGAAGGCAAGCTAGTAGCTATGACTGGTGATGGTACCAACGACGCACCAGCATTGGCTCAGGCAGATGTAGGTCTTGCTATGAATAGTGGTACTACTGCTGCAAAAGAAGCAGCTAATATGGTAGACCTAGATTCAGACCCTACAAAAATTCTTGAAGTGGTGGAAATAGGTAAGCAGCTGCTTATTACTAGAGGAGCTTTAACTACCTTTAGCATAGCAAATGACGTAGCAAAATATTTTGCTATAATACCAGCTATATTTACTATAGCTATACCTGAAATGCAGATTATGAACGTTATGAAGCTTTCCACCCCCTATAGTGCTATACTTTCAGCGCTTATATTTAATGCCATAATAATACCATTGCTTATACCTATTGCTATGAAAGGTGTAAAGTATAAACCTATGAGATCAGAACTTATGCTCCTTAGAAATATGCTTATTTTTGGTGTGGGAGGTATAGTAGTTCCTTTTATAGGAATTAAGATTATAGATATGTTAATTACACCTTTAGTGGCGGTGCTTAATTTGGGTTAAATGAAAAAATATGTAAGAAATAAAAAGGAGAAATTCCTATGAAAATAATAAAAAAAGCCTTTCTAGTTAGTATTGTATTAATGATATTATGCGGCATTGTATATCCCCTTGCTATAACGGGAATAAGCCAGTTGGCTTTAAATAAAAAAGCTAATGGAAGCATCATAGTGGTAGAGGGAAAAGAAGTAGGTTCAGAGCTAATAGGGCAAAACTTTACAGATCCCAAGTATTTTAGAGGAAGGGTTTCTGGAGTAAATTACAATACCTATACAGAAGAAGATACAAAAGTTAAGGAAGATGGTACAAGGATCTATGGAGGAGTGGGCTCGGGGTCACAAAATCTTGCTCCTTCTAATAAAGCTCTTCAAGAAAGGGTAGAAAAGGATATTGAAGATTTCTTAAAATTCCATCCAGGGGTTAAAAGGGAAGATATCCCCACTGATTTGCTTACCAGTTCAGGATCAGGACTAGACCCTAATATAAGCCCTGAAGCTGCAAAAGTACAAATTCCTGCAGTTTCAAAAGCTTCTGGTATCAGTGAAGAAAAAATTGGAAAAATAGTGGATAAATATACACAAGGAAAATCCTTAAAGATTTTTGGTCAGCCTAGAGTAAATGTATTAAAAGTTAACTTAGAAATAGCTTCTATGTTAAAATCTAATTAAGTCTAATGCATTAGGGGATGATTAAAATAAATATGGATGAAAGACCTAATCCCGAATATTTTTTAGAACAGATAAAAAAAGAAGAAAATGAATATAAGAGAGGAAAGCTAAAGATATTTTTCGGCTATGCAGCAGGAGTGGGAAAAAGCTATGCCATGCTCATGGAAGCCCATGACATGAAAAAGATAGGTAAAGATGTGGTTATTGGATATATAGAACCTCATGCAAGACCAGAAACCACAGCTTTGCTCCAAGGCATTGAAGCTATAGAAACTAAAATAATTAAGTATAAGGGAATAACTTTAAAAGAATTTGACTTAGATAAAGCCTTGCTTAGAAAACCGGAAATAATATTAGTAGATGAGCTGGCTCATACCAATTCCAATGCTCAAAGGCATAGGAAAAGATGGCAGGATATCGAAGAGCTTTTAGATGCAGGAATAGATGTATATACTACTTTAAACGTTCAGCATATTGAAAGTTTAAATGATATTGTAGAAAGTATAACCCATGTTTCTGTAAGAGAAACCATTCCAGATAAAGTATTTGATGAGTCAGATAAGGTAGAATTAATAGATATAGAGCCCGCTGAACTATTAAAGCGCTTTAGCGATGGCAAAATATATAGCAAGGAGCAGACTAAAAGAGCTTTTAATAATTTCTTTACCATTAATAACTTATTTGCCCTTAGGGAAATTGCACTTAGAAGAACTGCGGATAGAGTAAATTATGAGGTGGAAAGCGTAAGGCTATCCAAGGGTCAGATAACGGTAATACCTACTTCTGAATCCATATTGGCATGTATTGGAACCTCCCCTTCCTCTTCAAGAATTATACGTACTGCGGCAAGAATGGCAGAAGCTCATCATTCTAAATGGATAGCCTTATATGTGGAAACCACAAAATCCCAGAGATTAAGTAAAGAGGACAAAGAAAGGTTAAATGCAAATTTTCTATTGGCAGAACAGTTAGGGGGAGAAGTGGTTACAGTCTATGGTGACAACGTGGTGGAACAAATAATACAATATGCTAAATTTAGGAATGTTACTAAGATAGTAATGGGAAAAAATCATAGAAAAGCTAATAATCTATTTCATTTTTATGCAAAAGATATTGTGGATAAACTTATGGACTCTACCTCCTATATAGATGTCTATGTTATACCTAATTTGACAATGCATAGAAAAAGCAAAAATCTTGCACCAAAAAATAAAAGCTTCTTTAAGATATCATTTAAAGAAGCTTTAGTAGCAACCTTTATAATGTTTTGTGCTACAATAGTTTCCATTATTATAGATCGTTTAGGCTTTAGTGATTCAAATGTTATAATGATTTTTATTTTAGGAGTTATAATTATAAATATAGAAACCACTGGATATATCTTAGGGTTTATATGTTCTATAATTAGTGTAATGCTATTTAATTATTTTTTCACAGACCCTAGATACACCTTACAATTTTATGATAAAAGTTATTTAGCAACTTTCCCTATAATGCTGGCTGTAACCTTCATCATTGGCACCCTTACCAGTAGAATTCAAAGGGAGGCGCGAAATTCTTCCGCTAGAGAGAATAGAACTCAGGTTTTATATAGAGTGAGTAGAAAGCTGTTAAGGGCTACAGGTACTGCAGATGTGGTTTCCATAGGGATAAAATATATCTCCAGACTATTAGAAAAAACGGTTATTTGTTACTTAACACAAGAGAACAACTTGTCCACACCTTTTATTTATAAAGCTGATAAAGGAGAAAAAGAGGATGTGCTTTTAAATAAGGAAGAAGAAGCGGTAGCTTACTGGACCTTATTAAATGATAAAGAATCAGGTAAGGGCACCAATACCTTTTATGGAGCCAAGGGCTATTATATGACTTTAAAGAGTCAGGGGAAAATATTAGGAGTGGTAGGTATTGCATGCACAGATGGTGTTCTAGAGCCGGAACAGAAGTTTATTTTTGAAACCGTGGCTAGCCAGATTTCCATAGCTTTAGACAGAGAAATTTTAGCTGAAACACAAAAAAATTCTAAGCTAGAAATCGAAAGTGAAAAGTTAAGAAGTAATTTATTAAGATCTATTTCCCATGACTTAAGAAGCCCTTTAGCAGGAATTAAAGGTGCTGTGAGCACAATTATAGAAAATGGTGAGCTTATTTCTAAAGAAAAGAAAGATGAACTTCTCCAAGGAGTTTATGAGGATACCGAATGGCTAATAAGGCTGGTAGAAAATTTGCTTAGCATGACAAGAGTAGATGAAGGAAAGATGAAAATAACTAAAAGTATGGAACTGGTGGAAGAAGTGGTATATGAAGCTGTGCAGAGGACCGCAAAAAGATTCAAAGAGCATAAAATAAAAGTTACAGTTCCAGAAAAGGTGATAATGGCTCCTATGGACGGTAGTTTAATTGAGCAAGTACTCATAAATTTAATGGACAATGCTTTGAAGTTTTCACCTCAGGATTCTTTAATAGAAATTAATGCCTATGAGGAAGGACAATGGGTTTATTTTGAGGTTGCGGATAACGGCATAGGAATACAAGAGGAAATATTACCCCATATTTTTAATATATTTTTTACCAATGGAAGCAAAGTGTCTGATTCAAGAAGAGGGGTAGGGTTAGGCCTTGCAATTTGTAAATCTATAGTTGAAGCTCATGGGGGAGAAATTAGTGCTTATAATAAAAAAGTGGGTGGGGCTGTTTTTAGATTTGTTATTCCAAAGGAGGAGAGTAAGGATGGAAAATAAACCATATATCCTTGTAGTTGAAGATGATAGAGCTATAAGAAATTTTATCACCGCTTCCTTGAGTGCACAAGGATTTAAATATATTGAAACGGACAAGGGAATTGAAGGTATTGCCCTTTCTATGTCTTATAATCCCGATTTGATAATATTAGATTTAGGACTTCCGGATATGGACGGTATTGATGTTCTTACTAAATTAAGAGAATGGTGTAATACTCCAATAATAATAGTTTCTGCAAGAGAAAATGAAAGACAAAAGGTAGAGGCCTTAGATAAAGGGGCAGATGATTATTTAACTAAACCCTTTGGAATAGGGGAATTACTAGCTAGGGTTAGAGTTGCTTTAAGGCATAGCATTACTAATAAAAATGAAAATGAGAATCAGGATAATTTTAGGGTGAAAGATTTATTTGTGGATTTTAACAAAAGGCGAGTAATGATAAATAATGAAGAAATTCATTTAACACCCATAGAATATAAAATAATGGCATTACTTTGCAAATACTCAGGGAAAGTATTAACCCATAATTTTATAATTCATGAGATTTGGGGTTCTGCCCTGGGTAATGAAACTCAATCGCTAAGAGTTTTCATGGCTAGTTTAAGAAGAAAGATAGAAAAAGATCCAGCTCAGCCAGAGTACATTTATACTGAAGTAGGTGTGGGGTATAGATTGATAGATGAATAAGTAAAAAGTAAGTAATAAGTAAGAGGTAAGAAGTAATAGGTAAAAAGTAAGAAGTAAGAAGTAACTCTTCACTCTTACTTCTTACCTGTTCTATGATTTTTACTCTACCTTTCTGTGATATTTATAATAAACCATGAGCTCATTATTTTCCCCTAAAGCATCATTTTTGTGATATATGATCATTCCGTCTAAACTCATTAAATCAGATCCAGAAATATCATTTATATAGCTTGTAAATACCACTTTATCATTGCATATGATGGAGAAAGTATCCTCTGCAATGTCAATATAACCACTCTTTCCTAATAGGGTTTCCACATTGGTATTCTTATCTCTAATAGAGGCATATCTCACCTCTTGATTATGTAATTTTCTTAATCTTTTCTCATTTTCAAGCTTTTCTTTTTTTAGCTTATATCTCTTCATCCAAAACACTTTTATACCGCCTATCCTTTAGTTCTTAAGAACATTATATTAACAAAACAATAGTAATTCAACCATAGAACAGTTAATCTCAATAGAGAATGATTTTCATATTTTTGTTTTAATACATATAAACTTATTAGTTTTCATATTATTATATTGTAATTGCATAGAATTTTGGTTTTGTATATAATAATCCATAAAGATTAAAGAGAGAAGATGGAGAAGAAAGTATGAGTTGTATATATAAAATTAAAAAAGGATTTTCAACATATACCAACACAGAGGTACGCATAGCGGAATATATATTAGAGAATAAAAAGGAAGTGCTGAATTATTCTGCTAAGGTCTTTGGGGAAAAGTCAGGAGCTTCTGCTGCTGCAGTAGTTAGATTTTCTAAAAAAGTAGGATACAAGGGCTTTACAGAATTAAAAATGGATCTGGCAAAAGACAACGAAGAAGAATCCATGTACATAGATGATATCTTAAGAGAAAACGATACAATGGAACTTTTAGTAAAAAAGTCAGAAAGTCATAAGATTGCTACCATAAATGAAACTTATAAACTGATAAATATTAACTATTTAGAAAAGGCTATAGAAGCCTTAAGAAATGCAAGGAGAATTTATTTATTCGGGGTAGGAAATTCAGGAATTGTGGCTCAAGATCTAGTGCAAAAGTTTTCTAGGATAAATGTTTTTGCTATACATCATAATGATAGCCACGTACAGTTAGCCAGTTCAGTTTCTATAGGAAAAGAAGATGTAGCTATAGCCATTAGCTATAGAGGCAACACTAGAGAGGTAAATTCAGCTATGCGTCAAGCAAAGGAAAATGGGGCTGTAACCATTGGGATAACTCAATATGACAAAAATGCCTTATCTAAAATTGTGGACATACCACTTTACATTCCTTCCGAAGAGAAGGATATACGATATGGAGCTGTTTCTTCTAGGGACTCATCCTTTATTATCACAGATTTACTATATTTAGGTGTAGCTAAGGATGATTTTGCTAAGACAAAACATCATATTTTAAAATCGCGAGAACTTATCATAGACACTTTTCGTTAAAGTGTATCAAAAATCATAATGCTTTGTGATTAAAATAACATTTCAAAAAAGTGTATCAAAAAATTGAAATGTTATTGACATCTTTAATGCAATCGTTATAATAAAAGTATAGAATAAAAGGAGGGAATTATTATATGAATTATAGCGAAATAGCCAAAAAGGTTCTTGAGCTAGTGGGTGGTAAGAGCAATGTTACAGCCAATGCAACTTGTATGACAAGGTTAAGAATTGGTCTTAAAGATGCATCCCTAGTACAAATGGAAGAACTTAAAAAGGTTGAGGGAGTTCTTGGTGTAGTAAAATCTGATACACTTCAGGTGGTATTTGGACCAGGAAAGGTAAATAAGGCAGGAGCAGAGTTTTCTAAACTTACTGGCATTTCTCTTGGTTCCGTAGATGAAAATCTAGAAGACTTAACCAAGAAAAATAAAGCTGAAAACAAAGCAAAACAAACTAACCCAGTTCAAGTATTCTTAAAACATATTGCTAATATTTTTGTACCTTTACTACCAGGTATTATAGCCGCAGGTTTAATAAACGGACTTACTAATGTTATTAATGTTTCTACAAAAGGCGCTTATAGTGGTGTTTGGTGGTATGAATTAATTAGAACCTTAGGTTGGGGATTATTTGCTTACTTACCAATCTTCGTTGCTATGAATGCAGCAAAAGAATTTAAAGGATCACCTATTTTAGGAGCTGTTATAGGTGTGTTATCCGTAGCTAATGCTGGTATGCCATTATTAGCAAAATTCAAAGATGCACAAGTTATTCTACCTTTCACTGGCAAGGTATTTAACCCAGCAGCAGGTGGACTAATTGCAGCATTAATATCCGGTATTTTAATAGCTTACTTAGAAAGAGGTATTCGTAAGTATATGCCAGATATGCTAGATACTTTCTTTACTCCATTATTTGCTTTAATTATAGGCGGATTCTTATCATTAATAGTATTACAACCAGTAGGTGCATTCTTAACAAAGAGCATAGTATCTGGATTAACCTTCTTATATCAAGATTTAGGTGCAATAGGCGGATATATCTTATCAGCAACCTTCTTACCATTGGTATCTGTTGGTCTGCATCAAGCTTTAACACCTATCCATGCTATATTAAATGACCCTGCAGGAGCTAGTAAGGGTGTAAACTACCTATTGCCAATACTTATGATGGCAGGTGGTGGGCAAGTTGGTGCTGGTTTTGCAATATACATGAAGACAAGATCCAAGAAACTTAAGAGATTAACTCGTGACTCATTGCCTATAGGTATATTAGGTGTAGGTGAACCAATGATGTATGCTATTACATTACCATTAGGTAAGCCATTTATCACAGCTTGTTTAGGAGCAGGTTTCGGTGGAATTCTTTCTTCATTATTCCACTTAGGAACTATTTCCCAAGGTGTATCCGGTTTATTTGGACTTCTAATCGTACAACCTGGTAATCAGCTTCAATATGCTATAGCAATGATAGCTGCATATATCGGCGGTTTCGTATTAACTTGGTTCTTTGGAGTAGACCACGATCGTATCGCTGAAATTTATGGGGAATAATCAATGAATTCTTACGGAATTTCCTTGTACCTCGGTACTGGAATTATCAAGAATACTGAAATAATAAAGAAAGCCAAAGATGCAAAGGTTAAATATGCTTTTACCTCTCTTCATCTTCCAGAGGAAAAGATTAGTGACTACAATAAAGAAGTGGAAGCATTATTATCCTTATGCAAAGATGCTGGCATTGAGTTAATTGTAGATATAGGACCTAGAACTATTGAAAAGCTAGGACTTCCTGATATCTATTCCTTAAAGAATACACCAATTACCCATATTCGTGTGGATTATGGCTTTACCAACCAAGAGATAGCTGATTTATCTAAAGATTTTCACATTGTATTTAACGCTTCAACTTTAAGCATAGATGACTTAGAGAGTTTAAGAGCATTAAAGGTGGACTTTAGTAAATTTAGCGGATGTCATAACTTTTATCCAAAGCCGCTTACTGGATTGTCTGTAGACAAGGTGAGAGAAATAAATAATCGCCTTCATAATTATGGGGTTAAAACCATAGGTTTTGTACCTGGAGACAAAGAAAGAAGAGGACCTTTGCATTTAGGACTTCCTACAGTGGAAGAGCATCGTAACAATGACTTGTTAGAAGCTGTTTTACAGCTTAGAAGCTTAGGGCAATGTGACATCATCTTAATTGGGGATGTAGATGTTAAGGAAGAAACTTGGACTAAATTAAAGCATCTTAATGAAAACTATATAGAGTTAGAAGCAGATATTGATGAAGACTATTCTTATGTTAGAGAACTAATTCATCATGATCGTCCAGATTCCAGTGAATATATCATTAGATCTCAGGAATCTAGAGGCTATGCTACCCAAGGAAAACCCTTTGAAAAAGAAGGGGTTAAACCTAGAGTAAAAGGCTCTATTAGTGTAGGTAATATAGAATATCTACGTTATAGTGGAGAACTAGAAATTGCCAGAATAGATTTAGACGAAGAAGAAAAGGTAAATATTATAGGGCACATACGAAACAAGTATTTGAAGTATCTTCCATATATCAATGATGGTATGGGATTTAGATTTAAATAAGGGTGCCGGGAACGTGATAAAGTGACAAGTGGGGGATAATCCCACTTGTCACTTTTCACATACCTGGCACCCTTAGTATATTAACATTATTTATCATTGATTTTAATAATTAAAGTATTATATAATTACAGACATGCAATACTTAATTAGTGAAGTTGATGCTTATCACAGGCAATAGGAAAAGGGGGAGTTAGATGAGGACAAGCAGAAATAATGGTGACAAGATTTTCTCAAAAATATTTTTGTATTTTTTAATATTTATAATATTAACATTATCCACTACTTCCTATATATTTTATAAAAATTTTGAGAAAAACGAAATAACTAATATTAGTTCATTTATAGAAAACAATTTAAATCAAGTAAGTTACAGTGCTAATATAATGTCTGATACAGTTAAGCTCATAGCCCTTCAAGTTTATTTTGATCCAGATATATCTAAAGCCTTAACTGAATCTAATGTTAGTTGGAATGACTCTAACATTGCTTGTAACCGTTTAAGAACTTATCAATCCATTGAGCCTTATATAAAGTCCATTTATTTATATAATTCCTTTGAAAAAAATTTTTATACAAGCATTTATACTTTTCCCAAAATGAAAGAAGAAGAGTTTTTTGATAAAGATATTATTAATGTAGTTAGTGACTTAAATGGTTATAAACAAAGATATCCCATATCTAGGAAATACTCTGAGCCTGATGAATTAGTCCCAAATAAGGTTAACGAGTCTTATGTGTACACTTTTATATTAAGAAGCTTACCTTTTAAATCAGTGCCTAGTAATAGTACTGTGGTGATAAATGTATCAGAGAACTGGATCAAGAATCTTATTAGTAAATTGGATATAGATAAGGGGAGTGATATCTTTATAATAAACAACGAAGGAAAGCTTGCTATAGGTAGCGATAATAAGCCTATGCTCACAGATATTTCCGGAGAAAATTATGTGAAGAAGATGATAAAGGATAATAAAACTTCTGATTACTTTATAACCAATGTTAATGGTACAAAATCCGTTGTTACTTATGTTTCCTCAGCAGAATTAGACTGGAAGTTTGTTAAGATAATTCCTTATGAAAATATAATAGGAAGAATTGATACTTTTAAAATGAGAACTCTTATCTTTTATTTTTTAATACTAATAGTAGTTCTCCTTATATATTTATTTATGTATAAGAGATATTCAAAGCCAATAGATGAGCTGATTAAAAAACTTAAGCAGCTGCAATATTATAAACAAAATAATGAATATATAGTGAAGCAGAAATATTTAAAGGATCTTTTAGCAGGGAAGGATGTTCATGAAGAAGAAGTGAAAGATAATTTTTCTAAATATGAAATCCAGCTTAATACTGAGAAACCTTTTATGCTCATAGGCTTTAAAATTGATAACTATGAGAAATTTACTTCCCTCTATGATGTGAATGATAGGGAACTTATAAGGTTTGGCATAATGAACGTTTGTTCTGAAATTTTTAAAACTAAATTTAATACTGCAGAAATAGACTTCAGTGAGGATACCGTGGTATTGGTAGCTAATGTGAATAATTCTCTTGGAGACAATTATCAATCAGTTATTAATGATCTAATAACAAAAACTCAAATTGATGTTTTAAGTAATATAAAAATTTCATTAACTGCATCGGTAAGTTCCGTAGGGGTTTCAGTAAATGAATTAAGTCTATTGCTTTCAGAGTGTTTAAATACTATGAATTATAGAGTTATATATGGTCTACAATCTGTAATTTATTATGATAATATTTACACCCTTGAGAATAAAGAGTATGAATATCCACAAGAAAAAGAAAGATTGCTTATGGAAGCATTAAATCTAGGAAATATGGATGAGGTAGTTACTAAATATAATAATTTTATAAAAGAAATATTAAACTTTTCTTATAATAGTTTTAGTAACTCATTATTGAACTTATCCTATAAGTGTTATAATTTATTAATTTCAAGAGCCAAGCAAAATAAGCAGTGGGGTAAAAAGTATAATTATAAAAAGATTATTTTTAAATTAGAAAAGGCTGAAAGGTTAGAGAATATTAATGCCATGTTTATGGAGTTGTTTGAACAAATAATGGAAATTCAACAACAAAAAGAAGATTCTAGGCACGATGATTTAGTGGAATCTATAATTGATATAATCAACAAAAATTATGGAGATAATGATTTGTGTACTAAGACTATTGCAGATAAGATGAATATGTCATCTGTTTATTTAGGAAGCTTATTTAAAAAGATAACCACCAAGTCCATTAGTCAGTATATATGTGATGTGAGGTTACAAAATGCAAAGAAAGCATTAATGGAAACAGAAAAACCTATTAATACTATATCAAAAGAGGTAGGATTCTCAGAAAGCAGCTATTTTTATAAAGTATTTAAAAAGGCATATGGAGAAACTCCATCACAATATAGGAGTAATAACTAAAACTACCCTGTAAGTCACTAAATTTATTGGTTATAGGTGTGTATACTATATAGAAGTAATCTTAAGAATATATAGTGTATTAACTGAAAAACTTTAGATTTGGTGATTTTTTTATGATAAAAATCAGTTATATATTGTATTTTTCCAGTAATCTTAAAAAATTACACTTGAAATTTCTTAAGAAAGTACAGGGATATTTAAAAATTACACTATAAAGGAATTTTCAGTTTTGATAATGTGTAGATAGCAACAAAAAACAAATTTAGGAGGGGTATAAATGATTAAAGCAAAGAAAGTATTTAGCTTGTTACTTTCAGCTACATTAGTATCAGCAGCATTTTTAGGGTGTGGAAATAAAGCTGCTAATACTGATACTAACAAAGCGTCTTCTTCAAAGGACATAAAAGCAAACATAAAAATTCTGTGGCCAGGAACTACAGAAGCGGAAAAAAAGGTAGCCCAAGATCTACAAGATAAAGTAAAGAAGGACTATCCAGGAATCAACATCCAATATATATTCCTAAATTGGTCTGATATCGAAAAGAAACTAGCTATTATGGTTCAAGGAGGAGATTCTCCAGATTTAATGATGATTCAAGATATTACAAACCCTGTAGCTATGGGAGCATTAGAACCTTTGGATCAATATTTAAACGCTAACATTAATAAGGATAAATTTATTAAAGCTACTTGGGAGGTTATGCAGAAGGATAATAATACCTATGCCATACCAGCTCTTGCAATTATATATTCACATGTAGCAAATACTGAACTTTTAGATAAGGCTGGCTTTAAAGTAAACGATTTAAAAACTTGGGGTGATTTAATTAAAGCTTCCAATGCAATAAAAAGTACTGGTAAAAATGGATATGCTATGGCCAATGGTGGAGAAGGAAGATTTACTTTTAGAGACTTTATGATGGTCTGATTAAGTAATGGAATAACCCCTGACCAAGTAGATGATGCCCATAAGAAACAATATATAGAAGTACTTAATTTGTTTAATACTTTAGGTAAAGACATGCCTACAAAATCTCAAGTTACATGGATGTATCCCGAATTATTCAAAGCTTGGGAAGCTGGCGATGTTGGATTTATGCATACAGGAAGTTATTTCACAGCCAACGTAATCGCTCATGGTAATAAAGCTATGGATAGAACTGCACCATTTGCATTTCCAGCAGGACCTTCTGCAAGTAAACCACAAATCATGGTTGGATCTGTAGGTATGGCAATGATTAAATCTTCAAAGAATAAAGAAGCTGCATGGAAGGTTATAGAAGAAATTATGTCACCAGAAATATTGGGACAATGGGGAGGAGCTATAAATATTACTTCTGGTAATTATGTAGATAAAGCAATAATCGAAAGCTCTGCAAAGAATGCCTTCCCTCAAGTATACAAACAACATATGGCATTATGTGATCAATGGACAGAAATTGCTAACCAGTATGGTGTTCCTATTCCATCAATTTTAGGACAAAAGCAAATGGAAATAACAGTTCAAGGGGTTATGGTAAAAATGTTATCTGGCGAGATATCACCAGAACAGGCTTATGACCAAATAAGAACAGGAATTCAGCAGGTTAAGGAAAAATATAAATAGTAATCAAATGCAGTAATATTTGTAAAGGGCTGTTGTAAATAATCATGTTGCACAGTATAGTAAGTTTCTATTGAATGAATATATTGTGCACAAATTTAATTACTCAACAGCCTCTTTACATAATAAATAATAATAAAAGCACATAAGTACTTAACAAAAAAGAGGTGAATAGATATGAAAAAAGCTTCTGGAAATGCCATTGGAGTTAATTATAAAATGGAATCTTTTTGGCATAAGAATAAAGTACCTTATTTATTCCTACTTCCAACGGTTTTATATTTAATTATATTTCAATTGTATCCACTATTAGAGTCATTAAGGCTTAGTTTTACAAATCTATCTCTACTGATACCAGGCAGCGGTAAATTTGTGTGGCTTGATAACTATAAGAAGTTATTAGTTCAGGACAAAGATTTTTGGAATATACTTTTTAATACATTTTTCTGGGTAATAGCATCTACAGTGCTTCAATACTTACTTTCAATACCAGCAGCACTAGTTTTAAATCAAAAATTGAAATTACGTCCTCTTTGGAGGGGATTAACCATGGTACCTTGGGTAACCCCAACGGTAATAATGGGACTTATATGGAAATGGATGTATGATGGAGATTATGGTTTAATTAACTACTACTTAAATACTCATATTAGCTGGTTAGGAAGTGAATGGACGGTATGGCCTTCACTGCTCTTATCTTCTACATGGAAGGGACTGCCTTATGCCATTATCATGGTATTAGCTGGTCTTCAGGGAATTCCAGGCTCACTATATGAGGCAGCTTATATAGATGGTTCAAGTGATTTTCAAGCTTTCAGAAAGATTACTATGCCTATGTTAAAACCTGTATTAATGGTATCAGTGATGATAAGTATAGTTATGACCTGGACTAAATTTGAAATGATTTGGGTTTTAACCGCTGGAGGGCCAGGAGTTAAAACAAGTATATTGCCAACATATATTTATACCAAGGCTTTTCAGTATTTTGATTTTGGAGAAGGCTCCGCTGTAGCGGTTCTTGCAATGATAATGATGATGATTTTTATAATGATATATGTAAAAGCTGTTAAAAAGATTGGCGGTGATGATATATGAAGATAAGTTTCTCTAAAAAAGTAGTGACATATATAGCACTAATTGTGTTAATGTTTTTTATACTAATACCTAATTTATGGATGCTTTCATGCAGCCTTAAGCCAGACAGCGAGATATTTAATTTAATACCCAGTTGGATTCCAAAGGAATTTACCCTTGAACATTATAAATGGGCTTTAGGTGCTTCAGGACCAAGCATTGGAAAATTGATGTTTAACTCCTTCTTTACTTCTGCTGTTACAGCAATAATGACTATAGTTTTTGCTGCTACCGGTGGCTATGCTTTAGGAAGATTTGATTTTAGTGGTAAAAATGCTATCTCCTTCGCATTACTATTATCACAAATGTTTCAAGGACCACTTATTATGATTCCATGGTACAAGATGGCATCTAAATTAGGAATACTTGATACAAAACTTGTACTTATATTGGTTTATGGAACAGCTACAATACCAATAGGTGTTTGGTTAATGATGGGGTTCTTTAAAGCTCTTCCAAAGGAATTGGAGGAAGCTGCAGAAGTGGATGGATGCTCTAAATGGCAAACTTTTACGCAGATTATTTTCCCATTAGTAAAGCCAGGTCTAGTTTCTGTGTGTATGTATTCTTTCATACTAAGCTGGAATGACTACCAATATGCTTTAATACTTTCAACTTCCACAAAATCAAAGACCATACAATTAGGTATTGCTGAATTAACCGATGCCCTTGGAAAGCAAAACTGGGGAGGAATATTAGCTACCGGAATTATTACCACAGTTCCAGTAATTATACTCTTTGCAATAATTCAAAAACAACTAATCGAAGGATTAACTGCAGGAGCTGTTAAAGGATAGTGAATAACAAATTTAGAAACTTATAATATATTCACAGCAAGAGAGGTGGTAGATTTCCCATGGATCAAGATATGATGACGGAAGCTTTACGACAGTGTATAGAAAAAATAAAAATTAATATGGAAAATTTCTCTGAAAAATTTCCTCATGTAAGTGAACAGAATGTATATATGCCACAAAAAAATGATCTTTGGACAAGCTCCTTTTGGCCAGGAATGGTATATTTGGCTTATTGCTGTTTTAAGGATGAAGCTCTTATGAAATATAAGGATAAATGGTTAGATAGTTTTGAGGAACGTTTAAATGATAAATCTTCTGATACTCACGACTTAGGTTTTTTATATACTTTATCCTGTGTATCCTTGTATAAAATTGAAGGAAATGAAAGAGCCAAAGGCCTTGCTTTAAGGGCAGCAGAAAAATTAATATCCCGTTACAATGAAGAAGGCAGATACATTAAGGCTTGGGAAAATGAAAGTGCAAGTATAGACCTTATGATAGATACCATGATGAATATACCATTGTTATTTTGGTCAAGTGAAGTTACGGGTGATAAGAAGTTTAGGGAGATTGCAGTTAAGCATGCCATTACCTCCTCAAAACATCTAGTAAGAAAAGATGGTTCAACCTATCATATATGCCCTTATGATTACTCCGCAGGAGAATTATTAAAAGGAAAGACCTTTCAGGGGAGATATGATGAAACCACTTGGGCTAGAGGTCAAGGGTGGGCCATCTATGGATTTGCACTTTGCTATAAATATACCAAAGATGAATACTTTATTAGTCTAGCTAAAAAAGCAGCTGATTATTTTATGAAAAATAATAAGGCTAAAGATTATGTACCTTATTGGGATATGAGCTTTACAGATGAATCACCGGATTTAAAGGATAGCTCTGCAGCATCAATAGCAGCTTGCGGTTTAATGGAATTAAGTTATGAGACAGAAGATAACAAATATAAAGAATACGCCATGAAAATTGAAGAATCACTATATAAATACTATTTTACAGGTTTATCTAGTAAATCTAATGGAATATTGCTTCAGGGGGTATATCATAGAAACCTAGGGGCGGATGAATGTAATATATGGGGTGATTATTTCTACTTGGAAGCATTGGCAAGATTGAATAATAACTATAGGATATTTTGGTAAGCATGGGCTTTATGTTATTGAAGAATATAAGAATTTGTAATGTAAAAGATTAAAAAGATAGCAAAAAAATTCAGATAGATTGATAAGGAAGGTGAAGTTATGAATAAGTATAATGGTATTATTCCAGCACTTATTACACCATACACAAAAGAAGGAAAAATAAATGAAAAATCCCTTGAAAAGCTTGTTAAGCTAAATTTAGATAAAGGTGTAAATGGATTTTATGTAGGGGGAAGTACAGCAGAAGCTTTTATGTTAAGCCTTGAAGAGAGAAAATACCTGCTGGATATCGTTTCAGATACGGCAAAGGGACAAGCTACAATCATTAATCATGTAGGATGCATAAGCACTGATGAAGCAATAGAGTTAGCAAAGCATGCTGAAAAAGTAGGAGTAGACGCTATTTCAGCTATACCTCCTTTTTACTATAAATTTTCTTATGAAGAAATTAAAAACCACTATTTAGATATAGTGAATTCTGTGAATTTGCCTATGATTATTTACAACTTTCCCGCTTTCTCTGGGGTAGAGATGACCAGTGAAAGGGTAAAAGAGTTGATGAATATAAATAGTAAATTTATTGGAGTTAAGAATACGTCAATGAATCTTTTTGAAATGGCAAAGATGAAAGAAATAAGTAAGAATATAGTTGTGTTAAATGGACATGATGAAGTGCTTTTAGGGGGACTATCCATGGGAGCTAATGGTGCAGTAGGCAGCACCTATAACTTTATGGCTGATAAATTTATTAAGATATATAAATTATTTAATGAAAATAAAATTGAAGAAGCTAGAGAAATTCAAAATAAAGCTAATGCCATCATAGATGTACTTATTAAAGCAAATATATTCCCTGCAATTAAGTATATCCTTGAAAAATATGAAGGCATAGAATGTAATGGCTGCAGAAAGCCTTTTGGTGATATAGCACCAGGTGGAAAAGAGCTATTAGATGCTGTATTAAAGAAATAAACCAATATGATGTAAAAAATATTAACAAAAGAAGCTGCTCACTATATGTGGTAGCTTCTTTATCTACCATGTAAATAATATATGTTAATTGAAGTTGTTCAGTATATACTGTAGGATTATTTGGTAAGACTATAAACTGAAACAAATTAAGTAATTGAATAAGCTGTAATAGTAAGCTAAAATAGAAATAGTAAAAAATTATTTTACTATTTCAGTATTTATGAATCACAAGTCTAACGAGGAAGGCAGGTATTTACAATGTTATATTTTGCTTACGGAAGCAACCTTAATATTCTTCAAATGAAAAAGAGATGTGCTGATTCAATTCCAGTTGCAAGGGTAAGCCTTAAAGATTATAAGCTGGTATTTAATCACTTCGCTGATATAATAGAAAGTAAAGGTGATATAGTTCAAGGTGCAATTTATGAAGTATCTGAAAATGATATAAAAAATCTTGACGAGTATGAAGAGTATCCAGATCTTTATACCAAAATAAATGTCACTGTTGAAGATGACCTTGGTAAAAGGTATGAAGCCTTTGTTTATGTCATGGTTAAGAAGGATATAGACAAACCAGAGCAGCCATATTATCAAATAATAGTAGATGGATATAAGGATTGGGAACTAGCAGTTACATGTTTAGAAAAAGCATTAGAGGAAACAAAGAAAATTTTATAATTAGGTTAGTTAAACTGAAAAGATAAATTAAATACATATTCTATAAAAGTACATAAAATTTATTAATTATAACAAAGAACTATGTAATGTAGAAATATGCTCCAAAAGTTAGTTATAGCATCTAACTTTTTTGTGTATTTCATTAATACCTAGTTCTTTTTTTTATTAAGATTTTTAAAAGACATTATTATAAAGCTAAAGATAGAAAAGAGGTATGGATTGGCAATTAATAAACTCTTTTTATTAATTAGAAAAAAACACATCTTATTTAACAAATTTGATGAAGGAAGTTAGAGCTTAAATGATATAATAGGGTGAATAAAAAGTAAAACGAAATAAATTTATAATAATTAATAAAAAAACTTTAGTAATTATATTGACATGTAAGAAAAAATTTAATAGAATTTAAGTGTAAACATTAACATATAAGCACTGTAAATGTACCCGGGATACATTCATTAGTTTATTATGTTAATGAAATATAATATGACGGGGGAAAGCTATGTTAAAAGGGGAAAAAACTAGTTTTAAAGATCAATTATTCGACTTAGGACAAAGACTTGGTAAAGCAATATTATTACCAATAGCAATTTTACCTGTAGCAGGACTTTTTTTAGGAGTATCTGCAGCATTATCTAATCCTACCATAGTTAAAACCTATCCATTACTAAACAACAAAACTATACAAGCTATATTTAAAATAATGAATGCAGCAGGTAATGGAGTTTTTAGTGCACTACCACTTATATTTGCAATAGGTATTGCAGTAGGTCTTGCAAGAACTGATAAAGGTACTGCAGGATTAGCTTCTGTTATTGGATTTTTCATTATGAATTGCACTATTAATGCTTTATTAGTTGTAACAGGTAAGATAGCTCCTGCAGGCACAGACTTGCGTCTACTAGGGCAAGGAAATGTGTTAGGTACAGTAACCTTACAGACAGGAATTTTTGGTGGAATTCTTGTTGGGCTTATGGCTGCTTGGTTACATAATAAGTATTGTGAAATTAAGTTACCAGTATATCTAGCTTTTTTTGGCGGATCTAGATTTGTACCCATAGTTACTTCTGTAGCAGCAGTTGTTTTAGGAGCAATATTATTTATTATATGGCCTTTCTTCGGAAAAGGTATTGCATCTGTTGGCTCCATTGTAAATAGTACAGGTATTTTAGGATCATTCATTTACGGATTAATATTACGTGCACTACTTCCTCTAGGTTTGCATCATGTATTCTACTTACCATTTTGGACTACTGCCTTGGGAGGAACACTAGAAGTAGGTGGAAAAGCTTATGAAGGTTTTCAAACAATTTTCCTTGCTCAATTAGGGGACCCATCTACAACAAAATTCTTCTATAATTTAGCTAAATTTAATAGCGGACGTTACTTACATATTATGATAGGTTTGCCAGCAGTGTGTCTAGCGATGTATCATGCTATTCCTGATAAAAATAAGCGTAAAGCTACTATAGGATTTTTATTATCTGCGGCTTTGACCTCTTTTATAACAGGAGTAACAGAACCTATAGATTTTGCCTTATTATTTGCTTCACCAGTATTGTTTGGGGTTAGTGCAGTATTCTTTGCCTTATGTTTTGTAATAACCTCACTTGTTGGAGTAACTATAGGATCAACATTTTCCGCTGGAGCTATAGAGTTTGGTCTCTTTGGTGTTATGCAGGGAAATGCTAAGACAGGGTATATATGGATATTAATAATAGGTATACCTTTAGCAATTATTTATTACTTAACATTTAAATGGCTTATTATAAAGTTTAATTATAAAACACCGGGAAGAGCAGAAGATGATAGCTTAGAAGGTAAAGAAATAATGGAAACTAAATCTTCTAATGGTGAAAAGGAAGAATCTATAATAAAGGGGTTAGGTGGAAAAGAAAACATTATAGATCTAGATAATTGTGCTACACGACTAAGGGTTACTGTAAAAGATGAAGGAAAAATTAATGAGGCATTATTAAAAAGTACCGGAGCCTATGGAGTGATTAAAAAAGGCAAGTCCGTACAAGTAGTTTACGGACCCACAGTAAATATAATAAGAAATGAAGTAGAAAAATATATGCTAAGTATTTAATAAAGGTTATAAAATTATATTTATAATACTAGTTTATAAGATGGCTTAAATATATAGGACCTTAGAAGTACTATGTACAAAATATATAATTGAAGAAAAGCTGTGTGCTTCTTAGGGAAAAGATAAAGTGTACTTAGAAAACGTTAAAATTATATATTTAAGCCATCCATTTTAAAATATCTATTTAGATAAAAAATAATATTAGTATAAGCTAAAATTTAATTTTTGAAAATAACTAATTAATATGTTTATTTTGGAGAATGCCTAAGCATACCTACCAAGTATTGATTAGATATATATAGAATTTAAAATAGAATAATAACAAAAAAGAAAAAGAGGTGTTTATATTGAAAGATTATAAATTATTATGGTCAGATTTACATACGAATCTACATCATCATCAAATGGAAGAGTTAGAAAGTTGGTATAATCATGCCAAAGAAATTATTGATTTTTGGCCTATAGCTTACTATCCATTTTATATGAGAAAAGATAAAAGTGGTTTAGGTGTAGAAGATATATATGAAAAAGAAATCAGAGATAAGGATTGGGAGCAGATTAAAGCCTTTACAAAAAAGGTTAATATGGAAAATAAGAATTTTCCAATGTTAATAGGGTATGAATGGCAAGGAGCTGGGTTGGATGGAGATCATAATGTCTTTTATTTAGATGAAGAAGGAGAACTCCATGCACCTAATAGATATGAAGATTTATGTAAGGCTCTTCCTAAAGGAAAAGCTATAGCAATACCTCATCATTTGGCTTATTCTTTAGGACATAGAGGAAAGAATTGGAGCACTCACAATCCAGAATATTCTCCTTTCGCAGAAATATATTCCTCACATGGTTCTTCTGAAAGTGGTTATACAGACACTCCAATGACAAGACATATTCATATGGGACCAAGAACCGGAGGAACATCAGTTTTTGATGGCTTAGCTTTAGGTAATGAAGTGGGAATTATCGCATCTGGAGATAATCATTCTGTCCCAGCTATGTATGGACATGGGTACATGGCTTGTTATTCAGAAGACTCAACAAAAGAAAAGATATGGGAAGCACTATTAAAAAGACATGTATATGGTGTAACAGGAAACAAAATAAAATTAAAATATAGTTTAAATAATGCTATTATGGGAGATAAGATTAAAGCTGAACCACCTTATAACCACAGTATAGAAGTAGAAGCCGGAGATGCAATAAACAGAATAGAGTTATTAAGAAACAATATTTTAGTTGATGAATACACTCATTCTGGAAAATGGGAAGAAACAGAATTAAGGAATACTGTAACTTTTAAATTTAAGATAGAATTTGGCTGGGGTCCTGATCTTAGAACTTACCCTAATATTACTAGCAAAGTATGGAAGGGAAGTTTGGAAACCTCGGGTGAAATATTAGATATAGAAAAATGCTGGACATCTCATGGACAAAAGCTAAATTGGAAAGAAACTAATAAGTGTGATTTTGAATTAACTACGTATAAAACCTCTCAAAGTGGTAAGTGGATGGGCCCCTCACCAGTAACTACAGAAGGATTTATATTTGAAATAAAAGCGCCTATAGATTCTGAAATTATATTAAAGGTGGATGAAAAGGAATATAAGATTAAAGTAAATAAAATTTTAGAAAACACTGAAGTTATTGCTTTATTAGAGGAATCAAAAGCTTTAGCAAAGGAAGTTTTTGGATTTGAAGACTATTATAGAAGCGACCCATTTTATCATAATGCATATAAAATAAGGATAAATAGAGGAACTCCAGATATCGGATATAAGGTAAAATGGAACACTACTACACTGGATAAGAAAAAGAAAAAGGATTATTACTTAATTAAAGTATATCAAAGAGATGGAAATTTAGCTTGGTCTTCACCAATATGGGTAGAATAATAAGATTATAGGATAAAGGAAGATGATAGTATGAATATAGTTTATATGCATACCCATGATTCAGGTACATTTCTTAAACCTTATGGACATAATGTACCTACAGACAATTTACTAGATTTTGCTAAGGATGCTACAGTATTTAGACAAGCATTTTGTACAGCACCTACTTGTTCCCCTAGCAGGGCTGCTTTACTTACTGGAATGTATCCTCATAGCAATGGAATGTTAGGGCTAGCCCATAGAGGGTTTAAAATAAATGATTACTCAAAACATATGGCTCAATATCTTAAAAACTTTAATTATGAAACTGCATTGTCTGGGGTACAGCATGAAGCTGCTATTTGGACGGAGTATGAGAAAGCAGCAAAAATAATAGGATATGATGTTAATTTAACCAAAGAACCTGAGACTAAAGAAGAAGGAGAAATGGTAGATTGGGATTTGAAAAATGCTAAATCTGCAGCTGATTATATAATAAAAAAGTCTAAAACCGGAGAGAAATTCTTTTTATCCTTTGGAATGTTTTCAACTCATAGAAAATATCCAGAAAAAATTGATGATGAAATAGATGAGAGGTATGTTGCTTTACCTCCTATGACAAAGGATACTGAGGAGAATAGAAGAGATACAGCTAGGTACTTAACATCTGCTAAAAAAGCAGATGAATGTATTAAAATTGTATTAGATGCTTTGAAGGTTGGAGGAATATATAATAATACTGTGATAATATTTACAACAGATCATGGTATAGCTAATCCTTTTAATAAATGTACATTGTTTGACTCAGGTATAGGAGTAGCATTAATTTTAAGAGATCCAAGGCAGAAAGAACAAGGGAAAGTAATTGATTCAATGATTTCCCAGGTAGATATTTTTCCTACCTTATGTGATGTCGTCGGTATTCCTAAGCCGAAATGGCTTCAAGGAATTTCTTTCTCATCTCTTATAGAAGGAAAAGAAGAAAGCGTTAGAGAAGAAATTTATGCGGAAATTAATTTTCATACTTCCTACGAACCTGCAAGATGTATAAGGACTAAAAGATATAAATATATAAAGTATTTTGATAATGACTATTTAAAATATAATTATTCAAATATAGACGATTCTCAACCTAAAAAGTTGCTGTTGGACCATGGACTCATGGATATGAAAAAGGATAGAGAGGCTTTATATGACTTATACTTTGATCCTTATGAAAAAAGAAATTTAGTAAATGAAGGGTTCTATCAAAATACACTAATGGAATTAAAGGAAAAACTAAATAGATGGCAGGTTGATACTAAAGACGATATATTAAATGGAAAATTAGCTATTCCAAAGGGTTCTAAGGTAAATAAAAAATATTGTATTTCACCAGGTTCAAAGAATAAGGAAGATTATGATTCTTATCCTGATTAAAAAATTGTAACAGATTAGCTCTGCAAACTGCAGAGCTAATCTGTTGTTAGTTAAACAATATTTAATATCTTAAAATAATTGATAAAGTATGATAATATTAGCTAAAGAGAGAATTGTTGTATACACAACGATAGGTGGTGTTTTGATTGACTATAGGAAAGAATATGCAGCATTTAAAACAAAATAATCAAAAAGCTGTTTTAAATATAATCAATGAAAAAGGTTCTATTCCTAAGAAGGATATGGCTGCAATATTAGGAATTACAGCTACTTCTATTACTAATATTACCAATGAAATGATTGCTGAAGGTATTTTAAAAACCATAGGTAAAAAAGAGGATAATAAAGTAGGAAGAAAGAAGGTTCTAATAAGCTTAAATTACGATTACAAAAAAGTCATAGGCTTAAATATTCATTTAATTGACGGTAAGATAGTGGTGAGTGTTGGAATTACAAATCTTAATGCTACACCTATATTTGAAGATAAATATATTTATGATAAAGATATAGATATTAATTTGATGTTTAAATCTATATGCGAAGAAATAAAAAAGGCAATGAAGGAAAAAATCCTTGAAGAGAAAGATATAATAGGAATAGGCGTTGCTATCATAGGTATTGTAGATACTGTAAATGGTATTAGCATAAATCCTCAAGGGTTATGGAACAGCCCTGTAAACGTAAGAGAAATAATAAAAACACACTTTAATTTACCTGTTCATGTTATAAATAATATACACAGTTATGTGTTAGCACACCAAATGTTGGAAAAAAATTTAATAAACAAAGAAAATTTTATTTTTATAAAATATGGTCCAAGAATAGGTTCTGTAGTAGTGATTAACGGAAATGTATATGAAGGAATGAATAATAGAGCGGGAAAATTGTCTCACTTAAGGGTAAACAGCCCTAGTGTTATACAGTGTAGATGTGGAGATATAAATTGTTTAGAAGCAGTAGTAAGCTTTGAAAGAATTCTCCATGAATTAAAGGAGGTAATAACTGAAGAAAATATGCCTCTTTTGTTTCAAAGAATAGATGGAAATAAAGATAAATTAACCATGGAGGATGTTTATTGGTCATATGATCAGCGAGATCCCAATGTAGTTGAAATAATTAACGAAAAATATTATTATATTGCATCTATTCTAGTTAATATAATAAAGTTCATTGATCCTAATGGAATATTCTTAACTGGTGAGGGATTTTCAAATGAAAATATAAATAAAGTATTTTATAAAAATGTGTATGAATTGAGCAATAAACGATTTAGTAAAGAAATGTTTTATAAAAGTGATATAGATAAATATCCAATTTATACAGGTGCCATAGCTTTAGTTCTATCTAACGAATTTTATAATTAATATATTTTTATAATGTAAAAAGAGACTATTTAGAAATGATTATAAAATCACTTTTAAATAGTCTCTTAAATTTAATATTCATTTTTCATAAGATAGTTATCCCTATATTCTTGAGGGCTTTTATTAAAGGTGTTTTTGAAAGTCTTATAAAAGTAGCCTAGATTTGAGAAACCTACTTCTACAGCTATTTCGTATATGGGCATCTCCGAGTGTCTTATAAGTATAACAGCTTGTTTCATTCTATGTTCCATCTTTAATTGGCTAAAGCTTTTCCCAGTTTTATTTTTAAGGAGATTACCTAAGTAATTTGAATTATAACAAAAATGTTTAGCGGTAGTGCTTAGAGTACAGTGATTATAATTATTTTCTATGTATTTAAGTATATTAATAATGTTATCAGATTTTTTATCTTCTAAATCATGCTCGCTGGAGTTATTTTCATTAAATATTCTTACCAACTCTGAAAAAATGATTATCATATAAGAATTTAAAACTTCATTGTAGCCAATATCCCTATGAAAATATTCGCACATTAAATTTTTTATTAAAATATCTATTTTAGATTTTTTATTGGGGCGGAAAACTATGTATTTACTATGACTCTTATTTTCTAATAGGGAATCTATTAAGAAGCTGGTAATGATACCTTCATTAGAAAGCCTAGTAAGAAAGCTGGTGGTGAAAAAGGATTCTGTCATGGCTATATTTACCACTATATCATTTTCTCCTATTGCTTTGGAGCTGTGAACTACATGGGTATCGCATAAACATAAATCCCCTTCATTTAATACTACCTTTTTACCTCCAATATCATAGGTGCATGAACCAGAGTATACGTAGTTCAACTCCATATCTGCATGCACATGCTTTGGAATATGGGTAAATCTAGTATCTTTGCTTAAGGTTATATTTTCTTTTTTAAATTTTAGTCCAAAGTCAAATAAATACACCAAAAAATCATCTATACTTACCTTGTGTACTTTCTTATAAAATTTACTTAACTTATTGGGATTTTCTAAATGCCATTTTTCACTAGGAGTTATCTTCCTTAAATAGGAATCTAATTCTTGATAATTCATTTTTACCCCCTAATATAAATCTGTTATTTTGTAAGTGAGTATCTGTTTTTGTGTAATTGTTTCCATACATTAGTATCAGTATAATAACATTGAAAGTAAAAAATATATGTTTTCTACTTATTATTATAAACTAATTATCCCTATTTGTATGTAAGTACTGCCTAGGTCAAGTATTTCACTAAGTGAAAAAAGTAATTTTTTAAAAAAAATATGTACGAATTAAAATGAAAGCGGGGGCAATTTCTATGGAAAATAGAGAATTAGCTGAAAAAATTATTCAATTATCTGGCGGGGAAGAAAATATTACAAAAGCTATACATTGTATCACCAGGCTTAGATTTAATTTAAAGGATGATAGCAAGGCGGACAGTGAAGCTATAGGGAACTTAAATGGAGTTATAGGTACCAGGTATCAAAATGGACAGTTTCAAGTGATAATAGGGAATAACGTGAAAAACGTATATGTGGAAGTAGCAAATATATTAGGATTAGATGATGAAAGTAAGAAAGAAGCTAAAGAAGAAAAAATTTCTAAAGAAGCTAAAGAGAATAAAGAGCATAAGAATATCATAAGTTCTATCTTAGATATAATAGCCAGCGCCTTTCAACCTATTTTACCAGCCATAATCGGTGCAGGTATGATGAAAGGGATATTGGCTATATTAATGGTAGCAGGATGGGTATCTGGGGAAAGCGGCACTTATCAAATATTAAATATTGTAGCAGATTCAGCCTTTTACTTTTTACCATTTTTATTAGCAGTTTCAGTAGCACGAAAGTTTGATGTAAATGAATATTTAGGAATTGTTGTAGCAGGTGCTTTAATGTACCCTACCATACTGGATCTAGCAAAAGCTGGACAAGTTAAATCCATAAGCTTTTTATCCATACCTATTCAAATAGTTAACTATAGCTCATCGGTATTTCCAATTATATTAAGTGTTATTTTGATGAGCTATATATATAAGGCTATAGATAGATATATTCCTAAGACTGTAAAACTAGTAATTACACCTACATTAACAATGTTAATAACTATTCCTTTGGTGTTAGCATTTATAGCACCTATAGGTTCATATTTGGGAAATTATTTAGCAATTGGTGTAAATTGGCTATTCAATCATGCAGGTATAGTGGCAGGACTTTTATTGGGAGCATTTAATCCCTTCATAGTAATGACAGGCATGCATTATGCACTTTTCCCAATAATGATTCAAAACCTTTCCACCTTTGGATATGAGCCGGGATATCTAGTGATAAATTTAATTACCAATATGGCTCAGGCAGGTGCAGTATTTGCAGTAGCTTTTAGAAGCAAAGATAAGGAATTAAAGTCTGTAGGTGTATCCAGTGGAATATCTGCACTTTTAGGAATTACAGAACCAGCTATGTTTGGTGTTAACTTAAAACAGAAAAAACCATTTTATGCAGCTATGATCTCTGGAGGAATTGTGGGAGCTGCGGTTGTAGTATTAGGTTTAAAAGCTTATGGTTTTGTTTTACCTGGACTTATAGCTCTTCCTACCTATGTATCTCCAGATGGAAGCCCTAAGAACTTTATAATAGCGATTTTAGGGATTATAGCATCCTTTACAATATCATTTGTTTTAACACTGACATTAGGTAATAAAGCTACAAAAATAAATAAAAATTAAACTAGTAAAATATACAGGAGGTAATTTAATGCATAAAGTAAGGACAGAATTTCCAAAAAACTTTTTATGGGGTGGAGCAACAGCAGCGAACCAAATAGAAGGTGCTTATCTAGAAGGGGGTAAAGGATTATCCACTTCCGATATGGCAGCTTATAAAGATCCTTATGGGGAAGGCAGAGTTAATAATTTTACTTTTAACGTTTCTAGTGAAGAATTGGAAAAATATTTACTAAATCCTGAAAAGTATAACTTTCCTAAAAGAAGAGGTATAGATTTTTATCATAGATATAAAGAAGATATAAGACTTTTTGCGGAAATGGGATTTAAAGTGTTTAGATTATCAATTTCTTGGGCAAGAATTTTCCCAACAGGTCTAGAAGATGAACCAAATGAAGAAGGGTTAAAATTCTATGATGATGTATTTGATGAATTGAAAAAATATAATATAGAGCCCCTTGTAACCATGTCCCACTATGAAATGCCTATTGAATTAACTAAAAGATATAATGGCTGGATGAGTAGAGAATTAATACCCCTATTTATAAAATATACAACAGCCATTATGGAAAGGTATAAGGACAAGGTGAAATATTGGATACCTTTCAATGAAATGAATATGAATTTAAACAGTATTTATACAGGTGCAGGGGTTTTAGAAGATAAGGTTACAAATGTTATACAAGCAGCCTATCAAACTTCTCATCATCAATTTTTAGCACAGGCTATGACCATAAGCAATGGAAGAAAAATTAGTAAGGATTTTAAGTTCGGCTGCATGATAAATGCTATTGAGTCCTACGCCGCAACAAGCAAACCTGAAGATCAATTAGCTTCATTAAAGGCAGGACAAATAAATTTATTTTATCCAGATGTACAAGTTAGAGGATATTATCCAAGCTACATGATAAGATATTTTAAAGAAAATAACATCAATATAGTACAGCAAGAGGGAGACAATGAGATTTTAAAAAATGGAACCTCAGATTATGTAGCATTCAGCTATTATATGACTCATATGACGGAACATAGGGAAGATATGAGAGATATAGCAGGAAGGCTAGATAGCCCTCTTAAAAATCCAAATTTAGAAATTAGTGAATGGGATTGGCCCATAGATCCAATAGGTTTTAGAATTGTATTAAATAAGCTATATGATAGATATCAAATTCCTTTATGGCCAGTAGAAAATGGACTTGGAGCTCATGATAAAGTAGTGGATGGTAAAATTCATGATGATTATAGAATAGATTACTTAAGAAAACATATCTCAGCTATGGCCGATGCCATAGAAGATGGTGTAGAAATAATAGGGTATACCACTTGGGGATGCATAGATTTAGTATCCTGCGGAACTTCACAGATGTCAAAAAGATATGGTTTTATATATGTAGATCAAGATGACCATGGAAATGGAACACTAGATAGAATAAGAAAAGATTCATTTTACTGGTACAAAAAAGTAATAGAATCTAATGGTGAAAAGCTAATATAGAAGGATCTTAAAGCTATTAATGAAATAGAGAATTTTAACCAAGATTTTAATAAATATAGGCAGAGGACTATTATAAGTCTCCTGCCTATATTTTCTATGGTG
Organism: Clostridium amylolyticum; assembly: GCF_900142075.1. GTDB lineage: Bacteria > Bacillota > Clostridia > Clostridiales > Clostridiaceae > Clostridium_AA > Clostridium_AA amylolyticum. Next base: position 450,578 of record NZ_FQZO01000003.1, read on the forward strand.
TTAGCATGTCATAAATTTTATTTAAATGCTTTCTACAAAATACTCATGGACCTTTAAATCCTCTGTTAATTCCGGATGGAAGGTGGTAACTATCATATTATCTTGTTTTGCTGCTACTATTTGATTATTGACTACAGATAAAACTTCAACATTTTCTGAAACCCTTTCTATATAGGGAGCTCTTATAAAGGTCATAGGGATTTCGCCAATGCCTTTAAAATTGCCTAAGGTTTTAAAGCTTCCAAGCTGACGGCCGTAGGCATTTCTTTTTACTGTAATATCCATGGTGGAAAGATGAGTTTTTTCATCATTGGCAATGGTCTTAGCTAATAGTATAACTCCAGCACAGGTTCCTAGAACAGGCAGTCCATCTTTTATTAGCTTTTGCATTTCTCCAAAGATATTCAGCTCTTTAAGCAATTTTCCCATAACGGTGCTTTCTCCACCAGGTAAAATTAATCCATGAATCTCATTATTAGTTAAGTCAGATAGCTGCCTAATTTCCACAGCCTCTACATTAAGCTTCTTTAAAGCATTAATGTGTTCTATAAAGGCACCTTGTACAGCTAATACTCCTATTTTAATGGACATTATATACCTCTTTCGGCCATAATTAACTGTATTTCATCCTCATTAATTCCTACCATGGCTTCTCCTAAATCTTCTGATAGTTCAGCAATTAACTTTGCATCCTTATAATTGGTAACAGCTTTTACAATAGCTTGGGCTCTTTTTTCAGGATTACCAGATTTAAATATTCCAGAGCCTACAAATACTCCTTCAGCGCCTAATTGCATCATTAAGGCTGCATCTGCAGGACTGGCAACACCACCAGCAGCAAAGTTAACCACAGGAAGTTTACCATTATCATGAACGTATTTAGCTAATTCATAATCCACCTGTAATTCCTTGGCAGCTTGAAAAAGTTCATCCTCTCTCATGTTTTGAAGATGTCTTATTTCTTCATTTATTTTTCTCATATGCCTTACTGCTTGGATTATATCTCCAGTGCCTGGCTCACCTTTGGTTCTAATCATGGAAGCACCTTCTTTAACCCTTCTTAATGCTTCTCCTAAGTCCTTTGCACCGCATACAAAAGGTACATCAAACTTTGTTTTGTCTATGTGATATTTATCATCTGCAGGAGAAAGCACTTCACTTTCATCTATAAAATCAATTTCAATAGCTTCTAAAATTTGTGCTTCTACAAAATGGCCGATACGAACCTTTGCCATAACAGGAATAGATACCGCTTCTTGAATACTCTTAATCATTTTAGGATCGCTCATCCTTGAAACTCCCCCAGCGGCACGAATATCTGCAGGTATTCTTTCTAAAGCCATAACAGCGCAAGCTCCTGCAGCCTCAGCTATCTTTGCTTGTTCAGGGGTGGTCACATCCATAATAACTCCACCCTTTAGCATTTGAGCTAAATTCTTGTTTAATTCATAACGATTACTCATAAACTCACTCCTTTGAAAATATTAACAAATTTTCCTCTCAGCCATTATTATATATTAAAACTGATAGTGTACAAAGTATCAAAATATGTTAATATAATGGTATCAGTTTAAAAGAATTATATATTTAACTTAAAGATATCTCAAAGGGGGAGAAACCATGAATATGCTTACCTTTACCATTAATGAAGATATAGAAATTCCTATTTATCTTCAGTTATATAATTATATAAAATCTGAAATTCAGTCAGGAAATATTCCTTTTGATACAAAGCTTCCTTCTAAAAGAAAGTTATCGGAACATTTAAATATCAGCCAAAATACTATACAAAGCGCTTATGACCAGCTTATAGAAGAAGGTTATGTTATTCCAAAAGCTAGGAGAGGTTTTTTTGTTTGTAAGCTAGACAATATTATAAAGCTGCAGGTTTCTCAAGAAATAAATGTGCCAGAAAATGCAGCCAGTAAAAAAGCAGTGAAATTTGATTTTTCCTATCATGGAGTGGACACGGAGAACTTTCCTTTTGGAATATGGAGAAAAATAACAAAGGATGTTATTAATGAATATGATAAAGAACTATTAAAGATAGGAGATTCTCAAGGCAATGCTAGCTTAAGGAAGAGCATTGCAGAATATCTTAGACAATCTAGAGGGGTAAACTGTACCTTTGAAGATATAATAGTAAGCTCTGGTACTGAGTATTTGTTTCAAATATTGATTCAGATGTTTAACAAATCTAGTGTATACGGCTTAGAAAATCCAGGCTATGAAAAGTTAAATTTATTATTTAAGAGCAACGGAGCTAAATTTAAACCCATAAAAATTGATAAAAGCGGCATGAGTTTAGAAGAGATAATTAAAAGTAAAGCTAATATACTATGTATAACTCCAGCACATCAATTTCCTTCAGGTAGCATTATGCCTATTAATAGGAGAATTCAATTACTTAATTGGGGCAATGAAGAGGATAATAGATATATAATTGAGGATGATTACGACAGCGAATTTAAATACAGCGGTAAGCCTATCCCAGCCTTGCAAGGTTTAGATACCAACGGAAAAGTTATATACATGGGAGCCTTTTCTAAATCCTTATCCCCCTCTCTTAGAATCAGCTATATGGTGCTGCCTCCTAAGCTTATGAAAAAATATAAGGAGAATCTTTCCTATATATTTTGTCCAGTACCTATTATAGAACAAAAAGTCTTATATAACTTTATTCAAAAGGGTTATTTTGAAAGACATCTAAATAAAATGAGAAATGTATATAAAAAGAAAAGAGAGATACTGGTGGATAGTATTTCTAAGTTAATGGGAAATGTACAAGTCATTGGTGCAGATGCAGGATTGCATGTACTATTAAAGATAAATAATGGAATGACAGAGCAAGAACTTATATCTTCAGCGTTAAAGATAGGAATAAAAGTTTATGGAATATCAAAATACTACGTGGATAAAAGTTATATTAAGGAAGAACCACTAATTTTATTAGGCTATGCCACCATGATAGAAGGGGACATTGTTAAAGCGGTGGAATTGCTAAAAGAATGTTGGAAAATTAAATAATTGGCCGTGGATAATAAATACCCATATGGGGTACTTGATGAAATGAGATAATTATTGTATAATACCCCTCGTAGGTATAATGTTGAGGGGGTATTTTTTTGAAAAAGAGTGCAGTAAAAAAGTTCGCAACTATAGCTGAACAGGAATGTGTAGCTTGTGGATGCTGTGTCAAGGTTTGTCCGTTAAAGGCCATTAAAATCGAGAAAGGAATTTTTGCAAGTGTAGATAAAAACAAATGTGTAGGTTGTGGAAAATGTGAGAAAATATGCCCAGCTTCAGTAATTAAAATGCATATAAAGGAGGAAATTAAATGTTAATTAAAAAGAAACCTATTTATGAGTATATGTGGATAGTTTCCTCGTTATATCTAATTTTAGGCTTTTTTAATATTTTATTTGCTTGGTTAGGGCTAATATGCTTTTTAGTGCCCTTGATTATCTCTCTTGCAGGAGGAGAAAAAGCTTATTGTAATAAGTATTGTGGAAGGGGTCAACTATTAGATTTTTTAGGAAACAAACTAAAGTTTTCTAGAAATAAAAGTATTCCAAAGTTTTTAAGGAGCAAGTGGTTTAGGTATGGATTCCTATCTTTTTTCTTAACTATGTTTTCTTTAATGCTATTTAATACCTATATGGTTTTGCAGGGAGAACGTAACTTAAGAAAAGCAATTACTTTGTTGTGGACATGGAGACTTCCTTGGAATTTTGTTAATACTTCCATGGTTTCACCCTGGATAGCTCAATTTGCTTTTGGTTTTTTTAGCCTAATGCTCACATCTACTATCCTGGGGATAATTACTATGCTGTTATATAAACCAAGATCTTGGTGTGTATATTGTCCTATGGGTACTATGACTCAAAGCATATGTAAAGTAAAAAATAAATAAATTAAAAGAAATTTTTTAAAATGTGTTTATAATGATAATAAAAAATACCCATAAAGGCTTATTATTAAGACTCTTTATGGGTATTAAACTTTAGTAGAGGGCTAATCACAGGCATATATAAGCTTGCTTTCTTCATGGTCTATAGAAAATAATTTTTCTATATCTTCAGATATTATGGTACTAATATCTGAAATGTAATTAAACTTAACTCCTATGCCGCAGTTAGAAGATAGCTTTCTAGGTACAGGCATAAGCTGTGAAGAAATATTTTTGCCTTTTAAAAATTTATTATATTTTAAAGCTCCTGAGTGTGTAAAAAATACTGCTATATATTCCATGGTGAATGCATCCTTATTTTTTTATTATTAAAAGGTAGTTATCTCCCTTTTCTTCTACGTCTACTTTATAGCCTGAATTTTTAGCAAATCTTGATACGTTTTGTTTTGCAGTATTATTATCTACTAAAACTTCTATACCTTTAGGACTATTTTCTAAAGCTTTTTTAGTCATAAGTACTGGTTGAGGACAAGACATTCCTACTGCGTTAATTTGCTCCAACTTTCACATCTCCTTTTATTTTAACATTTGAGGTTTTCTCTATGCTTACATAAGAAATTACAAGAACTATGACAAACCCTATTAACACTGCTACCTTACCATTAAAAGTAGGACCCTTAGCGCTAGAAGCTAAATTGAAGTTGTGAGTGAAAGCAGCTCCCACTAACATTCCTAATACCGCCATCACAGAATCTATATTTCCTTCTGCGGATAGTATTAGCTGTCTTAGAGGACATCCTCCTAAAAGAATGGAACCCCATCCTACTAATACCATGCCAAGAAAGTTCCATACACCGTCGGTATGAGCGATAGGCTGATTAGCAAATCCGAAGTTATAAAAATTTAAAAGTAAGTTTCCTAGGGTAGTAAATACAAAAATAGAAATAAATCCTGAAATTAAATATGTATCCTTAAATAATATTAAATCTCTTATTCCACCTACCATACATAATCTGGTTTTTTGTGAAAGCACACCTACTACTAAGCCTACAGCTAAAGAAATCCATATAGCAGCATGGGAAGCTCCTGGACCCTCTTTACTAAAAAAAATAAATACTGGAGCAGCAATTAATAATGCTAATAATGCCACATTTACTGCTGGAAATAGGTAGCCTTCAAATTTATTTAGTTTATAGTTTCTTTTTAAACTAAAACCCTTATTTAAGAAGAAGATTCCCACTGTAATACCTACAGCAAACCCTGCTAAACCTAATATAGCATTTAGGTCTCCGCCGCCTAGTCTTAAAACCATTCTTAAAGGACATCCTAAGAACATTAATGCACCTATCATAACAATAAATCCAAGAATAAATCGTATAAAAGGTGAAGAGCCTCCCTTGGTTTCAAACTCCTTACTAGCTATGGCCATTATAAAGGCTCCTAATACTATACCTATTACTTCAGGTCTAATGTACTGGACCACACCAGCTCTGTGAAGACCCACTGCACCTGCTATGTCTCTTACGAAACATGCAATGCATACTCCCATATTTTTAGGATTTCCGAAATAAACCAGCAGTACGGAAAGAATCCCTACTATGGCTCCTGTTAAAATAATACCTCTCTTTTCTTTCATTACACTTCCCCCTAAAATTTATTAGTTCTCTTTAATAGTAACAACTTATACAAATTGTGTTAAATAGAAATTACTTATAGATAAATGTATACCTATACAAAATATCAATGATTGTTAATTATTTGTCGAGACATCACTATAATAATGGTCTAATATATAATTAAGGATATATATTTTAATAAGATTTTAAGAGGGTGAAATAGTGAAAGAAATATATCTTGATAATGCAGCCACTTCCTTTCCTAAAGCGCCAGGAGTGTCTGAAAGTATGTGCACTTATATTAATAGAATAGGTTGTAATATAAACAGAGGAGCTTATAGCACTTCTTATGGTGCAGAAGAAATCGTATTTGAAACCCGTGAAATTATTTGCAAACTTTTTAACTTTCAAAAGCCTGAAAATGTGATTTTTAGTAAAAATATTACTGAAAGCCTTAATGTAATAATAAAGGGGCTATTTAAAGAAGGAGATCATATAATAGTATCTTCCATGGAACATAATGCAGTGATGAGACCTCTAAATTCTATGGTAAGCAGGGGCATAGAATATTCAAAAGTCCAATGTAATATCCTAGGAGAATTAAATATAGAAGCTTTGATAAAAGAAATAAAACCTAACACCAAAGCTATCATCATCACTTCAGCTTCCAATGTATGCGGTACCATAATGCCTTTAAAAGAGATTGGACAAGTAGCTAAAAAACATAATATTTATTTTATAATAGACAGTGCCCAAGGAGCAGGGTTTATACCTATGGATTACCAGAGCTTAGGTGCGGATATTATAGCTTTTACAGGGCATAAAGGATTGTTAGGTCCTCAAGGAATTGGTGGGTTTATTATAAATGATGAATTAGCAGCTTTAGTAAATCCTTTAATAGAAGGAGGAACTGGAAGCCTTTCAGAAGAAGAGGTTCAACCTCCTTATATGCCAGATAAGTTCGAAGCAGGAACCTTAAACATTCCAGGAATCTTTGGATTAAATGCTTCATTAAAATATTTACTATCCACAGGGGTAGATACCATAAGAGAAAAAGAACTATTTCTTACCCAAAAGTTTATTGAAGAGGTAAAAAATATACCTGGAGCAAAATTAATAGGTATACCTTCTATCAATAACAGAACTGCTGTGATATCTATAGATTTTACTTCAGATACCATAGATAATGGCATTATTGCACACTACTTAAGCAATGATTATGGCATTATGACTAGATGTGGCCTTCATTGTGCACCTTCAGCTCATAAAACCTTAGGAACCTTTCCAAATGGTACAGTAAGGTTTAGCTTCGGTCATAATAATACTCTAAAAGAGGTAAAATACACTATAGAGTCCATTAATAAAGGTATTAAGCAGTTCGGTTAGATTCGGGGAGCCAGGCACGTGCTTGGCTCCTTTTTTTAAAAAAATGCAAAAAATTAACTGAATATTATGAATATTAAGCAATAAGTTTAATATAAATATAACAAATAAGGTTGAAAATTTTAATAAAAGAACATGAGGTGGGGGGAATTTGTGGACATTATAGAAAGATTTTTTAAAAAGATATATTATAATCAAAATTACAATCCAACATCTTTGAATTTTAATAATATGCAAGTAAGCAAAGACAGTTATCTTATTAAAGGAATACCTCATATAAGCTATAAAGATGCCTACTGTCACTCTGCTGTATTACAGATGATACATGGAGGAAAGAAGGATATTGGGTATTATAATTGGATTATTGGATTTACCTATGGGGCGTTTTATAATGCTGATATAAAAAGTTTTATTCCTTATGCTGACCCAGAGCCTCTTATACAGAATGGTTGTAAATACTTAGGACTTAAAGGAACTTATTATACGGTAAAAAATAGTGATAAATATATTAAGGCTATAGAGTACTATATTTCAAATAATATACCAGTAAAAGTACCAGTAAATTTTGGAGTAATAAAGAATGAAAAATTCTTTGATCCTCATACGGAGTTAATAGTAGGTTATGATAAGGACAATTTTTATTACTATGAACCTGGGATAGAAGACAAATATGAAGAAGATTACTTGGGAGATAAGATAAAAAAAGACTTTCTACTTAAAGCTGTAGAAAGTATAGGGAAGGAATTTTGCTATCCTTGGAAATATGCTCTTATGGTATTTGAAGATAATGGTAACAAAAACCTTCCTGATGATAAAGACCTTTTCCTTAGAAATTCACAATTGCTTAAAGGTAAAAGCAGTGGTCCCTATGCCGAAGGAGCACAGGCTCTGGAAAGATTCGCTAATGGAATAAAAAATTACTCTGAGCTAGAAGAAGACGGAAAACATATTATTCTTGCTTTAGAACAGTGCACTTTTACAAGAAAATCCAATGGAGATTTTCTAATGACTTTAGGGGAAGAGCTTAAACCATATGGTGATTACCTTATAGAAGCATCAAAACTCTATGAAGAAGCTAAATTTTTATTTCAGGAGTCTTCAAAAAACCATGAAAAAGCAGGAGACCTTGTGCTTAAGGGCTGTAACTTAGAAGAGATGGTAGCCCATGGATTAAAGCGTTACTATAACACCGTTAAGTAAATATATTTTATTAAAATATATTTATAAAAATATAAGGAGGATGGGGTTTATGTTAAAATTCAACTCAAACATTAACTCAACTTGCACGGGAAAGAAAACATTAAAGGTTTCCCCTGGTGCTGGCTGCTGCTCTTGCTGCACATATTGTTGCTGTACATGTTGCTGTTGCACTACCGCATAACTCATTTCTAACTTAGATTTAGGGAATATTCTATATTTAATATAGGGATATTCCCTATGTTTTAAACTCTTGTTTTTATTTGCATAAAGAAGAATGAAATAGTACAAAGAGGATGTGAAAAGTATGGAAGAAAGATATCCCGTGGAACGCGATATTGCAATGTTTAACTTACATTATACTCAGATGTCTATATATGCGGATACCGTTGGGCTAAGAACCCCAGAAGCAGTGGTAAAGGGAGCCCTGTACTCCAAACATAATAGATTTCTGGGACAAGAATATTTATTAAATTTCAGAACGGATAATAATTATATTGGATTCTCTTCAGGAGTCTTTAGATTTTTTGAAACAGATGCGGCCCTTACTGCAGTTAATAGAAATTTAGAAGAAGAATTAAATGACGTTATACCTTTTCCAACCCCTAAAAAGATTAAAGCTTCCTTTAGTAGTGTAATAAGTTCTAGAAGGAGTGTAAGACAATTTAATAAGCAGAAAATTAGTAAACAGGAATTAGGGGATATTTTGTATTATGCCCAAGGTATTTCAGGAAGTGTACAAGCTGTTAATATACCTGTGGAAAAGAACACTATAGAACTTAGAAATGCACCTTCAGGAGGAGGCTTATATCCTATATATCTTTACATGCTTATATTAAATGCTGAAGGAATAAAAAAGGGCATATATAAATACTATCCTTATTCCCATAGCTTAAAGCCTGTACGCTTGGATTTTAATATAGATAAATGCAGAGAGTTAGCGCAGTTTGGGAATATAAATGGAGAAGACTGCAGTGTATATATTTTTTATGTATATGATTTTTATGTAAACAGCAGAAAGTACGGTGACGGGGCAATGATGTATGCAGCTATTGAAACCGGTGAGATAGCACAAAATATACAACTAACTTCTACAGCTTTAGGTTATGGCAGCTGTGATATAGGGGGTTACGACAAACAGTTCTGTGAAGAGGTGTTGAAATTAGACGGAATTAATAGACATGTTATTCACATGACCATAATAGGATAGGGGGATGCATATATGAGTACAGGTTATGTTTTAAATGATGGAGTAAGAGTTTTTAAAGCTTCAGATTTAGAGGTTAGGTTAAGAACAGGTATATGGAATTATGAAGAGGCTGTTATAAACTTACAAGATCAAAGCCCTGAAGTAAGCACTGCAGTGCTGGATATAATAGATAAGATGCAGCAAGGAATAGGTATAAATGAAGAAAGTTTAAATAAATATAGTCTTAACAAAAAAGATAAAGAAGGAATTATGGAGCTTTTAAATGGATTAAGCTATGGAGAATTTATTGTAGATAGTAATAATAGCCACATTGAAAAATTTTTAAACTCCATTTTATTGGGCAGCAATTACAATATTCCTCAGGATGTGGAATTAAAACAATGTAATAAGGTGCTGTTCATCAGTGATAATGACAGCATAAAGAAATATTCCATGAATTTATGTGAAGAAATGAATTTTAATATAGATATTTTATCAGATGAAACTTTAAAGTATTTAAATAAAGTAGATTTAACCACAAAGACAGATGCATTAAAAGTAGAAAAATTATATGAAGAATTTAATGAAATCCTTGGACAATATGATGTATTTGTCGTGGTGATGAAATATTTAAATGTAACCACTATGAGAAATTTAAATACATTATTAGTTAAATGGAACAAGCCTTCGGTAATATCCTTTTTAGATGGACCTTTTATAAACTTATTAGTTACAAACGGAAGTAAGACAGGGTGTTTTCAATGCTTTGAACAAAGAGCCCTAGCCAGAATTGAAGATACACATTCTTATCATACCTTCGTCAATTCAGCTTCATATCACATTAATAATGATAATAAGGGTTATTATCCTATATTAAATATATTGACCAATATGGCTATAATGGAGGCTTATCAGTATACCTTTGTAGGTACCTCAAAGCTTAGTGGAAGAATACTTGGAGTATATTTACCCACCTTAGAGATTCAGGTACAAAGTCTTTTAAGAGTGCCTTATTGCAGTGAGTGTGGAACTGTAGCAAAAGGAAAATTTGAAGAGATAAATATTTCTTCCAGGAGAGTCTTAGACGAAATATTAAGTAAGAAAGGCAGGTAAGCATATGCTGAGAAATTATCCTTACCTAAACACATTATTAAGAGAACTTCGATTTATTGGGAGTAATCACGGAGGCATAGTGCCAGGCTTTGTACTACCTAATACCCATTTTAATACTGAACCAGATATTAAATCAATAATTGGCATGATGCCACTTTATCATAGGGAAATATTAAATAATCCTGATTTAGATGTTCAGTACCACATAAGTGGATACGGATCTTTTTATGAGGAAGCCATGATTAAGTATATGGGAGAAAGTATTGAAAGATATGCTTCTATTATTGGACCTAGGCTGGTAGATCATAGAATAGAGTATGGAAGCTATAATGAGATGAAGAAAAAAGGAAAGGTTATGGAATTAAAATATCTAGATGCCTTTTCTCCTGAACAAATACAATGGTTTTCCAGTCATAATGAACTGTTTGCACAGAAATCTGTGGACGAAAACTCTGTTTTAGGTTGGATTAAGTGTAACTCTCTACTTAATAAAGATGAGGAAATATATGTACCAGCTCAGATGATGTTTATTGGATATGTTCCCAAAGTTGATTTGGGAGAAAAACTATATCTCCCTGCCTTTACTACAGGTACAGCTTCTCATAAATCTGTTAAAAAAGCTTTATTAAATGCTATTGTAGAGTATGTCCAAATAGATAGTTTCTTAATTAATTGGTATACGGAGAGGAAATGCCCTAAGATAAGCATTGATAACAAAACCATTAACGCTCTTCTTGAAAAAGCAAATTTACATGAAAAATCTTCTTATGATATCATACCTCTTTATATGACCTTAGAGGAAATGAAGCTTCCTATATTTGGAGTGCTAGCAAAAGCTAAGGAAGTAAGGATGCCCTATATGTTTTTTGGTGTACAAGGGGATTATGATACCTCTAATGCAATGCTAAGAGGTATTATGGAATCCACGGCAGTATCTCCTTTAGGCTATTTTCAACATATTATGGATCCGGACCTCTCCTTTGAAAAAATTGAAGCCTCAGGCTTTGGAGATTTGGATAGTAATGTTTTGTACTACTGTAGACCAGAAAAAGCAGAGGAAAAGTGGAGATGCTTTCAAAAGATTATAGGGGATGAAATAAAATTAAGTGAAATTCAAGATTATTCTAACTTAGATTTAGATGAAAAAGTGCATTTAGCCATTAATGATATAAGAAAAATAAGTGAGTACGCAGTTTATTTAGACATCACTCCTCCAGAGGCAGCAGATAAGGGCTGGTCCGTGATGAGGGTGCTTATTCCAGAGTTAATGCAAATGTGTTTGCCTGGTTTTCCTTATGTAAATCATCCTAGAATGAAAAAATATGGAGGAATAAAAAATGACTTTCCTCACCCCCTTCCTTAGTTTTTTAATAATTATATCCACCTCTCTATCTGTTATATTTATACAAAGTATATATGTAATAACAGGTAAACAAGAAGAAATAGATAGTATAGCTATAAGTAAGTGGATAATATTATATAATTTCATAATATTTATAGCTATAGCTACCCTCGGAGATGTGCAAATATATAATAAGATACCCATTAAATTTAATCAGTTGCTTTTTTTATCTATCCCTTTAGCTTTAATAACCTTTTTTATGGAAATAGCACCTAGTATTCTGAAATCAAAAATTAAAGGTGAAACCATAGAAATAGAAGTAACTAAGGCCTGGAGGGGAAAAACAATCACACTTATTTCACTTACTGTGATAATAGCTTTCCAGGAGGAGTTAATATTTAGAGGACTTTGGTTTGAAATTTTATTAAACACCTGGAAGGTTCCAATTATTATCACTTTATTAATATCTTCTATATTTTTTGCTATAAACCACATAGCTTTTGGTATAGAAATTTTTATGGAAAAAATAATTGCAGCCATAGTCTTTGGTTTTATTTATATAATCAGCGGAAATCTTTTGTTAGTTATGTTAACTCATGCCTTGGAGAATATCTTTATATTGTGGAAATTTAAGAAAACATGAAAATAGTATTGCTTTTAATAGTATTAATTGGACTTTTTACTCTATGGTATCGGCTGGACAAGGCATTAAACCATAAAACCAAGACTATAAAAAAATTTTCAGTCTATTTATCAGGAAGATGGGGAATAAGCTCTGAAAATATAATCTCAATTTTTTCCTTAGGAAATTATATAGGAGTATTACTTATATCTATTATCATTATGGAAGTGCTTAATAATAACACTTTGATAAATAATGTGAAAATATTCTTTGATATAAATAATATTGGCTTAATTATTTTAATGTTATCCTCAGTGTTAATTATTTCTACGGTAGTGGTAATAGGTATAGTTATATTTTTAGGGAATATAAATATCTATAGGAGTTTAGAAAATGTAAAGTATGTCCATAATTCTAATAAGTACAAAACTTATATTAAAAATATATTGATATTTAGCACTTCAACCTTTGAGTTTTTATTGTTTTATATTTCAATTCCGTATACATTATTTTATTTGAATATAAAATCTCAGTTTTTCTGCGTGGTAATATCTAGCATAATTTTATTAGTTTACAAATTAATTACCATAAAAAATATTATTCCATGCATGTTAATAAACAGTGGAAATCTTGTTATTATTATTTTTTCCACATTATTAATGGTAAATAATAGGAATATATTTGAAATAATGGTAACATATTATATGTATACCTTTATATACTGCTATTTTCAGAAGTTATCTTTAAGAGGAGGAATAAGTTAGATGCACATTATAAAAGTGGACAATCTAGTTAAGACCTACAACACAAGAAGAGCTGTGAAGGGTATCAGCTTTCAAGTGGAAGAAGGTGAAATCTTCGGAATAATAGGGCCTAATGGGGCAGGTAAAACTACCACAATAGAATGCATTGAAGGATTAAAAAAAAGTGATACAGGTTCTTTTATTGAAGTTATGGGATTAAACCCAGAAAAGCATAGGAAGGAACTCTATAAGCATATTGGGGTACAGTTACAAGAAACTTCCTATCCGCAATTTTCAAAGGTTAAGGATATTGCTAGAACTTTAGAGGCTTTTTATGATAATGCTTTATCTTATAAAGAACTTTTAAAGGATTTTCAGTTAGATGATAAGGCAAACAGCTATATATCAAATTTATCCGGTGGACAAAGGCAAAGGTTATCAATTGCTTTAGCTTTAATAAATAATCCAAAAATAGTTTTTTTGGACGAGCTTACCACAGGGCTAGACCCTCAAGCTAGAAGAGATATGTGGGAATGGGTTTTAAAGTTAAAAGAGCAAGGAAGAACAGTGGTGCTTACAACACATTATATGGAGGAAGCTCAATATTTATGCGACAGAATAGCTATAATTAAGGATGGAGAAATAGTAAAGCTAGATTCTGCTGATAATATAGTAAGTTCTTGTAACTTAACAGATAAAGTAGTTCTTAAATTACAACAATCCGAGGAGATAGAAAATATTAAAAAGTATGACTATTTAGAGGTGGAAAAAGATAAAAATGATAATGTAATAATTAAAGGTGATGGGGAAATAGCTCTTAAGGTTCTAGAAATTCTAAGCAAAGAAGATATAAAATACAGTGATTTAAAAGTAATAAAGCCAAGCTTAGAAGATGCCTATCTCAATATTACTAATAGTAGAGAGGAAGTGGGATAGTAAGATGAAAAGATTAGGTGCATTATTAAGACAAGAGATAACCTTATCTCTAAGAAATTATATATCAACTTTCTTTGCTGTTCTTTTTCCTGTAATCATGCTTATACTATTTGGCAGCATCTATGGAAATGAAGGTCAAGAGATATTACATGGATATGGCTCAATGGATATGACGGTACCTTCTTATTTTGGAGTAAGTTTAGGGGTATTAGGATTAATGACATTACCTATGACCTTAGCTGAATATAGAGAGAAAAAGGTATTGAAAAGATTTAAAGCTACTCCAGTTTCACCTTTAAGCTTACTTTCAGCAAATTTAATTGCTAGTATTATTATATATATTATATCTATAATGTTTTTAGTTATTGTGGGAAAGTTAGCATATGACATTAAATTTGAAGGTGAAATACCAGCGGTGGTATGTGCAGTAGCCTTAAGCGTCCTTGCAATTTTTGCTTTAGGTTTGTTTATAGCCTCCATAGCTAAGAGCGCCAAAAGCGCTAATGCCATAGGAAATTTAGTTTATTTCCCCATGTTGTTTTTATCAGGTGCTTCCATACCCTATGAAAAATTACCAGAAGCGGTTCAAAAGTTTGCTAAAATATTTCCACTAACTTATTCAGTGAAATTTATAAAAGGAGTATGGTTCGGAAATAAACTATTAGATTATAAGTTAGAAATAGCTGTACTTGCTGGTGTAACTTTAGTTTGTTTAGCTTTGTCTATTAAACTATTTAAATATGAATAAAAGATGGTGCTAGGTACTTTATGTATAATTAAATTCAGAAACTCAATAAATAAGGTTATTATGCTAGTAAGAGGATAAAAGTTGAATAAAAAAGGATGTTTCAAAAGGTAATTCATTTACCTGTTGAAACATCCTTTTTTAAATTTCAATTATGAAACATTATTTTGCTTTTGGTACTCCATAGGAATTATCCCAGTGTGAGCTTTGAAAAAGCTTGAGAAATATGTGATGAGAGCAAAATTAAAAATATATTCAATAAATCCTTGTTAATATATTGACAAGGTTGTTAATTAATATATAATAGTTACTAAAGGTAGCTACTAATTAAATTACAATGAAATTAAGCGCAAAAATAAATTTTAATATTTAAAACATTATTATTCTATTCTTTCATAATCACTAAGGATGTGATGAATAAATAGACTATGTTATAATAATAACTAATTATTTTCACATGGGAGTGGTTATTTATGGATAAGATAATAAATTTATTAAAGAACTTTAACTTTACAGAGTCAGAAGCAAAGGTATATATTTCTTTGTTAAAACACGGAGCTGGAACAGGCTATGAGATAAGCAAAAATTCTTCTGTACCAAGGTCAAAGGTATATAACATCCTCACAATTCTTATGGATAAAGGCTGTGTTGTAATTTCAAAACAAACGAATCCTATTAATTATTCTGCAGTGCCTATAGATGAATTTATAAGTAATATCAAGAGTAATGTTGATAGAACCCTTGATGAAGTAAAGGGGGAGCTTATAAATTTCAATCAGACTATGGATTTGGATAACATGTGGTATATAAGAGGATATCAAAATATATTTAATAAGTGTAAAAATATATTAAGTTCAGCTAAAAAGGATGTTTATATTCAAGTTTGGAGAGAAGATATAGACAATATTTATGATGAATTAAAATCTGTAGAAGAAAGACTTGATAAGGTGGTAACAATCCTTTACAGTGCTAACAATGACTATGATGTTAATCTTAATAGCTATTATAAGCATGGCTTTGAAAAGGATAAGCTGGCAGAAAGTGGAGGAAGATGGATTAATATTGTAGTAGATTCCAATGAGATGTTATTTGGACATATTCAAAATGATAAAAATGCTGAGGTAATTTGGACTAAAAGTAAACCTATGGTTTTTTTATCTAAGGAGAATATAAGGCACGATGCATATTGCTTAAAGCTCATTGATGCTTTAAATGACAATGTAAAAGTTAAGTTCGGAGACGATTTAGAGGGCATAAGAGATATTTTTAAAGAACATAATCCTAAATAAAAAGGAGCTAATTAATAATGGAAAAAATCGTTTTAGTACTTATCGTTATAATAAATGGAATGTTTGGTTTTAAATTCATACAAGACATATTAAAGAATAAAGAAGAAATGAAACAAGAACCAGGCAGCAATATATTCTTAGCAATTTCTTCATCAATAATATTTTTCTTTTCAACCTTTGGTATTTCAGACTTTGCAATTTCAACTATATTATATAGAAAGAAAAAATTAGTTTCAGATAAGAAATTACCTGGTACTTTAAATACACAATGTGTTATTCCTGTGGCTGTAATGGCCTTAGCATACATATCAGTTATAAAAGTTGATCCCGTTACCTTAATAGTTTGTATAGTCTCTCAAATAATAGGAGCTTATATAGGACCAAGATTCGTAGTGAAACTGGAGCCCAAAATTATTAGAAAGTTTATTAGTATGGGATTATTAATAGCTACTGCCTTTATTCTAGCTGGTAAATTCAATCTTGTACCTTCAGGTGGAACTGCTACAGGACTTAGTGGAGCAAAACTTGTTATAGCAGCTATTAGCTTATTTGTGTATGGTGCTTTAAATAATATTGGAATAGGGTCTTACTCATTAACCATGGCAACAATATATGCACTAGGAATGAATCCAGCTGTGGCATTCCCAATAATGATGGGAGCCTGTACTTTCTCAGTTCCTATAGGAAGTATGGAGTTTATTAAATATGGAGAATATGGCAGAAAAATAACAGCATTTACCTCTACCTTTGGGGTTATTGGAGTTCTTGTAGCTGTATATTTAGTTAAGAGTTTAAATGTATCTATGCTTCAATGGGTTATAGCAGCAATTCTTCTATATAGCGGATTAAGCATGATTATAGGTGATATAAAAGCAAAAAAAGCTGAAGTAGCACAAGCGTAGTGATAATTAAAATATAAAGCTTATTTAGTAGGATATTATAATTTTATAAGAAGGAGTGGTTAGATGTTAATTTTAACTAGAGAAGATATAAAAAAAGTATTTTCTATGAAAGATGCAATTGAGGCAGATAAGGAAGCCTTAAGAATATACTCTGAAGGAAAAAGCGTAGTGCCTTTAAGGGTTAATATAGATATTCCTAAAGAGCAGGGACAAAGTCTATTTATGCCAGCTTATGTGGAAGGGTTAGATGCCACAGGAATAAAAATAGTTTCTGTTTTTCCTAAGAATATTGAAATAGGAAAGCCTTCTGTGCCAGCTAAAATGATCTTATTAGATGGAAAAACTGGTGAGGTTTCTGCCATAATGGATGGTACCTATCTAACTCAGTTAAGAACAGGAGCGGTTCAAGGAGCTGCAACTGATATTCTTGCAAGGAAGGATGCAAAGATTGGAGTTCTATTTGGAACAGGCGGACAAGCTGCCACACAACTTGAAGCCATGCTTTGTGTTAGAGAGTTAGAAGAGGTTAGAGTTTTTGATATAAATATTAAAAGAGCCAAAGAGTTTGTAGAAGAAATGAAAATTAACCTTGCTCAATATAGTACCAAGATAATAGCTGTTGAAAATGGAAATGAAGCTATAAAGGATGCAGATATTATAACTACAGTTACCACTTCAAGAAGACCAGTATTTGATGGTTCATTGGTTAAAAAAGGTGCTCATGTGAATGGTGTAGGAGCTTATACTCCTGAAATGCAGGAGCTAGACGAATTAATAATAAAAAATTCAGATAAGATATACTTTGACACAATGGAAGGGGTTTTAGCTGAAGCAGGAGACTTTATAATTCCTATGAAAAAGGGTATTGTATCAAAAGATGATTTCCAGGGGGAGTTAGGACGAGTAATACTTGAAGAAATTCCAGGAAGAGAAAATGATCAAGAGATAACGCTATTTAAAACCGTGGGAGTGGCAGTATTAGATGTAGTTACTGCGTATAGAATATATAAAAAAGCAGTGGAAAATAACATAGGTAGCAATATAGAAATATAAGAACATTAAAACACCTTCAATTATAATTAAATTTGTGATGAAGGTGTTTTAATATTTAAAAGTTATACCTTCAAAGGGGTAGGGTGCCAGGCACCACTATTTAAAATTAGAGTACCTATTTAGTTTAATTGTACTTATAAGCAATAAAAGTACAGATACAATCATGCATAAGGAGTATTTAATAAATACTTCTCGTGGAAGTATAATCTGTTCATTGTTTAAATATATGTTGGCAAACCAGAATATTTTACCTTCAGTTATAAATTGAGTGGAGGTATAGGAGAGCACTAAAAATAAACTCCATTCACTTTTGCGAGTAAAGAGCATCACTATAAAAGTGAAACCGTAAAAATATAGGCTTTGTATAAAAAACTGAACCCAGAGAGCTGCATATACAGGCTCTTTTATTCTTAGCTGCACAAGTAGAAGTGTAATAGAAGAAAGCAGCATATATAATAAAAAGAAAAATAAGGTTTTATATAAGCCAATATATTTTCTATCAATGCTATAGGAGAAAAGGGTTTCTCCTCCCTCATCTTCTAACACATTCTTTAAGGAGAAGATTATCCACCAGCTGCATAAGGCTGGTATAATACCTTCCATCATGGGAATAAGCTTGTCAAATTGAGTGCTTTCTCCTGTAAAAAGCCTAGAGCATAAAACTAAGAGAAAATGTAATATGAAAGGCACAGAAAACAAGTACCCCATTTCTTTTATATCCATATATATTATATATCCTAGTTTCCTAAGTTTTTTAGAAGACATAAATATCCATCCTCCAGAGTAGGATTAATAGGAATTGCATTTTCCAAGGGTTTGTTTACTGATGCTATTTTTAAGGTTACTGTACCTTTATCGCTATTTCTTATGGTAGAGAAAATTTCAAACTTTGTTTTTATGTTGCTGTACTCCCTTAATCCACAGGTTACTTCCCATATTTTATCTTTTCCAAAGGTTGAGAGATTTTTTGTTTCTCCAGTATATATGAAGCTTCCTTTGTTTAACACACCCACGGTAGAGCAGGTATTTTCTATATCCTCAATAAGATGAGTGGAGATAATAACTATTGATTCTGTGGATATAAAGGAAAGAAGGTTTCTAAATCTTATTCTTTCCTCTGGATCTAATCCAGCGGTAGGCTCGTCTACAATTAATATCTTTGGATTTCCCAGTATTGCTTGGGCTATACCTAATCTTCTTACCATACCTCCAGACAAGGCTTTCACTTTCTTATCTTTATGTTCTGTAAGATTAACTAAATCTAAAAGTTCATTTAAGTCTTTATCATTAAATTCCTGCACTTCTTTTAATACTGCAATGTAATTAAGACACTCTTCTACCGTAAGGTTTTTATATAGGTAAAATTTTTGTGGCAAGTAACCTATGATGTTTCTAACCTTATGCTTATCTTTCCAATCCAAATCTCCTAATCGTATGCTTCCACTATCTTTTTCTAAGACTGTAGTAAGTATTCTCATTAATGTGGTTTTTCCTGCACCGTTTGGTCCTAATAATCCATAAGCACCAGGAGCTATTTCTATAGATATATCCTTCAATGCTTGAAAGCTTCCATAACTTTTATTTAAATTTTCAATCATAAGTTTACTCATAATATCACCTGTCCTTTGATTTAATAAAATCTTTTACTTCATTTATGGTCAAATTAGGATTAGTAGATAAATACTTATAATAGTCTCTAAAGAAATTCTTCATAAACTTTTCATTGGTAATATGCTTTGAAAAAAAGTCATTAAGACAACTATAAAATTCATAATCTCTTTTGGATATATCATCTTTATTATTTTTATCTTCTGACATAGCTTTAGAGGCATTTAACATGTTCATAAACATTGAATATTCTAATTTCTTTTCATTGCTTTTATACAAATACCAATATTCATAGGAGAATAGAAATGAACTATATAAAAGATTATTTTGACTAGTTAAGGTTTCTTCTTCTGAGCATAAAGCTGTAGTTAATGGAATTAAAAAAACTCTTGGTGGAACTTGTTTAGTTTTGTTTATAAACCCGTTGTTACTATCAATATAAATTTCATTTCCATTCTTAATTATCGTAGTATTGCTCATAGTACTTCTAATAGGTATACTGTACATATTTTTTATTTCAGCACTTTTGTTCTCTAATGCAAGATCTTCTATTATATCTCCGAAAAGCTTTTCGAGCTGAGGCTTATAGTCTGGAAGAGAATCAGCTTGTTCTTGAAAAACCTTAGGATATACCATAACTAAATTAGAGGAGGTTATGGTATTTATATCACCTGCCATTACAGTAATGCCATTATTACTTAGTCCTTCCCATTTCCCTTTATCAATGAATGGTATGTTACAGTACATTGATTTAGGGTGATTTAGCTTTAAGGAGTAATGAATAGGTTTAGGGTTATAGTTAATATTTAAGCTGTTATTATTTATATTATACGCATTAAATAAATTTTCCTGTGGAATCCAAGGGAAGAAACTTGGAAGTAAGATTCCGTTGGAGTTTGCGTAAAAAATGGGAGAAGAAAATCCAGAATACTCTATATTTAAAGTTAAATTTTTTTCTTTATTATCTGGAATATAAAAGGTTACTATATCGCCTTCTCTTTTAAAGCTAAGATCTTTTCCTTGAGAGGTATTTAGTTGTGTTATATTAAAGTTATGATAAAGAGTAAAGGAACCCTGAGAAATATTATTGTTAGGAAAATTTATATCAAAAGTAACGGAAGCACTTAAGTCCTTTGTAATATCTAAGTTGATATCATAGCTGCTTATATTAATTTTATTATAAGAATTACTGTTTATGGCTTGTTTATAAGGGGGATAACCTGAGTCGTAGTGCCTTATTGAATCTGAAGTTAGATCATAATATATAATTCTAGAAGAATGCTTGTACATCCAACCTAAGGAAGTAAATATGAATAAGAATAATGGGATAACTATTTTTAAGTACTTATTTCTTTTTTCGTACTGTAGTAGATTTTGAATTGTTAAAATGAATAAAACTATAAATAAGTAAATACCCATGAAAATAAAACGCCTTTTTTCTATAGGCAACCCGTATAGAGGGTTGTAATGCATGTGAGGTTCAGAAACGGTTATATTTAGAATTACTCCTAATTGTTTTAAATCAATTAGTAAAAAATTAGTTATAAGCTGAAAGATTACTGTATTTATACTGGTAATAAAACACCATATTAGTACCAGCAATATATAGGCAAGCTTTGATTTTATTAAGTTCCCTATGATTATTCCAATAATGCCTGATATAGTGAAGGGTAAAAAGTAATATAATAATATGTATTTTATGGTAGGAGCTAAAAAATACATATCTACCTTATAAATTAAATACTCTATAAAATATATTAAAAATCCTAATAGGCTTACTGATAGAGCTGTAACAAATATTACTATAATTTTGGAAAAGGATTGAGATGCTTTAGCATCATTGAATGTTGCCATTAATTCATTACAATTATTGTTATCTTCAGTGTTGCTTAAGAAATATCCTAGAACCATAAAAAATAATACCCCTGAAACAGAAAAATAAGCAGAGGCGGCTAGAGCTCCTCCAGCATTATTCTTAGGAATAAAGCTTAAGGTAACTGGAAGCAGGTATAAAAGATTTGCAATAAGAAATATGTATGTCCATATATTTCTTGTTAGTATTTTCATATAGGATGTAAAGGAAAAGTATATTTTTTTCATAGATCCTCCTTATAAATTAAGGAGGAAGATTTCTTCCCCCTTATAATAGTATTGCTCAAAAGTTAATTAACAAGCATTATTCTAAAATCTAATATTCTTATCAGTCTGACAGAGTACCATAACAGACAGAATTGTATGGACCTGCAGGATCAAGATGAACATAATAGTTCCCACCTTTAAATTTATCAGGAGCTCTTTGCAATGATAATAACATATATGGAACTAATTGTAAATAAAGCGAATTATATTAAATAAGGTATTTAAGTAAGTGTAATTTTTACAATAAAAGTATATAATGATAAGCATTTAAATGTAAAAACATAGAAATAATAAAAAGTTAATTAGGCAAGTGTCAGATATTACACGTGCCTGGCACCTTATTGTATAATTACATTAAGAAACTTAATAAATAACGAAAGTGAGGGATATTAGTAATATGAGTAAAGTATATGAGTTTGAAGCTGAAATTAAAAAGGTTCCGGATATAGATGGGGCATATATTGAAATTCCCTTTGATGTGAAAGCTGAATTTGGTAAGGGACGAGTTCCAGTTACTGCTACTTTTGATGGCGAGGTCTATGAAGGGAGCCTAGTTAAAATGAAAACTCCTTGTCATGTTATCGGAATAAGAAAAGATATTAGAGCAAAGATTGGAAAGCAGCCTGGGGATACTATTAAAGTTACCTTGGTGGAAAGAATAAAAGGTTAATTATCAATAAATAGTTCATAATTATTATTAGGAGATATAATTTAGATATTGACAATATAGTTATATAGTTATATAATCGTAATGAACATTGTTCATTACGCGTTGAGGTGAAGTTTGATATGGCAAAGCATAATGAAAATCTAAAAGAAATTATTTTAGCTTCTGCTAAAGATATTTCTTTAGAGCACAGTATAAATGAAATTAATATACGTAAAGTAGCAAAAAAGAGTAATATTTCTATTGGTACTGTATATAACTACTTTCCCACAAAGGCAGACTTATTGGTTGCAGTTATAGAAGATTTTTGGAAAGAGGCTTTTACCAAAATTGATATAAGAGCTCTGGGACACAAAAGCTTCTATGAAAAAATAGAAGAGATTTATGATAGTCTATATTCATATCTTTATAACTTTAAGGAAAACTGGCTTGAACAAATTTCTCTATTAAATGCTCAAGAAAAGGAAGTGGGGAGAAAAAGGCAAGAAGAATATTTTGCCAGGATACGTACTATTATAATATCGCTTATGGACAGTGATAAAAGCATTGGCAAGCATATATGGAGTTCTAGTATAACCAAAGAAAAAACTGCACAATTCATATTTGATAACATGCTTTTAAATCTAAAAAAAGGTGAGAGCAATTTTGAATTTTTTATAGAAATATTAAAAAAAATAATGTCCAATTAAAATCATACCTAGGTATGATTTTAAAAATGAACGAAAGTGAACATTGTTCAAAAATAATTATGAGGTGATTTTAATGCAAGGAATAATGGAAACTTTATTTGATGTGGTATATCTTTCTACAGTAATAATAATTGGTGTTATTATGATAACAAGGTCTGGTGATAATAAGCAGTATAAGATGTTTGGAATAATGTCAGTGGTACTAGGCTCAGGAGATGCTTTTCACTTGGTACCAAGATCTTATGCTTTGCTTACTACAGGATTAGAATCTAAGGCAGCTGCGTTAGGGATTGGTAAGCTTATAACTTCTATTACCATGACTGTATTTTATGTGATTTTATATTATATTTGGAGAAATAGATATGATATTAAAGAAAGAAAAGGCTTAACTGCTTCTATTTATTTACTAGCAATAATTAGAATAGTATTATGCTTATTCCCACAAAATGATTGGCTTAATTACTATGCACCAGTTTCATGGGGAATTTATAGAAATATTCCTTTTGCTCTTATGGGAATCATTATCATATGGTTATTTTACACTGAAACCAAGAAGCATAATGATAAAAACTTTAGGTTTATGTGGCTTGCCATAGTATTATCCTTTGGATTTTATATCCCCGTAGTACTTTGGGCAGATACCATAAGTATAATAGGAATATTGATGATACCAAAAACCCTTGCTTATGTTTGGGTAGTACTCATGGGGTATAATGAGTTTAAAGACAAGCTTAAAGGTTAATATAATATATATTTAGCTATTAAAACTTAGTTCTATATAATTTTAAATAGATTATTAAAATTTAGATTCCATGTGATTTTAAATAGGCTATGTGAAAAGGTAACTTACTCATCTTTTCACATAGCCTATATTTTTAATTACAATTAGGCGATATTATTTCGTCTCCTATATTCCATAGGAGTTATCCCAGTGTGGGATTTAAAAAAACTTGAGAAATATGTTGTATGGGTAAAGTTGAATATATAGCTGATTTCACCTATGGAAAGTTCAGTATAAGTTAGATAGAGTTTGATAGCTTCAATTTTCTGCTCAGTTATATATTCTGTTAAGGTTTTACCCACTTCTTTTTTAAAAGTTGCAGATAGATAGTTAGGATGAACCTTCGCTATGGAAGAAAGCTCTTGCAAGGAGAGCTTATTTTCTATATTTTTTCTGATATAAGAAATTACATGATTAATGAGTGGATTATATGCGTACTCTTTGTGGGTTTTTAGTACTTGAATAAAAGAGGTTAACATTTTATACTCTAAATTCTCAACTTCATCTTTGGTGCTGGCTTCATCTATGAGATTTATATAGTAGTCGCTTAGCATAAATGCAGTTTCAGGATATAGTCCAGATTCTATAGCAGCACGGGTAAAAAGCGTACAGGAACCCACTAAAGAGTATTTTAGTGAATTAAGAGGTCTATTGGAAAGCTGAGCTCTTTCTAATGAGTTAATTTCATCTAGTATTTCTATGCTTCTATCCATGTCTATTTGTTTAATATACTCCATAAGTTTACATTCTAACTCATATGGAGGATGGGTATAGGAGTTATACTTATTTTTGGCATTTATAAGTTCTAATTTTCTAAGAATACTACTCAAGAAATATCACATCCCCAAATAATAATATTAAGATTTTATAATAAATATTATGATTTTATAAAAAGTATACCTTTTCATATATATAATGTCTATATAATCACTTAAATAAGTTGATATTAGGGGGAGGAGAATAAGATGAAAAAATCACTTAGTATTATCATTGCAACAGCATTGGCAATGTCAACCTTAATAGGCTGTTCTTCTGGAGGATCAAAATCATCTGATGAGGGTAAAAAAGCCAATAAAGAGAAAACAGTTATTACCATGATTCAAAACAAAGTAGAGATACAAGAACAATTAGAGGAAGCAGCTAAAGAGTATAATAAATCTCAAAGTGAAGTTGAAGTAAAGATTTTAGGCGCTGCTGGAGACGATTTAATGAAGGTACTACAGTCTCAATTTGCATCCACTCCTGAAAAAGCTCCTACTATTTTTACAGTAGGAAGTGGTAGTGAGTTCGAAAAGTTTTTTAATTATATGATACCCTTAGATTCAGCTAAAGCTTCTAAAAAAATAGTAAAAGGTCAAGCTGATGATGCCATGAAAGATGGCAAGCTCTATGGATTACCAGTGGCTATTGAAGGTTTTGGATTAATATACAATAAAGAGATATTTAAAGAAGCTGGAGTAAAGGCTGAAGACATTAAATCCATAGATGATTTAGTTAAGGCTAGTGAAAAGCTGGAAAAGGTTAAAGGAGTTCAGCATGCTATAGGTTTTGGTAAAGAAACTTATTTTAAATTTATGCACCCATTTAACTGGCCATTTGCCTTGATGAAGGATTATAAAGGAAGTATTGAAAAAGTTAAAAAAGGAGAGCTTAAACTAAAAGACATACCTGAAGTTAAACAATATGCACAGGATTTAGATAAATTGAAATCACACACAAACCTTGCTAAGGACACTTATGATGATCAAGTAGCTGGATTTGCACAAGGAAAATTTGCAATAATTCATCAAGGAAACTGGGCTCAAGGTATTATAGATGATTATAAGGTTAAATTTGAATATGGTATGATGCCAATGCCTTTCAATGGTAATGAAGGTATAGCTGTAGGTAATACAAACTATTTCCGTGTTAATAAACATGCCACTAAGGAACAACAAGATGCTTCTATTAATTTCTTGGATTGGCTGCTTACCGAAAAAGCAGGACAAACTTATGTTACAGAAAAGTTTAAGTTAATACCAGCTTATGAAGGCTTTAACACAGATAAGTTGAACCCACTAGCTCAAGAGGTATCAAAGTATTCACAAGAAGGTAAGACAGTACCTTGGACCTTTAACCTATTCCCAGCAGGCATAGATAAAGACTGTTCAAGCCAAATGGAAAAATATTATGCAGGTCAGATAAATAGTGATCAGCTTTTAGATGAAATAAATAAAATTTGGGTTAATGCTTCAAAATAATGTAGTTTACTCATTAAAAGCCTCTTATATATTTTAGAGGCTTTTAATATTATAAGGAGTGTGGAGAAATGAAGAGGAATATTAAGAGCAAAATAACAACTAGCTTATTTGTTATTCCTTCACTATTTATATTTATCAATGTGGTTGTTATTCCTTTCATAATGGGAATTATTTATTCATTTACGGATTGGAATGGATTTGCTTTTAAAGGATCTTCCTTTGTGGCATTAAGTAACTATATAGAGGTGTTTAAAGATGAAAAGTTTGTTAGCTCTTTTTGGCTAACAGCTAAATATACCATTGTTATGGTTATCACTGTTAATGTAGTGGGATTAGCGCTAGCGCTTTTGGTAACTTCAAAGCTAAAGAGTAAAAACTTATTAAGAACGGTGTATTTTTTACCCAATTTAATCGGTGGGCTAATTTTGGGCTTTATATGGAAGTTTGTTTTTACTAAGTTCTTTGAACAGCTAGGACAAATGCTTAATAAGTCGGAGGTTTTCTTTAATTGGTTAGATAATCCTACTATGGCTTTTTGGGCTCTAGTTATAGTAGGAACTTGGCAGATGGCGGGATATGTCATGGTAATTTATATAGCCTCTATAGAAAGTATATCCGATGAGGTGATAGAAGCAGCAGAAATCGATGGTGCTAATGGCTTTAATAAGTTTAAATCCATTACCCTTCCATTGATTGGACCTGCTTTTACCATTAGTTTATTTATTACCTTATCTAATTCCTTTAAACAATACGATACTAACTTATCCTTAACCAATGGAGGGCCTTATGGAAGTACGGAGTTAATTACTATGAATATATTTTCCACAGCCTTTAGTTATAATAAGTTTGCCATTGCACAGGCAAAAGCCATTATATTTTTCTTGGTGATTATGGTTATTACTGTGATTCAAGTTTATAGTACTAAGAAAAGAGAGGTGGAGATGTGATGAAAGCTAAGTTTAAGCCCTCTAAGATATTAGGATTAATAGGATGGATTGCTGCCATTATAACTTTGTTTCCTATGTACATCATGGTAGTGAACTCCTTTAAAGGAAGAGCAGAAATATTTACAGATACCATGGGACTACCTAAGTCCTTATATTTCTCATATTACCTAAAAGCCATGGAGAAAATGAACTTTACTAAAGCCTTGTTTAATTCTTTAATTATCACAGTGAGCAGCATAGTTTTAATTATAATATTTTCTTCTATGACAGCTTGGGTATTAGTAAGAAATAAATCAAAACTTTCTGACGGTATATTTTATTTGTTTGTAGCCACAATGCTCGTACCTTTTCAATCTCTTATGATTCCTTTAATGCAATACATGAGTGGGTGGGAAATAAAAGCAATTAATTTTTCCATGATTGACACTTATTACGGGCTTATTTTCATGTATATAGGTTTTGGAATGAGCTTATCCGTATTTCTATATCATGGATTCATAAAAGGGGTACCCCGTTCCTTAGAAGAAGCAGCCATGATAGATGGATGTAATAAGTTTCAAGTGTTTTGGAGAATAGTATTTCCTACTTTAAAACCCATTACAGTAACTGTAGCTATCTTAAATGTAATATGGATATGGAATGACTATTTATTGCCTTCTTTAGTATTAAGAAGCCCAGATTTAAGAACCATTCCGCTCTCCACCTTCTACTTCTTTGGAGAGTTTACAATACAATGGAACCTAGCTATGGCAGGTCTTGTGCTTACCATTATACCTATAATAATTTTCTATTTATTTTCACAAAGGTATATTATCAAAGGTGTTATGGCTGGAGCAATTAAATAAGAAGATTAAATAGAAAGTAGGCATAAACATCATGAATAATCAATGGATAATAAGTGATAATAGTTTAGATATAGATAGCCTTTTGAAGAATGAAAGTATCTTTAATGTTTCCAATGGCTATATAGGCATTAGAGGAAATTTTGAGGAAAAGTATCCTAAAAACTTTCCTACCATAAGAGGAAGTTATATAAATGCCTTTTATGAAGTAGAAGCTATACCCTATGGTGAAAAAGCTTATGCCTTCCCTGACACTATGCAAAAGATAGTTAATATAGGGGATGCTCAAAATATAGATATAATAATTGATGGAGAAAAGTTTTCTCTTTTTCAGGGGACGGTTAATGAATTTAAAAGATATTTAGATATGAAACATGGATATTACAAAAGAGAAATATGGTGGACCTCTCCTAAAGGAAAAGAAATGAAAATAAATATAACCAGAATTGCTTCTCTTAGCAATCTAGAACTTTTTACTATACATTATGAAGTGGAAAAAATTAATTTTAATGGAGAGGTAGTTATTGAGTCTTCCATCAATGGAGATGTTAAAAATTATACCGATGAAAATGATCCTAGATTGGCCGCTAGCGGTGCAAATATATTAAATGTAAATTCTATTACCTTTGAAAACTCTGTTGTGCAGCTCACATCCCAAACAAAAAACTCAAAAGAAATGGTGGCCATTACAGTAAAGCATCATTGTAATGTAGATTATGATTTAACTATTAACAAAGATGGTACATCCATAACCGGTGTTTATAGGCTGGAGTCTGGGGAAAGTGTTATAGAATTTACTAAATATGTGGTGTATACAGATTCAAGAAGATTTAAAGATGTAAATAGCAGCGGGAAGGAAATAGTAGATAACCTAAGTAAGAAGTCTTTTAATGAATTGCTTAAGGAACAATATGATTATCTTAAGGAGTTTTGGACTACAGCAGATATTAAAATTCAAGGGGATGAAAACCTTCAACAAGGATTAAGATACAATCTGTTTCAATTGCTTCAGGCTGTGGGTAAAGATTCAGTAAGCAACATCACTGCCAAGGGGTTAAGCGGAGAAGGGTATGAAGGACATTATTTTTGGGATACAGAAATATATATACTCCCATTTTTTACTCTATGCCAGCCTAAATTAGCAAGGCATTTATTAGAGTACCGCTATAAGATATTAGATGTGGCAAGACAAAGAGCAAAAGAATTAGGACATAAAAAAGGATCTGCATTTTCTTGGAGAACCATAACCGGGGAGGAGTGTTCTTCATATTTTCCAGCAGGTACTGCACAGTATCATATTAATGCGGATATAGCCTATGCCTATATTCAGTACTATCTAGTTACAGAAGATATGCGCTTTATAAAGGATTTTGGGGCAGAGGTAATCTTTGAAACAGCTAGAATATGGTTAGAAATAGGTCACTTTCATCATGGCTTGTTTAAGATAGATGCAGTAACGGGGCCTGATGAATACACTGCTATAGTAAATAACAACTACTATACCAATGTTATGGCAAAATATAATCTTAAATGGGCAGTGAAAATTTATGACTTATTGAAAAATACAGACAAAGAAACCTTGCATAGCTTATGCAAAAAAATAAACCTTGAAAAGGAAGAGATAGATTTATTCCATAAGGCATATATAAATATGTATTTGCCTTATGATGAAGATCATAAAATAGATGCTCAGGACGATAGTTTTTTATCTAAAGAGCTTTGGGATTTTAAAAATACTCCTAAGGAAAAATATCCTTTATTATTAAATTATCATCCCCTAACTATTTACAGATATCAAGTGTTAAAACAAGCAGATACGGTACTTGCTCATCTTTTAGTAGAGGATGAATCAGACTTTGACACCATAAAAAACTCCTACGATTATTATGAAAAAATAACCACCCATGACTCCTCATTATCCTGTGCTGTATATAGCATTATGGCATCTAAGATAGGATATACTCATAAAGCTTTTAACTATTTTATAGAAACGGCAAGGCTAGATTTAGATGATACCCATGGAAACACCAAGCACGGAATCCACACTGCCAATATGGGTGGCACTTGGATGGCCATAGTATACGGCTTTGGAGGAGTTAGGATAAAAGAGGATTATGTATGTTTAAATCCAAGGCTTCCTGAAAAATGGGAAGAGCTTAAATTTGAGTTTTTATACAAAGGTGCAATTATTCAAGTAGACATGAGAAAAAATAAAACCATAATAGAGGTAAAAACCAATTATCCTATTCAGCTTAAGATTAAAGATACTATATATAAGTTTTCTGACAATGAAACTGTAGAGGTGTAAAAAAGGGTGGGGGAGACTAGTGAAACTTCTTCTCCACCCCTAAAGCTTACAATAAAAGAAAGATGTAGCTTTAGGGGTTACGAAGAAGTAAGCGACTGCGCCAAATCAAAGATTTGGAGCATCTGCTTAAGATGAAGATGAAGCGGCGGCGGAACTAGCGGCTATGGTTGCAGCTACGGCTGCTTGTTGCTGAGCGATTATTATAGCGTTTATACTGTTACTTAAAGTAACTTCTAATACTCCTTTTTTAAGACCCTCTACATAGAAGTCCGCAACTAAGGTTGAAGCTAGCATTACTCTCATGGATTTATCAATACTCCAAGAACCATATCCAGACTTATCATATAGATAGTCATAAACTTCCTTTATTTCCTTAACTAATTTATCTACATCTGGGGTAATAAGAGATAGAACCCCTAAAGTGGCTAGGCCACTATATCGTGGTTTCATTTTTTTGTTTGTTAGCTCATGATATATTTTAGTAGCTCTATTACATTTTTCTTCAGTACTTTCTTCACCTATGGCTAGTATATGTGATAAAGTTTGAAGATCATTTCCTTTATAGAAACCCATCTTATTTAATGTGGTGTAACAATTTTCTATTTGTTCAGAGGCTTGAGATACATCTAAATCTGTAGTAGCTAATACTGCTGCAAATACATAATCATCAGTAGAAGTAAGCCAAAAATGATTCCTTTTCATGCTCTCATAGAAATCTTGCATACGGTTAAGAGCATCACTCCATTTGTCTTTAGGAACTTCCTTAACTATGGTATAAGCAGCTAAGGGTAAGTAGGTACTTCTTTTAAAGCCCATATTCTTCATTTTTTCATAAAGATCTATGGTGTTTTGGAAGAAATCCTTATAATCCTCTTCCAAATATAAAAGAGTACATAGAGTAAATTGGTTAATACCTCTGAAATAAGAGGTCCAACTAGTATTGGTCTTAATATATTTTTTTATATCCTCCAGTGCAAATACGTCTACGGATCTTTTTTTGGTGGCATGAACGGAGGCAGAAAAGTGCTTTATTAGGGTATGCTCCCACTTGAAATTCTTTTTTAGTTTATAAAAGTTTTCTATCATTAGATCTACTTTTTCTTTCAATAATATATCCATACTACCCCTCGCTTTTTAGCTATATTAAGCGGTATAAAATACTGCTTAATATAATTGTACTACTTATAAAATTTTAAGTAAATAAGTATCAAGTGATTCTTAGCTTCAGATGGGGTTTGCCTAAAAGGAGTACTTACCCTATCTGAAGCTAAGAAGAACTTATCCAGGAGCTTAGCGCTGATTATTCCGCCACTTGAAGAAGTGGGGGTATTAGAAGCGGTTAGCTATGGGATAACTGCATAAATAAAGCACCTTGCTTTATTAAAACAGCAAGATGCTTTTGGAATTATTGTTAGTCTTGATATTGTGATAATTGATCACAAGCAGTATTTAATGAATTAATAGCCTGTTGAATCTTAGCCTTATTATCTGGCTTTTCTGCTAAATTAACAGCTTGCTGAAGTGAATTAACAGCTGTCTTCACAGTGTTCATACTTTGGTCGATATGTTGTTTTGCTTTTCCTGGCATATATAAAACCTCCCTATTAAAATACTTCAATAGTAGTATGGTCTTAGATTTTAAAAATATACATGAGGTGCCAGGCAGGACTTACTCTATTTTCATAAGTATATTTATTATTTCTTCCACATTATATTTTAATGATTCTAAATCATTAGGATTTAAAGTGGATATTTTATTTGATAGAATTCTTTTCATCCTATCCTCTTGTTCTCTTACAAACTCATGGGCTTTATTTGTGAGTTCTACTCTTACTATCCTTCTGTCCTTTGTATCATTATATCTATGAACCATTCCATCAGAAATAAGTTTATCAATAATAGGAGTCATGTTGGGCCTAGAAATGGTAAGGCTATTACAAATATCTGACACGGAAGATGTTCCCTTTTTTTTTAGATAAAATATAACTTTGAAGTGGGAAGATGGCATAGAAAGATTTTTCATAGTTTCATCTGGATTAATAACTTTTTTATGTAATAGTAATAATAGATTATATAAGTCATCTGAAAGTTTATTAAGGTTAGTTTCCATGATTTTCACACCTTTTTCTATAAATATCTTAATATATATAAGGCTATTATACCATAAAAAAGTTATTGACATATAAAAATAATTAAAATATAATAGTTATTATTTCATAATTATATAAAAGGTAATACTATGAATAATATCAAGTGATTCTAATAAAATGGGGAGATGTTATTAAATGTTTAAGATAGCTAAGTATCTAAAACCCTTCATTGCGTCTATAGCGGCAGTGGTAGCACTTTTATTCTTACAAGCAGTATGTGACTTATCACTGCCAGAATATATGTCTAACATTGTTAATGTGGGTATTCAGCAAGGAGGAGTAGAAAACGCAGTTCCTAGAGCACTTCGTGAAAGTGAGCTTGATAAAATAAAACTTTTTTTAAGCGAAGAGGATAAGAAAATAGTAGAAGATAACTATATACTTTTGGATAAAAATAATTTATCTCAAAGTGAGTTGAAAAGATATTTAAAGGACTATTCAAACTTCCAAGAGCAGCCACTTTATATACTTAATACAAAAGACAAAAAAACCATAGACAAACTTAATAACATATTAGGAAAGCCAATAATAATTGTTGGTGGCATTGAGAAGGGCGGAATTTCAAGTTTAACTTCCCCTATGCAAGGAGCTTCCGGGGGAAAACCCACAGGTAATATTTCAGCAAATACAGATCCCTTTGCAATAATAGCTAAATTGCCTCAAGAGCAAATTAAGGCTATGAAAGAAAATATAGACAAGAAATTTAAAGATATGCCTGAAAGTATGATTACACAGTCAGCGGTTACCTTTATTCAGAATGAATACAAAGCCATAGGAATAGAAACAGATAAGCTTCAATCAAATTATATTGTTATGGCAGGTTTTAAAATGCTGCTTTTAGCATTGCTCAGCATGGTAGCTACGGTTATAGTTGGATTATTAGCTGCAAGAGTGGCAGCTGGTGTGGGAAGAAATCTTAGAGAAAAAGTGTTTAAAAAGGTTACAAGTTTCTCTAACACAGAATTTGATAAATTCTCCACTGCTTCATTAATCACTAGAAGTACTAATGATATTCAGCAGGTACAGATGCTTATGGTAATGTTACTTAGAATTGTATTTTACGCTCCAATCTTAGGGATTGGTGGAATTATAAAAGTTTTAAAAACCGATACATCTATGGGATGGATTATTGCCGTAGCTGTTATGGCTATTTTAACCTTGGTTATTGTGTTATTTAGTATAGCTATTCCTAAATTTAAGAGTGTACAAAAACTAGTGGACAAGATAAACCTTATAACTCGTGATTCTTTAATAGGAATGTTGGTAATACGCGCTTTTAATACTGAAAAATATGAAGAAAATAAATTTGATAAAGCAAATAAAGATTTAACTAGAACTAATTTGATTATAAGTCGTTTAATGACCATTATGATGCCTATGATGATGCTTATAATGAATGTCATAACCGTTTTAATTATTTGGGTGGGAGCACACCAAGTGGATGCAGGTAATATGCAAGTGGGTAATATGATGGCGTTTATGCAGTATACCATGCAAATAATAATGGCATTCTTAATGATTTCCATGGTGTCCATTATGCTTCCTCGTGCTTCCGTATCAGCACAACGTATAGTGGAAGTGCTAGATACTGAGGTTATGATTAAGGATGCTCCAAAGACTAAAGATTTCAATTCATATAACAAGGGATATATAGAGTTTAATAATGTTAGCTTTAAATATCCTGGAGCAGAAGAGGCAGTACTAGAAAATATAACCTTTACTGCAAGACCAGGAGAAACCACAGCCTTTATTGGAAGTACAGGAAGTGGTAAATCCACTTTAATAAATTTAATACCTCGTTTTTATGATGTAACCAGTGGAGAAATACTAATTGATGGCACAGACATAAGACAGGTAGCTCAAAAAGAGCTAAGGGATAAGATTGGATATGTGCCACAAAAGGGAGTTTTATTTTCAGGTACCATAGAAAGCAATATTAAATATGGTAAGAAGGATGCCTCAGAATCAGAGCTATTAAGGGCAGGAGAAATAGCTCAAGCGATGGAGTTTATAAATTCTAAACCAGAGGGCTTTAAAACAGAAATATCTCAAGGGGGTACTAACGTTTCAGGAGGACAAAAACAAAGATTGTCCATTGCAAGAGCCTTGGCTAAAAATCCTGAGATATTCATATTCGACGATAGCTTCTCAGCTTTGGATTTTAAAACTGATGCAGCCTTACGTAAGGCTTTAAGACAACAGATTACACATAGCACTGTGCTTATCGTGGCACAAAGAATAAGTACCATTATGAATGCTGATAAGATTATAGTGCTGGATGAAGGTAAAATAGTGGGAAATGGTACTCATAAAGAACTTATGAGAAATTGTGAGGTTTACAAACAAATAGCATTATCCCAACTTTCAGAGGAGGAACTTTCATCATGAGTGATAGAAAAATAGATAATAAAAGACAAGGTGGCTTTGGTGGCGGGGGCCACATGGGAGGCATGGGAAAGGTTGAGAAGGCCAAAGATTTTAAGGGCACTATGAATAAGCTGATGAAGTATCTAAAACCTTATAGCATAGCCATAATCATAGTGGTGCTTTTTGCTATTTTTAGTGCAGCTTTTTCCATAGTAGGTCCTAAAATTTTAGGAAAGGCTACCACAAAGCTTTTTGAAGGATTGGTAAATAAGGTTACTGGGGTAGAAGGCGCCTCTATAGACTTTGCTTATATAGGAAATATAGTAATTTGGCTTTTAGGATTATATTTAACCAGTGCTATTTTCTCCTTTGTACAAGGATATATAATGTCTGGAGTAGCGCAGAAGATTTCTTATAAATTTAGAAAAGAGATTTCAGAAAAAATTAATCGTATGCCGCTAAAATATTTTGATAGCAAGACACATGGAGAAGTATTATCTAGGGTTACTAATGATGTAGATACCGTGAGTCAAACCTTAAATCAAAGTATGTCACAGATAATAACTTCAGTTATTACAATAATAGGTGTTCTTATAATGATGATATCTATTAGCTGGCAGATGACTTTGGTAGCACTTTTAATTCTACCTGTATCCATGGCGCTTATCATGGGTGTAGTAAAAAAGTCACAAAAATATTTTAAGTCTCAGCAAGAATTTTTAGGCCATGTTAATGGTCATGTGGAAGAAGTTTATGGCGGTCACAATATAATGAAGGCCTTTAATGGAGAAGAAGAGGCAGTAGAAAAATTCCAAGAAATTAATAGTACTCTCTATAATTCAGCTTGGAAATCCCAATTTTTATCAGGGATGATGATGCCTATTATGACCTTCATAGGAAATATAGGTTATGTAGCAGTATCCATATTAGGTGGATGGCTTGCCATAAAGAAAACCATTGAGGTGGGAGATATTCTATCCTTTATTCAATATGTTAGAACCTTTACTCAACCTATAGCGCAAGTAGCTCAAATAGCCAATGTTCTTCAATCCACAGCAGCTGCTGCTGAGAGGGTTTTTGAGTTCTTAGAAGAGGAAGAAGAGATTAAAGAAGCAGAAAATCCAGTTACTCTTGAAGAGGTTAAAGGGGAAGTTGTATTTAAGAATGTTCACTTTGGATATAACCCTGATAAGATAATAATAAATGATTTTTCAGCAAAGATTAAACCTGGTCAAAAAGTGGCTATTGTTGGACCAACAGGAGCGGGTAAAACCACTATGATTAAGCTTCTTATGCGTTTTTATGACGTAAATGATGGTGCTATATTAGTAGATGGACATGACATTAGAGACTTTAGGAGAAGTGACTTACGTAATATGTTTGGTATGGTGCTTCAAGATACTTGGCTATTTAATGGTTCAATAATGGAAAATATTCGTTATGGTAACCTTTCTGCCACTGATAAGGAAGTAATTGAAGCAGCAAAATCAGCTCATGTTCACCACTTTGTAAAAGCTCTTCCTAATGGATATAACATGGAATTAAATGAAGAAGCAAGCAACGTATCTCAAGGACAAAAGCAGTTATTAACCATTGCTCGTGCTATACTATCTGATCCAAAGATATTAATTCTAGATGAAGCCACCAGCTCAGTGGATACTCGTACGGAAGTATTAATACAAAAGGCTATGGAAAACTTGATGAAAGACAGAACTAGCTTTATCATTGCCCATAGACTATCTACCATTAGGGATGCAGATTTAATACTTGTAATGAAGGATGGAGACATAGTAGAACAAGGCAAACATGAAGAATTATTAAAAGCCCAAGGCTTCTATTCTGCCCTTTATAACAGTCAATTTGAAGATGTAGCTATATAATAAAGATAATAAGCTTTTATTATCAATATATATTTTAGGTCACTTGGAATTAGATGAAATGGAAAAAGATAATAAATAATGCGATGTAATAAATGCTGTAATATATGGAAAACATTGTGATATAATAGGTATAATTATAGGATCTCTATAGTTATACCTATTTTGTTTTTTAGAAATATAAACATGGGATTTAAATTGTGCCATTGAATTATGTTAATTAGATGATTTAGGAGGTAAAGAGATGAAAAAAAAGTTAGTTTTAATTCTACTTGTTTTAGTTTATACATTAACTGGATGTAGTGTGGACAAGTTAGGCGAGGATGAAAGTAAAGCCCCTGCAATAATTGCTAGGTATCCAGAAGTATCTAAACTTAATAGGGATAAAATAGATGCTATACCTCAGCATAAACCTGATGCTTCGTACTGGGAGGTTGACTTAAGGCATTATGATTTATCTAATTTAGACATTACTGATGAATATAATAACTTAAAATATGCGGATTTTGATTATGGTACTGTTTGGCCCAAGAAGCTGCCAAAGGAATTTGATCCTGAGAAGATTATGAAAAATGGAAAAGATCCAGGATTAAATTTAAAAAAATTACATAAGAAAGGCATAACAGGAAAAGGAGTAGGTATAGCGATAATTGATCAAGGACTATTAGTTAATCATAATGAATATAAGAAAAGACTAAGAGTATATGAGGAAATACATTGCTTAGACGAAACAGCTACTATGCATGGTTCAGCTTTGGCTTCAATATCAGTAGGAGAAAATGTTGGTGTAGCTCCACAAGCAGATTTGTATTATATAGCTGAAACTAGTGGTGAACATAAAGGCGAAGACTTTATAATGGATTATTCTTATGTGGCACAAAGTATAGATAGAATTCTTGAGATAAACGATACCTTACCACAGAACAAAAAGATAAGAGTAATAGCTATTGCTTTAGGATGGTCATCAAAAGAAAAAGGATATGAAGAAGTGATTAAAGCTGTGGAAAGGGCAAAGAATAATGGAATTTTTGTAGTTACTTCTAGCTTGGCTGAAACCTATTATGGATTTAATTTTATGGGGTTAGGTAGAGATATTAATGAAGATCCCAATAAATTTAATAGTTATAGGCCAGGTTTATTTTGGAATGATTTGTATTATAATAATCCAGATAATTTTAGTAATTATCTATTAGTTCCTATGGATTCCAGGAGCGTGGCAAGTCCTACAGGAGTGGATGATTATGTCTTTTATAGAAGAGGTGGATTAAGCTGGTCAATTCCTTATATTGCAGGACTTTATGCATTATCATGTCAGGTTAAACCAGATATTACTCC
Source organism: Clostridium amylolyticum (assembly GCF_900142075.1). GTDB lineage: Bacteria > Bacillota > Clostridia > Clostridiales > Clostridiaceae > Clostridium_AA > Clostridium_AA amylolyticum. Next base: position 488,568 of record NZ_FQZO01000003.1, read on the forward strand.
GGAAGAGTTTTTAAAAGCTGCAGTGGATACAGGAGAGATTATAACTTATGGTGATGATATAAAGTATGAGCTTAGTAAAATAGTTAATCCAGAAAAGTTAATTAAAGCAATTAAAAAGTAGAATAGAAGGAAAGCAATAAGCATTTTACCATTTTTAGATTACTTTTTCTTAGTAATATTTATATTTATTCCTTAGTATAATATTAGAGATGATGAATTTTATTAAGAGGAATGAAATATGTTATCAAATGCTGAGTTTATAAGACAATCCTTAGAACTGCACTTGTTTTTTGCAAGGATAATGAAAGAACATTCCTTCTTTTTACAAGTTGGTTTTCCACAAAAGAATTCTAATTTTATACTCCAAGCAGATGCTTTTAGAAAGGAATTTGACAATTTTTTGTTAGAAGTAATAAGACTTTCCCAAGGAATTGTTAGTGAAAATGTACTGCACTCTGGAGAAGTTGTAACCCCCTATACATTAAAGGCAGAAATGGCTTTGGTAGAAAACAGATGGAGAATGGATAAGGTTAATATGGAACAGAGTGTATTCATCATTAATCAAAAGGCAATGGAATTAATAAAGGCTTTAATGCATTTTAAGAGTGTAGTAATATCACAAGTTAATTCCTGTACTATCATTACCACAAATTATCCTTCTTTATTAATGCATATTTTAGAAGAAGCAAAACATTATCTCTTAGATGTTCAGCGCCTCCAAATGCGTGAGGAAGTTACTGTACACACTGAGCCTATTAAGGAAGAAGATTTTTGGAATGACATTATGGGGGAACATGCAAAATTTATTAGAGGCATGCTAGATCCTAGTGAGGAAGAGTTAATAAAAATAGCCAATAATCTTGCAAATAAATTTGATGCCTTGAAAAAAGAATCTAGTAGCATTATGGACAAAGTTGTGGCAACTACAAAATTGTTAGAAGACAGCATTAAAGCCACCATGGAAATAATTAAATTTAAGCAGCAAGGCACTGAAGGAATTCTAAATTGTAAAATTAAATCCTTGATAATACCATTATTGGCGGATCATACTTTAAGAGAAGCAAATCATTATATGAGAGTGTTAAAATCTTTTTAAGGTGCTAGGAACGTGACAAGTGATAAATTATGAAATCATAATTTATCACTTGTACGTGCTTAGCATCTTTTTATTAACTTAAAATTTTCTTAAATTTTGTAAAAAATCTTTTAACATTAAGTTTTTTTCTTTATAATATAAATATATTAAAAAAGTGTAAATTTTTTGTAACTATTATTGTAAAAGTGAGGAGTTTATTTGTATATAATTGGTAATATAATAATAAGCAAACTATTTATCCATGAAGGTGAGGATATAAAATGATAAAACCTGTATTGAAGAAATTTGCTTTTTTTGCAGCATTGGCAGGATTAATAATGTTTTTAGAAAAAGATACTATAGCTTCTGGAAATGTAAAGCTTTTTAGTGATGCTTATCCTAGAAGTGAAAGAAGACATAGTATGGAAAGACTTTGTAAAACTAGAGTTGAAGAAGTACAAGCCTCTTTAAAAGATAAAAAAAATGAAGTTGCATTAAACTTTTTTTTAGAAGGTAAGGAGATTAAATTTACTTCCCCTATAATATTTACCTTTAACAGATATTATCTTCCTGCAGAAGAAATCTTAGCAAAACTAGGATATACTGTGGAAAAGTCACAAGATGATATGAGTATAATATCTAGTTCTAATAAAGTTAATATTAACTTTAAGGATAAAAGTTTCAATATTAATGGTGAGAAGGAATATTTAAGAGGTGAAACTGGGTTAATAAATGACAAAGTTTATATGTCCTTATTTGATCTATGCAATATAGGAAATTTAACAACTCGTTGGAACAGTAAAGAAAATAAAATTTCCCTCTATGCAAAAAAGAATAACCAGATAAATGCTATTAATGATAAGAGAAAAACTAATAAATCTAATAAAAGTGCCTTGGTAAGATTTGAAGATTTAGCGCCTATGGAGTTTTATTTAGATGATGGAAATTTAGAAAGGCTTAGAGCTGTAGGGGACAAGATGTATGAAAGTGCTACACCCTTCCATGTGGCTTGGGTTCCTAGATATGTAAATCCTAAAGAAGGTATTGATAATAGTTTACTAGCTAATAAAAATATAAAAAATGCTGATTTTCTCTTCACTTTGGATTACTTGATAACTAAAGGAGGAATAATAGGGCTTCACGGCTACACTCATCAGAATAAGGATGAGGAAAGCATAATTGGCTCTGAATTCTCTGAAAAGTACAATCTATCAAGAAGTGAAAAGAGGCAAAGGGTGGAAAAAGCTATAGAGGTAGCTCAGTACTTAAATATTCCATACAAATTTTTTGAAACCCCACATTATAGATGTAGTGCAAGATTCCAAAGATTATTGGAGCAATATTTTGATTATATTTATGAATCTAATTTAGAGGTGTTTAATAATAAACCTATAGTAAGTGAGTATAATAATAGAACTATGTACATTCCCACTCCCTTGGGATATGTAAAAGATGATAATGTCGGAGAAATAATAGATAAGGCGGAAAAAATAAAATCAGAAGACTTTTTTAGCTTTTATTATCATCCAGGCAAAGAGTTTAAGTACATTACTTTAGAAACCTCAAAAGATGGATACCCTTCATATAAATATGAAGCAAACAAAGGGGTACAAGCCATTATTAATAAGATGTATTCTATGGGCATAGATTTTAAGAATATAATAGAGTTGAGAGATAAAGTGGAAAAATAATTTGAATAATTAAAAAGTAAAATAGAAGGCAAACTAATAGGAGGAATCTTATTAGTTTGCTTTTTTTTATGATAATTTCTAAATCATAATATCATTAAGACTTTAGTTGCCCTTAATTATGATAATTTCTATACTCCAAAGGAGTAAAGCCTGTAAGCTTTTTAAAGGTCATATTGTAATAATTTTGATTGTTAAACCCTACATTTAAAGCGATATCCAGTATAGAGGAATCTCCTTCCACTAATAAGCCTTTGCTTTTTTCTATCCTAATTTCATTTAAAAACTGAGAGAAGGTCTTATTTACTTCCTTTCTAAATAAGCTGCATAAGTAGCATTTATTAACATTTAATTTCTTAGCCAAGGTATCTAAATTAATGGTTTCCTTATAGTTTTCATACATATAGTCCACAGCCCTTTTTACATAAAAGTTTTGAGGGGAAATTCCCTCTGGGTGGTGACCTTCTACTAAATCACAAGTCTTTGCAATGCTATGTAAAAAAGAAATAAGGTTTGGAATAAATTTTTTAGGCTTAAAAACTATATCTGTGATTTTGCTTTGATCTGTCACATAAGGACCTAGAATATAGATTCCCTTATCTTTATTTTTTGGACATGCAAAAAAACCTGTAAAATTAATGTCCTCTTCTACTAGTAAGGTTTCATATTCAAAAGGATTATTTCTAAGGCTTTCTTTTATTTTTTTGTATATATTATATTCCTCTACAAGGCAGTTAAAATTCTCATTATAGCCATAAGAGGCTATAGCTGTGTGGTTAGAGGCGTAGAATTTAATGGGCAGATGAGTGCATGAAAAGAAATTTTTAATGGTTTCATTTATATGATTTTGATCTAGATATAGAGTTTTGTGCAAAGATAATCCCTCCAGGTGAAGAAAGATATAAATTTAATTATAAAAAAACAAATATATTTAAGATTTAAAATTTTTATATTGTTACAATGTTATTGATAATGATTTTCAATAATATCGCTGGATAAATTATAGCAAGAGCTGAAGACATAGTCAAATCTAACACTGAATATACAGCTTGGAATGGATGGAATTAAAAATGGTTGACCTTATTTATGCAAATTCTATCTAAAGTTAAGAATAACTTGATATTTTAAAAGGGAAGGGTGGGGATAGCTTGAAAAAGAAACATTTAATCATCCTATTGATAATTTTAAGTATACTTTCATTATTCATAGGAGCAAAAGATATAAAACCCATGGACATATTAAGGCTTAAAGAAGAGCATATTCAAGTGTTACTTATAAGCAGGATTCCAAGGCTGATAAGCATAATAGTAGTGGGGATGAGCATGAGCATAAGCGGTCTTATTATGCAAGCCATAAGTAGAAATAAATTCGTTTCACCCACCACTGCGGCTACCACCGATTGGGCTAGATTTGGAATCTTAATTTCCATGATGCTCTTTTCTTCTGCTAGCTACCTGCAAAAGATGCTTATAGCTTTTCTCTTTGCTTTAGGAGGAACTTTTTTATTTATGAAATTACTTAATAAAATTAAGTATAAAAATTCCATATTTATCCCCTTACTAGGGATTATGCTGGGGAATATAGTAAGTTCTATAACAACCTTTTTTGCATATAAGCATGATTTAATTCAAAATATTTCTTCCTGGTTGCAAGGGGATTTTTCTTTAATCATAAAGGGGAGATATGAGCTTTTATACATAGGTATACCATTGCTTATAACCGCTTATATCTATGGAAATAAATTCACCATCGCAGGCATGGGAGAAGAATTTTCCATTAATTTAGGACTTAATTATAATAAGGTGGTGACTTTGGGGCTTGTGATTGTAGCATTAATAACCTCTGTTACTGTACTTACTGTAGGAACCATACCGTTTTTAGGATTAATAGTTCCTAATATAGTATCCTTATATAATGGGGATAATTTAAAAGATAATATTCCTCATACAGCTTTGTTAGGAGGGGTATTTGTATTAGCCTGCGATATATTAGGAAGAGTTTTAATATATCCTTACGAGCTTTCTATAGGAGTGGTAGTGGGAGTGCTGGGCAGTGGGATATTTCTATACTTATTGATGAGGAGAAAAAACTATGCAGTATGATGCTTTAAATAAGCAAAAAATAGACACCAAAAATATTCATAAGGTAAATATGTTTAAAAACATAAAGTTTTTAAAGCATAGCAATAAAAGGATCTTAACTATTTTATTGTTAGTAGCTGTAGTTTTAATCTTAACATTTTTATTTATAGGAATTACTCCTAAGAACTTTGGCTATAATTTTCCTAGGAGAGTTAAAAAGGTTTTGTCCATTATATTAACAGGAAGCAGTATAGCCTTTTCCTCTGTGGTCTTTCAAACCATCACTAATAACAGAGTTTTAACCCCTAGTGTACTAGGATTAGATTCTCTTTACATGTTTATCCAAACTTTAGTGGTGTACTTGTTTACCTCCTCCAGTGTACTGGTAGCCAATAAGAATATTAATTTTATCCTATGTCTAGGGATAATGATTGGTTTCTCTGGAGTTTTGTTTAAAATCATGTTTAAAAGAGAAAACAATAATGTGCTTTTTTTAGTGCTTATAGGTATGATATTTGGAAGTTTGTTTAGCAGTTTATCTTCTTTTATGCAAATGCTTATAGACCCTAATGAATTCTTAATTGTACAAGATAAGATGTTTGCCAGCTTTAATAATATAAATACCAATATTCTTTTTATCAGTATTTTATCTATTGCTATTATAGGAATTTATATCTATAGAGATATTAAATTTTTAGATGTTCTGTCCTTAGGTAGAGATAATGCTATAAATCTAGGGGTGGATTATGAGAGGGTAGTAAAAAGATTCTTATTTGCAGTGGCGGTTTTGGTTTCTATTTCTACAGCCTTATCAGGACCTATAACATTCCTTGGAATATTAGTGGTTAATTTAGCTAAGGAGCTTATGAAAACTTATAAACACATTTATTGGTTTATATCAGCCATACTTATCAGCATCATTGCTTTAGTTGGTGGACAACTTATTGTGGAGAGGCTATTGAATTTTAGTACAAGCCTTAGCGTAATTATAAATTTCATTGGGGGAGTTTATTTTATATACCTTCTAATTAAGGAGAATAAGCGATGATTGAAGTAAAGAACATAAATAAAAGCTATTCACAGAAATCTGTTTTAGAAAATGTATCCTTAAGACTTAAAAAAGGTGAAATGATATCCTTTATAGGAGCCAACGGTGCAGGAAAAAGCACTTTATTATCTATAATAAGCAGGCTCATAAGTAAAGATAAGGGAGAGGTTTATATAGATGATAAAGCCGTAGATAAATGGGACAAGAATCAGCTGTCAAAAACCATATCCATCTTAAGACAATCTAATTATATGAATATAAAATTGACAGTTAAAGAATTGGTGAGTTTTGGAAGATTTCCTTATTCACAAGGAAAGCTCACTTCTGAAGACTTAGAGCATATTCATAAAGCCATGGATTATATTAATATATCCCACTTGAAGGATAGATATATAGATGAACTAAGCGGCGGAGAAAGGCAGATGGCATACATAGCCATGGTAATAGCCCAAGACACAGAATACATTTTTTTAGATGAGCCATTAAATAACTTAGATATGAAACATTCTGTGGAGATAATGAAGATCTTAAGAAGATTGGTGGACGAGCTTAATAAGACTATTATTATAGTTATTCACGATATAAATTTTGCTTCCTGCTATTCAGATTATATAGTGGCCTTAAAGCATGGAAAGGTAGTTAAGGAGGGGAAGACAAAAGAGATAATAAAGCCTGAGGTATTAAAAGAAATATATGATTTGGATATTAATATAGAAGAGATAAATGGAAACAACCTATGCCATTATTTTTCTTGAGAATCAAGTGTTAATAGATATTTTAAATAAATAATCATGAGGTGATAATATGAAAAAAACAATAATAGCAATATTAAGCGCGGTATTAATTGGAAGCTTTACAGCAGGATGTGCAGCAAATACCAATAAAGATGCAGTTAACAACCAATCTTCTAAAGAATATAAAACTTTAAATATAAAACAAGACTTAGGAGACATCACCATAAGCAAAAGACCTGAAAAAGTAGTGGTTTTTGATTATGGCGCATTAGATACTCTCCAGGTTTTAAATGTAGAGCCTGTGGGAGTGGTGAAGGATAATCTTCCAGAATATCTTTCAAAATATAAAGATAATAAATATAAAGCTATTGGAGGCTTGAAGGAGCCTAATTTTGAAGTTATTAGTGAACTTCAGCCGGATTTGATCATAATTTCAGCAAGGCAGTCAGATCATTATAAAGAGTTAAGCAAAATTGCTCCAACCTTATATGTAGGCTTAGATACCAAGAAGTATCTAGATTCCTTTAAATCCAATACCACCACCTTAGCACAAATTTTCCAAAAGGAAGAAGAGGGAAAAAAGAAAATTGAAGCTATAGAAACTAGGGTTAAAGAGGTTCAGGAGGAAGTAAATAAAAAGGCTAAAGATAAAAAGTCTTTAATTATGCTAGCTAATGACGGTAATATCAGCGCCTATGGTCCAGGATCTAGGTTTGCTTTAGTGGATACCCTAGGTTTTAAAGCTGTGGATGAAAAGGTAGAAGCTTCTACCCATGGTCAAAAAATCGGATATGAGTATATAAAAGAAAAAAATCCTGATTACATATTTATTATAGATAGAAGCGCTGCATTAGGCACTAAAGGTACCTCTTCAGCAAAGCAATCCTTAGAAAATGATTTAGTTAAGAGCACCAATGCCTACAAAGAAGGTAAAATGGTGTATTTAGATCCATCCTACTGGTATTTGTCTGGAGGAGGAATAAAATCCATGGAAGTAATGATAGAAGAAGTAGCTAAAGCTCTTAAGTAACTAGAACTGCAGTAAACTATAATGTGCTTAAAGGATAATCTTAGCATTTTTGTGCTTAAGATTATCCTTTTTATTTATCACTAATAAATATTAAAAAATAATTTTTAAAATATTAAGTAAGAAATAAATATGTCGATATATCTATTAACGATGTCGATATAAATAAAAAATAATTGAATAAAATGTTATTATTGCATTAAATGACAATCTTTATAAATAAAATTTAATTAAAGCATAAATAATAATATAAAAATAGTTTTGACTTTATACTCTGCATAGGACGACTTTTGAATATTATTTAATATAAAGGAGAGATAAATATGACTATAAAGAAAAAACTTCCCATTATTATAGCTTTATTATTGGCTATACCATTACTAGCTACCTCCATCTTTACTTATTTCTATAGTTCTAATATTATTTCTAAGAATACTCAAGAGCAAATAAAATCTTTAAGTAGTGATGGTTCTCAAATTATTTCAGCTTTAATACTGGCTGAAAAAGCTGAAATTAAAGGTATTAGTGGCTATGAAAATGTTATTTCTCTAGCTGAAAAACGCAATAAAACCCTTGATGAAAGTTTTTTTCAATCCTACAGCCAAGATATAAATTCTCTAAATGAATATCTTGACAAAAAAGCAAAAGAAGAAGGGAATCTAGAACACATTTTTTTAGTAGATAGTAATGGTACTATCTTTGCAGACAGTGCACCTGGATCTTTTAAAAAGAGTGTTTTAGATAGAGATTATTTTAAAGATGTGGTAGAGAAAAAAGAGTTGGTAATCAGTAACAGCATGGTATCTAAAGCTACTGGGGATTTGATAGTGGTTTTTATATTACCTATAAAGGATGCAGATAATAATATTTTAGGTTATGTAGGTAAAGGGGTATATGTAGATTATCTAACTAAAAACCTTAAAAATATAAAAGTTGAAGGTAGTGGATATGTTTATCTAGTAGATTCCAAAGGCATTATGTTATCTCATCCTGAAAAAGATAAAATTACTAAACCTGTGGAAAATGAAGTGATAAAAAAGGTAGCTCAAGAGGTTGATTCTGGTAAAACTATTGAAACCAAGGCAGAGCAATATTTATATAAAGGATTAAAAAAGTTATGCAGCTACAGTGAAGTGGATGAAACTAAATGGATAATAGTTATTACAGCAGATTTGAAAGAGATTCAAGCAGGTACCACTAAAATGCTTTACTATACTATAATGGTAACTTTAGTTGCACTGGCCATAGCCATAATTATAGCTATATTATTTTCAAAAAATATCACCTCGCCATTAGGACAGGCAGTGACACATTTAGGTTATTTAGCTAATGGTGATTTTAGCAATGATGTGCCAGAGAATTTCAAAAGAAGAAAGGACGAATTAGGTACCATTGGTGTAGCTTTACATGATTTACAAGTGCAATTTGTAGGTTTAGTAGGTGATATAAAAAATGAATCTAACAATATAGAGGTTATGGTAAAGAATATTAAAGAAAGTGTTTCGGATTTAAATAGTAATATAGAACAAGTATCAGCTACTACAGAGGAATTATCCGCAAGTATGGAGGAGACAGCTGCATCCTCTGAAGAGATGTTTGCAACTTCACAAGAAATAGAAAAAGCGGTTAATTCTATAGCAAAAAAATCAGAAGAAGGAGCTATAGCCGCTGGAGAAATTACTAAACGTGCAGAAACTACAAAGAATAATGTTATTATAGCTCAAGAAAAAGCTGTAGATATATTTAATAATACAAAAGAAAATTTGAAAAAAGCTATAGATAACTCAAAGGTAGTAGAAAAGATCAATATATTATCTAATGCTATAATGCAAATAACAGATCAGACTAATCTACTAGCATTAAATGCAGCTATAGAAGCAGCTAGGGCGGGAGAGGCTGGAAAAGGATTCTCCGTGGTGGCTGAAGAAATTAGAAAGTTAGCGGAGCAATCTAAAGATACAGTAAGCGAAATTCAGAACATAACAAGTCAGGTTAAAAATGCAGTAGATAATTTATCTGACGGCTCAGAAAGATTATTAGATTTTGTTTCTTCGGATGTTATAAGAGATTATGATACCTTACTGCAAGTAGGTGAAAAGTACAGTGAGGACGCTAAATTTGTTAATGAATTAGTTTCTGATTTTAGTGCTACTGCAGAAGAACTATCTGCTTCATTACAGGATGTTATAAAAACTATAGATGGAGTAGCCCAAGCTGCTAGCGAGGGGGCAGGAGGTACTACTGATATAGCATCTAGAATATCAGACATAAGTTCTAAGTCTAATGATGTTCTAGAAGAGGTATCGAAGTCTAAAGAAAGTGCGGATAATCTTAATAATGAAATGTCTAAGTTCAAAATAACTAAATAGCACTCCAGTGTTTTAATTAAATGGGATAATTCTAAAACTAATAAGTTTTAGATTATCCCATTTATACTTATTAAAGTAGATTGTTTTAGTGTAAAATTGAAAATATGCATTGTTATATAGTAATATAAATTTATGAAGGATAATGGTATAGGATTTTGAATGGTAAAAGAAGGTTTTATTAGAACATTAGGAGAAGGGTGGAGTATTAATTGATTAAAGATTTATTATTAAAAAACAGGAGTTATAGAAGATTTTATGAGGACGAAAAAATCTCCAAGGAGACTTTAATTGAGCTTATGAATTTGGCAAGGATATCTTCTTCAGGGGGAAATCTTCAAAGCCTTAAGTATGTACTTTCTTACACAGAAGAAAGAAATCAGATAGTTTTTGATAATTTAAAATGGGCAGGTTATCTTAAAGATTGGCATGGACCGGAAAAGGGAGAAAGACCTTCTGCTTATATAATAATGCTTCATGACAAGGATATTAGTAATAACTATTTTTGGGATCATGGTATAGCAGCGGAAAATATACTTTTAGGTGCAGTGGAAAAAGGACTTGGGGGTTGTATGTTTGGTTCAGTTAACAGATTAGAGCTTTCTAAGGCTTTAAATATACCTTCAAAATATGAAATACTTATGGTGATTGCCTTAGGGGCTCCAAAGGAAAATGTAATACTTGAAGAAATAGATAAAAATGGAGACATTAAATACTATAGAGATGAAGAAGGAAATCATTACGTGCCTAAGAGAAAGCTAGAGGATATAGTGTTAGATATCTAGAAAATCAAGTGGTAAAAATTTATGGTGAACTCTACAACATATAAGGTAGAGTTCTAATTTTTATGGTATTATGTGTTTTTCATATATTATAATTATTAGTATATTTTATTAAAATACAGGAGGAAATAAAATGAAGTTTTCAGTAAAAAGGTGGTTATTACTATTATTATCCGTGGTTCTAAGTTTTGCATTTGCAGCTTGCAAGCCATCTAATAATAAAGTAAATGACACCCTTAAGAGTACTAAAATAGATGAAAAGGGAACTTATGATGATTTTCAATCTGTTGCTGACTACATTAGAGAATATAATAAACTTCCCTCCAATTATATTACCAAATCTGAAGCTACAAAGTTCGGATGGAATCCTGGAGATGACCTTTGGAAGATAGCTAAAGGAAAGAGCATCGGAGGAGATGTGTTTGGAAATTTTGAAGGAAGTTTACCTAAAGCTAAAGGGAGGACTTGGCGTGAGTGCGACATAAACTATAAAGGCGGAAAAAGGGGAGCAGATAGAATATTGTTTTCAAATGATGGTCTGGTTTATGGAACCTCTGACCATTATAAAACCTTCAAAGCTTATTATGATAAGCCTAATAAATAGAAATAAACCAGGTGGTGTTTTACATGAAAACTATAATTTTAAAAGGTGAAGACTTTATCACAAAAGAGAAATTTCATAAAATACTTAAAAATAAGCTAGGTTTCCCTGAACATTATGGAGGAAATCTAGATGCATTGTGGGATTGCCTAACTACAGATCTAGAATATCCTGTTAAAATACATTGGGTCAATGTAGATAAAAGCATAGAATTGTTAGGAAATTATGCCCAAATAGCGTTAGATATATTTATTAAAGCAGCTGAAGAATCGCAGGGCAATTATATTTTTACTTATGGAAAATGATAAATTTCTTATAATATAAAAAATAATGCCTGACACTAAGGAATTTATAATTATTCTTTGGTGCCTGGCATTATTAACTTAACCACTAGGAACATCTTATCATTATTAATTATAAGTAAACTTTAATAGAATTCATTGATTCAGAAATGGGTTAATAATATGCTTAATGTAATAATGGCATTTGCCATAAAAGGAAGGTGTTAATGATGAAAGATAATAAATTAATGGGTATGCTTCTAGGAAGCTTTGCAGCAGATGCATTTGCTCTAGGACCTCACTGGATTTATGATACAGAAAAAATAGATGATACCTTTGGAGACATTAATACTATAACCAATCCTCCAATAGGCTCTTTCCACCCTACTAAAGAAAAAGGGGACTTTACTCATTATGGAGATCAAACCCTGCTTTTACTAAAGTTTTTAAGGGAGCATAGGGACTTTAATATAGAAAAATTTAAAGAGGCTTGGCTTAAATATATGGAATATTATAAAGGGTACAAAGACCACGCCACCAAGGAATCCATAGAAAGATTAAGAAATTCCGAAACTCTAGAAGGTTCTTCCTCAGATGAATTAGGAGGGGCAGCTAGAATGGCTCCTATTATATTTGAATTCTATCCTGATAAAAATAAAATACTTAAATATGTGGCAGCTGAAACTAAATTGACTCACAATAATCCTTTAGTTATACACATGGTAGAATTTATAGCCCAAATAACCTTTAAGGTGCTAAAAGGAAGTTCTCCTGAAGAAGCGGTGCTCAGTGAAAAGGATAAAGCTCCTAACTCCTTAAAAAATATGATAGATAATGCCTTGGAAAATCTACAAAATGAACCAAGAGATGTGATAAAGAACTTTGGACAAAGCTGTGGAGGAGTGCATGCATTTCCATCTACCATATACCTTCTTATAAAATATCAAGATGACTTTAAGGAAGCTCTTAAGAAAAATGTTTTAAGTGGAGGAGATTCTGCGGCAAGGGGAATGATATTAGGAATGATATTAGGGGCTTATAAGGGTCAGGAAGGTATACCAGAAAGCTGGCTGAAAGATATGAAAGCTTATGAAGAAATAATAAGCTAACATACATTATTAAGTGAATACGCTAATCATACAAAGAGAGGTTTCCTTTTATAAGGGGACCTCTTTTTGTATACAAAAAATTATTAATTTATATAATTATAGAAAAATTAATTCTAACTAAATGAAATATAAAGAGAAATAGGTTAAAATTAACATTTTATTAACTTGATGATAATTATTATCATATAATAAAATATATTTAAAAGATAATTTACTATATTTGTGAAAGAGGTGCTTATATGGCATTAAAGATAACTGAAGACTTAATGCTCGAAAAATTTTCCGGGTACTTAAGTAAGGATGAAACTGAAATTTATCCTATTTATGCAATAAAACTAAATTGGTTTATTACATTGCTAAGTAAATATTACTTTATTGCGTTAACTAATAAAAGAATATTGATATTAAGAGTATCATCGCTTTTAAATGAAAAAGACTTTATGGAAATAAGACCGGAAGAAATAAAAAGTTGCAGCATGAAGAAAGCTCCTTTAGGAAAAGCAATAGAAATAAGATTAAAGGATGATAGTGTATTAAAAGCTAAAGCTAATAATAAGGTGCTTGGCCTTAGCAATCAGAGTGAAAATATTGAAAGATTATATAACTTTTTTCAAAAAATAAATAATTTAAATCCATAGTTTTATATTTTGAATGTATAAGATGATTCTTGTATCTAAAGAGAATCATCTTTTTTAGTTTAATTCATTATATTATTGTTTCAATTTTTACTGATTCTTTAGTTATAGGAAGGATAGCCATTATACAGGATTGTAAACATTTTATAATTTCTCTTTACTTTTTGTAATATGCATTTTTATAGGTGATAAGATAATAATAAATACATTAATATTAATTATTACAATTTTCGTTCAAAGACTAATTTTATCCGATAGCTAACCGCTCCTAATCACCCTACTTATTCAATTAGTGGGATAATGAGCGCTAAGCGCCTGGATAAGGTCTTCTAAGCTTCAGATGGAGAAGGTATTCCTTTTAAGTGAGTCCATCTGAAGCTAAGAATCACTTGATAAATAGTAAATATCATCAATAAAGAAAGGAGGTTCTGGTTTAGAAATATGAGAAAAACCAGGAGTATATGAATTTTAAATTGAGAGATCTTGATAAAGATAAAGTTAAAGAGATAATAAAGAACAAGAAAGGCGATATACTAAAGGTTGTCATTGCATTAATAGTAATTGCTGTGATGATATATGAGTTTGGTAATGAGATAAAGAGTGTAAACTTCAGAAAAACCTTTTATATTTTAAGAGATTTGGGTAATGTAACCATACTTATTATGATGATTGCAGGTATTGTAGCAGTTATGTCCACCACCCTTTATGATTTCTCCATAAGTAAATACTTCGGTTTTCATTTAAGCTCTGGGAAAGTGTTAAAAATAGGATGGATAGCTAACTCTATAAATAGTTTTATAGGTATGGGAGGGATAGGCGGAGCCAGTGTAAGAACTCTTTTATATAAAAGGGAAAATATAGATACTAAGAAAGCTGTAAATGCTAACTTTTACATAATTTTATCCACAGGTACAGGCTTGTCTACATTAATAATATTGGGATTTCTTAATGTCTTTAACTTTTCATTTTTAATTGATGAAAGCAATTTTTATAAGATTATTCTAGTAGTATTTATATTATATATACCCTTATATTTTTTATCTGGAAAAATAAAATTTATAAGGGAAAAGATATTAGGAGAAAATGTTGAAGCTCCTTTGAAGTTAAAATTAATGTTGTTTTTCTCCTCTATAGTAGAGTGGTTAGCTGCAGCTTCATTTTTTGCAGGAATATCTAGAAGTTTCACACCAAACCTTTCTATAAGAGGGGCCTTGGGAGTTTATATAGTGGCTGTTACCTTGGGACTTGCAAGTTTTATACCTAGTGGATTAGGTTCTTTTGACTTTGCAGCACTTTTAGGATTAAAGCTTATGGGTGCTGGTTATGAAGCTGCTTTAGCTGGAATACTAACCTTCAGATTGTTTTATTATGTGGTGCCTTGGAGTATTTCTATGGTTTTTTTAGCTATTGATTTAGTATCTAGAAGGAAAAAAACAAAGAAAGAAGAAAAAAATATTTCCAGTGAAATAGGTGTAAGGGCTTTAGCTGCGTTAGTTTTTCTAGGAGGAGTTATTCTTGTTTTATCCTCTGCTACCCCAGCATTAGCAGATAGAATAAAGGTGATACATAAGGTATTGTCTTTTCCTGTATTAAGGTTCTCTAAGAATGCTTCCATGGCTATAGGTATAATACTTATAATATTATCTAGAGGTATATGGGATAAGATTAAAAGCTATTATAATTTAACTGTAATATTTCTGCTTTTAGGGGGCTTTCTAACCTTTATTAAAGGACTAGATTTTGAAGAGTCTACTATTATACTTATAATATCAGGACTTCTATATTTAGGAAAAGACAATTTTTATAGGGAAAGTGCTCCTATAAGATTGAAAGATATTTTTATTATTTTAATATCCACCACCATCATGGCTTTTATCTATGCCGGCATTAGCTATTCTACTCACAGACATTTATTTACCACTATGGAAAGTAAAAATGCTCTGCTTTCAAGAGTTTTCTTATTTTTAATTGTCACATGGATTATAGCGGGATTATTTTTATTTAGGAGGGTTAGAAAAGTAGGATTTGAATTTCCTAATGATGAGGATTTAGAAGAACTAGAAGATTTTCTGAAAAAATACTCTGGAAACAGGATGACACATTTACTGTTTCTAAAAGATAAATGCTTCTATTTCTCTCAAAATAAAAAAGTGCTTATTGCTTACACACCGTATAAAGATAAAATGGTGGTGTTAGGCGACCCCATAGGAGAAAAAGAACTTTTTATCAATGCTATTTTAGAATTTAGACACTTTGCAGATAAATTTGATATGATACCAGTTATTTACGAAGCATCTGATGAAAATCTATCTATTTATCACGATAATGGCTATGAATTCTTTAAATTAGGTGAAGAAGCTCTAATAGATTTAGTGGATTTTAACCTTACAGGTAAGAAAAAACAAGATCTAAGAATAGCAAGAAATAAGATGGATAAAAATGAATTTCAATTTGCCATGATTATGCCACCTTTTGACAAAGAGTTTTTAGATAAACTTCGGGTTATATCTGATGAATGGCTGGGAGAAAGGAAAGAAAAGGGGTTTTCTGTGGGTTGGTTTGATACAGATTATTTAAATAGAGCTCCCATAGCGGTTATAAATAAAGATGATGATATCCTTGCTTTTGCCAGCATAATGCCTATATACGATAATGTAACTATATCTATAGATTTAATGAGAGGAAAAGTAGAAGTTCCCAGTGGTGTTATGGATGCTTTATTTTTAGGGATAATAAATTGGTCAAAGGACAATGGTTACAAACAGTTCAGTTTAGGAGTTGCACCTTTATCAAATGTAGGAAGTAATCCTTATTCCCATACAGACGAAAAGCTTGGAAAATATGTATATAATTATGGTAATAAGATATATAGTTTTAGAGGCTTAAGAAAATTTAAAGAAAAATTTCAGCCAGAATGGAAAGGGGTTTATTTAGCTTACCCAAAAGGCGCTAAATTGACATTGTTGGTATTGGAGTTAGCACTTTTGGCAGGGAAGCATAAAGAGTGAGAATGTGAATTTAGAATTTATAATTGAGAATTTGAAATTAAGGAAGTAACTCCTAGAGGAGTTTCTTTAAACTAACACAAGACAAAAAAACTTTATTAGAAGTTTTTTGTCTTGAACTATTTTTATAAGCCTCCTAAGAGGAAATGTAGAAAATAGTAAATTTATGTTTGTTATATTCAAAAAAGAAGCTTCAGAGGAAGCTTCTTTCCTTTTTACTTCATTATAAATTTTAAATTCTCAATTATCTAATTTGCTTTTGCTTTGTTAAAGCTTGCAGTAGCTAGAGAGGTGAATATTAGACCTATAAATAATATTATCCCTACTTCAACTAACATGGTTATGGAGTGGTTAAATATTTGGAGGTTTAATCCCATTGCTTGTCTCAACATTGGATCCATGGTATTTACTTCTAAGATAATCTTTTTGAACATGTCCACTGCGTAAGTCATAGGGTTAATTTTTATAAGAAAATCCATCCATATAGGAAGTCCGTTAAGAGGGAATAATGCTCCTGATAGGAAAAGCATTGGGAATATCAATAATTGTATGGCTACGTGGAAACCTTGTGAGGTTTTTATGAAACTTGCTACAAATAGTCCTAAAGAAGAAACTGTAAAGGCTACTATAAACATAGCTGGTATTAGTTTAATTACCATATCAAAGTTTAATTTTACTCCTACAAGAGGAATGAATATTAAGATTAACAAGCCTTGAATTACAGCAATGCTGCTACCGCCTAGAACTTTTCCCAGTGCTACAGAGGATCTTGGAACAGGAGATACAAGCATCTCTCTCAAGTATCCAAACTCTCTATCCTGTACCACAGATAAAGCTGATATTATAGCAGTGTTAAATACAGTCATGGCTATTATGCCTGGGAACATGAACTGAACAAAGTTGAAGTCCTTAACTGGGCCGGCAGCGTTGGCGCCTGACATCATAGACTTAATAGCTCCTCCCATACCGCTACCAAATACTATAAGTAATAAGAAGGGGAGTGCTAGTGATCCTATAAGTTGTGCTTTATCTCTAAAAAATTTAACTATATCTCTTTTCCAAATTGCTAAAATTGCTTCCATTTATAATACACCTACTTTCTTGAACCTTTTTTATTTTGTGGTTTACTTGAGGAAGATTCTTCTCTTATCTCCCTTCCTGTTAGACCTAAGAAAACATCATTTAAGGTTGGCCTCCTCAAATTAACGCTATCTATAGGAATCTCAAAGTCTTTTACAAAGTCTACTAAAAATTCATTGCCTTTTAATACATTAAAAGAAATTATTCCATTTTTTACCTTTGGGTTTTTATTATATTTATCTTTTATTATTTTTAAGGCTTTATCATTATCCTTTGTGGAAATTTCCATTATATCTCCACCAAGAGAATTTTTAAGGCTTTCAGGAGTCTCCAGGGCTATTATCCTTCCATCATCAATAATGGCTATCCTGTCGCAAAATTCTGCTTCATCCATGTAATGGGTAGTTAAAAATACTGTAATGCCTTCTCTTTCCTTAAGTTTCAATATATAGCTCCAGATGTGATCTCTAGTTTGTGGATCAAGTCCTACGGTAGGCTCATCTAGAAATATTACCTTTGGATAATGAAGCAATCCTCTTGCTATCTCTAGTCTTCTCTTCATACCACCTGAAAAGGTCTTTACTAGGTTTTCTTTCTTATCTGAAAGTTCTACCATATCTAAAACTTCATTTATTCTTTCCTCTCTCACGGATTTTTCTACTCCATAGAGCTTGCAATGAAGCATAAGATTTTCATAAGCGGTTAATTTTTCATCTAAGGTATTTTCTTGAAATATTATGCCTATGCTTTCCCTTACTTTATCCCTTTCCTTTGATACATTAAAACCATTTATCGAAGCATCACCGGAAGAAGGTTTTATCATAGTAGATAACATATTTATAGTTGTACTTTTACCGGCTCCATTTGGACCTAGAAATCCGAATATTTCACCTTTTTTTACGCTAAAGCTAACATCCTTTACTGCTTGAAAGTCTCCATATGACTTTTTTAAGTTATTTATTTCAATTATATTTTTCATATAGCATTCTCCTCCATATATTTCGTGTATATTCTAAATCTATCTATTAAGAAGATCTTTTAAAGTCTTAAGACCTTTTACTACATCGTTAATTTCTTCCTCACTTCCTTTGGAAACTAGGCTAGCTAAGTATTCATTTACGGTATCATGTATATCATCTTTGATGTCATCAGTTTTGGGAGAGAGTATTAAATAAACTATTCTCTTGTCCTCATGACTTCTTACCCTTTCCACAAGTCCCTGCTGTTCCAATCTATCTACAATTCCTGAAACCGTGCTGTTTGCTAGTTTCATCTCTTGGCTAAGCTCCGTTAATTTCATTTTTTTATTTGAATACAGAATTTTTAAAGCATTTATTTGAGGTATCGTTAATTCTGAATCTTTAAAGCTACACTTTAGCTTATTATTTAATTCATGATTTATTTCTTTTAAAAGAGAAGAGATTTCCGCTCCTTTTGCAGTTTTCATAATAAAACCTCCATTTCACTATGATTATAAATTTAATGTAATTTTATATATTTCGCATATTAATATTTAGTGTTAAAATATTTCGCCTTCGAACTAATTTGATTATATTACCATAACTATAATATGTCAATAATAATTATTAAATAATATAATTTATTATATGGAGATTATTGTTTTCATATTATCGATTTATGTAACTTTTTAAAGAAAAATGCTTATTATGTAATATATAAAGGAGGTGGTAATAGTGAGTGTTTCTATTATAATGGCATTTAGAGAATGTTTAGAAATGCTATTGATTATTCTACCTCTTTTAATTTTCCTTAATAATATAGGCAAAAAAAGTTTATCAAAATATGTATATTATGGATCAGCAGTAGGTATAGTAATCAATATTCTTGCAGGAGTTTTTCTTATTGGACAAGTTAATAAGCTGGATGGTTATTTTCATCAGCTTTTTTTAGGTGGAAGCATGATTTTCCTTGCAATATTAATATTGTATAGCATAGTGATGCTATCAAAACAAAGCAAGGAATTAACTTTAAATGTTACAGAAAAGTATGATGTAAAGCTTAATGGGCTTAGTCTATTTTTATTGGCATTTGTAACAGTGTTTCGAGAAGGCATAGAGATTGTACTGTTCTTACTTCCACTGTCTAGTGAAAACCCATTGAAGTTAGCCCTAGGGGTGTTACTAGGAATAATTCTATCCTTAATACCAGCTTATATATTATTTAAAACCTCCGCTAAAATAAATGTTTATATAATTTTTAGTATTTTAACATTAATTCTTATATTTATAGGAGGACACTTTTTGGGTGAAGGGCTTGGTATTATATACCCTGAAGCAGAAAATTTTGCCTCAAAATTTGGTGAGCTTATTTATATAGTCCCATTACTATTTTTATTTCTAAAGAGAGAACTAAGAAAGTATCTAAAAAAATGATATTCCCATAAAATGTATCTACCTCAGGGGGGATTCCATAAAAAGGAATCGCCCCTGGGGTAGTTCCTTTTTATGGTAATTTGTGTGTTTTGTAATTTATTAATGTAAACATATTGATACTTATTGATAAAATATCTATGATATAATAAGATATCTATTATCTTAAACCATGAAAATTTGGTTAAGATAATAAAGATTTGTTCTATATTTTGTTTTATTATTGTAAAGATGAATTTAAGGAGGTTAACTTATGTTAAGTAAGAGAATTGAAGAAATGTTAAACGATCAAATTAACTATGAACTATTTTCAAGCTATTTGTATCTGTCTATGTCAGCTTATCTATCAGACTTAAACATGAATGGATATGCTCATTGGTTCCATGTTCAGGCACAAGAAGAAAAGGATCATGCTATGATTCTATATAATTATGTGGTAAGCGCTGGTGGAAGGATTAAGCTTGCAGCCATAGATGGACCTAAAACAGATTTTGAAGGTATAAGAGAAGTTTTAGAAGAAACTTTAGAGCACGAAAGAGATATCACTAGCAGAATTTATAATATTGTAGAAGAAGCTACCAGCCAAAGAGATTATAAAACCGTTAAGGCTTTAGAGTGGTTTATTAATGAGCAGGTAGAAGAAGAAGAAAATGCAGTGGATAATATTGCAAAATACAATATGCTAGCTGAAGATCCTAAAGGACTATATATGTTAGATAAAGAACTTCAAGCTCGTGTTTATGTACCTTCACCATTATTAGCTAACCAAGCTTAATGTATTTAAAGTTACATATTTCATTAAATCTAAAGGATCAGTAATTTTACTGATCCTTTTTGATAAAAAAAATAGGATGAAGCAGTATAAAGCAGAATTTTAAGGGGATCTGCTTTATTTACTGTCATCCTTTAGTTTGGGGTAATATTCCGTAGAATATTAGTGTTATATATGAACGCATTTCCACTTTGGGTTATTTTTAGTTGCAATGAAAAAAACCCAAATTGTTAATTATATAACAACAAGATTGTATCATATTGTTTGGAAGTAGTACAGGTTATATTTACCATTATAAGGGTTAATAAATGCTGTTTAATTATTAAAGTAGAATTAAAAGTCTCCAGAGGATGGAGACTTTTTTGTTATTTATTTGCTTCTAAGGATAGACTTTTTTCTGAGTCTGAGGGCAACGAAGTTTCATGACTTAACCTAAAATCTCTAATAGAGCCATAAGCATAGCCAATGATACATCCTATAATGCCGGGAATAATCCATCCAAGGCCTTGAGAGTATAAGGGTACATAGCTTAAGAGCTTGAATTTAATATCAAACTGACTTAAAGCATCCATTATACTAAAGATAGAAGTAAATATCATAGTAAATAAATATACTGAATTATAACCGTTGAACCAGTTATGCATCAATGATAGTAAAATAAGTACTATGGCCATGGGATAAATGGCTGTTAAAATCGGTACTGATATCTTTAAAATTTTGGTCAAGCCTACATTGGCTAAAAGCATGCTGGATAAGCATAATATGGTCACCCAAGATTTATAGCTTACTTTAGGCACCAATGTAGCAAAATACTCACTACAGGAGGTAATAAGTCCTACAGAAGTAGTTAAGCAAGCTAATGAAAAAATAAGTCCAAGAATTATTACTCCATTATTGTTAAATAAGTAATATACCACATTAGTAAGAGTCTGAGCACCGTTATCTGCAACACCAAATCTGGTTTGGGCACCTGCACCAAGATAAGAAAGTATTGCGTATATTATAGTAAGAATTAATCCAGCTATGATACCGGCTTTTATGGTATTTGACATTATTGCTTTTTCTTCTGTGATGCCTTTTTCTTTTAGAGCCAATGAAATTACAATACCAAAGTTTAGGGCTGCAATGGCATCCATGGTCATATATCCTTCTAAAAAACCTTTTAATAGTGGAGATTCAGCATAAGCTCCTTGGGCAGGACTAAAAGCTCCCAGTGGCTTTACCATGCTAGCTATAAAAATTATAGCTATAAGTACTAATATAGCTGGTGTAAGTACCTTACCGAATCTGTCTACCAGTTTAGAAGGATTTAGACTTAACCAAAAGGCTATGAGAAAATAACATAGGGTATATATAAGCAAAGGCATAAATCCTGTATTCATGGTTTTTGGTAAAAAAGGAGATATTCCCATTTCAAAAGCGAGACTCCCTGCACGGGGGATACCTAAAAAAGGTCCTATGGATAAATATATTAGCACTGTAAAAATCACAGCAAAATTCTTATGTACTCTCCCGGCCATATTTTGAAGCCCACCGGATTTAGCTACGGTGGCTACTGCTAAAATAGGTAGTCCCACTGCAGAGGCTAAAAATCCTAAAAGAGCAGATGTTAAATTTTTACCGGATAACTGTCCAAGGAGCGGTGGAAATATGAGGTTTCCAGCCCCAAAAAACATGGAAAATAGCATTAAACTTACTAAGATTAAATTTTTCTTTGATAATTTATTCATTTCTGTTCCTCCTGATTTTATAAATTCTTTTGTAATAAATAAACTTAAGATTTTAATGTCTATGTCACTTTCCAATATTCCACCACCTCCTTAAATTAGCATTCACTTAGAGAATTAATTTGTAAATAAGAATCACTTGATAATTTTTGGCAAAATAAAAGCTCGCCCCTAAAAAGGGACGAGCATTACTCGCGTTACCACCCTAATTCTATTATTATAAAAAATAAAGTATAATATAATAATAGCACTCTACACAGTACAGCATGATACTGGTTCCTTATAATGGTGGACATCCATCAAACCTTACTATATTTGGGGTTTGCTTCTCGGAGATGATTTTCAGCTATAGTCTGAACATTGGCTTTCAGCAATTACCAACTCTCTTTAGAACAGATTGTACAACTTACTTGTTCTCTTCATAAAATTTATTTTTTCTTTTTTATATTTTATACCATGGAGTTTATTTATTGTCAAGGTTTTAATAAGGGGGATTATGTGGAAAATAATCGTATAATTTTAAAATTATAGGCATAAAGTTCGTATTTTTGCTATTTGTTAAATTAATAGTAAGGATAAAATAAAAAATACTTTTCAATTAGTATTTTATTAATGTTATAATCAATATGTTGGAAAAAGATAACGGTAAGGAAGGATGGGGTAAATGGATTCCAAGGAAAGACGAGAGCTTATATTAAAGGGTAACATGTATAAAGTAATAATAACACTTTCATTACCCATTATGATTAATAATTTGATTCAGACCTTGTATAATTTAGCAGATGGAGTTTGGGTAAGCAAAATAAGTTCTGTACACTTTGCGGCCACCTCGTTTGTTTGGCCAGTGAATTTCCTTTTTGTTTCTTTGGGAATAGGCTTATCTATAGCAGGTACATCTATTTTATCTCAGCTTATTGGAGCCTCTAAGTATGAAGAAGCCAATAAATATTCCAGTCAGCTTATAGCTATTTCTTTTATTACTTCCATAGTTTTTGCCATAATTGGATATATAATAAGTCCTATTATAATTAAACTCATGGGAGGAACAGGAAGCCTTGCAGAGTACAGTAATATATATTTGAAAATAACATTTTTGGACATGCCCTTTATGTTTTTATTTTTTAACTATAATTCTATAATGAATGCTCAAGGTAATACTTTACAGCCAACTATACTAAGTGCTATAAGTGCTATATTAAATGTAGTATTAGATCCAATTTTTATATTTAATTTTAACATGGGCATTGCAGGAGCAGCTATAGCAACCCTTTTAACCAAAGCACTTTTAGCTGCAGCCGGGTTTTATATGCTTATTAAAAAGCCAGGAATGATAAAAATAAATTTTAAAGGTTTTAAGTTTGATAAAAATGTAATTAAAAAGATAGTAAAAATAGCACTTCCCTCATCCGTAGGGCAATCTGGTTCTGCCTTGGGTTTTATGGTTTTAAATAGCTTTATAGCTTCTTATGGAACGGCTACCATAGCTGCTTTTGGTATGGTAAACAGGATAACAGGACTTATAATGCAGCCGGCTATGGGGGTAGGAGCCGCTTTGACAGCAGTAGTGGGACAAAACCTTGGCTCAGATCAGCTGGAAAGAGTTAAAGAAGCATTTATAAAATCCCTAAAGCTCACCATAGCATTTTCTGTGGTGGGATGTGCAATTATGCTTATTTGGGACAATGCAATTATTAATTTCTTTATACAATCTAGAGATGATGAGCAAGTTATATCTCAAGGAATAACTTATCTCCAGTATATTTCCTATTCCATGCCTTTAATGGGCATATTCAGCATATTTCAAGGAATATTCCAAGGCTCAGGTCATACCAAATATTCCATGTCTATGGAAATTGGAAGGCTTTGGCTGGTAAGGCTGCCTATGATACTTCTATTTAAATACCTTACGGATGTTGGGCCTACAGGAATTTGGTTTTCCATGAGTTTTAGCAACCTCATAGTGTGTATTTACGGCTATATGATTTATCGCAGAAACAAGTGGCAGAGAAAACTAATTAAATAAAATACAAAAAAATGTCACCGCCCCTGGGGTGCTTCCTTTTCACTGGAAGCACCCCAGGGGCGGTGACATTTTTTGACTATTCCTGTAGGTTTATAAACTTAACGCACACGGGATTTGGTATGTTTATAGATTCGCCTATATGTTTTAACGTACCTGTTTCTTCATTAATAGAGTAGGTGACTATATTACTGGTATTTTGGTTTGCTGCAATAAGAAATCTTCCGGTGGGGTCTATGTTAAAGTCCCTAGGACCATCTCCTAAAGTTGAGTGATGGGAAATAGGTTGTAACTTACCGGTTTCACCGTCTACTGAAAATACTGCTATGCTGTTATGACCTCTATTGGAAGTGTATAAATATCTGCCATCTTTGGATATATGAATAGCAGCACCGGTATTATCTCCATTAAAGTCCATAGGAAGAGTTGAAATGTACTCAATTTCTTTTAAATTAAAATCTTGTGGATTATATTCCAGCACAACTACTTCAGAGCTTAGTTCTGTAATAACATATATAAACTTCCCATTAGGATGAAA
The DNA here is from genome assembly GCF_900142075.1 of Clostridium amylolyticum. Classification (GTDB taxonomy): domain Bacteria; phylum Bacillota; class Clostridia; order Clostridiales; family Clostridiaceae; genus Clostridium_AA; species Clostridium_AA amylolyticum. The sequence goes on from NZ_FQZO01000003.1 coordinate 513,527, forward strand.
TACTAAATGTCTTGGTCCGCAACCAGGTTTTAGAGAGATGGAAAGATTTAAATTATGGTGTAGTTTTCCTTTTTCAAAGTCAAAATCGTAAGCTTCTATTCTATCGGTACCTAAATCCACAGCAAATAAATATTTTTCATCAGGAGAGAGGGAAGCAAAGTGTACATGAGGAGCTTCCTGCCTTTCTTTATTAGGGCCAGAACCAGTGTGTCTTATAATGTCTGAGGGCATGGCCACACTTCCTGCATCTGTTATAGGAAATACCGACAAAGTACCTTCATGATAATTTGCTGAAAAAACATACCTGCTATTTTTATCTATACTTACATGACAAGGAGATTTCCCTTCTAAGGTTTCATAATTCAATAATTTCAATTCGCCAGTGGAGGAATTTAGAGTGTATGCGCTTACTCCATTACTTTCTAAATTTTTTTCATTGGGTGCTTTAACTACAGAGTAAAGATATTTATTATTCTTATCAATAGCTATATAAGTAGGGTTCCCAAGTTTTGCAGCGACACTTATATTTTCTATGGATCCGGATTCAGTGTCTAAAGTAAAACCATAAATCCCTTCACTACCTCCCTGGGTGTATGTCCCAATATAACCTATTAGTTTATCTGTGCTTATTTCCATGACACAAACCTCCTGTTGATTTCATTGCTATAAGTTAATTAATTCATTTAATATGATTATACCTCATTATTCCATTATAAATATTTCTATTATAAAAGTTTAAATATTTTTAAATTATGCATTATTTTTTTATTTTAAAATTATTAACTTTTAGGTTTATTGAGTTATAATATATATGCTGAAAAATTCGTTATTTAGATTTTATGATAGGAAGTATGTGTTAAAAGGATGTAGATATAACCTATAACCACAGGAAAGTTTTTACTCTTAAGGAGGTAATTATGAATAATTTCACAGTTCTTATGTATCATGACATAGTGCCAAAGGAAACTTTTAATTATGATAAAAATCAAGGGATTAAGGTAAAACAAGACTATAAAGATAAGCTTCCAAAACCTTTATTCACTTATGTAGAGGAATTTGAAAAGCAGATGAAATATCTTTATGAAAATAACTACAAAATCTTAGAGCTTAAAGATATTGAGAATTTTTATTGTAATGGTAAAACTCTTCCAGACAAATGCGTGCTTATTACCTTCGATGATATGTATAAATCTGCAAAAATATATGCCTACCCAATTTTGAAAAAGTATAATTTCTCTGCAGTGGGCTTTTTGGTGGAGGATTGGATTTTTCATAATGAGGAGGAGAATTCCCTAGAAGCCTCTGTTTGTATGTGTGAAAATGAACTCATAGAAATAGGAGAAGTATTTGAATTTGCCAATCATTCTAAGGCTTTACATACAAGAAAGAAGCAAGGAACGGCACTTCAATCAGTAAGTGAAGAAGATTTTTGCAATGATTTGAAAAGTTGTGGAGAATTTATAAAAAAGATCAATAAAAGCCCTCTAGAAAAGAATTATACACATAAGGATTTCAAGAGTGCCTATGCTTACCCTTTTGGGATATATGATGAAAAAATAATACAGCAATTGAAGAACCATGGATACTCTTTAGCTTTCACTACAAAGCCAGGAATAAACCATGGTGACACAAATCCCTTGGAACTCTGTAGAAATGCGGTGATGCTGGATTGGGAACTTGAGGATTTTATAAAGTTATTTAAATAGAATAATTCTGTTAAGTTCATTGCTCTAATATATGAGAATAAGGTAAATAGTTATGTACAAGCTTATTACTATTTATTTATATGTTTAAAAATAAATTCAATTATTGCTATGTTTAAACTGATTTCCTTACTAAAATTCAGTAGAGCAGTGTTCACATCAATAGCAAAATCTTTATAAAATATTGGAGGAATAATATGAAGAAAAAATTATTTACAGCAATAGTAGCAGCAATAACTGTATCCATGATGATTTTATCCGGTTGTGGAAAAGAAAAAAACGTAGAAAGTAAAAAAATAGTATTTGGAACATTACCAGCAGAATCTGCCATTCCTATAATAGTGGCAAAAGAAAAGGGCTTTTTTGAAAAGCAGGGGGTAGAAGTAGAGCTTCAAGCCTTTAATTCGCCCTTTGATCGCGATGCTGCTGTACAAGCAGGTAAGATTGATGGAATCATAGCAGATGTTATGACATCTTTGGTATATCATAATGCAGGAGTAGGCATGAAGATAACTTCAGATATTAATGAAGACTTTAAGCTTTTAACTTCACCAAAGTCTGGTATAGATAGCTTTGATAAGCTTAATAATAAGGATGTTTCTATTGTGCCAAACTATGTGTTAGAGTATATAATGGATGAGATGGCTGCAAAGAACAATATAAAATATAAGATAGTAACCATACCTTCCATATCCGCAAGATTTGAAGCCCTCCTTGCAGATAAAGTTAGTGCGGTAGTTTTCACAGAGCCTCAATCCACTATGCTTAAGCAAAGAGGAGCAAAAGTTCTAGCAAGTTCCAAAGAATATGGATTAAAAGCAGGAGCTATACTATTTAACGAAAAAACCATAAAAGAGAACTCTAATGGAGTAAAAGAATTCTATGCAGCTTATAATGACGCTATTGACTATATTAATAAAACCGATGCTTCACAGTATAGTGATATATTAAAAAAATATACCTTCCCAGATTCAGTTACTCAATATCTTAAAGGAGAAGCTAAATACAGCAAAGCTGAAAAGATTACTGAAGATTCCTTTAATAGTGTAATGAAATGGACAAGAAATAAAAACCTCATTTCAAAAGAGTTTAATTTCCAAGACATAAGCGATTTTCAATTTATTAAGTAGGAGGCTTTAGTGTGGCAAGGGATAAAAAGATTCAAGGAATTATATATGCATTCATTTCTGCCTGCGCTTTTGGTTTTATTCCTATTTTTGCTAGATTTGCTTATAATGCTGGTATTACACCAGTTACAGTAATATTTTTAAGATTTTTATTTTCAATAATTATACTTTTATTTTATTTTCTAATTAATAAAATAGACTTTAGAATAGAAAAGAAATTACTGCCTCAGTTTGCTTTTCTGGGGATTATAGGTAATGGAGCTACAGGTATTACTTTATTTTTGTCCTATAATTATATTTCATCAGGTTTATCCACTGTAATTCATTTTATATATCCTGCTATAGTCACTTTGTTTTCTATAGTATTTTTTAAAGAAAAGATTAATTTAAGGAAAATTATATCATTAGTATTTTGCATAGCAGGAGTGTATGTACTTATAGGGTTTAGCGCTGTAAAACTAGATATAAGAGGAGTAACTCTCTCTTTAGCATCAGGAGTACTTTATTCAATTTATATATTAGGTATAGACCATAGTGATATAAGAAAGGTAGATACCCTTGTAATTACCTTTTATGTGTTAATATTTTCTTTAATAGGAGCCTTAACTTTTGGAATTATAGATAATAGTATTTCTTTTAACTTTCAGCCTCAGGGTTATGTTTATGTAGTTGCATTATCATTAATTTGTACAATAATAGCATTAAGTATTTTTGCTAAGGCTATAATGATGATAGGCTCCTCTAATGCATCTATATTAAGTACTTTAGAGCCTATAACCAGCATTATTTTAAGTGCTATAATCTTTGGAGAAAGTATCACCATAAACACTATTTTAGGAAGTATGCTTATAATAAGCTCAGTATATATTTTAATAATCAGCAAAAAATAAATAAAGTTCTTAATAATCTTAAATTTAACATAATTAACAATTACTTTATTGACTGTGTATAGATCAGTGCTATAATTGTGGTTAAGATAGACCTTTAGGTCAAAAATAGGAGGTGTTTTAATATGGATGCTAAATTAAAGAATATACTCCTAGCTGGCATAGGAGCTGCAGCTTATTCTTACGATAAAGCTATGGATATGGTAGAGGATTTTGTTAAAAAAGGTGAACTTACAGTAAATCAAGGAAAAGAACTTACTCAAGAACTAAAAAGAACAGTGGAAAAGTGTCATGTCACAGAAGACAATAAAAAAGAAAATCTCAACAATTTGACTGTAGAAAATTTAAAGGATGTTTTAGAAAGTTTAAATTTAGCTACTAAAGAAGATATTAAAGCACTAGATGAGAGAATTAACAACATTGAGAAGAAAGATTTATAGAAATTACAGAATAATAAGTTATAAAATAAAGTAGATATACCGTAGAGGGTGTCTACTTTATTTTTACATAACCACAAATAGATTTTGGTATAATTATATTAGTTAGCACTTAAATGGAGTTGAGCAAATGGCAAATAGTGATGAAAAGAAAAGAGTCCGGGAAATAATTTCGGTTTTTATTAAACATGGAATGAAAGATGGTATAAAGAGTGTAACAGATCCATATCAGATAAGACTTGCCTTTGAAGAGTTAGGACCAACTTTTGTAAAAATAGGACAGATATTATCTACAAGAGCTGATATTTTACCAAAGGAATATATACTTGAATTTGAAAAGCTGCAAGATGACGTAAAGGGTGAACCTTATGAAAATGTAAAAGTCATTATAGAAGAAAACCTGGGATGTCCCATAGATGAAGTGTTTAGATCCTTTAAGCGTAATCCAGAAGCAAGTGCTTCTATGGCTGTAGTGCATAGAGGAGTTTTAAAAGATGGAGAAGAGGTGGTTATAAAGGTACAGAGACCTGGTATTAGAGAAACTATGATGAGAGACATTTCTGTACTTAGAAAAATTTCTAGATTTGCAAAGATTGCACCTCAAAGTGATGTTATAGATGTAAGAGATATCATAGAAGAGCTTTCTCAGGCTATAAATAGAGAACTAGACTTTAATATTGAAGCTTCCAATATAGATATCTTTAGAGAAAACAATAAAGATATAGATTGTATAGATTGTCCTAAAGTTTATGATGATTACACCACTTCTAAAATTTTGGTGATGGAGTATGTTAAGGGAACAAAAATTGATGATATAGAAAATTTGAAAGAAAAGGGCTATGATTTAGAAGATATTTCTGTAAAGTTAGCTAATAATTATTTTAAGCAGATATTTAAAGATGGTTTTTTTCATGCAGATCCTCATCCAGGTAACATACTTATTAGAGATGGAAAAATTGTCTATATTGACTTTGGACTAGTGGGAAACATAGATAAAGGCATGAGAGACAAGTTTTTAGAATTTTTATATGGAGTGGCCTCTAGAAATGTAGAGGTTATGATGTATTCCATTATGAAGATAGGTATACAAAAAGATACTATTAACACTAAGAAACTATATTCAGATATTGAGAGCATATATAATACTTATATTGAGACAAACCTCAGTGATATTGATCTTCCACAAATGATGGAACAGGTTTTTAATGCCTGCAGAAAAAATAATATAGCTATTCCTAAAAATGTTACCATGATGATGAAAGGGCTAATAACCATTGAAGGCTTGGTGGAAAAAATTAATCCTGATTTAAATATAATGAATGTGGCAGTACCTTTTGTTAAACAACAGATGCTGGAAAAAAAAGATATAAAGCATGAATTTTTAGAACAGCTAGAAAATGTTTATTTGCTTTCTAAATCCGGAGTAAAAATACCGGTAAAGCTGTTAGAACTAATAAATACTACTTTAGCAGGTAAATTGAAGGTTCAGCTAGAGCTAGAAGATAATAATCTGGAACAAGGTTTTAATGACTTGAATAAAATGGTAAATAGGATGACCTTTGGACTTATTATAGCATCAATAATAGTTGGCTCAGCTATAATAGTAAATTCCAATGCAGGTCCCAAAATATATGGCATTTCCGCCTTTGGAGCAATAGGGTATCTGGGGGCAGGGATCATGGGCATATGGCTGCTTTATTCCATTTTAAAATCCGGAAAGATGTAAAGAAATACCACTGCTCCTGGGGTACTGACATATAATGTCAGTACCCCAGGGGCAGTGGTAAAATATTACATGGGTTATTCCACCCACTTTTCAGCCCATTTTTGTATTTCACTCATGGAATATTTAAGATCAATGCCTTTTTCCGTAAGCTCGTATTCAATTCTTACAGGAGTTTCTGGATAAACATTTCTTTTTATAATACCCTCACATTCTAATTCTCTAAAACGCTCAGTTAACATTCTATCACTTAGCTCAGGTATTAAATCTCTTATATCTGAAAATCTTTTAGGCCCTTCTAGTAAAACTCTAATAATTAGCCCATTCCATTTCTTGCCTAAAAGCTGGAAAGCTTTTTCAAATCGGGGGCATAAATGAAAGTTATTCATTATTTATCACCTCTAATATAATTTTATCACTTATTGAAGAAAAGTAAATATATTATTCACAAAAACTTACTTGACAATAGTAAATAATATATAGTATTATACTTACATAAAGTAAGTTTAATCTCAAAGATTAATAAATGGTTGTCTAAGGTATTACAAATATATACTAAGTTATATTTAAATAAATAATACTGAATCATAATAAGAATAAATATTATTAGTGTATATATTTAAAAAATAATGAAAATCTATAAACGAAAGAGGTGTATAAGTTTTGAAAATAATTCAAGGTGAAAAGGTGAAAGATGGGGCTGGAGTAAGCATTAATAGGGTTATTGGAGGTAGAGGTCTGAATCATATCAATCCTTTTCTTATGTTAGATGAGTTTAGAAGTGATGACAGTAAAGATTATGAAGCAGGGTTTCCTATGCATCCTCATAGAGGAATGGAAACTATAACATATATGGTAAAGGGAAGTTTTACGCATAGAGATTCTAGAGGAAATCAAGGTAATTTAAATGAAGGAGAAGTTCAATGGATGACTGCGGGAAAAGGAATCCTTCATGAAGAAATGCCTGCAATGAAAGATGGAGAACTTTGGGGATATCAGCTTTGGGTAAACCTGCCAAAAGAATTGAAAATGACAGAACCTAGATATAGTCATCTAAAGGTAGAAGACATGCCGTTGGTAAAGGAAGAAGGAGTGAGCATTAAGCTTATTTCAGGAAAATATTTACATCATGAAGGACCGGCAAAACCTTATTATCCAGTAGATTATATGGATGTTAGGTTTAATGGTGGAACCTTTAAAAGAAAGCTTAAAGGAGTAAACTTAGTTTATGTGCATAGCGGAGAGATAACTGTTAAAACAAAAAATCATAGCGTTAATGTTAATGCTGGAGATTTATGCTTTTTAGAAGATGAGGGAATAATAAGTATATATGGAGAGAATTCAGGTATTCTCTTCATTAGCGCAGAAAAACTCGATGAGCCTGTAGCAAAGTACGGTCCTATAGTTATGAATACCATGGAAGAAGTAATGCAAGCTGTAGATGATTTTAACAATGGAGATTTTGAAAAATAAAATTTGAAATATATATAAACCTAAAATATAAATAAATTTAAAATATAAAGGAGAAATGAATCATGGATTTAAGAAATGTATACGAAGAAAGAAGATCGATTAATTTTTTTGATAGATCAAAGGAAGTAAGTAAGGAAACATTAAAAAATATAATAGATTTAGCAGTTTTAGTTCCATCTGCTTTTAATCTTCAACCTTGGGAAATAATTGAGGTTAGATCAAAAGAAGCCAAGGAAAAATTGTTTAATCTTTCAAATAAGCAGCCAAAAGTTTTAGAAGCACCTGTAACTTTAGTATTAGTAGGACAAAAGAATGGATATGATAAATCAAATCCAGTGTGGGAAGAAATGCTTAATACCTTTGGTGGGGATAAAAAAGTAGTAGAAGGAGCACAAGCTATGGCGTCAGCTTTATACAGCAATACTGATGCAGATAAGTTAAAATTTGCTGAAAGTAACGTTGGATTACTGGCTGCATCAATAATGTATGCTGCTAAACACTATGGCGTAGATTCACATCCTATGAGTGGAATAGATTTTGAAGGAATAAGAAAAGAATTTAACCTAGATGAAAGCAAAACTGTGGTTATGACTATTGCATTAGGATATTTTGATGAAACTAAAGAGCTTTATCCTAGAAGACCGAGAAGAGGTTATGAAGAGATAGTAAGAGAAGTATAAAAAGTAAAATATTAATTAAAGGCTGGAGAAAAAGAATTTATTTCTTTACTCCAGCCTTTAATAAACAAAATTATATTATTCATACCTCAAGGCATCTATAGGTTTAAGGGTAGATGCTTTATAGGCAGGGAATATGCCAAAAATTAATCCTACCACTATAGAGAAGGTAAAGGATATGAATATTATAGGAATAGATATCACTGTAGTCATTCCAAATTTATTAGTAATATTACTTCCTAATATACCAAGTATTATGCCTATTACACCTCCAATGGAGGTAATAAGTAAGGCTTCCACTAAAAATTGAATTAATATGTCTTTTCTTTTCCCGCCTAAAGCTTTTCTAATACCTATTTCTTTTGTACGTTCGGTTACAGATACGAGCATTACATTCATTACTCCAATTCCACCTACCACTAAGGATATGCCAGCTATACCGCCAAGTAAAAGGGATAAGGTGGAGGTTATGGAACCCATGGTATCTAAAAGCTGCTTTTGGCTGGTGACGTTATGAGTTCTATTGGTTCCATCAGATTTTAAGTATTTAGTTAAGTAAGCATCTATTTCATTTTTTGCAGCATCTATAACATTTTCATCGGAAGCTTGCACATAAAATGAAGAAATAGAGTTTACCTTAGTCATAGACATAGCTGTAGTAAGGGGAATCAACACCATATCATCTACATTTGTACCCATGGAGTTTTCTTGAGTGACTAAGACACCTATTATTTTAAAGGTTGTTCCATTTATCATAACTTCTTCACCTACGGGATTAGAAAATCCAAATAGATCTGATGCGATGGTAGAACCAATAACTGCTGTGCTATTTTTGTTTTCTACATCTATATAAGAAAGAAATCTACCTTTACTAAGCTTAATACCTCTCACATCTAAGAAATTTTCATTTGTTCCTATTATATTAGAATCCTTAGTGTCTTTACCAAGTTTTATTGAATAATTTGTATTTACTGTGGGAGAGATTTTTTTTACTCCTCTTAATTTACTTACTTCTTCTATTTCATTAAGATGAATTTTTTTGTCTGAACGATTGCCGATGGTAACAGTTATTAGGTTTGTGCCAAGAGACTGTACTTGGTCGGTAATGTTTTTTGAAGAGCCTCCTGCTATGGAAACTAGTATTATAACTGAGGAAGTACCTATTATTATACCCAGCATAGTAAGTATGGAGCGCATTTTATTGCTAATGATATTTTTTATTGCTAACTTTATAGTTTGTACTAATTTCACTGTAACCCCTCCTTACTCATAGAGTCTTCCGTCTATTATTTTTATAGAACGATCTGCCTGCATAGCAACTTGGGGATCATGGGTAATTAATATTATTGTATGCCCTTCATGGTGTAAGTCCTTTATAAGCTGCATTATCTCTTTATTAGTTTTAGAATCAATGGCTCCAGTAGGCTCGTCTGCTAAAATAAGACTGGGCTTACCAGCCAAGGCTCTAGCTATAGCAACTCTTTGTTGCTGTCCTCCAGATAATTCGTTAGGCTTATGATGCTCCCTTCCTTTTAATCCAACTTTTTCAAGATATAGAAGGGCTAATTTTCTACTTTCCTTTTCACTGATACCTCTGTATAACAATGGTACTTCAACATTTTCCATAGCATTAAGCTTTGGTAATAGATTAAAATTTTGAAATATAAAGCCGATTTTTGCATTTCTTAATTCAGCTAACATGGAATCATTAGCTTTTTCAATATTTATATCATTAAAGAGGTAGCTCCCAGTGTCAGGTGTGTCTAAACAACCTAATATATTCATTAAGGTAGACTTGCCAGAACCAGAAGGGCCTATTATGGATACAAACTCCTTTTCTTTTACTTCTAAGTTTATATTATCAAGAGCTTTTACTATGTTATCTCCCATTTTATATTGTTTGCTTACATTTTTTAAAACAATCATAATAGTGGCCTCCTTTTAGTTTCTAGGTGATTGTCCACCAGTTCTATTGTTGTAACCGCCGCTATTAATTCTCTGCTGACCCATGCCAGGCACAAGCATACTACCATTATTTTTGTTGTTAGAGTTTTGAGAATTTTGAGTGCTTTGTACTGGTACAGGGATTTCTATTTTATCCCCTTCATTTAAACCAGAAGTGATTTCTACCAATGTATTATTAGCTATACCAGTTTCTACCTTTTTAACTACAGGAGTATTATTGTCACCAGCTACCATAACCACTTTTGAATCTTTTGACTTTCTAACTGCCTCTATAGGGATGGCAAGTACATTTTCTTTTCTATTTATTAAAATGGAAACTTCGGCTGTCATGCCCACTTTAATATTTTTTATTTCATCAAATTTTACAGTAACCTCAAAGGTGGTAACTCCATTAGAGTTTTTACCTTCTTGATTAATATCTATGACCTTTCCAGTAAACTTTTCATCTGGGTAAGCAGTGAGTTTTATATCCGCGCTTTGACCTATTTGTATTAAAGAAAGCTCTGATTCATCCACTTGAATTTTAGTACTGAGATTTTCACTATCAAAGATTTTTAAAAGTTCCATGCCAGACTTAACTACCCCATCAGCCTTTACATTAACCTCAGAGATTATACAATCATAAGGAGCTATGACTGCAGCGCTTCCATTCCAGTAAGTTATGAGATTTTGACCTTTTTTTACTTTATCATTGGGTTTTACTAGAACTTCTTTAATGGTATCTACGGTAGCGCTAGTAATAGTTTCTCTTAAAGAAGTTTCTACTGTTCCAGAAGAAGTAATTTTCTTTTCTATGGTAGCTTTAGAGGCATTTGCGGTAGTATATCTAACAGTTTGATTATTTGAAGCTGGCTTAGAATAAACATATTTGTAACCTGCAAAACCACCAATGCCAATAACTGATGCTATAAGTATAGCTATAATAGTCTTTTTCATAATATCTTTCCTTTCATAATGTTTTTACTATAGGAAAGATTATGATAGATTAACCTTAAAATTTGCTTAAAGTTTTAAAGGGATAATTACTTTTATTAAAGTCCCCTTAGGGGTAACTGGAGAAGCCTCTATGACACCTTCATGCTTTTCCACTATCCATTTAGCTATGGAAAGACCTAAACCGGAACCACCAGTTTTTCTTGAACGAGCTTTATCTTCTCTAAAGAACCTTTCAAAAATTCGTTTCCTATTTTCTTCTTTTATGCCTATACCGTTATCTGATACCTCTAATAAAAAGTCATTATTCTTTATACAAGCTTTTATGTTTATGAAACATCCTTCCTCAGTATATTTAAGGGAATTGTCTAAAAGAATTATAATCAGTTGATTTAGTCTTTTTTCATCAGCAAATATACTTATATCTTGCTGCAATTTCAAGTTTAAAGACTTTCCTTCAGCTTCTGCAATCTCTTTGTAAGGTTCGGAAACATTTTTTATAAGTTTAGTTATATCAATATAGGATTTTTCTAATTCTGTTGTATTGGAGTCTGATCTTGCCAAGGTTAATAAGTCTGAAACCATTTTAGAAATTCTTCTAGTTTCTGAAAGTGCAGGTGCTAGAAGTTCATATTTATCCATTATGGAGGCTTTGGGCTCTAAAAGCATCAGCTCTAGTTTAGACTGTATAATGGTAAGGGGTGTCCTAAGTTCATGGGAGGCATTCTCAACAAATTCCTTTTGCTTATTCCAAGAATCTATTATAGGTTTCATGCTCTTATCAGCAAGGTATAGAGCTGCAGCTACGGAAACAATAGAAATAACTATACCACCAATTATTAATATTCTTAATAGATTTGTTAAAATATCCCTTTCAGGATTAGTATTTGTAATAAGTTGAACTATTACAAACTTTCCTTGAAGAGTTGCAGAGAAGGAAATGGTTCTGAAACTATATTCTCCAATAGTGAAATCGTAAAGTTTATCTAATTCCTTGGGCTTAAGCTGCTTTGAATTCTGCTCAAAAAAGGAATAATTTTTTGAAGGTTGTATTATTTCTCCATTTTCACCATAAATGATAGTAGTAATTCTAGGGTTCATGGGAGGAATCATGGGAGAAAAGTTATAGGAAGCTCCTCGCATTATAATGTTTTTTGCAGACTTTAACTCATTATCTACCCTTACATATTGAGTAGATTTTATAGTGCTATAAAGTATAAAGCTAAAAATGGAAAATATCATTATAAAAACAGAGAAGTTTGCAAGCAAAAGTTGAGTTTTTTTCTTATTATGCATTATTTTCATCTCCTACAAGCATATATCCAAAGCCACGTATGGTTTTTATATATTTGTCATAACCATATTTTTTTAAGCTTTTTCTAAGATTGCTTGCATATACCTCTACCACATTAAAGGTGGTATCAGAATTAAACCCCCATATCCTATCAAAGATCTGTTCTTTAGATAATATGGATCCTTGATTATTTATAAGATATTCTAAAAGTTCAAACTGCTTTCCATGAAGATCTATATTTTCATCATTTATTCTTGCATTTCTTAGCTTTAAATCTAGAATTAGATCCTTAAAGACTAGAATATCTTTATTTAGGTTTATACCGCTTCTTCTTAAAATGGCTTCTAGTCTAGCTAATAGTTCTTCTCTATGAAAGGGTTTGATAATATAATCGTCAGCACCTAACTTAAACCCTCTTAGTTTATCATCAATGGAATCTTTAGCTGTGAGTATGAGAACGGGTGTATTTATGTTTTTACACCTCAGCTCCTTTAAAATACTGTACCCATCCATACCAGGATGCATTATATCTAAAATAATGACATCATATATGTTTTGCTCCGCCAGATATAAACCTTGCTCTCCATCCTGGGCAAAATCATAGTGAAATATTTCTTTGATGCTTTCAGCTATACTTTCAATAAGTAATGAGTCATCTTCTATAATTAAAGATTTCATCTTATCACCTTCTTATATTTTAATAATGTTATTATAATTTATTTTCACCTTTTATAAATATAATTTTCAATAAATTTGTATATGTTATTATGTTATAATAATGAAAGAAATTTAAAGTAAAGAGCAGGTGAGCATTTTGCATAATTTTTTAGTTTATATGAACACTCTAGATAGAAATATATTAGACTTTATTCAAAGGAATATGAGAAATTCTTTCGTAGACAGCATAATGCCATTTATAACCGCTTTAGGGGATGCGGGAATAGTTTGGATAATACTTTGCATTATTCTATTAATTACAAAAAAATATAGGAAAGCAGGTATAGTTTGTGCACTATCTCTTATTATAACCGCTATTCTTGGAGAGGGAGTTATAAAAAATTTAATTCAAAGAGCGAGACCTTTTATGAGTGATGCAAACTTGGTATTACTTATAGCAAAACCAAAAACTTTTTCATTTCCTTCAGGTCATACTGCATCATCCTTTGCAGCGGCAGCTGCTCTTGCAGGATACATAAAACCTTATGGAAAGCTATTTTTCATTCCTGCTGCACTTATTGCCTTTTCACGATTATATTTATATGTACATTTTCCCAGCGATGTAATAGCCGGGATAATATTAGGTATAGTTGGCTTTAAACTTGCTGAAACTCTTTATAATAAGGTTATAAATTCAAAAAGAAATACTTAAGTTATTGAAACAATAAAGGTGGATTAAATGGATAAGGAATTAAAAAAAATATATTCAAAAGCTATGTTATGTTATCAAAAAGGATTAATAGATAAAGCGTTAAATTGTTGTGAAAAAGGAATAAGCAAAGATATTTATTGTGCACCTATTTTGAATCTTAAAGGGCTTTTGCTTTATCAAAAAGGCGACTTAGAAGGCTGTAGAGTGGTATGGAACATAAATGCTGATATTAATGATGATGGTGCCTCTAAGGAATATTTAAAAGATTCAAAAAGAGATAGCGATAGACTTAAGCTTTATAGTAATGCCATGCTGTTTATAAAAGAAATGAGAATTAATGAAGCTTTAGAAAATCTTAAAAAGTGCAGAGAAAGCGACTTTAATATTATAAATGTCTCTAATGCATTAGCTAGCTGTTACATAAAAAAGGGAGAGTATATTCATTCAGAATATCACATAGAAAAAGTTTTAGAGTTAGACAAATATAATAAGGAAGCCCTAAGCAACAAGGAATATTTAAAGAAGTTTGGCAATTCATCTACAAAAGATAAATTATTAAATAATAAGATGATTTTAAGAACAACTTCAATAATATTGGGGATTTGTATTGTGATTTTATCTTTAAGATATTTAATCATACCTAAGGTACAATTTCTTAAAAACCCAATAAGCTTATTTACCTCATCAAAAGATGCAAAGAAGGGTTCTAATGATAAAGTAGATTTAGAAAAAGATAACAAGGCACCTATAAAAGGTACAGAAGGTAAATCCAGCGATGATAAGAAGACATCAGGAGATATAAATAAATTGCAAAATAATGAAAGTAAGTTTTCACAAAATGAAATAAAAACTGATTTAGAACATAAGAACTATGACAAATTATATAATGTGGCCATGGAATTTAAAGATTCAAAGCTGAATGTTAACGAAAAAGCTTTATATAATAAAGTTCTAGAAACTCTTGAAACAGAAGGGGTAAACTTCTTTTACTCTCAAGGCATGAAGTTTCAAAAGGAAAAAGATTATGTAAATGCACAAAAAGAGCTTGAAAAAGCCTTTAAGCATAGCAATAAGAGTTATTTAAAGTCGCATATAATATATATGTTAGGTGCTTCTGCAGAAAACCGCCAAGATATTGAGTCTGCAATAAAATATTATAAGCTTTATGCTGAAGAGTATCTTTCTTCAGAATATGGAGACGGGGTTTTGTATAATTTAGCTGTTTTAAACAAAAATATAAATAATTATGAATCTTATAAGTATGCTTCTATGATTAAAAGTAATTTTCCTAATTCCATGTATTTTAATACAACTATAAAGGATATATTAAAATCAAAGTAAGGAGAAAAATCATGATAACAATAATAAAAAATGCTGATATTTATGCTCCGGAACCATTAGGAATTAAACAGGTAGTAATTTTGGAAGATAGGATTGAAGGCATCTATGATGATATAAACATACCTGAAAATTTTATTGAAATTAAAGTTGTGGATGCTGAAGGAAAAATATTAGTACCAGGATTTATAGACAATCATGTGCATATTTTAGGTGGAGGAGGAGAAGGGGGATTCAAAACTAGAACTCCAGAACTTTCACTATCTAAAATAACTACTGCAGGAATAACTACGGTGGTGGGATGTCTAGGTACTGACGATGTATGTAGGGACATAAGGGCATTGGTGGCAAAGGCTAATGCTTTGGAAGAAGAAGGAATAAGTACATATATTTATACAGGTTCTTATGAGATACCAGTAAAAAGCCTTACAGGAAGTCCAAAAGGTGATTTAATGATGGTGTCAAAAGCTATAGGGGTGGGCGAGATAGCTTTATCAGATCATAGGTCTTCCCAACCTACCTATGAGCAGTTTGTAAATACTGTAGCGCAAGCCAGGGTGGGTGGTCTTCTTTCAGGAAAAGCTGGAGTGGTGAATGTTCATTTAGGTGATGGTGCTACTATGATGGAATACTTATTTACCATGATAAGCAAAACTGAAATTCCTGCAACTCAAGTGCTTCCAACTCATATTAACAGGATAGATTCATTATTTGAAATGGGTATAGAATATACTAAAGCTGGAGGTTTTATAGACTTAACCACTAGCTCAGAACCTAACTTTTTAGAACCGGGAGAGGTGAAGGCCTCCAAAGGATTAAAGCTTCTCTTAGATGCCGGTGTGCCTATAGAAAGGATAACCTTTTCCTCTGATGGAAATGGAAGTATGCCTCTTTTTGATAAGGATAAAAAGTTTCTTGGACTTGGAATTTGCTCTGTAGAAACGCTATTTCGTGAGGTAAGGGATGCTGTTTTAGAGGAAAATATACCCTTAGGAGAAGCTCTTAAAGTTATAACTTCCAATGCTGCTGAAATTCTAAAACTGAAAGCCAAAGGAAGCATTGAAAAAGGAAAAGATGCAGATTTAGTCCTTTTAGATAAGGCTACTTTAAATATACATAGTGTAATGGCTAAAGGAGTATTTCATATAGAAAATAATAAGGTTATAGTAAAAGGTACCTTTGAATAATGTCTATTACTAAATATTGCCTTTTTAATGTTAAATATATTATACTATGCTTATATATTGTATAAAAATTGCATTGACAATTAATATAATATAGTTTAATATAAATTACAGAAAGATTACCCCTAGGGGGTATACAAATGGAGGTATTTATATGTTATTACACGTAGGAGATAATGATTTTGCAGCACAAATTGAAAATGAAAAGGGTGTAGTAGTGGTAGATTTTTGGGCTACCTGGTGTGGACCATGTAAGATGATTGCACCAATTATTGAGCAGCTTGCCAATGAAATTCCAGAAGTGAAGTTTGCTAAAGTTGAAGTAGATGAAAACCCATCAGCTACAAGTAAGTATAGAATTAGCAGCATACCTACTATTATGATATTTAAAGATGGAGCTGTAGTTGAAACCGTAGTTGGATTTAGACCAAAACAAGAATTAGAGCAAGCTATAAGAAATCACATGTAATAAGGTATCTTCAAAAAAATAACTAGCATATTGACTTGTTATTTTCTTTAAGATTCCTAAACTGAAAATCCTTAAGGGGAGATAAGATGAAAAGACATGATATTGCCATTATAGGCAGCGGTCCAGCAGGACTATCCGCAGCTATCAATGCAAAAATAAGAAATAAAGATTTAATAATATTTGGGAATAATGATTTCAGCGCTAAGCTTATAAAGGCACCAAAAATAAATAATTATCTTGGTTTTAACGAGATATCTGGAATAGAATTAAAAGAAAATTTCCAAAACCATATTAATTCTATGGGAATTAGCATAATAAATGAAAGAATAAACAATGTTTATGCCATGGGAGATTATTTTGCCCTTATGGTAAATGAAAAGATGTATGAAGCTAAGACAGTTATTTTAGCTACAGGAATTGAATATACAAGACCTTTTAAAGGGGAAGAGCAGTTCCTAGGAAAAGGTGTAGGTTACTGTGCTACTTGTGATGCTCCATTGTATAAAGGAAAAGTTGTTACCATAATAGGTTATAATAAAGAAGCAGAAGAAGAAGCAAATTATGTAAGTGAATTAGCATCAAAGCTTTATTATATACCTATGTATACTTCTGACTATAAGTTAAATCCTTCTATTGAAATAATAAAGGATAGACCTGTAGAAGTTATTGGAGAAGATAAAGTAACAAAACTTATTTTATCGGAAACAGAAATTGAAACAGATGGAATATTTGTTCTAAGAGATAGTATATCTCCAGGACAGCTTGTCCCAGGACTTACCATAGAGGATAATCATATTAAAGTGGATAGATTGATGAAAACAAATATTAATGGATGCTTTGCTGCCGGTGACTGTATAGGAAAGCCTTATCAGTATATAAAGGCAGCTGGAGAAGGACTAATAGCAGCTTTAGGCGCAACTTCTTATTTAGATTCTAAAAGCAGAGAAACTCTAAAGTAAAAAATAGAATATAAGATATTTAAAGCCGGGATGATAATACCATCCCGGCTTTAACTTTACCTATTTACTAAAAAATACATGATTTCCTATGCTTTTAGAATTGCCCTTTGTAACATTTTTCATCCATGCTGACGTAGCTGTTTTGGGATTATAGAAATATATTGCTTTATTTGTAGGATCTTTGCCAGATATGGCTTCTAGTACAGCTTTATAACAGCTATCATCTGGGTTTGCATTTATTTTTCCATTTACCACGCAGGAAAATGCGTTTTTCTCTTTTATGACTCCTTCTATACTACCGGGAAATCTTGGGTTTACAGCGCGATTTAATATTACTGAAGCCACAGCAACCTTTCCTTCATAAGGTTCGCCGCGACTTTCTTTATATACAACTTTTGACATTAACTCTATTTCTTTGCTGGTAATATAAATCTTTTTAGCACCAGCACTAAAAACTTGCACTGATTCAGCCTTTTCTTGATAAAGATTCATAGAATCATTTGTATTGCCTCTGCTTAGTACTCTAACTTCATTGTTATCTAGAGCTTCACTTTTATAATATATAATTTTTGGCGAATTAACAATGTCATTGGGCATTACACTTACTGCCTTTACTTCTAATATCCTAAATGTAATTATACAAAAGATTATAAGCAGAATTTTAAGGGAGCTATTCTTCATTTTCATAAAAACCTCCTTTGGATTACGCTGCTATCCAATATTTTCTCCTTTATTCCAAATTTAATTCACAAAAAGCTATTATCTACCATTAAATAAAAGTCTGGAAGTTTCCAGACCTTTATTTTTCCTTATATTTTTCATATACTAATATAAAATTTTCAAAAGAAGCTTTTAATTCTTCATAGTTTTCTGAGGCGTTTTCGTATAAAATATCTAATTCTTCTTCTGTAAGGCTCTTATCTTTAGATTTTAAATTTTCACTGCTTACTGCATCTCTTAGCTCCTGTATATATTTATTAAAGCCGCTTAAACATACTTTAAAGTTATTATGAGCATCTAAAGCATTGTTAGGTATAGAAATGCTATTGAATTTTTCAGTTAAGGATACCAAAGTCTCTATATTTTTATCTATACTGTCTATTATACCCTCATAACTTTTCTTTTCCTCTCTTACTCTCTTTAGAGGAACCTCATAATCTGAATTAATACTTTTAAATTTACTTACTATTTCATCCATGGTTAATATAAAATCATTTTTTTGAGAACTTATTATATCACTATCTCTATTTAATTTAATAATTTCGTTTATATATGCAAAAGCATTAACAAGAAAGACCTCAGTATCCTTTGGCAATTTTACAGATAGTTTTTTTACAGATGCTTTTTCATAATTTGATAAACATTCACTTTTATATTCTTGTAATTTTTCAAAGGATTTTGTTATATCCTTAGCATTAGGATTGGATAAGGATAAGCATAATTGTTCATAAAGCAGTATATTATTTGAAACTCCTTTACTTACATCAGAATTAAAGGCAATATATTTTTCAGAAGGAGTTTCCTTATCTAATTTTAATTTTATGTCCTTTAACTTTGTTATTATTTCTGGCAAAAGGGTTAGGGATGCTTGTACATCTATTGTTTGATCTTTTATTAGATTTTTTGCCATGGAATTTGCAGAAGCTATATCTTTAATATAGATATGCATTCTACCTTCGTAAGTTTTATAAGATTTTGTAGTAAAGTATCTGTATGTACCGAAAATTATTACGAATATTAATATTAACAGGGCTAAAATATAAGGCGTTTTTATAAATTTTTTATATTCTAATTTCAATATAATACCTCCTTTAGAATTCTTAATTAATTTATATTCAATTGACCATTTTAAAATAACCATTTAATATTTAAATATAGAGTTATTGAATTCTTAATTTTATTTTAAATTTTCGTCATATGTACTAAGGAATATAGGAATAGTGTATAATTGTAAATGTAATGAAATAAGTTATATATACTAATGAATATAGTAATAGTATATAATTCTAGAAGTAAGAAACTGCAGGGGTGAAGTGTTTGTGGAGATACTAAATGTCATGATTAACACCATTAAGAATATATCTTTTTCTAGCATATTAGATATAGCAGTGGTATCATATATTTTCTTTAAAGGTTATATGCTTATTAAAGAAACTCGAGCGGAGCAGCTCTTAAAAGGAATTTTTCTCATTGTAATTTTGATTCCTATTAGCTCATTATTAAAGTTAAATACCGTATATGTAATTTTAAGTAAAACTATCACCATTGGAGTTTTATCTATTATAATCATATTCCAGCCAGAAATAAGAAGAGCGCTAGAGCATTTAGGAAGGACTGCTTTTAATGATATTCATCCTATAGAAGATGATGCACTCATGGAGAAGGTAGTTACAGAAATAGTTAATTCTGTGGAGAATCTTTCCTTATCAAAAACCGGTGCCCTTATTGCCATAGAGCAATCCACTGGTCTCGGAGAGGTTATTATGAATGGAATTCAGATAGATGCGGTAGTATCCTCTGCACTTTTAGAGAATATCTTCGTAGTAAATACTCCTTTACATGATGGAGCTACAATTATAAGAAATAATAGAATTATCGCATCAGGCTGCGTATTACCTCTCACCAGCAGTACTGATATCAACAAAAAATTAGGCACACGTCATAGGGCTGCTATAGGATTATCAGAAACCTCGGATGCTTTGGTATTAATAGTTTCTGAAGAAACAGGCACCATATCTTTAGCGGTAAATGGAAGGCTGTCACGTAACTATGATCGTGACAGGCTAAAAGATGTATTGCTTAAAATAATGAAGAATAGAAGAAATAAAAGAGTAAAGACTATGGGAGAGAGGGTGAAAGCGTGGATAACTCAAACAAAAAGCAAGAAATAGTGGTAAGAATAGTCTGTGTGATTCTAGCTTTTGCTCTATGGCTTTATGTGACTAATATTGAAAATCCTACTAGGACTTATACCTTAAATAACGTACCTGTTGAGATAATAAACCAAGATGCATTAAAAGACTTAAAACTAATTGTGTTACCTAATCAAGATCTTAGCGTATCACTTAAGCTGGAAGGACCCACTTCTGAGGTCTTTGCAGCAAAACCATATCAATTTAAAATAGTGGCAAATCTTAGTGATTATGCAGTGAAAAAGGGAGAAAATCAGATCCCAGTAGAGATAGTAAGTTTTCCATCTAATATTAATATAAAAAATGATCAGTTTTTAAGAGTAAAAGTTATGATAGATGACTATGTGGAGAAAAGTATACCTATACTTCCTGAGGTAAAGGTAAGTACAAAACAAGGGGCGTATGCCTCAGAACCTGACGTGAAACCCACTAATGGACTTGTATCAGGCGCAGCACAATATGTTAATAATGTTAAGTACCTCTTAGCTAAGGGTGAGGTAAGCAATGCAGACAAGGATGTATCCGTAAATCTCCCATTAAAGGCTGTAGATGAAAATAAGAAGGAAGTCTCTAATGTAAAAATTGAACATTCTAATGCAACTATAACTATTCCAGTGAGAAAATCTAAATTTGTAAATATTAATGTAAAAACTAAAGGGACTTTACCTAATGGAATTACTCTTAAGAAAATAGATGTTACGCCAGATAAACTTGAAGTAATAGGAGATGAAGCAGTATTAAATAATATAAGCAGTTTAGATACAGAGCCTATAGACCTTTCCAAAATATCAACCTCTGGAGAAGTAAATGCCAAGGTTATAATAACGGATAAAATACGCATAATAAACAATAAGAACGCAACGGTTCTGGTTGCAATAAATGTAGCCAAGGTTTCACAAAGGTCTCTTAATATTAAAGTAGCTTTAACTGGAGTTTTAGAACAGTTTAATGGACAAATAGAAAAGGATACGGTAACAGTAGTAATAGAGGCTGAAGAATCTATAGCAGCATCAGCAAAGGAAGAAGATTTTATAGCAGAAATAAGTGCTGCTGGAGTTTTGGAGGGAGTTCATGAGCTACCGATAAAGGTATCCTCTAAAAAGCCAGAGATTAGAATAGTAAACTCCAATCCTGATAAAATGAAAGTTACCATAACTAAAAAATAGTTTTCTAATAATCCATTGACAAGGTGGAAATTAAAAACTATAAGCAAATACCACTTAATGAAAATATAAAATATTTAATAAATAGCTTGAAAAGTTACTTTATCCTTTTCAAGCTGTTTTAATGAGGTGATATTAAAGCATGGCCATAAGAATAAATAATATAATACTAAATATAGAAGAAGATATAACATTGCTTTCTCAAAAGGCAGCTAAGAAGCTTAATGTACCTTTAGGAGAAATAAAGAATCTTAAGATAGTAAAAGAGTCTATAGATGCCAGAAGAAAAAACTCCATAAAATTTAATTATTGCATAGATATAGAGCATGAAGATGAAAAAAGATTAGTAGATAAATTAAATGACAAGGATGTTAAATTAGAAGCCCCAGCTTATAATGAAGATACGAGGTTTGGAAATGAAATATTACGTTCTAGGCCTGTAGTTGTAGGATTGGGACCAGCGGGACTATTTGCAGCCTTGCTTCTAGCTAGAAAAGGTTATGCACCCTTGGTGATAGAAAGAGGAGAGTCTGTGCATAAAAGAACAGAGTCTGTGGAAAAGTTTTGGCGGGAAGGCAAGCTTAATCTACAATCTAATGTTCAATTTGGTGAAGGTGGTGCAGGAGCCTTTTCGGATGGTAAGCTTACCACAAGAATAAAGGATAATCGATGTGATTATATTTTAGAAACCATGGTGAAAGCTGGTGCACCAGAAGAGATAATATATAGGGGTAAACCTCATGTAGGTACAGATATACTTAAAGATGTAGTTAAAAATATTAGAGAAGAAATAATTTCCTTAGGGGGAGAAGTGCGTTTTAACTCCCAGCTTAAAGATATCATTATAAAATATGATAAAATTAAAGCAGTAATAATAAATGATGAAGAGATTCCCTGTGATGTGCTTATAATGGCTATAGGCCATAGTTCTAGAGATACCTATGAAATGCTATATAATAAAAATATTTTTATGGAACCAAAGCCCTTTGCCATAGGGGTAAGAGTAGAGCATCCTCAAGGACTAATAGACAGTAATCAATATGGAAGTATGGCAGGACACCCTAAACTGAGAGCAGCAGATTATAGACTTACCTATAACAGCAAAAGTTTAAATAGATCCGTTTACTCTTTTTGTATGTGCCCAGGTGGACTTGTAGTGGCAGCAGCCTCCGAAGAGGATAGGCTGGTGACAAATGGTATGAGTTATCATGCTAGAGATAAGGAAAATGCTAATTCTGCCATAGTAGTATCCGTATCTCCAGAGGACTTCCAAGGAAATTCGCCTTTAAGTGGTATGGAATTCCAAAGGCATTATGAAGGCCTTGCCTATAAACTAGGAGGAGGAGGCTACCAAGCACCTGTCCAGCTTTTGGGAGATTTCTTAAAAGATAATGTTTCCAGAAAGCTTGGGAAAGTAACACCTAGTTATACTCCAGGATATGAGTTTAGAGATTTAAGAAAATGTTTGCCTCTTTATGTAACAGATGCTTTAAAAGAAGGTTTTAAAGATTTTAACAATAAAATAAAAGGTTTTGCAGATAATGATACCATATTAACTGGTATAGAAACTAGAACTTCTGCACCTTTAAGAATAATAAGAAATGACCATTTAGAAAGCATATCCCTTCAAGGCTTATATCCATGTGGTGAGGGTGCAGGCTATGCAGGAGGCATAATATCCGCTGCGGTAGATGGTTTAAAAGTTGTTGAAAGTATAATGGGGAAATATAGTTGCCAGGGACTTTATAGATAGCAAGTTAAAATATCTGATTATTAGCACTTATTATTTATTAATGTAAATAATTCTATAATGTTTAATAATTTGGTAATTTAATACCTAAAAAAGAATATAAATTAACAATTTAATAATACAAAATTCAAATTCTCCTATAACTACTATGGGAGAATTTAAATTTACTTTAAAATGAGTATTTGTTTTATAATAAATTTTTGTTAAAATAAATAGTAGGGTCGCTTGGTATTAAAGGATTAAAAATTATCATGGGGGTTATTATGGATAACAAAAATTTAATATTGGCTATTAATCCTGGTTCTACTTCCACTAAAATTGCAGTGTTTCATGATGGAATTTGCATTGAAGTAGAAAATCTTTCCCATTCCAATGAAGAAATTAGTAAGTACACATGTATTTATCAGCAAAAGGATATGAGAACAGACACCATTATGACTTGGCTTAAGGAAAAAGATATATCTTTAGAAAAGTTAAAGGCCGTGGTAGGAAGAGGGGGGCTTTTAAGACCCATGCCAGGAGGAACTTATTTAGTGACTGAAGCTATGTTAAAAGACCTTCAGGAGGGTATTCAAGGACAACATGCCTCCAATTTGGGAGGAATTATAGCATATGATATTGCTGAGCCATTAAATATCCCTGCTTTTATTGTAGACCCTGTAGCAGTGGATGAAATAGAGGATGTAGCCAGAATTTCTGGAATGCCTGAAATTACAAGGAAATCCCTTGTGCATGCTTTAAACATTAAGGCTACTTCAAGAAAAGTTTGTGATAAAATTAACAAAGATATGAAAACGTGTTCCTTTATTGTAGCTCATTTAGGAGGAGGAATTTCTATAGTTCCACTGCAATATGGCAGGATTATCGATGTTAATAATGCTAATGAAGAAGGTCCATTTTCCCCGGAAAGATCTGGAGGGCTGCCAGCGGGGGATTTAGTTAGATTATGTTTTAGTGGTAAGTACAGTTATGATGATATAAAGAAAAAAATTATGGGACGAGGAGGGCTTATTGGGTATTTAGGTACCAATGATGGTAGAGTAATAAATAAGAGGATACAGTCAGGAGATAGAGGAGCAGAGCTTATTTATAAAGCTTTAGCGTACCAAATAAGCAAAGAAATCGCATCTATGGCTACAGTTTTAAGGGGTAAGGTAGATAGAATAGTACTTACAGGAGGACTTGCCTATGATAAGCTTTTAACTCAATGGATTGAGGAAAGAGTGTCCTTTATAGCTCCTGTAGAAGTTTTTCCTGGAGAAAATGAAATGGAATCTTTGGCACAGGGTGCTGAAAGGGTTTTAAAACAACAAGAAGAAGCAAAAATTTACGAGAATGAGGTGTACATTAATGGTAAGAAATTTTGATGAGGTACTTGGAAAAGTTAAAGAAGGAAAGGTTAAAAAAGTAGCGGTAGCAGTAGCACAGGATGAACCTGTATTAGAAGCTATTAAAGAGGCAAAGATTCAAGGCTTTGCTGATGCCATTTTAGTTGGAGATAAAAATGAGATAGAAGCTATAGCTGAAAAGTTGGATATGGATATTTCTCAATTTGAAATAATTCATGAGCCAGATAAAAAAGCAGCTGCATTAAAAGCTGTAGAATTAGTATCTAGCAAAAAGGCTGATATGGTAATGAAGGGGCTTATTGACACTGCAACTTTCTTAAGAAGCGTTTTAAATAAAGAAGTTGGATTAAGAACTGGAAAACTTATGTCCCATGTGGCTGTTTTTGAGATAAAAGGAATAGACAGACTTATATTCTTAACAGATGCAGCTTTTAATACTTATCCAGATTTAAAAGCAAAGGTAGATATAGTTAATAATTCAGTACAGGTTGCTCATGCAGTAGGTATAGAAATTCCAAAAGTTGCACCTATATGCGCTGTAGAAGTGGTTAATCCAGACATGCCATCTACTGTAGATGCTTCAATATTATCAAAAATGAGTGAAAGAGGACAAATAAAAGGCTGCATAGTGGATGGCCCATTAGCGCTAGATAATGCTTTATCTGAAGAAGCAGCAAAACATAAAAACGTTACAGGTCCTGTGGCAGGAAAAGCTGATATAATGGTTCTACCAAACATAGAAAGTGCCAATGTTATGTACAAAACACTTACTTATACTTCACCAACTAGAAATGGTGGAATACTTGTGGGAACTTCAGCACCAGTTATATTAACATCAAGAGCAGATAGTTTTGAAACTAAGGTTAACTCCATAGCTCTTGCAGCATTGGTGGCTCAAAGTAATAAATAGATTTAAGGGGGAGTACAAATGTCATATAAATTATTAATTATCAATCCAGGTTCCACATCTACAAAAATTGCAGTATATGAAGATGAAAATCAAATCCTAGTGGAAACTTTAAGACACAGCTCAGAAGAAATAGGACAATATGATAGCATATATGGACAATTTGAATTTAGAAAAAATGTTATATTAAATGTACTTAAGGATAAAAATTTCAATATTAAAGATCTAAATGCTGTAGTAGGCAGAGGCGGACTTTTAAAACCTATGATAAGTGGTACTTACAGAGTTAATGAAACCATGCTGGAAGATTTGAAAGTAGGGGTTCAAGGACAACATGCTTCAAATCTTGGTGGAATTATAGCTAATGAAATAGGAAAAGAATTAAATATACCAGCTTTTATAGTAGACCCTGTAGTGGTAGACGAATTAGAGGATATAGCTAGAATATCTGGAATGCCAGAAATAGAAAGAAGAAGTATATTCCATGCATTAAATCAAAAAGCTGTGGCAAAAAGATATGCTAAAGAAAATAATAAGAGATATGAAGATTGCAATTTAATAGTAGCTCATATGGGGGGAGGAGTTTCCGTAGGAGCTCATGAAAATGGCAAAATAGTAGAGGTAAACAATGCTCTTGATGGTGATGGACCATTCTCTCCTGAAAGAAGCGGAGGATTACCTGTAGGTGATTTAGTTAAATTGTGTTTCAGTGGAAAATTCACTAAGGAAGAATTAATAAAGAAGATAAATGGTAAGGGCGGCTATGTAGCATATCTAGACACTAATGATGCTAGAGACGTGCTAAAAGCAGCTGGAGAAGGGGACAAGAAGGCTAAACTTGTCTATGATGCCTTTACATATCAAGTATCTAAAGCCATTGGAGAATGCTCAGCAGTGCTTTGTGGAAAAGTAGACGCTATAATACTTACAGGTGGAATAGCTTACGGAAAACAAGTAGTGGATGACATCAGCGCAAGAACTTCCTGGATAGCACCAATAACCGTATATCCTGGAGAAGATGAGATGCTAGCTCTAGCCCAAGGCGGACTAAGGGTATTAATGGGAGAAGAAGAAGCAAGGGAATATAGATAATAATTGAGAAATAAGTAAAGAAATTGTTTACATTTATGGCAATGGAATATATAATATAGATATAAGTTAAATATTTTAGGCGTTGTTACTGGTAATGCAGGCAAGAGCCAAAAAGACCATTTGTGGTCTTTTTGGCTCTTTTTTAATTTACCATAGAATTTAAAATTTAGGATATAAATTATTAAAGGAATTTTTATTAAATCATAACCAGGAAACTTCTTTCGAAATTTTTTTCTTACATTGAAAGAAACTCCATAAGGTGTTTACTCCATCATTCTAAATTTTAAATTTTAAATTCTAAATTAATAAAGGAGGTCTATCATGGACAAAAAATCTATTCCTACAATCTTGGCAGAAGAGATTCTTGAGAAAGTAGGTGGAAAAGAAAACATTGCAGCTGTGAATTATTGCATGACTAGGTTAAGACTTACACTTAGAGATGAGGCATTGGCTGACAAAAAGGCATTAAAAGCAATTAATGGTGTTATGGGGGTAGTGACCCAAGCTGGACAGTTGCAGATAATACTTGGACCGGGTACAGTTAATAAAGTGGCAGCAGAAGTAGGCAAAAAGACAAGTCTTAGGGTAGGACAAATAGATGAGGCTACCGTTAGAAAGGAAGAATTAAAAAAGAAAAATGCAACTCCATTTAAGCTTTTTCTTAAAAAACTATCCAATATATTTATGCCATTAATTCCTGCCTTTGTAGGATGTGGAATTATCTATGGCTTTGCCAAGCTATTTGAAAACATGGGACTAATATCTGGTAATACTTATAATATACTTTATGTTATTGGTAAAGCAGTATTTTTATACATGAATATAATGGTAGGTATGTACACAGCTAGAGAATTTGGAGGCAGTGAGGCATTAGGCGGATCTATTGCTGGTATTTTAAGTGCCTCTGCTCTATCTAAAATCGTTATAGGCGGAGTGCCTTTAGTTCCAGAAGAAGGAGGAGTATTTGCAGTACTACTTGCTTGTATGGCTGGTGCTTATTTAGAGAAGAAATTAAGAAAAGTTATGCATCCTGTATTGGACATGCTTGTAACTCCCACTGTAGTACTTTTAGTAATTGGATTTGGAGCACTATATATATTCCATCCACTAGGTAGAGCTTTATCCAATAGTTTGACCTGGGCAGTTACCGCTTCTATTGCAAAGGGTAAAGTACTTACTGGTGGAATATTCTCTGTATCCTTCTTGCCACTTGTTATGACAGGCCTTCATAGAGCATTGACTCCAGTAGAAGTAAGCTTACTTAAACAAACTAATATAGATTTGTTAAGGCCAATATTAGCTATGGCAGGGGCAGGACAAGTAGGTGCAGGTATTGCTATTTATATGAAGACAAAAAGTAAGAAGATAAAAACTATAGTAGCAAGTTCCTTGCCTGTAGCTATGTTAGGTGTAGGAGAACCTTTGATGTTCGGTGTAACCCTTCCTTTGGGTAAGCCATTTTTAACTGCTTGTTTAGGTTCAGCTTTTGGAGGCATGTATGTAGCTGCTATGGGAGTGGGATCTACAGGTATTGGACTATCAGGATTGCCACTTACCTTATTAATTCCAGGAAGCAAAGCTGTACACTATTTAATAGGTACTATTTTAGCTTATGCAGGAGGATTTTTATTAACTTACTTTACAAAATGGGAAGATTATAAGGATGATGTGGAAGAAGCTTCTGAAATAGAAAACCCAGCAACAATTCAAGCATAAGAGGATGTGATAAAATGGCTCAATATGATTTTCATTTTCATTCCACCTATTCAGATGGAAGTACTACATTACAAGAGATATTTAATAAAGCTAAGGGAAAAGGAATAAAAGCCCTAGCTGTTACGGATCATGATACTTCACTTAACTTCCCGGAAATGAAAATATTAAGTAAAGCTTATGGCATAGCTTATATACCAGCTTTAGAACTTACAGTGGTAGAGCAAGGTGTAAAATTACATGTATTAGCTTATGGGCTTAATAAGGAATCAGAGGAGCTTTATGCATATTCCACAAATTTAAAAAACTATCTGGATCATAAATCTCATAAACAAATTTCTATTTTAAACTCTAAGGGGATAAATATTTCTCCTGAAGAATTCTTTAAGCAGAGTAAGGGAGGACCTTTATATAGAGCAAAGCTCCTTTATACCTTGGCCTTACATGGATACTTGAAGGTAGATGACATCATGGTATCACTACCAAAATATTTTGGAAAAGATGGCATGTGTTATGTAGAAGATACCTATAACTTCATGAACTTTAAAGAAGGCTGTAAATTTATAAAAAGAAATGGCGGAAAAGTAGTTCTAGCTCACCCAGGAAAAATAAAAAAGAAGAAGGAAGAGCTATATAATGATCTCATTAGGAGTTCATACTTAGATGGCATAGAGGTGTATCATACAGACAATGATGAAGAAGTAAAAAAAGAGCTTAGAGACATATGCCTAAAGAAAGATCTTAGAATTACAGGAGGCAGCGATAGTCATGGTATCTTCAGAAAGAAGTTTATAGATATTGGTGATATGGAGTTACCACAGGAGGTAGTAGAAAGCTTAAAGGATTTATTTGCAACAGTAATGTAGCTAAAAATATATTAAAGACGGTAATCCCATTAAGTGGAACCGTCTTTAATTTCGGTTATTATTTCATTCTTTTTCTGATATAATGAACTAGGAATAATAGAATATATAGAAGATCTCCTTGGGGGTGGAAGTTTTGGGGAGAATTTATAAAGTTATAAGACTTATTAATAATAATGTAGTGATGTGTTATGATGATGAAGATTTCCGCTGTATGCTTATAGGTAAAGGAATCGGCTTTGGACTTAAGGCTCAAAGCAGGATTTATAACACTGAAAAGGTGGAAAAGATATTTTACCTTATAGATCCTGAAAATAAGTATAAGTTTGATTTAATGACTAAGGAAATAAATGTTGATATCATAGGAGTTGTGGAAGAGTCCATTGCACTTATGGAAGATATCCTAGATAAGCCTCTTAAGGAAAGTATACATGTAACACTTTTAGATCATATAAATTTTGCTTTAAATAGAATTAAAAATAATATAACTATAAAAAATGTTTTTGTTCATGAGATTAAATTTCTTTATACAGAAGAATATCTTATAGCAGAGAGAGTGGTTAAGCATATTAATTCTAGGTTAAACATAAAGCTTCCCGAAGATGAGGCTGGATTTATTGCCATGCACATTCATGCTGCAGCCAATGATGGAAACCTTAGAGAAACTGTAATGGCAAATGAAATTCTTGAAGATATGATTACCTTTATAGAAAATAGAATTGGAAAAAAGCTAGATAGAAATAGTCTTCCATACTTCAGGCTCATAACTCATCTTAGATTTGCCATTGATAGAGCCATTAAAAATATTACGTTAGAGAATATATTATTGGATACCATTAAAGATAAATTTAAGGAGAGCTTTTCCTTAGCTAAAGAACTAGTGGAATATATAAAAGAGAATCATGATATATCCTTTAATGACAGCGAGATGGGATATATAGCTGTACATTTGCAAAACATTGTTAATAATAGATGATTTAGGATTTAAAATCAGAAATTAATTTAGAATTGGCAATTAATTTAAAATTTACAATGAAGGATAGTTTTTCTGAAAAAGCATCAGAAAAACTGTATGAATTTATTCAAATTAAAAAACTCCTCAGGGAGTTTTTTGTTTTACATAAATTCAAAAGAAACTCTGTGAGTTTATTCCTTCATTTTACACTCTCAATTCTCAACTCTAAATTGTAAAACGAGTTTATTAGCAATAAATTTCTTCTCCCATTTTTATCTATTTA
Organism: Clostridium amylolyticum; assembly: GCF_900142075.1. Classification (GTDB taxonomy): domain Bacteria; phylum Bacillota; class Clostridia; order Clostridiales; family Clostridiaceae; genus Clostridium_AA; species Clostridium_AA amylolyticum. Next base: position 544,052 of record NZ_FQZO01000003.1, read on the forward strand.
TTAAAACACATAGGGGTGAAAAAAGGAATTGGAAAATAACAAATGCTTTTTTTGACAAGTAAATAATTTGTATAGTAAAATAGATAATTATGATGAATAAAACATTTGAATAATAGGTTAAAATTACAGTATAATTATATTGTAAAGGTTTACCGAAAATTAGTTGATACTATGTGTTAAAAAGGAGTGTATATGAAGAGAATAAATGTTTTTACAGGACATTTTGGCAGTGGTAAAACAGAAATAGCTATAAACTATGCAATGAAGTTAGCGAAACAAGGTGAAAAGGTTACTTTGGTAGACATAGATATAGTTAACCCATATTTTTGTTCCAGGGATATAAAAGAGGAACTCCAAAATTGTGGTGTAAGATTGATTTCGGCAAATCCTCATCTTTCCAATGCTGAGTTAATGGTTGTACCTCCTGAAGTTATTTCTGCTTTTAATGATAAAAGTCATATAGTGGTATTTGACATAGGTGGGGATGACATGGGAGCAATAGCATTGGGTCAGTACAATAAGTACTTTAAAGAAGAACCCTATGATATGTACCTTGTAGTTAACAACAACAGACCTTTAACCTCTAATGCTGAAGAGGCTGAAATTTACTTAAAGGATATAGAAAAATCCAGCAGACTTAAAGTTAATTATCTCATATCTAACACAAATCTTTCCGATGAGACAACTCTAGAACACATACTTAAAGGCGATGAAGAAGTTTTTAAATTATCACAATCATTAAATATTCCATATGCGTATACCGTTTGTAAAAAGGATATGTGCCATGAGTTACAAGGAAAAGTTCATGGAGAAATATTTGGAATAGACATTTATATGAAAAAACCTTGGGAGAAATAAAGTAAAAGAGGGGGAAATAAAATGGCAAAGGTCACTTTTAGAGAGGAAAGATGTAAAGGATGCGGTCAATGTATAATAGCATGTCCAAAACAAATTATATCTTTCTCAGAAAAGCTTAATGCAAAGGGTTATCATCCAGCTGGTATTCCAGAAGACAAGATGAAGGATTGCATAGCTTGTGCATCCTGTGGAAGAATGTGTCCTGACTACGTTATAACTGTTGAAAAATAAGGGGGTATAAAAAATGGCTCAAAAGGTATTAATGAAAGGAAATGAAGCAATAGGTGAAGCGGCTATACAAGCTGGTTGTCAGTGCTTTTTTGGCTATCCTATAACACCGCAAACAGAAGTTGCTGCTTACATGTCTAAAAAGATGCCTAAAATTGGGAGGGTATTTTTACAGGCTGAAAGTGAAGTAGCAGCAATAAATATGGTTTATGGAGCTGCAGGAACAGGAGTTAGATGTATGACTTCCTCCTCAAGTCCAGGAATCAGCTTAAAGGCAGAAGGAGTTTCATATATTGCAGGAGCAGAACTTCCTTGTGTAATAATAAATATTGTTAGAGGTGGTCCAGGACTTGGAAGCATTCAGCCAGCTCAATCAGACTATTTCCAAGCTACTAAAGGATTAGGTCATGGCGATTATAACATGCCTGTATATGCACCTAGTTCCATTCAAGAAATGGTAGATCTTATTCAAGATGCCTTTGATGTGGCAGATGAATATAGAACTCCAGTAATGGTAATGGGAGACGGAATGCTTGGACAGATGATGGAGCCAGTAGAGTTTAAAGAAAGACAAAGAAGAGAACTTCCAGAAAAGACTTGGGCAGCTAATGGTCTTGGAGATAGAAAAGAGCATAATGTAATAAACTCATTGTATCTTCAATCTGAAGATTTGGAGAGACACAATATAAAACTCCAAAAGAAATATGCAGCCATTAAAGAAAATGAAGTAAAATATGAGCTTTATAATATAGATTCAACATGTGACCTTATTATGGTTTCCTATGGTACAACCTCTAGAATTTGCAAAAATGTTATTAAAACTGCAGAGGAAAAAGGTGTGAAATTAGGACTTATAAGACCAATAACTCTATGGCCTTTCCCAGCAGAAGCCTTTGACAAAACCATAGACCTTACTAAGCATGGTTATATTTCTGTGGAAATGAGTGCGGGACAGATGGTGGAAGATGTAAGACTTTCTGTAAATGGAAGAAAGCCAGTAGAGTTTTACGGAAGAACCGGCGGAATGGTGCCTACACCAGAAGAGATACTTAACAAGGTTATGGAAATAGTAGGAGGTGAAAAATAATGACAGTAGTTTTTGAACCTACAAAAGCTTTAAGAGATGTGCCAACCCACTATTGTCCTGGATGTACCCATGGTATAATCCACAGACTTGTAGGTGAGTGTTTAGAAGAATTGGGGATTTTAGATAAAACTATAGGTGTTGCACCTGTAGGATGCTCAGTTTTAGCATATAATTATTTTGCCTGTGATATGTTTGAGGCTGCTCACGGAAGAGCACCAGCAGTAGCTACAGGAATAAAAAGAGCAAATCCTGATAAGGTAGTATTTACTTATCAAGGAGATGGAGACCTAGCAGCTATAGGAACTGCAGAAATAGTTCATGCTGCTGCTAGAGGAGAAAATATAGTTACTATATTTGTAAACAACTGTATCTATGGAATGACCGGAGGACAAATGGCCCCTACTACATTACCAGGACAAGTTACTGAGACTTCTCCTTATGGTAGAGATGTAGCTACTCAAGGACATCCTATTAGAGTATCTGAAATGATATCCACCTTAGATGGAGCGGTTTATGTGGAAAGAGTTTCTGTAGATAAGGTACCTAACGTAATGAAAGCGAAGAAAGCAATTAAAAAGGCTTTCCAAAATGCTATAGAGGGAAAAGGCTTTTCTATGGTAGAAGTATTGTCCATATGTCCAACTAACTGGGGACTATCTACTTCTGAATCTTTAGATTGGCTTAGAGATAATATGATTCCTCACTATCCTTTAGGTGTTAAAAAGGATATTACAGGGGAGGTGAAATAGTTATGTTATCACAGGAAATTTTGTTTGCAGGATTTGGTGGACAAGGAATTTTGTCCATGGCTAAGTTTTTAGCTTATGCAGGTATGGATGCAGAATTAAATGTATCATGGCTACCTTCTTATGGTCCAGAAATGAGAGGAGGAACCTGTAACTGTTCAGTAATAATAACCGAGTCACAAGTAGGTTCTCCTATAGTTAACAAACCAGATACCTTAATAGTTATGAACAGACCTTCCCTTGAAAAATTTGAAAATACCATTAAGCCTAATGGACTACTAATAATAGATGAGGATATGGTAAATATAGATGCATCAAGAGAAGATATAGACGTTATAAAAATACCAGCTCAAAGCATTGCCCAGGAAATAGGTAACAAGACTATTGCCAATATGGTACTATTAGGAGCTTTAGTAAAGAAAACTGGTATAGTTTCCATGGAGGTAATTCTTCAATCCTTAAAAGATCATGGAAAAGAACAATACTTTGAAATGAACAAGATTGCCTTAGAAAAAGGAGCTAGTTACGTTAAGTAATTTAGAATTGAAAATTTAGAACTGAAAATTTAGAATTTAGAATGAAGGAGGAAACTCACAGAGTTTCTTGAAAATTTAAAAATCCCCTTAGGGGGATTTTTTTTGTGGATTTTTATGGGTTAGAAATTAATTTTAGAAATATATAATGATTTTGAAGCTTATTGAAAGATTAGTATAAAGTATTCAGCTTACCTTTAATTTCTAGATGGGCAGATCTCTTATTTCAATTTCAGTACCTTCTGGCGCTTTAACTTTAAATAAATACCCCTCTTCTACTTTATAAATGTCTTCTCCATTTTTGTTTTTAAAGTTTGTATATCCTAAACTTTTAATTCTTTCATATTCTTTTTGTACATTTTCTACTAGAAAACACATATGTACTATTCCTTCATTTAATGAACTCCATGGATTTAATTTTTCTCCCCTTTTAGATGTTTGAAGTTCAATCATAAAATCGCCTAAGCTTAACCATGTATTATAATCTCGTTTATGAAAGTTTGGCGTTTCTATCACTAATTCAAAGCCTAAAATCCTTGTATAGAAATCCAATGAAGCTTTATATTTATCTGTTTGAATACAAACATGGTGAATCATTTTTGTGCTCATAGTTTAACCTCCACCTCTAAAAATATAAATATATTATACCATCACATAATCATTTTAAATTTAATAAAAATTTATCTTTTAAAAATTTTCTCTGGGAATTTTTTTCTTGAACTTTTATATTCTAAAGTTTTTCTGATGCTTTTTCAGAAAAACTATCCTTAATTCTAAATTTTAAATTATATACCATTCTAAATTTTAAATTGCAAATTATCCCTCGAATAACTTCCCTCAATATTTAAGATAATACTATTGTGGAGGTGATTTATAATGGAAAATAATTTTAACGATAACGCTAATAATATGCCTAATAACACTTTAGCTCCTCATGAAGCAGCAGAACTTCATGAAATAATAAGCGGAGGAGTTTTGGGCTATAAGAAACTTCAGGCATCAATGCCCATGGTTAAAGACCCTGAACTTAAGACATTTATAGAGGAGTCAATATCTGGCAAAAAAGTGGAGTTAGATGAAATGCAGAATTTTGTAAATACTATTAAAGGATAAAGGAGGAAGGATAAATGGCTTGGATGGATTCTATTTTAGGGCCCAATGAGAACGAAAATCCTGAAAATAATCAAGATAATACTAACAATACAAACAATTCTTCTAATGAGCAGATTACAGACAAAGATATAGCAATGGATATGCTTACTTCTTCTAAAGGAGATATAGGACAGCTTACTAAGGCTATCACAGAGAGCACCAATCCTCAATTAAGATTAACTTTAACCAATCAGCTGAATTCTGCTATAAACAGTCACTTCAGACTATCAGATATGGCTATAAAAAAAGGCTGGTATGAAGCTCATACTTGTCCCACTGAATTAATTAATAAAGACTTAGGAGAGTTCCAAGGTATGAAGCTTCAACAGCAAAGCATGCAAAATTCTCAAAATATGCAGTAAAAAATAAAGGCTATATCTAGGCATTAGTTCTAGATATAGCTTTTAATGTTAAATATATAACTATTATTTGCAAAAATGATTAATAACCTACAATCTATTGGATAATCCTATTAGACACTTTAATTAATTACCTATATGATTTAATTGGAATTATTATTTTAAGGGGGATTAACATGGAAAAACAATTATTTGTAGATGAGGTAAGAAAAACTGCTGAAGGTTATTTTCAAAGGGGAGAATTTTTCTGCTCTGAAGCGGTGGTAAAAACTATTAACGATTTATTGGACAAGCCATTTGATGATAGCGTGACAAAGCTTGCTTCTGGATTCCCAGTGGGTATTGGTAAATCAGGTTGTCTTTGTGGTGCAGTAAGCGGAGGTGTTATGGCTTTAGGTATGGCTTATGGAAGAAATCACGGAGAACCAATGCAGGATAAGATGTTCCCGGTTTCAGCAGATTTGCACAATCATATTAAAGATATGTATAAGAGCACCTGTTGTAGAGTAATGACAAGAAACTTTGAATTTGCGTCTCCAGAGAGAAAAGCCCACTGTGTAAAAATTACTGGAGAAGTAGCAGCTTATGTAGCTGAAAAATTATACGAGGATGGCGTTATAAAATAGGAGGCATCATGAAGCTTAATGTAATAGAAACCCTATGTATACTCATGGCATTCTTGCTTATAGGATATTTCATTCAAAAAAAAGTAAGTATATTAAAGAGATATTATGTGCCAGCACCTTTAATTGGAGGGTTATTGTTAGCTGTAATCCTTTCCATGATTAACAACTACAGCGTTCTAACTTTAGATTTTTCAGCTCTTCCAATTTTCGTGGCAGGATTTTTTCTTTCTATCGGTCTTAGAGTGAACATAGACTTTTTTAAAAAAGGATTTAAGTGGCAGATGATTTTCCTGGGGATTGCTATAATTACCGCTTTCCTGCAAAATGGTGTAAGCTTACTTATAGGAAAAATCTTTGGAAAGACCGCAGCAGAAATAGTGATTACAGGTTCCTTAGGACTTATGGGAGATCATACTGTTTTAAGTACCATTCCTGAGTTTATGGCTAAAGGAAAAGCTCTAGTACCACAACTTACAGCTTTTTCAGTACTTGCCTTATACATAGCTACCCTAGCTGGAGGAATACTCTTTAGCTTATTTAAGAAAAATACAGATTTAAGCACCAATGTAAAGATACCGCCAGCAGAATTAAATCCTATGGAATTTTTAAAGATACTTTTAATATTTGTTTTAGGAATTTCTATAGCTTTAATACCTGGAAAGTTAGGATTTGGAAAGTTTATTAATCCTGCAGGTGGAGGATTCCTAGTAGGACTGATTCTAAGAACTATATTTGATGTATCAAAAATATATGAGGTAAAATTACCTTCAGTAAACCTCATTGGAAACTACGGTTTATCTATGCTTCTCATTACTGTATTTTCTATGTTTGACATTAGGATAATATCTAAAATAAGTATGTATAATGTCATTCTACTTATTATACAAATGGCATGGCTTATGCTGGTAGCATATTTTGTGGTTTATAAAATATTTAAGAAAAATGCTTTGGCATCTTATGTTGCTTCAGGGCTCATAGGCTTTAGTATAGGAATGCCAGCTAGCACTATGTCCAACATACAATGTTTTTCTGAAAATGAAGGTGCTATTCCTATGGTACTATTTGTAGTACCTCCTGTAGGAGCTTGGATGATAACTGTAATAAATATGTACTTAATTCCATTATTTCTATAAAAGTTTTAAAGCTATCTTAAAGGGATATTTTAGTGTTGATATAAGAATATTTCCTTTAAGATAGCCTTTTTTATTTTAAGTCTTTTAGAGAGGTTAGATTATAGAGTAAAATGTTATTATAAATAATTATAAAATGAGGTGTAAATTTGAGAACAAATTTGAAGATAACCAATAGCCTTACCATGATATCTGAAATGGTTGGAGACTCTACCTTTCAGGTGCTGGAATTTGATAATTTGCAAGGAGCTTCAGATGTAAGTACTGCAAGAGATTTATTTTACATGAGAGAAACAGGAATGAACCTAAGACAAGTGAGGATTCTTCTACAAGATAGCTCCGTTAGGCTTCAAGCTGGGGCTTTAAGCTATTTAAAAGGAAATATAGAAATGGATAGTAAAATGGGGGGACTTATTGGACTAGGTAAAAAACTAATAAGCGGTAAGACCACGGGAGAAAGTGCATTTAAACCACTATATAGCGGATCAGGGGAAATTTTTTTAGAACCTTCCTTCGGTCATTATGCACTGATAGAATTAGAGGATGATGAAGTTATAGTAGATGATGGATTTTTCTTCGCTTGTGAAGAAGGAGTAAAAGTTGGGGCGGCTAGTCAAAAAAATATATCTTCAGCTTTTTTAGGTAATGAAGGATTTTTCCAGACAAAGGTTTCCGGTAGTGGTATAGTGGTATTAGAACTTCCAGTGCCTGAAACTGAAATATTTAAATGTATACTTATCAACGATACCCTAAAGGTAGATGGGAACTTTGCAGTTTTAAGGACAGGCAACATTGAATTTACAGTAGAGAAAGCTGCTAAATCTATTATTGGATCTGCTACTTCAGGAGAAGGTTTGGTTAATGTTTATAGAGGTACAGGAGAGGTTTGGCTAATGCCCACTAAGGATGTATACAATAAGCTTTCCACTTGGGGAGTAGGAGCATTAACCAGCAATAAAGGAAGTTCTAATACAAAAGTTTAAAATATTATCACATATGAATAAGTAATAACTCATATGGCTGCCATTGGAGGTATTATATTTGGACAGAGATGAATTATTTACTAGGGAGCCTTTTCGATTTATATTGAGCCTAATAAGCTGTGTACTTTGGGGAAGTGCTTTTCCAGTTCTTAAAATAAGTTATGTTGAACTTAATCTAGGAGCAGGAGATGTCTTAGGAAGAATTGCATTAGGAGGTATAAGATTTTTTCTTGCATCCCTGCTTTTATTTTTATTTACCAGTTTAGTTTTTAAGAATAGTTTAAATATAGGTAGTAAGAATATATTTAAACTATTTATGCTGGGAATTTTTCAAACGGGATTATTATATATACTATTTTATAATGGTATAGCAAATACCACTGGCATGAAGTCTTCTATAATAGGAGCTTTAGAAACATTTTTCACCATTATTATAGCCCACTTTGTATATAATGATGATAAGATAGATAGGAATAAAACCTTAGGTATCGTCCTTGGATTTACTGGGATAATACTTACAAATTGGGGACAGGGCTTTAATAGCGAGTTTTCTTTTTGGGGTGAAGGCTTGCTAATAATATCCTCCCTTATTGGTTCTGTAAGTGCTATATATGTGAAGAAACTCTGTAAAGAACTGCATCCCTTTGTAATTACTTCTTATCAGATGTTTTTTGGATCAATTCTTATGCTGGCTATTAGCATGGGAAGACTTACAGGAGAAGGACTTAACTTCACTCCAAAAGCAACTGGGCTTCTTATATATTCAGCATTTTTATCAGCGGTATCCTTTGCTATTTGGTATACCCTGTTAAAATATAATAAAGCAGGGGAAATAAGTATGTTTAGATTTATTATCCCCGTATCAGGAGCGTTACTTTCTGCAATATTTATTCCAGGAGAAAGCCTTACTATTATGCTTTTAGCTGCGTTAATATTGGTTTCTGCAGGAATTGTAGTAGTAAATAGAAAAAAAGATGAAACTGGGCAATAGACCCAGTTTCTTTTTTATTGAATATTTAGGAGTATCTCATTTCCTTGACTGTCTCCACCTATGGCTTTGTCAATGATAAGGTTTCCTGTGCTTATGGGCTTTATATCTAAGGAACTATAATTTATTTTTAGGAAAGGGACGTCATTTTTAATGTTATTACTTAGTATAGTTAATTTTAAAGTACCATATTCATTGGAGTCGGTGATGACTTTAACATCCTTGGATAACTGAATATTTTGTATGCTTATCTTAGAAGAATCATACAAAAGTGTTACATCTAAGGCTGTTAATTTATTTTCATTATGATCTAACACCAAGGAAGCGGAAGTATCCGTATTAAGCAGCTTTAAAGTGGTTTTTTGCTTGTTGTATTTTGATAAATCTTTTTGAGAAAGGAACATGCTTTCATCAAAGACTTTACCTGTCCAGCTATCTGAAGGCTGGAAGTTCATAGCTTTTGCAATTATTGGCGGAATATCTTTTTGCTTTCCTCCATCTAGGATTTTATTAGGAGCTATGGTAGGACCATAAAAAGAGATAAAAGTAGTTAAGGTCTCAGGATGTCCATTACCATGACCCGTGTCTCTTCCACCATGGTCTGTAGTAAGTATTATTAAAGTGTCCTCTAAGAGTTTTTCATCTTTCATAGCTTGAATAATGTCTTTTACATTATCATCTTTTTCGCTTAAAGCTTTATAAAACTCATCTTTAAACCATCCTTTAGTATGACCGGCATAATCTACATCGTTTAAATGAACATAAAGCATGGAAGATTCCTTTGCTTTACCGGTTTTAATATAATTTACTAGATTTTCAGTAACCTCTTTATCTGAACCACCAGAAAATTCTACCCCTATATTGCTTTCTATTATACCTTTATTAATTCCTTCCCAATTACTAAAGGAAGCAGCCTTCCTTTGAGGAAAATTCTCCTTGACCACTTTAAAAACAGAAGGATAGGGACTATCTAGTGGATAAGGCGTGCTTTCAGCAATATCATTGGTGATTCTGTAAGGATTACTGGCTTCGTAATAGCTATAACCATGTAATGCGGCTACCCACCCTGGTGCTGAGTTGGAGGGCATATCCACCATAGAATTATGGGTTACTGCTCCTTCTTTAAAGAATTCATTAATAAAGGGTGTGTGACGAACATTATCTAAAGTTGAACTCCCGTAATAAGGAGCTTTTTCGTAAAATGCATTGCCAGCCCCATCAATGCCTATGATTAGAGTACGCTTATAAGGAAAGAATCCTAGTTTTTTTGTTAGTTCTTTTATAGATTTATTACTTAAAATTTTATTGCTATATCCTAAACTTAAATCACCGATACTTATTAAACCGTCTTTGTTTAGATCAAATTTATCTAGAGAAGTTTCTTGAGTATTTTCACTGGCTTTAGCTTTAATACCGTAATTTAAGGGTAAAAGTGAAGAAGCAATAAAAGTTGAAGCAGTAATTATAAAAGTAAATAAATACTTCTTCTTCATAAAATACACCACCTTTTTATTATGCTTTAGCCTTAAGTTACAACAAATTAATTATTATAAGTATATATTGCCACTAAATTAAAATAAATATGAGGGAGAGATATTTAATTTTTAATTTACTGTATGTACATAAAGAGTTTGCTTTATAATAATTTATTAACAAAAAAAGCCGCCACAGGCAGCTTAAGAAGTAACTTTTTCAATATATTTTAATGTGGTAGTGAAAAAGGTAGTCATCATTAGATAAAAAATTGCAGCTATGAAAAATATCTCTAAAGGTCTAAAGGAAACATTGGCCATCTTTTGTGACGTACTCATAAGATCAGTCATAGCTATGGTAGAAACTAATGCGGTATCTTTTATAAGAGCTATAAATTCATTACTCACAGCCGGAATCATTCGGTTTACACATTGAGGAATTATTATATACCAAAGGGTTTGAAAGTAATTTAAACCTTCGGTTTCAGCAGCTTCCCACTGACATTTGTCTACGGATAATATAGCACCTCGTATGGCTTCAGCTACATAGGCTGAAATGTTTATGCTAAGGCCTAAAATAGCTGCAGAGTAAGAGGAAAGCCTGATATCTATTTGTGGAAGGCCAAAATATAATATGAATAATAGTATTAAAAGAGGGGTGCCCCTAAAAAACCAAGTGTAAAAGGTACCTATAATCTTAATTATTTTTATATTACTTAGCTTCATCATAACCACTATAAAGGCCAATATTATTCCAAATATTATAGAAATAAAAGTGAGCTCAACGGTTTTAAATGCTCCATGTGCCAAAATAGGTATATATTGATTTAAAAAATTTATGTCCATGGGAAATCCTCCTGTAGTAATTAAATGTTTAATCATAATCACCAAATATTATCAATTCATTCTAAAAACAATGCCTTGCGCAAAGCATCATATCTAAAAGCCCTTTACTTTTTACTTCTTACTTATTACCTATTACCTCTTACTTATTATTAGTTATATCTTCACCAAACCACTTTTCTGATATTTTTGCTAAGGTTCCATCTTGTTTAAGTTCTTGTATAGCTTTATCTAATTGTTCTTTCATGGCTGAATCATCTTTCCTAATACCAATAGCTACTGGTTCTTTACTTAATTCTTTTTCTGCTACTTTAAACTTACTTCCTTGTTCCTTTAAATAATATCTTGCCACTAGCTCGTCTATAACTACAGCATCTATTCTTCCTATGCCCAGGTCATTAATAGCATCCATATTATTTTTATATTCTTTTACTTCCTTAAAGGTATTTTTTATTGGTTCCATAGCATGTTCGCTAGTGCTGCCAAGCTGAACTCCTACTACTTTACCCTTTAAATCTTCTGGAGAGTTAATTTTACTATCTCCTTTTATTACTATTACTTGCTTTTCCATAATATAAGGCACAGTAAAGTTTATTTGCTTTTGCCTTTCTTCTGTAACACTCATGGCTGATATAACCACATCAAATTTTTTGCTTTGAAGTCCTGGTATTATACCATCCCAGTTATAAGGCATAAAATCAAACTTTTTATTTATTTTTTTCTCTATTTCTTTTGCCATGTCTATATCGAAACCTTGAAGTTCATTAGAATTGCTTCTAAAACCCATAGGAGGAAAAGAATCGTCTAGTCCTACTAATATTTTATCTGAATTTGAGTTACTAACTTTGTTGCTTGTCCCACATGCTGCAAGACCCAAAGAGCTAGTTACTAATAATGTTATGGCTATTTTTTTCAATACATTTATTTTCATTTTCAAAATCCCCTTTTCATTAAGCTAAAATTATTATACTTTATCATTTTAAAGTTGTAAAGCAGTAAAATAAAATAAAAACTTTACAATGCAACAATGTTATGTTATATTGTTTTTAAAGGAGGATGAAAATGGAAGAAGAATTAATTTCAAAAAAAGATTTACTAATAGAGACTGATATTTCTTATGGTCAATTATATAGATGGAAGAGGAAAAACATTATACCTGAAGAATGGTTTATTAAAAAAGCTAGTTTTACTGGTCAAGAAACCTACTTTCCACGAGAAAAAATTTTGGAAAGAATTCAAAAGATAAAAGACTTAAAGGATAATTTATCCTTAGATGAGCTTGCAGAACAGTTTTCCTTAAAACCTACTGCTCTCAGATTACATAGAGATAAATTACTGGAGAAAAACATTGTTACGGACACTGTTCTAGATATTTATGAAAGCTTATTTGAAAAAATAGAAATGTACGATTTTTCGGCTATGCTTAAAGTGTTTATATTTAATATTATTTTGAAAACTGGCAAAATAAGCGTAGAAGAGGCTTCAAGGATAATTACAAACTATAATATCCTTCATGAAGCTAATAATGAAAAGTTATTTAAAATACTTTACTTGAGAAAATATGGAATAGGAACATGCTTATTTGGGGTTTTACCTTGTGAGTTTTATCCTGAGCAGGAAGCTAAAATAGTTTTAAACATTGATATTCCAGATATGATAGAAGAATTAAAAATTAAAATTAATGAATAGGAGGATAATTTATGGATTCAAATAACTTTGCAGATAGAGGAGATTTAAAGATTTCTGGTTCAGGTTCCGCAGGAGGTGGAAATTATAATTCAATAAAAATTAGTGGCTCCGGTAGTATAAAGGGCGATATTAATTGCAGGGAAATGATAATTAGCGGATCAGGCAAGGTAGATGGAAATGTAGAAGCTTTAAATATAAAATTTAGTGGTTCAGGAAAAATTAATGGTAATGTTAGTAGTGATGAAATTAAGGTGAGTGGAAGCGGAAACTTTAAAGGGAAAGTAGAGGCAAATTCCATGGCAGTATCTGGAGACACAGCTATAGAGGAAGGTGTAAAGGCAGAGAATTTAGCTATATCAGGTAGTTTTAGGGTTAATAAAAAGATTGAAGGTGGCACTTTAAAGCTTAGAGGAGAATTATCTTCAGAAAGCTGCGAAGTTGAAAACTTTGATTCAGAAGGTTCTTTTAGGATATCCTCACTTTTAAGTGCAGACAATATATTAATTAGTCTCATAGGAAGATGTGAAGCCAAGGAGATTGGTGGAGAAGCTATTAGTGTAAGAAAAGGATATTCCAAAAGAGGAATTCTACAGAATATATTTGGAGCTATATTTGACCCTGATGGTATTTTAATTGCAGAGGTGATAGAAGGAGATGAAATTTATTTAGAAAATACCAAGGCTAAGTTTGTAAGAGGCTCTAGAGTTACCATAGGTTTTGGCTGTGATATCGATAATGTAGAATATAAAGAAAGTATCCAGGTAGATGAGAAAAGTAATGTAAAGAATAGGTGCCAAGTAGGTGACAAGTAATAAGATAGGTAAGGATGCAGAATTTTAATTGGTATATGAATCTTGTATAGTAAGTTAGTAACAATATAGTATAAATTAAGAGTCAATATAAAAGTTAATAAATTGAAAAAGCATTTTTTGCACTTATATATAATTGTAAAAAATGCTTTTTATTATTAAAATTGCATGAATAATTATACCTATTGTTTACAATTTATAACGAATAAATTGAATTAAATATAAAAAGTTAACTATAATAGTCATTTTTATATAATATTTTCATAATTTTATAAATTTGTTTGTTGATATTCACTAATAATTATGCAATAATAAATTCAGTTTTTATTAGAAGGGTGATGTGAAATGACAAAAGATAATGTAAAGAAGAAGTTTCAGGTACCTCATACCTTTGCTATTATTTTTACTATACTTATTATTGTAGCTGTTTCCACTTGGCTTATTCCAGGTGGGGAGTATGAGAGAGTTAAAAATGCCCAGGGTAAAACAGTGGTAGTAGCTGATTCTTTTAAATATGTGGAAAGTTCTCCAAGAAATGTTGGACAGCTTTTTATGGCTCCCTTAAAAGGTTTTGCCTCTAAAGCAGATGTGGCAGGATTTATTCTTATTGTAGGAGGAGCTTTTGCCATAATTCAAAGCACTAATGCTATAAATGCCGGCATAATGAGGGTGGTAAAAGCATTAAAAGGCAAAGAGATACTTTTAATCCCTATAGTGGTAACATTATTTTCTGTAGGTGGGGCTGTTATAGGCATGGCAGAGGAGACTATACCTTTTGCTGCTATATTCGTACCCCTTGCATTAGCCTTAGGATATGATTCTATAACGGGTATGGCTATGTCCTTTGTGGGAGCTACAGTGGGATTTTCAGCAGCTATGTTAAATCCCTTTACAGTAGGTATTGCTAAAGGAATAGCGGAAACACCCATAAGGGCTGGAATTACTTATAGAACTATAGTATGGGTTGTTTTTACCCTCTGCACTATATTCTATCTTATGCATTATGCTAATAAAGTTAAAAAGAACCCTGAAAGCAGCATACTTTATGAGCATGATTTAAAAAGAAAAGAAGAGTTAAATCTTTTAGGTAATAATGAGGTAAATATTGAATTTACTTTAAGACATAAGATTATTTTATTTACTCTACTAGGGGGATTTGCCCTTATAATATTTGGAGTTTTAAAATATGAATGGTATATAAATGAAATAGCAGCGGTATTTTTAGCAATGGGAATTATATCAGGCTTCTTAGGAAAAATGAAAGTTAATGACATAGTAGAAAGTTTTACTAATGGTGCTAAAGATCTTATTGGAGCAGCCTTGGTGGTAGGGCTTGCCAATGCCATCGTTATATTATGTAATGAAGCTAAAATAATGGACACAATTTTATATAGCTTAGCTAAAGTTATTGAACCACTTCCTAATTTATTGTCCGGATATGCTATGTTAGTGGTGCAATCTATCATTAACTTTTTCGTAGGTTCAGGAACTGGACAAGCTGCTTTAACCATACCTATTATGTACCCCTTAGGTGAACTTGTAGGTATAAACAGAGAAACTACCATACTGATATATCAATTTGGTAATGGCTTTACAGATCTTATATTCCCAACATCAGGTACCTTAATGGCAACCTTAGGGCTAGCTAAAATACCTTATGATCAATGGATGAAATGGGTAATTAGAGTGGTAATAGCATTATTCGTACTTCAGCTTATTATGATTACACCAGCTATACTATTCCCAGCATTACTGAATTAATAAATGAAGAGGGTGCCAGGCAGGTGTGACAAGCGACTGGCACCATAGCAAAGAAAGGAAGTGAAGAGGTTCTGAGGATATTCAGGACTTTGAAATATGGAATTAAAAGAAATAATACAAAGTAAACTGGAAGATATAAAACAAATAAGAAGAACTCTTCATGAAAATGCAGAAGTTGCTCATGAGGAATTTAAAACTCAGAAGATAATAATGGACACTTTAGATAAATTAGAAATAAAGAATTTCAAATGCGCAGACACAGGCGTTATAGGCATAATCAATGAAAGTGAGGAATGTATAGCAGTAAGAGCAGATATGGACGCTCTCCCTGTAAATGGTGTAAGCCATGCTTGTGGACATGATTATCATATGTCCGTAGCCTTAGGTTCAGCTATGGTGCTAAAGGAACTTGGATATGATAAATGTGTAAAGTTCTTATTTCAACCTGCTGAAGAGGCAGATGGAGGAGCGCTTCCTATGATAAAGGAAGATGCTCTTAAGAATCCTGAAGTAAAGTCAATAATAGGATATCATGTATGGCCTGAGCTTCCTGTAGGAAAAATAGAAGCTGAAGGTGGTCCTTCCATGGGTTCCGTGGATGACTTTCATATAACTGTTAAAGGAATTGGTGGACACGCTGCCATGCCACAGCACTGCAAAAACCCCATACTTCCAGCCATAGATATAATTCAAAGCGTTAATATTAAGTCAAGAAATGAAATAGATCCATTAAATTCCCACATAATAACCTTTGCAGCTATAAGCGGAGGAACTGCCAGCAACGTTATTACAGACAAGGTGGTTTTAAAGGGAACGGTGAGAACCTTTGATAATGCTTTAAGATACAAGCTTGCTGAAATGATAAAGGAAACTTCTAAGCTTTGCGCTGAAAAATATAGTTGTGAAGCACAGATAGATTATTTCTTTGAATATCCACCTTTAATCAGTGATTATAAACTATCAGAAAAATTTGTAGCGGAAACTAAAAATATATTAGGAGAAGAAAACGTACTTCCTATAACAAAGACCTTTGCTGGGGAAGATTTTGCCTTCTTTGCTGAAGAAGTACCTTCGGTACACTTTAGACTTGGTATTGCTAGTGGAGAAAAGGGAATGCATCCTCTTCACTCACCTCATTTTGACGCAGATGAAGAAGCTTTATTCTACGGAATCTATACAGTAACCAATTTTATATTATCACAAAAATAAAATGGTAATTAATGTTATCGCCCCTGGGGTGCTTCCAGTAAAAAGGAAGCACCCCAGGGGCGATAACATTAATTGGAATTGTTTCACGTTGTGCAATATAAGAAATTATAATATAATTGTTTTGTATATTTTAATTAAATCTTGAAGTTAAGAGAGGTAATAATCATGGGAAGAATATTTGGAACCGATGGGGTAAGAGGTATTGCTAATACTGAATTAACTGCAGAACTTGCTTACTCACTAGGTAGAGCAGGAGCATATGTATTAACTGAAGGAACGCATAAGCCAAAAATATTGGTGGGTAAGGATACAAGAATTTCAGGAGATATGCTGGAATCAGCCTTGGTATCAGGAATACTTTCAGTAGGAGCTGAAGCTGTAACTTTAGGAGTAATACCCACACCAGCTATAGCACATCTAGTTAAAGAGTACGGAGCTGATGCGGGAGTAGTTATTTCTGCTTCTCATAACCCAGTGGAATTTAACGGAATTAAATTTTTTGACAATAAAGGATTAAAGCTTTCAGATGAATTAGAAGATGAAATCCAAAGAGTAATAGAAAGCGACTTTGAAGGGGTTCCTAGCCCTGTGGGTGCTGATCTTGGAAGAAAGAGAGCAGAGTATTCTGCAGAGGATGATTACAAGGAATTTGCAAAGTCTACTATAGCAGCAGATCTTAAAGGATTAAAGGTTGCTTTAGACTGTGCCAATGGTGCCAGTTATAAGGTGGCTGTGGAAGCATTTAGAGAATTGGGAGCAGAGGTGGTTGTTATTAATGATAATCCAGATGGGGTTAATATTAATGAAAACTGTGGTTCCACTCACCCAGAAGAACTTATGGATTATGTGGTAAGAAAAAAATGTGACTTAGGTTTTGCTTTTGATGGAGATGCAGATAGATGTCTTGCAGTGGATGAAAAAGGAAATCTTATTAATGGAGACTTTATACTTTTAATATGCGCCAAGCATTTAAAAGAGATAGGTAGACTTAAAAATGATACATTAGTTGTCACAGTAATGAGTAATTTGGGATTAGACATAGCAGCTGAAAAAGAGAAGATAAACAGGGTTAAGACCAAGGTCGGAGATAGATACGTACTGGAAGAAATGCTTAAAAGTGGCTACAAGCTAGGTGGAGAGCAATCCGGTCACGTTATTTTCTTAGACTTTAATACCACTGGAGATGGATTAGTAACAGCTTTACAAGTATCCTCCATAGTAAAAAGAAAAGGGAAAGCACTTTCAGAACTGGCTTCCTGCATGAAAGAACTTCCACAGGTACTTGTTAATGCAAAAGTTCCAAATAGCCATAAAGATATTCATATTACTGATAGTGAAATAGCAGGAGAAATAAAAAGAATTGAAGAACTGCTTCATGGAGCAGGAAGAGTACTTATAAGACCTTCAGGTACAGAGCCTCTAGTTAGGGTTATGCTAGAAGGAGAAAACCAGCAAGAGATTGATAACCTTGCTCATAATCTTGCAAAAATGATAGAAGCGAAAGCACAAGCATAGGATACGCTTAGCTAGAGAATATAAAAACTTAGCTATAGAATATAATAAAAATAAAGACGAGAAAACATAAAACATACAGAGAATAGATAGAAACTTACTATCTTTCTCTGTTTTTTTATTATATATAGTGAATATGTAATTTGAATATGCAATATTTAATAGAAAGTATATAATTAGTGATAACGATATAATATTTAATAAGTAAGACATAACAATTATGCACAATTTTTAATAATTAAGAGGTGAAATTAGATGTTAACTTTACAGCAAAAAATATCCATGGCTTATAGGGAAATGGGTAGAGCAGTAATAAGAGTAAACGAAGAAGTTATGGAAGAAGCTAAGGAAAAATGCAAGGGAGTTTATACCTTTGGAGTAAAAAATACTAACTCTATACCACAGGAGATATTTAATAAGCTAAGGAATAGTGAAAAATATCTCTTTTTAACCGTAGATAAAATGGCAGATATGGGCAGAAGTATAGATACTGATATATTGAACCCATTGACATATAGACCTATGACAGGCTCTAGCAGTGGAGGGCCAGTAAATATACTAAAAGGAATAAATGACTTTGCCATAGGAACTGATGGAGGCGGTTCTGTTTTAGCTCCAGCATTATCTTGTAATCTCCCTTCTATGATAGGGGCAGGTTTAGGACTTCTAACCACGGGCAGTGGAAAATCCACAGATAATTTAAGTTTGGTGCCTAGCATAGGTGTGATAGCCAATAGATTGCACATAATGCTTAAGGTTATGGAAGAATTGTTAGATGATACTCTTGAAAGTGATGAAAAGAAAGTTATAACTGTTGTTATTCCAAAGAAAGGAGATGCTCAGTTACCTTTACAAGAGGATATGCATGAAAAGCTTATGAAGTATTACTCAAAATTATCACAAAAAAGCTTTGATTTTAAAGAAATTAATATACAGGGAATGGATAATAGAAATACTTCTATGGACATAATTAAAAAGGCTTTTGAAGAAGAAAAAGCAGACCTTATACTTACCTATGAAGGCCCAATAGATGTGTTTGGTAATGGAGAAACAATACCTAGGATGTTCAAAGGAGAGGCAGGAAAGCTCATTAGTGAAAACAGTGGAAAATTCCTAGTTAAGTCTGCAAACATTGCTGGATTAACTGCCATAACCATACCTTCAGAGGAGCTTGCCTCAGGTTTCGTAATATGTGCTCCTAGTGGATTAGATTCTGCCAGAAAAGCAGTGAAGCTAGCTAAAGCCTTAGAGGAAATAATTAAGCTTCCAGAGGCGTTTGTAAGATACTACATAGATAAGTGCAAGTACGTGGAAGAATTTAATTGGGATATAAATAAATAGTATTTACTTGATTATGCTGTGATTGAAAGTTACATAAGTACTTCCAATCACAGCTTTTATATTAGCAATTTATTATGCTCATATATGAAATATTTTGATTAAGTATGCTCGAAGTATGTTGACAAGGTTTTCAAATGAGCATAAAATATAATTAACCATAGTAAATAATCATAATAAAGCATAAACGAGCATAAAAATCCTTTGGCGATAATAAAATAGAAGTATATACACAAAATAACAAAATACTAAGTGAGTGTGATAGATATGTTTGCAGAAGAAAGACAAAATAATATTGCAAAATTGTTAAAAGATAAAAGCAGTATCAGGGTAAACGAACTTTCTGAAATATTTAATGTTTCCGAGTCTACTATAAGAAGAGACCTTCAGGAGATGGAAGAAAGAAATTTGCTTATGAGAACCCACGGAGGAGCAGTGGGGGTAAATAGAACTAATTTTGAGCCTAACTTTATAGACAAGAAAAATGAAAGAGAAGCTGATAAAGTTCATATAGCTGAAATAGCTGCCACCATGATAGAAGATGGAGATACTATAATTCTTGATTCAGGTACTACCACTTTAGAAATTGCAAAAAGGATAAAAGCAAAGTCGTTAACGGTAATTACAAACTCCATAGATATTGCAGCGGAGCTATCATTAAAAGAAGGTGTAGAAACCATAGTAGCTGGAGGAAGTTTAAGGGTAAGCACCAGAGCCATGGTAGGACATATAGCGGAAAATACCTTCAGAAACTTTAGAGTGGATAAGGCTTTTATAGGAACTAACGGAATTTCCATAGAAGAGGGTATAACCACCCCTAATATGGTAGAAGCTCAAACAAAAAAAGCTATGATAAATTGCGCAAGAAAAGTAATTGTAGTAGCGGATAGCAGCAAATTTACCAATGTAAGCTTTGCGGTAATATGCCCTGTAAAGGCTGTAACTTCAATTATTACCAGTGAAGACATAGATAAAACTATAATAAAATCCTTTGAAGAAATTGGAGTAGACATAATTACAAAATAACCTAAAGAAAAGGTGGTGATTATAGTGGTAATAACTGTAACATTAAACCCTGCCATGGATAAAACCTTAATGGTAGATAATTTTAAAGTAGGTGCAGTAAATAGAGCAAATATAAGCAGATATGATATTGGCGGTAAAGGAATAAATGTATCAAAAGTGCTGAAGGAGTTTGGTGTTGATTCTTTATGTTTAGGATTTTTAGGAGGCATATGGGAACAGAGATTTAAAGACACCCTAGATAAAAGAAATATAAAACATGATTTTATTTCTATAAAAGGAGACACCAGGACAAACACTAAGATAGTGGATATAAACAATAATGTATTTACAGATATAAACGAGCCTGGGCCAGAAATAGCTACAGAAGAATTGGAGCTTTTTATAGAAAAGTTTAATCATAGGTGCAAGGTAGAAGATATAGTTGTGTTATCTGGAGGAGCTGCTCCAGGCATCCCTAAGGATATTTATAAGACCTTAATAGATATAGCTAAGAAAAAAGGTACCTTATGTATACTAGATGCGGATGGGGAATTGCTTAAATATGGTTTGGAAGCTAAACCACATATTATAAAGCCCAATGAACATGAGCTAAGCAAGATGCTGTGCCAGGAAATAACCACCAAAGATCAGGTGATTCAGGCAGGAAAAAAGCTACAAAGCTCAGGAATTTCAAAAGTCCTTGTATCCCTAGGAGAAAAGGGATCCATATTAACAGCACCAGAGGGAGTTTATGAAGCAGAAGGCTTGAAGGTTAAGGTTAAAAGCACTGTGGGGGCAGGGGATTCCATGGTGGCAGCTTTAATATATGCCCATTTAAAAGGCTTTACTCCTGAAGATACCTTGGCCTTTGCTCAAGCCACAGCTACAGCAACGGTGATGATGGAAGGGACAGAAGCCTGTTCGCTAAATCACGTAATGGAAATGGTGGAAATGTCCAAAGAAAAAGTAAAGGAGTTGAAATAAATGGCTGCAAAAGAGATGTTTTCAAAAGAAAGAGTTAAATTTAATTTAGAAGCCACTACAAAAGAAGAGGTAATAGATGAATTAATAGATATTTTATATAAAGACGGAAAGCTTAAGGACGAAGAAGAGTTTAAAAAGGCTGTATTAAAGAGAGAAGAGGAATTTTCCACAGGAATAGGCATGGGAATTGCAATACCTCATGGTAAAAGTGGTGCGGTAATATCACCCTGTATAGCTTTTGGAAGTAGTGAAAAGGGGATAGACTATGAGTCTATGGATGACAAACCAGCACATCTATTCTTTTTAATAGCGGTGCCAGAGGAATCCAGCGACTTGCATTTAAGAGCTTTAAGTGAAATTTCAAGAAAGCTTATGCATGAAGATGTAAGAAAAAAATTATTAAATAGCAAAACCTTTGAAGAATTTATAGAGGTTTTCTAAATAAAAAAGGAGGAATTATTCATGAAATTATTAGCTGTTACTTCATGTCCTACTGGAATAGCCCATACCTACATGGCCGCAGAAGCTCTAGAGATGGCTGCAAAAGAAATGGGTCATGACATAAAAGTGGAGACCCAAGGTTCTGTGGGAGCGGAAAATGTTATAACCCCCGAGGATATAAAAGGAACTTTTGCAGTAATACTAGCCTGTGACACAAATGTAGATAAGAGTAGATTTGCTGGACTTCCTATAGTAGAAGCATCAGTTAAGGATGCTATCAAAGATGCAAAGGGACTTATAGAGAAAGCTTTAACCACAGAAAAAAAGGTTCCTTTAAATGAACAAGTTAAGAACATTAAAGAAAAAGATAAAGAAGAAAGACAAGGCATATACAAGCACTTAATGACCGGTGTTTCCTTTATGATCCCATTTGTAGTGGCAGGAGGACTTTTAATAGCCTTTTCCTTTGCTTTTGGTATCAAAGCCTTTGAGAAGCAAGGTTCACTTCCAGCTGCACTTTTCACCATTGGTGCAGAAGGTGCCTTTAGTTTCATGGTACCTATTCTAGCAGGCTATATAGCTTATTCTATAGCTGACAGGCCAGGTCTTGTACCAGGTATGGTGGGAGGATTCCTTGCAAATAAGCTGGGAGCAGGATTCTTAGGAGGACTTTTAGCAGGTTTCCTAGCAGGATACACAGTTTATTACCTAAGAAAATATATAAAACTCCCAAAATCCATGGAAGGACTTATGCCAGTTCTTATATTACCAGTACTATCCACATTAATAGTAGGACTTATAATGATTTATGTATTAGGTACTCCTATAAAGGCTATAAATGATGGTTTAACTTCTTGGCTTAAGGGCTTAAGCGGAACCAACGCAGTACTTTTAGGAGCTATCATTGGACTTATGATGGCTTTTGACATGGGAGGCCCGGTAAATAAAGCTGCTTACACCTTTGGAGCAGCAACCATTGCAGCAGGACAACCCTCTGCTATCATGGCGGCAGTAATGGCTGCAGGAATGGTGCCACCACTAGGCATAGCCTTAGCCACAGTAACAGCAAAGAACAAATTTACCCCACAAGAAAGAGAAGCTGGAAAAGCAGCTTGGGCTCTAGGAATATCCTTCATCACAGAAGGTGCCATACCATTTGCAGCAGCAGACCCTCTAAGGGTTATACCTTCCATAATGGTAGGTTCAGCAGTAACAGGAGCTCTCTCCATGTTGTTTAAATGTACCCTAGCAGTACCTCACGGTGGTATATTCGTTCTTCCTATTCCTAATGCCGTAGGTAATCTGTTTATGTATATAGTATCAATAGTAATTGGAACAGTGGTAACAGGCTTTATGCTAGGAGCGTTGAAAAAGCCTGTAAATGAATAATTAAGAATTTAGAATTTAAAATTTAAAATTTAAAAATGAAGGAGGAAACCCGAAGAGTTTCTAGGGAAGTATGACAAAAGAAAGAAGCTTCAGATGAAGCTTCTTTCTTTTCGGAGATAAAAGTATTGATAATGTTTTTTTATTTTTGTCTTGAAAAATGAATTTTTATGAGTTATGATTTATATAGAAAACCTTTTCTATATAATATAAAAGTTAAGGTGAATCTATAATAATATAGTGAAAAAATATTTAATTATATAATACTAGATTAAACAGTAGTATTAGGGGTGATAAACATAGTTACAATAAATGAGGTAGCCAAAGAAGCAGGAGTTTCTATTACCACGGTTTCTAGGGTTTTGAATAATAACTATCCAGTAAAAGAAGAAACTAGAAAAAGGGTAGAAGAGGTTATAAAAAAACTTAATTTTAAACCTAATCAGATGGCAAGAGGTCTTATTACTAAAAAAAGTTCCATTATAGGAATACTTGTACCAAGTATAACCAACTGGTTTTTCTCTAGCACCGTAGAGGATATGGAAAGAGAATTGAAGCCTAAAGGATACCACATCCATCTGTCTACCACTGGTGGAGATGCTTCTGAAGAAAGGGCTTATATAAAAGAGCTAGAGGGTAGATGTGTGGATGGCATAATAGTCATGGACCCTAATTACGAGAATATAGTTAATGGATTTTATGAAGAAATAAGCAGCAGGATTCCTTTAATAATTACAAATTCTTATAATCCTGAAGTTAAAAATAATTGCAGCTTTATATCTTACGATGAAAGTAATGGCATGAGTAAGGCTGTGGAGAGGCTTAGAATGCAAGGTAAGGAAAAAATTGCATTACTAAGAGGTAAAGTATCTCAATCCTTTGATATAAGGGAAAAGCTATATTTAGCTCTTGTGAAAAGTGAAAAGCTTAAATATAAAAATATTATTACAGTAGAAAATGGAAATAGCCTGGGTGTAATAAAGGGAATTAAAAGCATGATACATAAGCTTTATAAGGATAAGGATAATTTTCCAGATGGCATTATTGCTTGTAATGACCTTATGGCTGCAGGACTTATATCCTCTCTTAAAGAATTGGGGTTAAGCATCCCAGAGGATGTGTCTGTCATAGGATATGATAATACTCCTCTCTGCGATATAACTTCACCCAGCATCACCACTGTAGATCTCAGCATTGAGCACTTGGGAAAGAGAGCGGTAACTGAGCTTATGGATCTTATAGAAAATGGATTAAACATCAGAAAAAATATTATACTAGATACCAGGCTTATCACCAGAGAAAGCTGTTAATTAGTAAGAATAGAGGCAATCTGCCTCTGTTTTAAAAGCTTATAGAAAGCCTTTTCTATAACTGTTTATAAGTAAGTAAAACTTTAAAATATATTATGAAGGAGGAATGTAAAATGGCAGTATTAGTATGTGGAGGAGCAGGATATATAGGTAGTCATGCTGTAGCTGTACTTGCTGAAAAAGGTGAAGAGGTAGTAGTTATAGACAATTTAGCTACGGGACATAAAGATGCGGTTAAAGGTGGAAAGCTTTATGTAGGTGATCTAAGAGATAAGGATTTTGTTAGAAATGTATTTGATGAAAATAATATTGAAGCAGTTATACATTTTGCAGCCTTTTCCTTAGTGGGAGAAAGCATGGTAGAACCCTTTAAATATTACAACAACAATTTATATGGAACCCTATGCCTTTTAGAAGTTATGAAAGAAAAAGGTGTGAATAAAATAGTGTTCTCATCCACAGCTGCAACTTATGGAGAGCCAGAAAGAGTACCCATTGAAGAAGATGATTATAAAGAACCTACCAATACTTATGGAGAAACAAAGCTGGCAGTGGAAAAGCTTCTTAAATGGGCAGATAAAGCCTATGGCATTAAGCATGTGATTTTAAGATACTTTAATGTGGCAGGAGCTCATCCACAAGGATATATAGGAGAAGATCATAAGACAGAAACCCACCTTATTCCTATAATTTTACAAGTGGCCTTAGGAAAAAGAGACAAGATTATGGTATATGGAGAAGATTATCCAACTAGAGATGGAAGCTGTATAAGAGACTATATTCATGTTATAGACTTAGTGGAAGCTCACCTACTAGCCTTAGATAAGTTAAGAAAGGGAGAAGATAGCAGCGTTTATAATCTAGGAAATGGAGAAGGCTTTACAGTAAAAGAAGTAATTGAAGCTGCAAGAAAAGTAACTGGACACGCTATACCAGCAGAAGTAGCAGAAAGAAGAGCGGGAGATCCAGCGGTATTAATAGCTTCTTCTAACAAGATAATAAAAGAGCTTAATTGGGAGGTTAAGTATCCAGACTTAGAATCTATCATTGAAACAGCCTGGAACTGGCATAAAAATAACCCAAAGGGATTTAATGATTAAAAATTTAAAGATATACATTTTAACAATAAACACCAATTTAAATAAATGCATTACCTTAGAATTCATGCCTTTTTTATCACAGATATCCAAGGCATAAAGATGAATAAAGGTATTAATTTAGGAGGAATAACACATGGCTGAATTAAGATGGAACCCATTATTAAAAGATTGGACAATAGTAGCTTCACACAGACAAAATAGGCCTCAGATGCCAAAGGATTGGTGTCCTTTCTGTCCAGGATCAGGAAACGTACCAGACAACTATGATGTATTTAAATATGACAATGACTTTCCAGCACTTTCACCCAATCCACCTGAGCCAGATCAGGTAGGATCAGAGTTTTACAAAAGCGCAGAAGCTTATGGAAAATGTGAAGTTATACTATACTCACCAGAACACAGAACTACCCTTCCAGAGCTTCCTGTAGAGCATATTAGAAAACTGGTAGATCTATGGTGTGAAAGATTTGAAGAAATATCTAAGGATGAAAAGATAAAATTCATATTTGAGTTTGAAAATAGAGGCGAAGAAGTAGGGGTTACCATGCCTCACCCTCATGGACAAATATATGGCTATTCTGAGATACCTTTAAAAATAAAAACTGAACTAGAAGCCTGCCGTGAGCATTATGAAGCTCATAAGGAATGCATGATATGCAGGATGAATAAGGAAGAAAAGGACTTTGAGAAGAGAATAATTATGGAAAATGAAGATTTCCTAGCTTATCTTCCATACTTTACAGACTATCCTTATGGAGTATTTATAGTAAGTAAAAATCATAGAAGTAAAATAACAGATTTTACTGATAGGGAAAAGAATAATTATGCAGCAATACTTAAAGAGATGACAGGAACCTTTGATTGTCTTTTTGATAGACTATTCCCTTATATGATGTGCATTCATCAAGCGCCTGTTAATTCCCATGAGTATGGAAATTATGATGATTACTATCATTTCCACGTAGAGTTTTATCCACCATTAAGATCAAAAGATAAGATAAAATATTATGCTTCCTCAGAAATGGGGGCTTGGGCGGCTTGTAACCCTACTGCTGTAGAGGATACTGCCAATGAACTAAGAGAAGCACATAAAAAATATTTATCAAAAATTAATAAATAGAAGAGAGGTATATATTATGGAAGCTTTGCAAGTAATGGAAGAATTTAAAAAGCTATACGGTGAAGAAGGAAATATAAGATTATTTCATTCTCCTGGAAGAGTAAACCTTATTGGGGAGCATATAGACTATAATGGCGGTTATGTATTTCCTTGTGCTCTAGAGTTTGGAACCTATGGTGCTGTGAGAGTAAGAAAAGATGACAAGATAAATCTTGCTTCCACAAATTTTGATCTTAAGATAAATGTGGATTTAAAGGATTTAAGCTTTAAAGAAGAACATGATTGGGGAAATTATGCTAAAGGTATAATTAAAATCATGAAAGAAGGAGGATTTAAAGTAGGGGGGATGGATATACTAGTTTCCGGAAATATACCTAATGCATCAGGTCTCTCCTCCTCAGCATCTTTAGAACTTCTCATAGCTGTTATGGTAAACAATTTATTTAATGAAGAAAGAATTGATAGGGTGGAACTAGTTAAAATAGGACAAAAGACGGAAAATCAATATGTAGGTGTTAATTGCGGCATTATGGACCAATTTGCCATAGGCATGGGAAAGAAAGATAAAGCCATTCTTTTAGATTGCGCTACATTAAACTATGAATATGCAGATGCAGATCTAAAGGATTATGCTTTAGTTATTATGAACACTAACAAAAGAAGAGCTCTTAATGAATCCAAATATAATGAAAGAAGAGCGGAATGTGATGAAGCTCTAGACATTCTTAAGAATTACAAAAATATTAATGCACTTTGTGAATTAACAGTAGAAGAGTTTGAACCTTTAAAAAATAACATTAAAAAAGAAAATGTAAGAAACAGAGCAGAACATGCTGTCTATGAAAATGAAAGAGTAAAAGAAGCTATAAAGGTTTTAAATGAGGGAGACTTAATCACTTTTGGAAAGCTATTAACCGCTTCTCATAATTCTTTAAAGGATCTATATGAGGTAACAGGAGAGGCATTAGATGCCATAGTGGAAGAAGCTCTTAAGGTTAAAGGCTGCATAGGTGCAAGAATGACAGGGGCAGGCTTTGGAGGCTGTGCTATAGCAGTGGTAGAAAAGGAAAGTATAGATAATTTTAAAGAAATTATAGGTGAAAATTATTTTAAGAGAACAGGCCTTCACGCTGATTTTTATCTCAGCAATATTGGGGAAGGAACCTGTGAGGTGAAATAATGATTAAAGAAACAATATTTAAAGGAGAAAAAGCTATTCTCATGGAAAGTGAGGAGCTTAGGGTGGTAATCCTTCCTGAAATTGGAGGGAAACTCTGTTCTATTTATGATAAAAATAAAGAATTTGAAGTTTTATTTCAGAATAAGAAAGATTACTATAAAAAGGCACAGCTAAATTCTAATTTTGGAGAATTTGATGCCTCAGGCTTTGATGACTGCTTTCCTACCATTGATGAAAGCAAGGTTATGGTATCAGGTAAGGAAGTAATATATCCTGATCATGGAGAAGTATGGTCATCCAGGCTTAAATATAACATTTTAGAGGATGCTGCACTTTTAAATATGCATAGTGAAATACTGCCTTATAATTATAGTAAAAAGGTAAGTGTTCAAGGTAAGGAAGTAGAGCTTCATTATGAAATTGAGAATACTGGAAGAGATAAATTTCCCATAATATGGGCCATGCATTGCTTGGTAAACTGTGAAGAGGACATGACTATAAACTTCCCTGAAGATACAAAAACTATAGAAAATGTTCATGAAAGTAAGGCTTTAGGAAAGGTAGGAGAAATATATACTTACCCAATAGATACTGTAATTAGTGGGAAAAAGTTTGACTTTAGAAAAATTAACAGTGCAAAACCTAACAATACAGAAAAATATTATGTAGCTCATAAAACAAGAACAGGAAGGTGTTCCATGCACTACCCTTCTAAGGATGTTACTTTTGAAATAGTATATGATATTGAGAAGTTGCCTTATGTTGGTTTTTGGGTAACAGAAGGTGGGTTTAGAGGAGATTATAACTGTGCGCTGGAACCTACCAATGGTTACTATGACTCAATAGACATGGCAGTAAGAAGAGAAATGTGTCATTACTTAAAACCAGGAGAAAAATTCAACTTTGATATTAAATTGATTATTAAATAAAAAATTAATGTATTAGAGAGGCATATTTAAACTTTTATATTTTATATAAAAAAGTTAAATATGCCTTTATTCTATTAAGTATTTTTAGAAAATTGCGATATTTATGTATGTAATAAACTTTTAGTACTATTGAAATTGTTTACGTATTGTGTTACCATTTTTTAGGGGATTATAAAATGTGGTAGGGGGGGATATATTGTTATTATGCAGATATTATCTGTTTTAATAATTGGCGTTGTAGTTGGGATTATAGTAGCCAACATAATGATTAGGTGTGGAATATCTATTTTAAAATTAAGGTATGATAGAAGTAAAAATAAACAAAAGATATATAAGATTATGCTAGATAGTGGAAAAGATATAATGTATTACTTTGAAGTATATCCTGAAAAAAGATTTACTTATTTATCACCTGCTCTGCAGAATATTTTAGGGTGGAAAGCCAGCGATAATTTAAACAATCCAACTAAAATCTTAAAGATGGTGCATCCTGATGATTATGAATTGTTACTTCAAAAGTATAGTGGTGAAGTAGATTACTCAAAGCCAATATTTATGAGGTTTAAACATAAAAATGGACAGTATATTTGGACAGAAGATTATGCAGTACCAATTTATAAGGGTAATAAGCTTATGGCCATAACAGGATGTATAAGGGATATTACTCTTAGAAAAGAGTTAGAAGAGATTATTGAATATAAAAGTCATCATGATCCTATGACTGGAATCTATAATAGACAGTATTTTGAATGGATTTTTGAAAGATTAGACAAACATAAAAATGCTAGAACTGCAATCTTACTTTGTGAATTAAGAGGTATTAAACATCTTAACAATGAATTTGGACTTCAGGGAGGAAATGATTTTATTAAATTCACCGCAGAGTTCTTAAAGGGATTTTCTACAGAGGATTGTATGCTTTTTCGAATAAGCGGGGATGAATTTGCTTTTATAATGATGGATGTAGAAGAAAGATATGTTAAAAATATTGTTGATAAAATTCAGAAAGAGTTAAATATCATAAAAGAAAATGAAAAATTAACTTCTATGGACATGTCTTTAGGGTATGGATATACCTTAAGCTCTTTAGGAAGAATGGCTTTTGCTTTAAGTCAAGCAATGGACATGGTGCATAAAAATAAGGAAAGTGTGGAGGAAGTAAAGATATAGGGGAATTTTTTGACTGCTAATAATATAGTTAGCAGTTTTTGTTTTTTTAATTGCCAACATTGCATGTGAAGGAATATACTAATATAGTAGTGTTTTTAAATAAAAATATTGGAAAAGGGGATGATGTATGGAAAATGTTATTGGAGTTACAATATAAAAGCGCCAGGACTAGAGTAGAGCCAAATTAAAATTTGGAACATATGATTAACTTACCATGACGTATGGAGAAGTTGGAGCATATGATAAAAGGAAACTTCTTCTCCGATGCTAAAGCTTAAAAAATAAGAAATATGAAGCTTTAGCATCTACGAAGAAGAAAGCGACCGCGCCAAATTAAAATTTAGAGCCTCTGCTTTAGTTGACGAGGATGGGGAGTATCGAGTCTTCGGCGGGTGCCCCACGGTAGCGCACTACCGTTAACGATTGATAAAGCCGGGAAGTGATTTCTGGAAACAACATCAATCAGGTGTTAAAACCTTTCAACGGGGGTTTTTGAGTCCTAGGGACAAGTGAACCCTTTTTTAAGAATAAGAGAAAAAATTAGTATACAGGAAGGAAGAATAATATGTGCGGAATAGTTGGATATTTTGGATTAAGAGAGGCTGCGCCTATTTTAGTGGAAGGATTAGAAAAGCTTGAGTATAGAGGGTATGACTCAGCGGGGGTGGCAATCTTAAGTGAAGAAGGAATTGAAGTTTCAAAATGCAAGGGCAGACTTGCAAATTTAGAAAATAGATTAATGGAAAATCCTCTAGAAGGAAATATTGGAATTGGACATACCAGATGGGCTACCCATGGAGAGCCTTCAGATGTGAACTCTCATCCACATAGCAATGCTAAGGTATCTGTGAGTGTGGTGCATAATGGTATTATTGAAAATTATTTAAGGCTAAGAGAGTGGTTAACTTCAAAAGGCTATGAGTTTTTATCTGAAACTGATACTGAAGTTATACCAAATTTAATAGACTATTATTATAAGGGAAACCTAATAGAAGCGGTAATGAAGGCTGTTTCAAAGATGGAAGGCAGCTATGCCATAGGAGTGGTTTGTTCTAAGGAACCCGATAAACTTGTAGCTGTAAGAAAAGATAGTCCTTTGATAGTTGGGTTAGGAAAGGATGAATACTTTATAGCTTCTGACATTCCAGCGGTGTTAAATCATACTAGAGATATATATCTTTTAGAGGATAAAGAGTTTGTGGTATTAACTAAGGATGGTGTTACCCTATTAAATGAAATGGGAGAAACCATAAATAAGGAAGTATATCATGTAACCTGGAATGCTGATGCAGCAGAAAAAGGCGGCTATGAAGACTTTATGCTTAAAGAAATCCATGAGCAGCCAAAGGCTATAAAGGATACCTTGACTTCAAGGATATCCTTAGACCATGATATAGTTTTAGACAAGATAACTATTACAGAAGAAACACTAAAGAATATTGATAGAATTTATATGGTAGCCTGCGGTACTGCATATCACGCAGCAGTGGTGGGAAAATACGTTATAGAAAAGTTGGCAAAAATACCAGTAGAGGTGGATATAGCTTCAGAGTTTAGATATAGAGATCCACTTATAACAGAAAAATCTTTGATAATTGTGGTAAGCCAATCTGGAGAAACCGCAGATACCTTAGCAGTGCTGAGAGACGGCAAGAAAAAGGGCGCCAGGGTAATAGCAATAACTAATGTAGTAGGCTCATCAGCTTCCAGGGAAGCTGACGATGTACTGTACACCTGGGCAGGACCAGAAATAGCAGTAGCCTCCACTAAAGCTTATGTAACACAGCTTATTGCCATGTATATAATAGCACTTCATTTTGCTAGCTTAAAGAAAACTTTAAGACAGGATGAAATTTATAATATTAAAAAAGCTATGCTAGAACTTTCAGGTTTAGCTGAGGAAACCTTAAAGCATAAGGACGTACTGCAGAAATTTGCATCTCAAACCTATATGGAAAAAGATATGTTCTTCTTAGGCAGAGGCCTTGATTATGCAGTGTCCATGGAAGGTTCCTTAAAGCTCAAGGAAATTTCCTACATCCACTCAGAAGCCTACGCCGGAGGAGAACTAAAGCATGGACCTATAGCCCTTATAGAAAAAGGTACAGTGGTAATAGCAACCTTAACTCAAAAGGACTTAATAGATAAAATGGTAAGTAACATTAAAGAAGTGGTAACCAGAGGAGCCAAAGTAATGGCCATTACCATAGAAGGGAACAAGGATATAGAAAAGACTGTGGATTCAGTAATATATATACCTGAAACCCTGGATATATTATCTCCAGTGCTTTCAGTAATTTCACTGCAGCTTATATCCTACTACATGGCAAAGCAAAAAGCCTGTGATGTGGATAAACCAAGAAATCTAGCCAAGTCCGTTACCGTTGAGTAGGGGGTATATTATGGAGAATGAAAAATTAGTAAAATTATTAAATGAATACAAAGAAACCGAAAAAGGCATTGAAGCCGCCCTCCCCTTCGTCCATGAAAAGCTATATGGACAAGGGAAGTTGGAAGTGGTAAAGATGGTCATTGAAGATTTGAAAAAGTTAATAGAAGAATAAGAAAAAGTATAAAGAGCTGTACTAATTTTAGTATGGCTCTTTATTTACAATTTTATTATAGCAGTAAGAACTTTTAGGAAAAATATTTGGAAAATTAATATAAAAGTTAATATGTTGATAATAATATAATTGAAAAGATATTCAGTATAACCAAAATTAGTATATAATAAAAGTAAATATTTGTAATTTGGTATGCGTTTATTTAGAGAATAATTTGTTGGGGGAATAAAACTTGAGTGAAGTTGATAAACGTAACAGGCTGGGTGAAGAACCTTTTTCATATAAGGATTCAAAGGATAAAAAAGTTTTTATATATTGGCATGGAAAACAAGTAACAATCTTAAAAGGAAAAGAAAGCGATAAATTTTTAGCACGGATAGAAAAGGCATACTCAAAGGAAAAGCAATTAATTATGGCAAAGGTAACAGGGAACTTTAAACATGGTAATGAAAAGATGAAGTAAAAGTATTGAAGCAAAGTATTAGTATTATGCATGATGTTTATAAAGAAAGAATGGTAAGTTGGAATATGAAAGAGATAGAGGAGAGTAAAAAATAAAATGAAAGATAAAATTGAAAAATTAATTACTAATTTTAAATTAAGAAATATAGAAGTAATTTATGCTGATACTCTTGAGTGTGCAAAAAATGAAATATTAAATTTAGTTCCAACTAATATATCTGTTGGTATAGGTCATTCGGCAACACTTCAAAAAATGGATATAACTAAAATTCTTAATGATAGAGGTAATACTGTATTTGATAAAGAACTGGCTAAAGACAAAGAAGAGTGTAAAGTATTGAAGAAAAAGGCACTACTTGCAGAGTGGTATATTACAGGTTCTAATGCAATATCAACAGATGGGCAAATTATTAATGTAGATCATAGTGGGAACAGAGTTGCTGCAATTACTTTTGGCCCTGATAATGTAATAATAGTTGTTGGAGTAAATAAAATTGTAGATACATGGGAGGAAGCAATAAAAAGGGTGAAAAACATTGCCTGTCCATTAAATGCAAAAAGGGCAGGATTTAACCCACCTTGTGTAAGGTTAAATAAATGTGTGGATTGTACTTCAACTGAAAGAGTATGCAATAGTATTTCTATCATTGAGGGACAATCTGTAAAAGGAAGAATTAAGGTGTTTATTGTTAATGAAGATTTAGGATTTTAGCAAAAAATAAATATTAATGCATAAAATTTTGAGTTCACTTCTGAAATAAAAGTGTAAGTAAAAACCTATGTGGGACCGCACAATCCCCCTTACGGGATTGATACAATCACTTTTATTCAAGATTTCGGAGATATAAAAGTTACAAAATTTGAGCATAAGGATTTCCAATATAATTAGTAAGGTAAAATGTGGAAGAATTAAATTTTTATCAAGCTTTATTTTAAATTTCCAATTTAAGAGGCATCCACCATTGTCAACGAAAAGCTATATGCACAAAGGAAGTTGCAAGTGTTAAAAGTAGTCATTAAAGCTTTGAAAAAGTTAATAGAAGAGTAGAAATAAGTATAAAGGGCTGTACTAAGGTTAGTATGGCTTTTTATTTGTGATTTATAAGGACAACACCTGTCGGTTGTATGTATGTAACTTTATTTAATATTATGATAAAATTAATATTAAACTGGACCACGGAGGTGAAGTTGTACATGGAATATAAATCAACCATTAAGTCTAGACCATATTTATATAAAGAAACTAAAAAGGCAGCAACCCTTATAAATAAAGGAATAAGCATTGATGAGATAAAGGATAAGTCTCTAGAAGATAATATTTTTCAGCTTGAAAGTGAAGCCAGAAAGAGAGAGGTTGCATCAATAATAGTAACTAGGCTTAAAGATTTAGATGCTTTTATTATTGAAAAAATATCAGAGGGAAATGTAGAAACTTCAAAGATATTGGTTTTATATGGAATTATTAAAACAGACAGATTATTTTTTGAGTTTATGAATGAAATTTTTAAAGAAAAGCTCTTATTAAGAGATTTATTTTTAAGGGATAAAGATTTTAGTGTATTTTTTCAAAGTAAAAGAGAGCAAAGTGAAAAGGTAGCCTCTTGGACAGAATATACCTTTAAAAAGTTAAAACAAGTTTATGTAAGAATTCTCTTTGAATGTGGGCTAATTGAAAACCAAAAAGGTGATAGAAAGATAAAAATTCCAATTTTAGAGAGTGAAGTTAAAGAGTATTTGTATAAAATTGGGGATAAAATATACATAAATGCCATAATAGGAGATAGAGAGTAGGTTATGAGTAATCATGAAAGACATATATAAAAGAATTGACGAGATATTACCTAAGATAGTAGAGCCTAGCTTTAGACAAAATAAGGGCTTAGGCAATGAAATTGGATTTTATGTATTTGATTATGAAGCAGAATATGAACTTTTAGTTAGAGAAAAAGTAAAGTATATAAAAGAAAAGGCTAAGAGTGCACATGGGTTGAATATAGTAGAGTTTGATCTATATGATATTATTTTAGAAATTTTAGATTCCAAAGGATACCTTAAAAAGAACTTTGAAATAGAAGAGAAAAAGGGAAGCGAGTTTGTACTAAATGCAACTAAAAAAACATTGAGATTAACATTAGAAAATGATTTAGTAGTTGATTATGTAGCCAATGGATTAGAAGGTGCGGATATAGTGTTTTTAACAGGGATTGGAAAAGCTTGGCCAATAATTAGGTCCCACACTATTTTAAATAATCTTCATAGAATCGTAGAAAAGCAACCCTTAGTTATGTTTTTTCCAGGTAATTACGATGGAGGAACACTTATGCTATTTAACACTTTAAAGGATGATAACTATTATAGAGCATTTCAATTAGTAGATAGATTTTAAACTGAATTAACAACTTTACAAAAGTTGATTATTTCTTGTAAAGGTATAGATACAAAGGTGTATGAGATGATTTTTTAAAAACCAGAGGGGGAAATTAAGATGGAATTTCAGTTAAAAGAAATGTATTATAAGGAAATTGATAGAGATATCAAAGGTGTTATAAAAGTAGGTCAAGCAGACGATGAAAACATAAAGCAAGAGCTAGAGGAATATGTTGTAACTAGCGAGCTAAGTGCAAGGCTTGATAGTTTTTTTGAAGTTTATAAGAAAAGTATTATAGGATATACAGAAAAAAACGGAGTTTGGATTTCTGGTTTCTTTGGAAGCGGTAAGTCTCACTTTTTAAAAATACTATCTTATCTTTTAGATAATAGGGAAATAGAAGGAAAGAGAGCCATTGATTATTTTGATGATAAAGGATTAGATAATTTTATTTTAGCAAATATGAAGTTAGCTGGAGATGCATCAACAGATGTTATTCTTTTTAACATAGATTCAAAATCCGATTCTAACTCCAAGTCTAATAAGGATGCCATAGTTAATGTATTTAATAAAGTTTTTAATGAAATGCAGGGCTTTTGTGGTTCCATGCCATGGATTGCAGATTTAGAAAGGCAAATGGTGAAAGATGGAGTTTATGAAAGCTTTAAAGAGGTCTTTGAAGAAATATCTGGCAATTCATGGGTTGGATCAAGAGAAGACTTCTATTATGAAGAAGATGCAATTATTGAAGCCTTATCTAAGACTACAAAAATGAGTGAGGAAGCAGCAAGAAACTGGTACAATAAATGCGAAGAAAATTATTCTTTAAGCATAGATAAGTTTGCTACAAGAGTTAAAGAGTATATTGATTCTAAAGGTAATAATCATCATGTGGTATTTTTAGTGGATGAGATTGGTCAGTATATAGGCGATAGTAGAGATCTTATGCTGAATTTACAAACAGTGGTAGAAGATTTAGGCACTACCTGTGGGGGGAAATGTTTTGTTGTAGTAACCTCCCAAGAAGATTTAGGAGATATAGAAGTTGCGAAAGGAAAAGATTTTTCAAAGATTCAGGGAAGATTTGATACTAGATTGTCTTTGTCATCAGCAAATGTTGATGAAGTAATTAAGAAGCGTATACTTAGAAAAAAAGACTGGTCCACAAGTCATTTGAAAGCATTGTATGGACAAAAGGAATCCATAATAAAGAACCTTATAACCTTTAATGCTGAAAATGAAATGAAGCTATATAAAAGCAGTGAAGATTTTTCAGAAGTTTATCCCTTTGTGCCATATCAATTTAACTTGCTACAAGCAACTTTTAATGGTGTAAGAGAGCATGGTGCATCAGGTAAGAGCTTATCTAAAGGAGAAAGAAGCTTACTTGGGGCATATCAGCAAGTTGCTATAGAATATATGAATAGCGGTACTGATATAATTGTTCCATTTTCTGCGTTTTATAATACCATAGAAACATTTTTAGATTCTTCCATTAGATCGGTTATTATTAAGGCAGATAAAAATGAACATTTAAATAAATTTGATGTAGAAGTTTTAAAACTATTATTTTTAATTAAATATGTAAAAGAAGTAAAGTCTAATATAGAAAATGTTTCAACATTGCTGGTAAGTGAAATTGATGCGGATAAAATAGAATTAAAGAAGAAAGTTCAAGAGTCTTTAAATAATCTTATAAGAGAAACATTAGTGCAAAAAAATGGGGATGAGTATGTATTCTTAACAAATGACGAGCAAGATGTAAATAGAGAGATTAAGAACATGCCTGTAGACCTGGGAGAGGTTACTCAAAAGGTAGGGGAAATAATCTTTGATGATATATATGGAGATCCTAAATTTTCATATTCAAGAAGATACGCATTCACCTTTAATAAGATTGTAGATGATAGAACCAGAGGACCTCAAACCAATGACATAGGGGTTAAAGTTATAACTGCAAACTTTGATTTAGTAGGAGCATCCAACGAAAGTGAATTAAAGTTACTGTCTACTAGAGAAAACAACGTGATTATAAATATAGCAAAGGATGTTAACTATTTAGAGGAAATAGAAAATGTACTAAAGATTGATGCTTACCTAAGGGTTAAGGGTGGAACAAAATCAAGTATAGCCATAGAAGATATTAAGGCAAAGAAAAGTAGGGAAAGAGAAGAGAGATCAAAAAGGGCAAAATTCTTAATAGAAGATGCTTTGAGAAATGCTGAAGTATATGTAAACGGCAGCCTTTTAGATATAAAAGAAAAAGCTGGGGTAGATAGAATAAATGAAGGGTTAAGGGCGTTAGTAGATTCTAAATATAATAAAATAAATTATGTAAAAGACTTTAAAGAAAGTACTAAAGACCTCTATGACATCATGGATGCTAGAATAAATCAAATGTCATTAATGGACAAAAATCCAAATAGGCTAGCAGTAGAAGAAGTTAATACACATATCCAAACTAGCTCTGCAAGGAATCTTCAAGTCACAGTTAAGAATGTGTTAACTAAGTTTTCAAATGCTCCTTACGGATGGAAAGACATTGACATACAAGCTATAGTAGTAACTTTATTTAAAAATCAAGAAATCAAGGTTATATTAAACGGGGAAGTATTAACTCCTTATAATAGAGAAATTATAAACTATGTAACAAAAAGAGATTATATAGAGAGAGTAATTTTAAAAACAAGGGAAAAGGTAAATCAAAAGTATATTGAAGTGGTTAAGGATTTAAATAAAGATTTATTTGGATTCTCTTCATTACCATCGGATGAGGATGGGATAATGAGGACATTTAAAGATGAGTGTAAAGAAGAACTTTCAAAAGTAAATGAAATGCTTGTTAACTTTACATTTAAAAATTCTTATCCTGGAGAGCAAATATTAAAAGATGGTAAAAAACTATTTGCTGAAGCGATTAATATTACGGATACTATTGATTTTTTTAAGAGAGTATATGATTTAGAAGATGATTTCCTAGACTATGCTGATAATATTGATGAAATAAAAGGATTTTTCTATAAGAAAGAAAATGGAAGATTGGATTTTTCATCAAGAGGAGAGCAGAGAATTATCTTTGATGATGCCTTAGATAAATTAGCAAATTATAAAGATAACAAAGAATATATAGTAAATGATGATGTAAAAGCAATTATAGGAGAAATAACAGAGATAATAAGAATGTCTAAGCCTTATTCAAGGATACCTGAAATACCTTTTCTTATAGAAAAGTATAATAATAAGATAGTGTCCTTGCTAGAAGAGGAAAGTGTCCCTGTAAAAGGATTTATAGAAATGTGCAGAAATGAAGTGTTTGAAACTTTAGAGGCATATGACTTTAAGGATAAATTTAAAGATAATATAATTGAAGAATTTAATAATCTTTATAATAGAGTTGATGGAGCTAGTAGTTTTGCTGTACTTTCATCAATGCCAGACTTGGCAGAAAAGATTAAGCTTAAGTGGATTAAAGAAATAGTTGCGGAGAATGAAAGAGAAAAGAGGATAAAAGCTAAAGAAATAGAAGAGGCAAATAGAGTAGCTGAAGTAGCAGCAGGTAGTGTGATTAAAGATTCTAAATCTCAACATAAAGTAGAACCTATACCAGAGGTGGTTATTAAGACTAAAACTCTTAGCATGAGAGAATTAGTGAAGGGACAAAAAACTATAAAGAATAATGATGATATAGATGAAGTAGTAGAAGCACTAAGAAGTAAATTAAGAGAAGAATTAGAGAAGGATACAATAATAAGCTTGGTATAAAACTTGTGGGGAGGAAACTCCCCACTAAATTTTAACATGGAGGAGTTTATATGGATAAGAATAAGATAAAATCCTTTGCAGTATGGGCCAGAAGAAAACTTATAAGTTCAGTGCAAGATAGGGCAAGGTATATAGGGATATTTATAGATAATGAAGGAAAATATAATGAGCTAAAAGCTGAGCAGGTTCAAGGGGGATTTAAACTTGAAGGTGTTGAGGGAGTTTTTAAATTATCTTATAAGGATAGAAAGGTTTTAACTAATAGAATTAGGTCTTATGAGGATAATAAAAAAGGCTTTGAACAAGTAATGGAAGAAGTGGCCTATACTTGGTTTAATAGATTTATGGGGCTAAGGTACATGGAAGTTAATGATTATCTTCCTACAAGCATAAGAATACTCTCATCAGAAATAGAAGGAAAAACAGAACCGGATGTTTTAACTAGAGTTTCAGAGGTAATAGATGAATTAGAGTTAAATGCAGATTACATATATGAACTTTTAGATAGCGGAAAAACAGAAGATAGAGAAGAAGCCTATAAGCATATCTTAGTAAAGCAATGTAATGAGCTTGGTAAGATAATACCTCAAATGTTTGAAAAAATAAGCGACTATACAGAACTATTACTACCAGATAACCTATTAGAAGAAGGATCTGTTATTAGGAGGATGGTAGATGATATTGAGGAATCAGACTGGAGAGAAGAGGTAGAAATAATAGGTTGGATGTACCAATACTACATATCTGAAAAGAAGGATGAAGTATTTGCAGCTTTAAAAAAGAATGTAAAAATAACAAAAGAAAATATTCCAGCAGCAACGCAGTTATTCACTCCAAAGTGGATAGTTAAATACATGGTAGAAAACTCCCTAGGCAGACTCTGGCTTGAAGGACATCCCAATGAAGAACTCCAAAAACAGTGGAGATACTACCTAGAAGAAGCAGAACAAGACCCAGAAGTGGAAGAAGAACTAAAGAAAATAAGAGAAGAAAACAGCAAATTAAAACCAGAAGATATAAAAGTACTGGATCCATGCATGGGTTCAGGTCATATTTTAGTTTATGCTTTTGACGTGCTATATGAAATCTACAAATCAGCAGGATATTCAGAAAGAGAAATCCCCAGACTAATTCTGCAAAACAACCTCTACGGCCTAGACATAGACGACCGAGCAGCCCAACTAGCATCCTTCGCTTTAATAATGAAGGCTAGACATTATAATAGAAGATTATTCAGAGAAATAGAAAAAGAAAATATTGATTTAAATTTATGCTCAATACAAGAAAGCAATGACATAACTAAAGAAGTTATGGATTACTTTGTTCAAGGAAATGAAGAACTTAGGAAAGATACTGAATATTTAGTTGCTGTATTTACTGATGCCAAGGAATATGGTTCTATACTTGAAGTAGAACAAGTGAACTTTCAAGCATTGAAACAAAGATTAAAAGAAATCGAAGAAGATCAGAACTTTATGTTTGGTGATTATAGAAGAATTATTTTAGATAAACTACCTATTATTATTAAACAAGCAGAGATAATGAGTAGGAAGTATGAGATTTGTGTTACTAATCCGCCTTATATGGGAAATAGAGGTATAGGGAAAAAGTTGAATAAATATTTAAAAGACAATTATTCTAAATCAAAAAGTGATTTAAGCACTGTGTTTATGGAAAAATGCATAAGTAAGTGCAAGAATAAGGGGTATATGTCAATGATAAATATTCCTACTTGGATGTTTATAAAAACATATAATAAGTTTAGAGAAAATTTATTAGATGAGAATGGAATAGTTAATCTTACGCATTTAGGAAGAGGTGTATTTGGTTCAGATTTTGGGTCTACAGCGTTTATTATTAGAAAAGGGTTTAAAGATAATTATAAAGGGTTATATAAAAAACTATTTGATAACCAAGTAGATGTTGATAGTTTAGAAAATAAAGAAAAATTATTCTTAGAAGGGTATCAAACTTTTATAACAAAGCAACAAATTTTTGATGTTATTCCAACTAGACCTATTGCATACTGGATAAGTAATAGGGTTGTTGATATATATAACAATAGTGCAAATGTTGGAACATATTCAGAAGTCACTAATGGTTTGTTTACTTGTAATAATGATTATTTCTTAAAAATGTGGTATGAAGTAAACTTAAACAAATGTATTTTCAATTGTGAGAATATGAATGAAACAGAAGAAATTAATAAGAAATGGTTACCTTATAATAAAGGAGGAGCATTTAGAAAATGGTATGGTAATCATGAGAACATAATTAACTATAAGGACAGTGGTAGAGAAGTAAGGGAATTTAGAGTGAAGCAAGGACAATCATCATCTTTTCCGGGAGAAAAATATTATTTGAATGAAAGTTTATCTTGGTCATTTGTTAGTTATTCAACATTTGGAGTAAGGTTTTATCCAAAAGGATTTGTATTTGATATAGCAGGATCATCAGTTTTTGCAGACAGGGAAACATTGTTATACTTAGCAGGATATTTATGTTCTAAAGTTGCTTATGAATTTTTAAAAATTAACCCAACAATAAATTATCAAGCGGGAAATATAGATTCATTACCAATAATTTTTGTAGAAGATAAAAAAGAGAGAATTAAAATATTAGTTAATAATAGTATTGAAATTTCAAAGTTAGAATGGAACTCATTTGAGACTTCATGGAATTTTAAAATTCATCCATTACTAAATTTTTTAGATAAGGTTAAAGATTTTAAGTTAAGTTCTTCTTTTGAGGTTTGGAAAAATGAGTGTGATGTGAATTTTAATAAGTTAAAGGCTAACGAAGAAGAATTAAACAGAATATTCATTGATATTTATGGATTGCAGAATGAATTAACACCAGAGGTTGAGGATAAGGATATTACTATTAGGAAGGCTGATAGGGAAAGGGATATTAAGTCATTTATTTCTTATGCTATTGGCTGTATGTTAGGTAGATATTCTATTGATGTAGAAGGGCTTGTTTATGCTGGAGGAGATTTTGAGGATAAGTGGAGTTTTGGTGATAAGAAAGTTAGAAAGATAGTGAAGGATGATAATGGTAATGTGGTAGAGGATTCTTGGGTAGATGCTACTTTCTTGCCTGATGAGGATAATATTATTCCTATTACTGAGGACGAGTATTTTGAGGATGATATAGTTACAAGGTTTATAGAGTTTGTTAGAACTGTTTATGGAGAAGTGACTTTAGAGGAAAATTTAGATTTCATTGCGGATTCTATTGGAAGAAAATCTTCAGAGACTTCTAGACAGGCTATTAGGAGATACTTTGTTAAGGATTTCTATAAGGATCATTTAAAGGTTTATCAGAAGAGACCTATATACTGGATGTTTGATTCTGGTAAGAATGATGGATTTAAGGCGTTAATTTATATGCATAGATATGATGGGCAAACTGTTGCAAGAGTTAGAACTGATTATCTTCATAAACTGCAGAGAAAATATGAAGCAGAGATACAAAGACAGCAGTTAATAGTAGATTCAGATAAATCTACTGTAAAGGATAAAACTACTGCTAAGAAAAATATAGATAGAATAGCAAAACAGATAGAAGAGTGTAGAGAGTATGATCAAGTAGTAGCTCACATAGCCAATGAAAGAAAACCTATTGATTTAGATGATGGAGTTAAAGTTAACTATTCGAAATTCCAAGAGGTTAAGGTAATTAACTCTAAAGGAAAAGAAGTTAAGATGGATTTATTAGCAAAGATATAAAGTTAACATTAGATGAGGGGAATTCCTCATCTAATTGTTATAAGGGTGTGTGAATTATGATATTTAGTTATAATAAAGATATTAGAAAAACTGCATATATGAATTGGCGAACAGATCCTAATAATACAGAAGCAAATTTTGGAGTTATTGCTAATGGTTATTTTATTTCAGCTAAAGTTTTAACAGAAAAGTATATAGAAAATAACATTAGAAAAGATGCAGACGTTGTGATTTACCCTATATTATTTAACACTATTCATGGAATAGAATTGTATTTAAAAGCAATATATATGAAGTTGGCTTATATACTAAAAAAAGAGCAGCAATATGCAGGTGGTCACAACATTAAAGGGCTATTAGGCATGGTATCAAATTTAGTTAAAGAACTTAAAAATAATAAAGAGCAGTTTAAACAATATAAAAATATAATTAAAGATGTTGAACAGTTCATTGATGAAGTATATTTAAAAACGGATAAAATGGATTTTGCAAGGTATTCAGTAGATAACAAGAAAAAAGAAAATTATTTTTATATAGATAATATTGAAAATGAGATTGTGAATTTACCAGTCTTATTAGATAAAATAAATAAAATGCATGAAGCGTTAGAACAATTATTAAGTCATTTTTTATATGATTATGAAGAAGAGGATTATATTTAGTGGTGGTATGTAAGGAAGGTGATATATTGTGCTAATTAATTTTGATAAATGGGAAGTTGATGAGGACTCTCCCTTTGGTAGTGGTGCTAGTGAGAAAAATTGGCTTATTAATCCTGAAACAAAGCAAAAGGGTATATTTAAGTTTCCAAAAGGTGTAGATACGGGAAATCCTACGGGTGAATATTGGGCGGAAAAGC
The DNA here is from genome assembly GCF_900142075.1 of Clostridium amylolyticum. Classification (GTDB taxonomy): domain Bacteria; phylum Bacillota; class Clostridia; order Clostridiales; family Clostridiaceae; genus Clostridium_AA; species Clostridium_AA amylolyticum. Next base: position 587,746 of record NZ_FQZO01000003.1, read on the forward strand.
TTGCATCACAATTGGCTGTGATTTTAGGTATTGAATGCGCTAAGGTTGATATTGGAACATACAGAGGTAGAGTTGGATCTATGAGTTATATGATATTGAATTATAATGAAGAATTAATAGAAGGTATTCAATATATTACCAATATATACAAAGAATATGATCAGGATAAATTCATTGACTATAAAACAGAAGAACCCTATTCTATAAATATGATACTTAAATCAATTGAGGAAACTGGATTAGAAAAGGATTTTCTAACTATTCCTATATTTGATGCTTTGATAGGCAATAGTGATAGGCATCACAGTAATTGGGGGATAGTAAAAAATAAAATTAACGGTGAAATAAGGATATCACCTTTATATGATAATGGCTCATCATTATGCTGTCTTATTGCTACAAAAGATGCTCCTAATATTCTAAAAGATAAAATGAGATTTGAGTCTTTAATATTCGGTAAATCAAAATCTATGATAAGATGGGAAACACAAAGAAGAATAAGACATTTTGAATTAGTTGAACATATTAAAAGTGAATATTATCAAGAAACAATTTATATAGTAGATAAAATAAGAGAAAAATTAAGTGAAGATAAAATAAAAGAAATAGTATTAAGTTATGATGATAAAATAATTCATCCAGATTTAAAAGAATTGATAAGTGTTTTTCTAATAGAAAGAAGAAAAAGAATTATAGATATATATTATGGAGAAAAGGAGGCCGAGCGATGAGTAGAATTAATGGTAGAGATTATATTTATTTGGTTTGGAAATGTCATAGTACTAGACAAAGATATATAGTCGGGGAGCTATCTCAAAATGGTAAGTATGAATTTAAATATAGAATTAGTGATGTAAATAAAGCAATTCAGAATGGGTTTGAACCATTAATAGCATTTCCAAATATAAATGAAGTATATGAAAGTAATGACGTGTTTCCTGCATTCTCGAGTAGATTGCCTGATAAGAGAAGAAGAGATATAAGAGAAATATTAGCTAAATATAAACTGGAAAGATATGATACCTTTGAACTTTTAAAAAAAAGTGGAGGCAAATTGCCTACAGATAGTTTAGAATTTATAGACCCAATATTTTTAGATGAAGCTAATATTGTAAGAGAATTTTATATAGCAGGTGTTAAATTCCATGATTATTGTAATAAAAAAAATAAGACTATTAATTTTGAATTGAAAATTAATGAAAACCTTATTTTAGAAAAAGATCCTAGTAATGAGTATGATGAATATGCAATTAAAGTTAAGAATAAAGAGAATAAAGTTATTGGATTTATACCAATATTTTTTAGTAAACCAATAGGTAAAGCAATTGATAGTAAAAGAAAAATTACATGTGTTGTAATTGCTAAAGAGTGTAGTAATACTTGCGCAGAGTGTATAAAAGTAAGATTAAATATTTTGTAACCATAAGGATATAGTATAAAAGAACATGTTTACAAATCATTGCAGTTATGGTATATTTAACATAGGAACTAGGTAAATATGTATAGCATATGGAGAGTTTAACTAGTTACTATAACAAGGCGTAAAGCCGTAAAGTATCCCCTATGTTCGTATGAGCATGGGGGTATCTTTTTATATCCTTATGTATACGTTTTTATTAGAAATAATTTATTTTATCAAATAAATTTTTATATAGATTTTCTTAAAATACACTTGTAAGGTGGGGTTCAAATGGAAAATGAAATCAACTATGCTTTGGGGCTTGATATTGGGATTACATCTGTGGGATGGTCGGTAATTAATTTAGATGTAAATAGAATTGAGGATTTAGGGGTTAGGATTTTTAATGCTGCTGAAAATCCACAGGATGGTTCATCGTTAGCTTTGCCAAGGAGAATGGCTAGAGGAAGAAGACGCTTGCTTAGAAGAAAAGCTTATAGGATAAATAGAGTGAAAAATCTTATATTAAAAAGAGAAATATTAAGTGAGGATGAATTGAACAGTCTTTTTACTAATAAAGAGGTTATTAGTGTATGGGAAGCAAGAGTAAAAGGATTGGATGAACAATTATCTAGGGATGAATGGGCAAAAATTTTAATTAACTTTTGTAAAAGAAGAGGATTTAAGTCTAATAGAAAAAATGAATCTAAGGATAAAGAAGCTGGACAAATTATAAGCAGCATAAATAATAATCTTGAAAAAATGAAAGAGTCAAATGCAAGAACCATTGGAGAATTTATCTATACTGATGCCATGAATTCAGGAGATAAATACATATCATTACGTAATAAATCTGGCGAGTATAATATGTGTGTTTCAAGGAGTATGATTAGAGAAGAAATACATATGCTCTTTGAAAAGCAAAGAGAATTTGGAAATAAATTCGCTACAGATGAAATAGAAGATGAATACTTAAACATATTTAATTCTCAAAGGCCATACTCTAAATTTGAAGATTTAGAAAAATTAGTAGGGTTTTGTACTTTTGAAAAAAAGAAGTATAAAAGAGCACCTAAGAATTGTATTTCAGCAGAGGAGTTCGTTTTATATGACAATATGAATAAGCTTTCAATTATTAAGAATGGTGATAAAAGAAAGTTAAAAGAAGAGGAAAGAAATTTAATTATCAGCGAAGCCTTTAAAAAGAAAGAGATAAAATATACTAGTTTGAGAAATTTATTAAATTTAGAGGAAGATGAATTTTTTTCAACCTTAACCTATAGTCTTGATAAAGATAAAGCTAAAACTGAAAATACAAAATTTATTTCATTAAAAGGTTATCACGAAATAAGAAAGTCCATAGAAAATGGAGTAAGCAAAGAGTATTGGGAAGAAATTAAAAATAATAGAAAGATGCTGAATGATATAGCTTATGTTTTGACTTTAGGGAAGACAGATGAGGATATTATTAAACAATTAAAACTTAGAAATATCACAGATGAAATAGTTATACAATCACTCTTAGATATTTCTTTTAGCAAGTTCAATAATCTATCTATAGAAGCTATTGAAAGAATATTACCCTTTATGAAAAAGGGATATCAATATAATGAAGCTTGTGAATTGGCTGGATATGACTTTAAAGCAATATATAAAGGAACTAGGTCTAAAAAATTACCAGTGATTGAAATAGATGAAATAGTAAATCCTGTAGTTAACAGAGCTTTAGCCCAAACAAGAAAAGTTATAAATGCAGTTATAGATAGATATGGCTCACCAGTAAGAATAAATATAGAACTTGCCAGGGAGTTAGCTAAAAACTTTAAAGATAGAAAAGCTATTGAAAAAGAGCAAAAAGAAAACAGAGATAATGTTGATAAAATAAAAGAAGAAATTAAAATTTTAATGAGAAGAGAACCCACATCCAGTGAAGTGCTTAAATATAGATTATGGCAGCAACAAAGGTGGGAATGTGCGTATACTCAACAACCTATACCTATAGAAAAGCTATTTCATGAAGGGTATTGTGAGATAGACCACATATTACCCTTTAGTAGATCCTTTGATAACAGTCTATCCAATAAAGTATTAGTATTAGGTGTAGAAAATCAAAGAAAAGGTAATAGGACTCCTTTTGAGTATTTTGGAGATGTTGAAGAGCGATGGAACAGATTCCAAATATGGGTTAATGGAAGTAGTTTAAATTACAAGAAAAAAGTTAACTTGCTAAAGAAGAAATTTTCCAAAGAGGAACAAGATGAATGGAAGGCCAGAAACCTGCAAGATACAAAATATATATGTAAATATATAGCTAATTATATTAACAACAGATTAGAATTTAAAGAAAGTGATTCAAAACAAAAGGTTATTACTATTAATGGAAGAGCCACAGCTTACTTAAGAGCAAAATGGGGATTAAATAAAGTTAGAGAAGATGGGGATAAACATCATGCTTTAGATGCAACTGTAGTTGCAGTTACGACCCAAGGCATGGTACAAAAAATATCTAGATATAGTAAGGCTAATGAATTAAGATTTTTTAGAGATAACGATGAATTTGTAGATATAGAAACTGGAGAAATAGTAAAATCTGCAGATAATAGAGAAGTTTTAAAAGATATACTTCCTAGATCTTGGAGGGGATTCAGTGAAGAACTTAAGATGAGATTAAGTGAACAACCTCTTTATGAACTTGAGAAATATCCAATAGCTACTTACGATTTAGAGTTTATGCAAAACACAGTAAAACCTATATTAGTCTCAAGAGTTCCTTTCAGAAAAATTGGAGGGAAATTGTTTGGTGAAACCATTTACTCAAGTAAAGCTTTCAAAGAAGATTACTTTATTAAGAAAAAGAAACTAACAGAATTAACTAAGGAAGATTTGAAAAATATCTATAATTATAGCTGTGATAAAATACTTTACGATGCCATAACAGAAAGAATGGAAGAGTTTAATTATAATGCTAAAAAGGCCTTCCAAGAGGAATTTAGAAAACCAACTAAAAGTGGTGAAAAAGGGCCTATTGTGAGAAGTATTAAAATAAAAACAAAAGTTCCTTTTAAAGATGGAATAGAAGTGAAGAATGTTGATGGATTAGTGGCTAAGGATGGAATGGTAAGGATAGATATTTATGAAAAAGAGGGTAAGTATTTTGCAGTACCGGTATATAGATATCAGTTAGCTAATGGAATAATTCCTAAAAAAGCAGCATTGCAGTCAAAGTCAGAAGAGGATTGGCCAATAATGGGTGAAAGTTATAAATTTAATTTTTCTATCTATAAAAATGATTTAATAGAAATAAGATATAAGAGGAAGAAAGGATATTTTGGATATTATGATAAATTTAATAGACATACAGCTTCGTTGGTTATTAAAGAGCACGATAATGCAAAAGAGTATGAAGGAATTGGAATAAAATCAGATGTTTTAGAATTTAACAAATATGAGGTAGACGTACTAGGAAATTATTATAAAGTTAAAGTAGGTGGAAACAATTGAGCTTTAGAAGCATAATAATTTCTAATGCTGCTAATTTAACACTTAGAAATAATAATCTAATAATAAATGTTGAAGAAGAATTTCAAATTCCTATAGAGGATATATCTGTGTTAGTTATAGAAGGTGTATCCGTTAAATTAACTAGCAGATTATTAAGTAATTTAGCAGAAAACAATGTGGCAACTATTGTTTGTGATGAGAAACACTTACCATCATCTATATTGCTACCTTTAAATTCACACCATAGGGCATATAAAGTGCTAAAAGACCAGTTGAGTCAAAGTGCTGCTTTTAGCAAAAGAATATGGCAAAGTATAATTAAACAAAAATTATATAATCAGGGGAAATGCCTAGAGCTTCTATCTCTGGAAGGAGTGGAATTTTTAAATAAGCTCTCTACTTCAGTTGAGAGTGGGGACAGGGGGAATAGGGAAGCTATAGGAGCAAAGTATTATTTTAAATCTTTATTTGGAGAAGATTTTACACGAAATGATGATAATGGTATTAATTCTGCTTTAAACTATGGATATACAATTATGAGAAGTGCAGTGGCAAGAACACTTGTTATGTATGGATTCAACACTACACTGGGAGTAAATCATTGTAATGAGCTGAACTCTTTTAATCTTGCGGATGATTTTATGGAACCACTTAGGCCTATTGTAGATTTATGGGTTCATAATAATATAAAGTATGATGATGCCTTAAGCAAAGAGCACAGAATAGCATTGGTGGATTTAGTTAATAGTGAGTGTATTATTGATGAGCAAAATCATTCCATTTTAAATGCTATAGACAAGATGGTTGCCTCTTATACAACAGCTTGTAGTAAAAAAGATTTTAGATTATTAAAGTTACCTACAATAAAACAATTGGAATACCATTATTATGAGTAGGCGATTTATGAGATTATTAGTATTTTTTGATTTACCTGTTGTAGAGAGGAAAGATAGGAAGGCGTATCAGGAGTTTAGGAGATTTTTATTAAACGATGGTTACATAATGATTCAATTCTCTGTGTATTCTAGGATTTGTAATGGAATTGATGGAGCAAATAAGCATATTGCAAGGCTTAAAAAGAATTTACCACCTAAAGGATCAGTTAGATATCTCCAAATAACAGAAAAACAATATTGTGAAATGACTTTTTTAGTAGGTTCACCAAATCCGCAAGAAAAGAATATAAATTCAAGCCAATTGAATGTTTTTTAAAAGGTAAAAACCCCTTGAAACCTAGTTGTTTCAAGGGGGTTGCCAGTTCCTATTATAGCATATGGAGAATTTACTAGGAACTATAACCCTTATGATATCGGCGTATTTATATATGACATTATAGCATATGGAGAATTTACTAGGAACTATAACTCTTCGCATAAGCCATTGCAATTTGCTTTTATTATAGCATATGGAGAATTTACTAGGAACTATAACCATAGCTGTGGACATACCTAATATAGCCAAATTATAGCATATGGAGAATTTACTAGGAACTATAACTAAAAATGTAAAGGTAAATAAACCAAAGGAATTATAGCATATGGAGAATTTACTAGGAACTATAACTCATTAATTCACTCATTTTTAATCCTCCTAATTATAGCATATGGAGAATTTACTAGGAACTATAACCGCTTGGCTTAAGTTCCAAGGTTACTGTTGATTATAGCATATGGAGAATTTACTAGGAACTATAACCAAGAAAAAGTATCAACCTACGAAAGACAAATTATAGCATATGGAGAATTTACTAGGAACTATAACTTAAATTACCTAACTTCCCCGTTTAACACTATTATAGCATATGGAGAATTTACTAGGAACTATAACGAGTTGCTTTCCCTTGTCGCGCGTCTACAAATTATAGCATATGGAGAATTTACTAGGAACTATAACCATTGGCTTTAAGGCCTGTTAAGGCAGAAAATTATAGCATATGGAGAATTTACTAGGAACTATAACGGTACATCATACTTAGATGCTGATTGCATAATTATAGCATATGGAGAATTTACTAGGAACTATAACAAATAGCATGGGATAAAGAACTAAGTGAATATTATAGCATATGGAGAATTTACTAGGAACTATAACACATTGGAGAAGATATACCTCAACAGACTAATTATAGCATATGGAGAATTTACTAGGAACTATAACCTTGTCTTTCTGTTATTTTTAGTAAAAATGATTATAGCATATGGAGAATTTACTAGGAACTATAACTGTACAAATCTTCCATCTCTTGTTCTGTTAATTATAGCATATGGAGAATTTACTAGGAACTATAACTAACCCTTTTAGCGTTATATACTTCAGTTAATTATAGCATATGGAGAATTTACTAGGAACTATAACAAATAATTGATATAATTAATATAGATATAAATAATAGCATATGGAGAACTTACTGGAAACAATTACCGGAATTCGTGGATAACAAACAAAAATATTATAAAATTGGTAATATAATCAAAGAGATGTCCAAGGTAGATAAGATTATTTATAATGATTCTCAGAGCGCCAAGTTTTCAGTATGGAAATTAGCAAAGAAAGATTAATATCAAATGATTTTTCTTTGTAAAATGTGATTAATAAATAAATTTACAAAGAGATTTACAAAGAAAATAAAGTTAATTTAAATGTCATTTTCTATAAGTGACATTGCTTAAAAAATAAGCAATGCTTCATATAGAAAATGACATTTTCAAAGAGGTGTACATATGAACTTACAGGAAATAAGAAACTTTCTAAAAGAGTTATTTTCAAAGCCCTTAGGTGATGGAAAAAAGCGTCATATTGTATTTTGGTATGATAGCAATGAGGATTTCTCTCAAGATATAGACGAGTTTGATATAGAAAGTGTTAAGGTTATTAGATTGACTGATAACAATGCCTTTTGGGCTAAATATCATATAGAAAAGGAAGATCTAACTAGTAACATACTTGTTTATTCCAATATGGAAAAGCCAAGACCAGAGGAAGATTGGCTTTACGATATTTTTTGTTATAGTGAAGAATTTTCTACGGATAGAGCTACTGTAATTATGAGAGAATTAAAAGTTATGGATGCTTCATTAAAAGAAGAATTTAAACTTTATAATACTTTCTTTAAGAGTAAAGAGAGAATAGCAGCCTTTAAAAATTTAAATATACAAGAATATACAAAGGAAAAGGTTCATATAGGTGTTCTTGCGGTTTTAGCTAAAGTTAAAATCATGGATATGGAAGAAATATTAAAGGCTATATTAAAAGAATACCTAGATGGTAGAAATAAAATATATGAAGATATAAAGAAATTTGGGGATATAGATTCTTTATGGGCTTTAATAATTAAATATTACGGTTACGGATTTGAAGAAAATAGTTTAGAAAGATTCATGGCCATGCTTTTAATAACTAATATGAATGAAACAATAAGCTTCCAGTTACCAAAACAATACGATGCCTTTATATCAAAAAAGGCAACTAATTGTATAGTATTTATTAATCACTTTATGAATAATAGTAAAGACTCAGAATATTACCACAAGATGCAAAAAATCGTAGGAGAAAAGTTAAAGCTAGATAAGCTGCTAGAACAGAATGGATCAGAAACCTTTATTAACTGTGATATTTTTGAGGAAATGGATAAAATAATCCTTAGCAGAATTACAATGCTATTAAAGGATGGATTAGAAGAATACAGTAAATATTTGAATTTTATTGATGCTAGAAGAACTATGCATTTTTATAAAAAGTATCAGAATGAGTATAAAGGATTAAAATGGGCTATAAATCTACTAAATAAGAAAAGAGAGTTAAATTCAAACATAAAGGCAGAAGCTTCTTATGATATGTTTAAATCTTATATTAAGGAATACTATTTCATAGATAAAGCCTATAGAAAGTTCTACTATTACTATGATAACTGCATAGAAAAAGACGAATTAAGTGACTTAAAAGAAAGTATAGAAAATTTATACAATAATTGGTACTTGCAAGAGTTATCTATTAAATGGTTTAATTCCTTAGAAAAAGAAAGTACTTGGAGAATTAATGACCTAAAGTATCAGGATAACTTCTATGATAAGTTTGTTAAATATGGAAAAGAAAAAGTTTTTGTAATAATATCGGATGGATTAAGGTATGAGAGTGCAGAAGAGCTTGCAAGTAAGCTTACCAATGAAAGAAAAGGAAAGGTAGAGCTTGATCACATGCAAGGGGTATTACCTTCTTATACAAAACTAGGCATGGCCTCTTTACTTCCTCATAAGAGTATAGAAATTAATTCTAAATATGATGTATTGGTAAATGGAGTTAGTACCAATGGAACTGAAAACAGAAACACTATATTAAAGATGGAAAACCCTAATTCTATGGCTATAATTTATAATAAGGTTATGGATATGAACGAGTCAGAAATAAGAAAAGCCTTTGCAGGACTTGATGTGATTTATATTTATCATAATACCATTGATGCTATAGGAGATAACGCATCTACAGAAAGAGAAGTATTTGCAGCAACGGAATCTGCATTAGATGAAATTATTGCTTTAGTAAATAAGTTGGTGAATAGAGTAAGTGCAGCAAGTATAGTTATTACAGCAGATCATGGATATCTTTACAGGAGAAATGCTATGGAAGAAAGTGATAAGATATCAGGAGTTAAATTTGATGATGGTGAAGATAACAGAAGATTCATATTAACTGCTAATACATGTAATGTTGAAGGTGCTGTAGCCTTTAGTATGAATTATTTATTAGGGCCAAGTTCTAATAAAAATGTTGTTACTCCTAGGGGAACTTCTAGGTTTAAAGTACAGGGAGCAGGTGCTAACTACGTTCATGGGGGAGCGATGTTACAGGAAGTAGTAATACCAGTGATTAAGTTTAAGAATGATCGAAGTGAGTCCTCTGTAAACAAACCAAGAGTGGTAAAATTAACATTAACAAGCATTACAAGAAAAATAACTAACATCATAACTTATCTTGAATTCTTCCAAGAAGAAAAAATCCAAGATAAGGTTTTAGCACAAAGAGTTAAATGTTATTTTGAAGATGAAGAAGGAAATAGAATATCTAATGAGAATATCATTATTGGAGACTCTAGATCAGAAAATCCAATAGAAAGAACTTATAGAGAAAAGTTTGTATTAAAAAGCATTCCTTATGATAAGAGAAAACAATACTTCTTAGTGATACAGGATGATGAGAATACTAATGGAACATATGAGAGAATACCATTTAATATTGATATTGCTATAGTGGATGAATTTGGATTTTAAAATTAAGGGGATTCATTAAGTGTTGGTATAGGGATGGAGGTTAATTGAGTGTTAGTATGGATGATTTAAGCATAAAATTAAACACACATTTCGCAGGGAAAGTAGTTAGAAAGGATTTAACACAAAAGTTAAAGCAAGGTGCAAATGTTCCTACATACGTACTTGAGTATCTATTGGGGATGTATTGTGCTACTGATGATAATGATAGTATAAATGAAGGTGTAGAAAGAGTTAAGAATATATTATCTGATAATTTTGTAAGACCAGATGAAGCTGAAAAAATCAAGTCTAAAATAAGAGAAATGTCTAGATATACTGTGATAGATAAGCTTACTGTAAAGTTAAATGAGAAAAAAGATATTTATGTGGCGGAATTTTCAAACTTAGGATTAAAAGATGTTGAAATAGATGCTAATTATGTAAAGGACTATGAGAAACTTCTAGGCGGTGGGATATGGTGTATCGTTAAAGTTCAATACTTATATGATGAAACCGCTAAAAATTCTTCTCCGTTTTTAATAGATCAAGTAACCCCTATTCAGATGCCTAATATGGATATGGATGAACTTATAGAAGGAAGAAAACAATTTAATAAGGAAGAATGGATAGATATACTTATTAGAAGTATAGGAATGGAGCCCACTCAATTAAAAAATGATGTTAAGTGGCACTTGTTTCTAAGAATGGTACCATTATGCGAAAATAACTATAATTTGTGCGAATTGGGACCAAGAGGAACAGGTAAATCCCATTTATATAAAGAAATATCTCCAAACTCCATATTAGTTTCGGGCGGTCAAACTACAGTTGCGAACCTATTCTATAACATGTCCCAAAGAAAAATAGGATTGGTGGGGTTGTGGGATACTGTTGCTTTTGATGAAGTTGCTGGAATAACTTTTAAAGATAAAGATGGTATACAGATAATGAAGGACTACATGGCTTCAGGTTCCTTTGCTAGAGGGAAGGAAGAAAAAGCAGCATCAGCTTCTATGGTTTTTGTGGGTAACATAAATCAAAGTGTTGATGTTTTATTAAAGACATCTCACTTATTTGAACCATTCCCAGAGGCTATGGCCTATGACTCAGCTTTCTTTGATAGGATACATTTTTACTTACCAGGTTGGGAAATACCTAAAATGAGACCAGAGTTTTTTACAGATAGTTTTGGGCTTATAACTGACTACCTTTCTGAATATCTAAGGAACATGAGAAAAATAACTTATGGTGATGCTATAGATAAGTATTTTAGACTGGGAAATAATTTAAATCAAAGAGATGTGATAGCAGTCAGAAAAACCGTTTCAGGATTAGTAAAATTGATATACCCTCATGGAGAATTTACCAAAGAAGATATAGAAGAAATATTAAGATATGCTTTAGTTGGTAGAAGAAGAGTAAAAGAGCAATTAAAAAAGATAGGTGGAATGGAATTTTATGATGTTCATTTCTCTTACATAGATATTGAAAATATGGAGGAAGAGTTCGTATCAGTACCGGAACAAGGTAGTGGTTCACTTATACCAGAAGGTGCTATGAAATCAGGTCAAGTATATACCATAGGAGTAGGAAACTCTGGAATGATAGGGGTATATAAGATAGAAACCGAAGTAGTAAATGGTTCTGGCAAGTTTGAGAAAACAGGTTTAGGATATGATAGAGAGGCAAAAGAAAGCATAGAAACTGCATTTAGATTTTTTAGAGCTAATAGCAGGAACATAAGTGCATCTATATCAACTACTCAAAAAGATTACTTAATGCATGTACAAGATATTAATGGAGTAGGAATTACTTCAAGTTTATCCTTAGCTGCAATTATAGCAATGTGTTCAGGTGCTCTTATGAAACCAGTACAAAGTCAGTTAGCAATACTAGGTTCTATTAGTATAGGAGGAACGGTAAATAAGGTAGAAGACCTTGCCAATACCTTACAAGTATGTTTTGATTCAGGAGCAAAGAAGATCTTACTGCCCATGGTCAATGCTACAGATTTAGGAACAGTACCACCAGAATTATTTGCTAAATTTCAAATAATGTTCTATAGTGGAGCGGAAGATGCTGTATATAAGGCATTGGGCGTGCAATAATATAGAGCTATCAGATGCGGATTTTAAAAAGCTTATATGAAAACAGTATAACTACATAAAGAAAATTGCAAAAGAAGGGTTTTATTAGAAGAAAAGCAGCTTCACATCTTTGATGTGAAGCTGCTTTTCTATACTATGTGTTCTATCACTTAATATGATTCGTGAGCATCCATAGATTTGATTTATACAAATCTTCGGATGCTTTCAATTGTAATAGGTGTTGATTTACAATGAAAATTGACCCCCTTACTTTAAAATTATAAGCTTGTATGGTGACAAAGTACATCATACAAGGGAGGCATAAAGTGAAGGTGAAAGATTTGAGAGACTGGTATACAGTTAATAACATGTATAGTAAGGGGGTACCGATAAAACAAATAGCTAGAGAACTGGGAATAGCCAGAAATACAGTTAAGAAATTGATTAAGCATGAGGAGGAACCGAGGTATTCAAGAAAAGTAACTTATACAAAGATTGATGCTTATAAAGATAAAATAAGAGTTTGGTATTTGGAAAGAGATTATGA
>NZ_FQZO01000014.1 GCF_900142075.1 Clostridium amylolyticum
TGTTCAGCTGACTGATACTAATAGGTCGAGGGCTTGACCAATAAATCTTTCTTTACAAAGTTCTATATACAGTTTTGAAAGAACAAAATTCTTTCGAAAAAAATATTGACAATAAACGATGTCGATATTATAATGAAAAGGTACTTTTCTTTGAAAAGCACTTATCTGGTGATAATGCCATGAAGGTAACACCCGTTCCCATTCCGAACACGAAGGTTAAGCTTCATAGGGCCAATGGTACTGCATGGGAGACTGTGTGGGAGAGTAGGACGTCGCCAGGTCTACATGGATCTTTAGCTCAGTTGGTTAGAGCAACCGGCTCATAACCGGTTGGTCCGGGGTTCGAGTCCCTGAAGGTCCACCATGATTAACCAGGCTATACAGCTTGGTTAATACTTTGGGGGTATAGCTCAGCTGGGAGAGCACCTGCCTTGCACGCAGGGGGTCAAGAGTTCGAATCTCTTTATCTCCACCAAAAAAAGCTACAAACTAACGTTTGTAGCTTTTTCAATTTAGAATTTAAAATTTAGAATTGAGAATAAAGGAGAAAACTCCTAGCGTAAATTCTTTGAATTTATAAAAAGATAAAGTAATAAAAGATATAAAAAAGCTTCTTTTTAAGAAGCTTTTTTATATTATTTTTATATTAATTTAAAATTTTTTCTGATGCTTTTTCAGAAAAATTATCCCTCATTTTAAATTCTACATTCTCAATTCTAAATTGCTTTTATGTTATAATATTAATAATACTTAAAATTAGCGAGGGTACTATGTATTTGTATAGAGTAAAACAATTTTATTGGACTATTAGCTCTTTTTTTAGAAAGGTGGATTATAAATATATCAATGAATATTTAACCTTGGAAGAAATTGAGTTTTTTAATAGGCTTAAAAAAAGTGAAAAGCTTCATTGTATAAGGGTATCTAAGGATGCTGCTGAATATTATGAAAGCATATTACAGGAAGAAAGACTCATGGATGTATCTAAAGATATGGTTATAAAGCTAGGGCTATTGCATGATATAGGTAAAATAAAACAGCCTCTTACCGCTATAGATAAATCTATTATAGTAATACTTAATAAGTTAACTAAAGGGGAGCTTAAAAATAAATCTAAATCTAAAAAAGTTTACATATATTATAATCATCCAGAAGAAGGAGTTAAAATTTTAAAAGATATTGGATATGATGAGGAATTTTTATATGCGGTAAAAAATCATCATAAAAAAATACAAAATCCTAGTATGGCACTTAAGATATTGAAATATGCTGATAACAAAAATTAATCAATTATTAATTCATGTAGGTGATATTATGAATTCTATAGAAAGAAGAAATGAAATATTAAGAATGTTATTAAATACTACTCTACCTTTAAAGGGTGTGGATTTAGCTAATGAGTTTGGAGTAACCCGTCAGGTTATAGTTAGGGATATAGCTATACTTAGAGCTGAGGGAAAGGAGATAATAGCCACACCAGAGGGCTATATAGTCTCTAAGGCAGGAGAGTTTAAAATAAAAAGAATAATAGCGGTAAGCCATGATAAAAATCAGCTATATGATGAAATGGCTACTATTATAAAATACGGAGGTACCATTGAGGATGTTATAGTAGAGCACCCTCTTTACGGAGAAATAAAATCTAATTTACTTATAAAAACCTTAGCAGATTTAGAGGCTTTTATTAAGTCTTTTAATGAACATAAAGCAGAACCCTTATCAGCTCTTACAGGAGGACTTCATTTACATACTATATCCGCTGAAAGAGATGATATACTTGATAAAATAATAGAAGAATTAAAGCATAAGAATTATATTATAATGGATTAGTTTTATTAAATCCTTGAATTAAGTAAGTTAAAGCTTGCAGGAGGCGTTTTATGAAAAAGAAAAAAATTTTTATTCCCATTATTTTTATTGCCATATTGATTTTAGTATTTTTAAATGCTATTACAGATTTTCTTGTTAATCTTCAATGGTTCAAGGAAGTAAATTATGTTGAAATGTATTTTATTAAGCTTACAGCTGTAGCCAAATTTATGATCCCTATATTTTTAATAACTTTTTTAGCTATATGGTTTTATTATAGAAGCATAGTAAAAAGTATTCCTAAACTTAAGGTTATAGATCAGGGGAATTTAAAGAAGAAAAGGATAGAAAAGATATTATTATTTTTAGGAAATTTGTTTGTTTCTCTCTTCTTTTCTTATAAGGTTGCAGATAATTATTGGTATAGAATACTACAATTTAGTAATTCTGTAGATTTTAATGTAAAGGATCCTATATTTAATAAGGATGTTTCCTTTTATGTGTTTAAGCTTCCTTTAGTACAATCTATCTATGGTTCTATACTTGCATTATTAGTATTTTTCACTATAATTACAGTGGTTATATATATTATAAATCTTACTAAAGATCAGATTTTAAAAGGAAAGAAACCCGGTAAGATAATTGATTTTTCTAGTAACTTAACTAAATTTTTTGGCAGACAAATGGCACTATTAGCATCATTAATACTTTTATTTGTATCCTTTGGCTATATTTTAAAAGCATATTATCTAGTGTATAGCCCTAGAGGGGTAGCTTTTGGAGCCAGCTATACAGATGTTCATGTTACTTTATTATTCTATAGAATCATAACTGTAACCGCTTTAATATCAGCTGTAGTAGTCTTTATAAGCCTTATGAAAGCTAAAATTAAACCTATAATAGGTTCAATTTTAGTAATAATTGTATTAGTAATTTTAGAACCAATAAGTGCAAATTTAGTTCAGCAGTTTATGGTAAGACCTAACGAGTTTGAATTAGAGAAAAAATATATTGAATTTAATATTGAGGCTACAAGAAAAGCTTTTAATATTCACGATGTGTCTGAAATATCCTTTGGTGCAGATAAAAAAATTAGTTTAAATGATATAACAAAGAATAAGGATATTGTAGATAATTTAAAGATAAATTCCTTTGAGCCTGTACTAAACTTTTATAATCAGGTACAAGTTATTAAAAATTACTATACTTTTAATGATATAGATACAGATAGGTATGTTATTAATAATAAATATAATCAGGTATTTATTTCTCCTAGAGAGATTAACTCTGATGCAGTAGATATATGGCAAAATAAGCATTTAAGGTATACTCATGGTTATGGATTAGTAATGAGTAAAGTAAATTCTGTAACACCAGAAGGACAACCTGATTTCGTAATGAAGGATATACCTTCTGAAAATCATACTGAAATTAAAGTAGATAATCCAAGAATTTATTTTGGTGAAAGTACAAATTACTATGCCGTGGTAAAAACTGATTTAATGGAGTTTGATTATCCTAAAGGAGATAAAAGTGAGGAAAATCAATATGATGGTAAAGCTGGAATAAGGATGAGCCTGGGGAATAAGATTCTCTTCTCGATATATGAAGGAAACGCTAAGATATTACTGTCTAATTCTATAAATTCCGATAGTAAAATGCTTTTAAATAGAAATATAGTAAAAAGAGCAGAAAAGATTGCCCCCTTTCTAAATTATGATAAGGACCCTTATCTTGTTATAAATGATGGAAAGTTAGTTTGGGTGTTAGATGCATACACTACTACAGACAAATATCCTTTTTCACAACCTTACAAAAAGGTGAATTATATAAGGAATTCCATTAAGGTTACTGTAGATGCTTATGATGGTGATATTAATTTTTATATCATAGATAAAAATGATCCTATAGCAGCTAGTTATTCAAAAATATTTAAGGGATTATTTAAAGATGCAGAGAATATACCAGAGGGTATAAAAACTCATTATAGATATCCTTCCACACTATTTGATGTTCAATGCGATGTGCTTACAAAATATCATGTAACTAATCCATTTAAATTCTTTACAGAGGAAGATATGTGGCAGATATCTACAGCACAAAAGAATGTGGAAAAAGAAAATAGAGTTAATGAATCCGCTTATATTATGACTAGGCTTCCTGGAGAAGAAAAAACTGAAATGATGCTCTTTGAATATTTTAATATTAAAAGTAAGCAAAACATGGTATCTATATTCGGGGCTAGAATGGATGGAGATGATTATGGAAAGCTAATATTATATAAATTTCCACCACAAAAAACCGTATATTCTCCAACGCTTTTCATGAATAAAATAAATCAAGATACTACTATATCTAAGGAGATGTCTCTTTGGAACTCGAAAGGTTCTTCAGTAGATTATGGTGATACTTTAATAATACCAATAAATGAGTCTCTTTTATATGTACAAACTCTATATCTTAGATCTGGTGGAACTAACAGTATTCCAGAGATGAAAAGAGTAATTTTATTTGATGGTGAAAGGCTTGTAATAGAAGAAAATATAGAGAAAGCTTTAGCCTCCTTATTTAATTATTCTATAGAAAAGCCAGGAGAAAGCAATCCAGCTCCTAAACCAGAAACTCCCGAAGCTAATGCTGAAATGAAAAAAGCTAAGGAGATTTATGAAAAAGCTATTGAAGCTCAGAAAAATGGTGATTGGGCAAAATATGGAGAATATATAAAAGAACTTGGAGATATAATAAATAATCTTAATAAATAGTTATGATATAATAAAATTTAGAGATATTAGATATTAAAAATAGTATATTAATAAATCTAATGAGAATATTAATTAAGCAAATTTAGGAGGAAGAGCATGGATTACGATGTTCTAGTGCTGGGTGGAGGAATAATTGGTTGCGCCGTAGCATATGAGTTATCAAAATATAATTTAAATATAGCATTGATAGAAAAAGACTTTGATATAGCAGATGATATATCCTTTGTAAATACTTCTATAGTGTATGATGGTTCAGAAGCAGAGGATGACCTTATGGCAGCTTTAGAGATATTAGGTAATTCCATGCTGAATGATATTACTAAGAAGTTTAATGTTCCTTTTAAAAGATTAGGCTCTTTAACTATAGCTGAAGATGATGAGGGGATAAAATATATTCAAGAAAAATATGATAAGGCTAAGAAAAGAGGAATAAAAGAAGTTTATATAATAGATGATAAGGCTGTTAAGGATATTGAACCAAGCATTGAAGGAAATGTTAAAAAAGCTTTATATGCTAGAAATACAGGGGTTATATCCCCTTATGATCTAGCTATTGCTTATGCTGAAATTGCCTTTGATAATGGGGTTAGCTTTAAACTTGAAGAAGTAGTTTTAGATATTCAAAAAATGGCTAAAGGATTAAAAGTAACCACTAATAAAAATAAATTTTCCTGCAGGGTAGTTATAAATACTATACCTGGTGATAATTACAGCATTGATAATAATAAATGTATTGAGAGAGAAAAGGGGAAAGATGTAACTTATATTTCTCTTGAAAATAAGTTCAAGGGGAAGTTATCTAATATAGTATTTACCCCTAGGAAAAACAATAATTTTATGATGCATGTACCTTCTTTAAATGGGGGAATGTTAATTGGTATTTCGGATACTAAACCTTTAGGTTTTCACAATACTGTAAAAAATGCATCTAGAATTCTAACAGATGTAACTAAAAATGATGTAAACAGTTTTTTTCAATCTAAATTATATTTTGAAAAGATGTTTATAAATGATAGCGATATACAAAAAGGCTATGTTAAAGTTACAGGAGATAATTATGCTGAAATAACCGTTACACCTTCTATTGCTAAAATGGTGTGTGAATCTATAGTTAATTATCTTAATTGTGTCCCAAATAAAAACTTCATAGATAAAAGAAGAGAATTTTATAGATTTAAGGAATTAACTAAAGATGAGAGAAATGAAATTATAGCTCTAGATAGGAGATATGGCAATATTGTATGTCTTTGCAATCAGGTTACAGAAGGAGAAATAGTGGATAGTATAAGAAGGCCATTAGGAGCTAGGACTGTAGAAGGTGTAAAGAGAAGAACTGGAGCAAGCTTTGGAAGCTGTCATGGCGCTTATTGTATCAATAAGATAATTAAAATTCTTGCCAGAGAAATGGATAAAAAGCCTACGGAGCTGGTGGAGGATTCTAAAAATTCCAATGTGCTTTTAGGAAGAATAAAAGAATTTGATGATATATAGAAATTTTTAAAGGAAAGGAAGAAAACTGTGGAAGAGGAAGCTCTAACTACCTTAGTGAGAATTAAAGGCAGTGATAAATATAATGTAGTTTCTGTTAAAAGTACTAAACCTATAGATAAAGGCCTCTGGGTTGAGTGTTCTAAAGTCCTCAGCAGGATATATGTAGGCATTCCTATAGAAATAGGGGATATAATATGCAAAAACATACTTAATACTGGAGTAGATATAGTGGCTACTAGAAATGTAGATTCTTAGTTACTGTTTTATATCGCATAAGATAATCTAAAGAGCAGCAACGAGTTATTAATAACTTGCGAAGCTGCTCTTTAAAATTATTTTGTTTTTATATATTTAATATTATCTATTAATGGTTTTTCAATGTTAAGCTTTTTTAAACTGTCTTCATTTATATAAACTTCGGTATTATCGGATATTTTAACTGGCATTTTAGAAATATCCTCACCCTTTAAAACTGAAACTGCCATTGTTCCTGTTTCATAGCCTAACTTATAATAGTTAATTCCCACAGTAGCCAATGCCCCTGACTCTACACTGCCTTTTTCTGCTGCAATTATAGGTACTTTTGCTTGTAATGAATTTTTTACTATCATAGGCATAGATGAAACTACTAGTTGGTCTGTTGGAACATATAATACATCAATTTTCTTTAATAAACTTACTATGGCACTATTTACTTCATTGGAATTGGTAACTCCTACAGCTATAATTTCATAGCCTTTTGCAACTTTTTTCAGTTCATCTAATTGAACTTCTGAATTTACTTCACTGGTGTTATATATAAAACCTATTTTTTTAGCATTGGGTAAAAGCTTTTTCATTAAATCTAACTGTCTTTCTACAGGCAAATAATCTGAAGTTCCCGATACATTAGTTTCTGGCTTTTCTAAGGATTTAACTAATTCAGCCTTTACTGGGTCAGTTATAGAGCTAATTACTATTGGTATTTTCTTTGTTGCATTAAATGCTGATTGAGCAGAAGGAGTACCTATAGCAAAGATTAAATCCTTATTCTCTGAAGAAAACTTCTTGGCTATAGTTTGTGATAAAGCTATGTCTCCTTGGGCGTTTTGATAATCAATTTTTATGTTCTCTCCATCCTTGTATCCGCTTTCCTCAAGTGCTTTAATAAAGCCTTCCCTATTTTCATCTAAAGCAACATACTCTACAATTTGGCTAATACCTATATTTAAAGTTTTATTTTTAGTACCCTTGCTTTCACATCCTGTAATAACAATAGCTAACATTAATATCATTGCAATTATTTTTTTCATAATATCTTCTCTCCTTCTGATGATATTGAATTCTTAATATGTTTTCTCATTACTAATTTCTCTTTTAAGCCTTTAAATTCACTTATGCATTTTAACAAAAAAAGCCACATGGAACTCCATGAGACTTTAAAAAGCGTAAAAATACGTAAAAGCCACATAGATTATCTACGTGGCTTTCTATAAAATAATTAGTAAAAACTTATATATCATAGCCAACATAGATACAGACCTTTGAATTCAAAGAACTTCTAAGGGTTGTACCTATGTTAAGTTGTTTTAGGTACAAACCCTATCTAAATTGGCTATTAAAGACAAACTGTGTTTTAACAATACATAAGTTTTTCATAATTACTTTCCTCCAAAAATTATTTTTTTTAATCTTATCATCTTTATTGGTGAAAGTCAATAATCCTTTTATTATTTTCAACTAAGGCTACTAGAAATATTGATTCATAAGGTGTTGACAGTATTTAAGCATAATGTATAATATAAATAATATATATTGGTTATATTATATTGTAACTATAAAATTTTCATACTAAAACCTTTGAAGAGAATAGTAATATGGTTTTAATTTTAAGAGAGTCAGTGTTAGGTGAAAACTGATAATTAATCCTTATGAATCCACCTCTGAGGGACTGCGATGAGCAGTACGGCTTAAACCGTTATTTTGTTGAGAGGATAGCTTTATCAAGCTATCAATTAGGGTGGTAACGCGGAGTCTTTCGTCCCTTTGTGGATGTAAGGCTCTTTTTATTTTGCTTTAATATATAAGCTTATCAAGCTATGTATAGATAATTTAAACCTATGTATACAAATGTACTCCACGGTACTTAATAATATATTTTTATGTAGAAAGGGGAAATTTTAAATGTTAGATCTTAAAAGAATTAGAAATAATTCAGAAGAAATTAAACAAGCTTTAAATGATAGAGGAGAAAATTTTGATATATCTGTTATAGATGAAATAATAGCTCTTGATGAAAAAAGAAGACAGATATTAGTGGAGGTAGAAGCTTTAAAAAGCAAGAGAAATCAAGTATCTGCTGAAATACCGAAACTTAAAAAAGCTGGCCAGGATGTAACACCTATCATGGAAGAGATGAGACAGATAGGGGATAAAGTTAAGGCTTTTGATACTGAAGTATCAGAAATTGATGAAAAAATTAAATATATTATGATGAGGATACCTAATATACCTAATGCAGAAGTTCCTAATGGTAACACTGATGAGGATAATGTAGAAATTAGAAAATGGGGAGAGCCCACAAAATTTAATTTTGAACCAAAGGCTCATTGGGATTTAGGTACAGATTTAAATGCTTTAGACTTTGATAGGGCAGTTAAGGTAACAGGAAGCAGATTTACTATGTATAAAGGCTTAGGAGCAAGATTAGAAAGAGCTATTATAAACTATTTCCTTCAAAAACACACCATAGAAAATGACTATGTGGAAATATTCCCACCTTTCATGGTAAATAGAGAAAGCATGACTGGTACAGGACAGCTTCCTAAATTTGAAGAAGATGCTTTTAAGATCCAAGGAGAGGATTATTTCTTAATCCCTACTGCAGAGGTTCCTGTAACAAACATGTACAGGGATGAAATGTTAAAAGGTGAAGAGCTTCCAATAAAACATGCAGCTTATAGTGCTTGCTTCAGAGCAGAAGCTGGTTCAGCTGGAAGAGATACTAGAGGTCTTATAAGACAACATCAATTCAATAAAGTAGAGCTAGTTAAGTTCTGTAAACCAGAAGATTCATATAATGAGCTGGAAAATCTAGTTAAAGATGCAGAATCAGTGCTTCAGGGCCTTGGACTACCTTATAGAGTAGTTAAGATATGCAAAGGCGATTTAGGCTTTACAGCAGCCTTTAAATACGATATAGAAGTATGGATGCCTAGCTACAATAGATACGTAGAAATTTCAAGCTGCAGTAACTTTGAAGACTTCCAAGCTAGAAGAGCAAATATAAGATACAAAAATACTCCAAAGGATAAGCCACAATTCGTGCATACTCTAAACGGATCAGGAGTAGCCATAGGCAGAACCGTAGCTGCTATATTAGAAAACTTCCAACAAGAAGATGGAAGCATAGTGGTACCAGAAGTTTTAAGACCTTTCATGGGCGTAGACATAATAAAAAAGTAATTGTAAAATAATGTACCGCCCCTGGGGTGCTCCCATTTTTATGGAAGCACCCCAGGGGTAGTGACAGTAATTGGTTATTAATTACTGATATGCAAAATTATCATGAATTGTAATAAATTAATAGCAAATATCCATGAGTATTTAAATAAAAAATGTTGACATAGTATAAAGCAGTTGTTATAATAATACTCGTGACTAATATGGAAAGATGGTCGAGTTGGTTTAAGGCACCGGTCTTGAAAACCGGCGTACGGGTGACCGTACCGTGGGTTCGAATCCCACTCTTTCCGCCACTACAATTTAATAATATTAATATATTGTAGGACATGGAGAAATACTCAAGTGGCCGAAGAGGCGCCCCTGCTAAGGGCGTAGGTCGGGTAACCGGCGCGAGGGTTCAAATCCCTCTTTCTCCGCCAAGAAAACACCTAACTATTTTGTTAGGTGTTTTTATTTTTTTTTATTATTATTGTAAAATCTATCATAGATAAATACCATATATTAGATTTATTTATAATATTAGTATATAATGTAAATATTGATAATAAGGGGGAGTTAGATTTATGAAGGAATATATTAAATGGGGAGTTATATCATTAATTATAATTACATTTGTTGGAGGAATAACATTTTTTACATGGAGGTTATTCTTTTATAAAAATAATGTTGAAAAAATTGAGGACAACCCTACTACTGAGCAGAAAGTTATTATAGATCAAGAATTTGAAACTAAGGAAACTATTGCGGTAGAAGAGTTAGTGGATAAGGTGAGCATATACACCATGATGCATGAAATGGCTAATACAAAAATCGTAGCAGAAGATGGTATGATATGGGGACTGCAGCCTATGACAAAAGACAGGATAATAGCAGTAAGAACAGCTTTAAAGAAGAATGATCCAAGCCACAAAAGATTATTTGAGATTTTAGACAGATGGGAAAATAAAGATTTTACTCAAGGGGTAGAGGATCACAATTATTTATGGAAACTATTAGATGGAAATGTGGGGAAGGCTGTAAGGCTTAGATAGTTTTTTTAATATGATAAATTTTATTAGGTTTTAAGAGGAGAATTACTTCCTCTTTTTTATTTATAAAAATTCAATTATGGATTAAAATAAAATTTAAATTTCATATTTACGTTACACATTCTTGTACAGTTATTAAGTACAATGATAACATAAGGGTATAATATAAAATGAAGAATGGAGGAATAATTAATGAAATATTTATTTTTACAATATCCAAAATGCAGCACCTGTCAAAAGGCTAAAAAATGGCTTAATGAAAATAATATAGATTATGAGGAAAGACATATAGTAGAGAAAAATCCTAATGCTTCAGAGCTTAAAACCTGGATTTCACAAAGTGGTCTTCCCATTAAAAAGTTTTTTAATACCAGCGGAAACTTATATAAAGAAATGAATCTAAAAGATAAGCTTACTAATATGTCAGAAGAGGAACAAATTCAGCTACTATCCACCAATGGAATGCTAGTAAAAAGACCAATATTGGTTGGGGAGGATAAGGTGTTGGTGGGCTTTAAATTGGAACAATGGAGCGAGATAATTTAGAATTGAGGAGGAATTATGAGTTTAAGATTTGTATTTGGTAGAGGCGGCAGCGGGAAAAGTACATATTGCCTAGAGCAGATTAAAAAGCGTATAGATGAAGGCAGTAAAAATAAATTAATACTGTTAGTACCTGAGCAGTTTTCTTTTACTGCGGAAAAAAATCTCTTGAGAGCCGTGGGAGAGCTGGGCATATTAAAGGCGGAAGTTCTTAGCTTTAAGAGGATGGCTCATAATGTCTTTAGTGAGGTAGGAGGAGTTACCCATAAAAGGATGAATGATGCGGGTAAATCTATGCTGCTTTATAAAATAATAGAAGAGTCTAAAGAGGATATGCAGATATTTTATAATGCCAGCAAGCAGCAAGGCTTTGTAGATATAATAAATGAAGCCATATCTGAGTTTAAAAAGTATAATATTACCCCGGAAATGTTAGAGGTAAGTTCTTCAAGTTTTGATGATAAATCTGAGTTATATAAGAAGCTTCAGGATTTAAGTTTTTTATATTCAAAATTTGAAGAGGGTATAAAAGATAAGTTTTTAGATCCTCAAGATGAATTAACCTTTCTAGCGGAAAAACTCCAAGGTTGTAATATATATAATGATGCAGAGATATGGATAGATGAATTTACTACCTTTACTCCTCAACAATATGCTGTTATAGAAAGGCTTTTAAATTGCGCTTCAACTATCAATATAACACTTCTTTCAGATTCCTTAAGTCTTTATGACATTCACGATACCACAGATATCTTTAATGTTACTAAAACCACTGAAAGAAGAATTTTAGATATTGCTGAAAGAAATAATATAGCTTATTTAAAACCTATAGATTTAAATAAGGATTGTTGTCCAAGATTTGAAAACAGTGAGGAACTTCAGCATATAGAAAAGCACTTCTTCTCCTTCCCTTATAGCTATTATAATAAAGAAACGGACAAATTAAGGCTGTATAAAGCACAAAATAATTATGAAGAAATGGACTTTATAGCCAGGGATATTTTAAGGCTTGTTAGAGATGAAGGATATAGATTTAAGGATATAGCTGTAGTATGCAGAGACTTGGATAGATACGAAAAGCTCTCTACAGTTATATTTAGAGAATATGATATACCTTATTTCATGGATAAAAAGATTGATATTATGGATAATCCATTGGTGGTTTTAATAAATTCCTTGTTTGAAATATTCACCAAAAACTGGTCCTATGAAGCGGTATTTAGATATCTTAAGACAGGGCTTACAGGTATAGCTATGGAAGATATAGATATCCTTGAAAATTATGTATTAGCTAACGGTATAAGAGGCAGCAAGTGGATGGAGGATATGTGGGGTTATAGGCTAAGCTATGGCTTTCAAGAAGAGGCTATGGGGCTTTATGAAAGCTCTATTATAAACAGGGTAAATGAAACCAGAGAAGCTGTGGTAGATCCTTTGCTTAATATATACAAAAAGATAAATAGTAAAGCAAAGGTAAAAGATTTATGCGTAGCTATTTACGACTATATAGTAGAAATTGGTGCCCTAGAGAGGATGCAGCAGTGGAGTGATAAATTTAAGAGCCAGGGAGAACAAGAAAATGTAAGCGAATATGACCAGGTAATAGATTTTATCATGGGTGTTCTTGATCAGCTGGTAGAAACCATGGGAGAAGAATATATAAAGATAGAAGATTTTGCAAAAATACTTAATGTGGGCTTTTCAAAATGTGAAATAGGGCTTATTCCTGTTTCTTTAGATCAATTAAAGGTTGGAGACATAGCTAGAATAAAAAGCCAAGACGTTAAGGTTTTATATATTATAGGCATTAATGATGGTATATTTCCTAAGGCAGATAAAGATGAAGGAATACTATCTGATAATGATAGGATGAATTTAAAAGAGAGAGGAATTCAGCTGGCAGCAGATACTAAAACTAAAGCTTTTGAAGAGCAGCTTTTAGTTTATACAGCACTAACTATGTCCAGTAAATACTTAATGCTCACTTATCCTATGGCAGATTTTGAAGGAAAAGCCTTAAGACCTTCCATAGTAATATCTAGAGCTAAAAAGATATTCCCAAAACTCATAGAAGAAAGCGATATAGTAAAGAAAAATATTAAATATATAGAGTTAGAAAAAGTTTCAGCACCACAACCAACCTTTAATGAGCTTATAGGAGCCTTAAGGCGGGATTATGAAGGGGAAGAAGTGGAAGATATATGGAAGCAGGCTCAAAAGTGGTATGAAGAAAAACAGGTATGGAGAGAAAAGTCTGAAAGGATAATGGAAGGTTTAACCTATAGCAATCAAGTAGAAAATATAAATTCTGAAAAAATAAGAAATCTTTACGGAAGGCCTCATTATTTCAGTGTATCTAGACTAGAAAAATATGCAGAATGCCCTTTTGCTTATTTTGTTCAGTATGGTCTTAAAGCAAAGGATAGAAAGATATATGAGCTAAATCCTCCTGACCTAGGAAGCTTTATGCATGAGGTAATAGATAAATTCTCTCATGATATTGATAGCGTAGGTAGCAGTTGGAGAGAACTCACTCCTGAATATACCAGAAGCACCATTTCAACCATAGTAGATGAAATGCTTTCAGAAAAGACCAATTCCATACTAAATAGCTCTGCCAGGTATAAATATATAGGAAACAGGGTTAAAAGAATAATTACTAAGTCTGTGAATATCATTGCTGAACAGATAAAAAGAGGAAGCTTTGAACCATTAGGTTATGAGATGACCTTTGGAAAAAGTAAAGAAGATGATATGCCTGCCCTTAAGATAGAGCTTCCTTCTGGAGAAGAGGTTTTTCTTAGAGGAAGAATAGATAGAGTGGACACCATGGAATTTGAGGGAAAAACCTATATAAGAATAATAGATTATAAATCTGGAAATAAAGAGCTAGATTTATCTGATATATACTATGGCCTTCAAATTCAGCTGCTTATTTATTTAGAAGCCCTTATATCAAACTCAGAAACCCTTATAAAACATCAAAGCATACCAGGAGCTATACTATATTTTAGACTGGATGACCCTATAGTAAAAGGAAATCCAAGCATGACAGAGGAAGAAGTAAAAGAACAAATAATGAAAAAGCTTAAGATGAAAGGGTTATTGTTAGATGATGCTAAGGTTATTAAGGAAATGGATAAGTCTATGACTAGTTATTCATTGATTATACCAGCAAAGCTTAATAAAGATGACACCTTAAGTAAAAGCAGCTCTGCCATTACTCAAGAACAATTTGAAATACTAAGAAACTATGTTAGAGAAAGCTTAGTTAAATTATGTGATGAGATGCTGGAGGGTAACATTAAGATAAAACCAGCTAAAAAATTAAAATATACTGCTTGTGAGAACTGTAACTATGCATCGGTATGTCAGTTTGATACCAGCATGAAGGATAATAAATATAATTATTTATCTAAAAAAGATGATGAGGATATATGGGAACTTATGAAAAAGAAAATTGAACATGAGGTGGAAGGAGGAGAGGAAAATGGCAACTAAATGGACCAATGAGCAGCTTCAAGCTATTGAAACTAGAGAATGCAACCTTCTTGTAGCAGCAGCTGCGGGAGCGGGGAAAACTGCAGTATTGGTAGAAAGAATAATAAAAATAATAACTAATACTAAAAAACCAGTGGATATAGATAAGCTTTTGGTGGTTACCTTTACCAATGCCGCTGCAGCAGAAATGAGAGAAAGAATAGCAGATGCCATTTCAAAGGAATTGGATAAAAATCCAGATTCTAAGCTGTTGCAAAGGCAGCTTACCCTCCTTAGCCGTTCCAATATTACAACTATGCACTCTTTTTGCTTGGATGTAATAAGAAATAATTTTCATCATATAGATTTAGATCCTGGTTTTAGAATAGCCAACGATACTGAGGCTATATTAATGAAACAGGATATACTTCAAGAACTTTTCGAAGATAAATTTGAAGATCATAATGAAAGCTTTATAAATTTAGTAGAGGCTTTTGGCGGTGGCCGTGATGATAGAAGGTTACAGGAGCTTATTTATAGTCTCTATAATTTTTCCATGAGCGGTTCCTGGCCAGAAAAGTGGCTTATAGATAAGGCAGAAGAGTTTAATATATCAGAAGACTTTGATATCAGTGAAAGCATTTGGGGAAAGGTACTGCTGCAAGGGGCTCAGGTAGAGCTTAAGGGCTTAAAAGGAAGAATAAAATTTGCCATAGAAATATGTGAAAATACAGAAGGCTTAGAGCCTTACATTGATAATTTTAATGAAGATCTTACTTTAATAGATAATCTCTACCAAGCTGTTAATCAGGGTTTTCAAGCTGCAGAAACAGTGTTTATGAATTCTGGTTTCTCAAAGTTAAAAACCGTTAGAAAGGCTAATGTATCTGATGAAGAAGCTCAAAAGAGAGTTAAGGATATAAGAGATGAAATTAAGAAAAAGGTAAGCGGTATAAGCAAAAGCATGTTTTCTATTTCAGTGGAAGATAGTGTAAGTAATATTAAAGCTATGTACCCATTAATGAAAGAGCTTTCTCAATTAGTTTTAGAATTTAATGAAAGATATAGAAATGCCAAAAAGGAAAGAGGTATATTAGATTTTAATGATTTAGAGCATTACTGTTTAGATATATTAGTAGATAAGAGCAGTGGAGAAATAAAGCCTAGTCCTGTGGCTTTAGAGCTTAGAGAGAGCTTTGATGAGATATTAGTAGATGAATATCAGGATAGCAATAACGTTCAAGAAACTATTATAAATATGGTGTCTAAAAAGTTTACGGATACTCCCAATGTATTTATGGTGGGAGATGTTAAGCAGAGTATATATAGATTTAGACAAGCAAAACCAGAGTTATTCTTAGATAAATATAATAATTATTCAGAAGAGGAAGGTTCATTAAATAGAAAAATACTTTTATATAAAAACTTTAGAAGCAGAGAAGAAGTTATAAATGGAGTTAATTATATATTTAAAGAGCTAATGTCAAAAACCGTAGGAGAGCTTGATTATACTTCTAAAGAAGCTTTAAACCTTGGAGCATCCTATAAGGAAAATGAAGAGGAAAAAGCCATAGTGGGAGGAGAAATTGAACTTCATATTTTAGATAGAAGCTCTGAAAGATCAGAGGAAGAGATAGAAGAAGAGGAAAAGGTAACAGGAGTAGAGGAAGGAAGCAGTGAGCTTTCAGAAGAAGAATTAGATAATATACAGCTGGAAGCCAGGTTAGTGGCAAAAAGGATACAGCATCTCATAAACCCTTCAGAAGATGGTGAATTTAAGGTCTTTGATAAGGACTTAGGAGATTATAGAAGGGTAAGATATAAAGATATAGTAATACTTTTAAGAGCTACCACGGAATGGGCCCCGGTGTTTGGAGAAGAATTAGGCCTTCAAGGAATTCCTGTATATGCTGATTCTGGTACAGGTTATTTTCAAACCGTGGAGATTAGGACCATAATGGCACTACTGCAAGTTATAGATAACCCTATGCAGGATATCCCTATGATAGCTGTATTACGTTCTCCTATATTTTCCTTTACCCCAGAAGATCTTTCGGATATAAGAATGTATAATAAGGAACAGTACTTTTATGAAAATATAAAGGATATAGAAGAAAGCAGTGAAGAAGAAGACTTCCCACAGGAACTTAAAGAAAAATGTAGCTATTTTATGGAGTATTTAATTAAATGGAGAGAAAAATCCATTTACATGCCCATAGATGAATTTATCTGGTACCTTTACATGGATACCTCCTACTATGGCTATGTAGGGGCTATGGCTAAGGGAGCACAGCGTCAGGCTAACTTAAGAATACTTTTCCAGCGTGCTAGAGAATATGATAAAACCAGCTACAAAGGGTTGTTTAATTTTATTAACTTTATAAACAAGTTGAGAAAAAGCAGCGGAGATATGGGAAGTGCCAAAATGCTGGGAGAAAATGAAGATGTGGTTAGGATAATGAGCATTCATAAGAGTAAAGGACTGGAATTTCCTGTGGTAATACTTTCAGGCACAGGAAAGAATTTTAATCTTATGGATTTAAACAGAAGTATTTTATATCATGAAGAATTAGGGTATGGTCCAGATTTTGTGGATATTGAAAATAGAATTAGTTATCCTACCATGGCTAAAGAGGCCATTAAAAGAAAAATAAAGCTAGAAAGTTTATCCGAAGAGATGAGAGTGCTTTACGTAGCCTTTACTAGAGCTAAGGAAAAACTAATAATTACAGGTTCTGTTAATAAGTTAGAAGCTTCTGCAGATAAATGGTGCCAATCTGCTGCTTCAGAAGGAAAGCTTCCGGAATCCGAAGTTATGAAAGGCAAGAGCTATTTAGACTGGCTAGGCATGGCATTAGCTAAGCATAAACAAGGAGAAGCTATAAGAAAGGTTAATAATAGTGAGGTTTCCATAACCAATGAAGATGAGTTATCCACATGGAGCATAAAAACTTGGAATAAAGAAGATATAATTGTGGATGAAAAAAATACTGCTGTGGATAATTTAGAAGCTTCACAGGAATTTGTTTCTGAAGAAGGTGTTTATACACAGGAAATATATAGAAGGCTAAGCTTTGAATACAAATATAAATATTCTTCTAAGCTTCCAGCAAACATATCCGTTTCAGAGCTTAAAAGACAATCTTTAAAAGAAGAATATGATGGAGAATATGTAAGTCTATTTAAGCCTGAAGCCCTTAAGAAGCCAGAATTCCTTCAAGAAAAAAGAGGACTTTCTGGAGCAGAAAGAGGAACTGTGGTGCACTTTGTGATGCAGCATCTTCAATTGGATAGGGTAAGCAACCAAGAAGAAATAGATAAGCAGCTAGAAGATATGATAATACAAGAATTTATCACAGAAGAACAAAAAAAAGCTGTAAGCAGTAAAAGGATATTAAACTTCTT
The DNA here is from genome assembly GCF_900142075.1 of Clostridium amylolyticum. Classification (GTDB taxonomy): domain Bacteria; phylum Bacillota; class Clostridia; order Clostridiales; family Clostridiaceae; genus Clostridium_AA; species Clostridium_AA amylolyticum. The sequence continues at coordinate 17,963 of NZ_FQZO01000014.1, forward strand.
TAAAAGCTCCTTAGGTGAAAGGCTGCTTAAAGTCTTTAATGAAAGCGGAAAGGTCTATAGAGAAGTTCCTTTCTTTATTGAAGTCCCCAGCACCTTAGTAAACCCTGAACTCCCTGAAGATATATATAAGGATGAAAAGATTAGAGTCCAAGGGATTATAGACTGCTTCTTTGAAGAAGATGGCCAACTGGTGCTCTTAGACTACAAGACCGACTATGTAGAAGAAGGGGGAGAAGAAGCAATAAAAGAAAGATACAAGGTTCAAATAGACTATTATTGTGAAAGCCTTTTAAGGCTTACAGGAATGAAGGTAAAAGAAAAATATCTATACTTATTCTATAACGGAAAAACAGTAGAAATTTAAAATTTAGAATTTAAAACTCATAGACCGCTTTAAAGAAAAGAACAGACCTATTTGGTTTTCCAATATGGTAAAAAACAAACTCATATGGTTAAAACATATGAGTTTGTTTTTTATTTTTACTAAACATGACATAAAAAGAATAAATTACTATACTTATTAAAGTTAAAAATAAAATTATTGAACTTATAAAATCATAATTGCTTATATTTTTATCTGTGATAATAATTTTTAAATAAAATGACCATAACGACATGAAAATAATTAGAAATAACAAGTAAATGACATTAATTTTTTTGCTTATTGTATTTATATATTTATAATTAAAATACAAATATATAAGTAAATTAATAGTATATAATGCTATTTCCGTATAAGAATAAAATGCACTGGTATCTTCAGAAACCTTAATTCCATATACTATATTTATTAAACTCCAAATTATAAGTATAACAAGTTTAACTATTTTCATTTTTCTCTCCCAATAATTAACATAGCTTTCCACTAATTATAATTTATTTTTCAATATTTAACAAATAAGATTTTATATAGTAGAACAATCTTTAACTTGCTTCTTTTTTTGCTAAAATTATTAGCTTATCATAGTGATTAAGGGAAGGATCTTTTAATACCTTTTCTAGGAGTTTGTTTAGTATTTCTCCGATTATTTTTCCAGGTTTTAAATTTAGTTCTCTTATGAGATCCTCTCCGGTGATGTTTAAATCTTTTAAGGAAATAGGCTCCTTGTGCTCTAAGATGATGTTTACCTTTTGCTCTACATATTCTATAGGGGTAAAGCTAAAGGGAGGAGCGCTGCTTTTTATATCAGCTCTCTGGAGAGCAAAGAGTAAGGGCATGTTTTCTTTTCCTACTCTGTTAATAAGTTTCTTAATGGTGATATCCTTAGGTTTATTAAACATTACCATATGGTCTTTCACTAGTCTTGATACTATGTCTATGGTTTTATTATCAAAGGTAAGCCTCTTAAGAACCTTCTCTGTGATTTCTGTGCCAGTTTTATCATGGCCGTAAAAATGACCTATGCCTTTGTTATCCACGGAAAAAGTGACAGGTTTTGCTATATCATGAAATAAAGCTGCTAATCTTAAGCTTTTATCTTTAGGAGTGTTGTCTACCACGGATAAGGTATGCATAAATATATCCTTATCATGATGAGGATTCCTTTGATCAAAGCCCACCATTTTCTGAATTTCAGGCAATATGTGCTTTAAAATTCCGCTTTTTTCTAAATTTATAAAGGCATAAGAAGGTTTTTCCGATAGTAGTATTTTAGTCAGCTCTTCTCTTATCCGTTCTTGACTAATAGCTTTTATAAGATGGCTGTTATTAGCTATAGCTTTAAAGGTTTCCTCTTCTATAGAAAATTCCAGTTGAGTACTAAATCTTATGGCCCTTAGCATCCTTAAGGCATCTTCTTTAAAACGGATATTTGCATCACCAACACACTTAATAACACGGTTCTGAAGATCTTCCTTACCATTAAAGAAATCGAGTAAACCTTCTTTATGATTATAAGCCATGGCATTAATAGTAAAATCTCTTCTGGATAGATCTTCTTTTATAGAAGTTACAAATTCTACTTGGTCAGGCCTTCTGTTATCTTTGTAGTCCCCATCTATTCTATAGGTGGTGACTTCAAAGGATTCTTTATCTATAATTACGGTTATAGTGCCATGCTTCATTCCCGTGGGAATAGTTTTATCAAAGATACTTATAATATTTTCAGGAAGGGCACTGGTGGTCATATCCCAATCTCCAGGCATCTTATTTAATATAGAATCTCTTACGCATCCACCTACTGCAAAAGCTTCAAAGCCATTTTCATATAATTTATTTATTATAAAATCCACCTTATGAGGGAGGTTAATAATCATAAAATCACCTCATTAAATATATTCATCTATTATTTTCTCACAAATTACTATATATAATCTATTTTCCACAAAAAACATTGAAAACACAAGTGAATAAATAGTAACCTATAAGTAACGCATTGAAAAATACAGAGGAGAGTGAAATATGTCATTAGAATTTAAGAATATAAATGAGTTTCAATTAAATGAAGTTATTACAGGATTTTATCTTATAAAATCCGTGGATGTAAAAACAGGGTCTAATGGAAAGAAGTATATGGACTTTGTATTAGGAGATAAAACAGGGGAAATTAATGCAAAACTATGGGATGCTGATGAAGAAAAGCAAGAATTATTTAAAGCTCAGATGTTGGTAAAGGTAAAAGCTCTAGTTAATTCATGGCAAAATGTGCTTCAACTGAAAATTGAAAAAATAAGACAGGTAGAGGCACGAGATGATGTTAACATAGAAGACTTTGTACCTTGCGCTCCCTATGAACCAGAATTTATGTACAATGAAATATTAAAGTATATAAACAATATGGCAAATCCTCAAATTAAAGCTTTAGTGCTTAAATTATTTGAAAGCTATAAAGATAAACTTATGTACTATCCAGCAGCAAAGAAAAATCATCATTCTATAAGAACTGGCCTTTTATATCATATTATGACCATGCTTAGTTTAGGAAAGAAAATCTGTGAAATATATGCCTTTTTAAATTCAGATCTTCTTTATGCAGGTATAATACTCCATGACCTAGCAAAAATGGAAGAAATGGATTCCAGTGATTTAGGAATAGTAAATGATTATACTGTAGAAGGTACTTTGTTAGGACATATAACTCAAGGTATAAAAAACGTAGAGATGGTGGCAAGAGAGTTAAATATAGACAAGGAAATAGTAATGCTTGTTCAGCATATGATACTTTCTCATCACTATGAGCCAGAATACGGAAGTCCAGTAAAACCTATGATACCTGAAGCGGAAATACTTCATCACATAGATATAATAGATGCTAGGATGTTTGACATGAAGAAGATTACTGAAGATATAGAACCTGGGGACTTCTCAGAGAGATTATGGTCTTTGGAAAATAGAAGAATTTATAAACCTTATTTGTAGTAAATTTTTCATTTATAATATTGATAATTTTAATGGCGCCAAGGTACTTATGTAGGTATAAACCTATACATAAGAACTTTGGCGCCATTTATTTAAGCTTATCCCATAGCTAACTGCCCCTAATACTCCTACTTCTTTAAGTGGTGAAATAAGGGGCACTAAGCTCCTGGATAAGTTCTTCTAAGCTTCAGCTGGAGGCGTATTCCTTTTAAGCAAACGACCTCTGAAGCTAAGAAGAACTTGATGAAATTATCTATCTTACTACTACGGTAGAACCTTTAGTTAAATTATCATAAACCCATTTAGCATTTTCTATAGATAATCTTATACAGCCATGGGAACGTGGTTCTCCTAAGATGCTGTCTGTGACATTCTTTTGGGTTTTATCAAAGGGAAGGGAATGGAAAAGATAATCTCCATTTATTCTTACCCAATATTTTGCCCCATCATTATATTTTGGATTAAAAAACCACGTGTCCTTATCTCCATTAGTGCTGAATACACCCTTGGGAGTATCATGACCAGGCTTACCAGTGGAGCATTGAAACTGCTGAACTAATTGCCAAGAATCCTTTACGCCTTTAAATATATAGGTAATTTGGTTATTGGTACTTACCCAAGCAAGATAAGGAGTTTTGCTGGACAACCCTAATGCGTTAATATGATTTTCTATGCTAGAAGATTCTTTAAGGTTTGAGGCTATGTCATCTAGAGTTAAAACTGCCTTAGCATTGGTGGATATGGATTTGCTGTTTTTTGCTATATAATCCGCCCTAAGGGTTTTGTATTCTTCAATTTTGGCATTAAACTCTTCATCAAGAGGAACATATTTTTTTATGCTCTCTAGGGTACTAATAGCTTGAGAATAATACTCTTTTGAAGCATAGTCTGAAGAGGTTTTAATCAATGACCTTTTAAAACCTTCCAAGGCTATGCTTTTATCATTTGAAGCTTTGCTATGTATAGGGGAATAGCTAGGTATATTATCAAGGAGCTTTAAAGCTTCTTCAAACTTTTCATTATTTATGTGATTTACAGCATTATTGTACATTTCATTAGAGCTTTTTATGCTGGGTAAGGTAGCTTTTATCTTTTCTATTTTATCTTTGTCTGCACCTAATTTTTTAAAGTCTTCTAAATAATCAGTATATGCATCTTCAGAGATGTTTTTATTTGAATATTTTGTAGTTAATTCATTGATACAATTATTTAATATTAGGTCTTTATCTTTATTAAAAAGCAGCTTTTTAAAAATATTTAGCTGGCTTTTGTTATTTTGAATATAATCTGCTTTTTCATAGTCAGATGAAACTAAAACATCTTTGTAGGTAATAGTGAGCTTATTATAAGAAACAGCAGAATAAGCTATATATAAACTAAAAGCTACAATGGAAAGTATAAGTAATAATCTTTTAATTGGGCTTTTATAATAAATACTTTTAATCATTATTCCCTCCGCCTATATAAAAATAAAATATATTTATATGAGTAATTATAACCATGGGAGGAAAAAATAATCATATTATTTTTTATTTGTTGAATATAAATTCTCTTACTACGGCAGAATAATTAATAAAATTGTAAAGCAGGGTGTTATAAATGAAGTTTTCCAGCAAGCTTATTAAGAGCATTACAGATATTAAAAAGTATAATTACTTCAGAATGCTCTCTTTAAAATCTACCTTACTCTATTTATTTTTTGTTACTTTGATATTTGGTTTTATAAGCTATATACCTCAAGCTTATAATTATTATACTTTTTTAGATATTCTAGAAAAAGAAATAACTCACAATTTTCCCGATTTCACTTTTGACGGAAAAGAGCTTATAATACAAGGTAAACAGCCAACGGTGCTTATGTCAGCCAGGAACATTCCAATATACATAGATACTACCAATAAAACCTCAGAAGGAACAATAAAAGATTATGAAAAGGTGGTAGCTGTATTCTCCGATAAAATAATATATAAAACATCAAATTATAAGATAGATGAGTTTAATTATGATATATTCAATAACTATAGGTTTAAAAAATCCAGCTTTACCTCTATGATATATTCTTTTAAAATGGCCTCATGGTTAATAGTTATCCTAGGACCTTTAATGTTTTATGCCATGAATTTGTTTATGGCTTTTTCTGCAGCCATAATTGCCATACTCTTTAATGCTGTTTTCAATGGTGAATTAAGCTTTAAAGAAATATTTAATATATCCATCCATGCCATGACTCTTCCTATAATAATAAACTGTTTAGTGAGGATAGTTTATATGGTAATACCAGCAGTAAATTATGTGCTTTTTTTCATAACTTTGGTTTATATATATTTTGCAATAAAGTATATATCATATAGAAAACAAATAATTGAAACGGTATAATTATTATATAGAAATTATATTTTTTCTTATGGTATAATTTGGATATGAGAAATATAATATTAGGTTTTAATATTTAAAATTCATAATAAGAAATATATATTAATAAACGAGGAGTGATAATGTGTCAAATTTATTAGAAAAATTTTTAAGATATGTAAAGGTAGAAACTAAATCTGATGAGAACACTGGTACTACACCCAGTACTAAAGGACAATGGGATCTTGCAAAAATCCTTGTAGATGAACTAAAGGCCATGGGAGTTGAAGATGTAACCTTAAGTGAATATGGATATGTTTATGCTTCTATACCCTCTAACATGGATAAAGAAGTTCCTACTATAGGCTTTATATCTCATATGGATACATCACCAGACATGACAGGGGAAAATGTAAACCCACAAATAGTTAAAAATTATGATGGAGAAGATATAGTACTTAACAAAGAATTAAAGGTAGTGTTATCTCCAAAACAATTTCCCGAGCTTTCAAGTTATAAAGGCAAGACTTTAATTACCACTGATGGAATCACTTTATTAGGAGCAGATGATAAGGCTGGGGTTTCAGAAATAATGACAGCAGTGGAATATATAATGACTCATCCAGAATTTAAGCATGGAAATATTAAGATAGGTTTTACTCCTGATGAAGAGATAGGAGAAGGAGCAGACCATTTTGATGTTGAGTTCTTTAATGCTGATTTAGCTTACACCATGGATGGAGGGCCAGAAGGAGAGCTAGAATGTGAAAACTTCAATGCTTCTGGAGTAAAGGTTAAAATTAATGGAAGAAATGTTCACCCAGGCTCTGCAAAAAATAAAATGATAAATTCTATGCTTATAGCTAATGAATATTTAAATAATCTTCCAGAGGAAACACCTTCAAATACTGAAGGATATGAGGGCTTCTACCACTTAATAGATATTAAGGGAGAGGTTGAAGAAACAGTAATGTCCTTTATTATAAGAGATTTCTTTAATGATAGTTTTGAAGCAAGAAATAATAAGATGGAAGAAATAGCTGCAAAATTAAATGAAAAATATGGACAAGGCACCCTAGAAGTTACTATAAAAGAGCAATATAAAAATATGAAAGAAAAAATAGAGCCTGTTTGGTATGTAGTGGAAAATGCTAAGAAGGCTATGGAAGAAGTAGGAGTTATCCCTGAGATAAAACCTATCAGAGGCGGTACCGATGGAGCAAGATTATCCTTTATGGGACTTCCTACACCAAACATATTTACTGGTGGAGAAAATTATCATGGTAAATATGAATTTGCTTGTTTAGAAACCATGGAAAAGGCTGTGGAAGTAATATTAAAAATAGTAGAAGTATATACAAGATAGCTTTATTAAAAAAGTAAGGAGTAGATTATTTTGAAAAAAAGCAGGTTTAGAAAGCTGCTGGTAATATCTTTAATTATATTTACAGTAATGAGATTTGCTCCTTTATTTGCCCCAAATAACAGTTTATCTGCTACAGGGAGAAACTATGATATAGATAGATTGGTTGCATACCAAGATATAAACTCTGTATTTATATTAAGATCACTAAAGGATAAAAATTCAGTAAGCTATTTGGTTTTTGCCTTCCTTTTGTTTATTATATCTAGAAATCTTATTGGCAGATTATATTTTTTTCTTAGAAATAAAAACTATATAGCGGATATAAGAGTATATTTTAAAAGATTTAATATAATGTATTTTAATGGGAGCAAGTATAAAGATGTACCTTCTTTTTCAGTATTAATGCTGTAAAAGGGGGTGAGAATATGTCTTCTATGGATATAACTATAATAGTTGTAGTAGGCATATTTTTAGTTGGTGGAATATTACTTAACGTAATTTCCTCTAAACACAATGATAAGTAAGCTTGTATATTGATAAACACTGAAGTATTAGGCGCCTTGTAAAGTCATATTTTAAGCTTTATAGGGCGCTTTTATAATTAATAATTTTAGTTAGGGTGATTAGGATGAAGTTTATTCATACTGGAGATTGGCATATAGGAAAGATAGTAAATGAATTTTATATGACTCTTGACCAGGAATATATATTAAATCAGCTTATAGAGCTTATAGCCATAGAAAAACCGGATGCTCTAATAATTGCAGGAGATTTATATGATAGATCTGTAGCTCCTGTAGAAGCGGTAGAGTTATTAGACAGGACTTTTAGCAAGATACTGTTAGAGCTTAAAACACCTATTATAGCCATAGCTGGAAATCATGACAGTCCTGAACGCTTAGGTTTTGGCAGCTCTATATTAAATGCTAAAGGACTTTATATAGAAGGAATATTAAAGGAAGACATAACAAAAGTGGTGCTTCAAGATGAATATGGGCCAGTAAATTTTTATCTTGTGCCTTATGCAGATCCACCGGTGGTTAGGGCGTTATATGGAAGAGAAGATATAAGGTGTCATGATGATGCCATGAAATGTATTATAGAAAATATAAAACAAAAGATGCAAGAAAATGAAAGAAACGTTATGGTATGTCACGGCTTTGTAATAGGCTGTGAAGAACCAGAAATCAGTGAATCTGAAAGGCCTCTTTCCATAGGAGGCACTGAATACATAAAGGCTGAATATTTTAATGCTTTTAATTATACTGCCTTAGGACATCTTCATGGACCTCAAAAAGTTGGTGGTGATAACATAAGGTACTCGGGATCTCTTATGAAGTATTCTTTTTCAGAAGTAAAGCATAAAAAGAGTGTAACCATAGTTAACATAGATGAAAAGGGTAAGGTTTCAGTAGATTTAAAGGAGCTAAATGCAAAAAGAGATATGAGAAAAATTAAAGGCTCTTTAAAAGATCTGCTAAACCCAGAGGTTTATAAAGGTACAAACCTTGAAGATTACATAAATGTTATACTTACAGATGAAGGGGAGATATTAGATGCTATAGGTCAGCTTAGAGCTGTATATCCAAATATCATGATGCTTACAAGAGAAAATAGCATTAGAAATAATGAGCCTTCCAAAACAGCTGCAGCTTTAGGATATAAACAAAAGAGTAAGTTAGAACTTTTTAATGATTTTTATACTAACATTACAGGTCTAGAATTTAGTGAAGATAAAAAGAGTGTTATGGTAAATGTACTGGAAAAGGTTGAAAAAGAAGAATGGGGGTAAGAAACAATGAGACCTTTGAAACTTATTATGTCAGCCTTTGGACCCTATGCTGAGGAAGAAATCATAGATTTTCAAGTGTTAAAGGATAAAAAGATATTTTTGATTACAGGACCTACAGGAGCAGGTAAAACCACTATATTTGATGGTATATGCTATGCTATTTACGGTAGAGCCAGCGGTGATGAAAGGGAAAGTGAAAATTTTAGAAGTGATTTTGCAGAAGATGATAGATTAACCTTTGTAGAACTTTGGTTTCAGGTAAGCGGTAAAGAGTATTATATTAAAAGAATACCTCAACAAAGAAAGAAAAAATCTCGAGGAGAAGGTTATACAGAGCAAAAATCCGATGCGGAGCTTTTACTTCCAGATGGAAAAGTGATTTCAGGAGTAAATGATGTAAAGGATAAGATCAATGAGATATTTGGTATAAGCTATGAACAGTTTAAACAGATTGTAATGATACCCCAGGGAGAATTTAGAGAGCTTCTAAGCGCTAATAGCAAAGAAAGAGAAGCCATATTTAGAAAGGTCTTTGGAACCTATGCCTTTCTTAGGGTACAAGAACTTTTGGATAATAAGGCTAAAGAAATTGCCATTAGTATTAAAAGCTTTAAAGAACAGAGAGATACTAATATAAGAAATCTTCAATGTGGTGATAATGAGGAGTTTAAAGCTCTTAAAGAAGCAAAGGACTTAAATGTAACTGAGATATTAAAACATGCACAAGAAAAGATTCTGGAAGATGAAGGCAAAAGAAAAGAAATAACTGATAAAATAAGTATTTTAGATGAAGAAATTAATTCCCTGCAAAAGCAAAGGGCTCAAGCCATAGAAAACAATAAGAAATTTCAGGATAAGGAAGTATTAGAAAAGAGAAAAATTTCTTTAGAAGCAAAGCAGGATTATTATTATAACCAAGAATATGTGTTAAACAAGGCTCGTAAGGCTTTAAGCATTAAAGGGAAAGAAGATTATTACCATAATAGATGTATTAACGTAGAAAAAAGACGGGAAGCCCTTTCAGAAAGTGAAAATAAACTTAAAGCTTCCTATAGAATGCTTATTAAAGCTCAAGAAAACCTTAAAGTTCAAGAAGGGAAAGAAGAAGACAGAAAGAAATTATCTGCAAGGATAACAGAACTTAAAAAGGATATAGACAAGGTTAAGCAATACGAAGAAAAGAATAAGAATATTCAAGGGATTAAAAATAACTTAATTGAAAGTAAAAATAATAAAGATAAAAAATTAGAGCTTATAGAAATTCTTAAGAAAGAAATAAGCCTTATATCCGATAGTTTAGAGAAGCTTAATAATACTGCTCCTAAACTAGTGGAAAAGAATAATGAATTAAAAGAAAAAGAAGATATTAAAAATAAATTGGATAAGCTTCATATAGAGGATAATAAGCTTACGGAAATTAGAAAAAAATATATTAAGTGCAAGGATGAGTTTTTTAAATTAGAAATAATCTATAAAGAAATAAAAGCTAAGTATGAATATATGGATGAAATATTCAAAAAAGGACAAGCTGGTATACTAGCTCAAAAGTTGGAGGAAAACGCACCATGCCCCGTATGTGGATCCTCCCATCATCCTTCTCCTGCAGTGATGATAGAAGGGGTTCCCACTGAAGAGGAGCTTAAAAATACTAAAAATATATATGAGGAAAAAAATAAAGAATATCATAAGTATTTAGTGGATTTACAAGGATATAGAACTCAAGGCATAGCTCAAAAAGAAGTGGTAGATACCATAAAGAATGAGCTAAAGAGCTTTATAAGTCAGGAGATTAAAGAGCTTGAAAAAGAAGAGCTTACAGCTTTTGTAAATAATGAAATTAAGTTGATAAATGGAGAAATTGAAACTATTAGGTTAGAAATAACGCATTTAGATAAGTGTCAAAAGCAGCTTAAGACAGATACCGAGAAGCTTAAGGATTTAAAGGAAAAGCTTATAAAAGAAGAAGAAAGTTTAAAAGAAGTAGAAAAAGCCTATCTACAGGCTTATGGTATCTTTGAGAGGGAATCGGAAGTTATTAAAAGACTTAAGGAAGACATGCCTCAAGGAATAAATACCCTGAAAGACTTTATGTTAGAAATAAATAATTTAGAAGAAAGATTTAACTTATTAGAAAGGGCTTATAAAGAAGCACAGGAAGCTAATAGCAAGGCTAATGCGGGTTATGCCGCAGCTCAAGCAGATAAGGCTGTTAAGGATAAGGATCATGAAGCATCTAAATTTGAGCTTAAAGAAGCTTTAAAGGATTTTCAAGAGGCTGTGAAAAATTGTGGCTTTGAACATAAGGAAGATTATGAAAAGCATAAGCTTAAAGAGGAAGAAATAAGCAACCTGGATAAGGCCATTAAAGATTACAATGAAGAGCTAAAATCTATAAGAGATAGATTTGAAGAGGTAATCAAATCCTTAGAGAATATTGAAATAGTAGATATAACTTTATTAGAGGAAAAGGAAAAAGGAGTTAAAGAAAATAGAAGAGTGCTTTTAGAAGAGGATAAGCTTTTATTTTCTAGGATGGATAATAATAAAAAGCTGTTAAAAGAAATTATTAAAACACAAGAGGAAATAAGTGATAGAGAAGAAAGTTATCTTACTATAGGAGAGCTAGCCAGAGTGGCTAAAGGGGATAATAAAGAAAAGGTTAGCTTTGAAAGATACGTGCTGGCAGCTTATTTTGATGATATCATTGAAGCAGCCAACATGAGGCTTCAGAAGATGACTTCCGGAAGATATTTACTTAGCAGAATTAAAGAAAGGGGTAAGGGAAATGCTCAGCAGGGATTGGAGCTGGAGGTATATGATAACTATACCGGGAAAGCCCGCCATGTTAAAACCCTTTCTGGGGGAGAAAGCTTTAAAGCTTCCCTATCTATGGCCTTAGGACTGGCGGATGTGGTTCAATCCTACGCTGGAGGTATAAGCTTAGAAACTATGTTTGTGGACGAAGGCTTTGGAACCTTAGATCCTGAATCTTTGGATAATGCTATATCTTGTCTTATTGATCTTCAAAGTTCAGGAAGGCTTGTAGGTATAATATCACATGTACCTGAACTTAAAGAAAGAATAGATGCTAGGCTGGAAATTACACCTGGAATGCAGGGAAGCCATGCAGAGTTTATCCTATAGCTAACCGCTCCTAATTCTCCACTTATTTAATTGGTGGTATAATGAGCGCTAAGCTTCTGGATAAGTTCTTCTAAGCTTCAGCTGGAGAGGGTATTCCTTAGTCCATCTGGAGCTAAGAATCACTTGATAATTTAGAAGGTTAATAAAATAAGGTCTGTATCTCATTATATTTACTTAGAGATACAGACCTTTATCTTCATATAGCATTCCTTATTGATTTATTTTTCAACTGTTCCCTTATCTCTATCAGCATAAGGTTCTTCTCTTAATGGTTCAAAGTATCCCTTTGGATATTTGCATGCAGGACAAGCGCCTGGTGCTTCTTTACCTTCATGGATATATCCGCAGTTTGCGCATTTCCAGAATATAGACTCTTCTCTCTTATAAAGAGTATCTTCTTTCATATGATAATAAAATGCTAAGTATCTTGATTCATGTCTTTCTTCTACTTCGGCAATTTCGTTAAAAGAATGAGCTATTTGAGGAAAGCCTTCTTCTTTGGCTATTTTTGAGAAGTTAGGATATAATGTTCCCCATTCTTCTTTTTCTCCATCTGCAGCGTATTTTAGGTTTTCAAGAGTAGTTTCCTTACCAATAGGATATTCTGCATCAACTTTGATATGAACAGCTCCAAGACCTTCTACAAGATAATTGTAGAAAACTTCAGCATGGGCTCTTTCATTATGGGCTGTTTCACGGAATACATCTGCTATATAGTTATGTCCTTCCTTTTCAGCCACTGCAGCATAGTAGGTGTACCTATTTCTTGCTTGAGATTCTCCTGCAAATGCCTTTGCAAGATTTTCAGCAGTTTGTGTACCTTTAAGACTCTTCATTTAAAAAAACCTCCTTATAATTAAAACAGCTCCTCTTAGTTTAAGTATGAGCTATTAAATTTATGCATAAATACAAGGCAGGATAGTAATTTTAAGGATTACGGGTATCTCCTAAGAAGAATAGTGCAAGGGTTCCTGGTCCTGAGTGAGATCCTATGGCAGGTCCGATAAAATTAATAATTATATCTTTAACTGCATATTTTTCTCTTATCATGGAAGCAAGAGTTTCAGCATCTTCTATGCAATCTCCATGGCTTATAAATATAACTTGCTCTTCAGGATTTACAATATGCTTTTCTAGATTTTCAAATAATTCTTTAATGGATTTTTTTCTTCCTTTAGCTTTAGAAACAGGTATTAACTGACCTGCATCATTAACATGCATAACAGGCTTAATGGCAAGAAGACTGCCTACAGCAGCTGCTGCTGCAGATATTCTTCCCCCCCTCTTAAGGTGGTTTAAATCATCTACAGTAAACCAATGTATGGCTTTAAGTTTGTTGTCTTCTACCCATTTTACTATTTCATCTTTAGAAGCACCCTTCTTTAATAATTCATAGGCATGATGAACAATAAGCCCCACACCCATGGAAGCTGCTTTTGTGTCAATAACAGTGATGTCAGCTTGTGGATAATCTTCTAAAACCTCTTCTCTTGCTACTAAAGCGCTGTTATAAGTTCCGCTAAGAGCAGAAGAAAAAGCAAGATAAATTACTGATTTACCTTCTTTAGCATACTTTTTAAATTCCTCACTAAATCTATAGGAATTTATTTGAGCTGTAGTAGGCATTTCACCTTCTCTTACAGCAGCATAGAACTCTTTATATTTAAGAGTTTCACCAAAATCCTCTAAATATTCTTGCCCTTTGAAGTTACAAGCAATGCCTAGATAGGGTATATTATTGCTCTTTATATATTCTAGTGGTAAATCACAGCTAGAGTCTGTCATTATAATAATGTTATTCATGCACAACTCTCCTTAAATTAATTTATAATAATTATTAGTCCAATTATAATCATTATAATATTAATTACAAATTAAATACAGTATATCAATGAAAAACCTGCCATTATTAAGATTATTGTGCTTTAACTACAACATAATTCTAGCATAGTAAAAATTATTATTGTTACCAAATAAATAAAGTTAATATTTTATTTACCATAAAAGGTATTGTGTTATTAATAAACTGTCATATAAACTAGGTTGTAGTTATAATTTAAATTATTAATGAAATATTAAGCCTTTAAAAGGAAATTTTAAAATTCAATGGGTATAAATTCCACCATAAAAATAAATTGATTTTACCGCCTCATTGTGCTAATATATCTATGTTAGTTTAATATAAATATGGGGTGTTAGTTAAATGGATATAACATGCGGCTACGGACCGCACATTGTGGGTTCGATTCCTACACGCCCTGCCAAAGCTCTTGAAGAAATTCAAGAGCTTTTTTCCTCTTTTTATTAACCCAATATAATAAAAAATTTTTTTTAGGTAAAACTAAATTGGAGAATAGGTGATTATAAAGGAGGAATTTTAGATGAGAGTAAAGGATGTTATGACTAATGATGTAGCTAGTTTAAAGCCAGAGGATAGTATAGAAAGAGCAGCTGAGCTTATGAAGGAATTTAATATAGGATCATTGCCAGTATGTGAAGGAAAAAAGGTAATTGGTATAGTAACAGATAGAGATATAGCACTGAGAGCGGTAGCAGAGGGGAAAGATAATAGAAATCAAACAGTTAAGGACGTTATGTCATCAAATCCTGTAGTTATAGACTCCCAAGCTGATGTAAAAGAAGCTGCAAAGTTAATGAGCGATAATCAGATAAGAAGAATCCCTATAGTAGAAGCTAATAGTTTAGTAGGCATGGTTTCCTTAGGTGATATAGCTGTAGAGCCTCATCTAGAAGATAATGCTCAAGATGCCTTAAAGGACATCTCTGAACCTAGTATACCCAATAGATAATTTAAAAAGACAAGATTTACATTATTAGTAAATCTTGTCTTTTTATTTATGATATTATAAATATAAATATATTTAGTAAAAGGGGAAAAGCACATGGGAGATAAATATAATTATATAGAAAAAGCATCAGAGGGTTTATTTGATTATTATCCACCTTTAACTAGGCAGGAAGATTTTGATGAGTTTTGGAAAAGTACTATAGAAAAGGCAAGAAGCGTACCACTAAACTCTACTTTAAAGGAGTATGATTATCCAAGTTCTTATGTAAAGGTATATGAAATAAATTACAATGGTTTTGACGATACTAGGATTCATGGATGGTATATGGTACCTGACTTTGTAAAGAAAGAAAAATATCCTTGCATTATTCACTATCATGGTTTTGGAGGAAATGCAGGAAGTCCATCTGATTTTATGAAATGGATTATAATGGGGATAGCTGTAATATCTATAGATTGTAGAGATCAAAGTGGAAAAACTGTAGATAATGGAAAATACTCTAGCGGATATAAAAATAATGTGGTGTGTAAAGGTATTTTAGATAAAGAGGAATATTATTTTAGAGCTGTTTATATGGATTGTCTAAAGGCAATAGATTTCGCTTATGAACAAAAAGAAGTGAACAAAGAGAAGATTATTATAGCAGGAGGAAGTCAAGGAGGAGCTCTGGGGATGGCAGTATGTGCTTTAGATAGCAGACCTTATATGGCTATGGTGGATGTTCCCAGCAACAGTAATCTAGAGAAAAGAGTGGAAGGTGCTCACGGTGCCTTTAGCAGCGTTACTGAATACTTAAAGGCTTACCCGGAAAAAACAGATAAGGTTCTAGAAACCTTAAGCTATTTTGATACCATGAACATGGCACATAAGATAAAATGTAAGGTTTTAGCTTCTGTAGCACTAAAGGATAATGTGTGCCCAGCAAAATATTATTTTGCTACATACAACAGAATTCAAAGCCCTAAAGAGATAAAGATATATCCATTTAACGGTCATGAAGGTGGAAGAGAAACTCAGAACGAAATAAAGTTAAAATTTTTAAAGAAAAATATATAGTTTTCTTCACGGGATGTTTTTTATAATGTAATAATATATTATAATAGATATTATAAATAGTAATTATTTCATTTTTAGGAGGAATTTATATGCATATTTCAAATTTAAGCTATGTACCAGAAAAAGAACTAGAAGTATTAAATATGGTAGATGGAGTTTCAGTATATTCAAAACATATAGGTAAAGACCTTATGGCAGGTTTTAAAAATATGGTAGGAGGAGAGGTAAAGAGTTATTCGGAAATGGTAGAAGATGGTAGAAAGTCAGCTTTTGAAAAGATGGTAGCAAAAGCAACCCAACTTGGTGCAGATGGGGTTATAAATGTAAAATACTCTATGACCAACATGGCTCAAGGTTCTACTTTAGCGATTATTGCCTCTGGAACAGCTGTAAGATTTAAGTAGTTTTAAAAGGATATTTTATAGGGATTCAGCTCATAATTAATGGTGAGCTGAGTCCCTATTTATTTTTATAAATTATTTTTTATTTTTTATTGAAATTCTAAGTATAATATACTATATTAAAATATATAAGGTTAAATGATATATCATTTAGGAGGAGGGAGCTTATGCAGGAAGAAAAAAAGCCTCTTTATAGTCAAATAGTAGATTATTTGTTAGGGCTTATTAAAAATAAGGAAATACTGCCTGGTGACAGACTTCCTACAGAACTAGAGCTTATGGAAAAGTTTGAAGTTAGCAGAATAACAGCTAAAAGAGCTTTAGAGGAGCTTAGAAGCATGGGGCTTATATACAGGAAGAAGGGTCATGGAAGTTTTTTAAATGAGCAAATAGCAGTAGAGAACAGCAATGAGAATAGTCAAAGTATAATATCAATGATTATTCCTTATGAAAATTCTACAGGAAGATTTATTGATTATATAAGAGGAGCAGGAGATTATCTTTACTCTAAGGGATATTTTTTATCCATAAACTGCACTGATGGAGACGACATAAAGGAAAGAGATTTTCTTATGAATATTATGAGCAGCGGTATTAGCGGACTTATATACTACCCCACCAATAGGATAACTAATTTTGATATCCTAAGCACCCTATACATAAAGAATTTTCCTATAGCTCTTATTGATAAATACTTAAATTCTTTACCCTTAAGCTATTCGGTTTCAGACAACTTTAAGGGTGGATGCGATGCTTGTAGTACTCTTATTAAAGAGGGACACAGAAATATAGCCTTTCTCTCCAGTGTGAATATCGAAGGGGTATCTTCAGTAAGAGATAGGTTTTTAGGATACTGTAAAGCTTTAAGAAGCCATGGTATAGAAATTGATAATGAATTTATCATAGATGATTTTTTAAATTCCGTTTATGGAGAGGATTTTGAAAAAAATAAAAAAGATAAAATCACATCCATAATAAAGACACTCATGGAAAAGGGAGTAACTGCTATAGTATGTGAAAATGATTACACAGCACTAGATATAATGAAACAGTTAAGTGATTTAAAACTTCAAGTACCTAATGATATATCATTAGTAGGTTTTGATAACTTGGAAATATTAGAACAGTTCGGTATATCCTTAACCACCATAGAGCAAGATTTTTATGAAATAGGAAAGAAAGCTGCTGAAATAGTGGTAAATTCCATAGAAGGAAGGGCTAATGATCAAGTTAAAGAAATAATACCCATGAAGCTTATTAAAAGAAATTCAATTAAAAGTTTAAGTTAATAATTAAATTATCAATAATGCTAAAAATCAAGTAATTAAACTACCTAAATAAATAAAATTTTAAAGGAGATAAGCTATGTTTTATGCATTAGAAAGAGTTCAAAAGATATGCTATGAATTAAAAAATTATGTTTACACTAATAAGTTACAAATACAAGACTACAAGGTGATGGAAGGTAACTTTTTAGGGATGGAAGGCATAAACAACGCAGAAGGTGAATGGAAAGACTTTCATGTGGGAGATTTATGGGGAGGAAGAGATTATCACTGCTGGTTTAGAACAGAAGTGACAGTACCAGAAGAATTTGCTGGAAAGGTAGCAGCTCTAAGCTTTAAAACCTTTGATGAAGGTTGGGATGCTATAAATCCTCAATTTATACTTTATATAGATGGAGAACACATTCAAGGTATAGATATAAATCATAGAGAAGTAATAATATCTGACTCTGCAGAACCAGGAAAAACTTATACCATAGATCTTCATGCTTACAGCGGACTAGTGGCAGATAGAAAGTCTACTTTATATGGAGACTTGGTAACCATAGATAAAGCGGTAAGAGAGTTGTACTTTAACTTACAAGTGCCAGTATGGGTATGCGAAAAGTTAGATAAGGAAGATAAAAAGAGAATAGACATGCTTGCAGTGTTAAACGAAGCGATAAATATTCTTGACTTAAGAAAACCTTTTTCCAAGGAATTTAATGAAACTGTAAATAAAGCTAACGAGTATTTAAGAACAGAGTTTTATGAAAAACTATGTGGGCATGATGAAATCATAGCTACTTGTGTAGGACATACACATATAGACGTAGCTTGGCATTGGACAGTTGCTCAAACTAGAGAAAAGGTAGCTAGAAGCTTCTCCACAGTATTAAAGCTTATGGAAGAATATCCAGAGTACGTATTTATGTCCAGCCAGCCACAGCTTTATAAGTTCTTAAAAGAAGATCATCCTCATGTTTATGAAAAGATAAAAGAAAAGGTTAAAGAAGGAGTTTGGGAACCAGAAGGAGCTATGTGGTTAGAAGCAGATTGTAATGTAACTTCTGGAGAGTCCTTAGTGCGTCAGATATTATTTGGAAAGAGATTTTTCAAAGATGAATTTGGAGTAGAAAGTGAAATACTATGGCTTCCAGACGTTTTTGGATACAGTGCAGCTCTTCCACAGATACTTAAGAAATCTGATGTTAACTACTTTATGACCACTAAAATAGCTTGGAATCAGTTTAATAAAATGCCTTACGACACCTTTATGTGGAAAGGTATCGATGGAACAGATATATTAACTCACTTTATAACTACAAAAGATCCATATCAACCTAAAGACTCACACTTCACCACTTATAATGGACAAATACATCCAGGTGCTATCATAGGAGCTTGGGATAGGTATCAACAAAAGGAAATAAACAACGATGTGCTTGTATCCTACGGCTTTGGAGATGGCGGTGGCGGAGCTACCTATGAAATGTTAGAAGTGGCTAGAAGATTAAACAAAGGTATCCCAGGATGTCCTAAGGTAGAGATGGGAACTTCTAAAGATTATTTTAAGAGATTAGAAGAAAAAGTAAAAGATCATAAGAGACTACCTAGCTGGGTGGGAGAATTATACCTAGAGTACCATAGAGGAACTTATACTTCCATGGCTAGAAATAAGAGAGACAACAGACTAAGTGAAAACATCTATACCTCTGCTGAAAAGATTAGCTCTTTAGCTATGCTTCTTGGAAAAAATTATCCTCAAGAAAGACTTAATAAAGGATGGGAAACTATACTTTTAAATCAATTCCATGATATTTTACCAGGTTCATCCATAAAGGAAGTTTATGATGTTACCAAAGAAGAATATAAGGAAATCATAAAGAATGGTAAAAATGTTTTATCTGATGCTGTAGAGGCTGTAGGTTTAAATATATCTTTAGATAATAAGTCTTTAGTGGTATTTAACACTTTATCCTTTGAAAGAAAAGACATAGTAGAATTTGAAATACCAGAAGGAATAAGCAATCCAATGCTTATAGATACCGATAATAATGAGATAGTATGCCAAAAGGTAGAAGGAAACAAGGCTATATTCTTTGCTGAAGGAATACCTGCTATGGGATATAAAGCTTATACCATAGTTGAAGCTTCTAATAAAGAAAATACTTCATCTATAAAGTTAAGCCCTGAAGCAGCAGAAAATAAGTTCTTTAAACTTAATTTAGATGAAAAGGGACAAATAAAATCCTTCTTTGATAAAGAAAATAACAGAGAAGTACTAAAGAAGGGAGAAGTAGCTAACGCTCTTCAAGCTTTTGAAGATAAACCTATGAACTATGATAACTGGGATATTGATATCTTCTATCAAGAAAAAATGTGGGCTGTTGATGATGTTCAAAGCATAGAAGTGGTAGAAAGAGGACCTGTAAGATCTGCTCTTAAGATAGAAAGAAAGTTCTCAGATTCTATAATAGTTCAACATATGTATGTTTATAATGATATAGCAAGAATAGACTTTAAAACCTATGTAGATTGGAAGGAACACCAAGTTCTATTAAAAACTGCCTTCCCTATAGAGATAAACACTAATAAAGCTACCTATGAAATACAATATGGAAATGTGGAAAGACCAACACATCACAATACTTCCTGGGATGTAGCTAGATTTGAAGTAGCAGGACAAAAATGGGCAGACCTTTCAGAAGGAGATTTTGGAGTAAGCTTATTAAATGACAGTAAATATGGACATGACATAAAGGATGGAGTAATGAGATTAACCCTTCTAAAGAGTGGTATTGAGCCAAACTTAACCACTGACCAAGAAGAGCATTTCTTCACTTACTCAATATATCCTCACGGTGGAGACTGGAGAGAAGCAAATACAGTTCAAATGGCATATATGCTTAATAACCCAGTGGAAACAAAATTTGAAGATGCTCATGAAGGCAAGCTTCCAAAGTGCCTTTCCATGGTTAAGGTTGATAAAGATAATGTTATCGTAGAAGTGGTTAAAAAGGCTGAAGACAATGATGACATCATAGTTAGAATGTATGAATGCTACAACAAGAGAACTAAGGTTAGTGTAGAATTCTTTAAAGACCTTAAGGGAGTAGTAGAATGCAACCTTATGGAAAGAGATCTAGAAGAAATAGCATATGATAAAAATAGCTTTAATTTTGAAATTAAACCTTATGAAATTAAGAGCTTTAGATTAAAAGTTCAATAATAAAAAAAAAAGATGCGTGATTTATTGAACGCATCTTGTTTTTTTATACTAAGATATATCTTTAACAGAGGTTCTCTCTATTAGTTGTGTGCTTAGCATTATATCGGCATAAGGGCTATCAGGGTTTTGTATCCTGTAAATAAGAGATTCCACAGCTTTTTGACCTATGCTTTGTTTAGGAACATCTATGGTAGTAAGCTCGCTATAAAGAAGCTCGGGGATATTATCAAATCCTACTACGCTTATATCTTCAGGAACTGACATATTCATTTCTTTTAAAGCTTTAATAAGGGTAAGGGCAGTGTTGTCGTTGACGCATATCCAAGCTGTAGGGAAATCCTTATTATTTATGCTGGATTTAATTTTACTTTTAAAATAATCAGTCTTTATATACTCTGCTTCCATCCACAAGTATTCTTCCCTAACAGTAAGATTAAACTCCTTCATATATTTTAAATAAGCTTCATATCGCTCTATAAAGCTGTAAGCAGATATAGAGTTGCTTATAAAACCTATATTTCTATGACCTTTAGTATAAAGGTGCTTAAGGAGCTTATATATGCCATGTTTATTAGATATGTTTACATAATCACATTCAATTTCTTCACTAAAATGATCTACTACCACAAAAGGTATATTGGAAGCTTGAACCTTTTTAAGTAATGTATCACTGATGGTTCCTGCAATTATAAAGCCATCGCTTAGATGAGACATTATAGCGGATAATGTTTCAGGATTATGCTCCTTAGTTTCATCAATGCTTACTATACTTAGTTTTATTTTGTTTTGGCTGGCATAACCGCTTATACCGTATAGAACTTGGGACCAGAAGGTTACATCAGATAAAAAGGTATCTCTACATAATACTGTAATACCATTAATGGTGTCATCCTCGTCTTGGAAGACTTTTTTATAACCCATTTCTTCTGCCAATGTACATATTTTTTTTCTTAATTCTTCACTTACACCAGGAGCACCTCTAAGAGCTTTGGAAACAGTGTTGGTTGAAACGTTTATTTTGGTAGAAATGTCCTTTAAAGTTATTTTAGACAAAATTAATCACCACACTTAGTTAATTTCTTTAATTTTCATAATAAAAAACCGAACATATTTAAACAACCTTCGACAGATATAGTTTAAATTAAAATAGAATGAAAATCAACATATATTTGAAAATATTAGGAAATATACAAGATGATATCAGTTATAAATTAAAGTTATTAACTTTGGTTTAAAGGGTTATTAAAAGATTATTTAACTGTAATTAACTATAATATTATGTAATGATTAGGAAACATTTCATTAAAAATTATTAATAAATATGATTTTATACAGTATTATTATATTTGATTATAGGGCATATGTAATACTTTACAATGAAAAATAGTTAATTAATAAAAATATTAATTTTAGTTATTGTATTTTAAGTTATAGTGAGTTATAATTTAATCGTATTCATAAGGTTAATAACTTAATATATATAAGTTATAAAATCATATTTATAACCTTAAGATTTTAGTTAAATAACCATACAATATATTATAAAGGGGGAAACAAAATGAAAAGTAAAAAGATATTAAGTCTTTTACTTGTAGCTTCAATTTCAGTTTCAATATTTGCTGGTTGTAGCAAAGGCAATACTAGCAAGGAGGATAATAGTACACCAAAGATATCTATGACATTAATGGCTGGACCAAAGAAGCCAGATACTTGGTTACAAAAAGAGGTTAGTAAAAAATTAGGTGCTGATCTTGATTTTATAATGCTTCCAGGGTGGGAAGAAAAAAATACTAAGACAAACCTACTTATGCAAGATAATGATAAGAGACCAGATGTATTGTGGTTTAATGGTATGGCAAATGAGTATAAGCAATGGGTAGAAGCTGGACTTCTTGTAGACGTTTTACCTTTATTAAAAAATACTAAAGATAAGAACATGCTTAAGAAGTTTACTCCTGAAATATTATTCCCTTATTATGACAATGGTAAAATATATAAGCTTCCTACAGACATAAATGGAAATGGTTCTACCATGAGTACTTTTGTTAGAAAAGACTGGCTAGATAAATTAGGATTAAAAGAGCCAAAAACTTTAGAAGAGTTTATAAATGTAGCAAGAGCCTTTACAAAGAATGACCCTGATGGAAATGGAAAAGCAGATACCTTTGGTTTTGGAGGACAAAACTCTGGTGGTATGGACTGGAGAGCCTTTGCACCAGTATTTTATGCTTATGGATATGCTCCAGAATTCTTTGGAAAATATACCGATGGTACTATGAAGCTTGGAGGAACTACTCCAGAAATGAAAGAAGCTTTACAAGTATTAAGGGATATGTATAAAGAAGGATTAATAGAGCCAACTACCTTCACTGGAAATGATTTTGGTCAATTAATATCCAAGAGTAAAGTAGGTATGTTCTACAGCTGGCAAGGATATGCTGATGATGAAGATGCTACTACAAAAGCATTAAAAGCTAACGTGCCAAATGCAAACTTATTACCTATAGAAGCTATAAAAGGACCTAAAGGTTTAAGTGGTGAATATCCAGAACCAGCAGGATCTTGGTGTTACATATCAGTAACTAATAAAGCAAAGAATCCACAAAAAGTAGTTGATGTTCTTGATAAGATGATGACTCCTGAAATAGGATTGCTTAATGAGTATGGTGAAGAAGGAAAACATTATACTATGGAAAATGGACAACCTAAGAGAACTATATCAGAAGAAGAAAAGAACAATTTAGGGTTAGGATCACTTGGTTGGATTTGGTTTGGTAAGCCTTTCTTAGAAAAGACTGAAAAGATGAAAAAGTTAGGTGAAGACAGAGCAAAAGCTGCTAATGAAACAAGAGAAAGAATACACCACTTCAGCTTAAGCGCTAGAGATAACATGCCTACATATATGAAACATGCTACAGAGATAGATGACCTTATGAATGAAGTTTTTGTAGGAGTTATTACAGGACAAAAACCAATGTCTGAGTATGATAAATTCGTAGAAACATATTATAACAAGTTTGAAGGAAAACAAATAGAAAAAGAAGCAACAGACCTTGCAGCTAAAGAAAAGACAGCCTTTGAAGATTTCAAGAAGGTATATGACAAAGAGTTAAAAGTTAATTAATTTATAAAACCTAGGCTAAGGCCCAGTTGTAACATTTTGTAGTCTTAGGCTGCAAAATACTAAAGCTGGGCTTAGTTATAAGGTGAAACTTTTGTTCTAAAGTAAAATTAAGTGCGTTTTAAGGATGTGAACTATAATGAGTCAATTAAATGCAACAGTAGATAGTGGTAAGACAAAAAAAGCACTAAAAACGCCTTCTTCAAATAAGGTATGGAAAGAAATAGCCAAGAATAAATATTTATATTTGCTCCTTCTTCCAGGATTAATTCATTTGATACTTTTTAAATATACCACTATGTATGGGTCTGTAATAGCTTTTAAGGATTACAACATGTTTAAAGGGATTTTTGCAAGCCCTTGGGTAGGTTTAAAGAATTTTAGAGATTTGTTTAATACTCCTAAATTTCCATTAGTTATGAAAAATACACTTATAATAAGTTTACTTAAGATGTTATTTGGATTTCCTGCACCTATAATACTGGCATTATTACTAAATGAGCTAAGACATATTAAGTTTAAAAAGATTACTCAAACTATAGTATATTTGCCACACTTTGTATCTTGGGTTGTATTTGCAGGAATATTAAGAGCCTTCCTTAATCCCGTAGATGGATTTATAAATGAGATAATTAAGTTCTTTGGCGCAGCGCCTTATGACTTTTTAGGAAATAAAGATACTTTTAGAAGTTTACTAGTGGTTACAGATATATACAAAGGAATAGGATGGGGAACCATCATCTACATGGCAGCTTTAGCTGGGGTAGACCCTGAACTTTATGAAGCAGCAAAGATAGATGGAGCTAATCTTTTCCAAAGGATGAAGCACATAACTCTTCCATGTATAAAACCAGTTATAATGACATTGTTTATACTTGGACTTGGCGGAATATTAAATGCTGGTTTTGAACAAATTTTCTTGCTTTATAATGATATGGTTATGCCTGTAGCAGACATAATAGATACTTATGTATATAGAAAAGGTATAAAAGAAGCTGCTTACAGTCTTGGTGCCGCTGCAGGAATGTTTAAGTCGGTTATAGCCATGGTGCTTATTATATTAACTAATAAGATTGCCAATAAGGTAGGAGAAGAAGGGGTATGGTAAGGAGGAAACGTAGATGGTTATAAAGGAATCACGTGGAGAAAGAACATTCCGTATAGTTAATGCCATATTAATGGTGTTATTAATAATATTTATGATTTATCCTTTTTGGTATGTAGTAATGTACTCTTTAAGTAATCCAGACTTGGCTGCCAGCGGAGGGTCCTTTCTTAAACCAAAGGGATTTACCATAGATGCTTATAAGATGGTTTTAAGAAATAAATCTATATTAACAGGACTTAGAACCTCAATAATAGTAACTACTGGAGGAGCGGCCATAGGTACCATGATAGCAGCTATGACTGCATATCCTCTATCTAAAAAGCGACTTCCAGGAAGAAAAGGAATCACATATTTATTCCTATTTACTATGTTTTTTGGTGGTGGATTAGTACCAGAATACTTGCTTTTAAAGAAGCTTCATATGATTGATACTTATTGGGCATTATTTTTACCTAGTTGCGTCAGTGTATGGAATATACTTGTTATAAAAAATTTCTATAAAGGTATACCGGAAAGCCTTGAAGAATCTGCTAGAATAGATGGAGCTTCAGACCTTACTATATTCTTTAAGATCATATTACCATTATCTAAACCTATTTTAGCTACCATTTCATTGTTTTTAGCAGTAGGTTTTTGGAATGACTTCTTCTCATCAGTAATGTTTATATTTGATAAAGATAAATGGTCATTACAAGCAGTACTTAGAGAAATAATTACCAATACTCAAGAGGCCATGTCAAGGCAGGGCATAACAGTGAGAAATGAAAATGCAGCAAATGTTTCTCAAAAGACATTAACCATGGCAACTATAATGGTTTCTACTATTCCTATATTAATAGTTTATCCTTTTGTACAAAAATATTTTGTACAAGGTACTATGGTAGGTTCAGTTAAGGGTTAATAGATAATACTAAACTGGTTATGGCAGAAAAGGAGAAATAAAATGACTAAATATAAAATAATCGGACAGTCTATACCTAATATTCCTTGGGAAGATAAACCGGAGAACTGTAAAGATGTAGTATGGCGTTCTAGTTTAAATCCAATTATACCGAGAGATTTGCTCCCCACCTCTAACAGTATATTTAACAGTGCTGTAGTACCATATAATGGCGAATTTGCCGGGGTTTTTAGATGTGATAATAAATGTAGAGAAATGAGAATACATACAGGTAAGAGTAAAGACGGTGTAAACTGGGTTATAGAGGAAGAACCTATTAAGTTTAAATGTGACGATGCGGAAGTTGGTAATTTTGTTTATGCTTATGATCCTAGAGTTTGTTACATTGATGATAGATATTATGTTACTTGGTGTAATAGCTATCATGGTCCTACTATAGGGATTGCCTATACCTATGATTTTAAAGAATATCACCAGTTAGAAAATGCATTTCTACCTTTTAATAGAAATGGAGTGCTTTTCCCAAGAAAGATTAATGGCAAGTATGCTATGCTAAGCAGGCCAAGTGATATGGGACATACAGCCTTCGGTGACATATTCTATAGTGAAAGCTTTGATATGGAGCATTGGGGACATCATCGCCATGTTATGGGTAGAACAGGAAGCTGGCAGAGTACAAAGGTTGGTGCAGGCCCTGTTCCTATAGAAACCTCAGAGGGATGGCTGCTTATATATCATGGGGTGTTAACTTCCTGCAATGGCTATGTATATAGCGCAGGTGCAGCGCTTTTAGATATAAATGAACCTTGGAAGGTTCTATATAGAACAGCACCTTACATAATATCCCCTCAGACGATTTATGAATGTGTAGGAGATGTACCAAATGTAGTATTCCCTTGCGCTGCCTTAGCTGATGCGGACACAGGAAAAATAGCTATATATTACGGTGCAGCAGATACGGTAACAGGTTTAGCCTATGCCGATGTAGATGAGCTTATAGATTATATTAAAGAAAATTCATTGGTATAGATTTAAAGCTATAGTTATAAAAAATTAAAACTGACAATATAAGGTTGTCAGTTTTAATTTTTAAAAAGGTAAATATTATAAGAAATGGAGAGTAAGCATGATAGATAAGATGAAGTTTAATAGTAGTAGTGAATATAAAATAATGGCATACTTAGGAGATGGAGAAGATTGGAAAGAAACTGACATAGAAGCACAGAAGCTTACCCACATTAATTATGCCTTTGTACATGTTAAGGATGGAAGGATAATAGGAAACTTAAGAAAAATTGATTTGTTAAATGAAATTAAGAATAAAAATCCATATATTAAAACTGTTATTTCCGTAGGGGGATGGGGTGCAGATGGGTTTTCCGATGCTGCCTTAAGTAGTGAAAGCAGAGAGATATTTTCTCAAAGTGCAGTGGAGTTTATGATAGATAATAATTTTGACGGTATAGATATAGATTGGGAGTATCCTTGCTCTGATCAAGCAGGGATAACAGCAAGACCAGAGGATAAGGTGAATTTTACATTAATGCTTAAGTCACTTAGAGAAAAGCTGGATGTTTTAGAAAAGAAAAATAATAAAGAATATATACTCAGCATAGCTGTGGGAGCAGCAGATGAAATAATAGAGGATATGGAGATGGACAAAATCCATAACTACTTAGATTTTATTAATATCATGACCTACGATATGAGAGGAAGCTTTACCCATACCACTGGTCATCATGCTAATTTATATTCTCCTGAATTTGATCCACAAGGAATCAGTGCAGACAAAGCTGTTAAAAAGATACTATCCTATGGGGTTCCTAGATGTAAAATAATACTTGGAGCAGCTTTTTATGGCCGTATGTGGAAGGGGGTAGAAGATGATGGGATAGGCTTAAACTCTTTAGCTGAAACCACGGGAGGACATATGGTAAACTACTCAGATATACATAAGATGTTTATAGATAAAAATGGATTTAAAAGGCATTGGGATGATACTTCTAAGGCTGCTTATGTCTTTAATGGAAGTTCTTTTATATCCTATGATGATGAAGAATCTCTATGGAATAAGTCTAATTATATTAAGGAAAATAACCTAGGAGGCATTATGTTCTGGGAGTATTCTCTAGATAACACAAGAACGCTTTTAAATAGTATATATAATGGATTAGTTAATAAATAAAAAGTAAAGGGGAAGTTAATTATGATGCAGCAATGGTTTAAAGATGCTAAGCTTGGAATATTCATACACTGGGGGATATACGCTGTAAATGGCATAGCGGAATCCTGGTCCTTTTATCACGATGGAATCTCTTATGAGGACTATATGAAACAGTGTGAAGGCTTTACAGCTAAGAATTATGATCCAAAGGCTTGGGCGAAATTATTTAAGAGCATTGGAGCTAGATATTCCGTGCTTACCACAAAACACCATGACGGGGTAGCACTATGGGATACAAAGACTAATGATTTAAGCGTAGTTAAAAAGACTCCTGCAGCAAGAGATTTAGTAAAGCCTTGGGTAGAAGCTATGAGAGAGCAGGGGTTAAAGGTAGGTCTTTATTACTCGCACTTAGATTGGTCTCATCCTGATTATGCTTCTATTTATAGAGAGGATGAAAGAAAAAATTTAGATAAGCTAGTTAGAAATAGATATACTCATCCTAGCGGAGAGGAAGATTTTGAAGCTTGGGAAAGATTTTTAAAGTTTCATAGAGAGCAGCTTAAGGAGCTTATGACTGAATTTAACCCTGTAGACCTTTTATGGTTTGATGGAGACTGGGAAAAGAGCTCGGACCAGTGGAGAATGCCAGAACTTAGAGAGTTTTTACATAGTTTAAACAGAGAGGTAGTGCTTAACTCTAGAATGTGGAATCATGGAGATTATAGGACTCCAGAACAAGGTATACCTATAGTAAGACCAGAAGGACCTTGGGAATTCTGCGTTACCGTTAATGATTCTTGGGGATATCAGCACGATGATAAGAATTATAAATCCGTAAGACAATTGGTTAGGATGTTTGCAGAGTGTATAGGCATGGGTGGAAACATGCTTCTTGACATAGGACCTATGGAAGATGGAACTATAGACCCAGAGCAGGAAAAGAGGCTTTTAGGATTAGGAGAATGGATAAATAAGCATGAAGAGGCTATCTTTGAAACAGATGCTGGACTGCCTTTAGGTCACTTTTATGGACCATCTACACTTTCAAAAGATAAAAAGACCCTTTATCTTTTCTGCTTTGACAGACCTTATGATGACATAGGAGTTAAAGGCATTAGAAATAAGATAAAAAAAGCTTCTGTAGTGGGTACGGACATAGAACTTAATCATAGAAACATGGGGGGAGCTCCATGGCTTAATATACCGGGTATACTTTGGATAAATGTACAGGAAGAAAGCTTAGATAAAAACTGTACCGTTATAAAGCTAGAGTTTGAAGAAGAGTTAGACCTATATAGAGGAACAGGTCAAAATATAGAAGTGAACTAACTGTATAGGGATTATTTATAAAATCCCTACAGGATACTTACAAATAGTATTAACTAAAATATATATACAGAGGAAGGCGGATAATTATGAAGTTTAGCGGTGTCCTAGAGCCATATATAGATTTTGCACCCAGTGATTATATATGCCACAAAACTTCCAAGGAGCTTATTTTAGATGGAAATTTGCAAAAGGAGGTTTGGGAAGATGCCCCTTGGAGTGAAGAATTTGTAGATATAGAAGGAGATATAAGACCTAAGCCCAATAAAAGTACAAGATTTAAAATGCTTTGGGATGATGAGTACCTATACTTTGGAGCCAAATTAGAAGAAGATAAAATATGGGCCACTTTAACGGAAAGGGATTCAGTGATATTTCATGACAATGATTTTGAAATTTTCATAGATCCAG
This sequence comes from Clostridium amylolyticum, assembly GCF_900142075.1. Lineage (GTDB taxonomy): Bacteria > Bacillota > Clostridia > Clostridiales > Clostridiaceae > Clostridium_AA > Clostridium_AA amylolyticum. Next base: position 47,773 of record NZ_FQZO01000014.1, read on the forward strand.
ATGGTGATACTCATAATTATTACGAGTTTGAGATAAATGCTTTAAATACTATTTGGGATTTATTTCTTCCCCAGCCTTATAGGGATAATGGAAAACCTGTTAACAGTTGGGATATAAGAGGTATAAAAACCGCTATCCATATTCAAGGAGAGCTTAATAACCCAGAAGCTCATAATTTATCATGGAGCGTAGAGGTGGCTATGCCTTGGAAGGTTTTACGGGAATGTGCCTTTGAATCTAGAAAACCAAAGCATGGAGAGTATTGGAGGGTTAATTTTTCCAGGGTTCAATGGAAAACGGAAGTTAAGGCTGGAAAGTATAGAAAATTAATTAATTCTGAAACCAATGCTCCTTATGCTGAGGATAACTGGGTATGGAGCCCTACAGGAGTAATAAACATGCATTATCCAGAGCTTTGGGGATTTGTGGTTTTCTCTGAGCAGGGAGATATAGATTTTGAAATTCCTGAAGACGAGATTATAAAATGGCAGCTTAGAAAGCTATATTATAGACAAAGAAATTACTATGAAAAGCATGGAAGTTTTTGCGGTGATTTTAACCAGCTTTCACAAGGGGATAGTTTTACTATTAACCCTGATATTGAAATTACCAGCAGCATGTTTCAAATTTCCACTCTTTCTAAAGATAAAAAATATCGTATCTGCATAAGGCAAGATGGAAAGGTATGGAGGGAGTGATACAATTTATGAATATATTTAATTTAGATGATAAATATGTAGAAACCATAGAAGAAAAATTTAATATAAAAAAGGAAATAGCCAAGGAAAGAGAAAAGGAGTTATTCTCTGTTTTTAAAGAGGAGCTTACAGAAGAAGAAAGATTTGCTTTAACTTATCTCTATGCCTACATGCCTTTAAATGATATGGCAGATCATGATGGCGAGTTTTTTCTAAATCACATAAGAAATATATTAAACATCAGAGATAAAATGCCTTGGAGAAAGAGTATAACAGGCTCTCAATTCCTGCATTTTGTCCTTCCTTATAGGATAAACAACGAAAATATAGAAGATTTTGTACAGGTTATTTTTCAGGAACTTTATCCTAGAATAGAAAACTTATCCATTAAGGAGGCTATTTCAGAAATCAACCATTGGTGTCATGAAAAGGCTACTTACATAGGTACTGATATGAGAACAGTGTCACCTCTTACATTAATGAGAACTGCTTTAGGAAGATGCGGTGAGCAGTCCACACTTTTGGTAGCTGCTTTAAGAAGTGTATGCATACCTGCTCGTCAGTGTTATACCCCTCGCTGGGCTCACTGTGACTCTAATCATGCTTGGGTAGAAGCCTTAGCAGATGGAACCTGGTACTTTTTAGGTGCCTGTGAACCAGAGCCAAGATTAAATATGGGATGGTTTAGCGGTCCTGCCAGAAGAGCTATGCTGGTAAATACCAGGGTGGCAGGAAACTATCCAGGTCCTGAAGAAATAACCTTAGCAGAAAATTGGTTTACCGAAATAAATCTTTTAGATAATTATTCTCCTAATAAAAGCATTAAAGTTAAGGTTATAGATAATAAAGGACATGGAGTTCAGGGGGCTAAAGTTCACTTTGAGCTATACAACACTGCAGAGTTTTATCCTATAGTAAAAAAGACTACAGATGAAAAGGGAGAAACTTTTTTAACTACAGGTTATGGTGATGTATTAATTCACGCCTTTAAAGATTCCTCTTGGGGGTTTAAGAAAATCAGTGTTAAAGATGGAGAGGAATTTCAAGTAATAATTGAGGATAAGCTTCCTGAGAATGGAACCATGGAGTTTAAAATGGTGCCTCCTCCAGAAATTCATAAGGGAGATATAGAAGTTACCCAAGAAGAACGTAAAGCTAACGATATAAGGTTAAAAGAAGAAGATAATATAAGGACAGCTTATGAAACTATCTTTATAAGTGAAGAGCAATCAGGAAAAATAGCACTACAATTAAAACTTCCTAAAGATAGGGTTTGGAAGGTTTTAAAACCCGCTAGAGGGAATAGTAAGGAAATTGTAGCTTTCTTACAAGAGGAAACAGAAAAGTACGGTGAGTGGCCTTTAAAACTTTTAGAAAGTTTAAGAGAAAAGGATTTGCAAGATACCTTTAAGCCTGTATTAAAAGATCATCTAGTAAATTCTTTAAAGTATAAAAGTGATTATGAAGAGGAAATTTTTCTTCCTTATATAATGTGTCCAAGAGTTAATTATGAAATGCTGGGAGAACATAAAAAGCTATTTCAAGAAAGCTTCGAAGAAAGTGAAATAAATGTCTTTAAGGAAAATCCAGAAATGCTTGTAAAGTGGGTGAAAGAAAATATAGAAGTGCTGGATGGCTATAATTATTATGTAGGATATGCTTCTTCCAAGGGCACCTTTAGCCTTAAAAAAGCTGATGCTCCTTCAAGGAATATACTTTTTGTAAGCCTAGCCAGAAGCTTTGGTATCCCTTCAAGGTTGGAACCCTCAGATAAAAGGCCTCAGTACCTAAAGGATGGAAGCTGGCAGGATGCGGCCTTATTAATAAAGAGTGAAAAAGGTGTAAATAAAACCCTAGGTAGCATAACCTTAAGATTCCAAGAGGATATGCAAAATAAACCTGAGTATTTTGGGAACTTTTCTCTAGCTAGATTTGAAGATGGAATTTTTAAAACTTTAGATTATGAAGGAAATGACCTGAGTTATTTCCAAAAAGGCTTTGAAGTACCTATGGGCAGCTATAGATTAACTACAGGTACTAGGCTTACTGATGGTACGGTATTAGTTAAATTTACTTATTTTACAGTAAAGCCTAATGAGAAAACTTCAGTGAAAGTAGAATTTTTAAAGGATAAGGCCAAATTAAATTTCCATGGAAATATTCCTGAAAACTTTAATATAACCTTGGCAGATGGAAAAATTGAAAGTATTAAGGACTCTCTAGGAGATAAGGGCGCGGTAATAGCCTTTATAGAACCAGACAGGGAGCCTACTAAACATCTCTTAAGAGAGCTAAAAGAGCTTTCAGAAGAATTTGATAATTGGGATGGAAGGATATATTTAATCATAGGAGAAGATAAGCTAACTTCATCTTTTAATTTGGAAAACTATAAAGAACTGCCAGATAATAAGGCTTTTTCCATAGATAGAAATCATGAAATATTAGAAAGCTTCACTTCTGCGCTTATAGACAAAGTACCTAAAAAATACCCTATGGTTTTTTTGATAAATACTGAAAGTGAAATAGTTTACCAATCTATAGGTTATAAACTAGGTATAGCAAGTGATATAATGAAGGTTGTAAACCATTAGACAAAATTTATTACCTGAGGAGATGAAGAAATGAATAGTGTTAATAACTCCCTAAATAATGCCATGCCTAAGGTAATACCAGCTCTTAACAGCTGGATTTCAAAGGAAGGCACCTTTACCTTAGGAGAAAAATCTAGAATTTTAGTAGATGCCTCCTATTATCAAGAGTTGTCTATTACAGCTGACATATTTAGAGAAGATATAGAGAAGATTAGTGGTAATAAACTAGAGACAGCTAGTTCTAATAATCCAAAGCCAGGAGATTTATATCTAACATTAAGATGCAAGGATGAGGATTTAGGACATGAAGGGTATATACTAGAGGTTTCAGAGTTTATTACTTTGAAAGCTAATACAGCTAAGGGAGTTTTTTATAGTACAAGAACACTTTTACAGATGCTATTGGAAGAGCCATCCCATAAAAATTTACCTAGAGGTACTGCAAAGGATTTCCCTAAATATAGATTTAGAGGCTTTATGATAGATGTAGCAAGAAAGTTTTTCCCTTTAAGCTTTTTAAAGGATTACGTAAGATTACTTTCTTATTATAAGATGAATTACTTTCAGATTCATTTTAATGATACTAATGATGAAAAGGATGCTCACTTCCGTATTAAGTGTGACAGCTATCCAGAGCTTACAGCTAAGGAGCATTACACTAAAGAAGAAATAAGAGAGCTTCAAGACTATGCTAAGTTATATAATATTGCCATTATACCTGAAATAGATGCACCAGGACATGCTAGATGCTATACCATGATAAAACCAGAGCTTGCTTTAAAAAACAGCTTAATGGATTTAGATATAAATAATCCTGAAACCTATGAGTTTATGGATAAGATATATGATGAATTTGCTCCCTTATTTGATGAATCCTTCTTTTATATAGGAGCAGACGAATATAGCGGAGATATGGGAGAAAACTTCAATAAATATATCAATAGATATAATGAAAAGATAAAAAGCCATGGCAAGAAGACGGTGGTTTGGACAGGTTTTAAGACGGAATTAAAAGAACAGCCTAATAAAGATATCATTATAGATGCTTGGACTGGAGATGAAGATCCTAATTTATTTATTGAAAGAGGATATGACATCATAAATTCTTCAGGGGGATATACCCATATAGTTCCCGGAGGTCATTATCCAGATCTAAAATATCTTTATGAGAGTTGGCAGCCTAATATGTGGTACAAGCACAACTGCCCAGAAAACAGCCCTAATTTTCTAGGGGCAAAGCTTCATAACTGGAATGATAATAAAGCTAAAGGAGCTTCCATAGAAGAAATAGATAAGCTCATAAAACCAGCATTGCACATTTTTGCTGAAAAGCTTTGGGGAAGCAAAACCTGTGAAAGCTATGAAGAATTTAAAGAAATTGCCCAAAATACTTTATTAGATTTGTAGAACATTACCTGTTATTAAATTTATAAAGCGTAACAACATCTATAAGGAATGATAAACTATAAATTTAAATATTAAACCTATTAATGCTGGTGTTAGGAGGTTTTCACAAGCTTAACACCAGTGAAATCTACTTATAAGGAGAGATATTCATGCGTTTACTTCCCATGCCAAAAGAAATGATATTAAAGGAAGGCAGCTTTACCATACTTCCTAATACAGAAATCGTACTTGACGCAAGCTGTAATTCTACAGATTTACAGGCAGCTTTAGAGCTTAAGAAAGAGATAGTAGATGGTTTAAAAATAGATATTAACGTAAATAAATCTCTTAAAAAAGAAAATAACAGTATATACCTAAGAAAGGCTAAAGGAAATTCAGAGTGTTACAAATTAACCGTTTATAAAGAAGGTATAGAAATAGAAGCAGCAGATGAAGCTGGCTTATTTTATGGTATTCAAACCCTGCGTCAAATTATAAGAAACCATGGAGTTTGCATACCAGCTTTGGTTATTAATGATGAGCCTTATTTTGCCTTTAGAGGATTTTATCATGATGTAACTAGGGGTAAGGTACCTACTTTAGAAACCTTAAAGGAATTAGCTGACAGGGCCGCTTTTTATAAATTAAACCAAATACAGCTTTATGTAGAGCATACCTTTGCTTTTAAAAATCTTACAGAAGTATGGATGGGAGCAGATCCATTAACTGCTGAAGAGATAATCTTATTTGATGAGTATTGTAAACAGCGCCATATAGAATTAGTTCCATCCTTATCTACCTTTGGCCACTTATATATGGCTTTAAGAAATAAATCTTTTAGGCACTTATGTGAGTTAGAAATTGAAGATAAGCCGTATTCTTGGTATGATCGTATGGCACATCATACTTTAGATGTTTCAAATCCTGAAAGCATTGATTTTGTAAAAAACATGTTAGAAGAGTTTATACCTTTATTCTCCTCAGATAAGTTTAATATCTGCTGTGATGAAACCTTTGACTTAGGAGAAGGTAAGAATAAGGCATTAGCTGATAAAGTAGGTAAAGGTCAGTTATATGTAAACTTTTTAAACAAGGTTATAGACATAGTTAAAGCTCAGGACAAAAAAGTAATGTTCTGGGGAGATATAATACTACACCATCCAGAATTATTTGACCAAATACCAAAGGATGTTATCTGTCTTAACTGGAACTATGCTGCAGACCCTGTAGAGATAAACGTAGAGATTATGGCAAAATCAGGACTACAGCAATATGTATGCCCAGGAGTGGGTGGCTGGAACATGATTATGAACTCCTTTGAGTCAGCATTCCCTAATATAAAAACAATGGTAAACCACGGTAAAAAGCATAAGGCAGTAGGAGTTTTAAATACTGACTGGGGAGATTATGGACATATAAATCTATTTGGCAATTCCATGCCAGGTATGATATATGGGGCAGCTTTATCTTGGAATCCAGATTATGATGAAGAATTCTCAAAGGTAGATGAAAGTATTTCCTTACTGGAATATGGAGATAAAACAGAAAGCTTAGTAGGAATACTAAGAGAAATATCCAGGCAGCAAACAGTAAATCACGGTGAAATTGTTTGGTGGAAGGACAACAAATTCCTAGGCTTCCCAGAAATTTCAGAAGAAAAGAAAAAAGAATACTTCACTACAGATAATGAAAAAGTAATTAAAGCTCATGATAGAGCCTTAGAGCTTTCTGAAGAACTAATAAAGGTATCTAGGGAAGTATCCAGCTTAAGAACCATAGATATAGAAGAATTCTATGTTTCAGCTAGAGGGGTAGCTTTATTAAATGCTTTATCCCTAATAATAAGAAAATACGATTTTGGTCGAGAGGGCAGTGCTTTAATTTACTCACCAAAGGAAATGGCATCCCTTTTAGAAAAGTGGATAGCTGACTATTCCAAGGTTTGGAGAGAAAGAAACAAAGAAAGCGAGCTTTATCGCATAAGAGATTTTTACATGGACATATGTGACTATTTAAAAACCTTATAATATTAATGGTAAAAGTTAATGACATTAATATGAGTTATGAGTTAATTTAAAATTTAGAATGGGTATTTAATTTAGAATTTAGAAAGAAACTCCTTGGGGAGTTTCTTTAAACTGATATGAATAAAAAAACTCCTTAGGGAGTTTTTTTGTCAGGCTGTTGAAGAACCCCCTGCTAAAAAGCAGAGGGTTTTTCTATCGTAACTTTGTTTAAATTTAAAAATAGAATTTAATATATTCATATTTAAATTATGCTTGTAAGTTTTAAGAGAAGATTAGGGAAGGTTTAAATTTATATTTTATATTGAAAAAAGTAAGGTTTATAATTTTATGGGAAATATTTTTATATACAAGACTTTTAACAGTTATATAAAAATAGGGAGTAATTGAAAAAATATAGAAGGAAAAATACTGCAAAATAAGGGGGGGAGATTTATGAAAAAGTTGTACACAATATATACAAAAAAAGTTATACACAAGATATTGTGGATAATGTGTATAACTATAACTAGATGTTGAAAAGCAAAATATAATAATAATTACCTAATAAATAATAGTTATATTTTAAGCAATAACCTTTTGAAATATAGTTTCATATGAGTATAATAATAGGTATCACTATTAATTAAATGCGTTAAGGAGATAAGATATGAGAATAATAAAAAATAAGATACTAAGTATTTTTTTAATAATTGCAGTAGTATTTGGAGCAACTGCTTGCAGTAAACCACCGAAAAAAGAAGATGTTAATGAGAAGATTACTACAGTAAGCGAAGATAAAAATAAGAAAGGTTCAGAGGATAAGGCGGAAGATAAAAATAAAGCAGGAGAAGAGAATAAAGATGCTTCTAAAGATAAGAGCTCTTTAAATGGCAAGCTTGCAGTACATTTTATAGATGTAGGGCAAGCAGATAGCATATTGATACAGCAGGGAGAGCACTCCATGCTTATTGATGGAGGGAATAATGGGGATGCACCCTTAGTTAAGGATTACATTTCAAAACAAGGCGTTAAAAAATTAGATGTAGTGGTGGGTACTCACGCTCATGAAGATCATATCGGAGCTTTAGACGATGTAATAGATGCCTTTCCCGTGGGAAAAGTGTATTTCCCTAAGCAGGTGGCCACTACTAAAACCTATGAGAAATTTGTAAATTCAGTTAAAAATAAAGGGTTAAAATTCACCTTGCCTAAAGTAGGTTCTACCTTTAATCTAGGAGATGCAGTGTGTAGCATTTTGGCACCTAATAAGGATAGTTATGAAGGGGGCAATGATTATTCTATAGTTATTAAGCTTCAATATGGAAATAATTCATTCTTATTTACAGGGGATGCAGAAACTTTAGGTGAAAAAGAAATTCTGGATAAAAAGTTAGATGTAAAAGCAGATGTATTAAAAGTAGGACACCATGGAAGTAAGACTTCTACCTCCGATGGCTTTTTAAAGGCAGTGGCCCCTAAATATGCTGTTATTTCTTCTGAAACAGGCAATGATTACGGCCATCCTCATAAGGTGGTAATGGATAGGCTTAATAAAGCTAAAATAAAAATATATAGAACCGATGAGCAAGGAACTATAAAGGCTGTTTCAGATGGTAATACCATTAAGTTTAGCACTACAAAATAGTTTTATATTAATGAAGGTATGTTTAGAAAAATAACATGCCTTTTTTATATTTAAAGGTATAATTAAATTATAGTATAAAAAGGGTGAGGTGATTTTTTGTGGAAATCATTGAAAAGGTTTCTACTACAGCTAAAGGGAAGTTGTCCTTATTAAATAAAAGTAAAGGAAAGTACATAGTATCCTCTATTTTGGCAGGAATGTTTGTAGGTTTTGCAGTAATACTTATGGCTACTCTTGGAGGTACATTAAATGAGGCAGGTTCTCCCTATAGCAAGCTTATAATGGGTTTGTCCTTTGGAGTGGCATTAAGCTTAGTGCTTATGGCGGGGGCAGACTTATTTACTGGAAATAACTTAGTTATGACTGTAGGCTTTCTTAATAAAGAAATAAAAGCCATAGATGTGCTAAGAATATGGATTTTTAGCTACATTGGAAATCTCATAGGATCCATAATGTTGGCATTAATATATGTGGGAACTGGACTTGCCACAGGTACCACAGGTAAATTTTTTCAAACAGCATCAGCTGCAAAGATGAATGCTCCTTTTGGCCAGCTTTTTTTAAGAGGTATTTTATGCAATATATTAGTTTGTATTGCTGTATGGTGCAGCATAAAGCTAAAAGAAGAATCAGCAAAGCTTATCATGATATTTTGGTGTATATTTGCTTTTATAAGTTCAAGCTTTGAGCATAGTGTAGCAAACATGACTTTATTTTCTACAGCTTTATTGATACCTCATGGAGATAAAGTAAGCTGGGGAGGCTTTGCCTATAACTTAACTGCAGTAACCCTAGGTAATATGGTAGGAGGGATAATATTTGTGGCAGCAGCTTATTTTTATATATTGAAGGATTAGACATAGTTAAATATCAGGTTTTACATTGTAACTTTATTCACCATCAAATTAAATCCAGCTAACTTTTAACAATTAATTAAAAAGGAATAAGTTTATCTTATAGGTATAGTAATTATAAAAGGTTCCTTAGGGGTATAATAATTTTTGTTATATAATAATTTTTTATTATTAACATACTTTTTATTAGTAATTTTATAATTATTGATGTATAATATAATTAATATTAAATGTTAAATAATAAATATAATCTAATTATAGATTATTAATTGTAAGAAGTGGGGTGTGATTATTTGAATAAAAAAGAGTTAAGAAAACATATTATTTCAAGAAGAGATGAAATAAGTGTTGAAGAAAGAGAATACAAAGATAGACTAATATTTAATAAAACTATAGAGCTTAAGGAGTATATTACTGCAAAATCTATATTTATATTTGTAAGCTTTGGCAGTGAGGTGGATACTCATGAAATAATAAAGCATGCTTTAACCCTAGGTAAAAAGGTTTCAGTGCCTTTGATTAATAAAGAAAGTAAAATGATGGAAGCTAGGGTAATAAGCAGCTTAGAAGACATGAAAGAAGGTTATTACGGCATATTAGAGCCTTCAGAAAAGGCACCGTTAATGAATCCAGGAGAAATAGATTTAATAATAATGCCAGGGGTGGCCTTTGACCTTAAAGGTGGAAGGATTGGCTACGGTGCAGGCTTCTATGATAAGTTTCTTGTAAAAGTACCTTATGCTATCCCTAAAATAGCCTTAGCTTATGATGTACAAAGGGTAGAAGAGGTACCTATGGATATTTTTGATGTTAAGATAGATGGGGTTATAACAGAAAGTATCATTAAAATTTTTAAGCATAATAGTGAAGGACTTCAAAATAATAAAGATATAGAAGCTGTTATGCCTATTTTCTTCACCGGTCATGGTAATCCTATGAATGCTATTATGAACAATGCTTTTACTAGGGATTTAAAGTCTATGGGACAATCTTTGCAGGTGAAACCTAAAGCAATTTTAGTAATATCTGCACACTGGCTTACTAGAGGTTCCTACACAAACACAGAAGAAAAGCCTAAGACCATCTATGATTTTGTTGGGTTCCCTCAGGAGCTCTTTGATGTAAAATATCCAGCGCCAGGGGCTCCAGATTTTGCTCATATGGTTATAGATAGGATTCCTGAAGTTTCAGAGAACAATGAATGGGGGATTGACCACGGAACCTGGGCAGTATTAACTCATATGTTCCCAAAAGCAGATATACCTGTGTTTCAGTTAAGTATAGATTTTTACAAACCTATGGAATATCATTATGAGCTAGGTAAAAAACTAAGATTTTTAAGGGAGCAGGGAGTGCTTATATTAGGAAGCGGTAATGTGGTTCATAACATACCTATGTACTTTAGAAAAAGTGATATGGAGCCATATCCTTGGGCTAGGGACTTTAATGAATGGGTGAAGGAAAAGCTTAAAACAAAGGATTTTCAAAGTCTCATAAATTATGAAAGCTTTGGGGAGAATGCAAAACTTGCAGTGCCTACCACAGATCATTATATACCTATGATTTATATATTAGGTTTATTAGAGCAGGATGAGGAGTTTGTTATTACCCATGATAGTGTGGAAGGGTCTATGAGCATGTTGTGCTTTAAATCTCAAAGTAGTAATAAGCAATAAAATAAAAAGAGGAATTAATACTTAAATCAAGTACTAATTCCTCTTTTGTTAACACAACTATATTTTTAATATTTTATTATATTATCAGCATTTTTAATATTTTGCCCTATCGTATTGATGGGGATATGTTAATTCTTCTCTTAAATCCTTGGCTGCTTTTAAAGGCCAATAAGGGTTTCTAAGAAGCTCTCGTCCTAGGAAAACCATGTCTGCTCTATGATTTTGAATTATTTCCTCCGCCATTAATGGTGAAGATATAAGGCCGCCTCCTATTACAGGTACATCAACAGCTGCCTTAATTTTTTCAGCATAGCTTATCTGATATCCAGGGAAAACATTAATATTAGCAGGTACTACTGCACCAGTACTTACATCTACTGCATCAATACCTTCCTTAACAGCTAGTTTTACCACTTCAATGGTTTCTTCTACATGGTGTCCGCCTTCAGCAAACTCTTCAGCGGATAGCCTAAGTAAAAGTGCCTTATCCTCTGGCCATACTTCTTTTACAGCTCTTATCACTTCTATTAAAAATCTTGCCCTATTCTCTAATGAGCCTCCATATTCGTCAGTTCTCTTATTGCACAAGGGAGATATAAACTCATTTATAAGATAACCATGAGCACCATGGATTTCTATAGAGTCAAAACCAGCCTCTAAGGCTTTCTTTGCCCCTTCTTTAAAGGCAGTTATAACGGTGTTTATATCTTCTTTAGTCATTTCCTTAGGAACCCTGTAATTTTCATCAAAGGCTATAGCAGAGGGGGCAATGGAGTCTTCCTCAATAATGGTGGATTTTCTTCCCGCATGACCAAGCTGTAAAGCCACCTTTGCCCCTTGCTCATGACATAAATCTACTATTTTCTTTAATCCTTCTACATGAGAATCCATCCATATACCTAAGTCTCCAGAGGATATCCTTCCTCTGTTTTCCACACCAGTAGCTTCCACGATTATAAAATCAGTGCCGCCTATGGCTCTGGTAGGATAATGAATAAAATGCCATTCTGTGGCATGACCTTCCTTATCTGAAGAATTCATGCACATAGGAGCCATAACTATCCTATTTTTAAGCTCCAGATTCTTAATCTTTATTCCATTAAACAACTTCGACATATAACCACCGTTGCCAAAAATCTATAAAAATCTATAATTCTTGTTTAATTCCCTGTTCAACGTGTCCGATTTTGTAATTCAAAAGAATATACTACTTTCGT
>NZ_FQZO01000005.1 GCF_900142075.1 Clostridium amylolyticum
CTCTCAAATCTTTCACCTTCACTTTATGCCTCCCTTGTATGATGTACTTTGTCACCATACAAGCTTATAATTTTAAAGTAAGGGGGTCAATTTTCGCTGTAAAAAGGGGGTCAATTTTCATTGTAAATCAACAATATTATGATATGAGATAAATTGACTAAATCTATTAGTCTCCTTAGTTACTTTTAATATATATTTTATGCATTGAAATTAGTATTATTTTGAATCTATTTATACACTTAATATAATATATTATTCTATTGAAAACTTTCTTAAAAAATCCTCTAATACTCTTTTCGTTGCATTGCCTGCAGTATTAATCTTTTTTTCCACTTCTATTATAATTTGTGGATTCTTCTTAATAAATGAATGTCCTAATTCATTATCAAATGCTCTTAATGCATCTATGCACATTTCAAATAATTCTTCATCATCAATAAGAATCAATTTACATATTATATTCAACTCTTCCTCAATCACTTGGTTATCAAGACAATATACTAGTTTCTTTTGCCAATCTAAATCTTTCTTTAATACTTCATTCGATAATTCTTGCCAATCACCATTAGAAAATTGATTCAAAATATCTTGTGCAATAGAAAATCCATCATCATACCATGAATCAACTGTTGTTTCCTCTAATAATAATTCATCTAATTCGTTATACATTTAATCACCTCTTAATTTATTTAAAACCCTGATGGTTTTGGTGCATTAACCTTTCCAGTTGGGTATCCAGATATTACATCATCACCAATTTTTATAACATCAATTTCTACCCCATCAATAATTTGTCTATGCCATGTAGCTCCATCCCTTTGCCTAATTGAAATAGCAGGAGATTCACCAACATTTTTTATACTATCCATAATTTTTGAATCATTCCACGAATTAGGAAATACACTGATTCTAGTACTAGTGTTACTTACCCCCTTACTCCTCTTCGCTGCTCTACTACTTCCCCAATAAGAAATTCCCATTCCCATAGCAAAGCTGCTCATTACTCCCATGGCAGATACATCGCCGCCATTAAATTTTGTTTCTCCTACGTATATGGCACTGTCTACTGCTCCGTCAGCGAAGACCGTACCTAACATTTCAATACCCTTGGCCGATACTGCTCCTGATATTGCCCCACTGATGCCTCCCCACATAAAGCCATGGGAGAATCCATTCATAAAATCTCCACCGCTTATATAGCTTAAAACTCCTCCCAGTAAGCCTCCATAGGCTGCACCTGTAGCAGCTCCCACTGCCATCCCTACTAATATTGGTCCACCTACTGTGCATGCAAGAGCTATGGTTCCTCCTACCACTACCGCTCCTACTGCAAACTAATTATTCACAGTCTTTTAAAACTCTGTTTTCTGATTTATAATCGTTCTTTTGAATGATGTGTTTATAGCATATGTTAGCTACTAAAAAATAATGAACCAGCTTACTTAATTTTAGCTGATTCATTTCATCTTTTCACTGCATTATTACAATTATGCAGTCTATTAATGCTATTAAATTATCTACATCTTTCACTTCTTGAAAATAGACTTATTATGCATTAAATTTATTGATTTTTTTGTAGTTATCTCTATTTATTGATTCTATTAATGATATCATCTATTCCATCAAATAGCGTATCTATGACTAATTCAGTATAATTACTGTAACTATCATTCTTCTCTATTAATAAATTTAATATGCTCTAAAATGTTTAGTCAATTCTCCATTAATAGGATTAGCTGAAAAATAGTAATCTGTATAAAGATCATCTTCTTTCTGCCACCCGATAACTGGAATGTCAATATAAGGATGACTTGTAAATCTTGATACTCCCATTTCGTCTATAGATTTAAAATAAAAACGTAATGTACCATCTTCATTTATTCCTTCTAAAACTGGATATATGTCTTCATCCTCAAAAATTAAAAGAATTAACTTTTCCTCTTTATTATATAAATAATCTATAATTTTCTTTTTTGTAATTTTAATACTATTTTCGTTATACATCCATATAACTATATTATCTTTTTTTTCAAGTTTTTCAATCGCCACATTATAATCTCCTAATTATCAAAAGGTAATAGTTCAGTAATTTTTAGGTATAGACTAATAAGGGAACTTGGTTCCGATGTTAGTCTATATTTTATTTCACATTATATATTTAAATCTACAGTGTAAGTTCTCAGTCCTTGATAGCCTAAAGGATAAAGGATGCTATATCAGCGTCCTGAAAAAAATCAATTAAACTAAGTCTTTTTAATACTGGCATAACTTTTTCTTGAAAAATATCTAACAAATATATCATTTTAAGTGAAAAAAACATTGCATTTTGTTTTGACATGCTTATAGTTTCATAAATAACATTTTTTCTATTTAGAAATCTTACTTTAAACCTTCCATTACTATCTGACAATAAATTTATAATATATCCATTACTTTCAATATTCTCACCTTCAACAAAATATGATGATGGGATTCCTCTAATACTTAATACTATATACAAATTTTTAATATCAAATTCTTGGGTTCCTATTTTAATTTCTCTTTGATCTGAAATAAATTTTTGAAAGTCATATAAGAAAAAGTGTTTAGATAAAATTTCTATTAAAAAGTATTTCGAAGCGCTCCTCTCATCTTCAAATCTTTTCTTTTCTTCAAAATGTGGTGTTTCTTCTCTTTCAAATTTAAAAATGCCGTAGACAAAGTAATCCCGTCTTTTTAACACTACTTTATAATCTTGGTAATATCCATTATCTTCTCTTAAAAATTCTTCTTCTAAATTAATTTTAATATCAAAAGAACTTAGTACATCAAATGCATTTCTAAAATTCATTTTCCTCTCCTTAATCTTATTTTAATTCAATAATATATCCAATATCCAGTAAATTTTCTACAGTAGCCTCCACCATATTACCGCTTCTAAAATCAAGCACTTGATTGCTTGTAAAATATTGTATTCCTCCCCCTGGTTGGTCAAACCAAGGAGCAATTATTCCGCTTTCAACATCTAAAGGAAGAATAACTTTATATTTATGATAATCTAGTTTTTCACAGTGTGGTGCTAGTGCTCTTTGTTCATATTTTACTCCTTCTGGAGATAAATAATATCCATTTGATGGATTTCCAAATCTATCAATAACTTTACCTGGTTCTAATGTAGTAAGATTTGATTTTCCATCTAAGAAACCATTTAAATTCGTATCTCCATTTGTTCCTGGCCAATGTATTGACCCATTGATCTGATCATAATATTTAGGATTATCATAAACTGTTTTATATTTATTATATAATTCTGCATTTGGTTTGTAATTCCAATTGCTTAATTTAACTCTATCCTCTACACTAAGTCCATTTTCAACGTAATCCCAAAATTGATTATACCTTTTAGCATCTTCTGAACTCATTAAATCAGCATAGGTTCCACTTCTAATCTCTGGAGACACCTTGGTCTTCTTCACTGCTCTACTACTTCCCCAATAAGAAATTCCCATTCCCATAGCAAAGCTGCTCATTACTCCCATGGCAGATACTTCGCCGCCATTAAGCTTTGTTTCTCCTACATATATGGCACTGTCTACTGCTCCGTCGGCGAAGGCCGTGCCTAGCATTCCAATACCCTTGGCCGATACTGCTCCTGATATTGCTCCACTGATGCCTCCCCACATAAAACCATCGGAGAATCCGTTCATAAAATCTCCACCGCTTATATAGCTTGAAACTCCTCCCAGTAAACCTCCATAGGCTGCACCTGTAGCAGCTCCCACTGCCATCCCTACTAATATTGGTCCACCTACTGTGCATGCAAGAGCTATGGCTCCTCCTACCACTACTACTCCTACTGCGAGCTTAAAGAAATTGCTTTGGTACCACTTTTTGCCTTCTCCTTTACCCTTAACTGCTCCTGTGTTAGTATCAATGTTCCTATCTTCTAAAGCTGTAGTAGCTCCTACAGTGGCAGCCCCTACTGTTCCAAAATCACGGCTAATCGTGCTTACTGACGATACCATTCCTATATTGCGACTTTTAGCTACCACTAAGGTTTCTGCCTTGTGGTATCTTTCTGCTGCTGAGGATAAAAACTCACTAATATTATACATCCTTTGCTGAGCTCGTTCTATATTTCTTTGAAGAGTAAGCATAGACTGACCTATGCCATTTCTATTTTTAACCTCAGAATCAACACTATAATATAAGTCATTAATTTCATCTGCTTTCCATTTTAATTGTTTAGCCAGGGAGCTGGCATACTTTGCTTTGCTCTCTAGCTCAGTAATGTTTACTTTTATAACCATCCCTACAAATCTCCTAAGTACCCAAAATTAATTTTAGCCTAGCCTCTCTCGCTATTCTTTGTTTCTCCTCTTCTTCTCTCTTTATTTCATTAGCAGTATTAATTATTTCATTACCTAATCTTTTACTTTCAGAAGATATATAGTTTAATTCCCTTTGAAATTGTTGGATAGCATTAGAGAATTCTCTAGCATCTTGTCCATCATAACTGCCAGGTACCATATTTAAAAAAGTCCCGGATTTAGAACTTATTCTTTCAACATCATAACCTGATGATGAAATACTTCTGCCACATCTCACAGCTCTATAATGATTAAATCCCATAAGATATCACCTCTTATAAAAATTCTGATACAGGGTCAGGGGTATTATTATCCTTTGAAACTAAAAGGTATTTTTCTAAGAAGTTTTTTTCATCTTCATCTTGATAACCTACAAAAAACACCTTATCTATCTGATCATGATTAAACAAATACATATATTCTTCACTTATGTTTCCTTCAGGATAAAGACATGCAATATAATCCCATTCTTTATCTGTTCCCATCTGTAATTGTTTTCTTCCATAAATCATTACTCTTTTTGTTCCATTTTTTAAAAGTACAATAGATCCAAGGGGTAAATATTTTTTCATTTAACGTCCACTCCTAACAACTTTCCATTTACAGAATTATTATGATATATTTACATTTATATAAAGAGATTGAAGCTAGTAAAATAATAGCCTTTATCTCATATTTACATAGCTAACCAATATTAAACCTTACAAAAATATTATTATTGATAATTCTAGTAACCATAATAAATTTTTTCAAGACCTCTCATAACAAAAGACTTGTCTTAAATATACCAAGGGCAAAGTATACTACCCTTGGTACTCTTAACTTTCTTTACTTAAATGCACTAGCATTATTATTTATAGCAGTTTCTGCCTCATTGTAATTAGTAACTGTCAAATCTAAAAACTTTGCGTAAGCATCTACCACTGCTTTATACTCTTCAAATTTAGGAGCTAAAGCATTAAACTTATTTCTAACGGTATTTGATGCATCACTTTGCCAAGTAGATGATAAACCATTCATTTCCTTTTTAATTTCTTCTAGTCTCGCTGATAGACTTTGATTCAAATTTCTAATGGTACCAGCTGTTTTAGAAACCTCACCTAAGGAAATCTTAATACCTTCTATAGACATACTTCTAACCTCCCTTATATATTAATTTGTTAATCTCTTAGCTTGAGTAATAGTCTCATTTTGAGTATCTTTATATACTTTGGCACTTTGTTTTAAGAATTCTGAGTACTGTCTCATAAGCGCCACCATCTGCTGAAAGTCATCCATAAAGCCTTTGATTTGGTTTACAAAAGCCATATTATCGGCTCCTTGCCATGCAGCACCCATACCATCAACTTCACTAAAAAGTTGCTTGTATTGTCTTTCATAATCTGATGCTTGACCATCCATCTTTTGTGAAGCTGTCTCCAGTTTAGCTGGATCAACAACAATAGTTCTTGCCATTTTAATAACTCCTTTCAAAAATATATATTTATATTAACATCAGCTTTGAGCCATTCATAAGTCCCAGCTCTTCTGCTGACATATTAATATTGAAAATTACTCCAGTTACCTTGTCACATATTAAGGTATCTGTATTCCCAATAAAGTACCCTTGGGATAAATCTGTAAAGGTATTGGAAAGCAATGCTGTAATCTCATAAAGCTTACTTTTCAAGGGTATATAAACATCGTAACTTTTATTTTCTGCTGGTAAATAAACTTCCAATAATATTTTATCCATATAATCCACCCTCCCTATTACTGGTTATGGAGGATAAAAGCTTAATTAAATTTACTTTGCCTTTAGTAAGGATATAACCAAATTCTTCTCCAATATCTTCATACAAATCACTGCTTATACTAGATAACTTTAATTGGTACTGGTCTGAAATGCCATTTCCTAGCCATACTCCATCACTTAATAAGACTTTTGATTTAAACCAATTTTCATAGGCCACAGATGCTATATTACTTGCGTTATTGCATATTATAAAATTAATATTGTAATGGAGTTCCCCTTTTTCTAAGAAAACTTTAATTTTATCCTTAGAATCCTCTGAGACTTTAATCATTAAGTCTGTAAGAGAATTAATAATACAAGTAACTTTTTTAAACTCAGGTGTTTCTTCCCCTTTAGCTATGGCTTCCTTATAGCTATTGTTTCTAAAGACCAAGGTATTAAATAAATCTAAAACTACCTTGTCAAATTCATTATAAATATATTTGTACCCTCTGGACTTATCATCATTAAAATTACCTTCTGCATCTATAACAAGAACTTCATTTTCGTCCTTAAAATCAATTACCTCTGCTATCCCCTGAATAAAATCTGCTTTATGATTATTCTGATATAGCACTAAATTAATATATGAATTATTAAAATCATAATATGCTGTATTTAAGCTCTGCTTTTCCACCCCAATAGGTATGCTACCATTTATGCTATGCCTAATTTCATTCGTTAAATATTCCAGGTCTATTATACTTGGTAATATAGGAATCTTTTTTGCTGGAAGCTTGTTCCATTGTTTCCCATATTCATTACAGTATATTCTTACAAAATCAAAGGTATTTTCACCCTTCTTGGAAATATGAGCAGTTTGGAACTCATATACCAGGTCAGTTTTAAATATCCCCCTGCCCTTGTACTTCGAAGGATATACACCATCCACATTTCCTAGAATACCTGAATAATCTCCTTTATCATTAAGCTGTAACACAAATAATTGTTTAAAGTTCTGTAATATCCTATATCTCAATGCTCCTGTGTTTAAAGCAGTAACTACAAAATATATGCCATACTTTGTTCCTTCTCTAGTTAAATAAGCTATGGATTCTTCCATATCCTCATAGATTTCTGCAAAAGCAGAGTAATTGTGTATAAATATCACCATGGACTCTAAAATTTTATTGGAATTTTTGATATAGCTTTGATAATCTCCACCGTAATCTGCAAAAAGTTTCTTTCTCTTTTCTATTTCACTATGAAGCATCTTAAATAAGTTACTTATTTTCTCTGAATCCTGAGAAAAAACCACATCTCCTACATGAGGTGCCTTAGCAAAAGCTCTAAGGGTTTCAGAACTAAAATCTAAGACATATATATTTACTTCTTCAGGAGTGTGTTCCTTCATAAGTGAGTATATTAATGTGGTTAAGAAAGTTGTCTTCCCGTTTCCTGCAGCTCCATATATTACTGTATTGCCCTCCTGTGTTAAAGGCACTGTCATTATTAGCTGCCTTTGGTTAATAGGATCATCAAACTCTCCTATGATGGGATTTAAAACACAAATACTTTCTTTGTCCACTTTATACTTTTCTTCTAACTCTTCAATATATATAAACTCTGGTATAGGTTCTAACCATAAAGGTCTTACATTAATATTTTCTTCCTTAGCAAGTTTTGCTAAATATTTATTTACTTCATCAATTTGTTTTGCAGGATTCCTTAATACAGCCTTATTCTTGTCTGGCCTAACCTGTCTAATAATACGTCCTAAATTATCTACAATAGCAATGCTGTCGTCTAAGTTTTTTTCTACACGCTCAGCAGGATAGTAAGGAGCTCCTGCCCAGGCAGATTGTCCTAGTTCGAATACTTCATTAAATCCAACCTGAACAAAAAATCTTCCTGTTACAGATAATTCTGCAGCATCTGGTCTTTTAATAACATCCATACTATCTGCTTTTTCTTGTACCTTAAGACAAATTCTAAATCTGCTATTACTCCATATTTGGTCGTCTACCACACCAGAAGGCTTTTGAGTAGCCAAAATAAGATGCACACCTAAGCTTCTTCCAATTCTAGCAGCACTAACAAGCTGCTCCATGAATTCCGGCTGTTGTGTCTTAAGCTCCGCAAATTCATCTGATATTATAAACAAATGCTGCAAAGGTTCATTAACAGTACCCTCTCTATATAACTTTTGATATTTATATATATCTATATTACTTATATTTAAGTTTTTACTTGCCTGATTAAAAATGCCTTGCCTTCTCTTCAACTCACTTTGAATGGATACTAAAGACCGCTTTACTGCAGCCCCATCTAAATTTGTTATGGTACCTGCAAGGTGAGGGAGCTTTGTAAAGGCATTAGCCATACCACCTCCTTTATAGTCAATAAGAATAAATGCCACCTCATGAGGATGATAATTTACTGCTAGAGAAAGTATAAAAGTCATTATAAATTCACTTTTACCTGATCCCGTCATACCAGCAATAAGTCCATGAGGGCCATGAAATTTTTCATGCAGATCAAGATTAAAAGCTTCACCGCTGTTATCTACTCCTACAGGCGTCTCTAGGGTTCTAGTGGGATCATTTTCTTTCCAACGGGTAAGAGCATTTAAATGCTCCACTTTACCAACTCCAAACATTTCTAAAAATGTAAGCATAGTGGGCAGCTCATAAACTTGTACAGTGGTGTCTAACAGTGTGTTAGATAAGCTTATTGCCAAGTCCTCCATATCATCTTTCATATATATATCCGGCTTAAAGGGAATATGATTCCCTGTAATATCATTCTTATCATAAATCTTAGATATACTTCTACTTAGTTCTATAACTCTAGAACATTCCTTAGGTAAGTTATTTAGTTCATCATAAGCAGTAATTAAACTAAAGCCATAATTCTTCTTATGTTTCAAGATAGAATTTATTATCTCTGCCTTGCCAGCTAAAGTTTTATTCATGCTGAATATTACATAGTGAGGAGTTACTTCCTTTAATTCTTCTTCTGAAGTTATTTTTTCTCTTGTAGCTATTTCTTTTTCTAAAAATGCTGAAAGCTCTTTTACCTCACTAGGGCTGGTGGCTATAAACCTAAGACTCTTTTCCCTATTCCAAACATGGGGCAGCCATTTAGTAAACTTCCATAGATTTTGTTCCTTTTTATCATAAATAAATACCAGCTTTAACTCATCATAACTGTGCAGCGCCGTAAGTTGAACTAAAATTCCTTTTATTAAATCCACAATATTTTCTCTATTTCCTATAATTCCAGTTATTAAATTTTCTGTTAAAGATAAGGTTATGGGTACTTGTCTTAACACACTAGGCTCTTCAGCAAGGGTATATAATTCCTCTTGAAGCACATCATCTTCAATGGTAAATCGTTTCTCAGGATACTTAATATCTGCCTCTAAAGGAACATTTCCTATTCCAATCCTTACCCTTAAGAAGTCATTATGCCCAAGGGTTCTTTCCCAAAGATTTCTTTGACGTAATTTTATCCGAGAAATGCAATTCTCCACTGTAACATGATTTTCATGTAATATTTCACTTTGATGCTCTGATTCCTTAACAATCCTCTCTCTTACAGATTTTATATATTCTCTATATTTTTCTTTTCTTAATAATTCCTTTTCTGATCTCTTCTTTCTTTCGTATTTCTTAGTGAGTATAGGCCACATCACTGTGCCTAACAACATGCTAAAGGACATCATCAAGGTAGGCATGGCCATCATAATATCTCCATTGTTACGCATAACATTTTGCAAGGTTAAGATGCCTGTGAACAAAGAAGCCATTCCCATGGTTATAGATGGACCCAGCAAAAACATTAATGGTGTTTCCTCTAAATTGCCTAAAGCAGGGGGAGGATCTATTTTTATTTCAGCTTTTTTAATATCTCTTTTAAACCTTGGAGAACGATAAAATAAATTGCTTCTGCTTCCCTCTTCATTAAAATCTTCTTCTTCCTTTGAAACATCAATACTTTGATGAGGAAACTTTCTTAAAACTTCTTTATTGTAATGCATATTACCATCAGGGTTATTAATAGCAATAAAGCCTTTGCTTATGATAAGCTTAAGCCCCATGATATAAACTATATCTCCAGGAATTAATACCTTACTCTTTTCCCTTATTCCATTGACAAAGGTTCCATTGGAACTATTTAAGTCCTTAATAGTAATTTCATTGGATATAATAATCTCTCCATGGTTTGAAGAAGTAAAGGCATTGGAAAAGGAAATATCACACTTTTCAGAACGTCCAATGGTTATCCTGCCGTCTGTAGGTAATAGTAGCTTTTCAAAAATTCTTCTATCATCGGTTATAGGTTCTGAATATAACAGGACCTTTTCATTAGTATCTCTTAAAAATATCCTATAAAAGTTAAGTGGTTCCACAGGGATTTCTTTTACCTTTTCATTGTTTTTATTTAGAATTATTGCATTTTTATTTGATTTTAATATCCATTTCCCTTCAATACCTTCGACGCTTATTACTTTTTCTTCTTCATTATTTTCATTTATTTGAGTTACCCAGTACCGCCCATTGTATTTTTCTGGCAATACTAAGGAAAATATGGACTCTTTTTTAAATAGAGTTAATTGCAATCTCATCCCACCTTGTTAGTGATTTAATAAGGAAATTTTTCACGTACCTGGCACCACTATCATCGCCGATATGTTATCAGTTTCACCACGGTTTTTAACTGTGCTAATTAAATTATCTATGCTCATCTGCATGTGATTTTCGTTTACTTTTCCTTGGTTTTTTAAGAACTCCGCAACCTCCTGATGTTCTAATCTGTTGTATAGTCCATCACAGCAAAGAAGGAAAACATCTAAACTAGAACAGATTCCATAGGATTTATGAATTTCCAATATTTCATTAACTCCTACACACTGAAGTAAAATATGCTTTTCTTTACTTATCTGTGCTTCTTCCTTAGTTAACTGTCCATTTTTAACCTTAGCGGCTACTAAGGTATGATCCTCAGTAATTTGCTTTAACCTGCCATCATACTTGTATATGCGCGTATCACCCACATGATAAGTAAAATATTTATCTTCAATTATGAAAAGTAATGAAGCTGTAGTTCCTAATTTTATATTATTTTCTATACCATAATCCACCAATAACCTGTTTGCTTTAAGAAATAATCTTTCTATTTCCAAATCCAGATTATATTTATCTTTAGCTACTTCAGTGGTTTCCTTAAATACATCTGTAAACCACTTATCAAAAAGTGCCACAACGGTTTGACTAGCTTTCTCACCATATTGTAAGCCACCCATGCCATCACAAATTAATGCCATACACACATTGCCTAAGCTGGTATGAGTTGTTTTAGCTAGATAGCTATCTTCATTAACAGCTTTTCTTATACCTACATCAGTCCTTGCAACCACTTTATACTTCAAAGCTTTCACCTACCTATCAAAAAACTCATAAGCTTGTTTTGCAAAAGTAATAACATCTCCATTTCCTAGCTTATATTGGCTTTCTGGTTGTAACCTATTGCCATTTACGTAAGTTCCATTACTGGAATTTTTATCAATGATAAAATAATCACTATTAACTTTTTTAATAATTGCATGTTGCTTTGAAATACTTTTCTCTTCAATGGTTAAATTAGAACTTTCTTTACTTCTTCCCACTGTAAAGAAAGTTTTATCTATATAAATTCTATCTATTATGCTGCTATTATCTTTTTTTATAAGATACGGTAAAGCATTATACTCTCCTTGAAATAACAGCTGAGTCCCTGAAGCTTCTATATTCTCTGTATTAAATAAAACATTTTTATTTCCATATAATATACTTTCATTATTATTTTTTTCATTACTTTCATTTATTAGCATTGAAGTGTTATTATGAGTTTCAGCATTAATATTCAAGCTTGAAGCTTCCATAGGATTGTATTCCTTGTTTCCAAAGGAACCAGTATTGCTTTTTTCTTCTTTAATTACACTTCCTGTAAAGTTAGGATTTAAATTAGTTATATTTATTTCCCCTGAAGGAGTGATAATATCTTTAGGTTTTGAATTACTTTTTAGTTGTGTATTTATTTTCTCTCTACTTTCAACGCTATTATTTTTCTTTATCATTACCTCTTGCTTTTTAACTTTCTTATTTTCCATAAGCATAGTAATAATTAAAGCTGTAACAGAAGCAATAATAAAAAACATACAAAAAATAGCTACTGAATAATAATTAATGTATTCTTTTATAAAAGAAATTTTCAAAAGATTCCCTATAAGAGGTATAAGTATACAAAATATAAAAACACATGAAACTGTTGTTATAAAAGTGAATATACCGCTATTTTTAATGGAGTTTGAACTCCATGAGTTTTCATAGTTAATAGTCTTTAGCTTATTTTGAAAGCTCTCTAAATCAAAGTCCTTTAAATTTGTATGGTTTATTATAAATCCCATAAGTACATCTGAATTGCTTGCATCAATGTTGTTTATTATATCCTTTAATAACTTTTGAAAATTCCCCGTTCCTTCCTTAGGTTCTTCACTTCTTGTAGCTGGAATGTATATTAGCTTGATTTCATTGGTATATGTATCTATAAATATATAATTTAAGTACAAAATAGCATTGGATAAGGTAAGCTTTTTGCCCATTATTAAAGAAACTTCATTAGTTAATTTTAGTAATAAGCTCTTTAGGCTCTGAAAATCAAAACTATTTTCTAATATATACTTATTTAGGGAAATATAATTGCCAATGTAATATAATAAGGTATTTTCCTCATACCTATCTTTGGTGCAATTAATTAAATTTGATCTGCCGCTGTTAATCATAGAGAACTGAGAATTATCTATTAAAACATCATCTTTCACAGCCACCGTTAGATACTTATCCTCAGTTAGTTCTATGCTTTCAATGATATTGCTGTAATTCACCCTTATATACCTCCTTGACTTGCGTCATCTTCTCTAACCTTTTATCTCCTCATTTGTCTCCTCTTCTAATAGCATGGTTCCCTCAAGCACCTCTTCTTCTAGGAGCATAGTTCCTTCATTCACAGCCTCTTCTAATAGGTCTGTTTCTTCATTTACTTCCTCTTCTAATAAAAATGCATTAGAAGCCTGGGATATCTTTGATGAATGTATGGAACCTGATGTACTTAAGGAACTACTAGTAACAGTTTGTCCTGTTTTATATGCCGCCAGCTTTATTTGAAGTTTTTGCTGCTTTTCTATAAGTCTTCTATACCTATAATCCTTTATAAAGTTTAGGTTTATATATTCATTTAATTGGTCTTTTTTAAAAACATAATAAGAAAGTATTAAACTACCTATCATGCCTATACTTCCTACGATTATCATAACTACATATACGGTCTTATCATTATTCATAGGTAGTCCTCCTTACTTTATTTTTCCTTCGCTTTTTAAACTTTCATACATATTCTTAAGCTTTTTATAATCTGGATCATTGGTATTGGGATTTTTCTTTGTGGCATTGTCATAACATTGCGCAATTTTTATATAATATTCAGCATCAGGTTCTTTTAAATTATTTCTATCTTTTATAATCAAATCAGCATATAAAACACCTAATGATGTATTTCCCTTATAGTCTTTTTCAAATTTATTAATATGCTCATTGAATATCCTTATGCTGTCATCATATTTTTCTAAATATTTATAAATAGTGCCAATTAAATAATAGGTATTGGATACATTGCTTCCTGCCTTTAAGGCTTTTTCAAAATATCCTGCGGCTTCATTTAACTCTTTATCATATTCATTCTTTTTGTTTTCTAATCTTAAGGCCTTTTTATAATGTATAGTCCCTAGCATTTCTAGAAGTACAATATTGTTGTCAGGAGCAAACTTAGAAGCTTCTTTTAAAACAGTTAAGGCATCCTCTAAATAAGTATCTGGAAATACATCTGCATTATTTTGATAAATATTTGCTAAGGCTATGTACGAATTGATTTTTGCATCTCCCTGACTATTAGGAATGGTATCTATATACTCTCTAAGTAGGTTAATAGAGGTTTGAATGCTTGACTTATTCTTCTCACTAGTTGTACTGCCTAATTCTTCTGCTATGGGTTTATAGTACAAAAGCTCTCTTTTAGCTTCGTTGCTTAGTTTTTTTGTGCTTTTAATGCTTTCAAAACGTTTATTTGCCTGATAATAATCCCCTTTTAAAAAGTAAACTTTACCAAACCAATAAAGCACCTCATAATTTTTAGATGCATTTTTTTGAACCAAAGGACTGATAAATTCTATACATCCATCATAATCATTATTCTTAAGAAACATATCAATAGCACTTTTATATGCTGATGGATCCTCTGGGTTTAACTCAATAGCTTGTCTGAAAATTTTCTTTGCTTCATCCATACTATTACTCTTAGTAAGCACTTCAGCGTTTTCTATAGTACTGTTATATATCCTCTGGTTTATGTTGTTTACTTTATAACCCCCAAAGCCTGTTAATATCGCAAAAAAAACAAATGAAAGCAATGTGGCTGAAAGCTTTATAAATTTTTTTCTCACAGTTTTTTTATATGAAGAATTTAGCTTATGAATATTTTCAATATCGTAAATTAGTTCTTCTATGCTTTGATATCTTAAATTTGGATCTTGCTCAGTACATTTATTGATTATTATTTCAAAACCTTCTGAAAGCAGAGGGTTTATTTCTCTTACAGGCTTTATTTCATAAGGCGGGTCACTAGGACCTTTTCCTGTGGCTAAATGATACAAAGTAACTCCTAAACTATATATGTCTGTTCTTTCATCTGTCTGATGACTTCCATATTGTTCTGGTGCTGCATATCCTTTTGTACCAATATAAGTTGTATCTTGTGATACTTCCTCTTTATATTCCCTTGCTATTCCAAAATCTATAAGTTTAATTTTCCCTTGGGCTGTAAGCATTATGTTTCCCGGCTTCATATCTCTATATATTATTGGATTAGGCTTTTGTGAGTGTAAATAATTAAGCACATCACAAATCTGTAATGCCCAATTAATTATGGTAAATTCATCTACTACTCCAAATTCCACAAGCTTTTTATCTAGAGATATTCCATCGATGAAATCTAGTATTACATAAATGCTATCTTCTTTTTCTATAATATCTACTATTCTTGGTAGTGCTGGATGATCTAGCCTTTTCAGAATATTTGCTTCCGCCATAAGATCAGCCTTTAAATTCTTCGAACTTTTCAAGACCTTTTTAATGGCCCAAAACTTCTGCAAATTCGTATCTTTAGCAAGATATACGGTGCTCATTCCACCTTTCCCCAGAATATCTATTATCTGATATCTATTTTCAAATAAAGTTCCAATGAGATTCACCTTAGTGCCCTCCTATTTAGTCTAATACAATATTTTTACATACTTTTAAACACTTTTTTAAATTAAATATTACAAATATATTATAATAATATCATATATTTGTAATATTCTATACATTGCATTAAAAGTATTAATTTATAACTTGTTCCAATATATTGATTTTATTACATATATTCTATACAATAAAACATAAGTTGTAAATTAAATACAATAAAATTAATAAATTTTTAGGGGGGATATTTTGAACCGAAAAAAAATTATTGCCTTAATACTAGCTTTTCTTGTAAGTTCATCTATGCTGCCCAAGGTGGAGACTAGTGCAGAGATAACCAATGATACTGCTAAAGATTATATACTTTCACAAAATTATATAAGAGAAAAGCCTGAAGAAATAACTAGTTTAACATCTAAGGATTCGTCAAAGGTTGATATTTCAGATGTTACTGGAGAAAATGATTTTGCCTCTTATTTTGTACTAAGTCACTCCAATAACTTTGTAGAAGTAAACAAAATGTCTAGTGAAAAAATTATACCTGTTATTGATCTTAGTAAGCTTTCTCTTATTGGTTTAGAAACTATAAATTATGAAATAACTAAAACAAATAAATCCACTAAAGCCGTTACTAAAGAAAAATTTAGTTACTCTGGCGTTAAAAGCAAAGTGTACAAATTGCCTGATATTGTAACCACAAACCTGGAGAGTGTAACTATAACTTATAATGTTTTAGGTTTACTTGGACAAGAAAAAAAATCAAAAAAGATAATTTATGAAGATTTTGTTGCGCCTAAGCTTTCTATAAAAAACTTGCAATATACCCTAGCCCCTGAAAGTTCCTCCATGAATTTGAAGTTTAATGTAGAAGCACAAAATGATTCATTAATCCCTGAAAAATCTGCGATATATTTAAATGATGCTCTTATAAACGACACAAAAATTAATTATGATGAGATAAATAAGGTATATAATGTTTCATTAAATATTCCCAAGTGGAATTCAAATTTAAACATAGACACTATAGATTTTTTTGCTGCTGATGAAGCTTACAATATTGGAAAAGCCTCCATTAAAAATTTCCCCTTAGTTAACTTTGATAATTGGTATGATAAAAAAGTAATTGCAGATAAAGATTTGAAGGTTACAGGAAGCCTTGGAAGCGGAATAACCAGCTTAAAAGTAGATGAGCAAGCAGCTGTAATTGATAAAGGCAAATTTATAGGAAAGGTTAATTCCTCTCAAGGAACATTAACAGCTGAGTATTCTTATAATGGACTGCCTATTATCTTTATTGCAGACTATGTAAAAGATGATAAAGGTCCTACTTTTAATAGTGTAACTGTAAATTCTTACAAAGTAGAAAATCAAGGTATATTATATATAAAATCACCTGACAACCTCATAATTAAAGGAACTTTAAGTGATAATTATCTTACCAAATATATCTCATTAAAAAGTGTATCTTACACATTAAAAAATGGATGGATAAAAAAATTAGACTTATCAAGTTTAGCCAATGAAGGAAAGTATACTATTAACAATGGAAGTTTTAATTTAGATTTTAATTTAGAGAATATTAATAATAATGATCTCTCTACAATAACTCTAATAGCTCAGGATAACTTAGCCAATGAAAGCGAGGCCTTTTCTTTTAATATTTTAGTTGACACTGTTTCTCCAGAGGTAAGTATAGGAACTGGGAGTTCTCAAACTGATTTTAAACCCTTTAACGATGGAATTTCTTCTAAGTCCCCTTTTACTCCTTGTATTAAAGTAACAGATGAAAACCTAGACGAAGATACCTCCACTATAGAAGTTAAAGCTGAAGGTGAAAGTATGTTACCTTCAGACTCTTTTACTACTACTTTAAAGGATGATACAAAATTCATTAAAAGCAATAACTACTATAGCTTTAAAACTCCTTTAATGAAAGATGGCAACTACACTATTATTGCAAACATTAAGGATAAATCAGGAAATACTGCTTCATACACTGTAAACTTTTCTGTAGACAATGAGAATCCTTTAATAAAGATATCAGGGTTAGAAAAGTTTACATTTCCAGATTATGCTGCTAATGTAGATCTAGTTACACCACGTGTAGTAATAAGTGATATTAATAAGGATTCTGCTTCAATAACAGTGGTTAAGGATAATGAAGAAGGCCCAGTTTATGAAAATCCTAAGGCCTATGAAGAAAACCCTATTACCTTGCCTTCTGCGGATGGAAAAACCTTAGAGGGTACTTATACCTTAACTGTTAATGCTAAAGATAAGGCAGGAAATAGTTCAGCTGACAGCTTTACTTTTACAGTGGACAGAACCAGCCCTGTAATTGAAGGCATATATATTGAAAATGACGGTAACTACAAGGATAAAAACTTGGATAATGAAGAATATTATAGGCACTACTTTAACCCTTCTGTGGCAGTTAAAGAAAATAATATAGATAAGCAAAATTCTAAATTTATAGTGAATAACAAAGCTTATAGCTTTGGACATGCTAATGTAGAGTTTATTAAGGGCAGATATGTATTAAAAAATGTTATAAATGAAGATGGAATTTATAACTTAAAGGTACATGTAGAAGATACTGCAGGTAATACCACAAGTGACATTTCAAGAGAGTTTTATGTGGATACCGACATAGCTAAAGTCTCTATAATAAATGACTTTAAAAATGGTTATCTTCAAAGCTTAACTCCTATACTTCAAATTGATGACCAATTCCTTAAGAAAGAGGATTTAAAGTCAGAGGAATATATAATAGCTTCCTTATATACAATAGATGTCACTACTAATTTGTATAAATCAAAAAAAGATTATGGCTTTGAATTTAAATCTAAGGTAGGAAAGACAATAACCTTACAAGGTACTGATTATATACCAAGTAATAATCCTGGAGAAAAGTACATGCTAGAGGTTTTAATAAAAGATAAAGCAGGTAAAGGTAATAAAGAAGATTATATTAAAGAAACTAAATTTTTTTATATTGATAACATTAAACCAAATGCTAACTTCCTTAACATTAATCATGGAACCTACTATAGAAATCCCGAAGATCCTTCGGTTATTATTACGGAACAACACTTAGATAAAGATAATTCCTTCTTTACTGTTAATAATGAAATATATAATTTTAATCATAGCAATGTGGTATATGATGATGGTAAATATACTTTAAAAAATGTAGTTACTAAAAATGGGAAGCCCATAGATGGCACCTATAATATAAAGCTTCACTTACAAGATTTAGCAGGAAATGAATTTAACTTAGATGAAGTTACCATCTATGTGGACTCCAAAGTCCCTGAGCTCTCTATAGGAAATATAAATAATGGAGCATACTATAACTCTAAGGTTACTCCAGAGTTTTTAATAGAAGATGATTTCTTAAGCAAACAGGATATTGATAAAGGTGAGCTTATTAATGCTACATTATATACCATTAATTCAGAAACTAAGGCTACTATTACCTCTAAACCTTATAAGCTCGAATATATAGATAGGCTTCAAGGAAAACTTTTAATTAGAGGAGAATCCATAGAAAACAATAACCTTAGGAATGAACAATATAAAATAGTGGTGCAATTTAAAGATAAAGCTTCCAAACACAATAATGAAGATTATAAAACCTCTGCGGTAGAATTTGTTATAGATAAAAATAATCCCAATATAAGCTTTAGTGAAGCCAATGGAAGAATAATAGAAAATGGGTCCTATTATCAGGGTACTTTCAATCCTATTATTAAAATATCAGATAACTATGCTATAAATACAAAAAGTATAACTTTAAATGGAAATCCTTATGGAGGTAATTTTATTACCACAGAAGATGGCATACTCTTTCAAGGTGCAGAAATAAATAGCGATGGCAATTATACCATTAGTGTGATGGCTGAGGATAAAGCTACAAATAAGGCTAAACCCTTTGAAATAAACTTTACCCTTGATAATACCAAGCCTGCAATAGAAATTTCAGGAGTTAAGGATGATGAATTCAATAATAAAGAAATTACTACTCCTATAATTAAAATTATTGATACAAACAATGCCCTTAACAAGACGGTTTTCAAACTTTCAAAAAATGGAGGAGCCTTTAACACTATTAATCCTTCTCTATATAATGGAGTTTTTAGTTTTAATGTATCTGAGGAAGGGGAATACAAACTTTTAGTTACTGCAGAAGACTTAGCAGGAAATTCCTATACCGCTCCTATTTTAACTTTTACTATTGATAGAACTAAACCTATTGTTAAAATCAATGCTGAAGAGGGAGCATTTATTAATACAAATAACTTTAAGCCCCTTATAACCACACAAGTACCAGAGGATACAGTCTTTGAAGTATTTATAAATGATACCTACTATAATCCAAATAGTTTGCCTATGCTGCCTGACGGAGAATATACAGTAAGAGCAAGGGCAAAGGATAAGGCAGGAAATATATCAGAAGAAACGAAAGTTTCTTTCATCCTAGATAGGCTGCCGCCTCAAATTTTTATACAAGGTTTAGAAGGGTTAATCTTCCATAAGGATGATATTAAATTAAGTATTAGACAAGATGAATTATATGAGAGTATCTTTGAAGTATATTTAAATGGCAAGAGGCAATCTGCTAATTCTATAAGTATAAATTCAGAAGGAGAATATATTCTAAAAGTACTGGCTGTAGATAAAGCAAATAATACCAATGAGAGAACTGTTAAATTCGTTTTGGACAAGACTAAACCCATAATAGAATTTAAAGAACAAATCAACAATAGATTTTTCAGAGAGTTTATTGAACCAATTTTTGATATAATAGATTCCAGCGACCATAAATATACCATCACCATAGACAACCTGCCCTATGTAAGAGGAAGTTTGCTAGCGGATGGTAAGCACACCCTGATTATAGAAGCCACAGACGCTGCAGGTAATGTATCAGATCCAAAGGTTATCACTTTCTTTATAGATAGCACACCTCCTACTATCTTATTTGGAGGTATAGAAGATGGAGAAAAATACACTGCCTCAGTAAAACCTGAAATATACTTAGAAGATCTTTCAGATATAACTACACCCACAGTGCTATTAAATGGAAAACAAGTTTATGCAAACTCTTTAGATGGCAAAACATTTTTATTAGAGGAGATTACCTCTTTAGGAAACCATGAGTTAACGGTAAAAGCTACTGATAAGCTAGGTAACGAAACCACTAAAACCATTAACTTTACTATAACCGGCAATAAATCAGCTGCTTCATTATTAGGTAAGAATAAAGTTATTCTAACTACCTCCGCAGTATCCATAATAGCTATTATTCTTGGATTGTTTGCTTTTTTAAAGTTAAGAAAAAAGCCAGAAGATTCAAGTAGGGATACTGAATAGTCAATGCTTTTTAAGTCTTAATCCATAATAATATAAAAATATTAGCCTGGTAGTAAAACTTTACTACCAGGCTAATATTTTTATATTATAACTTATTATGTATTAATTTTGAAAACTTATTTATTTTATAACCTTTAATGTTTCTTTTTTCTTAATTAAGAAATAATCAGTAATTACCACGGCAAATAATGGAGCAAATACTGAGGCTAGGAATCACTTGGTTGCTTTAGAATAGTCTAGCATCTTAAGAATAAAGTATCCTATGATACTGCCTCCTAAAGTGCTTATTAAAAATGGCACCACAAAAAATAATGCAGCTAAATTTTTTCCCATAATAAATTTAGCTATGGGAAAAGCTAATAAACCTCCTAAAATTCCAGTGCCAAATATTTCTCCTGCCACTGCTAAAGATATTTTCTTAGTCTTTTTATACATAAATCCTGCTATAAAGGCTCCTATCATACTTCCTGGAAAAGCTAATAGGGAACCTGTTCCTAATATATTTCTCATTAGGGAAATACAAAAGGCAATGGCAACCGCATAACCAGGTCCAAGTATTACAGCTGCTATGACGTTGATTATGTGTTGTACTGGGAAACATTTTGATACTCCTATAGGTATAAAAATAACATTGCCTGTAATTATTCCTATAGCTGCAAGAAGTGATGATAACGTGATTTTCTTACTTTCCAAATACAAGATCTCCTTTCTGAAAATAATATAAAAATTAAGGACCTATATTCTGGAAACTTTCAGGTAGGATTTGTGATAAAAAAATAAGACACAAATCCATAGGATCTGTGTCTAAACATACTAATAAACATATAGCTCATCAATAAACAACTTCCTACGCTGGCATGATCCAGTTCAGGTTCATAGGGTCAAAGAATTAAGGTTCTTTATCTCAGCTGGCCAAATCCAGCCCCCCTGTGTTATATTACATATTCTATTTTTAACAAATTAATCATAGCACATGAGATAGTGAGGTTCAATATTTTTTTACTTCCTTGAAAATAGTTTTTCAAGAAATTTAAAGAATCCTCCTGAAGAATTTTCTTCTGGCTCTTGTATAGCAAGGTCTACTAAGGTCATAATCCCTTCTAGGGATTGTGCTATGGCTATAAACCTTCCACTATGACAAAATACAGAATCTTTTACTCCTGTAACTTTAGCTAGTTCTTCGTCCCTTTTTCCTGCCCAAGCCTTAGGAAACTTTTTTCTATCCTCTCCATTATAATCTCTTACACTTTGAGCGGCATAATTGACCTTACTTTTATATACTACGTAAAGTACTTCCTTTGCCTCATCAATATTTTTAAGCACCTCGCCATAAGGGCAATAAGTATCCAGCACTAAAACTTCAGGTCTTACTCTGCTTTTATATGCATTTTCTACTAATTCTCTAGATTTAAATACAGAAAGCTTGTGACTTATTTTATTTCTTAAAACTGATGATGCAACATTTACCGCTTCATTAAAGGCTTTATCTTCATCATTTTCTTTATACCAAGGTGGGTTAAACCCAGATATTATGGTAGAAATATTTAAAATGGGTATAGTGGTTTCTCCTATTTTAACCCCGTTATCTAAGGCATCCATTCCTTCAATAACGGCTCTATCAATGTAATTATAAAGTAAATCCACCTCTTCATCCTTTAATGATGGCTCTTTAACTTTATTACTTCCTTACCAAAGCCTCTCCATATAAGTCCACAAGCTGCATAAGGCGTTCCATTTTCTCTATAGATTTTATCCATGCCATGGTGGTCAAACTCTCCGCCACCCACATCATATACAATATCTAAAGTCTTCAGCACATTTTCATCTCTGGTTCTAGTTAACTCTATTTCATAAACTTCCTTAAGAATTGCTGTGGCCATTACTTCATCTGCATGGAATCTTCCGTCATGAGTTCCAACTCGTCTAAATTGCTTTTTATTATCCAATGCTTATAACACATCCTTAACAACATTTATTATCACAAATATACTATGACTTATATTTATAGTTTCTATTATACACTTAATCTGATACTTTTTATTCTAAAACCATAGACTTACTTTGCATTTCTTTTTCTTCAAGAAGCTGATTGGTATATAGATTATAATAGTACCCTTTCCTTCTTATTAACTCCCTATGACTGCCTGCTTCAATGATTTTGCCTTTTTTAATTACAAGGATTTTATCGGAGGATACTATGGTGGAAAGCCTATGTGCTACCACAAAGCTGGTTCTATGATGTAAAACCTTCTCAATGGCATTTTGTATCATTCTTTCTGTTTCAGTATCTATGGAAGAGGTAGCTTCATCTAATACAAAGAGAGCAGGGTCAGCCACTATAGCTCTAGCAAAGGATATAAGCTGTTTTTCTCCTGTAGATAAATTTCCTCCTCCTTCACCAACCTCTGAATCATAACCCTTTTCCATATTCATTATAAAGCTATGAGCATTTACAAGCTTAGCAGCTTTTTCAACCTCTTCATCAGTAGCATTTAACTTTCCATATTTTATATTATCTTTTATAGTTCCACTAAAGAGATGAGGGCTTTGAAGTACATAACCGATGTTAGATTGAAGCCATAGAAGGGATCTTTCTCTATAATCTACTCCATCGATTAAAATCTCTCCCTTAGTAGGCTCATAAAACCTACAAAGCAAATTTACTATGGTGCTTTTTCCAGAGCCTGTTTCTCCCACTAAAGCTATGGTTTCACCTCTTTTTACCTTTAAGTTAAAGTTTTCTAATACCTTTTCTCCATTTTTATAGGAAAAATATACATTTTTAAATTCTATATCTCCATGGATCTTTTCCCAATTTTCTTTTTTAGCATGGAACAAATCTCCATACTTATCTATTACATCTTTTCTGTCCCAAATATCTGGTTCTGTTTCTATAAGGGATATTATTCTTTCTGCAGAAGCTTGGGCATTTTGAAGTTCTGCTAAAGTGGCTGCCAGCTGACTTACTGGGTCAAAAAACTGAATGGTATAGGAAATAAACATTACAAAAGTACCATAGGATATGGCTTCTGAAATTACGCTTTTACCCCCTATCCATAAAGCAAATCCTGTGCCTATGCTACCTAAAGACAATACTACAGGAAGAAATAATGCTGAAAACATTGCTGCTTTCACTGCAGAATTTCTCATATTTGAAGCATCAGCTCTAAATTCCTTTAAGTTATCCTCTTCTCTAACCAAAGTTTTAGTGGTTTTTGCCCCCGAAACTTCTTCACTAAAATCTGCAGTTAACTGGGAATTAATCTTTCTTACTTTTCTATAGGACTTTAAAATTTTCTTTTGAAAATAAACCCCTATAATAAATATAACTGGAACCACGCTCATACTTATAAGGGTTAGCTTAACGTTGTTATAAAGCATTATACCTATAAAGGCGCTCATCATAACTAAAGCCCATACCATATCAATTAATCCCCAGGATATTATCTCACTAAGCCTTGCCACATCTGAGGTCATTCTTGCCATAAGCCATCCCACTGAGGAGTTATCGTAGTAAGAAAAGGATAGCTGTTGCAGCCTTTTAAACCCTAAATTTCTTATATGATATGCCAGATGGGTTTCGATCTTACCCGCTTGCATTATAAAAAGTTTTACATTTAGAGCTTGAAAAGCTATTACGCAAAAATATAGCAATGCAAACTTTTCTAGACCTTCAGAGGTTTTATTAGCTATGAAATTGTCAATAGCATACCTAGTTAAAAGAGGCATCAAGGCATCTATTCCTGCCACAAACATCATTAAAAAACCTAATAGAAATAACCCCTTTTTAAATTCATACAGATATTTGAAAAGTCTCTTCCATATACCTACATTTAATTTTTCTGTACTTTTATTTTCATCTATTCTAGAGGACATAGCATCATCTCCCTTCTATTCATTAGAAGCTTTCATGTCTTCTTCATTAAAGTCTTCTAAGGAGTTTTGAATTTCCCATATTCTTTTATAAACCCCTTCTTTTTTAACTAGCTCTTCATGGTTACCGATATTTTCTATTTCACCATGGTTTAAAACTACTATTTTGTCAGCACTCATAACTGTAGATATTCTATGAGAGATTATAAAAGTTGTGTTGTCCTTACTTTGCTTTTTTAATTCTTCTCTAATTATTCTGTCCGTGCCAGAATCTACAGCACTTAAAGAATCATCAAAAATAAGTATAGGCATATTTTTTATAAGAGTTCTGGCAATGGCTACTCTTTGCCTTTGTCCTCCTGACAGGGTCACTCCTTTTTCTCCAACCACAGTATCATAACCTCTTTCAAAGGAAGTTATAACCTCGTGCACTGCTGCAGCAGTAGCTGCCTTTTCAATTTCTATATCTTTAGCATCTAACTTTGCTATTTTAATATTTTCCTTTATAGTTCTTGAATAAAGAAATGGTTCTTGAAGCACAATGCCAATATTACTTCTTATCCACTTTCTTTCAATATCCTTAAGCTCTATACCGTCAATTTTAATGGAACCGCTATTATAGTCATAAAGTCTTAATAAAAGATGAACTAATGAAGACTTTCCAGAACCTGTAGGCCCTACAATAGCAATAGTTTCACCTTTTTTAACATTAAAGCTAATGTCCTTTATTATTTCAGTATCCTTTTCATATTGGAAACTTACATTCTCAAAGCTTATTTCTCCTTTAATTTCTGGCTTTAAAGCCTTTCCATACTCTTGCTCTACAGGTGTATCAAGAATATTTGTAATTCTTCCTAGAGAAACAGACATTTTACCCATATCTGATAAGATTCTTCCTAGCTGTCTTACAGGCCATAACAGCATCCCTTCATAGGTGTTAAAAACCACCAGGGTACCTAGACTTATCTCACCTTTATTAGCAAAAT
The DNA here is from genome assembly GCF_900142075.1 of Clostridium amylolyticum. Classification (GTDB taxonomy): domain Bacteria; phylum Bacillota; class Clostridia; order Clostridiales; family Clostridiaceae; genus Clostridium_AA; species Clostridium_AA amylolyticum. The sequence goes on from NZ_FQZO01000005.1 coordinate 25,637, forward strand.
ATATCCCTGATATTAAAACTAGTCCAATTTGAACCATACAAAGTAAATCGGATATGGACCAATAATTTGAAAGTAAATTTATTAGTTTATAGTTTAAATCTCTATATTTTTTGTTTTCTTTTTCATACTTTTCTATTTCAAAGGTTTGCCTTCCAAAAGCTTTTACCACTCTTACTCCGCTTAAGTTTTCTTGAAGTATGGAAGTTAAAACTCCTTCTTGCGTATCAGCCTTCTCAAAATTATATTTTATCTTGTAAAAAAAGATATATGAAAACAAGAATATTAAAGGCACTATACACATAGCAATAAGAGTCATTTTTTTGTTTAAAGATAGCATCATTATTAATGCCGATGCTACAATAAACACCGCTCTGCCTATATCAACTAGCTGCATGGCAAAAAATCTTCTTACAGTATCTACATCAGAGGTGCATCTTTGTATCAAATCACCAGATTCTGAGTTTACATGATAGCCATAAGGCAGGTTTTGTATATGGTCATAAAGCTTCTCTCTTACATTCTTTGCTATATTTTCAGCAGCTTGAGAAGATAACTTTCCCCTTAGGAATAAAAAGATTCCTCTAGTGGTAGTTAAGATCACTAAACATAGGGAGCATATCCATAAATTTCTCCAAAGCACTTCTCTACCACCTAGTAATTTTATTAAATTTTCTATAGGTTCTGGTGCATTTAATGGATTGTTGGCAATGATAGAGTCTATGGTAATTTTTATAATCATAGGTTCTAGCATTGCTATAAAGGTTGATATTGCTATAGAAATAATGGCAGCAATATATAGGGCAATATTTCCTTTAATTAGTTTTAAAAGTTTTTTCAATGTGATTCACCAACTTTCTTTCTCTCTTAAATAAAATAAAAATTAAAAATAATAAAAATAAAAAGCCCAGGAAATCTATTCCAAGGCTTAATAAACAAAGGATTGTTTTTAAGTAAATATTATAATTTTTATGCAAGCATAATAATTTTAATAAAACCCTCCAAAATATAAAAAGCCATAGGTAACACCACCTATGGCTTGCATACATTAACAAAGAAATTTATTAAAGAACCCCACCTAGGTCGTGCATATATAATTGATTAAGTTGTACGTTTAAAATTCCATTGATAGCTGCATATTTAATATTGGCTAACATGTTCGCGACCTCCGTTCTTTAATAATTAAGATTTAATACATTTCCATTATATGCTTTAATTTTCCAAATAGCAATACATTTTTAAAATAAATATATAAATACCCAAAATCCTATATAATTTCTAATATATAACTTTAAGAACTAAACTTAAAATTAATCCACTTACTTATCCTTAGCTTTTCTCCAAAGCTTACGATAAACACTCCTGCAATTATAATTAAACTTCCAAACACTTGGTATATGGTAACCTCTTCTTGAAGTAATAATTTTGCACTTATTAAACTTACTATAGGCTGTAAATTTATATAAGTAGTTAGAACTGTAGGCCCAAGCTTTGGAAGGCAATAAATATAAATAGCATAAGCTACACAAGAGCAGAATACAGAGAGAAATAGTAAATTAAGCACTGCATTTCTAGAAGGTATTATAGCTTTATAAAACAATAATGAAGGTGATAAAAATATACACCCCCAAATAGCCTGATAGGTAGTGACGGTTATACTTTTATAATTTCCCTTAAACTTAGAAGTGACTACGTTATAAACCACCCAGCAAAGGGCTGCTCCCAATGCCATCAAATCTCCTAGGGTCCCTGTGGAAAATAAGCTTATTCTCTCTTTTGAAGCTATAATAATTATTATTCCAATAACACTTAAGGCAGCTCCAATGACCTTATACAAGGTTAACTTTTCTTTAAATATAATTCTTTGAGAAAACAGTGTAAATATTGGTATAGTTGATATTAATATAGCCACATTAGAGGCACTGGTAAAGAAAACAGAATAATTTTCAAAGAAAAAATATAATGCTACTCCAAATAATCCTCCTAAGGCCATCCTTAATCTATCTTCTTTTAACACTTTTTCCTGTGGAAATTTTACCTTTAAAACTATAAACAAAATAATTGCTGCAATAAAAAATCTATAAAATGCTGATACCGTAGGATTAATCTCTGATACTACCACTTTTATGCTTAAGTAAGACATACCCCACACTAACATAATAATTAATGCTAAAAAATGTGCAAATCTCTTATTATTCACTTATTCATCCCCTTTTACGTAATGTTTATAGCATTATTATAATATGATTATTGAGTATATGTCTTTACTTTTGAATATTTTTACTAAAACCAGCTAATTTGCTGTTTTTCATAACCGCTTTTGTAACCTGATATAATATCCTTCATTTTATACAATAATCCATATTTTTTGCACTCATGAGTAAATACTTCCCATAATTTTTTATCATTAATGGATGCATATTTATATCTATTTCCGTAAGTTTCCATATATCTTTTAACTAGCTTTTCTTCTGGAAACAATTTTGTTAATTCTTCATAATAATAATCCCTTTGATTTTGCCTAAGGGTTACCCCCATTCCATAGGCAAAAATAAACTTTGCTCCACTTTCATAAGCATTTTTTACTATATTTTTAATATTGTCCTCAGTATCATTTACAAATGGAAGTATGGGCATAAGTAATATTCCTGTATAGATTCCATTATCAGATAATTCTCTTATGGCTTTAAATCTTTCACTGGACACCTGCACCTTAGGCTCTAACTTTTTGCATAGTTCATCATCAAAGGTTGTAATAGTAATCTTTACTAATACTGGTGAGTGCTCTTTAATTTTCTTTAATATATCAATATCTCTAGTAACCAAAGTGCTTTTAGTAGCTATGGCTATTCCAAAATTATAATTATTCACTTGCTTAAGAGCATCTCTTGTAAGCATATGCTTTTTTTCATATGGATTATAAGGGTCACTCATGGCTCCTGTGCCAATAACGCCTTTTCTTCTCTTACCTTTTAACTCTTTTCTTATAATTTCAATAGCGTTTTCCTTAGCTCTCACCTTATCAAAATCTTCTATTCCATAGCATTCACTTCTGGAATCACAGTAAATACACCCATGACAGCAGCCCTTATAAATGTTCATGTTATAATTTATACCAAACCATGAATTATTCTCTACATACTGAGATATAATTGACTTTGCAGCTATATACTCCATATTAAAATCCTATCCTTATTTATCATTTTCTCTATAATAACAAATAAAATATGACAGGTATATGTCATATTTTATTTGTTAGAATTATTTTTTGTTTTCTACTAGATTTTTTCTTGAAAATACTATAAATACAATGGTTGTGGTCACCGCTGCAGTAATATCTGCAATAGGCTCTGCTATTAATATTCCTTTTGTTCCCCAGAATACTGGTAAGATAATAGCTAGTGGTATAAGCAAGATTATTTTTCTTAATAAAGCCAAGAACATGGATATCTTAGCTTGTCCCAAGGCAACAAAGGTATTTTGACAAGCAAATTGCGCTCCCATCAAAAGTGAACCAGCCATAAATATTCTCATTCCGTACTTTCCTAATTCTAAAAGGTTAGGATCATTAGAGAAAATACCCACGAAAATTTGAGGGGTTAGCATAGCTAAAGCCCACATCACTGTTGAATAAATCATAGAGCTTAAAAGTAATAGTCTAAATGCCTTCCTCACTCTTTGCATATTTCCTGCTCCGTAATTATAGCTTATAATCGGCTGAGCTCCTTGTGCAATCCCTATTATAGGCATTAGTAAAAATTGCATACTGCTTACAATAATAGAGAGAGCACCTACCAGTTGATCTGCATTAGCTCCTCCGTACTTTTTCATACCTGAATTTAGGGTAAGTTGCACTAAGCTTTCGGTAGATTGCATAATAAATGGAGAAATACCAAGAGCTAGCACTGGAAGTATAATTTTCTTCTCCAATTTAAAAAACTTCTTTTTAATTTTAATAATACTCTTTTTACTAAATAAAAATTTAAGTACCCATAAAGCAGATATTAATTGAGAAAAAATAGTTGCAATAGCAGCTCCTCTTACTCCCATATTAAATCCATAGATAAGAATTGGATCTAAAATAATATTGGTTATAGCTCCAACAAGCACTGTGATCATACTAATTTTCGCAAAACCTTGAGCACTTATAAAAGAGTTTAGTCCTAAACTTATTTGCACAAACAATGTACCTAACAAGTAAATAGAAAAATACTCATCTGCAAAGGTTAGAGTGTTAGCAGTAGCTCCAAACCAAGTTAAAAGATCTTTCTTTGTAAAAAAGAATACCATCATAAGTACTGCAGAAATAATACACAGGGAAATAAAAGAATTACTAAGTATTTTCTCCGCTTCATCTTTATTGCCTTCTCCCATTTTTATAGCAGCTATTGGAGCTCCCCCCATGCCAATAAGTGCCGCAAAAGCAGATATTATCATTATAATTGGAAAAGCTATACCTAATGCTGCTAAAGCCAAGGATCCATTCTCCGGCATTCTGCCTATGTACATTCTATCCACAATATTATAAAGTGCATTGATAATCTGTGCTGTAATAGCAGGCAGAGCCAATTTAAAAAGTAATTTTCCCACAGGCTCAGTAGCCAATGAATTCTCCATATCTTTCATCTTTATCTCTCCGTTCTTTCAAGTCCATAATTATCCTTCAAGCTTCAGCAATACTGGAAGCATTTAAATGTATTATATAAGCTTTAGAATTATATGTAAACCTAAAAAGCAGATGAGAAATTTAGTATTATTTCTCATCTGCTTCATTTGATTAGTTAATTTGCTGAATAGTAGCATCTTTTTGGAGAATTTATTTTTTCTTCTGTCTTTAAAGCTTTTAGAGCTTTATCTACTTCCTTCTTGTCTATGTTTGTTGCTTCTGCTATCTCTCCAGCTTTCATAGGCTCATTGGACTTTTTTAAGGTTTCTAGTACCAATTCTTTTGCATCCATATTTATCATCTCCTTAAGTAAAATGGTATTATTTAATATTATATCTAGAAATTCTTCTCTTTCCAAGTATAATTACTTTTAAAAAATACCTATTTTCTTTTATAATTAAGATGCTCTCTTTCTTTTTACAGCCAAGCCTATCCCTAAGGCAACTGCTCCTATTAATAGTATTAAAGTTGTATCATATAAATAACCTGTTTTAGGTAAATTATCATTAACCTGTGGCTTATTATCTTCTTTCTGTGTATTATTATTATCGGCAGGAGGTATATTATCTTCTTTTGGTACTTCTACTATGTCTTTCTTTATTGTGAAAGAAACTTCTTTAATAGTTTCATTAGAAGCCTTATCTTTAGCCATAACAACTAATTGATAGCTTCCTTCCTTTGTTATTTCTTCTCCCTTATACTCATTTCCGTTTAAGGTTATAAATACATTAGCCGTTTCATCATCTATCACTATCTGAGGCTTTACTTTTTCTTTGTAAATACCCCCATCTTCCACTCCAGTTATTTCTATTTTAGGAACCACCTTATCTATTACATATTCTTCTTTAATTATGGATGATTTTTTACCTCTTTCATTTATAGCTGTAAACTTTAAGGTTGTAGTTTCTTTGATATTTAATGTATCCTTATATTCAATACTTTCTTCAGTAGGGTCACTGCCATCTAAGGTATAATATATTTTCGCACCTTTATCCTCTGATAAAAGATTTACCGAAATATCTTTATTAAACAGCCCGCCTTTTAAATCTGCAGAAACTCCAGGTGATTCATTATTTATTGTAAATTCATCAACTATTGTCCCATCTGTTTTCTTTACTACCACCTTCATTATGTCTCCCTCTATCTCTACAGTGGTATAAATAGCTGTATTTTCATCATTATATACCTGAAAACTTCCATCATTTACCGCTTGATAATGCTTTGTACCTGTAGTCCCAGCTACCACATAGGTTGCTCCAGCCTTATTTTCTTTTCCATTCTTTAATGGCTTTGTCCTTCCATAAGCATGATCATGACCTGAAAATACTAAGTCAATTCCAAGTTCATCAATTACCGGTGGAAGCATCTCTCTAATTAATGCATTTCCTCCATCTGGATTTGTAAAGAATGGCGGTTGGTGTGTTAATAGTATATTAAACTTTTTAGTGGATTTTTTAATGTCTTCTCTTAACCACTGTAGCTCTTTCTGTAATAATTCCTTATCAGAAGTAAAGCTGATTACGCTCACATGTACATTGTTATATTCTGCAGAGTATACTCCTCCTAAATTCTCCTTTAATCCATTTTTAGGATTATTAAAATAGGTCTTTGCCATTACTGCCTCTGGATCTCCCATATATTCATGGTTTCCAAGAACTTGTACAGTATCTACTGAATTTATACCCTTATATTTTTCAAAAACACTAGTTATATAATCCCATTGCTGAAATACTGCTGCATCATCTATAAAGTCTCCTAAATGAGCTAGAAAATCCGGTTTTTCTTGATCATTATTCAGAGAATTTAATATGGTATCAAGCTGTGATAAGCCTTCCATTGTTGGAGATTGAGTATCACCCAGAACTACAAATTTAAAACTATCCTTTTCCTTTAGGGTTTTGAACTCTAAGTTATCACTCCAAACTTCTCCATCTCCAACCCTTACCACATACTCTGTATCAGACTCTAACTGAGAAAGCTTAACTGTGTTTAATCTTGCAATACCGTTTTTAGTGATATCGCTGTTACCTTTAAAGATATGATCTTTATATTCGCCCTCTACAGATTTAAATGCATTTTCTCCCTTTTCTAAATACTCATTTTTCAATGCAGCTTGTGCTTGAGCCTTTTCCTTAGATAATAAGGGATTGGAAATCCAGGAAATAACCTTTTGGGTTTTCCCATCCTCTCCTGCTGTAAAAATTATATTGCTTGGCATAGCCTCTTTTAGAGGAAGATACGTTTGGGTTTGAAGCTTAAAGGAGCTTAATCCATCCTTTTCAGCATAGATACTTATTTTTTGAACTTCTTTTGTAAGTTCGTCACTTTTTACATAACCTTCTGGGGAAGTTATACCCAATACGGTCTTTGTACCATCAGCCTTTTCCACAATAACATTAACAGCTTCTGCAGGATTTCCTTTTAAATCTAAAACCTTAATTACTGCAGCCTTTCCTACCATGATTTCTTCAGGTATTATATTAAAAGCTTCTATAACTGGGACCTCTGAAGTCTTTACAGAAAAACTCTTAACAAAGTTATCTTCTTTGCTGCTTTTATATTCTAAGGAAGAGGGTAACAGATTATATTTTACTACTGCTCCCTTAGTTACACTATTAGGTATATTGATGTTTATTAAAGCTATAGTATCTTCCTTTCCCTTTAAGCTGGAGTTATCTCCCTTTACTTCTAATATCCCTGTGTTTTTATCATAATTCCAGCTTCCATTGGATACTCCGGAAGAAAAATCTACACTGCTCACAGGATATACTTTATCTATGACAATTTTTAAATTAAAGCTCTTAAGGTCTGCTGTTTCTTTGGCTTTAAATTCTAATTGAAGCTTTCCACCTAATATAGCTTTTTCACCTACTGGTAATAAATCTACATTGGTAGAAGCTGTATCTACTTTAAAATAGGCAGTGCTTTCCTTTTCGTTTCCAAAGTTATCTTGAGCTGCTATTAAAACCTTATGGGTTCCATCTGCCCATTTAAGACCAGTTAAAGCCATGCTTCCATCCTTGTCATAGGAATAGTAACCTTTCTTTTCTGTATAATCTATACCATCTACAAAAATTCTTGTTCTATCCCAATTTATTCCTGATTTATAAGGATCATCAGCATAATCATATATTTTTGCAGTAATGTTAACTTGATTATTTTTATACACTTTATCTGTAACATTTATATCTTCTACTATTGGAGGGTATAAATCATCAACTTTGCTTCCATATATCGCTCTAATGTTGTCTACATAAAGAGCTCCTTTTGTCATAGGTCCTTCTAATCCTGACTTTAAAGACATTATTCTTATGGTTTGTGTTGAATGCAATGAAAAAGGTGAAATGAAAGTACTAGGAATTTCAGCCTCAACATACTTCCATCCTATCCAGTCTATACCTGGCTTTTGCCCTGTGAAGTCTACGGTTTTTGATTTTCCTGCCCCGTCTATTATATTCATTCTTAACCAGTAGCCTTTAGCTTCTTCAGTGGCATATACCCATGCCCCTATGGCTTTAGGATTTCCTGGTATGGCTATGTTTTTGCCTGGGCCAGCATATACTCCTAAGGTTGTTCCTTGCTGCGCCTTAGTAAAATCGTAATTAATCTTTAAAGAATGTGCGTCAAATCTGGCAGGCTCTTTAGGATAATCTGTCAGTGACAAGCTTCCCTCTTCTCCACGGCCAGCAGTGGATACCTTCCAAGCTCCAAGTCCTTGTTCAAAACCCTCTAGTACTATGGGTAGTTGACCTACAGTTACGTTTATAGAAGCATTAAGGCTTGTCCCTTTTATACTAGCCTTAATGGTTCCTGAAATACTCTTATCTCCTGCGGTTATAACTGCGTTTTCATCTATGTTACCCATGCCTTCAGGTATTTCCCATATAATATCCTCTTTATTTACTTTTACTGTTCTTCCATTAAACAATACCTGTAATCCTAAAGCTTTGCTTTCTTTTATGTCCATACTCAATTCTTTAGAATAGAAATATAATTCATTAGGAACAGCAATTTCCACATTGCTTTCTCCTACATTTTTATTATTGTACAATAGCTGAGCCTTAAATTGTCCTTGTTTTCCATTGGATTTAAATACTCCTGTTTTTCCATCAATAGCGCCAAAGCTGTTATCTGATAATACCCATTGTAATCCGTTTTCCGGCAAATTAGCAGAGGCTCCTGCTAAATCCCTGCCTTTTGCCTTGAAGTTTATTATTGAGTTTGGAGTAAAGGACTTTTCACTGGGTTCTATATAAGCACTGCTAAAAGTATGAGTTATTGGTTCTTTTGATACTATAAGCCAAGAGTTGGCAACGCTTCTTTCCCCCATATCAGAAGGACTATTTTTTACTTCTAAGCTATCTGTACCTGGAACTCTTGCAAGATGTGTGGAAGAGCCTCCTCCATCTAAATTTAGTGCTTCCACTGCTCCCATAGAAATCATCAAGTTTGCTAAATTAGTCATGGATAATCCTGCTGAATAAGGCTCCTGCCTGCCATCCACCGTTACGAAAAACACCTTTCCATCCTTATTTATTCCCACTGCGGTCCTAGGCTCTCTGTCTGCTCCAGTTTGCGGAGTTTCAAATACCTTTCCCTCTTTAACTAATATAGACTTACCACCTAGGGCCTCTTCTAAATTGCCTTTTACTTGTGAATATATATCATAATCTCCTATTACAGGAGTACCATCTTTTTTTATTCCAAAGAACTTCCATCCTTGTGACAGCTCTTTCACTATAACTCCATCTTTGATAACTGTCCCTATGGGCTCACCAGTAGCCATATTATAAAAATCAGCATTAACCCCTGCTACTACTTGCTCCCCTTTGCTGATTATTGTATTTGCTTGCTGTCTTACAGTTTCTAGCCCTGGTTCTGCAGCATCTTTTGGCGTTGCTGCTTCTATACTAACCTTTGGGTTCTTGGTATCTACTTCTATTACAAAAGCCTCTACCCTTTTCCCCTCATTATCTTTAAAGCTATAACTTTTTTCTACAACTCCTGGAGCCAAGGCTACATTATAACTATTTATAGTTTTAGAAATTACTGATGACGTAAAGCCAAAATCTCCTAAGGCTTGTACAATTATTGTAGATGTAAAGTTTAAAAATATAGATAGCGCTAAAATTACACTACAACTTTTAAACTTTGATTTTTTATGCATAACACCCCTCCTAATGGACTTTATTGTTATATGTACATTTCCACTTCAAGAAAAAGTGTAACATATTATGTATATTTTTATAACAAATCTTAACTTTTCTTAATATATTTTACATAATATTTACATTGGCTTTGTTAAATAACCAAAGAAACTAGTGCTTAAAATAACTCCGTGTTATAATTAGTGTTAGGTGATGATTATGATAAAGTTTGATAATGATTGGAATGAAATACTCAAAGATGAATTTAATAAGGATTATTACAAAGAGTTAAGAACTTTTCTTATAAAAGAATACCGTAGCAAAACCATATACCCAGATATGTATGACATTTTTAATGCACTTCATTATACTGCATACAAGGATGTGAAAGTAGCAATTCTAGGTCAAGACCCCTATCATGGTAAAGGTCAGGCCCATGGTCTTAGCTTTTCTGTAAAACCAGGAATAGCACCACCTCCTTCCCTTATTAATATTTTTCAAGAACTTAAAGATGATTTAGGCTGTTATATCCCTAATAACGGATATTTAAAGAAATGGGCAGATGAAGGGGTTTTACTGCTTAATACTGTCTTAACAGTAGTAGCTGGAAATGCAAATTCTCACAAGAATATGGGCTGGGAACACTTTACAGACAGGGTAATTTCCCTGCTAAATTTAAGAGAAGAACCCATGGTATTTATTTTATGGGGCAGCAATGCCCAGTCAAAAATAAATTTAATTACCAACCCAAATCACTTAATTTTAAAATCTCCTCATCCAAGTCCCCTTTCCTCATACAGAGGATTTTTTGGAAGCAAACCTTTTTCTAAGGCTAATAACTTTTTAGTTTCCAAAGGGATTAAGCCCGTTGATTGGCAAATAGAGAACTTACCTTAAAATTAATTAATAAATACATTTAAAATAATCAATATAAAAACTTACTCATACATTGTAAGTTTTTATATTGATTATATTTTTGGACAATATTTTAACTTGTTAACCTATTTTATCAAACGTCATTGACTTATTATATTGTTTGTATTACTATATATAATACAAACAATACAAAAATATTAAATAAGGAGTCTTATTATGATAATTAATCTTGATATGACTAGTTCAATTCCTATCTATGTGCAGTTGCGTAATGAAATAGTTATGGGCATAGGTAAAGGCAATTTAACTCTTGGTGAAAGTTTACCTACAGTTCGCCAAATGGCTGAAGATATTGGGGTTAACATGATGACGGTATCAAAGGCATATAATATTCTTAAAAATGAAGGGTATATTGAAATTGACCGTAGACATGGTGCAAAAATTAATCCTACTTTGGATATCAATGGAGAATTTAAAGAAAAGCTAGAGATAGACTTATCCCTTTTAATTGCAGAGTCAGGAATAAAAGGAGTTAACAAAAAAGACTTTATAGACTTATGTGAAAAAATCTTTAACAACATGGATGGAATAAATATAAAAGGATGTGAGGTTTAATGGTATCTATAATCTTCCTTTCTACTATTATAATTTTTGCCATAGCTTTATTGGCTACAAATGAAAGCGCTTCAAAAGCAAATAATAATATTATCTTAGGGGTTACCTTACCCTACGGACATTTAGATGATATTTTAGTTAAAAATATTGTGGCTAAGTATAAAAAACTATCTAGACTTTTAATTTTAATATTTGTAGTAATTTCAATTCCTACATTATTAATTAAAAATTATACATCCTTCTATATGGCATATACATTTATATGCATAGCTGCTTTATTATATTTTAACCACAAACTTTATATTAAATATTTTAAAGAGCTATTTACCCTTAAGAAAAACAATAATTGGTTTCTTGGAACAAAACGCATTGTGTCTGTAGATACAAAAGTATCTAGAATAAAAAACAAAATGCCTGTTTCAAAGTTTTATTTTATCCCATCCTTTATAATAAGTTTTATACCTATACTTATGGTTATTACTTCAAAAAAATATTTTAATGCAAGTAGTATATTCGTATCTTTAATCCCACTACTTCTTATTGTACCTTTTTTATATTTATACAAATCATACTCCTCTAAAAGGTCTGTAGTTTACAGCCAAAACACTGAAATTAATTTATACTGTAATTATTTACACAAAAGATTATGGTCTAGATGTTGGATTATTATAGCCTCTATAACAGCTATTACAAACGTTTTAACTGTTTTATATACTCTAAACATTTATTCAAATACTATATTATTTATAATTAACATTGCTTTATACACTATAGTTAGTTTATTCTTAATTATTAGCACCCACAAAAAAATTAGAGAGGAACAAAATACGCTATCCATAGCTTCTGAAAATCCTATTTACACAGATGATGATGACTACTGGGAAAAAGGATATTATTATAATCCAAATGATACTAGGGTAAGTGTTGAGAAACGTATTGGTTACGGCTTTACTTTTAATATGGCTAATAAGAAAGCAAAACTCATGACTTTTATTATTTATGGACTAACCATTTCTTTAGTTTTATTCTTAAGTATCATGTTCATTATCTTTGATACCTCAGAATTTAAACTGACCATAGATGGTGATACAGCTAAGATTTCTGCTCCAGTATACGGTTATAGCTTTAATATTAATGATGTGAAAGAAGTTAAAAAAATTGATACGCTGCCCAGAGGGCCTAGAACCAACGGAGCTAGTACTGATAGATATAATTTAGGAAATTACAATTTAAATAATTATGGCAAGTCAAAAATGTATGTATATAACGAAAATCCACCTTTCATAGTAATAAAGCTCGATAATATGTATGTTTTTCTAAATGGAAAAACTAAGGATGCCACGGAAAGATACTATAATATGCTTTTAGAAAGGATTAAGTAATAAAATGGCATAAAGATACAAGCAAAAGCTTGTATCTTTACAATTTTATATACGCGTATGTGGATAAAATTAATGTAATCTTATATCTAAACAACTGAGTTTCTTACTCTGTTAAAGAAACTTAAAACTTTGAAGTAGTAGTTAAAAAATATGCTAAAAGGAATCAAGGTAAAAAATATAATCCATATTACCTTCCATCCATATTCCATAATAAATTTAATTTGCTTCACTAAAAGAGGCGTAAATAATACTATAATAAAGGCCATTAATATGGAATAAGTTATTAATATCTTCTTTGCATTATGAACCTTGTCCTCTTTTTCTGTATATATCTCTGGTGCGTTATCTAAATATTCTTTACTCCATAAAGTATATTTAGTTATACTTCCTTTAGTTCTATAAATGTCCCTCCAGCCATCCTGCATATATATTTCTTTGCTGGACTCTTTAGCAATATACTCATAGTCTACTATGCATCTGACTTTTCTAGGGCTGCCTTCTACAAAATAAAAGGTGTTTCCTAATTTATTAATATTATATAAATTTAAACCTTTTTCTTCCATGGTCTCCAGCCATTTTTCCAGCTTGTCTGGTTCATATATCCAATTTTTATTTATTTTCTTTATTACCTTAAATTCTTCTGGAAGATTTAAAGCTTCTTTTTCAAAGTTCTTAGATTTAACCAATGGTGTTTCACTAGGATCAGCATCGCTTGTACTATAATCTCTTTTTAATTCATTTTCTCTCTTTTTAAGCATGAACATAAAAAGCAACATAAGTGATACTATACTTATCATTACAATAGCATCAACTATAGATCTAAGAGTAAAATAAGAAATTCCGCTCACATGTACATCTTTATCTGATAATGTATTTATATATTTAATATTATCAGCACCAAAGATCCACCCTGCTGCCATGGGCAATAAGAAAGCTAAAAACATAATAGTATTTATTCCATAATAAACTGCCAATAAAGATAAGGCTGAATTTATTATCCTAATTCTCTTTAATAACCTTTCTCTTGATGGAAAAGCTTTTATTTCTTTTTCTTCCTTTTCATTGTTAATGAAGAACCATTTATTTTTATGACATGCAGTATTCCATCCATCTCTTTTTAAAGAGCTTTGTATCTCATTTATCCCTTTATTTTCATAGCATATTCTATAAGTAAGCTTTTTTCTTACACATTCATCAAAATAAAAAGCCCTGGATAGAATATTTACATCCTTCAATATATATCCCTGCATTGCCTTTTCACTTAACCATTTTTCCGTTTTTTTAACGTTTAAACTCCAAAGCGGTCTAAATGCTATCATACTATAAATCCCCCTCATATTTTACTGCATTGTGGTAGAGCTCTTTTATCCTATTAATTTCTTCCTTTAACAAACCTTTCCCTACCTCTGTAATCTCATAAACTGTTTTTCTATCCCCATCGGAATATACAGAGATCACGCCTCTTTTTTCCATCTTAGTTAAGGTTCCATATACAGTGCCAGACCCAAGTTTAATCCTGCCATTAGTTATATCATAAGTATGTTGAATTATTCCATACCCATGTCTAGGCTCTGTCAATGAAAGAAGAATATAAAAAGCAGTTTCACTCATAGGCATAAATGCCTTTAAAATATCATCCATATTCATAGTAATACTCCTTTCATATTTAATACCATAACCCACTATGTCACGTCGTGATATATCATGGCTATACTATATCACGGTGTGACATAGTTGTAAAGGAAAAATTCTATAAAAAAATCCAATAGATGACTTTATAGCATCCAATGGATTTCAATTTTAACTTTTATTATTTTGAAATAATAATACGAGTATTACTAAGCTTTTCATAAAAAAATCTATCTTTCTTAAGTACACATAAGCCTACATGCACTGCAATGATTATGTTTATAATAAACTGCATAATAGTTATAATAATTATTACATAACCAATGTCAGTGCCCTTATTCATAGTAGAAACTGTAGATAAAATTTTGTTAAAACCAAATATTCCAAAATATAAAACACCATATCTTAAGAGTACTTCTTTAAACTTTAACCTATTTTCTTTACCTTTTACTTTAGTAGCTGTAAGCCATTTACCAATAGTTTTACCATTGGTGAAATACACCATTAAAATAAAGTATATAAAATACACTATTGCTTCAATAAAAATATCCTCTTTGCCTCTTAAAATTAGTGTAATTATAAACATATCTATAATATATGCTAAAAACCTTCTAAAATAGCTGACTCTCATACTTTCAAAGTCTACATTATTGTCAATATCATTTGTATTTGGCAGGAAAAAAGTAAACATTGGTGTTATTAAATATCCAATATATCCTCCAAGAGTATTTAAAAACAAATCATCAATATCAAAAATCCTATAAGGAGCATTATAAATACCATATAAAGCGGTAATTTGGGTTACTTCAAAAAATAGTGAAACTAGAAAAGTAATTAGTAAATTTCTTTTTAAATCTTTTTTGAAGTAATATCTTAAATAAATTCCTAATGGAGTAAGTAATACTCCGTTAAAAGCCGCCTGTAAAAATGCTCTTTCAGTAAATATGTACTTATAAGTGGATGGACTGTTCCAAACAACTTTGCTCTCCTTTAAAATATTATAAATAAATCTAAAAGGTATTAAGTTATAATACTCGGTGTCAGCACTTTGCAAGCTTTTTACATCTCTGGTCTTAGGCAATGGAAGTATTACTAAATAATAAGCTACTATTAAATATAATAAGAATGAGTATAAAATAAAAATTCTAAACTTATTTATATACCCATGCTTTTTATATTGATAAATCGCAAAGGGAAAAGTAAAAACAAATGCAATTATTGGAAAAGTTATTAAAGCAATTTTTATTGGAAATAAATATGATTGCATAAAACCTCCTATGTGTATTAGATCTTATTAAAAAAGGAAATGTTGCGAGCATACATAGGTCTTTGAAAGCTATGGATATACCCTTTTTAGAATCTTTTTTACTTTAATTTGGTGAGAATTTCTGAGCTAATGCTATTTAAATAATTTTTCTGTTCTTTTTCCCACTGTCCATATGAATTTATATTTTTAACTATTAAGTTAATGACATTATCTAATATATTTTTTAATTCTTCAATGCTTCTATCATATATAAATTTTATTGAATCAATTTTACTAAAACACTGTGCCACTTCTATCATTAGTGAGTTTACTATTTTACCTGCCTCTTCACAATTAAATTTTGAGTACAATTTTACAAAATTAATATTCTCGTATAATGAATTTCTAAAGAATATTATAAAATTCTCAAAGTCCTCAGCATTATTTCCTAGCTCTATTTCGAATAATATCCTAAAGAAAAGGTTCCAATTAAAATCCCCATTAATGGATTTCAATATGGTTCCGCCTATAATATTGCAAAATTCATCTTTAAAATGTATGTCCCTTTCAAAAAGTATCTCTCTTTTAAAGCTGACTTTATTTTTACTAATATCATTCAACCTATTTAAGGTTTTTAATAAAGTTTCACTATAATCATCTAGTTTTTCAGCATTATTGCTTCTAAAAATATATTTAATTATAGTATCACAGGATTCTCTAAAATCCACTATAAAACCTATGCTGTTTTTCATTTTCATTGAGTATATATCATAAATTATTTTAGATAAAACCTTTTGAATCTGATCTTTTCTAACGGTAGGATCTGTAGCATTTAACTTGTTAAATTGATTATCTATGGCCAGCAGTTGGCTATCTATCATAAATAGATTTTTCTTAATAGATATCATTATATTTTTTATAAACTCGTCTCCCAAGGTATAATTATTATTTTTATATATTACCTTATGCTCAATCTCTCCCCAAAATATATTAACAAGAGATTTAATTTGCAATTCAAAATTAATGGCTTCTTCATTGAAATTATAAACACCATCTATCCTAAATATTTCAAAGCCATTTTTTTGTATTTGCGGCTGCTCTCCCACAAGTTCTAGCTTTATATTTTTATTTGCTGAATTATAATAATATCCATCCTCATCTTGCTTATTAAAATGATTCTTTAAAAGCTTATATATCTTCTTTTCATCTTCAATAAATCTGCATTCAATTCTTATACCTATTAAATCTGAAAGATTATCCATAAGTTCCTTAGAAGTTTTATATTTCTTATAGTAGCCGTTCCTAAGCACTTTTTCCTTTAGGCTGTCAGTACCTTTAACTCTAGAGTTAATATTTAAATATCCTTCATTATAAGTTTCTAATACCTTTTCAAAATATAAATTTATATCTCTACAAGCTTCCTCCAACTTATTTCTTGAAGTCTCCAAATATTCAGTAACACTTTCTACAAAATTAAATAATTCTAATTCCATAAACTCCTCCAAACATTATTATATAGGTGAAACTAATTAAATAAATTATAATAAACTCTTTTTAATCTCTAATAAATAATTTTTTCTTATAATAATAAAATATATTATTTGTGCAATAAGCACGATAAATATAACCTGAAGGGATGGTACAGCTATATTTAACTCAAAAGCATATTTTAGAGCACTAATAGCAAATATATAATGTATTACGGCAATTATATAAGGAAATAAAAATAATACACCTATCTCAATGTTTAATATTTTCTTTATTTCTTTAAAGGTTAATCCTATTTTATTTAACTGATTATACTTTTTCTTATCTTCTATAATATCCATATAGCATTTATTATACAAGAAGCTCCCAGTGGTTACAAAAAAGATAAGTCCTATAAATATGGCGCTGAACAAAATCACTCCGTAGGCTACTTTAGTAGCTCTTAGTATCCCGGATTTCAGTAAGTTATTGTAGTATTTATTTACATTATCCTGTGGAAAATTATTATAATAATTATTGCTTATATTTAGCGTATTTTTATAATCCTTTACGTTAATTGTATTAAAATATACCTTAACTCCCTTTATCTTTTCATATGCCTCGTCTTTAACTACATAAACTTCTTCATAAAATGCTGGAATTATCCCTTTATCAAGTTTTGAAGCAACTTCTAATTCTATATTCTCTAAAACGACATTTTTTCTTCCGTGCTTAGTTAAAGGCATAGCTAGTATAGTCTCATTTTCACTAAGGTTAGCAGCATTTAAGTATAATATTGATGATAATTTTTTATAAGTATCCTCTTTAATTATCACCACTTGGTCTTTCTCTCCCTTGGGGATAATAAATTTCATTTCATCATTAACCTTAGTATACTTTATGCCTTCATTT
Source organism: Clostridium amylolyticum (assembly GCF_900142075.1). GTDB lineage: Bacteria > Bacillota > Clostridia > Clostridiales > Clostridiaceae > Clostridium_AA > Clostridium_AA amylolyticum. The sequence goes on from NZ_FQZO01000005.1 coordinate 43,574, forward strand.
TTCAATGAACCTTCTATAAAATTAACTTTTTCATCCACCATGCTACTGTTATCATAAATATCGGAAAAGAAAAATGCTTGAGGAAAACTCCTATCTATTTGCGCCTCTTTATCTCTCCAATAAGCATATACCGATCCTATGGATGCAAGAGCCACAGTGGAAGTTATAGTAATTAAGAAAAACATTCTTGTATTGTCTTTTATTCTATATAGTAAATTTGATATCCATAATACGGATGTTTTCTTCATATATAGAGTTCTATTTCTTTTAAGTAACTTTATTATAAATATAGTTAATTGAGAAAAAAGCAAGTATGTAGCTACAATTACCATTAATGTAACAGGTATTATTCTTCCTGCTAAGGTCTTGGTACTTGATGTAACCGATAGATAATATCCAGTGGTTAATAGTACTACACATGTTATCGCCAGGATGGTAGATGTCTTTGGTTCAGTTTTTGGCTTTTTAGTTCCTTTAAGGAGTTTTAAAACCATATCTTCTTTTATAATAAATGAGCAAAATATTGAAATTACTATTCCAATGATTACAAAAGCTATAAAAGTAATAAGCATTGCTTTAACGGGAAGATAAAACTCCAGGGCATTAAATCCTAGCAGCTTTCCACTAACAGCTAATAGTATTTTTGAAAAAACTAATCCTGCTATTATTCCAAGTAGTGCAGATACTGAACTAATTATCATGTTTTCAATACTTATCATCCTTTGTATTTGCTTTTTTGACGCTCCTATAATATAAAGTATTCCAAATTCTTTATACCTGCTTTTTAAAAATACGCTTACTGAATAGAACACAAAAAAGAATAAAAATAAGTATGCGATTACTGTGGTTATATTAAGTGCTTTTATTAAATATTCAGGTAAATCTATTGCTCCAAGGTTTGGATGAAGTATAATCATGGTAAAGGAAAACAATAAAGCTGCTGATATACTGCTGCTTAAAAAATAAGCAAAATATGCTTTTACATTTCTATGCACATTTTTAGCAGCAAACTCTCTAAAATTCATTAGTTTCCTCCTCCTAGCAGTGCAAGCACATCTATGATTTCCTGATAAAACTGTTGTCTGCTTTCTCCTTTATAAACCTCATTATAAATAGCACCATCTTTTATAAATAAAATCCTGCTGCAATAGCTCGCTGATAAGGCATCATGGGTTACCATCATGGTTGTTACTTTTTCCTCTTTATTTATTTTTTCAAATAACTCCATTACAGTTTTGGCAGATTTTGAATCTAAATTTCCTGTTGGTTCATCTGCCAGCAGCAAGGTAGGATTATGGATTACAGCTCTGGCAATAGCTGTTCTTTGTGATTGCCCTCCGGAAATTTCAAAAGTTCTCTTATTAATTAAATCCTCTATTTCTAGTATCCTTGATATTCTACTAAGTTCATAATCCTGCTTATTAACTGATACTCCATCTAAAGTAAGTGGAAGTACTATGTTTTCACCAACAGTTAAAGTATCTAAAAGGTTGAAGTCTTGGAATACAAAGCCTAATTCTCTCCTTCTAAACAAAGCCAACTCCTCACCTTTAAGGCTTAAAGGGTTCTTACTTCTTATTAAGATTTCTCCTGAAGTTGGTTTATCTACTGTGGAAACCATATTCAGCAAGGTTGTCTTACCACTTCCTGATGGTCCCATTATTCCTACAAATTCTCCTTCTTCTATAGTAAAGCTTATATTATCCAAAGCACTAAATATCACTTTGCTGCCATATACCTTGCTTAAATTTCTAACCTCTAAAACCTTCATCTTATTATCTCCTATCTATTTTGTTAAGGTAATAACTTTAGTTAATACTAATATTCCAAGTAAAATACCTGCAAGGATTCTATATACTGCAAATACTTTCATTGGCTTCTTTTTAAGATAATTAATAAACTTTTTAATAACTAATAAAGCTACTAAGAAGGCTACAACAAATCCTGCCACTAAGGAAACCCATAATATAGGTGTCATTATAGAATAATCAAACTCAAATAACTCCTTTAAAGATGATCCCATCATTGCTGGAATAGCTAAGAAAAATGAAAACTCTGCTGCTATAGGAGTGGTTAATCCCGCAATCCATCCTCCCATTATTGTAGAAGCGCTTCTTGACATTCCTGGCCAAACACTAAGCAGCTGTAGTATACCAACAGTTATTGCTTGCATAGGATTTATATTGTCTATACTACTTACTTTGAGAGGCTTATTACTATATGCTCTTTCTATTATTAATAATAATATTCCTCCAAAGATAAATCCTGCTATAACAGCTTCAGGGATAAACTTTGATTTTATCTTATCATAAAATAATACTCCTACAATTCCCATGGGAATAGATGCTGCAATTACATTTACTCCAAATTTAAATCCTGTCTTTCCTGATTTTCCTTTGGTAAATATAAATCTAAAAAATTCTATTACACTTTCTTCAATCTTCTTCCAATACAATACCACCACTGCCATTATTGCTCCAAGCTGAATTACAACTTCAAACATATTTGCAAATTTTCCTTGAAAATCAATGGCCCAACCTACTAAAATCATATGTCCTGTAGAAGATACTGGAATAAATTCTGTTATTCCTTCAACTATAGCAATTAAAATCGCTTTTAATAAAAATGTTATCTCCATGATATTACCACCTCTTATAAACTATTTATCGTTATATATAGTTTATAAGGTTATATTATAAGGTGCTATCTTCAAAGCTTACAGTAATGTGACATGTATGTAAGACTTTAAAAACAAAAATAGCAAATAAATAGTTAAACTATACATTTGCTATAAACACTATCATTGCTTTTTAAAGATTATTGTAACCTCAGTTCCTTCATTAACAGTAGATTCTATTTCTACTTCATGACCCAAGTTTTTGCATGCTTCTTTGGTTATATATAAGCCCATACCTGTAGACTCACTATAAGTACGCCCATTCTCTCCTGTAAAGAAAGGATTAAACACTCTTTTTATATCTTTACTGGGAATCCCTATACCTTCATCAATAATGCTTAATTTTATTTCTTTTTCATTTTTTACAGCTTTTATAACTAGCTCTTTTCCTTTACCTCTGGAATACTTTATACCATTAATAATAATCTGCTCTAACACAAACTTCATCCACTTTGCATCACTATATACTTCAATACCTTCTTCTATTTCTACTCTAGGAATTATCCTATTTTTTATAAAGTTCTTTTTTTCCTTGTTCACTGTATTCACAACCAAATTTTTCAAAGAAACTCTTTCTACTAAAAAATCCTCTTGAAAAGAATCTAATCTAGCAAAATGCATTGCCATATTTAATCCTTCCGTTAATTTATTCACCTCATCCTGCATACTATCATATTTTTCTTCCCCTTCATATTCTTGAAGCTGCAGCTGTATTACAGAAAGAGGTGTTTTCATTTGATGTACCCATTGATTTATAAAGGTTAGATGATCCTTATGAGTTTTATTACATCTTTGTATTTCATGTTTATATAAGTTATACTGCTCCTTTAATATTTCTGATATATTTAAACTTAACTCTGAAGTGCCAAACTCCAGGAAAACATCATTTAAAGAAGCTACCCCATCTTTTAAAAATTTATATAACCGTCTGTTTTTATAATATCTAAAAGCAAGAAAACACACCAAAATAAAAGTGTTGAAGAAAAGTATATAAAAACTTTCACTTGCTGATATAAAGCCTTTAATACTGGAATATACAATTGTAAGAACCACACTTAATAAATATATAAAAATATAACCTCTGTCGTACTTTAATAACAATTTCATATAACTTCATACTACCAGGTTTTATTTAGTTTATAACCTGCTCCCCTTATAGTTTCTATACCGTTATCTATCCCTAATAATTGCAGCCTTTTTCTTATTCTGCTAATATTTACGCTTAAAGTGTTTTCTTCAACAAACTCAATGTCATCCCATATCTTCTCTAAAAGAAAATCTCTGCTTACTACTTTAGGATATTTTTTCATAAGATATTCTAAAAGTATACCTTCTCTTTTGGTAAGAATTATACTTTTATCATTAAACTCTAATTCCCATCTCTCTGGATAGAACTTAAGCTTATCAACCTCTACAATCTTTTCTTGTATACTAGATGCATAATCACCAAAGGCTCTTCGTATATGACTTTTTATCTTGGCAATAACCACCTCATAATAAAAAGGCTTTGTTATATAGTCATCTGCTCCGCTCTCTAAAGCCATTATCTGATCCATACCACTATCTCTTGCAGATATAAATATTATAGGAACCTTAGATTGCTGCCTTATTTTTCTACACCAATAAAATCCATCAAATTTTGGTAAATTAATATCTAACAGTACCAAGTCTGGTTTGTACTCCTCAAAGTCTCTTATTATATTTTCAAAATTCTCCGCTGTCTTAGCTTCAAAACCATATTTAACTATATACTCTTTTAATATATTACTTATAGACAAATCATCTTCTACAATATATATTTTGTATTCCATATCAGTTTCTCCTTACAAATGGCAGTACTATAAGTTATTACTATTCTATCATTAATTTAAATTACTATCCACGAGCAATTAATATTAAAGTTTACTTATGAAAAAATGTGGCAGTATCCTACTCACTTATATATTGAACTAATTTTACAATTAAGCCAAGAATATTAATATTTCCATTCACAGGTTATAGTAATTATGTTTTGTTCAAGCTTTGATGTTACTATTCCTTTCATTTTTTCCATTAAGCTCTTTACAATAGCTAAGCCAAGACCTACTCCTTGTCCCTTTCTTATCTTATCTGCCATATAAAATCTATCAAACATATATAGAACATCTTCTTCACTAATGCCTTTACACACATTGGAAATTGTAAAAATAACTTTACCTTCATGTTCTTTTAAAGTTATTTCAATATCCTTTTCTGCATATTTTAGTGCATTGGAAATTAAATTATCTATTACTCTCTCCACACTATCCTTGTCTCCCATTATGAAAATAGGGTCATCTAAAATATTTATCTTTGGTTCTAGTCCTTTTCTTTCAAAGGCTTCATAAAAGAATAATATTTCGTTACGTACTATATTAGTTAAATTTATTTTTGTCAAATCTAATTTATAGTCTTCGCTTTCTATGGAAGCTAACTGAAAGAAATAGTCTATAAGTATATTCAATTTATTAGCTTTGCTTTCAAGTATCTTTAAGGCTTCTTCTTTACTTATCTCATCTTTTTTTAGTAACTTTAAATATCCTATTATTGATGTTAACGGTGTTCTCAAGTCATGGGACATATTAGCTATTCCCTGCTTCAATGTATTTTCAAATACCACTTTTTCCTGTTCATGTCTTTTATAGAGTGTTAAATACTCGTTAATCTCAAAAGCTAATGCTTCTATGTCTTTATCTTTTATTCCAGTATTAATAATTTTATTGGATTTCCTCTCTTTAAATTCTTTAATTTGATTGGTGATATCCTGTATTTGCCTTTTATATGAAACTAACTTAATAATCATCCATATAAACAATATGGTGATAAAAATACTTATAAAAATAATAGCTAATAAATACATGTTTTCACCCACCTAAATATAGAATTATAAAATTAGAACCAGTATTTTAACCTAGTTATTTTATTTAATATCGCTACGTTCTATATATAACAAACTTCCGCCAATAGTTAGTATAATAACTAAGGATGATACAACTATACTCTTCACAACATCAGCTTGAGTTGCAAACTTTTCCATAGCATCTCTTACAGCAATGCTTGGCATAAAATATGATAAATATTCAGAATTAATTTTATATATAACAGAAAATATAACTGGTGTAGCAATAGTATAAAAATTATTTTTTGTTATTATTGCAGACATAATAACTATAGATATTACTGCAATATTATATAAAACTCCCACAGCAAGTAATCTAAATAAATATAGCAAGGTATTATAATCCAACACTTCACAAAAGCCATTGTTTCTTGAAGCATATGTAACTAAAATTACTATATACAGCAGTTCTAAGAATAAGAAAGTTGGTATAAGTACTATTAATTTGCTTAAGACAACACTACTTCTCTTGTAGCCATAAGAAAAACTTTTACTTATGTTTCTGTTTTTAAACTCCTTAGCAATAAATTCTCCCGCTAGCAGGGCAAATATAAAACTGGTATATCTAATATAGCTAAATACCTTTGCTAATGATGTTATTCCATATATAACTTCATTAGGTTTATGAATCATTAGCTTTATTTCCTCAAACTCCCAGCTATCTTTTAGTAAAAATGCACTAGCTAAGGTTAATAAAATTGCCCCAATAGTGTACTTACTTTTTTTTAATTTATACAATTCTCCTCTTATTAAATTACTCATTATCCATACCTCCAACTAGCTTGGTAAAGTATTCTTCAAGAGATTCTTCTATGGGCATTATTTCTTTAACCCTTATATTATGCTTGTACAGAGTAAGAGAAATGTTTTCCTCATCAAATTCATCATATATCTTTATAACATTATCCGGAAAAACTTCATAATCCTTTATTCCAAGTTCATTTTCCAAAATAAGAGAAGTTTCTGAAGCATCCTTTACTTTTAAATGAAGATAATTTCTAGATTTATCGGCTAACTCACTGGCTGTCATTTCTTCAATTAACTTCCCATTATTTATAAATCCAAATCTATTTGAAATTAGAGTAAGTTCAGATAGTATATGGCTTGATATTAGTACTGTTATTCCTCTTTCTTTATTTAACTTAATTAAAAGCTCTCTTAATTCTTTTATGCCAATTGGATCTAGTCCATTTATAGGTTCGTCTAAAAGTAAAACCTCTGGATCATTTAACAATGCCATAGCAATTCCTAACCTTTGTTTCATTCCTAATGAAAAGTTCTTAGTTTTCTTATTTTCAATATCCTTAAGTCCCACTAAATCCAAAGCTTCCTCAATACATTTAGTCCCCGGTATACCTCTTTGAATTTTTATTAGTTCAAGATTTTCCTTTGCAGTCATATTGAGATATAAAGCTGGTGTTTCTATTAATGTACCTATTCTGCTTCTTTCCTTTCTAACTTTACTCTCCTCAGTATGTCCGAATAATTCAGTCTCTCCTCCATTAGGTATGACAAGACCAGCAATCACTCTTATCATAGTTGATTTTCCAGCGCCATTCTTTCCTACAAATCCATAAATATCTCCCTTTTTAATGTTCATGGATAAATTATCTAAGACTTTACGCTTCCCATATGCTTTTGTAACATTTCTAGCTTTAATCACATATTCTTTCAATTAAATTACCTCCTTATATATTATACTTTTATAATACATAACGTTTTATAAGAAAACTTTACCGAAGTCTTACAAAAGTCTTAAGTTTTTTATTCCACCAACTAATTTATACTATTTACCACCCTGCTATTTTTTCAGTTTATATCCCATAGCCCAAACCGTTTCTATATAATTCTCCTGGCCATTTGCATTAGATAACTTATTTCTTAACCTGCTCACATGTACATTTACAGTATTGTCATCTCCTAGAAATTCTTCCCCCCATACACTTTCAAAAATATTAGATTTACTATATACCTTATTGGGATTAGACAATAACAACTCTAATATTGCAAATTCCCTTACAGTTAATGAAACCAACTTTTGTCCAACTTTAACTTCTTTGCTTTCTCTGTTTAAAGTAATGTTTTTATATCTTAAAATAACATTTTTATCTTCTGTATGAGAAGTAAATTCTAAATATCTTCTCAGATTTGAATTAACCCTTGCAACTACTTCATCAGGGTCAAAGGGTTTACAAATAAAATCATCAGCTCCTTTTTCTAATAATTCTAATTTGGTGCTTTTGGATGTTTTTGCACTTACTACAATTATCGGAGCTTGTGTAATTTCTCTAATTTTTAGTATAGTTTCTTCTCCACTAATCCCTGGAATCATTAAATCTAATAAAATCATGTCCCAATTTTCATTTTCTACACACATTAAGGCTTCTGTTCCAGAAAAAGCCCCTCTGGAATCATACCCCCTATTTTTAAGGATACTGCAAAGTAATTTATTAATATCATTTTCATCTTCAACCACTAAAATCTTAACTCTTTTATCCATAATTTCTCTCCTTGTAATCCATATATAATTGTTTTATTCTGCAATTTTTATGTTTTTATATATATTCTATCACAGTTTTTCTGACTTCTTATTAAAACTCAATTATCCCATAGTCCTATGACTAGAAATAGAACCTTATTCATCACTACTGATAAATAAGGTTCATATCTGTACTATGAAAAGTCTAAATCTTCACCATTTATTTTCTATACCACTTTATTCCTCTTGTAAAATTACCCCCTCTACATGTCTTTTTTCCATAAGCTTATTCTTTTTTCTATAGCCCTTGCTTTTTAGCACTATATCCATGTCATATTCTTCTGGATATAACTCTTCTTTTTCAATATATATGGATAGTCTTTTCTTATTTATCTTTAGCTTCTTCTTCATTACCATAACCCCTACTTCACCCTTAGAGTTTTCTAGCTCACAAACTATCCCTGTTCTATCCATGTAGCTTATATACACACAATCTCCTATATTAAAGCTAGGCTTTGCTTTCTTCTTTTCCTTTATAGCATTTTTAATATTAGCTTTTTCAAATTTCTCAACCTGAGCCTCATGGTTAAGTTCTGCCTCTTCCTTAAGCTTTTGCTGCACAATAATATTATCTCTTAAGACCTTCATCTCCATTTCATAGTTTGAGTAATCTTTTTTAGTCTTATAAGTTATTTCATGGGCTCTTTCTATAATGTTTTTATTCATGCCTAAGCTAAGAGAAATTAAGAAGGCATTGCTCTCTCCAGCTTTTCCAATGCTTAACTTATATAAAGGCTTTAGGGTATTTATGTCAAATTCCATACAACCATTGGTGAAACCCTTATGAGCTCTAGCAAAACCCTTTATCTCATTATAGTGTGTGGTGGCAAGCAAGGTAGCACCTTTATTATATATCTCCTCTAATGTAGCTACAGCTATCCCCATGCCTTCCCCAGGTTCAGTACCTGAGCCTATTTCGTCAATAATAACTAAGGTATTAGGATCTGCACAGTCTAATATAGATATTACATTTTTTATATGGGAGGAAAAGGTACTCAGGCTTTGTTCAATGCTTTGACCATCTCCAATATCTGAAAGAATATCTACAAATATAGAAAACTCACTTTCCTTTTCTACGGGTACATGAAGCCCTGATTGAACCATCATGGTTAAAAGTCCAACGGTTTTTAAAGCTACGGTCTTTCCTCCGGTATTGGGTCCAGTTATCACTAAAGCTCTATAATCATTTCCTATCTCAAAATCTAAAGGTACTGCAGCTCTTCCTAATAGAGGATGTCTTCCACCTAGGATTTTTATATAGTGATTACAGTTTAGTTTTACTCCTCTTCCATCTATAGCTTTACTATATTTGGCTTTGGCAAATATAAAATCATAATGAGCCATGGTTTCTATATTAATAATCAAATCCCTTTCATAGCTGATTACCAAATTAGTAAGATTTGACAGAACTTTAAACACTTCTTTTTCTTCTTCAATTCTTAGAATATTTAACTCATCTTGAGCCTTCTTTACTTCCTCTGGCTCTACAAAAACTGTAGACCCGCTGCTAGATTTATCCTGGATAACACCAGAAACAGAGTTCCTATGCTCATTCTTTACAGGTATAACATATCGTCCATTTCTCATGCTCACTACAGAGTCTTGAATATAGCTTCTATACTTATCATTTTTCAGTACACTATCCAGTTTAGACTTTATCCTATCTTCTAATATTCTTATCTTTTTTCTTATTTTAGATAATTCTGAAGTAGCTTTATCCTCAACTCTTCCTCTTAATATACACCTTTGAATCTCTTCTACTACTTCCTGCATTTCACATATGGATAGAGCATAGCAGCTTATATTGGGAGCTACCTCTTTTTTATTATTCATAAAATCCCTAAGCCTTCGTCCTTCTACTAAAAAATCTGCTATAGTTTCTAGCTCCTCACCACTTAAAACCATACCTTTTCTAACCTTTTGCACTATATTATTCATACCCATCAAGCTATGAATAGGTATACTTGAAGTTATATCTGCAATGGCTCTTCCCTCATTAGTTTCTAATAAGTAGGCGTTTATAGCTGCTATATCTAAAAATGGCTCCAAAGCTTCTATTTTGTCCTTAGATATATCTGATAAGGCGTAACCTTTTAATATTTCCTTTATCTTATTGTATTCTAATAATTCTATGGTATTTTTATTCAATTTAGTTCCCTCCAAAATATAAATTTGTATTTCTTTTTTACAACTTTATCCTCCGCAAACATAATGCTTACACTTAACATAACCATTCCTCCTTTAGATCTTTAAATTGAGTGTATTTTAAGGAAATGGATAAAAATAAAAAGCCACAAGCAAACACCTGGTTTGCCTGTGACTTAAAAATATAATCCTTATATGTACATTACAAATGTTATAACACAATGCAATGTATATAGCTGACCCTCTAAATACTGATAGAGAATAGAAACAACTATTTTAGGACATAAAAATACCGTGCTAAAGCACGGTGAATATTCCTATATAAAAGGATATAGCTTTACCCGTGTTCTTATCTAAGTTCGAGCTAAAAACATCAACACAAATAAACCTACTTATAGCAGGATTTTTGTAAAAGCTTTTAGACTCTTTATTAAATTACTTAGTTAAGAACAACCTCGTTCATAAAACACACTCCTATTTTTTATGATTTAATTTTACCATAGTAATATTTTGTATTCAACAGTATTTTTCCCTTGCCTTAAATAATTATATACACTATACCTTATTAGCTATAAATAAAAAAGCTATTAGAGATATAAAACCCTGTTTTTATCTCTAATAGCTTATTTTGTTATTTATACATGAATAAATATTACCTTATGACATCATCTTGACTTCCTTGAACTTATCAAGGTCTGTGTAGAGTTCTCCCTTATATGGATTTCTCTTGGTTTTCTTCATTTTATATAGCATATAAATAAATACTGCTATATTGATTCCAAGGGCTAAAACTGCTAGAATTGTGTAAATTGTAGGATTGTAAGTAGACTTAACTACGAACTTTCCTGTATCCTGAAAGCTTGGAAAGGTCTGAGCAAACATACACCATACAGCTAAAGTTTGAGCTCTATGTTGTAGCCAAGCTCCTTTCCCCAGGGTAAAGGCACATAGGGTTGGTGCAATAAGTAATGCAAGGCCTGCATACCATGAATGTGTAGGTATACAATTATATGTGTATACAAAATTCCATGCATCATATGCAATAATCCAGAACCAAAGCATGTCTGGCCATAACATGTCCTTACTTTTATCCTTTTGTGTTTCCCTTCTTATTACTATTCCAAACCATCCAGTTATAGTAATAATGTTAAGTAAACCTGCCGCTGCATTCATATAATTCCATGCACCGCCCATTACCCCAACAACTTCTCCTTCAATTGCACCAGAATTAGTCATCCAGTAAGTAGAGCCTACTTGAATATCCCTTGCTACTGCCTCTAAAATATTTATAGCAAGAATCAATGGAGGAAAGCACAAAGCAATTTTCTTATCAGCTAGTCTCCAAATAACTTTTCCAGTAGTTTTATCCTTTTTCTCCAGGTGGCGAATGCACCAAAAACCAATGCAGCCTGCAGTTGCAGAATAAACCTTAGCTAAATGGAACCAGTCAGTATAAGTAACATCCTTTAAAACAGTGAACCAAATAGTTGTCAAAACTATTGGTAGGATTACAAAGCTAAAGAATCCTGCCCATTTCTGTCTTCTAGAAAATTCATTAAATATAAACAGAGAGGCAAATACAATAAACCATATTCCCCAAGAAGTAAATATCGTTGCTCCTTCAGCATAATTAAATTCAAACATTTTTTTCCCCCTAACCCCTTTTGAATTTTTAAAATCCTATACAAATTTCTTATTTTAATAAGCAACTATTTCCTTAATTAAAAACTCTTTTCCGCTTAATAATTCCCAGACACTATTTTTACAGTAAGGACATTCTTTTCTATTTTGAAGAAGATTATAAACCTTATTACAGTTTTTACATATTACATTCCCTGGCAGTATTTCCACTTTCAATTTTGTATCTTCTAGCATGGTACCATCCACTGCTGCCGGGTAACACTCTTCTATATATTTAGGAATCATGGAAGAAAGTTCTCCTATTTGCAAAACAATGGTATCAATTTTGGTTAGTTTATTTCTTATAGCAAAATTCTCCACAGTCTTCACTACTTCAATTACCACTCCAAGTTCATGCAAAGCAACACACCTCCATTAGTACAGCTTAAAATACACCCCATTCTCTTTTGATACCCTAAATTATTTAAAGAGTTTTGTTACCTTTTTAGCTGTAATTTTCACCTTGCGTTTAAGAACTTGTTTAATAACTACTGGTTTTAGATCCTCATAGGCTACGCCTTCACCATCATATTTTCTTACGAGAGAAATAGCATCAAACTTACATTTAGTAGTACATTGACCGCATCCTACACATAGAAATTCATCTACAACCGTTGCACCACAGCTAAGACAACGCTGTGTTTCCTTTTTCATCTGCTCTTCTGTAAGAGTTCCACGTAAGTCTTTGAAGGTTTGTTTTGATTTGCTGCCATCCACATGACCTACACTTTGTCTCTTAACATCATCATATCCTTGAAGATCTAAAGTTTCCTTATTTAAAGCATGATATTCTTTTCTGTCACGACCGATAATCAAGCTTTGTCCTGGCTGAACATAACGATGAATAGAAATTGCGCCTTCTTTACCTAAAGCAATAGCATCTATGGCAAACTTAGGACCTGTTAAGGCATCACCACCTGCAAAAACATCTGCTTCATCTGTCTGCAATGTAATTGCATCTGCTTTAACGGTATTATTTCTATTAAGCTGGATTTTACTATCTTTTAATAGATTACCCCAATGCATTCCTTGACCTATGGAAAGCAATATAGTATCACCTTTAACTATTGCTGTGTTATTTTCATCATAGGTAGGATTAAATCTTCCACTTTCATCAAATACAGAAAGACATTTCTTAAACTCCACACCTGTAGCAATTCCATTTTCAATAATAATTCTCTTTGGTCCCCAAGAATTATTAATTTCTATATCTTCTGATAAAGCTTCTTCAATTTCCTCTGGAAGAGCAGGCATTTCTTCACGGCTTTCTAAGCAGTACATCTTAACTTGTGTATCTCCAACTCTAGAAGCTGTCCTTGCCACATCTATAGCAACGTTACCTCCACCAATTACAATTACATTGCCTTGAAGCTTTAAATCCTTGCCTAGATTTACATCTCTCATGAAATCAATACCAGTAATAACATTTTTAGCATCTTCACCTTCTATACCTAGCTTTCTTCCTGTGCAAGCACCTATGGCCATATAAAAAGCTTCAAATCCTTGATTTCTTAAATCATTAAGACTTACATCTTTACCCACTTCAACTCCGGTTTTAAATTCCACGCCTAATTCTTTTAATATCTGGATTTCAGCATTTACGACTTCTTTTTCCAGCCTGAAGGAAGGTATTCCTAGGGTAAGCATACCACCAAGAACATTTTCTTTTTCAAACACTGTTACTTTATAACCCTGAATAGCTAGGTAATAAGCGCAGCTTAGTCCTGACGGTCCCCCTCCTATAACAGCAATCTTTTTACCATAATCATGCTTAATTTTAGGCACGTATCGATGATTAACATTTAAATCTTGTTCAGCAATAAATTTTTTGATTTCATCTATAGCTACTGGCTCGTCAATATCTCCTCTAGTACATTCAGACTCACACTTTCTTGGACAAATACGCCCACACACTGCTGGGAATGGATTTTCATGTTTTATTAGCTCAAGAGCTTCTCTGTATCTTCCCTGGGATGCAAGTTTTATATAGCCTTGAATGGCAATATGAGCCGGGCACTGAGTTTTACAAGGACTTGTACCAGTATCCACTACATCTTTTCTATTGGTTCTATAATCAGGATTCCATTTATCGGGACCCCATTCTGTATCCCTAGGAGTCTCAGTTCTTTTTATCTCTGTAATAACTGGTTCTTTTGAACATAATTTTTGACCTAATTGTAATGCATTAACAGGACAATTTTGTACACATTCACCACAGGCAACGCATTTATCCTGATCCACCTTAGAAACATAGTTTGAGCGCACCATATCAGCATTAATGAACATGCTAGCAGTTCTTAAAGATAAACAGGAACATCCACAGCAATTACAAATAGCATGAGTCTTACCAGAACCATCTAAGTTAGGTATTTGGTGCATTAAACCGTTTTCTTCTGCTCTCTTAATAATTTCAAAAGCTTCTTCACGAGTAATTTGTCTACCTCTTTTTGTACGTATATAATATTCCGCAGCATGTCCCATCTGAATGCACATATCTTCTTTAAGGTGACCACAACCTTCTCCCATAACTTCTCTTACTGTTCTGCAAGAACAATCTGATACAGAAAAAATATCGTTGTCCTTGAGATATTTTGAAACCTCTTCATAAGATGCTCTTCTAGTTTCACCTTCAATAGCATGTTCTATAGGAATAACACGCATGAGTCCTACCCCTACCGGAAAGCTTCCAGCTGTCTTAGGTCCTCTCACTCTCCCATAAGCTTCAAAGGCCTTTGCAATTTGTGGATACTTTTCAACATTCTTCTTATTGTTAGTCATCATCTCCATGATTCCAGGAACCCAAGTTTCATACCAAAAGGTATCTACTCCATCTATTTCATTGACAAAACAAACCCCTATGTCCGCTAATTCTAACAATAATTCTTCTGTTCTCTCTACAGATTTACCGCATAAAGGAGCAACATCTTTAGCTGTAACCTTTTTGCGTATTTCCATACAAAGTACTACTTCCGCCATTTCATCTGTAACCACAGGTTCAAGAATCATATATTCCGGATCTGTAGCTTTTATTTCATTTTTTGAGCCACGTTTCTTATTGCTGATGTGATTTGCAAGATCAAGTACCTTTTCCTTGACCATATATTATCCCCCCCAAAAATAATTATATATAAACTATAAACAAAACTATAAGCACCCTTGCATAAACGTTTACAATGCAGTAAACCTTTTAGTAGTAATAGATGTGTAAAATAAATTATTTATCTTTCCAACCCTTCACCTGCAAACGTATCCAATCCATCCACTCTTCCATTCCTTCTCCGGTTTTAGCTGATATGGGAATAACTTTAATATTTGGATTGAGTTTTCGTACTCTCTCTTTTACTGCCTCTAAATCAAAATCAAAGTACTCCGCTGCATCTATTTTATTAACTAATAAAACATCAACTATAGAAAACATTAAAGGATATTTTAAAGGCTTGTCATCTCCTTCTGGTATGCTTAAGATCATAGCATTTTTAGAAGCACCAGTGTCAAATTCTGCAGGACATACCAAGTTACCCACATTCTCCAAAATTACAAAATCCACATCTTCTGTGCCTAGACCCTCTAACCCTTGTCTAGTCATATCCGCATCAAGATGGCACATTCCTCCAGTGTGCAACTGAATCACTTTAGCACCAGCCTGTGAAACCTTGTGTGCATCCACATCTGAATCAATATCCGCTTCTAAAACCCCAATTTTTATCTCGTCTTTTAAGGCTTCAATGGTTCTCAAAACAGTGGTGGTTTTCCCAGATCCCGGTGAAGACATAAGATTTAATAAAAAAACACCATCTTCTTTTAATTTCCCCCTGAGTAGGTCCGCCTGACGGTCATTGTTTTCAAAAACACTTTGCTTAATTTCTAAAATTTTATAAGCCTCCATAAAACCTCTCCCCTTTTCATATAATTTTGATTATTAATTAAAGTAATTAAGCTGTGCAAATCTGCGGTTTGTCACAAAACATAACACTTGTTATGTTTATCATATAATACCTATATACCTTTGTCAATAAATTAACATTCAAAGTAGAAAATATATTCTGAAAATACAAAAAATTATATTCTTTAAATATTGCTACTATTATGAGTGGGTATTGATGATTTAAAAATATGATATACTATTTATGAATGAGGTGAATAATGTGATCGCTAATCAACAAAATGAAAAAAAGCAACGTATTTTAGATGCCGCAATTAGCGTATTTATAGAAAAAGGCTTTGAAGAAACAAGTATGCGTGAAATAGCCTCTGCTGCAGGTCTTACCACTGGTGCCATCTATCATCATTTCAAAAATAAAGATGAGCTATTCTACCATGCCGTAAAGGAAGCTATGTACTTTGCTCAAAAGCTTTCTGAAAAGGATGAAAGCAGTAATCTTAAAAGCACTGAAAATATGTTAAATGAAATTAGTAATAAAGTTAGGGAACGTATGTCAAAGGCTGACGAGCAACGTCTTTTAGTTTTATTGATAGGATATGTGGTATCAAAAGGTGGAACACTTAGCGAGGTCCTTAAAAAGGATTATAATGAAATCATCAGCAAAGTAGCAGATATGTACTTTTATGCCTTTGGCATTGAAAATGCAGCCTGTAAAAAAAATCTTGCTTCCATCCTAGTGGCAGCAATAGACGGTGTGGCCATGCAATATTCCCTTGGTGTTTTGAAACAAGAAGACCAAAACTTTAAAGACACCTTCGTTGAATTCTTTGCCCAAAGTATCCCTGCCTTTATGAAGGAAAATAAACTTTAATTTGTAAATAGGTAATAGATAAGAGGTAAGAAGTAAGAGGTAAGAGTTTTGAAAAAATTCAGCAAGGCTGAATTTTCATCACAACTATTACCTCTTACTTATCCACAATTTAATTATAAAAAACTCTATGAGTTTTATCCTTCACTCTTACTTCTTAGCTCTTACATATTACTTATCCACAAATTAACTATAAAAAACTCCCCGAGTTTTATCCATAACTCTTACCTCTTAGCTCTTACCTCTTACCTTGTATAATATATCTTTATAGGTGTATAGATTATAGTTTTATATGTGTATAGATTATAATTTTATAGGTGCATTTCTTTTAAGTTTTCTGAAATTACAAAATCTGCTTCAGTTATAGCTTTTATATCTTCTACAGTTAACCCAGGATAAACTTCCCTCAAAACTAATACTTTATCTACAACATCAAAGACTGCTTTTTCAGTTATTATAGTACTTACACAATTTTTACCTGTTAAAGGCAGCTCACACTTCTTCTTTATTTTAGAGTTTCCTTTTTTATCAGTATGCTGCAGTGTAGCTATAATTCTTTTTGTTCCATAGGTCAAATCCATAGCACCGCCTATACCTGGCCACCAGTAACCATTCCTCTTTACCGCCCAATTTGCTATATTACCAAATTGATCTACTTCTAAAGCCCCCAATATGGTTACATCTATATATCCTTTTCTCATAGCACCTAAAGATGTAGCAAGGGACATACAAGCTGCCCCAGGTAAAAATGTAACTGGCTCTGATCCTGCATTGGTAATATCTGAATTTACTTCACTATATTTTGGCCTTGGTCCAAAGCCAAAAGCCCCATTCTCTGTATGCATAATTAACTGTATATTTTCTGGTAAATAATTAACTGCTTGTGTAGGTATACCAATCCCTAAATTTGCAACTTCACCATCTCTTAACTCTTGAGCTGCTCTCCTTGCAATTATCTCTCTAACATCCATTTTATATTCCTCCTCGTATAAACTTCTAAGTAAAGTTAATCTTCCCTGCTTAATTTACCTTTTTTAATCCATGCTTCGCCATATATCTCATCCTGTTCTTCCACTGTATATCCTTGAACTACAGCATTTACAAAAACCCCTGAGCATCCAACTCTTTCAGGACTTATACTTCCAAAAGGAACGATTTCATTAACCTCTGCTATAGTAAATTTACCTGCCATAGCTATATCTGCATTATCATTCATGCTAGTTCCTCTAAATTCTAAATTTCCAAACTCATCTGCTCTCCAAGCTTTAACTATAGATACTTCAGCAGTTAATGCCGGTTCTATAAAACAATCTAAACCGTTAACATTAATGACTTTCTTTGGCTCATCTAAGTTTTTAAATAAACCAGGTTCATCTAAAATTCCTACACCTACTGGAACAAGAACACCACCTAATCCCATGGCTCCTGCTCTTACCTTTTCCATCCAAGTACCCATAGGAAAGAATTCCTTTATTAATAAATTGCCATTTAAATATTCCTCAGTGGATTCCTTAGAAGTTCCCACATGGCTGGAAATTAATTCTTTAACCTGCTTATTTTTATAAAGCATAGATGTACCAAAGCCATCCATACCTGAAGTTGCTGAAATAAGAGTCAAATTTTTGGTTCCTTTTTCGGCTAATTTTTCAATACATTTAATAGGAAAACCTGCATCAATAAATCCTCCTATCATCAAGCTTGTTCCATCTTTTATTACACTAAGTGCCTCATCCATTGATGTTACTTTAGATTTCATTATAATACCTCCAAATTTCATTTTAGATCTTTTATTTTTTTATTTCTGCTTCATAGCTTACTTTGTACTACCTTTCATTTGCTTCTAAAATGTATAGCAATACTTATGCCAAATGATATAGATACTCATTTGCAATGCTTCTATATGCTAAATAGAGTTTTATAAATAAAAATATGTCTCCTTTTGTATACACTTATAAGTACACTGTGTACACAAAAAGAGACATATTGTAAAATTATAATTCTATGTTTAGGCGCTTAATCTTTTTATACAAAACAGACCTGTGCATATTAAGTAATTGCGCAGCTTTGGTTTTATTACCATTACATTTTTTAATAGCTTCAATAATTATATCCTTTTCAGTCTTATCAATTAAACTGTTAAAGTGATTATCCCCTGGATTTATATTGATTAATTTAATCTCTTCATGATGTTCCCAAGGTTTTACAAGCAAATTATTAATATCAATTATGGAATCATCGCTATAATTAACTGCTTGCTCTAAAAAGTTTTCCAACTCTCTTACATTGCCTGGCCAGTGATAGCTTTTAATTATCTCCATTGAACCATGGGTAAAACCCTTTACGTTAGAGCCTAATCTATTATTTATTTTTTTCATTAAACCATCTACATATTTAGGTATATCCTCTGGTATTTCTCTTAATGAAGGCATCTTAATTTCTAGTACTTTTAATCTATAATATAAGTCTTCCCTAAACTTATTTAGAGTAATTAATTTCTCTAAATTCCTATTGGTGGCAGCAATTATTCTAACATCCAAATCAATGGGTGTATTGCCTCCAACCCTTTCTATTCTTTTATCTTGAATCGCTTGTAGAACTTTTGCTTGCATATATAGAGGCATGTCTCCAATTTCATCTAAAAACAAGGTTCCACCGTTAGCAAGTTCAAATTTTCCTACTTTTCCTTTTTTGCTAGCACCAGTGAATGCCCCTTCTTCATATCCAAATAGCTCAGACTCTAACAAATTTTCTGGTATAGCAGCACAATTTACTTTAATAAAAGGACCTTCTCTTCTCATAGACCTATTATGTATAGCTTGAACTAAAACATTTTTCCCTGTGCCGCTTTCCCCTGTTACCAGCAGGTTAGACATAGATCTAGAAGCTACGCAGGCTAATTTTTTTACAAGGAGCATAGGCTGAGAGTCACCAATCAAATCCATACAACTATGTAAATTGCTGCAATAACCTATATTCAAATGAGGGGTAGAAAGTTTTGTACTTACTTCTCTTGCTATGTTCATATCTGGAAAAATGGTTTTTAAAACAGCCCCTACGGTAGAGTCATTATATTTTATTGGATATCTTGATACAACTATTTCCTTATTGTTTATATTTAAAACCTCTCCCCAACTGTAATGTCCCCCAGCTATGGTATCCTTTAATCTGCAGTTAGGAATAAATTCTTTAATTTCTCCGCCAACTATATCACTTTCATTAACCTCCAAAATGTTCAAAAAAAAGTCATTGCAAAAAAATACTATTCCCCTAGTATCTATAGCCAAAACACCTTGAAAAGGATTATCCTTTAACGCAGAATAGATAAATTCCTTACTTGAAAGTTCATTCACAGCCACGTATCTCACTCCCTAGCATATATGAAAAATATACATACAAATATTAGTTTGGAAATTAGTAATATAATATGTAAATATTATAATCCATTCCCTAGAGTTTTAAAAGTTTAACCATATTTTATTAGAATAAATATGACTGTGACATTCTAATTATAAAATTAAGGAGTCACAGCCATATTTCCTTTAGTAACTATATTACCTATACGGATTATTAAATTTTGGAATTACGTTCATTTATTTTAACCATGAGTAATCTACTTTATAAATTTATGATATTAGTAATTAAAAACTATATCGGACCGTTATCTTTTACTATTTTATGCTTCTGTTTATCCTCATACATCAACACATCAACATACTTTTGAAATTCTTCTGATTTCATGTGGGAATTGTAGTCATATACGGCATAACCGCTGCTAAATAGAATTTTATATGGTTCAGAGCTGGATTCATTATACTTTTCAAAGCAGTTATTAATTCTTTTAACCATGTTTTCTAGGTCCTTTCTCTTTGATACATCTAGAATAATAAAGAATTCGTCACCGCCATATCTAGCAATTAAATCATTTGATCTTAAACAGCTCTTTAGAAGTTTTGCAGTGGTTTCTAGGGCGTTATCTCCCATGTCATGACCATAGTTATCATTTATAGCTTTAAAATTATCTAAATCTAGTAAAATAGCAGAAAAACTTTTGTTTGGAGTGCTTGTACTAATTTTTTTCTCTAAATACATATCAAGGCTCTTGCGATTATTTACTCCAGTAAGATAATCAGAATATATGTTATGATTCTGAATGTTTAAAAATAATACAAGCATTGAGGGCACAACACTATTTAGAATAAGTGAAAAACCATAAAATTTGATTTGTAGTACAATACCAATTAGTGGTGGAAAAGCAAAAAACATAAGTGAGAAAAAATATTTTTTTTCTAATTTTCCTCGATTTTTTAAGATTATTAAAAATGCCACCAACATCAATGTAATTGTGAGAAAGGCAGGGAGCAAAAACAATGGCCCTCTGTGGTAAATATTATTTGCATCTATATAGAAAAACCATCCATAAAATTGAGATATCATTAAAATAATAGCATTTACAATATTAATAAAAACTAACTTATAAGCTAATTGATTTGTTTTATCCTCATGGTGAAATACTTGAAAATGAACGTATAATAACCATATTGAAGATAAAACAGGGCTTGTCATAAAAATTAATAAATTTCCAAATCTATTTATAATAGGGTAAATGGTATTAGGTTTACCATCAAATCTACTTAATATGTCTATAATAAGCATAAAAATAGTACTGTATAACATCATCATATAAAGTTTATCTTTCAAGGAATCTTTTTCAGTGAGTCTTGCTGCACGAAATCCTATAATAATAAGTAATAGTATTGAATAAATATTTATAATTATGTTATTTTCTAAACTCATATGTTACCACCCTACTTGTTAAATCCATTTAATGACTCCATAGACATAAAGACATTCTATATAAGAGATAATACTTTCATCACCTGCACGTATCTTTACTTTATTGTAGCATATCTTTAAAAAAGCACCTATAAATTCTGTTAAAAAAACAATCCAGGGATAACATAAATTCCCTGGATTGCTGCTAGCTATAATGTTAATTCTGATAAATTAGCGTATAGTACTTTTTCAGATTCTTTTTTATCCCTACTTGCTTCTTCTAAGGACTTAACCCTTCCATAGTTTTCCTTCAGTTTACTGTTTACAACTCCCATTATATGGTCTGGCACTACAATAACACCGTAATTAATTATGGACAAAACTTTTTTATTAACTTTATCAGAATCAATATTCTCTTCAAATATTAATTTCCCCATGTTTCTTATACTTATTTGTTCTTGAATTTGATCCATATTTCCAGAAAAGCTTAATTTGCCGGTATTTGTAACTATTTTCCCATTTATTATTTCTACTTCTATATCATCGCTACCTAAAATTTTTTTAACCCTATCATAATACTTATCACTACAAATTATCTTTTCTGAGTATAAAGCTTTAATATAGTCTTCAAGTTTTATATCCTCTTCTAAATCTATTTCTACTTCGCCTTCTACAAATAAAATACTATCATTGTATTTTTTTATTGAACTGTCATTAATAATAATATCATTATCTATATAGATTATATTGCTTGAACCCTTTGGCAATATAACTTTATCTATTGAATAATAATCTTCAACATATTCAGAGATAATATTTTCAACTTCCCCATTGATAACTAATCTGTTTAAAACTTGGATATTAGCTATCTTTTCTTCAAAAAGCTTTTTATCCATAGGCTCTAAGATTACTAATTCATTGAAAGATAGCTTAACTTTTGATGGTAAACTTGCCATAAACTTATTTGTCAACTTAAATTTATTCTTAAAAAATATATATCCAGTATTATATTTAAAAACTTTTCCTTGAACTATGCATCTTGATTGTATAACTCCTGCTAGTTTTTTAGGACATATCAGGTTACCTTGCACTGCTACGAAATGTATTTTTTCTTCTATTAGCTCACTATCCATATCTGCCTTAAATGTAACAGATCCGCTTACTATAAAAATCACTGGCTTTGAAAATCCTTCTAAATACTCACTGTCTATTTCAAGCTCCCCTGAATAGTTTATAACCTCAATGTCTTTTGGTGCCTTTACAGTAGCACCCACATTCATTTTTTTACAATCTTTAAGTAGAAGTTGTGAATCATCACTTTCTATAAGAAACCCTATGTTGCATATATTTGAAATCTCTTTTGCTAAATCCTCTTTAATGTTTCTAGCGTCTAACATATTTATGTTTTCAATTTTGGACATATTATACCTCCTACAAATTCTTTTTTAATAGTTTTAATGAAGCACTTAATCGAGATCTTACTGTGGAAGGCGACATTCCTAGGACTTTTCCTATCTCATTGCTATTTAAATTCATGTTAAACTTAAGCCTTAGTATCTGCTTATTCTTTTCTGGCAACGATTCTAATAAATTTTTCATCACGACTTCCTCTTCAAAGCTTTTAATTTCTTCTTCTGGAACATCGTTATCAAAGAGCACCACTTTATTTTCTTTCCTTATAAAATCAATATTTCTATTTTTAATTACGGTGAAAAACCAACCTTTTATTTGATATTCATTCATATTTAAAAATATATTCTCATTTTCTAATGCTCTTACATAGGCATCTTGTACAAGATCAAAGGCTATATCTTTGTTGCCAGTAATAGATTTTGCATAGGCAATGAAATCCTTGTTATATTTTTTATAAACGGAATAAACCTTCATCCTATCACTTCCTCGATTAATGCTTTCACTTATATAACGTAGAAAGCTATAAAAGTGTCCAAATTATTTTCTATTATAAATTTAATTTAAATTCATATTGTACTAAATTTGTAATTCAAATCATATCATTATACAAAGAAGCTTCTTTAAATGAATGTATTATAAAATTAAAGTATTTTCACTTTATAGGCGGTGTATTGAAAATGATAGATAAATTGGCTTTACAACTTACCTCATACATTTGTACCGAAAGCTACAACAACGTTAAAGACAGAGCAAGGATACAGTATGGTTTAAGTGTAATTTTAAGTGAAGGGTTTAAAATTATTTCTCTAATACTGTTTTTTAATATAATACATAAGGAAAATTACTTCTATTTTTCCTTACTCATACTGCTATCCACAAGGGTGTTTGCTGGCGGAGTGCATTTAAAAGGACATCTTAATTGTTTGATTATAACAATACTGATATTTATCTTAACTAGTGTACTTGCTCCCTTAATCCCTAGACTTCCTCAAGTATATTATCTGCTTGTTGGTATAGCAAGTTTTCTAATAGCTTTAGTTAGGGCTCCAATACTTAGTGTAAGGAGACCTATAAAAAATAATAAAAAAAAGCTACAGTATAAGTTTATAGCAGCTCTGTCTGTAGCTTTATGGACCATTACTTTATTGTTTTTAGAAAACACTCCCTATACAAACTGCGGCTTCAGCACTATATTAATACAAAATATACAGCTAGTGCTGGTTAAAAAGCCGAAGCTATAACTTATTTAAAAAATAATTTATAAGCAGAAAGCGAGTAATATTAATTACTCAATACTTTCAGCTGAAAGGAGGGAAACTATGAAAAAGTTACTTAACAACTTCAGAGGAAAAACCCTATTATGTGCACTTTGTCTCTCTATAACTTCATTCGTATTTCCATGGTATGGGTCTTTTCTATTTCTTGGTGAACCAGAAATTCCAGAATGCTTGAAAGAAGAATAGTACCCAATTTATGACACCGTAATAGTAAAAATTGTATAGCCATTTTCAAAAGATAGTTGAATTCTACCTCCGTAGGATTCAACTATTTTTTTTACATTGTATAGTCCATATCCACGATTCCTTCCAGTTTTAGTAGTATATCCTAAATCAAAAATTTTACCGATATCATTAAATTCTATTCTTTCCCCTGTATTTCCAATTTCCACAATGTAATTATCTTCATAGCAGCCTATATTTAAGAATACTTTTTTCAAATCACCTTTTGAATTTAAAACAGCTTCAAATGCATTATTCAAAAGATTATTTAAAATCTCTGAAAGTTCATAATCCTTAAAAGGAAATATGGAACCCCCTTGGATTGAATACTTAAACTCAATACCATTCCTCACAGCCTCATTTATTTTATTGTATAGAATAGCCGTTATCACAGTATTATCTATTTGAAGCACCTTCTCCATGTTTTCCATGGAAATATTAAGAGAACCCATATATTGTGCTATAGTTTCCTTTAAATTTTTTTCATCGGATACTAGGACAAGGCTGTAAATAGTATTTAGATGATTTTTAAAATCATGCTGTCTTATCCTTACCTCCTCTAATAGTTTCGATATTACAGCAGAATATTTCTCATACTCCTCCAGCGACTTCTTTATTTCATTATTTTTCATATTATACTCAAGAAAAAATAAATTTACCAGAATGAATACTACAGGAATGATAAGATACAGTGCAATCACATCTAAAAACTCATGTCTTTTAAAATTCCATACCCATTTTGCAATTACTATATAAATGAGAAGATTCACAGATAAGAAATATATTTTAGAATTTTTCTGTCTAAAAAAAATCTTTAGTTTTTCACAAGGTACATATTTATACATATATAAACTAAGAAGCATACAGATGAGATTTGTAACAAGTAAATATATAAAATCATCTTTTACCATAGAGTATGGAATAGACAATGTCAGTGTAATTATTAAAGCAAGCTGTATTATGCCAAAAATAGCCATAATCAACCCAAACTCTAATAATAAATATTTCATACTTTTCTTAAATGTAATTTTAATAGCCAAAAATAGAAACACATAATTTGCAAAAAACTGAAAAGGGGGATAAATATAATTTGTAATAAGTACTACTAATGAAGTAAAAAATACAATGAGAACACTTTTATATAATGTTTTTTCATGTTTTTTATTAAACATGTTCCACAGCAGCATATAACTTCCTACTTCAAGGAATATTAGGATGAATATCTTATAATCACTCATCTATCTCTCCACCCACAACATTATTAAACTTATCAATTATACATTTCTTATAATTGTTTCCTAATAATGCAGTTTTGTCAGTATTATAGAAATAAATCTTATAGGAAGTTTTATCATTAGTTTTTTCAATCTTATTGATATATTTTACATTAACTAAATAAGATCTATGGCTCTGATGTATATTCTTATCTTCTATCATTGAATTTATCTTCTTAAGTGATAAATAATCTATGGTAAAAGAACCGTTTACAGTATGAATTGTTGAAGTCCTAATAAAGACTTCCACAAAAATTATTTCATTGATAAATATTTTCACCTGGATGTTCTTTACTGGAACAATTATAAACTTCTCATTAATTTCCGTAATAGCAACCTGTACACAGCTGCCTGACAGTAAAAACCTTGTTATTCTTTGGATGTTCTCCTTATTATAAGGTTTTAATATATAATCATAACAGTGAATTTTCTTAAAAGCTGGAAGCATAAACTCTTTATAAATTGTTACAAATATTATCCAGGTCAATCTATATTTTTCTATTCTTCTTATTTCTAGAGCAAAAGTAAGGCCTGATTCATTTTTCAAATTGATATCCACATAAAAAAGATTAATTATCTCATGCTTGGCTATTTTAAGAGCTTCTGTGATATTGGTAGCTTCATATACTCGATAAATGTTGCCTGATTGTTTTATAATATCTGACAGGGTTCTCAACTGAATACAATCATCTTCTAAGATTAATATATTGTACATATAGCATCATCCCCCTTTTACATTTATTGGTTCTTAATTGAATATTCTATATTACTTCGTAAATACCTTCCTATAAATTAAATTTTTAATTAATTAAATTAAACTTCTGATTTAAATTAATTACAACAATTGGTGTTTTCATGCAATTTTACTTCCATGTAAAAGATTACATGTTACAATTAAGCTACAAGCATATATCATTTTCTAACCTCTATCCAAGAAATGAGCAGATTGCACCTACCCATCTATTTATTAAAGGAGTGTGGTCTTGTGAACCTAAATTTTATAATTTCTATTTTATGTTTAACCATAATTGGAATTGTTGCTATGTTGCTTGGCTTCTGTTATAGACAAGATATAATGAAAGCTTTATTCCAAGCAAAAACAACTGTAAAAAAGGATGAGCTGTCCTCTGAAATCACATTAAATCTAGACAAAAAAGAAAGCAATAAGTAGCTCCGCCAAGCTTCCTATTGCAATAAAAAAACATTCAATTTATAATATCATAAGCTAATTGCAAGGTCCTGCAATCTGCTCACTTTATAAGTATACCACAAATATTGGTAATAATTCAATAGTTAATTTAAATTTTTCCATTTTTAATTTTTTATATTGCTTTAAAATTACCACTGCTCCCCCTTCACAATGTGTTTCCTACATTATGACTATCTAAAGTTAAAAAGTTATAGTATTTTTTTAATTATCTATTTAAAAAAGTAGATAATAAAAGACCCTAAGCTAATTAGATTAGTCTAGAGTCTTATGGTGGAGTAAATATATAGTAGATGAAATCCAATATAACCATTTCAAAAATTCTAATAACAAGTCTACGACTTTGACATAAATGCATACATGCTCTCACTCTTTCTTTATCTCATGCATATACTGACATTGCAATTATTTTCAAACAGGTGATTAATATTAAGCTAAATCTAGATATAGATATAAGAAATTTAGAATTTATAGGCAAAGGAACCCAAGGTAAAGTCTATAAAATAGACGCCAAAAAGTGCATAAAAGTTTTTAAAAATAAGAAAGAGTGCAAGAATGAACTTGAAACTTTATTAATGGCTCAAACAAATATACATTTTCCTAAACTTTATGAATCCGGAGTAAACTATATCATAAGGGAATATATTAATGGTATTGAATTAAACCAATACTTATCAAAACAAAAATTAACGCCTCAAATTTCAAGGAAGCTAATAGAACTATATGAATCCATGGTTAAGGTTGGTTATTTGAGACAAGATGCAGCAATATTTCATATCTTTGTAACACCTTCCAATGAACTTAAGCTCATAGATACTGCCAAAGCAATGAAAAAAAAATCCACAATTCCACATTTACTTATTAGTGGTCTAGAGAACCTTGGATACAAAGAAGACTTCTTTAATTTTTTAAAAAGTAATAGACCAGATTTGTATATTCAATGGATAAATTACTCTAAGAAAAAATATAAGAAGTTATAATGAAAGCCTTCATATTTTAGGTTACTTTAAAATTGAAAAATTAAAGATAATGTTAATAATTGCAAAAAAATTCTAACATAAAAACTTATTATATGTACAAAATAACTTAGAAGGTGGTGATTATACAATGGCTAATGAAAATAACCATTCCAGTTTCAGCCAGCAGAAGAATTGCTCAAACTCTAAGCACCAAAATAATTCTTTAAATGCTATCCATGAGAACAAATTCTCTGCCTCTAACAAATATAAAAATGTTGAACCTCTTCCAGAATCATCACGACCAAGACGGGATGGCCCTGGTGGAGAGGATGGAGATTAATTTGTATTAAGCTAAATAAACAAGTGATGATCGTCACTTGTTTATTTTATCCTCAATATTCCAATACTCTGATAGTACTTTTACTGATCATACATGTTCAAATTTACTTTATATGTCTAATGCAAATTCTACAAATACCCCACTTACTTGTGATACATTTCACTCTAAATAATTCTAAACTTATATATAGTAAAAATCCACGACAAATTATCGTGGATTTATTGGTAGAGGTGAAGCACAACCCTTAATATTCACTACTCAACCCTTTAGATATTTTCTTTTTAAAATAACTATTAATCTCTAATTGCATTTAACTTGTGAAGCAAGTATTCTTTTTTATTTAAAGGATCATAGGTTGCCTTTTGGCGGGTTTTAGTGAATTCAAATGGTACTTCCTTGTATCCAAAAAACTTTGTTAGAAACATACCTTTACCTTCTGTATAGGAAGCTATTTTTAGCTTGTATTCTTTTGAATTTTCTACTGGTATTAACCCTTTTATTAAAAATTCATCTTCAACAATAATGGGATTATCAAAGGTTGCTCTCATAGTTTCTAAGTCCCAAATAGCTTTACTCAAAACATTTTGTGGAATCCTTAGTTCAAACTCATGCAGAGGTTCCAATAAGTCAGTTTTAGCCTCATACAATGCTTCCATAAATACCATAGGAGTTACATCTCTAAAGTCCGCTGGAGTGCTGACTGGACTAGAAAACTCTCCACAGGTGAGTGTAACTTTTATATCAGTAACTTCCCAACCAAACAGACCCTGTTTGCTTGTCTTAACAACTGCTTCCTCAATAGCATTTTGAAAAGACTTTGGTAATGATCCTACTGAAACATTGGAAATATATTTTAATTCCTCACCTCTACCTGCAGGTTCTATTTTTAAGCCTACTGTTGCCCAGAAAGGATTTACCCCTTCCTGCATACGCATTATTGCCGTACCAACATTTTTAGGCGTTTCTTTGTAAATAGTCTGGATATTTGAAAACTCTACTTTAATTTCATATAAATCTTCTAATATAGAACTTAATATTTCCATTTGAACTTCACCAAATAAGTTAATATAAATCTCTTTATCTCCATCATCCATACCTAATTCTAATAGTGGATCTTCTTCTGTGAGAAAGGTTAATACCTTAAATAGCTCTCTATTTTCTTCTTTGTTAACGGCAGATATATTCGTTTTTAATGCTGGTTTAGCTATAGATATATTTTTAGTTCTATTATTCGCAATTCCAATAACATCTCCAACTTGAAAACTTGTAAGCCCATATAAAATACCTATATCTCCTGCTTCTATACTAGATATTTCAACAAGTTTACCATTTTCTAAGCCACTAATTTTCTTCACTTTTTCCATCATATCTTTATTGGGTACTTCAATTCTATCTCTTACAGATATTTTACCGCTAAATAATCTTACGTAAACCTTCTTTTCATTTGTATTTGTTCTTTCAATTTTAAACACTATTCCAGATAACCCACCGCTGTAATCTCCACTGGCAAATGGTAGATAACTGCAAATTCCATCTAACAAATCTTTGATGCCAAGTCCAACTGATGCGGCACCAAAAAGCACAGGATATAAACCTCCTTCCCTTGAATAAATTGAAAGCTTTTCTTGTATTTCTTTTTTATCATATTCTATTCCGTTAACATATTTCTCTAAGAATACTTCATCTAAATCTGATAAAACATTAATAACATCATCATTTGTTTCATCTAAATTATTTAGATAAACCTCTCTGCTTCCTTCACCATATAACTCTTGTAATCTGACTATTTTATTAGACATTGTCTTTTTTATTTCTTCAAAAACTTTATTACAATTTGCTCCAACTCTATCTACTTTATTTATAAAAATTATAGTTGGAATTTTTAAAGCCTTCAATGTGTTAAATAATATTCTCGTCTGTGATTGAATACCTTCTACTGCAGATATAACTAATATAGCTCCATCTAAAACACTTAAAGAGCGTTCTACTTCAGAAATAAAATCCGCATGTCCTGGGGTGTCGATAATATTTACTTTAACATTATTCCAAGTGTAGGATATTGCTGATGATTTTATAGTAATTCCTCTCTTACGTTCAAGCTCCATGGAGTCTGTTTGTGTATTACCTAAGTCTACCTTACCAATTGCTTTTATAACTCCACTGTAGAATAAAAGATTTTCAGTTGTAGTTGTTTTTCCCGCATCAACGTGAGCCACAATTCCTATATTAATTGTTTTCATAAGTATCATCTCCCCCTCTAGCGCATTTAACATCTTTTTTATCCGTTATTAAAGAAACAATATATACAACTAATAGTGAAGTGCATTCTATCCCAATGCTTATAGAAATTTTTATAGCTATAAACTGCATTGCTATAGCACTTAATATCATTCCTGCGATACCATGAACCTTTTCAATATAGTACACTATCATAATTGTCGCTACCAATGAAAAGCACATCGGTGAAATAGCTGAATAAGCTGAAAATAATAAATAATTTTTATATGCTAAAAACTTTTCAACCATTAATTATTCACCATCCTTATATTACGAAAAAGTTTGCTTGTATCTTGTGATCTTAATATCTTAATCATCCTAATAATCTCCTTAAAAAAACAAAAAGCCGCAAATGAACACAGGTTCACTTACAGCCTCATAATTATATGACCTAAATATAAACATAAAATATAGGACTTTAATTTATACAACTTATTATTAAGCTATATACACTAAAATCTTATATAATATTTATAAATGCAGCAAAAATAGGCATAAAAATACCGTGTTTAGAACACGGCTTTCCTACTTATGCAAATAAGGTGTAACATGCTCATTTAAATACTGATTATTTTAGAAGTACACAAATAAACATGGTAGTCATTAATATTTTTCAAATTAATTCCGCAACCAATAAATCTTGATAACTCAAGATTTTTCAAACGTACTCTCTAAAAACAATCCTTATTCAGTTAGTTTAGTTAAAAACTACCTCTTTGCGCATATTTACAACACCTTTTCATTTATATTTTTTTCATGTTTATATTTAAGTCTATTTATATTATACATAAATTTAGTATTTTTTCAACAGTTTGCCTTATATTAGTTAACCATTAGTTAACCATTAGTTAATCTTTCACATTTTATTGTTCCGGTGCTTATATTGTACTTTTATCAGATTAACTTTTTAAGTATACATTGCTAAAATGAAACAAATCAAAGAAAACGTGCTGTATTAGTTACCACAACTAATACAGCACATTTTCTCATCTTTATTTTCCACCTAGAAAAATAAACTTTCGTTTTATGTATGGTGGAGGTGAAGCGTAACCTTTAAAATCCATCACTTATATTACATGTAAAATTAACATATCCTTTCTAGCCAAACTTTTATATCATTTTTTAAAGTAAAATCTCCTCTACCCGCATCAAGATATTTTATACCTAATAAATCTGTTGCTATCTTGGGACTATTCTTGCACATAAAAATAACATTTTTTCTTCCCTTAGTACCAACAAATAACCCATACTCCAATAAAACATTATCTCTTACAGAGTTGACAACACTTTCTCTATACCATGTCTCATCTTCTCCATTGAATACAAATAGGGCAGCATCTACTTGTTTAGATACCTTAATCAAGCTTTCTAATGTAAAATCCCCTGCAACAAATGTTGAAGAGTCGCTCCAAGCTACAACCTCACAATTAAATTCTTCGAGAAATCTTGCTAATCTTTCCATCTCACTTTTTGCTTCTTTTGAGCTTCCTATAAATATTTTCATTTTATTATCCCTCTTTCTTACTAACTCAATAACTTTATTAGAACCTAATAAAAACTTATTCTCTATTAATGTTCCACTAACCAAATCAATATTATTTTTTTCATCTAACCCCATCATTTCATTTTTATCAATATTATAAGTTATCCATCCCTTTTTTAAAATTACATCATTTTCAATCTCAGCACAACAACTTTTACAAATGTAAATATTACTTTTTATTTTTCTTTCATAAGCAATACAATTTGCTCCACAATTATTACATTTAAAATCATATTTATAACTTAATACATACTCTTTATGTAGATAGTCAGCAAAGTCTTTCATTTGAGCCTTGTCTATATTCAATAAGTCCATTAATCGCCCAGGGCTTATGTTTTTTAGTTCATTAACCGACATATTCTTTCCTATATCTTTCAATTGTGTTAAAAGATTTTTTTTCATATTTTTTATACATCCTCCAAATTTTATTATAATCTTCTTCTGTATAATTTTTTTGATTTAATATTAAAATTGACAATCTGTCTTTCTCCGAAGCATCAAATTTGACTTCAATACTATCACTTTTTCTTTTATGAGCTATACTTAGTGCAAATACATTCTCTACAGCCTCTATTGATTTTCTCATACTCATAAAGGTTCTTGAGCACACTATTACTTTAGCATTATCTTCACCTGCAAGTCTTGCTGTGTTTTTCTCTTTATCATTAAACTTAATACTTGTAATTACAGCTGAAACATTATTCTTACTGAAAAGGTCAATATCTTCATTAAAAAAATAATCTGCTACAACTAATTGTTGTAAAACCTTATTTATCTCATCCTTTAAATCTATTACCCCTTTGTTAATTATTTTTTTCCCCTGTGCATCATCTTCCACATTAATAATATCCATATTATCTATGACATTATTAATAAATCCTTCTATATACTCATCCATCTCAGTTAGAGAATTATAATTAGGTACAATATTATATAATTCTTCTAATAATCCTTTGCTCATATTATATAGAACCTTTTGATGTTTATAATCATGCGTAATAGTCTCAAAGTCCATTACTAATTTAAAATCTTCAAATATCTTGTCCAATGTAGCTTTAGGTCTATGTTCTTTTTCAGGTATTCCATACTGATTTCTTATCTTAATAATAAGTAACTTATTATCCAAATCAAACTTTATTGGTATAAAACAACACGAACTACTTTGTCTACCATTTAAATTAATTTGAATATATCTTGCCAAAATTATATCAACGCATATAACCTTTCCTTCTTCATCAACTAATGTATTCATTGCAACAATCTTTATTGGAGTATCTTGATGAACTACTGTTGATATAATTTCATTAAAATTTGTTGAATTTATGTTATAACTTTCTGATAATCTTTCATTCCATACTTGTTCGTCTCTCATCTTTTTACAGCTTACAATTTCAAAAATATTTATCATGTTACTTCTTCCATAAAATAGTTCTTGAAATAAAAATTCATTTAATTCTGTTGAAGTTATTCTCTTATTATCTAACAATTCACCAATCCATAAAGTAGTATCCTTGCCACTTTCGCCTTCACCCTTTATACAACCTTTACTCTTTAAAAAGTTTATTAAACTATTCTCATTTATATTTTTTATTAACGAACCATTTACATACATATAAACTCCCTCCCAAGTATATCCTTATAGACATAATTATACCATTTATCCTTTCTAATGTCATAAAAAAATCCACGACATTCCTGTCGTGGATTTCATGGTGGAGGTGACGGGAATCGAACCCGTGTCCGAAGGTGATATGCCTGAGGCATCTCCGAGTGCAGTCCTATGGTTTAACATTCCCTCTACAGGACGCCCATGGACAGGCTTCCTGCTTTAGTAGCTTCATTTATTCCGTCCTCAGGTCAAAGCTTTCCAGAGTGCGGTTCCCTACTAATCGGCGCCCTATCCCAGGCCGTAGGCCTCCCGGGTAGAACGAACAGCTATATTAAGCTGCTAATGCAAAATTGTCTTCTGCGTTTATCTTTAATCCCTAGTTTTTTAAGGCGGGTCCAGAGTTCCCTCCACTCGCTTCCTCAGACATCCCCACCCCCGTCGAAACCAGGGCACCCCCATATTATTTAGGTGTACTGGCAGAGAGTTTCGCATTGTCTGATTATCTATATTTAGTTTTTAGAAATTTTATCTCCGAAAACAGAAGCACTTCCCTTTTCGGCAATTACTATATTACACTACTTTAGCCCATTATTCAATAGGATTGTTATTTCATATTTTTCAACATTTTATTAAATAAGCTTTAATAACCTTATTTACAATTATTATCCCAAGGATACAACTTCATCTAAAATATACATAAGTCTTTCTCCTGAAATCCCTTGTTCATCTTTTATTTCTTGAAGCTTTTTAGTTATTTTTGGTTTTAAATTTTCTAAATAGTCTATGGTAAAAGGTAAATATCCTTCAATAGTTTTTACATATTCCTTAGAAAAATACTCTTTGCTTAAGCCTATGGAAAATAGTATAAGCATTATACAGTTATTTTTTATTAATTCCTTTAATCTAACTTCATTGTCTTTATTTTTGCATTGAAGATTATCCACTAAATCCATGGTGAAATTAATTAGTTTATTTGATATAGTATCTAAACAATACTTTCCTGCTAATTGAGACATAAGGGTTATATGGTTATTTTTTAAGTCTTCCTTTACATCCTGCAAATCATCTCCTAGTTGAAGTAAAAATCCATAGCCCATGCAAAACTCTATTTCCTCTGGGGTCATTTCTCCCCTAACTAGATAACCATCCACCAGTACAGAGGATCCCCCTTTTAGAATGGATATTCCTAATATATCCTTATCATAGGGTATAGTTACCTCTTCTTGCTGCTCTAAGCTTCTAATTTGTCCATTATTTATTTGCAGCAGGCTTTCATATACTTTAGGATATTCCCTTCTAGGAAAAACCTCTTCTATATTTTCTACCAATTTATAAACCTGAGCTTCATGGTTATTATTATAGGAAATATTTTCTCCCTTTAATCTCTCCTGTAGCCTATTATTGAATTTATTTTTCTCACTGCTTCCTATATATATATCATCTAAATAATTATCTGTATAAGGATAAAGCATGCTATATCCAAAAATAGCTTTAGTAAGGCTTACTTCCTCTCCCATAACCGCTTGCAGTATATTAATAATCCAAACATTTCTCATAGCTTGGCCTATATCTTCTAAGTTAAGCTTTTTATCAAACTCCCTAGAGGCTTTAATAAAATTCTCTGTACTTTTAAAAAACCTTTCTTTTAAATCTTCATCGAAATTCTCCAGTTTAAATAGCTTATCTTTTTTCATAAGCTCTCTAAGAAATTTATCACCTTTACTTTTCCACTGTTTCTTTTCCACTTCACTTTTAGGAAAGCTTTTTATATGATTTACTACTGTATCTATAAGTTTATCTAATTCTTTTTCTCTTTTTTTCTTTTGAAAATAACTAATCTTATCTATATTAAGTTTAAAGGTATTGCTGGAAACCCACCATTTTTCTCTAAACAAATCATAGTAGTATTGTAAATGAATATCTCCCATTTCTTATTCCCCTACCATCACTTATTTATATATATTTTATGTAATTATAACATATATTTGAAACAATTTTTTAGCCTACAGAATAAAATAAATCTGCAGGCTAAGGCTTATATGAAAAATATAGCTGCTATAGTGGTGGCAATAAGTCCTATCACCACAGGTTTTAAATTTTTCCTAGTAAGCTCAAAGGGGTCTACTCCACACATGGCTGCAGCTGGTATAACTGCCCAAGGAATTAAAGTTCCCCCTCCTATCCAAATCCCAGATATCTGCCCTAAAGCTGTAAGGGTGGCTGTACCTGAACCTAACCCTGTGGAAAAAAGCCTTGCTACGGAGCCAACTAGAGGGATACCCGAAAACCCTGAACCATCAAGGCCTGTTATGGCTCCTACTGCAGTTAAGGTTATAGAAGAAACAGTAGCGTTTACTGGCACTATAGATGCTAATGCTAAGCCTAAGTCATTTACTATGCCTTTAGAAGCTTCTGGAAGTACCTTGCCAAAGATATCTAATATGGCAGAATCTCCTAGATAGAAAAATGCTGCAATGGGTATAACCACTCCAAATATTCTGAAGCCGAATTGAAGACCTTCCACCATATGAGCTGTCATCTTTTCAAATACAGCTTTTTTGTAGGCTAATGCTCCAATAACTGCTAATATCACTAGTGCTGTGCCTCCTATTAAAGCTGTGGCATCTCCCCCTTGAAGTTTGGCTTTATACATTATTGCTATATCTGCCGCAAATAGTACAAGCATCATAAGGGCTAAAAGATTTTTAGTTCTAGAGGAAAAATTAACATCTAATTTATTTTCTTCTAAATAATCCTCCTTAGCGTTTTCTAACTCATCCTTGTATACTCCATTTTTAATTTCCTTCTTAAGTAAAATAAAAGCAGTTATAGTGGTAACAAGTCCCATTACTATAGTAAGGGGAATGCTTGCTCTCATAACCTCACCTACAGATATTCCAGCGGCATCTGATGTTAGCTTAGGAGCTGCCTGTATTATATAATCTGTGGATAATGCAATACCATGCCCAAATAAATTCATAGCCATGGCTACACCTATGGCTGGCAATCCAGCTTTTTTCCCTATAGGAAGGAAAATAGCTCCTATTAAAGCCACTGCTGGAGAAGGCCAGAAGAACCAGGATATTATCATCATTACTATACCTATAACCCAGTATGCCATATCATAATTTTTAATGAATCTTTTAAAAGGTGATATCATAGCTTCATTAATTCCTGAAGCCATTAATACTTTACTCATGGCTGTAATTACAGAAATTATAAATATAGTGGGCATAAGCTCTTTGGTGGCATAAATAAGACCATTAAAAATTCCCATTAGAGCTTTATAAACTGAAGAAGTTCCTAGGAGACCTAA
This sequence comes from Clostridium amylolyticum, assembly GCF_900142075.1. GTDB lineage: Bacteria > Bacillota > Clostridia > Clostridiales > Clostridiaceae > Clostridium_AA > Clostridium_AA amylolyticum. Next base: position 80,493 of record NZ_FQZO01000005.1, read on the forward strand.
AACAAAAACTCCTATAATTGAAACTAGTGTGGTATCCTTTTTCATTACCATAAATGCAATAATTATGATAATAAATAATAGATAAATATAATGCATGGATGTAAGCACAACTTCCATAAATTCCTCCTTAAAAAATTGGTATGTAGCTTTATTACTGTTCATTGATTATTTTGCTTACAAAATTGGTTAAGGAGGATTATATATTATAGATATGCAGAATATAAAAAAAAGTACCAGACAAGTGATAAGTGACAAGGTGCTTAATGTAGCAACTTGTCACTTATCATTTGTCTGGCAGATTTTATCTCATTCTCTCTTTAAATTCTCTTTCAATATCACGCTTATGTGCTTTTTCCAGCATAGCATCTCTCTTATCGTAGTTCTTTTTACCTTTGCATACTCCAAGATTCACTTTAACCCTTCCATTTTTAAGATAAAGTGAAAGAGGTATTAAAGTATAACCATCTTGAGATACAAAACCTAAAAGCCTTTTTATTTCACTTTTATGAAGGAGCAATTTTCTATCTCTTAAAGGATCCACATTAAATATATTCCCTTGCTCATAGGGGCTTACATGCATATTTCTTATAAATATTTCGCCATTTCTCACTTCTCCGTAACTATCCTTAAGGTTAGCTCTTGCTGCCTTAACAGATTTAACTTCTGTGCCTACTAGCTCAATACCTGCTTCCATGGATTCTTCTACAAAATAATCGTGCCATGCTTTTCTATTTTCAGCTAAAGTTTTATTTTCATTTTTCTTTGCCATAATCTCACCTACTGTGGTTTTTACTATTTTAACTTAATTCTAATAATACCACACATTCAATGGAGAATCTATATATGGTTAATATGAGGCAAGGCTTTGCTTTATTAAATTTTTCCTAATTTTAACGGCTTTAAGGTCTCCTCTATGGTTTCTAAATCACTTCCGCTGCTAATGGCTACAGCTGCAGTTACTCCACCTTCTACTAAGGCTGCATCTATAATCTTTATTTTATTTTTTCTTTCTTCTTCTATTTCATCCATTACCATATCTACAGTCATATAGGTGCTTCCTAAATCAAATAATACTATAACTCCCTCTTCCCTATATGCTTCCTTTAAAACCTTTAAAGTTTCATCATAGTCTGATCCAATGCCTCCATCTGCAGTACCACCCACCATATATAAATCTATTTCCGGAGTCATTTGCATAATTAATTCCTTAAGTCCTTGAACTAATTTCTTGCTATGGGATAACAATACCAAAGAAATCATTTTACTCCTCCTTCTTTTGTAAATACTCATATATAGTGTTTATAATTATATAGCTGGAAGTAGCACCTGGATCTTGATGGCCTATGCTTCTTTCCCCTAAATAACTGGCTCTGCCCTTTTTTGCAATTATGTTCTTTGTTTGCTCCATTTCCTTAAAAGCCATTTCTCTAGCTTCTTTTAATGCTTCCAAAGGGGTTAGATTTTTATTTATTGATTCTTCTATACTTTCTGATACAGGAATTAAAACATCTAGCATGGTTTTATCCCCTTTATCTCCTTTGCCTCTTAACTTTATTCCATCTATAGAAACCTTAAGCATTTCACTAAAATCCTTTAAATCCATGGTTTCTTTTCCTACTCCCATAGGGGTAGCTTTCATAAAGGCTGTGCCATATAAAGCTCCTGAAGCTCCACCTACTGTGGAAACTAAACTCATGGCTACTGTTTTTAATACTTCTCCCACATCCTTTGGGTTAGAGGAATTTAGCTTTTGCATAACTACTTGAAAACCCTTGTTTAAATTGATGCCATGATCACCGTCACCAATAGCTGCATCTAAATCTGTAAGGTATTGCTTATTTATTTCTATATTTTTTGTTATTTCTTTAAAAACTTCCACTACATTATTTACATCTAAACTCATAAAAACACTTCCTTTATAATAAGTTTTTACTTAATTCTCTATATTAATTATAGCAATATTTTTTCAATATTCTATTAATTTAGAAAAACAAGAGTAGTAAGATATACTTACTACTCCCATTAAGTAAAGATAAATTAAATGGCTTAAATATTATATAATCTTAAAACCTGGTGTATCTGCTGGTGCATCTAATAAACTCTTAAGCTCCTCATCAAGCTTTAATAAGCTAATGGAAAAACCAGCCATCTCTATGGAGGTCATATACTCTCCTACAAAAGTTTTATAAACCTTTATCCCCTTTTCCTTTAACATAGAATGCACTTTTCTATTAGCTATATAAAGCTCCATAAGTGGAGTTGAGCCTAGGCCATTAACCATCACTGCCACTTCGTCATTCTTTAAATCCATGTCATCTAATACTTTATTTAGTAGATGCTCTACAATTTCATCCCCGCTCTTTAAATCTTCTCTATGAGTTCCTGGTTCTCCATGGATACCCATACCTATTTCCATTTCCTTTTCTCCTAGGGTGAAATTAGGTTTTCCCGCTGCTGGAACAGTACATGGGCTTAAAGCCATACCCATACTTCTTACATTAGCAATAACCTTTAAAGCTACATCCTTTACCTCTTCTAAAGAACTTCCGCTCTCAGCCTTAGCTCCTGCAATTTTATGAACAAATACTGTTCCTGCAATACCGCGCCTACCAATAGTCCAGGTGCTATTTTCCACTGCCACATCATCATCTACTACCACATGATCAACCTTTATGCCGTCCATTTCCGCCATTTCCTTGGCCATTTCAAAGTTCATCACGTCCCCAGTATAGTTTTTAACTATTAGTAGTACACCACTATCTGTGGCAACAGCTTTGATAGCTTCATATACTTGGTCTGGTGTAGGAGAGGTAAATATCGACCCAGCTACTGCTGCATCTAGCATTCCCTTACCTACAAATCCACCATGGGCGGGTTCATGTCCACTTCCTCCACCACTTACCAATGCAACTTTACCTTCTACGGGAGAATTTCTCCTAACTAGAACATTTGCATTTTCAAGCTTTTTAATATATTCAGGATGAGCATAAACTATGCCTTCCAGCATTTCTTCCACCACATGTTCAGGATTGTTAATTACTTTTTTCAATACTATTACCTCCTATTAGAATATTCCATTAAATAGAAGTGCTGCACATAAACCTCCTAGTATTGGAGCAATTACTGGTATCCATGCATATCCCCAATCTGAATGTCCTTTATCTTTTATAGGTAAGAAAGCATGAGCTATCCTAGGTCCTAAATCTCTAGCTGGGTTAATAGCATAACCAGTGTTTCCACCTAAGGATAAACCTATTACCCAAATTACTAAACCAACCACTACAGGAGCTAGTCCGTCTACCATTTTTGTGTTTCCAATACCTAATAAAGCAAATACTAACAAAAATGTACCTATAAATTCTGCTATAAAACTATATAGGGTACCTCTTATAGCAGGAGCTGTACAGAAAATTCCTCTCTTAGTATCTTGATCTTCTGTAGCATCAAAATGAGGCTTATAGTGAATATAAACTAAACAAGCACCGGCTATACCACCTAGCATTTGAGCTATAATATATCCTGGAACATTGGCCCATGCAAAATTTCCTATGGCTGCATTAGCAATGGTAACTGCTGGGTTAAAATGTGCACCTGATACTGGTCCAAAAATGTATACTGGTACAGCAACTGCTAAAGCCCAACCAGTAGTAATAACTATCCATCCGCCATTGTTACCTTTAGTTTTATTTAGTACAACATTTGCAACTACTGCATCCCCAAGCAATACTAATATCAAAGTCCCCAAAAATTCTCCCAAATAAATTGACATTTTATTTCCCCCTAAACCATTTATTTTAATTAATTATTCTTCCCAAGCTGTAGCTCTCTTCACAGCTTTATGCCACCCTTTTAATAGTTCTGCTCTCTTTTCTTCACTCATTTGTGATTCAAAGTTTCTTGATATTGCCCAGTTCTTACAAACATCATCTTTATTCTTCCAATAACCAACTGCTAGTCCAGCTAAATATGCTGCCCCTAAAGCTGTAGTTTCAATTACTTCTGGTCTATCAACTTGAACACCTAAAATGTCTGATTGGAATTGCATTAAGAAGTTATTAGCGCAAGCTCCACCATCTACTTTTAAGGCTTGAAGTTCAATGCCTGAATCTTCTTGCATAGCCTTTAAAACGTCGCTGGTTTGATATGCTAAGGACTCTAAAGTAGCTCTTATAAAGTGCTCTTTTTTAGCTCCTCTTGTTAAGCCCACAATAGTTCCTCTTGCATATTGATCCCAATATGGTGCTCCAAGCCCTACAAAAGCAGGAACCATATAAACCCCATTGGTATCTTCCACTGCAGTAGCATATCTTTCTGATTCTGCAGCATTTTTTATCATTCTTAATTCATCTCTAAGCCATTGAATGGCAGCTCCAGCTATAAATATACTTCCTTCTAAAGCATATTCAACTTTACCATCTATGCCCCAAGCTATAGTAGTAAGTAAACCATTTTTAGATTCAACTGCTTTTTCACCAGTGTTCATCAATAAGAAACAGCCTGTCCCATAAGTATTCTTAGCTGTTCCTGGTTCATGACAGCATTGTCCAAATAAAGCTGCTTGTTGGTCTCCAGCTATACCTGCTATTGGAATTTCACTTCCAAACAATGAATCTTCAGTATTGCCATATACATAACTAGATGGCTTTACTTCTGGAAGTATTGATTTTGGTATATCTAAAATTTCAAGTATTTCATCATCCCACTTAAGTTCATGAATATTATATAATAATGTTCTTGAAGCATTGGAGTAATCGGTTACATGAACTTTACCCTTAGTTAAGTTCCATATAAGCCATGTATCTATTGTTCCAAATAGTATATTACCTTTTTCTGCTTCTTCCCTTACCCCTTCTACATTGTCTAAAATCCATTTAACTTTTGTTCCAGAGAAATAAGCATCTAGGATTAATCCTGTCTTTTCTCTGAACTTATCTGCCAAACCTTGTTCTTTTAGTTTTGTGCACATATCTGATGTTCTTCTACATTGCCAAACTATAGCGTTATAAACAGGTTTCCCTGTATTTTTGTCCCATACTACTGTGGTTTCTCTTTGATTTGTAATACCTATACTAGCTATATCTGCTGCGGTAATACCTATTTTTGCCATAGCCTCTGAAGCTACTCCTACTTGAGTGGACCATATCTCCATAGGATCATGTTCTACCCACCCAGCATTAGGATAAATTTGAGTGAATTCTTTTTGAGCTACACTCTCAATTAATCCTTTCTCATTAAAAATAATACATCTTGAACTAGTTGTCCCTTGGTCTAGCGCCATTACGTATTTTCCCACATTCATCTCTCCCTTTTTCTTTTTTTGTAAACACTTACTTATATAGAAATGGTCTTGCAAACAATTTAAAAATCGTTTTGCTTAACTCATATTCTCCTATTAAAATTTTATGTCATAGCTAAGAATCACTTCACTCCCACAACTCTTGAGCAGTGGTGGAAATGGCCATAGCTCCTGCAGCTAAGGATTCCATAACTTCTTTCTTTGTGTTAATTAGCCCTCCTGCAATTATTGGGAGTCTAATTTGCTTTTCTAAAGACTTTATTATCTTACTTGCAACTCCTGGCATAACCTCCACAGCACTAGGCTGAGATGCCAATATACTCTTTATTGCTGTATCTAAAGATAACGAGTCTATAATAAATATTCTTTGAATAGTATAAAGGCCTAAATTTTTAGCATACTTTATATAACCTTGTTTAGTGGTTATTACTCCAAAGGGGTTAGCATATTCTTTAATAAATTCAATTCCCTTCTGGTCACTCTTCAAACCTTCAATCATATCTAAGTGAACAAAAACCACTTTTTTCTTTTCCTTTAATTCCTTACATATTCTCCCAATACTTAGAAGAGAACCATATAATACAAATACTATATGTACATTACTGTCCTTAACCTTATTTAGATCATTATCATTTCTAATGGCAGCTACTACTGGGTTTTCAATTAATAACCCCTCTAAGTCAATCATTAATACATTCCCCCTTCACCTTAAAAACAAAGTCTTATAATCCAATTGTTTGTTAAATGAAGCTAAAAATTTTATTTATACTTTTATTTATATATAAATTATTTATTTTATGTGAAAAATTAATAAAAAAAGCCGCAATTAACACAAAATTTAATTGCGACTCTCCTAAACTCAGCCTACTTTAAATTACCTACTTATAGCGTACTACAAAAAGTAAAAGTTTACAATAAAAAACTTTCATTTTTCCTTGTTAACTTTTAAACAATATCATCTTCTTCAGAACCCTCTGGCAAATTTAATGAATTTTCTTCTTCATCATCATCCAAATCATCAAATATACTCTTATCAGTATCTTTCTTGTTACCTCTAGTTATAACACCATATTCATCCTCTACGATATCAAAGAAAATATCCCTAGAATCAATATCCACCTTACTGCACTGTACTTTTACAGCATCTCCAAGACGGTATATCTTTTTAGTTCTTTCCCCAGTAAGGGTTAGATGATTTTCATCATAGATATAAAAATCATCATCCATGCTGCTTATATGAACTAAACCTTCTATAGTGTTAGGAAGTTGAACAAATGCTCCAAAGCTAGTGATGGAGGAAATAAGTCCATTAAATACTTCTCCAATCCTTTCCTTCATGTACTCTGCTTTTTTAAGATCATCCACTTCACGTTCTGCTTCTTGAGCCAATCTTTCCATTTCAGAAGATTGTTTAGAAGCATTATCCACTATAGTAACAAGCTTTTTAGACCTTTCGTCACTAATTTTTCCATTTATGAATTCTTTAATGATCCTATGAATTTGAAGATCAGGATATCTTCTTATAGGAGATGTAAAGTGGCAGTAATATCTTGCCGCTAACCCAAAGTGCCCTACACTTTCCGGAGAGTACCTAGCTTGCATCATAGAACGAAGAAGCAGTGTGCTTACTACGGTTTCTTCCTTTTTCCCCTTTACCTTTTCCAGTATATCTTGAAGAATCCTTGGATGAATTTCTTTTCCAACTCTTACTGTATAGCCTAGATTATGAATAAAATTAGAGAATCTTTCTAATTTTTCTTCATTGGGATTTTCATGAATTCTATATACAAAAGGTATGTTAGTCCAATACATATGTTCAGCTATAGTTTCATTGCACACCAACATGAACTCTTCAATTATTCTATTGGCAATCTCTCTTTCATAAGGCTTAACATCAACTGGTCTTCCTTTTTCATCCAATATAATTTTTGATTCTTCAAAATCAAAATCTATAGCCCCTCTACCTATCCTCTTTTTATTTAAAATATTACATAGCTCTTCCATGGCAAGAAAATCTTCATAAAGATAATCATATCTCTTTATGAGGTCTTCATCCTTATCTTTTAAAATCTTAGTTACATCGGTATAGGTCATTCTTTCACTGGTTTTAATTATACTCTCAGCTATTTCATGCTCTAATACCTTACCTTTATTGTCTAAGGTCATTATACAGCTTAGGGCAAGTCTATCTACCTTAGGATTAAGCGAACATAAGCCGTTAGATAACTTTTTAGGCAGCATAGGTATAACTCTATCTATTAAATAAACTGAGGTTCCTCTTTTAAAGGCTTCTTTATCTAATGGACTTTTCTCTTTAACATAATATGTAACATCTGCAATATGAACCCCTAACTTGTAAATACCATTAGGAAGCTTTTCAATGGATACAGCATCATCTAAATCTTTTGCATCTTCTCCATCTATGGTAACCATTCTTACCGCTCTAAGATCTTTTCTTCTCTTATATTCGCTTTCTGGAATTTCATCTTCAAGAGAATCGGTATAATTTATTACTTTATCAGGGAATTCTTCTGGTAATCCATACTTTTTAATGATAGTGAGTATATCAATACCTTTTTCTCCTTTTTTGCCTAAAACTTGTATAATGGTACCTTCAGGATTTCTCCTTTTATCTGGCCATTCTGTGATTTCTACTATAACTAAATCCCCAGTTTTAGCATCGTTTCTTTCAGATTTTGAAATAAATATATCGTTTTGTATTCTTTTATCCTCTGGAACCACAAATCCAAAATTTCTACTATCTTCATAAACTCCAATAACTGTTTTATTTACCCTTTCTACTATTCTTGTAATCTCTCCTTCTCGCCTTTTACCTGTAGCATCTTCCTTGGTAACCTTTGCTATAACTTTATCTCCGTTCATACAACCGTTTAAGAAAGAACTAGGTATAAATATATCTTCTACTCCTTCTTCTTCTGGTATAACGAAACCATATCCTCTAGGATGTACTTGGATTTTCCCCGCTACTAATCCCATCTTTTCTGGGAGTCCAAATTTATCTGCTCTTGTTCTTATTATGAGACCTTCTCTTTCCATGGTTTTGACAGTCTTTTTAAAGGTTTTATAATCATTCTTTTCTATATGGAATGCTGTAGCCAATTCTTGAATATCCATAGGTTTATAGACATTTTCTTTCATAAATTCAATTAAAGCTCTTTTAATGTTCATGGTCAAACCTCCAAACAACAAATTAATTATTTCTTGGGAAATAGTATTTTTAGTTTTCCCATAATTCCTTTGTTAATGCTAACTATATTATAACATTTTCCATATTACAAGAAAACTTTTATAAAATTTCATTGAAAAGTAAAACACAATGAGAATTAATTATAAATTCTCATTGTGTTCTAATCTTTTATTTAAATAAGTTTAAAAGTATGCCGCCAAACTTTAATATAATAGGTGCAAATACTAAAGAAACAATAGTCATTAGTTTTATTAGTATATTCATGGCTGGACCAGCTGTATCCTTAAAAGGATCACCTACTGTGTCCCCTACTATACCAGCCTTATGAGCCTCACTATTTCTTCCACCATGAGCTCCTGATTCTATATACTTTTTAGAGTTATCCCAAGCTGCTCCAGCATTGGCCATTAATATAGCCACTAATACCCCCGTAGCAATAGCTCCTCCAATGAGGCCTCCTAAAGCTTCTGGTCCAAGTAAAATACCTACACCAAGAGGAATTACAATGGCTAAAACTCCTGGTAATACCATTTCTCTCAATGCAGCTGTGGTAGATATATCTATGCAAGTAGCATATTCTGGAGTAGCTTTGCCTTCCATTATTCCTGGTATCTCTTTAAATTGTCTTCTTACTTCTTCTACCATCTCATGGGCTGCTCTTCCTACAGATTCCATAGTGAGAGCACCATAAAGGAAAGGAAGCATGGCACCTATGAGCACCCCTACTAAGGTGGTAGGAGCTAATAAATCTATAATTTTAATATCCACCGCTTGAGCATAAGCAGCAAATAAAGCTAATGCGGTTAATGCTGCAGAACCAATGGCAAAGCCTTTTCCTATGGCTGCAGTGGTATTACCTACAGAATCCAGCTTATCTGTAACTTCTCTAACACTATGAGGAAGGGAAGCCATTTCAGCAATGCCTCCAGCATTGTCTGCAATAGGTCCATAGGCATCTACAGAAACTACTAATCCTGTAGTAGAAAGCATACCTACTGCCGCTAATGCTATTCCATAAAGTCCCAAGGTAGGGTCAGTGTTTCCCCCCATCACAAAATATGAGAACAATATTCCTACTGCAATTAATATTATAGGCCACATAGTAGATTTCATTCCTACAGCAAGTCCTGATATTATAGTAGTTGCTGATCCAGTCTCAGCTTGTCTTGCCACCTCTTTAACACTTTTATAATCTGCTGAAGTATATATTTCAGTGATTTTTCCTATAAGAAGTCCTACTATAAGCCCTGCTGCAATAGCTGAAAAACCTTTAAAGTCACCAAAGGTTGTGTATCCAACTACAGCTGCACCTATTATCATTAGTATACCTGATATATAGGTTCCTATATTAAGGGCTTTCTGAGGGTTCTCCGCCTTACTAGTTCTAACCACTATAGCACCAATAATTGAAGCCACTACTCCTACAGCCGACAATATCATGGGAAATACTATTCCTTTATTATTATTAAAAGCTGCTGCTCCTAAGGTTATAGCTGAAATAATGGACCCCACATAGGATTCAAAAAGATCAGCACCCATGCCAGCTACATCCCCAACATTATCTCCCACATTATCTGCAATAACAGCAGGGTTTCTAGGATCATCCTCAGGAATTCCAGCTTCTAGTTTTCCTACTAAATCTGCCCCTACATCCGCTGCTTTTGTGTATATTCCACCTCCAACTCTGGCAAACAAAGCTATGGAACTTGCTCCTAAACCAAAGCCAGTTAAATAATATGCATTTAAATTAAATATAATTGCTAATAGACCAAGGCCTATAACTCCTAATCCAACCACGCTCATCCCCATAACAGCTCCACCGGAAAAAGCTACCTTTAAAGCTGACTGTTGACTATGTTTTGCTGCTTCTGCAGTTCTTACGTTAGATTTCACTGCTACTTTCATACCAAAATATCCCGCCAGTATAGAAAAAACGGAACCTACCACAAAGCATATTGCTGTAGGTACATTAATAAATCTTCCTATAATAACGGAAACTACCACTATAAAAACTGTAAGGTATCTGTACTCTCTCCTTAAAAAAGCCATAGCTCCCTGTTCAATATATCCTGCTATTTCCTTCATTCTTTCATTTCCTGAAGGCTGTGCTGTTATGCTTTTAGCAAGGATAAATGCAAACAAAAGAGCTGCGGCGCCACTTATGGCTAATACAATAGAGCTATTCATAATATTCCTCCTCTAGTGCACGTAATATATGCTATTAATAGACATATAACGTATGCTATATATTGGTAATATCTATATAATATCACATATTAATTCAAAATGTTATACTTTTACATGAAAATTCTCTCAATTTTTGAAAAATAAAAAGCTGCCTTATGTTTATAAGTCAGCTGGAAAGTTTTATACTATTTTACTAAATTTAATGCTAGAGTATTTATTGCGAATAATATAGCAGATACTATAGTTACTCTATAGAGTGCCGCTTCTCTTGTTCTCTTTTTGTTCTTGCTAAAAAAGGTTTCTGTAGTTCCTTGCATTAACCCTCTTAATCCATCAGATTTACTAGGCTGCATTAATACAGATACGATTAAAACTATAGATAATATAACTTCCAAAACAAACAATGCCATTCTCATTTAGATTCACCTCCATAGAGTACAAAATCATCTTTTCCATTTTAGCATAATTTCTACTAATTTACAACTAAATAATATGTAAGAGAATAGATAAGAGCTAAGAGGTAAGAAGTAAGAGGTAAGGATAAAACTCCGATGTTGGACATCGGAGTTTTGTATATTTAGCTGTTAAATAAGCTTACTTATTTAAGTTCTTTATGTTCTTTACGTTGAAGAATGCATCTAATCCTCTGTATTCAGCAACTTCGCAAAGTTCATCCTCAATTCTTAATAATTGATTGTACTTAGCAACTCTTTCAGATCTTGCTGGAGCACCAGTTTTGATTTGACCAGCATTCATTGCTACAACTAAATCAGCTATAGTAGTGTCTTCTGTTTCACCGGATCTGTGAGAAACCACTGCAGTGTAGCCTGCTCTGTTAGCCATTTCTATAGCATTGATAGTTTCAGTTAAAGTACCAATTTGGTTAAGTTTTATAAGTATAGAGTTAGCAACACCCTTATCTATACCCATTTTTAATCTCTTAGAATTAGTTACGAATAAATCGTCTCCAACTAATTGAACTTTGCTTCCTAATCTGTCAGTTATAAGCTTCCAGCCTTCCCAGTCTTCTTCTGCCATACCATCTTCAATGGAGATGATTGGGTATTTTTCTACTAGTTGAGCATAGTATTCCACCATTTCAGCAGCAGATAACAATTTACCTTCGCTAGCAAGGTTGTATTTTCCATCTTCAAATATTTCTGAAGATGCTGGGTCTAAAGCTATGAATATATCTTTTCCTGGAGTGTATCCAGCTTTCTTTATAGCTTCTACTATAACTTGGATAGCTTCTTCGTTGGATTTTAGGTTTGGAGCAAATCCACCTTCGTCACCTACTCCAGTTTCATGTCCTTGTTCTTTTAGGTATTTCTTAAGTGCATGGTAAACTTCTGAACACATTCTTAATGCATCGCTGAAGCTTTCAGCACCTGCTGGCATAATCATGAACTCTTGCAGGTCTACAGAGTTATCAGCATGTTTTCCACCGTTTATGATGTTCATCATTGGAACTGGAAGAACTTTAGCATTAACTCCACCTATGTATTTGTATAGTGGAAGTCCAAGATAGTTAGCTGCTGCTTGAGCTACAGCTAAAGAAACTCCTAATGTTGCATTAGCACCAAGTTTAGCTTTGTTTTCTGTTGCATCTAATTCTATTAAAGTTTTGTCTATTAATGGTTGTTCAAAAACATTCATTCCTATAAGCTCTGAAGCTACAAGGTCATTAACATTTTCAACAGCCTTTAATACACCTTTTCCATTATATTTTGATTTATCATCGTCTCTTAATTCTACTGCTTCATAAATACCTGTAGAAGCACCTGATGGTACAGCTGCTCTTCCCATAGTTCCATCTTCAAGAACTACTTCAACCTCAACAGTTGGGAAACTTCTAGAATCAAGAATCTGTCTTGCATAAACATCTACTATTTCTACATATTGTTTTTGTAGCATTTTTAAAAAACCTCCTTGATGTTAATTGGCTTTATATTAATTAAATAATTAATTAATAATATAAACATAGTTTAATTTTTAGCATATTAAAAGGTTAATATACATTTAAGTTTTAACCTTTTAATATACATTTAATTTACAAACTTAATTATTAAATTAATGATTTTCCAGTCATTTCTGATGGAATTTCTAATCCCATTTCTTTAAGCATGGTAGGGGCTATATCTGAAAGCTTTCCACCATCTTTTAATGATTTACCTACTGCATCCTTAGATACATATAAGAAAGGAACTGGATCAGTGGTGTGTGATGTCATTGGAGCACCAGTGGAATAATCAATCATGATTTCTGCATTTCCATGATCTGCAGTGATAAATACTGTTCCATCCTTATCAAGAACCTTTTGAACCACTTTTCCAAGACACTCATCCACAGCTTCTATTGCTCTCTTAGCTGCTTCAAAAACGCCTGTATGTCCAACCATATCAGGGTTAGCATAGTTCATGATAATCATATCATAAACATCCATGTCTAGTCTTGTTAAAATTTCTTGAGTCATTTCATAAGCACTCATTTCAGGCTTTAAATCGTAAGTTGCAACCTTTGGTGAAGGTATTAAAGCCCTGTCCTCACCTTCATTAGGCACTTCTACACCACCATTAAAGAAGAAGGTTACGTGAGCATACTTTTCAGTTTCAGCAATTCTAAGCTGTTTAAGGCCTTTATTGCTTACATACTCTCCTAAAGTGTTAGAATAGCTTTGAGGAGTATATGCAACAATTACGTTCTCAAGAGTCTTATCATACTGAGTCATAGTAACATAAGTTAAATCTAGATTATTTCTTTCAAATCCAGCAAATATCTTATCATTTAATGCTCTTGTTATTTCTCTAGCTCTATCTGGTCTAAAGTTAAAGAATATAACTGAATCCTTATCTTTTATTGTTGCCGTAGGTTTTCCGTCTTCTAGTATAACACAAGGAAGCACAAACTCATCGGTTTTGTTATCGTGATATGAATTTTCCATGCACTCTACAGCGCTATTTGCTGTTTCACCTTTACCTAACACCATGGCATTGTAAGCAAGCTGAACTCTTTCCCATCTGTTATCTCTATCCATAGCATAATATCTTCCACTGATAGTAGCTATTTTACCCACTCCAACTTCTTTCATACAATCTTGAATTTCTATTACGAAATCTTTTCCTGAAGCAGGCGGTACATCTCTTCCATCCATAAATCCGTGAAGATATACTTTTTGTAAGCCTTTTTTCTTTGCCATTCTAATTAAAGCTTTTATGTGATCTATATGAGAGTGAACTCCACCATCGGAAAGCAACCCTAACAAATGTAATGAAGAATTGTTTTCTTTAGCTCTATCCATAGCTATATTTAAAGCTTCGTTATTGTAGAAATCACCATCTTCAATAGCTTTTGTTATTCTTGTTAATTCTTGATAAATTATTCTTCCTGCACCTATATTTAAATGTCCAACTTCAGAATTTCCCATCTGTCCTGTTGGAAGTCCTACATCCATTCCACTTGCTTGAAGCTCAGTATGAGGATAGGTAGCAAAAAGTTTATCATAATTTGGCTTTTTTGCAGCCTCTACTGCATTTCCATCGGATTTTGGTGCAATACCAAATCCATCTAATATTATTAACATTACTGGTTTTTTTGCCATAGTTAACCTCCAAAATCGACATTAATAATTATATTTACTGCTTTTGCTACCTTTAATTATACTCTGTACAGCAACAAAATACAACTTAATAAATATTATTTATCTTTTAATAATTAATATCTACTATAAATTTTAGTAGTTAACAATAGCAGCAAAATCTGATGCTATAAGGCTGGCTCCGCCTACTAAAGCACCATCTATGTCTGATTGTTCCATTTGTTCTTTTATAGTTGAAGGTTTAACGGAACCACCATATTGAATTCTTACTTTATCAGCTACTTCCTTGCCAAATCCTTTAGCTACCATAGCTCTTATAGCTTTAATAGTATCATTAGCTTGTTCTGAAGTTGCAGTCTTACCAGTGCCTATGGCCCAAATTGGCTCATAAGCTATAATTAAGCTTTCTACTTGCTCTGCTTTAAGTCCTTCTAAATCTTTCTCAATTTGAGTTCCTATAACAGCTTCAGTTTTATTGCCTTCTCTTTCTTCAAGAGATTCACCAACACATAGTATTGGGATAAGATTGTGTGCAAAAGCCGCTTTTAGTTTTTTATTAACAGTTTCATCTGTTTCAGCAAAGTACTGTCTTCTTTCGCTGTGTCCTATAATAACATAATCTACTTTCATAGCTTCTAACATTCCTGAAGCAACTTCTCCAGTAAAGGCACCTTTTTCTTCAAAATGCATATTTTGTGCGCCCACTTTAACATTAGAACCTTTAGCTGCTTTTACCACAGCATCTAGACATACAAAGGTTGGACAAACTACCACTTCACAGGAAGCATCCTTTACTAATGGTTTTAAATCTTCTACTACCTTTACAGCCTCTTCTACTGTGTAATGCATTTTCCAATTTCCTGCAATAATTGCTTTTCTCATTTACAACACCTCATTCTCGCATTTTAAATGCAGAGCAGAACTTTCGCCCTGCTCTATATTATTTATCGTTTAAAGCTGAAATACCTGGAAGTTCTTTTCCTTCTAAGAATTCTAAGGAAGCTCCTCCACCAGTGGAGATATGAGTCATCTTATCTCCAAATCCTAAAATATTTACTGCAGCAGCGCTGTCTCCACCACCGATTATAGTAGTAGCATCTGTTTCTGCTAATGCTTTTGCAACTTCTACTGTACCTTTTGCAAAGTTTTCAAATTCGAAAACTCCCATAGGTCCGTTCCAAATTACAGTTTTAGAATCTTTTACAGCATCTGCATAAATCTTTGCTGTTTTAGGTCCAATATCTAATCCCATGTGACCTTCTGGGATGTTTTCATCTTCAGTTATAATTGGCTTAGCATCTGCTGCAAATTTATCTGCTACCACATTATCTACAGGAAGTAATAGCTTAACATTCTTGCTAGCTGCTTTTTCTATCATTTCTTTAGCATAGTCTACCTTATCAACTTCTACTAAAGATGTTCCAATTTCATAACCTTGGGACTTAAGGAAAGTATAAGCCATTCCTCCACCAATTATTAATGTATTAACCTTCTCTAAAAGATTATTGATTACATTAATCTTATCTGAAACCTTTGCTCCTCCAAGTATAGCAACAAAAGGTCTCTGTGGATTTTCTATAGCTCCACCTAGGAACTTTAACTCTTTTTGGATTAAATATCCACATACAGCAGTATCAACGAATTTTGTTACCCCTACTGTAGAACAGTGAGCTCTGTGAGCTGTTCCAAAGGCATCATTAACATAAACATCTGCTAAGGAAGCAAGGTCTTTTGAAAAACTATCTTCATTTTTTCCTTCTTCTGGTCTAAATCTAGTATTTTCAAGAAGAACTACATCTCCTTCTTTCATGTCTTTTACAGCTTTTTTTGCATTATCTCCTACTACTACATCATCTGCTGCAAAAACCACTTCTTTACCTAACATTTCACCTAATCTTTTAGCTACAGGTGCTAAGGTCTTAGATGGGTCTGGTCCTTTGGCTTTTCCAAGGTGTGAGCATAAGATTACCTTTGCTCCTTTTTCCATTAGATATTTTATTGTAGGAAGTGCTCCTTCTAATCTATTTTCATCAGTTATAACTCCATCCTTTAAAGGAACATTAAAGTCACATCTAACAAGCACTCTTTTGCCTTTTACGTCTATATCTTCAATAGTTTTCTTATTAAAATTCATATTTCCACCTCTTTTTAGTGTGATTTATAGGTAATAAGCTATTATAGTAAAATGGCCTGGGTTTATAGCCCAAATCAACTACAAAACCAGACCTATTTTAAATCTTTAAATACTTATAATCAAATGTTTAAATTACTTTAATAATTTAGCAAAATGTTTTATAGTTCTAACCATTTGGCTAGTGTATGAATTCTCATTGTCATACCATGCAATTGTTTGAACTTGATATAAGTCTTCTCCTATTTTAGAAACCATTGTTTGAGTTGCATCAAATAATGAACCATAAGTGATTCCGATGACATCAGAAGATACTATTTCTTCTTCAGTATAACCGAAAGATTCATTTGAAGCAGCTTTCATAGCAGCGTTAATTCCTTCAACTGTAACATCTTTTCCTTTAACAACTGATGTTAAAATTGTTGTAGAACCAGTTGGAACTGGAACTCTTTGTGCAGAACCGATTAATTTTCCTTTTAATTCTGGAATAACTAATCCTATAGCCTTTGCAGCTCCTGTTGAGTTTGGAACTATGTTTACAGCTGCTGCTCTAGCACGTCTGAAATCACCTTTTCTATGTGGACCATCTAATAACATTTGGTCTCCTGTGTAAGCATGGATTGTTGACATAATACCAGATTGAATTGGTGCATAGTCATTAAGAGCTTTAGCCATTGGAGCTAAGCAGTTAGTAGTGCAAGATGCCGCTGATATTATGTGATCCTCAGATGTTAATACATCATGGTTTACATTGTATACAACTGTTGGAAGATCGTTGCCAGCTGGAGCTGAAATAACAACTTTCTTAGCACCTGCATTAATGTGTGCTTGAGATTTTTCTTTTGATACATAGAATCCAGTACATTCAAGTACTACATCTACTCCAATTTCTCCCCATGGAAGTTTTGAAGCATCAGCTTCAGCATATATTTTTATTTCTTTTCCATTAACAACTATAGAAGATTCTTTAGCTTCAACTGTTCCTTGATATCTACCTTGAGAAGAATCATATTTTAATAAGTGTGCTAACATCTTAGGATCTGTTAAATCGTTGATTGCAACAACATCAAATCCTTCTACTCCAAACATTTGTCTGAAAGCAAGACGTCCTATTCTTCCAAAACCATTAATTGCCACTTTAACATTTGACATATAATTACCTCCTAAAATTTATTTAATATTTAAAAAAATATTTACCAATTATTATATTGAAGAAAAGCAGCTTATTTATGCATTTACATTTAATAATATTAATAGTTCTTTTGCTGCTGCTTCATCGGTAACTAACGTAGCTTGACTTTGATTTATGCAAGTTGATAGTATAGCTTCTACTTTACTTTTGCCACCAGCTACCGCTATATGGGTTTTAATTCTAGCACTATCATTAATACTAATGCCTAAGGTAGGAGTACAGTATACAACCTTACCTTCATAGTTAAAATAGCATCCGAAGGCTTCACCTACAGCACCCAGAGAATTAAGATTTTGAATTTCTTTTTCAGAAATACCTCTTTTTCGCGCCATATCTTCTGCTCTTCCTATACCATATAAAAATATATCTGCTTTATGTATGCTTTCTATAGTTTCTCTTATTTCTTTTTCTTTTATTAGTGTATCCATCACTTCTTCACTTATATTTTCAGGAACATGAAGCATCTTGTAATTTCCATTAAGCTTTTGAGCAAGTACAGATGCTAAGGTATTGGCTTGAGTCTCTACCTTTTTACCCATGCCTCCTCGTGAAGGAACTACTAATATGTTGTTAAACTGAGTTGTTTTAGGAAAACTATCTACTACTTCCCTTATAGTGCTTCCACCTGTTATAGCAAGTATAGAATTATCTTTTATAATACTTTTTATGTAATTTGCTGCAGATTTTCCTAATTCTTTTAACACAGTCTTATCTTCATCTAAATCTCCTGGGACTACTATAACTTTATTAACACCTAAGTTTTCTTTTAAAGCCTTCTCAATGCTGGTAAGACCTTTAAGCTCATGTATATAATCCTTAAGCTTTTCGATAATTTCTTCTCCATCTTTTGTTACCGTCATGCCTGGAGGATTTATGTCAATGAGATTTTGATCTTTTAAAAAACCTATTTCAGTTCTTACAATCCTTTCGCCTAGTTCTAATTTGTTAGCTAGAATTCTCCTACCAATAGGTTGATTAAAATATATGGTACGAAGAATGCTATATCTCTTTTCGAGTATTTCGATAAGCTCAGGAATAATCTTCATTTGTAATCTTAATATTTCCTGCAAGATAAGCACTCCTTTGGTCTTTTCTTGTCCCGCTCTTTAAATTTGTGTCCCACAAGTACTATTATAAACTAAAGAATATGATTTTAAAAGGGTATTTTAAAATTTTTTTGTAAATAAACTTTATTTTGCTAATACTATTATTCTCTGGATAGGGCTATTTTATTAATAATTTTATCACTATTACAGTGGTAAATAAATACTAATTTAGTAAACATTTTGTCAACATAATTATAAGAATAGGTAAGAGTGAATAGGTAAAAAAAGCATATAATCATAGGATTACATGCTTTTTTTAAAATCTTTTTCTTTTACTTGAACTTTTTATATCCATTTCTTCCCTATACTTGGCTACAGTTCTTCTAGAAATATCATATTGCATTGCATTAAGAACATCACAAATTCCTTGATCAGACATGGGTTTACTTTTGTCTTCTTCATCTATAAGTTCTTTTATCTTTTTCTTTATATTAGTAGTGGCTACATCTTCATTGGAATAGTTCTTTTGAATTCCCGTTACAAATAAATCTTTTATCCTAACGGTTTTTCTACCTGTTAATATATATTTATCTTTAATGGCACGACTTACCGTGGATTCATGCATTCCTATCTCCATAGCTATGTCCTTAAGAGTCATAGGTTTTAAATAGTCCTCTCCATTATCAAAATATTCCTTCTGTCTTTCAATAATTTTTTCTAAAACTTTATATAAGGTACTTCTTCTGCTTTCTATTCCTTTTATTAAAAACATTGCAGAATTAAGTTTTTCTTTTACATATTCTGTAGCTTCCTTATCTTTCTCTTCCTGTATTATTTCCTTATACATATTATTAACTGACAACTTAGGAAGAACAGTATCATTCATTATTATAAAATATTCCCCATCTATATTTCTTATATAGGCATCAGGGATAATATACTTAGTATCCTCCCCTGTGTAAAAACCTCTAGAAGGTTTTGGTTCCAAAGTCTTTATTATATCTCCTAAAGCTTGAGCTTCTACAGTTGATATATTCATTTCCTTAGCTATAACTGGATACCTGTTATCCGCAAGATTTTCCAATTCTCTTTCCACCATAGTAAAAAGGTTTTCATCCTTAAAATCTCTACGAATAAGTTGTATTTTAAGACACTCCTTTAAATCCCGTGCTGCAATTCCTGGTGGGTCTAGGCTTTGCACTAAATTTAAAGCATCTTCAGCCAGTTCCATGGAAATATTTATTTCTTTACTTATTTCCTCTAAAGATACTGGCAAGTATCCTCTTTCATCTATATTTTCTATTATATAGTCACATATAGAATTAATATATTTTTCCTGACTTGTGTCTATAATTTGCTCATGCAAGTATTCCTTAAGGGATTTTTTATTGCTTATAAAGGTAAAGGGCGAAATTTCAGAATCCTCATCATAGTTTGAATAACTTTGAGATCCATAGTTATCGAACTCAAAATACTTTACCATCTCTTTATAATTAATTCTATCTTGAACTTTAGCTTCTTCTTGATTTTTCTCATATTGAGCCTCTAGTATCGGGTTTTCAGAGAACTCTTTATCTATATATTCCTTTAATTCTAAAGTAGACATTTGTAAAAGCTTAATTGATAGCTGCATGGCTTGGGTCATAACTAATTTTTGTTCCTGTGTTAAATTCAAATTATAATCTAATCTCATTATAAATCACCATACAATCCTAAAAGTTTTATAATTATTATATCATATACAAAAGCAATTTAATAATGGAAGCACTAAACCAGTAAAGTAACATAATACCAAAATCCAAACTTTATTATTTTTCACATTGTCAGTGTAATGATATGTATGTAACGTAAAAGGAGCAAGATTACCTTGCTCCTAATTTTATCTTTGTCCTTTTTTGTAAGGTACTCCATCTGCTGCTGGAGCTTGAGTTTTTCCAACTACACCTACTAGTACTAACATGGTTAAGAGGTATGGGAAGGCTGCATAAAATTCTTGAGGTAACTTAAAGGCAAAGCCTTGTGCTGCCAATTGAAGCGCTTCAGCAAATCCAAAAAGAAGACATGCTATCATAGCATTTTTAGGCTTCCAATTACCAAATATCATAGCAGCTAGAGCTATAAAACCTCTACCACTAACCATATTTTCTCTAAAGGAGTTAAGTATACCTATGGAAAGTGTCGCTCCTCCTAATCCACCTAGCACACCTGACATTAAAACTGAAAAATATCTGATACCATAAACACTTATGCCTAAAGTATCAGCAGCTTTAGGATGCTCTCCTACAGCCTTAATTCTAAGTCCTAATGGTGTCTTATTAAATATATAAGAGGATACTATTACCATTATAAATGCCAGCCAAACAAACCAGTTAAGGTCTTTTAATACGGCTCCAATAACAGGAATTTTGGCAAAAAACTCAGTGGGGTAAGGGATGGATGCCACCGCTTCTGACTGGGATGGGTTTCCAAATACCTTGTAAAGCATAAAGCCCACAAAAGCTGCAGCAAAAACATTTATACCTACACCAGAAACTACTTGTTCTGCTTGAAGATGAATGCTTAAGAAAGCATGTATAGCTGCAAAAATCATACCGCCTGCTATACCAAATAAAATTCCCATCCAAGCATTACCGGTTAAATGTGAACCTAAAACAGCAAAGAAAGCTCCTGCTGTCATGATTCCTTCTAAAGCTATATTAACAACTCCTGATTTTTCAGAGAAAACGCCACCTAAAGATGCAAATATAAGAGGAGTAGCCATTCTTAACGTGGAAGCAATAAGACCTATAATTAATATTCTAGTTTCGTTACTCATTCTTTAATGCCTCCTTTTTTCTCTTTTCTCCAATAAATCTATAAATATATTCAGCTGCAATAAATAGTATTACTGTACCTTGTATTAAATATGACACTGACTTTGAAATACCAAAAAGCATTAAAGTCCCTGAGCTTAAGTTTAATGCTCCAAAGAGTATTGCGGAGAAAATAACTCCAAAAGGATTGCTCTTTGCAACCAATGCAACAGCAATACCATCAAAACCAAAGTTAGGGAATCCAAAGAGTTTAAATGCTTGATGCTGAACTCCTGAAATGTGAATAGCTCCGCCAAGCCCTGCTATTAATCCTGATACAGCCATAGCAAGTACTATATTCTTTTTAATGTTTATACCGCCGTATTCAGCAGCAAATAGGTTAAACCCTACTGCTCTAAGTTCATATCCTATGGTTGTTTTCCATAGTAGTAAATAAACTAACACCACAAAGACTAAAGCTATAAATATACCTGTAGTTAATCTGTATTGACTTCCTAAAAATCTTGAAAGGGTTGCACTTTCAGGAAGTAATTTTGTAGCTTCTGTTCCTTTTGCCTTATTAGCATTAACTACATAGTTAGTTAAGTGCATAGCAATAAAGTTCATCATAATAGTGTTAACTACTTCATTAGTTCCAGTTTTTGCTTTTAAATAACCAGGTATAGCTGCCCATATAGCACCACCTATGGCACCACCTAAAAGCACTAATGGTAGATGGATGAATCTAGGCAGTCCTGGAATCATACCAATAACTGCCGCACAAAGCATTCCTATAATGAATTGTCCTTCTACACCAATATTAAAAAGCCCAGTTTTAAAGGCTACAGCATGTGCCAATCCAGTAAATATAAGTGGTATGGCAAATACGAAAGTTTCAATAAGATTATCGCTGGTTCCAAAGCTTCCTTTCCATAAGGAGTCAAAAAGTAATGAAGCAGAGCCAAATAACCCTTTATCGGAGGAGATAGTAACAAATAATACGGATATCAATAAGCCAAAAATAACGGCAAGTATTGATGAACCAACGCCTCTAATGGGCTGAAAAATCTTTGAACTAGTTTTCTTCATTTTTCTCTCCTCCATTTTCAACTTTATGCAAAGTTCCCCCAGCCATAAGTATGCCAAGTTTTTGCTCTGTAGCATCTTCCCTGTTTAGAACATCTACAATTTCACCATCATAAATAACTGCAATCCTGTCTGCTAGAGAGAGAACTTCATCTAATTCTAGGGATACCAAAAGTATTCCTCTTCCATTATCTCTTTCTTCCACTAATCTTTTATGAATATATTCAATAGCCCCTACATCCAAGCCTCTAGTTGGCTGGGCTGCTATAATAACCTCAGGGTCTTTTTCTATTTCTCTTGCAACAATAACCTTTTGCTGATTTCCACCAGATAAGGCTGCAGCTTCCACATCTTCATTGGGAGTTCTAACATCATAATTTTTAATTAACTTTTTAGACCATTCTCTTATTTTGGGATAATTCATCATAATGCCTTTTGCAAAAGGAGCTTTATAGTGATATCCTAGTATAGAGTTTTCTACCAAAGAAAACTTAAGCACTAGACCTCTCTTATGCCTATCTTCAGCTATGTGTCCCAGTCCTGTTTCAATGATTTCTTTAGGAGATTTATTGGTAACATCCTTACCAGCTAACTCCACATTTCCGCTTTCTGCTTTTCTAAGACCAGTTACAGCTTCAATAAGCTCGGTTTGTCCATTACCATCTACTCCAGCTATAGCAAGTATCTCACCTTTTTTAAGCTCAAGATTTACTCCTCTTACCGCTGGAAGATTTCTATTGTCAAGCACCTTTAAATTGTCTATTTTTAAAACAGTATCTCCTGTCTTTATTTTCTTTTTTTCTACTACTAAATTAACTTTTCTACCTACCATCATTTCAGCTAAATTATCTATATCTGTGTCTTTTGTGTTAACCACATCTATAACTTTACCTCTTCTTATGATGGTAACCCTATCACTCATGCTTTTAACTTCTTTAAGCTTATGAGTAATAAGTATGATAGATTTTCCTTCTTTAACAAGATTTTTTAATATAATTCCCAATTCTTTTATCTCTTGAGGTGTTAAAACAGCTGTAGGTTCATCTAGTATTAGTATTTCTGCACCTCTGTATAATGCCTTTAATATTTCAACTTTTTGCTGCTGGCCTACTGTCATATCTTGAATAACCGCTTTAGGATCTACATTAAAACCATATTTTTCAGATAATTCCTTAGTTTCTTTTTCAGCTTTTTTCATGTCAATAACTAAGCCTTTTCTAGTTTCATAACCTAAAACCATATTTTGAGCTACAGTAAAGTTATGTACTAGCATAAAGTGTTGATGAACCATTCCTATACCAAGCTTAATAGCTTCTTTTGGAGATTTAATATTGGCTAATTGGCCATTAACATATATATCGCCTTTTTCTTGCTGATAAAGCCCATACAGGACGTTCATGAGAGTAGTTTTACCTGCCCCATTTTCCCCTAAGAGAACATGTATTTCGCCTTTGTCCAGGTCGAAGTTAACATCATCATTTGCAATGGTGCCCGGAAAAACCTTAGTTATATTTTTCATTTCAATTACTTTTTCCATAGATACTCTCCTCCTGTTATAGCAGAGGCTAGATGCTCTCACATCTAGCCTTAAACATTAAACCTACAATTATTTAAGAGCAGGAGCCTTGAACTTTAATAATTCATCTAAAGTTCCTGGAACTACAATTTTACCTTCTTTGATATCAGTTTCTGCTTTTTTAGCTAAATCTTTAGCTTCAGCAGTTACATTAGCATGAACTGTATCAGATATTCCAACTGCGCCTTCTTTAACTCCAAGGTTAACAACCTTTCCACCTGGGAACTGGTTATCTTTTAGGTTTTTAATAGCATCTAATACAGCAACGTCAACTTTTTTCATCATGGAATATAATATAACGTCTTTGTAAGCTGGTTTAGTAATAGCTTGGTCGGAGTCAACACCTATAGCCCAAAGTTTCTTTTCTTGAGCTGCTTTGAATAATCCTTCACCTGCACCGCCAGCAGCGTGGAATATAATATCTGCTCCAGCATTATAAAGCATGTTAGCTGCTTCTTTACCTTTACCTTGATCTGAGAAGTCGTCTATATATTTAACAAATTGTCCGTGGGATTTAGCATCTTTTGGCATTAAGCCTTTTGCTGCTTCTGGGTTTACGGAAGCTACACCAGCAATAAATCCGGATTCAAATCTTCCTATAACTTCCCCTTCTTTACCACCTATAAAACCAATTTTGTTGGTTTTAGTAAGCTTACCAGCCATTACACCAGCAAGGAATGAACCTTCATGCTCTTTAAATAAGAAAGAAGCAACGTTAGGACTTTCAACTACTCCATCTATGATTAAGAATTTCTTATCTGGAACTTGCTTTGCAATAGCAGCCATGGATTCCACCATCATAAATCCAGCACCAACAGTTAGGTCAGCTGTACCAGCCATAGTCTTAAGGTTTGGTTGGTATTGTTCTTGTTGTTTAGACTCGATAGGATTTAATCTTTCAACGCCTAATTCTTTAGCAGCATTTTTTATTCCCCTATCAGCTGCTTCGTTGAAGGAACCGTCATTAGCTCCACCTTGGTCAGTTACAAGACCAACCTTTAGTTTTTTTGCTGTATCTCCTGCTCCTGGTTTTGGAGCCTCTGGTGCAGGTTTAGCGCAACCAGCAAGTACTGTAGCCGCAACAGCCATAGCTGATAAAGCTGCAACTAATCTTTTTTTCATAATATAAACCCCTCCTAAATATAACTTTACATACCATCCAAAATAATAATGGTATTGTATATATTATAAATAATAAAAGCAAAGAAAACACTATATTTTGTGATTATTTATAAAAATAATGAACAAAATATTAATTGTAAACTTTATCATTTAATATTTATCTTAGTAATTATAGCATATGCCCGGATTATTTTAAATATCTTTTATAATTAATATTGTTAAAATTAAACATAAAATTTTAATTTCATAATTATTATTAGATATTTTTTAAATTATATTCATTTAATTGTATATTCTATGAAAAAAGCAATTTTTTTAATACTATTAATGTTAAGTTTAGCAATTTACTAGATTACTAATTTAAATTTTGTTATATACTATGATTTATACCCTGATTTAACAAGGATATTTTCAGCAGAAGCACCATCTTCTTCAGCAACTAATATTATTGGTCCTGTGCATCCCATTCCGCTTTCAGAGTAGATATTTTCCTTCCATAAAGCTTTGCAGGCATTTTCTAATTCCAGTATATCTATACCCGCTATGGAATAAGTTACAACCTTTTTAGGAGGCATCTTAACATCTTCAGCAGTATCATCAGCTTTGCTCTTAAGATGTTTCTCTAGTATATCATTAAGTTTTGCAGCTTTGGCGGATAAAAATTCTTGTTTAACCTTTTCCATAAGGTTATTTTTAGCGCTTTCTGCACAGAATTTAATAGCTTCTGCTATGAGGGGAGCTCCCGAAGCTCTTGATATAATATTAATGACTTTATCATATCCTTCACCTACTCCTGGTCCATAGCCAGCACCTAAGGTTTCATAATCCCCTCCTGTATTAAAAGCTGAAAAGACCTTAATAAGAAGATTACCTGTTAATGAGTCACATACCATAACATCTGGAGTTCCCATTAATAGATCATTTCCTCTCATAACAGCTCCACCATCTGCTCTTTGAGAATTACAGAATTCAAAGGAATAACCGTTATCTTTTAATTCCTTTAATATTATTTCAACCTTCCTTGCTCCTTCTATGTTCAAGATTCCCACTTTAGGATTTGAAATTCCATTTGCTTTTGCTACAGCAACACCTCCTATAGCATTTAACACCATAGCTTCTACCTTATTTATAGCAGAAGTTCCTGTGGTGCTGGCAATTATCATTTGCTTTCCTTTTGCAGGAGTAACCACTTTACCCATAGTAGAGGTTCCAATAGGGAACTCAAAATGTTGAGTAACACAGCCATCTATGGCTTTGCTTTCAAGAAGTTCCACCATTTTTTTGTGTCCCTCTTCAGCATCTTTAACTTCCACCACTGGGAATTCCTCTGTAACTTTATCTCCTATAAGTATAATCTCTATGTTAGGATAATTTGCCCTTGCTATTTCTGCAGCTCTCACCATTTCTTCTACACCATGTTCAGAGCCTAGTATTGTGAGTCCTATTTTTGTTTTCTTACCAAAGTCGCCCTTTTTAATATTATCAGCGATTTCGTTAAACACCTCACCAATAGTTTTATTAACCATTTCTTTATCCATTATTATCACGCCCCTTACTTATTCATTAAGTAGGCCGCAAAATCTTTCATTGCATCAGCTACCATGTTTTTAATTTCTTCCCTTGAAATCCCTTGCTCCTCTTCCTTTAATCCAGTATTCTTTTCTACTACGATAGATACTCCATCAAAAAGATTAGTCATCCTACCTAAGAATAAACTTCCTTTACCTACTACCATAAAATTGTCCATTTCATTGCTTAATATTCTATTCCTTCCATGGCCTATAATTGGAACTCCAGAAGGTATGTGTCCTTGGGTAGGAGCATATCCAGGATAGCCATGTTCTATTACAAAGTTTGGAAGTTCTTTTCTATCAAGTTGTCCTTTTTTAACTGCTAAAGCACCTATCATCTTGTAATTTTGAGTAGGTACATCTCCTGCACCTGCTGGCTCTGTAATATCAGGTGTTTGCATTTCAGGTGCATATTTATTAATATCAGTTATTTTAAGTCCAGCTTTCTCTAAAGGTTCTAGCACTAATGCTTCCAGGACAGCTTGTGGAGAGGCACCATGCCCTATAGTATGTCTTCCAATAATATCTGTTCTAAGTACTGGGCTTACACCATCATTTTCACTTATAAGTACTGCAAAACCTCCTAAGCAATCTTCCAAAACTGGAAGTCCTTTTTTGATGTGGTCTCTTGAATTCATGCCCAATTTAGCTGTAGCTCCGCCGCCTACTATAGCAACGTTTTTAAATATTCCAGATTTAACTAAGGATGCTGCATTGATAAGCGCATGAGTAGGTCCTGCACAGAATCCTCTCATATCTGCTCCAGTAGCTCCTTTAAAACCAGCCACTTCACCTATAGCCTTGGCAATATTTCCTCCACCTCTTTGGTTCATATCTCCAATAGCTTCTTCTGAGCATTCAATTATATAATCTATTTCTTCTGCTTTTACTTCACTGTTTTCCACTAGATGCATTAAGGCTAAAACTCCAGAGGCTTTAACAGCTAAATTTTCTACTATTACATGGGCAGAAAGATTCTTATCAAACTCATGAGCTCTTTTTACACAGCCTACAATTTTATCTTCATGATAAAGAGGTTCTCCAATACCTTTTTCTATAAGAGTGTTTATTTCTTCTATGTCTACTCCAGCTTTAAGGGCATCAACTTTGTTCTTTAAAACCGGATGAGAAGCAAACTTATTTCTTACGCTTTCTGTAAAGTTAGCTTCTAATAAAACTAAATCAAATACATCTGACACTTTCATTAACCCGTAAAACTCATCTTGTGGCATTATTTCTCCGAATTGTCCAAATCTATTAGCTTCAGAAACACTTTCACCATGCCAAGGTCTTTTTCTTTCAGAAAGTTCCTCTGGTGTCATATTTCCTATATAAGTTTGATTTGGAGCATAAGCTACTACCTCTTCAAAACTTCTTAAATTTTCTTTTACTTTTCCAAACAAATCTGATTCAGGATGACTCTCTCTTTCTGCTGTAAGGGTGGTTCCACTATGAAGTACCATGTCTGGAGTATTCACCAATATATAAGATGCTTTTTTAATAACCGGAAAATCCATTTTAAAACCTCCATATATGAATATTAATTAAATCATTATCTAAATTAATAGTTTATTAAACACGGGTTTACAAAAATACTCTTAACACGTAATAAGGTCTTTGCTTTAAGCTTATTCCTCCTTTCGTATCAGCGTATTTTTGTAAATTTCCGTGTTCATAAATAGGGTTAATTATTCAAATATCTTTTGACCTTCAACATCAGTTTCTAAAGCTTTTAAAGCCTTATCTACCAGCTTATATCTTAATTCATATTCCTCTTCATGGGATAGTGCCGGATTTCCCAATGGGTGTGGAATTGCTATTGTTGGAAGTATTCTATTTGCTCCAACGGTTAAGGATATAGGTGTTACAGTACACATATGAACTACTGGAAGTCCAACTCTTTCAATTTCTTTAACTAGCGTTGCTCCGCAACGTGTACAAGTTCCTCAAGTAGACGTTAAGATTACGGCGTCCACTCCGGCATTTTTTAACTTTTCACCTATTTCAGCTCCAAATTTTTTGGAGGATGCTACTGCTGTTCCATTTCCTACTGTGGTATAGAATAGGTTAAATAAAGAACCTATTTTACCTTCCTTTTCCATCTGTCTTAAAACATCCACTGGAATAACTCTGTTTGGATCATCATTAGCATAAGTTGGGTCATAACCACCATGAGCAGTTTCATGGGTTTCATAAGTTATGGTTTCAAGACCCTCAATACTGTATTCCCCGTACTTTGAAGCACTGGAAGACTCTATATGCTCTGGGTTTCCTTTAGGAACTATACCTCCTGAGGTTACTATAGCAATTTTTGCATGAGCTAAGTCTTTTACCGGTGGATTGGCTTCTACTCTGTCAAACACAGGCATCTTAAATTCAGTGTTGAATTCTTCACCTTGAAGTTTCTTAACAAGCATGTTTACTGCACGTTTTGAACCTCTTTCTGTAGCAAAGAAATTTCTTCTTATGCCTCTTTCTATATATCCTTCTTCTGCTGGTGAAAGTATCTCTTCACCTTTAGCTAATTTAAGTGCTAATTTTGCCATGGCTGGAAGAGCTGTTCTCATTCCAACTGCACTGTTCCTAGTTTCTACTATATATAATCCTTTTTTATAAAGGTCTACACCTGGATTTTCAGTATACATAGCTGTAAGTACAGGAATATTTAATTTTTCTTGAACTTCCATTGCTATAGCACCACAAGCAACACCGTATCTACCAGCGTTAAATGCAGGTCCGGCAATAAATAGGTCAGGGTTATACCCCTTTATCAAGTTTAATATTTCTTCCTTAGCTTCATCCATATTTTCATTAAAATATGAATCTCCGCAAATTATAGTGGCAACTATTTCAGCTTCTCCTTTAAGAAGTCCATTTAATCCCATACCAGGCCCAACGAAGCCTTCTCTTACCTCTGGTTTATGGTCAGCTTTTTCTTCGCCGCCTATACCAGCATAAAATTGATTAATATAATGTACTATTTTTAACAAAGCCTATCCCCCCTTCTGGGTTTAGTATTTTGAATATTCATCTCTTATGGACTTTACTTCACTTATGATAGAATCTACATCAAGTACCATTTCCATCATTCCACATTGTTCATCATAAACACTTGCATCACATTCATCTTTGATTTCAGGTTCTACTACATGATAAACACCTAAGCCTAATGCTACTCCTGCTAAAGGACCTGCAAAAGTAGGGTCTCCAGCAGCTACGGTTTCTGCGGAAAGTCCTGAAGCTTCTGCTTCTGCTCCACCTAAAACCACTATTAGATTTTCTGCACCATACTTATCAGTAAGGTCTTTTACTCTTTGTTGGATCTCCAGATCCATTGCGCCTGCGGCGGTTCAAACAAAGCATTCTGTTGATGCAAATACTACCTCTGCTCCAGCACTTTTAACACATTCTTCTATAGCTGGACCAGGTATACCATCTCTATCTCCTATAGCTACAACTTTTTTATTTTTTAACATATTTATACCTCCTATTTTTTAGAATCCTTTTGCTGTAAGATAGTTAAACCCAACCTCTGAGGTTGCTCCAGTTATAACTTGAATCTCAGCATTAATTGATCCATCTTCTCTTAAGCTTCCTACATATCCTCCAGCTATTATATTAGCTGCTTCTGGGTGTCCTATTACCTTTTTCATAGCAGGAAGAGTAATAACCTCGTTAGCATTACCACCAGTTACTACTGCATCACCCACTGGGGTTGAATCTGCTAAAGACTGTGAACTTCCATCTTGTCCAGCATACTCGTCAGTAATGAGTACTGTTTTAATTCCTTTTTCAGTAATTTTGTTGCAGTTCATAACTAAGTCAGCATCTGGGTTACCAAAACCTTCTTCGGATATAATAACCGCATCTGCTCCTAAGAATTCCACAAGTTTAGCAGTCATATTTGAACTTCTTTCTTTATCTGCAAGATATACGTTTTCATTGGTGATTACACAACCTAAGAAGTTTATATCTTTACCATGTCTTTCATAAAGATCCTCTATAACTGGATGGTTCATGTGTACATAGCTAGGATTCTTATCACAAGCAGAAACGCAGTTTCCACTTACAATAGCACCATCAAAAACTTCTGTAGGGTATATGAATGTAGGTATAATCTTTTTAGCATCTACTCCATATACATAAGTGTCATGAAGAAGTCCTTGAGTTTGAAGCATATAGACATATACAACCTTTGGTAATTCAGGATACATGGCTGCTTGTTTTAATAATGGAAGAGTTTCAAAAGCTTTAATTTCATCAGCTTCTATTGTAGCTCCAGCCTTTCCTAAATAAGTAGCAGCTTTAAAGCCCACCATTCTTATAGCTTCTTCGTGCTCATGCTTTCCAATACCTTCCACTGGTTCACAAATAACTACTAAGTTATTTGTTTTTGAAAAAGGAGTATATTTCGCTCCTTCACCACTCATATCAATGATACCTTCTTGGAAGCCTACTATACTTCCTGTAGTAACTACTGCAGCCCCTTTAAGAATATGAGTTCTTCCAGAACCTACTGTGTCTACTTTGCTAATAAACCCTGGGAATATCCCACCTTTACCAGACACTTTAACCCTTGGTTCTATTACATCTTTTACAGGAATAATTCTTGTTTCGTCTCCAGGTCTTGCTATATCGAAATCGATACTTTTGATTCTTTCATCTCCGGAAACTTCTTTTAATAGCTCTTCTTTATTTACATAAAGCACTCCATTCTGGACTCTAGTTGAGTCTCCAAACTGTACATCTTTTATGTAAATATATCCTAATTCAAGTTTCAAGGTCCCACCCCTTTTTATAATTTATTTTTTAAATTATAGGCTTTCATATTCTTCTTTAATAAAATTTTCTACATCTTGTAGATTGCTTATCTTGTCGGGAGTTATTACCTTTGCTCTTTCTCCATTTTTGTAAATTATCATAGTTGGAAGTCCTAACACCTTCTGTCCTATAGCTAATCTTCTTGCGCTGCTTATGTTAAGACTAGCAAATTTAATTTTGTCCCCATACTTATTTTCTAGTTCGTGTACTCCTGGCATTAAATCCTTGCATATTTCGCATTTGTCTCCCCAAAAGTCAACAAATACTGGTTTTTCAGAATAATTTAATACCTCTGCTTCAAAATTATCCTTATTCAGTTCTAACATTTTATCCCATCCTTTCTTGTAAGATTATATTTTAAAATAATTGTTAGCTTAATAATAATTGTACTAAGTATAAATATTAGCTTAATACTAATTCTTTAGCATATAAATGCTCATTTGCTTCTATATATTTTTCAGCTGTGGTAGCGGCAATAGCTCCATCTGATGCTGCAGTTATAACTTGTCTTAATGACTTATCCCTTACATCTCCTGCGGCAAATACTCCTGGAATAGAGCATCTCATTTCCACATCTGTTATAATATCTCCTCTTTCTGTTAATTCAATCTTTCCTTTAAATAACTCTGTAATAGGAAGATATCCCACAAACACAAAGCATCCATCCACTGTTAAATCACTGAGCTCACCTGTTTTAACATTTTTAAGTACCAATCCCTCTAGTATTTCATCACCCTTTGCTTCTACCACCACTGAGTCATATATAAAATTTATTTTAGGATTAGCTTGAGCTTTTTCTACTATAGATTTAGCTGCTCTAAATTGATCTCTTCTATGAATTATAGTTACGCTTTCTGCAAATTTAGTTAGGTATATAGCTTCATCTAAAGCTGAGTCTCCTCCACCAATTACCGCTACATCTAATTCAGTAAAAAAGTCTGCATCACAGGTAGCGCAATAAGAAACTCCTCTACCTCTAAGCTCCATTTCTTTTTCAAAACCTGCTAATCGTGGATATGCACCTGTAGCGATGATTATAGTTTTAGCATAATAAGTTTCTTTTACTCCCTTGACAACCTTTACATTACCCTCAAGTTCCACTTCTACAATCTCATCTTTTACAAATTCTGTTCCAAATTCCTCTGCTTGCTTTCTCATTCTTTCAATTAAACCAGGTCCAGTGCATTCTTCCATAGATCCTGGATAATTTTCTAATTCTGCGGTAGTAGCAGTTTGACCGCCATATTTACCTTTTTCTATAAGCAGTGTATCCATCTTAGATCTAGCTGCATATAATCCAGCTGATAATCCTGCAGGACCTCCACCTATGATTATAGTGTCATAAATGTGAGCCATAATTTATTCCCCCTAAAATGTTAATAGTTATTTTAATATTAATATATTTGTTAATTTTGTAACAAACCAAGACATAAATTACCTGATTACATTAAGTGTTAAGTCATAATCGATAAATTTAAAATCCTCTAGTATCAGTTCATTCCAAATGGGTGTTTTAAAGTCTCTTAAAAACTTTTCCAATGTATGAATGGATTTTTCCATTGTCTCTAAGGAATTCAAATCATACTTCTCACTAATAGCTTTGGTTACTAGTATAGTTCTATAAGGTGTCTCATTAGGCTTAATACTGCTTAAAAGCGGATGAGTGAGCAGTACGTGTCCCTTATGTATATAATTCCTTGCGGTTTTAAAGACTTCTTCTACTGAAGAGTCTATGTAGTGAATTTCATACAAGTCTTTGAAAGAATCCCTACATAATGAGTTGTTAGTTATTATTATAAATTTTTCTATCATTTATTACCCCCCATAAGAAAGGATTCATGTAGCATGTTTTTGAATATTTCCCTTCATTTTGTAAGACACTAAATTGAAATCGTTCTCTCATACATTCAAAAAAAGACACAGCAAGGCTAATTACCTTTGCTCTGTCTTTTTAACCTGAGAGATTTACTCCTTCGGTGCTATGCTTTCCAGAGTTATGTCCATTCTCGGTACTTTCGCCTGAGAGATTCATAATACTTGGTAGGTATTACTTATTCCTTCGGCCACCACTTAAGGTTCTCTCCCGAGAGTTTCATCCATGATATTTACTTTATAATGCTATTATAAACTAAAGTTTTAAAAATTTCTATATTTTTTGTATATTTTGAACTATAGTAAATATTAATACCTTCCATTGGGAAAACTAAATTTGGGTTAAAAAAATCTTTTTAACTCTGTATTGAAATATAAAATTCAAATTTGTAAAAGAAAGTAAAAGATAAGTAAAAGGTAAGAGCTAAGAGGTAAGAGTGAAGGATAAAACTCAAAGAGTTTTTTAAATTAACTTACTTCTTACTTCTTACCTCTTACTTCTTACTTCTTACTTCTTACTTCTTACTTATTTAATAAAGGATGGTGTTATTATGAAAAAATTGTTTTGCTTATTAACTATGGTAATATTTTTTACCTCTTGTGCACCTGCAAATAAAAACAAGGGGAATTTACCTCCTGCTACTAATCCTCAGAGTCCTTCAATGCAAACTCCTGAAGCACCTCCAGCAGCAACACCAGGGACTCCTGGTCAAACTCCTGGGGGAACCACACCACAAGGTGGTACAGGAACTCCTCCTGCTACATCACCTT
Source organism: Clostridium amylolyticum (assembly GCF_900142075.1). Taxonomy (GTDB): domain Bacteria; phylum Bacillota; class Clostridia; order Clostridiales; family Clostridiaceae; genus Clostridium_AA; species Clostridium_AA amylolyticum. The sequence continues at coordinate 114,759 of NZ_FQZO01000005.1, forward strand.
CAGCTCCTCCTACCACCACTAACCCTGGTGAGAGTAGCTCCGCTGCACCAAAGTCACAGGTGCCTGCTACTCCTCCTCCTGCTCCATCAAAACCATCTAAGGAAGCTGCCCCTGTTCCCACAGGAACCCTTCCTGCTATACCAACAAAATACACCTTTGACTATTTAGCAGCGGTAGAAGATAAGGTTTTAACATTGGTTAATAATGAAAGAGGAAAAGCAGGTCTTAGCTCCTTATCCATGAATGACAAACTTAGGCAGGCCTCTAGATATAAAGCTAATGAAATGCTCCAATATAACTATTTCGAACATTATTCTCCTTACACTAAAAATCCTTGGGATACTGCTAGAGGCTTTGGTGTTACTTATTCAGCCTTTGGAGAAAATATATGGACTATGAGTTCCTCTGATGCTTCAGCTTTGCGCTCTAATGTAACAGCAGAAGTTATTGTAAATAGTTGGATGAACTCACCAGGACATAGAGCCAATATACTTAGTAAAAACTTTAATAAAATGGGCATAGGTGTAGTTGTCGGCTCCAATGGCAAATGTTATGCATCCCAAATGTTTTCTGATTAAAGTAAAACAGCGAAGTTAATTAACTTCGCTGTTTGTATTTATGAAAAATAAAAAATTCCACAGGCTTTAGGGCCTGAATGTATTCCTACAGTGCAGCCTACTTCATTATTAATATAGTCTATATCATTATCCTCTAAATATTGTTTTAAAGGATGGTATATATCTTTATTTTCTATATGAAGCAGCATAACTGGTTCTCCAGAGACATGACCACTTTTTTCAAAGTTTTCAATTATGTATTTCATAGCTTTTTTACTGCCTCTAAATTTATCCTTAACTAAAATCTTTCCATTTTTAATTTCTAACACAATCTTTATGCCAAGAATGGAACCTATAATTCCCGCGGTTTTAGATAGCCTTCCACCTTTAACTAGATTATCTAAGCTCTCAAATCCTAACAAACTACTAACTCTTGGTATATATTCCATTAACTTATTGTGTATATCTTTAACTTCCATACCCTCCTTCATTAGCCTTGCAGCCTTCAATACCAGTATACCTAATCCACTGGTAACATTTCTTGAATCAATTACAGTTATATCTGAATTTTCAAAGGAATCTCTTGCAAGACAAGCAGAATGATAGGTGCCACTCATTTCCGAGGAAAGATGAATAGAAAGTATGCTATATCCTTCCTTTATATATCTTTCATACACTTCATGGAATCTAGCTGGTGTAACTTGAGATGTAAATGCTTTGCAATTATCCCTTTCCATTTTGCGTAATAGGGTGTTTATATGAATATCTACTCCATCTAGATAGCTTTCATCTCCTAAATTTATAATTAAAGGCACAACATCTATGTCGTACTTATCTAAAATATCTTTAGGTAAATCGCAGGTGCTGTCCGTTATAATTTTTATTTTTGACATTAAAATCCCCCTACTTCATATTTGGGAACCCATTTTGTCTTAAAGCTTCATAAGCTACTACTGCCACTGTATTTGATAAATTAAGTGAACGAGTGCTGGTTTCTAACATGGGTACCCTGATACATGTTTCGTAATTCTCATCTTTAATATATTGAGGAAGGCCAGATGATTCTCTCCCAAAAATAATAAAATCTCCGGAATTAAACTTAACTTCATCATAATATTTATTACCATGGGTGGTAGATAAATAAAAGACCCCTTGAGGATATTTGCTCCTCAAATCCTCATAGCTTTCATGAATTTCCAGATCTAAATAGGGCCAATAATCTAAGCCTGCTCTTTTTAAATGCTTCTCATCTAAGCTAAAACCTAAAGGCTTTATTAAATGAAGCTTAGAGTTTGTTAATACACAAGTACGTGCAATATTTCCTGTGTTCTGAGGAATTTCTGGCTGAAATAATACTATATTTAAATTCACTTAAATACCTCCAACTAATAAATTATTACTTAAATATACTACAATAATTATATAGTGAAGTCAAAAGCCAAAATTATGGGAGAAGTAAGAACTAAGAGGTAAGAGGTAAGAGTGAAGGATCAAGTGATTCTTAGCTTCAGAGGTCGTTTGCTTAAAAGGAATACTTACTCCAGCTGAAGCTTAGAAGAACTTATCCAGGAGCTTAGCTCCGCTTATCCCACCACTTAAAGAAGTGGAGGTATTAATTGGCGCTAAGCTATCGGATAAAACTCATGGAGTTTTTATAACTAATTATACCTATCACCTATTACTTATTACCTCTTACTTATTATCTCTTAATTATTATCTATTTTCTAAATATTCTTCAATTATAAATTTCTCAATTACCTTTGCTACTCCATCTTCTGCATTAGTGGCAGTTACATAATCAGCCTTTTCCTTAACATATTCTTCAGCATTACCCATAGCTACCCCTAGACCAGCATACTCTATCATAGAAAGATCATTTTCATTATCCCCTATACAAATTATCTCATCTCTATCAATATTATATAATGAGGCTAAAACCTCTACTGCTCTTCCTTTTGTAACATCCTTACCGTTTATTTCAATATTTGTTATATATGAGCTAACCACTTCTATATCTTCTATTTGTCTTAGCTCTTCTTTTGCTTTTAATATTTTTTCTACATCCTCATCTACACCAATACACTTTAATATATCTGCATCATGATCTCTAAATACTTTCTCCCATTCATTCATATCCTTGATAATATTAACATCTATTTTCAATTCATCCGGTACGGAATCATTCCTATCATTATATATTTTAGCTGAATAAACTAAATCTCCTGAAAAAACTGCTTCTGGTGTATGGTAGTGAGGTATAATATCATACTTGTTTAAAATGGCTAATATTTTCATACAATTATCCATTCCCAGTACCTTTTTATATATAACATCCTCTTTATTTTTTCCTCTTACAAAAGCTCCATTAGCAGATATAACTGGAGCTTTAACTCCAATTATATCTGCATAATAAGCTGCGGAATTATACATTCTACCAGTAGCAATAGCTATTTTAACTCCTAGTTCATGAGCTTTATTAATAGCTATTTTATTCCTCTCACTAACTTCATGGGATGTATTTAATAATGTGCCATCCATATCTGTACAAATAAGTTTATATTTCATCTTTTAATCTCCTTTGTGCAATGCAATGATCAAATTACATATTTTCATTCTAGTATAACAATTTTTATCTATAGAAAATATCTCTTGGCAAAATAGATTACCCTATTTTTACTTTCCTTTTTTATAGATTTTTCTATTTTCTCTAATATAGCCTTTTTATTAATATTAGTTTCTATTCCACCATAGTATTCTTCATATACAAGATCCACTAGCTTTATCATTTGCTTTTTAGACTCTTCATGGTGAATATTCTTCACAAATTCTTTGTCTGTTTGTGATAGTGATTTGTTATATCCTAAGCTCTCCATTCTTCTTAATGAATACTTATAAAGTGGTATTATACTATTATTATTTACTATCTTTGTATACTTAGCTTTATTTAATATAGCTTTTAATATTATTATGCTAACTATACCTAAAACAAAATAGAGACTTTTAGGTACTTTATTAATGGGAATGCTAGACTTAGGCTGTTCTACAGTTGTATCTTCAGGCTTTTCTTCTGGTTTGTTTTGCTGAGGCAAAGGCAAGTTTTCTTCTTGCTGATCATTTCCAGCATTATCTCCTTGATTTCTAAGTCTTTGCTCCGTAGGGGTTGTAGAGGTATCCATGGTAACCCAGTAAGAATTATATCCATCATCAAGATAAGCTTCTGTCCATGCATGGGCATCTTCGTTGGTAACTTTGTATAGTCCCTGGCTGCTTTTTTCTGGAGGCATTTTAAATCCTTCCACATACCTAGCTGGAATACCCGCAATCCTAAGCATTATAGTAAATGCAGAAGCAGAGTATACGCAGTATCCCTTCTTCTCTTCAAATAAATAATAATCTACAAAATCTTTACCTGATGGCACTTCAGAAACCTGGAGGGTATAAGAATAGTTATCGCTTATGTACTTCCTTATTTTCTCAGCCTTTTCATAATTATTCTTACTTCCAGCTACTATTTTTTCCACCAATTCTATGGTTCTTAAACTTATACTTTCAGGTAATTGTAAATATTCTTTTTTACTTTCAGCATTTTCTCTTACACTCATTATATTCTTTTTATTATATATTACCTTATTGTAAAAATAATCTTCTTCTAAAAAACTTATAACGTAATTACTATTCATAACTCCTGAAAATGCTGCGGTGCTACTTTCCTCATTTATATATACTTCCCCTTTGTCAATATCTATATTAAGTGGATAGCTGGGTACAAATATAGTAGAATTATTTTTATTCTCTGGATATACAATAATGGAATTTTGAGGTATCATACCCTCAGTAACCACTTGAGCTTTTGCATATTCAAATTCTTTCTTTTGAGAAAAATCTTTTTTATTTGTTTTCCAGGAGCTTCCGTTATATATTTCCTTAACTGATCCCTTCAAATAATATGGTTTACTGCTATCTACTTTAAGAACTAAAGCATTATTAAGAGTTAAAGAGCCACCTAGTTTTCTCTCTGTATTCGAATACCCCGACTGAGATAAGCTGTACAAATTACTTTTCACCTTTAATGAACCCTCTCCTGAAGCTGATGGAGAAAAACTATTATTAAATTTATCTATTATAGTTTTAGTATATTTTCCCTCTATGCTCTGTGGCATATAACTTATTAATGAAGATAGGATTACCGCAAGTATGGAAATAGGTATTATAACGCTTATGGGTTTGATATTTTGCTTAATTCTTAGGGTGTTCATTCTATTCATAAATACATTGTGGTTGTTTATGGAGTAGGTAATTATACTTAACACAGAAAATTTAAATAAACTTCCCTTTACTTCATTAACATAGTCTAACATCCACAAAAACATTAAAATAGAAAAGTTTAATATTATTAATGAATCAAGAAATCCTCTTTGGCATAGCCATAAAACCACTATGGTAATAAAGGGTATAGTTATGATAAAAATACTTTTAAATTGATAAAAGCTAGTATTTTTTCCTTTATATAAACTTGTATTTATATATTCTATATTTTTTACAATTCCGTTATAGATAAAGGTTGAAAGACTTTCTCGAAATAATATCAATGCTCCTAGTAAAATCGCAACAATAATAAGGAAAAAAACAACCTTTTGCTCACTGCGATATAATATGCTGTGACAAATCCAATAGACTAAAACCCCTATGGATATTAATAAAATTATAGTTAAATAACTATAATTTTCCATTCTATAAGCCTTTTTCATAACTCCAATAGAGAATAATATATTTAGATAAATAAGCATAATATTTATTTTGTTTTTATTTAACCATTTCATACTCTCACCTATCTTGTCACCACTTCTTCAAAGGCTATATCTTCCTCTTGCTCCCCTTTAAGTAGTGATTTAATATTATAACAGTGTATATCTAATCTTTTTAAAATATCTTTATATTCATCTGACACTTCATTTTCTTCTGCTATAAATAGAACCATTCCATAGCCTTTTTCCTTACTTTCTATTATATAATTTACTAAAGCTTCAGATACTCTGGCGGTTATTATACCTACTCCGCTTTTAGTGTGTAGCTTATTAATATTTTTTTGCATGAAATCTATGATATTATTCTTGCCGTTACTTTTTTCTGCCAAAAAGAACTCCCTTATCTTTTGAAAATCTTCTTTTTCTTCTATATTAAAGCTTGTACCTAGTTTATTATTCAAGAAAAGTTTCATTTCAACAGCTCTATCTGTCATGGTAGATATAAGGGATAACGCAAAATCTATCATCATTTCTTCCTTTATTCCTTTTGAATCTAATGTATAATTAGCTTCATTCATATCTAAAAATAGTGCAAATTCTTCTCCTGATACTGTTTCATAATTTTTTATATATAGTTCTTGCTGTTTTGCACTAACCTTCCAGTTAATCCTCTTAAGACTATCTCCTTCTTGATATCTTCTCATATCCCTGGCAGAATAAGTGTCCTCTATACTACTTTTGCTTCTAAAAGTATTTTTGAAAATGTCATTGCCTTTAAATATTTTTTCTTCAATGGAATAAATTCTTGGGTAAACTTTAATAATTTTATTTTTGTCTTCTTTTCTTTTTAAATCCACTACTCCAAATATATCTCTAACCCATACAATAAAACTTCCTAAATTGTATACTCCTCTAATACTAAAATTCATGTTATACTTCAAATCCACTTCTTCACCATATCTTAAAGAAAATATTTCTCCACTGTAATGAGGAAACAAGCTTTGTAAAGCATTGTTTTTAATAATTATGTAAGGTATAAAAAAAATGCTTCTATTTTTAATACTAATTATTAAGGTCTCATTAATGCCACAGTAATACTCTCTTTCTGGTAAGCTAACACTGATTTTAATATTTATTAAATATATAATAGATAAAATAAAAGAAGCAACTAGGGTTACTGCAAAGGTGTAAAACAATGTATATGGAAGATTTCCACCTTGTATATATGCAAATATATATGCCATAACCATAAGTATAATAAATTTATAATTTATTCGTATCATATTATCCTACCTTTGGGACACTTACCCGCTTAATTAAATCTTGTAAAATATCTTCTTCAGTATATCCATTAGCCTTACCTAGAGAAGACAGTATGATTCTATGACCTAAAACTAAAGACATATTTTCTTTAACATCCTCAGGTATTACGTAATTTCGTCCTTTAATTAAGGCGCTGGCTTGAGATATCCTAAGAAGTGAAAGAGCAGCTCTGGGACTAACCCCTAAAGTAATATACTGACTATCTCTAGTTATATTTGCGATATCCACTATATACTCATTTATAGCTCTAGTTGCCTTAACTTCTTTAACCTTTTTTTGAAGATAAATTATGTCCTCTCCAGAAGCTACTGGCTCAATTTTATCCATAGGATCTTCTTCTCTATATATATCTAAAATATCTATTTCTGATTCCTTAGAAGGATATCCTATTTTAACCTTCATCACAAATCTATCCAACTGAGCCTCCGGGAGTATGAAGGTTCCTTCATAATCTACAGGGTTTTGAGTGGCCAAAACTATAAATGGCTTTTCTAATTTATAGGTATGATTTCCTTCTGATACCTGCCTTTCTTCCATAACCTCCAATAATGCTGATTGAGTTTTAGGTGAAGTTCTGTTTATTTCATCTGCTAATACCACATTGGAAAATATAGGTCCTTTTTTAAATTGGAACTCCATATCCTTTTGATTATATATAGATATACCAGTAATATCAGAGGGCAATAAATCAGGAGTAAATTGAATTCTGCTATAGGATAGGCTAAGGGATTTTGAAAGAGCTTTAATAAGAGTAGTCTTACCTACACCAGGAACATCTTCAATAAGTATATGTCCACCAGCAATAATTCCTTTCATAATATCAGTAATAGCATCTTTCTTTCCAATTATGACATTACTCACACTGTCTATAACTTTCTCTATTATTAGGTTTTCTTTGTTCATATTTTCACCTCTACCATAATATTGCTAATTATTATTCTACCATACATTTGTAAATCAATACTATAATTGAATGTTTTTTATTACTTTTACAAAATTATAAAGTTTAAGCCTTTGCTTTATTATAAGCAAAGGCTTAATTTTTTTATTAAGGTGTTTTAGCCGCCTCTCCGCTAGGAGGGGTTGCTTTTTTTGTTCCTTTTTTCAGAACTCCATCTACGGTCCTATAAGTATCTGTAGTAACGGCTTCTCTTTTAATTTCTTTATCATCTTGATAAGTAACTAAATAAGATTTTGCAACATAACCGGTTACTGGTTTCTTTTCCCATTCAGTTTTTCCTTCTTCCAAGTTTGGATCTTCAATGGTTTTAACCTTTGGTTCATTTACCTTTACTATATCAGAAACTAATTGATAGCTTTTTCCTCCCATACCTTCTTTACTACCATATATATTAAATACGAGATTTCTATTGCTGGTAGAGGATTCTATATATATTGGGAAATCATAATTATTTTTAAATTTGTAGTCTATTGCTCCCCACACTACTGTAGCATCCATTCCAACCTTTAAATAGCTAACTGGCATAGAATGATTTGTTCTATCTACAGATCTTAAATTGGCCATCATGGCTGCCACATAAAGGGTACTAGAAACTTGACATATTCCTCCGCCAATTCCTTGTTCAACCTTATCCCCTACATATACGGCTGCATCTTGATATCCTCTTGCCTTAGATCTTTCACCTACAGTGTCATTATAACTAAATACTTCACCAGGCATTAAAAGTTTACCATTAATAGCGCTAGCTGCAAGACCTACATTATGAGCTCTTGGAGCACCGGAAGAGGAGAAATTAGTGCTATAAGAAGATATCTTACCATTAATCTTACTTAAAGCTTCTTTGGTAACCTTTGGTTCTACTACCTGAGCTTTAGCTTGTACAACAATATTTTCCTGTATTCCCTCAGCTAACTTATCGTTAATTTGCTTTTCCAGGTCTGCTGTATCTACTTTATAGCCTTTTATATCTGGAGTAATATTTATACTTCCATTATTAATTTTAATTTTAGCATCTGTAGGATTCTTATCTAACTCTTTTGCTATACTATTTGAAAAACTAGTTATAATTTCTTTATTATAGGTAAACTTAGTAGATATATTCTTTTCAGTAGGATTTTTAATTAATGAATATTTATTAAACATTTTCAGGTCTTTACCATAGTTATATGCTTCATTAACCACTTCATCCATATTATATTTAACGTCTAACTTGTTAAGTTCAAGATTATAATCCTTGTCATTAACCTTTACTGTAATTTTACTATTGCTTATTTTATCCTTATATTTTTCATTTAATATATTCAATGCTTCTTCTTTGGTTTTACCAGAAACATCGGTATTTCCAATTTTAATACCAGGATAAATATTATTATTCCACTGATTTACCTTAGAATAAGTATGTGCAGTATATGCTGAAGCTCCTCCAATAATAACTATAGCCGCAATTGAAGCTATAATAAATGGAGTCTTATTTTTTTTATTTTTCACTTTCTCACCCATAGTATCCTCCTTCTTTCACTAATTATTATACTATATGCAATAATATATTTAAAATAAAAATTTAAAAAAAGTTTACAATTTCATCTTAATCTTTCTACTCTCGTTATTAAATACGATAATTTAGTATAATAGTTACAATGTTTATTATATAATGATAAATTAATAGCTACAATATTCATTATATTATAATATTAATTTAAAATTGTATTATATATTTTTAAAACAACATGTATAATTAAATTGAGGTGAATTATATGATAGATAAAATTGATACTAATAAAATATTAAAATATCTTAAAGATTTATTAGAAATTTCAAGTCCCACTGGGAATACTTTAAAAGCTGTAGATTATCTTATAAATCAATTTAGATCTTTAGGAGTGGATTATACCGTTACCAATAAAGGAGCGGTAATAGCTACTATAAAAGGTAAGAATGATAATTACCAAAGAACCTTCTCGGCCCATATTGATACTTTAGGAGCAATGGTAAAGGAAATAAAATCCAACGGTGCTTTAGCAGTTACTCCTATAGGTGGTTTTATGATGTCTTCTGTAGATGGTGAAAACTGTCTTATAGAAACTTTAGAGGGTAATATTTATACTGGTACCATACAAAATATAAAACCTTCTGTGCATATAAGCGGCAATGAAGCTAGAGAATTAAAAAAGGTTCCTGAAAACATGGAAATAATTCTTGATGAAAAAGTTTTCAAAGCTGAAGAAGTTGAAAAGCTTGGTATCAATGTTGGTGATTTTGTAAGCTTTGACACTAGAACCACCTTTACCGAAAAAGGTTTTGTTAAAAGCAGGCATTTAGATGATAAAGCCAGTGCTGCAACATTATTATATGTAATTGAATATATTATTAATAATAAAATTCAGCTTCCTTACACCACTAATTTCTTTATGAGCAATTATGAAGAAGTAGGTCATGGTGCCACTGCAGCTCAACCAATTAACACTAAAGAATTTATAGCTGTAGATATGGGTGCTCCAGGTCCTGGACAAAACTCTTCAGAATACGCAGTGTGCATCTGCGCTAAGGATTCATCAGGTCCTTATGATTTAGAACTTAGAAAGAAACTAATTAATGTATGTAAAAATAAAAATATCGAGTATAAAATAGATATATACCCATATTATGGTTCTGATGCTTCTGCAGTTGTATCTGCCGGCTGGGATTTTAAAACAGCTTTGATAGGTCCAGGAGTATTTGCTTCTCATGCCTATGAAAGAACTCATACAGATGCTTTAAATGCCACTGCCAAACTAATATTAGAATATTCCTTAACCTAATAAAACCTAAAGGGATTCTTAAATAAGAATCCCTTTAGGTTTTATTATAGAAAATGAAAGTTTCCATTTTCATCTATATAAAATTCGCTGTTAGTAAATTGAACATTTCTTTGTCCTCTATTTAAAGTCACTATGGTTCTTTCTTTAGAAAAATCTCCATCTGTATCAAAAGCCTCTACTCCAATGTTCACAGGAGAAGTAGCAGTTACACCATATTTTGACTTAGGAATGACGTAAGAGTTTCTTCCTTTATTTAAAGTAGCTACGTAATTGCTATTTAGGAAAATATTATACCCTCCTAAATCAACATCTGGGTTAGGATTCCATGAAACATAAATATTTCTTGCATCCTCATAAACTCTTAATCCAGCTACATCCCTTGGTGGCCTTAATAAATCAATATTGTTAGGTCCAAAGTTTAAGTCAGTGGGTGAATCTACTCCATTTACATTTCCACTTTCACTATACTGCCATATCCGCCATCTAGTCCATCCGCCTTGGTCTTTAGGAATAGGTGGATTTCCTGGAATAGAAGTATACATAGCTATCCACAAGGGCATATTACTTAAAGGAAATCCTCTTCCTGGTATATAGAAGTTATTATATAAATCAATAAAAAAAGCGCCAGTATATATCATTAATCTTCTTCTAGTTTTACTTTCAAATCTTCTTCTAAACCTATCCACCCAATTAACTAGTTGTTCTGTAGTTAAGGATTTGTCCAAAGGGGCTTCTACATCTATAACTGGAAAAAGATCTCCGTAATCCCCGGTTCCAAAACCTTGTTGTAATATATTGGCAAAATCATCTGCTTGAGCATCTGCTGCTGGGAGGCTAGTAGTAGGAAGTGCATAATGGTATGCTCCTACAGGTATTCCAAAATCTCTGCTTGCCTTTGCAAACTCCAAAAATTTTCTGTCTACTCTAAATCTGCCACTACCAGAACCCGATGATCTTAAATACAAAAAGTCAACAGTTCTAGCTAGCACTTGAAAATTAACATTTTGACTAAATTCATTTATGTCTATTCCAAATAAACTTCCTGCATTAGGACTTTGCATTTTTCCTCCAAAAATATATGCTTACACTATTAACATATTAAGTTTATTAAATTTAGTTACAAAAATTTAATTTTCATAGGAGTTTTCTTTAAGCAATGGAAACTGAACATAAAAGGTTATTAACTCTTCCTCACAGTTAGCCCATACCTTACCTCCATGAAGTTCAACTATATTTTTAGTTATAGCAAGTCCTAAGCCGCTACCAGAAACAGAACTATTTCTAGCTTCATCTGCCCTATAAAATCTTTCAAATATCATTGATAGTTTTTCTTTTGATAAACTTTCCCCTATATTGCTTATACTGAAAACAGCAGTTTCTGTAAATCTTTCCAAATTAATTTTCACATCACTTGGTTTACGGCTATATTTAATGGCATTGGTAAATAAGTTTTCAAAAACTCTAAGCATCTTATTAGTATCTACATTAACATATACCTTTTCCTCAGGTAAAAAAACTTTTAAAGTCAATTCACTTTCTTCATAATAAGGTCTAAGCTCTTCAATTAACTGTTCTAAAAACTCATTTAAATTAACTTTTTTTAGTTCTATATTAACGTTTGCATTAGTAAGCTTAGTGTATTCAAATAAATCATCTATAAGTATTTTTAATCTTTCTGCTTTGTTAAATGCAATACTTAAATACTCTTTCATTTCTTTTTCATCACTATATTTACCGTCCTTAACAAGGCCTAAGTATCCCATTACCGATGTAAGCGGGGTTCTTAAATCATGAGAAACATTAGTTATAAGCTCATTTTTAGTTTTTTCCGCTTTTCTTTCATTTTCTATTTTAATTTGGATTTCCTGAGCCATAAAATTAATATTTCCTGCCAAGGTACCTAGTTCATCTTCACTTTTTTTTGGTATCCTATAACTTAGGTCACCTGTAGATATTTCCTTTAAACCCTTTGAGATTTCTTGAATATACTTCATTTGATTATTAGTAATTATTATAAAAGAAATTATAAAGCTAGCAACGGCAACTAAAAGAGCCAACAAAGAATTTTGTCTAATATAGGTATGTTCTATAAGCTGCGCTGTAGGTACCGCACTAGTTATAACATAGGCTTTAGTATCCTTTAAATCAATAGGATAAACACCATCTACTCTCTTACCTTCAAAATTATTTTTCCTAATATTATTACTTTCAATGGAGTTTTTTAACATTGTGTAAATATCAATTTTAGTTTCAGAAGCATTATCACTTTTAACTATTACATTACCATCTAAATCAGTAATAATTACCTTATCATCGCTACGATTGGAAAAATTATTCTTTATTATAGCTTTAAGCTTATCTGTTTCACTTGAACTAAGCTTACTGGAATTAATACTCCTCACTAAGTCCCCGGCTCTGTAATTTATATTGTTTACGGATTGGTCATACTCCATATGGGATTCTGTTACTTTACCAGAAAATAAGCTATTGCCTATTCCAAAAGCAATTAAGGCTATGATAAAGCATACTCCAAAAACCACCACCAGCTCAAACCTTATACTTTTTTTCATCCTATTTAAAAATATATCCCATAACTTTTTAAATGGTTTAAAAAGCCTGCTGTTTAATATCTTGCTAAACCGCCTCTTTAATCTGCCTTTCTTGCTATTTTTCAATTTTGTATCCCACTCCCCATACGGTTTTAATATATCGAGGTTTTCTTGGGTCCGCTTCTGTTTTTTCTCTTATTTTTCTTATATGAACCATTACTGTATTATCTGATTGTATAAAGCTTTCTTTCCATACGCTTTCATATATATTTTCTATACTAAAAACCTTGCCTCTATTCCTTGCTAAGAGTTCTAGTATTTCAAACTCCCTTGGAGTAAGCCTTACTAATTTACCCTCTACTATAACCTCATGAGTTTCAGTGTTTATTGTTAAATCATCAATTTCAATAAAGTCTTTAGTTTTGTATGAAGCATTATTGTTCAATTTTATATATCTTCTTAATTGTGACTTTACTCTAGCAATAAGCTCTAATGGGTTAAAGGGTTTAGTTATATAATCATCAGCCCCAGTGGTTAAACCCATGATTTTATCCATGTCTTCTGACTTAGCAGAAAGCATTATTATTGGGGTGTTTTTTTCTTCTCTAATTTTCATGCAAGCTTGTATTCCATCTAATTTAGGCATCATTACGTCAAGTATAATAAGCTGCACATCATTGTTATTCAAAATATTCAGGGCTTCCATACCATCGGAAGCCTTTAGGGTGTCATATCCTTCATTTCTTAAATAAATATCTATTAAATCTCTAATTTCTTTTTCATCATCAACGATGAGTATTTTTTCTTTATCCATTGAAGCAGTTTCTCTCCTTCCGGTTTGTACATTAATCTATACATTAAAAAAGCAAGAACAACACCACCTACACCATCCAAAACCACATGCTGTTTTACAAATAATGTAGAAAGTATAATTAATATACCTAATATATTGAGAGAATGCCTAAACAATAACTTATCTCTAAAATATCCTTCCTTTATAACAAAACAGGAGTAAGCTGTGGTAAACACATGTATACTCGGAAAGCAATTAAAGGGATTATCGTTGGCATAAATTCTTCTTGTAAGATTGCTATAAATGTCATTACCTACGATCTCTGGTCTTGGTACAGTGGTCTGAAATAAGGCATAAATTAAATAACAGCACATCATCCCTAAAGAAAAACCCATAAGAAGTTTAAAGTACCCTTCTCTCTCCTTAAGGTATAATCCTATTATCACAATAGGTAAAAATAGATACCACGAACAGTAAAATATTATAAATTCTCTTGTAAATGGAATCATATTATCCAGTTCTGTCATTAAGCTATACAGCCTATCCCCTGGCTTATTAAACAGCATATAAAGCGATCCTGACAATAAATATATAATAAGGAACATAATTTCTTTTTTATTGTTTTTAATTTCATTAATTACTTTAATGTCCTCCATATAAACCCCTCCTTCTCAATATAATAATAATATACAAATCTTAACTTTTTCTTAATAAAACCCTTAAATATTTATAAATTATTTAAAAACAAAATCCCCTGTAAAAGTTACAAGGGAATTAATTATAAAACAATTAAGCTCTTACATTTAATGACTTTTCTATAATTAGCTCTAGAAGCCTGCTAAAGCTTACCCCTTTTCCTGCGGCACTTTTAGGGAAAAGACTATTTTTAGTCATACCTGGTAGAGTATTTATTTCTAAAATATAGGGTATCCCATCTCTAACTATCATATCTACTCTAGCATACACACTACATTTAAGAGCCTTCCAGCACTCCAAAGCCATTTTTTCAACTTCTTTTTCTAAGTTTTCTTCTAACTCTACGATAAACTCATCTGCTCCACCATCAGCGTACTTAGCAGTATAATCGAAAAAAGAAGCTTTTGGCTTTATTGCTAGTATTGGGTACAATTCTCCATCAAGTATTGGACAAGTAATCTCATCACCTTTAATATATTCTTCTATCATAACTTCGTTATCCCATTTCAATCCTTCTAGAACTGCTTTTTCCACCTCTTCTTCCTGGTGAATAATAAAAGTAGCAACACTAGATCCTCCATTGTTTGGTTTAATAACCACTGGATATCCCATCTCTTTAATTTTACCATAACTTATGTCATTTATACTTCTAACATTAAACCATTTTGCAATTCTAACCCCTGAAGCCTGTAATACCTTTTTAGTAAGATCTTTATCCATACAAAGTGCACTGCTTAAAGCATCACAGCCAGAGTAAGGTACTCCTAAAGTCTGAAGCACTGCTTGCACAGTTCCATCTTCACCAAACTTTCCATGAAGCGCTAAAAGTGCAAAATCTATTCCCTTTATTTTTTCAAAAATATCTTCTTTATTATCAATAATTATAGGTACAACATCATATTTGGTGTCTTGTAAATATTTTACCATAGACTCTCCACTTTGCAATGAAATCTCTCTTTCAGAGGATATTCCACCCATTATCACACCTATTTTCATATACATCCCTCCGCAACTTGTCTCATCTAATTATTATATTCACTACTTAGACCTTTGATTATTATACCACCATATAATAAAAACAAAAAGACTCTATCTCCCCAATATACATCTTATAAAGTTGACCTTTTTACTCAGATTACATATAATAAATTGAGAATTGGAAATTCTCAATTTAATTTAGAATTTAGAATTGAGAATGTAGAATGAAGGATAGTTTTTCTGAAAAAGCATCAGAAAAACTTTAAAGTGTATAAAAAAATAAACTTTCTGAAGGGATTTTCTACATAATATCATTGAAACTCTGTGAGTTTCTTCCTGAATTCTCAATTTTAAATTAGTAAAGGACTGGTTGAATGAGTAATAAGACAAAAGGAATAGTGTATATAATAATCTCCGCCTTTGGCTTTGCAGGCATGGGCATATTTGTAAAGCTATCTGGAGATATTCCTTCCATAGAAAAAACCTTTTTTAGAAATATTGTTTCCTTAATACTCGCTTTTGTGCTTATAGTTATAAACAAAGAAAGTTTTTTTGGTAAAAGGGAAAATCAAAAATATCTATTAGGTCGCTCTATTCTAGGAACCATAGGTATAGTAGCGAATTTTTATGCCATTGATCATTTAGTGCTATCTGACTCTGTGATGCTTAACAAATTAAGTCCTTTTTTTGTTATTATTTTTTCTCTTATTTTTTTAAAGGAGAAAATAAAACCTTCTCAAGTGATAGCACTTATTTTAGCTTTCTTAGGAAGCATTTTCATAATAAAACCAGGATTTTCTTCAGATACATTTCCATCTTTAATAGGTCTAGCTTCTGCTCTCTTTGCAGGAGGTGCTTATACCTTTGTTAGATACTTGGGAGGCCGTGAAAAATACTATACTATAGTTTTTTATTTTTCCTTTGTGTCCATAATAACAATACTGCCCTTTGTGATATTGGTATATAAACCTATAACCCTTATACAATTTTTATATCTTATGGCAGCGGGAACCTTTGCTTCCATAGCTCAATTTTCTCTTACTGCTGCTTATAAGTATGCACCAGCCAGTGAAATATCCATATACGACTACACTCAAATTCTATTTGCAGCACTATTTGGATTCTTTATATTCAGCGAAATTCCAGATAAGTGGAGCATTATAGGTTATACTTTAATAACAAGCGCATCCATAGGAATATTTATATATAATAAATTTAAAATTAGGAAAGGACTCTGTTATGAAAAAAAGAACTAAGATTGTATTGGAAAGTTTAAAAGAAGAATATCCAGATGCTAAATGCGAGCTTAATCATGAGACGCCTTTTCAGCTTTTAGTGGCTACCATATTATCTGCCCAGACTACAGATAAAAAGGTTAATGAAGTTACTGAAACCTTGTTTAAAGATTACCCCACAGTGGATGATTTTTTGACGCTTACTGAGGAAGAGTTGCAGCAAAGAATAAAAACTATAGGTCTTTATAAAAGTAAAGCTAAAAATGTACTTACTATGTGCAGGCAGCTTAAAGAGAACTTTCATGGTGAGGTTCCAAGAACCATGGAAGAAATCACCTCTTTAGCTGGTGCAGGAAGAAAAACCGCTAATGTAGTGCTATCCAATGCCTTTGGAGTGCCAGCTATAGCTGTGGATACCCATGTGTTTAGGGTTTCCAACAGAATAGGTCTAGCCAACGCTCCAAATGTTCAAGAAACTGAAAATCAGCTCATGAAAGAACTCCCCAAAAAAGAATGGTCACTAGCCCATCATCTCATAATCTTCCACGGCAGAAGATGCTGCTACGCCAGAAAACCCGACTGCGGCAGATGCGTAATAAGAGAAAACTGTGATTATTATAAAAATAATTTAAAATTAAGAATTGAGAAGGCATAATTTAATTGAGAATTTAGAATTTAGAATTTAGAATTTAGAACGGATGAATGTGGAAACTCACAGAGTTTCTTAGAATTTATGTAAATGAAGAGAAGCTTCAGCTGAAGCTTCTCTTTTTAAAAACTATATTTGAAGTTTTTCTGATGCACTCTCAGGAAAACATCCTCCTTCATTCTCAATTCTAAATTTTAAATTTAAACAAGCTTCTCTTTAAGCTTGTTTAACTGCTCCGAGTTTGATTTAAAGCCCTCTAAACTTCCTTTTTCAAAATATACCTTTCTTATCATGGCGTTTCGTTGAAGTACCGCTTTTCCTCTCCAGCCACAGGAGGTGATGAGGTATTTTTCTTTGAAGGTCTTTTTTCCCATATTTATGATCTCATCGGTATTGTGTTCTTCCATATACTTATGGGGCTTAAATTCTTCTAGAGGAGAAAGCCTTATAAGCTGATTGTATCTGCATTTTTTTTGACAGGAATCACAGCCAAAAAGTCTTCCATTTAACAGTGGCAGCCATTTATCTTCTAAATCTTTTTTTTGTGTTATATAGGACATGCATATATTGGCATTCTTTTTTACTGGATTAATGGATTTTGTTGGACATTCATCAAAGCATAATGTGCATTCTTCACCACACTCTTCATGTTTTAAAAGCATTTCATGGTTTCTTTCTGGAAAATCTGGTGTAAGCTCTAAATCGGTTATTATCTCTCCTAAAAACACGTAAGAGCCATACTCCTTAGTTATAAGCATATTATTTTTACCTATAAAGCCTATACCGCTTAAATATGCTATATACCGTTCAGGAAGGGCATTGCTGTCTGTTAAAGCTACAGCTTCTCCTCCTAAAGCTTTAATATATTCACAGATTTGCCCTAAATATTTCTTTACCACTCTATGATAGTCTTGTCCTCTTGTGTATACAGAAAATGCATAATTCTCTCTGGTTTCTATCTTATGAAGATAAGGGAAAGCTATAGAAATTATAGTCTTTCCCCCTTCAAGATATATATTAGGATCTATTCTTTTCTCAATATCTTTTTCTTCAAATTCATTTTCAGTTCCTAATGCTTTTCTTTCTTCGAAGAAATTTCTTAATTCTTCAAACTTTCTACACTGAACAAATCCAACTTTATCAAGTTTTAGATTTTTACAAAAATCTAAAATTAGTTGTTTTTTATCCATAAACTTGCTCCTTTGTGTAACCTTTAAATTACCATCTCATTGTAAATAGTCTTCATTTTCCCTCTATAATCCTGTATATGAATTATGGAAGCTGGGGGTTTAACGATGTTCTTAGCAGGTGAGCCTACTGCAGTGGCATTGGAAGGTACATCCTTCAATACTACAGAGTTGGCACCCACTTTAGCATTATCCCCAACAAATATAGGTCCAAGTATTTTAGCTCCTGCTCCTATTATAACATCATTACCAATAGAAGGATGTCTCTTCCCTTTGTGCTTTCCTGTTCCACCTAGGGTAACTCCATGGTATATAGTTACATTATCTCCCACTTCAGCAGTTTCACCAATAACTACACCCATACCATGATCTATAAAGAGTCCTTTACCAATGGTGGCTCCAGGATGTATTTCAATGCCAGTAAAAAATCTGGCTATTTGTGATATAAATCTTGCTGTAAAAAATAACTTCATACTATATAACTTGTGAGCTATTCTATAAGCTATCATTACATGAATAGAAGGATACAAAAGTAGTACTTCTAAACTACTTCTCGCAGCTGGATCTTTAGCTAAAATGTTATTAATATCATATTTTAAATTTTTCAACATTTAAACCACCCTTATTGAAAAAGATCCATGGACATATACTTTTCTCCTCCGTCTGGTGCTATGGCTAATACTTTCTTGCCTTTTCCCAGCTTCTTAGCAACTTCTAAAGCTGCAAATAATGCTGCTCCTGAAGATATACCTATAAGTATTCCCTCTTTAGAAGCCATTAATCTAGTAGCCATAAAGGAATTTTCATCGCTAACTTGAAGGATTTCGTCCACTACTTCTTTTTTATAATTTTCAGGTATAAAGCCTGCGCCTATACCTTGTATTTTATGAGGTCCTGGATTTCCTCCAGAAATTACTGGTGACTTCTCAGGTTCTACAGCTATGATCTTTATATCTTTATTTATTTCTTTAAGATTGCTTCCTACTCCTGTAATGGTTCCACCAGTGCCCACTCCAGCTACAAAAGCATCTAAGTCAGGTATATCCTTTATTATTTCCTTGGCAGTAGTTTTATAATGCTTTGCTGGATTAGCTATATTCATAAACTGTTGAGGCATAAAATATCCTTTTTCCTCTACTAATTCCTGGGCTTTAGCTATGGCTCCTTTCATGCCTTTTACCCCTTCAGTAAGTACAAGCTCTGCACCATAAGCCTTTATCATGTCTCTTCTTTCTTTACTCATAGTATCAGGCATAACTATAACCACATTATATCCCTTAAGTTTTCCTATCATAGCTAAGGCTATACCAGTATTTCCACTAGTAGGCTCCACTATAGTATCTCCTACTTTGAGCAAACCAAGTTCTTCCGCTTTTTCAATCATTCCTAAAGCAGCCCTATCCTTAACGCTGCCTGCAGGATTATATTTTTCAAGCTTTATATACACTTCAGCACTGTTTTCATCCACTAAATTGTTTATTTTTAATATCGGTGTATTACCTACCATTTCTATTACATTATTAAATATCATTTTTATCCCTCCAATAATTTAATTAACTTTATTATTTGCTTTATTAAAAAATAAAAACTCCGCCTCTAGTTAATAAGAGACGAAGCTATGTATACTCCGCGTTTCCACTCCAATTGAATATTAGATATCCCACTCTTTAGGCATCAATAAATGCCTTATCACTATAACGGGTGATCCCGGGAAGTCTTACTAATTTCAGACTCCTACTCCAAAGTGCACTTCACATTAACTTTCAGCAGAAACTTCTCAGCTCCGTTTCCTCTCTGTGGCTTTCCATTAAGTTACTTTACTTTTTCATAGTATTTATATCCGAGTAATATAATATGATTTCTTAATATTTATTATATTCAATACTTTAAAAAAGTCAACAACTAAATAATACTATTTTAGTATATATTTAATTAATAAAAAAGAGCCTAAGGCTCTTAAAATGCAAAATCAATCTATTAAATAACTGTAATTAGCATGTATTTATTTGAAAATATTTTTTTAAGTTATTTTAACTAGCTATTTTCATTAATACCCAATACTCTAATTCCATTATGAACACAATTTATTAAAAGAGGAAAATCCGGTCCTTTTTCTCCATCAATATCTGTTACTATATCCTCATTACTGTGAATCTTAAGTTCTCTTGTCTTGAAATGTATAACTCCTGGGTCGTCTAAGTGCTCTCCCTTAATTACTCTAATGAATAATGGCAAAAGCTCTTTAATAGGCACAGCTTTAAATATAATAACATCTAAAAATCCATCAGTAATTTCAGATTTTGGGGCTAATTTAAAATTTCCAGCTGTCATACCATTGAAAACTAACATTAGATACATATATCCATCATAATCTATCTCTTCTGATTTTATATTCACTTTAAGTCTTCTAAAGTTAGGAAGTTGTTCTATTCCTTTAAGGTAATATGCAAGCTTTCCTATGGTGTTTTTAAGATTATCATCTGTTTTTTGAGATACATCTGTAAAAAGCCCAGTACTTGCAACATTTACAAAATATTTGTTATTAATTTTACCAATATCCACAGGTACAGGCACAGAATTCAATATCTTCTTGCAACATTCACCTACATCTAAAGGCATATCTAAAAGCTTTGCAAAATCATTGGCTGTTCCTACTGGAATAACCCCAATAGGAATATCTATATTTTTTTCCTTCATTATGTTTACAACAGAATCAATAGTTCCATCTCCACCAGCTACAAGTATGTAACTATAATCCTGGTCAATATCATTAAAGGCCTCATGAATATTTATGTTCATATCAATTCTAAAAGGAACTATAGTATACCCTTCCATTTGGTGAATCTTAATTACTTTATCAATCTCATTAATAATTATATTTTCACCGGAAAAAGGATTGTATATAAATTTAACCTTTTTCATTTTAACCCTCCTACCCAAACAACTAAAAAGATTATAACACTTATCCCCCTCATTATCAACGACAATACCTTAAGGTAAACTTTATTAATCTATTATGATTAATTTAAGTTATTACGTTATAAAGGTATAATAAAGACATCTAATCTTAACACTATCTTAATAATTAACATAATTAGTTTAAAATTTAACTTTTTTAATGTATAATATAGTTTATACTTTAATTATATTTTTATTAAATTTTGGGAGTGATTAATTTTCATGAAGAAAAGTACTATTCCTAATATGTTTACTTTTGTCAATCTATCCTGCGGTGTACTATCAATACTAAGTATATTTAATGATAAATACCAGTTATCTGCAATATTTATTTTAATTGCCGCCTTAGTGGATAGATATGATGGCAGAGTAGCTAGATTCCTTAATGTTTCCAGTGATCTAGGCAAAGAACTAGATTCATTATCAGATTTAGTTTCTTTTGGAGTTGCTCCATCACTTTTAATTTATAGTCTTTATGAGTTTCAGACTCTTGGTCCAAAAGGATATATAGGTTACCTGATATTATTAGCATTTCCTATTTGTGGAGCATACAGACTGGCTAGATATAATGCTACAGATTTTGATGGTGTATTTACTGGGATACCTATAACTGCTGCTGGAAGCTTTATGGCTTTATTTGCGCTTATAACTTTAAATAGAGGTGTTACAAGAACTCTTCCTGTAATATTTTTAATAATCTTATCATATTTAATGATTAGCACATTTAAATTTAAAAAAGTCTAGCTAAAAAGAAGCCCAATTTAAGGCTTCTTTTCTTTTTCATTAAAAAAACTCAATTCTTCATCTATTTCTGTTTTTATTATATCAAGCTTATTCTTACATGTAATATAATCAGATTTAATTTTACAGTAATCGAAATAAGTGTAATCACAATAATCTATAACTTCAATAAGCTCATCAATAATTATACCCAGTTCATCTGCTCGTTTAATAGCATTCCTTACTTCCTTTTTTCTAGCCAGAGCTATGGTGTTTAGGTCTGCAGCTCCACCAATAAGAAGTCTGTAGGAATTAGTGAATTTAAAAAGTAATTCTGCTAAATTATTTATATCTGAAGAATGTTTTTCCATTATGTGTCTATAACCCATACCATCACCTGACAATAAGTTAATCATAATAAATATATTAACCTATATCACATTTCATACCAAGGATTAATATATGCAAGCAAAACTGCCAGGGGAATAATTGTAATGGATTTTATTCCTTTACATAACCATTAATATAATCTTCATCTATGTGCTGAAAAATATTAAAGCAGGACTTATTAGCTAATCTATTACTAGTTGATTTAATTATATCTTTTATATTTTTATTTTTCTTTAAGGAATTATAAACATATTCATCATCAATTTCCTGCCAATAATTATTTCTAGTAATGTTATTCTTCTTAACATCTTTGTTATTAGTATCATTATTACTAATATATTCTAGAGACCTTATGCTTTCTTTAACAATATTTGTATCATTAAACTTGAAATTATCTTTATACACTATAGGGACTACAAAATCTTCTGGTAGACGTATAAACATCTTATCCACCTACTTTTCATAATCTTCGCATAAAGGTTTAAAAAATGCTCTTGGGAACTTACATAAAGGACATACAAGTGGAGCCTCAGTACCTTCATGAATATAGCCGCAATTTAAGCACTGCCATTTAATAGGTTCCTTTGAAGTAAACATGGTTTTATTTACCACCTTATCATATAGGTCCTTATATCTTCTTTCATGAAACTCTTCCACTTCTGACAGTTCTTTGTAAAAATCCGCTATTTCCTTGAAGCCTTCTTTTCTAGCATCTGCCTCAAACTGTTTATATATCTTTGAATATTCCTCAGTTTCCCCTTGAATAGCATCCATAAGATTTTCTGCTGTGCTCCCCACTAGTCCTAAAAATCTCCTATACACTTCCCTAGCGTGGGCATATTCATTTCCCGCTGTTTCGTCAAATACATCCCCTACCCACTCATATCCTTCCATTCTAGCTTTTTCAGAATATAAATTATATCTATTTCTAGCTCTAGACTCTCCAGCAAAGGTCTTGTATAAATTTTTTTCTGTCTGAGTTCCTTTCAGACTTTTTATATCCATAGATATCCTCCAATAAATTATCTCTTTTTATAATATTCAAATTAAATTGTGATGTTACACTAAAGCTTCTTTACTCTCATTGGTATATCTTCTTTTCATCATCATATGCTAGTACAACTTCTTTATTATCTTTTTTAGTATATAAATAAACTTTATGCCCCCAAAGCTCATGTATATGTTTTAAAGTAGCTTCTGCATAGTTAATATTTAACTCTCTTCCATCGTAAACATGTTGTAAAGTTAATGAATTATCCTTTTCATTCCAATAGGAAACCCTAATTATAGGTATTGCACCCATACCACAATAGTTACATAGTGTATCTCTAATACTTTGCCATCCTCTTTCGTCGGAAACCTCTTCAATATATAAGTCAAGTCCTTTTTTAGTAAATTGAAATAAATTCATTTCTGAACATAGCTCTTCATTTAAATGTCTAAGTAAAAAAGAATAATCCCTATCACACTCTCTTATTTCAAAAACTTTTTTTCTTCCATACTTTTTATCTAAATATTGAAATAATGTAAAACCTAAATAATAGGGATTTAATCCATTTTTTATGGGTGCTATTACCTGATTATGTCTAGCTATAAATTCTAAATAAAGATTTTGACTTAATCCTAATTCTTTAAGTATATTGTAATGCCAAAAACTAGCCCAGCCTTCATTTAAAATTTTTGTTTCTATTTGAGGTATGAAATACTGAGTTTCCTTTTTTACAATTTCAAGAACATGCCTTTTCCATTCTTCCATTTCTGCATTTTTTATAATAAACCCTAGTAAATCTTCATTATTTTCGTTATTATAGCTCTTATCATTAACAATTTTCTCTTCCTTTGATCTAATGGTATTAAATCTTATAGAATGGGCAGCATTTAACACCTTTTCAACCTTTGTACTTCCTATTTCAGGGTCGTTTATATATTTTCTTATGCTTTGAGAATGTAATTTAAACATCTCCAAAGCATATGGAGCTTTTGTATCTTCTTTAAACATCCTATTATTCTTAAAAAAATCATTATGCCCATAAACGTGAGCTATGGTCATAATCTGTAAAAGAAGGTTATTGTCTTTCATTAAGTATGCAATACATGGGTTGGAGTTAATTACCATTTCATAAGGGATTCCTGTTAGATTGAACTTATATAATGTTCTGTTTTTTTCAAAGGCTTTTCCAAAGCTCCAATGAGGGTATCTAGAGGGCATTCCTAAATAAGCCTCATAGCCTAACATCTCTTTATAGCTTACTATTTCAAACTCTTGAGGGTAAAAACTTAGTCCAGCTTTTTTAACCAATTCTTCTATTTTTTCACTCCACTTTTCTAAATCTTTAATACTATAATTCAACAGTTTTTTCCCTCCTTAGTTCCTTCCTAAGTATTATTTTCAATGCCTTCCAAAGTTCTTTTTTATCTTTTATGCAAACTGAAACAAAATTATCATTTTTTATCTCCTTCATAACCCTAAAATACATGGTAGTAGAAAATGTAGAAGGTAAAAGTTCGGCGTATCCTACTAGATTACTGCAGGCACAAATACTTTTGATGCTTTCCAATGCTTTTTCGTTATCTTCACTCCAATTGTCTCCATCACTAGCATAGAAGGTATATATATTCCATAATTCTTTTGAATATCTATCTTCTATTATTTTTAAAGCAGCTTTTATTCCGCTAGAAATATAGGTTCCCCCAGACTCAGCTTTATGAAAAAACTCATATTCATTTACTTCTTTTGCTATGGTAGTATGAGAAATAAATACCATGTGCGTATTTTCATATTTCTTTTTAATAAATCTTGAAAGTACAAAAAAGAAAGAACGTGCTAAGTATTTCTTTGTATTATCCATGGAACCAGATACATCCATAATAAATATCATTACAGCATTGCTTTCCTTCTTTGGCTTTTGTTTAAGCCTATAATATCTTATATCCTCTTCATTAAAAGGCATCCTCTGAATATCCTTAGACATCCCTGCTTCGTTTAAGGCTCTTTTTTTGCTTTGCTTTCTTGCAATTTTAGCCATAACAGTTTTCTTTTTAGCCAATCTAGGTTTTACTCCAAACCTCTGATATCCTCTCTTCTTTTTACTACTTTGTGAAATCACCTTAGAAAATTTCTTTTTATCTAAATTAGGTAATTCAAAATCATCAATTAAATATTCTAAAAGTTCTTCTAGAGTTACCTCAGTTTCATAAATATCTTCACCTTCATCATTACCCGCTCTGCTAGCTGGCTTACCCTTTTCTTCTTCATTGAATATTTTATCTGCTCGTTTCTCTTTTCCATCCCCCATGGCTACATTTTTATTGTTTTTGCCATAAATAAATGAATATTCTTTTAAACCTCTTATAGGAATTTTGTACTTTTTATTTTTACTTTCCCCTACAATATTTTCATCAGAAAGTAAATCTCCAAGATTATCTTTTATAGTTTTTTCCACTAACTCTTTATGCCTTCTTCTGTCTTCAATGCTTCTATCATGTTCAAAAGGTTCCTTACTAGTATCTCTAAAGATTGCCATAATACTAATCCTTCCAAAGATTGTTAGCTGCATATTTTAAAATTACATCACAACAATTATCACAATAGCCATTATCTTTTAGTTCCTCCACCATAGCGTTATATTTTTCAGCTTGCTCTTGATCCCTTACTCTTGATTTTGTTATTATCCTAGATAGCTCTCTAACGGAAGCGGTGAGTTTCTTCTCTATAGCTTCCTTAAGAGGTTCATAGGAGGTATAATCAATTTTTCCACCATTTCTTATAATATAAAACATATAAGAGGTAACATCGGTTCTAAAGCCTTTGCAAGCACCTTCTGTTATGCCGATATACTCTTCTATGGATCTCATAAAATCCTCCTCTGGAACCAATTCTTCTCCTGTGGATGGATCTTTAAGTTTAGTTTTATTCACATATGCTTCTGCATTATCCATATAATTGTTGAACAGACTTTCTGCCTGTTCTCTAAAGGAATGAATAAAAGCTTTTGTAATTTCTTTTTCTATTATCATATTATATTCCTTCCTTATGTTGTCTTGAATAAGCCCCATATATCGCTTTCTCTCTTCATCAGATGTATCCATCTCTTTAATAGCTTTTATTATGCTTTCCATTATGCTTAAAGGATTTATGCAGTTATGCTCTGAATTAGAAAGGGCGTTATCTATGGCCTTTATTATAAATCTGGTAGAAATGCCTTTCATCCCTTCAAAAGCTCCTGCTTCTTCTCTAAGTTCTGTAATATCAATCCTCTTGGTGGTGCCTTTTTCCACTATATCTTCTCCATTATAAATTTTTAGCTTTGTCATTAAGTCTATCTTTGATGAAGGTATGATTCTAGTTAGTATGGAGAACATTGATGCTATCTCAATGGTATGAGGTGCTAAATGAGCGCTAAAGTTACTCCTCTTAAGTATCTTTTCATATATCTTTTTTTCTTCATTAAGCTCTAAGCAATATGGAACCTCCACCTTTACTATTCTGTCTAAAATAGCTTCATTAGTATGATCTGCCTTAAATTTATTCCATTCTGCTTCATTAGAATGGGCTATTATAAGTCCATCAAAATAAATCATGGAACCTTTTCCTGGAGAAGGTATAGACTTTTCTTGGGTGGCAGTAATAATGGTATGAAGATACTCCACATCATTTTTAAATATTTCTATAAATTCTACTAGTCCCCTATTTCCTACATTAAAAGCCCCATTTAATGAAAATACTCTGGGATCATCCTCTGGATATATGTCCATCTTTGAAATATCAACGCTTCCTGTAAGTATTGAAGTATCCTGATTATTTGGGTCTACCGGAGGCACTACTCCTATGCCCTTCCTAGATCTTACTGAAAAGTTTTTGGTTTCTATAGGAAAGTTTTCATATTGTCCCTTATATTCATTTAATAACCTAAACCTACAAACTGGACATAGATCTCCTTCTATCTGCACTCCAAGGATTTTTTCAAAATCCTTTCTAAGATGCTTAGGTATAAGATGAAGGGGCTCTTCATGCATAGGGCAGCCTTTTAGCACATATATATGCTCTGAAGCTTCAAGGCTCTGCTTTAATGCATCTACAATAGAAGACTTTCCCGCACCTACAGGTCCCACTAAATATAAAATCTGCCTGGCTTCTTCTCCCTTCATTGATGCAGAATGAAGATAATTAATAACCTTCATAAGGGTTTTATCAATACCATAAAAGTTATCCTTAAAAAAGTTATATCTTTTAATAACCTCACTGCCATAAATTTTTTTAATGCGAGGATTTTCCTCTGGCCCTAAAACTTCCAAGCCTTTTTCCATCACTAAATCATATATTCTCTTGTGTGATAATTTAGCTATATCCGGATTATCTTTAACAATTTCAAGATAATCTAAAAAATTCCCCTGAAACTTTTTTAAATTATATTTTTCACGATCACTTCTAATAAGTTCCCTAAAATCCACAACCTCACCCCCTATGATTAAATATATTCCACCTATATAGAGAGGTATTACTTAATTGACAATTTAGAATTTAAAATTTAAAATGAAGGAGGAAACTCACAGAGTTTCTTTCAATATATAAAAAAGAAGCTTCAGCTGAAGCTTCTTTTTTTAAAAACTATATTTGAAGTTTTTCTGATGCTTTCTCAGAAAAACATCCTTCATTCTACATTCTAAATTCTAAATTTTAAATTAAATTGTCCCCTCTTCCACTTTGGGAAAGCATATTTTAAACCAGTAAGTGTACTTGTCTGGATTCTTTTCCATATCTTTTTTTATTTCCTCCAGGCTCATCCATTTGTAGTCTTCTACTTCAGAAGGCTCTGGGGT
Source organism: Clostridium amylolyticum (assembly GCF_900142075.1). Lineage (GTDB taxonomy): Bacteria > Bacillota > Clostridia > Clostridiales > Clostridiaceae > Clostridium_AA > Clostridium_AA amylolyticum. Next base: position 143,118 of record NZ_FQZO01000005.1, read on the forward strand.
AATTTCTCCGTCATAATAGCCTACAAAAACATGGTCAAATTCATTTTCTATGAGTCCAGATTTAAATTCTACCCTATAGGAAAAGGTAAATACTTCTTTCAGCTCACAGTCAAAGCCCATTTCTTCTTTAAGCCTTCTGTGTATGGCTTCTGAAAGCAATTCATTTTGTCTTTGATGGGAACAGCAGGTATTGGTCCATAATCCTGGGGAATGGTATTTGTTGCTCTCCCTTTTTTGCATAAGTAATTGATTTTGAGAGTTGAAGATAAATATAGAAAAGGCTCTATGAAATATACCTTTTTTATGTACTTCATGTTTTTCTCCATATCCTACTTCATTATCATTTTCATCTACAAGAAGTATCATTTCTTTTTCTGACATTATTTCACCACCTTTTATTTTTACATTTTGTTTATATCATATTATCTCATTTTAAAGTTAATTTAAAAGCTAAAAGTTTATTTCTAGGATATCTTAGAAGTCTTATAAAGCTTTATAGCATTTAAGAAGTCCTGCCCATACTTTATGCTCTTCTTTTCTCCAACACCTTTTATGTTTAAAAAATCATCATGATTTTCAGGCAGCTCTTTACACATTTCCATTAAGACGCTGTCTGAAAATATTATATAAGGAGGTACCTTTTCCTTAGCTGCAATTTCTCTCCGTACTCTTCTTAATATATCAAATAATATCACATCATTTACCATTATACTTTCTTCTGCCACAATTCTTGTTAACAACTTTTCTTTGCCTTTAAGTATGTTAAAAGATTTAGTGTTAAGACTTACCATAGAATAGGTTCCGGTTTTTCTGTCTAAATACCCTTGGGAAATTAGAGTGTTAATTATATCCTTGATAAATTTTATATTATATTCTTTCATAATTCCATAAGTGGATAGCTTATTTAAATTAAACTCTTTTATTTTAGGTCCTGTATATCCTTTTAATATATCTATAAGCACGCTGATTCCGTATTTTCCCTTAGTTCTATAGATGCAGGATAAAATCATTTGAGCTTCTAGTGTTATATCTCTTAATTCTTTATTATTTATACAATTACTGCAAGTACTGCAATAATCTTTAATAATGGGTTCTCCAAAATATTTTAAAATATAATTTGTATAGCATCCACTATAGAGAGCATATTCCTGCATCGCTTGGAGTTTAGACATTTCTATTTGCAATCTGTTTTCTGAAGTGCTGCCTTTAATCAAAAATTCTTGCAAAGCTATATCAGATGGGTGAAATAAAAGATAGCACTGACAAAAGTCACCATCTCTGCCCCCTCTTCCTATCTCTTGATAGTAGCTTTCAATATTTTTAGGAAGGCTGTAATGTATTATAAACCTTATATTAGATTTATCTATTCCCATGCCAAAAGCATTAGTTGCAATCATAACATTAAAATTGTCATAAATAAAATCTTCTTGAAATCTATTTTTATCCCTATCCTCCATGCCCCCATGATATTTTCCTACGCTAAATTGATTTGCAGATAAATATTCATAGAGCTCATCAACTTCTTTTCTAGTAGAGACATAAATTATTCCACAGTTATTAATATTATCTTTTAAATAATCCACAATAAAATTAACTTTATGTTCTTTACCTTCTGTTTCAATGACATTTAGCATAAGATTTTCTCTATGTAAGCTTATGGGGTAGAAGTAAGCACCATTAAGACCTAATAGCTTCACTGTATCTTCCTTTACCGCTTGTGTAGCCGTAGCTGTAAAAGCAGTAACTACCGGTCTTACCTTTAAACTATTTATAAAAGGAGATATATTTCTATAACTAGGTCTAAAATCATGTCCCCATTGAGAAACACAATGAGCCTCATCCACCGCCACTTGGGATATATGTATTCTTCTAAGGGCACGACAAAAAGCTTCAAATTCCAGTCTTTCTGGAGCTATATAAATTAACTTGTAAACACCAATATCTGCATCATCTAATATAGAATTAATTTCTTCTAAGGTTTGTGTGCTGTTAATATAAGCTGCGGATATGCCCATAGCCTTTAACGCATCTACTTGATCCTTCATTAAAGAAATTAGAGGAGATATAACCAGGGTTATACCATGAAATAACACCGCAGGAATTTGATAACATAAGGATTTACCTCCTCCTGTGGGCATTATTACAAAGGTATCCTTCCCTTGAAGTATGTTTTCTACAATTTTATATTGCCCTTCCTTAAAGCTATGAAAGCCGTAATACTTTTTTAGTACCTTAAAAGCTTTATCCATCATTGTTAATAGCTCCTAATATCATATATATAAATTATTATCCTTTTAAAAGATAATAATCAAAAATACTAACTAAAATATTTTTAGTTATTTTCACCTAATATCTTTTTGCTAAGTATTATTCCTCTATTAGTGGTAGCACATCCCCCTAATGCTGTCTCTCTTAACTCCGCGGGCATAGATCTTCCAATTTTGTACATAGCCGAAACAGTATCATCAAAAGGTATTTTGCTCATAACTCCAGCCATGACTAAATCCGCAGTGGTTAAAGCACTTACAGCACCAGCAAAATTTCTTTTTGCACAAGGAACTTCTACTAGCCCTGCTACAGGATCGCATACTAATCCTAAAATATTCTTAATAACTATAGCTCCTGCATTTAAAGCCATCTCTGGAGTTCCTCCCATCATCTCAACTACTGCAGCAGAAGCCATGGCCGCTGCAGAGCCACATTCTGCTTGGCACCCTCCTTCTGCCCCAGCTAAGGTAGCATTTCTTGCTATGATCATACCTACTGCAGAAGCTGTGCATAAGGCATTTATCATTTCTTCTTCACCCTTATTAAGCTTTTCCGCAGCAGTGATTATAACTGCTGGCAATATTCCACAGGAGCCTGCAGTAGGAGCTGCTACTATCTTACCCATAGAAGCATTCACCTCTGAGCAGGAAATAGCTCTTGCCATAGCTTTTACCATAATATCCCCTGTCAAGTTTTTCCCTGTTTCTAGATATTTACGAAGCTTATAAGCATCTCCTCCTATAAGCCCGCTTACAGAATACACCTCATTATTCATACCTTCTTCAGCAGAATGCTTCATCACTAAAAGACTTTTCTTCATCTTTTCAAGGATTTCTTCTCTGGACATATCTGAATTTTCCATTTCAACCCTTATAGCATATTCTGCAAGATTTATATTATTTTCTTTACAAACTTTTATTAATTCTTCTCCACTAGCTGCAAACATTAGGCTTCACCTTCCTTAACAGGGCTTATATAGGTTAATCTTTCTATATCAGGAATCCTTTTAATATTTTCTAATACCTCACTGGGTATTTTATTGTCAGTTTCAAATACCATGTTGGCAATTTGACCTCTGTGATTTCTAAAAACTTTCATAAAAGCGATATTAATATTGTTTTCATAAAGATAGGCTGTAACTTTAGATACCTGACCCGGAACATCCTTATGACTAATAATAAGTGTAGGATAAGCACCTGTAAACTCTACCTTATCCCCATCTACTTCATTTATTTGTATGTTTCCTCCGCCTATAGAAGAGCCCACAACAGATATAACCCTATTATTAGCGCAGGTAATAATAAACTTTACGGTATTAGGATGCACTTCTCCTAAGTCCTTTTCTATAAAGTTTATTTCAATACCTTGGTCTTTTGCTATTTGCAAAGCATCCCTCAGCCTTTCATCGCTAGGCTCCATTCCTAGTATTCCAGCTACTAAAGCCCTGTCTGTTCCATGTCCTCTATAGGTTTTTCCAAAAGATCCATGAAGCAAAAAGTCCACTTTAACAATTCTGCATCCTGCCATGGTTCCAGCTATTTTCCCTAGTCTTGCTGCCCCAGCGGTATGTGAGCTAGAGGGTCCTATCATAATAGGGCCAAGTACATCAAACACCCCATATTTTTTCATCTGTATTCCCCATTTCTATATAAAAATCTATTTTGTCTTAAGATTAGACATATATCTTTGAATTTCTATAATCATTTTATATTAAATTAATCCTTATGCCTAGTTAAAAAAATAGCTAATTAGTATTTGTAAAACCAGCTTCCTCCAATAAATTCTCTCAAAATAGAATTTTCTGGTACCATTTCACTTTCCAAATCTTTAAAAAATCCTAAAAAACTCTTAAGCCTTAAAGCCTCATAATATACGGGGCTATCTGAATTAATTTTTTCTAACTCTATAATAGCATGCTTTTTTAATACACAAAGCTCATATACTAAAGTGGAGTTAAACATCACATCCGCCTGTTCTTGATAAATAAATATATTTCTTTCTTCTCCCCTTCTTATAGATGGCCATAATGTTAATGTGACTTCCGCTTTATATCCTCTTGAGAGGGTATCTCTTACTATCCTTCTTATCTTTCTTACATCTGTGGTTGCAATTCTATTGTGATTGTCTACATTAAGCTGAGTTAAAGCACTTATATATATCTTAAACTTATTAACATCCAGAACAGAAGAAGTGAGTTTATCGTTTAACCCATGAATACCTTCAATTACTAAAACTCCATTTTGAGGAAGCTTTAATCTATTCCCCTTCCATTCTCTCTGTCCTGTATAAAAGTTATAAGTAGGTATTTCTACTTCTTTTCTATCCATCAATAGGTTAAGATGCTTATTGAAAAGTTCTAAGTCTAAAGCATCAATAGATTCAAAATCAGGTTTCCCTTCTTCATCTAAAGGAGTAGAGTCTCTGTTTACAAAATAATCATCTAAGGATATGGATTTTGGTATAAGTCCATTTACCCTTAGCTGAATAGCAAGCCTATTAGCAAAGGTTGTTTTACCTGAAGAAGATGGACCTGCTATAAGCACTACCTTAACTTCTTTTCTTTCTGCTATCATATCTGCTATATAAGCTATCTTTTTTTCATGCAGCGCTTCAGAAACCCTAATAATATCTACTATTTCTCCGCTTTCTATCTTTTCATTTAAGGAGCCTACATCTGCAACATCCAATATATTAAGCCACTGTTCAGTTTCTTTAAATATTTTCGAAAGCTTTCTATATTCTACAAAGTCTGGAATTTCAGTGGGTGTTTCTTCTGGTGGATACCTTAAAATAAATCCAGGTTCATAATACATTAAATCAAAATATTTAATTACCCCAGTAGAATATGCCATGGGTCCATAGAAATAATCATATCTGCCTTCTAGCTCATATAACTTTACAGTATCAGAAACTACATGATTTAAAAGCTTAACTTTATCCATCATGGCATAGCCTCTAAATATTTCAATGGCATCCTTTCGATCTATAGTTATCTTGTTTATAACCATATCTTTATTAATAATATCTTGCATATGTTTTTTTATTTTTTTTATATCTTCTTCATCTAGAGCTTTTTCCATATGTATTTCTCCATATAGTCCTTTACTTATGGTATGCTCAATAGTTATTTTAGAGTCAGGGAAAATATCTAATACAGCCTTTATAAGTATAAATTGAAGAGTTCTTGAATAAGCATTACTTCCCATAGAGGTATTTAATGATACAGCTTCAAATATGCCTTCTTCACTAAGTTCAGATGAAAGTTCATAATATTTTCCATTTATCCTGCCTAATACTGCTGGAAGAGAAGATTCTTCATAATTTTCTTTAACTATCTCCTGCATTAATGTGCCTTTTTCCACTTCAATCTGTTTCCCATTACTTAATGTTAATTTTAAATCTGCCATAATATCACTCCATTCAAATAATGAAATTAAACATCAGTATTAATATTATACTTTAAAACCAATAATAATGTCATAAAATATTGAATTTTACAAAATCTATACCTAAAGGAGGTGATACAACATTGTTTGTTGTAATTGTAAGAACCGCTATACTTTATAGCCTGGTAGTAATAGTTATGCGCCTTATGGGGAAAAGGCAGCTAGGGGAACTTCAACCTTATGAACTGGTAATAACTATAATGATTTCAGACCTAGCTTCACTACCAATGCAGGATACTCGTCTCCCTCTTTTATTAGGTATTATTCCCATTATCACCATGCTTATAATCCAAATATTTGTATCTGAAATACAGTTAAGGAGTGAAAAAATAAGATCCATTATAGATGGAAAGCCTTCTATTCTTTTAAGGAATGGAAAAATAGATACAAAAGCCTTAAGAGAACAGCGCATAAATATAGATGATTTAATGGAGGAATTACGCGTAAATGGCTATTTTAATATTGATGATATAGCTTATGTAATATTAGAAAACAATGGTCAAATTTCAGTTATCCCAAAAGCAAATCTTTCCCCTGTAACTAGAAATGATTTAAATATATCAGTGCCTCAAGATATACTTCCTACAGTATTAATTGTGGATGGAAAAATCAATAAAGAAAATCTTAAAAGCATAAATAAAGATATAAATTGGTTAATTAAAAATATAAATAAATTTAACATACAAAATACAGAAGATGTTTTTATTGCCCTAATGGATTCCCATAACAAATTTTTCTGTCAACAAAAGGACACAATAAGAAGGAAGGAATGAAGTAATGAAAAACGTAGTTATTTCTACAGCTTTATTTTTTGCTCTGCTTACTTTTATGGTTTATTCCAATAAACAGCTTTATAAATTTTGTGGTTCTGTAGTAACATCTTGCGAGCATCTAGAAGAAAAACTTAAAAATGACGAATGGGAGGATAGTTATGATGAAGCATACAAACTTCTAGAAAAAATAAAAAAAGATGCTCCTGGAATTTCTGTTTATATTAATCATGCAGATATGGATCTAGTTTCTAACGAAGTATATAAATTAACTCAATATGTAAAGCAGTTAGATAAGTCCGAATCTCTAGCCAGCGTACATTCTATAAAACATCAAGTAGATAATATAATGAAAATTCAAGAATTATCCATACAAAATATATTTTAATTAGTATATTTGTAGTAAAATATTATTATAAGAAAAATGTATCTAATATATTAAATTATTCCACAGCTTCTACATTTACTATAGAAAATAATGTAGAATTAATATATAATAAGATATGGGAGAATTAGTCCCATATGGGTTAATTTCGTTCCCGCTATACTGATTTACGAGGATATACTTTTTTGTCCTTAATATATTTATGAAAGGTGGTCCAAATTATGGCATTAGTTACTACAAAAGAAATGTTCAAGAAAGCTTACGAAGGCGGTTATGCTATAGGAGCTTTCAATATCAACAATATGGAGATTCTTCAAGGGGTTTTAAGAGCTGCAAAGGCTAAAAACTCACCTGTTATACTTCAATGCTCCACAGGTGCAATTAAATATGCAGGTCCAGCTATGTTAAAAGCTATGGTTGATGCAGCTGTAGCAGAAGCTGGTGTAGATGTTGCATTACACCTTGACCACGGTCCAGATTTTGAAGCAGTTAAAATGGTTATCGACGCAGGATTTACTTCTGTAATGTTCGATGGTTCTCATTATGATTACGAAGAGAACGTAGCTAAAACTAAAGAAGTAGTTGAATATGCTCATGCTCGCGGAGTAGTTGTAGAAGCAGAACTTGGAGTTCTTGCTGGAGTAGAAGATGATGTAGAAGCTGCAGAGCATGTCTACACTGATCCAGCTCAAGCAGTAGACTTTGTTAAAAGAACTGGTTGTGACTCCCTAGCTATAGCTATAGGAACTTCTCATGGAGCATTTAAATTCCCTCCAGATTTCAAACCTGAATTAAAGTTTAACATACTTGAGGAAATTCAAAAACAATTACCAGGATTCCCAATAGTACTTCACGGAGCTTCTGCTGTTGACCCAGAAGCAGTTGCAACTTGCAACAAATTCGGTGGAGCAATAAAAGATGCTAAGGGTATCCCAGAAGATATGCTAAGAAAAGCTTCCTCCATGGCAGTATGTAAAATAAACATGGACACAGACCTAAGACTTGCTATGACAGCAGCTATAAGAAAAGTATTTGGAGAAAACCCAGCAGAGTTTGACCCAAGAAAATACTTAGGCGCTGGCAGAGATGCAGTTCAAAAAGTTGTAGAATACAAATTAGATAATATCGTTGGTTCTACTGGAGCAATGAATAAGTAGTATAACAAAAATCGCTGGTGAAGATCAGCGATTTTTTTAATTGAGAATTTAGAATTGAGAATGTAGAATGAAGGTGGAAACTCGGAGAGTTTCTTGGAGATTTTCCCCTTAGGGGGCTTGTCTTAAGCTCCAAAGTTTTTCTGAAAAAGCGTCAGAAAAACTTTCCTCCATTCTCAATTCTAAATTTTAATTTCTCAATTACCATTACATGTTTTGATGATTTTACTTAATATTCTGCAGAGTTCTATGCAGTCATTTTTTATGGGTTTTGCTTCATCTTCTTTTAATATATCTGTTGCTATCATTAGTTCAATCCAATATTCTGATTCTTTTGCTTCTTTTAGGGCTATAGCTAGTTTATTTTTGAAATCTGCTCTGCTTACTCCATTAATACCTTCCCTAACGTTAGCTCCTATGCTTGTGCCTGATCTCAATAATTGCTTAGATAGTACATATTCTTTTTTATCTTTAATTAAATGATTATATAAAGATACTATTTCTATAGCGAAACCAAAAGATTTATCCACAATAATATTCTCACTCATAAAATCCTCCTAAAACTAAGATATTATGAGTATTATCACTATTAATGAAATTTAAAACAGAAAGAGAAAACAATCTTCATGTTTTCTCCACCGCTAATAATTAATATATATATACTTTATGTAACTATTTAGAATTTAGAGAAACTCACAGAGTTTCTCTAAATTAACATCAATGAAATTCCATCAGGAATTTCATTGTACTATATTCTAAGAAACTCCTCGAGTTTCCTCCTTCATTTTAAATTCTAAATTCTAAATTAAAAATAAGCCCATCTCCACAGGCTTATTTTTCAACATAATTCATCACATGTTTAACTGTCATATTAATGCTTCCATCGCCGTTTCTAACTATTTCGAAACGATTTATATCACTATAGGCTTCTTCATTTATGTAAATATCTATGTCTTTATCGATTTTTAATCTAATGCGTTTGAGCTTTTTCTCTAAATACTGTTTATCTAAGGTTATTTCTTTCTCTAAGCCTTGGGCAGCTACAAATTCGTTGAAGCTTTGCATAGCTTGTGGCTCGTTCTTAAATATATCCTCGGAAAGTTCGTTTATATTTATGGTTTCTTCCTGCTTAAGCTTTTGCTTTAATTGTGTTCTTACCTGCTCAGCTTTCTCTGCATCCTCCTGTAGATTGTTTCTTGTCCAGGATTCTGCTGCTTTAAGTAAGTTTTTGGTCATATCTCTTTCATTAGCTATTATAGTGCAGCCTAAATAATTTTCTATAAAAAAGTTAGAGCCATACTCATCATTTTCTTTAGATTTATTTTGCTTATCTATAACCATAAGATTAAACTCTTGTTCTTCTCTCATAGGCTTAATAAAAGCACATTTTTGAAGTTTCTGCCCTCCCCCTGGAAGTCCAGCGGTATGAGGTACAATATTAATATCTATTTTATTATCTACAAAATCTATTTGGTGAGTGAAGTTTTTTACATAGTCCATTTTAAGTATACCTATCATAGGTCCATATTCCGTAGAAAAGTAAACCACCATCAAGTCGCAGGAAGGTATGTTCACATTAGACTTCATTAGAGAAAACATCTGTCTAGCAAGTTCCTGAGATGCTTCTATAAAATCAGTATTTTCTCCATTTAAAAATTCTTGAGATACTTCTTTTACTATAGTTCTCTTTTCATTAAACACTGCATATTTAAGTTCCTCATCATTTAGAGATTTTTGAAGATGCTTAAGGATAAATTTATATATATCTTCGTTAAGTTCCAGTTTGTAATGATTTAATACCGGCTCATCCCCATTATTATCTAAAATGTGTATTACAGCCTCCAAGATATTTATGTCGTTTATATATTCCATGGATTCACCATCCTAAGTTTTAGAGGTTCTTTTTAACTGCTTTTGGATTATATAAAAAGCATAGATTTATAATATCTTCATTAGGTACAAATAATAATTGCACTCTTTTAGCTCCACCGGTTATTATTGCTGCATATACTCTATCAGTATTACCTGCTGGTACCGCCTTTATAATTTCAGATGGCTTATTTCCAAAATCCTTATATACATCACTATCCACTGGTGCTACAAGTTCAGCATTCTTCATATTAAAAGTAATTATTCTCTTTCTACTTTTCATTTCCATTATTTTATCTACGTCTACTTCGCCGTTAGTGATGCTATATTCATACTCTAAATATAAAAATCTTTTAAAATAAAATAATAATCCGCAGCCTACAGCGAAAAATAACCCAAAAAGAAGATTAGCAGTTACAAAAAAGAAAAATGCTAATACTCCAAAAATACCCATAAAAATCTTTGACGCATTATAAGCTGTTTTATTAGTAGTTGTTACCAGTTGTTCTTTAAAATTGTCCATAATAAATCCTCCCACTGCTATTGCTATTGTATATTAAAATATTATATCATAAAATAACTTTATAGAGACAAAAATATTAATACATTGTTACAAAGGTGGGATAACTTTGAAAGAACTAGAAACTAAAATATTAGATATTGATATGGAAAAAGTAAGAAGAATCATGATAGAAAATAAAATTCCTTTAGTTAAGAAGGAAGAGCAAATAAATAATATATATGATTTTGAAGGCATGCCGTTATTGAAACGAAAAGGCTATGCTCGAGTTAGGGTAGTAAATGACATGCTTAGAAATAAAAAAGAATATTATATGACGGTTAAAAAAATGATTAGTCAAGAAAAGTTTAAGCTTATGGAGGAAAATGAGGTAAAGGTAGATAATGCTGAAGTAGCAAAGAAAATCTTTGAAGCCTTAGGCTTAAAACTGGTTCAAAGCATAGGCAAATACAGAGAAAGCTATAAATATAAAAATACTCTCATAGAAATTGATGTAAATGACAAGTCCTTTTGTCCTTTTCCTTATGTGGAAATTGAAACCACTTCTGAAAGTGAGTTAGATGAAGTCCTTGAACTTTTAGGATACACCTTAGCCGATACCACCTCTAAAACCATATATGAAATATTAGAAGAACGAGGAGTTAACCACAGTAATATTAAAGGAATTTAAAGTATTTTGTTCTAAGTAAATTTTAAAAGGGCTTTTGTACTAATGTAATTTACATAAATTGTACAAAAGCCCTTTTTACTTTTAATCAATTAAGCTAAAACGCACCAAAAGAAAATGGAGTTGAATCCTTTTCAATTTCTACATCACTTTCACAAAGACTAGTTATATTTAAAAATTCTTTTTTGAATTTTTCTTTATCTACATACTCTGAATCATTATCTATAATTACCTTCCAGGGATTTTCATTATGAATTAACCATGTACCCAAATTCTTTAAAGAAGAATAATCTTCAAATTGTATGTCCCTATTTTTGAACCTAACTATATAGCACATCCTATATACTAATTTTCCAACCTTATCTAAATACTTGTTTGCTGCTTTCATCATATAATCCTCCTATTATTTACCAATAAAGACCATAAATTTTTATCGGTGAATATTCCCTTTTACCCTAGATGTTATTTTCTGTTTTTTATCTCACCTCCTTAATGTAATTATATTCAAATATCATATCTTTATCAACTTGAATATGGTTATTTTCCCATTAATATGCAAAAAGAGCCAAACACTAAGTTTCGCTCTTTTAAAATTTATCTTTAATTATTTTCCAAAGTATCTGTTAAGTAATCCTTTGAATGCTTGACCATGTCTTGCTTCGTCTTTACACATTTCATGTACTGTGTCATGGATTGCATCTAAGTTTAATTTTTTAGCAAGAGTAGCTAAATCTTTTTTACCTTGGCAAGCTCCATGTTCAGCTTCTACTCTCATTTGAAGGTTCTTCTTAGTATCTGCAGCTACTACTTCACCTAAAAGTTCTGCAAATTTTGATGCGTGCTCAGCTTCTTCAAAAGCTATTCTCTTGTAAGCTTCAGCGATTTCTGGATATCCTTCTCTATCTGCTTGTCTACTCATAGCAAGATACATTCCTACTTCAGTACATTCTCCCATAAAGTTAGCTCTTAAACCTTCTATAACTTCTGGGTCTACACCTTCTGCTACACCGATTCTGTGCTCATCTGCCCAAGCCATATCTTCTGACTGCTCAACGAATTTTGATGCTGGTGCCTTACATATAGGGCAAGCCTCTGGTGCTGAATCTCCTGTGTGAACATATCCACAAATTGTACAAACGAATTTTTTCATAATAAAAATTACCTCCTACAAATACATTATGTCATTAACACTTACATTTAAATTATATAATAGTAATTATTATATTGCAATACTTATTTTTAACAATCTTTTATTAATTAGTAGTAAAATTATAGCTCTTCTATTTTTTATAAACTATTTGTTATAATATTATCATAATTCTTATAATGGGTTCTTAAGGAAATACTTGTATATAAACAAAAATTTAGGAGAAAATATATATTTAATAGCTATTTCTTACTGTTATTTAGTTGAATGCCGGTTGACGTAAATATATTCATAGGTTATAATTTATTCAATATTTTAATACTATGCTGTGAAATGGAGTAGTAATATTCCTTATAGTTTAAGAGAGTTGCTGGTTGGTGAAAAGCAATACTATAATAATATGAACTCGCCATGGAGCTTATCTGAAGAAAATCAGATACGTCAATTACGTTATAATTTTGAGGTGAGATGCCTATGCATCTAACTAGAGTGGTACCGCGGAATATACTCCTTTCGTCTCTATATTTATAGACGAAGGAGTTTTTTATTTTATAAAAGTAATTAAAAGCAATTAAGGAGGATTAAAAATGACTAACTATTCCACCGCCATAGATAGAAAATGGCAAAAGAAATGGGAAGACACTGAGTTATATAAATTCAATGCCGATAAAATGGATAAAAAGCTTTATGTACTAGAGATGTTCTCTTATCCTTCAGGCAGCAAGTTACATGCTGGACATTGGTTTAACTATGGTCCTGTTGACTCTTGGGCAAGGTTTAAAAGAATGCAAGGATATAATGTATTTCAGCCTATGGGTTTTGATGCCTTTGGCCTTCCTGCAGAAAACTATGCTATTAAGACAGGAATACACCCTTGGGATTCTACAAAACAAAATATTAAAACCATGGAAACTCAACTTAAAGCTATGGGTGCTATGTTTAACTGGGAAAGTGAAATAGTAACCTGTGATCCTGAATATTATAAATGGACACAATGGGTATTTTTAAAGTTATATGAAAAAGGCCTTGCTTATAGGAAAAAAGCTCCTGTAAACTGGTGCCCATCTTGTAATACCGTTTTAGCTAATGAACAGGTTGTGGATGGTGCTTGTGAGAGATGCGACACAGAAGTAACTAAAAAGGATTTAACTCAATGGTTCCTAAAAATCACTGACTATGCAGAGGAACTTCTTAATGACCTAGATAAAATAGATTGGCCAGAAAAAACAAAATCCATGCAAAAGCATTGGATAGGGAAATCTACAGGGGCAGAAGTGACCTTTAAAGTAAAAGACAGCAATATTTCCTTTGATGTATTTACTACTAGAGCAGATACACTATTTGGAGTAACTTATGTGGTGCTTGCTCCAGAAAATCCATTAGTGGATGAGCTTACTAATGATTCCCAAAGAGAAGAAGTGGAACAATATAGAGCTGCTTCAAAAAAACAAAGTGACATTGAAAGGCAGTCTTTAACCAGAGAAAAAACAGGGGTATTTACAGGCTCCTATGCCATAAACCCTATTAACGGAAGAGAAATTCCTATATGGATAGGTGATTACGTTCTTGCTACTTATGGTACAGGAGCGGTGATGGCAGTACCTGCTCACGATGAAAGAGATTTCTCCTTTGCTAAAAAATACAACCTTCCTATAATTAGAGTTATTGAAGGTAAAGGTGGAGAAGAACTTCCTTTTACTGAATATGGAACCATGGTAAATTCTGATGAATTTGACGGAATCACTTCAGAAGAAGGAAAAATTAAAGTAATAGAAAAATTAGCAAAACAAAATATGGGATCTCAAAAGGTTAACTACAGACTTAGAGATTGGCTGGTATCCAGGCAGAGATACTGGGGAGCTCCAATACCTATAGTATATTGTGATAAATGTGGTACAGTACCAGTGCCTTATGAAAATCTACCTGTAACATTACCCTACGATGTAGAATTTGCTCCAGACGGTAAATCCCCTCTTACTAAATCAGAGGAGTTTATTAACACTACTTGCCCTCACTGCGGCGGTAAGGCTAAGAGAGAAGCTGATACCTTAGATACCTTCGTATGTTCCTCTTGGTACTATTTAAGATATGCAGATAGCAAAAATACTGAAGAAGCCTTTAAGCCTGAAAAAATAAATAAGATGCTTCCAGTGGATAAATATGTGGGTGGCCCTGAGCATGCTTGTATGCATTTGCTTTACGCAAGATTCCTTACAAAAGCTTTAAGAGACATGGGTTACTTGAACTTTGATGAACCTTTTACTTCTTTAACTCATCAAGGACTTATCCTAGGACCTGATGGATTTAAAATGAGTAAATCCAAAGGAAATACCATATCTCCTGATGAATACATTAATGAATACGGTGCAGATGTGTTTAGAATGTATCTTATGTTTGGATTTTCTTATGTAGAAGGTGGAGCTTGGTCCGATGACGGTATTAAATCTGTAGCAAGATTTGTAGATAGAATTGAAAGAATACTTCAAAATTCTTATGCTATCCTGGAAGAAAATAAAAACCTTAAAACTTCCATGGATAAAGCAGAAAAAGAGCTAAACTTCTGGAGACATAACAGTATTAAACAAGTAACTGCTGACACTGAAATACTTCAATTTAATACTGCTATAGCAAGGATGATGGAGTTCTCCAATGCACTTTCTAAGTATATACAAGAAAATGAAATTAATAATGATTTCTTAAAAGAAACCATAAATGATTTCCTTAGACTATTAGCTCCATTTGCTCCTCACTTCTCAGAGGAATATTTCAATAGATTTAATCCTTATACTTCTGAGGATAATGGCTATTCAGTATTTAATCAAAAATGGCCAGAGTTTGATGAAAAAGCTCTAATAAAAGATGAAGTAGAAATAGCCATCCAAATAAATGGAAAAATTAAAGCTAAAACTAATATACCTACAGACTTAAATGAAGATTCCATTAAAGCCATTGCCCTTAAGGAAAGCTCCATAAAAGAAGCCCTTGAAGGTAAAAATGTGGTTAAAGTTATAGTTATTAAAGGAAGGCTTGTAAATATAGTAGCTAAGTAATATTTTCTTAATATTATTAAATAAAATCCCAGATGCTTTAATAGCCTCTGGGATTTTTATGTTTATATCTTTAAATTACTTTATCCTAATTTTCTAAAATAGTCTGCTTTTCTAGGGTTTTGTTTATACTTTTCATACATTTCAAGTTTTGCTTTTATTCTAACCCTAGCGTCCCTTTCTGGATGCAAAATTATATAATCCTTGCAATTTTGTGAGCAGAAGCCTTCATACTTTTCTTCACATTCCTCACAGCATAGGTGCTGATCATGGCAGTCATCATTGGTGCAGTTTATATATCTATCACAGGGTTTTCCACAATGAGAACATTTTGAAATCACTTTATCTTCTTCTGTTTGATTTATTTTAACAGAAATTCTCTCATCAAAGACATAACACTTTCCATCAAATAACTTACCTTGCACCTCTGGGTCCTTGCTATAGGTTACGATGCCGCCTTCTAAGTGGTACACATCTTTAAAGCCTTTGTTAAGTAAAACCCCTGTAAGCTTCTCACATCTTATACCACCAGTACAATAGGTAAGAATTTTCTTATCTTTATGCTTTGATAAGTTCTCTTCTATCCACTCTGGAAATTGCTTGAAGTTTTTAACATCTGGCTTTACAGCCCCTCTAAAATGTCCTATTTCATACTCATAATCATTTCTACCATCTACTACAATAACATCATCCCTCTGAAGCATTTCATAGAATTCTCTAGGTTTTAAATACTCTCCTACAATGTCATTAGGATTTACTTCATCCTCATTTTCTAGAGTGATAATGCTTTTCCTTTTTCTTACGTACATCTTTTTAAAAGCATGGTCTTCTGCTTCATCTATCTTAAATACCATATCCTTAAATCTTTCGTCTGCATGCATAAGGGCCATGTATTTTTCTGTTTGCTCCACAGTACCAGATAAAGTACCGTTAATACCTTCCTTAGCTACTAATATTCTTCCTCTAAGGTCTAAATCCTTACAAAACTTTAAATGCTCTTTGGCAAATTCCTCTGGGTTTTCTATGGTAACAAACATGTAATACAGCAGAACCCTATAGGGTTTCTTACTCATTACTATCATTCCTTTCAATTTATCTAAATATCATCTACTTATATATAATAATTAATTTATAGTTATTTGTAAATAATAATATTTATCAATTGAGTATTATTCCCTATAAACTTTAAATCTAAAAATAAAAAGCTCAATATTTTATTGAGCTTTAAATGTTAACCTGTATTAAAGTATTTTTTGAAATTCCTTCAAAACCATTTCCACCTCATTTTCTGGTAGTGGGTTGAATAAGTCTTTGTAAGGGGAATCATTATATTTAGAAAATAGTTCCCTTGACATGGACATCCATAGTTCTGGAATATATATATTAAGTATATCTTCTATTTTACAGGACAATAGGAATCTTTCCATCCCCCAGAAGGTATATTCCTGTATGCTGTGAGCATTGTTAAAATGAACATAATGCTCTACCACAGATAAGCTAAGCTTATTATAGTAAATATCTACAAAGAAAAAATCAAACTCTTCTCCTCTTACTTTAAAAGCATCTTCCTCAACTATTTTTAATTTTTCATTATCTCCAAAAGAATTAAAATAAAAGTCTATAACCTCTTTGTTAGACTCATAAACTATAACTTCAGTAACATTTTTATTTTCTAAAACTTTTAAGGTGAAGTAACCAAGGCCTAACCCTACTATACCTACTTTCCCTCTAGCATATTTATGGGCTGTATAACATCCTATGATCTCTTCTGGTGAAAGCTTCATAGTTTCTTTACCATTAACATACAATGCAGGAATTATAGAGAAATTGTCCTCATATTGAAATATGTACCCATTGATTTTTCCTTTTAAAGATTTCATATGAATATTTATGTTGTTATAAATTAAATTTTTGCCTTTAAGTTTACTGGTGTATTTTTCTATTTCTTCATGTATATACTCTGTATCAAATGGAATCATATTATAGCCTCTTTCTTCGATGTGTTATTTTGTTGCTTTTCCTTCTAAATCAATATTGTATTCCATAGCTTTAAACTTTTTAAAATATATTAACTCCAAGCTTCGTTTTTTACTTTCATATTCTTCATAATTGTCACAATTTATCTCAAAGCCCTCTTCAAAAAGCTTGGAAGCGGCAAGTCTTTTACACAGTTCTCTCCAAAAAGCATTCTCATCATACTCTTCTTTTAAGCTCAGTGATCCTGGTTCTTTATCGTAGGATAAAGCGGTTTCTTCTTGGTAATCATTATCTGAAAGCGCATTATGCAAATCCTCATAACTTAATATGTACTGTATTAGTGAAGAGTATTCTTTGTATTCTTTAGATTCAGATTCATTAATAAGCTGTAAGTTTAATCGCATTAAATCCATAAGAGCTTCAAATTGATTTCTTGTAAAATTAATTTTCATACAAATTCCCCTATCCACTTTTATATAATTTAATTTTAACATCGTCACCACTATTTTCAAACCAAATAAAGAATATATATATTAATAAAATTTAAATATTCGTCAAATACTAATGTTGATATTAAAAATATAATGATATATAATAATTTATATCAATTAATAACGCTTTTCTTCAAAATAGGTATTGATAATAATAATACTTCGTATTATTATTATAAGAGATATCTATAATGGATATTAAATTCTATAAAGAAATGAGGGATATTATGAAAGCAATTACTATGAGTGATGCAGCTTATACAGAATTTAAGCAATTCTTAGATGATAATAAAGTAGAAAATTATAACATAAGGGTAAATCTAGCAGGTATTGGCTGAAGTGGCCCAATGTTTAATATTGTTCTGGATGAACAATCAGAAAATGACGTAGTAGAAAAAGTTCAAGACATTAATTTCATGGTGGATAAAGAGTTAGTAGATGAATATCAAGGTTTTGTTATTCTATCCACTGAAGAAAATGATGGAAGAGGCTTAAGCTTAAAATCAGTAGTAGATGCTGGCGGCGGATGTTCTTCCTGCGGCGGCGGATGCCACTAATTTAATTTAGAATTTAAAATTTAGAATTTAAAATGAAGGAAGAAACTCCACGGAGTTTCCTAAGAATTTATAAGAAATCCCCATGGGGATTTCTTTTTTTATTAAAATTCAAAGGTTTTTCTGATGTTCCTTCAGAAAAACCCCCCCTTCACTCTTACCTCTTAGCTCTTAGTTCTTAGCTCTTAACTATCAATTATACATCCACTCTTAGGCTCTGGATACTATTAGCTTCCGTATCTATATCCCAATCTTTTAAAAGCTCTTTAGCCACCTTTATACCATAATCTTTATCATCTTTACTGCTTTCTTTGTTCATATTTAAAATCTTTCCTGGATATTCTATTAAAGATAAATCTTCTGTTCTATTGGTTATCACCCAAAGGGTTTTAAAATTTATTGGTTTAACCTTTAGTTTCTCTTCTCCTTTTCCATCAGTAAAGTAAATTAAAAAATAATCCTTTAAATTCTTTTCCTTTATATACTGAAACACTGGAGAAAAGGCTGTTGCTCCCTTTGTTTCTAAAGGGGTTTTAATATCTTTAATGTTTTTTATACCATAGATTCTTCTTATAACTTCATCGCACTCTATTACTGTTATTTCAGCTTCATAATTCTTAGTAATGCTAAATACCTCTATAAGTATGTTATGCAGCTCTTTGTCAGTCATACTAGCGCTTATATCTAAAGCTACTAATATCTTAGGGATTCTTTTAGGTAAAATACCTCTAATATCCAGCCTATTAGGTTGTCTCCTATCCCTTCTTGTAATGGTCTTTCTATATCCACACTTCATGGTAGCAGCTGTATTTTTTAAATAATCCTGCCAAGTTATTTCGCTTTTTTCTTGAAGAATCTTTAGGGGCTCCTCCATGCCTTGTGGTACTATGCCTTTATAAGCATTAGAAGAAGCTTTCTTTTGTAATGCATTAATACTGTCTAAAGTAATATTCTCATTATTAAGCCATACTTCATGAACCCTTTCCATATCTACAGCTTCTTCAGAAGATTTTTTATCCTTTTTAAGGGTTAGCTCATCTATAGCTTTTTGTATTATTTGTACATACTTCTCCAAAGGCATATTTTCTTCCAAGTGTACATTATATTCAAGACTAACGTTTTCCATCTTCTTACTCCAGGAAGGCAAGTTTTTTATATATTGATTTACAGATATGTCCATAGCTGTATTTATAGCTAATAAGCTGTACTTATTTTTTAATGCTCTTATCCTTTGAGGATGACTATACATAATGTGATATACCTCATGCTTTAAAAGTGCTTTCATTTCTTCCTTTGTACTAGGTAAGAAGGTTAATGGATTAATATATAATAAATATCCTTCATTTAATGGTATGGTAGCTAAAGGGGCAGCAATATCCAAATTCACTTCCCTTTTCATCTGTATAAGAAACAATCCAAAAAAACTTTCTTCTTTTTCCATTAATTCTAAAGCACATTTTTCTACAAGCATAAGCATTTCTCTTTTGAACTTATCCGTAATATCTTGTGAACTTTCAAGGTTAAGAGCTTCACCATATAGCTTTGTCCTTAGCTCTTCAAAAATCAAAATAAATTCCTCCTTAGATTATTCATAGCTTTCAAAAAACACCTCTATGAATTCTTCATTATCCAAAAACTTATTATAGAAATCTATAGGATAATCATTTTTTATACCTTTCATTATACCTATTCTAAGATCTAAGGGATAATATCTTAAAAGCTTACTAAACAAAGAGATGTCCTCTTGTCGTAAATTTCTATCTTCAATGGCATTAAGCATATTCTTACTTAGAATGAAAAGCCTGGAGTGACTTTCCTTAGAAACTCTTTCTTTTATATTTTCTGCTATCATGCCTAATTCTAATATTTCCTTTGCATCTATAAGTGGGTTTTTATAGCTTTCAATAAAGGAAATAAAATCCTGTGCTATATGGGAGCCCACATTTCCCTTCACCGCATTATACAATATGTTTATTGGTATTGGAGTTTCATTTGTCTTAAATATCTTATATGCCTTAGAAACCCTTTCCCAGCTTCTAGGAGTTGCTTTCACACTGTCCCTGGAATCAGGAGTATGAAGATATTCTGGAAAGGCTGATATGAATTCAATAACATGAGGATGTATATCTCCTTCTTTACTCATAGCCCATTTTATCCATTCCTTTATATCTGAATCCATATAAATCCAAACGAATCTATCTTCCTGAGCTGGATCCATATCTACCACCTGATATTCGCTATTTTCAAAATTATCATACCTGCTAGAAGGATTCATAGCTGCTGCTACCCTTACGTTATGTGGAAGCACGTATCCATTTATCTCTCTATTTAAAATCAAATTCATAAGCTCCTGCTGCACTGTATGTTCACATCTATTTATTTCATCTATGAATAAAAGCACTTTATCCGCTTTATTGCTCCTTAGCACTTCATTAATTTCAATAAGCTTAGTATGAGCAGCATATACGGTTCTTTTAATATTTTTAGTTATGCCGTTATTTTCCCAAGGTATTTCATCAATGGTGGGCAGCCCTCCAATTTCTCCTTCTTTTAATAAGTTTGCATCTATAGTAATAAGATAATATCCATACTTATCACTAAAATTCTTAACTAAAGAAGTTTTTCCAATGCCACTTTCTCCGATTATAAGAGGCACTTCCCCTGATTTTATAATAAGTTCAACTGTTTGTAATGTTTCTGTAAAGTTCACCTTGTCTCTTCCTTTCTAAAGCTAAATTGAAAGTTTATAATCTACTAGAGCCTTCTTAGCTTCCTTACTTCCAAATTCTCTAATGAAATTCAATTTATCCATTTCTAATATTTCCAGCTCCAAATAATTTCTTATATATGCAAAATCAATATTTTCTTCTGCTACTTTTTCTTTTAAAACCTGTACCACTAAATCAATATCCACAGTTTCATAAACGTATTTTAATATATTTATATTGTCCTTTATAAAGACTTTAAGGTCATTTTCATCATATTCATTTAAATACATAATAGCCTCAGGATTTTGTTTTATAGCTTCTCGTTTAGCTAAAAAACAAGGTTTTTCAATAAACTTTATGGCTCCCCAATATTTTTTTACTGCCATAACTTGAACTTCTTCCTCTGGATTTTTAATATATTTTATAGCGTCATAATCAGTTTCTATGGCCATTATCTGATGCTGCTTCCTAGGTTCTTTTACAAATTGAATAGCCCAGCCTTTACTCTTTAAAGCTGCCTCTATAACCTCTGAAGCAGGGTTTTTGATATACTTTAAGGCATTCCAATTACCTTTAACTGACAATATTTCCATATCTATAGAAGGATTATCTATGTGTTGAATAGCTAAAGGAGAAGACTTTATGGCTAAAATCTTTACCTCTTCCGAAGGATTTTTAATATATTGTATAGTACTTCCATTTTTCTTTACTGCAATCTTTTGAATTTCTACCTGTGGATTTTCTAGATGTCTAATATATATAGGATTTTCATTAACTAATTTTATTGCTGTTTCTTCACTCATATTAAATTTCCTTTCTAAATACGTATTTCATTAAGTTATGTAATAAACAATATTTATTATATAATAAAACAAATAAATTGTTCAGTATATTTGTAAAAAAATAAATGGTACTATAAATCAGTACCATTATGCTTCCTTAAACTTTTCTATATCCCTTTCAATAGAATAAAACAAGTTATTAAACTCCCAAACTTCTCCATCTTCAATAAGCTTATTCAATGCTATCTGATATCTGTTAGCTTCCGCAATTTTACCTATGGACATAAGTGTTAAAATACTGCTCATTATATTGGATATTACATCAGATTTTACTTCAAAAAGCTTTTGGGCATCCTTAATTTCATCTTTTATCTCTAACATTTCCTTATCTAAGTTAAAAGCTGCATCCGCTGCATTTTTTAGCTTATCCTTTATATTTTCAGGAATTTGCTGCTTATATTTATAGTTTAATGAATGTTCTATAGTAGCCCAAAAATTCATAGCCAAAGTTCGTATTTGAAACTCAGCTAATATCTCTTTAGTATCCTCTGCCATATTTACAGGATATTTTATTATCATGTGATAACTTCTATACCCGCTTTCTTTCACGTTAGCTATATAATCTTTCTCATACATAATCTGCATATCTGTTCTCTTACGTAATATTTCTACGACTTTTTCAATATCATCCACAAATTGGCACATAACTCTAATTCCAGCAATATCCTCCATCTCATATTGTAATCTATCAATGGGAATTCCAAACTTATTGGCTTTTTCTAGTATGCTGGAAACTTCTTTTACTCTTCCTGTAATAAACTCTATAGGAGAATATTCATTTTTTCTTCTATATTCTTTTCTAATGCTTCTCAATTTAACCTTAAGCTCTTCAACAGCTTGCTCATAAGGGGTTAAAAATGCTTTCCAATCCCTGATAACTGCCATACTACCACCCTCTTATACTTTTTCCTATATACATTATATCAAATTAAAGTAATTATGCTATTTGATTTTCATTTAAGGTATAATATTTTCTTTATTCTACACGATAATATAAGGGTATTTAACTATTTATTGCAACGAGGTGTATGTAATGTTACCTAAAGATGAAGCTTATGAAGAATATTTATATGAAAAAACAGTTGAATGTCCAGTTTGCCAGGCTAAGTTTAAAACACCCTCTGTAAAAATATCTGCACAAAGGATATTAAAAAAGGATTCCGACTTTCAAATTTATTACAAAAGTATTAACCCTTATTTTTATGATGTTTGGATTTGTAACTCTTGTGGCTATGCAGCATTAAAAATAGACTTTCCTAATATAAAGTCCTATCAAAAAGAAATTGTCTTAAAACAAATAACCACTAGATGGAAAGAAAGAGATTATGGTAAAATTTATAATGAAAACATAGCTATTGAAAGATATAAACTTGGACTTTTAACTGCTATGGTTATAGAGTCTAAAAGTAGTACTAAAGCCATGATACTCCTAAAAATTGCATGGATGAATAGGTTACTTGGAAAAGTTGAAGAAGAAAAAAATTATCTTAAGGAAGCTTTAAAGGCTTTTTTAAAAGCCTATGAAGTAGAAGACTCTAACTTTTATGGTATGGATAGGTATACTGTTATGTATTTAATAGGAGAGCTTTATCGCAAAACAGATAATAACATGGAAGCTTTAAAATGGTTTGGTGAAGTTATAACAAGTTCACTTGCCCCACAGAAAATAAAAGAACTGGCTAGAACTCAAAAAGATTTAATAAAAAAATGATTATTTAAGGAGAAGATATGAGAATGGGACTATTCAAAAAAAACAAAACTGTACAAAACAATATAAAGGAAGTAATTAATGACACTTTAGAAGTTAGAGAACCTATAGAAGATACATATAACAGTGATTACAAAAATAAACTTCAAAACATTTTAGAGCAAGCTTCTGATCTTAAGAACTGCAATGAGGACATCAAGAGCTCATGTAGTAAGATTACAGATTACGATATATCTTATAGTAGAGAGCTTTCTAATACTGGAAATCTATTAAATGATTTTAATTCTACCATGGAAGACCTTGCTTTTAACATAACCAATGTTCATGCTGCTATACTTGATACAGACAAAACTGCTGGAGCAGGGATAAAAACCATGGAATCCTTAGATATATCCTTGCAAGACTTAAAACAAGCTATACAGATTTCCAGCACCACAGTAAATGCTTTAGTAGGAAAACTTGAATCAGTAAACCTTATTACAGATTCCATAAGTCAAATTGCTAGCCAAACAAATCTACTAGCTTTAAATGCTGCCATCGAAGCTGCAAGAGCTGGTGAGGCAGGTAAAGGCTTTTCTGTCGTAGCTGGAGAAGTAAGAAAGTTAGCAGAGAATTCTAAACAAGCTGTACAAAGTATAACCAATATACTGGAAGAAATTAAAAGAGATATTTTAAGTGCTTCCTCTGCAGTGGCACAGGGTACTGTAGCTCTAGGATCACAACAAAAAAGCATAGGTGACTCAAAAGAAGCCTTTAACGAAATAAAAAATTCTATTAGCGATGCTTCTACTGAAATTGAAAGCTGCATAATGAATCTTACCACTGCTTCTGAAAAGAAAACTAATGTAATAAGCTGCATAGAAGAACTAGCGGTAGCCTCAGAACAAAACAGCGTATTATCTCAAGAAACCACAGAAAAAATTTCTGTACAAGCCGATAATGTTTCAGATTTAATAGATAAAATTACTGAATTAAATAATATCTAATTAATTAGATGCAAAAGAACAGTACCCTGTGGTACTGTTCTTTATCATTAAACATAAAAATTATTATATTGAATAAACTTACATAAAATATTTTGCATTAGCTTATATAAATAAGTTTACATTGGCTCCTTCAGCTTCACCAAGATAATATCCAACACCGCCTAAGTTAACCCCTTCAATAAGCTCTCCTTGAGTAATTCCCATAACATCCATAGACATGGTGCAAGCCACTATATTAACGCCATTATCTATAGCTGCCTTTATAAGATCTTCCAAGGATTGAATGTTTTTATTTTTCATCACTCCTCTGATCATCTTAGCTCCAAATCCACCCATATTCATTCTTGATAGTCCAAGCTTTTTAGAACCCCTAGGCATCATCATAGCAAAGGCCTTTTCTATAAAGTTCTTTTTAATGCTAACCCTTTCTGGTTTTCTAAGTATATTTAATCCCCAGAAGGTAAAGAACATAGTCACAGGCTTACCCATGGAAGCTGCTCCATTAGCTATTATAAAAGAAGCTATAGCTTTATCTAAATCTCCACTAAACACTATTATGGTTTTTCCATCTCTATTATCATAAACAACATTATCATTTTTTTCTAAGTTGCTTTGAATTTTATTGTTATCCATGCCTTTTTTAATGGAAGCATAAATAATACCACTCTCTTTATTTAATTCTAGAAGCTGGTTGTTAGTATTTTTAGTCCATGCCTTTATATCTTCATAAAAGCCAGGATCAGAAGCCTTAACCTTTAATATATCTCCTTGTTTTGCCATATCCATCTCAGCTTTAACGGTCATTAAAGGACCAGGACAGCAAAGACCACAAGCATCAACTTCTTTTATATTAACATGATCATTATTTATATTTCCTAGCATTTCAACCCCCCCATAATTATTTTCTCTATGACTTTCCTCTATTAATTCAGAGGGCTTAAAGTTACTTAAAGAATAGGATTTATATCCTCCAGTTACATTTTTAATTTTGTAACCATGTTGCTTTAATATTCTTGAAGCTATATATCCTCTTAGTCCCACAGCACAATAAACAACTATATCTTTATCTTTATACTGTTGTAACTCATTAATCCTTCCTCTAAGCTCATTAACTGGAATATTTATATGACCAGGAATTGAGCCTTGTTCCACTTCAATATCATCTCTTACATCTAAAAGCACTTCATTTTCATTGTTAATACTTTGCACATATTCTGGTTTTACTGTATCTACAGCACCTTTTAAAACATTTTGTGCTACAAAGCCTGCCATGTTTGCAGGGGATTTTGCAGATAAATATGGAGGTGCATAAGCAAGTTCCAATTCTGTTAAGTCTTCTACAGTTCCTTTAAACTTTATTACTGTAGCAATTACATCTATTACTTTGTCCACCCCTTCATACCCCATAGCTTGAGCTCCTAATATTTTACCTTCTTTATTGAATATTAGTTTTATATGAAGCTCCGTTGCTCCAGGATAATAAGATGCATGATTCATAGGATGCACAAAAATAACCTTATAAGGAACTCCTGCTCTTTGAAGCAATCTTTCATTGTTTCCAGTAGAGGCTGCTGTTAAATCAAAGACCTTTATTATGGAAGTGCCTAAAGTTCCCTTATAAATTGAGTGTATTCCTGCCACGTTATCTGCAGCAATTCTTCCTTGCCTATTTGCAGGTCCTGCTAGTGGGATAGCTGTTTTAGAACCAGTGATATAATCTACTATCTGCACTGCATCCCCTGCAGCATATACCCCTTCTGCGGAGGTTTGCATATGCTCATCTACAACGATATGTCCTCTTTCTCCTAACTCTATACCGCTATCTTTTAACCAAGCAGTATCTGGTGCTACCCCTATAGCTAGTATAGCTATATCTCCAGAAACCTTTTTACCACTATTTAAAGAAACCTCTATACCTTTTTCTCTTTCTTCAAAGGATTTTACCCCATCATTTAGTATTAATGAAACGCCATGTTCTTCCATAACCTTTTCTGCAATGGTAACCATGTCTGAGTCAAAAGGTGCTAATATATGTGGAGCTGCTTCCACTAAGGTCACCTGTAATCCTCTGTGCCTTAAGTTTTCAGCCATTTCTATCCCTATATATCCTCCCCCTATAACTACAGCTGTTTTAACTTCTTTGGAGTCTACTTCAGATTTTATTTTATCTGTATCAGCTACATTTCTTAAGGTATATATCTTGTTACTATTTATTCCTGGTATATTAGGCTTTAAAGGCTTAGCTCCTGGGGAAAGTATCAAGTTATCGTAGCTTTCTTCATAAACCTTTCCATCTTTTTGCCTAACAGAAACTTTTTTATTTTCAGTATCCACTGACACTACTTCACTGTTTACCCTAACATCCATATTAAATCTAGCTTTCATAGCTTCAGGAGTTTGAACTAAAAGCTTTTCTCTTTCTTTAATGGTTTCACCAATATAATATGGCAATCCGCAATTAGCAAAAGATATGTGCTCATCTCTTTCAAACATTATTATCTCTATATTTTCGTCTAATCTTCTAAGTCTTGCTGCTGCTGATGCTCCGCCTGCAACTCCTCCTACAATTAAAACCTTTTTACTCATTTTTTATACCTCCAATTTTATTCTTCTAATAATGCCTTTACAGTCCTGGCTGCTACTTTTGAACATACCTCATACTTTATTTCTAATCCATTTCTCTCTCCTTGGATTATTCCTGCAGTTCTAAGCTTTTGTAAATGTTGTGACACAGTGGATTGTGGCACATTAAGACAACTTTGCATGTTTGTAACATTTTGAGGTCCGTTTTCTAATAGTCCTTTAACGATGCATAGTCTTACAGGATGTGCTAAAACTTTTAAAATCTCAGCAGCATCTTCTAGTTCTTTATAGTTAAAATTCAAGTCACTCCACTCCTAACCATTTATATATTAGTATTTTCTATAGATTAATTATTATCATATTATCGTTATATTTATATATTATGATATATAGATAATATTGTCAATAAAATAACTATATAAATAATTAAAAGCATTTAAGCTTCTTTACATTGTTGGAAGCTTAAATGCCTTTTGCATATGAAAATCATATATTTATCCGATAGCTAACCGCCCCTAATACCCCCACTTCTTTAATTGATGGTATAAAGGGCGCTAAGCTCCTGGATAAGTTC
Source organism: Clostridium amylolyticum (assembly GCF_900142075.1). Classification (GTDB taxonomy): domain Bacteria; phylum Bacillota; class Clostridia; order Clostridiales; family Clostridiaceae; genus Clostridium_AA; species Clostridium_AA amylolyticum. Next base: position 170,814 of record NZ_FQZO01000005.1, read on the forward strand.
TTCTAAGCTTCAGTCTACGTCTGTATTCCTCCTAAGCAAACTCCATCTGAAGCTAAGAATCACTTGATTTTAACTGGATTAAAATCAATAAAATCACAAGAGGTCATAATATACTCTATGCCATCTCTATAACCATTTAGTACCCTAGCTAGAGCTGGTCCATGAAGATGGCCGTAAATCACCTTCTTAACCCCATAAGCTTTAAATATATCTGTAAAAGCTGAATCTTCAAACTTTTCATTGGTAGGAGGATAATGTATCATGCAGATTATATTACTGTAGCCTTTAGAAGCTGCCGCATCTAAAGAAAGTTTTAATCTTATCTGTTCTCTTTCATAAATTTTTTTATCTTCTTCTTGGAACTTATCTCCTCCAGGGCATATCCATCCCCTTGTTCCACATATGGCATAATCCTCATAAGTAAAGTAGTTATTTTGTATAAAGTGCATGTCTTCATAAAGGGCATTGAGTTTAGTGATACTACCCCACCAATAATCGTGATTTCCCTTTATGATTATCTTTCTTCCTGGAAGTTCATGAATCCATTTTAAATCTTCCATACCTTCTTCTATTTTCATTGACCAGGATATATCTCCACCTATTAATACAGTGTCTTCTTCATTTATTTTATTTATCCAATTATTTTTAATTTTTTCATGATGCAAAAACCACTGTTCACCAAATATATCCATAGGTTTATTACTATTTAAAGCCAAATGCAGATCTGAAATTGCATAAAGTGCCATACATTACTCACCTTTCATCTATTAGTTTAGGCATCTTCAAAAAAATAAATAGTCAATATGCTAGTTTATTTTGCGTCATGCTTCGTCGGCAGAACCCTTAGATAGGGTAGACTATCTGTGGAACCTGTCTCCTTGCCTGACACAAAATATCCGTCGCATCTTTGATTTGTTATTTTCTTTCAGATGCCTTATCTATATCCGCAACATAAGCTATAATGTAGGCTGCAGCTTCATACAATTCTGATGGAATGTAATCACCTATATTAACGTTTAATAGAAGTTCTGTAAGTTCTTTATTAGAAACCACTGGTACTGAAGCTTCTTTTGCTAGGTCAATTATTTTATCCGCTATAAATCCAGCACCTGCAGCAGTTACCACCGGAGCTTCAAAATTATTTTCATATTTTAAGGCTGCTGCTTTTCTTCTGTGGCTCATTTTATCCCTCCTTACACTAGAACATCTACCATGGTTAACATACTATCGTTAAAAAACTCCCTGCAATTAGATATACTAGCCTCTTCTAGCTTTTTTGTTACTATTATATCTGTATTATACCCTAAACCAATTAAAGAATTAAGGAGTTTTTCTTTTTCTTTTTCTAATATCTTCACCCATTTATCTTGGACTTTTAGTTCAATATTCATATTATTACCTAAAACCTTAATATATCCATCTACTATTCCTAAATTGCTAGTAGCTATGTTTATTACCATCTTCACGTTCTTTGAGTCTATCTTTTTACCCTTTTCCCTATTATCTTTAATAATAAACTTTAAAGGATACTCCTTTTCATATAATTTTATAGGTAAATCTAAATAATAATATTCATTGGACATAGTATTTAATAATTTAAAATCATTAATATTATCTTTTAAAAAACTGAAGATCTTATCTGAAACATTGGCATTTTTAGAGGTGTTTAACTTTATTATAGAAGAAATTATATTCTTTAAATCAGAAGATTTTTCTTCTAATTGAAGCTTTACCATTTCATTAGTATTCTTAAGATTTTCTTTATTAGTCATGGGATTTTTGTTATTTAAGAGTTGAAGCAGTTCTTTTACCTCTTCATCATTAAATTCATAAGTAACTCCAAGTTTATTATAAATAAGTTCAGTGATAGTTTTTTTCAATTCATCTACTTTCACATTGGTTAAAGTAGATTTATTATCTATACTTTGCACCAATTTCTTCAATTCCTCAAGGTTTAAAGAAGTATTACTTTTTAACGCTGTATTTCCCTTAATAGGAGTATTGCCTTCCATAGTCTCCTTAGTAAGTGTGTCTTCATTTTTATTTTCATTAATATTCCCATTGTTTTCTTTAGTATCCGCACTGTTTTTTAAAACTTCTTGCTTAAGGTCCTTATGTTCTATTACCAAAGCCTTTTCCTCAGACAAAAGACTTTTTATCTTTGTTAATATACTATTTTTAGGGGTGGATTCATAAGAATTTATTGCACCGCTTTTACTTTTTGTAGCATCTTTATTTATTGCTTCTTTAAAATCCTCACTCTTATTAATAGCATAATTCTCCTTATTAAAAGAGTGCTCTGTAACTTCTAAAGGTTTGTCATTATTATCATTAACTATGCGTATATCCTCTGAAAGATTTTTTTCTAATAGCTTGAAATTTTTATAAACAAAACCCCATTCTTTAAAAACATTATTAAAACTATTAATATTATCTTTATTTAAAACAATGTTATTTTCTATAAAAGTCATTATATCCTGTTTGGTTAATTTCCCCAAATTATAAAAGGCATCTTTTAATAAAGCCTTGAATTCTCCTATTTCCTCAGCATTATTCCCCTTCAACCTTGCACTGACGTATTTTTCTATAAAGTTATTAATATATTCTTCATCTTGTGAAGCTTTACTTTTAAGTTCCAATATTCCTTTCATTAAACTTATATTTTCTTTGGTAAGTGAAATATCATGCTGTAAAAGTAATAGAACAAAATCTGAATCTTCTTTGGAAAGACCTAATGACTTTAAATAATTATCTAAGGCATTGAAACTAGTAGGGCTCTCCGTTTCAGTTCCTATAAACTTTAAAATAAGCTTTCCTTCAGCAAATCCCTGTACTTGAAATTTAACAATCCCTTCTGGAAGGTTATCTGCTCCCCCATCTATTTCAGCATTAAACTGCCAGCCATCTATAAGCTTAATAGTTACAGTGCCATCTTTTTCCGTAGAAGTTATTCTTCCACTAAACTTCTCTCCTACATCAAAAGACAGCTTGCTGGTACTCTTCTTGTTTGATAAATTATTTAAACTATTTACATTCCATAAAGCTGGCATAATGTCACCTCTTTAAATCCAATAATAATTAATTATCGTAATAATTACTTAAAAACTGTAACTTTAATAAAAAAGCATTAACATATTAGAAGTTATAAGAACTTCTTGATAAGTTAATGCTTTTATAATTTACTTAACTACAATTCTATTATAGTTTTTCTTTCCTCTTTTCACCATAACGCTACCATCTTTTAAATCCTCTTGTAATAGCTGTCTATTAAATTCTGTTACCTTTTCATCATTTAAAGATAACCCACCTTGTTGAATTAATCTTTTACCTTCTCCTTTGGAGGGTATTATGTTAGTTTCCACTAAAATATCTAATAAAGCACCTCCAACTTTATCCTTAGAAACAGTCACAGTAGGCACATTGCTTAAATCTTTTCCTGCTCCAAAAAGCGCTTCTGACGCAGTCTGCGCCTTTATAGCTTCTTCTTCCCCATGGACTAATTTAGTAACTTCGTAAGCTAAGGCTTTTTTAGCTTGATTTATCTCTGCTCCCTCAAGAGCTGATAATCTTTTTACTTCTACCATAGGAAGGAATGTCAAAAGGGATAAGCACTTTTCCACATCACTATCATCAATGTTTCTCCAATACTGGAAGAACTCGTAAGGTGAAGTCTTATTAGCATCTAGCCAAAGGGCTCCATTTTCTGTCTTACCCATTTTCTTCCCTTCACTGTTAGTTAGCAGGGAGCAAGTCATAGCATAAGCTGATTTTTGTGCTTTTCTTCTTATAAGCTCCATACCAGCAATCATATTAGACCATTGATCATCTCCACCAAGTTCCATAGTGCAGCCATATTTTTGATTTAACACATAAAAATCATAACCTTGCATAAGCATATAATTAAATTCTAGAAAGGATAATCCATTTTCTAATCTTTGTTTAAAACACTCAGCAGTTAGCATTCTATTTACTGAAAAGTGTACTCCCACTTCTCTTAAAAAATCTACATAGTTTAAGTCTAAAAGCCAGTCTCCATTGTTTACTAGTAGCGCTTTCCCTTCACTAAAATCTATAAATCTTTCCATCTGTTTTTTTATACTCTCAATATTATGAGATATTTCTTCTTTAGTAAGCATTTTTCTCATATCGGTTTTACCTGACGGGTCTCCTATCATGGCGGTACCTCCACCAAGTAACGCTATAGGTCTGTGACCTGCCTTTTGCATGTGAGCCATAAACATTAATGCAATAAAATGACCTACATGAAGGCTGTCTGCAGTAGGGTCAAAACCTATATAAAAAGTAACTTTTTCTTTTTCTAACTTTTCTTTTATCTCATCTGGATGTGTAAGCTGTTTTATGTAACCTCTTTCCATTAAATCATCAAAAACGCTTATCATAGGTCTTCCTCCTTTAGTATGTAAGTTAATTAACAAATCTATTTTATAATAAATAAGTAAAAACTGCAAAATAAGTTAATAATAAAAAGCCCCTAACATAAGGAGCTTCTTTTATTTTAATTGAAATTGTTTTCAAAGTTAATTAAGCAACGTACTTTTTAATGAATTCCGGCATCTCATCATAATTTTCTTCATTAATGTTAATAAAGAAATCCACATTAAACTGTTCACTTAAATTATCTAATTTAAAAAATAAATGTGCCGCATCAGGAAGATCACCTGCAATAATATTTGACAAACCATCAATGTAGATTTGTTCAATATCATAGTCTCCCGAAAGGATGCCGCACAAATAGCCATAAAAACTTTCAAAGTCTTTCAACTGAAAGTCCTCAGTGGTAATGAATCTTATTTCTCTTTTTAGTGAGTACATGGGCCTGCTATCATCATCAATATAAACAATATTTCCGTTAATTAAATCAGACTGAGAATTGGCAAGCTCAATTAATTTTTTTGTTTTTCCTGAACCTCTCTTATTACAAAATACCTGAATCATTAGGACCACCCCTTTTATTTTTTTAGGTGAAATAATATGATTAACTTAATTATATAATAGTCAGAATATTTTTGCAACTGCTTAAAAACTTATTACTTTTTCCATATTTCTTAAATAGCTTAATATTTCACATTAATTCACCATTAACCTGCCATATATTATTTAAATCAACGCTTTAGGTAATTAACTCCTGGAAAAATTACTTTAAATCTATTTTCTACTTTTGAATTTATAAAGATAACCTTTTGAGAATTTTTAAATGATTCTTTCATTTTTCTAAATCCTTTTCCTGCACCAGTAAAAACATCATTCCCATCTAAAGTAAGTATTTTTTCATATATCCAAGCATTTCTCTTAGGGTAATTTACTTTTTTATCATCTTTACTGTGAGGTATAAGCTCTCCAGGGCTAGATACTGTAATGCTATTATAATCAATAGTGATTTCTATTACACTTTCAAAGTCTGTATAATCTCTATATAGCACTGAATTCTTAACCCCCTCTGATAGAGCCCCTACAGGGTAATTCAAAGGAAGAATTTTATTTAATACCTTAGTACATTTAATCGCCATATCTATAATATTTCCTTGAATTATAATTTCCTTGCTTTGAAGTTTATTTACTTTATTACATATTCTTATCATATTATGTGGAAGATATACACTATTCATATCGCAAAATACCAGTAATCCTCCTAAAGTACATTTATAATTATTATATTCCTTATCAGCATATATTATAGAAGCGCTTTCCATAAGAAATACCCTATTATCTTCATTAACTTCTATACCTTTGGATTTAAAATATCTATCCACCAATTCAAAGTTTAAGAAATTTGTACTGCTATTTAATATGGGACATGTCTCTGCATTTAAACTTAAATTTTCTTGAAAAGAAGCTATTATTTCTTGCTTCCTCATGGTATCAGTAGTAGAACCCCTTCTTATAAGAAAAGACCCCTGTTCTTTAAGCTGATACGGTCTTTGGAGACTATCGTATATAGTTATAAGTGCTATATTTTTATTCTCAACTTCTATATATTCCACAGAAACAGGAATGGGGGGGTCACATCTACTACTTACTATTTGCTGAATTTGTTCTTCTGTGAAATAATCTTTCTTATCTATTCCTATAATAGCTTTAGTTTTATCTTCAACTCCAACTACTATATAACCTCTTCCCCCTCTAGAGTTAGCGATAGCACATATATCCTTAGCCAGTTCCTTTTTACCACTTTCTAAATTCAGTTCTAATTTTTGCTTAAAATCTAATTTTGTTCCTTCTTCCCTTTTTAACAAACCTATAATCTTTTTCCTATCCATATTTTTACCCTCTTAATTTTATATTAATATATATTATGATTTTTTTAATTATTATATATTATTTATGTCAGAGTATAATTATAGAATAATTTATTGTTAGATTTAATACAAATAAAGCTTAAACCTCATACCAAGATTTAAGCTTTTAACGGTGGCCCACAACAAACCACTTTATCTTTTCCTGAATTTTTTGCAACATAAAGCATTTCATCTGCATTGTATAAAAGTTCTTCAATGTCACTCCCATTATACGGATAAAAACTAATTCCAAAGCTAGCTGTAACTTTTCTACAAACATTACCTAGAGCTATATAATTGTTTGATATTTTCTTTCTAATATTATTAATTTTATTATATACTTCTTCTATAGAAGGTACATTATCTATATAGATTATTAATTCTTCTCCTCCATATCTAGCAAGCATATCTTCTTCTTCTAGGTTTTTTTCTAATAAACTCACAGTTTGCATCAAAACTTCATCGCCAAAAAGATGTCCAAAAGTGTCATTTATCTTTTTAAAATTATCAAAATCTAACATTACTATTGCAAAATTATGCTGCTTGTCATCTTGAATTTTCTTTCTCATGAGGTTTGTAAGATATTTTCTATGGTATATGTTAAGGAAAGGATCTCTTTTTGCACTCTCTCTTATTTTTTTATATAAAAGACTATTTTCTATAGCTATACCTATTTGATTGGCAATAGATGATATAAATTTTATGTGATCACTGCTGAAAAAGTTGAACAACGAATGCTCAACTATTATATAACCCATGAATTTTTCTCTTAGCTTTATAGGCACTCCAATCACTGAATGAATGCTACTCCTAGTTTTTACATCACCAAATATAGGTGTAGTAGAATTGATAACAAAAGGATTTTCATTTTGAATTTCACTTAAAAAGGATTCTTCAAGTATATTAAAATTATCGCTTATACCATTAGTGGCCTTGGCTATAAGCTTGTTTTCTTCTTTTAAATAAATAGATGAATATGTTGCACCTAATATACCAATAATCATGTCATTAATCATGGTTATTATATTTTCATCCCTTAAGTAAGAGTTTATATATTTGCTAATCTCCACTATATTAAAAAAAGCATCCAGGTTTTTTTCCAGCTTCATATTCTTATCATTTAAAACCTGCATTTGATTTTCAGCAAAATTTTGATAGGTTTGAAATTCTTCTGAAAGTTTAATATACAGACTCTTATAGTCTTCCATAACTCTACTCTCCCAATAACTAGTAGTAATAAAACAGTATAACCTTAATTATTACAATTAAAGTTATACTGTAACTTTCTTACTATTATTATACTATGATTATCTATAATTTGTAAATTGCAGCGCTATATTAAAATCCTTTTCTTTCAGCATACTCATCACTGCTTGAAGATCATCCTTAGCTTTTCCTGTCACCCTTAGTTGATCTTCCATTATCTGAGCTTGAACTTTTATCTTGCTATTTTTAATTTCACTCACTATTTCTTTTGCTTTATCCTTTGCAATTCCATTGACAATCTTAGCGTTAACCCTTGCGGTACCAAGTGTTGCCTTTTCAACTTTTCCAAACTCTAGTGCCTTTGGGGAAATTCCTCTCTTTATAAGCTTAGCCTTTAAAATTTCTATTACTGTTTCAAGCTTATACTCATCATCAGAGATAATTTTAATCTCATCTTTTCCTAATTCTATTTCTGATTTACTATTTTTAAAATCATATCTCTGGCTTATTTCTTTCTTAGCCTGATTAACCGCATTATCTACTTCCTGAATATCCACCTGAGATACTACATCAAAGGAATACGTAGCTGCCATTTTTATTCCCTCCTTAATATACGGCATCTCCAAAAAAACAACTAGTCAGTCTACTCGTCTATTTCGCGTAATACTGCGTCCACAGATCCCACTAATAGCCTCACTATTAATGGAACTTGTGTCCTTGTCTTACGCAAAATATACTTTGCACCTTTAACTAGTTATTTTTTACGATGCCTAAACTATCTACAGTTTAAGATATTTCTCTTACTTTATCAATAGATAACAACACTATTTTGCATTAAGTATTGTACTAGAGCCTTCAATAACCACTTCTGGATATATTTTCAACTCTGCTTTTTTTAAAGGACTATCTATATTTATATTAGGATACTTCATTTCAATTTCTCTCTTAATATTAAATATATCTAAATCCTTACCTTTAAACTCCTCAAAGAGCATAGTCCCATATTTTTTTATATTGTTTTCTGCATTTTCTTGAAGCTTTTTAATATTTTCTTCTGAAAGCACCATTTTACCTTGAACATCCCCTATACTAGCACGAATTTTCACAGTCTTTATAAGCTCTACTTTATCTTTTTCCACTTTAATGTCTGTTTTAGTTTTTCCATTAAGTATTTCTAAGGTGACAATCTTCTTTTTATCATCTGGGTTGGTTACTTCTAAGGTTCCTCTATTTACTTTATTCATTAAAAAGTTATAACTTAAACCTTGAGATATCTGCATCCTATCTACAAGCTTTTCTTTATTTATAACAGCTCCTCCCACCAATTCTAAGTTGTCTCTAAGCACTCCTTTTTTTACTTCCACAGCAGACATTATAGTAATCCCATCTCCTAGCTTGCTTGTAACCAAATAGTCATTTAAATTAAGATTTATGGTACGAGGTGAGGTTTGCATTTTATTTACAACTTCATTTAGAAATGCACCTAAATATTCTTCATCATTGGAGGCTAACTTCATAAGTCTGTCTATCTCTCCATAGTATACGAATAAATAGGATCTTACTACTAGCTCTTGATCTCTATTTAAAAAGTCCATATAATTTTCTAATCCAGCTTCTGCAGCTTTTTGAGAAAAAATTATAGCTTTATTTTGAGTATAGTTAAGTATATAGCTAGACGAAAGGTTTAGATTTCTTTCTGCTTCAAACAAGGATTTACCTTCTCCTTTAAAAATTATTCTCATTCCCTTTTCTGAACTTTCATTGGTATTTCTATAAGGTTTAATTGTATCAGTATAAAGGACTATATTATTATTTTCATCTAAATCTATAAGCATGCTGGTTACAAATATTACCCTGTTTATATCTTTATAATTATAGCAGCCAGAAAACAGTATAGTCATACTTATTAATACCATTATTGAAAATCTAAATTTCTTATTCATTGTTATGATCCTCCACAAATATCCCCTTAGAAATGTCATCTAAATTTCCTCTAATAAATATATCTTTAAATCTAAATTTCTTTATAGTTCCTAATGGGAATATATAATTATAACCGCAGCTGTCTAGTGCAGATAAATGAGATAATAACATCATTAGTCCTATATAAAAACCCGGCAGGCCTAAAAAGGAGGAAAATATTAATATAATTAAAGACCAAAGTGAAGCTGCCGTATACAGCTTTGGTATAAGAAAATAAGATACTGTGCTTATAGCTACTACTATAAGTGTGGTTCTTGAAGCAAGACCCGCTCCTACTGCAGCATCTCCCAGTATAAGTGCTGATACTATACTCATGGCTGTACCAATAGGTTGAGGAAGTCTTAATCCCGCCTCTTTAATAAGCTGAAAAAAGAACATCAAAAGCAAAACTTCTATTATGGTTGGAAATGGTACTCCTGCTCTAGATACCGCCATTCTAAAAATTAGCAATGAAGGTATAAGAGAAAAATGGTAGGTAGATATCGCAAGATAAAACCCGGGTAACAATATGGCTATAAAAAATGATATCCATCTAATTATCCTAGTAAAAGTGCTGAAGTATTTGTTTATATAATAATCATCTGCAGTTTGAAAATTCTCCACAAAAAAATGTGGAACTGTGGCAACAAAGGGTGTACCATCCACTACTATAGCAACCCTTCCTTCCATTATCCTAGCTACGGCGGTGTCAGCTTTTTCCGTATAACCCGTAGTATCAAAAGCTGAAGATTTATTTTTAAGTTTTTCTTCTATATAATTGGTATCTAACACAAAACTTGAATTTATATCCTTTACTGCCTTCCTTACTTTATCTACTAACTTTTCAGGTGCAATTCCTTTAATATACATTATACAAACTACTGTATTGCTACTACTCCCGGCATATATTGGTTCTACTTTTAAGTTAGAGTTTTTTACTCTTCTTCTTATAAGAGTTATATTATCTACAAAAGCTTCAGTGAATCCTTCCCTAGGTCCTTTAATAACCTCTTCTGTAAGTGGGATTCCCACACCTCTTCTTACATATCCTTTAACTTCGCAATATAAAACCTTAGACTCCTTTGCAGAAATTATTAATATGTCCCCTGACAATAAATGAAGGTATGCATCCTTAGTATCCTTCACCCAATCTACCATATTTATGTTAAGCACTTTGCCTTTAACATCTAATAAGCTGTTAATATCCTCATTCATGATTTCTAAAGGCTTTATTATGTAATCGCTGATAAATATGGTACTGCAGAGAGTATCTATAAATACTAAGGTAACATCTCCTATAACAGTTTTTATATCCCTATATTTAACATCAAAATTATCTTTAAAAGTTTCTTTTAGATTATCTACTAATTTATTCATTATAATCACCCTAATTTATTATCAACTTAATAAGGGTTTAATATTCATATTTTTGAGAATAATAGTAATGGACATTTGTGTAGAAAGAGGATGATATAATGAACACTTTATCTAGTAAACATTTATTTTTCGTGATATTGGGTGTTGCTCTAGTATCTTTAGAAACATATCCATCTGTTTATGTAACCTTAGGGGGAAGGGATAGCTGGATAGGAATGTTAGCTGCATCATTTATATTTTTTTTCTTTGCTTTATATGTTATGAATGGCATAAAAAATACTAACTGCTATGATATAAAAGAAATACATACTAAAGCTTATGGCAAAATTATAGGCAAAATAATGCTTTTGTTATACTCTATAATGTTACTTATAACTGCTGTAGAGTGCGCCACTGTAGAGGCTAGTGCTTTACATACCAATGTGTTTATTGAAACGCCTGTATGGTACATATTATTATTTTTTATTGTACCTGCCATATACCCTATAAAAAAAGGAGAAGTAGCTATTATCTTAACTACAATAGTTACTGTGGTAATGGTGTACATTACAGGAGTCATAATCTTAATATTAGGAATAAAGTATAATCACTATAATTATTTGAAACCTATATTATCTCAAGGTATAGTACCAGGATTAATGAAATGTTCTCTTGAATTACTAGGTTTATTCGGTTCGTTATTCATAATCCTGCCTTATCTAACTGTAATAAGAGAAAAACAAAAAGTTAATAGATATGTCGCTATAGCTTTAATTGTAGTAATCTTAATGTCCATTGCCTCCATTACCAGCCTTTTAGCTACCTTTGGTCCTGAAAGAACCTCTAATATATTTTATCCTAGGTCTGTGCAGACACAGCTTTTTTATTATGGTGGTTACCTAGAATTTAGCGAACTATTCATTATTTTGCAAATTGTAGCTAGCTGGTTTATAAAATACATACTTTGTCTTTATGCTTTTATATTAATTTATAAAAATTATTTCAATAATAGAAAATTTATGATTTACATCTTATCTCTTTTCATTTTTATAGCATCATTTTTATTATCTAAAAATAATGTTACCCTTTTCAAACTACTAAATTACTATGCTAATATTTCCCTAGTAGGTTTTATCATTTTACCATTTATAACCTTTACTTTACTGCGTATAAGAGGAAAAAAAGGTGGCAAAAGTAGCTCTAAAAACAAAGTATAATTGCCATTTAATCCTAATTTATAGGTTGATAAAATAGGTCTATATGATATAATATATATGTAAATTTATTAGTTTCAAACGGTTGGTAATTTTATAATCACGGTACTTCCTTATGGTATAGGAAGCCCACACTGATCAGTAAAATTATCCCTATATTTAAGGAGGTATTTAAAACCATGGAAGACAAGAAAATAACCTGTAAAGACTGCGGAAAAGAATTTATTTTTACTGTAGGAGAACAAGAATTCTACAAGGAAAAAGGCTTTGAAAACGATCCAGTTAGATGCCCTGAGTGCAGAAAAGCTAGAAAAGTTCAAAAGAATCAAAGAGAAAGAAGATAATTAACAACCTGCGGTTTCCCGCAGGTTTTATTACTTATTACCTCTTATTTTTACCTATTACTTCTTACTTATTATTTATTATTTAACACAAATTTTTTTTCAATAGCCTTTATAAGTGGAATAGATATAACTACACCAGAGACAACTTGAAATATATTTGTAGGCACATCTTTTAGTGCATAAACAAAGGCCGCGTATGAACTAACAAACTCACCTGTTAATAAGGTTCCTATTAGTACTTGAGAAAAATAATAAGCTGTTACCATCCATACACTAGACAGAAGAAATGCCAGGATTTGAGTTTTTACACTATTTGATGTATTCTTCTCTATAATAGTTGCTGCTACATATGCCATTACCCCTTTTATTACAAAAGAAAAAGGTGCCCAAATGGCATACCCACTCATTAAATCAAAAAGAGCCATGCCTATCGCAGAAGCTGCTGCTCCTTTTCTTTTCCCTAAAAGAGCTGCTGCTACAAAAACCATGCAATCTCCCAAATGAATAACTCCTCCAGCAGTAGGCACATGAATAATATAAGCTGCTAAAAATACAATTGCCGCCATAAGTGAAACTTGAACTAAACTTTTAGTCTTTTTCATTGTTTTATAAGCCCCCAGTTTTATATTAATATAATTAACTTACAATTTTGCTTTCATTATAATTATATTATTTTTACCTAAAAACTCAAAGACAATTTTTTATGAATTGATTATCTATATTAAGGAAATACTAAGGTAACAAATAAATTATATGGAGGTATAATTATGGGATTTTTAAGATGGTTGGGCGGAATAGTTATTGTGTTTTGGTTAATAGGATTAATTTTTAAAATAGGAGGAGCCTTTATAAATGTTCTCCTGGTTATAGCCGCTTTGGTTTTCCTAATAGATTTTATTTTTGGAAGAAGAAAAAGCTAACTAAAATCATATCCTTGACATAAAATACATTAAGGAATATCATATATATAAGTAAATATTTACATCGTTGATGAGAAGCAAGTAAGCTTTAACACAAGTTTAAAGAGAGCTGTATATGGTGAAATTACAGTAACAATGCTTTAGCTGAATGGGTCTCTGAGAGCATAAGTGAAATAACAGTAGCTTATGACGTGCACCTTACGTTAAAAGGGATTGATATGTTTGTATCTTTAAAGAGGAGATTTTTCTCGAATATAGGTGGTACCGCGTAAACTACGCCCTATGGATTTTTGTCCATAGGGCTTTTATTATTAATAATATAGGAGTTGATAAAATGGAAGAAAGAAAAAAAGTTATTTTTAGTGGAATTAAACCTTCTGGCGAATTAACCCTGGGTAATTATCTAGGTGCTATAAAAAACTGGGTTAAGCTCCAGGATGAGTATGATTGTTACTTTTGTGTAGCAGATCTTCATGCAATAACTGTAAGGCAAGAGCCCAAAGACTTAAGACGAAGGACTTTAGAGATACTTTCAATATATATAGCTGCGGGTATTGAGCCTAAGAAAAACACTATGTTCATTCAATCTCATGTACCTGCTCATTGTGAAGCTTCATGGCTTTTAACCTGTTCTACCTATATGGGAGAGCTTAGCAGAATGACACAATATAAAGACAAATCAAAAAATATGGGAGATTCAATAAGTGCAGGATTATTTAACTATCCTGTATTGATGGCAGCAGATATTTTACTTTATAATACAGACTTAGTTCCTGTAGGAAAAGATCAAAAGCAACATTTAGAATTAGCTAGGGATATCGGTGAAAGATTTAATAATCTTTATAGCCCAACCTTTACTATACCTGACGGATATATCTCCACTTCTGCTGCAAAGATCATGGATCTTCAAGACCCTTCAAAGAAGATGTCAAAATCAGAAGAAAATCCTAATGGCTATATACTCATTATGGATCCACCTGAAGTAATAAGAAAGAAAGTTAGCAGAGCGGTTACAGACAGCATTGGTGAAGTAAACTATACCGATGATCAACCTGGTGTTAAAAACCTTATTAATATTTTAAGCGCCATAAAATCCTTATCTCCTGAAGAAATAGTGGAATTCTATAAAGGTAAGGGCTATGCAGACTTCAAAAGAGATGTAGCAGAAGCCATTGTTTCAGAACTTGAACCAGTTCAAAAGAAAGTAACAGAGCTTCTAACCAATAAAGACTATCTAGAAAGCATCTACAAAGCTGGCGCAGAAAAAGCCAACTACGTGTCCATGAAGACTTTGAGAAAGATGCAAAAGAAAATAGGACTGATTCAGAGATAACTTGGAATTGAGAATTTAAAATTTAGAATGAAGGTGGAAACTCCCGACGGAGTTTCTTCTAATTTATGTTTATAAAAACGCCCAAAGGACAAGTCCTTTGGGCATTTTTTATACAATTCTTAGTTTTTCTGATTCTTTTCATCAGAAAAACATCCTTCATTCTACATTTTAAATTCTAAATTTTAAATTATTTAAGTGCAAACTTCGTTATAGCATATGCTACCCCATCCTCTTCATTTGTTTTGGTTACAAAGTCAGCTACTTCTTTAGCTTCTTCATAGGCATTGCCCATAGCTACTCCTAGCCCTGCATATTCTAGCATATGTAAGTCATTACCTGCATCTCCTATGCACATAACTTCTTCTTGTTTTATGTTTAAGGCATTAGCCAAGGCTTTAACCCCTTCTCCTTTATTGCTGCTCTTATTTAAGAACTCTAGGAAGTATGGGGTGCTCCTCACCACGGTGTACTTTTCATATAACTCTTTTGGTAAGGCATTTATGGCTTTGTCTAATATTTCTGGCTCATCTATCATCATTACTTTCATTATATACTCATCATTATCTACATCTTCCACAGCCTTAATGGTTATAGGAATCTTATTAATATTCCCTTCTACTTCGGTGTATTTACTTAATTTAGGAGTAATACATCCCTCTTTAGAAAATGCATGTATATTAACATTTAAAATTTTACTTATTTCATAAAGATATTTATAATCGCTGCCTTTTAATGTATTTCTTACTATTATCTCATCTGTGGAAGTATTTTGTACTAAAGCTCCATTAAACACTAAGGCATAATCATTATCCTTCATTAGGTTTAATTTCTTTAAGTATGGCTTAATTCCTTCTAAAGGTCTTCCGGTAGCTAAAATTACTTTAATACCTTTATCTGTGGCTTTTTCAATGGCTTCAAAAGTTTCTCGAGATATGGTTTTATCCTCTTTTAAAAGTGTTCCATCCATATCTATAGCAATAAGCTTATACATGTTTTTCCTCCGTTTAAATATTTATAATATTTCACATTAAATTATAGCATTTATTACATTATTAATTTTAAAAAACTATTTCATTTTACTTAGATATTATGTATCAACATCGTTTTCATCCCACTATTACTTCCATTCCCAATTAATATTATTACATAAAGAAAGCCTTTATATTCAAATTATTAATTATAGGAAGTATATCAATTTAGTTGAAAATAGCACCTTAAATTGTTATAATGACTATGTTTGTAAATAATCGCTTATAATAAAGAAAGAACATTTTTTACTTAGTATAGATGGAATAGATAGCGGACAACCGCATAAAAATTAGGAGGCAAATCGTGGCACATTTAAGAGATGAAATAGAAAGAAGACGAACATTTGCAATTATTTCCCACCCTGACGCTGGTAAAACCACCTTAACTGAAAAACTTTTACTATATGGAGGTGCTATAAGATTAGCAGGTTCTGTTAAAGCTAGAAAAGCATCTAAACATGCTGTTTCTGACTGGATGGAAATAGAAAAACAGAGAGGTATATCTGTTACTTCTTCTGTTATGCAGTTTAATTATAATAATTACTGCATTAATATACTAGATACTCCAGGTCACCAAGACTTTAGTGAAGATACCTATAGGACACTTATGGCTGCGGATAGCGCTGTAATGGTTATAGATGGAGCTAGAGGAGTGGAAGAGCAAACTAAAAAGTTATTTCATGTTTGCTCATTAAGAGGTATTCCTATATTCACTTTTATTAATAAAATGGATAGAGAAACTCGTGACCCCTTTGAACTATTAGAAGATATAGAAAATGAGTTAGGCATTAAGTCTTACCCTATTAACTGGCCTATAGGATCAGGTGCCGATTTTAAAGGAGTCTATGAAAGGAAAGATCATACTATTCAGGTATTTAATGGTGGAAATCATGGTCAGACAGCAGTATCCTCTGTGCATGGTGACATTTCCGATCCTGTGTTTAATGATCTTCTTGGAGATTCCTTACATAATAAACTAATGGAAGATATAGAGTTATTAGATATAGCAGGAGATGACTTTGATATAGAGAAAGTAAGAAAGGGAGAGCTTACTCCTGTTTTCTTTGGAAGTGCGTTAACTAACTTTGGTGTAGAAGCTTTTTTACAAGGCTTCCTTGATAGCACCTCTGAGCCTCTTTCAAGAGATTCCAGCATAGGAGAAATAAATCCTATAAACGATGATTTTTCTGCTTTTATATTTAAAATTCAAGCTAATATGAATCCTGCTCACCGAGATAGAATAGCATTTATGAGAATAGTATCGGGTAAATTTACAAAGGGGATGGAAGTATATCATACTCAAGGTAAAGGAAAGGTTAAACTTTCACAGCCTCAACAATTCCTAGCTCAAGACAGAGAAATAGTTGAAGAGGCATATGCAGGAGATATCATAGGGGTTTTTGATCCGGGTATATTTAGGATAGGTGATACCCTATGTTCCCCTTCCAACAAATTTGAATTTGATGGCATTCCTACCTTTGCACCAGAGCATTTTGCCAGGGTAAGACCTATGGATACCATGAAAAGGAAGCAATTTGTAAAAGGAATAACTCAAATTGCTCAAGAAGGTGCCATTCAAGTATTTAAAGAATTGTTTATTGGTATGGAAGAACTTATAGTCGGAGTGGTAGGAGTATTACAATTTGAAGTGTTAGAATATAGGTTAAAACATGAATATGGTGCTGACATAAAAATGGATAGAATGCCTTATCGTTATGTAAGATGGATAGAAAATGAAAATATAGATATAGATTCATTAAATCTTACTTCCGACACTAAGAAGGTTAAGGATCTTAAAGAAAGAAACTTATTAATATTCCAAAACGATTGGGGAATCAATTGGGCCCTGGATCATAATAAAGAATTAATTCTTTCTGATATCGGAAAAACTAATTAAAAATATTAAAATCAGCTTATATATTAACGGAGTATTGTCTTTAAGATAATGCTCCATTTTTAATGGAAATGAAACATTCACCTTTTTATCTGTTGTTCCATATTATAAATTGTAAACAATAAACTAGAAGGGTTTATATATGTATTATTGGGACTTTAATAACTTTCCTACAGATGAAGATAGAATGGATTACGAAGAAATAGATGAATACGGAGAATTTGAAGTAGAAATGCCTGATGCTAATTATAATAATCCTTTTTATTCTCCTTATGAATACGGCTTTAGAGACTCCAGACAGCTTTATCCACCTGGGCCACCTCCTTCCACTGTTCCTCAAAAAAGCATGGCCAAGTCTGGTGGAGGTGGAATTTCACCTAAAGCCATAGATCCTGGACAGATCAACTTTTGCCTATTTAAGTTTACTTATATATGGCAGACTAATGGCCGGGCTTACTGGGCTTATCTTGTAAAAGCTGGAAGGCGCTCCATTGCTGGATTCCGTTGGAGAAGAGGCCGTTGGGTTTACTTTGGCTTAGATCTTAGAAGTATAGATTCTTTTTTCTGCATATAACTAAAAAAAGTCTGAGCATTAGCGATGAAAAACCGCTAACGCTCAGACTTTCTTAATTGAAAATTTAAAATTATTATTTATTTTTCCATAGTCCGTGAAGGTTACAGTATTCTCTTACAGAAATAATATCTCCATCTATGTGGAAGATAGCTTCTGGAACATCTCCTGGTTTTAAATCTTTTCTATATACCTTATCTTCTGTTATTACTTCAATCCATTGAATATAATGTTCTTCAGTCATAGGATGGGTCACACTTCCAACTTTAACGTGTACCTGATCATCAATTCTTTCTACCACTGGAACATGTTTTTCTAAAGCTGCATCTACTGTGTTTTCTTCCATTAGTTTCATTGGTTGGTTACAGCAAACAAGGGTGCCACCACCACTATAAAGCACCTCTACAATATTCCCGCATACCATACACTTATACACTTGTAATACCTTAGTCATAATGAACCTCCTTAATTTTATTGTCTACATAATAATTATATACCAAAATAGTAAAAAAACTTATAATATTCACCGAATTATCAATTATTTACACATTATTAATTAATTTTCCACACCACTACAATAATTATTTCTTATTATTGAAACATACTAAGAAATAAGGAGGCGATTTTTAATGAAAAAAATTTCTAATAAAAAACCTTATTTACCTGATGAAAGAGAACAAGCAGAAGCAACTCCAAAAACCATAAAATCCTATTCACCTACTGGTGAAGATTATACAGAGTTACCTGATCCTGTAAGAGATAATATAGTATCTAATAACATTGCTAACCAAGAGTTTGATTACACCGATAAGAATCTTTATAAAGATTAAGATTCTAAATATTATGATGAAAAATAAGTATGCCTGAAGCATACTTATTTTTTTATTAAATAATTTGATTTATACACCTTTTATTAACTGTATTATTGAAACCTTACTTCTACATAATGTTCACCTTTAGGTTTAAATGGTATAAGCTTCTCCTTCAATACTTCTCCATCCATTGTTAATAGCTCCTTGTTATCCCTTATTACTTTAATATAATATTTAACATTATCCCTGGTATACTCTATTTCATATCCATTCCAATTATCAGGTATGCAAGGTTCTATTACAAATCCCTTTCCCTGAATAATTTTAAATCCCAATATATTTTGAACTCCAACTTTATACATCCATCCTGCTGCCCCTGTGTACCAGCTCCAACCTCCTCTGCCGCTAAAGGGTTCCTTTAAATATACATCCGCAGCCATTACATAAGGCTCTACCTTGTAGGTCTTAGCTTCTAAGGAAGTGGAAGAGTGATTTATAGGATTGATCATGTTAAAATATTTCCAGGCCTTATTATTTTCCCCTAGCAGGGTAAAGGCCATGATGCACCACACCGCTGCATGGGTATACTGCCCTCCATTTTCTCTTACTCCAGGCACATATCCCTTAATGTATCCTGGTTCTAACTGAGAATTGTTAAAGGGAGGGGCTAGTAGCAATATTATTTCTTTATCTTCTTTTACTAGGTACTTTTCTACAGCCTCCATAGCTTGTTTAACCCTGCTTATTTTACCTGCTCCGGATATAGCTGCCCAGCTTTGAGCTAAAGAATCAATTTTGCACTCACTATTTTCCATAGAACCTAGAGGTGTACCGTTATCAAAATATGCCCTTCTGTACCATCCTCCGTCCCATCCATGCTTTTCTATGTTTTCTCTTATGAAATTCATACTATCTTTAAACTCTACTACCATCTCATTATCCTTTACAAAGGAACAAATTGGCTGAAACTTATTGAGAATGTCATATAAAAACCATCCTAGCCATATACTTTCACCTTTCCCCTTATTCCCCACAGTGCTCATACCATCGTTCCAATCTCCGCTGCCCATGAGAGGTATATTATGCTCTCCAAATTTCAATGCTTTCTTTATAGCTTTTATGCAATGTTCATATATGCTTCCCTTTTCCTTAGATTCTGGTACTATATTATATCTTTCGTCTTCCCCTTCCTGCAAAGGATTATCTCTAAGATAAGGCGCTTCTTCAAAGAGTATAGAATAGTCTCCTGTGGAGTTTATATATTCCGCAGTAACATAAGGAAGCCATAATAGGTCATCGCTAAATCTGGTTCTAATACCGCTATTAACTACAGGGTGCCACCAATGCTGGACATCTCCTTCTATAAATTGTCTAGATGCACTCTTTAGTATCTGATTTTTTGTAAAGTTAGCATCCAACATTCCTAAAGCCAAGGTATCTTGAAGCTGATCTCTAAAACCATAGGCTCCTCCACTTTGATAAAAAGCACTCCTAGCCCAATATCTACAACTTAAGTTTTGATATATCAGCCATCCATTTAAAAGTAAATCCATACTTTTATCTGGAGTTTTAACTTTAATGGTTCCTAATAGATTACTCCAGTAATTCTTAACCTTGGTGAGTTCTTCATAAACAATTTCTTTATTATTATAACTATTTATTAAAGTGCTTATTTGTTGTAAATTTTCCATATCACCAAGTATTATGCTAATCTCTTTTGTTTCACCTGGATTTATAGTTATAAAAGTGTGCTCAGCTAGGCAAGGATCCATTCCTGCACCGGTGATATTGGATAAAGTTTTAGACTTTAGAGCTAAGGGATAACTTATATGCCCCCCTCTTCCTAAAAATTCTTTTCTGTTACCTGTAAAAGTGCTATTTTCACCACCAATAATCTTCAGAAAAGCTTTAAGCCTGCCAAAGGACTCACTATATGGATTTATGCCATAAACAAACTCTCCATCTCCATATACATGGGTACTTATATATTGAGAAGTCTGTTGTGGCGATACACCTAAAACTAACTGTGCATAATAAAAAACACTTATATTTCTTGTATTGGAAGAGGAGTTTTTTAAGTTTACCTTTATAATTTTAAGCTCTTTATCTAAAGGCACAAAACATGTCATTTCCCCTTCAATACCATGAGAGTTATGAATAAAACTACTATACCCATATCCATGTTCAATAATGTAGTTATTGTCTTCTCTTACAGGCTTTGGAGTTAAGGTCCAAAACTCACCGGTATCTTCATCTCTAATATACATAACCTCTCCAGATAAATCGCTGACAGCATCATTATTCCATGGAGTTATTTTATTTTCTCTTGAGTTACCACACCAACTATAACTGCTTCCAGATTCTGATATGTGAAAACCGAAGTTTTTGTTGGAAATAACATTAATCCAAGGCGCTGGAGTGTTTTTTTCTTCATTTAACACTATTATATAGCTGTTGCTTTTACTATTAAAACCTCCATAGCCGTTATAATATAATAATTTATCTACAGGGTAATTTAAATCTTCCTTTGCTTTCTCCTTTGAAGGTTTAGAAATATTGGAATATGCTATTTCCTCGGCTAATTCATAGTTATATTTTAAATTTTTATAAAAACTCTCTACACTTTTATCTTTTGTACTCTTATCTTTATACTTTATTTTATATTCAGATATTAGCTTATTGCCTTGTAATTCTTTATGCCTTATATAACTCACTATTTTCTTAGAATCAAAATTATTATTTATTTCTAAAATATCTCTATATTTACTATCATCAATACTATTATCTAACTGTTCTATTAGAGAGCCTTTAGAACTTTCAATAACTACCTTGGATATCCCCTTTAAAAAGCTTAATATCTCTTCACTCATGGTAGATTTGCTATGGATATATATACTTCCTTTATAATTACCTTTCTTATCTTGTTCTGATACATTAACTAATTGAGATATTGAATTTTGAAGGGGCTGGGTGTAGGATGTATCTTGCTTATTGTAAATAATTAAATCTACCACAAGCCCTTTTAGCTGCCAATATTTATACATAAGTAAAACCTGTCTTACCATATCTAAATCTTTTTCCTCTTCCACTATCACAAGTAATATTGGCAAGTCTCCAGATATTCCATAAGGCCAAAGGTCCTTTTGGT
The DNA here is from genome assembly GCF_900142075.1 of Clostridium amylolyticum. GTDB lineage: Bacteria > Bacillota > Clostridia > Clostridiales > Clostridiaceae > Clostridium_AA > Clostridium_AA amylolyticum. Next base: position 192,898 of record NZ_FQZO01000005.1, read on the forward strand.
ATTTGTTAATGCTTTTTATAAATTTTTCCCGGTGCTTGAAATTTGATGGGAATATAATATTATTAGCTACTCTTTGATAAAAATTAGCCTGTGCAGATTTTATACCCAACGCCTTCAATTCCCACTGAACTTCATTCATAGCCTCTTCAAATACTCTTTCCAAATAATTATATCCTTTAAAATGTTTCACTATGTTTAAAGCTTCTTCTCTAGAAGCTGCGCAGGCTGTAACAAAGCTAATGGTTACATATTCCCCAGGCATTATATTTACTCTCTTACGAAGGCTAAAAATAGGATCTAGTACTATTCCTACTCTATTTTCCAGTGGTGTTTCACTATCCATAACCACAGGGTTTGTTATATCTCTATTTCTACCAATAAAATTTGCTCTTGCTGTTTCATATTGTATATTTTCAGATTTTCCTACATCCTCCAAAATAAAATGCACTGCGTAGGGTTTATGCTGGGATTTAGCCCTTGGTCTTCTGCTAGCTAAAAGGCACTTATGCTCTTCATCAAATTCAGTAGTAATAAATAAGTTACTAAAGGCAGGGTGAACTAAATCGGCATTATACTCTGTTAAAACGACCTCCATGTAGCTTGTAACCTCTAAATCTCTAGTAAAATTACTATGATTAGTAAGGGTTATTTTTCTTATTTCCGCATTAAAATCCGGGGAAACAACAATCTCGGTCTTAGTTTCAATATTACCATCATTTCTCTTGAACACGGCTTTATCTAGTGAAAAATTCACTTGATATTTATCTCCTGAATTTTTGCAAGGTTCATAAGCAGCACTCCAATATTCATTAGAATTTATATTCTTAATAAAAAAGAACATGCCAGAAGAATCCAAAGTAACATCTTCTCTCCATCTATATAAAGCCATATTGTCAATTTTACTATACCCGCTGCCGCTATTGGTAATCATTAAAGAATAACTCCCATTAGATAAAATTTGCACTTCTGGTACTTCACTATAGGGGGTAACATATTCTCTTATAAATATATTTTGCTCTTCTATGTCAGACTTAGGTATTTGTATTTCACTTTTTCTATCATATATTACCGCTTTAGGTACTTTTTCTTGTAGCAATTCTTCTGTAGCCTTTACCTCTGGCAGTCTATGAAATCTATCAGATAAAATATCATTGCATAAAACATTGTTAAAAGCCATTAGCATCATCCCTTGATGGTGTACCATGTAGTTTTTTACTATGGCATAACTTTTCCCTTTGGGTACTCTATCTTTGGTATAATCTATGGATTCATAAAATCCATATCTCCCTAGCATACCCATGGATACAAAATTTTTCATAGCTTTTATGGAATCTTTGCTATCAATCATTAATGCTAATGCAACGGAATAAGTTGATACTACTAGTTCATCACCTAACCCCCTCTTTAAACCTACATCAGGTACTCCAAAAGCTTTATATTGATAATTTAAAGCCCCATCAAAGTGGTAAAAGGCTGATTCTGATATTCCCCAAGGAATTTTCTTTAACTTGGAATACTTTTTTTGAATATGTAAAACTGAGTAATAGGTTTGGTTTAATAAAGTTTTAGGGTAGGCTTTCATTATTAAAAGGGGCATAAAATATTCAAACATAGTTCCGCTCCAAGACACTAAGCTTTTCCTTCCATATAACGATGCCATGGCTCTTCCTAATTTAAACCAATGTTCAGTGGATACATCTCCCTTAGCTATGGCAATAAAACTTGCAGCTCTAGCCTCTGAAGCCATTAAATCATAATAACTACTACCTAACGAATCATTTTCCACATCATATCCTATAGAAAATAGTTTAACTTCATCATTGTAAAGAATAGTAAAATCAGTGTCTTCTGATAGTTTTTCTAACTTATTATTTAAAGAATCTAACATTCTTATTAGCTTTAAGAAATTATTGATGCTATCTGATAAAAGCTTTAAAAACTCCTCACTTATATTTACATTATCGCTTAAGGAAACTAATATAGTATTTAACTTAGCTGGCAGTTCCTTTATGGGCACTTTAAAAATACATTCATTTAAAGCATTAGTTATTTCAGCATCCTTAACCTCAATGCTAGAAAGTTCAAGCCAAGGAAATAATATTTGTATTTCTTTTATTCTTGTAGAAACATCATATTTCACTTTGGAGTTCCAATAATACTCTCCGTCTTTATTTTCTTTCTCATAGTTTACAGCCATACTCCATATACGGTGTAACAACTCATTGTAACCATATATATCATAGCTTTTATTTGATATCTCCTTCATTAACTCTTTATATAACACCCTATTATTATCTTCTGCTTCTGCTAGGCATAAGGTTTCAACTAATCCCTTAATATATTTCTCTCTAATTATTGGGTTACTCTTATATTCCTTTAATGATTCCATAATAACCCAATAATAGCCTACTAGATTGCCGCTATCTACCGTAGATATATACCTGGGCCAAAGCGGTTTCAAGGATTTTGTATCATACCAGTTATATAAATGTCCATGATATTTTTCCAGCTTATTTATGCTTTCAATCCCTTTATTTAACCTGTCTAGCACTGAGTTAATTCCAATAAACCCCATATCATAAGCTGTTATATTGGTAATTAAGCCCATAGCTACATTGGTAGGTGAAGTACGATAGGCTATGCCTTTTTCTGGATCTTCTTGATAATTGTCCGGAGCTAAATAATTATTTTCTTTATTTACAAAATCTTCATAATAGCACCAAGTTCTTCTGCTTATCTCTCTTATAAAAACTTCATCCTTTTTGCTTATATCTTCTTTTTCTTTAGGAAGCTCTAGTCCTATTATGTAAGCACTTAAAGGTGAAATAAACCATATTACGCATATAGGTGTCATAAGCCATCCCAAAGATAAGGAATAATTAAAAGCTAACAATCCTACCACTAAGGATATAATTGATGCTAAGTACATAGTCTTAATGTAGCTTATTAAAGTTTTTCCTGCTGTAGCTTCAGCATCTGCAGCGGTTTGCCACTGCAACATATTCTTCTTGCTTATAAAGGTTCTATATAAGGTTCTAAAAATAGCATCTAACATTAACAAAGCTTGATGAGGAATAAATGAAAAAATAAAAAATATCTGTTGCCATACCATTTTTGAACTAGATAGTGTCCCATTTAAACCAATTCCTTTTTTAGGTGTAACCACTACTTCAGAAACATCAAATAATATAGGTATTCCTATAGAGAGAAAAGCAAGGGCTAACCACTGCTGTCCCCCACTCAATAAAGAAAATTGCAGTAAAATTAATAAAACCACCGAAGGTGTCAAAAGACTTCTTCTTAGATTATCTATGATCTTCCATTTTGAGAGCTTACTTATTTTTTTTGATTTTAACCAGGGTATAAGCTGCCAATCTCCCCTTACCCATCTGTGAAGACGTAAGGAACTGGATTTATAATGTGAAGGATATCCATCTACCAAATTTATGTCTGTAACCAAAGCAGCTCTGGCATAGCAACCTTCTAACAAATCATGGCTTAACACACTATTTTTAGGAATCTCATCTTTTAATACATTATAGAAAGTGTCTATATCAATGATGCCCTTACCGGTAAATATACCCTCTCCAAATATATCCTGATAAGCATCTGAAACAGCTGTAGTATATAAATCCATACCCGTTTCTCCGGAAAAAATACGTGAAAAGTTGGTTTTTTCAGAAGCTGATATACTAACGGATATACGCGGCTGCATTATGCCATAGCCTCTTATTACTATTTCATTATTATTATCTAGTACAGGGATGTTTAAGGGATGACTCATAGCTCCTACCAGTCTTCTCACAGTATCTCTCGGTAACTTAGTATCAGCATCTAGAGTTATTAAATATTTAACTTTTCTTAATTTGGAGATATCGCTGCTTATAACATTAAAGCTGGTTTTTTTACTACCTCGAATAAGTTTCATAAATTCTACTAATTTTCCTCTTTTTCTTTCCCACCCTAGATAATATCCCATGCTTTCATTAAATTTACGCTGTCTGTTAAAAAAGAAAAATATTTCATTTCCTTTTTTGCAGTACTTATTATTTAATTCCTTAACCTCTTTTAGTGCCTCTTTTACTATTTTTTCATCTTCAGCTTCATTTTCACTATATGCATCTTTAAAGTCACCTAATATAGCAAAATATAAATTTTCTTCTCTATTGGCCAGATAATAAACTTCCATATCATCTATTAAAGACCTTAATCTCTCTACACTATTTATAAGGGCAGGTATAACCACTATAGTGCTTATATCTTCAGTTAATCCTTTTTCTAATTTCAACTTTGGTATTTCACTGGGAGTTATTATATTAGTTACGCTCCAATTTAATATAGCTATTACCACTTCAGAAATTGGTATTATTGAAATGATAATTCCCCATATTAATTTGTTAAAAGATATATATCCTAAAGCCCTAAAATAACTAGTAATAACTATAGCTTCTAGAAAGATAATAAATAAAGCCATTAATCCAAAATAATAAAGATAGGGCTTTTTCTTAATGCTTTCTTTAACCCCTTCTAAGCCTTTAGGTTTATACCTTAATTTTTTCTTTAAATCATTCTTTCCCGCATCTAAGATATAATATCCTACATGCTGCTTATAAAATTCCGCCTGGCTAGAAATAGCATTATTTGCAAGGGATAACACTTCCATAGCTATATTTTTTTCTGATATTCCTGAATTTTTTGAAATAACTTCAATATTGTGTCTATAATTATCTCTAGTATCAAAATCCATTTTTTTATATATGCCGCTAGGGTCTTTTGATAGTATTTCTTCTACATCGCTAATAGACTCAAAAAAGCTCTTCCAATCTATGGCATCTATGCTTCTTAAAGATGTTATACTGTTTCCCATTATCCTTTGAAGTTTTCCTTCTTTTAAATACTGCTCTTTTATAGCATTTTCAATGCTTTCATTACCCTTTGGCAATGAAAGGGAAAGCCACTTTATAATTTCTTCCTTTTCTAATGCATTGTCCCTTAAAACCTTAATAGTTCTTTCTATAAAGGGATTAGTTGCTTTTTTATTTTCTGATATATATTTATTTAAAGTTTCTTTATAATCACTTTTAACATAGGCATTTATTATTTTTTCACAAAATAAATTTGCTTTTTTCTTTTCTCTTACTATAAAGCTCATTTCATGGGTTATTCCCGAAATATACTCTAAAAGTACAACCCTCAGCATAAGGGGAAAAGCCCATAATTCTCCCATAGTAAAATCATATTCTTCCTTTAAGGTGGTAATATATTTTCTTGCATTATCATTTTTTACTATTCCTTCATAGGTGTTTATGAACCCTTGTGCTAAAGTATATATCCTAGGAACACATAGATCCTTCTCTGTGTTTAGTGGTAGGTCAGCACAATATTTTAATGGGAGATTAGCTTTAACCATTTTATATTCTTTTTCAATGAGGTAAATATTATCTAATAGCCATTGACAAGAATGTATTATTTCATTGTTACTACTAACTAATGAATTTATATATTCATAATTTTTAATTATTTCTCTATAACCATCTTCCATATTATTCAGAAGTACCTTTGTGCATTTTATCCTGCTTTTTATCATTATACCCAATCTCCTTCACAAATTTAGTGACAAAAGAAATGCTTATTTAGTTTTTCCCGAGTATATGAAAGTTATACCATTATTATTAGTTATAGAGAAAATCAACAAAAAATAAAAAAGCTGGCTTCTATCACCAGCTTTCTATATCTCTTATTAAATTTTAAATGTTATAAAACTCCTCAAAGGATTTTAGAACATAATAATGATCCTTTACTCCAGCTAATTCTCTAATAGAATGCATTGCAAATATAGGTGATCCCATATCCACACTTCTAATATCTAGGTGAGTAGAGGATATTGGTCCTATGGTAGAGCCTCCTAACATATCAGATCTATTAACAAACTTTTGTACCGGTACTCCTGCTTTTTTGCATATAAGCTCATATACTGAAGAAGAATCGCTGTCAGAAGTATATTTATGGTTAGCGCTTATCTTAATAACAGGTCCTTTATTTATAAGCGGTCTATTCTTAGGATCATGCTTTTCACCACGATTTGGATGAACTGCATGAGCTAAATCCGCTGAGATCATAAAAGATTTAGAAAGAGCTCTAAAGTAATCTTCTCTATTGCCTCCAAAGCTTAATACTATTCTTTCTAATATGTTGGACAAAAGCTGTGAATCCGCTCCTTGTTTTGTAGAGCTACCGATTTCTTCATTATCAAAGCATACCATAACATTGGTAGCTTCTACGCTTTTAGAGGTTAAAAGTGCCTTGATACCAGCATGAACCATGGATAGGTCATCTAATCTTGAACTAGATATAAATTCTTCATTTAATCCAACAAAGCATCCTTTTTCATATTCATATAAAAATAAATCAAAATCTATTATCTCCTTAACTTCAACCTTTAATTCCTCTGCTAAAAGTTTTATAAGATAATTATTTTCTTCCAAGGATTCATTAATTAGTGTAATTAAAGGTAGAGTGTCTATTTGCTTATTAAGTTCCACACCCTTATTTACCTCTCTGTTCATATGAATAGCAAGGTTAGGTATTATCACTATAGGCTTAGATATGTTTATAAGCCTGCTTTCAGGAAATAATATATTTTCTCCTTTTAATGTAACTCTTCCTGCTATACCAAGTGGCCTGTCCATCCATGTGGATAGTATAGGTCCGCCGTATACCTCTGTATTAAGCTTTACATAACTGCCTTCAGAAACCATTTCTGGATTAGGTTTTATCCTAAAGCTAGGTGAGTCTGTATGAGCTCCTATAAGCTTAAAACCTGCCTCTTGAGGTGATTTGCTTCCAGTTTTAAATGCTATTAAAGCAGAGTCATTTCTAGTGACATAATAATTTTTATTATACTGTAAATTCCATTTTTCTCCTTCATGTAATTCTATGTAATTTTCTTTTGATAATTCCTTTTTAATGGTGTCCACTGCATGAAAAGCTGAAGGTGAATTATAAATAAACTCCATAAGCTCTAATGCTAATTCTCTTTCCATGTAATTACCTCCTTTAACGTAAATATATATATATTCTAACACTTATTATATTATATTTGCTATATTAATATTTCATTTGTGATATAATAGCATATATATTTTCATATCATATTTAACCTTTGATTGGAGTGTTAGTTATGCTATCTCGATTGCTAGTAAAAAAGTTTATTAGGAATAACTCTAATACAAATGATGAAAAAGTTAGAAATTCTTATGGCTTTCTTGCAGGTATAGTAGGAATAATAATAAATGTTATGTTGTTTGCAATAAAACTTTCCGTGGGGCTTATTGTGGGAAGTATCGCTGTGATGGCAGACGCCTTTAATAATCTTTCTGATGCAGCTTCTTCTTTAATAACTATATTAGGTTTTAAATTATCCAGTATGCCTGCAGATGCAGAGCACCCTTTTGGTCATGGAAGGCTAGAATATATTTCAGCACTTATAGTGGCTTTTATGGTTATGATTGTAGGTTTTCAATTTATTAAAACTTCCTTTGATAGGGTTATAAATCCAGCACCTGTAACTTTTCAACTTCTTCCTTTCATACTTATAGCAGTATCTATAACCTTTAAAGTGTGGTTAAGTAGTTTTAATAAGTTTATTGGAAAGACCATAGATTCATCAGCTCTAAAAGCTGCTGGTATAGACGCTTTAGGTGATGTGGTAACTTCTAGTACTGTAGCCATATCACTCTTAGCCTCAAAATTCACTAGTTTCCCTATAGATGGATACATAGGTATTTTGGTTGCTTTAGCAATACTATGGTCTGGTTACTCTTTAGTAAAAGAAACTATAAGTCCTCTTTTAGGGGAGGCTCCAGATCCTAAGTTAGTAAAAGCTATTCAGGAAGGTGTTATGAGTTATCAGTATATTACTGGAGTGCATGATCTTATAATCCACAATTATGGTCCGGGCAAGTGCATGGCTTCTATTCATGCAGAAATTCCTTCTGATATAAATATCATGAAGATACATGATGTTATAGACAAGGCAGAACGTGAAATATCAGAAAAGCTAAATATATATCTGGTGATACATATGGACCCTATTTCTATAGATACTAAAGAGATCTTAGAAGCTAAAACTGAAGTAGAAAAAATTATAAAATATAACCCTCTTATAAAATCTATGCATGATTTTAGAATTGTGGGGGAAAAAGAACATAAGAACTTAATCTTTGATATAGTGGTGGATAGCGCTGCTCTTAGAAAGATCATGCATGAAGAGGAGCTTAAGGAAAAAATTATTTCAGATATAAAAGACATTCATCCAGAATATAATTGCATAATAACCGTAGATCCTGATTTTATGTAAAAAGGGGTGCCAGTCACTTGTCACGTGACTGGCACCCCTTGCATAATATAATATGTAATATTCGAAAGGAGTACTATATGAATAACTATATTAGACACATGTTTCCAGGTGCAAACACTTCTATGGGATTTTATTCTTTTTTTAGATATATACTCCCTCAAGATGAAGCTAGAAGAATAGTTTGTTTAAAAGGAGGGCCAGGTACAGGTAAATCCTCCATTATGAAAAAGCTTTCTGCATATTTTTATTCTAATGGATATAATATAGAGCATCATCATTGTTCCTCTGACAGTGAGTCCTTAGATGCTATCCTTATAAAAGAACTTAAAATAGCCGTTTTAGATGGAACTTCTCCTCATATGGTAGACCCTATAACTCCCGGTGCTGTGGACGAGATATTAAACTTAGGTCAGTGTTGGAATGAGGATGGAATAAAAAATCATAAAGTTGAAATAATGGACATCGCTAAAACCCTATCAGAAAATTATAAAAGGATCTACAGATATTTAAGGTCCGCCAAGGAAATTCATGAGGATTGGAGCTCATTTAATTTACAATCTATGGATAGCAACAAGCTATTAACCTTTAAAGAAGATCTTAAAAGTAAAGTTTTAAAAGGTACAGATATAGGTGTTTTAGGAAAGGATAGGCATTTGTTTGCCACAGGTATTACCCCTCAAGGTATAGTAACCTATATAGAATCTCTTACAAATGCTTATGAAAACGTATATGTTATAAATGGAGGTCCTGGCTTTAGAAAATCTGAAACTTTAAAATATATTCTTGAAGAGAGCTTAAAAAGAGGACTATATGTAGAAGTTTTTCATGATCCATTTATTTCTGAAAGAATAGAACACTTATTTATACCGGAACTATCCACTGCTATTGTCACTTCTAATGAAATAAATAAAAAGCAAATAAAGGGCAATGAAATATATATGGAAGAACTTTGTAATACAAAGTATCTAAACTCAGTATCTAATGAGATAGAGTATAATAAAACCTTATTTTACTCTATGGTAGAAAAAGCCTTAAGCATATTAAAAAATAATAAAGCTCTCCACGATGATTTAGAGAAGTTCTATATTCAAAATATGTACTTTAATAAGCTAGACTCCTTAGGTAATGAACTTGTGGATAAATTTCATAAATACGAAAAAGAATATAAAAACGAAATAAAATAAAAAGTTCTGCATGGCAGCATTTTTAAATATCCTACTGTCATGCAGATTTTTTATATTATATTTAACTATTAATTGATTTTAGTGGCTATTTTTATTAAAATAATCACTGGTGATAATAAGATTACTTACATCCCTGGAATTCTCAAGGTAAAGCTTATCCTTTTCGTTAATATCGCCAATTAATCTGCCATTATTCATTACAGTGAAATTTCTATTTGTCTTAAGTAGATTTCTTCCATAAGTCTTATTTATAAATTTTTCTTCCTCTATGCCCATTAAATATGCTGTAGTGGAAAATAAATCCGCAGTACCACCTATAGTATCAATTTTATTCCCTGAAAGTTTACTATTAAATACTATATAAGGTATCTTTTCATCATTATGTTTCCACCAGTCCCCTGGGAAGTCTACAGCTTTCAACTCATCACCATAGAATTTATGTACTCCACCATGATCACCATAAATTACAACTACAGTGTTGTCTAAGATACCTTGGTTATTTAATTTCTCTATAAAACTACCTATTTGTTCATCTACATATCTAATGCTTTGAAAATAAGCTCCTAAAATACTCTTATCTAGAGTCTCAGGCAGCTTTAAAAGCTTTTTATCCTCAGGAATTTCAAAGGGTCCATGACTGCTTAAAGTGGCATAATTAATATAAAAAGGCTCTTTAATATCCTTGATCTTTTCACCTATCTGCCTAAATCCAGAAGCATCAGAAATTGATGTTCCTATGAGATCATCAGCTTTAAAATTACTTATATCCCAAACTTCTTGAAATTTATAAGTGCCCTTATGCATCTCTACCCAGTTCCAATTTCCAGCATTTTCAGCTTTAGCAGAATAAGTTTTATACCCCTTCTCCTGTAAAAGTTTTGGAAGAGTTTCTAAATTTCTTGATGGATATCTAAAAACCACAGATCCACTACTTATTGGAAACATTCCTGTATTAAACATAAAATCCGCATCTGAACTGGTGCCTCCGCCATTTTGTTCATGAATATTATTAAAATACAAACTATTTTTAAGAAGCTTATTCATATTAGGTGTTATCTCTTCATCATTTACTTTAGCGTTAATAACAAAGTTTTCTAAAGATTCAATTTGTAAAGCTATGATATTCTTTCCTTTAAACATACCAAAATAATTATTATCCTTAATATTTTCTATTTTCCAATTAAGCCAATTGTTTATTTTTTCTTTTTCCCCAGAGGACAATTTATAATCAGAGCATTCTTTTAATGTCCTATAAGTATCGTAGCTCCAGAAGCCTATAGGAGTAAGGTTAGACATGGTTTGAAAAGGAGCCCAAGAGTTTACAAATACCATTTGACCTGGGCGTCCCTTATTAAGCTTATCAACTCTCTGATGATCATTATATATAACTCCGCAGCCCACAATTACAAAGGCTAAAAAGCATACTACATTTCTTTTTACATCTTTGTATATATCCTTATGACGGTATATATAAATTATCAATAATAAAACATCTAAAAAATATAAAATATCTATGATATGAAAATTTACTATACTCCTATTAAGAGGATTGAATAGTTCCGGATGAATAATATGCCTAATAGAGTAAAATCCCTTATATGCCCTGTAATACCAAAGGTTAAGCACCAGCATTATACTCAGAAGCAAATTTAAACCAGTAGCTGCATAGAGCCTTGCTCTTCCTTTAAATAAAAGAGCTATGGAAATAAATATAACAGCAAAGGATAAGTGTGTAGAAATAACAGGAACTCCAAAATACATACTAAATATATCAATAGATGAAGAGTTTGGCGTTCTAACCATAGCTAAAAATAAATTTGATTTTAAAATAACAAGTAAAAATGTCAGTATCCAATAGGAATCCACCGACTTAGTAAATTTCTTTATATATGACAAATACTTTTTCATTAATTTTCTCCCTAATATTTAATTTCCATAAGCCCATGTAATGCTCTAGTACACATAATGTATTTAATAAAATCATTGGTTTTAATATCTTCATTGTCAAGTATAATTACACCATCAAATTCTAATCCTTTAGCGAAATAAGATGGTAGCATAACTATACCACCATTATAAAGCATATCCTCTGATTTTAATGTGGCAACATAACTCTTAGATTTTATTGTGGACTCAACTTCATTTAATTCTTCCATGGTTTTAGTTATAATAGCTATATTTTCTAGTCCTTGTTCTTTGAAATTATTCAATTGCTGTGCTACTATATTTCCTAAGTCTAAAATATTATTTACAATTATGCTTTCTACTTTAGCACCACTTCTAACCATAGGGACTATTTTATCTTCTTTAAGGTATTTATTGGCATGCTCCATAATCTCATAAGTGGATCTATAGCTCTTATTTAAGTTAAAATTCATAACTTTAAGGTCTGGGAACAAGCTTTCCACATCTAACATTGCAGGTCTATCTTGTGTTTTGGTTAATCTTTGATTAGCATCTCCAACAATAGTTAATGAAACAGCTCCAGTTATTTCTTTTATTACTTTAAATTGTAACTTGCTGAAATCTTGAGCTTCATCTATTACCACATGTTTAATACTATCCTTATTCTTTATTCCTGTTAATTTTAACATTAAATATAGAATTGGTGCTAAATCATCTATAGTAAGAGGTTTATGCTGATTAAACTCATTGTATATATCTTCTATACTCTGTGGGGTTATCCATTTATTTATGATATCCCTTTGATTCATAACCTCTCTTATTATTTCTCTTATTCTCATTTTTCTTTTAAACTCAATATTATTTTCTTGCTGTTTTAACTCATCAGGTGAAAGGCTTTCTCTATAGGCTTTTATTTCAGCCTTAAGTTTCCTTACCTCTTCATCTCTTCTATCTTTGAGTTTAGAGACTAATATTCTCTTTACTTTTTCATTTCTCCTAAAAAGAGGCATATGAGCGTAATGTTTGTTGAATAGTTCATCTATTTCTTCTAGATCTACCACTATATTTCCTTCAAAGTGCACTGGTCTATATTTAAAGTAGCTATCATCCATTTCCTTAAGCATTTCATCTAAGCGCTGTACATATTCATCACTATTTTTGTACTCCGCTTCTTTAATAAAAGCTTTATCATCACTTAGTATCTTTTCTGAGTATTCTTTAAAGGTCATAACTTCTTCTATATCTAATATATCTAAAGCAAAATTAGTAAAAGTGCTTTGTTTTACACCTGATTCTCCAAGGCTTGGAAGTACTGAAGAAATATACTCCATAAATATATTATTAGGCCCTATTATCAAAACCTTATCCTTTAGTATATCTCTATAATTATAAAGAAGATAAGCTACCCTATGAAGTGCAATAGTGGTTTTGCCACTGCCAGCTACCCCATTAACCACTAGAGTATTTTCCCTAGGCTGCCTTATTATATCATCTTGCTCTTTTTGCAGAGTCATTATTATATCTTTAAGCTTTTCGTCAGAATTTGCACTTAAAACTAGCTGCAGTATTTCGTCCTTTACATCAATTTCAGAGTCAAACATTCCTTTAAGCTTTGCTTTCTTAATGATATATTGTCTTCTACCAGTGATATCTACATCTACATTTCCTTGAGGGGAGACGTAGGAAGCTTTCCCTAAAGTACCTTTATAAAAAAGTGATGCTACAGGTGCTCTCCAGTCTACTACTGTAGGTTCATAGCTGCCTTCTGGAGTAACTCCAAATCTGCCTATATATAGCTTTTCTTCATCTTCATACTCTTTATCAATAAACTCCACCCGTCCAAAATACGGTGATTCTTGTAAAACAGTAAGTTCTTTAAGGCGCCTATCAATATTTTTAAATGCTTCTTCCTTAACAAATCTCTCATGATCAAAATACTCAGCAATTTTATCTTCATCGTCTTTAAATTCTTCTATGACTTTTTTTCTGTAATCTATAATATATTGGCTGATATTTTGTCTTTTAGATATATAATTCACTATTTCTTCTCTTATTATCTTTACGGTTTCTTCAAGCTTTAAATTTTCTATATTTAAATCCAAACTTTTTTCCCCTTTTAAATCCAATGCATATCCTCCTTTAAGCACATAAAATTCCCGGTAACACCGGGAATTTATGTATATATTATTCATAACTATTGTAAAACTGTATTAGTATTCTCTTCTAATGCGTCTTTGTCTTCTCTTACTATACTCATAAATTCTTCCCCAAGTAAGGTTTCTTTTTCCAAGAGTCTTTCTGATATCTTTGTTAATAATGCCCTATTGTCATTAAGTATGTTTATAGCTCTTTTATGACATTCTTTTATTATCTCCAAAGTCACTTCATCTATTCTTGCGGCGGTTTTAGCACTACAGTTTTGAACTGGTCTTCCATCTAAATATCTGCTGCTCATAGACTCTAAGGCCATCATATCAAACTCCTCAGTCATACCATACATGGTAACCATATTTCTTGCAGTTTGAGTTGCCCTTTCTATATCGTTAGAAGCACCTGTAGAAATACTTTTAAATTCTACTTCTTCTGCTGCTCTTCCACCTAACATAACTGTTATTTGATCCATCATTTCTTCCTTAGATACCAAATACTTTTCTTCATCTGGAAGCTGAAGTGTATATCCTAAAGAACCCATGGTTCTTGGAACTATGGTAATCTTATGCACAGGGTCTGTGTTTTTTAACAGTGCTGCCACTAAGGCATGCCCTACTTCATGGAAAGAAACAATTCTCTTTTCTTTATCTGACATTATTCTGTCACGTTTTTCCTTACCTGCTATTATGACCTCTACGGCTTCTTCTAAGTCTTCTTGTATAACTTCATTTCTTCCTTGCTTTACAGCCCTTAAAGCAGCTTCATTAACCATATTTGCAAGGTCAGCTCCCACTGCACCTGGAGTTGCCTTTGCAATAGAAGTAAGATCTACTTCTCCGCCCATCTTAACATCTCTTGAATGTACTTTTAGAATGTCTTCTCTTCCTTTAAGGTCAGGTCTATCCACTATTACTCTTCTATCAAACCTGCCTGGTCTTAAAAGCGCTTTATCTAATATCTCAGGTCTATTAGTTGCTCCAAGTATTACCACACCTTTAGTAGCGTCAAAACCATCCATTTCTGAAAGTAATTGATTTAGAGTTTGTTCTCTTTCATCATTACTACTCATAGTATTATCTCTACTTTTTCCTATAGCATCAATTTCATCGATAAAGATAATGCATGGTGCTTTTTCTTCAGCTTGCTTAAATAAGTCTCTTACTCTTGCTGCTCCCATTCCCACAAACATTTCCACAAAATCTGAACCTGATAATGAGAAAAATGGAACGTGAGCTTCCCCTGCTACAGCTTTAGCTAGAAGGGTTTTACCTGTTCCAGGAGGCCCTACCAATAGTGCTCCCTTAGGTAACTTAGCTCCAATTTGTGTATATTTTTGAGGCTGATGAAGAAAATCAACTATTTCCTTTAAGGATTCCTTAGCCTCTTCCTGACCTGCTACATCTTTAAAAGTTAATCCTGTTTGATCCTCAGCATAAAGCTTTGCTGTGTTCTTTCCAAAGGACATTACTCCTCCGCCCATTTTTTTATCTATTTTTCCAAACATCAATCTACCTATTAGCAGTAAAAATAATAATGGTCCTATCCAGGAAATTAAAATTTCAAGGAGTAGTGGGTTGGACGCAAGAGGACCTGAGAATTTCACCCCTGAAGCTTTCAAATTTTGCACAAGATCCTTATCCCCTATATTAGCAGTATAAAGAACCTTATTACCATAGGAAGTATCTTTTTTAGGTTCTATACTTATCTTGTCCCTTGTAATACTAACCTCTTGAATCTGCTTATTATCTAATAAGGTTATAAATTCATCATAAGTTATCTGTTTTGTATATAATGCTGATCTTCCATAATTAAAAAGCATTATAAGCCCAAATACTGCTACTATATAAGCAACACCAAACTTCCATTTTTTGTTTTTATTGTTACTTTCATCGTTTTTGTTAGTTTTTTTATTCATAAGCTACTGGTTATAAACCAGAATTTTGTCACTTCCTTTCAACTATATTACTTTGCAAGCTCATATATAGCTGCTCCGTATATCTTAGCACATTTTATTATGTCATCTATTTCAATATATTCATTGGCTTGATGATCTAAATCTGGCTTTCCAGGGAATATTGGCCCGAAAGCTACTATATTTGCCATTTCCTTAGCATAAGTTCCTCCACCTATGGCCAAAAGTTCTGGTTCTAAACCGGTTTGCTCTTTATACACTTTCTGAAGAGTGGTAATAAGAGGATGATCTTTTGGGAAATACAGTGGTGATTGATGATCTAAATTTTTTATTTCTATATCTGTGTTTAACAGTTTTCTTTCCAACCTTGTAAGCATGTCTTCTAATTGGAAGGTTACAGGGTACCTTAAATTCAAACTCATAACTATACTATTGTCTTTTAGTTCTACTGTTCCCACATTAAATGAGAGCTTTCCTGAAGCTGCATCTTCTAAATCTACTCCAAAGGACTTACCATCGGTTTCCATTCCTATGTTTTCATTTACAAAGTGTATGAAGCTTCCTATATCAGTACCTTGTAATGGTAACTCTGCCAAAAAGGCAAACATCTGCATTATAGCATTTTTACCTAGCTCTGGAAGGCTTCCATGAGCTGAAACACCATAAGATTTTATAATAACTCCATCTTCTACTCTTTCATATTGTATCTTATAAGGGTTGTCATATTTAAACTCACTTAATAATGATATTACATTAGCTGGGTCATCTGTAACCACATAAGCTTGACAGTAATCAGGAACCATATTAGCTCTCTGACCTCCTGTTAGAGTCTTTATCTCAGTGTTTCCTTTTCCTCTAGTTTTAATAGGTTTAACAAAATCAAAAACTGTCAATCCTTTTTCAGCATATATAATAGGAAATTCAGCATCTGGAGTGAAGCCTGCTACAGGAGCTTTTTCTCTCTCATTATAATAAGCTATCTCTCCTGAGCCGGTTTCTTCATTGGTTCCAAATATTATTCTTACCCTTTTTGACAAAGGGAGCTCAGCATCCATTACTGCCTTTAATCCATATAAAGCTGACATAATAGGGCCTTTATCATCCATAGCACCACGGGCATAAATTTTACCCTCATGAATCTCAGCGCCATAAGGAGGATAATTCCAACCATCCCCTTCAGGCACTACGTCTAAATGGCCTAATACAGCTACATACTCCTCCCCTTCACCATATTCAGCATATCCTACATAACCATCAAGATTCTTAGTTTTAAAACCTAGTCTTTCGGATATGCTTAAAGCGGTTTCTAGAGCTTTAGAAACTCCTTCTCCAAAGGGTTTTCCAGGTAAAGCCGCTTCTTCGACACTTTTTATTCTTAATACTTCTTGAGTATCCTTAATTAAACCATCTTTTAACTCGTCTATTTTTTTATTTATTATTTCCATGATACAAAACCTCCTATTTTATCCACCCCATCTTATTAAAAGGATAAACTCTTACTTGTGCTTTTCCTCTTATATCCTTACCATCAATATAAGGATCCTTCCAAAACCTGCTATCATTGGAGTTTGCTCTATTATCTCCCATGAAGAGAAACTTTCCTTCTGGAACAACAAAACTGCCTGGCTTTTTACTAGGATGTTTAACATAGGTTTCATCTAATTTGTCACCATTTACATAAACATTTCCATCTTTAACCTCTACCTTATCACCAGGTAATCCTATTACTCTTTTTATAAGTAAATCTTGCAGCTCATGAGAATAAAACACAAGCACATCTCCATGTTTAATTTTATTTTTATCGTATACTTTAGTAACAAAAAGTTGATCGCCTTCATTTAATGTAGGTTTCATAGATTCTGAAGGAATATAAACCTTAAATAATAAAAATGTATTAATAAGATAGGCTATAACAATGGCAGCTAGTATGGGTAAAATCCAATCATATATGATGCTTTTAGTAAAGCTTTTATTATCACTCACTCTCTTCGCCCTCATCTTCCACCCACATGCTTTTCACTAAATCCTCCATATCCTTTCTACGTTTAAAAGTGGCTTCTGCATGAATTTTATATTTACCATCTTTTATTATAATTACGTCTCCTTCCTTTACTTTATCTTCTATCTGTCTTCTATCTATATTTACAATATTGCCTTGATAGTCTTCACATACCACAATAAAATTATCCTCTATCCTGTCTACTATTAAAGGTACCTTATGTTGCATTTTTTTACTCCTTTTTTGTTATAATTATATAATTTAGTATACCATATTACAATGGGTTTTAAATCATACCTGTATAAGGTATTGTTAAATATATATAAATTTTTCACAAAGCATTATTCAATATTATTTTAAGTGGTATTGATTATTATATCACATCTTGTTTTTATCATAAATAGTAAATGTCAGCACTAAGCTGACATTCATCATTATTAATATATTATTAACAAATCATCTTACTTCATTTTTTATTATATCTTCATAGCTTTCTCTTTTACATATCAATCGTTCGTGTCCATTCCATACCATTACTACTGCCGCCTTTGGAATCTTATTGTAGTTACTGCTCATAGAATATCCATAAGCACCTGTGGATAAAATAGCTAACATGTCTCCACTGTATACTTTAGGCATGGCAACCCCCTTTAACAATATATCTCCAGACTCACAACATTTTCCTGATATAGTTACCCTTTCACTAATGTCCTGAATTACTCTATTGGCAACTACACACTCGTACTGAGCGCTATATAAAGCTGGTCTTATATTATCTGTCATTCCACCATCTACTGATACATATTTATTTATTTCAGGTATTTCTTTAATAGAACCAACGGTATAAAGAGTTATACCAGAATTACCTACAATAGACCTTCCTGGCTCAATAGTTAAAATTGGCTCTGGAATATCTAAGTTTTTGCAAACCTCTTCCACTCTATTAATTATGGCTATACAATATTCTTCGGTAGTTTTAGGCTCATCACCATCTTTATAATATATACCAAAACCTCCTCCTAAATCTAATTCTCTCATAAGATACCCTGTTTCATCATAAATTCTTCTTATAAGAGCAAGCATAATATTGCAAGCTTCCTCATAAGGAGCTATTTCAAATATTTGTGATCCTATATGACAGTGTAATCCCACAAGTTCTATATTAGGAAGCTCAATTGCTTTTTTTACAGCTTCGATTATAGAATCTCCTAATGTAGAAAATCCAAATTTAGAATCTATATGACCAGTCTTAATATACTCATGAGTGTGTGCTTCTATACCAGGAGTTATTCTTAAAAGAACTTTTTGTACTCTTCCATAGGATTCTGCTATATTATTTAAATTATTTATTTCAAAGTCATTATCTATTACAAAACGCCCTACTCCTACCCTCATACCTAACTCAATTTCATCTAATGTTTTATTATTTCCATGAAAATAAACCCTTTCCATAGGAAAATTTGATTTATATGCAGTATAAAGCTCTCCTCCTGAAACTACATCTAGCCAAAGTCCTTCTTCTTCAATGACTTTGCACATGGCTAAAGTTAAAAAAGCTTTTCCAGCATAAGCTACCCTATTATTCTTTGTTTCTACTTTAAAGCAGTTATTATAACTTCTACAAGTTTCTCTAATTAGTTGTTCATCCATAATATAAAGTGGTGTACCATATTTTTTTGCTAAATTTGTTACTTTTATTCCACCTACACATAAAACATTTTCCTTTAGGTTCATTGTTCCAAATAATCTCATTTTGTACCTCCAATATTTTTTAATATAAAAAATCCCGCTTATATAAGCGGGTAGAGTATTGAGAATTCACGGTACACCATTAACTTTAAATAACTGCATATAAATAATAATGCAGCAAAGGAACACCTTTGCTGCAAAGTTAAATGCAAGCTTGTGTACCTTGTAGCTCTCCACATGAAAACTTATGTGACAATTGTATACATATTTTATACACAACCAGGAAGCTTTCTTGCCAGAAAAACTCCTTCGGCCATCATTCCTTTTTCTATTTCTCACTGCCTGCCGGCTAAAAATAGATACTCTTAATGATAGCGCCTCTACCCAGGTTTGATTTTTTACTAATTTTCTTTACATTCTATCATATGAAAAATAAAAAAGAAAGATATATTTTTAAATTTATACAGATTCAATGCTATCAGCCTCTTTACTTGTCCCAATACAATTATATACTTTATGATCCAATTCTTTTTCTGAGTTAGATACTATTATGGTGCAAACTGCATCTCCAGTAATATTAGTAACTGTTCTCATCATATCCAAAAGTCTATCTACACTTAGTATTAAAGCAATTCCTTCTAATGGAAGACCTACTTGTTGTAATACCATAGACAGCATTACAATTCCTGCTCCTGGAACACCTGCAGTACCAATGGAAGCCAAAGTAGCTGTAAGTATTATCATTAACTGCTGATATAAGCTTATATGTATCCCGTAAACTTGAGCTATAAACATGGCAGCTACCCCCTGCATTATAGCAGTTCCATCCATATTTATAGTTGCACCTAGAGGTATTGTAAAACTAGTTATCTTATCTGCAGCTCCTAATTTATTTGTGCAAGCATCCATGGTTACCGGTATGGTGGCATTACTACTAGAAGTGCTAAATCCCACCAGCATGGTTGGCCAAAACTTTTTAAAAAATGGAATAGGGTTTACCTTACCTAAAACCCTTAATAATCCACCATAGCTTACCACTGTATGAATAACAAGGGTTAATACTACCACTAAGAAATATTTTAAAAGAGACAGAAGTATATCTATCCCTTGAGTTAAAACCACCTGAGATATAAGAGCAAATACTCCAAAGGGTGCTGTTAACATAACCAATTCTATTATTTTTAAAAATACATCATTTATATCATTAAATAGCTCTATTAGCGGTTCTCCCTTTTTGCCCAATAAGGTAAGTGCCGCTCCAAATATTACAGCAAAGGTTATAATTTGAAGCATGTCACCTTTTATTAAAGATTCCACAGGATTGGTAGGAATCATATTTACAAACAAATCCATAATAAAAGGTGGTGTTTGTGTATTTATATTTGCGGATGAAACTGTCCGAACTACCCCCATACCCGGTTTAAAAATATTTGCCATAATAAGAGCTAAGGTTATAGCAAAAGCAGTGGTAGATAAATAGAAAGCTAAAGTTTTTCCCCCTATTCTCCCTAGCTTTTTAATATCGCCCATACTAGCTGTACCACATATTAAGGAGAATAATACCAAAGGTATAACCACCATCTTAATTCCTCTTAAAAATACATCCCCCATAGGTTTTAGGACCCACTTTATAACTGATGCATTAAAAGCTGTAGGCATTAAAACATTACCTATTATTCCAAATATAATACCAAGTATTAAAGCTGCTATTATCCAAATAGTAATAGACCTTTTTTTCTTTTTCATTTGTATTCCCCCTTTTCATTACTACGCCATGCCTTTTTCAGATAAATGAATTAATATTTTAAAATTATATCATATCTAGAGGTTGGCATCCATATATTTTTGCATAAAATGATTTTTTTAAACCACATACTTTCATTTTATCTTTTTTTAAAATGTATAGGATTAAATTTATTAAATTATCACTGTAGTACATTAAATTATTTACTGCTTTATGTATCTTAAAAACAATTCGTATAACAATATAATTACTTATGTTGTTATAGGAATAAATATGGTTTATAATTATATTGACTTCATAGTCAACCAAATAAGAAATATATTTAAGAAACCAGAGGTGTTATTATTGACAGAAGCTTTTAAAAAATTGTCAGAAGAAAAGCAGGAGCTTATACTAAAGGTCTGTATAGAAGAATTTGCAAAGAATGGTTATGATCATACCTCTACTGATGTTTTAACCTCAAAAGCCGGTATTTCAAAAGGAATATTATTTCATTATTTCAAAAGCAAAAAGAATCTTTACCTATACATAGTAAAAACAATTACAGAATTACTAGTTAAAATAATGCTAGAAGAAGCGGAGAAGGTCACATCCCAGGATTTTTTTGAAAGAATAAAAGCCATGACCATAATAAAACAAAAGCTGGCTATTCTTTATCCTAAAGAATCAGAACTTATAGTTAAAACTTTTATAAATCCACCGGTTAAGCTCCAAAAGGAAATTAATGAAATTTATATTGAAATACTTAGTTTTTCTCAAGGAATATATGATAAATATCTTTTTAGCTACATGAAAGAAAGTAGGCTGAAATTAGGTGTGTCAAAGGAAAGAGCCATTGAATTTTCTATGATTTTATTAGAAGGTTATTCAAATAAGATAATGCTAAATTATAAAGGAAAAGAGATGGATTTAATAAACAATACAGAACCCATCTTTAAAGAATTAGACGAATATATTGAAATAATTAAATATGGAATTTATAAATAATAGAACTGGACTTAAAGTCCAGTTCTATTATTTATATTTATCTTCCACCTCTTCAAGAAATCTTTGATAAATTTCCCCTTCCTTAAAGAAGCTTTCCTTTTCTGAAATTAGTTTATAGCTGGCTAATTTATATTCAATAGTGCACTTATAAATGTATGTGGCGTTACCCATAAAATTTACACTTATATGTCCTTGTAAATTTCTATTTACCATACATCTTATCATACCGCCTTGATTTACTATATCTAGCCTCTTGCCTAGCTTACTATTATCATTAATAGAAGCTATTATGGAGGATGCAGTCATACCTGTTCCACAGGAAGGTGTTAATCCTACTCCTCTTTCATAGGTTCTAACAAATATACTATTTTCATCTATTATCTTTGCAAAGTTTACATTTACCCCTTGAGGAAAAATATCCTTATTGCTATTAGCTTCAACTCCTATGGTAGTAAGCTCGGTATCATCAATATCTTCCACTAAAGCCACTATATGCGGATTAGTAATACTCACAGCTGAAAACAAATATTTATCTGTAAGCGCCCTTAGTGGTTTAAATAACAATTTAGGCTCTTTATAGCTAAGAGGCAAGGAAGACACATTAAAGTCTACGGTATCTATAACCACTTCTACTGTATATACTCCTTCATAAATATCTTCACAATGAGAAATATCATACTTAGCCTTCATGGTTTCAATGGTTACACTATTTGTATTTAAGCCTTCCATCACATATCTTCCTATGCATCTTAAACCATTACCACACATTTCAGCCTCAGAACCGTCGGAGTTAAATATTCTCATCTTCCCTTGGGCTACTTTGCTAGGTAAAAGAAATAAAATTCCATCTGCGCCAAGCTCAGTAAGCTTATCACAAAGTGTCTTTGCTATTTCTACTCTATCTTCTTCAGTAAACTTATAATCATTACTAATTTCATCAATTAAATAAAATTCATTTCCTGAACCGTGACATTTTAACAACTGAATTTCCATGTTTGCCCCTCCTTTCTTTTATCATACTTTACCATTATTTAAAAAATTAAATTCAACATGTAATATATTATTTAAATAGAAGATGAACTGCTATGGCAAGTGGAAGGACAAATGCTATTACCCTATGAACATCAAACAAAGGATCTGTTCTTTTTTTCTTACTTAGATATCCATAAATACCAATTAAAGCGTCTAACACCATTAGAGAAGCAGCAATTAATCCTGTTATTCTTAAACCTACATTAAAATACATAATGGATGAATGCACTGTTAAACCTATAGCTGCTATAATACCAATTAATTTATGGTATCTAATTATATACTTCATAACAGTTTTATAAATTTCTTCAAACTTTTTGTTTTCTTTTATCTTTAGAGGGTATTTTTTGTTTACAGCCTTCATTAAAAAATTAAATAATGCCAAAGTATAAAAAGCCACTGTCAGCCACCCAAAAAATTCTGCTACATCTTTCATTTTATTACTTCCCCTCTTACTAAAATATTTTAAGCACTAGCGTCTAATAGACAGTAGTGCAAAAAAAACTTAATATTATATATAATAAACCTATTTTTTATTAAGATATTCAAAAATACCATTATTAATACTTTCAGCAATATTATAAAGTATCTTATCCTGCTGAAGCTTGGACCTATCTTCAGCATTAGAGATGTAGCCCGCTTCTATAAGCACGGAAGGCATCTTTGTATCTCGCAGCACCTGAAAATTTTCTTTTCTAATATCATTATCACGCCATCCATCTTTTGAAATAATGTTTTTCTGTATTATAGATGCTAATTTTTCTCTTTCTGTAGCCTGGTCTTCATGGCCTTTTGTATAATAATAAGTTGCAATACCTTTTGGCTCAGATGTTTCAAAAGAGTTAAGATGTATAGAAACAAAAATATCCGTATTAGCCTTATTAGCTATTTCTGTAATTTCTCTTAACCTTTGTCTATCATTATCATTAATTTCATCATCTTCCCTAGTCATTACTATCTTACTACCGCCATAAATAAGTCCCATTTTCATATAATCTGCTATTTTCAATGTAATATCCTTTTCATAAAGCTGTCCGACATTTGCCCCTGTATCAATTCCCCCATGACCTGGGTCTACGGTAACGCTATAAGAATAAGGATTAGCTTTTTTAGCAATCAATATGTACACTTCATTCTTGCTTACAGGATGTTGAAAAACAAAATTTTCTTTATACTGGGTAGGAAATATAATTTCTAAATTTCCTGACACAGATTTTATCTCCACATCATTGTTAAAACCATAAGAAGTCTTATCATTTAATTCTATATTTTTCAATGTGGCTTTATCCAATGTGACTTTGTATCCAGTATTATACATTTCACCATTTAATTCATTGGAATCCTTAGAAAGAATTAGCTTGTACTTTTCAAAAGCTTCATTTTCTTCTACTGTAATAGCATCTTTAAAATCAAACTTTTTCAATTTATCTGGTGAAACTATTACAAGCTTGCCTGAATTTTTAGCATTGGCCTTACTTCCTGAAAAAACTGTAGATGTAAAGGCTAGAGCACCAGAAACCCCAACGATAATACAAAGAATGTAAAATATGTTTTTCTTCAATTTTTTACTTACTTTCATGTTTCCCCCTACACAAAAAAATTAATTGTTTAAAGTATAACACAAATTAAAATATATGTGGTAGGTACATAATACAAAAATTTATAATAAGTTTATATTATAAAACTTCCTCTACTAATTCTTCATTAGTACATACCTCCGTTGGCTTAATAAAAGATGCAAATACCCCTATAACGGATATAGCTAAAAATAACAAAAATGCCAATTTATATTCTGCAATGCCATAAGCTTTGCTACCATTTATCATAGTCCCTTGCCATTTTGTATCTAATATTACTCCTATGAATATACTTATTATGGAACTTCCTATAAATTCACCTGAATTAACTATGCTGGTAGCAATACCGTTATAGCTTTCTGATATATTTTCTTTGATATCTGTAAAGCAAAGAATATGTGACATAGCTAATGCTCCCATTAAAAAGAACAACACTGGCAAAACATTAAGAGGTGGTTGTCCCTGTGCAATTATCAATATATAAAACCATATTATTGTAATTATGGAGGCCGCTATTCTTGGATACATCATTAAATTATTTTTAAATATATGAGATGCTCTTCCAATAAATAGAGAACCCACAACAAATCCATAAATTACAAAAGATATATAAAAGGCTGCGCTAGCCTTTGTTAATTCGTACACAGAAGTAAGATAGGTTACTCCCCAAAGACCAGTAAAAGTGGTAGTACACCCAACCAGCGCAAATAATAGTAAGAAATTTCTCCAGGTAACACTATTTTTGGTTACGATTATGAAAGCTTCTTTTATATTAACTTTTACAGGAGTCTTTACCTTATTGATATCTTCGAAGCCTAAATCAGCTGGAGTATCCTTCACATACTTCCATATAAAAACTGAAATAATAAAACATATTAAAGACATTATATAAAAGGAACCTCTCCATCCCACCTTAAGTACTAAAGCAGCCAAGGGAAAGGTTGCCAATACTCCTCCCAAGTTTCCTATAAAGGATAGCCTTCCTGATGCTTTGGAAAATTCTTTTAAAGTAAACCAATTAGATTGAGCTTTAAGAACAGAAATAAATATTACCGAGGTTCCTAGTCCTACAAGAAACCTTCCTAAGTATGCCAGGTAAACATTAGTTGCCGCTCCAAAAACCACTGATCCCAAAGCAGTAAATAGCATTCCTAATGCGCTGACCTTTCTTGGGCCTATGGAGTCTAAGAGCATTCCTGCAGGGATTTGCATAAAGGCATAGGTATAATAAGTTATAGATGCTATATTTCCTAGCTGAGACGCGGATAAGCTGAGTTCTTTTGTAAGTTCTTCTGCCACCACTCCTGAGGCCATACGATGAAAAAGGGCCATTACAAAAGCCGCTGCTAAAATTAACCATATTCTCCATTTATAAAACTCATAACTTTTCTTCATAATATTCTCCATACACATATATTTTTAATAATACATTCCAATGAAATTATAACACGACGTATCAGCTTAAATAAAGCATTGCTTGCAATAATGTATAAAATGCTAAGCAATGCTTTATTATTAATATCCTTTTTTAAAATCTGCTCTATTCATTAACTTTTTGCCGTTAATATATCTTTTTAAATTATCACAGAAAAGCTGAGTTCTTCTTTCAAACCCATTATCGCTAACCCAGGAGTTATGTGGTGTTATTATGACATTTTTCATACCCCATAGCAAGCTGTCCTTAGGTATAGGCTCATCTTCAAATACATCTAATGCAGCTCCTTTTATATGACCTTCTTCAAGCTTTCTTATAAGAGCTTTTTCATCAATTACCTTACCTCTAGAAACATTGATAATATAGCTGCCTGGTTTCATTTTTTCTAAACTGGCTTCATCTAATAAATGATAAGTACTTTCAGTATTAGGAAGGGTTACCACCACCATATGACTTTTATTTAGCACAGTACTAATGTCATTAATAGAAAAACATTTATCAAAGGGTTCTACTAATCGTCCATCAGTATTTACTCCTAAAAGTTCTACCTCAAAGGGCTTTAATCTTTTAGCAGCTTCTATAGCTATACTTCCTGTTCCTAATATACCTATGGTTTTCCCATAAATCTCTGTGATATTATAAATTGGCCTCCACTTTCTTTCACGTCTAAATTCAAAAAGACATTGGGAACCTTTGGCAAGCTCTAGTATACTCATAACAATCCACTCACCTATAGGTATTCCATATCCCCCTTTATTGTTAGTTAATATTATGCCTCTATCTCTAATAACTTCTCCTACTTCCTCAGAGATTTGATCTAACCCCACGGAAGAAAGTTGAATCCACTTAAGCTTTTTAAACTTCTTTATGTCAACATTATTAAAGGGATTATAACAAACAAGTACTTCTACCTCTTCCATATAAGGCTTAAACTCTATATCACTTTCTTTTTCAAAATATAATTCATATCCCAAGTCTTCCAATTCTTTTTTCCTCTCACCTAAAAAGTCCTTAAAAGTAAATAAAACTTTCATACTCAAATACCCTCCTTGCATGCTATTTAATTTAATTATATATCATAATATTATATAAACTTATGAACATTATGTTTATTAATTTAGAATTTAGAATTTAGAATTGAAAATGGAGGAGGAAACTTAAATAATTTAGAATTTAAAATTTAAAATTGAAAATGAAGGAGGAAACTCAAGGAGTTTCTTTGAATGTATGAAAAAAAGAAAGAAGCTTCAACAGAAGCTTCTCTTGATTAATTCGTAAGTTTTTCTGGTTCTTTTCCAGAAAAACTATCCTTCATTCTACATTCTAAATTCTAAATTCTAAATTAAATTTCCTATTCTAAATTATTTTTTGCTAAGGTATTTTCTTATATCAAAGGCTACGGCACCTATGATTATTACGCCTTTTACTACTTGCTGCCAATATGCAGATACTCCTAGTATTACAAGTCCATTATTTAACACTTCAAATATAAGTACACCTGTTATTATTCCAGATACTTTTCCTATACCACCTGAGGTGGAAACACCACCTATGGTAGCTGCTGCAATGGCATCTAATTCATACATTTGACCATAGTTATTTGTAGCTCCACCCGTTCTGGCAGCTAGCAATACACCTGCAAGGCCATAAAGAGCTCCCGCTAAGGCATAGACCTTTACTAAGGTTTTTTCCACATTAACTCCTGATACTTCAGCAGCTGCAGGATTTCCACCGATGGCATATATATACTTTCCAAAGCGGGTTTTATTTAATATAAACCATATTAACAGCCCTACTAATGCTGCTATAAGTATCAAGTTAGGTACAAAAAATTTAGCTCCAGAAGCTAAAGAGGTAAAATCATTTCTTAAACCTCCAATGGGTTGTGCATTGGTATAAATACATGCAAATCCATAAACTATAACCATCATACCTAAGGTAGCTATAAAGGGAGGAACCTTTAAATAAGCTACCACCAATCCATTTACAAGTCCTATAAGCATACCAATTACTATGGCAAGAAGAATTGGCACTATTATAGGAAGCTGAGGGAGGTTTGGGAAAAGTTTATATGCATAATCCGGCCTCTGCAATAAACTAGCAGAAATACAGGCTGTTAGGCCTACCACACGACCAGCGGAAAGGTCAGTCCCTCTAGTGATAAGAGCACCTCCTACTCCTAGTGCTATAATTATACGTACAGAAGATATTAACAATACATTTTTAATATTACCAAAAGAGAAAAAACTATTTTCTAAAAGTCCTATGCTTAAAAATAATACTAAAAGTACTAAATAAATGGCATTCTTACTAGAAAAATCTCTTATATTTTTTATATTAAATTTACTACTTTTATTTTCATTTTCTGCAGTCATTTCTATAAGCCCCCTTGCTTGGCAAATTGAGTTGCGTAATTCATTACTATTTCTTGATTTGCTTCTTCAGAGTTCACAGTTCCTGTTACTCTTCCTTCACACATAACCATTATTCTGTCACACATGCCTAGAAGTTCTGGCAATTCTGAAGATATCATTATTATACTTTTGCCTTTTTTGGCAAGCTCAGCAATAATAGAATATATTTCATATTTTGCTCCCACATCTATACCTCTAGTGGGTTCGTCAAGGATTAATATATCAGGATCTGTTAGCAGCCACCTAGAGAAAATAACCTTTTGCTGATTACCACCCGAAAGGTTTTTTATCTCTGTTTTATGAGAAGGTGTTTTTATTCTAAGAACATCAATATTTTCTTTTACCACCTTTACACACTGCTTACTATTTATAGTTTTTCTTTTAATGTAATTATGAATGGAAGCAACCAACATATTATCCTCTATAGATAATACTGGAAATATCCCTGTTGACCTTCTTTCTTCAGTTAATAAAGCGATTTTGTGATTTTTTGCATCTATAGGAGTTTTAATTTTTACTGGTTTTCCATGTAAATAAGTTATACCTCCAATGGTACTTCTCAGCCCAAATAAAGCCTCTACCATCTCCGTACGCTGTGCTCCCACCAATCCAGCCACTCCTAGTATTTCACCTTTTTTAAGCTCAAAACTAACATTTTTAAAGGACTTTGGATTGGATGAGGTGAGCTCTTGAACCTTAAGTACAACCTCTCCTGGAACGTTTTCTCTAGTAGGAAATCTATTAGTTAAATCCCTTCCTACCATCTTTCTAATAATGAGATCTGTAGTTAATTCCTTTGATTCCCAAGTTCCAACGTACTTACCGTCCCTCATTATAGTAACTTCATCAGATATGGTTAATATTTCTTCCATCTTATGTGAAATATATATAATAGCTACGCCTTGTTTTCTCAAATTGTTTATAATCTTAAAAAGATGAGCAACTTCATTTTCTGTTAAAGAGGAGGTAGGCTCATCCATTACAATAACCTTAGATCTATAAGATACAGCTTTGGCAATTTCCACCGCTTGAGTTTGAGACACAGAAAGCTTGGACATAAGCGTATCAGGCTTAATACTCATCTGTAATTCCTCCATAAGCTCATGGGTATCCTTATACATTTTTTTGTGATCTACAGCCTTTATGCCAGCTATACTTTTTACTGGATATCTTCCCAGCCATATATTTTCCATAACACTTCTATGAGGTACAGGATGAAGTTCCTGATGAATCATAGAAATACCATTGTCCAGAGCGTCCTTTGAATTCTTAAATTCTACTTTCTTACCTTCTAAAATAACCTCTCCTTCATCTTGTTTATAAATACCAAATAGACATTTCATAAGAGTAGATTTTCCTGCACCATTTTCCCCCATAAGAGCATGTACAGAACCAGGCCTTACATTTATACTTACCCCATCTAGGGCTTTTACTCCGGGAAAGCTCTTGGAAATGTCCCGCATTTCTAATATGAATTTCTCTGACATAGGAACACCTCTTTCAACCTCTTTTATATATTATTGTGCTCAAGGGGATCACCCCTTGAGCAATGTAAATTAAATATCTTATTTCATTTTCTCTGCATTTTCTTTAGTTACAGGTTGATATGGAACCCATTTATATTTTCCATCAGTAATTCCTTCAACGAATTTACTTGGGTCTTCTTTTTTAGCTAATGAATATGCTGTATTAAGTATTGCCTTACCTTGATTCTTTGCATCATTAAGCACTGTTCCATACAATTTGTTTTCTTTTAATGAATCAAGAGCTGGAGCTGTAGCATCTACACCTACTACTGGTATAAATTTATCCCCTGTATAGTATCCTGCAGCCTTTAATGCTTCTATAGCGCCTAATGCCATGTCATCATTATTAGCAAATACCACTTCTATCTTGTCTCCAAAAGAAGATAACCAAGCTCCCATTTTTTCCTGACCTTGAGCTCTTTGCCAGTTAGCTGTGTCGCCAGCTAACTTTTCTGTTTTTATTCCTGCTTCGTCTAAAGCCTTAATGGAGAACTGAGTTCTTAGTATTGCATCTTGATGTCCTGGCTCTCCTTCTAACATAACATATTGTATTTTTCCATCTTTATTTTTATCTGCTTCAGGGTGTTTCTTCCAATAGTCAGCCGCCATTTGTCCTTGCATGGTACCTGATTCTTCCGCTTTAGCTCCTACATAAAATAATTTATCCCATTTAGCCATGTCTTCTTTTACTGGCTCTCTATTAAAGAATACTACTGGAATACCAGCTTGTTTTGCCTTATCGATGATTACTGATGCTGCTGTACGATCCACCATATTAACTGCTAGTACATCATACTTTTGAGTAATAAATGTATCTATTTGATCGTTTTGTGCAGCTTGTTGCCCTTGTCCATCAGTAAAGTTTAAAGATATCTCTACTCCATCCTTACTTCCTACAGCCTTAGCTTCTTCTTCTATAGCCTTTCTAACTGTAGAAATAAAGGTGTCATCAAATTTGTAAAGGGCTACTCCTACTTTCAATGCCTTTTTACCATCTGCTCCTGTTTTACCAGCATCACCCTTGTTTCCACAACCTACTAAGGCTGAAGCAGTGATTAATGCAGCTGCCATTATAGCTAATATTTTTTTCATATTTTCTCCCCCTTGTTACTATTTTGTTTATATATTAATAATAATCTGTAAAAATTATTTGTAACATAGAAATAATTGTTATCCTTCTTCACTTTTTTGTGATTATAACAGCAAAAAAGTGCTATATAGCATAATTATATAGCACTTTTTCTTAAATACTTTTAATAGGCTTTATTTTTGTATTCCGTAGGGCTTATTCCTTCAATTTTCTTAAAGACTCTGCTAAAATAGTTAGGATCGCTATATCCTACTTCATAGCATATTTCCTTTACATTAAAGCTTCCCTTTCTAAGCATATCTTTTGCAACCTTTATGCGATAATCTGTTAGATAATCAATAAAGTTTATACCAGTAAGTTCTTTAAAGCATTTACTAAAGTAAAAGGGGCTAACGTTTACATGATTCGCCAGAGCTTCTAATGTAATATCTTTATTATAGTTTTCCCTTATGTAATCTAAGGCTTCATTTAGTATTCTCTTACTTTGTTCACCTTCTCCATAATAATTTTTTTGTACTTTTGTATCCTTAACATTTAAATTATTAAAATGAACTATTTTTCCCTTATCACTACAGGCTTCAAGACTCTTTTCAGCCTCTTCATAAGAGCAGGTGAGATTTAGTATGTCATCTACTAAGGATCCTATTCCTACATAAGAATTTAAATTAAATTTTTCCCTAAGCATTTTTCTTATTTTCCTAGCTAGTTCTTCTGACTCTTTTTCACTATCTGCATCCTCAGTTTTTTTACAAAAAGCTATAATTTTATCTTGAGATAAATTATATGTAATAAGCTCTGTATATTCCTTACACTTTTCTTCTAAGTATTCTCTTATTAAAGAAAGATTAAATCCACTATTACTTATTACTTTTATAGCCATAGCATAGGAATTATTTAAGGTTATATTAATACTTTCTTGATATAACTTATAATCTATTAGGTTTAACCTATTGAAAATAATGCTACTGCACAACTCATTTCTAATAGCTGGCTCCATGGAGTAAAGCCTCTCCTTAAGTTCTAACTCCCTGCTCCTCTTTCTTTTTGCTGTTTCTAGATGATTTATAGCTTCCCTAATCTTATCTGCAAATTCATCCCTTTTAAAGGGCTTTAAAATATATTGCTTTACATTATATTCAATAGCTTCTTTGGCATAATTAAAATAGTCATAGGCGGTGACTATGATAAAATAGGTATCTGGCAATTTTTTGTGCATTTCTTTTATAGCTTCAATGCCATTTATTCCTGGCATTTTAATATCTATTATAACTAAATCCGGTCTTATTCTATCTCCAATTTCTATAGCTTCTCTTCCATTCTTTCCTTCGTATATAATAAACTGTTCTGAAAATTTATCCAATATTATATTTCTTATTGCCCTTCTTTCTAGCTCCTCGTCATCTGCTATAAGCACATTAAACATTTAAGTTCATCTCCTCTAAAGGGATTTTAACATAAATCTTGGTTCCTTGATTTTCTTTACTTAAAATAGTAATAACATCTTCATCCCCAAAAAATATTCTCAGTCTATTTATAACATTACCTACTCCTAGTCCAGTGCTATACCCTGCCATTTTAGAAACTTCATTCCCCTTTAATATATCCTTAACCTTTTCTTCCTTCATTCCCACTCCATTATCTTCAATTTTAATTATGCAGTGCTTTCTTATGCTTATGGCTTCTATATTTATTATACCGCCCTCTTCTTTTCCTTCTATACCATGAGTCAAGGCATTTTCCACTAAAGGCTGAAGTATCATTCCTGGTATCTTTATATTTAAAATATCATCATCTAGGTTTATATTAAATTTTACCCTGTCACCAAATCTAATCTTTTGCAGAAATAAATATTCTTTTATTATTTCAAATTCTTCACCTATGGTGGTTACATGATCAATCATATTAAGGCTATACCTTAATAGTACAGCTACGGAATTGATCATCTGCTCAGTATCATAGGCTCCTTCTTCTACCGCTGTGAGTACTATGGCGTTTAAAGTATTAAATAAGAAGTGGGGATTTATCTGAGATTGCAGCATTTTAAGCCTAGATTCCTTTAACATATTTTGTGCTAAAAGATTTTTCAGTTCTTCATCTTTTAATTTTTGTTCAATGGCTGCTTTACCTTGTATTTCATTAATAAGTTTGTTAATATCTTCTACCATGGTATTAAACCCTTCTGTCACCACCTGAAGTTCATATATTTCAGGTTTTTCTAGCTTAGGTACATGAAACTCACCAGCAGCTACCTTTTTAGAAAGTTCTGTTAGATGATTTAAAGGCTCAGTAATATCTCTAGTCATAAGCATGGCAAAGGCAGATGCGCAAAGAAGCATTAATGCTACTGAGATTAAAAGTATTATATTTTTTCTAGTATTATTTTCGGAAATATTCTTATAAAGCTGTTCATTATACTTTAAATATTCATCTTGTATCTTTAATGAATATTCATTTATAAATGTAGTTATTTCTCTGGTTTCCTGAAGGTTTCTATAGAATTCTTCCCCTCTATCATAGATGTAAAAGACCAATATAGCATTTTGAGATGACTCTAGGTAGCTTTCTACAGTGTTTTTTAAATCCTTCACTAAATAAGCTCCCTCGCTTAACTTATAGTTATCTAGCTTTTTAACATTATCAGAGGCGATTTCATAATGGCTGATGTAATTTTTTAAATCGCTGTCTGTTTTTGTTAAAAAGTACTTTTCTAAGTATACCTTGGAAGAATTTATTTCTTTGTTTATGTTGTTTATTATAAACATCTTATTTATCATGTCATTATATTGATTCTCTAAGGATCTTATTCTTAACACCGAGTAAATGTTTACAGAAATAATAGATATTAGCGCAATAGCTATGAATCCCAACAATCTTATGCGTAAGCTTCTGTAATTCACTTTAACTTTTCTCCTTTTTTTTGGGCATCTAATATGGCTTTGGTTATAACCTCAGTGTTAGTAATATATTCACCCTTTTCAACATTCTTTCCCTCTAATATATCCATCATAAAATTCACAGCTTTATATCCCATATCATAAGGTTTTTGAGCCAGCGTAGCATAAATAACCCCTTGATTGATATAATCCAAAGTCTCTGGCAGGTCATCAAAGCTTATCACATGAACTTTTCCTTGCATCTTTATATCTGCCACTGCCCTGGCCGCTCCCATACCGTCTAGGGCGCTTGTACAAAAAATTGCATCTACATAAGGTGCCTCCTTAAGTATCTTTTTTGCAGCCAGTTCTGCTTCTAAAGCATAGGAATTAGAGGATCTTATATCCACTATTTCAATATTACTATGTTTTTGTAAATAGCCTTTAAAGCCCTCTACTCTTTCTAATTGGTTAGTATTATTGCTTCCTCCCATAATAATACCCACCTCATCATTACGGCCTAACTTACCTATCAAAACCTCCGCTGCCACTTCTCCAGCCTTCTTATTATCCGTGCCCACATAAGCTATTCTAGAAGAATCCTTGGCATCGGTATCTACGGTGATTACTGGGATACCTTTAGCTATGGCTTTATTTATTAATGGTATGGTAGGTTGCTCTTCCAGCACATAGGTTATTATTCCATCTTTTTTTGCTATTATGGACTTTTCTATTAATCTTAAACTTTCTTGAAGAGAGCTTGTCTCCGGTCCATCATACTCAAGTATACAACCCCTTTCCTTGGCTGCATCTTCAGCACCTTTTTTTACTATGTTCCAATAAGCATTATTGTAAACATGTGCCAATAATACAATTCGCTTTTTATCCTCCTTAGGAGGGCTTGTATTTTCAGGTACTGTATTACCACTTCCACTAATAGAGAAAAATAAAATACCTAATGCCAATATAGTTAGAACAATATACTTATATCCTTTCATGTTTTCTCCTTTAAAACCCTTGCATCCTTTAGTATTTTATGTTAATACTCTTCTATATTATTGTATCATGATAAATACCATTTCCAAAACAATTAATAATCTATAAAGTCCTCCACAAAACAAAAAAACTCCCCTAGGAGTTTCTTTGTTTTTCTTTTAAGCTCGTAAGTTTTTCTGGTTCTTTTCCAGA
Source organism: Clostridium amylolyticum (assembly GCF_900142075.1). Classification (GTDB taxonomy): domain Bacteria; phylum Bacillota; class Clostridia; order Clostridiales; family Clostridiaceae; genus Clostridium_AA; species Clostridium_AA amylolyticum. The sequence goes on from NZ_FQZO01000005.1 coordinate 227,963, forward strand.
AAAACTATCCACCATTCTACATTTTAAATTCTAAATTTTAAATTGTCTTTATCCTACGATTGTGGAGAAGTAAATATGTCGGCTATTCTCCATTTGTTTTCATCGCTAGTTTTTACAATTATTATCTTTTGGTAATTTACCCCTTGCTTAAGGGGTCCCTGATAACGGGGCTGTAAGTTGTACTCAATTTCTGCACAATAGGTTATAACCTCGCTTATTTTATATGCTTCTAACTTGGCTTGTGCAAAGTTATCTATCTTTATAAGCTTATTTATTTTCATGGAATCTATGTCTTTAAGCTCTCCCAAGGTGCTTTTATAATAAGCATCGTAATCTTCTAAAAACAAAGCTTTAGCTGTATTATAATCCCTTTCATTTATGGCGCTAGATAGATCTATAATTCCTATACCTGTAGGCATAGAACTCTTAGCCATATCTTCAAAAGTAATTAAATCAAAAGTTATATTTTTCTTTTCTACATGAAGCTTTTCAAAATTATCATCTTCATAAACCGCTAAATTCAGCTCTAAGGATTTATCCAGCTTCTTAACCGTGGCCACTTGTTCTTTATCATTAGCTGTTTGATATACAAGTGTGGCATTACCAGTATTTACGTTAAGCAAATATAAATTTCCACCTCTTACTACTGTTCCATGACCTAAACCTACCACCACTAGTAAATTATCATCATCTACCCATTCTAAATACAAAGGGGAATTTTGAGTATTTTTATTTACTATATTAATATCCCTATACTGATTAAGCTTATTATCTTTAACCACTATAGTGGCTGTACCTTCCTCTAAAGCCCCTTGTATTATTCCTGTACTTCCTTCAGCGTCTAACATTTCGCCCTTACCGTCTAAAAGCACACTGAACTTTTTACTAGGTGACGCCTTCCAAGAAGAGGGGTAGTCATACTTTTTATTCTGAAGCCTTGAAGATATTTTAAATTCTGGTACATAAGTATTTTCATAAGCTTTATTCATTGTCCCTAATTCATTAACTAAAGACTTATAATCCATGACTTTATCCTGCTTAACTTCTTCTTTACTTAGTTTTTTATTGGTTATTTCACTTTTGGGTTCACTTTTTACTTCATTAACTTTGTCTTTATTCATCTCATTACTTGCAACGCTAACTATAGGTTTTTCCATTAATTTAGATAAAACATTTCCATGTATTATGATAAAAACAAACATTGCAGCTGCTAGGGTAGACATAAGTTTAAACCTGTTTCTTATTAATGAATATTTTAGTTTTACTAATGGATTCTTAGAGTATCTATTTTTATCTATTTGACTTATTATATTTACTCGAGAACTTTTAAAACTGATGTTATCTCCAACTAAGACACTGTGAAATATCTTATCAATTTCCATTTCTTTATCATATATATTTTTACAATTACTGCAGGTTTTTAGGTGCTCATCCATAGAATTTTTCACCTCCATAAAAACCTTATCTTCCATATAGTCTTTTAAGTATTTATTAAAAGTACTGCAGTTCATAAACTACACCTCTCTTACCCCTAAGTTTGGATTTTTACTCCTGAACTCTTTAAATTTATCCCTACATTTATAAAATCTTCTTTTTACAGCTGATTCACTAATATCCAGAACTTCAGCTATGTCTAAAAAGGTTAGTTCTTGAGTATAGCGCAGTAATATAATCTGTTTATCTGTTTCTCCTAAAGTATCAATAAAAACCATAATAAGTCTTCTTACCTCATTAAATTCTGCTTGTTCTTCTGGAGAAGGGCTTTGAGCTTTTAGTTCCTGTACTTCTTCCAAATTGGCTTCATATACTCTTCTATACTTTCTCACATAATCTATAGATTTATTTTTTGCAATTTGAATTATCCAATTGGAAAACTTATATTTTGAATTATAGGTATAAAGCTTATTATAAACTGTGATAAAGACCTCCTGGGTAATATCTTCCGCAGCTTCTTTATCCTTTAGCAGGCTATATACGTATTTTAAAATCATAAGTTCATATTTATTTACCAATATGTTAAAGCTGTCCATATTACCATTTAATACTTCCTTAACCAGCTTTAGATCCTCCTGCAACTCCTTCACCCCTCGCCACTAATGTTAATTTTGTTTAAGTATTCCCTTTTCATTAGTATATACGTATTTAATTAATGTATCGTTACAAGTTAATATAAAAAGATTATAAAATTATAACATATTTCTTATTTGTAAATTTTTTATATTTGATTTACAATAATTATACATAAAATAAGGTGGTGTAACATTTGTTAAAAAGAAATATTAAAAAATTTTCTATGATATCTTTAGTCTTATCTATGGTATTTATTACATCTTCCTGTTCTTTAGATAATACCAAAAATAAAACTAATGAGGAGGCAAAGACCGCTTCAAAAGAGTTAGATGCCTCTGCAGCAAAAGAAGAAAAAGATAAAAAGGAAAAAGAACAAAAGGCTTTGCAAGAAGCTGAAAAAAATAAAGAAACAGAAATACTTTTAAGTTTTGCTGGAGATAGTACCCTAGGTACGGATAAAAACTTTAATCAGTCTACTTCCCTTCCAGCTATGTTAAGAGCTAAAAATAATGACTATGCTTACTTTTTTAAAAATGTGAAATCTATTTTTGAAAAAGATGATCTGAGTATTGTAAACTTAGAAGGTCCTTTAACTAAACATGATAAGATTAATACTAATAAGAAGTTTAATTTTAAAGGAGACCCTGAGCTTGCAAAAGCTTTAGTGGAAGGCGATATAGAAGCTGTTAATTTAGCTAACAATCACACTTTTGATTATGGCCAAGTGGGTTTTAAGGATACAAAAAAGGCTTTAGAGGATAACAAAATAAACTATTTTGGCGCAGGGCACAAATACACTAAGGAAATAAAAGGTGTGAAATTTGGCTTTTTAGGTTATGAAATTTGGAACGAAAGCTCTGACATGAAAGCAAAGGTTAAAAAGGATATAGATGAGCTTAAATCTCAGGGAGCCATAGTTGTCTTAACTGCTCACTGGGGTATAGAAAGAGATTATAAGCCTTATGCTGTTCAGAAAAACATGGCGCATTTTGCTATAGATAACGGTGCTGACCTTATAATTGGCCACCATCCTCATGTATTACAGAGTGTAGAAAAATATAAAGACAAGTTTATATTCTACTCCCTTGGAAATTTTGCTTTTGGCGGAAATAGTAACCCTTCAGATAAAGATACAATGATAGTTCAAGTTCAGTATAAGTTTAAAGGCAATAATATGGACAACATGGGTGTTAAGGTAATTCCTACCTCCATATCTTCAGTAAATCATAAAAATGATTACTGCCCTACTCCAGCACAAGGTGCTGAAAAGAATAGAATATTTAAAAAGTTAAATTCTCTATCCATAAATTTAGGATTTGAATTTGATGACAATTTTCATTATGTAAAATAAAAAAAGTAGCCTAGGCTACTTTTTTAACATTACAGGATATAATTTTAGAGCATACATACTAATATTCATATTTAGAAGAATCTTCACATATAGAAATTTTTAATGTTTTATCTTTTATAACTTTTTTGTAGGATACTAAAAATTCATTAAGCTCTGAATCCTTTAAATCTATTTTTTTATCACTTTTAAGTATGACGCTGTCATCTTCAATAAAGACCTCCACATCATTAACATTATTTTTTACACTATATCTAGTGAAGGGCTTTACAGAAATTTTGTCTTTATATTTTTCATAAAAACTTAGATTTTTTCTTATATCCTCATAGTTTTGAGAACCTGGATTAATTCCCAGCTGATTCATATCAATGCCAAAATTTTTCATCTGAGCATTTATAGAATCCATATCCACGCCATATCTATCCATTAATCTCTTTTGAATGTTAAAGAGCTTTTCTTCAGATATATTGTTACTATCCATATACTCCTTTATCTTTCTTGATACTTCAGCCATGGTTATTTCTCCTGAAGCCATAGAATAATAAAGGCTGTATATATACTCTTCAAACTTATCCACATCTTTTTCCTTAACTTTATTTTTAAGTTCATTAAAATCAATTATATCGCTCATTTTATTCTCCCCTCTCAAAAGGTAATATTATAAATTATTTATAATCTTACCACTATAAGACACAAAATGCAGTATTAAATATAAATTTTCTCTTAAAATTCGCGTACAAGCTTTATTTAAGAAATTAATTGAACTATGATAGATGTAAGGAGGTTTTTCAATGAAGAAAAAATATGATAAAAAGACATACTTTACAAGAAGAATTTTAGTAGCCGCTGCTATGGTTGTTACTATAGCTGCCATAATAATCCTGTCCCTTAATCTTGATATTTTTGCAAAGGATAACAAAGATGAAGCCTTAGAATTAAACAGTGAAACCTTAGAAGCAAAAAATTCTAAAGATAAAGAAGATTCTCCCCCTAATGACTCCAAAGAGAAAAATAGTGCTTTAGATAAAAAAATGTCCAAAGAAGAGTTAGAACAAAATATTAAGAACTACATGGGAAAAGATATTAATAACCTTGGATTAATATATTATGATTTAACCACAGGTGAAAAAGTAACCTTTAATGAGAACAAAAAATTTCTAGCAGCTAGCACTGTAAAGGTTCAAATGAATGTTATAGCCTATGATTGGGTGGATAAAGGCAAGTTAAATTTAGAAGAAAAACTTTCTTATAGTAAAAATGACTATGAAGATGGTACAGGTATCTTACAAGATGAAGATAAGTCCAAGCCTTTTAAGATACAGGACCTTTTAGATTATTCTATAATATATTCCGATAACATAGCCACTAATATGATTATTAGAAGGCTGGGAGGATCAAAAAATCTAAGAACCATGGTAAATAGCAAATTTAAAATAAATATGGATACCTCAGGAAATTACATAACTCCTAAGGGAGAATTCACTATTTTAAAATATCTTTATGAAAATAGTAACAATGAAAATTATGCCCATCTCATTGATATAATGAAAAACACTATTTTTCATGATAGGATGGATAAATATATCTCCCAAGAAATAACTGCACATAAAACTGGGGATTATGATGAATACGTTAATGACGTAGGCATAGTTTTTACTGAAAAGCCGTACATATTGGTAGCTTATACTTATAATCTTCAAGATGGTTACGAAGATATAGCTAGATTGTCACAAATGGTTTATGAATATCATTTAAGCAAATGAGAAAACTGCATCACTAAATATGCAGTTTTCTCATTTTTTAATATAGACTAATATCCCAGTATCTTTTCTACACCTGCTTCTTTCTGCTCTTGATTAATATTAACTCTCCATATATTTTTAGCTTTAAAACCTAACATTCTCTCCGCTTTTTCAGTACTTTCAAAGCTTTCATGGTCCATAAAATTCTCTTTCACTTCCGCCTTAGGCATAAATTTATTAATTAAGTCCATACTGGGAGTTAAACATCTAGTATTGGGAGCAGCTATATAAAACACTTCATGTCCTTTAAAGTCAGCTTCTATAGCTAGTCTAAAGGCTCTAGCGCAATCTTCCTTATCTATATAGGACCATAAATTCCACACATACTGGTCTACTTCCTCTTCTTGAGCAAAACTTATATCATTTTTAACTTTTTTTACATCTGCCACATAAGTTATTCTAAGACTGGATATGGTCATGTCTGGAAACCTATGAGCAAAGGAGTGAGCTATTTGTTCTCCCACAATTTTTGAAATTCCATAACTATTATCTGGTGAAGCAGGGTGTTCTTCATCTACTGGGAGATACAAGGGTACTACTGGATTATGAGCAAAGGTGATACCTAATGCACAATCACTAGAAGCTATAGCTACTTTTTTTATTCCTTGTATCCCTGCAGATAACAATATATTATAAAGCCCCACTACATTATTTTCAAAAACCCTTGGGTTATTATCCTTTTTATCTGGCTGAGGTATAGCTGCAAGGTGGATAACAGCATCACAGCCTTTTATAGCATTAAATACTTCTTCATAATTTCTAATATCAATGATTTTCTGTTCTGTGGGACAACCTTTCCACTTACTATGGGTAAGAGAAAGGACATCGTAACCGCTTTTAATAAGATTTTTTACTACATTTCTACCTACTAATCCTTTTGCTCCTGTTACTGCTACCTTCATAACTAAACCTCCCTTTATTTAAAAAACACTTCAATCCTTTAATTTTAAATTAAATAGTAGCTTCTGCGGATACATTAACTGCATCCCAAGTAGTGGAATAAGGTGGTGTATAGCCTAAGTCCAATAAAGCTAATTCATCTAGTGTCATATTATTATAAATGGCAGTAGCAAATACTCCTATTCTTAATGCCGCTCCCTCTTTTCCTGCTATTTGTGCGCCTAATATCCTATTAGTATCTTTATTAAATATTATTTTTATGTATAGAGGAGCTTCTCCAGGATAGTAGGATACATGATTCTTTGCTTTTATAAAATTAATGGCATAATTTATTTCTTTTTCCTTTGCCTGTGCTTCGCTGATTCCTGTCATAGCCACCTGAAGATCCATAATTTTTACCATAGAGGAACCTAAAGCACCAGGGAATTTTCTATTTTCTCCACACATATTTTCTCCTGCAATCTTCCCCATCTTATTTGCTGTGGTAGCCAAGGCAATATAAGTATTTTCTTCTAGCACTCTATGATAAACCACTGCACAATCTCCTGCGGAATAAATGTTTGCATAATTTGTTCTCATATGTTCGTCTATTATTACTGCCCCTTTTTTTGTTATATTTATACCGCTATCTTTTAGAAAATCTGTATTAGGTTTAATGCCAATACTCATTATTACTAGGTCAGCATCATATTCACCCTTGGAGGTCTTTACTTTATTGACTTTTTTGTCTCCAATAATTTCTTCTACCTTTTCATAAGTATTAACTTTAATGCCGTGACTTTCTACTTCTTTCTCTACTAAGTCTGTAATTTCTTTATCAAAAATTCCCAATGCTCTATTGCCTGCTTCTATAATACGTACTTCTTTATTTAGTTTAGCCATGGATTCTGCCATTTCCATACCTATATATCCACCGCCCACTATAACTACCCTTTTAATATCTTTATTTTCCAATATAGTTTTCAGCTTTATTCCATCCTCTAAAGTTTTTAAGGTAACCACATTATGTAGCTCTGCTCCCTTAATGGGTGGAACTATAGCTGAAGCTCCTGTAGCCACCATTAATTTATCAAAGCTATCTTCAAAGGTCTCATTGTTTTCTAAGTTTTTAACCAATACCTTATTTTCTTCTGGAAAAACCTTTAAAACTTCATGTTTAAGTTTTATCTTAATTCCTTGCTTCTCAAAATCTTCCGGTGTTCTTTCAATAAGTGAATTGAGGTCTTCACTTACTCCTGATATATAATAGGGAATACCACAAGCACCATAAGAAACATATTTTCCTTTTTCATATACAACGATTTCTGCTTTTTTATCTGTCCTTCTAGCTTTTGCAGCAGCACTCATGCCCGCTGCCACTCCTCCAATTACTATAATCTTCAAAATTCATCACCATCCCAATTATTTTAGGAACACTATATTTATTATATTTTACAAATAAAATGCATATAATTCCTAAAGCTTTTGTTAACATAATATAAAAAAACTGCCAGATAACCCTATCTGACAGTTTTATTTAAAGTGATGATTTATTTATCCATTAATTTTATAACTGTATTTACAACATTTTCCACAGTAAATCCAAACTCTTGGAAAAGATCTTCTGCTTTACCTGAGGCTCCAAAATGATCTATGGAAATAACCTCTCCATCTAAACCAGTATATTTGTGCCATCCAAAGGAAGTTGCAGTTTCTACTGCTACTCTCTTTCTTATGTTTCTTGGAAGAACCTTTTCTTTGTATTCTGCACTTTGAGTTTCAAATAATTCCATAGAAGGAACACTTACCACTCTTGCTTTTATACCTTTATTAGCTAACTCCGCTGAAGCTTTATATATAAGCTCTACTTCTGAACCGGAAGCCATAAGTATTACATCTGGATTTTCTTTTTCACTATCTTTTAAGATGTAAGCACCTTTTAAAGCTTCTTTTCCTGTCTCATCATATAGAGGCAGTTTTTGTCTTGTAAGCACTAAGGATACAGGACCATCATTTTTAGTTACAGCTAAATACCAACCTGCTGCAGTTTCTTTAGAATCTGCTGGTCTAAACACTGTCATGTTAGGTATGCTCCTTAAAGCTGCTAAGTGTTCAATAGGCTGATGAGTAGGACCATCTTCTCCTACACCTATGCTGTCATGAGTTAAAACATAGGTTACAGGAATGCCCATAAGAGCTGATAGTCTCATAGATCCCTTCATATAATCACTAAATACAAAGAAAGTAGAAACGTATGGTCTTAATCCTCCATGAAGATAGATACCATTTCCAATGGCAGCCATAGCATGTTCTCTAACTCCAAAGTGAAGGTTAGCACCTTTTTTATCTTCTGGTGAAAAATCTCCTCTATCTTTCATATAAGTTTTTGTAGATGGAGCAAGGTCTGCAGAACCACCTATAATATTAGGTACTATACTTGCAAGTCTATTTATTATAACTCCTGAAGATTCTCTAGTTGCCATAGCCTTATCAAAAGTCCAAAAGCTCTCTGCATCTAGCTCTTCTGTATTTACCTTATCGCTAAACCATACATCCCATTCTTCTGCTAAAGCTGGGAAGTTCTTTCTATAATCATTGAAAAGGCTGTTCCAACGAACTTCCTTTTTCTCTGCTTCTTCCCTAAAGGCTTTCATTCCTTCTTTAACTTCTTCAGGTACTGTAAATGGTTCATTATTCCAATTAATTAATTCCTTAAATTCCTTTATGTTATCTTCACCTAATGGCTCTCCATGAGCAGCTGCTTTGCCTTGTTTCTTTGGCACTCCATATCCTATGATATTTTTAACTATTATAATCGTAGGTCTTTTTGTGTCTTTCTTTGCTTCTTCAATACTTTTATTAATTTCTTCCATATCATTGCCGTCATTAACTCTAAGAACCTGCCATCCATAAGCTTCATATCTCTTTGCTACATCTTCACGAAAAGCGATATCTGTATGACCTTCAATAGATATATTATTAGAATCATAAAGCATTATTAGTTTGCCTAACCCTAAGGTTCCTGCTAAGGAGCTGGCCTCTCCAGAAATACCTTCCATAAGGCATCCATCTCCTGCAATAACATAAGTATAATGATCTACTACGTTATATCCTTCTCTATTAAACTTCTCAGCAAGGTATGCTTCAGACATTGCCATACCCACAGCATTAGCAACGCCCTGGCCTAGAGGCCCTGTAGTGGTTTCCACACCATCAGTGTGTCTGTACTCTGGATGTCCAGCTGCTTTACTATGAAGCTGTCTGAAATCCTTTATATCTTCAATAGAAACATCATATCCAAAAATATGAAGAAGTGAATAAATTAACATAGACCCATGCCCTGCTGAAAGAACAAATCTATCTCTATCCGCCCATTTTGAGTTGGATGGATTATGTTTTAATTGTTTTGCCCATAAAGTGTATGCCATAGGTGCACACCCTAATGGTAATCCTGGATGTCCTGATTTTGCTTTTTCAATAGCTTCAGCAGATAATACTCTTATGGTATCTACCGCCATTTTGTCGATGCTTTTCATAATGTTCCTCCTCTTATTTGGTAAATACTGAATTCCAATCCTTCATGAATTTTTCTATTCCTGAATCCGTTAACGGATGTTTTAACATTTGAATAATAACACTATATGGAATAGTTGCAATATGCGCTCCATATTCTGCTGCTTGTATAACATGCATTGGATTTCTTATACTTGCAGCTATGATTTCAGTATTTATGCCATGTATTTCAAATATATTTACTATACTTTGAATCAATCCCATAGAGTCTGATGATATATCATCCAACCTTCCAAGAAATGGACTAACATATGTAGCTCCAGCCCTTGCTGCTAAAAGCGCTTGACCTGGGTTAAAAATTAAGGTTACATTAGTCTTTATACCTTCCTTAGAAAGAACTTTAACTGCCTTAAGTCCTTCTTCTGTTATAGGTAGCTTTACCACCATATTTTTGTGCATAGCAGCAATTTCTCTGCCTTCTTTAATCATATCTTCTGCTTGGCTGCTTATAACTTCTCCACTAATAGGGCCATCTACAATAGAGGTTATCTCATGGATAACTTCTTTGAAATCTCTTCCTTCTTTTGATATAAGGGAAGGATTGGTGGTAACACCACAGATTACTCCCATAGCTTCAGCCTTTCGTATTTCTTCTAAATTAGCAGTATCAATAAATAGTTTCATTTTGAACCCTCCTAAATTATTTTTTATTTAACTTTTGTAAGTTTCATTGGAAGCTTCTAAAAATATTATGTTTGATATCTTTTATTTTACCATTTAATTTAGTTGTATGGAATTATATATATATTATAATCTTCTTCAAAATACGGTTTTTATGCTTAAATTTCTGCAATAGCCTAAATTATTTGTTCACGATAAAAAAGGGGATGAATTTAGGCTCCCCTTTTTTATACTATTTAATAAGTGAAATTATCTCTTCTATGGTGTATCTTTCCTGTTCTCCGGTAATCATATTCTTTAATGAAAGTCTGCCACTTTCAATCTCTTGGCTGCCAATTATTATTATATAAGGTATTCCAAGTTTATTGGCGTAGTTAAGCTTTTTAGGGAACTTTGTCTCCTCAAAATATACTTCTGATATTATGCCCTTTTCTTTTAATGCATTAGCTGTTTTTATGGCATAAGAGAAATTTTCATCCATAGGTACAACTAATACCTTTGTTAAGGTAGAAGCCTCACTCTTAACTATTCCTGCTTCATGAAGCTGATAAAATAACCTAGTTAACCCTATAGATATCCCTACTCCTGGTAAATTTTGATTAGTATAGTACTCTGCTAAATTATCATATCTTCCACCAGAACATACAGAACCTATGGAAGGATAGTCATCTAGAATAGTTTCGTAAACTGTCCCTGTATAATAATCTAAGCCTCTTGCTATCTTTAAATCTATTTTAAAATTCTTTTCTGGTACTTTGAATTCTCTTATATAGTAAACTACTTTTTCTAATTCTTGTACTCCTAGTTTAAAATTCTCATCATTAACTTCTAATTTTTTAAGGGCTTCTATAATATCATCATTAGAGCCATCAATAGTTATAAATCTTTCTATACTATCTATAGCTTCATCACTTAAATTCATTTCTTTTAATTCTTTTTTAACAGCTTCCATGCCTATTTTTTCTAATTTATCGATGATTCTTAAAACATCTATTTTATTTTCCACCTGTAAGTTATCAAAAAAACCATTAAGAACTTTTCTATTATTAATATGAATGGTAAAAGAATCAAAGCCTAAATCTTTAAAAGTAGAATAGATTATACTAGGTATCTCAGCATCATTAATTATACTAAGCTTTCCATTTCCTATAATGTCTATATCACATTGATAGAATTCTCTAAATCTTCCTTTTTGATTCCTCTCTCCTCTATATACCTTTCCTATCTGATATCTTCTGTAAGGAAAAGTTAGTGAAGACATATGTTGTGCTACATATCTAGCTAATGGTACAGTAAGGTCAAATCTTAAAGACAAGTCGCTCTCACCTTTAGTAAATCTGTAGATCTGTTTTTCTGTATCTCCGCCTCCCTTAGCTAACAATACTTCTGATTTTTCTATTATAGGAGTTTCTTGAGGAATAAATCCAAATTTTTCATAATTCTTTCTTATGGTTTCCATCATCTTATTAAAAGCTATCTGTTCTGCAGGTAATAGTTCTAAAAAGCCGGGCAATATAGAAGGTTTTACTATTTCCTTTTCCATTACTCATCCTCCACCATTATTTTATATAATATTTTTTAAATATAATATTTACTAATTAACTAAAGAAAAAGGAGAATCACACTTCCCCTTTATAATATAATATCATATATTACAAAAATTTTAAAATAAAAAACACAGGGTAATATATTGTTTTCTACAATATATTACCCTGAATATTACTTACTTTATTTATTAGCTTTATTATATTTTTCTAAAGCGCTGTTTATAGTAGTTGCTGCCTTTTCTACAGCTTCTTCAGGAGTTATCTTGTTTTGAAGCAAACTTTCAATTTGAGTTTCCACCACTTGTCTTGCCTCTGGGAATACTCCAAGTAATGCTCCTCTTGACTCCACTGGTGATGCATGAAGCTGATCTATAGCTGTTTGGAACTGAGGATATTTTTTCAAATGATCTTTCATTTCCTGCACATCATAGGCCTTTTGAGTAATTGGGAAGTATCCAGTACTCTTATGCCAGAAAACTTGCTGCTCTGGGCTAACCATGAACTTTATAAACTCCCAAGCTGCTTTTCCTCTATTTTTGTCTTTCTTATCCATTATCCATAAAGAGCCTCCGCCTATAGAAACTCCGCCTTTATCTCCTTCATTAATGGTTGGAAGGAAGGCTGTACCTACTTCAAATTTTCCATCCACACCTTTAATTACTGAATTAAGCACTGCTGTGGAGTCTATCATCATGGCTGTTTTACCTGCATTAAAAGCATTTTGAGTATCTGCGGTTTTTCTTCCAAAATTTCCTGCATTACCAGTATCATAAAGTTCTTTCCACATCTTAAATATATTTAGTCCCGCTCCATTTTTATCAAACTCTACTGTGGTAGCCTTATCTTTTCTACCATTTCCATTGTTTGCAAATTCTAAACCTTGTTTAGCCGCAAACTGCTCAAAAAACCATCCATACACCGCCATAGAATAACCGTATTGAGAAACCTTATCCCCATCTTTTTTTGTAAGCTTAGCTGCTATTTCTTTTACTTCTTTCATAGTCTTTGGTGCTTTTTCTGGATCTAAGCCCGCTTCTTTAAATGCATTCTTATTGTAATAAAGTATTGGTGTAGATGAGTTAAACGGCATAGAATTCAATTTATCATTCACTGTATAGTATCCTAGTATATTCTTCTCTAAAGTAGAAAGATCAAATTTATCTTCATCCACAAATTGCTGCATAGGAAGAGCATAGCCACTGTCTATCATCCATCTTGTCCCAATGTCATATAACTGCATTACATCAGGCCCTGCATTACCCTGCTGTGAACTCTTCATTTTATTAATAGCATCATCATAAGAGCCTTGATATTCAGCCTTAACCTTTATGTCAGTATGTGCCTTATTAAAGTCTTCCACCATCTTTGTAATGGCTTCTCCACCAGCACCTCCCATAGAATGCCAAAATACCAATTCTACTGGTTTATCAGATTTTCCACCACCCTCATCACTGCCTTTACCACATCCTGCAGCCACCGCTGTAACCATAGATGCAGCTAAAACTATTGAAAGCAACTTCTTTTTCATTACAAAACCCCCTTATTTAAATTTTAAATTACTCTTTACCCTTTTACTGCTCCTGATGTCATTCCTTTGATTAGCTGTTCTTGTCCTACTATGAATATTAATATGGATGGAATAAGTATCATAACTATGCCAGCCATGATTATTCCATAGGATTGTGCTTCAGCAAATTGAAGCATGCTTATTCCAATTTGCACAGTTCTTTTTTGTGGACCATTGGTTACTAAAAGCGGCCACATATACTGGTTCCAGGTCATTAAAAACACATATATGCCCAAAGCGCCTACTATAGGCCTAGATAAAGGCACAACTATTTTAGTTAAGAATTTGAAGGAACTACAGCCATCGATGATGGAAGCCTCTCTTAACTCTTTTGGTATAGTGAGATAATACTGCCTCATCATAAAAATCCCCATAGCTGAGGTTAAGTATGGTACAATAAGTGCTTGGTAGCTATCCAACCATCTCCAGGAAGCTACGCTTAAGTAGTTGGCAATTATAATAGCCTCACCTGGTATCATCATGGTAGCTAGTATAGCCATAAAAATAAACTTCTTCCCTTTAAATTCATAAAAAGCAAAGGCAAAGGCTGCACAACTTGCGGTGATTATCTGACCTATGGTTACCGCTAAGGAAACTAGAAAACTGTTTAATATAAACTTAAAAATAGGAGCTGTGGCAAGAACCTTTTTATAATTGTCTAAATTAAGTTTGCTTGGAAATATTTTTGGAGGATATTTAAATATATCTCCTTGACTCATGAAACTTATAGATAAAGCATAGAGTATGGGAAAGATAATTATAATCCCAATAATTAAACTTAAAATAAAGAGTGCTATTTTGCTTTTTTTGTTCATCATTATTTATAAAACACTCCTTTCTTTTCAAATTTAAATTGAATTATGGTTATAAGTAACATTATTGAAAATAAGATAACGGATTGAGTACAGGCTATTTCAAAGCGATTATTAAAAAATGCTTCTCTATAAATGGAGTGAACTAATACGTTAGTAGCATCTCCAGGCCCTCCCCCTGTCATAAGTTTAACTTGTCCAAAAGCTTGGAAGGCATTTATAATATCAATAAATATAACAAAGAATAATGTGGGAGAAACCATAGGTATTACAATCTTAAAGAGCCTTTGGAAATAGCTTGCACCATCTATTGAAGCACTTTCTACTAATTCTTCCGGTATACCTTTAAGCCCAGACAACAAGAATATAAAGTTTACCCCTAAATTAAGCCACACCGTTACCACTGCCACAGAAATCAAAGCATATCTTTCATCTGTAAGCCATCCTATATTAGACCTTAAAACAAAATTAATAAGACCTATACTAGGATGAAATAGAAGCATCCATATAATGGCAGCTGGAGCAGAAGCCACTGCCATGGGCATAGAAAACATAAGTTGAAATCCTTTACTCCCTCTTATCTTGTTATTTGCTATGAGTGCTAGTATAAACCCTATAACCAAGGTAGGTATAGCGAGCATAGGCACAAACTTAAGGGTAAGTCCCAGACTATTTTTAAATTCTGGTGCTTTTAACACCTCTAAATAATTTTCTATTCCTACCATTTCTACTACTTTTCCCTTAGCATTAGTGATGCTAAAACTTAAATATAAAGTTTTAAAAAAGGGAAAATATACAAAGGTAGAAAATAAAATCATGGAAGGAAGCAGATATAAATAAGGTGCAACTTTTTCCTTAAACTTTTTATGCCTAGGTTTAACCTTAACATTAGAAACGTTTTCATTTAATTCCAAGTTAACTGAAGTCTGCATAAATTTCCTCCTTGTTATGAATCTTGTTATAAATATAGACTAATAATTATTTATATACCTACATTAATGAGATAAATCAAAATAATATCAGCCTTTAAAGTCAATAGTATTATGCTTTTGTAATTATGCCTTTAATTCCATGATACCTTAAATTAATATGCATGTAAATATTTGTTATTTTTTCTACTAATTTGCCATGAAGGTAATGATTATCTATAAAAACTCATTAGTTTTTTTTATAATTTTAGTATCTTTTATGGAGTAAATTATATATTTACTCAGAATATTTGATATATTTTAAAAATATATCAATATTACTTATAACTAAGTCTTTTTATCAGTATTTTTGTAATATCTAGTTTATTAAATTATCAGATTTTATGTTATTTATTTAACATTCTATATTTAACAAAAAGTTTATTTACAATAAAATAAGTTTTATTAACTAATACGAATACTTATCCACAACTTAGTAACAGTTGTGCATAAATTGAAAGTAAAGCATCAAATAATTTCATAAATAATAAAATATGCTTCATAGCAAACTAAAGTTAAGCTTGTTATGAAGCATATTATTAGCAGTTTATTATTATTTTCTTAGCTGATAAAATGGAAGTTGCACTCATAGAAAATTCATCCAACCCATATTCCACCAAAGTAGGAATAGCACTTTCATCTCCAGCCATCTCTCCACACATACCACACCATTTTCCTTGGCTATGTGCGCCTTCAATGGTCATTTTAATAAGTCTTAATACCGCTGGGTGCATTGGATCATATAGATATGAGACCTTTTCGCTCATCCTATCCGCAGCCAATGTATATTGAATAAGATCATTAGTTCCAATGGAGAAGAAATCCACATGTTTTGCAAGTTCATCTGCATTTACTGCAGCTGCAGGGATTTCTACCATTATTCCCCACTCAATTTCTTCATTATATCTATATCCTTCTGATTTTAACTCTTTTTTACATTCCTCAACTATTTCCATAGCTTGTTGATATTCCTTTAAGGAAGATATCATAGGGAACATAACCTTTAGATTTCCATATATAGACGCCCTTAGCAAGGCTCTTAACTGTATTTTAAATATATCCGGTCTATCTAAACATAATCTTATAGCTCTATAGCCTAAAAACGGATTCATTTCCTCTGGCATTTCTAGATATGAAAGTTTTTTATCTCCTCCAATATCCAAAGTCCTTATAACTACTGGCTTACTTTCCATTTTTTCAAGTACATACTTGTATGCTTCATATTGTTCTTCTTCAGAAGGCATATCTTCTCTATCCATGTATAAAAATTCAGTTCTAAATAGTCCAATACCATCTCCACCGTTTGCAATAACTTGATGCACGTCTTGTGGTTTACCTATATTCCCTGAAACTTCTATCCTTTTTCCTTGTAAGGTTTTAGTCTTAACATCAATAAGTTTCTTTAACTCTTCTTTTTCATTTTCAAAGCTTTGTTTTTTATTTTTATACTCTTCAATGGTTTTTTCATCGGGGTTTACTATAATAGTTCCTTCAATACCATCTACAATTAACATATCTCCATTTTTAACCTGGCAGGTTATGTCCTTTAGTCCAACTATTGCTGGTATTTCTAATGTCCTTGCCATAATAGCACTGTGAGAAGTCCTACCACCTATGTTAGTTAAAAAAGCTATAACTTTACTTCTATCTAATTGTGCAGTATCAGAAGGAGTTAAATCATGTGCTACTACAATAGTATTTTCTTCTTCAATGGAAAATGATGACATAGACTTTCCTGCGATATTTGCAATAATCCTTTTAGAAACATCTTTAATATCTGCAGCTCTTTCCCTCATATACTCATCTTCCATACCCTCAAAAATCATAACAAAGGTATTCATTACGTCATCTACTGCCTTCATAGCGTTGCTATGATTGTTTTCTATTTCCATTTCCATTGCCCCAGTAAATTCTGGATCACCTAAAAGAACCAAATGAGCTTCAAAAACTTCTGCTTTTTCATGGCCCATAGTTTTCATAGTCTTTTCTTTTATTTTTTCAATTTGTTCTTTAGATTTTATTATGGCAGATTGTAGAGCTTTTTTTTCTTTCTCTACATTGTCTACGGTTTCACTGCTTATAACTATTTTAACTTCTTCATGTAAAAAAACCTTTCCTATAGCATATCCTTTAGATGCAGCAATTCCTTTAATCATTATATAATTCCTCCTCGTACTATATTGCTGGGTGGTAGTGCAAAACTAGTATTATATATATTATATTATTATCATTAATAATTATAAATAGCAATTAATGTGCCAACTTCATTATTAATTTAAAGTTTACAAAAGTTTTCATAAAAAACAGCTTAAAACGTGATAAATACCTATAAGTTTACAGAATAAAGCTTCTATATATTAAATTATTTTACATAATGATACAATCTTAGATTCTATTAAAAATAAAACCTGATAATTTTTATCATAGTAAAACTTCTATAATGTACGAAGAAGTTGAATAATCCTTTGTAACTGTGTTAAAATGTCCCTATGATAAAATTTATCATAGATTTTTAAAAATTGATAATTTTTATCAAATATTATTCTGGTGGTGTATTAATGTTTTCTAAAGAAATTATTATTAAAGATCCTCATGGTCTCCACACAAGAATAGCTGCAATGATGGTAAATAAAGCTTCTGAATTAATGAATAAGTACAAAGTGAACTTATATGTACAAAAGCCCCCCTATAAAGATCCCTTAGGTATAAGTATGCTGGCTCTTATATCCCTTAAGGTAAGACAAAATGAAAGTATCATAATATCTTGTAAAAACTATGAAACTGGAAAAAAAGCAGTAATAGAACTTTGTAGCTACATAGAAAATGCAATAAATATAAATACTTTATCTATGAACCAAATCGATGCCTTTATAGAAGAAACAAAAATTGCCAATGAGCAGATTTTAGAAAATCTCCCCATAGGAATTTTAGTCATAGATGCAGATTGTAATATTACCTCCATTAATAAGTACGCCCTAAGTTTTCTAGAAGGTAGTTATGAAGATGTTATAGGTAAGCCAATAACAGAATTCATATCCTCTTCAGAGCTTCCAAAAATATTGAGAACTGGTGAAAAGCAGTATGGTTTAATGCACTATATAAATAATAAAATTGCTATGGTTAATAGAAGCCCTATTTATTCTGGAGACAAAATAATTGCAGCAGTAGCAGTTTATCAAGATGTTTCTGATTTAATCGGCATGAAGGAACTTAATGAGAAGTTTAAAAAAATCCTAGAAACTTCCCATGATCTTATTTGCTTTGTTGATGAGTTTGGGAAAATAAGCTATGTAAATCCAGCCTACAAAAATTACTTTGCCTTAGAATCTGAAAATATCATAGGCAAAGAGTTAAAAGAACTATCCCCAAAAGGGTATAGGATGAAGGTGCTAAAAAGTAGAAATAAGGTAGAAAATGTGCTTCATACTAAGTATGGTGTGGATATAGTTACTAGCATAGAGCCAATTTTTATAGATGGTAACTTTAAAGGTGTAATTTCCACCTCTAAGCCTATAAATGAAATTAAAGAATTATTACATAAACTAGAAAAATCTGAAGAGGAACTAGAATATTATAAAGATGAATTTATGAGACAAAACCAGCTTAACTCCTCTTTTAAGGATATAATAGGCTCTAGCAGTTCCTTAAAGGATGTACTTCAAATATGTTCAAAAGCATCACTCAGCACTTCCACTGTGCTAATAAGAGGAGAAAGCGGAACTGGCAAGGAGCTTATTGCCAAAGCTATCCACTATAATTCTGATAGAAAGAGTAAGCCTTTTATAAGAGTTAATTGTGCAGCTATACCTGAAACTCTACTAGAAAGTGAGCTTTTTGGTTATGAAAAGGGTGCATTTACAGGTGCTAATAAAAGCAAACCAGGTAAATTTGCCCTTGCAGATGGAGGCACCTTATTTCTAGATGAAATAGGAGATATGCCTACTTCCATGCAGGTAAAGCTTTTAAGAGCTCTACAAGAGAGAGAAATAGAAGCCCTAGGAGGATTGGCACCACAAAAAATAGATGTAAGGGTTATAGCAGCTACCAATAAAGATTTAGAAACCATGTTAAAGGAAGAAACCTTTAGAGAAGACTTATATTATAGGCTTAATGTGCTTACCATAACCCTTCCCCCTCTTAGGCATAGACAAGAAGATATCAGTGCACTTACTGAACATTTTATTAGTAAATTTAATGTCAAACTAGGTAAGAATATTAAAGGAATAGATAGAAAAAGTCTTAAATTACTTCAAGAATACAATTGGCCTGGCAATGTTAGGGAATTGGAAAATATCATTGAAAGAGCCCTTAATTTATGTGATGGAACTATTATAATAGAAAAAGATCTTCCTTCCTACATAAATTCTATACAAGAGCCTAGTCATGAACTAATTAGAACTGTAGAAGGTGACCTTCTGCCTTTTGAAGAATATGAAAAAGCTCTTATAAAAATAGCCATGGAAAAATATAAAAGTTATAATAAAGCTGGAAAGATGCTTGGTTTAACCCATAGAACAATATCCTTGAAATGTAAAAAATATGATATAAATATAAAAAATTAAATTAATATTAAAGGAATTTATTTTAAGCTATAGAATATGTACTATGGCTTATTTTATTTAAGGAGGACAAAGAATTGCTAAAAGTTGAGAATTTAACTAAAAAATATAACAAGGTGGATGCTGTGAAAAATGTCAATTTTACAGTAGAGCCTGGAAACATAGCAGTGCTGGCTGGACCTAATGGTGCAGGAAAATCTACTACCATAAAGTGCATTACAGGTTTACTGCGCTATGAAGGAAAAATAGAGGTTTGTAACAAGGAAAATAAGACTCCTGATGGTAAAAGATGTTTAGGTTATGTTCCAGAAGTACCTGCTCTTTATGACTATTTAACGGTTTACGAACATATTCAATTTATAGCAAAAGCTTATGGTGTAACTGAATATGAAGAAAAGGCTGAAGAGTTACTTAAAAGGTTCGAGCTTTATGATAAAAAAGATAAATTAGGCAGGGAACTTTCTAAAGGTATGCAGCAAAAAATAAGTATATGCTGTGCTGCCATTATAAATCCCAAGGTTATTTTATTTGATGAACCTATGGTGGGTTTAGATCCTAAAGCCATAAAAGAACTAAAATTATTAATAACAGAATTAAAAATGCAAAATACTGCCATAGTAATAAGCACTCATCTTTTGGATAGTGTGGAAGATATATGGGATAAGATACTAATTATGAAAAATGGAGAGATAATTCTATCTCGCACCAGAGAAGAACTTCACCTAACCGGGGAATCTTTAGAAGAATTATTCTTTGAAGTAACGGAGGGTTAAATATGAAGCCGTTATTTTTTATATTAAAAAGATCTGTAATAAACTATTTTAAGGATATAAAGAACAAGCCCTCTAGATTAATTCCTTACATATTAACTGCAGTTTTTATGATATTTCTTATTTTAAGCAGTATATTTGGGAAAGGTGAAGGGAAATATAAATCTCCAGAAATACTTATGGCTATAGTTACAGCTGTTTTATTAATATGGTTCTTTTCTCAAGCTAAATCCCATGTTAATACTCAAAGTTCAGCTTTTAGGATGAGTGATGTGAATTTTCTTTTCACTTCACCTATTTCCCCTGCAGATATATTAATTTATGGGTTTATAAAACAAATTTATTCCACCTTAATTTTTTCATTCTTTTTGCTATTTCAAATACCCAACTTGACTCTAAATTTTCGCTTAGTAAGGTTTGGAGCATTTTACTTTTTACTGGTTTTCTTTTTATTTGCTTTAAGCATGTCTATATTATCCATGATAATATATTCCTATGCCTCTAGAAGCTCTAAAAACAAGAGTATTGTCAATGGGTTATTAAATGCTTCTGCCATATGCCTTGTAGGGTTTGTAGGTTATGAGTTATTACTTGGAAGAAGCAACTTATGGAAGACAGCTATAGAAATCTTCAACTTGAATCTTTGGAACTATGTTCCTATAATAGGATGGGTAAGGATACTAATATCAAAGATAACTACTTCTTTGGATAGTTTTTTTGTTTTATACCTTATTCTTATGTTAACTACTATGTTCTTATTAATACTTCTTTTATATAAAATGAATTTAGATTATTATGAAGATGTTTTAGCCTCTTCTGAAAAAAATGAAAACATCGCTATGGTTAAAAGAGGAAATAAGAATGGAGTTTCACAAGTGGATAGAAGCAAATTTGGTAAAATTAGAGTAAGAAAAGCTTCTATTGAATATAAAGGTTCTGGAGCTAAGGCAATCTTCTATAGACACCTTTTAGAATATAGAAAGACAGGTTTTCATCTTATAAACCTATATACTATATTGATAGTAGTCAGCGCTATAATATTTTCTATAGTTAGTCCAATAAAAAATCTAATGTTTTTAACTTATGGTTTGGCCTATTTCATGGTTACTTCATTATTTGCAGGTAAGTGGTTTCAAGAGCTTGGTAACCCTTATATATATCTAATACCAGATACTTCAGCCAAAAAAGTATTTTATTCTACCTTAGCAAACCTTATAAAAACTCTATCTGACGCTATACTGGTATTTGTTACCGCAGGAATATTATGCAAAGCTGACGTAATAACCATATTACTCTCCATAATAACCTACGTTAGCTTTGGTGCTATATTTAACTATGCATCGGTATTAAGCGTAAGATTATTTGGCAAAATAGCCAGCGATGCTTTAAAAGGCATGCTAATGTTCTTTTCAGTATTTGCAACTATAGTACCAGGAATTATTATAAACTTAGTACTTGTTTTAACCCTAAACAAAATCTTTGGAATATACACAGAATATATAGGATGGATATTAACTAATGTGATATTATCGCTAATTTTTATACAACTAGGAAAAGGAATATTCGACAACATTGAGCTAATTTAAAATTTCAGAAGAAGTAAAAAGTAAGAAGTATAATTAACTTAAAAAAACTCTGTGAGTTTTATCCATAGCTCTTACCTCTTACCTATTACCTATTACCTATTCATACATTAGAATTTAGAAATATATAAAAATAATTAAGAATTGAGGATCTAGATTCTCAATTCTTAATTCTCAACTACGAAACGGAGATAAAGATGAATTATATTAAGAGTAGAAAAACTAACATAATTGATGTTGTTATTATATTTATTGGATGCCTTATCGCATCTTTAGGAGTGAACGTGTTTCTTGTTCACGCTAAATTGCTTAGTGGCGGGGCTACTGGCTTAGCACTAATAATTCAGTATTTAACTAGGTTTAAAGCTGGTTATACAGTGTTTATTATCAATATACCACTATTTATTTTAAGCTACTTTAAACTTAATAAAAGCTTCACTTATTATTCAGCTATAGGTATGCTTTCTCTTTCATTATCCTTAATTATAACAGAACCATTAACTAGTAGTATGTATCTTAATGATACCCTCTTATACTGCATATATGGTGGGGTATTGTGTGGCATTGGCTATGGATTAGTGTTTTCAAGAAATGGTTCCACTGGTGGTACAGACATAATAACCATGCTTATCAGGAAAAAATATACTGGAGATATAGGTAAAGTAGGATTTATCCTTAACTGTATAATTATAACCGTAGGAGCAGCATTTTTTGGACTACCGAAGGCTCTTTATACTTTGATATCTATTTATATTCAAGGCTTGGTTTTAGATAAGGTAGTTAAAGGGCTTTATAAAAAGCAGCTTCTCCTCATAATTACTGAAAAAGAGGAAGAAGTTATGGACTATATAATAGTGAGTCTTCATAGAGGAGTCACCACTTTACCAGCTGAGGGTGGATACACCCAAACCCAAAGAAAAATGCTATACTGCATAGTTACCCTAAGCCAAATGGTAGAACTAAGGCAAACCATACTCCAAATAGACCCTAAAGCCTTTATATCCATCATCGACGTATCCGAAGTCAATGGAAGAGGGTTTAAATCAATTTAGAATTGAGAATTTAGAATTGAAAATGAAGAAGGTTTTTTCTGAAAAATCATCAGAAAAAACGACAATATATAAAAAGAAAAGATAAAAGCATAAGTATTCATAAAACTTATGCTTTTATCTTTTCTTAGTAGTTAGGTATTTAGTTTACTCATTATTGTTTTAATAAGATGATTTAATAACTCAATCATCTTGATTAGCATTATTAACTGTATTATATATTATCTTCCCATCATGGAGTTGTGTCTATTAACCATTTCTTGTCTGCTTAAAGCTCCCATCATCTTTGACATTCCATCATACCCATTGTTTTTCATTATATTTATCATCTTCTCATACTGTTCATCAGTAATGTTATTCATAAAGTTACTCATAGCATTATAATCTCCATTTTCCATAGCTTTAGCGCCTTCTTGGAAGCCATTCTCTTTCATTAAACCTATCATTTTATTGTATGAATCATTGTTATTTATATTATTTGTCTTCATCATTTCTCTAGAAAATCCAGAGCTATTAGAATTACTTTGATACATCATTCCTCTTCCAACCCCAAAGTTATTAACATTATCATTTTCCTTGGAATATACAACAGTAATTACTCCTAAAGCTAATATAGCTGTAGTCATGATTACTAATATTTTTTTCTTCATTAATTATATCTTCCTCTCTAATTAATTTATTTTCTATGTTTACATTCTACACTTAGAATGTGAAGGAATTATGAAAAAAGCAATATATCATAATATTATGATTCTCTTCATATTTCCTTCATAATTTAAAAATATAATGTAACTAGTTAAATAAAGGAGATGATAATTATGATGTTATTCCCAATAATTATTTTAATTATTCTTGTATTTGTTATATTCAATTCAAAAGATAGAGAAAGGATTATTAGTTTCAGAGGAGATGAAAAAAGGCATTAGATATTTTAGATAGAAGGTTTGCTAATGGTGAGATAAGTGAAGATGAGTATCTACAAAGAAAATCTGTGTTAATAGAAAAGTAACTAACTACTAAAACAAACAACAGGAATATTTTAATATAGTACATATTCTTGTTGTTTATTTCATCTTACTTACCTAAATCTTCATAAAATCCACATATCTATTTTATATAATTTTCTCTGTGAAATAGATATAGGGAGGAAATTTATGAATATTAAGAGTGAAAAAATTAAAGTATATGAAATGACCTGTACCTCTTGCGAAAATAGAGTTGAAAAAGCTGTAAAAAAGTTAGAAGGTGTATTAAATGCTAAAGCAAGTTACAGTGGACAATTTGTAGAAGTTGAATATGATAACGAATTATGTAGCATAAGCAAAATTAAAGCCGCAATAAATAGTGCTGGTTATAGTACTAAGAGTTCAAATGATTATAAATTCGTGGGAATCCTTATAATAGTAGCTGCAATAATACTACTGGGTTTAAAAACTAGTGGCTTTGACATGGAATCAAAACTTACTAATTCTTCATATGCAGTTCTTTTTGTAGTGGGAGTTCTTACATCAATACACTGTGTAGGTATGTGTGGAGGCATTATGCTTTCTCAAAGTTTATCAAAAGAAAGTAATAATAAACTTGAAGCTATTAAACCAGGGCTAATGTATAACTTAGGAAGAGTTATATCCTATACTATTCTAGGCGGTATAGTTGGTGCCCTTGGTTCAGTATTTTCTCTTTCAATTACTGCACAAGCCATAATGCAAATAATTGCTGGTGTTTTTATGATTATTATGGGATTTAACATGGCTGGTTTCAGTACCTTTAGAAAGTTAAGTATAAAGCTACCTCATTCTGTATGTAAAGCTAAAAATAAATCTGGCTCACCTTTAATTGTTGGACTTTTAAATGGACTTATGCCTTGCGGCCCTCTTCAAACCATGCAGCTTTTTGCTCTTGGGACAGGAAGTGCTGCTAAAGGTGCTTTATCGATGTTTGTTTTTTCTATAGGAACAGTACCTCTTATGCTTACCTTCGGTGCCTTATCAGGGCTTTTAAGCAAAGGCTACACTAAAAAAATACTAAAATTTAGTGGAGTACTTATCATTGTTCTAGGATTAATCATGGGGAATAGAGGCTTTGCCTTAGCTGGAGTAAATGTCAATCCATTATCAGCTCTATCTAAAAGTTCAAACTCCATATTAGGTGGAGGTTCTGATGCAAATGTTGCTAAAGCTACCATTAAGGATGGAGTTCAAATTATAAATATGACTGCTGACAATAAAGGATATACCCCTAATGCTTTTTATGTTCAAAAGGGAATACCTGTAAAGTGGGTAATCGACGGAAAGCAAATTAACTCTTGTAATAATGCAGTTGTAGCACAGTCATTAAATATACAGAAAAAGTTAAAAAGTGGTGAAAATATTATAGAATTTACTCCTGGTGATAAAGATATAAATTTTAGTTGCTGGATGGGTATGATACGTGGTGTAATAAAGGTTGTGGATAAGCTTGATTCCGTAGATACATCAAAGACTGATACATCTTTACCACCAGCTAGTTCCGGGCCAAGCTGTTGTGCAGTTCCTGTAACTGATGGTTCAAGTTCAGGTTCTGGCTCTACTAGTCAATCAAGTATATACGGCAATGATATATCTAAGGTTCCTACTGATACTTTAGTAAACATAGCTCTAAAACTTAACAAATATTACAATGCTGCATTTAAGGGGACTGGATATGAACTACAGCCATTAATCGTTGTAACAGGAAGCAGTACTAATACTAAACTTACATTTGATTTAAATGCTTTTGATAATGCTGAAGGAAAATATCTTATTGTAGATGCTGCCACAGGAAAAGAGATTTCCTCCTTCAATGGTAAAAAAGGTATAAATGAGATTGTATTTAGTCCTAAAAAAGTTGGTGGATATGCTATTGTTAAAGATAATATAGTCCTAGGTATAATTGAGGTTGTTGATAATCCTCAAAATGCTGATATAGAGAAAATCAGAAATAACTATCTCAATCAATAATAATTTAATAAAAATCCTAAGAAAGAGAAGTATTAAGAAATATTAATCTTCTCTTTCTTAACCTACCATTTTATTTCACTTTTATAACAATTGTTGGTATTAATGTGTATAAATTATAAGTTTTAACCTCTTTATTTATTATCTTATTTACTTTCTATTGTATCTCTCATTCTTTTATATTGCTCCTCATCAATTTCACCTTTTGCAAATCTCTGTTTTAATATTTCTATAGCATTGTCATTAAAGGTTCTATTATGATTGGTTTTCCCACCACTTATTACTTTATATGTTACTATAGTAAGCACTATAATTAAGACTATCAGTATAAACCAAAAGAAACCGCCCCAGTACATCATATTGTATCCATATCTCATCATTATTTTTCTCTCCTAACTACTATTAAAATTAGCTTTACCTTTTCAAATTAAAATATAGAGTAAATTAGCTTTTAGATAATGAAGTTATTGTTGCTAACCTAAAACTCAATCCCTGCTTTGCTCAAATTCCTATTGTCCAATCATATTTTTAATTTCTTGCTGCAACAGCGAAATGTTTTTCATTTTTGAATCTCTTAATTGTGTAAAAAGCTGACGCACCTCAGGATTGCTGATTTCCATCAGGTATTTATTATACATAGCCTGTAGCATCATTTCATCCTGTAGGGAATCCTGTAAATAATCCATAGTTTCCATATAACAACATCTCTCCTTTTAAACAATTAAAAACTTTGACATAGTTTCTGATAATGTTTTTAAGCTATTACGCGAACCCTGTTCCATTTCTTTTAGCATTTGCTTTATCTTTGGATGATTTATTTGATCAGACATATAAGAATATTTTTTTGCCATACCCTCTTCATGAAATTGCATTTCCTTAAAAGCATTGTTCATTATTTCTTTTTCAGTAAGCATTTCTATATTACCTCCTAGTGTTCCTTATTTAGATCATAATAGTATTTAATTAATACATACTTAATATTTCTTATTTTCTGTGACTACTGAATAATATAATTCACCACTAGAATCAATCAATGCGGCATAAACATCTTTAACATTTAAAATTCCCTTTTTAAGTAATTCTTCTTTCAACCATTTCTCATCATATCCCAATTCTGTTAAGTTCTTTTTTACAATTTTGCCTTCATTGATAAGTACCGTTGGATATCCACCGCCCATTGTCTCAATATTTAAATCTTTTGGAGTTACTGGTTGACTATCCGATTTTTTCAGAACACTTACATGTCCACTAGTCTCTAAAACTGCAGCCTCTGCATCACCTATGTTAGGAACGTCTACATTTCTCATATCAGATAGCAGTAATTCTAATGGAAAGAAGGCTTTTGCCATGTTAGGCCTAAGAAGTTTTCCCTCTGATACTAATGTTATTGATCTTCCAAAAACAACTTTTGCAAAAGCTCTATTTTTTACTGCAATATAGGATATAAGATAATGAAGTACATACACGGTAATAATTATTGCAACAGTGTTAACAAAGCTTATCTTAGGTTCTAATAATGGGGCTGCAGTTATACCACCCATCATCCAGAAAAATACAAAATCAAAACCTGCAAACTGACCACCAGCTCTATGTGGTAAAATCTTTCCTTCAACAAATAGCAAAATTCCAACAAGAATAGTGCGTATAGTGAATATGTAGGGACTAATTTCCTGAACAGATCCGAATATTTCTTTTAATAATTCCATCATCATACCTTCTTTATTACATACTCATATAAACCGTTCCATCTGATTCAAGCATAGCTAAGAATACATCTTTTAAATTTATATTGCCCTTTTCATTTAATTTTGCCATCAGCCAGTCATAATCTAGCCCTAGAGCATGGAGATTTTTTTCATCAATCTTACCGTCATAAATAAGAATAGTAGGTAGTGCTGATACCTTATATGGCAAATTCATCTGTTTTCTTGTAAGAGGCAATGCTTGAGGCTTTTTAATAACATTTATTTTCCCATAGGGCTCTAGTATAACGGTATCAATTTCTGATAGATTATGAGCTCCTTTTAGCCTTAATTGTCCTAATAGATTATCTATAGTTATATGACAATCTAGCATGTTTTCCCTAAGTATTATTCCTCCTTTCATAAGAATAGTAGCATGCCTATCAATTGCTCTGGGCCATTTTATATCTAAATAAGATAAAAATATATTTACAAAGGCATATACAAAGATAATTACTATTCCAGATGTAAGAGAAGATTCGGGATTTAACATTCTAATAGCAGCTAAGCTCACAATTCCAGCAGCTACTAAATAATTATTCCCTGTTAAAATTCCTACCTGGCGATGCCCCATCAAGCGAGTTGCAATAATTAATGCTATATAAAGAATAACAGCCCTTATCATCAACACAAATGTAGGTAAGTTCTTACTCCCTTCCCAAAATGAATTCCAGTCCACCTAAATCACTCCTTCAAATACCTTCAATTCATTAGTACGAATCTTAGAATAAAAATCATATTTAGCATATGATTAATGGAAGATTTTATGCATAAAAGAGTATGAAAATTATATAAAGCAAGCTCAGAATCCTCTTAGGAATAAAATAATTGCAAACATAATAAGATAAAGCTTAAAGGAGTGGTTTTAAAATGGGTATAGCAACTATGACAGTAAACAAATATCAAAAATGTATTGACGAATGTAACAGATGTGCACGAGAATGCCATACATGCGCTGATGAATGTAGAATAATTTATTATCACTATATTAACCTCTTTCATATAATGTAGAATAAACATAAATTAAAGGGGTTTGAAAATTTGATAAATTATTACTTACCTTCTCCACAATTTCTTACTGGAGCTAATGCGATATCAATTGTAAGCCACCCACTAGAAATTCAACCAGGTAATCCTGTTAAAATAGTTAAGCCTTGGTTTGGAAACCTATGCGCAGTTCAATTGCCAGATGGCATGATTCATCGTCGGTTTGCATGGTTTGAACTAAGACCAGAAAATCCTTGTGTAACCCCTCACACTCCTGGTAGCTTTGCTACAGTTATAAGTACAACTGGACATGGTAATCCGCCGCATGTTAAAGTAGGAACAAGAGTAAGAATTGTAAAATGTATTCCAACAACTTTCTACGATTTAAAGCTGAGTAACGGTAAATATCACCGATGGCTAGCTGAGTTTGAGTTAGCAAACCCTATATAAAATATTCCCATAAAAAGCACCCAGATTCAAGGATTCAGGGTGTTTTTTATATTAGTATACAATTGTACTTTCCTTTTGAATTGTAGCAGAACATTTAGCATATCATAGTGCATTCAACAGTTATATGCTTTATTTTTTCTAAAACCATATTCATCTGAAACATATCTTCCAATACTAGTTATCTTTCCAGTTATGCATCCTCTACAGTGTGCCGGAGTATCATTTATGCATATCTTTCCTGGGTACAATGCATACAGTTTTCTATATTCTCCTTCAGTTACATTAGGCATTACTACATTTGCTCCATTTTGCAATGCTAATATTCTTCCCTGCTTATTCAAGGTTTCCATAGCTGTTGTAGCTGGTATATTAATATCTAACATTAAAAGTCTTGCAAGTGCCATAACCTTTAAACTTAGTTCAAATTTTCCTCCTTCTTCATTCTTTAAAGGAGTATATTCATTTGGTATAAAGGGACCTACCCCAATCATATCAGCATCGATCTCCTTAAAAAATAAAAGGTCATCAGCTATTGATTTAATATTCTGCCCTGGGAGTCCTATTAAGCTTCCTGTACCCAATTCATAGCCTAAAGCTTTAATATCTTTAAGACATCTTACCCTATTTTCAAAGCTCATGCCTGGATCCATTTTTTCATATAAAGCTTTATCAGTAGTTTCTATTCTTAAAAGATATCTATCTGCACCTGCTTCCTTAAAGGCTTTATATTCTTCATAAGACTTTTCACCAATACTTAAGGTTATTGCCAAACCTAAAGATTTTATTTTTTTAATAATATCCGTAATGATGTTAGTAGTAAAGTAACTATCTTCACCAGATTGGAGAACTACTGTCTTGTAGCCATAACTCTTAGCTTTTCTAGCAAAATCATATATGGTATCTACATCAAGCCTATATCTTATTAAATTTTTATTATCCCTTCTTAGTCCGCAATATAAACAGTTTTGCTTACATATATTCGAAAATTCAATTAATCCTCTTAAATGTACTTCGTCTCCAACATAGCTTTTTCGTACTCTATCAGCTACTTTAAACAAATCTTCATTGTAATAATCGTTTTTAAGAATTTCTACTAATTCCTCTTTACTTAACCTGTGCTCTAATTCAAGCTTTTTAATTAAATCCATAATATTATCCTTTCCTTTTCATAATTATTCTTATCTTTTAATATTTTTTGTAGATTTACAAAGGAAAATTTAACAAACTCCAAAAAATTCCTATATCCATTACTTTAGAGTCAAATGATCACTTCATTAGTTCCTCTATATTATCACATGAATAAATTATTTCTCATATTTTATCAACAATAACATAATAATATAACTTTTTTATGTAGATTTTATGAAAAAATTTATTTTATAGCATTTAAAGTTTTTCGTTAATTTCTTCATAAAAATAATATAACTATCCTACGTATGCTCTCTCTTTAAAGTGATCTTAACCTTAGTTCCTTTACCTTTTTTACTTTCAACCTCCATACTTCCAGAATGAAGCTGAACTATATTTTTAACAATGGTTAAGCCTATACCACTTCCTTCAATTTCATTTCTACTCTTATCTCCTCTATAAAGCCTTTCAAATATAAATGGTAAATCTTCTTCCTTTATTCCAATACCATTATCTTCAACCTCTACTATAATATTTTGATTATTTCTGTACATTTTAACAAATACCTTACCACTGCTTTTAGTAAATTTTAAAGCATTAGATATTAGATTTATAAAAATTTGTTTTAACTTATCCTTGTCACCAGTAATGCCATAGTCCATATTTGGCTCAAAATAATAACTGAGCTTAATACCTTTATTTTTTGCTGTCATATAAAAGTCTTCACATATACCTAGAATAAGCTCATCTAAAACCACCTTTTCAAAATTGAGTTTAATACTCTCAGATTCAAACTCTTTTAGTACATCTAGATTATTTAATAATCTGCCGAATCTCACTACTTCCTCGTTTAAATAATTCAGTCTTTCTGTTGAAACTGGAAATACCCCATCTATCATAGCTTCTAGATTATTCTGCAACACATTCAAAGGTGCTCTTATTTCATGAGATATATCAGAGATTAAACGCTTTCTAAGCATATCCTGATACTTAAGTTTTTCTGCTAAAATATTAACACTCTTTCGTAGATTTTCTAATTCTTCAATATTGGATTTCGCACTAGATTTTGTGTTAAAGTTTCCTTCTGACAAGCTTACTGATAGGTTAGCCACATTTTTTATGGGAATAGAAAACTTTTTTGAAAAATACAGGCTAATCAAAATAATAATAAATAAAGTTATACCACCACTAGTTATAATACTTTTATTTATTGATAATTTAAAATTCACGTCTTCGTCAGACAACAATACTGAGGAATATTGTCCTATATCAACATACCCAACCACTTCTCCATTGACATTAATTTCAAATCTTTTAGAGGTATAGACTCCTTTTTCATTAACAATCATGGTATTCAAATGCTGCTTATCTTTAATATCATTTGGATCCATCCCCCATATAGACTTCTTATTCTTATCTAGTAATGTTAAGCAATAATTACTCATATAAGCCTCATGCAGTAATTCAGTACCTGATTCCTTAGTCCACTGTCCATCTCTTTTATAAATTTCTTGAAGATATGATACGATTCTCTCATACCTCTTATTTTGAGTGTCTACCATATATTCATTGAACTTATTATTTATAGTTATGTTAACAAATAAAGTTATTAATGCAATTGCAATAATTGAACATACTATTAATAAAGTACTTAATTTACTTCTTATTGACTGCATCTAAATATCACCGCCAAATTTATATCCTACTTTTGTAACAGTTACAATATACTTTGGATTTTTTGTATCTGCTTCAATCTTTTTACGAATATTTTTTATATAAACATCAATTGTTCTATCATAGCCATCAAAATCAATACCAAATACTTTATCTATAAGCTGTTCTCTAGAAAGCACTTTTCCCTTATTTTCTATAAGTACATACAATATATTAAATTCATTAGGAGTAAATGGCACTTCTTCCCCATTAATTCTAACTATTCTTTTATCATAATCTACAATTAAACTTCCATCATTAAAAAAAATAGAATCCTGCTCAGTTTCTACATTTACTCTCCTAAAAAGTGCATTTACTCTTGCAATAAGCTCTCTAGGACTAAAAGGTTTAACTAAGTATTCATCTGCTCCTATATTTAATCCCTCTATTCTATCATTTAATCCTCCCTTTGCTGTAAGCATAAAAATATGCACGTCAGAGTTTTGTCTTATTATTTTACACACTTCTTCTCCACTTATATCTGGAAGCATTAAATCAAGTATTATTAACTTAAAATCTATCGTTTTAAAAAGTTCCATTCCTTCTAGTCCTTTTGCCGAACAATATACCTTATACCCTTCTTTCTCTAAATATGCCTTTAAAATCTCAGATACTCTTTCCTCATCCTCAATTATTAAGATATTATGCATATTATTCCACCTTCCTTTTTATGCTGCAACGCAAAAATATAGCCAGTATAATAATTTTATCTTTTACTTAATAGAAATAATTATATCAATATCTTTTAAAGATTTTATGAAGATTTTTTCTCTCTTTACTTAATCATTTTATATTCTTTATGTTAACTTTATAAAGGCAAAAAATAAGGGCTGTGGCGCTAATTACTTAGTGCCGCAACCACCTTTTTTACTACATTTTAACTTTTTTCGGTGTTTTTCCAGAAAAAGTTACATTCATTCTAAATTCTAAATTTCTTTAACCTCCTTGTAGCTTTTGTTTATATACTCTATTACTGAACTTATGGTGTGTTTTTTGTTTCTGATGCAGTTCTGGGCTATGTCATTGCAAATATAGCATTTTCTGGGTGCATATCCTAGGGAGGTTCTGCTTATGGACATAAAAGTATTTGGATTATACACATCTATATCTACACATCTTCCTAAGGAATTTTTGTCTTCAATTTCAATGGTTAGCTTTTTTATCTCCATGGCCTCCATATCTATAACCATAGTTATATTAGGTCCCTCAGAGGTTATTCTGTATATTTTCAATCTTATTTTATTACCAAAAACATCTGAAACACACTTATCTATTGCCTTCAAAATCTTTTCAGTTAATGGATTGGTTTTATTAAGCCCAGGATAGTTCACTCTAATAAAAACTAAAGGCTTTTTATGTACAAGCATTATATTTTGCTGTAAAATCACTCGTTTTTCTCTTTCATTAAGTAAATCTTCCGCTGTATATCCCATGTATTAATGTGGAGCATCTGTATTTCTTAATTTCTCCACAATCTCCTTTCCTTGCTCTGAGTTAATAAAATTCCAAGTTACTTCAGGAACCATCTTGCAAACCTCTTGAAACTTATTTGCTTTTAATAAGTTTCTTACTCTAGACGCACTCACAGCTCCGTAGTCATCCTGCATTCTAGTAATTTCAATTAATTCAATACCATAATTATATAGTATTTCCTTTAAAGCTTCATTATATGCTCTAGTCACCTGGCAATAAGGTTCATTTCCTACATATCTCTTTGTAATGTTTAACTTTTTAGCAAAGAACTCGGAAAAAATTCCCGCATCTATTTGGGTATAAGCTTTGAGCTTGCTACCTTCTTCCCTTAAGAAATAGGAAGGAAAGGTAGCAGAAGATATGATATATTCTCCACCAGATATTACCTTAACATTTCTTAAATGCTTTACCCCTAGTTTTACTAAATTTAACCTATCTTCAAAAGGAAAGGTAGATTTATCTTCTTCTACTATAAAAACTAAAATTTCATTATTTTCCATTGAGGCTCTTTCTATAAGATATTTATGTCCAAGAGTAAAGGGATTACAATTCATCACTAAAGCTACTTTAGGTAATGCAGTATCTATGGAATATTTCACTATAAGTTTATCTAGATAATTATTTATATCATATATACCATGCTCTAAAAGAATAACCTCTTCTGCTTCATATAACACCTTGAAGCCAATAGAAGTAAAAATACCCTTATTCTTCTTTTTAGTAAAGACAAAGCTGTGATATATATGATTATTAAACATTTCATCCAGCATTGTGGTAACCATGGCTGAAGAAACACCTTGCCCTTGATACTCCTCATCTACCGCAAAACATTTAAGTATATTTTTACTCTTAGAACAAGTACCTATAATCTTATCATTATCTTTCATGAATATAGTGTAATCTATATCTTCTTCATAATTTAAATTAAATTTATTAAGATATTCCTTAACCATAATAATTTCATTTTTATTACTTAAATTAACTTCTTGAATTTGCAATCCAATCATATTTATCTCCTGCTATTTTACCTTTTTTATTAAATCTATCACTGAACCGTCCCTATATTCTACTACTGCCACTATATCCTCTTCTAATGGAATTTCCTTTGGCTTTCCAGTAAACTTTTCAGCTATATCTTTAAGTTCTTCAATGGAATACAATTTTAATCCTGTTCCTTGGAGTTTTTCCATAATATCTTGCCTCTTAGGATTTACTGCTACTCCTCTTTCTGTTACTAAAACATCTACAGTTTCTCCTGGAGTAGTTATTGTAGTAATTTTATCCTTTATAATAGGAAGCCTTGCTTTCATTAGATTTGATACTATTATAGTAAGTTTAGCTCCTGCAGCGGTATCGCTGTGACCTCCAGAGCCGCCCATGATAATTCCATCGGATCCTGTAGTAACATTTACATTAAAGCTTGTATCAATCTCAGTAGCACCTAATATTACTACATCAAGATTGTTTACCACTGCTCCTTTATTATGAGGATTTCCATACATAGATGCTGACATACCTTGATGTTTTGGATTAGAGGCATAAGACTCTACAGCCTCAATATCAAAACACTGTACATCCATAATACCTTCAAATAAACCTTCTTTTAGCATATCTACCAAATATCCAGTAATTCCGCCAGAAGCAAAACTACCTTTGATTTTGTCTTTAATCATCATTTCTTTTACTTCTTTAGCCACCGCTAAGGATGTTCCACCCGCGCCTGTTTGAAAGCTCATGCCGTCTTTAAAAAGTCCGGAGTTTTTAATAACCTTGGCTGCATCTCTAGCAATTTTAAGACCGATGGGATCCTTGGTTATTTTAGTGGTTCCAGACACTATTCCAGCGGGGTTACCTATGGATTCCACCTGTACCACATAATCCACATATATCTGTGATATCTCAATAGGACATGCAGGATAAGGTACTAAATTATCAGTAATAGCCACCACATGGTCTCCGTACATACAATCTGCCACGGCATAACCTAAAGCACCACAAGCTGATTTACCTTGCACTCCATTGATATTCCCATAAGTATCTGCAGTAGGAGCTGCTACAAAGGCTACATCTATTTTAACCTCTCCTGACTCTATAGATCTGGCTCTCCCTCCATGAGTCTGCATTACTACAGGATTTTTTAGCATACCCTTAGAAACTGCATGAGCCACAGGGCCTGATATATAACTAGCTATTATCTTTGTAACTACTCCATTTTTTATATGTTCTACTAAGGGAGCATGAATAGGAAATATGGAACTTGCTGCTATGGTTAAATTTTTAATGCCTTTAGCTGCTGCTCTTTCCAGTACCATATTTAAAACATAATCCCCGTTTCTTAAGTGGTGGTGGAAGGATAATGTCATACCATCCTTTAGTCCAACTTTTTCAAAAGCTTCATCTATAGAAGCTAATACTTTACTATCTTCAGGTTTAACCATTTTTGAGGGTATTTCTCTCCTGCTTTTTACAAGCTTTTCATTAAATGCTCCTGAATATGGTTCAACCTTTCCATAACCTTCTATGTATTCTGGCAATTCAATTCCTACTAAGTTCTTCATAGCTACACCTACCTCCTATATAAGTCCAAGTGTTTTTGCAAGTTCTGCAGTGGTTTTTGCCCTATTTATTATAGGTGCATCAACCATCTTACCATCTAGTGAAAATACACCTTTACCTTCCTTCTCAGCCTTTTTCACAGCGTTAAGTACTCTTAAGGCATAATTTATTTCACTTTCTGAAGGAGCAAAAACATTATGAATGCTTTCTATCTGTCTTGGATTTATGGCAGCTTTTCCTGTCATACCTAATCTCTTCCCATTTAGGGTATCCTTTTCTAATCCTTCATAGTCATCTGTATCTGTAAAAGGAGTGTCAATGGCACTTATTCTTTGTGCTCTGCAGGCAGTAGCAATCTTATTTCTGGCATAGAATATTTCTTCCCCAATCTTTGTTCTTTTTATTCCTAAATCTGAGGTATAATCTTCTGCTCCGAATAGAACCCCATTAACCCTATTGGAACTCTTAATAATAGAAAAAACATTTTCTACACCGTAAGCAGTTTCTATAAGTGCCATAATTTTAATAGTACCATTTTCCATACCACATTGTTTTTCCACATCATCAAGTATGTTGGAAGCTTTTATTAAAGATTCTTCATCCGCCTTGGCTAAAAGTATAGTATCAGGCTTCAAAGGAGCTATAGTCCTTATATCCTCTTCTCCAAAAATACCATCCATAGGATTGACTCTTATAACGAGCTCCACCTCTGAATAATCCATAGTTTTTAATGCTTCTCTTACCAGGACTCTAGCAGAATCCTTTTCAGTTAAACTAACAGCATCCTCTAAATCTAAAATAACCCCATCAGCACCTAAAATAGAAGCTGTTTGAAGCATACCTGGATTGTTTCCAGGAAGGAATAGTAATGTTCTTCTTAACATAATTGCACCCTCTCTCTTAATCTTCTGCTCTTCTTATAGCTGTCTCTACTCTCGCTCCAATAGTATAATTAAGAGCACCCTTATCCTGAGCCATAAGCTTAACTGATGTTATAGAAAGTTCTTTTAGTTTATCTTCTATAACCTTTTTAATTTCATCTCCAAATTGCTTCATAACAATACTTTCAATTTCAATTTCTACTTTATTATCCTCATTAGGGGATACCATTATAAGAATATCATTTGATTCTAATGTACCTGCCTTGGCAATATTTTTAACTTCCATTTTCTTCGCCTCCAATTTCTGTGATATGATACTTATTTATTATTAATGGTGTTCAAATACTGCTTTTGACCTATTTCATATAGATTATTTCCTTCACTATCTATAACCACCACCACAGGAAAATCTTTAACTTCCATCTTTCTTATGGCTTCTGCTCCTAAATCTTCATAAGCAACTATTTCAGCCTCTTCAATGGATTTTCCAATAAGAGCACCCGCTCCCCCTATAGCTGCAAAGTAAACCCCCTGGTTTCTTATTATTGCCTCCACCACTTCTTCGTTTCTTTCTCCTTTTCCAATCATGCCTTTTAGTCCTAAGTCTAAAAGCTTTGGTGCATAAGGATCCATCCTATAACTGGTAGTAGGCCCTGCAGAGCCTATTACCATCCCTGGCTTAGCAGGAGTAGGACCAACATAATAAATTATACTTCCTTCAATATCAAAAGGTAGTTCTTTACCACTATCCACTAATTCTATTAATCTTTTATGGGCAGCATCCCTAGCAGTATATATAGTGCCTGAAATAAGTACACTATCTCCTGCCTTAAGTTCTTTAACATCTTCATCTTTCATAGGTGTTGTTATTCTTTTTTCCACATTAATACCCCTTTCTAAAGTTCTACTGTCAAATGTCTTGTGGCATGACAATTTATGTTTACAGCCACAGGTAGTCCTGCTATATGAGTTGGATAAGTTTCTATATTTACGGCTAAAGCGGTAGTCCTACCTCCAAAGCCCTGTGGTCCAATACCTAACTTATTTATTTCTTCTAATAATTCCTCTTCCAAATTTTTGTAATATTCATCTTCATTTCTTATATCCGAAGATCTTACCACTGCTTTTTTTGCAAGGTAAGCAGCTTTATCAAAGGTCCCACCTATACCTACACCTACAATAATAGGTGGACATGGGTTTGGCCCTGCCTTTTTAACTGTCTCTAATACAAAATCCTTTACTCCCTGCAGCCCGTCTGCTGGTTTAAGCATCTTTAATGCACTCATATTCTCTGAACCAAACCCCTTAGGTGCCACTGTAATAGAAAGTTTATCCCCTTCTACAATATTATAGTAAATTATTGCTGGGGTATTATCTCCTGTGTTTACCCTTCTAAGTGGATCTTTAACTACAGATTTTCTTAAAAAACCTTTAGAGTATCCTTGCCTTATTCCTTCATTAATGGCGGCTTCTAAACTTCCTCCAGCTATGTGAACCTCTTGTCCTATTTCTACAAACACACAAGTCATTCCTGTATCTTGACACATAGGCATATTTTCTTTTTGTGCTATATCGGCATTTAAAATTATTTTATCTAGAATATCCTGGGCTATAGGCCAACTTTCCTCATTCTTTGCCTTTTCTAATCGTTTTCTTACGTCATTACCTAAATAGTAGTTTGAGTTAATACAAAGCTTAGATATAGCTTCTGTAATATCCAATACATTTATCTCTCTCAAGGTATTCACCTCTCCATGTTATTTTTTATGTTCACATTTATTATACATCTATTTATAAGGACATAAGTAAAAATGAACAATTAAAATCCACCATATAAGAGAATTTACTCTTATTAAGTGTCTTTAATTATTCATTATTACGTAAATTCTATATTTTATGCATTATTTGCATTTATTCCTTCTATTAGCTAAAGCAATGACCCTATTCATTTCATTATTTACTATCATAAACCCTTCATCTACACCCATTCCTGGCTTCGCAAGCACTTGAGCTGCTCCACAAGCCATTGCTATATTGGTACAGATTTCAGCACTTCTGTTAGTTTCATTGCAAGTACCACCGCAGTAAGCTCCTACGCCCATTTTTTTACAGTATAATAGTGCTTCTATGGTATTATTAACTCCTCCTAGGTCTGGTGTCTTAACTTGAAGCATATGCCCTGCTTTATTATCCGCAAAGAACACTACATCATCATAAGTGTTACACCACTCGTCAGCTACTATTTCTACATTAATGCCTTCTTTATCTAACCTAGCGGTTAAATGTTTCAATGCTTCCATTTGCTTTTGCCTATCTTCTACATCCATAGGTCCTTCTATTCTTAAGTGGAATGGTTTTGCTGCTTCTTCCAGAGTTTTAAGATATTCTACCATGGCATCCATATCATAATTAAAAGCTACACCAATAGTTCCATATACATCAATATGAAACACTGGATTATAATTTTCTGAGTATCTT
The DNA here is from genome assembly GCF_900142075.1 of Clostridium amylolyticum. GTDB lineage: Bacteria > Bacillota > Clostridia > Clostridiales > Clostridiaceae > Clostridium_AA > Clostridium_AA amylolyticum. The sequence goes on from NZ_FQZO01000005.1 coordinate 267,494, forward strand.
AGCTTTAGCACTCTGTCACTTAACCACTTAACATAATGTAAAAGCTTCTCACCATTTTCCCCAAGTTTTTCTGTTACGTGATTTATTAATGCATGAGGCATTACATCCGCACCTTTTATAATCATCTTGTCAGAATTATCATACCTATCATCTCCTGATTGAGTGAAAATAGGTACTCTCTTTATTTCTACTCCTGTTTCGTACTCATCTCTTACCACTTCAGCCATGGTTAGCTTTTTAGCCTTTGCTACTCCATCTAATAAAGCTTGAGTGATTCCATACCTTATAGCAGTATGAAGTCTTTTTCCATTAACAACGATTTTATCAAACTCTTCAGCTAACTCTCTAAAGCTTTCTAACTCCCTTCCCACAAGTTTAGGAGCTATTTCTTTTTCAATCACTGGTATAAAATCTGAGGCTAAGAAAAGTGGATCTCTTCCACCTGCTCCGCTATATTGTACTGCTGCACAATCACCGTAAGCTACCTGACCATCCTCTAATATTAACATTACAGAAATGGATTCACCTGCCTGTCTAACTGCTTTAAAACCTTCTGTTACTGGTTCTCCTACGTAAGTAAATCCATCATGAGCAGCACCTTTTTTTATAGCTCTTTGGTCATCAAAATAAAATCCTGTTCTTCCTGGGGAACAAACTACATCAACAATTTTCATCTTAAAGCCCTTCCTTCTTAATGTTTATTAAATTAATTTATTAATGAATATCTTTTGATTTTAATTATCTTATTCCTTCTGGTCTTCCCACTAGTCTTCCTTTTCCTACAGCAAAAATATCATCCACTGTCATCTGGAAGCCTACGGATCTATTTTCATACCTACCTCTATCCTCTAATTTTTTTATATTAAATTCCCTTAGTTCTTCAGTAAAAGGCAAATTACCAAACATCAAGTATCTAACAGCTCCATCATTATCTCTTGCTGGCATCATTTTACCTGCATTATATTTACTTGGCGCAAAAGGTATATCTATAATTCCCATTTCAAAGCCTTTTACAGTTCCAATAGCCAAATCGCCCTTACCTATTTCTACTATCTTATCTATCATACACTTTGTTTCAGCTTTAATGATGGCAATTTCAGTGGCTAGCTCTTTTGACATAGGCAGTCTTTGACCTCTTAAAAGATTTAATGTCATTTTTGTAGCTCTAATACCTTGACCATTAGCTTCTTTTGTAGGTATACCAATAGCTTCATGAGGTGTTTTAACTATAACTTTAGTTGCCCCTGCTAAGGCTGCTGTGGCTGCACCATTGGATATTACCCCAAAAGCTTTAGACTCATCTTGTGGAAAACCTCCCATCCATTGGTGGAATACTGTAGTAATAAATACATCCTTATAACCAAAGTAATTAAGATAGTCAGTAACTTGCTCTTCTAGTGCTCTTAAAGCAGCTACGTCTTGTATTAGGTTTCCGCATTGACCATATCCTACAGTTATGTTTTTAACCCCTTGTTCTGCAGCTAACAACGCTTCTAGTATTGCCACAGCATTGGAAGTACTAGGTGGTACTAAAGTTCCTGTTAAGGGTCCAAAAGGCTCTCTATTAATGGATACGCCTTGCTCTTCATAAAATCCAACCAATCTGTCACAATACTGCCAATCCAATAAAGTTTTTTCTATAGGTACACTTTTTGCATAAGGAATATTATAAGAAATACCTCCTCCTTCATTGGAAGTCCATCCTGAAGCATGAATTATCTCTGCTAGAAGCCTTCCGTCTGGTGTACCATGTCTTGCTTGTAATGGTAGATTAACAGCTTCAAAAACCTTTCTGCAGCCATGAACTCCATGGTTTACTGCAGGGAAACCGTTAAGCAATGATCTACCTGTAAGACGGCTTTCTCTAATTCCTATTTCGCATTCATCATATCTATTTTGTCTGGTATAGCTATCTATGGTAGAAGGAAGCAAGTCTGCTTCTCCTTGATTTTGCAGATAAGTTAAAAGTTCAATATGTTCTTCAATTAAAGCTACTCCTGCTCTTGGCTGTGCTAAAGTTATTTTTTCTTCCTTAGCTTTAGCAAGTTTTTTTGGAAAGCTTTTATGATCTGGTACCTTTTTTAAGTAATCCACCGAATCCTTAAGATTTAAATTTTTTCCCGTAGGCCAATGATTTAAAACCTCTTCCCTAATAGTAAAAAATTGTTCTTCAGTCCACTTTTTATTTTCTAATTTCACTTTTATATCCCCTAACCTCATAGATTTATATTAGCTTAAGATATTTTTTCATTATTCTTACAGACATGTCTGGTAATTCTTCGCAAAGCAATCCCATGGATGATAATATGTAGCTTTTATCTATCATGTACTTAGGATGTCTAGGTTTCAAAGATGATATGTTATCTGTGGAAAATGCTCCAGCCTCTAAAATGTCTCTTGGTTTTTCGCTATGAACTATAACTCCGCCAGTACCAATTACATAATTCACTTCCATTAAATCTTTACCATATTGGCTATAAACCATGCCCATGGGTGAATAATTTGGTTCTACATATCCACAATGCCTTTCCATGGCCATATCCACCGCTGTTTTTGCCATAGCCTCTTCGAAATCTATTTCTTCCTCTGTTTCAGGTACCATCATTATGTTATTATGTCTATATCTACAACCTTCTTCAATATTTAACTCTTTATTTTTTATATATTTTTTAATTTTTCTAGTTCCAGCAGCTTCCCATAGAGATAATGCTGAATATCTCATACCTAGGTCACCTTCTACAGTTCTTTTAGCAAAAGGTTCCTCTAACCCTCTAAGATTAACACCTGGCTTGGAAGGGTCTCCACTAGCTATAGAGTGAACATCAGTGGTGGCGCCTCCAATATCTACTATTATAATTTCTCCTATACCTTCCTCTTTATCACTGCCTTCACTTAAAACCCTAGCTGCGTTTAAAACTGCAGCAGGAGTAGGCATTAATATCCCATTTATAAAGCTTTCAGCATTCTTTAATCCCTTAGCTTCAATTATTCTATTCATAAATATCTTTCTAATTTCTTCTCTTGCAGGTTCTACATTTAATGTATTTAGTTTAGGCATAACGTTTTCAGTAACAGCATGAAATATATTCTTCTTACTAAAGATGCTCCTTATTTCAGTTACTGCTACTTTATTTCCCGCTACCACCACTGGAATATTTAACTCGCTTTCAGCAATAGCTTTTGCATTATTTATTATACATTCCTTATTGCCTCCATCGGTACCCCCTGCTAGTAAAATTATATCGATGTTCATAACCTTAATTTCATTTATCTCATCTTCTGTTAAATCGTAACTATAGGTTTTTATAACTCTAGCACCAGCTCCTAAAGCGGCTCTTTTAGCTGCTTCGGCAGTAAGTTCAGGTACCAACCCTACAGCCACCATCTTTAATCCTCCAGCTGCAGAAGAGCAGGCAAGTTTCTTTACAAATTCTACAGTGTGCATACTTTCATTTTTCATAAGTTTTTTATAAGCGTTATTAAACCCTGTCATTATATCGCTTTCAATGGTAGTAATATCTTTAGCTACAGCTAATATTTCTTCATTTTCTATATCTACAGCCGTAAGCTTAGTATAGGTACTACCAAAATCAATAAGCAAATAAGCTTTCATATTAATCACTCCACCATATTTAAATATGCAAATCTTTTTTCAAATCAGAAACTGCTGTTTCAATAGATGTTCCTGGTGGATATACCCTATCAAAACCCATGTCTTTAAATCTATCATAAACTTCTTCCCAATTCTGTTTTCCTACGACTATATTACCTCCAACATAAAGAAGTATGTCGTTTAGGCCGGCCTCCTTGCATTTTTCCCTCATGCCTCTGCAATCTATCTCCCCGTGCCCATAAAGAGATGAAACCATTATTACATTAGCATTAGTTTCTACAGCAGCATTTATAAAGTCTTCTTGAGGTGATAATACCCCTATGTTCACTACATTAAATCCTGCTTCGGTAAGACCATATTCTAATATTTTATTTCCTACCGCATGACAATCAGCACCTATAACACCGAGAACTAAGGTTTTTTTGTCCATTTAGACTCCTCCTAAAATTATATAGATATATTTAAATCAACAATTTTTGATTTAAGCGCATTAACTGAACCATCATCCAAATTATAAATAAATTTTATTATATCCTTGTGTTCTGAATTTATTTCTTCTATATCTTTATACCTACCTGGTGAAACTAATATTACATCACTTTCTTTCATAACTCTCTTTATTTCATCTTTAACAAAACTATTAGTATATTCAATGTTAATATTTCCAAGTCCAGCCTCTTCCAAAGCCTGTTGAATCTTAAACATGAATTCTTCTGATATGCAAAATAATCCAAACCTTGTACCTTCAGGGTAGCGAGCAATTTTTACTATGGTGCCTAAATCAGCATTGATAGCAACGCCTAATATCTCTTTCTTATAAATTGCAGTAAGTCTGGATACTTCACGAACATGGTTAAAAGTGGATACTATTATCTGGCTATTTTCCAGTGCCTTTTTAGTTTTACTATCCATGCTTTTCAAATCATTTAAGGTAACAGGCACTACATTCATGTTGGTAGAATCACTTAATTGTTTGCTGAACATCCTGGATTGTTCCACATTACACTCTACATATACAGCAGTAGTACGATTCATCTTTTCAACTTTTTCTATAATATGCTTGTCTACTAATTTTAGAAACTCCTTACTATCCATTCCACTCTCTATGGCTTCTTCAAAGGCAAGGTCTAAAAATTTATATATCTTATCTTTTACATCCTTTGCCTTCCATACTCTATTGTGCTCAGCCACAAAAGTACCTTTTCCTTGAAACGATTTCAGAACTCCCTCTATTTCAAGTTCTTTATAAGCTGAACTCACTGTATTTCTGCTTACCTTTAGAGTTTCTGATAATTCTCTTTCCGTAGGCATTTTAGATCCTACTTTTAAGCTTCCTTCAATTATTAAATCCATTATTTGCTTTTTTACCTGTATATAGAGAGGAACTCCACTCTTTTTATTCAAAGTTATTTCCAAAGCTGGTATCCTCCTTTAAATGGATTAATGGATTAGTCCATTTCCGATTTAATATTAGCATACCAATGTGGTCCTTTCAACATATTTTAATAAATTTTTAACGATTTCTTAATAACGTAGGTTTTTATAAATATTCTTTGCATAATTACATAAAAAGTTGATTATAATTTATAAAATGAAAATGGTTGAAAGGAAGATATTTGTGCAATTTAAAAAAAACCATGAAGAAGCATTTAATTATGTAATATATTTTTTATTAACTATTTTTATAATTCTATGTTTATATACTTCTTATAAATATATAAGTTATAAAAGATATTATAGAGTTCCTCAGGGAAATGTAATAGATGTATCTCCCCTTACAGGAGAAAAAATACAACCAGTTCTTAATAATACTCCAGCTAATGAAGTTATATATTCTGAAATTCAAAACATAGAAGAACTTCATTACTTGAGTACAGCAGACATCATTTATGAGTCTTACAATGAAGATTTTCAGCTTCCGGTATATAAAGCCATCTTTTTTGGCAATAGACCCTTAAAAACAGATAATATAAAATCTATAACTAATGTTCCATTAAACGCCTTAGCAGAATTTAGCTTTACCCCTTCACCATCATCCTTGCCTAAATGCTATGATAAAAATGCTGAACTAATCTTCTTAGAATTCAATACCAAGGATTCCTCATCTTTTGTTTTTGAAGAAGGTAAGTACTTTCATATGAGGGATAAAGTAAAGGACATAGATAGAATATCAAATAAACCTCTCTCAGTTTCAAATGTTATAATACAATATGTAAAAGAAGAGGATGGTAGCCAAATTAACAAAACTCTCTCCTCTGGTAATGCCATAATATGCTCAGGTGGTAAGTTTACTAAAGCAACTTGGAGTAATAATGGAGATAATCCTACAAAACTTTTAGATTCATCTGGAGAGAATATTAAATTAGTAAATGGTCAAAGCTGGTGGATAACGGTAAAAGAAGGTACTGCGGTTATTATTAACTAAAAATTAAGCAGCCACTTTAAATTTAAGCTTTAAAGCGGCTGCTTAATTTTATTCCCCTGGAAATATTATTGTTCTACAGAATTCCCCTTACCTATTTCTTCATAATATTTCTTTACTCCTTCAGCAATGGCTAATGCTATCTTTTCTTGATATGCTTCATCCTTTAATTTCTTCTCTTCTTCTAGGTTAGTCAAAAAACCACATTCCACTAATACTGAAGGGGCTTCATACCCATCCCTTAGTATCCTATAATGATCCAAGGCTGGTTTTTCAATTCTCTTATTACTAGGGTCTACCATTTCAATAAGGCATTTTTGAATTTTACCTGCTAGAATCTTGCTTTCTTCATACTTTGAATACCAAACTTGAGCACCGTATACCTTACTTTGTGGAAAAGTATTTTGATGAATACTTATAAACATATCACAATTAACTTCCTTTTTTTTATTACATCTGTTAGTTAAATCTTCCACCTTCTTGCTGGAAGGTTTTTTAATTATACTATTTAAGCTTTCATCCTCTTCTCTTGTCATATAGACTTTATATCCCTTATCTTCCAGTTGTTTTTTTAACTTTATTGCTATGGAAAGGTTAACATCCTTCTCTATAGTCCCACTTTTTGATACTGCTCCTCCATCATAACCTCCATGTCCAGGGTCTATAAGGATTATCTTAGCTTTATTCTCTTCTTCATATAAAAGGTTAAGTGCCTTTGTATTTGCTATATTACTCCCCATAATTATGGCAGTGATTAAAAGTACCTTATACATTATATGTTTAGAAAATCTATTTTTCATTATTATCCTCCTTTGCAAATATACAATTATTATGTGTTTACAGGGCAATTTTATAATAAGATTATTTTGCCATCTGAAGTAATTACCAAACTTTATATATAAAAATAGAGCTCTAGGTTAATTCCTATGAGCTCTTAAACTTTTTCACATTATTCACCAATATTATTATTTAAAACACTTTCTGCAATATTTACAGAGTGGTCTCCAATTCTTTCTAGGTTGCTTATTACATCGATATAAAGGGCTCCAGAATAAGCATTGCACTTTCCTTCATTAAGTCTTCTTATATGAGAATCTCTATACTCTTTTTGACAATCATCAATTTTCTGCTCTATGTCGTTAACTGCTTGAGCCTTTAAAGTATCTCTATTAGCATAGCTCTCTATGGCCATTTCTAATGCATTTAAAGTATAATTATACATATTTGTCAACTCTTCCAAAGCATCGCCTGAATAATCAAGTCTTCTGTTTATCTTTTCTAAAGTAAGATCTGCAATATTTTCTGCATGGTCTCCTATACGCTCTATGTCGTTTACCACATGATAAGTTGATTGCACTATGCTATGCTCTTTATCTGAAAGATCAGTCTTTGAAAGCCTTACTAAAAAATCGGTTATGCTTTCTTCTAAAACATTAATGAGCTTTTCATTGGTATAAACTTTTTTAACCAAATCCTCATTATTAGTGTGAAAAGCTTCTATAGAAATCTGAAGATTTTCCTTGGCTTTAGTTGCCATTCTAATAGTTTCTTTGATTACTTGTCCTGCTGCGATTATTGGTGTTTCTAATAATCTTTCATCTAAGTACTTGGGTCCAATCTTTTCTATTTCATCTTCCCCTGGAATTATCTTATTTACTAACAATATCAAGTACTTTATTAAAGGAACCATAATCAATGTATTGCTTATATTAAATATTGTATGTGCATTAGCTATCTGTCTTGGAACACTATCTGGGCTTATGGTTTGAACTATATGTACTAAAATATCCATAAAAGGTATGAATATAAGGGTTCCAAAAATATTAAAGGCTAAATGAATAAATGCTGCCTTATGAGCTGTTTTAGAAGTTCCTATAGATGCAAGCAATGCAGTTACACAAGTTCCAATATTACATCCAAATATTATTGGAAGAGCTACATTCATTCCTACAACTCCAGTACCTGCAAGAGCAATTAATATACCTGTAGTTGCTGATGAACTCTGAACTACTGCTGTTAAGGCTAATCCTGCCAAGATGCCAAGATATCTGTTGTCACCTATAGCTAATATAATTTCTGTAAATTGAGAGGATTTCGATATAGGTTTTAAGGCATCACCCATTATCCCCATACCCATAAATAGAATACCAAAACCTAAGATAATACTTCCTACATCTTTTCTTCTCTTATTTTTAGCAAATAATACAATGGCTGTTCCAATACCAACAGCTATGGGAGCTATTGCATCTAGCTTAAATGCCACTAATTGCGCTGTAATAGTTGTACCAATATTGGCTCCCATTATTATACCAGCAGCTTGATAAAGATTCATAAGACCTGCATTAACAAATCCAACTACCATTACTGTAGTGGCACTACTGCTTTGTATAACCATAGTAACAAGGGTACCAACTAAAACTGCAGATATTGGGTTTGATGTAACTTTTTCAAGGATATTTTTAAGCGTATCCCCTGCTGCATTTTCAAGCCCATCACCCATTAGTTTCATTCCATAAAGGAATAATCCTAATCCACCTATTAAACCAATTATAGTAGTAGCTACATTAAAATTGCTTGCATCCAAATTGAATACCTCCATATTTAAGTTTTTCTCCAATATAAAATAATACACGAAAACTTAACATTTGTTAATATGATATTTATATTCTTAACCTAATCTTAATATTGAAGGAATTTTTTACCTTATGTTTTATCTCATATTTTATCTTCTATTTTACATTTATCTTGTTATTAATTCAATGTAAATAATTTCTTTGGAAAATTTACATTATAATTAAAACAAAGGAGAAGTTGCATTGCAACTTCTCCTTTGACATTTTTGTAAATATTATCTCTTTGAGAATTGTGGAGATCTTCTTGCTTTTTTAAGACCGTATTTCTTTCTTTCTTTCATTCTTGGGTCTCTTGTTAAAAAGCCTGCTTTTTTAAGTTCTGGTCTTAAGCTTTCATCAGCTTTTAATAAAGCTCTTGAAATACCATGTCTTATTGCGCCTGCTTGACCTGTAAATCCACCACCGTTTACATTAACTATAACATCAAACTTTTCTTTAGTTGAAGTTAATGTTAATGGTTGATTTACTATAACTCTTAGAGTTTCTAAACCAAAATAAGTTTCTATGTCTCTCTTATTTATGGTAACTTTACCTTCACCTGGTACAAGTCTTACTCTAGCAATAGATTTTTTTCTTCTTCCTGTTCCAAAATACTGAACTTTAGCCATTTCTATTCCTCCTCCCAGCTACTTTCTAGTACCTTAACTCAAGTACTTCTGGTTTTTGAGCTGCATGCTCGTGTTCTGAGCCTCTATAAACCTTTAATTTTTTAAGCATTTGTCTTCCTAACACACCGTCTGGAAGCATTCTTCTAACTGCTTCTTGGAATGCAAATTCAGGTTTCTTTTCCATAACTTCTCTGTAAGGAGTTTCTTTTAATCCACCTGGATAAAGACTGTGATGTCTTAACATCTTTTGATCTAATTTCTTTCCAGTTAAAACAACTTTTTCAGCGTTAATTATTATTACAAAATCTCCGCAATCAACATTTGGTGTAAATGTTGGTTTGTTTTTTCCTCTTAATATTGTTGCAACTTGACTGGCAACTCTACCTAGTGGTTTACCAGCTGCATCAATTACATACCATTTTCTTTCAACTTCTTGTGGTTTTGCAATGTATGATTTCATCTTTTTCCCTCCCTGAACATTACATGTGATTAACAATTACATCTTTTATGTCAAGGCTCGGGGCTAGTGAGCCTTTTACACATTATAGTTCTTGCAAACATAATTATTATAATACACGGATACGGGTGTGTCAACATAATTTATGTATTAATAATAAACTTTTTCAAGTATTAAACCTTGAGGTGGTACACACTTTCCTGTTTTATTTCTATCTTTAGAATTTATTATATCTTTTATATCTTCAGGTTTAATTTTCCCCGTTCCAACTTCTATAAGTGTTCCTACTATTATTCTTACCATATTATATAGAAAACCATCAGCAGAAACATAAATTTCAATAATATTGTCTTTTCTTTCTATATACAGCTCTGTTATAGTCCTAATACTAGTTTTTACAGAGCTCCCTGTGCTCTTAAAGGCTTCAAAATCTTGTTTTCCAATAAAATATTTACAAGCTTCCTGCATAAGCTGAATATTTAGGTTAGCTTTTACAAAGTAAGTATAATTTCTTAGCAGTGCTGATCTTTGCTCTTGGTTTAAAATTGTGTACTTATAAGTTTTTCCTTTACAAGCATATCTAGAATGAAAATTAAGGTCCACCTCTTCAGAAAACTTAACTACGATATCTGAAGGAAGTTTTGTATTCAGTGCATCTTTAAACTTTTCTGGCGGAATGGTAGAGTTTGTTTTAAAATTAGCAACAAAACCTTTTGCATGAACGCCAGAGTCTGTTCTACTAGACCCTGTAACAGAAATATTCTCCCCAGTAACTTTATTTAATGCTTCTTCAATACACTCTTGTATAGTTATTTGACTATTTTGCCTTTGCCATCCAAAATAATTTGTTCCATCATATTCAATGATAATTTTAATGTTCTTCATGGCAATTCACTTTTATAAAATTCTTACATAAATACTAGCAGCCACTAAAAGTGCAAAAGCAAGATAAGCTATAGCATCTCTATAAGTAAACTTTAACTGCTTCATTCTAGTTCTACCTTCTCCACCTCTATAGCATCTAGCTTCCATTGCCATAGCAAGTTCATCTGCCCTTCTGAAAGAACTAATAAAAAGCGGCACTAAAAGTGGTATCAAACTCTTTGCTTTTTTAACAAGGCCGCCACTTTCAAAGTCAGCCCCTCTAGCTTTTTGAGCTTTCATTATTTTATCAGTTTCATCCATTAGTGTAGGTATAAATCTCAATGCAATAGTCATCATCATAGCTAGTTCATGAGCTGGCAAGCCTATTTTCTTAAAAGGGTTTAATAGCCTTTCAATACCATCTGTAAGCTCAATAGGAGATGTAGTCAAGGTTAATATGGATGTACCAATAATTAATAATATCAGCCTAAAAGCCATAAACACAGCAGTATTTATACCTTCTCTATATATAGTTATGAACTTCCATTTAAACACCAAGGTGGAAGCAGTTCCAGGTACCATAAATAAATTTAGCACAGCAGTGATCAATATTAATATAAATACACCCTTCACGCCTTTGTATAAATATTTTACTGATAAGCCTGACACAATTACTGTTAAAGCAATAAAAGCTACCACAAAAGCATATCCAAAAATTTTATCTATTATAAAAAGGTCTATAATGAACAATAGGGAAATTAATATCTTAGTCCTTGGATCCAGCTTATGTACAAAGGATTCCCCTGGTATGTATTGACCTATAGTAATATCTTTAATCATCTCATTGCTCCTTTCTTAAGAAACTTAAGGAGTTCTTTTTTTGCTTGCTCTATAGTAATAATATTTTCCGAAATATCAAAACCTTTTTCCCTTAAAGCTCTTATAAGGTAAGTCACCTGAGGTACTGCCAATCCTACGCTCTCTAATTCTTCTATGTTTTTAAATACTTCTGATGGCTTTCCATCTATGATAATTTCTCCATTATTCATAACTATAACCCTCTCAGCAAGCTTTGCAACATCTTCCATGCTATGGGATACTAAAATTATAGTCATATTATACTCATTATGGAGTTTCTTAATTTGTCCAAGTATTTCATCTCTACCCTTAGGGTCAAGTCCAGCTGTAGGTTCATCAAGAATAAGAACCTTGGGTTCCATGGCTACTACCCCTGCAATAGCTACTCTTCTCTTTTGACCACCACTTAGCTCGAAAGGTGATTTATCTTTATATAGATCATATTCTAATCCTACAATATTCATAGCACGCTTTACTCGCTTAGAGATATCTTCTTCTGATAGCCCTAAATTTCTGGGACCAAAGGCAATATCCTTTTCTATGGTTTCTTCAAAAAGCTGGTACTCAGGATACTGAAATACTAATCCAACTTTTTTTCTTATAGTAGTAAGATTAGCCTTTTTAACAGTAATATCTATATCATCAATTAGTATCTTACCGCTGCTTGGTTTTAAGAGTCCATTTAAATGTTGAATTAATGTGGATTTTCCTGATCCGGTATGTCCTATAAGAGCTGTAAATTCTCCTTCTTTAAACTCCACTGAAATATTATTTAATGCGGTTTTTTCAAAAGGGGTCTTAGGCATATATATATGAGTTAAGTTTTCTATCTTAATTGACATAATGCATTCACCATCTCATCTACATTTAATATTTCTTGACTTATGTTTACCCCACATTGTGCTAATTCGTAAGAAAGTTCGGTAACTTGAGGCACATCTAGTCCAATTTTTTTCATCATCTCAACCTTACTAAATACATTTCTTGGCTTTCCTTGGGTAATAATACTTCCATTATCCATTACTATAATTCTATCTGCTTTAGCAGCTTCATCCATATAATGTGTTATTAAAATTACAGTAATACCATAATTTTTATTAATGTCTTGTATAGTATTCATTACCTCTTTTCTGCCAAAAGGGTCTAACATAGCGGTAGGCTCATCTAGTACTATACATTTTGGCATCATAGCAAGTATACCTGCTATAGCAATTCTTTGCTTCTGGCCACCGGATAGCAAATGTGGTGCATGTTTTCTATATTCATACATTCCAACCTTTTTCAAGCTCTCATCTACTCTTCTTCGTATTTCAGAAGGTTCCACGCCTAGGTTTTCTGGTCCAAAAGCCACATCTTCCTCTACGATGGTAGCAACAAGCTGGTTATCTGGATTTTGAAATACCATGCCTGCTCTTTTCCTTATTTCCCAAAGATTATTAGAGTCGCTAGTATCTAAATTATCTATATATACTTTTCCTTCTGAAGGTAAGAGTAGAGCATTTATGTGTTTAGCTATAGTAGATTTTCCTGATCCATTATGACCTAATATAACTAAAAATTCACCCTCACTTACAGTTAGATCAACATTCTTAAGTGCATATTTTTCTACAGTATTTTCCTCTTCAGAAGCAGCATATTTATAACTGACATTTTTGAATTCAATCATATTATCCTTCATAATTATCCTCCAATAAGACTATATATTACTTAGACAAGAGATGAATTAACTTATCTCTTCTCTAAGTGATATATAACAAAACGGGGACTAAGCTGCTTACTTAATCCCCTTTAAATTATACTAATTCTAGTATAACTACTTCTGCTCCGTCTCCTCTTCTTGGACCTACTTTGTATATTCTAGTATATCCGCCATTTCTCTCAGCATACTTAGGAGCTATATTATCAAATAAATTTTTAACTACTTCTTCTTCAGTAACAAATGCTAAAACTTGTCTTCTTGCATGAAGATCTCCTCTTTTAGCAAGAGTTATCATTTTTTCAGCTAAGTTCTTTGTTTCCTTTGCTCTTGTTTCAGTAGTTTCAATCTTACCATGCTTTAAAAAGCTAGTAACAAGATTTCTTAGCATTGCTTTTCTTTGATCAGTTGGACGACCTAACTTACGATATCCTGCCATGGCTCTACCTCCTTACTCGTCGTTTAATCTTAGACCTAAACCTAGGTCTTTAAGCTTTCTCTCTACTTCTTCTAAAGATTTTTTTCCAAGATTTCTAACTTTCATCATATCATCCATGGACCTTTGTGCAAGTTCCTGAACTGTGTTTATACCAGCTCTCTTCAAGCAGTTATAACTTCTAACAGAAAGATCTAATTCTTCGATAGTCATCTCTAAAACTTTTTCTTTCTTATCTTCTTCTTTTTCAATCATTATTTCCATATCATTTGCATGATCTGTTAAAGTCATGAATAATTTGAAGTGTTCGATAAGAATCTTAGCAGATAAGCTCATTGCTTCTTCTATTTTAATTGTTCCATTAGTCCAAACTTCAATAGTTAATTTATCATAGTCAGTGATTTGACCAACTCTTGTATTTTCTACATTAAAATTAACTCTTTTTACTGGAGTATATATTGAATCCACTGCTATAGTGTTTATAGGAAGATCTTCGGTCTTATTCTTATTCTGAGTAACGTATCCTCTACCTCTGTTAACAGTGATTTCCATATAAAGCTTAGCATTGTCATCCAAAGTAGCTATATGTAAATCCTTGTTTACAACTTCAACATCACCATCAGTTCTAATATCAGCACCAGTAACTTCTCCTGCACCTTTAGCATCAATATATATGGTTTTTGGTCCTTCTCCATTCATTTTTAAAGCAAGAGATTTAATGTTAAGAATTAATTCTGTAACATCTTCTTTTACCCCTGCCACAGTTGAAAACTCGTGAAGCACACCATCTATTTTAACTGATGTAGCTGCTACACCTGGTAATGAGGACAATAATATTCTTCTTAGTGCATTACCAAGAGTGATTCCATATCCTCTTTCTAATGGTTCTACGACAAATTTGCCATAGTTACCATCATCACTGCTTTCAACACATTCAATTTTTGGCTTTTCGATTTCTAACATCCACAAACCCTCCTTATATATTAAATGGCAACCTTATTTTGAGGGCAACTGATTCTATATTCGCATAAAACAATAGAACCTATTTTTTTTATGCGAATATCTATACTTAGCTGTTACTTGCTGTAAAGCTCAACGATAAGTGTTTCATTTACTGGTACATCTATATCTTCTCTAGCTGGTTCAGCAATTACTGTAGCTTCAAAGCTTTCTGGGTTAGCTGATAACCATTTAGGTAATGTCTTAGGATTTTCAGCAAATACCTTAAATTTCTCTGTAGCTCTGCTCTTTTCACATACACTTATAACATCATTAACGGAAAGTTTGTAGGATGCGATATCTACTTTCTTACCATTAATTAAGAAATGTCCGTGAGTAACTAATTGTCTTGCTTCATTTCTTGAAGCTCCGTAACCTAATCTAAATGCTACGTTATCTAATCTTAATTCAAGAAGTTTTAACAGATTTTCACCTGTAATTCCTCTCATTTTTTCTGCTCTTTCATAATATGTTCTAAATTGCTTTTCAAGAATGCCATATATTCTCTTAGCTTTTTGTTTTTCTCTTAATTGTAATCCATAGTTGGACATCTTTTTCTTGCTAGCCCCATGTTGTCCTGGTGCATAGCTTCTTCTAGTTATAGCACACTTATCTGTATAGCATCTATCTCCTTTAAGGAATAGCTTTTGACCTTCTCTTCTGCAAAGTCTGCATACTGCTCCAGTATATCTTGCCATTAATTACACCTCCTGCTACTTAAAATTAGACTCTTCTTCTCTTTGGTGGTCTACATCCATTATGTGGGATTGGAGTAACATCTTTAATAAGAGTTACTTCTAGTCCAGCTGCTTGAAGAGATCTTATAGCTGCTTCTCTTCCAGCTCCTGGTCCTTTTACATATACTTCTATACTTTTTAAACCATGCTCCATTGCTACTTTTGCTGCTGTTTCAGCTGCCATCTGAGCTGCAAATGGGGTACTCTTTCTTGATCCTCTAAATCCAAGTCCACCAGCACTAGCCCATGAAAGCGCATTTCCAACTGCGTCAGTTATGGTAACTATGGAATTATTGAAAGTGGACTTTATGTGTGCAGCACCGTGCTCAACATTTTTTCTTTCTCTTCTTCTTCTAGTCTTTTTGACTTTTTGAGCTGCCATGTTCTTCCCTCCTAACTATTTCTTCTTATTAGCTATAGTCTTCTTAGGACCTTTTCTAGTTCTAGCATTAGTCTTAGTTTTTTGTCCTCTTACTGGAAGACCTCTTCTATGTCTTATTCCTCTATAGCAACCAATTTCAACTAATCTCTTGATGCTAAGAGCTATATCTCTTCTTAAGTCACCTTCAACTTTTAAGTTCTTGTTTATATAATCTCTTATAGCATTAACTTCTTGCTCATTAAGATCTCTAACTCTTGTATCTGGATTAATTCCAGTAGTTTGAAGGATTTTTTGTGATGTTGGTAGTCCTATACCATATATATATGTTAGACCAACTTCTACTCTTTTTTCTCTTGGTAGGTCAACACCTGATATTCTTGCCATTAAAAGTTACACCTCCTGGTAATTGAAATGCTGAATCACAATTTACACTTTGTTAGTTTATTTTCAAATTTATAGATTTATAAAAAACTTTAGGTCAGTAGTAAAAATCCACCGCAGCCGCACCTAAAATTTACTAGCATTTTAGTCATTAAAATTTAATGCCTATACTATCATATTTGACTTTTATGTAAAAGTCAAATAATTTTTACTACACAAATTATAGCTTAGCCTTGTTTTTGCTTGTGCTTAGGATTTTCACAGATTACCATTACTCTTCCTTTTCTTCTTATAATCTTGCACTTTTCGCAAATAGGCTTAACTGATGGTCTTACTTTCATCGCAAACCCTCCTTGTTCTCCTTATAAGCACTTAAAGTTATTAATTACAGCGCTTGTTATTTTGCTCTCCATGTAATTCTTCCACGAGTTAAATCATAAGGAGATAACTCTATAGTAACTTTATCTCCAGGAAGAATTCTAATAAAATTCATTCGAAGCTTACCTGAAATATGAGCCAAAATCTTATGACCACTTTCCAATTCTACTTCAAACATCGCATTGGGTAGTGATTCTAACACTACACCTTGCATTTCTATAACATCATCCTTTGACATAAGGTAATCAACCCTCCTTAACAATGCCTTCAAGCTTTAGAAATTTTTTAATCATAATATCTATATTATTATCCCTTTGAAAGATAGCTTTTTTAATTTCTTCACTAACTACATTAGTTAAGTTTAGATGTTTAAGCTTTTTCTTTTTAGGCTTTTCTATAGTTTTAGTACGTCCATTAGCTAGAAGCACATAATCATTTCCTATAATATCAACAATTATATATGTTTCCATATAATCTCTTCCTGCCAGTGAAAATACTAATCTACCTATTAAGTCATTGTTTTGCAAACTTTTCACCTCGATGATTACCTTAGTCATAAATCACATCGCCATTTATAATATAAGGCAAAATGTGAATTTATAACTAAGCAGCACTCTAATGCCTATTGTGTAAGAGTTAAAAGTTCCGGACCTTCCGGTAATATTGCTACAGTATTTTCATAATGCGCAGAGTATTTACCATCCACAGTAACCACGGTCCATCCATTAGACAACGTTCTAACATGATAAGCACCTACATTTACCATAGGCTCTATAGCCAATACCATTCCAGCACTTAGTTTAGGACCCCTTTCAGGTCTTCCAAAGTTGGGTACACTAGGGTCTTCGTGCATATTACGTCCTATACCATGACCTACATAGTCTCTGACAACAGAAAAGCCGTTTTCTTCAATATAGCACTGAATGGCAAAAGAAATATCCGTTAGTCTATTGCCTGCTATAGCTTTTTCAACACCTTTAAAGAAGCTTTCTTTTGTTACTTCAATAAGTTTAATGGCTTCCTCAGAAACTTTACCTACAGGAATAGTTCTAGCAGCATCACCATGATATCCATTTAAAATAGCACCACAATCTATGCTAATAATATCACCTTCCTGAAGTACTCTGTTACCAGGTATTCCATGTACAACCTCATCATTCACAGATGCACATATGGAAGCAGGGAATCCGTAATACCCTTTAAAGGATGGAATAGCTCCTTGCTTAGTTATAAATTCTTCTGCCAATTTATCAAGTTCTGAAGTAGTTATCCCAGGCCTTATACTTTGTTCAAGCAAGATAAGGGTTTCTTCAACCACTCTACCAGCTTTTCTCATTAAGTTGATTTCATCATTATTTTTAATAATAATCATTTTTCATCTCCTAGGATCTCACAGATACTTTCAAATACTGCATTTATGGCTTTTGTTCCATCAACCTTTGAAAGTAAATTTTTATTTTCATAAAAATCTATCAATGGCTGGGTTTGAGATTCATAAACATCAAGTCTTTCTCTAACAGTTTCTTCAGTATCATCTTTTCTTTGCATAATATCGCTACCACAGATGTCACATTTGTCTTGGATTTGCGGCGGGTTAAATTTTGTGTGGTAGCTAGCACCACAAGATGGACAAACTCTTCTTCCGGTCATTCTTTCAATAATGAATTCTCTTGGAACTTCAATTAATAGAGCTGTAGTTAATCTTTCATTATTTGATTCTAAAAACTGCTGTAAAGCTTCCGCCTGTAAAACTGTTCTAGGAAAGCCGTCTAAAAGATAGCCATCTTTACAATCTTCATTTTTAAGTCTTTCCAGTAACATATCAATAGTGACCTTATCAGGTACTAAATGTCCAATATCTATATGTTTTCTTGCCTCTATCCCTAATGGAGTATTTTCTGCCATATGCTTTCTAAAAATATCACCTGTTGATATATGTGGTATATTGTATCTATTACAGATGGACTTAGCCTGTGTCCCTTTTCCTGCACCTGGAGGACCGAGTAATACAATCTTCATCGGAATCATCTCCAACTAATATTATTTAAGGAACCCATGGTAATGTCTCATAACAAGCTGTGACTCCAACTGTCTCATGACATCCAATGCGACTCCAACTATTATTAGAAGTGCAGTTCCACCAAATGCTAAGTCTTTAAAAGGTGTTAGTGTATCTATTACAATAGGTGATAAAGCTATAATAGCTGCAAAAGCTCCTCCTATAATGGATAATCTATCTAATATTCTTTCTATATACTTAGCAGTTGCCTGACCAGGTCTTACCCCTGGGATAAATCCAGCTGATTTATTCATATTCTCAGCCATTTCTTCAGGTTTAAATGTTACCTGTGAATAGAACCATGTAAAGAATATAGTAAGTACTGCATATACGAAAGCATATAATTGGGAATTATGCTTAAAAGGACTATATTTTCCGTTTGCTATAACCATATCAAACCAGGAGCCTGGGAAGAAATCAGCTATAGTTTTAGGAAATTGCATAACAGACATAGCAAATATTATTGCTATAACCGCTGATGAAATTACTCCTATTGGAATATGAGTTGTTTGTCCTTTATATACTTTATTTCCTACAGATTTTCCAGCATATTGTACTGTAATTCTTCTTTCAGCTAAAGATAAAATTATTGATGCTGCTAATAAAAGTACTGTAAATAATATAAATACTATAACATCTATTGAGGTTGCTTCTTGTGCACTTTTAAATCCTGCTACTTTAAATGCTGTTTGTGGGAGTCTAGAAATAATATTAACAAATATTATTAAAGATACACCATTACCAAGACCTTTAACTGTAATCTGATCACCTAACCACATTAAGAATGTAGAGGCTGCTACAAGACATATTAGTATTGTAGCCAGATTCAAGTTAGAATAATCTTTTAATGCTCCTGCTTTTGTAATTAATACATATGCACCGTAAGATTGAATAGCACCTAATACTAGTGCTGCATATCTTGTAATGTTCTGTATTTTTCTTCTTCCATCCTCGCCTTCTTTAGAAAGCTGCTCAAGTTGTGGTATCCCTATAGTCAATAATTGCATTATAATTGATGCATTTATATATGGTACAACACCCATAGCAAATATACTAAAGCTACTTAGGGCACCACCAGAAATCAAATCATAGAAATTTAATAAACTTCCGGATTGTTTTGTAAAATTACTAAGCTGTGCAGTATCAATTCCAGGAACAGGAATATGATTTCCCATCCTGAAAATTGCTACAAAAAATAATGTCCATAAAATTCTCTTTTTTAACTCCGGAACCTTCCAGGCATTTCGTAGGGTTGATAGCATTGTTAAATCACCTCAACTTTTCCTCCAGCTGCTTCAATTTTTTCAGCTGCTGACTTAGAGAATTTGGTTGCTTTTACTGTTAAGCTCTTCTCTAGGTTACCATTTCCTAATATCTTAACTCCATCTTTAAGCTTACTTACTACTCCTGTTTCAAGTAGTAAATCAAGAGTAACTTCTGTTCCGTTTTCAAAAATGTTTAATCTATCTACATTTAATTCAACATATTCTTTAGCAAATATATTTGTAAAACCTCTCTTAGGAAGTCTTCTGTATAGTGGCATCTGACCACCTTCAAATCCTGGTCTTACACCGCCGCCAGATCTTGCCTTTTGGCCTTTTTCACCTTTACCAGCGTTTCTACCAAGTCCTGAACCAGTACCTCTACCAACTCTCTTTGGAGCTTTTCTGCTTCCTGCTGCTGGCTTTAACTCGTGAAGTTTCATACTGCTACACCTCCTCGTTCTTAAACTTCTTCAACTTTAAGAAGATAATCTATTTTGTTAATCATACCTTTAATTTGAGGAGTATCCTCATGCTCTACTGTCTTGCCAATCTTGTTTAGTCCAAGAGCTTCTGCAGTAGCTTTATGAGCTTCTTTTCTTCCAATTAAGCTCTTAACTAATGTTACTTTTAGTCTAGCCAAGGTAATCCCTCCTAACCTAAAATCTCTTCAACAGATTTGCCTCTTAACTTAGCAATCTGCTCTGCAGATCTAAGTTCAGCTAATCCATTGATAGTTGCATTAACCATGTTTCTAGGATTGTTGGAGCCTAATGATTTAGCTCTAACGTCTTTTAATCCAGCAAGCTCAAGAACTGCTCTCGCAGGACCTCCAGCTATAACTCCAGTACCTTCTACCGCTGGCATGATTAACACCTTACCAGTTCCGAATCTTCCATATATTTCATGAGGAACAGTTGTTCCAACCATTTCAACTTCTACTAAATTTTTCTTTGCATCTTCGATACCTTTTCTGATTGCTTCAGGGATTTCAACGGATTTACCCATTCCAACGCCTACGTGGCCATTTTCATCTCCAACAACAACTAGTGCGCTGAATCTGAAATTTCTACCACCCTTAACAACCTTAGTAACTCTATTAATAAACACAACTTTTTCTTTAAGGTTAAGTGTGCTAGGATCGATTCTCATTTATTTCCCTCCTTCTTTATTAAAATTGTAGTCCAGCTTCTCTCGCACCTTCTGCAAGTTCTTTAACTCTTCCGTGATAAATGAAGCCACCTCTATCGAATATAACATTATTAATGCCTTTATCTAATGCTTTTTTAGCGATAAGTTCTCCAACTTTTTTAGCAGCTTCTTTGTTGCTTCCTAAGCCTTCAAAATCTTTATCTAAGCTTGATGCTGAAACTAAAGTAACACCTTTAACATCATCAATGATTTGAGCATAAATGTTCTTTTCGCTTCTGTATACTGAAAGTCTTGGTCTTTCTGTAGTACCAGAAACTTTTTTACGAACTCTTAGATGACGTCTCTCTCTTTGTCCTTGTCTAGCTTCCTTCTTGAACATTTAGTTCACTCCTTTCCTATTACTTCTTACCAGTTTTACCTTCCTTACGTCTGATAACTTCGTTATCATACTTTATACCCTTACCCTTATAAGGCTCTGGTACTCTCCAACTTCTAATATCAGCAGCTATGTCTCCAACCAACTCTTTATCAATACCTTTTACAGCAAGTTTGTTTGCTGCAAGTATTTCAAATGTGATTCCTTCTGGAGCTTCTACTTCCACTGGATGTGAGAAGCCTAAGTTCATAACTAGCTTTTTACCTTGAAGTTGAGCTCTGTAACCAACACCAATAAGCTCTAATGTCTTTTGGTATCCTTCGGTTACTCCAACTACCATATTATTAACTAATGCTCTTGTTAAGCCATGTAAAGCTCTGTGCTCTTTTACATCACTTGGTCTTGTTACAACTATAGCATTATCTTCAATAGCAATATTAATATCCTTGTGCATAGCTTTAACTAGCTGACCTTTTGGTCCTTTAACTGTAACAACGTTATCTGGTGTTACATCTACAGTTACGCCAGCTGGTATAGCTATTGGTAATCTACCAACTCTTGACATAATCGCACCTCCTGTATTTCTGTTGTGCTTGTAACAATTCATTGTTACATATATTTATTCATATTAAATGTAATGATAAATTCATTACTTAAGATTGTACTCAATAATAATAGCAACTAATAACTATTGCCTATGTTCATCCGTAGAATTCTTAACTACTTATAATTACCAAACGTAGCAAAGAACTTCTCCACCAAGACCTAGATTTCTAGCTACTCTATCTGTAACTATACCTTGGGAAGTTGAGATAACAGCTATTCCTAATCCATTAAGAACCTTTGGAATCTCATCTTTCTTGCAGTAAACTCTTAAACCTGGTTTAGATATTCTTCTTAATCCAGTGATAACTCTATCTTTATTTCCGCCGTATTTTAATGCTATTCTAAGCATTGGAACTACACCGTCAGTATATTCTTCTATTCCTTTTATATATCCTTCTTCAAGTAATATATTAACCATTGCCTTCTTAACATTAGATGAAGGAATTTCTACTATTTCATGTTTCACAGCATTTGCGTTTCTAATACGAGTTAGCAAATCTGCGATAGGATCTGTCATAACCATGTATATATGCCTCCTTTCATTACACTATGATAATTACCAGCTTGCTTTCTTGCAGCCTGGAATTTCACCTTTATAAGCAAGTTCTCTAAAGCAAATTCTGCAGATACCATATTTACTTAATACAGCATGTGGTCTTCCACATAATCTGCATCTTGTGTAAGCTCTTGTTTTATATTTAGGTTCTTTGTTCCACTTTTCAATTAAAGCCTTACGTGCCACGTTTTCCCCTCCTTATTATTGAGCAAATGGCATACCAAGAAATCTTAATAACTCTCTTGCTTCCTCGTCTGTCTTTGCAGTAGTTACAAACACAATATCCATTCCTCTTACTTTGTCTACTTTATCGTACTCAATTTCTGGGAATATTAATTGTTCTTTAATTCCTAGTGCATAGTTACCTCTACCATCAAATGCTTTAGCTGAAACTCCTCTGAAGTCTCTAACTCTTGGAAGAGCTATTGACATTAGCTTATCAGCAAACTCATACATTTGGTTCTTTCTTAAAGTAACCTTGCAACCTATTGGCATGTTTTCTCTTATCTTAAAGTTAGCAACTGATTTTTTAGCTCTAGTGATAATTGGCTTTTGACCAGCTATTATCTGTAGATCTGCTAGTGCTGATTCAAGTATTTTTGAATTCTCCTTAGCTTCACCAATTCCCATGTTTATAATAACTTTTTCAAGTTTTGGTACTTGCATTATATTTTTATAACCGAACTTTTCCATTAAAGCTGGAACTATTTCTTTTTCATACTTCTCCTGAAGTCTTGGAATCATTTAGTGTACCTCCTTTCAAAGACTAGAATGTTTCTCCGCACTTCTTACATACTCTTACTTTTGTGCCGTCTTCTAATATTTTGTTTGCGATTCTAGTTACATTTTTACATTTTTTGCAGTATAGCATAACCTTAGAGCTAAATATAGGTGCTTCAACCTTAACAATTCCACCTTGCATATTGCTCTTGCTTGGCTTTTCATGCTTACTTACTATATTAACTCCTTGTACAAGGACTTTTCCATTCTTAGGCATAACAGCTAAAACTTCACCAGTTTTACCTTTGTCTTTACCTGAAATAACCATTACTGTGTCATTCTTTTTAACGTGTATTTTCACCTTAGCCACCTCCTAATCTTATAGAACTTCAGGTGCTAAAGATAATATCTTAGTAAATTCCTTATCTCTAAGCTCCCTAGCAACTGGTCCGAAAATACGTGTTCCTCTTGGATTTTTATCATCTTTTATAATAACAGCTGCGTTTTCATCAAATCTGATGTATGAACCGTCTGCTCTTCTCATTCCTTTAACGGATCTAACTATAACGGCTTTAATAACATCACCTTTTTTAACAACTCCGCCTGGTGTTGCACTTTTAACGCTAGCAACGATTATATCTCCAATGTTTCCATACTTTCTTTTGGAACCACCTAATACTCTTATGCACATAATCTCTTTTGCACCTGAGTTATCTGCAACATTTAATAGTGTTTGTTGCTGTATCATGAAATTAACCTCCTTTCAGTACTAGAACCTACTATTTCGCTCTCTCAATTATTTCAACCATTCTCCATCTCTTATCTTTGGATATTGGTCTAGTTTCCATAATTAATACTCTATCATTTAAATTTGCTTCATTATTTTCATCATGAGCTTTGAATTTAGTAGTCCTGTTAACTGTTTTTCCGTAAAGTGGATGTCTAACTTTAGTTTCAACTGCTACTACAATTGTCTTATCCATTTTATCAGAAACAACTCTTCCGATTCTTGTTTTTCTATATGCTCTTTCCATGGGGCGAACCTCCTTTCAGATTACTGTTCAAATGCCCTTCTGATCTCATCTTCTCTTATTATTGTCTTAATTTGGGCGATAGATTTTTTAACTTCTCTTATTCTCATAGGATTTTCTAGTTGGCCTGTAGCTAGCTGGAATCTCAAGTTGAATAGCTCAGTCTTAAGATCGTTAAGCTTAACTTTTAAATCTTGAGAATCATTGCTTCTCAGTTCTCTTAACTCTCTAGCCTTCATTACTTTCACCACCCATTTCCTCAAAATCTTTTCTTGTAACAAATTTAGTTTTAACAGGTAGTTTATGTTGAGCAAGTCTCATTGCTTCTCTTGCAGTTTCTTCGTTAACTCCTGATAATTCAAATAAAACTCTGCCTGGTTTTATTACTGCTACCCAGTACTCTGGTGAACCTTTACCGGAACCCATACGTGTTTCAGCAGGTTTTTCTGTTATTGGCTTATCTGGGAAAATTTTTATCCAGAGTTTTCCTCCTCTTTTAACATATCTATTAATTGCAATTCTGGCTGCTTCGATTTGGTTGCTTGTAATCCAACCGCACTCAGTAGCTTGTATTGCGTAATCTCCATATGCAATAAAGTTTCCTCTAGTTGCTTTTCCTCTCATTCTGCCTTTTTGCACTTTACGATGTTTAACTCTTTTAGGCATTAACATGCTGAATTCCTCCTTTCTTATGCGTTAGCTTCTTCTTTAACAGCTTTTTTAACTGGAAGGACTTCTCCTTTATAAACCCAAACCTTAACACCGATTTTTCCATAAGTTGTGTTTGCTTCTGCAAAACCATAGTCTATATCAGCTCTTAATGTTTGTAGTGGAATAGTTCCTTCATGGTAATGTTCTGTTCTTGCTATTTCAGCGCCGCCAAGTCTTCCTGAGCATGATGTTTTAACACCCTTAGCTCCTGCTCTCATTGCTCTTTGAATAGTCTGTTTCATTGCTCTTCTAAAAGATATTCTCTTTTCAAGTTGAGCAGCTACATTTTCAGCCATTAATTGAGCATCTGTTTCAGTACTTTTTACTTCAACAATATTTATTAAAACATTATTTAGTCCAACAACTTCGTTTAAACTCTTCTTTAGGTTTTCAATTCCTGATCCACCTTTGCCTATTACAACACCAGGTTTAGCAGTATATATATTCAATTTAACTCTTTTTGCTGCTCTTTCAATTTCTATTTTAGAAATTCCAGAGTTAAAAAGTTGTTTTTTCACAAAATCTCTTATTTTTTGGTCTTCAACTAAGTTATCAGCAAAAGTTCTCTTATCAGCGAACCATTTTGCATTCCAATCCTTAATTACACCAACTCTTAATCCGTGAGGATGTACTTTTTGTCCCACTCTTGTTTCCCTCCTTCTTTTTAAGCTCTTTCCTTTACAATTACTGTAACGTGGCTAGTTTTCTTATGAATACTGAATGCTCTACCTTGAGCATGTGGTCTAAATCTCTTTAGTATAGGACCTTGACCAACATGAGTTTCAGCAACATATAATCTTGCTCTATCTAAATTCAGATTATTCTCTGCATTTGCTACAGCTGATTTTAACACTTTATTGATAACAACAGCTGCATCCTTTGGAGTATATTCTAAAATGGCAATAGCCTCATTAACACTCTTACCTCTTATAAGGTCTAGAACTACCCCAACTTTCATTGGAGACATTCTTACATACTTAGCTATAGCTCTAGCTTCCATTTATGTTTCCTCCTTTCCAGGCTCTATTTTCTTTTGGAAGTTTTTTCGTTATTTACGTGTCCTCTGTAAGTCCTTGTTAAAGCGAACTCTCCAAGCTTGTGTCCAACCATATCTTCAGATATGTACACAGGTACATGCTTTCTTCCATCATGCACAGCAATTGTGTGTCCAATCATTTGTGGAAATATAGTTGAGCTTCTTGACCAGGTCTTAACAACCTTTTTTTCGTTAACTTTATTCATTTCTTCTATTTTCTTTAAAAGTCCTTCATGTGCAAAAGGTCCTTTTTTGATTGATCTACTCAATGGATTTGCCTCCCTTCGTGAACTTGTTTAAGAATTCAGTAAGAAGAGAATTCGTTCTCCTCTTACTACTTTCTCTTCTTAATTATCATTCTATCGGAATATTTCTTTGTCTTTCTTGTCTTGTATCCAAGTGCTGGTTTACCCCAAGGAGTAAGTGGACCTGGTCTACCAACTGGAGTTTTACCTTCTCCACCACCATGTGGGTGATCTACTGGGTTCATTACGGAACCTCTTACTGTAGGTCTCCAGCCCATGTGTCTTTTTCTTCCTGCTTTACCTATATTAACAATTTCATGAGTTAAGTTAGAAACTGTTCCTATAGTAGCTCTGCATTCAACTCTAACGTATCTTACTTCACCACTTGGTAATCTTAAAGTAGCATAGTTTCCTTCTTTAGCCATAAGCTGTGCTGAAGAACCAGCAGCTCTAACCATCTGAGCTCCTTTTCCTGCTTGAAGCTCTACATTATGAACAAATGTACCAACAGGTATGTTCTTTAATGGAAGAGTGTTACCTGGTTTAATATCAGATTCTGGTCCTGATACAACAACATCTCCAACTTTTAATCCAACTGGAGCTATTATATATCTCTTTTCACCATCTGCATAAACTACAAGTGAAATATATGCTGATCTATTTGGATCATATTCAATGGTAGCAACCTTTGCAGGTATTCCATCTTTATTTCTCTTAAAGTCTATTATTCTATATTTTTGTTTTGCTCCACCGCCATGGTGTCTAACAGTTATCTTACCTTGAACGTTTCTACCGCCTTTTCTATTTAATGCTACTAGAAGAGACTTTTCTGGTTGATCTGTAGTTATCTCTTCGAAAGTAGGCATTGTCATTTCTCTTCTAGACGGAGTGGTAGGTCTAAACTTCTTAACTGCCATATTAATTCCCTCCTTGTTTAGCTTTTCAGGCTACTCGCCTATAAATGCTTACTTTATTATTGCATTCCTTCAAAGAATTCTATAGTCTTACTATCTGCTGTTAGTGTAACGATAGCTTTCTTTTGATCTGCTCTCTTTCCAACATGTACGCCAACTCTTTTAGTTTTTCCTAAAGTTCTGATTGTCTTAACATCTTGAACCTTAACACCAAATACTTCTTCAACAGCTCTCTTTATTTGAGATTTGTTAGCTGATACGTGAACGATAAAGGTGTATTTCTTATCTGCCATAACTGCCATACTCTTTTCAGTTATAACTGGCTTTCTAATTATATCATGGCTTGTTAAATTCATTATGCGTACACCTCCTCAATCTTAGATACAGCATCCTTAGTTATTATAACTTTTTCAAACTTTAATAAATCATAAACATTGATGTTGTTAACAGGTAAAACTGCAACTCCTTCTATGTTTCTAGCTGATTTATAAACAGCCTCATTGGATTCTGCTGTAACTATTAAAGTTTTCTTTGCTTCAAATGCATTTAACATTTTAACCATTTCTTTAGTCTTTGGAGCTTCCATTTCTAGCGCTTCAAGAACTATCATTTCGTTGTCTTGAACTTTGCTAGTTAAAGCAGACTTCATGGCAACTTTCTTCATGCTCTTTGGAATAGACACTCTATAATCTCTTGGCTTAGGTGCAAATACTATTCCACCATGTATCCATTGTGGTGCTCTTATAGAACCCTGTCTAGCTCTACCAGTACCTTTTTGTCTCCATGGCTTTATTCCACCACCTGAAACTTCTGCTCTAGTTTTAGCAGATTGTGTTCCTTGTCTTTTATTAGCAAGTAGTGCTAATACTACTTGGTGCATAGCATTTTCATTAACTTCTACGCCAAATACTGCTTCTGCTAATTGGATATCTCCAACTTTTTGTCCTTCTTTATTAAATACTCCTACTGTAGGCATTCTGCATCCTCCTTTCTACTAGTATTAAGCCTTAACGCTGTTTCTAATTACTACGATGTTTTTGTTTGGTCCTGGAACTCCACCTTTTATAAGGATTAAGTTCTTTTCAGCCATTACCTTAACAACTTCTAAGTTGATTACTGTAGTATTTACATGACCCATATGTCCAGGCATTTTCTTGTTTTTGAATGTTCTTGCTGGATCAGAAGATCCTCCCATGGAACCTACTGCTCTGTGGAATTTAGATCCGTGAGTCATAGGTCCTCTGTGACCATTCCATCTCTTTATAGTACCTTGGAACCCCTTACCTTTGGAAATTCCTGATACATCAACTTTATCTCCAGCTTGGAATATGTCAGCTTTTATTTCGTTACCCACTTCATAAGAACTGATATCTTCTAATCTGAATTCTTTTATATGTTTCTTTAAAGAAACTCCTGCCTTTTGAAAATGACCTTTCATTGGTTTGTTAACCAATCTTTCCTTAACTTCACCATAAGCAACCTGTATTGCTGCGTAACCGTCATTTTCAACAGTTTTCTTTTGTAGGACAACACATGGACCTGCCTCTACTACTGTTACAGGAACAACCTTACCTTTTTCATCAAAAATTTGAGTCATTCCAACTTTTTTACCTATAATTGCTTTTTTCATGTAGTTACACCTCCTAAACTGATTAGCGGACTGCTTAGCAGTCATAATAGTTCAAACTTGTATTTGTATCCGTACTATGTACGTTCTATAGTTTTATTTCGATGTCAACACCAGCTGGTAAATCCAGTCTCATTAACGCATCAACTGTTTTAGGTGATGGATTAACGATGTCAATCAATCTCTTATGAGTTCTAATTTCGAACTGCTCTCTAGAATCTTTGTACTTGTGAACTGCTCTAAGAACTGTGATAATCTCTTTATCTGTTGGTAGTGGAACTGGACCAGTAACCTTTGCACCAGTGGACTTTGCAGTTTCAACAATCTTTTCAGCAGATTGATCAAGTATTGAATGATCAAAAGCCTTTAATCTTATTCTAATTTTTTGTTTTGACATTTGGTTTCCCTCCTTTTCATGTACGCTTTACTTCTAACGCACAACAGCGGATGTACTGTAAACCGTGCCAGGTGTATCACATTCTTGTAGGTAATACCTCTGGGAGCACAGCCAACCCGTCGTCGGATTCATAGATCCAGACATACTCATCAAGAATTACCCGGAAGTCCGGCAACCTCTTGAATCATCGCTGTTTGCTTAACAACTTCTATATTATACAATAAAATATTATCTATTACAATAGTTTTTTATTTTTTTCCATAGTGAATTTACTGTTATAATATAGCTGTTATCTAATTATAGAAGCCCTGAAACATTATATAATTAATAGGTTAAAATTTCAAGAAAAAGTTTTATAATTATATTTTCCCTAGCTAATTTAGAAAAAAACACTATCAAAAATTATATAAATAAAATTTGATAGTGTTTACTTATCCATTCATCATAAATTATCTTTAGCCAATTATCTCTAATTATTCACTAGGGTTAATTTCACTGCGCATTGAAAAATAACTTTAATCAATAATATTTTTAATTGAACATTGACTATTGATAATCAAATTATAAATTATTCAACTATTGAAGTAACAACTCCTGAACCAACTGTTCTTCCGCCTTCTCTGATAGCGAATCTTAATCCTTCGTCCATAGCGATTTGAGTAATCAACTCAACGTTCATGTCGATATGGTCTCCTGGCATTACCATTTCCATTCCCTCTGGTAATTTGATTGATCCAGTAACGTCTGTTGTTCTGAAATAGAATTGTGGTCTGTATCCATCAAAGAATGGTGTATGTCTTCCACCTTCTTCTTTTTTAAGTACGTATACTTGACCTACAAATTTCTTATGAGGTTTTACTGTTCCTGGTTTTGCAAGTACTTGACCTCTTTCGATATCTGCTCTTTGGATTCCTCTTAAAAGTGCTCCAATGTTGTCTCCTGCTTGAGCTTCATCAAGAAGTTTTCTGAACATTTCTATTCCTGTACATACTGTCTTTCTCTTCTCTTCGCTTAATCCAACTACTTCTACTTCTTCTCCTACGTGAAGAACTCCTCTTTCAACTCTTCCTGTTGCAACTGTTCCTCTACCAGTGATTGTAAATACGTCTTCTACTGGCATTAAGAATGGCTTATCTGTTGCTCTTTCTGGAGTTGGGATGTAGCTGTCTACTGCTGCCATTAAGTCCATGATGCATTGTGTTGCTGCATCATCTGTTGGGTTTTCTAATGCTTTTAATGCTGATCCTGTTATTACTGGAATATCATCTCCTGGGAAGTTGTACTCGCTTAATAGCTCTCTTACTTCCATTTCAACTAATTCTAATAATTCTGGATCGTCTACCATATCAGCTTTGTTTAAGAATACTACTATATAGTCAACTCCAACTCTGGATGCTAGAAGTATATGTTCTCTTGTTTGTGGCATTGGACCATCTGCTGCTGATACAACTAGGATTGCTCCATCCATTTGTGCTGCTCCTGTAATCATGTTCTTTACATAGTCAGCGTGTCCAGGACAGTCAACGTGTGCATAGTGTCTGTTTTCTGTTTGGTATTCAACGTGGGATGTATTGATTGTGATTCCTCTTTCTTTTTCTTCTGGAGCCTTGTCAATATCATCATACTTGAATGCTTCCGCAAATCCTTTGCTTGCTAATACTGTTGTAATAGCTGCTGTTAATGTTGTCTTACCGTGGTCAACGTGACCTATTGTACCAATATTTACGTGTGGTTTACTTCTTTCGAATTTAGCCTTTGACATTTTTAATCCTCCTTATAGGTTAAAACTTATTTTAGTGAAGCTCTCTATTAAGCTTTCTTTCCTACTATTTGTTCTTGAATACTCTTTGGAACATCTTCGTAATGATCAAATTCCATGGAATATACCCCTCTACCTTGAGTTCTTGATCTCAATGTAGTTGCATATCCAAACATTTCAGAAAGAGGAACCATAGATTTGATTACTTGAACTCCATTTCTTGGAGTCATTCCTTCTATTCTACCTCTTCTTGAATTGATGTCTCCCATTACATCACCCATGTATTCTTCAGGAACAGTTACTTCAACCTTCATCATAGGCTCAAGTAATACTGGGTCTGCTTTTGCCATAGCATTTTTAAATGCCATAGAACCAGCAATCTTAAATGCCATTTCTGAGGAGTCAACATCATGGTAAGAACCATCTACAACTTTTACCTTAAAGTTGATAACTGGATATCCACCAACAACTCCGCTATCAGAAGCTTCTCTTATACCATTGTCTATAGCAGGTATGTATTCTCTTGGAATAACTCCACCTACTATGCCATTTTCAAACTGGTATTCACCTTCGTGAGGGGACATTTCTATCCAACAGTGTCCGTATTGTCCACGTCCACCAGATTGTCTTACAAACTTACCTTCAGCTCTAACAGGTTTTCTTACAGTTTCTTTATAAGCAACTTGAGGTGCACCAACGTTACACTCAACCTTAAACTCTCTTGTAAGTCTGTCAACTATAATTTCTAAGTGAAGTTCTCCCATACCAGCTATTATAGTTTGACCTGTTTCTTGGTTAGTCCAAGTCTTGAAAGTTGGATCTTCTTCAGCAAGCTTTGCAAGGGCTATACCCATCTTTTCTTGACCAGCTTTAGTTTTAGGCTCAATAGCTACATTTATAACTGGTTCTGGGAATTCCATGCTTTCAAGTACTATAGGATTGCTCTCAGCACATAAGGTATCACCTGTAGTTGTATTTTTAAGTCCAACTACTGCACCTAAATCTCCAGTACGAAGTTCGTCAACTTCCTGTCTATGATTAGCATGCATTCTAACAAGTCTACCTATTCTTTCTTTTTTACCTTTTGTAGAGTTTAATACATAAGAACCACTTTGCATGATTCCTGAGTATACTCTTGTAAATGCTAACTTACCTATAAAAGGATCAGTAGCTATTTTAAATGCCAATGCAGCCATTGGAGTTTCATCATCTGCTGTTCTTTCCATAGGCTCAGAAGTTTCAGGATCCATACCTTGAACAGGAGGTATATCTAAAGGTGATGGCATGTATGCAACAACTGCATCTATCATTTCCTGAACACCTTTATTTTTATATGAAGAACCACATATTACCGGAACCATTTCATTAGCTAATGTAGCTTTTCTGATACCCATGTGAATTTCTTCTTCAGTTAATTCTTCACCTTCAAGATATTTCATAGTTAATTCTTCATCTGCTTCTGCTACAGCTTCAATAAGAATATTTCTATATTCATCTGCTTTATCTTTTAGTTCTGCTGGTATTTCACCTTCAACCATTTCTTTTCCAAGGTCATCTTTGTGAACTATTGCTACCATTCTAACTAAGTCAATCATTCCAAGGAAGTCGCTTTCTTGACCTATTGGAATTTGTATTGGAACTGCATTTGCTTTTAATCTATCTCTTATTGTGTTAACACAATTGAAAAAGTCAGCGCCTGTTGCATCCATCTTATTTACGTAAACCATTCTTGGAACGCCATATTTATCGGCCTGTCTCCATACGGTTTCAGTTTGTGGTTCAACTCCACTTTTTGCATCAAGAACAGTTACTGCTCCATCAAGAACTCTTAGAGATCTTTCAACCTCCACTGTAAAGTCTACGTGTCCTGGTGTATCTATAATGTTTATTACATGATCCTTCCATTGACAAGTAGTTGCAGCTGAAGTAATTGTTATACCTCTTTCCTGCTCTTGCACCATCCAGTCCATTGTTGCTTGACCTTCGTGAGTCTCACCAATTTTGTGAGTTTTTCCTGTGTAGAATAATATACGCTCAGTAGTTGTAGTTTTACCAGCATCTATATGAGCCATTATTCCTATATTACGATATTTCTCTAAAGGAAACTCTCTTGCCACTTTTTTTCCTCCTCTCAGCTTATGTTTAAAATTTGACAAAACTGTTTCGACATTTCTGCCAAAACAGTTTTTAAATTAATACCTGTAGTGTGCGAAAGCCTTGTTAGCTTCTGCCATCTTATGCACGTCTTCTCTCTTTTTAACAGCTGCTCCAGTGTTATTGGAAGCATCGATTAGTTCATAAGCAAGTCTTTCTCTCATGTACTTCTCTCCTCTTTTTCTAGCAGCAATTAATAGCCATCTTATTCCTAATGTCTGTCTTCTTTCTGGTCTAACCTCGATTGGAACTTGGTAGTTAGCACCACCAATTCTTCTTGATTTAACCTCAAGTAAAGGCATTATGTTGTTCATGGCAGATTCGAAAACTTCTAGCGCATCTTTGCCAGTTTTTTGGTTTATTATTTCAAAAGCTTCGTAGCAAACATTTTGAGCTACTCCTTTTTTACCATCTTCCATTATGTTGTTTATAAGCTTAGTTACAACCTTGCTATTATAAACTGGATCTGGTAAAACATCTCTTTTAGCAATATGACCTTTTCTAGGCATCTTTCTTCCCTCCTTAACATTTAAATTTAAGTTCATCGGTACTCGGCGAGATTAATAAATCACCGCAAGATGCTTTGGCTCCCGCAAATATCTATTTCAATCTATGTAAATGCTGAAGACATAGCACCATTTCAACTTTTAAACTTAATTATTTTTTCTTTGGCCTTTTAGCACCATATTTTGATCTTCCCTGCATTCTGTTAGCTACACCAGCAGAGTCTAAAGCTCCTCTTACTATGTGATATCTAACACCAGGAAGGTCTTTTACTCTACCACCCTTTATAAGAACAACACTATGCTCTTGTAAGTTGTGGCCAACACCTGGAATGTAAGCAGTAACTTCAAATCCGTTAGTAAGTCTAACTCTTGCAATTTTTCTTAAAGCTGAGTTAGGCTTCTTAGGAGTAGTAGTTTTAACTACTGTACATACACCTCTTTTTTGAGGGCATTCCTTAAGTGCTGGTGAGTCTGATTTGTACTCAACAGTTTTTCTGCCTTTTCTAACTAATTGGTTAATAGTTGGCATGGTTTCACCTCCTGCATTTTTTATATCTATAATCTAAAATAAGATAATAGCAAATTTATTCCTTGAGAATTAATGTAGCAGCTGTTCCTACATCAATGCCCGAAAGCTTACCTAATTGGCTCATGGTTTCTATAAATACTATATTAACCATATTATTATTAGCAAGCTCTATTAATGGATTGATAACTTTGTCATCAGCATCCTTAGCCACATATAAAACGTCGCCTTTTCCATTCTTTATAGCTTTAGTAGTTTGTTTTATCCCTACTACTTTATTACCTTGTAATCTGTCTACCATGAGATAACCTCCTCATTAACAGTAATATTGAGGCAAAGTTTTACTTTGCCTCACATTATGTCATGTAGACAATGATCTAACTATCAGAATTACTGCGATGATAAAATCACACAAACTGTATTTTATCATTTTAGTTTTTCACTGTCAATAAAATATATTTTTATTCTTCATAAGTTGTAGCAAATTCTGTTATGGTTTGCTCTCTTTCAGTATTTAATCTTACGGAACGATACCTTATCATACCAGTACCTGCTGGAATCAACTTACCTATAATAACATTCTCTTTCAATCCAAGAAGTGGATCAACTTTTCCTTTAATAGCTGCATCTGTTAAAACTCTTGTAGTTTCCTGGAAGGATGCTGCTGAAAGGAATGAATCCGTAGCAAGAGCTGCTTTTGTAATACCTAAAAGAACTTGTTCTCCTTTGGCTGGCTCTTCTCCTAGCAATGTAACCCTTTCATTTTCTTCATAGAAGTCAAACATATCTATCATAGTGCCTGGAAGTAATTCTGTGTCTCCAGATTCTAAGATTCTTATCTTTCTTGTCATCTGTCTAACTACAACCTCAAGATGCTTATCATTGATATCAACACCTTGTAGTCTATAAACTTTCTGTACCTCAGAAAGAAGATAATTTCTTACTCCTTTAACACCTTTAATCCTCATAATATCATGTGGATTTACAGATCCTTCTGTGATTTCATCTCCAGCTTCTATAGTGTCTCCATCTATAACTTTCAATCTTGATCCGAAAGGTATATCATAGCTGAATTCTTCCCCTTCTTCTGTGGTTACAAATACAGTTCTCTTCTTCTTAGTGTCTTCAATTCTAACGGTACCTGCTACTTCACTAACGATAGCTAAACCTTTTGGCTTTCTTGCTTCAAAAAGTTCCTCTACTCTTGGAAGACCTTGAGTTATATCGGATCCAGCAACACCGCCGGTATGGAAGGTTCTCATAGTAAGCTGTGTACCAGGTTCTCCTATGGATTGTGCAGCTATAATACCTACTGCCTCTCCAATATTGATCTTTTGAGCTGTGGCCATGTTCATACCATAGCATTTACAGCAAACACCAACCTTTGCTTTACAAGTAAACACAGATCTGATCTTTACTTTCTTAATCCCTAGCTTTTCAACTTTTTCTGCAGTGGCATGATCCATATAAGTATCTCTTTTCACAACTACTTCTCCAGTTTCTGGGTGGATTATATCTTCTGCAGAATATCTTCCTTGAAGTCTTTCGCTTAGAGGTTCAATTACGTCAGTACCTTCTTTTATCTCGCTTACTATTATGCCTTCTTCAGTACCGCAATCTTCTTGTCTAACAATAACATCTTGGCTAACATCCACAAGTCTTCTTGTTAAGTAACCAGAGTCTGCTGTTTTAAGGGCTGTATCAGCGTTACCTTTTCTAGCACCATGCGTAGAAATAAAGTACTCTAGAACGTCAAGACCTTCTCTAAAGGATGCTCTGATAGGAAGTTCTAGTATCTTACCTGAAGGATTTGCCATAAGTCCTCTCATACCAGCTAACTGTTTGATCTGTGACTTAGATCCTCTGGCACCGGAGTCCGCCATCATAAATATAGGATTAAACTTATCCATACTAGCATACAAGGCATCAGCAACTTCTTCTGTAGTCTTGGTCCATTTATCAATTACACGTTCATATCTTTCTTCTTCTGATATGAATCCTCTTTTATACATTTTTTCAATCTTATCCACTGTAGCATCCGCTTCTGAAAGAAGTCTCTTCTTATCTTCTGGTACAACCATATCGGAAACAGCTACAGTTATAGCTCCAATACTTGAGTAATGATATCCCTTTTGTTTTATCTTATCCAGCATTACTGAAGTAGCTATTGGGCCATGCTTTATATAGCACTTATCAATTATCTTTCCTAATGTTTTCTTAGTAATAAGGAAGTCTACTTCTAGATTAAATATATCTTCTTCTTTAGTTCTATCTACAAATCCTAAGTCCTGAGGAATTGATTCGTTGAATATAACCTTACCTATGGTAGTGTCTATGATACCTAACTTCTCAACTCCATCTATCACCTTAGAGATCCTTATTTTTATTTTAGCATGGATATCAATTTCTTTTACTTGATATGCCATTAAAGCTTCTTCGACG
Organism: Clostridium amylolyticum; assembly: GCF_900142075.1. Lineage (GTDB taxonomy): Bacteria > Bacillota > Clostridia > Clostridiales > Clostridiaceae > Clostridium_AA > Clostridium_AA amylolyticum. Next base: position 304,037 of record NZ_FQZO01000005.1, read on the forward strand.
CTGGCAAAGACTTTTCCTTCACCTTTAGCATCATCCCTATCCATGGTTAGATAATATGACCCCAATACCATATCCTGAGTAGGTACGCTTACAGGCTTACCATCAGAAGGTTTTAAGATATTTCCAGCTGCCAGCATTAAGAATCTTGCTTCTGCTTGTGCCTCTACGGAAAGAGGTACGTGCACAGCCATTTGGTCCCCATCAAAGTCAGCATTATAAGCTGTACATACCAATGGATGAAGCTTAATAGCTCTTCCTTCCACCAATACTGGTTGGAAAGCTTGAATACCTAATCTATGCAGTGTGGGGGCACGGTTTAACAGTACTGGATGGTCTTCAATAACTTCTTCAAGTACATCCCATACTTGAGGCATAACTCTTTCAACCATTCTCTTAGCGCTCTTAATATTATGTGCAACTCCATCTTCCACAAGTTTTTTCATAACAAAAGGTTTGAAAAGCTCTAATGCCATTTCCTTTGGAAGTCCACATTGATACATCTTAAGTTCAGGTCCAACAACGATAACTGATCTACCGGAGTAGTCAACTCTCTTACCAAGAAGGTTTTGTCTAAATCTTCCTTGCTTACCTTTTAGCATGTCAGAAAGAGATTTTAGAGGTCTATTCCCTGGTCCTGTTACCGGTCTTCCCCTTCTGCCGTTATCTATAAGAGCATCCACTGCTTCTTGAAGCATTCTTTTTTCATTTCTAACTATAATGTCTGGTGCTCCAAGATCAAGAAGTTTTTTAAGTCTGTTATTTCTGTTAATAACCCTTCTGTAAAGGTCATTAAGGTCAGAAGTAGCAAATCTTCCTCCATCTAGCTGAACCATAGGTCTTAAATCTGGTGGTATAACTGGTATTACATCTACAATAATCCACTCAGGCTTATTCCCAGATTTTCTAAAGGATTCAACAACCTCTAATCTTCTAATTATTCTTACCTTCTTTTGTCCTGTGCTTGTTTTAAGCTCTTCTTTAAGCTCTTGAGAAGTCCTATCAAGGTCTATTTCTTGGAGAAGTAATTTGATAGCTTCTGCTCCCATTCCAGCAGAGAAGCTTTCTTCACCAAACTTATCTACAGCTTCTCTATATTCTTTTTCATTTAAAAGCTGCTTTTTAAGTAAAGACGTTTCTTTAGGATCAATAACCACATAAGAAGCAAAATAAAGTATCTTTTCTAAGGCTCTTGGGGACATATCAAGTATTAACCCCATTCTTGATGGTATTCCTTTGAAATACCAAATATGAGATACTGGGGCAGCAAGTTCAATGTGCCCCATTCTTTCTCTTCTAACCTTTGCCTTAGTTACCTCAACTCCACATCTATCGCAGACAATACCTTTATATCTTACTCTTTTGTATTTACCGCAGTGACATTCCCAGTCTTTAATTGGTCCAAATATTCTTTCACAGAACAAACCATCCTTTTCAGGTTTTAATGTTCTGTAGTTAATTGTTTCAGGTTTTTTAACTTCACCTCTAGACCATTCTCTAATTTGCTCTGGAGATGCTAACCCAATCTGTATGGCATCAAAATTATTTAATTCAAACAAGGGTATATCCTCCCTTCATAGATTAGTTCTCATCATTAAAATCATCAATTTCTAAATCTTCGCTTTGGAAGTCATCTAAAGGAAGGTCATCAAAATTTACATCTAATTCCTCTTCAGCTTCCTCTTCATTTTCAACATAATCATCTGATGGAGCAGAAGCTGGCAACTCCTCTGTCCCTTCAATGTTTACTTCTAAGTCTTCAGCATCATCTTCTACTGATTCTTTAAGCTTAATTTCTTCATTGTCATCATTAAGAACTTTAACATCTAGGCATAAAGCTTGAAGTTCTTTAATAAGAACTTTAAAGGATTCTGGAACTCCTGGCTCAGGAATATTCTCACCTTTAACTATTGCCTCATAAGTCTTAACTCTTCCCACTACATCATCAGATTTAACTGTAAGAATTTCTTGTAGTGTATGTGCAGCACCATATGCTTCTAGTGCCCAAACTTCCATCTCACCAAATCTCTGTCCACCAAACTGTGCTTTACCACCCAAAGGTTGTTGAGTAACCAATGAATATGGGCCTGTAGATCTAGCATGTATCTTGTCATCTACAAGGTGAGCAAGTTTAAGGATATACATTATACCTACAGTAACTCTATTATCGAAAGGTTCCCCTGTTCTACCATCATAAAGCATGGTTTTTCCATCAGCATTATATCCTGCATCCATTAAGCATTGTTCTATATCCTTCTCATTAGCGCCATCAAAAACTGGTGTAGCAATATGCCATCCTAATTTTTGAGAAGCCCAGCCAAGATGAACTTCCAGTACCTGACCGATATTCATACGTGATGGTACCCCTAGTGGATTCAAGCATAATTGAAGCGGTCTTCCGTCAGGAAGGAATGGCATATCTTCTTCTGGTAATACTCTAGATATAACCCCTTTGTTACCATGACGTCCTGCCATTTTATCTCCCACAGATATCTTTCTTTTCTGTGCTATATAACATCTTACAAGCTCGTTAACTCCTGGAGGCAATTCGTCTCCATTTTCTCTTGTAAACACCTTAACATCAACTATTATGCCTGCTTCACCATGAGGAACTCTTAAGGAAGTATCTCTAACTTCTCTAGCTTTTTCGCCAAATATTGCTCTTAAAAGCCTTTCTTCAGCAGTAAGTTCTGTTTCTCCTTTAGGGGTAACCTTCCCTACAAGAATATCTCCAGATCTTACTTCAGCTCCTATTCTAATTATACCTCTTTCGTCAATATCTTTTAATGCATCTTCACCAACATTAGGAATATCTCTTGTTATCTCTTCTGGTCCTAATTTTGTGTCTCTAGCTTCACATTCATATTCTTCAATATGTATAGAAGTAAAAACATCATCCCTAACTAGTTCTTCTGAGATAAGCATAGCATCCTCGTAATTATAACCTTCCCAAGTTATAAATCCGATTCTTATATTCTTACCTAATGCTATTTCTCCAAGATCTGTAGAAGGTCCATCAGATAATACTGTGCCTTTTTCTACACGTTCTCCTTTTGAAACTATAGGTCTTTGATTAATACAAGTACCTTGGTTAGATCTTTTAAACTTTAACAATCTATATATATCAGTACCGCCATCAGAGTCTCTTTTAACCCTAACTTCATTTGCAGCTACATAAGAAACCACACCTGAATTCTTTGCCTTTGGTAATACTCCTGAGTCTACTGCTGCTTTATACTCTATACCTGTTCCAACTATTGGAGTTTGTGGCCTTAAAAGAGGAACTGCTTGACGTTGCATGTTAGATCCCATTAAAGCACGGGAAGCGTCGTCATTCTCAAGGAAAGGTATCATAGCTGTAGCAACAGAAACTATCTGTCTTGGAGATACATCCAGCATATCAACATCTTCTCTTGGAACCACTAAAACATCTTCTAGGTATCTAACTGTAACTCTTTGATCAATAAACTTACCGTCTTCATCTATAGGTTCATTTGACTGCGCTATTAGGTATTGATCTTCCTCGTCTGCAGTGTAATATCTTATCTCATTCGTAACTGTTCCTGTTTTCTTATCTATTAATCTATAAGGTGTTTCTATAAAGCCATATTCATTCACTCTAGCATAGGTTGCTAAAGAGTTTATAAGTCCTATGTTAGGACCTTCTGGAGTCTCAATAGGACACATTCTACCATAGTGTGAGTGGTGAACGTCTCTAACTTCAAACCCAGCTCTTTCTCTTGAAAGTCCACCAGGACCAAGAGCTGATAATCTTCTTTTATGAGTTAATTCAGATAATGGATTAGTTTGATCCATGAACTGAGATAACTGTGAGCTTCCAAAGAACTCTTTTATAGCTGCAGCCACTGGTCTTATATTAATAAGAGCCTGAGGTGTAATTCCTTCTTGGTCTTGAATAGTCATTCTTTCTTTAACTACTCTTTCCATTCTAGAAAGTCCAATTCTGAATTGGTTTTGAAGAAGCTCTCCCACGGATCTTAATCTTCTATTTCCTAAGTGGTCAATATCATCCACATAACCTATTCCATATGCCAAACCTAACTCATAACTAATAGAAGCATAGATATCATCTCTTACTATATGCTTAGGAATCAATCTATTTATGTTTTTCTTAATTTCTTCTTTAATGGCACTTTCATCAGAGTAATTATCCAATATTTCTTTTAGTGTAGGATAATGAACATACTCTCTTATGTTTAAATCATCAACATTAAAGGATACTTGCTTATTAATATTAACAAAATGATTACCTATAACTCTAATTACTTTGTCATCAATTAATATATCAACTAAGTTTATACCTGCATCTTGAATGTCTACAGAAGCTTCTCTAGATATTTTTTCACCCTTAGCAACTAGTATTTCTCCAGTTTCAGGATGTACGATATCCTTAGCAGCTATTTGATTTGCAATTCTAAGGGCTAAGGCTAACTTTTTATTAAACTTGTATCTTCCCACTCTTGACAAATCGTATCTCTTAGCGTCAAAGAATAATGAGTCAATTAATGAAACTGCGCTATCCACAGTAGGAGGTTCTCCTGGTCTTAATCTTTTATATATTTCCAGAAGAGCTTCTTCTTTTGTCTTAGTATTGTCTTTTTCAATACTAGCTTTTAGCCTTTCTTCTTCTCCAAAAAATTCTATAAGTTCTTGGTCACCACCATAACCCATAGCTCTAGCAAGAATTGTAATAGGTAGCTTTCTAGTTTTATCAATTCTTACGTAAATAATGTCATTGGAGTCTGTTTCATACTCAAGCCAAGCTCCTCGGTTTGGTATTACAGTAGAAGAAAATAGTTTTTTACCGCTTTTATCTAAAGCGGAATTGTAGTAAACCCCTGGTGATCTTACTAATTGGCTTACTATAACTCTCTCTGCTCCATTAATTATGAATGTTCCCTGCTCAGTCATAAGCGGGAAATCCCCCATGAAGACTTCTTGTTCTTTTATTTCTCCTGTTTCTTTGTTTTGTAGCCTTACAGCAACCTTAAGCGGTGCTGCATAAGTTGCATCTCGTTCTTTACACTCTTCAACCGAATACTTGATATTATCCATATCAAGCTTATAGCCGACAAATTCTAGTACAAGATTACCTGTAAAGTTAGTGATAGGATTGATATCATCAAATACTTCTTGAAGTCCTTCTTTTAGAAACCATTCATAGGAATCTAATTGCACCTCAATAAGATTTGGCATATCAGTAACATCTTTAACCTTACCAAAGCTCATTCTTGTTCGTTTTCCAACCTGGACAGGATGTACCATCAGCTTTCACCCCTTGCATATACTTAAATAACCAAAAGCCGCATTTTTTAGGCGGCTATTAGATTGCATATAACATCATCTTGATAATATAACCATTATTTTAATAGTTATTCAAAATTTTGTAATTTATTGAATAAATTCTATACTACTCCATATTGAACAGTACATTAAATGATAGTATCACAATCTTTTTTAATTGTCAATGTTAATTGCCAATATTCAAGGCAAAAAAAGAGGTACTTTATAAGCACCTCTTTCTATTTATTTAAATTACTTTACTTCAACAGTTGCTCCTACTTCGGAAAGCTTAGCTTTCATAGCTTCAGCTTCGTCTTTAGAAACGCCTTCTTTTAATGTCTTAGGAGCTCCATCAACTAATTCTTTAGCTTCTTTTAATCCAAGACCAGTTATTTCTCTAACAGCCTTTATAACTTTGATCTTTTCTCCACCAGCACTTGCTAATACAACATCGAATTCAGTCTTTTCTTCAGCTGCTGGGCCTGCTGCTGCTGCACCTGCTACTGCTACTGGAGCAGCTGCACTTACACCAAACTCCTCTTCGCAAGCTTTAACTAATTCATTTAATTCTAAAACGGACATTTCTTTTATAGCTTGAATAATATCTTCTCTTGTCATTTAAAAGCACCTCCAAATATTCTTTCAAAATTTAATAGTTTTTTCTCTGTGAATCTAATTATTCAGCAGATTGTTCTTGTTTTTCTTTAACCGCATTTAATAAGTAAACAAGGTTTGATAGTGGAGCTTTGAAGCTTCCAAGAAGTTTTGCAATAAGAACTTCTTTTGGTGGTATTGAAGCAAGTTGTTTAACTTTTTCACCGTCAAAGATTTCTCCTTGAACTATACCAGCTTTAAGCTCAAATTTCTTGTGAGTTTTTGCAAAATCATTAACTATTCTTGCTGGAGCAGTTGGATCTTCATATCCAAAAGATACGGATACAGGTCCTTCTAGATATTCAACTATTCCATCATAGCCTAATTCTTTAGCTGCTAATGTAACAAGTTTATTTTTATATACTTTGTATTCAACACCAGCTTCTCTAAGAGCTTTTCTTAACTCAGTGTCCTCTTCTACTGTTAGTCCTTGATATTGAGTAAGTATAACGCTTTGAGCTTTTTCTAATTTTTCTTTTATTTCAGCTACTTTAGCTTCTTTTAAAAGTCTATTTTTGTTTGCCACTGTGTGTCCACCTCCTCACAGTTATGAACTGCTTATTATATTAAGAAAGGTCTTCCCGCAGACACAGGAAGACCCATTACAAGCTAATGTATTGGAACCTCGGTAGGTTGATTTACGTTACGCTACAGCACCTACTGTCTACGGAAATTTTATTCAATTTCAACAAAAATTATTTTATCAAATATATGAGTTTAAGTCAATACTATTCTAAAACTTTTGTTGGATTAACTTTAACTCCAGGTCCCATTGTGCTTGATACTGATACGGATTTAACGTATTGACCTTTTGCAGCTGCTGGCTTAGCTTTTATAACTGCTTCCATTAATGAACGGAAGTTAGTAACTAGCTTTTCAGCTCCAAAAGATTTCTTTCCGATTGGAACGTGAATGATTGCAGTTTTGTCAACTCTATACTCAACTTTACCTGCTTTTATTTCAGCAATAGCTCTTGCAACATCAAAGGTAACTGTTCCTGACTTTGGATTTGGCATTAAACCTTTTGGTCCAAGAACTCTACCTAGTCTACCTACTAGACCCATCATGTCCGGTGTAGCAACAACTACATCGAAATCAAACCAGTTTTCTTTCTGGATTTTTTCTATCATGTCTTCTGCGCCAACATAATCTGCTCCTGCAGCTTGTGCTTCTTTTTCCTTATCGCCCTTAGCAAATACTAAAACCTTAACGGTTTTACCTGTTCCGTGAGGAAGAACAACTGCTCCTCTAACTTGTTGATCAGCATGTCTTGGGTCAACACCAAGTCTAACATGTAATTCAATAGTTTCATCAAACTTTGCCTTAGCTGTTTTTACTGACAACTCTAGAGCTTCTTCAGGTGTATATAATGCATTTTTGTCTATTAATTTTGCACTTTCAATATAATTCTTTCCCATTATTAAGCCTCCTTTGTGGTATTATCGGTTTGGACCTCCCACTAAAATCGTGAATTATTCTTCAACTTGTACTCCCATACTTCTGGCAGTTCCTTTAACCATGCTCATTGCAGTTTCTAATGAAGCTGCATTTAAGTCTGGCATTTTAGTTTCAGCAATTTTCTTAACTTGCTCTTTAGTTAGTTTACCCACTTTTGTTCTGTTTGGTACTCCTGAACCGCTTTCAATTCCTAGCTCTTTCTTTATAAGAACAGCTGCTGGTGGAGTTTTAAGTATGAAGCTGAAGCTTCTATCTTGATAAACTGTTATAACAACGGGTATTATTAGTCCTGCTTGATTTGCAGTTTTAGCATTAAATTCCTTACAGAACCCCATTATATTTACACCATGTTGACCTAAAGCTGGACCAACTGGTGGTGCTGGAGTCGCCTTACCTGCAGGAAGTTGAAGTTTAATCATTCCTGTTACTTTCTTAGCCATGAGTTATTCCTCCTATACTGTGGTATTTGGCGGGTGTTTTAACCCTCCCACTTAATTAAGACCTTAGTCTTTATTAATTCTAATCTAGTTTTTCTATCTGGTTATAATCAAGTTCAGCTAATGTGTCTCTTCCAAACATGTTTACCAGAACTTTTATCTTACGTTTTTCCGAATTAATTTCTTGAACCACAGCTGCAAAGTCTTTAATTGGTCCAGAAACTATTCTAACGCTTTCTCCTACCTCTAAATCAATTTCTTGGAGAACTTCTGCTATTCCCATGGAATCTACTTCTTCATCGGTAAGAGGTACCGGCTTTGATCCCGGTCCTACAAATCCTGTTACGCCTCTTGTATTTCTAACAACGTACCAAGATTCATCTGTCATTAACATTTTTACTAATACATACCCTGGGAACTTTTTCTTTAATACAACCTTAGTCTTTCCATCCTTTTCTTCAACCACTTCTTCCATAGGAACTTGTACGTCTAAGATAAGGGTTTCTAGATTTCTATTTTCTATGGTCTTTTCAAGGTTAGCTTTAACCTTATTTTCGTATCCCGAATATGTATGCACTACATACCATCTAGCCTTTTCACTCATATTTCCTGGGATAACCTAGTTATCCCAACCTCCTTTTTTTTATTTAATTTTAAACATCGTAGCAAAGAGGTTTTTAAATATATAGTCCATTCCACCTACTACTACTAAATAGAATAAACAGAATGCAACTACTGCAGTCGAGGCTTTCTTAATTTCGTTTTTAGATGGCCAAGTTATTCTTTTAACTTCTGCCTTAACCTCTCTAAAGAACTGTATAATTCCTGAATTTTTGTCTTTGGATTCTTGTTTCACATTTCTATTTACAGCCATGTGTAATTCACATCCTTAAATATTTACTAAGCGCATAAGGCAACTTAATATAGGAAACTATTTAGTTTCTCTATGAAGTGTATGTTTTTGGCAGAATTTACAGTACTTTTTCATTTCAAGTCTGTCTGGGTCATTCTTCTTGTTCTTCATTGAGTTATAATTTCTCTGTTTGCATTCTGTGCAAGCTATTGTAACTTTTACTCTCACGTTCCGCACCTCCAGTTTATATAAAATCTTTTAACATTCAGCGTAGGCTTGCTGTAAACTTGTTTAGTTGCGTGCTACCATAATAAATTATCATAATTAAAATATCATGTCAATAATATATCACTATTTAAAGGACTAGGTTTAATAACCCAGTCCTTATTGAAACCAACTTTCAGTTATTTAATTATTCAACTATTGAAGTAACAACTCCTGAACCAACTGTTCTTCCGCCTTCTCTGATAGCGAATCTTAATCCTTCGTCCATAGCGATTTGAGTAATCAACTCAACGTTCATGTCGATATGGTCTCCTGGCATTACCATTTCCATTCCCTCTGGTAATTTGATTGATCCAGTAACGTCTGTTGTTCTGAAATAGAATTGTGGTCTGTATCCATCAAAGAATGGTGTATGTCTTCCACCTTCTTCTTTTTTAAGTACGTATACTTGACCTACAAATTTCTTATGAGGTTTTACTGTTCCTGGTTTTGCAAGTACTTGACCTCTTTCGATATCTGCTCTTTGGATTCCTCTTAAAAGTGCTCCAATGTTGTCTCCTGCTTGAGCTTCATCAAGAAGTTTTCTGAACATTTCTATTCCTGTACATACTGTCTTTCTCTTCTCTTCGCTTAATCCAACTACTTCTACTTCTTCTCCTACGTGAAGAACTCCTCTTTCAACTCTTCCTGTTGCAACTGTTCCTCTACCAGTGATTGTAAATACGTCTTCTACTGGCATTAAGAATGGCTTATCTGTTGCTCTTTCTGGAGTTGGGATGTAGCTGTCTACTGCTGCCATTAAGTCCATGATGCATTGTGTTGCTGCATCATCTGTTGGGTTTTCTAATGCTTTTAATGCTGATCCTGTTATTACTGGAATATCATCTCCTGGGAAGTTGTACTCGCTTAATAGCTCTCTTACTTCCATTTCAACTAATTCTAATAATTCTGGATCGTCTACCATATCAGCTTTGTTTAAGAATACTACTATATAGTCAACTCCAACTCTGGATGCTAGAAGTATATGTTCTCTTGTTTGTGGCATTGGACCATCTGCTGCTGATACAACTAGGATTGCTCCATCCATTTGTGCTGCTCCTGTAATCATGTTCTTTACATAGTCAGCGTGTCCAGGACAGTCAACGTGTGCATAGTGTCTGTTTTCTGTTTGGTATTCAACGTGGGATGTATTGATTGTGATTCCTCTTTCTTTTTCTTCTGGAGCCTTGTCAATATCATCATACTTGAATGCTTCCGCAAATCCTTTGCTTGCTAATACTGTTGTAATAGCTGCTGTTAATGTTGTCTTACCGTGGTCAACGTGACCTATTGTACCAATATTTACGTGTGGTTTACTTCTTTCGAATTTAGCCTTTGACATAGTGCTTAATCCTCCTTACTTATAAGTGTAAATTAATAATAAACTTTGCCTAGTGTGTTTCATTTTCCAAAAATTTGGAGCTCACGATCGGGATTGAACCGACTACCTCCGCCTTACCAAGGCGACGCTCTACCGACTGAGCTACGTGAGCAATTTAAGAGGAGCTTATAGTTTACTAATTTAGTATGTACAAAGCTTACCTCATGTATACTTCAATCACTTTTAAAGTTTACTACGTATTGTTTTTTTTGTCAATAAAATTTTAATACTTTTATCTGTTATTTAAAGATTTTTCTAGTTTTCTTTTAACCCTTTGAAGAGCATTATCAATGGATTTTGCTTGTCTATCAAGGTCACAAGCTATCTCCTGGTAAGACTTTCCGTCAAGATAAGACATTAAAACCTCCATCTCTAAGTCTGAAAGAAGTCTAGATATTTCTTTTTCTATATAACCCATTTCTTCTTTACTTATCAATAGTTCTTCAGGATCTGATATCTTAATGCTGGTAAGTACATCCAAAAGTGTTCGGTCAGAATCCTCTTCATAAATGGGTTTATTTAAGGATATATATGTATTTAAAGGTATATGTTTCTGTCTAGTAGCCGTTTTTATGGCCGTTATAATTTGCCTAGTTACACATAACTCTGCAAATGCTTTGAAGGAGGTTAGTTTGTCAGGTTTAAAATCTCTTATAGCCTTATAAAGTCCTATCATCCCTTCTTGATATATATCTTCTTTATCTGCACCTATTAAGAAGTAAGACCTAGCCTTAGATTTTACAAAGCCTTCATACTTGTTAATTAAGTATTCCTGAGCCCTAACACTACCGTTCTTAGCTTCATGTACTATTTCTTCATCAAGCTTGTCCTTAAAATCGATAAAGCCTTGAACAGTATTGTCCATGTTCTTCAAAGTCTCTCCCCCTCATATTCTCTCTTACTAATTAATTATAGACTAGTGCTTTCTTTGAAGTCAAGCTGAATCAATGGCTTCTGCGTATTCTTTCAAGTTTATCCCTAACATCTTTTTCAATATTATCTTCCAATGAATTTCTTTGTTTTTCTTTTAACTTTTCAGATTTTTTTCTTATGTTATTTTCTATATTTTCTATTTCACGGTAAAACTCTATGGAAGACATTCTCACTGCGCCTCTTTGAAATACGGTTTGCTGCTCCAAAGAATCAGAGGTAACCACAAACACCTCCGTTTTCCTTCCAATATCATTTACATTTCTTTCTATAAAGCTGTCTGCCGTCTCTCCATCTTTGGTAAACACAATAATAAGATTCCCTACTCTATCTTTCTTTTCTAAAGCACCTGGAACTTTATGAGCATCAAAAACAATAAAAATTTTACAGTCTTTGTAGCTAGAATAATTTTGGAGAGAATCTATCAGACTTATTCTAGCTGCTTCGTAACTGTATTCTTTTATTTTCTTAAGTTCTGGCCAACTATTAATAACGTTATAACCATCAACAAAGATAACTCGCAATTTATCCTCTTATAGCCTAGTTTTCAACACTTCATACATCAATATGCCAGCAGCAACAGATGCATTAAGAGAGTTTATTTTTCCAACCATAGGGATCTTAATTAATTTATCGCATTTTTCTTTAGTAAGTTTAGATATACCTTTTCCTTCGCTACCTATCACTAAAGCTATAGCTCCATCTAAATTTGCCTTATAACTATAGTCTTCCCCTTCCATGTCCGCACCATAAATCCAAATATTTTTTTCTTTAAGTTCATCTATAGTAGCATTTATATTAGTTACTTTAGCTACCATCATATGCTCTATGGCACCTGCAGAAGATTTATATACAGTAGGTGTTATCCCCACATTTCTTCTCTTAGGTATTATTATTCCATGAACTCCGCAAAGTTCAGCCGTCCTTACAATGGATCCTAAGTTATGTGGATCTTCTATTTCATCAAGTATAACTATAAATGGCTTTTCTCCAGCTTTTTCTGCCTTATTAAGCATATCTTCCAATGTGAAATATTTGTATGGCGTAACTTTGGCTATTACCCCTTGGTGCACTCCTGTTTCGCTCATTAAATCCAATTTTTTTCTATCCACTTCTTTTACTACTATACCCTTTTCTTTTGCCAGTCCTCTAACTACGTTTATGGAACCTTCCTTGTCACCCTTTGAAATCAATATTTGTTCAATGGTTCTATCTGATCTTAAAGCCTCAATAACCGCATTTCTTCCCTCTACTATGTCTTCTCTTGAAATAGTTTTATTTTCAATAGGTGCAACGGCTTCATCTTTAACATAAGCTCTCTTTTCTTCTGTATTTCTTTTCATATTACCCTTTACAGAAGTTTCGAAGCTTCTTCCTCTTTTATTCATATTCTTATCATCGTTTTTCTTTGATGAAAATTTACTTCTACCAAAATTATTATCTTTATAACTATTTTTCATATTGTTTCCTCCATTTTATGCTCTTCTATTTTTTTTAAAGTTCTCTATTGATTTTTCAAGTATGTATTTGAGCCTTTCTTGATTATCTGTTAAATAAAGATAGCCCACTAAAGCTTCGAATCCCGTTGCATATCTATATTCAGTTACATCAGCATTCTTGGGTACCGTTGGTGACTTAGCATTTCTTCCTCTCTTAAAAATATAAATTTCATCTTCTGTAAGCTCATCTTCTATACTTTTTATTATTTCACTCTGACCATGGGCTTTTACATAATTAATAGCCTCTACATGTATTTTATGTGCATTAAGCTCAGTGTTTATGCATAATATGTAGTTTCTTATAAAAAGTTCAAAAACCGCATCGCCTATGAGTGCAAGCTGCAGCGGATGTAGCCTTTTAGCTTCTTCCACTAAAAATTTTTTTGTCATTAAATTATCTAACATAAAGTACTCCTTGTAAAGTTAAATATTTATTACTCTTTATAAATTCTTTTGTTTTATATTATAAACCATTACCTTTTATATTATAAAGCATTAAATTTAAAAAAGCCTCGCATAATGCAAGGCTTTAATATTATACAACTTTAGAGTAAAATTCAACTACTAATTGTTCATTAATCTCAATAGGTATTTCATCTCTTTTAGGTAATCTACTATATACAGCACTAAAATTTTCTTCATCCATTTCTATATAAGGAACTGAAAAGGCTGCTCTATTTAAGTAATTATCTTGGAAAACAGGATTTTTTCTTGAACTTTCCTTAAGTTCAATTTTATCTCCCACATTAACTTGAAAAGAAGGTATGTCAACCTTTTGTCCATTTACCAGTATGTGTCCATGACTTACCATCTGTCTTGCTTGTCTTATGGAAGATGCAACACCCATTCTATAAACCAAGTTATCTAACCTTGATTCTAAAGTGTTAAGAAGCACATCGCCAGTAATATCTTTGTTTTTAATAGCTTTTTTTACATAAGATTTAAATTGCTTCTCTAGAACTCCATAATAGGTTCTTAATCTCTGTTTTTCAAGAAGCTGTGTTCCATAATCAGAAAGCTTCTTATCATTTCTTGCCATTCCCTTTGATGCTCTTTTCATCGCTTTTGGATGACCATATACATTTAAGCCTAGCCTTCTGCAAGCCTTAAACCTCGGTCCCATAATCTTTGCCATAATAAACCTCCATGTTAAATGAATTTGCCGCGGTATTATTATGCCTTTTTTAATACTATCACAAAATATCACTATTGAAAATAATTATCAATTACCCTTCTTCGTCAAAATAGTTTGTTTATATTGATTAAATCACTATAGCTTTAAGAAGCTCTTTAAATTGAGAATTTACAATTTTAAATTTGTTTCCACCTAACTCCCTGTGGAGTATCTTCTAACACAATTCCTCTTGCTTTTAGGTCGTCTCTTATTTTATCAGAAAGAGCCCAATTCTTTTCTTTTCTTGCTTTTTGTCTTTCTTCAATTAGCTTTTCTACCTCTTCTTCTAGGCTTACTTTTTTAGAGTGCTGAAGTATCCCAAGAGGTGAGCCAAGCTCTCTCATAAGATCTATGGCTCCTTGAATCAATTCTTTAGAGGAGTTTGCATCTATATTAGTATTTATATCCTTTGCTAAATCAAAGAGTACAGAGATAGCATCTGCTGTGTTAAAATCGTCATCCATTTTTTCAATATATCTTTCTCTGTAAGCATTAAGACCTTGTAAATACTTAGTTTCCTCTTCATTGATATTATCACGAGAAACATTTCCGTATAAATGTTGAAGATTTGTTATGGAGTTATAAAGTCTTTCCACTGAAGCCTTGGCTGAATCTAGAAGATCGTGACTAAAGTTTAACTGTACCCTATAATGTCCTGAAAGCATTAAGAATCTTACTACATCAGCATCATATTCCTCTAAAACCTCTCTTACAGTAAAGAAGTTATTAAGGGATTTTGACATCTTTTGGTTGTTAACATTTAAAAAAGCACAATGAATCCAGTAATTAGCAAAGGTTTTATCCGTTAAAGATTCACTTTGGGCTATTTCATTTTCATGGTGTGGAAATACTAGGTCTGAACCTCCTGCATGAATATCAATAGTTTCTCCAAGGAGATTTTTAGCCATGCAAGAGCACTCAATATGCCATCCTGGTCTTCCCATGCCCCAAGGGCTTTCCCATGCAGGTTCACCGGGCTTTTGGGCTTTCCACACAGCAAAATCCATAGGGTCACTTTTTCTTTCATCCACATTTATTCTTGCACCTGCTTGTAAATCGTCAAGATTTTGTCCTGAAAGCTTTCCATAGCCTGAAAACTTTTTAGTGCTAAAATAAACATCTCCATTTATTTCATAAGCATATCCCTTTTCTATAAGTCCTTGAACAAAATCTATAATTTCATTTATATATTCTGTGGCTCTAGGGTTTATGCTAGCTCTTTTAATTTTCAATCCATCTGCATCCTTATAGTACTCATCTATATATCTATCCCCTAGCTCCTTTACTGTGGTGTCTTCGTCATTAGCTTTTTTAATCATCTTATCATCTATATCAGTAAAGTTTTGAACAAATTTTACTTTGTACCCTCTATATTCTAAATACCTTCTTATGGTATCAAATACGATGAAGGTTCGTGCATTTCCAATATGGAAGAGGTTATATACCGTAGGTCCGCAAACATACATCTTTACCTCTCCTGGTACAAGTGATATAAATTCTTCCTTCTGTCTTGTAAGTGTATTGAAAACCTTCATGCGCCTTCCTCCTTTTTAACTTAATTATAATTTTATATTATTACTTTTAAATTCTTCACTTATTTTATTATACACTTCATCTAAACCAATAACTTCAACTTCTGAACTATTTCTTAATTTAAATTCTACTTTTCCTTCAGAAATTTTCTTACCTACAGTTATTCTCATTGGAGCTCCTATTAAATCAGCATCTTTAAATTTAACTCCTGCTCTTTCATCTCTATCATCAAGTAAAACTTCAATGTTCATAGCTCTAAGCTTATTATAAATATCTTCTGCTACCTTCATCTGCTCATCATTCTTAACCACTGCTACTACTATGGAAACATGATATGGTGCTACAGATAATGGCCATACTATACCATTTTCATCATGGTGCTGTTCTATAATTGAAGCCATGGTTCTATTGATACCTATACCATAACATCCCATTTCAAGAGCTTTTGGTTCTCCGTTTTCATCAATAAAGTTAGCTCCCATAGGAGCTGAATATTTAGTTCCCAGTTTAAATATATGCCCTACTTCGGTTCCCCTAGAAATAGTTATACTTTCCCCACAATGAGGGCATTTTTCTCCCTCTTCAATATTTCTAAAGTCCCCCACTGTTCCTTCAAAATCTCTCTTATAATTTACATTTATAATATGATATCCTGTTTTATTTGCTCCTACTATAAAATTATACATGTTGGCTACTTCATTATCCACAAGTAATTCCTCTACTTTTAATCCTATAGGACCTGCAAATCCAACTTGAGCAGAAGTAGCGGCTTCCACCTGCTCTACTGAAGCCATTTGTAATTCCACAACTCCACCTAAAGCATTGGATACTTTTGTTTCATTAACTCCTCTGTCTCCTCTAACCATAACTGCTACAATTTTTCCATCAGCATTATATATTAATGTTTTTGCAAATTTCTTTGCATTGGTATGGAAAAATGCTACTAAGTCATCTATGGTCTTCACATCTGGAGTTTCAACTTTTAGAGTTTCAAGGAGCTCTTCCCTTTCTGCCTTTTCAGCAGTGGTAACAGCTTTTTCAATATTAGCTGCGTAGTCACAGGAAGTACAAAAAACCACATCATCTTCTCCCACTTCAGATTTAACCATAAATTCAGCTGAATTAGATCCTCCAATAGCTCCTGAATCTGCCTCTACGCATTTTACATCCAGACCGCATCTATTAAATATGCTAACATAAGCATCATGCATCTTATTATATGATACATCAAGTCCTGCTACATCTTTATCAAAGGAATATGCATCCTTCATGATAAATTCCCTAGATCTCATAACTCCAAATCTAGGTCTTCTTTCATCCCTATATTTTGTTTGGATTTGATATAGGTTTAATGGCAACTGCCTATAAGATTTTATCTCTTGTCTTGCAATATCAGTAAATACCTCTTCATGAGTTGGTCCTAAACAAAAATCTCTGTTATTTCTATCTTTTAATCTAAACATCTCTGGGCCATAAGCATACCATCTTCCTGACTCCTGCCATAGTTCTGCTGGTAATAGTGCAGAAGCTAAAAACTCTTGAGCTCCAGTTTTATTCATTTCTTCTCTAACTATATCTTCTATATTTTTTAATACTTTTAAACCAAGAGGCATATAGTTATAAACTCCTGATGCCATCTTTCTCATAAGTCCAGCCCTTAACATTAACTGATGACTAGCTATTTCTGCTTCTGCTGGAACCTCTCTCATGGTTAAATTAAGCATGTTTGACATTCTCATAGTATTACTCCTCCTAAATTGTTTTATTATCATTATGATTATTTTATTTTAAAATTATTAAAAATAAAAAAAGTCCCCCCTGTATTAGGGCGAACTTTAAAGTCGCGGTACCACCTAAATTTATACTCTAGTAATAATAACGGTATTAAACCGGTAGATATGTGCCTTTAATCATATGCTGCAAATGAAACTTTAATTTGTCACTTGTCACGTGCCTGGCACCTATCTAAAGCTCAGAAGCGGGTTCTAAACCTGTGAAAATCTTTCAGCTTGAGATCTTCTCTCTGTAGTTAGGTCTATACTATTCTTCATCTACGCTTTTAAATTTATTTTTAACTATTATATATTTTACTAAAATTACTGTCAACAGTTTATTTATAAATTAGCTTTTCTGCTAGGATTAAATCCTCCGGAGTGGTAATTTTTATGTTTTTATAATCACCTTCATAAAGGTAAACCTTACCCCCTAAAGCTTCTACCGCCATTGTATCATCTGTAACCTTTAAATTGTTCTTTATTATGTGCTCATGACTTTTCATTATTACATCATATTTAAAGCATTGCGGGGTCTGCACTGAAAAAAGTGTATTTCTATTAGGTGTTAAGCTAGAAAAACCATTTTCATCTTTTACTTTTATGGTATCCTTAGGAATAACCCCGCAGGCACTAGCCCCATAAAGCTTTGCATACTTTATTCCTTCATTGATTATATCATCTGTTACAAAAGGCCTTGCTCCATCATGAATAAGCACAATTTCACAATCCCTAATAGCCTTTAAGCCATTATAAACTGAATCTTGTCTTTCTTTTCCTCCAGCTACAATCACAGGTGATTTTTTAAGTGCATATTTTTTTATTACTTCTTCTTTAAACTTTTCCATTTCATTTTCTGGAAGTACCAATATTATCTCATGGATAGCAGGGTTGTTATCAAAGGCCTTGATAGTATAATATATCAAAGGTTTTCCCTCTATTTCTATGAACTGCTTACTCTTTTCAGTGTTCATCCTAGTCCCCTTGCCACCTGCAACTATCACAGCACAATTTCTATCCAAAACTCATCATCCTCTGGTCACTAAATTAAACTAACTCCTTTGGAAAGCATCTTTTTGTTTTGCAAATATCATTCTTCCTGCAGCGGTTTGAAGTACTGATGTTACCACCACATCAATAATTTCTCCTATGAATTTTCTTCCACCTTCTACTACTATCATAGTTCCATCATCTAAGTATCCTATTCCTTGATTGGATTCTTTACCATCTTTTATAATCTGAATAGTCATTTCTTCTCCAGGTAATACCACTGGTTTAATTGCATTGGCCAGCTCATTGATATTTAGTACTGGGACCCCTTGGAATTCTGCTACTTTGTTTAAATTATAATCATTGGTAACCACTTTACCACCAATGGTTTGAGCAAGCTTTAAAAGTTTGCTGTCTACTTCTGCAATTTCCGGGAAATCCCCTTCCCAAATCTTCACTTCGATGCTTAGCTCTTTTTGGATTTTATTTAATATATCCAACCCTCTTCTGCCTCTATTTCGTTTTAATGCATCTGAAGAATCAGAAATATGTCTCAATTCGTCTAGCACAAAGTTTGGGATGATAAGCACTCCTTCTACAAAGCCAGTTTGACAAATATCAAATATCCTACCATCTATGATAACAGAAGTATCTAAAACCTTCACGTCACCTTTATTTCCCTTACCTTTTTTCTCCTTTGAAGAACTTGGTTTTTTAAGTCCTCCTAGTAATCCCATTACGTCGTCTCTTTTTTTAACTGCTATATCTGCTCCAATAAATCCAGCTGTTATATTTACTAATACAAATAAATATGGTCCAACCGCCGGTATTCTGTTTAGAGGAGAAAATACAAAATACGAAATAATAAGTGCAAGTATAGCTCCTATAGCTCCAAATACCACTTCAGTAGCTGTTAACTTCTGAGTGTACTTTTCAATTTGTTCCATAAGTCTTATTATTGCTTTATTAATCCATGGAGAAACTAAGAAAAATATAAGTCCTAAAAGTATGGTAGTAAAAATAAGAAATAATACAAAATATAAAGTATTGTTAAGATACCCTAAATTTTTAATAAACTCTATTTTTGTAAGGGCAAGACCAGAAAAGAATCCTGCTGTTAAACCAATAACAGTTAGTAATACTCTTAAAATCTTCTTGAACAAATAAATCACCTCCTAATTTCATTATAAACCAAACAATGATTTTTAAATCTCTATAATCTTATTATAACTTGAATATAGAATATACATATGTATTTTTCAATAAATTCCATCTTGTTTAACACTTTGTTCAAAAGGTACATATTTTTTAATACTTCAATGAAATATATTGATATTATAGCATAATAAATTATGTTGTTAATAAGTAATTTTATTAATAATTTTAAAAGTTTATTTTCCCCCTATGAAAAATGAAAAAAGTGATTTAATATATAATCATAATCTTTAGTAGCTTTGTTGACAAAATTGTCAAAAAAAAACTATAATTAAATTACAGTCATTCTATTGAAACTAATTAAAGGAGTGAGACTGATGAAAGATGTAATTTTTGATGATTTTCAAAACGCAGTAGACGAGTGCCTATTAAGACATAGAAGCATATTAGATATACTAACAAAATACCAGGAGTCTCAAGCGAAGGTCAATAGAGCTGTGGCAAAGGCAGTTACTAGTTGCGGATGCGTTAAGCTTTCCGCAGAAAAGCAGCCTTTACCTGAGGATTGCGATTCTGAAGATGCTTCCATAGAAAAGCTTAGTCAATGTCTTAAAACTCATCTAGATGGAACACTTTGTGAAGGTTGCCGGGAAGTAATAGAAAATGAACTAGGAAATAACCTATTTTATTTAACTTCACTGTGTAATGTTTTAGACTTAAATCTTTATGATATTCTTATAAAAGAATATGATAAGATTAATACCTTGGGAAAATTCAATTTAAGGTAAAAAGATTAGCCATGAGCTAATCTTTTTTATTAGGCATAGTAAAAAAATAGCTAGTCAAAGATGCAAAATAGATGAGTAGACTGAAGTTACTTTTTTGGAGATGCCTTACATTTCTTTATATGTTAAAATTGCTTGTTTATGAGAACCTGTTCCTTGATTCTTCTAAGTCCATTTTTTATGGCCTTTGCCCTAGCCTCTCCAATACCTTCTACCTGATCTAATTCCTCTGTACTCGCTTCCATTATACCTTCTAACTCTTTAAAATGTTTTATAAGATTTTCAATAACATTAGAAGGTATTCTAGGTACTTTACTTATTATCCTGTATCCTCTTGGAGATATTAATGTATCTATTAGCGGCACTCCTGTATACCCTAAAAGTTTTGCAATAGCTTCTAAATCTAAAAGTTCCTCTGAAGACAGCCTCTGAATATCTTTATATATGCTATTATAATCAAAATTTTTCTTACAGTAATCCCTAATTAAAAGTAGTCCATCCTGTTCAATATACTTAATAAGTTCATTTAATTGCATGGAAATAAGTCTTCCTTCGTTTCCAAGCTCCACTATGTACCTTTCTATTTCACTAACTATCCTCATTACCATTTCTGTTCTTTGAATGGCAGTTACCACTTCAAATAAGGTGGTTAAATCTTGAAACTCTAATAAATTTAAGTTGCTTATAGCTCTATCTAATACCGAAACATATTTTTCAAGGGTTTGAATAGCTTGATTGGCTTTAGCTAATATGTTACTACTTTCCCTAAGGACATACTTCAATTCCCCTTTATAAACAGTTATTATATTTCTTCTTTGAGATATTGCTATTACCATATTCTCTGTCTGTCTTGCCACTCTTTGGGCGGTTCTGTGCCTAGTTCCAGTTTCAAAGGTAGGTATGCGAGAATCAGGTACAAGTTGAGTATTAGCATAGATAATTTTTTTCATATCACTACTAATAACTATGGCTCCATCCATCTTTGCCAGTTCATATATATAAGAGGGAGAGTAATCAGAATTAATATTAAACCCTCCGTCTACTAGATTCATTACCTCTTCGCTGTCCCCTACCACTATAAGTCCGCCAGTTTTTGCCCTAAGTATATTTTCTACCCCTTCTCTTAGTGGAGTACCAGGTCCTAATATTTTCAAAATATTTTTTAGTTCTTTATCGCTTTCTGTCCTCACGTCATCACCTGCCATCTAAAATACCTTATTTATTGCTTCTTTTAAAGTGCTTACTCCTATAATATTTATATCTTTAGCCACTATTCTATCTATATTTCTATATGGAACTATAATATTTTTGAAGCCCAACTTTTTTGCTTCATTAACGATTCTATCACAATTTGCCACAGGTCTAATTTCACCTGTAAGACCTATCTCTCCAATGGCTACTAACTTTTCTAATTTACTTATATTACCTTTAATGCTAGAAACTAAAGACAAAGCAATGCCTAAATCTGCAGTGGTACCTTCTAAGGTCAGCCCACCAACTACATTAACATAAACATCTGAATTATAAAAATATATTCTAAGCTTTTTTTCTAGAACCGCAAGGATAAGACTTAATCTAGAATTTTCAATACCCACTGCAGTTCTTCTTGGTACAGGTATCTTAGTTTCACTTACCAAAGACTGAACCTCTACCAGAAGAGGCCTAGTACCTTCCATAATACCTATAATTGTAGAACCTTCTTGATTATAACTTGTATCCTGTAAAAACAATCCTGAAGGGTCATATACTTGTATTAATCCCTTTTGACTCATTTCAAATACCCCTATTTCACTGGTAGTACCAAAACGATTTTTAACGGTTCTAAGTATTCTGAAATTCTCTGTTCTCTCTCCTTCAAAGGTAAGTACCGTATCTACCATATGCTCTAGCACTCTAGGTCCTGCCAGCTCTCCTTGCTTTGTTACATGGGCTACTATAAATAGAGGTATTCCACTATTTTTACCTATCCTCATAAGTTCATTAGAACATTCTCTCACTTGGGAAACACTGCCTGGCGCTGAAGATACCGTGTCTTTATACATAGTTTGAATAGAGTCAATTATAACAAATACCGGCTGCATATCTTCCACATATCTTGCTATAATATCCATATTGGTTTCAGATACTATATAGAGATTATCAGTTTTTACTCCTAACCTATCTCCTCGTATTTTTATCTGCTCTTCTGATTCTTCTCCTGAAGCATAAAGAACTTTACCATATTTTGTAGCAATATTATTGGCTGTTTGAAGTAAAAGAGTAGATTTTCCTATGCCAGGATCTCCTGAAATAAGAGTTAAGGAACCTTTAACTAAACCTCCTCCTAACACCCTGTTAAGCTCTTCTATAGAGGTGTCGTATCTTTCCTTTTCCCCGGAAATAATATTTACTATACTCTTAGGGCTGGAAGAACTAGAGACTACAGCTTCTCTTTCCGGCTTTGAATTTCTCTGTTCCTCTATCATACTATTCCAGGCACTACAACTAGGGCACCTGCCAAGCCACTTTAGAGATTCATATCCACATTGCTGACAAACATAAACATTTTTAACCTTAGCCACCACATATCAACTCCATAATTCACACTAATTATTAATTATATAAACTGATTACTAATTATACAATATAAAAAAACGATGTGTAAAATATCTCTTGTACATTTAATGTTATCTTTATTATTGCCAAATAATTAAAAAACTGCCATAATTCACGGCAGTTTTAATCTACTATTTATTTGATTAGTTTTGCAGCTGCTTCATCCACAACTAATGTAACATCTGGATGAACTTGAAGCATAGTAGCAGGTACTTCAGTGGTGATTTTACCGCTAACAAGCTGAGCAATAGCTTCCCCTTTAGATTCTCCGCTGGCAATAAGAACTATCTTCTTTGCTCTCATTATTGATCCTATCCCCATAGTTAATGCAGTTTTTGGAACTTCGTCCATAGAAGCAAAAAATCTTGAGTTTGCCTTTATAGTACTTTCTGTAAGACCAGTTAAATGTGTTCCATAGCTTAACTCTTTTGCTGGTTCGTTAAAAGCGATATGTCCATTATTTCCTATTCCTAATAGCTGTATATCTATTCCGCCAAGTTCTTCAATCTTTTTATCATAATTATTGCACTCTTCTTCAATATCCTTTGCTAGTCCGTTTGGCACAAAGGTTCTTTCTTTATCTATGTTAATGTGATTAAATAGCTTATCATTCATGAAGCATCTGTAGCTTTGAGGATGTTCTCCACTTAAGCCTACATACTCATCTAAATTCACTGTAGTAATGTTAGAAAAATCTATTTCATTATTCTTATTCTTTTTAATAAGTTCGCTGTATAAGCCTTCTGGTGAACTTCCTGTGGCTAGTCCTAATATTGCTTCAGGTTTTTTATTTATTACCTCTGCTATTAAGTCCGCTCCTACTTTACTCATTTCATCATAATCTTTAACTATTATTATTTTCATTTAATTTTTCCCTCTCTTCTTAATATATTAACTTGAAGAACATATTTATCTGATCTGTAAACAGCTTCCTCCAAAAACAGTACCTTTTCATCTTCAGTTATAGTTTTATTAATGCTCTTTATTAGAGGCACCTGAGTATCAACCCTAAATATTTCTTTATAAAAGTCATCCATCAATATTGCTTGTATGGATGATTCAGAATAGGCTATTTTATGCCCGAAAGTTTCTAGTATTTTGAATAAAGAACCTTCTAACATCTCCTTATCCATATATCCACAATAATCACAAGGAATATAAACTAGTTCATTGGCTACAGGCTCACCATCCACTATTCTAATCCTATTTATCTTATATAAATGCTCAAAACTAAAAATGTCTAGAAGCTCTTCAGGAGTTTGTATCTTTTCAAACTCTAACATCTTAGTAACCAGCTTCATTTCTGCCCTACTTACTATTTCAGAAAAGCTCATCATATCTTTTTGCTTTACTTTAGGTTCACAGACAAAGGTTCCTCTTCCTTTTTCTCTTATAAGAAAACCTTCTTGAACCAGTTCCCCTAAAGCTTGCCTTATGGTCATTCTGCTTACACCGTAAAATTCTGAAAGTTCTCTTTCACTTTCAATGCATTGACCAGAATGCCATACTCCTTCTTTTATATTTTTCATAAAATTCTGTTTTAATTGGTAATATACAGGAATTGGACTGCTTTTATCTATCATAATTAACACTCCTCAGCACAATTATAAAATAAAATATTATAGATGTCTAGACCACTATAGAAATATAATTATTAACATATACAAATTTTTCAGGCTATGTGGATTGAAATTACTGTATAATATAATTATCACACTAATGCTAATTTCAGGAGGAAAAGCAATGGAAACAATTATTATATGTGTAATTTTTATATTGATTATAAGTATTATTACCTATACTAGCTATCATTTTTCCAATGTGGTTACTAAGCCTATTACTATGACTTCTGAGGAAACCTATAAAAGAGAATTAGAAAACAATAATATACAAATAGGTAAATGGGAAAAGCTTTATAAAGAAGAAATAAGTATCAAATCACCTTATGGCTATGATATTCATGGTTTATATTTTCCACAAAGTAATTCTAATAAGGCAATAATATTTTCTCATGGCATTACTTGGTCACTCTTTGGCTCAGTAAAATACATGGACATGTTCTTAAAACGAGGATTTTCTGTATTTATATACGATCATAGAAATCATGGAAAAAGTGGTGGAAGTGATACTTCTTTTGGTTTTTATGAAAAATATGATTTAAAAGCTTGTGCTGATTGGCTTTTTAATAAGATAGGGAAAAACGCCTTGATAGGTGTGCATGGAGAATCTATGGGAGCGGCAACGGTGCTTCAATATGCTGCCATAGATTCTAGAATAAAATTTTGCATAGAAGATTGCGGCTACTCTGATGCTGTACAACTATTTAAACACAGACTTCTTAGAGAATATAAAATAAAATGGTTTCCTATAGTGAAACTAGCAAGCATTATGACAAAAATTCGTTTTGGATGGAAGTTTCAAGAAGTATCTCCCATTAAAGACCTTTCTTCTTTAGAGCTTCCCATACTTTTTATCCATGGGGATAAGGACGATTATGTACCTACTCATATGTGTTTAGATATGTACAATGCTAAAAAAGGTGTAAAATATAAATATATAGCTCCTAACTCTGGACATGCTCAATCTTACGTGAATAATAAAGTCGAATATGAGGAAAAAGTAAATAAATTTTTAAAGGATATTAATATTATTTAATAAAGGTGGTGCAGTAAAAAGCGTTTAAACGCTTTTTGCTGCACCACCTTTATTAACTTTAAAATCATAACCTGCAAAGGTATTATGAAATAATATAGTAGCTGCTAAATAAAGCAATGCTGTTAAAAAATAAGGCACTTCATATCCATAAGGGACATGAGCCATAATAAGCCCTCCTACCATGGTACTTATAGCTCTACTTAGGTTATTTGCTATATTATTTATACTTGCAAAGGTGGATCTTTGAGTGGAATTAATAAGTTCCATGGTAAGTGTACCAGTTACAGGCCCTGCCATATTCATTAAACCATTTCTCATGAACATAGCTGCTGCTACAATATAAATATTAGGGGGTAATGCTATTAAAAGTAGGAAGGGTATGGATAATATTTGACATGTGTTAATGGTCTTTATCCGCCCTAACCTTTTAGCCATAAATGGGGTTATAAGTCCTCCCATCCCCATAGCTGCTTGAGCCAATGACATTATAACTCCAATGGTATCTGTTCCCGCATTTACTTTATACTTTAAATAAACATTAAAATAAGGAACCACCAGCCCTGCACCAAAACCAATTAAAGCATTATATATTAAGAACCTGGAAGCATATCTATTTTTAATTAAATCTTTTGCATTAGAAAAATAATTACTATGACTAACACTTTTAAAATTAGGATTTTCTTTTATAAAACATACTACCACACAAGCCATTAATCCTAGCACTCCAGCTCCCACCATGCTATAGCTTAAGGCTTTTATGCCACCCAGCTTTGATACTATACTTTCTGATATAGCTCCAAATACAGTATATCCAATCATGGTGGAGAACACATTGGTTGCAAAGGAATAGCTAAAAAGTTGAACTCTATTTTTATCATTGGAGTTTTCCATAAAAAAAGGTCCTTCGCATACTACCATAAAAGAATTTGCTGTACCTTGGACTATAGCTAATATTAATAATAAATAAGTTTTAGTACTTAATCCTTGAAATATAGTGCAAAGAGGTACAAATAACATAGCCAAAAATATGGCTTTCTTTTTTCCTATTTTATCTGCTATCATGGAACAAGGAATGGAGGCTAAAGCAATAGCCGCAGTTTTAAAACTTAAAATAACCCCTAAAAATCCTTCTTTTATTCCAATCTCTTTTAGATATATCCCTTGAAGCATACTAAATGCTCCTAATGAAATGTAAAAAAATAATATAGCTAAAAGGTATAGCCTAGCATTTCTATTGTATTGCTTTTTTATCTTTGTAATTCTTCTCTTAATATTCTTCTGTATATTCTGTGCTTTTAAAAAACCCACCACCGTCACTCCAAAAAATATATTTTTCTATCTTTAGAAATTATTATACAAAAAATTAAAATCCTTTTCTCATTGAGTAATTAATTTAGAAAAAACACATTATCTTGTAACTTTATTTAATATCTTATAAAAAAAATAGTATTTTTCTTTATTTATGTATCCAAGCTTTTTATAAAGATTATGAGCTTCTTTTCTCTCCTTACCTGAACTAAGGCTCACTCCATAACAGCCTCTCTTATTACACCACTTCTCTGTGTTTAATATAAGTTCTGTACCTATCCCTTTGTTTCTATGATTTTTGTCCACAACTAACCCAGAAATCATTGCAAAATTATATTTACCTAGTTTACTATGTACTTCACTTTGAATCCAACCTACTACTTCCTGGTTTTCCTCTGCCACAAGGAGTAAAGAATTACTGTTATTCACCATATATGAATATCTGCACACTACATCTTCTATAGAAACTTCGTAACCCATCTGCTTACTTAAACTTGCTATAAAATTAAAATCCTTAACGTCGGCCTTTCTAATATTAATTTCTTCCATTGTTAACCTCTTCATCTCTACCCATTTAAGTTTTTTACTTCAGTTTAAATTTTTATTTTCCAATTTCAATTTTTATTTTATTATTTATTGACCTTTAAATTGATTTATATCTCTATAATATTTATATCCTACTTCCCCTAGCTTTTCTTCAAGCTTATAAAGAGGTATATTCTTATCTTCACATAACACCTCTAAGGAGCTATACTCATCCCTAAGCTTCATGTTAATAATGCTAAGAAGTATATAAGGATCCATAACTAAATAATTATCGTTGTCCACTTTAATCTCCGTCCTCTCATTGTGATATTTTTCAAAAAAATCTCTCATTATATTCATTATACTTAAATTCGACATAAAATTAAACACAGAGAATATATGGTAATTAATGTAACCACCCCAGGGGGGCTCCCACAATATGGGATCCCCCCTGGGGTGGTTACATATATTTACATTTTATTATTTTTACTTCTCCAGGGGATAGGGTAATTTTTAAATTCCACTTTTCATCAAAGTCGTATATACCCTTTGGGTATTAAGGAATCAAATTATGTCTAATAATTTCATTTAAACCTATATATTATATAGAATTCTTGATTTACTTATGATTATATATAATCGAATTAAGCATTCTATATAATTCATTAAAAACAATTTTAATAATTTTAACTTAGAATAATGAATATACTAATCACTATTAATATAATTTTTAGATAGAATATTAATTTTTAAAAAAACTATTGCAAACATACCCCGATGAGGTATAATAGAGTTAGATAATTCATAATGATTATTTACTAAAAGGAGTTGTTAATGATGATAAAAGTATATAGTACAAATTCATGTCCATGGTGTGTAAAAGTAAAAGGTTATTTAAAAAGTAATGGAATAGAATTTCAAGAACTAAATGTTCAAGAAGATACTGCTGCAAGAAAAGAAATGTTTGATAAATCAAAACAAATGGGAGTTCCTGTAGTAGACATAAACGGAAGCATTATAGTTGGATTTGACAAACCAGCTATAGATAAAGCTTTAGGGCTGTAGGAAAAATCTGCTGAAGAGCAGATTTTTCAATTTAGAATTTAGAATTGAGAATTTAAAATGAAGGATAGTTTTTCTAGAAAAGAGTTAGAAAAACTTACATCTTATTTGTAATAAGAGGAAACCTGGAGGTTTCCTCTTATTACGTTATGGCAACTATGGATTTATTGATAGGTATAAGATTTCACACTATATTTTTCCTCTTAACTAAGTTAAATTAAATTTGTCACTTGTTACGTGACTAGCACCCTTTCAAAAACTCCCCAAGAGTTTTTTATTTTCTATAAAATTCAAAGAAACTCCGTGAGTTTCCTCCTTAATTCTCAATTCTAAATTCTCAATTCTAAATTAAAAGAGAACCCTTTCAGGTTCTCTTTTCCTACTTCCTATTGAAGTTTAATACTACTGCTTTTGGTCTAGACATTGCTTCTATGGAGTACCTAATTCCTTGAGTACCCATGCCTGAAGATTTAACTCCTAGGAATGGGAAATGGTCTGGTCCTCTTTCAGTCTTATTATTTACTTGAACGGTACCTACCTCAAGTTTGTCAGCAATATAGAAGGCTTTATCTATATCTTTTGTAAATACAGAAGATTGAAGTCCATATTCTGATCTATTGGCAATATCAATAGCTTCGTCCATATTCTTTATTCTAATTATAGGAAGTATTGGGCCAAAGGGTTCCTCCCAAGCTATTCTCATGTCTAAGGTTACATTGTCAAATAGCATGGGCTCAACTATATTTCCCTCTCTCTTTTCTCCCATTATCCTCTTAGCGCCTTTTTCCATAGCATCTTCTACTAGTTCCATTACAAAATCCGCTGCTCTATTATCAATAAGGGGAACTATCACTGTACCTTCTTCTCTTGGGTCACCAATCTTGAGCTTTTGAATTCTTGTTTTAAGTAAATCTACAAGCTTATCTGCTACAGAATCCATTACTAATATTCTCTTAACAGCAGTACATCTTTGTCCTGAATAAGAGAAGGCACCAGAAACTATATTATCTGCAGCATTTTCTAGGTCTGCATCTTCTAATACTATAGCGGCGTCTTTTCCACCTAGTTCTAGAAGAACAGGTTTCATGGCAGTGATTTCTGATATGTGGTGACCCACTTCAGTACTTCCAGTAAAATTGATAAAATCTATATTAGGATGCTTAACTATATAATCTCCAATTTCGCTTCCTCTACCAGTTACAGTGTTTAAAACACCATCTGGCAATCCTGCTGCTTTAAATATTTGAGCTAGGAAAAGTGCTGAAATACTACCTTGTGTAGGTGGTTTTAAAATTACTGAGTTTCCTGCTGCCACTGCCGGTGCTATCTTTGATGCAGATAAGTTTACGGGATAGTTAAAAGGTGATATGGCAAGCACTACACCTAGTGGAACCCTACTTACAAAGGAAAGTTTGCTTCGATTATAACCTGGGAAGCTATCTCCTGGAAGAACATCTCCTTCCATAGCCTTTGCCGCATCCGCAGTAAACCTTATATAATCTGCAGTTCTTGTAACTTCAGAAACAGCTCCTTTTTTATCTTTTGCTATTTCTAAAGCTAAAACTGAACCTATTTCCTCTGCTCTTTCATATAATATATCTGCGGCTCTATATAATACCTCTGCCCTTTTATTTACTGGAACATCATTCCAAGCCTTTTGAGCAGCTTTTGAATTCTTTATTACCAAGTCTACCTCTTCTTGACTCATAGCAGGAACTTTTCCCACTAATGTTCCATCTATAGGTGAATGTATTTCAAGATACTTATTGGATTTGCTATCTACCCATCTACCATCCACTAAATTTCTGTATATCTTGTTTTCACAACATAGTTCATTAAACATATTTTTCCTCCTTTAGTAAGAATTTAATTGTGTTTTTTAGTATGGATTTTTGTATCTATTTAACTTTAACCTTTAATTGCATTATCAATGGCTTCTCTATCAAAACCAACTATTATAGTGCCATTTATATCTGTAACAGGCACAGAACGTTGTCCTGATATCTTATAAACTTCATCTCTGGCTTCTTTTTCATCTGCCACATTTATTTCTTCGTAATTTTCACCTTTTGAATCTAAATATTTTTTTACTTTAACACACCATGGACACCAAGTAGTAGAATAAACCTTTATCATAATCTTCTTCCCTTCTCCACTATATACTTTTCTGCAGCCAATGCAGCTATAGTACCATCTGCCACAGCAGTAGTAATCTGTCTGTATAATTTTTCTCTTACATCCCCTGCAGCATATACTCCTTTAATATTTGTTTGCATGTTTTCATCTGTAGGAATATAGCCTTGGGTAGTTAAATTTATATAATCTTTAAAAAGTGCTGTTTTAGGTTCTGTACCTATATATCCAAATACTGCGTCTAAAGCTATATCCTTTGTGTCACCAGTTTTAGTATTAGCTATTTTAGCACTTTCAACGAAATCTTTACCATAAACATCTACTAAATCCCAATTATACATTACTTCAATCTTAGGATGATTTAAAACCTCTTCTAAAGTAGTTTTTTCACCTTTAAAATAATCATACCTTCTTATCATTATAACCTTTGATGCAAATCTAGTAAGGAATAAAGCCTCTTCTAGGGCTGAATTTCCTCCCCCTACTACAGCGATAACTTTATCTTCATATACCGCGCCATCGCATACAGCACAATAATGAACTCCTTTCCCAGAAAACTTAGCTTCATTAGGTATTGGTAGTTTTCTTGGGGTTGCTCCTGTAGAAATAATTAAAGCCTTAGGTTTATATATATAGCTTCCAGTAGTAACTTCTTTATCATCATCACTTAAATAAACTTTTTCCACTAAATCAAACTCATCGATATCAGCACCAAGTTCCTGAGCTTGTTCTTGCATTAAATCTGCTAAGGCTCCACCTTCAACAGTTTTAAAGCCAGGATAATTTTCTATGGTGTAACTGCTCCTAACTTGACCACCTACTATTTCATTTTCTAAAAGCAATGTATTAAGCTTTGCTCTTGCAGCATAAATAGCTGAGGTAAGACCAGCTGGTCCAGCGCCTATTATCATTAGATCTAATTCTTTAATCTTCTTTTCCATTATCCCTCTCTCCTTACTATTAACTCTAAATTATAGAGCATTACAAACTTATAAATAGTTTCTGTTAAAATCTCAAATAATATTTTACCCCTAGGGGGTATTATATTTATTATAATATACTAAATTTTAAATAAAATCAATAGTAATTTATTCTAAACAATAATTATTATTATTTATTATATAAAAAAGCTGACATTGATGTCAATGTCAGCTTTTGTTTTATTTTATAAATTACTCATGAGTAAAGTTAAGTTTACCATCCTCTTCAGTTACCATAACCTTATCACCATGTTTAATATTGCCTTTTAGCATTTCTTCACTGAGTTTATCTTCCACAGTTTTAGTTATCATCCTTCTTAATGGCCTTGCTCCATAAGTTACATCAAAGCCCTGTTTAGCTAGTAACTTTTCACTACTATCATCAAAGGATATAAATATATTTTGCTCCTTTAATCTATCTTTTACAGAGTTAAGCATTAGCTTTACAATTTGCTCTAAATCTTTTTCTTGAAGTTGATGGAATACTATTATATCATCTATTCTATTTAAAAACTCTGGTCTAAAAGTTTTTCTAAGCTCTTCCATAACATTTTCCTTCATCTTTTCGTGTTCACTGTTAATATTATCTGATTCAGGAGCGAATCCCAAGGTTCTCTGCTTTCTTATAGTATGAGCTCCTACATTGGAAGTCATGATTATTATTGTATTTTTGAAGCTTACAGTTTTTCCCTTTCCATCTGTAAGTCTTCCATCTTCAAGGATTTGTAAAAGTACATTAAATACATCTGGATGAGCTTTTTCAATTTCATCGAAAAGTACCACAGAATATGGATGGGTTCTCACCTTATCTGTAAGCTGTCCGCCTTCATCATAACCTACATACCCTGGAGGGGATCCTATAAGCCTTGAAACGGTATGCTTTTCCATATATTCTGACATATCTACTCTTATTATATTATTTTCATCCCCAAACATTGCCTCAGCCAAGGACTTAGATAATTCAGTTTTACCTACTCCTGTAGGTCCTAAGAATATGAATGAACCAATAGGCCTATTAGGATCTTTCAAACCAACCCTTGCTCTACGTACCGCTTGAGATACCGATTTAACCGCTTCCTCTTGACCAATTACCCTATTATGAAGAATTTCTTCTAATTTTAAAAGTCTATCAGACTCTTTTTCTGTAAGCTTTTCTACAGGTACATTTGTCCATTTAGCTACCACTGCAGCTATCTGAGGTTCTCCTACCACCTGAGTTTGGAAGCTATTTTGTGTAGTCCAATTTTTCTTTAAAGCCTCTAACTTTTCTTTTAGTTCCTTTTCCTTATCCCTTAAAGCTGCTGCTTTCTCAAAGTCTTGAACACTTATAGAATCTTCCTTTTCTTTAGTAATCTTCTCAATTTCATCTTCTATTTGCTTTAGATCTGGTGGTGCTGTAAGGTTTTGTATCCTTACCTTTGCTCCTGCTTCATCAATTAAATCTATAGCTTTATCTGGTAAGTATCTATCTGTTATATATCTATCTGATAAATTTACCGCAGCCTCCAAAGCCTCATCTGTTATTTTAACCCTATGATGAGCTTCATATTTATCCCTTAATCCTTTTAATATTTCTAAAGCTTCTCCTTTAGTAGGCTCTCCAACATTTACTGGCTGAAACCTTCTTTCTAAGGCTGAATCTTTTTCTATATGCTTTCTATATTCATCTATGGTAGTAGCACCTATACATTGAATTTCACCTCTAGCTAAAGCAGGTTTTAATATATTTGAGGCATCTATTGCTCCTTCTGCTCCCCCTGCACCGATTATAGTGTGAATTTCATCTATAAATAATATTACGTTACCTGCTTGTTTTATTTCTTCCATAACCTTTTTTAATCTTTCTTCAAATTCACCTCTATATTTTGCTCCAGCAATCATAGAAGAAATATCTAAGGTTACAACTCTCTTGTTCTTTAATATTTCAGGCATATTTCCTTCCACTATCTTTTGAGCTAACCCTTCTGCTATGGCTGTTTTACCTACTCCAGGATCACCGATAAGACATGGATTGTTTTTAAGCCTTCTACTAAGTATTTCTAAAACCCTCTGAGTTTCATCATCTCTTCCTATTACTGGATCTAGTTTGCCTTCTCTAGCCATTTCAGTTAAATCCCGTCCAAACTGATTTAAAGTAGGAGTATTATTATCTTTTCTTTTAGCTGAAGGAGTATTGCTAGAAGCTCCTGATGCATTTTGTCCACTCATACTATTAATTATTTCATTTCTTAAATTTTCTATATTTACATTAAGGTTTACAAGTATGGTGTATGCAACACCCTCCTGTTCTCTAATTAAAGCTAAAAGCATATGCTCTGTGCTAATATAATTATGTCCTAAATTTCTAGCTTCTAAAAGGCTTAAGTCTAAAAGTCTCTTAGTTCTTGGTGTTAAAGCAATTTCATTTTTAAATATTTCTATATCTCCGAAACCTACATATTCTTCTACTAATTTTCTTACGGCATCATCGGTTACATTCATGGAATTTAAAAGTTCTTTACTTATTCCTTCTACTCTTAGGATTCCTAAAAGTATGTGTTCTGTACCAATATACCCATGTTTAAAATACTGTGCTTCTTCTTGAGCAAACATTATTACCTTTTGTGCTCTTTCAGTAAATCTTTCAAACATCATAATACTTTACCTCCATTCATCTCTACATTAAGTTACTTAGTGTTTCCCGTACAAATTTGGCTCTTTCTATATCTCTTTCTCTTTCGTTTAAACTTCTAGAAATATTTTGTTGCAAGGTAGCTGGCTGGGTATTTACTAAAAGTCCGTTTATAATAGCCTTATCTACACCTTCCACCAAAGACATTTCAAGTCCTAATCTAACATTAGATAACAAATCAAGACACTCTGTAGAAGTTAAAACCCTAGCACTTTGAAGCATAGCCAAAGATCTAAAAACTTTATCTTCCAGCTCATATTTGTATTTAGATAAAATTAATTCCCTGGATCTATTTTCCTGATCTAATATCTGACCTACAGCAGCTTCCAAATTTGCTATTATCTCCTCTTCACTCATGCCTAGGGTTATTTGATTGGAAATTTGATAAATATTTCCATCTGCATTAGACCCTTCACCATATAACCCTCTAAGGGTCATACCAACTTGAGTTAAAGCTTTTAAAACCTGTGTAATTTCTTTATTCATAGTAAGGGCTGGAAGATGAATCATTACAGAAGCCCTTACTCCAGTACCTAAGTTAGTAGGGCATGCTGTTAAATATCCTAAGTTTTCATCAAAAGCGAAATCTAAAGTTTCCTCTAGCATGCTATCTATTTTATCTGCCATCTCATAGGCTTCTTTTAAATTAAATCCACTACTTATGCATTGAAGCCTTATGTGATCTTCTTCGTTTATCATCATACTAACGGTTTCTTCTCTATTTAAAATAAAAGCTGACTTATTTGGTGTTTTAAGCAAATTAGGACTTATTAGATGTTTTTCTAAATAACTTTTTAGCTCATTAGAATCTTTTTCCCACAACCTGATAGTTTTAAAGTCATTCTTCATATGGGTCGAAGTATAAAAGGCTCTTTCTATAGTTTCTATTAGATTTTTACATTGTTCTTCACTTAAATTATGTGGAAAAGGCATATTTTTAATATTTCTTGCTATCCTTATCCTACTGCTGATTAATGGCTCTACCTTTGAATCACCATCATACATCCAATTTTTCATATCCCCACCTCCTAATCCTGCTTATTTTGAAGATTTTTAATTTCATCCCTTATAAGAGCAGCTTTTTCGTATTCTTCAGCAAATATAGCTTTTTGCAACTCTTCCTTAAGTTTCAGAAGTCTTTTTTTCTCAACTAATTCCATGCCCGCTTTCTTTGGCACCTTTCCTCTGTGTTCTAACTTTCCTTGAACCCTTCTTACAATAGGGGTAACTGTGCTACTAAAGGTTTTATAGCACTGATCACACCCTAAAAGACCTAGCCTTTTAAATTCTGCTGCACTGGTGTCACATTTAGGACACTTAACTTCAGTGCGCTCCGCATTCTCAGATTCTTTATTCATATAATCCATAAAACCGCTTAAAATATTCTGAAAAGAAAAAGGTGAAATCATATCTGAAGAAAAGGATAGCTCTTGACTTTTCTCTGCACAGCTTTGACAAATATTCAACTCTTTCTTATCACCATTTATCATCTTTACTATATGAACTGTTGCTTGGTTTTCATGACATTTTTCACACAACATAAACTATTCACTCCCATTAACTTAGAATAACCCATATTATTGATTTTAATATGTCTGCCCTTAATTTATTCTTATTCTCCACTTTGCAAAGGGTCCTATCATTTAGTGTGAGCTTAATGATCTCAAACTCCCGCTCTGTGATGAGATCAGAGTCAAATAAGCTTTCAAGTAAAGCCAGGGAATTATCATAAGTAACACTTTCTCCAATACTTTCAATAATTTTTTCTGCCCTGCTTTCAAAGTCTTCAAAATTTATCTTTCTAATTACTATATACCCGCCACCACCTCTTCTGCTTTCAATGATATATCCTTTGTCATGGGTAAAACGCGTAGTAAGCACATAATTAATCTGAGAAGGTGCACAGCTAAAATAATCAGCTAATTCATTTCTCTGTATTTGAAGTTCTTCTTCGCTTTCCTTCATCATGTTCTTAATAAATTCTTCTATAATATCTGATAATCTTGCCATTACATCACCCTGTTCACAATCTATCTTACTTTGACTTTCTTTGACCTTAATATTATCATAATATTTTTATTGTTGCCAGGCAATAAATAAAATATTAAATTATTGAGAATTTTTATTGAATAAATAAACTTATATGTGGTTATCATGGATTTCCTCATTATTACTTAATAATTCTTTTTATAGGATGATTTTAGTTTACACATAATAAGAGTGGTTATAATATATAACGGAGCTGATAAATATGAAAATCCAGTGGATAGCACACTCTTGTTTTTTAATAGAAGATTCCTTAGGTAAAAGAATTCTTACGGATCCTTTTCACAAGAGTATAGGCTATGAACCTTATAAAGAATCCATTCAAGCCGTAACTATAAGCCATAATCACTTTGATCATAACAACTCGGAAGGCTATGCTGATAAATCAATAATAATAAATACATGTGGTTTCCATGACTTAGGTTTTGTTAAAGTACATGGCTTTTCTAGTTATCATGATAACCTTCAAGGTGCAAAGCGTGGAAACAACATAATTTTTGTTTATGAAATAGATGGTTTTAGGCTATGTCATCTAGGAGACTTAGGTCATGCCTTAGACTCAGAGTATGTATCAAAGCTTGGTGCTATTGACATCCTTTTTATTCCTGTAGGGGGTCATTATACTTTAGATGGCAATGAAGCATATAAATTATGCAGTGTTATTAAAAGCAGCATAGTTATACCCATGCATTATCATACTTCAGACAATACTATGTCCCTAGATGGTCCTGAAGAATTTATTGTGCACATGAAAAATGTTGAAAAAATTCAAGGAAATACTTTTTTAATAGAGAGTAAGGAACCTTATAAAAATAAAGTTATATTACTCACCCCTAAAGAAATTAAATTCTCTTAAAATTATAAGAAGCAGAAAAAATATTTTTTCTGCTTCTACTATGTTAAACATTATATATAAACTTTAGTAATTAATGAGAAAAATCTAAATCTACAGCTACAGGATTAAGTTCCTTACTCATGAAATATTGGTTGATAACAGGAATGATAACATCCAGGCATTGTGTAAATAACACTATCACTTCACCATCTTTTGCTGTTTTCATAGCCTTTAATAATGCTTCTTCTTCCTTATATATTTCTTCTACATTATCCATATTGAAGCCTTCCTCTAATATGCCTAGCTTGATCAAATTAGCGCTTTCTCCCGGTTTTCTGCCTCTTAAGTCTGCCTGCTCACGAATAAATATTCTATGGCAATAGCGCGCTGCCATACTTCCTAGCTGAGATATGTACTTATTTTTCCTATCCCCTGCAGCAGCAATTATTCCTGTTATACTAGAGGGATTTAAAGCTGCAGCTATGGAAAAAACCTCTTGAAAAGCCTCACTATTATGTCCATAGTCCAAGATCACTTTGTAATTATCCACACTTATTATATTTTGTCTCCCTGGATTTGTGTATAAATCGCAGTTAATATTCTTTATTACATTAAAAATCTCTGTAATATTACTGTGAATGGTACTTACTGATGCTATGGCTGCCATAATATTCTTTATGTTGCTCTTAGATATCCCCCCATGAGTAAAAGGTAAATTATCTATATTTCCCAGCCTTTCCACTTCTCTATTTATACAGTGTACTAATTCATTTTTTTCAATATAGTAAGCTTCTCCTCCATGCTTTATATGATTTTCCATGAGGAGGTTTTTTTCAATATCAAATAAGCAAACATTATCCTTATTATCTACACTATCATATAGTACAGTTAAAGCTAACATAATGAGCTTTCCATCTTTAGATAATTCTTTACAAACTGTGAATTTTAGCCTAGCAAGATCCTTTATATCATTTATTCCACTCATCCCTATATGATCTTCTGAAAGAGAAGTAATAATAGTAGCCATGGATTTCTTGTATCCAAGCCCCTTCTTTAATATTCCTCCCCGAGCTGTTTCTAATACTGCTACCTCTACCTCCGGGGACTTTAAAACCTCTCTAGCACTATAAAAACCTGTAGTATCACCATTTCTTATTTTTCTATCACCTATGTATATCCCTCCTGTGGAGGAAAGTCCCGTATGATAACCCAAGCCTTTAAGTATGTTATATATTAACCTAACCGTAGTAGTTTTACCATTAGTTCCTGTAACAGATATTATGGGTATTAACCCAATATTATTACTATTGCAGTAATCTTCTAATTTAGCAATATCCCTGTAAAACCTTTGCAAAAAATCATTATGACTTAATTTAAATGAATGAATTCCGTATCCTAATTGTATTTCATCATTATCCAGATTAATATAAGGAATATTAGCACTATCACACCAGTTTATTATATCTTTATACCAACAGTTAGTAATTAATTCTTTAGCCTTTTTCAAAATATATACTTCTTCTACCCCATTACAAATATCCTGTAATATAGAAATAGCAACTTCCTCTAAGGTATATGTCAGCCAAATATTATATAAGCCCTCTCCATTATATAAATCTACGATATTTTCTTCATATCCTGCTTGTTTTGAAATGCTTATATAACTTTCTATTATTCTCCCATAATGCTTCTCACCCTGTTCTAAGCATAAATAAATCAATCTTTCTCTTTCTTTGTTATTAGTACCTGGTAATGTTCTTATGATTTTAACCTTCATAAAATCACCTGCTCTCGTAAAAAAAGAAATTTATATCCTAATATACCTTTCCATATTTATCTATAAAATATACACCTATAAATACATTCTGCACTTATAAATGCATTCTTCATCTATTAATGTATTCTGCACCTATTAATATTTTCCAAGGTGCCTGACACCATAAAAAAAGACCGCCTTTAAAGGCAGTCATTTTCATCGATTAGTCCTGAACAGGAGCTCCTACTGGACATACATTTGCACAGTTTCCGCAAT
Organism: Clostridium amylolyticum; assembly: GCF_900142075.1. GTDB lineage: Bacteria > Bacillota > Clostridia > Clostridiales > Clostridiaceae > Clostridium_AA > Clostridium_AA amylolyticum. The sequence continues at coordinate 343,065 of NZ_FQZO01000005.1, forward strand.
CGATGCAAGTATTTGGATCTATTTCATATTGAGTATCCCCTTGAGAAATAGCGTTAACAGGGCACTCTGGAGCGCAAGCTCCGCAGCTTATGCAAGCATCATTAATTTTGAATGACATACAAAACACCTCCTAGATATATGGATGTCCCAAGACACAAATACATTTTAACACGTTTTACATTATTTTTAAAGATATTTCACATCTTAAATTGTTAAATTTATAGCACTGCAAACCCTAATTCTTCTACAGAGCTTATAAAATCTTCTTCAGTTACAAAGTAGTTATCATATACTATACTTATTTCCCCTTTTACTTTATTAATCTCACAGGCAACTACTCCTTGGTGATTAGCAATAGCACCTTTTATTTTAGCAACATCTTCAGAAGTTTTTATATTTCGGACCTTTAATAAAGATTTCATATTTCCCTCCCCCAAGCTAACCTTTAAGTAAATCCTTAATGATTGTTTTATCTACTATATCAATTTCATCCTTTAAATCAGCATCATTAATATTGTCCTCATAGCCACCAGCTATTAATTGAACTTCATTTATATTAACAGATATAATTACTTCTTCATCAAAAGAATTTTTCATCTTCACTTTAACAGTTTCCTTAACGGTACTATTACCTATTACTTCTCCTTGGCCTTCTGGAGTTTCAACTATAGAACCTACCTTAGGGAGCCTTCTTCTAATATCTTCATAGGTACTTTGTTCATAATTAAGGCAACACATTAACCTACCACATATACCAGATATCTTTGTAGGGTTTAAAGATAAGTTCTGTTCCTTTGCCATCTTTATAGAAACTGAGGCAAAATCTCCTAAAAAGCTTGAGCAACATAGAGGTCTTCCACAAGGTCCTAGACCGCCTATCATTTTTGCTTCATCTCTAACTCCAATTTGTCTAAGCTCAATCCTTGTTTTAAATATAGTTGCTAAATCTTTTACTAATTCCCTAAAATCAACTCTTCCTTCTGCTGTAAAATAAAATATAACTTTGTTGTTATCAAAGGTATACTCTACATCTATTAGCTTCATGTTCAGATTATGCTCTAAAATTTTATTAAGGCATATATCTAAAGCTTCTTTTTCTTTTTTCTTATTCTCTTCGTGCTTTGTCATATCCTCTGAATCAGCAACTCTCAAAACATTTTTAAGAGGTGAAACTATTTCCTCTTCTGAAATGTTCTTTGGACCGATTACGCATTCTCCAAACTCTATTCCTCTAGCTGTTTCTACTATTAAGTAATTGCTTTTCTCTATGTTTAAATCTCCTGGTGCGAAATAATATATCTTACCTGCTTTTTTAAATCTAACTCCAACCACTGTTATCATATTAAACCTCCAACATATTAAGCAGCATTATATCATAAGTCACTGCTGCACTGACATTGCTGAAGAATGCCTCTCTAGATTTATTTATTACTTCTATAAGTTCATAAAGCTTAGAATAGGAAAACATATTTGAAAGCTGTTTTACATCCTCAAGTTTATCCCTATTAATTATAATTTTACTATTCTCTAGATCCTTATATATCATTATGTCTCTTATATATGATAATAAACTATTCAAGATATCTTCTTCTTTATTTTTATATTTTGCAAGCTCTTGCTCGTACTTTATTACAAGGGTTTCATCTTTTGTAAGTATATCTTTAAGCATCTTCAATGTAATATTTCTTATATTATTAAACTCTTCATCCTTTAAAAACTTTTCAGACCTACCTGGTATACCATCGCTAAATGCAGAAGCTAAATTAATCATCTCCTCATCCAAATCAGGATAATGTAAGCGTAAAAAATCTTTTATCTGTTTTTTTGAAAGCCTTAAAAGCTTATGAATTTGGCATCTGGATTTTATAGTGTCCAATAATAGTTCACTACTATCAGTAGTTATAATAATATGTATTCCTTTTGGAGGCTCTTCTATAGTTTTTAGAAAAGCATTTTGAGCCTGCACCGTTAATTTTTCTCCATGATATATAATAATAACCTTTTTATTACCTTCAAAAGGTTTTTTATTAACTTCTTCTATAATGTCTCTAACTTCATCTACACCAAAAGATCTTTTATCTGTCCTATATTCTATTATATCTACATATTTTTTTACAGGGGACACACCTAGTATATCCGCTGCAATCTCTCTGGCAAGGTAGCTTTTACCTATTCCATCCTGCCCTGTTATTAAATGGGCATGGGGAAGGGCACCGGATTTTACAGCAGCCTTAACCCAGCTTCTAACTAAGTCATGACCTATAAAATTATCCACTGCACTCCCTCCCATTCCTTGAAATCATAGTTTAGAATCTTACAAACTGGTCCACATCTACTACAAATATAGTAGCTCCTCCTACTTCTACTTCTACAGGATATGGAATATAAACTCCAGTAGATCCTGCCATTGGCGAAGGAGATGTAACCACCTGTTCCCTTGTCTTGCATGTATCTTCGATTAAGCCCATAACTTCTTTAATCTTTTCTTCATCTACCCCAATCATCAAAGTGGTATTTCCTGATTTCAAGAAACCACCAGTGGTAGCTAGTTTTGTTACTCTAAAACCATTCTCTGTTAGTATATCTAGTAAATCTGCTGCGTCATCATCTTGTACTATGGCAATAACTAACTTCATAATGCACACCTCCCTAAAAGATAATAGAGATTAATTTTTTAATACACCTAAACTAGATTCATTTGTTTATTATATTTTATCATAATTTTATATATTCTAGTTATTAATTTACTTAAAATTTAACACAAAGTAATAATATGTAATTAAATAATAATTCCCTTTGCATTTAAGGTTTCTTTAAATACCTTAAGCACATCTTGAAAAACTTCTTCTCTAGTTTTAGAGGCATCTACTTCTTTAATTCTTTTATTATACTTATTTTGAAGTGTTTTATATCCATCTCTAACTTTTTTATGAAATTCTAATTTTTCAAGATCCAATCTATTAATCTCTCTACTTTTATTCATAGCTATTCTAGCTAATCCAATTTCCGGTTCTATATCTAGATAAATAGTTAAGTCTGGCATATTTCCTTCTATGGCAAACTGATTTATAGACATTACTTCTTCTATTCCTAAACCTCTGGCATATCCTTGATAAGCTAAAGATGAGTCTATAAATCTATCACATATAACTATTCGACCATTATTCAAAGCTGGAAGTACCTTTTCTACTAAATGCTGTCTTCTTGATGCAGCATATAAAAGCGCTTCAGTTCTTCCATCCATGGAAGTATTTTTAGTGTTTAAAATAATATCTCTTATCTGCTCAGAAATAGCTATTCCTCCAGGCTCTCTTGTAAATAAACAGTCAGCTGAACTTCTTAGCATATAATTTTTTAAATCTTCTATTACTGTAGTTTTACCTGCCCCTTCTGGACCTTCAATTGAAATAAATATTCCCTTCATATCCTACCTCCTAAGCTTTATAATTATAGCACTTTTATTTTTTAATATCAAAAGCATTCTATTTTAAAACCATTATATTTTTTTCTGTAACTCCTAATATGGTTACATTACTATTAATATAGAAATTAATTATATCTATTATATTCTCGTCAATAACTTCTCCCATCATAACTAAAGGTATTCCTGGAGGATAAGGTATAATATTTTCAGCGCATATTCTATTTATGGCCTTATCTATACTACACCATTCCTGCTCTTTTTCTAAAACTTCATAAGGAGGTAATTTAAGTAAAGGTATACTATATTCAGGATTTATTAGTTCTTTATCATAAATTTCTTCCCTGCGGCATTGTTTTAGCGCCATATAAAGCCTTTCAAAATCTTCTTCTCTATTAAAAGGATTGGTTATTAGAACTATATTTTTATAATCAGCCATTTCACATTGAACACCCTTTTTATATAAGTAATCCAATAATCTATAACCGCTTGTATCACTTTCTCTTAGCTGTATCAGTAATCTAGTATCGTCGAAATCATATATTCTTTTAACATCACCTTTAAAAAGCTGTTCCTTATCAACACACTTAAACATAGGCAAGTCATCTATAAGCTTCTTATAATAATCTAACAAGGTTAAAAGCTCTTCATAGGCGTCCTTTCCCTTCACCTGAAGAAAATGTCTGGCATAATCTAAAGAAGCCATTATCAAGTAAGAGGGACTGGTGCTTAAGAACATATAAAGATACCTTTCAACCTTACTAATAAGTTCTTTGCTATTAACATGAAGGTAGGCACCTTGAGTTAGACTTGGTAAAGTCTTATGAGCACTGATAACTACCATATCCGCCCCAAGCTTTACAGGATTTTCAGGCAAAGCTTTATTTACTCCAAAATGGGCAGCATGAGCTGCATCTATAAGAACTTTTATATCTCTTTTCTTACATTCTTTTATTATACCCTTTAAATCACTGCATACCCCATAATAATTAGGATAGGTTAAAATAACCCCTTTAATATCCTTGTGTGTTTCCAATAATTTTATTAAATTATCATAATCTATTCCTAGAGGTATGTTATTTTCCTTTGAATAATCATTAGAAATATATACTGGAATAAGTTTTCTAAGTAGTATTCCATTGAAAATTGACTTGTGACATCCTCTTTCTACTAATACCTTATCCCCTTCTTTTAATGCAGAAAAAATCATAGTGATATTTCCACTGGTACTTCCATTAACTAAAAAATATGACTTGATACTGCCATAGTAATCCCTTAATAGTTCTTGAGCCTCTTTTATTATCCCTTCTGGTTTATGGAGATTATCTAAGCCTTCTACCTCTGTAATATCACCCTTAAGTAGTATTTCTTTAAAATTATCATTAAAACCTCTTCCCTGTTTCCCTCCCGGCATGGAAAAGGGAGCATTATTTTTATTTATGTAATCACTCAAAGCTTGTACTATTGGTAATTTACTCATATTATCCCCCTAATTTTCAATTAATTTAAAATGAGAAAAGCAGCTATAATGCTGCTTATAATGTACCTATTTCAGAAGTAATATCTAAATTAGCTGTAAACTTCACAATTTAAATTGTTACCCTTTATAGCAAATTCTGATATGCTCTTTTTTATGCATTCTTTATAATACTCGTAAAAATCGTTGCCAGCTTCAGAGCTAATCAATTTTTCTTCGCAGCTTCTGCATATTCTTTTACCGTTTATTATTATACCATCATTTCTATGTTTCCTACATATAACACAGCTTTTTTTAATCATTTAATTATTCATTATAAGGACTAACATCCTTTAATGAATTACACCCCCTCAAAATCTATTACTTTGATTATTGCCCCGTATACTATATTTTATTCACTTCATTGAACAATTAAAGTATGTCCACCTTTTATTTTTAAAATTTTATCTTATATTTTATAAAACAAAAATAAATATATTTTTACTATGAGGTTAAACTAAAGTTGAATTATTGCGAGGAGGTTTTTCCATGAAGCAAGAAATAATAAACAGTATAAATAAATGCAGTGATGAATTTTTCACTTTATCCAAATACTTATTTGAGAATCCAGAAACAAGTTATAAAGAATTTAATGCTTGCAAGAATATAACCTCTCTATTAAAAGAAAAGGGGTTTAAAGTAAAAGATAATTTTTTAAATATAGCTACAGCCTTTGAAGCTACCTATGGAAATGGATATCCTAAAATATGCACTATATGTGAATATGATGCTGTAGAAGGTTTGGGTCACATTACTGGACATAATCTGCTAACTGCTATATCCCTTATGAGCGCTGTGAGTTTAAAAGATGTGGTGGATAAAACCAGAGGAAGCATAACCATTTTAGGATGTCCAGGTGAATACTTAGGAGGAGCAAAGGTTACTATGGCTAAACAGGGAGTATTTGATGATGTTGACTTAGTACTTATGGCACATCCTGATATAGAAACCTCTGAAAGTGGAACCTCTTCTGCCATATTACCCTTATCAGCAAAATTTTTAGGAAATAACGGATTGTCTTTTCTTAATAGAGGTTCCTATACCTCCCTAGACGCTGCTCTTTTGACTTTTAGTATTTTAAACACTTTAATAAAGGGTTTTCCTAAAGAAGTTAATATAGATGGGGTACTGTCAAAAGGAGGGATTACTCCTCTAATAATTCCAAAAGAATCAGAAATAAAGTTCTACATAAGAGGAAAAGATACCAACACAGCTTCTAAAGCCGAAGCTAAACTACGTGAAATTATTGATTTTGTAGAAAAAATCCTTAATATTAAATCTGACATTTGCCTATACGAGCCACCTTATGAGGAGCTTATAACTAATATAACTTTATCTAGACTATTTAGTCATAACTTAAAAGAATGTGGAATCATTGACATCCATGCTCCTAGAGATATATATGCAGGATTAAGCCTTGGCACTGTCAGCCATAAAAGTCCTTGTATACATCCTTATATAGGTATAATAGAAAGTAATTCTATAAAATATGGCACTACAGAATTTGCAAGAGCAACACTATCAGATTTTGCCAAAGAAAACGCTATGAAGGCAGCTTCTGCTTTAGCTATTACAGCACTAGATCTCATAGAAAGCGATAATCTTTTATCCGAAGTAAAAACAGAATTTTATGATGTAATTAAATAAAGAACCAGTTTTTCTGGTTCTTTATTTAATCAAGTAATTTATTTTTTCTACTAACTTTTCACTAGGTTGGAAATAGAGTTTTTCATAACCTTCTTCACTTTTGTAAATACAACATAAAGAATTAAATTTTCTAAGAGTACAGCTGAAGCTATTACTTTTTACTATGTTATATTTTTCGTTACAGGAAAAAGGCTTACCTATATAAACTATATTTTTTAAGTCTATGCACTTAACTGCTTGATGCTCATTTTGTCTTATTCTATGAATAATAAGTTGATCTGCAATGATAGAATACTTATAACTAACTCTACACCTTAATACTTGAAAAGCAATAAAACCTATAGTCATAATTCCGATAGCAGGATTAGTAACAATACCTAAACTAAAGCCTCCTATTTTTATAGTTTCAAGTATATTTGATATAGCAATCATAATGCTAAGAACTATAAAAATAGTAACTATAACCGGCATTCTCTTCTTTGCATTTATTTCTTTGTACATAGTACCCATAAACTTAACCCCCGATAATATTACAATATTCTTCTAACATAGAGATTATACTAGGCTTTCAATATTTAATCCATATCATCAGAGCATCACTATACATCATATATGAGTGTTTTTAGCCTCTAAAGTATGTGGACTAGCTTTAGTGTCATGGAGCTATTATTATCTCTCATTATCATCTTCTCTCTATGGATATTAATATTTTTAAAAAGATTTCTATTAACTTAACATTACCTATATATATGATGGTGTCTTTGATATATAATATATTAATGAATAAATCTGGAGGTGAACATATGATTCATATTTATAAAAGTACATCAGAAACAAATACTTCTTTACAGTGTTTAGAGAGCATAGAGCCAGGAAGCTGGGTTAATGTAATAGCTCCTTCAGAAGAAGAATTAGTTTTAATCTCTAAAAAAACTGGGGTTCCACTAGACTTCTTAAAAGCTCCTCTAGATGATGAAGAAACTTCTCGAATAGAAATTGAAGACAGCAATATTTTAATAATTTTAGATATTCCTTTTGCTGAAATGGATGATAGCTCATTAATCTATGATACCTATCCTATAGGAATAATTCATACTGAGAAAGAGATAATTACTGTTTGTTTGAAAGACAGTAAAATATTTCAAGATTTTACAGAGGGGAAAATCAAGGCATTTTACACCTTTAAACGCTCTAGATTTATACTGCAATTATTAAGCAGAATCTCCACTTACTACTTATTATATTTAAGACAAATAGATAAAAAAAGCGTAATAGTAGAAAAACGTCTTCATAGGTCCATGAAAAATAGAGAATTGATTCAAATGCTTTCTTTAGAAAAGTCTTTAGTTTATTTCTCTACCTCCTTAAAATCTAATGGAGTAACCTTGGAGAAAATGTTAAAGCTTGAAATAATGCAGAAATATGAGGATGATAAAGATATACTGGAAGATGTTATTATTGAACATAAGCAAGCTATAGAAATGACAGACATTTATAGCAATATACTTTCAGGCACCATGGATGCTTATGCCTCTGTAATATCTAATAACTTAAATATAGTAATGAAATTCTTAGCTTCCATTACTATAGTTATGGCTATACCTAATATGATTTCAGGTATATTTGGTATGAATATGGACTTTATGCCCATAATTCACAACCCCTATGGGTTTCAAATTGTAATAGGGATAATAATAGGTCTATCCCTAGCTGCCATAGCTATACTATATAAAAAGGATATGTTTTAATAAGGAATAATTTATCCAAATAATTAATATAAATATTTATATTATAAAGCATATGAATTTATGGAGGTATTTAATTTGTTTGTACCTAAAAGATTAAAATTAGGCTCTACCATAGGTGTGGTTTGCCCGGCTTCTCCTGAGGACTCTCAGATTATTGATGAAAAGATTTCTGAATTTGAAAATTTAGGCTATAAAATAAAAAAAGGAACCCATATATATGATAGATATGGATACCTGGCAGGCCTAGATGAGGATAGATCTAAGGATTTTCAAGATATATACTGTAACGGAGAAGTAGATGCGGTTATTTCATTTAGGGGTGGCTATGGCACTATGCGTATGATGCCTTATTTAAATTACAAGAAAATGTTATCAAATTATAAGATTTTTTGTGGCTATAGCGATTTAACCATATTGCTAAACTATTTATCTAATAAGTACAATATGATTACTTTTCACTCTCCCATGATATCTTCAGATTTTACTTATGAAGATACCTTAAATTCTTTTTTACTGACCCTAATGGAAGGTTATAAACCTTATACTATAGAAAATCCAAAGGGTTTCACATTAGAGAGCAATACGGATATCTCTGCCCTAGGTACCTTAGCAGGAGGAAATTTATCCTTAATCTGCGCCTCCCTAGGAACCCCTTACGAAATGGATTTTAAGGATAAAATACTTTTTATTGAAGAAGTGGATGAATCCCCTTATGCCATTGACAGAATGCTTACTCAACTCTCATTAAGTGGAAAGCTTAATGAGTGTAAAGGATTTATTTTAGGACAATTTACTGGATGTAGTTTAGAAAATTACACTAGAAGCCTTACTTTAAACCAAGTTTTAGAGGAAAAATTATTCACCTTAAATAAGCCCATTTTATTTAACTTTATGAGCGGACATGATAACCCTAAACTCACCTTACCTATAGGTGCTAAAATCCAGCTAGACTGTAAAAATAAAATGATTAATGTGCTGCAAAAAGTAGTACAATAATTAAAACTGGTTATAGCAGAGTGCATAACCAGTTTTAATTATTTCATAATCTATTTATTTTAAATTAAGCATATGATTCATCTGTGTCATATTCAAAGTCAAGATTCCAAACCTTATATAGGAAATATATTGATGTTAAAGCTGATATAGCATCAGATATAGGGAAGGAAATCCAAGCACCTGGAACTCCCATAAAGTTAATAAGTACTAATGAAATAGGTATAAATATTACAAGCTGCCTGTATATTGAAAGGAAGAAAGAATTTTTTGCATCCCCAATAGCTTGATAGAAATATATTGCTATATAGTACAAACCTACAGTAGGTAATATGGAAATACACATTCTAAATGCCTTAACCGTTTCATTAAGCAAGGACTTATCCTTAAGGAAGAATCCTATAATTCCATTGGAGAATATAATTAATATAGCCCAGAATACAACGGATATAAAGGTTACAGTTTTCATAGAAACCTTTAATGTATTTCTCATTTCTTCATAATTTTCAGCACCGTAATTATAAGCTACAATAGGTTGCATGGATGAGCTTATACCTATAATGGCTATAAACATAAACATAGAAACCCTTGTAATTATTCCTATCATAACTACCGCAGCATCTCCCCCCTTAACATATAAAAGGTTATTAAGGATAACTGCTACTACAGCATCAGAAATTTCTACTATAAAAGTGGAGAATCCTATGGATAGTATCACTTTACTCATATCAAAGGATAAATGCTTTGAAAGTCCCTTCATGGTAAAATTTAATGAATAATATTTTTTAACCTTCATAAATTTTATTAATGCAAATAAGAAAGCTAAAAACTGTGACAACACTGTTGCAAAAGCAGCTCCTTTTACACCAAAACCTAGTAAAGCCACTAATATAAAGTCCACAATTATATTGGTAACAGCTCCTAAAGAGTTTGATAATAATGTTATCTTTGTATTACCAAGAGCTGTCATAATACAGCACATTACAATACCAAGTCCCTGGAATAATCCTCCTATTAGGATTATAGAGATATACTCCTGAGCTAAAGGATAGGTTACTTCACTAGCACCTAAAAAGTATATAATTTTTTCTTTAAAAATATATAATGATAATATCACTGTAATTAAAATCCCCATATTTAAAACTAAGGAATTTATAATTGTCTTCTTAAGTTCATCATAATTTTTTTCTCCAAGATTTCTCGCTACTATGGTGGTGGTACCTACTCCTACTAATAAGGCTAGTGCACTTAATAATCTTTGGACAGGAAAGGCTAAAGTCAGGGCTCCAATAGCATCTGTACCCACATGTCTTCCCACGAAGACCGTGTCCACCATATTGTAAAGTTCTACTACTAGAAGAGATATTATAGTAGGTATAGCAAATTTTAATAGTATGCTTTTAGTTTTTCCAGTAGTAAAAATTTTGTTATCTATGCCCATGAACTTCACCTCCTAAATATATATTCACAACATAGTTTACATATTTTTTTTGTAATTTTATCTACTCTTATATTATATGACAGAGAAAATTTCTAGGCATTCACTAAAGTAAGCACTTAAATGTACTAATAAGCTTTAATAGCTTTTGTAAATATCTTGCAAAAAACAAATAACACCTCACTTTGAGGTGTTATAATACTTCTTTTATTAATATAAGCAGTGCACCGTAGCCTTTTAGCTCTGCTCTTATATTTGTAACAGCATTTTTTTTAGAGTACTGAAAATCAATTTTAGGAAAGGATGCTTTAAGCATTATTTCTTCTTCCTCTTTATTAAGTCTTTTTGGTTTTCCCATAGACAGCCAATAATTATAAGATGAACCCATATCCTCATCTATCTCATAAAAGGTCATTTTAGAGCTTTTAAGGATATTCACTATATTTAATGAATACTTCTTTTCTACAGTGTTTTTCACTCCACGCATTTTAGAAAACTTTTCAAATTTCATAAGATTATTAAGTTCTTCATTATAACTATACAATAAAATCTGATATTCATTTTCACTCTTAGTAATTATATAACCATCATTTATATCCACTAAGGTATCACCAAGCTTATTAAGTAAAAAATAAGCATAATAAGATGGCTTCTTAATACCTTTATCATTAATCATTCCAGGATAGCCGAAGAAAACCTCATTGGTTAGCTTTACCTGTCTGTCTAAAACATCATAAGCCTTTAAATAATTTAAATTATTTTTATTGTTAATAACTGAATGTATAATATAAGGAAGCATATAAGCTGTATCATATATATAATCTATATTATGATTTTCCTCATATTCTTCATAAAAAAGTTTAAGATCATATTGATCTACTAATATTGCCTTTATACTTTCCTTAAGCGTTTCAGGTAACCTCTTTGAGAGTTGAAAACCATAACTTTTAAATTGAAGATTTTCTATTTCACTAAAATAAGTAACAAAATTTCTAAAAGCATTAATAAACTCAATTTCATTAAAGCTTTTATTATCTAAAACTATAAGAGGTGTTACTGATATATTTTCTAAGAATTCAAATACAGTACGTGCTCTACTCCAGTTATAAAAATTTCCTCCTGGAAATATTCCCATATCCATAGAAAATAAATTTTCAATTCTTCCATATTCAAAGCCTACTTCATACTGAAGCTCCTCTAACATATCTTTATTATCCTCTATAAGTAAATCAAAGGCTTCTCCTAGATTAATAACTTCTTTAAATTTTTTATTAAACTCACCTAAGTTATTTGACATATTTATATGAAGTTTAGTTATTCTATCTTCAAAATTATATCTATCATAATCTTCTATATAGTAAGCTACGGATTCTAATGCATTTATAAGTGGAAGTATCTCTACTTGTTTCTGCTTTTCATAAGTTTCTTCATCTACTTTATGCTTCTTTCTAAATTGCAATGGTGTCATCTTAAAATAAAGCTTAAAATGCTTATTAAAATATCTGGTGTGTGAAAAACCTATTTCTTCGGATATCTCTGATAATGTCATTTCAGTGTCTAACAGTAGCTTTACTGACTCTTCCACCCTTGTAAGATTCAATAAATCCGTAAAAGAATATCCCGTGGCATATTTTATTTCATGAGATAAATAGTTAGTACTAAGGAACTCTTTCTTTGCTATATCTTGAAGGGTTATATTGCTATCATAGTTATTGAAAATATATTTTGATATTCTATGATACCTTTCTAACTGCTCTTCTTTATCTCTTAATTCTTCCTGTTCATACATTAAATAATGAAAATTATTTATAAGATGATATAATAGATCAATTAAAGTTTTTTCCAAGTATTCATCATAATCATCACTTTTTTGAACTGCTTCACAAAGAATTATAGATAGGAAAGTCCTTAAATCTTCATATTCATCGCTAAGCTGAGAATTTTCTTCTTCAGTATTAGTATAGAAAAACATATTCTTCATATCGCTATAATACTTTTCAAAAAAATAAGGATCTATATGAAATATTAAAACTTCGTTATCCTCATCACTATATAAGCGATGGGCTTCATCTATATTTACTATTTCTATATCATTTTCTTTAAGATTCATTGTATCCGTATCTATGGTAATACTTAAGTTTCCTTTTAGCACATAAATTATTTCAATAGAGTTATTCCAATGAATGGGATAATTTTTTACTTTGCACAAAGAAATATTAACTGGCATATCAGTTTCATAGCTTATATATTCTCTTCTCAAATCCTATCCCTCCTTGATAATAATTATTATAACATAACTAGGTTATAAGTATTATATTAAATCATAGTATGCTATAAAATGCAAAATCCCTTTGGAAGTATTATTTCCAAAGGGATTTTGTATGGAGGTGCCACCCGGATTTGAACCGGGGATGAAGGTGTTGCAGACCATTGCCTTACCACTTGGCTATAGCACCAAATAAAAAAAATGGTGGCCAGACCAGGAATCGAACCAGGGACACGAGGATTTTCAGTCCTCTGCTCTACCGACTGAGCTATCTAGCCACATTTAACCTGGCGACGTCCTACTCTCCCACACAGTCTCCCGTGCAGTACCATCGGCCCTATGAAGCTTAACCTTCGTGTTCGGAATGGGAACGGGTGTTACCTTCATGGCATAATCACCAGATTTTCGGTGCTTTTCAAAGAAAAGTACCTTTATCTGAAAGAATTTTGTTCTTTCAAAACTGTATATAGAACTTTGTAAAGAAAGATTTATTGGTCAAGCCCTCGACCTATTAGTATCAGTCAGCTGAACATGTTGCCATGCTTACACCTCTGACCTA
>NZ_FQZO01000006.1 GCF_900142075.1 Clostridium amylolyticum
TCATAATCTCTTTCCAAATACCAAACTCTTATTTTATCTTTATAAGCATCAATCTTTGTATAAGTTACTTTTCTTGAATACCTCGGTTCCTCCTCCTGCTTAATCAATTTCTTAACTGTATTTCTGGCTATTCCCAGTTCCCTGGCTATTTGTTTTATCGGGACCCCCTTATTATGCATGTTCTTTACTGTATACCAATCTCTCAAATCCTTCACCTTCACTTTATGCCTCCCTTGTATGATGTGTTTTGTTACCATACAAGGTTATAATTTTAAAGTGAGGGGGTCAATTTTCGTTGTAAAAAGGGGGTCAATTTTCATTGTAAATCAACATTAACTACTAAAAAAATAATAAACTAGCCTACTCAACCTTCAGCTAGTTCATTTCATCTTCTTACTGCTTTATTACAATTATGCTATCAATCTATTTTACTATTTTATTCATATTACAATGGTTTATAAAATAACATTTTTATGCAGCTACTTTTTTCATTATTATGCATTCTATCATTATTAACTCAAATTAAACTTCTTACTATATTCTTGATTTATTTTTAGTAATTCTTCAGCTGGCACTATTTTTTTATCTGCTTTTTCTAATTGTATTTCATTAGACCATAAAAATGGATATATCAATATAGCCTCATTGAATTTAACATTTTTACAATCTTCTTTCCATGTACTCCACCTCATGGTACTATAAAATTCATCTATATTTCCTTGTGCAATCCAAGCTATAAACTCTGAGTATTTCATTTCTAATGACTCCCACTCTAACGTATCTGGAGCAAAATACCATACCTCTCCTATTCCTTCAGAGAATTTTCCGGCATTTAAAGCGAAAAGCCCTCCAACAACATCATCCGCAACTATTAACATTTTATCAATCTGCGTTGCAACTCCATTTTCTCCAATTGAATTATATGACAGTATACCTCTGTTAATATTACTGTCGTGTCCAAGTATTCTAATCCAATTATCAATTACTATCCCAGATGTATTTAATATTATTGAACCTAATGCTGATTTTGATGTTATTTGTAAAGCATCAAGTGATTTTATCCCATCCTCTAATTCATCTGAATTTAATACTAATTGTCTATTAGAACTTATGAACATGTTATTTATTTCTTGCCATAAATTATTATCTATATTACTCATTTTTCCTCCTATATTTTAAAATTTAATCATCAGTTATTTTATACTTGATTTTGGTTCCATTCGGATATGGTCTCAACTTATGTCCGAAAGTTGATCCTGCCCCTCTATTATCAGAAGGATTAATAGGTCTAACACTTGCACCATTCCCACCTTCTTTGAACATAGCTGGTGGATATTCGTCTAAATCCTTTCCTGGAACTTTATCTATGCCTTTCAATGATGCCTTACGATTAGCTTTCGAACCTGCTCTATCAATTGTTAAAACTTCTGGTTGCGCCTTAACTATTGCATCCTCAATATGCTTTGCCGATTCTGGGTATTTACTTCTCGAAATTTCAACCTCTATTACATTAGGGTCTCTTACCCCCTTTGGGCAGAGTCTATCTTATTATGTTTTAGTAGTAGAGTTGAGTATTTTCAATGTCTACCACTATTTTATCACTCTAAAAAACAATGAACCAGCATACTTAAATTCAACTGGTTCATTTCATCTTTTCACTGCATTATTTAGATTATGCAGTATTAAATTTTCTTACTTTTATTGATTTAATACTATTCTGCTATTATTAATTTTTATGCAGTTAATCAACTCTTTATTATGCATTTACTTATCCCTATAAATTTATATTACTTAACCTAATTGAATCACAATTTATTTCTACCCATTCATTTAATATATCTTGCTCAATTTCTTCTATATCAATTAATACAATACTATCATAAACTTTTAATGTAGCTAAGTTATCTTCGCTATTATAATCCAACTTCGCTACTATTTTAATTCCCTCATCTTTCTGGATTATTAAATTGCCATTTTCACTTGAAAAGTATGTATTAGCTTTCCATATAAGTTCATCATCTATATCCATTTCTACGGCATAGCTTTCATTTATTTCTGGTTTATCTCCACCCCACTCAGCAATGAATTCATTATTTTCTACTTGAACGACTACCCTACGCTCATCTAATATATCTGCTATTTTAACATTCATTGTTTATCACTCCTAATTTTTATATGGAACTCTAACAACTGTATTGTCAATATTCATAACATTATTTATTGGGTCATAAGTCCATATTTTTTCATTAAGACTACTATATTCTGATTTCGTTATAGTGTCAGACACTCCCTTGGGCATACTCTGTCTTTTCTATCAACCTAGTGTTTTCAATGTTTTACACTACTATGCAAAAAACCTCTAATTCAAGTAAAGACTTAGATTCCATTCTAATTTCCTAAATTCCAGTATTCTGCAGTTAGTTATATTAAAATATTGCAGTTAGTTACATTTGACTAGATTAAGTACTTATTCTTTTGATTTGTTAGTTATATTATTTATTCCCTCAAATAACGCATCTCTTAATATCTCTGTATAATTATTATAATTTTTATTTCTTATCTTAATCAAATCCAATACTTCTTTTAACTTTCCATCAACTATTATTGTTATTCCTTCAACTTTCTCGCCTGTTTTATCATTTTCAAATTCTTCACTTAACATTGTTACAGTATTTTTATCGCTCATTCATAACACCTCTTATCTTTAATGCTTTAAAAATATATTTTCATTAGTATCATCTACCCAATATTTTTCTTTATCCGGGATTAAATTGGTAAAATCCATATATTCTCCCGTCCATCCTTCTGGGACATAATCTTCAAATGATGCAGGTTCAGGGAACATTGAACAAAGCCTTTTACTATCGAAATCCACAAATATAGTTGGGCTAAAATCTAATAAGTCATCAAACTCACCTTTACTCTCAGCTTTGTTTTTTAACATACTATTCAATTCATCTGTAGTAACTAAGTACTCCTTGATATTACACAAAAATGACTCTGCGTTCTTCCTATCTAATACTTTGATTCCTATTCTTTCATTATCATCAATAATGTCTTCGATATTAAATCCTTTATCCAAGTAGGCTTTCTCCAGTTTTTTATAGTCTAAAAACCATAAATCTTTCTCTGTTACATACCATTGCCAAGCCTTATTATATACTACTCCAACTATAATATTCTCAGCATATATCGGTTCTACTTTCATAAACTAACCTCCAGTTATATTTAGGTTAAAAGGGGTATTTTCTCTTTTAACTTAAAAAATCATTTTCTACCATTAGTCGCATATTCCTCTAGCCATTGAATCCATGGAGAAGGTATCTCATAGGATTTTCCTGGTGTAGTAGGGTCAACAATTTTAGGTGCTGTTCCTCCCTGATTCAATGGATTAGACTTGTATCCCTTTTGTGGAATTGCATATTCATTTAGCATATCATCAAACCATTTCGGAACATCAAATTCCACAACTTCAGCATTTGGTCCCCTCTTACTTAGGAAGTAATTTGCATGCTCAGCATTACCTGTACCAATATTAAGATTAGCAGACTTATTTGGAATACTTACATTTCCATTGCTATCAACATTTATACGAGTTCTACTTGCATTTAGCAGAGTCTGTCTTATTATCTTTTAGTGATAGAGTTGAGTATTTTCAAGCCTTGCCACTAATTTATCACTATAAAAATCAATGAACTAGCCTACTTATTTTTCAGCTAGTTCATTTTGTCTTTTTCTCACTGCATTATTACAATTATGCAGTATTAATTTTTATTACTTTTATTAATTTATTTATATTTTTGATTATACTTTATTATGCAGTGAAACTCTCTATTAGTTAAGCATTTAGTTATTCAAAAGTTATTACCAAATGAGAATTTTTAGTTTCATCATAAACTTTCTGTATAATTTCTTGCTTTAATTTTTCATCGATTACTTCATTTTCATATGGTGGTTCCCAATTTTTCATTGTATTTTTAAAAGCAATAAACCCCCCAATTACTTTTTCACCTTCAATTTTAACTGTTTTACCATCAATCTCAACCTTTATATATGACATTGTTCCTGTTATCTTCATACCTAATCACCTTTCAAATATAATTTTTTCTATTCCTGTTTCCGGGTCTATAATTGTTATTTTCCTTACACTAGGGTTTTGTTTTAACCTTGGTAATTCAACATTTTCCCATATGTTACCTTCTCTTAATTCTTTTCCTACAACTGCTCGAATCTCTCCCGATACTTGCTTCGCATACTCTGCTGAAGCATCTTCCCATGCTTTAATTGAATCCGGATTGTTAAAATCCCATTCTGGCATCTTAATATTCTTATCAGAAATTGTAGATTCTAACGTTACTCCACCTTTTGTTTTTGCAATTTCTGCTGCCCTATCTGCGCCACCAATTCCATTGGTTCTACCCGACCAGAAAAACGCTGTATCTGGTTCTGTTTTTAACAACTTAGATATTTCTTCAATATCTATAGCTTTACTAATCCCCTTAGTAGCAACCTCAACTGTCTCATCCACACCCTTTGCTATATCGCTTATTTCATCTGAGCTCTTTAAACTTCCCTTGATTAAGGTACTTGCTTCATCTGTATTCTTTAAAGCTCCTTTCATCAAGGCAGATGCTTCATCCGTATTTTTAAAAGCCGCCTTAGCTAATGAACTCGCTTCGTCTGTATACTTTAGGCCACCGATAATAGGAAATACTGCTAGAAGATCCATGCCAGCTTTTCCAGCGTGTTCCCAGGACCATTTCCAATGAGTAAAATCATAAAGTATATCTCTAAGATCCATAGGTAAATCTACACCTAATAGCCCTGTACCTACTTGCATAAGTGTGCCTAGTAAAGTTACATCTTCAGTATAGTTTCCTAAGATAAGCTGATTTCCAGATTTCTTTAAATAATCTATTACTCTAGAATCCATCTCTACATTGTTTGCAGAATTTATACCTTCTATATCGGCTCCTTCAAAAATGTTTAAATTCTTAATATAATTATAATCTGAGTATTGTTCATCATACAATCTATGGCTATCTTCAAAGCGTTTACTATTACTTACTATTTGTTCCTCTGCATTTCTATAGTTTTCTGCAGCTGAGTATAAGAATTTACTAATATTATACATCTTTTGCTGCGCTTCTTCTATTCTCTTTTGAAGGCTAATCATAGATTGTCCTATTCCATTTCTGCTTTTTACCTTAGGGTCAAGGGAATAATATATGCTATTAATCTCATCTACCTTTATCTTCAACTGTATAGAAAGAGATTCAGCATATTTTGCTTTGCTCTCCAGCTCTGAAATATTTACTCTAATAACCATACTTTTTCTCCTATATAATAATTATCAGGGTACAATTTATTGTGTAATTTCTTTTTTACTTTCAAAACAATCACTTAATTACATCACATAACATTTATATTTATTATATACAATTATTACATTATATTCCATAGTCAACCTATACTTTTTTATGCAGTATCTAATTTATAACTTTCTTAAAACTTTACCTACCCCACGTGGCTTTATATATTGACATTGATCCAGCATTCATAAAACTCTTTCATTATTTAATTAATCTTATCTATTCGCACTAATATAAAATTCTTCATCAAATTCAATACTAACATTAATTTGTGGAAAGTATAAATCTATTAATGCATATTTTCCATCTGTACGTTTTACATATTGTTGAGTAACTGGCTGTATATCCAATCTACCAAGTTTATGCCAAATAGCATTGATTATATAATTTTCGTAGTCCTTTCTCTTTGTTCGGGATAAAGTTTTAACCAAATATTCTCTTTTCTTATCCTATGTGATTTATACACCTCAAATTAAATTTTCTTTAGGGAACTGTTATAACTTGATTATCTTCAAAGCTTTAATAGTTCCATTAATTTTCCGCGGAGTTTTCTTTCTTCGCCACTCTCATTAGTTTTAATTCTTATTATTGGGATACTATACTTCTTTAGAATATCATCCTTCATTTTATCTCTCTGTAGCTGTTTAGGATTATTTGCATGATATGCATATCCATCAACCTCAACCACTAAAACAGGCATTTTATCAAGTTTATTGAAAATAACAAAATCTGTATGGGTTAAAATATTCATTGCGTACTTATACTCATCATGATTAAGTTTACTTGGATCTTTTATGAGCATTTTAAGTGGCTGATGCATAATTCGGTGAAGGCTTTGAAACTCTGGTGAACCTAATACTTTTTCAATAACCGTATTCATTAAATTTTCTGATTTATACTCTGAAACATTCTTACTATTTTTCATAGTAGATAATAGTTTTTCTGAATAACTGCTATAGAGTAAGTCAAATACAGAATATATCTGACTTTCTATTATTTCAAAATTGTTATACTGTATGTATCTTACTAAATCACCGATATTAGTTCCCTGCCATCCTTCACTTCCGTCGGAAACTACTACAATCAATCTATCTACAGCACGAGAAACAGCAACATTTATGAGATTTGAGTTATCAACAAAATCATTTGCAGCTACTTCATTTGCAACTGTAGTTAGGATTATTACATCTTTTTCTCTTCCTTGGTATTTGTGAACAGTATCAGCCTCGATATTACGTGTTCCTATTACTTTTTTTAGTTCATCTGTTTGAAGCCTGTAGGGTGAAATAATTCCTACGGATTGTTTATGGCAATTAATTTTTTGTTCTGGAATTATCTCTTCAAATACAACATCAATCTGCCGTTGATTTAATTTTCCCCTTGCATGATTACCTTTAGCAGTTCTATATAGAACTAGTGGCTTATCATTATCCTGTTCATTTGTTAATATTATTAACTCATTATTATAAAACTTTTGATTACAAAACCCAATTATTTTTGGATGGCATCTATAGTGCTCTTTCAATAGGGTTTTCGGGATATCTGTATATAAATTAATTATTGAAGACAGCAAGCTATTGTCTGCATAACTATATGCTCTTTCAAGATTGAAAGATTCAAATACCTGCTTTGCATATTCTGCTGCTTCAAAGGTAATAACATTAGGAAGCTGTTTTATATCTCCTACAATTACAGCATTCTTAGCGCAGGATAAGGCTAATGCTCCTGTAACTAAGTCAACTTGTGAGGCCTCATCAATTATCACATAGTCAAATAAATAGTTTTCACTTGTACAACTACGTAAGGAATGAGTAGTGCTTAAAATAACAGGATATTCCTTTATAAAAGAATCAAAATCTTTCCAAAGTGCATTGTCAGAAAATATAATTCTATTTTCAGAAGTTCCGTATCTTTCGGCTAATTTGGCCTTAAATAGCTTCATAGAATTTCTACTATACTCTTTCATTGCATTATCAAAGTTATAGCTTTCAAGTTTATTCGATAATGCTTCAATCTCACTCTTAACCTCTTTGAGTTTTTTATCATAATACGTTTTTTGTAAGAAAGAGATAACTGCTTCAGGTGTATTATTATAAAAGGATAAGTTGTATATTCCATGCACAAATAGATTATATAATTTGTATACAAATGAAATACTCCCTTTTTCAAGTTTATGTTGATAATTAATCATTAAAGATATAACTCTATCTGAGCCAACCGGGAAAAAAGAGCGCAATTTTATGGACTTGTCTTCTGTCTCAGCATAATATTTATCGAAGTACTCTATCTCCGTTTGCATAATTGATAGTTCATTCTTTAGTGCTGCCAGTCTATTACTATATTCAAGCATTTCATTTAACTTTTGCTGTGATCTATTTAAGTTAGTTTTAATTAATTGGAAGTCCTTATTTGGCAAAGTCCATGTGGTCATATTAGGATAGATGTTTTTCTGTTCATCAAAGAATTTTACTTTATTATCATAATTCCCTAAATATGCGGCTATAAAATCCACATCATACTTTTGCAATTTTTCAAGAACATTAGCTGTAGCAGAGTTATTATTTGATACTACTGCAACTGTTTTGTTGTTCACTATTGCATTAGCAATGATGTTCAATATAGTCTGAGTTTTTCCTGTACCTGGAGGACCTTCTATAACACTGACTTGTTCAGATAGAGCTTTTTCCGTTGCGGCCTTTTGGCTTAAATTGAATCCAAAGGGGAATATGGGGTCTGTATCTACGCTCTCTTTCTGAAGAGGTTTCTTCTCTAAGTAAGTTGCTAATACACTGCGGGGACTAATGGTGGTAAGTTTGCTGTATTGCTTACTCAAAAAACTTATATCATCACTGGTGGGAGTAATATGTTCTGCTAACTCTTTAAAGTACTCTAGACAATCTCTTGACTTTCTATTGCTTAAGGAAGTTTCTTCAACAATAATATTTGAACTCTTATATAATTTTTTATACCCACTCTTAAAGAAAATTCTTATATACTCACCAAAATCAAGTATTTTTATCACGCCAGATAATGGTTGATCAAATTCGTAAACAATAGAAGTTTCATGGTTTATTATTTTTGGGTTTTTGTGCCACTCTATATTATGATAATTGTAAGAATACTCTGTGCCATTATTATGATATCTAACTATCCATTTACCGTTAATATATTGACAGTATTCTATTTGTTCTGTTTTATCCTGGTCTTTTACAAGAATAAGATGTTTCTCTACATTCAATGCTACCCCACCTCTTGCTTTATAGTAATGCTTTTATATACTGCATAAGCAAAGCTTATAAATTCTATTATTACCTAATAATCTTAAAGATAAATTACTCAATTTGATTCTTTCAAAAGGATATCTGGCTCTTTCTTCCCTTCAATAAGTTCTATTGTCTTATCATATAATTCCTGTGATATCAAGTTTGGCATCTGTTTTACCACATTTGTAAGTAACTCATTATTCTTCTATAAATGAAACGCATCTCTTACTTATTAAATAAAGATAATTGTTCATTAGCCTTTATTTTATAACTCTTAACATCTTTTCGTTCTTTTACTTTCTCCTTAATGAAATTACCTGATAAAATTGGTGAATTTGGATCATGCATTTTAAAATTAGAAGCAGCTTTATTCTTATTAGTATTTGCATAACAATATATGCAATTATGTATACAAGTATTGTATACACCTATATCGATACATTTCATGCAGCCACAATCTTTCCTGTTTCCATCTAAGTGATCTTTGTTTTTAATCTCATATCCGATTATTTTTTCAATTAAATCACCATCGATGCACTTAGTATGACTTATACCAATATCCTGTAAGTCTATTTTTTCAGCACAGGTTTCTAATGCTATACCATATTGGTTCGTTATTTCTACTAATTTTAAAGATATATTTTTCATTTCTTTCTCTGTCAGTTCTTTTACACCTATATTTTTCATATTCATAGAGACTTTTCTATAATCATCTAAGAAACTAAATACTATCTTGTTTGTATATTCATGAATTATTAAACACATTTTCTCAAAAGCTTTTAGATGAAAATCCACAGAATATTTATCCGTTACAATTATTGGGTCATACCTAAGTATTACCTTATCTTTTCCTATCTTTTCTGATAATTCTATAAAGGTATTTATAATACTCCTTTTATCAATCACATCAGTCTCCACCTCTTTATCATAGGGAGTTATGGTGTAGTGAAAATAATATTTATAACCTCTATCATCTAATTCTTTCAGTCTAGGGAGTAAAGGTTTGGGGTTTTTAGTCCAAAAAACTATACAATCCACTTTATCAGGGTTAATATCTATATTAGAAATTTGATTGTAATTAAATGGATTGCGCACATAAACATAACCAGCATTTATTCTGTTCATAAACCATTCACTGTAAAATGCAGGAATATCTGTTCTTCTACTAACGCTTAATATCATAATTATTTCTCCAATAGCTAATTTTATATACTTTCATCACATAAGGAAAATACATAGCTAAAATAATTATCTAATTAGTCATTAGATAATTATCAATAATTTTATTTAAATCAGGCCTTTCTATCTCATTGTTAATTAAATATTGTATAAAAAAGTTTTCTATATCTTCACCCTTGATTTTTGCTAATAGTATAAAAATATCATGCAATATACTACCAAACAAACCATAACTACAAAAATGAAAAGCAAGTTCCTTAAATCTTGGATGTTCTAATTCAGATAATGCTGATAATAGATTTAATACTTCGGCATCTGTCATAGCCACTTGGTGATTAACTATTTTATCTAATCTTTCATCAGTAATTTCACCAGCCCAATGTATTCTTGCAAGTGTCATAGCATCTGAAGAATTGTCCGTTTCCATCTGATGGATATAACTCAACATCAACAAGCTCATAATACCCTGTTCTCAATAATCCTAATAAAGGCTTTAAATTCTCAAAAGAATTTTCTAGCGATACAAAGGGAGAATTAAATAACTGCCTCATTTCACGAATATTGTTATCATTAGCCATATCTAACCCATACCCTGCTGAAACAAGCTTTTCACAGGTAGGGCAAAAATACTCATCAGCATGAAACTTAATTAAAGGAGTATTATCATAAGTAAGTGTAAATAATGCTTTGTCCTCGTAATTGCCATACTTGTGGCATAGTAACCCTTTACCATCTTTTATATAAAAGATTATACCATTGCCATCCCATTCTTTTGGTTTTTCATTTACAGTCTTTACAGGTATAATTTCTAATCCTTCTTTTTTAAACAATCGCTTAAACATATAAGAAACTCCTTTAACTTATCTTCCAATAACTCTATAAGTCAGTATATTTCCTTTCTATCTCACTTATAACGTCTGAATAGTGGCGAACTCCACTGATCTTGTCAGTAGATAACGCTTCTGATACTACCGGAAATTCATCTATAAAATTGAGGTATTCCTGCTCTGATATATTAAACTTATTTAGTGTTTTAACTAATTCTTTACTAGCTGTAGTCCACACTTGTAAATACTTAAAGCTGGTTATAAATATTTCATTCAATGATGATTCATCATAATAGGCTATTCCAAATTTAATACATCCATCATTAGCTAATTCAAACCTATAATTATCTAAAATGTCAATAATCCTTTGTTTTTCTGTAAAGTTACTCATAGTTGGTTCTTCATCTTTAAACCCAATAATTCCGTAAGCTGTATTACCTATTAAGATATCTGACAACCCAACAAATAAATTCCAAAGGTTATCTACATCAATATTAATCTCAGCAAAATGCGTAAATTTCTCTCCATCTACTTCTACTAGCTTATAACCTTCTGTTATATTGGCTGACTCTCTTTTCCTATTAATTTCTTCAACATTGTATCCATTTGGATATTCATCAAAATCAGGTATTCTTATACCTATAGGTAATTTGTAAGTATTCATTGCTACCTCTCCTCTAATCAAGAATGAATAACTGCATTTAAAATCTTAACAATTCTTTTATTGGCACAATACATCTATTACTTGACTCTACATTTCCCATTGCTCTTAATCTAAGTACGATTCCTTTTATCATAATAATATGCTTTGACCCAGGAATAGTTTTTTTTATTATCTTTACACCATTCCAAGAAAGAAATATTTCTATTTTCACTTTTGTACTTAAACCAACTTTTATATAAGTCATTGTAATACTTTATATCTTCTAATATAGACCTTTTATTCTCAATTCTACTTTCATATTTCTCTATTAAATGATTTACCTTATTAAATAAAACATTTACTTCCTTCTCATTTATTAAAATATATTCAGGTAAATGGTGACTTCCAAACCATAATCCATCCATATATAATTCCAATAATAAATTAACAGTCTTAATATCACTAGGGTCTATTTCATTTGCATGTATAAGTATATCTTCTGAACTATAATACTCAATGTTTTCAATGTTCTTATAATTACAGCAACTATATAACTGTAATTGATATATCCATCTTAAATATGGCATTTCTTCATGCTCGACAGCCTCAACTATAACAGGTAATATTATCCCTTCTACTATCGGCTGTTGAAAGTCTTTTATACTTCCTTTTTCAAATCTTTCAATGCAAAGATAATCAACAAACCTTTGTTTATCTTCTTTAGTCTTTGTCTCCGAATATTCAACCAACTTTTTCAACTTAACATTTGCAATCTTTTTTAATCCCTTGTTTCTAGTCTCAGCATAATCATTCCAAAGACTTGATATATCAGAATCTGGATAATCTATTAAATTCATTTTATCTCTCCTACTTCATAGCACTATACAAGGTATTCTATCTGCTTAGGTTTACCCATACTTTAAATAATTGATTTTATTTTCTCTTCATCTCCACTTTGAAAAAGTTCTTTATGTTCATCCTTTAAAAAACTTATATGTGGCTAAATAGAACCACCATTAATTAAAAAATCTATTGTAATAATTCTATCATGGTCGTATATTTTCCTTCAAAAATTATTTCTTTCCCATTAGGTTTACTTACCCCCTGTGGGCATAGTCTGTTTCATTATATTTTACCGTTACAAGCTAGTATTTCCAATACTTATCACAGAAAAGAACTAGAAACTAGCCCATTTTATTTTTCAGCTAGTTTCTCTCTCTTAAACTTACTGCATTGTTAATATTATCTAGTAACTTTTTTCTATTAACTCTGTATTAATTATTGTTATTAAAAATTTTAAACATTTTAAAATGCTATTCACTTATTTTTGTAGTAAGTTTACTAAAAATTTTGCAGTAAAAATATTTTATTTACTATTTACCATATTCAACTGAACTTATAAATTTAAATTCATAGTCTTTATTATTTATACTTTTCACATTTCCATCATATTGAAAATTATAAAGCAAAATCCCTGAATTGCATTTTACTATTGAAACGCCATCAGTTATTTTCTCATATCTTGGTATTACTATATCCTCATATGAACACCCTGAAATAAGTTCAGTTATTGAAGTAACATTTTGTTCAAGACATACTCTCTCAATACAATCATCATCAAAATCGTCTATATCAATATTAAAATCTTTTAAAAATTGAGAGGGTAACCAATCTCCAGCATCTGTATAAACAAGTTCAACATATTCTAAAAGTTCATCATCAGTTTTTATGTTGCCAATCCATAAAGATACATATCCTTCTCTTTCCATTATTTCCTACACTCCTTTACTTTAAGCTAAGACTTTCTGGTAATGAAAAGATTTTAATCACCTATCAATTTCTATTAAATCAGCCTTTATTCAACACTTTTAAAATTTAATGACACACTTGTTTACAGTCTTTAAAACCTCTGTTTTCTGATGTGTTATCGTCGCTTTTTAATATAGTTCTTTTGAATGATGTGTTTACAGCATATATTAACTACTGTAGCCCACACATCCAATAAACTCCAGCTCATTATCTCCATCTTTATAATTATCTCCATTATACTGATATTCAAAGTCATATAACAATACTATTGAATTATACATTCCTCCATTATATTTTTCATTTAATCTAGGTATTATCTCATAATCATTAGAAAAGCCCTCTAATAAAACCTGCAAATCACTTGACTTTTCCTCCATATAATCTATTTCTGAAAAGTCTATATCATAATAATCTATCTTAAATTGCTTTTTAAATTTTGATGGTATTGAGTCCCCATCATCGGTATATTTAATCTCCATAAATTTTCTGAAAGTTTCTTCATCATTAAAAATTCCTAGCCATAATGATACTTCACCTTCTTTTTGCATACTCATCTCTTCTTTAATTTATTTCAATTGTAATTCCTTAGGTAAAGATTCTACGCCTCCATCTAGTCTATAATTTGCCCAATTATTCAACCTTCTTATAAACGTATCATAGTCTGCTGAACTATCAATTATCTTTAACAATTCATTATGAGCAGTTGTTGGACCTCTACCCTATGTATTCCTTTAGGATTCACGAATTTAACATCTGTTGTTAAGCTTCTTAAATTTTAGTGGTTGAGCCTACTATTTTCAACATATACTACCATATTATCACTATAAAAAGTAATGAACTAGCCTACTTATTTTTCAGCTAGTTCATTTACACTTTTCTCACTGCATTATTTAGATTATGCAGTTAATATAATCACTACTTCCATTGATTTTTCTTACTTCACATAAATAGTTTTCTTGCAGCAAGTTATAACTTGATTTTGAATTGAGATTTTAACCTACTCTCCTATAACCTCACAACTTAAATTAAACCCTGCTTCAACTATACTTTTATATGCAACATTTAAAAACTCTTCTGCCTTTTCAGTAAAATCATATTTTGTATATATTATTATTTCTATATTTTTATCTTTTGCCTTAGGATAACTTTCATATATTTCTCCACTTTCGATAAAATTCAAGTATGAATTTATCTTGTCTTGAAGCATTATTAGATGCTCATATTCATTACTCCAATCTAAATGGTCTGAAATTCCAATCATTACATTCCCATTTTCTTTATTTATTCCTATGCTATCAATTTTATCTTTATCAATTATTGACATAATTTCACCTCTATTTCTGGATGTGTTATCTTTTTATTTTTAGTTAATGGTGCTGTTGATGATGCTTTATATTCTTCAATTAATATTTCACCAGTTTCTTTATCCATTCCAATAGCATCTAACCTTGTTCTAGTTCCACTTTTACTTTTTATAGTAATTTGTTCAACAACGTCACCAGCACTTTCTTTTATTTTTCTAATGCTTTTATCTCAAAATTCCTTCCATTAACTCTATTCTGTTTTAATATGTCAGCTTTAGTCTCCCCCTTAGGGCAGAGTCTGTCTTTTAATTTTTAGTAGTAAAATTGAGTATTTTCAAGCCTTGCCACCATTTTATCACTATAAAAATCAATGAACTAGCCTACTTATTTTTCAGCTAGTTCATTTTGTCTTTTTCTCACTGCATTATTACAATTATGCAGTATTAATTTTTATTACTTTTATTAATTTATTTATATTTTTGATTATACTTTATTATGCAGTGAAACTCTCTATTAGTTAAGCATTTAGTTATTCAAAAGTTATTACCAAATGAGAATTTTTAGTTTCATCATAAACTTTCTGTATAATTTCTTGCTTTAATTTTTCATCGATTACTTCATTTTCATATGGTGGTTCCCAATTTTTCATTGTATTTTTAAAAGCAATAAACCCCCCAATTACTTTTTCACCTTCAATTTTAACTGTTTTACCATCAATCTCAACCTTTATATATGACATTGTTCCTGTTATCTTCATACCTAATCACCTTTCAAATGAAACATTAACCTTTTTAACTTCTTTCACTGCATTATTACAATTATGCAGTATTAAATTTTTCTATTTCTATTGATTTAACTACATTCTACTTTATTTATTTTTTATGCAGTTACTTAACTCTTTATTATGAATTCACTTACTACTCTTCTCCATACATTAGGTCATCTAATTCTTGATTTTGTTGTGAAATTTCTCTAAATCTGTTTATTCTACTTAATAAGTAATTTACTGTTAATTCTTCTGTTTTATGATTTTCTTCTTTTATTATTGCTAATTTTGCTTCTTGATTTATTAGTTCTTTTAATACTGCTTCAACTACTTCTTTACAGTCATCATTTTTAAATAACTCGCATTTAAGAACTGGCTTTTCATTTTCTATAGCACTCTTTATTTCCGCTATAGATTTACCAGTGAATTTTCTAACAATTACTATATATTTAGAACTATTATCATCTTTTTTAATTATAATTGAGATACTCATATATTGTTATTCCTTCCACTTTAAAAATCATCTGGATATAATGGATTTATTGGACTTCCTGGATTACTATTTCTATAATTTCTTCCATGCCATTTATTTAAATGCTCGTTAAATGTAGCTGGATAGATGACCTCACCTTTATCAGCTAAGTGTGGATATTTACTTGAACTATAACTATGATGTCCTATAATTACTTTGCTATTTATCAGAAATTAATTAAAGGAGCTTCGTGTGAGTTTATCTATGATAAAATCAGCCCTATTAGATGAATGTTCTTTATTGCACCTACATATTTCCATATATTAATTTATACTCATTAATTGCATAGTTATCAGTCATACCTGAAATATGGTCTACTATATTTCTTACAAGAATTTTTCTTTTTATTATGTATTCATTGGCTAAATCTATATCACCGTCTTCCATCTTTGGCTCACTAAAGCAAATTGAATACAATTCATCAGTAATCAGTTTAGGATCTCCATTCCTAAAATCTATAACATTTTTGCTTACTCTCCTAATATCCCTATAAATGCGGGTAAGTGTTCCATCCGGTAGAAGTTTAGGATTATTATAGTATGCTTTAAAGAGAGAAATAACAATCATTTTAGCTTTATCATCAAACCTTGCAACTTCAAAGCTATTGATAACTTTTTTTGATATTATAGTCTCAAGGTAATTCAAAATAAATTGGCCCTCATCGCTAAACTTAATTAATTCTTCATCAATTCTATGGTATTTGTTATAAAATTCATTGTCAGTGTTATATGAACTTATATTAGTACTAGACTGACTTACAATATCTTTCATAAAATAGGCCAATACTTCTGAAACTAATCGGGATCTCATCATACTATTTTCATCTATAAATACTTTATTCTCATTTTTCATCCTATTCAAATCCGATTTTATTTTATCTAAAATATCTCTAATTGGTTTCATTTTTCTTATTTCACAGCAAGACAACAATTCATCAAAAGTTAAGTCTTTAGCTGCAAAAGCATCATCTAAATCATGTCCTCTCTGCGCAATTTCGTCAGCTATACTAACTATCTGACCTTCCAAAGTAGTTGCAAATTCATATTTTAGGAATAAATATTCTTTATCAGCATTAATTAAAAATTCATCCACATCAAAGCATTTTTTTGAACACGATTTCATATTACATTTTTCACAATTCTTAACTTTACCTTTAGTATGTTTAAGAACTCCTTCTAACACCTGATACGTAATGTCCAATCCCTCGTATTCAAAATATTTTTCTTCTAGATATGTAAGCACTCTTAATCCTTGGAAATTATGTTTAAACCCACCAAAGTCTATTTTATCACCACATGGTATTACTTTAAGTTCATTGCGCAATATACTATTTAATGTTCTCTCACCTTGGTGCCCAAAAGGTGTATGTCCAATATCATGAGCTAATGCTATTGCTTCTGTTAGATCAGAGTTCAAGTTTAAACTTAAAGATAATCCTCTTGCTATCTGTGATACTTCTAAAGTATGAGTCATCCTTGTTCTAAAGTGATCTCCTTTTGATGCTGTGAAAATTTGAGCTTTATCAACTAACCTTCTTGAAGCCTTAGCATGCACGATACGTTCACGGTCTCTCTGAAATTCATTTCTATTCTTATCAATTTCATTTATCGCAATTGGTCTTTTACAGTGTTCATTCTTTTGACTTAAATCGCTTAAATTATTATCGTGAAAATTAGGTTCATATTTTTGATCTTCATATTGCATTCTATTTACAATATAACTCTCTTTTAATGCAAATTTTAGATGTTTCATCAATTCTTTAGATGTCTCAATGCTTAAATATGAGTTAAACATGAAATCATTTTTTAAATCTAACCCTGAGTTCTTAATAAAGTTATCAATAATTAATCTCGAATCTGTAAAGTTAGAAACTTTATATTCCAACCTATTAGTTCCATTAATGTTTCCATATGCTAGATACAGTTCCAAAGGATTAAACTCAGACTGCTTTTCATTAAAAACAATAAATACCACGTCAAAACCATCGTGAAGTTTCAATTCTTGAAGAATTAAATTATCGTTATTCCCTTTTATATAATAATGTCGATTGCTCTTAGTATTTAAACTCTCTCTGAGAAAGTTAATAATTTGACTTTGATCTTTTTTAAATTTAGCAATAAGATAAAAATTATTATTCACCCTTATTAATACCCCCTTAACAATTATTATCTAATCTTCTTTAATTTAATCTACCACATTATTTTTTAGATTTAAGAATGAGAAATTACAATTATAAATTCTAATCCTATATATTAAATTTACATTTTAATATAGTAAAAGATATATGAAACTAAAATAAATTAATTACACCCTCACTCTTGCATTTGCTAATATAGTCATTATGTTATTCAAGAAATAAATCACCCATTATTTAAATTTAAATTATTGAATTGCTAATTTTTTTAAAAGGAGAGCATTTTCTCTATCTAAACAGCTTGTACATAACATACAATGCCTATTACCAACTGAATTACATGAGAAAGTTAATTCTATAGGCACATTGTATCTTATTGCATCCTCAATTACTTTTTTTCTATCCATATTCGCATAAGGTGCAATTATATTGTACTTACCTAAAGAAATTTCGAGTGTTTTTTTCATCTCATCTAGGAACTCTTTTGAAGTATCGCTATAAGAATCTCCAACAACACCTATCGCAATATTTGTAGCATTTATCTTATATGCATATGCCGCTGCTAAAGATAGCAATATTAGATTTCTATTCGGGAAAAACTCATCCTTATACCAATCTTCTCTTGAAGTTACATCATTGGGATATTCACCAACAAGTGACCCACACCCAATTTTACTAACATCCTGAATATTAATTATCATTAATTTATTATTTATTAATCCTTCAATAATTTTTTCAATTGCTGCTATTTCTCCTTCATATGATGTTTGTCCATAATTAATATAGAGTGGAAATATATCGTATTTTTTTCTAATTAAATAAAATAGAAGAACTGTTGAGTCAATTCCACCTGAAAAAAGTAAAACAACTTTATTATTGTACATACTTTTCCACCTCTTCAATAAGATTATCAATATTACTAACTATTGCACTACATCCACAAGATATCATATTATTTAAACCACCAACGCTAGTTTTATAACCAATTATGGGCACTCCTTTCTTTAATGCGTAACCCATTTCAAAATATGTCCCAGGATCGTTATGGTCGATTAATGCAATTACTATATTAGCTTTTTCTAACAATTCAATGTCTAAATTGAAAACTCTTTTTCTTTCTTCATAAGTCGAGTCCAATTTAACAATCCCATTACTATGAAATGGAGATAATACTTTTATTTTTCTCAATTCTAACATTTGTTTCACATAGTTTACCCAATAAAGTTCTTGCTCACTAAAAAAAGGTCCTGCTAAATATGCAACTACTTCTTTAGTTTTATTAATACTATTTCTTTTTCTTTCTTTTAATTCCAACTTTATTGCTAGTTTATTTGGCATTCTTTCTATTTCAAATTTTTCAATAAAACTTGCTGCAAGACACGAAGCTACTTCTATGCTATAAACAATATCTTTGGTTTCTAAAAAAGTGGCAGCTAACGCTCCATCAAAAACATCTCCTGACCCCAATGTGCATATAGCATTACTTCTAAATGAAGGAATCTTAGTTATTTTTCTATCTTCGCTAATTAATATACATCCTCTGATACCTCTTTTAATAACTATATGCTTTATCCTTTCTTTAGATAATATATTAATGGCATCTTTAATATTTCGAGAATTAGATAATAACATTGCTTCATCTTCATTTACTAAAAGAATATCTGTATATTTCAATGCTTTTTTCGCCTCATTTATCGATATTTCATTAGGTTTTGGATCCAAAAACACAAGAATATTATTATTTTGAGCATACTCACACATATAAAGTGGTATAGTATGGCCTATTGGAAAAATCAAAATTGCTTGTGATTTTTTAGGAATTTCAGGATAATAATTATAATTATTCTTAAAAAAACTCATAGGCCTACTAATTTTATGCTCATAATTTCTATAACCTGTTACCAAATACTTTGGCAACTCGTACTCTTCATTCTTTAATGCATGGTCCAAAGTTACTCCTATAGAATTCCATATAAAAATTTGATAGTCCAAAATCTCTGAATTATAGACCGTTAGGAATTCAACCTTCATGTCTTGCTTAGCAGCTGCTATTGAAGCATATAGTCCTGCTCCTCCACATCTATTATAAATATCATTATTAGAATGTACTAATAAATCTAATGCTATTTCTCCATAAACTGCTAAACTCATACCTACTCACACCTCACATGTTCTAAATATCCACATCTGCCTAAAGTCCAAAGCAAATAATCCATCTTCCCCAAAGTTACTCCTATGTTGTCACACAAGTTCCTTAAAGTATCTTCAACATATAAATATGACTTTTCAGACAGATTTTTTGGCACTTCAATACCCATTTTTGAAATAAACCTTAAAATATGCACATCCAACACAGCATAATTCTCACAATAACCAATATTTCTAAGTAACCAACTTGCCGATTTCAAACCAACACCTGGACAATTACAAAGCCACTCTCTAGCTTTATTTCCTTCTGTCTGTAGCTTTTTATCAATATTC
The DNA here is from genome assembly GCF_900142075.1 of Clostridium amylolyticum. Classification (GTDB taxonomy): domain Bacteria; phylum Bacillota; class Clostridia; order Clostridiales; family Clostridiaceae; genus Clostridium_AA; species Clostridium_AA amylolyticum. Next base: position 20,311 of record NZ_FQZO01000006.1, read on the forward strand.
CATTGACATTCACTCCATAACCAATAACCAGCTTCAGCCACAGTTATTGATTTAGTATCAATAAATCTATACTTCCTTAACTCACTAGATTTGGTTCTAGGTTCAAATTGTTTTGTATTAAATTCATTTTTTAGCAATTCTGAAGTAATAATCAAATCTTCTTTATTAATAAATAAATTACTATTAAGTAGTTTTTTATGTTTTAACACTCTCAATGCTGATATATTTAATTCATAACTTATTCCAAATCCACCTAAAACTATAAAAAAGAACTCTTCAATTAACTTCGTATTATTTAATTTTATATTAAAGTTTAAGTTTTCTTGTACGTATCCTCCATACATTTGCCATAGGTCATCTAATACTCTTTCGGCATTCAGCGAAACCATTTTATATTACACCTTCAATCTTAACATCTATTTCTGGACTATATCTATTTCCTGAAATATTGACAATATAGCCATCATATCTCCATCCCTCTTTTATACAATTAATTAAATTTACTAATCTAATCGGTAGATATCCAATAAAAAAATTATCACTTACTCTTCTTATTTCAAGTCTTGGTAAAGTTTCCTCAATCAAAATGACTTGTATACAATCTCCTTCCCTAACTTCATTCCATATTGACTCTACTTGTTCTACACTATCATTAATTACAACGCCAAATTCATATTCCCCCCCACAATAATTTGATTGTGCTACGCCTCCACTATGAATTGGTGAATAAGGGCTAGATCCTCCCATCCTATTCTCCTCCTTGAAATATGTTCTAAAGTATTACATTATATGAATATACTACAAAAAATTCAAATTTCCTCTATATTAATAATTATTTGTAAATTATTTAAAGTAATAGCTCTCACTTTTAGATTATATAAATTTATGGACATAATACTAGAAGTTAATTAATTTCATACTAGTAATCGTTATCAAATTCTCTATGTCATCTTTTTTACATAATAATTTATACTCCCATACTCTATAACATTTTGTGTATTAAACTATTCTTCTTTTTGTTATTTAATTTAATAACACTTTATAGCTTAATTTATTATTTTTATATTCTCATTTTTTAGTTGTATATTTTCACCAATTATTTTTCCCTATAATTATCTATTCGTTTCATTAAATAATTTTCCGATTTTCAGTTATTAAATTTAATAAATATACTAACAAAAAGTTTATATGCTGGATTTTTTCTTACTTTAATCCCATTGCTAACATTAAGAAACTTTATTCGTTGAACTTAACTTATTAAAAATGATTGAAATAAATTCACTATAAGTTGCCTTACCTTTTCATTATTAATAGTGTATGCAATAGCTTATTCATAGCATCAACTTGTCAGCTACCCCAAGCAACTCAAAATTATTTTCGAGATATTTAGCTCCTTGATAGGCTGCATCTAGGTTTATACAAAATATGCAATTTCCAGCAACGCATTCCCAGTAAATAATAATCTCATTTTTTCACTTTATTAAGCACTCAAGACAATTCTTTATAAGCTTAAATGGTAAAATATTCAGATACTAAAGATATTTTTCAACCTGTCGTAATGTTGCTATTAAATTGATGCCCAATTTTTCCAAATATCTTATCATTCATTTTTTATGTTGTTCTAGATTGTAATCCACCCCATAACTACAATATTCTCCCTATTATTGTAACATTTTACGAAATAATTTTCCATGATTTATTATATAGACCATTACTTATTATAATTAGGCAAAATTTTACCACCATTTTTAATGGTGGTAAAAAACTGCGCAACAAAATTGTAAGCACCTATTTATCTATTATGTTTCCATAATGCAAAACCTTGGTTTAGCATGCAACAACAAATTCACTTTGCAAAACTTTAAGCAAAGTGTAATGGTATATTTATTGATCTGACAATTTCTTACGTTACCTCACTTCTTCCACTTAATAATACTTTTCTATAGAGCTCCATAAACCAGATTATATCTCTCAAGAATTTTTCAGGATATAACTTAAGCATTTCTATATCATAATAAATAGCTTTTATATTTCCTTCCTCATATGATTTTGGTCTCTTCAAATTTCCATGTATATTACTTGTAAGATCAATATCATCAATTATATTATTCTTATATTCAATACCATAAGTTGCTATTATATCATTAGCTTTACGCTTAAATTTATTTTTATCGTTTAATATATCAATTTTTTTCCTATTTTCTGTACCTTGATTTAAAGAAACATAAATTCCTTCATTTCTCTTTATTAATAACGCTACATATATACCTTGTGTCATATATTTTGAGAATTTAGGATCTCTTAATGCATATAATGGTATAAATGGTTTATTAGGTTTTCCTTCAATAGTATTGTACTCTACTTCATAGTCCTTCAGAAATCGAGTTAGCTTATCACATACTTTGTCAAATATAGGTTTTATACTATCTAAAGGCATACCTGCTTTAGTATATAAATCATAGTTCTCTATAATAAAGATAATATCATTACACAAATCATTCATAAAACAATACCTCCTATAAAATATTTAGCATATTTTATAGGAGGTATTATTCCCATTTTTAGTCTATACTATAACAAGCCTATTCTTCTATTAGCATAATCAGTATATTTCTTAGATAATTCAAATCCTATATAATTTCTTCCTAACTTCTTTGCAACTACACAGGTTGTACCATTTCCACTAAAAGGGTCTAAAACTATATCACCTCTATATGAGAACAATTTGATTAACCTACTTGGTATCTCCTGAGGAAATGGCGCTGGGCAATTATCCATTTCCCGACCTCTTACTTCTCCATTAATTACCCAGTGTCCGTTGACGTATTCTTTAAACTCTTTATCTATCATTTCATTCACATTTGTTCCCATTTTCTGCTTTTTCTTTGTTTGCTTATATAATATTACAATTTCTTCAAATGGTAGCAATATGTTAGGATCAGATGAAGATTCATAACTTCCCCACGCTGTTAAATTTTTTAAGTTTTGTTTATCCCAATATATTTTATCTCTATATTTAAAACCTGCATTATAAAAAACATTTTTTATTATATAGGATATATCGCATTTTATTTTAACTCTAGCATCCACTTTCATACTTCCATCACAGGGAATATTTAGACATACTCTTCCCTCTGGTTTAATAATTCTAAATAACTCTTTTGATACTTTATTAATAAAATCAGTATACTCATCAATTGTTTTATTATCATCATATTCGTCATAATCTATGCCTAAATTATAAGGTGGTGATGTTACTACTAAGTCAATACTATCAGATTATATTTTCTCTAAGCCCTTTAAGCAATCAATATTTATTATATTATTAATAAGACTATCCATTTATACCTTCCAAGCTAGTAATATAGTAATATATATTTTTAAACTTATTAAACTATGCATGCGTAATTAATATTTATGGATATCTTTAAGAAACAACATTTTTTCTTTACAGAATATTATATTGATACATTTCTATTCCCCTATACCCTATCCTAAAAAAATATATTTTCTTTAGTTCATTAAGGTCATTTAGAAAATGAATTAGGAAAACAAACTTCTAAAGTGCAAGAAATTTAACTTACCAAAAATAGGTATCCCCATTATTAGTCTTTTTAGTATATCTTTAATATTTCTATTGAAGAATTTTTAATTAATTCAGTTATCCTTTCAATATCATATACATAGTCAGCCAACATCTTTTTTCTGAGCCGTTCAGGTAGATATTTTTGATATTTTGATAAAGAAATATCTGGTACCCGTTCTACTAATTTATCGTAATTCTCCTTAAAATAATTTTCATTATTCTTTATCTCTTCAATAACTTCTAATATTTCTTTATACTTCGGCTTAAAGTCTTTATCTGCTGCTACTACCTTAAAACCATTCCATGTTATACTTTTGATATCTATCATTTTATTTATTAAAGATAAAGCCATAGCCAGTGTATAGTTCACACCATTGCCGGCATATGTGTAAAAATGATATCCGTCTTTTATTTCTTCTATAATGATTTTACCTACTTCAAGTCCAAATGCTTGCTCCTCATATCTAATATCTTTTAATACTGATTTTTCATAACTATTTAAGAAAGGATAATCTTCATTTGTACTTAGAACCTTTAATATTTCTTGAGATAACTCATAAGAATAAAAACCTTCTCCACTCATCCATCTTGGTGGCATTGCTGATTTTGCTTCTTCTACATGTATTATAGAATTATCATAATCTATTTTATCTGTTTGCCAATACTTTCCCGCTAAAATAAATTGAAAATTTTCTCCAAGTGCATTTACAAACCATCTTTCAAGGGTTCCAATAGATTTATTTCTAAACTTTACTGTAAACTCCTTATTTGTTTCAAAAACTGAATAAAGTGTCATAAAATTTTGTCTTCCAAAAACTCTCTCAGTTTCTGTATCTATGTGTATCATATTCCTATTTATCTGTATAAATTTCTTTTCAATCATATAATTGAGTAAGTATTCATACTCTGACTTACTTATATCTGAAAATGAATAAACACATTTTAAAACTTCATAAACATTATCCTTATTTACTCCAAATTCACCTATAGACATAGTTAATATTTGGTGAAACAATATGTCATAAGAAAGTTTACTCACATAAACATTTTCAACCCATCTCCTAATAGCAAGATTCAATATTGCTATAGAAAGAATTAACTTTGCTGGCTTTGTAGGAAAAAATACATAATGAGCAATAGTCCCTTTTCTTCTACCTGTTCTTCCCATCCTCTGTAAAAATGAAGACACAGTATTTGGTGAATCTAATTGAAGAACAACATCAAGATTTCCAATATCTATGCCAAGTTCTAATGTATTGGTTGCTATAATGCAATTATTAGTTCCAGTCTTAAATCTTTCTTCTGCAACCTCTCTAAATCTCTTATCTATAGAAGAATGGTGGACATATGTATCTATTCCTTTTCCTTCTATCTCTTTCTTTAATCCTTCTGCAGCACTTCTGCTGTTAGCGAAGAATAGTGCTTTTTTCCCAAATATTCTTTTACATACCTCAACACCTAACTCTTCATCTTTCTTGACCATTTTAATTTCAATAAGTTTCTGACCTGTTGGCTTTGGCGGATCAATAACAATACTTTCCCTTTTACTGCTTCCCTGCATCCAATCGCATATTTCTTTAGGATTTCCAACTGTAGCACTAAGACCAACCCTTTGAATATCATACTGGGAAAAAGCCTGTATTCTTTCTAAAATAGACATTAAATGAGAACCTCTTTCACTGTCCGCAAATGCATGTATCTCATCAATTACTATAAATTTTATATTTTTAAATATTTCTTCTTTACTAACCTTTTGGCTCATAAGCATAACTTCAAGTGACTCAGGTGTAATAATTAAAATTTGAGAAAGTTTTTTATAAAATTTAGTTTTCTCATTACTTTCAACATCTCCGTGCCACTTAAATACATCAGCATATACAAAAGAAGAAAGTAATTTTAATCTTTCTTCTTGATTATTAAGCAATGCTTTTATTGGAGAAACATATAAAACAGATATAGAACTAAGTTCTTCTTCATATATCAAAGATAAAATTGGGAAAAATGCTGCCTCAGTCTTACCACCTGCTGTTGGGGCAAGAATTACAGCATTTTTTCCACTTAAAATCTCTGGGATTGTCATTTCTTGTACTGGAGTAAGATCCTGCCAGCCTAGCTTATTGATAATTTTACTCTTAAGAGGTTCACATAACATATGAAAATTTGACATAATAATCACCTAAAAATTCACTATATGTGCAGTTTCATTTTCAATAGTTTCAACCATAGTTATTATTTCTTCATTGAACACAAATTGTTCCTGTGGTCTATAATTATCATACATTTGAGATTTATCTAAAATATCTACAAAAGTCCTTAAAAAACCTCTTGGTCCTATATTAATTTCTCCACCAAAACCTGAAGTCATATCATTCACAAGTCTTTCTATAAAACTATCTGTTACCTTATCATTAGGAATCCAAGAATAAACTTCTCCATGTATACTTCTTATCTTACAAGCAACCTCAAATAATTTTTCTTTATTAAATCCATCTAAAAACATAACAGGCTGCCTAAGGTTCTTAAATTTTTTATCTCTATCTACTTTAACTCTCTGATATAAAGGTTCAAGAGATTTAAAACCTTTTTCACTTTCCATTAAATCAGTAGTTCCAGTATACAAAAAGAAACAGTTGGGGAATGAATTCTTATCTGATTCATCTATAAAAAACCTTAAATTTTCATATGCATCACTTCTCATATCTTTTCTCAATAATTTCTGAACAGTTTCAACTTCATCTAAAATAACAGTTAAACCTTCATACCCAGCAGATTTAATCATATGTAACAATGCTCTAAAGAATTCAAAAGAGTTTTCCCTTGTCACCGATCCTGTAACTCCCAATTTCTTTTTAAGTTCTGGTCTTACACTTTCACCTTTAAGCCATGCAATAGCCCCTTGTGAAAGTACTGTATCACCTTCATATTTAGCATTATAAAAACCTCTTATAGCATTTGCAAATGAAGCAGCAATTGAACCAACTATCAATAACTCTTCGTTAATTCGGTTACTCATTTCTACTTCAAACTTCTCTCTATCTGCTTCGGGGTCTAATCCTTCAATTTCAATAACTTTATCTTCAATATTTAAAAGCCATTCTTCAAGTATTAATGTAAAAGCAGGTATCTTTTTATTTTCTGATGTTCTCATACCATCCATTATTTTACGATACAATTCTTCAAACTTGTGAAGAGGCGCTTCCTGTGAAATTACAACAGAAGATACAACAAAATTTTTATCATACGACATCTCCCTAACTGCGGTACTAAAAAAAGTCTTTCCGGAGCCATAATCGCCTATAATAAACTTGAATGAAGATTTATTGTTTTTTATACTCTCTAATCGATTTTCAATTTCTACTAACTCATCAGCAATTCCAACTGCAATATTTTCAGTACCCTCTGCTGGTACCGTTCCATTTCTCAATGAATCTATAATTTCTCTTAATGTATCACTCAATTATATCTCTCCCCTTAATCCTTTGTCATTCAATTTATAAATGATCAAGTCTCCTGCAGATGAAGTTTCTATAATATCTAGTCCATCTTTTTTTAACTTCTGTATAAGCCTTCTGATAATTCCATCTACAAGACCAGATTTTCCAATCTTATTTTTAAGTATCTTTTCAATGTCCCTGTTACTTACATTTTGATTTTTTAAATTGTACAACGAAACTAATATTATCTTTTCTTTTTCATTTGGCTTAAAACTTAACTTTAATTGAACATTATCATCTAGCACTAAATTTTCTTGTGCTAATATTACAGAAGATATTTTTTGTGTATTTACATTATTTCTTTGAGAAAGTTTAGTTTCAGATATCACAAAGGGAAGTAATATTTCTTCAATACTTGCTCCTCCGTGACTATAAAAATCTTTCTCTCCACCACCTAAGAAGTAGCCCTTATTATCATAAGGCAATAGATAATCTTTTATATTTATACAATCCTCTTTTTTAATGGTATCATCTACTATTAAGTATCTTGACTTAACTGTTTTAACATATTGCGCATCTTTCATATTAATATTTTCATCTATTCTCATTAAGCCATGATCCGAAGCAATTACTATGTTTGCATCATTTGGTATCAACTTTATAAGTTCACTTATGCTCTTTTCAAAAACCTGTCTTTGTTTCTCATAGAAAATATAAAAATCTTCTGTGGCCTTATGACCATCTCTATCAAACATATTAAATACAAAAACATTAATCTTTTTATCTTGAAGAATACTTTCTTTTAGCAGTTTCTCATTCTTCACACTTTCAGACTTTGTAATATAATTAACATCATTCTTATAATCTTTAATAATATTACTATATATTACCTCTCTTGATATAGATGTAATACTTGGCAACAATGCATAAGAACTTTTATACTTAGTATTTCTTTCACTTAAGGCTGTTTCAAAATAAGGTCTAACAATATGTTCCCACGCGTCATATCTCATACCATCAAATATGATTATAAAAGTTTTGTTGTCTTCAAGATTTAATAAACTTTCAATATCACTATTTAAAATAGGCCTAGATACTCCATACTCCGTATTCTCCCACGATTCATAGTTCTTCTCGATAAATTCAGCAAATCTTTTTCTATATTCATTTAATATCCTACTTATTCTTTTATCTATGTTTTCATATCTATTAGATTCTATAAGATTTTGACTATCTAAGTACACTATTTTACTAAATCTGTACTGTAAATCATAAAGATAATTTTTATATAGGTTCTCCCAATCTGAATAACTATTAATTACATATTTTATTTGTTTTTCAATATAATCAATATCTTTAAAAACATTTATGATTAAATTAAATAAATTCTTTGTATTATTAATGTTTTCTGTTGAGTAATTATTATTTTCGTCTATGAGTACTTTAAGTTCCGTTAAATCGTTAAAATCATATTTAAATATCTTTTTAAATCCTTCTAAATTAAATCCTTTAAGCAGAGTTTTAATACTTTCAATTACACTTATATAAGTTCCATTACCTTCCCTTATAATAGCTCTATAATCTTTTTCACTTTCATAGATGTTTATACCTGATTTATAAATAAGTTTTTCGGCTGCATCTTTCTTTTGAATGTATAGTATCTTATCTTTTTTACTTATTACTTTAGCAAATTCTACAAGTTCCATTAAATGTTCCTTAAAATTTGATAACTTATCTAAATCTTGGCCTAAAACTTTTTCTACATTTTCATTGGTCAATTTATTAAATTCATAAAGTGCAGTGCATATCCACAATAAGTTTTCAAACTCAGGAAACATGTCATTTTTTATTATATTAGCAATTAAAGAACCATTTTCATTAAAAACTTTATATATAAGTTCCTTTATATCGCATTCATACTTGAAACCCTGTAAATTGGAATAAATTTCACTAAGGTTTTTATAATATAAATAACAATCTACATCATTTTTTATTTTAGTAGCATCTAAATCAATAAATGCAGATAATACTACTTTATCAACCTCATTTTTTTCTATATTACTTTTTCTAAATAACTTTCTATAGTATAATAATTCCCTAAACCTCTTCTTAATGTCTTCACTATTAAAATTATTTATCTCTTCATTCCAATTTACATCATCTTCTATTGAATCCAGTATTGATTTAGTATCTATTTCAATAATTCTTGCTGTCTCTGAACGCTTTATAAAGTCTAATAATTTATTTTCCAATCCCTTATTCTTTAAAACCAATATATATTTTTCGTCTTTTTTATGCTTTATATCTTCATATTTAGCCCTGAATAAAACATTCTCATTAACTGATATTACTTTATGAGGATATAGATATAAATCTATATCCCCAATACCATCCATTACCCCCGTACTATCATGTAAAAAAAGTATATTGCTTTCTAAGTCAGTAATCTCCTCAAGATATCTCTTTAAACAATCCTTATATATCCCATTCATACTATCACCTAGTTATCATTTCTTAAGTTAGTAAACTTAATATAATTGTTTCTATTTAATGTATCATTTCCTTCGATCAGCGCTGTAAACTTCTCAATCATTTCTTCTTTGGAATAGGTTTTATCGTTAAATATCTCTACTAACTTATTTATATCTCTTTGAACAATATTTATATTCACCTTTAAAGCCTTATCTATGAAAAGAATAATTTCTGGGTTCACAGTTAAATACTTTTTATAATTATCTAATCTATTTTCATCTAAAGGTATTTCGTACATTTTTTCAACCAATTGGATAATGTCTTTCTTTTCCCCAATTTCTTTTAAATCTCCAATGTACTTAAACACTTTTTCTTTATTTACCTGTAGATTTAATTGATCTATATATCCTAAAACTGCATTTGTTATTGCTTCTAGATATTCTTCCTTATCATCTATAAATTTCTTCTGCCCTAGTTTAAAAGAGCACTTACACGCACTTTCATTTTCATTTAAGAACTTAATAGAAGATAGGTTACACTGAAGCCTTAATTGACTATCTATATCATTTTTTATGTTCATATAGTCATAGTCCATATTAATTCTTTCAATTTCATTCAGTAATTTTAAGAATTTAAAATTATCTTCTTCAAGAACATTTCTTAATTTATCAAATTCAGGTTTTCCATTTTCTCTATTATGTTCTTCTACATATAATGATATATAATCATTTTTAAATACGGTAAATTTCTTATTAAGTTCACTTACATAACCACTAAATATAAATTCATCTCCATTATTTAAAAGTTCTTTTATAGAGTTATATTGGTTTAAAAGTTCCTTGTATTCTTCCTTTTCTGGAATAAATTCTCTATACCCCTTAATAGTAATATTCACTTTACGAATCTCTACAGGTATTGGTGATTCTATCCATTCATAAATTTTATTTAAATTTTCATAGTATTTCTCTAATAGTCCTTCGGATATTTCTGCATTGTTTTTTTCTATAAAATACTCTAATCCGTCCTTTGAACCATTGTCTTCTGCTATATCTTCAACTAAAGTTTTCATAAAATTAATTGTTTCATATGTCTTAGATAACTTGTTATCTTCTAATTTAAGAGGTTCCTTAAATTCATTTAGTTTATTCTTAATATCACTTATTTGATTCAATTTTGCCTTTTTAAATTGAATCAGTTCTTCCCATAATTCTTCTTGGAAAGAAAGATCCTGTTTTTCAAATTTTTTATTAAAGAATAATTTTGTTATTCTTATTAGACCTTCATGATATTTTTCTTCCACAAATTCTCCCATTTTGAATTTAGTAACCGAAGAATTAAGCGGCGCTTTTACATTAGCAATACTTACAGGCATATCGTTCTTTATAGGTAATAAAAATCCCTTTTTAATCATCATTGCAAGTAGTATATCTGTAATGTTTTTATCTGGACCAAAAGTAGATTTTCTTACTTTATTATATATATTCTTATATATAACTTCTCCTTTTCCATTAACTTCATCAATAATTAGTTTAACTAAATTATTATTTTTAGCATCAATATTAAATTTAAATGAATCGAACTTAATTTGTGTTTCTCCAAATTTCTTCACTATATTTTTTGCTATACTCAAATCAATGCCTGATAGATCTGTTTGAGTTCCTGTGATGTAGTTGTTCATAAATTTATTTGTAACTTTATCTGTAAGACCTATATTTTCATCTGGAGAAATAAATTTATTATCTTTATAAACTTTACTTAAAACAGTGCCTACTACTGTATTCATAATTTTAGTAAAAGAATCTTTTCCATAAGCAGATATATCTATATCAATATCTCCATCAATATTATAAAAACTACCATTTAAATAAAGCCCTTTAAGTATTTCAAATACTTCATCTTGTAAATTTAATATTTTTTCTTCAACTTTTCCTAATAATTCTCTATTTTCATTTGAATTTGTTTCTTGATAATTTTTTTCATATTCCTTGTATAGTTCTGTATAAGCAAAATATTCTTTTAGTCTATAAAGTTTTTCCTTACCTTCTTCTCTTTCTAATTCATTAGAAGGTAACCAATATATTATTGATTTAATCATTCTCTTTTCTATCTCTTTTGAGGAATCATCTTCATGATTTCCCCACAATGAGAATGTCTGGTTACTACCTGCACTACTAACTTCCTTTAAAGCCTTTTCTATGTATTCTTTCTGTTTTTCTGTATTTAAAAATGTGCCAATATACATATAAAAGTCATTTTCAGAGTCTTTTAGATTAGTAAGTGACTTAGATAAGCCTTCCTTTGTTCCCGTCTTGGTTAAATTATTAAATAAAACAACACCTTCACGACTTATATTATTCCAATTCACTCTTATACTGGATGGTTCATTATAATACCCGTTTATACTTAACGGTTCTTGCGATAGTGTAGTTACTATTTCATCAACAATAGATACTATACTTTCCCCTTCAACTAAAGCAAGTTTCTTCTTCATATCTTGTATAATCTTCGTTGCAAGACTTACATCTTTATTTATAAAGTATATATTTGCTCCAACACTATTTTCATCCTCTTCAAACTCTATAAATCTACCTTTATCATACATTTTGAAAAGAATTTTATTTACCTTTTCTTCTGCAAAATCTCCTTCCATCTTAGGATATTGAATCATATAAGTTAAATCTCTTACAGTATATTCCTTTTCTAAGTCTAATATTTTTAGAAGTGTCATAACATCTATAAGTTTACACGCTGTCTCTTTATCAGATTGATTTTCTTTAAACAACTCTTTGATTTTACCGTTTCCTAAGCCTTCTGGTCCCATATAATAAGCGTATATACTTTCAAAGTATTCTCTCTTATCACTAAGTTCTCTTATTCTTTCTTGGAAATGGTTTAATATTCTATCAGGAGTTACAAGGTTTAGAAAATCCTCATCTAAAATGCCCTTGCTATCTCCTTGTTCGTCTACATTTCCTTTTACTTCACTTAAAACAAAATCCACTATAGATCTTTGTCTTGATAAGAAACGAACAGACTTAGATAATATATCTAAACTTTCAGGATGAAGAGGATATATCTTCATAAAAGTATCCTTTTCTACTTTATCAAAAGCATTATATTTCTTTTTTAATGTAATATACGCTTCTTCAATTTTTTCAGGTTTCTTTTTTATTATAAGTCTTTGATCTATAATATCTTCTACATCATCAACTTTTAAAGTAAATTGATTTTCACTTGGAAATCTATCTTTCATTAAATCGTATACTTCTGGTACTTTAATATCATTTAATGAAGATAAAAAGGCTCCTACTATCCATGCAGGTATAACTTTGCCATTTCGTTCTTGCTGAGCATTTTCTAAAAATGTTTTTAAAAACAATGCATCAGTTCTTGCTCGTCCACCTCTATCATTTAAATACTCAGAAAGTTCATCAACTAAGACAAGTACTGCATCATAATTTTCTTCAGCAAGCCATTTATATAAATTATCTAGTCTCTCTTTTCTGCCCCTATTAGGTTTAAAGAAAGTTATTTCATATTTATCTACAAAAGATTTTATTAATCTAGTTATTCCTTCTTCACTTTTTATTTTTGCTCTAAAATCAGCCCAAGTTAAAAATTTTCCTTTTGAATCTTCTTGAACGAAATTATTTACTTTCTGTTCATAGTTACTATTAGCCACTATTGCTTCTTCAAATTGTTTTATATAAAAACTAGCATCACTAAAAGGAAAACCAGTTATATTTTCTGCTGCATCAAAAAACATCTCTTCTAAAGATATTTCTGGACCACCTTCTTCTGCCATAAGAGGTACTACAAATATCTTTTTATCTTGAAAAAACTTCTTTGATTTATCAATTGATTCACTTTTCCCACCCATAATATCAAAGGCTTCACTGTTTTTAGCCAAAAGCCCCAATACAGACATAAAATGAGATTTACCACAACCCGGAAGACCGGAGATTAAAAAACCATGTCCTTTGTCTTTAAAACTTGTTACCTTATAAAAGAAGTTAGAAAGATTTTTTTCAACACTTTCTGTAATTACATAGCCTTTTAATAATCCTCTTAATTTTTCAGCGTCTGCCTTGTCAGACATATTATCTGTAAGTCTAACTATCTTATCTATACGCGGTACTTCAACAACCTCTCTTATCTTCATTGCCATTTACCCTCCATTACATTTCTATATACTTATATGCTCTCAGCGGTAAACTATCTTTATACTCACTTGGAACAATTACTATTGCTGTATTTTCTTCCATGGCCTTTTTATCTAATATCCTAATCCATCCTGTATATTTTTCTGATAGTAAAAACTCCATGTGATCAAATACAATAATATTAGAATCGTTATATTTTTCATCTACAAGTTCTTTGAAAAAAACTTCTGCATCAGCCTTAAATTCCTCTGGGTAAATTTCATAGGTATCTAGGTATCCTTTATTTACCCTATCCTTTATATAAATTCCAACGTCTATGTAATGTTTATGAATATTTTCTTCTCCATAATTATTTTTTAAAAATTCCTTTATCAGTTTTGTCTTTCCGATTAAATGATCTCCTATAATAAATAAAACTTTCCTCTGCCCCATACTTTTCAATGCATTTTCTATCGCTTTAATCATTACTTATCACCTTCTCCACCAAAAGATCTAGTGTATCATAAGCAAACTGATATTTTGAATTTCCACCCATAACATAATGTTCAATATAACCTTTATCCATAATCCATTTAAGATATCTCTTTTTCATTAAATTGCTCATTAAAAAGTACTTAAATGTATCACAATCTAATACTGCTTCTTCTTCAGGCATTTTATTTCCTTTTATCTTTATAAACTCATAATACAAATTAAAAAGTATAGCCTCATTATTAGGTCTTAAATTTGTATTAAGAATATACTTCTTATTTTTTGTATCTTCATCTTTCTTGCTGCTTAAAATATTAAAATCAGTTAATATAGTAGTTGAAACACTATATGTTTTCTTAATAGAGCTTTCTTTAGCATCTTTCATACTTTTAGTAAATGCCTCCAATAACTCTTCCGAATCAACAATTTCAGGTATCTTTTTATCATTAAAAGCCTTTACTATCTCCCCAACAGCACTAGATGTTGAACATACTATAAAATAAATAATATCTTTTTTAGTTTGGAAGTTATCTATCTCATTAATAAATCGAAGTAAAGGGGAATATATAATCTCTTCCCCTGTTACCTCTATAAATCTTTGGATAAATTTATTTCTATATTTAACCGTTGTCTTTTCTCCAAAAGGCATAATATCATCTACATAGGATTTAAGTTTTTCTATGTTTCTTTCATATTTTACATATTCAATTGCTCTTATAGTTTCTTCTATTGGTATTCTTTCTGGTAATGATTCTATATTCACTTTTTCACCCCTTAATTAAAGGCCCTTTTTATCTTGCCTTCAATAACATCTATATAGTCTTCTTTATCTTCTATATCTAAATCTAAAAATAACTTTAATATATCTTTGGCTTTCTTTTCATTAGGATTATTTACTGTGTATTCATCTATAGCATCCATAAAGTATTGCTTGTGTATTTCATCAGACCATTCTGATAACCCATAATAGTTGTTATCATAATATTTTACAAAAGTTTTACTAACTTTATCTTTGGCCTTATCTTTTCTGTATGCATTCCAAGTATATGTCTCTTTACTAAGAGAATCTTTTATTATGTCTTGTGTTTTTCTAATTGCACTAGTTCTATTTCTTAAAACATCAATATACTCATAATAATTAGAAATTTTTTCATCTAATAATTTTATAAATTCTGCTATCCTCATGTATTTTTTATTGTTATTTGCTAAGAACTTACTTATTATTTCTATAAAAAACGTGTCAATAGATTTATAAAGATTTGCTAAACTGTATAAATCTAATACTTCATAATACTTATTTTTAATATGTGAATTCCTCATTTCGATAATTTTATCTAATTTAACCCCAAACTTCTTAGAAACTTCCATTAAACTCAAATTATTTTTTACATGTTCATTTTTCAAAAAATCAATTTCTAACACTTGATTTGTTAATGGCTTGATATTGTATCTTTTATTATAGTATTCTTCAATTAATTCAATTGCCTCTTCATCCATCCCAAATAATTTATATATTTCATTATTTAATTTTTGATCTAATTCAATAATTTTGCAGTTATTTTTTTCTATCATATCAGTATTTTTAATGTAATTATTTAATATATCTTTTTCTACAAGAAATTGATTATATTTTTCTTTATTTTGTAAATTAAGATCCATTATTTTTAAAACTAGTTCATTTATATTTTCAATTTGAAATTTATCAATATACGGTATAGGTAATTCTTTAACTACTACTGGCTTAACTTCTGCAAACAATTTCCCATTTTCTTGTACAAGCAATTGATAATATACATTCATTAATTTTGAATTTAAAATTGCACATATATATTCTTCTGTTATATCAACACTTTTCTTTAATACAATATCTATTATACTATTTAACGTATAATATTTATCCTTATCTACAGTAGCAATTAATTCATCTCCTGTCTGCCTACATATTACTTTTTTTGACTCAAACAATTCTGAATTTCTTGGCCAATGTAATTCATACCATCTCATAATTCCTTTTTTGGCTTCTCTCCTAGAACTTAACTGTTCTTTAAATGTTGAAAGATGCTCTATAGTATTATTTAAGTTATCCATATCAGTTTCTCGATTTATATACAAAATATATTTATCTGAATAATTTATATAATATCTATTTATATCACCACCAACTAGTAATTTTTTTAACAATATATTATCTACCTTATCAAATTCATTACTTTTAATGACAAAAGCCTTATCATTTCCACTTGCTATTCCAACTGAAACATTATCACAAAAATCTATAAGTTTTTTATGTTTTGACTTAATCTTAACCATTAAATTTATAAATTTTTCATCAATAATTAAAAACTTATAATTATCTACATGTTCATAATTTTTTTGATTCATTTCTTTATATAACTTAATATCATTTATCATTTTTTCTTTTTCTTCATTATTTAAACTATTACTTATATCTAATATTTTAATTTTTTCATTATCATTATATCTACTTAAAATAATAATAATAGTAGGGTATGAGTTATCATCAAAAACATTTTCCCCCAAGTTTATAATTCTTTTAATATTATAATTATCCATCATATATTTTCTACATTGTGTATATTCATATTGAGTTAATAATGTACTTGGAATTATATACCCCAGTTGTTTGATTATTTTTTTTGTTGCCCTTGAGTTAAAATAATTATATACGTCAATTGTTCTCATATGAACATCACTGTAATTTCTCATATAATAATCTTTTAATATAGAACTTTTAACTTCAGATCCATATGGCGGATTTCCTACCACATAGTCAAATCTATTCTCCCAAAATTCACATAAATCCAATATTTCTTGCGCTTTTTCTCTACTGATTACGTCTAATCGTCCAGTTCCTGATAAATCTCTATACTTTAATTTATAATTTTCTTTTCTTTGCTTGATTTCAATTTTTTCTTCTTCTCCAAATAAATTAGATTGAGTAGTACCTATGACTTCAAATTCTTCTTCTAATTGTTCTTTTAATCCTTTCCAATCATAATCCTCTTCCCATTTAATCAAACTATCACATTCAATAATGTTTAATTCATCAGTAAAGTTATCTAAATCCTTAAGAAGTAAGTTTATAGTGGTTAATTGCACAGCAAAACTATCTATATCTGCACCATATATGCAATGCTTTAATATATGGTAGTGAACATGTTCTTTCACCCAATATTCGTTTCCTGTTAGTTGTATCTCTTTTCCATATTTCTTTATTGTATAAATTTTATCAGCATATTTTTCTTTTAATATATCAAGGTTACCTAAGAACTTTTCTCTTAAAATATCATAAGCCATTATTAAAAAGTGTCCAGAACCACAAGATATATCTGCAACAGTTACAAATGGATTTTCTACTACATCTGCTTCTGCTACTGTATTTTTTAATATATATTCTATTACAAATCCTGGAGTATAAAATTGCCCTATTGCCTTACGGGTCTCCCTGTCCATAAATTTTTCATAAACATCACCCAAAATATTTCCATCTGTGTACTTAAAATTAAAGTTGTTAGTATCTAGTTTTTCTATAATATCATTTAATACCTTTTCAAATTCTAAAACTAACTCCTTAGTATCCTTATCTCCCTCTATATACTTTAAATTAAATTCTTCATCTTTGGGATTAAGTATTTCATACTTATCTTGTTTATATAGAACTATATTACTATAGGATTGCTTCATATCATCAAAAGCAAATTTAATTAGTTCACCTAATGTATAATTAGTAACTAATGCACCCCACTTTTGAAGTCCTACTTTAGATAACTTTTCTCCTATATGGGGATCTTTTACTTCTCCTGCTATATAATCCTCAGCGTTTCGCATAAAGCCTTTATCTTCACATATTCTTACAAATAATATCTTGTTTAATAAAGTATAAGATGCTCTATGACAAAAATTATCATTCCACACTTTTTTTTCTTTGCTTACTACGCCATTTTCTTTATATTCATTATCTATAAATAACTTAAACGCTTCATCATGCTTATATTTAAAATCAAATAGTTTTTTATATACTTGAAATAATTCACTATGAATATCTTTTAATTCCGAGATTAATTTCACTTTATCAACTGTATTCTCAGCCCTCATTTTTTCACTCCTTATATTAATCCTAAAGATTTCATAAGATATGTCGTAACTTTTGAATCCTCTAAAAATCCTTGTAGATTTTCTCTATCTCCACTTGGGTATAATTTATCAAATAAACTTACTGCAGTATTTGGATCTAATGTTTTGAAGTCATATTCTTTTAATATTTCAATATGATTATTTTCTTTTTTATTAAATACACTGTACTCTAATTCCTCTATATAATTATCATAGATACAAGGTGTAAATATATCTCCTAATTCTTTTGTTCTTCTAATATCTTCTGATGCTATGCTAAAAAGCCTATGGTAATCATTACGATAGTTTTTGCTTATCTCATTCCAATTTATTATCCCTTCTTTATTAAATTTGGGATTTACGATTTTTTGCAAATCTTCACTAATTCTTATAAGAATATATTTAAATATTATATGTAAAGTAGTCTTTTTTACAAAATATTCTTTAAACCTTTCTTTACTGTACTTTCCTTGATAATTATTTCTTTCTTCTTCTAATTGTGTTGAATTTATATGGCTATCTAATGATTCATGTATATCATTTCTAAAATTTAAAATATCATCTATGAATTTAGGCTTATTTTCATTAATCTGCATTTTCTATCCCCCTCACAATCTTTGAAAAATCTATATTTAGAATAGTCCTACCCACTATTCATGATATCATATTTTTACAAACTTTTCATTTGTTGAATTAACACAAGTAAAGCAAAAAAATGAAAATAGTAAAATAAATGATATAAAAAGTTTAATTATCTGTTTCTACATATTGACATAAATCAAAAACAGCAATAATACTTTATTAAGTACTATTGCTGTCTTATCTGTCCTATTGAATATACACTGCAAATATAATTTCGATATTAACTGTAACATTTGTATGTGCCCACCATTTAGTATCTTAACCTTACAAATTCCACTTAAACTCTGTCCAATATCCACCATTTGCTATACTATACTTTTATTAGCCCCTTTCATCATCCCTGCTGGAAGCTCCTCTTGTAATCGCCACACAAAGCTGATAGGCATATTTCCATTATGGCTTACATATTCTCCTTCTCCCACATAAACATAAGGAGCTGTTATCCCATCCTGCTTCTTATTTTCTCTTATAAATAGAACAATCTTATTTTTAGCTTTTATATGATTAATATATCTCTGCCCTGTTTCACTTTCCACGGAAGTCCTGCTTTGGCTTTGCCAGTGAAAGAGTTTTTCATTTATTGCATAATCCTCGTATAAAGTTGAAGGTGAATAATCCTTCTCTGATTTATTTAAAGTTATAAAGAAGGCATCTAACTTCTTTTCCTTAAAATATTTTACCCCTTCCCTGAAAGATGGCTTTTTATCCTCATTAAAATAACCAAAGGCAGCCATAATTTGATCCGTACTGTAGGAACAATGCAAGTCCAGTGGACAAACAAATCCTAAATCCAACTGCTTATCAATAAAATCGATGTGCATATAATTATATTTAAGTATCTCCAAGGCTTCTTCCATAAGCTCATTATTATTAATATAAAGAGAAGTTAATCCTTCTTCAAAAGAATCAAAGCCTAATTTTGATGGTAAATCCAAGTAAAAACTATAGTATAACATCCCTACCATTAGTTTTTCTTCTTCATTAAGATTTTTAATTTTCTCTCCTGAAGTTAATATATTTAAAGAAAATTCAATGAGTTTTCTAGAATTTATGTGAAATAAGTTTTTAAATCTCTTACATATGGTTTCTTCATCTTTATTGTGGAAATCATCTATTAATCCAGCTTCAACCTTCATTCTAGTAAAGCTTCTATCTCCATTTTTACCATAGATATCAATTAAAGTATATCCATAATGGTTCATAAAGTTGCTTAAGGTAAGGCTTTGTCCTGTATCACTTTCAAAGTGCTTAAGCTTACTTATAAGTGCAGCTTTTGTTAACTTTGCACTTTTAATATTTCTAAGGATATAATCCTTAGCCTGCTTTTCTAAGTGAATATAGCACCCCTTTGGAAGATTCAAAAAGCCATTTTCAATGTTGTATTGCACAGAATGCTTTGACTTTCCCATAAGTACCTTAAACTTTTGCTCAAAATCATAATTTTCATGTGCCTGACCCACAAAGTCTAATACCGTTAAACATTCTTTACCTTCACTAAGTCTAAGCCCTCTACCCAGCTGCTGCAAAAATATAGTTAAGCTTTCTGTAGGTCTTAAAAATAATACGGTGTTTATTTCAGGTATATCTACCCCTTCATTATAAAGATCTACGGTAAAAATAAATTTAACATCTCCGTTTACCAGCATTCTTTTAGCATTGCTTCTTTCTTCATGGCTGCTCTCACCAAGTACAGCCATGGAAGGTATACCATTTTTATTAAATTTATCAGCCATATATTTTGCGTGCTCAACACTGACACAAAATCCAAGGCCTATAACCTCCTCCATATCAGTGACATACTTATAAAGACTAGCTATAATTTGATTTACTCTAATATCATTACCGGTATAGATCTTTTCAAGTTCTTCCTTATCATAGCCTCCCCTAGTCCATTTTAACTTAGATAAGTCTGTGAGATCAGGAACTCCAAAGTATTGAAATGGGCTTAATAGCTTTCTATCAATAGCTTCCGGAAGTCTCATCTCCGCTGCAATTCTATCATCAAAATGTTCTAATACGTTTTTTCCATCCATTCTTTCCGGAGTAGCTGTAAGCCCTAACAATATTTTAGGCTTATAATAATCTAAAAGCCTTTGGTAGGAGGGTGCTTCTGCGTGATGAAACTCATCTACTATGATAAAATCATAAAAATCTTCTGTGGTCTTTTCATAGAGCTTAGTTGAATTAAAACTCTGTATGCTCATAAATAAATTATCTATAGAATCCGGAACCTTGCCTCCCACATATAAATCTCCAAAATTTCCATCCTTTAAAATGGCTCTAAAGGTATCCCTGCTTTGTTTAAGAATTTCTTCCCTATGGGCAATAAATAACAATCTGTTTTTGTGTTTTCTATGTTCCTTCACAAAATCCTTATAGTCAAAAGCCGCTATTACTGTCTTTCCTACTCCTGTAGCTGCCACTATAAGATTTTTATTTCTATGGAATAGAGTTCTTTCAGCTTTAAGCTTTTCTAATATCTCCTTTTGATAGTAGTATGGCTTTATATCAAAATTAAATATAAATTCATCTTCAGAATTCCCTTTACCTTCCTTATTTAATGAAACCTTAAGTCTTTCCTTGTGTGCTTTTTCTTCTCCATTGAAGGTTATAAATTCATCATCATTCCAATAGCTTTCAAAGGTTGCCTCAAACTTTTTTATAATATCAAAGGAAGCCTTCTCCGTTACCTTTAAGTTCCACTCAAGACCTGAGGTTAAGGCAGCATTTGATAAATTTGAAGATCCTATGTACGCTGTGGTAAAGCCTGTTTCTCTTTTAAAGAGATAAGCCTTTGCATGGAGCCTTGTTCTCTCTGTATCGTAGGATATCTTTATTGCTGTATTCTTTAATTTACTCAATTCCTCTACGGCTTTAAGATCTGTGGCTCCCATATAAGATGTGGTTATTATCCTAAGGTTGTGATTGTCATGGTCAGTAAACTCTCTAAGCTCATCAATAATGCATCTCAGTCCGCTCCACTTTACAAAGGACACAAGCATGTCTATTGAGTCTGAGCAAAGTATCTCTTTCTTCAATTCGCTCATCATATTTGGCTCCTGTGATGAACCGGTAAAAAGGGAGCTTTGAGAAAGAGGGGTTACTGGCCTTGTGGACTTCTTTTCTTTTACTGCCCTAGAATTATTTATCTTAGAATATAAAGCCCGGAGCATCTCCCCTTCTTCATCAATTTTAAACCCTTCAATATTTCTTTCCACCGCAAGCTTACCTAGGCTATTTATAAGTTCATTGCAGGCTTTTATCTGTGAAAGCAGAGCCTCCTTATCATTTTGCTTGTTATCTTCTCTTATAAATCTTAAAGCCTTTTTTACTACTGAAGATATATAAGCTGACAAAATTGTCTTTGCTTCTTCCACATCCAAATTTTCTTTTTCAATTAAGTATTTATCTAAATTTAATTCTTTCAATCTCTCTTTTAATTCCTTATTAATAAGCTGCTCATATACCCCTTCTCTAATCACTTGTTCATACACTCCCATCCTACCCTATGTCTTTATATATAATATTTTACCATAGGCACATTAAATATCATAAGCTTTGAAAATTTCAAATTTTAAATTATCAGTGGCTTTCTATTATCCATTAGTATAACAAAAGAACCCCCTCAAGAATATCATCCCCAAGGAGGTCCTAAACTTATCATTTTATTAAATTACTTCATTGACTCTATAATGCTGTCTGCAAGACCAGCTAGGGAGTCTCCGTCTTCTTCTCTCATAGAGGAGTTTATGGATATCTCTGGATCTAAGATATTCATATCCTTCATTTGTCCTAAAAGTTCACGCATTAACTTGCCGGACTGTGGAGCCCAGGATCCGTTTTCTAGTAGGGCTACAGTACGTTTTTGTAGGTTCAATGCTTTCATATCTACTAGATAGTCGTGCATTGGTGGGAATATGTTTAAGTTGTAAGTTACGCTGGCAAGTACTAGGTGGCTGTATTTGAAGGTTTCTGAGATCAAGTAGGATACATGAGTCTTGGAAACGTCATATACTGCTACGTTGGTCATGCCTTTTTCCACTAATTGTGTTGCTAAATAGTTAGCAGCAGTCTCAGTGTTGCCATACATGGAAGCGTAAACTATAAGTACACCCTTTTCCTCTGGCTCATATGTACTCCATTTTTGATATTTGTCTATGAAGTATCCTAAGTTATTACGCCATACTGGTCCATGTAATGGGCAGATATATTTAATATCCAAACCGCCAGCCTTTTTAAGTAAAGACTGTACATGAGGGCCATATTTACCTACTATGTTTGTATAATATCTTCTTGCTTCCTCTAACCAACCACGGTCAAAGTCCATTTCATCATTAAATAGTTTACCACCTAATGCTCCAAAAGTTCCGAAGGCATCAGCAGCAAATAATACACCGTCAGTGGTATCAAAAGTTACCATAACCTCTGGCCAGTGCACCATAGGAGCAGTTACGTATACCACGTTATGTTTTCCAAAGGACATGGTATCTCCTTCTTTAACCACTACAGCTCTGCCATCTATATTAAATCCGAACTGCTGCATAAATAATACAGCTTTTTCAGTACATACTACCTTAACCTCTGGATATCTAATTAAAATCTCTTCAATACTCGCTGCATGGTCTGGTTCCACATGATTTATAACCATATAATCTAAAGGTCTATCTCCTAATACACCTTTAATATTATCTAAAAACTGACGGCATATAGACCAGTCTACAGTATCAAAAAGTACAGTTTTCTCATCCACTAATAAATAGGAGTTATAAGAAACACCTTTTGGAATAGGATGAATGTTTTCAAATAGTGCTAAACGATTATCGTTGCCACCAACCCAATAAAGATCATCTGTAATTTTTCTAACGCAATGCATGGATTTTATCCTCCTTTATCAAAAGCTGAATATTAATGTTCACTTTATTATACCAGTTATGCCTCTATAAATATAGCTTTTTCTTCACCGCAAGCAGGGCATGTCCACTCTTCTGGCACCTTATCAAAGAGTGTACCAGGAGCGATTTCTCCTTCAGCATCACCCACGCCAGGATCATATTCGTAACCACAACCTCCACACACATAGTGCTTCCATGTTGGTGCTACTTTCTGAGGAGCTGCCTTCTTCATTTTCTTCATTGGTGGAGCATCTTTCTTTGCTTCTCCATTATCTAAGGCTGCAGTAAGAAGAGGTAAAATTTCTTCCAAATCTCCAACTATACCATAGTCTGCATTCTTGAAAATCTTGGCATTAGCATTATTATTTATAGCCACAATGGTAGTAGCATCCTTTATACCTTTTAAATGTTGACCTGCTCCAGAAATACCACAGGCAAAATAAAGATTTCCATTAAACTTTTGTCCTGACATACCAACATATCTATTTAGTGGTACATATTTTAAAGTTTCAGCTACAGGACGTGAAGAACCTATGGCTGCACCAGCTTGTACTGCCAAGTCTTCTATTAGGTGCATATTTTCTTTCTTACCTATACCCATTCCTGCACTAACCACTCTATCTGCCTTACTGATAGGTGTATCTAAAGGAATTCCCACAGTAAAGTCATATCCATCTTCTTTAAGAGCTTTTACAAGTTCATCAACTTTTTCTTTAGCGCTGCCTTTCTTAAATATCATCTTTTTACGATATCCGGTAGCTGGTCCTTGTGGAGCAGCCTTTGCTGCGCTTTGACTCTTTGGCATCTTGCCTATTATGTGAGCTGAAATAACTAAACGTTGAATTTCGTTAGTTCCTTCGTATATAGTACAAATCTTAGCATCTCTATAAGCACGTTCTACTTCCATACCCTTTAGATATCCGCTTCCTCCAAAGATTTGAAGAGCATCATTTACAATCTCAAGACAAACGTCAGAAGCATATTGTTTTGCCATAGCTGCTTCCATGCTATAATTTTCATGGTGTTCCTTAAGCTCTGCTGCGCTATAAACTAAGAATCTAGCTGCTCTAAGCTTTGTAGCCATATCAGCTAACTTAAAGGCTATAACTTGATTTTGGCAGATAGGCTTTCCAAATTGAACTCTTTCCTTTGAATAGGCTAGAGCATTTTCATAAGCTCCTTGAGCTATACCTAGGGCTTGGGCTGCAATACCTATACGGCCTCCGTCTAGGGTAGCCATAGCTATTTT
This sequence comes from Clostridium amylolyticum, assembly GCF_900142075.1. Classification (GTDB taxonomy): domain Bacteria; phylum Bacillota; class Clostridia; order Clostridiales; family Clostridiaceae; genus Clostridium_AA; species Clostridium_AA amylolyticum. The sequence continues at coordinate 45,354 of NZ_FQZO01000006.1, forward strand.
GAAGCCTTCCCCTTCTTTACCTAAAAGATTTTCCTTTGGAACTTTAACTTCGTTGAAGATAAGTTCTGCAGTGGCAGAGGAACGAATACCCATCTTATCATAATGCTTTCCAAAGGTGAAACCTTCCCAGCCCTTTTCTACTATAAAGGCACTGATTCCACGAGTTCCAATGTTTGGTGTAGTAACAGCAAAGATAACATATATATCAGCTTCACCACCATTAGTGATGAAAATCTTCTCTCCATTTAATATATAATGGTCACCTTCTAATACCGCAGTAGTCTCTGTACCACCAGCGTCGCTGCCTGCATTTTCCTCTGTAAGACCAAAGGCTCCTATTTTTTCTCCTTTAGCTAGTGGAACCAAGTATTTTTTCTTCTGCTTTTCAGTTCCAAAAGCAGATATAGGATATGCACCTAGAGAGGTATGGGCGGAAAGAATTACTCCTGTTCCTCCATCTACTCTTGATAATTCTTCTACAGCTATAGCATAGCTGATTACATCTGCACCAGCTCCACCGTATTCTTTCCCATAGGGAAGCCCCATTATGTCCAATTTACCTAATTTATGAATGGCTTCTGTTGGGAACTTATTTTCCTGATCCAACATAAATGCTATAGGCTTAATTTCCTCTTCAGCAAACTGTCTGACCTTCATTCTTAAATTTTCATGTTGCTCAGTAGTCTTAAAAAACATATTCCTGCCTCCTCCTGTAATACGTTTACACTAATATCCTACCGTGAAATATATAGACAAAAATAATAAGGTTAAGAGTCGCTAGCAAAACCTCTTAACCTTATAGAACTTCTAGTGACTTTTCTATTATGTAAAAATTTAATATACTTCACAGTATTATCATATTTAAAACTTTTTCTTTAAATGTATACCTTTATTATCTACTTTTATTATATTCCTTAAAATTTTACAATGCAAACCTATTTCCAGCCAATTTCCCCCAATATCTCTCATAAAAGGGTAAATATATCCTTTAATAACTATTTCATTGCTTGTACATCTTTTTTTAGCTGTTTCTTTGCATATTCTTGCATTACCTTTTTATTTCTTCCAATGGTATTTACAGGATATACTTCTTACAGGCTATTTATAAATTAGTTAAGACAGAGACCATCACTTAGTTACATAAGCCATATACGTATACATATTAACTCCATTATGTTTACCAAAATAACCTCCAGAAACTGCACATGATTTATCTGGAAAATCTTTTTTCATCAACTCTATTAATTGTTTAGAATATTTTGTACTTTTACTATTATCCAAATAATTGCTAGAATCTAAAATAATATTCCATGTTTTATTATAGTTATCAAAGAAAGGGGTAAATGGCTCTTTAGACTGAATATTTATACCATGTCTACTCCACCAAGCCTCTTTCTCTTCAGTAAGCTCATATCTCTTGCTAGGTGAAGTCGGTTTAGTAGGTGTAGTTGGTTTAGTGTTAGGTGTTTCAGTAGGCTTTGATGCTGGTGTACTAGGCTTAGAACTAGTGCCGCTTGTACTTCCTGAGCTTGTCCCTTTACTAGATTGAGAACTAGTGTTGTTTGCACTTCCCGAACTTGTCCCTTTACTAGGTTGTGATGTTTTATTTGATGAGTTTCCACTAGCTATATCTTTTTCAGCTGTGCCTTCTTCAACGTTCTCTTTTTCTGCTATCTCCTTTTGTACTAATGCCAAGGATGTCATTGTTTCATCTATAACTTTTTGTGCATCTGTAAACTTATTTTCAGATATATGAGTGTTACAAGATTTTTTAGTGTCTTCAACTTTAGCTTCCCACTCTTTAGGCAGTTTGTTAAAATCTATTTCATCTAATTGTTTTAGATTCTTTTCTATCAACTCTCTATTATATTTAACTAAAGTTTCTATTTGTTTATCTGCTTCCTGTTTTATTTCTTCATATTTACCAAAATCTTTATTCTGTATGGCAGAATCTAACTGAACTATAAAATCCTCTAAACTCTTCTTTGCGTCACATCCTAAAGAGTTCTTTACATAAGGCTCCAAGGTTTGTGCATATTCTTCAATAGTCTTAATTTTCTTTCCTAATACTTGTTGTTCTTCTAATTCAAGCTTAGCAATATTTTTTTGCTTATAGTTATTATATATAGTAACACCACCTACAATACCGGTTCCCACAATAATAACGCTAATACCTCCTATTAATACTCTTGCTTTTGAGCTCGTTTTAATTAGCTTTAATAAATTACTTATTCTCAATTAATACATCCCCTTTTATGTGAAAAATTAAACACCTACACTATAATATCATGTTTGTAACATTATGTAAAATTATGCGATAGTTGCCTGATAACAAAAAAAGGAGCTGACACCCATGAACTAATATAGTCCATTAAGCATCAGCTCCTTTTATTCTAACTATCTACAGAAAAGCAATAGCAGCCATATCAAAGATGAATCATTACATCCAGAACCAAAACCAGAACCAAAGCCATTGCCACAACTGTTGTTACAGCAGCAATCACGTCTTCTTCTGCAGCATCTTCTTGACATTATAGTATCCCCCTTTCTCTTCTTATGTTAAAGTTGCTTATATTAAGGGTTGAGCTAAGATATCATTTAGATTTAATTTTTTCACTCTATTTTTTATTTCCTCTACATCAGTACTATATAATCCTAATTTATTCATTCTCTCAAAGTATTCTGCCCCTGCAAAGGTGTATCTGTTTTTCCTTCCTTTTCTGGTGAGAAGTTTATGATTAGCATAGGATATAATATCTCCTATGGCAGTGCTGCTAGGCAGTATAAGCAGTGGTATGCCTAGATGATATCTTACTGCATTATGACCTGCTAAGGCACCAGTGCACATAGCTTCAGTATGCCCTACAAAAAGCCCGGATTTTTCTCCTGCGCAAAACATGTTGTCTATGCCTTTAATCTTCATATCGTCAGTTCTTGGAGCCATGGAAAGGTATCTAACGGAGTTTCCTTTGCCTCCTGCATAGGGGTCTATATATTTTGCTTTTTCTAGTCCTTTTATTTTTCTTAATTTCTCTAAGAGGTAGTAGGTGGTCATTAGCTTGGCACTACCTGTATCTAACAAAATTATATTTTCAGCAAATTCTTTTAAGGCATATTGCTGACACACCTTAGATTTTAGCTTTTCTAAATTTACATCCTCAGGTGGTATATCTATAATCATAACTCCGTCTTTATTCAGCTTTTCTCTAACCTCTTCAGAAAGGCTTTCTTTATCTAATTTGCAGGATCCGCTAAAGGCTCCTAGGGAACCATCTTCTCTTTCCCCTTGAAAATCCTCTATACCTGCTCTGGCGCTTAAGCTTACCCTGGGACCAAAGGCTGGACATCTTAAAATGCACATGGCACAGCCGTTGCCGTACTTTAAGCAATTTCCCATGGGTCCTGTGGAGCCTGTGGTCTCTATAAACACATCCCCTTCTACAAACTCTTCATTTTCTATGAATATTCCCTTTATTTTGCGGTTTTCTATGGAAACATCCGTAACTCTAGCTATTAAGTGAATATTGATGCCTAAATCCTCTAAATGCTTTTTTACCGCAGGTTCTATTTCATTTACATCATAGAGCCATGCATGTTTATGGCCAGGAAAACTGATGTTTTTATGCCTGCTTAAAGCATCTGTAATATTTATTAAATCTCCGGCTCCCATTTCAATTAGTTCTTCTGCCGCAGTAAACCTACCGTTATTTCTCATAATTCCGCCTACATTACCTAAGCCTAAAAGAAGATCTGTCCTTTCATAGATATGCACCTCAGCCCCAGCTTTTCTAGCTGATATTGCTGCTGCGCATCCTGCCCAACCTCCACCTATAATAATCACTTTCATATAAGTCTTCTCCCCTCAAATAAATTACTAGGCTCACACTGAACCTTGCATAGCCTTTTAACTATATGACCGCTGTATCTGCTGCTGCAGCTTCCGCATACTCCCTCACCGCAACACATTTTAGCGTTATTACAACAAGATAATTTAATGCTATCTTGAAACTTTTTTGTGATCTTATAGGATAATATGTCTGCCGCTGAGCAGTGAAGCAATTTAAATTCTTTATTCTTAATAAGATCCTCTACATAATTTATAAACTCTTCTGTAAGCTCACCTTTCTCTAGCATTTCAATATCATGAATTTCAATATTATATTTCTTAAGATATTCTTCTGATATAAAACTATTAAAAGGTGTCTTATCCAGTAATAAAACTACTTGGTTATTATTAGCTATTAATTTGTCTATTACCGGTACCATAGGAGCCGCTCCTATGCCCCTAGCTGCAATGATGGCTTTGGAGTTTTTTAAAGTATATATATTCTTCAACCCAAATATTCCATTCCAAAAGGGTCCTCTTACAAGGATTTTTTCTCCCTTTCCTAGAGCTAGGATGTTTTTAGTTTTAATCCCTCTTATTTCGATAGCTACTGTGATTATATTTTCATCTAAGTCTACATGCATTATGGATATGGGAGTATCATAAAATTGCATGGTATTTGGCTTTCTTATAAAAATATAGCTTCCTGGGTAGGATAAATCTTGAGCTAATTTTCTAGGAACCTTTATTTTTAGTTTAAGCACCTCTTCCTCTAGCATAATCCTATCCTCTATTTGAGCATTATAAGACTTTCTTTGAGCTTTAGGATTACTTCCATTAGATGAATACTCCTGTAAAATGCATGTACCTTTCCAGTTAATACAATCACAAAAGGATTTTCCTGATAATTGAGAACATATAATACATTCATTGGCTGCTGCAAGATGGCATGGGCAAAACTCTGTGCCTGCATCTATACAGTCTCGCACTTCATATTTCAATTTATAACCACCCCTCTGATGGATATGATGTTTACTGCTTAATAATAGGGTATTTTAAATATTTTATTTTGTTACACATAAAATAAAAAAGCTCTTAATAAGAGCTTTTTAAGGTAAATCTATAACTTTTAAGGTTTCAGAATAAAGGCATATATCCCCTTGGATAAAATCTACTTTACCTAGAGGCAGGTTTATATCAAATTTTTTCACAGGTATATTATTAACACTAATTTTCACCTCTATATCACTGCCTTTTTTAATGGGTAAAATTATATCTTTATCAAAGCCTAAATTATATACCTTATTGCCTACTTTTATATCTTTTACCACTTCTCCTTTAGTAAAGAATTTTTTGTATTCATATTCTTCATTGATGTGCTTATAAATCTTCATGGTTTCATCAAATCTATTATTACTGTTTAAAGTAACTATTATGGTTTCTCTATCTCCTTGTTTAAAAGAACTCACCAAGCACTTTCCAGCTTTCCCAGTATATCCTGTTTTAACACCGTCTGCATCCTCGCTCCTCCAAAGGATCTTATTTATATTGTGATAATCCCTGGTAAAACCCATCTCTTCTTTTTTAACATCCTTAGCGGAAGCTATTTTATTAAATTCAGGGATTTCTTTGGCTTTTATAGTGGCTAATGCTAAATCATAGGAGGTGGAGAAATGGTTATCTCTATCTAAGCCATGAGGGGTTTCAAAAGAGGTATTTAAAAGCCCTATCTCTTTACCATATTCGTTCATAAGCTTTGCAAAGTTTTCCACACTGCCGCTGATGCCTTCTGCCAGGGTTATGGCAGCATCATTTCCAGACCTCATCATAAGTCCGTAGGTAAGCTCTCTTACGGTGATTTCCTCGGACACCCTATAGCCCACCTTAGAGCCTTTAATGGATGCGGCATTTTTGCTCACTTTAAACTTCTCCTCTAAATCACTGTAATTTAACGCTACTAAGGCTGTAACAATTTTAGTGGTACTAGCCATGGGTACCAGCATGTGAGGATTTTTTTCATATAAAACCATTTTAGTCTTACCGTCTATGGCTATAGCTGACACGGCATTGGCATTAAGGGGTGCCGCAGGAATGATTTTCATAGTGAATAAAATAAACATTAGCGTGGTAATTACTATTTTTCTTTTCATAAAGTCACCTCATCTTAAGAAAATATAATTCATTAGAATATTAAAGGATTATTATGGTTATAATATCAATGTTGTGGTTAAGGAGGAATTATATGACTATCTTTGCTATTATTATTTTTTTCATATTAGTAATTTTATTTATTCCTCTAAAGATAAGAATAACCTTATCTTTTGATAAATGCTCCGGCCTACAAATATTTATCTACAACTACAATGTTAAAACCAGTAAAATATATAAAAATTTAACCTCCAAAAAGAAAAAGACAAAAAAAGCAAAAGAGCCTAAAAAGAATATAAATCTAAACACCTTATGGCTGTTATTAAAAAAATTAGATAATAATTCTTATAAATCTAAGCTATATCTAAATTCAAATATAGATTTTCAGGTGGAAGATGCAGCATATACAGCTATGATTTATGGTATTTCCAATGCTTTAATCCCTTTTATAGAAAGATTCATAAATGTATTTTTCTCTATATCCTCATTTAAAATACATGTAAACCCTTTGTTTAAAAATGAGAACTCAGTAAGCTTTAATATTAAAAGTATAATTAAGGTTAATTTAGCTAAACTTATATATATGGCTATTATTATCTATAAATATGGAGGTGAAGCTCTTAAAAGAGCATAAGTATGGGAGAAAATCATCCAATAGAAAAATTAATGAAAAGTACCCTAGAGAGCATGAAAGAAATCATCGATGTTAACACTATAGTAGGAGAAGCTATTGAATGTAAAGATGGAAGCACCATAGTACCTATATCCAAGGTATCTTTTGGTTTTGCTTCTGGAGGCAGCGAGTTTTCTAACAAAGATTGTGACATGGAAGATAAGGATTTTCCTTTTGGCGGAGGTTCTGGTGCTGGAATAACCATAAGACCTGTAGCATTTTTAGTGATAAAAGATGATAGTATAAGGTTATTTCCAGTAGATCAAGCAAACACCTATGATAGAATCGTAGATAGCATTCCTCAAATTATGGATATGTTCAAAAATAAAGTTACCCCATAGAAAAAATCCTATAGTTATTCTATAGGATTTTCTTCATCATTATTTATTCCACTTATGGCAACTTCCTTATTACCCTCTTCCCTTAATAAACTTTCTAAAGGAGGAAGTCCATTAATACTATCTAGTCCAAACTGTCTTAAAAACTCCTCCGTAGTAATATATAAAATTGGTCTTCCAGGCACTTCAAGACGACCTCTTTCTTTAATAAGACCTTTTTCCATAAGATTTTGCACGGCGCTGTCGCTTTTTACTCCCCTTATTTCATCTATATCTATCCTTGTTATAGGCTGCTTATAAGCTATTATAGACAAGGTTTCTAAAGAAGCTTGAGAAAGGTATTGTCTAGTGCTTGTCTTTAATAATTCCTGTATATAATCGCTATTTTGAGGTTTTGTAACTAACTGATAGTTATTATTTATATTAATAAGCTTAATACCCCTTTTTGAACTTTCATATTCTTCAGATAAAGCATTTAAAAGTTCCTTTGCATATTGAGGAGAACACTGTAATATAGAATGTATTTCTTTAAGAGACAAGGGTTCACCGCTTACAAATAATAAGGATTCAATTATAGACATAAAGTTTTCTTTATTGGAAACCTCTTGAAATTCATATTGTTCAAAGTTAAAATTATTCATCGATGGCTATCCTTTCAATCAATATCTTATTAAAATTTGTTTCTTGGGTAACTAATATCTCTCTTTGTTTAATAAGTTCTAATAGTGCTAAAAAGGTTACTACCACTTCTAATTTACAACTGCAGCTATTCATTAACACATGAAAATCCACTATTTTCTTGTCTCTAGTAAAAGCTTTTATCTCATTTACCTTATCTTCAATCTTATAAAGGTCTACAGCTATTTTATCACTAATTAAATCATCTTTATTTTGTTTACTATTATACTTTTCTAATAAACTCATATAAAGATTATATAAATCCAGCATGGTTATATTAATAAGAAAATCTTTATGCTCCTTCCTATCTTCAATAACCTCTGGTTTCTTTGTAAAAACCGTACCTGAATATTGTTTTATACCCTTTAAATATTCTGCAGCAGCTTTTATCTTTTTGTATTCCATAAGACGCTTTTTTAATAATACTCCTGGATCTTCTTCCTCTTCTTCCTCTTTTACTATCTTAGGCAACAGCTCTCTGGATTTAATTTCAATCAAAGTGGCAGCAATAACTATAAATTCTGAGGTAATTTCTAAATCCAGCTCTTTCATTTCATCTAAATAAGCTAAGTACTGTCCAGTTATTTCCGATATATTAATCTCGTAAATTTCCATTTCATTTTTTTGTATTAAATGTAATAACAGATCAAAAGGCCCTTGAAAGTTATTAATTTTAAAATTTAATTGAGTCATTTAATCACCTAATTTCTTTTACTCACACTTAATAATATCAGTTTATTTTTTTATTATCAATAAAAAAGGTGTCAGGCACGTGACAAGTGGAATGAAACTCTCCACTTGTCACGTGCCTGGCACACTAGCACCCTAAATTCCCCCCTTAAATAGTCCTTTTAGATTATCCTTCATGTTATTTAAAATGCCTGATTTCTTTACGTCTCTATCGCAGTAGATATCTACGGTGCCTACTTTAACGTCTTTTAAAAAGAATTCGCAATAACCTATTACATCACCTTTTTTATAGGATTTTTGCTCATTGGTTATAACTATTTTTTTAGTGATAGATTTTTCATCCCCTCTATCAATGGTTATGGATAGGTCTTCCTTAGCCTTTGCCATGAAAAATTTATCCCCTTGCTTATTTAACACTATTTTTTCCACATCTTCATCCTTAGATAGCACTTTTTTGCTTTCAAATTTGGAAAATCCAAAATTCATAAGCATGCTGGCATCCCTATTTCTTATTTTATAGGTAGGAGCTCCCATTATAACGGTTAAAACTCTTACACCATCCCTTACTGCTGTAGCGGATATACAGTATTTTGCCTCGTCGGTAAATCCTGTTTTTAATCCATCACACCCTTTAAAAAATCTTACCAGCTTATTATGATTAACTAATCCTATAGGGCTTTTTCTTCCTTCAGAAATAGTTTCCATATATGTACCTGTATATTTTAGTACTTGTGTATGCTTTAATAACTCTTTTGACATTAAGGCTATGTCATAAGCTGTACTTAAATGCCCTTCACTAGGGAGTCCAGTGCTGTTTTTAAAGGTGGTATTTTTCATACCTAGCTCTTGAGCTCTGTCATTCATTAGTTTTACAAAGGCATCTTCAGTTCCAGCTAAGTATTCTGCCATAGCTACTGCAGCGTCATTCCCTGAGGCAATGGCGATACCTTTTAATATTTCTTCTACTGTTCTTATCTCTCCAGTATCTAGGAGCATAGTACTTCCACCCATTTTTTTGGCATTCTCACTGGCTGTGACTTTATCTGTTAATTTTATTTTGCCGCTGTCTACTGCTTCCATGGCCAGGAGCATCGTCATTATTTTAGTTACAGATGCAGGCGCAAACTTTTCATGAGGATTTTTTTCAAAAACTATTTTACCGCTGCCCGCTTCCATTAATATAGCAGATTTTGCCTCTACATTAATATTCTCTCCCTGCACCTTAGCCTGGGTGGCTATTAATGGGGTTAATAAAAAAGCTATCATGAGACTTGACAAAAATTTCTTAATTTTCATAGTAAAATTCCTCCCTTCCCATGTATTTTTACCAATAAAAAATTTTTTATCCCATGTTTACCCCAGATAAAAATCACTTAATTAAAGCAAAAAACCTTGGATAAACCAAGGTTATTCTACTACTCCATATATAAGAGGTATTTCTTCTAACTTTTCATTTTTTATTATATAATTTTCAATTATTCTTTCACTGCACTTTTGAATATTACCTTCATCATTGGAATGAATATAAGCTATTACATCACCTTTTTTAACGCTGTCTCCACGCTTTTTGTTTAGTACAATACCCACAGCTAAATCTATGATGCTTTCTTTAGTAGCACGGCCTGCACCCAGCTCCATGGCAGCGAGTCCAATGTTCTCAGCATGTATTTTATGAACTATACCTTCTTCACGGGAAACTACTGGAACAACATATTTTGCTTTAGGCAGCTTATCTGTGTCATCTATGGAAGCTATATTGCCTCCTTGAGCTTTTATAAATTCTTTTAATTTTTCTAAGGCTTTACCAGAGGTAATGGTGTTCATAAGCATGGCTTTAGCTTCTTCTTTGGTGTTAGCTTTTTTAGCTAAGACAACCATGTTAGCTCCTAATTCTAGGCAAAGATTTAATAGATCTTCCGGTCCATTTCCTTTTAAGGTATCTATGGCTTCTTTAACCTCTAAGCCGTTACCAATGGCTAGTCCTAGTGGCTGATCCATATCTGATATTACCCCTATGGTATTTCTTCCGATATGCTTACCTATTTCCACCATTTCATTGGCTAGTAAAAAAGCATCTTCTTTATTTTTCATGAAAGCTCCACTGCCCACTTTAACGTCTAAAACGATGGCATCTGCCCCTGCAGCTATCTTTTTACTCATGATGCTGGAAGCTATAAGAGAAACGTTATCTACTGTACCAGTTACATCCCTAAGAGCATATAATTTTTTGTCAGCTGGAGCTAAATCACCAGTCTGACCTACTACAGCTAGTTTAATTTTATTAACGTTATCTATAAACTTATCTTCTGACATTTCCACAGAAAAACCTTCAAAGGATTCTAATTTGTCTATAGTACCTCCGGTGTGTCCTAAACCTCTTCCAGACATTTTAGCCACAGGAATGCCTAAGCTTGCTACCATAGGTCCAAGTACTAAGGTGGTAGTGTCACCTACGCCGCCGGTACTATGTTTATCCACTTTTATCCCTTGGATATTTGATAAGTCTAATATGTCCCCGGAATTTACCATAGCCATGGTTAAATCAGAAGTTTCTCTTCTAGACATCTTATTAAAATAAATAGCCATTAATAAAGCGGAAACCTGATAATCAGGTATTTCACCTTTTGTATATCCATTTACGAAATAATTTATCTCTTCAGTGGATAGTTCTTTATTATTTCTTTTTTTCAATATAATATCGTACATTCTCATAATTTATTTCACCCTATTCTACATTTTATTTATGATACCAGCAACTAATTTAACAAATTTATCCGTTGCTTTATTGGCGGTTTCCATAACTCTTGTATGATCTAAGGGCTCCAAGTTATCAGCAAGGGCCATATCTGTGATAACTGAAATGCCAAGAACTTTCATAGACATGTGGTTTGCTACTATCACTTCAGGAACCGTAGACATACCCACAGCATCCCCTCCAATGAGCCTTAAGTACCTAAGCTCAGCAGGAGTCTCGTAGGTAGGGCCACTTACAGGGGCATAAATTCCATTTCTTACCTTTATATTTAATTCTTCTGCCACAGTATTAGCTAAACTTATGTACTCCTTGCAATAAGCTTTTGACATATCTGGAAACCTAGGTCCTAGTTCATCATAGTTTTTACCTATAAGAGGACTGTCTCCCATGACATTTATATGATCATTTATAATCATTAAATCCCCTGCTTCAAAATTAGGATTCATGCCACCAGCTGCATTGGTTATAATTAGCTTTTCTATGCCAAGATTTTTAATAACCCTTATAGGAAAGGTTATAGTATTTAATGAGTAACCTTCATAATAGTGAAATCTCCCATTCATAGCTAGGATATTCTTTCCGTTAATTTTACCTATAATCATTTCACCAGCGTGACCTTTAACTGTAGATTTAGGAAAACCTGGTATATTAGAATACTTTATCTTTATAGGTTCCTCTATAAACTCCACAAGCTTTCCTAGACCTGAGCCTAAAACCACAGCTATATCTATATTATCTTTAAATATATCTTTAATATACAGAGAAGCGGATTCTATATCCTTTATGCTTTTCATGTGCTACCCTCCTACTACATTTTGCTAATGATATTAGATACTAAATCGATAAAGCTTGCTTTTACCTTATTTGATGTCTCTATAACCTCTTTATGATTTAATGGCTGATCTAATATACCTGCTGCCATGTTAGTAATACAAGATATTCCTAGCACCTTTAACCCGCAATGATTAGCTGCTATAACCTCTGGTACAGTGGACATTCCTACAGCATCAGCGCCTAAGGTTCTTGCCATCTTAACTTCTGCAGGTGTTTCATAAGTAGGACCTGAGAACATCATATAAACGCCTCTTCTTAGTTTTAGTGATAATTCTTCTGCACAGCTAAAAGCTGTTTTTATTAATTCTTTATTATAAGCTTCAGACATATCTGGGAATCTAGGTCCTATTTCCTCATAGTTTTCACCTATAAGAGGGTTGTCACCTGAAAAATTAATATGATCTGTGATTATCATAAGATCTCCTGGGTTAAAGGATGTATTGGATCCTCCAGCAGCATTGGTAACTATAAGCTTTTCCACTCCAAGAAATTTCATAACATATACAGGCATAACTATAGTCTGCATAGGATTTCCTTCATAGTAATGGAATCTTCCCTGCATCATTATAACCTTTTTGTTTTTATAGTCACCAATGACAAATTGTCCTGCATGACCTTGTACAGTAGATACAGGAAAATTAGGGATATCATTATACTTAATAATAATCTTATTTTCTACTTCCTCTGCCATATCCCCTAAACCAGAACCTAATATTACCCCTATTTCAGGGCTATAGTTTACTTTACTCTTTATAAACTCCACCGCTTCTTTAATTTTATTTAATTCCATTTCTTGTTCCTCCTTTGATAGTAAATATTTTAATTTATCTCATAGCTAAAAACTCTTAGTATCCCACTTCTTCAAGTAGGAATAATGAGAGCCAAGCTTCTGGATAAGTTCTTTTAAGCTTCACTTAATGCTACTTGGATATAAAAGGCGTGCTTTCCACGGAATATTAAGCTCTTGGATGAGTATTATTATATATTTCTCTAAGCTTTTTCTTAGGAAGCACATCAAGATATACCTGCAATACATTGACACCCTTTAGTCCCAATAGCTCTTGAATGATATTAACATCTGCACCGTTAAGAAGAAGATGTAGAGCAAAGGAATGTCTAAAGGAGTTTAAATTTATTTCTTTATTTATACCTGCTTTTGAAATATAGTATTTAACTATTTTCCATATGCCTTGCCTTGTTAGTATATCATAATTGTTGTTTAAAAATAAATTATTAACTTTTGTATTTATCTTTTTTCTTTCTTCTAAATATGTCTTTAAGCTATCTATAGACTTGGTGCCTAAAGGTATAACCCTTTGATTTTTACCCTTATTTCTCTTTAAAAATTTAAAATCTATATCTATGTCATTAACCTTTATATCTATAACTTCATTAACCTTTAACCCTGTGCCATATAAAACTTCTAATAAGGCTTTATCTCTAATTCCCTTAAAGGTGGAGGTATCCGGCAGATTAATTATTCTATCTATTTCCTCCTCCGTTAAAAAATCAGGAGTTTTTCTTTTAGGGCTGGGTGCATTATAAAGCAAAATACCTTTGTCTATCTTGTAGTTCTTATGGAGCAAAAACCTATAGAATTTTTTAATGGTGTTGATTTTTCTAGTGATGGTAGCCTGAGACTTATTAATTAAGGAACTATGCACATAATTATATATATCATCAGTACCTACTCTTAAATAATTTATATTATTTTGTTCCATATACACCTTAAAATCAGTAATATCACTTACATAAGCCTTTATTGAGTTTTCGCTTAATCTTTTCTTAGTTAAATACTCATAGAATTCATCTAACAAATCATCCATATTAACCACCACAATATAATATATTTTACTTAATATAGTTCTACATTTAAAGTAAATATCCTTTTATCTAGCAATGATATATCTAATTAGATTAGGAGTAAATAACCCTTCTATAAAAAAACCTAGAAACATAAATACTGATATTATAATAAAACAATATAAATACTGTACTACATTTTTATTATTAGCATAAGGTGAAGATTTAATAAATTTATTTTTAAGTTTTTCTAAGGAGAGTTTAAAAGATACCACAGAAATTATAAACATACAGGCCACATATATTATATTTTGAGGTATTAAAGATAGTATGGCAATCCCTAAGGATTTATAGCCCATGGTGGCAATAATAAAAGAAAATGCAAAGCCTAAAGTATATCCTTTAATAGTATTTACAATTAATATAAAAGGCACTCCCAAAATAGTAAATCCAGAACACCATATTACAAGTATGATAATAGCGTTGTTCTTTACTGCTTCCATGATTAATTCCCTGCTATTAAAGTTTTTTTCTTTTATACTCTGTAAAAATAAAGAAAAATAATCATTTAGATTATTCATGTCATAGTTATTCATATATTTTACCGTATAAACCCCTAATACCATGCCGATGGTAAAGAACAAGATAAATAACATTATCATCCATAAGTTCTCTTCCATTAACTTTAAAATACTATTTTTCTTAAATACGTTTTCCATTTTTACCCCCTGTATAAAATATTTTTATCCGATAGCTAACCGCTCCTAATACCCCACTTCTTCAAGTGGCGGAATAATGAGCGCTAAGCTCCTGGATAAGTTCTTCTAAGCTTCAAATGGAGAAAGTATTTCTTTTAAGAAAACTCCATCTGAAGCTAAGAATCACTTTATATATAATATGTCAATGGAAAACTATATATGATAATATGCCTTGAGTTTATAAGTAAAAAACAATGGTACTATGAAAATCCCCCATTTAAAATAATAGACTTTCTCCGCTAGCTTTGTATTCATAAACGAAGAAAGTCTATTAGTATTTTTTAATAAATTAACACATTTTTTCTTATAGAAACTGTATTTTCATGACTCTTTTTATACAGTTTATTGCTTTATAAAATCTACAAGCCCTTGATATTTAAGCTATATTAGCTTACCTTATTTTTAAGTCTAAGCTTATCAGCTACCATGGCGATAAACTCTGAATTTGTTGGCTTGCCTTTATCATTATGAACGGTGTAACCAAATAATTTATTAATAGCATCCACTTGTCCTCTGCCCCAAGCCACTTCTATGGCGTGCCTTATGGCTCTTTCCACCCTGCTGGCTGTAGTGTTGTACTTTTTAGCTATGGAAGGATATAATTCTTTAGTTACTGCGGATAAAAGCTCCATGTCGTTAACTACCATAGTAATAGCTTCTCTTAGATACATATAACCTTTAATATGAGCAGGAACTCCTATTTCATGTATAATTGTGGTTATTTCTGTTTCTAGGTCCATAGGTTCTTTTTTCGTTGGTCTAACTTCCGTTGTGTCAATAAGAGATATGGATTTTTTAGAAGTATCGCTAGATATGGTGTTGTTGAACATCTGTCTTATTCTTTTTGTAAAAACATCCATATCAAAGGGCTTAACCACATAATAATCCGCCCCTAGAGTTATTGCTCTTTGAGTAATTTTATCCTGGCCCACCGCAGATAATACTATTATTCTTGGCATAGGATCTATGTCCATGGTGCTTAGTCTCTCCAATACACCTAATCCATCTAAATGTGGCATTATTATATCTAAAACTACTAGATCTGGTTTTCTTTCTTCAATGAGTTTTAAAGCTTCTAATCCGTCTTTTTCGATACCTGTAACCATGATATCTCTTTGGTTTAATAAATAATCATTTAAGATATTACAGAATTCTTTGTTATCATCAGCAATTAGCACTGAAATTCTATTTTCTTGCATAAGATTATCTCTCCCTTTTATATTATTCCATTAATTAACAATTACTAATTCGACAAAAGTAAAATAATTCCTTCTATATTAACAAAAATATTATTAAAAAATTATAAAATATAAAAAGATATCATAATGATATCTTTTTATACTATATATACTATTCTACTATTAAATTGAAAACATTTAAACTCATTTTGATAAAATATTTCCATCTTTTATCATCCAATGTATATAAATGCCATATCCTGTATCAGGTTTGTTAATAAGAACATGAGTTACCGCACCAACGATTTTATTATTTTGTATTATGGGACTTCCACTCATGCCTTGAACTATACCTCCTGTTTTCTTTAAGAGCTCGCTATCTGTGACCTTTATTATCATACTTTTAGAACTAGGAGCATCTTGAGGTAAAAGCTTTACTATTTCTATATCGTAATATTTGGGGCCATTTTCATCAATGGTAGTAATTATTTGAGCCTTACCTTCTTTAATTTCATTCTGACTGGCAACTTTTAATGGTTTGGTGTTTCTACCATCAATTAATTTTTCATCACTAACACCAAATATACCGCATTCTGTATTTTTAGTAACCTTAGCTAAAGGAACATCTTCATTAATAAATATCCCTTTAAGCTCTCCAGGATTTCCTTTTTCGCCCTTTTTAACGCTTATTATGGAAGAGTTTATCAGCACACCTTTACTTATTTTTAATATGGAATTAGTATCTACGTCTGTTATAGGGTGGCCAAGAGCACCGAACTTTTTACTTTTTGGTTCATAAAAGGTTAAGGTTCCTACTCCTGCTGTAGAATCTCTTACCCATAAACCTATTTTATATTTACTATCCTCTGAGGATTTAATAGGGGATAATTTTTTTATAATATTTTCACCATCTCTATCTATTAATATGTTTAACTCTTTTCCATCGCTTTTATTTATGATATTCATCAAATTACTTGAACTTTCTATGTTTATTTCATCCACCTTTAATATGGAATCTCCTACCTGTATTCCCGCTGTAGAACCTGGGCTTTCAACATTACCTCTTTCAGTGCTAACTTCAGCATAACCTACTACCAAAACACCTTTTGTAGAGATCTTAACTCCAACACTTTTACCTCCTGGAATAAGCTCTAAATCATTATAAAAGGTTTGCATGGCAGCTTGAGCTTCATAATTTTTGTTTAATTTATTTATAAAACTAAAAAGTTTTTTATTACCTTTATTATTTTGGTAATTTATAGCATGATTATTATCTTCTATGTTTTTTGTTATAGTGGCATTAAAGGGCAAAATAGTGAACAATATTGCTATAATAGGAGTTATGATGCTTTTAACCCTAGATTTATTTAATTTATTCATCTTTCCTCCTCCTTTTTTCTTTTCTCTATTTAAGTTGCCCTTATTATTTGCTACTTATGCTGTAGTAAAGCTGCTATTATATACAAAGATAATTGTAACTAGTAGGTTTATGAAAAATTGAAAAATAAAGACCATAGACATTAATAAAATTAAGCCCATAGTCTTATAATTCCATATATAATGGTTAATTATGTATTTTTAACATTAATTTTTTTGATTCAGCTAAGCGTATCATTTCTTTTGAGTTTTCTAAAGTTACTTTTGTAACTTCTACTCCACCTATCATCCTAGCTATTTCTTTTTCCTTCTCTTCAGACTTTAAATAAGATATTTCAGTAAAGGTCTTATTATCAATACTATATTTAGAAACTAAAAAATGATTATCCGACATGGCTGCAATTTGGGGTAAATGAGTAACGCATAAAACTTGATGAGTTCTAGAAATTAAAAACATCTTTTCAGCGACACTTTGAGCTATCCTTCCGCTTATGCCAGTATCCACCTCATCAAATATTATGGAAGGTATTTCATCATTATGCACAAATACGGTTTTTAAAGCCAGCATAATCCTTGAAAGCTCGCCACCAGATACAACTTTTTCTAAGGGTTTCAAAGGCTCTCCAGGATTGGTAGATATTAAAAATTGAACTTTATCCTTACCGTTAAAGTATAACTTCTCCTCTAGCTTTACCTCCACCTTAAAGGTGCTTTTTTCTAATCCTATCTGTTGCAATTCATTCATGATACTCTTTTCAAGCTTAACTGAATTTTCTTGTCTTATTTCATGTATTTCTAAAGCCAGCTTTTCTAATTTTTTTGTTAAAATAACCTTTTCTTTTTCAAGACTTTCTAAAATCTCTTCACTATTAGTGAGATTTTCATACTGATCAATAAGTTCTTCTTTGTATAGCAAAATTTCCTTTACAGACTTACCATACTTTTGTTTATAGCTGGAAATCTCAAATATTCTATTATTTATTTTTTCTAGCCTATCTTCATCATAAACTATATTCTCTTTTAAATTTCTTATATCATTTATTATTTCTTCTAAAGAATAGCTTATGGAAGTAAGATTTTTATTTAATTCCTCTACTTTAGTTAAATGCTTTTCTATAGAAGACAGCTCTTTAACGGATAGAGAGATAAGATCATAAGCAGATTGTCCTTCTGAAAGCTCATTTAATAAGGAATAGGAATTATTTAAAGCTAAATTAATTTTTTCTGAATGGCTTAAAGTTTTATATTCTTCATTTAGCTCCTCTTCTTCATTTTCCTTTAACTTACCAGCTTCTATATCTTCTATTTGGTATTTAAGAAAATTAATTACATTTTGTAAGTCCTTGCTGCCTTTTAGTTCATTTATTTTATTCTTAATATTAGTATACTCTTCAAATAAGTTTCCATACCTTTTAAAAACATCCTGAAGTTCTTTTTCAGCAAAACCATCAAGATAACTTATATGGTTGTTAATATCTAATAAATTTTGATTTTCATGTTGTCCATGAATATCTAATAAGGTTTTAGATACTTCTCTTAATGCAGATAAAATAGTTGCCTTTCCGTTGATTTTACTTATACTTCTTCCATTTTGAAAGGTTTCTCTACTTAATATAACTATATTATCTTTTTCTATATTAAGCTCCTCTAATAAAGCTGAGGTCTTTTCCGATTCTAATGTAAATACAGCTTCTACATAGGTTTTATCTTCCCCAGTTCTAATAAGATCTTTATTAAATTTACTTCCCATGACAAAGTTAATAGCGTCAATAAGTATGGATTTTCCGGCACCTGTTTCTCCAGATAATACATTAAAACCTTCAAAAAAGGAAATAGTAATATTATCTATTAAGGCAAAATTATTAATAGTAATTTGTAATAACATAAATAATCACCTGTACTCTAAGAGATTAATTTTTTAATTTTACTAACCAATTCTTCTGCACTTTCTAAAGTCCTAGTTAATATAAAAATAGTATTATCCCCGGCAATACTTCCAGCAATGCCTTGAATTTTCAAAGAATCTATGGCTTCTGCCGCTGCGGAAGCTGACCCGGAAATAGTTCTAACTACAACAAACTTATCTATATTTTCAATGCTAATAGTAGTGTTAGAAAGTATATTTACCAATTTATGAGATATATCGTCCTCTTCTGGAGCTATGGCAACATACTTATAACTGCCTCTAGGAGTTAAAACTTTAATTAATTTTAACATTTTAATATCCCTAGACACCGTGGCTTGTGTTACATTAAAACCTGAATTTTTTAATTCTTCTGCCAGCTCTTCTTGAGTTTCTATCTCTTTTTTATTTATTATTTCAAGAATTTTAGAATGCCTATTAGACTTCATCATTCTCACCTGCACACTCTCTCGTTTTATTAATTAATTTTGTTCTTAAAATAGTAAAATAATCAATTTCTTTAAAATTAATTAGATTTATCTTCTCTTGAGACTTAGATATTATCACTTCGTCACTTTCCTGCAGCTTAATAAAATTTTGTCCATCTATACTTAAGAAAATATTTTGTTCTAATTTTTCAAATTTGATAGTAATCTTCTTATTACTATCAAGAACTATTGACCTTAAAAGCTGTGTATGAGGACAAATAGGTGTAATGCATATATTATCTAAATCAGGATATATAATTGGTCCACCAGCTGAAAAAGAGTAGGCTGTAGATCCAGTAGGAGTACTTACAATAATACCATCTGCTGTATATGAAGTATAAAATTTATCATCGATGAATATTTTATACTTTAAAATCCTAGATAGGGTTTCTCGTGCAATAACCACATCATTAAGAGCAAAATTACCTTGCTTTCCATTAATGCTGCATTTTAGCATCATTCTTTGGTTAATGATAAAATCTCCTAATACCCACTTCTTAAAATAATAATTAAAATTTTTCAAGTCACAGCTGCTTAAAAAACCCAAATTACCGATATTTACACCAAAAATAGAAACCTCTGAGCCATATATACTTCTAGCGGTATTAAGTATGGTGCCATCTCCACCTAGGGCTAAAAGTAAATTAAGCTTTTGGGAAACATCTTTAGTAAGACCCTTAGAATTCCTAAAAATCATTATGTTTGCTTCAGGCAAAATCTCTTTAATACTGTTTTGGATTCTATTTAATACAATTTCTTCAGGGTCCTTAGAAAGATTAACATTAATTCCTATATTATATTCTTTCATGCAACCTCCATTAATTGTTCAGGCCCTCATGAGATGCTCTAACGAGATTATCTATTATATCTCTAGAAAATATCTTAAGAGGATCATATATTTTGGAAAAATATATTAAATATTCAATATTTCCTTCTGGACCTTTTATTGGTGAATAATCAATACCTTTTATAGTCAAATTGTTTTTTTCTAAGAAATCCACTATTTTATTTATTACTTCCACATGAGTTTTTTCTTCTCTTACTACTCCTTTTTTGCCCACCTTTTCTCTTCCTGCTTCAAATTGAGGCTTTATTAAAGCCACAATCTCCCCTTCTGGTTCTAATAATTCCAGTATAGGTGGTATTACCGTAGTAAGGGATATAAAGGACACATCTATGCTGGCAAACTGTGCCAGTTCCTCTATATCATTAGGGGTTACATATCTTATATTGGTTCTTTCCATACAAACCACTCTAGGATCAATCCTCAGCTTCCAAGCTAACTGTCCATAGCCTACATCTATAGAGTAAACTTTAGAAGCACCATTTTGCAGCATACAATCTGTAAAGCCTCCCGTAGAGGAGCCTATATCCATGGATACCTTGTTATTTAATGATATATCAAAAGAATTTATAGCCTTTTCTAATTTAAAGCCGCCTCGGCTAACATAGGGCATTTGCTCCCCTCTATATTCTACCTTAGCATCTTCATGTACCTTTTCTCCGCATTTGTCCACTTTAATGTCATCTACATAAACTTTACCTGACATTACCGCTGCTTTAGCTCTTTCTCTAGATTGGAAAAGGCCTTTTTCTACCAGTAATTGATCTAGTCTAATTTTCTTAGAAGTCATAAACTCCTCCTTGTAAGTACTAATACAGTTTCACAACTTCCTCACAGATAGAATCCGCATCTAAATGATACAATTTATATAGTATACCTAGCTCTCCATGAGGAATAAATTTATCTTTAAAACCCATAATAGTAATTTTAGATGAATAATTCATAGTGTTAGCAAACTCTAACACTAAGGTTCCTAATCCACCATGAACCATATTATCTTCTACGGTTATTATTTTATAACCTTCTTCTATAAGCTTTGCTATTAAATCCTTATCAATAGGCTTTATAAAGCATGCATTGATTATTAAAGGATTTATACCCATTTTAATGAGTTTTTCCTTTGCCATAATGGAATGCTGCACCATTTTTCCAGTGGCTATGATAGCAATTTTCTCTCCTTTGCTTACCACTTCCCATACCCCTAGTTTCACTGTTTCTATGCTTTCCATATCTATAATATCACAGCCCCTGGGGTATCTTATAGCCACTGGAGAATTTTGATTTAAGGCCCATCTTAACAGTGTCTTTAATTCCTCCATGGATTTTGGTGCCACAATGGTGATATTGGGTATATGTGAAAGATATGATAGGTCAAAAACCCCTTGATGAGTCTCCCCATCTTCTCCTACAATACCTGCTCTATCTATGGCAAAAACCACAGGGAGCTTTTGTATACAAACATCATGTAGTATCTGGTCATAGGCTCTTTGAAGAAAGGTGGAGTAAACTGCAAATACCGGTTTTAATCCTTCCTTTGCCATGCCTGCTGCAAGGGTAACAGCATGTTGTTCTGCTATACCTACATCAAAAAACCTATCTGGAAATTTCTTAGAAAAGCCTTTTAAGCCAGTACCATCAGGCATTGCTGCAGTTATAGCTACCACCTTATCATCTTTTTCCGCAATATCTTCCAGTTCCTTTCCAAAGGTCTTTGAATAGTTTTTTCCACTACCGCTGACACACAATTCTCCACTGGCTAAATCGAAGGGTCCTATTCCATGGAACTTATTAGGATTTTCTTCAGCAAAATTATAACCTTTCCCTTTTTGAGTTCTAGCATGAATTAATACAGGACCTTCTAAGTTTTTGGCAAGGGATAACATTTTAGATACTTCTTTAATATTATGCCCATCTATGGGACCTAGATATTTAATGCCCATTTCTTCAAAAAGCATGCCTGGTACCACAAACTGTTTTATACTACCCTTTAGCTTCTCTATGGAACTAACAACATTTTTTCCAATGGTAGTTCTCTCCAGGGTACTATTAAAATCCTTCTTAAGCTTGTTATAACTAGGGTCTATCCTTAGTTTGCTTAAATATGAAGATAAACCACCTACATTTTTTGAAATGGACATCTGATTATCATTAAGAATAACAATTAATTTTGTCTTATGAAAACCAGCATCGTTAAGCGCTTCTAAAGCCATACCACCGGTAAGAGCTCCATCACCTATAACCGCCACCACGTTATGATTTTTCTTCATTATGTCCCTAGCTCTTGCCATACCTAAGGCTGCAGAAATAGAGGTGCTGCTGTGGCCGGTATCAAAATGATCATAAGAACTTTCCATTATTTTGGGGAATCCACTCATTCCACCATACTTTCTCAGCTTTTCAAACTGTTTTTTTCTCCCAGTGAGGATTTTATGTACATAGGACTGATGTCCTACATCCCATACTATTTTATCCTTACTAAAATCAAATACGTTAAATAAACTTATGGTTAGCTCCACTACTCCTAGATTAGAAGCCAAGTGGCCACCGGTTTTAGACACCTTGTCAATTAAAAAGCTTCTGATATCCTTAGCTAATAGATTTAGCTCTTCTATGGACATATCCTTGATTTCTTCAGGAGAATTATATTTATCTAATAATGTATACATAAGATTACCTCTATTTTAATAGTTTCTTTCTAATAAATAATTTGTAAGATTTAATAATGATGATGTATCATACTTCAGTGAGGTTAAGTCTTCAATACATTGATTTGTTAGATCTACACATTTTGCCTTACATTTTTCCATTCCAAATAAACTAATATATGTATACTTGTGGTTGTTTAAATCACTGTTAGTATTTTTTCCTAATAATAAAGCATTACCTTCTACATCTAAAATATCATCTTTTATTTGAAAGGCTAGCCCTAAATTCTCCCCAAATCTCTCTAAAATGGCAATTTCCTGTGAAGATGCACCAGAGAGAATGGCTCCTGCTAATATAGAAGCTTTTATTAATTCACCGGTCTTTTTGCTGTGAATATAATTTAGCTCCTCAAAGGTGGATTTTTTATTTTCATTTAATATATCTACTACCTGACCGCCTATCATGCCTTGGCATCCAGCGCTTATGCCCACTACCTGCATAGCCTTAAGGGCGTTAATACCTTCTTTCAATGCATATAGAGTCATAAGGTTAAAGGCTTCATTTAATAAACCATCCCCAGAAAGTACTGCCATAGCTTCTCCAAAAACCTTGTGATTAGTAGGTTTACCTCTTCTTAAATCATCATTATCCATACAAGGCAAATCATCGTGAATTAATGAATAAGTATGGATCATTTCTATGGCACAGGCAAAAGGTATCACTTTCTTCCACTCTTTTGGGTTAAATAATTCATAAGTTAATACCGTTAATATAGGTCTTATTCTTTTACCTCCTACATTTAAGCTATAACTTATAGAGTCATATATAACTTTATTATAGGTACCTTTATCTTGAAAGTATTCTTTTAAATAATTATCAATTGCTAATTTTATTTCTTCAATATTTATCATTGTTCTAATTCCTCTATAGAATCTCCCTTTAGGATTTTAATTTTTGCCTCTGAATCTTTTAACATAGCATAAAGTTTATTGGTAAGCATAATGCCCTCTTCATAAAGCTTCATAGAATCCTCTAATCCTAAACTTCCTGCTTCCATCTTTTCTATTATAGCTTTTAGCTTATTTACTAAATCATTATAGCTTTCACTTTTTCTAGGCATTACTTATCTCCTTTTTATCTACATTAAATTTTCCTTCCACACTGCCGTCATAAAATTTTAATAGGGTATTTTTGCTATTTACGAAATCTTTAGCAGACTTTACAACGGTATTATCCTGATAAACCACAGTATATCCTTTATTGAGTACATTCAATGGATTATAAGCGTCTAAAAGGTTTTTATACCCTGATAACTCCTGAACCTTTCCTTGAATGTGGCTTTCTATAATATGGTGTAGCCTAAGGGCATAACCATCTATTTCTTCATACTTATGAACTATAAAATTAATAGGATTATAATTTTCTAAAGTTCTCTTGTAAATCTCAAGAGCATTGCTTTCACTGTTAACCCTATCTAAAATATATCTAGTTAACTCTTCTTTAGATATATTAATGAAGTTTATGAGTTCATCATAAAGCTCTACTGCAATTTCCGCTGCTTGGGAAGGAGTGGCAGCTCTTCTGTCTGCTACCATATCACAAATAGTAAAATCTGATTCGTGACCTACTCCAGAAATTACTGGTATACTGCAATTATAAATAGCATAAGCTAATTTTTCTTCATTAAAGGACCAGAGTTCTTCAATGGAGCCTCCACCTCTAGCTATGATTATTACATCTACATCTTTTTTCTTATTAAAAAAGTCTATACCTTTAATTAAACTCTCTACAGAGCCATTGCCTTGAACTAATGCAGGGTATATAACTATCTCTACATAGGGGTTTCTTCGCTTTGATACATTAATAATATCTTTAATGGCAGCACCTGTAGGTGAGGTAATAACCCCTATTTTAAATCTATAGGGTGGTAATGCTTTTTTAACTTCTTCATCAAATAAGCCTTCTTTGCCAAGCCTTTCCTTTAGCTGGTTGAATTTTACATAAAGTTCCCCCAGGCCAATATCATTGACTTCACTGCAATATAGTTGATAAGAGCCGTCTTTTATATAAACGGATATCTTACCTGCAGCTTCCACCTTCATGCCCTCTTTTAAAGGGGTATTCAGCATCAAAGCATAGGTTTTAAACATTACGCAGTTTATTTTACTATTTTCATCTTTTAATGAAAAATATATATGTCCACTGCTATGATATTTTAAGTTAGACACTTCACCTTTTACCCTAATATTGTTAAGGATAAAATCATTGTCCATTACCTTCTTTAAATATCCATTTAATTCAGATACGCTTAAACTTTTAATATACATGGTTCTTGTAAGCCTCACAAACATTATATAATAGCAATGTGGTGGTAAGAGCTCCTACTCCCCCTGGTACAGGAGTTATAAAGGAAGCTTCATCAATTACATCTTCATAATCTACATCTCCTGTAATCTTACCATTTACACTGGAGGTTCCCACATCTATGACTATAGCATCTTTTTTTATAAATTCTCTATTTACAAATTTTGGTTTTCCTATGGCAGAAACCAATATATCCGCTTCTCTGCAAACAGCTTTTAAATCTTGGGTTCTAGAGTGACATATGGTAACCGTAGCATTTTCTCTTAATAAGAGGTGTGCCACAGGCTTACCTACTATGGTGCTCCTTCCAATTACCACCGCTCTTTTGCCTTGAATATTGCTATTAGCGGTTTTAATTAAGGTTAAAACACTTTCTGCAGTACAAGGCACAAAGCTTTTTTCATCTTTATATAATTTGCTTATATTAATTTCTGATTGACCATCTACATCTTTTTTATAGGATATAGCGGATATAACATTATTTACATTCATGGACTTAGGAAGAGGCAGCTGCACAATAATACCATGGATATCATTGTTTTCATTAGCTTGCTTAATTCTTTCTATAAGCTCTTCTTCCATTATGGTTTCTGGATAATTTGCAGATACAAAATTAATACCTAACTTTTCAGATAATTTCTTTTGATTATTTATATAAAAATCTGAGCCTTCATCTTCACCAACTTTAATAGATAATAAAGATGGTGTGGGTTTTCCCTTAGCTTTTAAATCTTCAGTAAACTCCTGTATGCTCTTTCTTATACCTTCTGCAACTTCCTTACCATTTAAATTCTTACCCATAAATTCTCACTCCTATTTAAATATTCTTTGACTTAGGCATCTTTGACTGTTTATTTTTACGATGCCTTAAATATCCTATCTAAGATTCCATTTACGAAAGATACTGACTTCTCATCTGAATATTTTTTACATAATTCTATAGCTTCGTTTATAGATACTCTTGCGGGTACTTCTTCATCAAATAGCATTTCATAAATAGAAATTCTTAATATTGCCAGATTAATTTTGGATATTCTGCCAATCCTCCAATTTTCTGAATTCTCTTCAATTATATCATTAATTTTTGTAATATTACTATTTACACCTATTACAATTTTTTTAACAAACTCCCTATCCAATTCCTTTAAATCTGCGTCTTCAAAATACATCTCAATATCTTCAAAAATATCTTCTATAGAGGTATCGTTAATGGAGTTTTGAAATAATATTTTCATAGCGGCTTCTCTAGATTTTTTTCTATTCATAGCATCCTCCTGTAGGGCGAAATTTAAAACTTATCATTATTATCAACATAATACATTAATTTAAAACACAAGGAAACACCCTCTGGAATTCAGAGGGTGTAAAATTACTCAGCTGTTATTTCTTGATTTGCTGTCTTAGGAACAACTATGTTTTGTACAAATACATTTACAGAAGCAACGGTAAGACCTGTCATGGCTTCTACAGTCTTTTTAACATTTTCTTGTACTTGAAGCACAACTTCCGGTATTTTAATTCCGTATTCTACTGCTATAGTAAGTTCTATACTTGTAGAATCTTCTTCTACTGCAACTTTAACTCCTTTAGCAAGGTTTTTCTTGCCTGTAAACATTTGAGTTATTCCACCTGTAACTCCTTGATTTATTTCCACAATCCCATTTATTTCTGCAGCCGCAATACCTGCTATTACGCATACTACCTCGTCAGAAATCTTTACAATACCAAGGTTTGCGTCATTATTTAAGGTTTCGTTCATTTCAGTTAACCCTCCTATTTTGCTTAGCAAAACTTGTTAATCTTAGGTACATTATATCAAAAGAATTAAGGTTTTACAATTATTCTTTTGCTTCTATTATAACATCTTTAATTTGAGAAATTCCAACTATCACTTCTTGTATTTGGTTTGTCTGTTTTTGAGTTAATTTTTCCTTTGATTTAACAAATACTCTAGCTTGATTGTTCTCAATTAAGCATATGGCATCATCATAGCCCTTGCCTTTTAAAGATAGCTCAATGGAGTTTGCGTGTTTTTGGTCAGTGGTTAGCTTTGTAAATTCTGCAGTAGCTTTATCTTTATTTTCTTTAGAGGTATTCTTATCATCTATTATCCCTTTTAATGTTTGTATAGCTCTGGTTTGAGTTTGCTCTTTTTCAGCCTTTGCGTAAGTAAAGTAATCGCTTTTACTAGTTTGCTTTGTATCTTTTAAATTTTTTAATGCAGAAAGATCTGTAGTGCCCACATCACCTATAGGTCCATTTACTTTGGCTGCCAATATGCCTGTACATATTATTAATGCCATGAGTGTTAATATTATACCTGCCTGTTTTTTGTTCATATTAAGATTCCTCCCATCTTATATTCTAATGAATTATATGCTACTTTTTCATTGGATATACATAAACTTTCTCTAGTTCAATATCATAAAGTTTTGAAACCGCCTTACAAATATTGAACTTTATAATTTCATCTCCTGCACCTTCAGCTATGACCACTACCCCTGTAATCTTTGGCTTATTCACTTTAAGCACAAAGGGTTCGTTTTTCATACCACTGTTTGTCATAACTACTTTACTTCCGTCATTATTTTGATTATTTACTCTCTTCCCCCCTTCATTATCAGTTTCTTCTGTGATATTTGCGCTTTTGGTTATATCAATGGCTGGCACTTGTTCTTCTCCACTTTGGAAATATAACATAACATCTACCCTTCCCACTCCATCCATCTGAGTGAGGATATATTTTAAGTCATTTTTTTGATTCTGTTCATAATTTAATAATGCATTTACCACCTTGGTTTCCTCTTCCTTAACGGCATTGGCTTTAACATTTTTACTGGTGTTAAAAAAGTCCATTACAATATAGCAAAGTACTAGTAGCAGTAATATTATTAAGTAGTTCCAATTCATTTTTTTCTTATCAAATTTAACCATATCTAACAGCTTTTTAATGTCCACAATCTACACTCCTCACTTTTTATAATTTGTATACATTAATTTTATCTAAGGGAATCTTAGTTTTTGTTTCTATAGAAGCCTTTATTTTTTCACTTTTTATATCTTTTGTATTATTGGATTTTAAGGCAGAGGTGGATTTTCCACCTATTTTAACCTTTTCTATGCTGCTTATGGATTTATCAGAATATCCTATATTTATCTCTTTTATTTCCACCATTTCTTTTTTTTCATTGTAAGCAGAAGATACTTCTATATTAAACCTGCAATCACCAAATTCATCCTTTAATAGCTCTATTAAGCTTAACTTAAGACTTTCATTAAACTTTTTTTCTGTTACTTCCACATTCTTAAGCTTATAATCCTTTTGAGTTTTTGAAGTATATTCTAAATTCACATATTTTTCTAGAGCCCTATCGATGTTAATATCTTTATTTAATAGAGATAATAATGGATTTATAACCACTATCATAAGTATTAAGCCTAAAACTAACTTAGAGTATTTTTTTAAGTTATTATCCGGGAGTATCAGCTCCACAGCAGTTAAAAAAATTAGTGCAGCGCATATATTACCAATCCAGCTTTTAATCATTACCATTAACATCACCTCATCCCGAAATAACGAACTTTCCAGCAGAAGACATTATAGAAATCATTATGAAAAACATCACGGATACGCTGATAACACAAGACATAATAAGTATTAATGAATCCCCTGCAGAAGCGATGCATCTTACTATTCTTGAGTCACTGATAGGTTCTATAAAAGCAGCTGTAAGCTTGTACACTAAAGCACATAAAAACAACTTCAAAATTGGCACTAAAACTATAAATATTATAACTATTAACCCTAAAGTACCCGTAGCGCTTTTTAATATTAAAGAGTACCCTGCTACAGAGCTTATAGCGTCGGACATAGCTTTTCCTACAATAGGAATAAAGTTATCTACTGCAAACTTAGCTGTTTTTAGAGTTACAGCATCTATGGTACTAGAAGTTACCCCTCGTATGGTAACTACAGCAATAAATATGGTAATCATTATTCCTTGTATCCATATAACACTTTGTTTTATAAGCTTACTTAATCCGTCAAGCTTAAAGCCTTCTGATATATTATTGGCAAATTGCAGCATAAATCCCATCAATATTAGGGGAATTATTATATCCATATATATTTTGGGACATAAGTTTACTGCTATTATAATAACGGGATCCATAGCTGCTGCTTGAGCAATCCCTCCCACCGTAGCCAGCAAAGTAATTAATACTGGAATTAAAGCCATCATAAAGTTAGATATTTTTTCTATGGTGCTCTTTGCAATTTCTACAGAAATTATAAAACTCTTACTCAAAATTATTATAAGGAGAGCATAACAAGCAAAATAAGCTATATTACTTAAGGAATCATTAGAGAAGGCATTTTGTACATTCTTAAGTAGGGCTGCTATAAGAGCCAAGATAATTATTAAAATTGAAAGCTTAACAAAGGATATCAATTCTCTAATCATTATGCTAGAAACCGTTGCTATGATCTTTTTAACGGATAAATTACCTTGTCCATTTTTTAAATAAAAATCTAAATAATCTTTTATATTTAATGAATTTAACAATTCTTCCTGGAGCTTAATATTATTTATGTAGTTATATAAGTCATCCATTTTTTCCACTTCTACTGTTTCCTGGACTTCTGTTTCCTGGATTTCTGATTCCTCAGCTCTAACCCCAATCCCCATAGGTAATAATAAAATCAGTAATACTAGAACTATTAGCTTTTTCATGTGTTCACCCCTTACATTATTTTAAGTATAGAATCCAAAAGCGACATTAAAATAGGTATAGCTAAGGTAAGGATTAAAATCTTACCAGACAATTCTATTTTATTGGCTATGGTATTAGCCCCTGCGTCTTTACATACTTCACTGCCTAAAGAGGAAATAAAAGCTATGCCTATTATCTTTAATACAATGTTTAAATAAACAGTGTCTATATTTGCTTTAACAGCTATCTCCTGCATAAAATGAAATATCATAGATATCTTATCTAAGATAAACAAAAAAATTACGATGCTGGCTATTAAAGCGATTAGCACTGAAAGGTCACTGCGCTTATCCTTGAAAAGCAAGAATAGGAATACCGCTACTAGTCCAAAAGAAACTATTTTGAATATCTCCATTTTCTCACCTAAAACACAAACATTGTCTTCACTGCAGAAAACAACTGACTTATAAGATTTATAACCATAAGTAATATGATTACCACACCAGCTATATTGGTTATAGCAGCTATTTCACTTTTACCACTAGTGGTTAAAACCTTATCTAATATAACTAGCAGTATTCCCGCGCCACCTATTTTAAATAACAACCCCACATCCAGCATTGCTTTCACTCCTTACAATATTATAATTACGATTCCTATACCTAGGCATACGCCTAAGTATCTATACATCTTTAAATTCTTTTTCATGGAATCCTCTGACTCTTCTATATTTTTCTTTATACTTTCAGAAACTAGTGAAAATAACTTTTCATGACCAACAATATCCACTTCTCCTAAACTCTTAGATAAATCTCCTATTAGGTTTATATCGTCATCATTAAAGTATAATTTTTCTTTATATCTTTCATAAGAAAAGGAAAAAGCGTCATACACCGTATCAAACTTGTTTTCACTTAAATTTTCAGAAACTTCTTTTAAAAAATTTTTAATTTCCCCTTTGCTCTTTTTGCTGATGTTATCCACTGCTATGGGCAAAGAGGTGTAAGAGAATAATATTTCATTTTCTAATTGTAGCAATGCCCTCTGAAGTTCCTTTAAGTTATAATATCTTTTTCTATATCTTTCGCCGTACATAAAGCCTAAATATGAACAAGTGAGCACTATTAAAACACAAAGTACAGACTTAATCATTATTATCCCTCCACAAAATGCATTCTTTGCTCAAGTCATATATTTCTGATATCTTCCCTGGCTTCTTTCTATTAAAAAGTAATACTGCTATTTTAAATATATTATTAGTTACCAACTCGTGGAAAACTAATCTTTCCTTATAATCATTTAACGATTCTCCATGAAGGGAGCATATTAAGTTAACTCCGCAGTTATATGCCATCATAATACTTTCAGTATCCCTCTGGGTTCCAATTTCATCACAAACGATGACTTCTGGTGACATGCTCCTTATGGCCATCATAATTCCTTGGCTCTTTATGCAGTTATCAAAGACATCCGTCCTGCTTCCTATATCCATTTGAGGTATGCCCATGGAGCATCCTGCTATTTCACTTCTTTCATCTATTAAGGATATCTTTTTACCATTATTTTTATATCCGTTGGAAAGGTTTCTAGTTAAATCCCTTAACAAGGTGGTTTTACCACATTTAGGGGGAGATATAATTATGGTATTCATTATTTTATTGCCTCTTTGAACAAAAGGTAAAATCATATTTGAGCATCCTATAAATTCTTTGCTTATCCTTATATTCAAAGAAGAAATATTTTTTATAGTTTTAACTTTTTTATCATCCATGACACATTCTCCGGAAATTCCTATTCTATGTCCTCCTTTAAATGTAATAAATCCTTGCCTTATATCTTCTTCAAAGGCATACATAGAATAATTGCTTATCTTTTGAACCACTGAATTCAAATCTTCCCTGCTGCTTACAAAGGAAGATATGTGTTCTTTATCATCTGTTTCAATAATAATTGGCCTATTTACTCTCATGCGTATTTCTTGAATCTTTTCCTGATTTCCTATACTAGATATTAAGCTTATAACTTTTCCTGGTAATAATCTGAATATTTCTCCCTGGTTTATCATTTTTATCTCCTCTTCAAGAGGATAGTCACCTCTCTTTCTTTATATAAATCTTATTTATAATCTCTTAAATTTATTACAAAAAAAAAAAAATAGAACTCAGAATTAATTCTGAGTTCTATTTAAAATAACTTATTTTCACAATTAGGGCAAAACAGATGTTCCTTCATCAAATCATTTTCTACGTATATATTTTCCCCGCAATTATTGCATTTTACTTCAACATAAGTAAATTCTTCCTCTTCATCAAAGGTATCAAATATTTCTTCTCCAAACATCTCTTCTTTAATATTATCCATATCCTGTTCTAAAAGCTCTGCATATTCTAAGGTTTCACTAAGTCGTTTTTGCAGATCCGTTATCTCATTGGACATATCATTTATGTGAATCAATAAACTATTTAATATTGTTTTGGTATCTTGGTCCATGCTGTCATTATCACTAATTTTATTCTTTATGTCTTCTAGTGAATAACAATCTTTCATAATCATCACTTCCCCATATAAAATAAGCTAAGTCCAAGACTTAGCAGTATTTTAATTATTAAACTCTTTCCATGTATTCTCCGGTTCTTGTATCTATTCTTATAGCGTCTCCTTCATTTACAAATAAAGGCACGTTTATTACTGATCCAGTTTCTAAGGTAGCTGGTTTGGTAACATTAGTAGCTGTGTTTCCTTTAACTCCTGGTTCAGTGGCAGTAACCACTAATTCTACGAAGTTTGGTGCTTCTACTGAGAATGCTTCACCTTTATAGAATTTAATTATTGCAAACATATTTTCCTTTAAAAATCTTATGGCATCTTCAACTTTTTCATGGTTAAGTGGTATTTGTTCAAAAGTTTCCTGATCCATGAAATAGTATAATTCTCCATCAGAATATAGGTATTGCATTTCTTTTCTTTCTATTACAGCTTCTTGAAGCTTTTCAGTTGGGTTAAAAGTTCTATCTGTAACTCCACCAGAAATTACGTTTCTTATCTTTGTTCTAACAAAGGCAGCTCCCTTTCCAGGCTTAACATGCATAAAATCTACTACTGTAAACACTTGTCCATCAAATTCAAAAGTTGTACCTTTTCTTAAATCACCTGCTGATATCATCAGTATCCCTCCAAAATCAATTAATTCATTTATATTATAACCCTTTCAGGTAAATTAATACCAAACTTTATTTGTTCTCAATGTAATTAATTATTGCTAAAGCTCCTAGATAATAGGAATATGCTCCAAAGCCGCTGATACAGCCAATACATCCTGCTGCGGTTATCATATTCTTTCTGTAGTCTTCCCTATTACTGATGTTAGTAAGATGAACTTCCACCACTGGAACACTCACTGCCCTTATACTATCCAATATAGCTATGCTATAATGAGCATAAGCTCCAGGGTTTAATATTATACCATGATATTTATCTACACTGTTTAAGATTTCGGTTATAATATCTCCTTCATAATTAGTAGTAACAAAATCAAAAGTCACAATGCCTTGAAACTTAGATTCTAAATTGCTATTAATATGTTCTAAATCAGCATCTCCATATATTTCAGGTTCTCTTTTACCTAGGGCACACAAGTTTGGTCCATTAATAACTAATATTCTCATAATCATCATCCTAACAATTATTTGCAAAATTATACAAGAATACAACAATGTTATTTTATCAAATGTATTTTGTTTTTGCAATTACAAATATAATTTTAACTATAATTCTTAATTTTTTCTTTTATCAACTCTGCTATGAATTCAGGTGATTCTTCCATAAGGTCAATATGAATGTGGCACTTAGAATAATAGGATTTTCTAGAATTATAAAGGTCACTAATAACATTATTTTTATTTCCATTTCCTTTGATTAGAGGTCTATTAATATCATTTTCCAACCTCTTTTTAATTACTTTTAAGTCTACATCTATAAATACTGTAATACCTATTTTCTTTAGTATTTCAATATTATTAAAATAAGCTGCCATACCTCCGCCAGTGGCTATTACCGTTTTTTTAATATTATAATTTTTTAATATCCACTCTCTTTCTTTTTCCCTAAAAAAGGTTTCCCCATATTTTTTAAATATATCCTGAATAGATAGTTGTGTATCTTTTTCTATGACCTTATCCGTATCTATAAACTTTAAGTTTAGCTTTTGTGATAATATTTCCCCTATGCTGCTCTTTCCACTGCCTGGCATACCCACAAGTATTATGTTGTTAAACACTTTTTTTCCCCTCTTTTCTTTGAAATATTAAATCTAATTTCAAATTATATAAATCCTCACGAACTAATACGATATTGTATGTATTTAAGTTACACTTATTATTTTCTTTTACATAGTTTAAAATACTTATTATTTCATTAAAATCTCCAGTATACTCTAATAATACTTCATAATTTTCTTCACGAAATAGTATTTTTTTAAGCTTAATGTCTTTAAAAACCTTTAATTCATTAATATAACTATTTACGTCAACTACGGAATATGTTGAAATGCTTTCTTTGTTATCTTGTTTTTTTGTAGCCTTAATACTACTCTTATTATTCTTATGGTTTGTGGTGACAGTTATTTCATAAGCAATAATCATAGATATAATTATCATAATTATTAAAAGCTGATTTTTTTTCATTTTATCTCCTTGTAATTACCAATGATATTATATCCTGAGAAGCTTCCTGAAATTCAACATCCACTATTTTTAATCTAGTACTCTTTTCTACTTTACTTATGAAATTACTTATATTTACATTACTGGACACCTTAATATCAGCATTACCGTTATTTATGTTTACAGCCTTAACGCTGCTTTTTTCCAAGTTAAGTATAACTTCAAAAATTTCTTTATTAAAATTATACGCCTCTTCTTTTAATTTACTTTTGTTATTAATTTCTTTATTCTCATTATCATGAGCTATTACATGATCCTTGACACTTTTTTCACTTAAGTCCTCTTTATAAGAACTTAAATAATCTGGCAGCAAAAAACCGCAAATAATAATTTGAAAAAGAATTATTAATTGTACATTTTTTAAAGTGACAATGGTTTTTTTATCATATTTTGTTAGAGGAAGAAAGTTCTTATATTTGCTTTTTGACATAATCTCTTATTAACTCACTTTCTGAAACTTCTAAAAATATAATTTTATCTATTGCTTCGTGATAAGTTTCTTCATTTAAATTATTTTCCATATTAATGTTTATAAGTATCATAGAATTTTTACTGCATTCCATAGATAAAGTGTTCTTTCCTTCTATAATGGCTTCATTAATGTAGTCATTCATATTAAAAGCCTTAAAGTCTTTAATAATAGAAGTATAGATAAGTAAATTTTTAAATATCATCAATAGCATTACTACACTTTTATATTTATAAAAAACTACCTTTTGTTTATCTGAAGGAACTTTGGTTTTAACATATTTAGTAATTATGTTTTGTATGGGAACAATACTAAATTTATTATAATTTTGTAGAAAGTTAAATAAAGTATCATTATAATTTAAACAGTATAAAATTATAGCATTTTCTTTTTCATTTATACTTATTATTTCATGGTGAAAAAGCATAGATTTATAGTTATAAAAATTTTGAGCTATAAAGCTTTCTATAATGCTATCTACATTTTTATTTTTCCCTTTTAAAATCACAATACTTTTTATAATCATATCTTCACTATGAAGAATAACCTTTGCATGGATGATTTTTAACATTCTACTGAGCCTATTATTACATTGTGTTAAATATTCCATATGGTTTTTATAAACTTTAATAATATCCCTTTGCATTTTATCCCCTTAGAAAAAAAATTCATTTAAAGTAATCTTATTGTTTAAATATATAGGTTTATAATATTTTGTATCCTTCTTACCTATTATATCTTCTAGATAAAACATCTCTGAATATATGTCATATCTAAGCCTGAAATCCGGTAAATATATGGTACTATACTTTTCTTTTAAGTACTTTTTCAAATCTTCTTGGGAGGTTATTTTTTCCTTTATCATTAAAGCAGTTAACTGTTTTTCCCCATATAATATATTTTTATTATATAAGGCATAGTTAATTATTTTTTGTTTTTTTAAGCTTATTAATTCATGATTAAATTTAATAATATAAAACCAAAATCCAGAAATAATTATAACTATGGATAGTAACAAAGCTACTTCGATTATGGAAGAGCCTCTTTTTATTCTTTTATGAGTTAAATTATAGAAACACCCTTTAATGACTCTATGCCCCCTTTAGTTTTAACTTCAATATACAATAACTTATTCTTCACTGAGAAGTTTATAGATGTAACATTATCCAGCAGCAACTTTGAAGTAACTAATCTATCCTTGCCATCATATTTAATAAAATACTCTATTATAATTTTATCTTCTTTTTTTCTAATAATGCTCTTATCATATACCAAATCTGAAGGCACATCATTTTTTAAAAGTACTATTTGGTTATTTTGTATATCAAAGGACTTAATTTCATTTTCTTTTATCCTTACATCTACAAACCTTATAAACTCATCTATTAAAAACCTTTCTTTATTGTATTTTATATACTCATTATTAAATCTAACTAAGTAGATAAGGGTCATGGTTATCATTGATGAAACTAAAAGCATTATGGCTAAAGCGGTGATATTTTCAATAAGCAGGTATCCTTTTTTCTTAATTTTTTTCATTTACTATTCCTTAAATAATTGAATTTTAAATATTTCTTTATGGTTATCTATAATGCTCACATATATTTCATTAACTTCTTTTTTAAAAAATTCCAGTTGGATGTCATATTCTTCATCAACTTGGCTATTATCAATTAAAAAACCCACAATATCTGAACTAAGCAGCCTTTCCAGGTTAATAGTTTTAGAATTGAGCTTAATAATAGTATTGTTAAGATTATTAACATCGCTGGAATTGGCATTCATAGTAAGTT
Source organism: Clostridium amylolyticum (assembly GCF_900142075.1). Lineage (GTDB taxonomy): Bacteria > Bacillota > Clostridia > Clostridiales > Clostridiaceae > Clostridium_AA > Clostridium_AA amylolyticum. Next base: position 82,353 of record NZ_FQZO01000006.1, read on the forward strand.
CTTTACTTACTGTATCCACTATTTCTAACCTTCTGTGCATGGTTTTTAAACTGTGCATATCTTTAATTGCAAATACCACCATAGTGGTTATTAAAGAGCCTATAATCATTAAAATGCTCATAGATAATAATATTTCAATAAGAGTATTTCCTTTATTCTTGGTCATTTATATATCCACTACCAATCTGAATAGCAATCCTATGAATATTCCTTTTCTCGTCTCTAAAATATAAGGATCCGCTAGTTGTAATCTTTCCCGAGGATTTTATCTGTATTTTATTGCTGGCAAAATTAGTCATGTATAAGGTTTTCTTTTCTAGGTCATAAGTATCTATTTCAGCTATTTTAGAGCTGAATACTAACTTATTTTTATCCATATCTATGAATATAAACCCCTCCATATTATTAGAGTAACAGTAAAATTTAGCTTTAGAGATAAACATTTCAATGCCATTAATACAGATTTTATTGGTAAGATTGGATTTATATTTTAGATAACCATTTATGGAAGCATATATAGCTGCAGTGATAACTGCTGTTATAGCTAAAGATAAAGTAAGTTCAATTAAGGTAAATCCTTTTTTCATTTTATTCCATTCCTATATGTTGTACATACTATTTAGAAGAGGCATGAATATAGTATATATAAGTGTAAGTATTATGCATCCCATTAACATTATCAGCACAGGTTGTATTATGGATATGATCTTATTAATCTTTTCGTAGTATCTTTTTTCCAAAATACTGCAGCATAAATTAATATATTTTTCCACATTTCCACTTTCCTCCCCTAAAGAGATGAATATAGGTATTATTGGTTCTATATACTTGTTTTGCTTTAAAGAAAAGGAAAGTAGATTTCCATAAGCAAGGCTCTTTAATATACTTTCTAAGATGCTTTTATTTATGGGATTCTTTTCGCTTTTAATAAGTATATTAAAACTATTTTGTATAGAGCAGCCTGAAGCTAATAATAGTTCCAATAGCTTTAATATATTTATCTGCCATAGTTTTGAAAGAATTTTAGTATTAATAACAGAGATAAGTTTAAAGTTATTGCTTATAAAGGCAAATATAATATACAATAATAATCCTAGTAAAAATACTCTATAAAATACCGCATATATATTGTTTTTAATATATAGGGTGGTATTGAATATAATCTTTGTATACCAAGGCGCATTGTTTAACGAGTTATCCATAATGGAAAAAAGATTTGGCAATAGGAAAAATAATATGAAAATGGTTATTAGCATGGTGGTTACAAGTACTACTATTGGATATATAAGGGCTTTTATTATCTTCTTTTTAATCTCTTCTTTTTCTTTATAATAAGCAGAAAGCTTATAAAGTACATTTTCTAAACTCCCTGTTTCTTCACCTATTTTTATTAAATTGACATAAAAATCACTTTTTTCCTCCTGGGAAAGGGCTTCGCTTAAGCTGCTGCCCAAATTAATGGAGTGATGTATATTATATAATAATTTTTTGATTTTAGTGTTATCTACAGTTTCTGTTAATATTTCTACCCCTCTTAATAAGGTCACCCCGGAGGAAGTTAACAAGGCTATATTATAAAACAAAAAATCTAAATCTACATTGCTTAATCTATTCCATCTATTAATAGTGAGTTTAAAACTTAACTTTTTTATCATCATTTCTCCTAAAACTCTGCAGCGTTCTTCTTAGCTTCCAGGGTATCTATAGTGCCTTTCTTAAGTAATAAATCAATATTTTCCTCTAACATCTTTCCATATTTGCTTTTATGCTTTTCTTTTAATTCATTAAAATCAATGTTTTCCTCTAATAAATAAAACTCAGGAAAGTATATGGTTTCGCTAATTAATGCCCTTCCTTTATATCCTGTATAATTGCATTCAGAACATCCTACCGCACTGTAATATTCTTCCTTATTCTTCTTGGCTTTACATTTTGGGCATAGCTTTTTTACAAGGCGTTGTGAAATACATCCCACCAGAGCATCTTTTATTAAATATCTTTCCACCTGCATATCTAAGAGCCTGGTAACTACCCCAAAGGCACTGTTGGTGTGTATGGTAGATAGCACTAAATGTCCCGTTATGGCTGCTCTTATGGCTATTTCAGCAGTTTCTTCATCCCTAATTTCTCCTATCATAATTATGTCAGGATCTTGTCTTAGTAAGCTTCTTAGACCAGCTGAAAAGGTTATTCCTGCTTTTGTGTTGACGCTGGTTTGGTTTATACCTTTTATGTTTATTTCTACTGGGTCTTCCACGGTACATATATTAATATCACTTTTATTAAGCTTGTTTAGTATTGAGTATAAAGTTGTGGATTTACCTGAGCCAGTAGGTCCATTAACCAGTATTATGCCACAATTATGCTTTAACATTTTTTCTATGAGTTTAAGTTGAATTTTCTCAAAGCATAAACTTTCCAGGTCTATAACTAAATTCTCATTATATAAAAGCCTAAGCACCATTTTTTCCCCCAGTATGGTAGGCATGGTAGCTACTCTAATATTGATGCTATTATTATAAAAATGAACCATTTTACCATCTTGAGGCACTCTTTTTTCAGCTATATTCATGCCAGAAAGTATCTTAAACCTGGATATTATATTTAAGTAATTGGTCATTTCAATGATGCTGCATACCATCAGACTTCCATTAACCCTGCATCGTATGATAAAGTCTTCTTCTCTTGGCTCAATATGTATATCACTAGCCTTCATATCTATTGCCTTGTTTATTATATAATCACAGATAATACTAATATCTTTATCTTGAAGCCTTAATGAATTTGACTGTTTTTCCTCTTTATGTATTTTTTCTATCATATATTCTATATGTCCAAAATATATGGATATAAGTCTTTTTATAATATTTTCTGGCATGGATTTAATAACTACATCTTTTCCATATAAAAATTCCAGATACTGAATTACCTCAGTTTGACTCTTCCCCACTGCCCCCACTTCAATATAATTATTATCTTCATATAAAGGGATAATCTTATTTCTTTTTATATAATCCATAGGAACATTCATAATTCTATTAATTGAAATATCTCTTAAATCCATGGTTTAAAATACCTCCTATTATTTTATAGACAACTTTTAAGACTTTTAATCAAATTTTTTCCTATTATTTTCATTTATGTACTTATGCCACAAAGTTTGTTATTATAAATTATGATAGTTCCATATAAAAGGAGAAGTGAGATCATGGCCTTAGACGGTATATTCCTTAGTACCATCACTAGTGAAATAAGAAATGAAATAATAGATTGTAAAATTGATAAGATTAACCAGCCTGAAAAAGATGAATTATTAATATCCATAAGGGGTAAAAAAAATATAAAGCTTTTAATCTCTGCCAATGCAACTTATCCCAGGATTCATTTAACGGATATATCCAAGGTTAACCCCATGCAGCCTCCAATGTTTTGCATGGTTTTAAGAAAATATCTTACCAATGGTAGAATTAAAAATATATACCAATTGGACAGCGACAGGATTTTATGTATGGATATATCCAATACTGATGAGCTAGGCTTTGATTCGGTATATACTTTAATAGTAGAAATCATGGGAAGGCATAGTAACATAACCCTAATAAGGGCAAGGGACCATAAGATAATGGATTGTATAAAACACATAACTCCAGAAATCAACAGCTTCAGAACGCTGCTACCTGGAATGGAGTATAAATATCCTCCTAAAAGCGAAAAATTAAATCCCTTTAATTTTTCTTATGATGAAGTAACTGCCAGAGCAAAAGAAAATAACTTTATTTTAGATAAGAATTTTTTATTTAATGTATTCACTGGTTTCAGTAAAATTATATCTAAAGATTTGTTTATAAGAGCTTCTTTTAAGGAGCCCGTAACCATCCCTAGCCTCCTCCATGAAGTGGAAGAACTTTTAAATAGTTTAGGTAATAATAAATTTCATTTCGTAATTTATTATGATGGTAATAAACCTATAGATTTTTACTGCTATCCCTTAATAAATTATGAAGATAGCATAAATAAAGAATTTCCTACAGCCTCAAAACTTTTAGATAGTTTTTACTCAGAAAAGGATAAGCAAGATAGAATTAAGGGAAGGACTCAGGATATTGAAAAATTAATATCCACTAATCTAGATAGATGCTATAAGAAAGTAGAGATATTAAATAGCATTTTAGAAGAAGCTAAAGAAAAAGATACTTATAAAATATTTGGTGAATTACTAACTGCAAATATCTACTCTATAAAACTTGGAGATAAAAATGTAAAACTATGGAACTATTATAGTGAAGATAATGAGTATTTAGATATTAAGTTAGAGGAAAATTTAACCCCTTCTGAAAATATACAAAAGTATTTTAAGAAATATAATAAGCTGAAAAAATCTGAAATATCTGCCTTAGAACAGATAAAACACGCTGAGGAGGAAATTAACTACCTTACTTCAGTGTTAAATAGTATTTCTCATATAAATAGTTATGATGAAATCCATGAAATAAGGGAAGAGCTAATTGAAGCAGGTTATATAAAATTTAAGAAGACTAAAATAAAAAACAAACCTACCAAACCTCACCATTATATTTCTTCTAATGGTTTAGATATATATGTAGGTAAGAATAATATTCAAAATGATTATTTAACCTTAAAATTTGCTAATAAAAATGACCTTTGGTTCCATACTAAAAACATTCCTGGTTCTCATGTAATAATTAGAGGGAAAAACATCTCAGAAAGCGACATTATGGAAGCTGCCATACTGGCTGCTACCTTTAGTAAAGCACAGAATTCTTCCAATGTCCCTGTAGATTATACCGAAATAAGAAATGTTAAAAAGCCTTCCGGGGCAAAACCCGGCATGGTTATATACTCCACTAATAAAACCATTTACGTGAATCCAGGTGAAATTAAAATAAAGAGAGCGGAATAATAAAGTGCACCTCAGAGGTTACACGCATATAACCTTTGGGGTGCACTTTTACTAATAGCTCTTATTTTAAATCATATATTTTTACTGAGTCTTCATTATCTATATCGGAGATATTTACTGAAACAAGTTCATCTTTTGATGTGGGTATGTTTTTGCCTACATAGTCGGCTCTTATGGGAAGCTCCTTATGGCCTCTGTCGATTAACACAGCCAGCTGGATACATAATGGTCTTCCGGCATCTATAACTGCATCTATAGCAGCTCTAGCTGTTCTACAGGTATATAATACATCGTCTACAAGTATTACATTTTTATCTTGCACCTCTACCCCAAGATGCTTATCTTTTAATAAAGGCTTATCTCCTAAGGTGGTTAAGTCATCACGGTACAAGGTTATATCTACACTTCCTACAGGAACCTGAACTCCTTCAAATTGCTTTATATTTTCAGCAATTTTTTCAGCGATAGGATATCCTCTTCGTTTAATACCAATTAAAACTATATCTTCCACGCCTTTATTTTTTTCGATTATCTCATGGGATATTCTCCTAAGGGTTCTTTTTATTGCATCTTCATCTAATAAAGTGGCTTTATACTTCATAATATCTACTCCTCATTAATAAGGCATCTCCAAAAAATAACTAGTCAGTGTACTACTCTATTTTTTTACCATGCCTAAAATAAAAGTCTTATTCCTAGAATAAGACATGATATATTAACTAAATTTTAACATGAAAGCTTATAGGTTTCAACTTTGCCTTAATTTATTAAGTACTGCTGTAAAATCTTCTGGCAAAGGAGAGGTAAACTCCATATACTCATTTTTAGTAGGGTGAATAAATCCCAATAATCTTGCATGTAAGAGTTGTCCTTTGGTCTTAAAGTTCTGCTTTTTAAACCCATACAAAGGATCTCCTACCAAAGGATGTCCTATAGAGGCCATATGAACTCTAATCTGATGGGTTCTTCCTGTTTCCAGTTTACATAATACCAAAGTATATCCTGAAAAACATTCCATAACCTTATAATGGGTAACAGCCCTCTTCCCATCTTTCACTACAGCATATTTTAATCTATCCTTAGGGTTTCTTCCTAAATTAGCATCAATAGTGCCCATTTCATTTTTTAATCTGCCTTCTACTAAAGCTAAATATTCTCTATTCATGGTATGATTTTTAAATTGTTCAGCCAATATGTTATGTGACTTATCATTTTTTGCTATAACCAGTACTCCAGAAGTATCTTTATCTATTCTATGTACAATACCAGGTCTCATAACTCCATTAATCCCTGATAAATCATGACAATGAAAAAGAAGAGCATTTACTAAAGTTTCATCTTTATTACCTGCTGCTGGATGAACTACCATACCTTGTGGCTTATCCACTACTACCACATCACTATCTTCATATAATATTTTAATAGGAATATCCTGGGGAACCACTTGAAGCTTTTCAGGCTCTGGTATAGAAATCTCCACCTCATCTGAAGCTTTAAGCTTATAATTACTTTTAACTTTTTTGCTATTTACCCTTACTAAATCTTTATTAATTAAGTTTTGTATAAAAGATCTAGAACTATCCTGAAGCATAGAAGCAAGGTACTTATCAATCCTCTCCCCAGAATATTCTAGCTGAACAGTGTATTTTTTTATATCCATTTACTCAACGCCTTTTACTACGTATAATATCATAAGTGCTGTACCTATAACCACAAAGGTATCAGCCATATTGAAAGTGGGAAAATAGTAGACATCCTTATAATGGAACTGAAGAAAATCCACCACAAAGCCTAACCTTACTCTATCTATTAAATTTCCTATGGCTCCCGATATGATTAAATAAAAACTATATTTTAATATTTTTGATTCAGGCTTATATTTAATTAAGTAAACCACCATAATTAAAATTACTATAGAGGTTATTAAAGCTAAAAATATAACTTTATTTTGTAATATTCCAAAAGCCGCACCTCTGTTTTCAAGATAAGCTAAATCAAAAAATCCTTTTATCACTGTAATATCATTACCCTTTGCTAAAACATTAATAGCCCACTGCTTTGTTAATATATCTATGGCTAATAAAATTAAAATAACTATAAAACCCATTTACATCCCCCTTGTTTCATTAATCTGGCAATTGATTCTTATATTGCTCATTGCTTATTTTTTCAATTGGCTCTACACATGATTCTTCTTCATCATCATAATCATACTCTTCTATATATCTACGGTCTTCAAACCGTCCTACGGCTTGGTAAGAATCTTCCGCATCAAACCCCACCTCATCATGAATGGAAAAATCGTTATATCCATATCCAAAGGGTTTTCTCATGAGTGTATCTTCTTGTCCCATATCAAGATTATTATTCCATTGAGATTTCTTTGCAATTTCTTCTTGACATTTTACACAAAACTTTGAATAGGGTAAAAACTCTAACCTTTCCCTATTTATAGAAGTACCGCAACTTTGACACACTCCATACTTTCCTTCGTCTATTAAGGATAAAGCTTCGTCTATTTTGTTAACTAAACTCATTTCATTTCTTTTTAGTGCCCTTCCCTTTTCCATTTCAGTAAGTTCATCTCCAATATCTGCTGGATGATTATCATAATAGGAAAGCTCACTAGATATCGCTGCTATAGAATCACTAAATTCATTATCCTTCATTTTAGTTATAATATTATTTAGCTTCTTTTTTTCAGCTAATAATTTTAATTTAAAATGCTTTAAATCCTTTTCATCCATACAAACCTCTCCTTTGTCATTGAAAATAATATATTATTCATTTATATTACTATTCTTTCAATGAAGAGATTTTTTATTACTTACTTTTAAAAATATTTAATTTTGACACTATTTTTTCTAGTTCTTCCATAGAAATAGTTTGACGAGCATCGGATATAGCTTTGTCAGGAGAAATATGGGACTCTATAATTAATCCATCTGCTCCAGAGGCAAGCGACGCTAAGGACATAGGATACACAAGCTCGCTAAGTCCAGTACCATGGCTGGGATCTACTATAACCGGTAGTGAAGTATTGTGCTTTAGATAAGCTACTGCATTTAAATCTAAGGTGTTTCTAGTGGCATCTTCAAAAGTTCTTATTCCACGTTCACACATTATAATTTTATCATTTCCTTGTTTGGCAATATATTCTGCAGCAAATATCCACTCTTTAATGGTGGCTCCCATACCTCTTTTTAGAATTATAGGTATATTGGTTTTTCCCACCTCACTTAAAAGGGTATAGTTATACATATTTCTAGAACCTATCTGTAGAGCATCTATATAATCTAAAGCTTTCTCTACGTGCCTAGGATCCATAATTTCAGTGGAAACCGGCATATCCACTAATTTCCCTACTTCTTTAATCACTTCTAATCCCTGAAATCCCATGCCTTGAAAATCATAGGGTGAGGTTCTAGGTTTAAAAACTCCTCCCCTAAGCATATGTACACCTAAATCTTTTAATTTCTTAGCTATAGCTAGCATGATATCATAGCTCTCTACAGCACAAGGACCAGATATGAGGATTTTTTCATTCCCCCCTATTTCAACATTCTTTATCTTTATTAAGTTAGTAATTTTAGCATTTTTTTCAGATATATCTATGTTCATTTCTATATTTCACCTATACCTTCGTTAATAGCTTTAAGGAGATCTACCTCCGTAACCTTGGTTTTTATTTTACACTTCCCAAAATCTTCTAACAAAACAAATCTAATTTCTTCATCATTTTTTTTATCTCTTTTCATTATGGAAATAAATTCTTCTATATTGTTTATATTATAATTATAATCAATTCCTAGTGTAAAATACATTTTTAAAAGCCTATTATAAATATCCTTTGAAAGGGACAACTTATATTCAGATAATTTAACAGCTATTAACATTCCCAGTGCTACTGCTTCTCCATGCATTATATTAAAATTTGATATTATCTCTAAGGCATGGCCTGCTGTATGTCCAAAATTTAAAACATTTCTTTTGTTTTCATCTTTAAAATCTTCATTAACTATATGCATTTTAATCTCTAAACATTTTTGTATTATGTATAGCAATGTTTCTTTGTCCCTATTAATTATACTTTGAATATTCTTCTCTAAAAACGCAAAAAAATCTTTACTATATATTAATGAATACTTTATAACCTCACATATTCCATTAATGTAATTTCTATTATCCAATGAATTTAATGTTTCCAAAGGGATAAAAACTGCTGTAGGATTATAAAAACTTCCCAGGATGTTTTTAATTTTACCATAATTATACCCTACTTTTCCACCTACAGAGCTATCAGTTTGCGAAATAAGGGTAGTTGGTACATTAATATATTTCACCCCCCTCATGTAAGTAGAAGCTGCAAAGCCTACAATATCGCCCAGGACTCCACCACCCATGGCTACAAGGGTGCTATCTCTATGAATATTCTTTTCTATTAGAAAATCATATATAAGAGTAATAGTTTCATAATTCTTATTTTCTTCTTTTATATCTATGGCCAATATTTCACAGCGGCTTTCCTCCACAAACACATGAATAAATTCACTATAAATATCATAAACATTTCTATCCACTATTAGTACATTGCGTTTTTCTTTAACTATTAATTTATTAATGTCACTTAATACATCTTTTAAATAATATTTAATGGTTATATCATAATTACCTGAGATTTCTTTTAACTTACATTGAATCATAATAATCAACTCCAATGTATATAATATTTAATTACGAGAGAATAATCAAGTAAACAAAAAAAAATCTCACTGGGAGAGTGAGATTATTTGTTTGCAAAAAAACTTTTTATAGTATTAAGATCATCATTATGCAAATTATCTTCTTCTATGTACTCATTTTTATCTTGTTCTTGTATTTCTTTCTCTTCAATATCCTCTTGAACTAATTCACCTATGTTATAATTTTTTACAAGGTCTTTTTCTAAGTCTTCGAAAGTCTCCATTTGAGCATTAATAAAGTTTCTATACTTTGCTCTAAACTTAATAAACTCTTGTCTTACCTTATCATACTCATCATTAATAGATACCACATCATTATGAGCTTTATCTATAATCTTTTGGGCAGTTTCATTGGCATTTTTTATCACCATATCAGCTTCTTTTTGCGCGTTGGCCCTTGCTTGCTCTGAAGCATTTTGAGCTAATAATAGAGTGTTTTGAATAGTGTTTTCTATTTTAGTATAATGATCTACTTTCTCATTAATTGATGACACCTTTTCTTTAAGCAAGGAATTTTCCTTATAGATAGCTTCGTACTCCTCCACTATCTTATCAAGGAACTCATCCACCTCGTCAGGATTATAACCTCTTAAACCTCTTTTAAATTCTTTGTTATTTATATCCATTGGAGTTAATCTCATTACTACCACCCCTTATATGTATTTCTGAATTTTTACAACCTGTCTATCACTTTTAGTGTTTTTAATGGTATCTTCAATGTAAAACTTGCCATAGCCTCTAACAGTTATAGTAGAATTGCTTTTTATAAATTCACTCTTTTCTCTGGTTTCCATATAATCCACTAAGACTTTTCCTTGATCTATAAGTCTTATAGCCTCCGACCTTGAAATGTTGCACATAGAACTTAAAAAGTTATCCAGCCTTCTAGATGTTACAATTATGTCCATGCTTTTCTTATTAACCTTTGGTAAAACAGTTAAATCATCCAAAAGTTCAACTTTGCAAGGATTTTTTCCAACTGTTTCAAGATTATAAAGCAAATAATCAGAAATATCCTCCACCACTGCAACATACGCTTTATCATTATCTACAATAATATCGCCTATTACATCTCGCTCTATTCCCAAGGATAATAATGCTCCAAGATAGTCCCTATGATTCAAGGTCTTAAACTTGGACTTATTGGTTATCCTTAAAACCACTGCTGGTATCTTTTCTCCCTTTTCATAATTAAATATAAATATTCTACGCTCCGCTTCCTGAAAGAAGCCTTCTGCAATATAAGGAACATTATTATTCACACAGTACTTTTCCAGGGAATGCCAGTACTGTGGTGTCAAAAATATTCTCAAAGGAGAAATGTTGTTTGTTTTTTCAGATATTAAAAACTTTTCATATATTCTAGAGATAATATCTTCTTCAGCTTTAAATGGGAATATTTTTATAAAATTTTCTTTTATTATCATAATGCTATATCAATGATAAAACTATTCTTTTTATAAAATCTAAAAGTATTATTGCAAAAATTGGTGAAAGATCAAACATCAAATTTGGAAATAGAGATCTTTGAATCTTTTGAAAAGGCATTAATATAGGCGCCGTCAAACTATTTATAAAGCTTTTTACTCCAGATAAAGTACCTGGAGGCACATATGACAATATCACATCTATGATAATTGCATATTGGATTACATCAAACAACATTCGTATTATATTAAAAAGTAAAATAATATTCTCCTCCTAACTTATTTATTCCAGTTAAACATACCTTTTGAGCTAAGTTCACTCTTTAACTCTTTAGTAACCTCAACATTGGAAGGAGATAAGATGTAAACACCTTTTTCTATTTCTTGGAACTCTCCGCCTAGTGCATAACAAGCACCACTAACAAAGTCTAATAATCTTTGTGCAATTTTTATATCAAGGCTTGTTGTATTGATTACTACTATTTTTCTATTCTTAAGATCATCGCATACTTCAGTAGCCTCAGCAAAATCTAAAGGTCTTATTATGGAGACTTTTGCTGAAGTAGCTGTATGAATATTAACTACCTTACTTTGGCCCCTTTTACTAGAAGGTATAACAGGTTCAAAATCATCTTGTTCTTCTGTTTCTTCTTCATATGCGTCTTCATAATCTTCCATCTCATCATATTCGTCAAGTCCTAAGAACTCTTTCATTTTATTTATCATTTTCGCAGCCATTTATATTCCCTCCTATTTATTTCTTTTTCCAAAGATACCTTCGCCTACTCTTATTATATTAGAGCCTTCTTCAATAGCTATATTATAATCATTTGTCATACCCATTGATAGATATTTCATGTTAATATTCTGGTAATTCTCTACAGAAAATTCATCCCAAAGCTTTTTCATCCTCTTAAAATAGTATCGGCACATTTTCTCATCACCTTTAGGGATAATAGCCATAAATCCATTAATTTTAACAAATTTGCACTTTTCTATAGCCTTTACAAGCTCCTCCAGATCATTAAGCATTATACCAGCTTTAGAAGTTTCTTCTCCAATGTTTATTTCAATAAGCATATTAGCAATTTTATTTTTCTTGCCATACTGCTTTTCTACTTCTTCCAGCAATGAAACACTATCTAATGAATGAATAAGGTATGCTTTATCTACTAGATATTTAACTTTATTCTTTTGTAACTTTCCTATAAAATGCCATCTTACATCTGGAAACTCATCATACTTTTCCATTAGTTCTTGAACCTTGTTTTCTCCAAAGTCTCTAATTCCAAAATTATACGCTTCTTGCATTTCAGATATACTTCTAGTTTTAGTTACAACCACTAAAGTTACTGAAGGAGTTAAGTTATGTATTATACTATTTATGTTATCACTTATGTTCAAGATATCCTCTCCTCTTTCAGCTATCATTTGCTTTATCTATTATTAATGATATTCTCCGTAAAGTGAAAATTTCCTTCAACAATTACAAAGTTTTTGTATTATGAAGGAAATTATTTTACTCTTTTAATATAATTGGTTTTTATAGCTCCTCCTATGGAAGGCATGACAATTTCATTGGACGGTTCTATATAAACATTTATTCCTCTATTAATTAATTGTTTGGTATAACTTTCTGACCTATTAAGATAGTTTTCTAAAACATCTTTATCTCCTATGGCAGTAACCTTGAAAGGTGATGGCAGTTTTACTTTATTTATGCTTATAAAAGCCCAACTGCAGTATATTTCGGAATTAGGAAGTATTCTTTGATCGTTAATAGATATAGCTTCAGCACCAGCTAGCTTTAGTTCATTAATAATCTGAATCATATCATAATTATGCACGGTTCTTAATTCTTGAAGATAAGGATCGTCTATACCTAATGTAAATTCCACACTACCATCAGCTATAGTGACCTTTACCCCCTGACCTTTTACCGAGGAATAACCAAGAAGCATTTCATTTCTCTGTATTTCACCCTTTATATCCTCTAACACCTTTTCATTGGTAGCTGTAGAGGCTCTATACTTTTCTATTTTTCTAACGTTATTTTCATACTCATCCCTTAATCCTCCGATTTCTTGATACAACTTATTACGAGTATTAAAAGCTTCTTGATACTGTTTTGCGGTTAATACAATCCTGGTAGTATCAGTGTCCTCGTAATTTAAATTTATGGCCACTAATACTCCAACAATTAATGTAGCAATAAATATAAAGAATGTAGATGCATTTTTTTTCATTTATTCACCTCTTTGACGAGACTTTGCCTTTTCAATAATTAATCTTCTTATTATAGCAAAATTATCAAATATTCTTCCTCCAAAAACTATTACCGCTGCTATGTATATAGGTATACCTAATTTATCTCCAAGATAAGCTAGTGCCGCAGCTAAGGCAGCATTACCAAAGAATCCAGAAATAAAAATATCCGCTTGAAAATTTTTTGATAAGGATGCTCTAATTGCTCCAAACACCGAGTCCACACAAGCTAATATAGCTACAGACATATAAGGAGAAAACTTTTCTGGTATATTTATTTTTGCCATAAGGCCTATTGCAATTCCTATAAGTAAACCTATGAAAGCTATCATTTAATCACCTCTATTATTTAACTGGTTTCATGAATTCATATTTTGGTATTTTATTATATTTTAATATTTTTATTTCATCTACTTTTTCATATTTTTTATCATAACTGGATAATGCTTGAAAATCTAGTGCACCATTAAAGGTTAAAGCACTATAAAGATTTGTTTTATCACCTATGGCTTTTATTACTATCTTTTCCTTAGGGGATATTCTTTCATCATTAATCAAAATATAGTTATTGTTAGATGAACTCTTTATGCCTGTTTGAAGTGATATCCTTTTATCGTTTATAGAAATAGCTTCCGCTCCAGAAAAGTTCAGCTCATTTATTATATAAACTAGTTCTGTATCTGTAAGGTAGTGCATATCATTACTAAATACTTGGGATTTTGGTGTAAGATTTAAGACAATTCCTGGTCCTACCACGTCATCAGTACCTATTATCATCCTGGTTTCATCTAATTCTTTTTTTATTTCTTTTGTAGCAGTTCCTTCGGTGGTAGCAGCTTCTTCGTATTTTTTTAATTGTTTAGAAAGCTCATCATTCTTTTTTTGAATATCCTCTTTCTGCTTTTTTAATTGATCTACTTCTGCAACTATATCAGTTCTATCATAGTTATTGGTTACTATTTCTTGGTCTTTACTATTAAGAATTCTAAATTGATAGGAAAGTAAAAATCCTAAAATTGCACAAACAAAGGCTAAAGAAATCTGTGATTTAATTTTTATCATGTATTTACCCCCTTTTTGTTTATTTTTGAATATAAATTACTGGATTACCACTAAAGCTTACGTCAATATAACCTTTAGATTGGGCATAAGAAGGATTCATCTCAAGAATATTAATAACTTTGTTAATCTTTTGTTTAAGTTCTTCTTCGTCGCCAACTTTTATAGTGATATTTGCCATATGTATTTGTATGTTTAAAGTATCTGTTAAATCTATGGCATTAACATTTAGAGGCTTTATAGCTGTATTCATTAAATCTATAAAGTTACTGGTGAAAAACACCATTCTATCATTATCTATAGCTATTTTCCCCGCCTCTTTTTCAGATAACTTAATGCCCTTCAATTCTATTAAATTTAATCCTGAATCTGTTCTTTTTTCTAGTATATTTAAGTTTTTATCTAATATATAAAAATTATTATCTTCCGAGATAAAATATTTAGCTTCCCTCTCAGTTACATTAATTATTAATGTGGATGGCAGCTGCCTCTTAATATTTACCTTTTCTATATAAGCATTATTTTGTATTCTTTCTTTAGTGTCCTTGGTATTAATATATAGTATGTTAGAGGTTTCACTAAGACCTGAACTCTCCACTATATCTTCTGCTGATACTATTTTATTATTCTCCACCACTATCTTTTTTACCAGAAAATAATCCGTTTTTAAAGTTAATAAAATCATTATGGCTATAATGAAAATTAAAAACAATATTAACCTTCTTCTAAGAATAGCTTTTTTTCTTTTTCTAATAAGTTCATTGCTTTTATTAGTGACAATCTTATTCATAGGTCCCCCATTTTGTTAATATATAATTTAATGATAACATTTTGTTAACAAAAATTCATTACATTTTAATGACAACTTTATTATAATAATAAAATAAACTCCAAACAAATATTTGGAGCTTATTTTATTAAATATTAACATTAGTTTGTCTAGATATATTCAACAAAACACCCATAGCCATCATATTAAGTAGTAGTGAAGAGCCCCCGTAACTTATAAAAGGAAGGGGAACGCCTGTTACTGGCATAGAGCCGGTTACCACAGCAATATTTATAATAGCTTGTATGGCAATTATGGAAGTAATACCTGTAGCAAGTAATGTTCCAAAGGTATCTTTAGCTTTATAGGCTATGCTAATGCCTCTCCACACAAATATTACAAATAAGGTTATAATAAACAAGCAGCCTATAAATCCTAACTCTTCTCCAATTATGGAAAATATAAAGTCATTATGAGGTTCCGGCATGTAATGAGCTTTTTGTCTTGAATTGCCTATGCCTAATCCTATTAGCCCTCCAGAACCTAAAGCATACCAGGATTGAATCAGCTGATATCCTTTCCCTGCTGGATCTTTAAAGGGATTAAGAAAATTCAGCACTCTTTCTCTTCTATAATCAGCAGAAAAAGCAAAGAATACTCCTGCTGCTGCCACTAAAGGCGTTACTATACCAAATAATTGAGAGGCCTTTACCCCTCCTACAAATAGCACTATTAGTGTCACTATCATAATTACCGATGCAATACTTAAGTTCTTTTCTTTTAATATCAGTGCCGCATAAAACCCTGAAACCAAAAGATAGGGCAATACCCCATAGGTAAAAGTTTTGATTTTTTCTCCTTTATTGTCAATGCTATCTGCTAAGTATAAAACCACCACGTATTTAACTAGTTCTGAAGGTTGGAAGCTAAGAGGACCAAGTCTTATCCATCTATGTGCTCCATTAGTATCAGGAAATAAAAATACAGCTAATAACAAAGGGATACTTAATATCATAAACCATACAGTGTATTTTCTTATTTTATGATAGTCTATAGCCATGGTAAATATCATGGCAGTTACAGATAAAAACGCCCACATCAATTGCTTTTTTAGATATAACATAGAGTCATGTTCTTTACCGTAGAGAGCCACGTAGGAACTAGCAGAATATACCATGACAACCCCCACTGCCAGAAGCAGAAGCATAGTTGAAAATAGCACGAAATCTACCTGTCCCATCTTCTTTCCTTTTTTCATTAATTAACCTCCATCAATTAATTAAAGAGACAAAAAGCCTAATAGGCAAAGTATAACAGTTATAATGGAAAATGTAGAAACAATTTTTGTTTCACTCCATCCTAGCTGCTCAAAGTGATGATGCAGTGGAGCCATTTTAAAAACTCTTTTACCTGTAAGTTTAAAGGATCCCACTTGAATTATCACGGATAAGGTTTCTATAACATATATACCTCCAACTATAACAACTGTTAAAGGCATTTTAAGTAACATGGCTACAGCTCCCACAGCTCCGCCTAAAGCTAAAGAACCTGTATCCCCCATAAAAACTCTAGCAGGAAAAGCATTAAACCTTAAAAAACCTAGTAATGACCCTGCTACTATGACACAAAAAATAGATAAGGTATAATGTGTAAGATTAAAACTCACAATAGCAAAGAAAGTCATAACCAAAACCGTTATAGAAGATGCTAAACCATCTAACCCATCCGTTAGATTTACTGCATTGGTGGTGGCTGCAAAATATATTATAATTAATGGAATATAAAATATTCCAAAATCCCAAGTATATTTAGTAAAAGGCACAGCTATGGAAGTTCCAAGGGTTTTGTAGGAATAATAAGCTAACGCACTGGACATTAGCAATAAAAGAATCATTTTTTGCCATGCTCTTAACCCTAAATTATTTTTTCTTATAATTTTTAGTATATCGTCTAAAAAGCCTATTATCCCAAAAGCTATTAAAGCATATAATGCCACCATAGCTTCATCGTTGGGTTTTTGAATCATAATAACCATGGCAATGGCAGTGGAAAATATAAAGATAACCCCTCCCATGGTAGGTGTTCCTGCTTTTTTCAAGTGAGTTTTAGGTCCATCTTCTCTAATATTTTGTCCAAATTTCATTTTGTGAAGTAAAGGAATAAATAAAGGAGCTAAAACAGAAGATATTAAAAATCCCAACGCTACTCCTAATATTAACTTTGGATTTAAAATTGATTGTAAATTATTCATATAATGCTACTCTAATGGAGTAGTTCACCTCCTTAGTTTAATTGCTCCAATAGTCCATGAACTATTCTTTCAAATTTTTCACTTCTAGATGCTTTAATAAGAATGCTATCTTGTGGTTTTACCATATTATTTATTCTTTCAATGATTTCTTCTATGGAATCACATATTATAATATCTTCTCCATATCCTTCTTTATATAAGGAAGAATACTCACCTAAGGTTATAAGCACATCTATCTTATTTTCTTTAGCATATTTTCCAATTTCCCTATGAGATTTAGGGGCATAATCTCCTAATTCCTTCATGGTGCCCAGTACCGCTATCCTTCTTTGCACTTTTAAAGATTTTTCCACATCTATGGCAGCTTTCATAGAAGTAGGACTAGCGTTGTAGCAATCGTTAATTATTACCACTCCATTTTTTTCCACTATTTCTAACCTCATAGAGGTGGACTCTAAGTTGCTTATGCCTCTTTGCATATCTTCAATGCTTAATCCTAAACTCTCTCCTACCCCTATAGCCAGCAGAGTATTTTCAATATTATGTTTCCCTATTAATGGAATAAAAAATTCATCTACTTTGTTATTAATAATAACATTGAATTTCATTCCATGTTCTAAGTTCTTTATATCTTTGCCTATTATGTTATTTTGTGATGCAAATCCTGTTTTAACTACCTTATAAGGTGTTTCCCCTATGGTTTTAAGTAAGTCATCCTCTCCATTAACAATAAGTACATTAGAATCTTTAAAAAAATCAGTAATTTCCATCTTAGCTTTAAAAATATTTTCCCTGGTCTTTAAATTTTCTATATGTGTTATCCCTATATTTGTAATAACAGCTAAATCAGGAAGGGAAGTTTCAGCTAATTTATGAATTTCATTTAAATTGCTCATGCCCATTTCTAATACTGCAATATCAATGCCCTGCTGCATATTTAATATAGTTAATGGCATTCCTATTTCATTATTATAATTACCCTTGGTCTTATACACTTTAAACTTAGAGCTTAAAATAGCTGCTATAATGTCTTTAGTAGAGGTTTTACCAGTAGAACCAGTAACCCCTACTACTTTAATATTTAATTTTTTCCTATAATAAGCGGCTAATTTTAATAATGCCTCTCTAGTGTTATCTACTTTTATGATATTTTTATTATAAAGATAGTTAATATTATCATAAACTTCATCTACTATGCACACTGATGCTTCTCTTTTTAAGGCATCTTCTACAAATAAATTACCATTATGATTTTCCCCTTTAATAGCTATAAATAAACTATCTTTGCTTAGGGTTCTGGTGTCTGTAGATACTCCGCTAATGGGAAGTTTGTTTGAGGCTTGAGAAATCAATTTACCTTCTACAGCGCTTAAAATTTCTTCTAAAGTTAAATTCAACAAATTTATCACCACTTTCTAGTAAAAGTTTATTAATAAGTAAATTTAATAGTATAATCGTAATATTATTTAAAACCATATAACCCTATAAATAATTATGCAAACACCTCATTAATAATTACTTATTAATAGCCTGTCATAATATTAGCATGTAGTATCACAAAACTGTGAACTACATGCTAAATTAAATTAGTCACCAACTTCATGATCTAAAATCAGTTCGATAGTAGTTCCCTTTTTTACAAACTCATTGGGTTTGATATTTTGTTCTGTAACCATGCCTTCTCCCGTTATGGAAGCTTTTAAATTTATCTTACTTAATAAATCCAAGGCACCTTGTTTACTATAGCCTTTAAGATCAGGAACAACCACCTCTTTATTATAGTTTGAGCTATTTCCCAAGTAAAGGTTTATTTTACTTCCTTCTTTAACTGAATACCCTGGTTTAGGACTTATATCTACAATAATTTCTCCTGTACCATCAATATCATAATTTAAGTTATCCTTTTTTAAATTCTTAACAGCTTCGTCTTTTTTCATACCTCTAACATCTGGTATAACAACATCTTTTAGTAAACTATTAGCAGTTCCTTCTGCTGTGCTGTCAGATTTTATAGATAAATAGTTAAATATATCGTTAAAAACGATCTTTGCTACGGGTGCTGCTATTTGTCCTGCATAATACTCTCCAGAATTAGGCTCATCTATGGTTACCATCATGGTAATCTTAGGGTCATCTATAGGAGCCATGCCTACAAAGGAGGAAATATACTTCCCTGGCGCATATCTACCATCTATAACCTTCTGAGCTGTACCTGTTTTTCCACCTATATGATAGCCCTCAATAAGAGCTTTTTTAGCTGAACCTTCTGTCACAACCCTTTCAAGATAAGTTCTAAGGAGTTTAGTGTTATTTTCATCCACTAATTGCTTTTTACCATAATCCTCAAACTTTTTATCTATTATTCTAGTACCATTTTCATCTGTATGGATTATTTCCTTCATTAAATGAGGTTTTATCCATACACCATTATTTGCCACTGCGTTAAAAGCAGCCATAAATTGCATAGTACTTACGGTGTTCGCTTGTCCAAAAGATATAGTAGCCAAGTCAACCTCTGACATTTTCTCCAAGGGTCTAATAATTCCAGTGGCTTCTCCTGGTAAATCTACTCCAGATTTTTGTCCGAATCCAAATAGTTTTATATACTTACTAAGATTTTCTTTTCCTAGTTTTTGTCCTAGCTGTATAAATCCTATATTACAAGAATTTTTAATTATATCGGAAAAATGTTGACTTCCATGCCCCCCTGCTTTCCAGCACTTTATAGTCCTGTTGGCTATAGTCGTACTACCTCCACAGGTAAAAACATCTTTATCACTGACTACCCCTTCCTGCATAGCGCCTGCAGCAGTAATGACCTTAAATATGGATCCTGGTTCAAAAGTATCACTTACAGCCCTATTTCTCCAAATCTTTTGAAGCTCATTATAGTCAGCTGCTCCTTGCCTGGGATTATTAGGATCATAATCCGGCTTATTCACTAAAGCTAATACTTCTCCAGTCTTAGGATCCATAACCACCACAGTAACCGCTTTTGCTTTATTATCTATTAAAGCTTGATTTGCTGCTTTTTCTGCAAAAAACTGTATTTGTTCGTCTATAGTAGTAACTAAATCCTTACCTTCCACAGGTTTTGTATATTCTGAAATTGTATAAGGAAGTTCCTCACTTCTTCTATCTATTTCAGCCAGCCTTACTCCAGGGGTTCCTTTAAGTACATCTTGATACATATATTCTAATCCTGTAAGCCCTTTGCCATCATTATCTGTAACTCCCAGCACGTGAGCTAAAAAGTTCTTATTAGGATAGAATCTCATAGTATCTGGAGATATTAAAATTCCATTTATCTTTAAAGCCTTTAGCTTATCCGCTTGGGGTTTTTCAATTCTTCTAGCAAGTATAGCAGATTGCATAGGTAGTCCACTAGGAAGCTTGCTTTCCAGCTTCTTTAACACTTCAAATTTATCCATCCCCACTGCTTCACCTATTGAAGAAGCTATATTCTCATTAGAAATTTTTTTATCTTTATTTTTTTCATTATAATTAGCAATATAATTTTTTATAGCATTTAAATCTAAGTCTACTCTATATACATTGCCACTAACCGCCAATTCATTGTAGTTAGTATCTAAAATACGACCTCTTTTTGCGTCAATTATTACACGGCTTGTCCATTGCTCTTGAGCCATAGCTTTATATTTAGGTCCTGCAATGAGCATAAGATACATTAGCCTTACAATAAGAAATATAAAAAGTACTGTAATTCCCATTAGCGATATCATCATCCTGCGACGTGTAATTCCTTTGTCTTTATGTTGTTTCCCTGCCACTACTTCTACCTCCAATCTTCCATCCATGCTTATACAATTTCTTTAGGTTTCACTTGATACTTATTTATATTATAAAACTGCCATATCTATTCTCTTTAATTAAAATATGGATGCACTAAAATAGCGCATCCTTTATTTTTGATAATAATGTTTTATTTATATTAGGCTCTGTTTGTTCTGTAAAATTATTTTTTGAAATATCATGGCGTATTATAGTAGATTTATCAGGGTTTACCATCTTTAATTTTTTTTCAGCATAATTTTTAATATTTTCTAAACTGGAAACTTTAAGAAGTTCAATCTTTAAAGATTCATTATCGTTTTTAACTTCTTTTATCTCTGAATTAATACTTACCAACTGTTTTTGCATAGAATATATGGTTGCATTTCTTCCGATGATAATTATACCAAAAACAAATACCAATGCTACTATCTGCATTATATTTTTCTTTTGCTGCCTTTGTTTAGTAAGTTCTCTTAATCTTCTTTCCTTTTTTGCCTTTTCTAACTTTTCGTTTTTTTCCAATTCACGTTTTTCTATTTTTCTTTCCGTAACTACCGCGCTGCTACCAAAGACTTTATATTCATTATATTTATCATCTCTCATATATCTACACCTCAACTCTCTAATTATAGTTTTTCAATGATTCTAAGTTTTGCACTTCTACTTCTTGGATTTGTTTCTACCTCTTCTTTAGAGGGTTCTATTGGTTTTCTAGTTATTATCTTAATAATAGGTTTCTTATTGCACACGCAAATAGGAAAATCCGGTGGACACTCACAAGGGGACTCAAGTTTTTTAAATTTATTTTTAACAATTCTATCCTCTAGGGAGTGAAAAGTAATAATAGCCATTCTCCCACCTTGGTTCAATCTGTTTATGCCATCTTCAATGCTTTTATTTAATATTCCTAATTCATTATTAACTTCAATTCTTATAGCTTGAAAAATTCTTTTGGCTGGGTGAGGTCCTTCCCTTCTTGCTTTTGCTGGAATTGCCGCTTTAATAATGTCCACAAGTTCTAAGGTGGTATCAATAGGTTTTTCTTTTCTATTATTTACTATAAAATTTGCAATTCTCTTAGAAAATTTTTCTTCACCAAATTCATAAAATATTTTTGTAAGCTCTTCCTCTGAGTAGTCATTTACTATATCATAAGCAGTTAAACTGCTTTCTCTATTCATTCTCATATCCAGGGGCGCATCATTCATATAACTAAAACCTCTTTCAGAATTGTCTAATTGATAAGAAGATACACCTAAGTCCATTAATATACCATCTACTTTAGGAACATCAATATTTGTTAAAACATTATCTATATTATTAAAATTATCGTGTACATATTTAATATTGTTATAGGTTTGTAATTTATTTTTTGCTGCGTTTAGAGCTTCAGTATCTTGATCTATGCCTATAAGCATTCCTTCACTGCTTAATCTCTTTATTATTTCCGAGGAGTGACCTGCTCCTCCCATGGTACAATCCACATAGATACCATTTTCTTTAATATTTAAAGCTTCTATACATTCTTGCAGCAAAACTGAAATATGTTTAAATTCCATAATTATTTCTCCTTATATTCCAAGTTCGCTCATTTTTTCAGCTAATTCATTATAATCAATGTTATCGTCATTATAATCTTCCCATTTTTCCTTGCTCCAAATTTCAACCTTAGTAAGCACTCCTATACTTATTATCTCCTTACTAATCCCTGCATATTCTAATAAATTCTGAGGAATTAACCCTCTTCCTTGCTTATCTACCTCAATTTCAGAGGCACCTGAGAAAAAAAACCTTACAAAGGCTCTGGCGTCTTTATTGGTTAATGGAAGGGATTTTAGCTTTTCTTCTAATATTTTCCATTCTTCAATAGGATATGCATATAGGCAACCATCTAAACCTTTAGTGATTATAAATTTCCCGCCTAGCTCTTCTCTTAGTTTTGCTGGTATTATCATTCTGTTTTTGTTATCTAAGGAATGGCTATATTCACCTATAAACATATTCTACTATTCACCTCCACTTTCAACCACTTTCAACCACTTTACATAATAATTCTCCACATAATTAAAAAATCCTTCTTATTTATTAAGAAATATTTCATCCTTTACAATTTGTTTAAAGAAATTGACAAAGATATTAAGATATTGTAAAATACAGTTGTTGTACATGGGGGTAGATAGGTGCTGGTGTGCCTGCCGGTCTTCAAAACCGTGTTGTGGTGCTAAGACCACCATGGGTGGGTTCGATTCCCACATACTCCCGCCAAATAAAAATGAGCTCTAGCATTTGCTAAAGCTCATTTTTTTATTATTTATTATACGTTAAATCTAAAATTAACTACATCTCCATCTTTCATGATATATTCCTTACCCTCTAATCGATAAAGACCCTTTTCTTTTGCAGCTGCTTCGGATCCACATTCAATAAGATCATTATAAGAAATTATCTCTGCCCTTATAAATCCTCTCTCAATATCTGAATGTATTTTACCTGCAGCCTGTGGTGCCTTAGTTCCTATTTTTATTGTCCAAGCTCTTACTTCCTGAACCCCTGCTGTTAAAAAGCTCATAAGGCCTAATAACTTATAGCTAGAATGAATAAGTTTATCCAAGCCAGACTCACTTAAACCATATTCGGATAGCATTTCAGCTTTTTCTTCATCACTTAATGTAGATAGCTCTTCTTCTAACTTAGCGCAAATAACCACCACTTCTGAGTTTTCCTTGGCTGCATGTGCTTTTACTATATCTACATATTTATTGTCCTTACCTCCATCAGCTATATCATCTTCTGATACATTACAAGCATATAGCACTGGTTTTGAAGTAAGTAAGAATAAAGATTTTACAAATTCACTTTCATCTTCTGTAACTTCCATAGTTCTTACAGGTTGTTCTCCTTCAAGATGACTTTTAATTCTTTCTAGAAGATCATACTCTGCCTTAGCTTTCTTATCACCAGATCTTGCAGTTTTTACTGTTTTTTCTATTCTTCTTTCAAGAACTTCTAAATCTGATAATATAAGTTCAAGATTTATAGTTTCTATATCTCTAATAGGGTCTACGCTACCTTCCACATGTACCACATTCTCATCATCAAAGCATCGAACCACATGGACTATAGACGCTACTTCCCTTATATGTGAAAGAAACTTATTTCCTAAGCCTTCACCTTTACTAGCACCTTTTACAAGGCCTGCAATATCATAAAACTCTATAGCTGTATAAACCTTTTTTCTTGAATTATACATTTTTTCTAATACATCTAATCTGCTATCCGGTACATTAACTACACCAACATTAGGTTCTATAGTACAAAAAGGATAATTTGCAGATTCAGCGCCGGCTTGTGTAATGGCATTAAACAAAGTACTTTTACCTACGTTAGGTAACCCAACTATTCCTAATTTCATTGCGTACATTCCTTTCTACATTTGTAACTCTATAAAATTATACTCTAGGAAGTAGGTTATTTCAATATTAGATGTATATTTATTGCCCCTTGCCTATTTCACTGTTATAATAGTTGCAGACATAAAAATATATTTTGTGAGGTGGTTATACCATGGAAATGTGGTTAGGGGAAGCCCAAATCAAAGATGCAGTGATGACATATAAGGTAAAGGAAACTCTTGTCACAAAAAAGACGCCTTATCAAGAGCTAGCAATAGTGGATACATATGCTTTAGGAAGAATGCTGCTTTTAGACGGCATAGTTCAAACTTCCATTGAAGACGAATATGTTTATCATGAGATGATTGCTCACATTCCTCTTTTTACTCATCCAAACCCTAAAAAGGTTTTAGTAGTAGGTGGCGGGGATGGAGGTTCTATAAGAGAAATATTAAAACACCCTTCCGTTGAAAAAGCTGTACTATGCGAAATTGACCAGGTGGTTATAGATGAATGTAAAAGATACCTTCCTGAAATAAGCTGTGCATTAGATGATGAAAGATGCGAGATTTTCATAGGTGATGGAATAAAATATGTTCATGAACATAAAAATGAATTTGACGTAATTATAGTGGACTCCACTGATCCTTTTGGAGCTGCTGAAGGTCTATTCGGAGGAAGCTTTTATAAAGAAATATCTGAATGCTTAACAGAAGATGGAATCTTTGTAGCACAGACCGAAAGCCCATTCTACCTTCCTGAAGTAGTTAAGAGGGTATACAATGATGCAAAAGCTGTATTTCCTGTAACTAAGCTATTTATGGCTGGTATTCCTACATATCCTAGCGGATACTGGAGCTTTACTGTAGGCTCTAAAAAGCTTGACCCTGAATATGCTGAAATAGATAACAAATATGATATTGAAAATTTAAAGTACTATAATAAAAGGCTTCATAAAGCAAGCTTCGTACTTCCTCAATTCATAGAGAAGCTTACCAGGGATGGGAAGTAATTGAGAATTTAAAATGAATGATGAAACTCCTGGCGGAGTTTCTAAAAATTAATATTTATTAAAAAACTCTTTTAGGAGTTTTTTGATTTAAACAGAAGCTTCAGCTGAAGCTTCTGTTTTTTAATATAAATTTTAAGTTTTTCTCATGCTTTTTCAAAAAAACATCCTTCATTCTTAATTCTAAATTCTCAATTCTCAATTAAAAAACCTGGTTTTTTCCTCCAACATTGGTGATATTTTTATTGATATTTATATTGATGCTACAAATACTAAGTACATATTAAGGAGGTGTTATTTTGAAAGTAAAGCTTTTTAGTTTCGCTGCTGCCATTTTTATAGCTTTTACACCCTTTAAGGATTTAATAAATAAGTATCTTCCTATTTATAATAATTCTTATGAAGGATTAAGCAGTAAAGAGTTAGATTGGTATTATGAAAGCAGAAAAAACGGAGAAGTACCCCTTCCTCCAAAAGAAAGCAAAAATTTCATTTCAAATTATGATGTTTATTATACTGGAGATACATCTAAAAAAGAAATCTATCTTACTTTTGATGAAGGATATGAGAATGGGTATACAGAAAAAATTTTAGATATTTTAAAAAAACATAATGTGAAAGCGGCTTTTTTTGTAGTAAAACCCTACATAAAAACCCAGCCTGAATTAATTAAAAGAATGACAGAGGAAGGCCATTTAGTATGCAACCATAGTTCACATCATCCCTCCATGGCAAAGGTTACTAATAAAGAAAAATTCAAATCTGAATTCACAGAAGTAGAAGATATATATAAAGAAGTTACAGGAAAAGAAATGGTTAAATTCTTTAGACCACCCATGGGTAAATACAGTGAGCTCTCACTAA
This sequence comes from Clostridium amylolyticum, assembly GCF_900142075.1. GTDB lineage: Bacteria > Bacillota > Clostridia > Clostridiales > Clostridiaceae > Clostridium_AA > Clostridium_AA amylolyticum. Next base: position 108,847 of record NZ_FQZO01000006.1, read on the forward strand.
AAATGACTCAAGATTTAGGCTACAAAACAATTTTTTGGAGCTTTGCCTATAATGATTGGATTCCGGAAAAACAGCCTTCCAAAGAGTACGCCTTCAACAAAATAATATCCAAAACCCACAACGGAGCTATTATCCTCCTCCACGCCGTATCCAAAACCAACACAGAAATCCTAGAAGACCTCATCCTCAAATGGAAAGAAGAAGGCTACGAAATAAAGAGCATAGAAGAGCTGGGGAGTAATTGATAATTTAAAATTAAGAATTTAGAATGATGGTGAAAACTCCTAACGGAGTTTCTGTGAATTTATGTAAATAGCCCAAAGGATTGAAGCCTTTGGGCTATTTACTTAAAAAAGCTAAAGACTCCTGAAGGAGTTTTTAGCTTTTCAATTATATTTGTAAGTTTTTCTGATGCTTTTTCAGAAAAACTTTCCTTCATTTTAAATTTTAAATTCTAAATTCTAAATTGAATTAACAATTCTAAATTTAAAAGAAGGTTATATAAATTAAGTGTGCTGATATTCCGGCGCATAGTCCGCCGATGGTGTGACTTAGAATGGCTTTTCCTGTTAGTTTTCTGCAGTCTAAAGCATCCATCATGGCTACATGTGTGCTTAAATAACCGCTCCAGCACATGCCCATGGCTGTGAATACAGCTATATCGTTACCAGAAATAAGACCTTTTTGAAGAAAATTAGGGACTAAGCTTATGGCTGCCCCTACTGCTCCCAAAGAAGTTATAGGGAAAGCAATGGCTTCTGGACTAGTAAATCCAAATAGAGGTTTTAATATAAAGGATAATTTTTCTCCAACTAAAGGTAATAAAGGAACGCCTTCATTGGCAGCACCTGTATAAACTCCATTACTTCCAGGTCCATTAGTTAACATTAATACTAAAGTACAAATAATAATTACACCAGGTATAATCGCCATCCCCATATCTACACCACTTTTTCCACCCTCTAGCATAGAGGCTAAAAGTCTTTCTCCAAAGCGTCCTTCACGAATTTCTCTATAATTCATCACATCAAAATCTTTAGATTCTTCTACAATAGCAGATACTTTTATACCAAATTCTTTTTTAGTAAAATGCAGCATTATTCTTACGCTGATAATACTTCCAATAACAGCTCCCAAATTGCCAATAATAGCAGCTGGTATAAAATTTTCTCCTGTTATCTTGGACTGACCAATCATAAAAGTAGTTACTATTAAACCCATGCCATAAGCTGTGCCTAGGTTTGTTAAGGCTGGTACCTGATACTTCTTAAAATATCTCAAAAACCCTTTATCTTTAGACAAAGTTATTATTGCAGGGTTATCTGATAAATAAGTTGTAATTATACCTAGGGTAGCAGCACCAGGTAAATCATAAAGAGGTTTCATAAGGGGTGATAGTAGCTTATTTATTATTGCTATTACTCCAAATTCAGAAAGAATCCCAGCTATAGCACCAGTAATAACAGCTATAGCTAGAATATAAAACACAATGTTTAATAGAAGGTAATGCCCTGTATTCATCAGGGTATTAAACATATTAACAAGGCCCATTTTACTACCAAGGCCATAAAAAAACACTAGAAAAAATACTATACAAAAAATCCCCTCAAAACTAATAGCCTTTTTCATTCTTCTATTTTCCATTTTAATCCCCACTTATTAGTACATCATAGCTTTTCAGAAACAATTTTACTAATTTTCTCTTTCCACTGTAAGCTTTGTTTTCTTGTAGCTTCTATAAATGCGTTAATGTTATCAACATATTCACCATCTTTAATAGAACCTAAATTTATAATAACATTTAATAACGCACTTTCAATGGAAGCATGAGCCATTATAACTGCTACTCCTACGTCAGAAATAGCATTCTTGTTACCGTAATTAGCTAATTCTCCTAATATAGGATATACTTTTAATGTTTCTTCACACAATCTTTTAGGAACCTCTAATGCCACCTTGTATCCTTCTTGAAGAGCTTTGCTTCTTACTAATTTTTCCTCTTCGGTTTCTTTGGGAAGCTTAAAAATATCCATAACCTTCAAAAAGCTTTGTGCATCTTCTTCAATAAAGTTAACATATTCTTCTTTATATGATAGGCATTTTTTTAATGACTCATCTACTTTTATCTTGTTTTCTTCACTAAGTTCATTATAGCTTTTTTTACCTATGGTAAGATTAGCCACCATGCTACCTAATGAAGCAGCCAAGGCAGAAGATAAAGCAGCCACACTGCCTCCTCCTGGAGCTGGAGAGTTGGAAGATAAATCATCAAGGAACTCATTTAATGGTAAATTTTTAAACATTATTATTCCTCCTATACAGTTATTTTTATTTTTTCTTCTATAGAATTTAAAAACTTCTCACTTTTAATTGCTTCTAGACATTTATCAATTTCTTTGTACATTATAGTATCTTTCTCAATAAACTTGTTATTCTCTCTAATGATATTATAAGCTATGGCTGTCCCTTGTCCAAGTTTTAATTCTTCTCTAAAATCAATAGCCTGACAAGAAGCTAAAATTTCTGTAGCTATAACCCTATACACATTGTCTAATATTCTTCTAGATTTCACAGCTGCAATGGTCCCCATGCTTACATGATCCTCCTGATTAGCAGAAGAAGGTATAGAATCCACAGATGCAGGATGAGCTAGAATTTTATTTTCTGATACTAAAGACGCTGCTGCATATTGAGTTATCATAAATCCAGAATTTAACCCACCATGCTTAGTTAAAAATGCAGGAAGATCATTTAATTGATAATTTACTAATCTTTCTAATCTTCTTTCAGAAACATTAGCCATTTCAGAAAGAGCAATGCCTAAAAAGTCTAAGGCTAGGGCCATAGGTTGTCCATGGAAATTACCTCCAGAAATAACATCACCTTCTAATGTCACTATAGGATTGTCTGTAACAGAATTTACTTCTGTTAAAATCTTATCCTTAACATAATTAACAGCATCTTTGCTGGCCCCGTGAATTTGAGGTATGCATCTTAAGGTGTAAGCATCTTGAACTCTTAACTCACCTTGTGTTGTTATATATTCACTTCCTTCTACCATATTTAATACATTTAAAGCCGTGTTAATTTGGCCATCATGAGGTCTTAATTTATGGATTCTTATATCAAAAGCATCCCTAATGCCTCTTAATGCTTCCATAGTTAATGAGGCAGCTATATCGCTTATTTTAAGCAATTTTATTGCATCATATAAAACCAAGGCTCCAATGGCTGTCATTACTTGAGTACCATTAATAAGGGCAAGACCTTCTTTATATGTTAAATCAATAACTTCAATTCCTGCTAAATTCATAGCTTCCTTGCTAGGAAGAATCTTTCCATTATATTCTGCTTCACCTTCTCCCAGCATTGGTAGAACCATGTGAGCTAAAGGAGCTAAATCTCCAGATGCTCCTAAAGATCCTTTTTCTGGTATGCAGGGATGCACACCTTTGTTTAGCATACTTATTAAGGTATTGAGAGTCTTAATACTTATACCTGAATACCCTTTTGATAATGCGTTTATCCTAAGGAGCATTATAGTTCTAACTTCTTCTCTTGAAAGTAAAGGTCCTGAACCACAAGCATGAGATAATATTAAATTCCTTTGTAATTCTTTACAATCCTCTGGTGATATCTTTATGTCCGAAAACTTACCAAAGCCAGTATTTATACCATAAACAGTCTTCTCTTTATCCACTATTTCTTCTACGATGGCCCTAGATCTATTTATGTTTTGTACTGCTTCTTTGGAAAGCTCCATAGGCATATTATGCCTAGCTACCTGTATTATTTCATTTAAATTTAAATCATTACCTGATATTAATACTTTATTTTTCATTTTCACTACTCCTAATCATCGATTTGTTCATATCCATTAGTATTCTTTAATTATCACTTAATTCCTCTATTTTTAATCATTTTAAATTGTCAGAATTTATTTATAAATTTATCATGATAAAACAAAAAACAGACTTACGCCTGTTTCAAATTCAGATTTTAATTTTTCTATCTTTTAATACTTTCAAGATAAAAAATGGTATTACACTTAGTCTTTTTATTCTCCATGGCTCTTTTACAATCCTATATAACCATTCTAAGCCTATGTTAATCATCCATTTTGGCGCCCTCTTTGTTCTACCTGATATAACATCAAAGCTTCCCCCTACGCCCATCATAATCTTACATTCAATTCTATCCATTGTATTAATAATAAACTCTTCTTGCCTAGGACAACCCATAGCAACAAATAAGGCAAAAGGTTTTTTTTTAATAATATCGTTTATTACTTCATCCTCTTGACTTTTATTGAAATAACCATTTCTTATACCACAAATATTTATTCCTTTGTATATTATATTAAGCTTTTGTTTTAAAGCTTCAACAGTGTCTTGGGTAGCTCCTAACAAATAAACCGATTTACTATTTCTATTGCTATAATCTAATATATCTTGCATTACTTCGATACCAGCAATTTTTTCTTTAACTGTGTTTCTAACCATTTTTGATGCTATTACAACTCCTACTCCATCAGGAATAATAATTGTATTCTCACTCTTAAAGTTACTTAAAAGTTTAGAGTTATTCAAGGCTATAGATAATACTTCAGGATTGCCAGATACTATATGATACTTTTTATTATCACTAAAAATAGAGTGAAGCAACTGTTTCTTGCTACCATTAAAAATATTAAAATCTAATATTTTTGTGTTCATAAAATGTAAATTTTCCCCGTTGATAAAGCCTAAGTTTTTGGTATTCATTTCATTTACTCCCATAATTAATCCCTATCAATAGTTATTTCTTTATTGTACTTTTGTAAAATATTATTTAGTGATTCATCTCTTTTTATACCTTCAGAACTTTCTTTAATAAACATTATTTTAATTGTTTGAAGAATTACTTTAAGATCTAAAAGCATAGAATAATTTTTTATATATAAAAGATCATATCTTAGTTTATCTCTTGCTTCAGTATTATACTTTCCTAACACTTGAGCTAATCCTGTTAAACCCGCTTTTACTAAGGTCCTATACTTATACTCTTCTATTTCTTTATTATATTTTTCAACAAAATATGGTCGCTCTGGTCTTGGCCCAACTACACTCATATCACCTAAAAGTATATTGAAAAACTGTGGAATCTCATCTATTCTTGTAGCTCTCATAAACTTACCCACTTTTGTAATTCTAGGATCTTCTTCCCCTGCCAGCACTGGTCCTGTTAATTTTTCTGCATTCATAACCATAGTTCTAAACTTTAATACATTAAATATTTTATTATCTATGGTTAGCCTTTCCTGTTTATATAATACATTCCCTTTATCCGTAACTTTTATAGTTATAGACATTATTATCATAATAGGAGAGAAAACAATGATACCAATAATTGATACAACAATATCTAATACCCTCTTAAAGAATCTTTCTTCTATAGTCATTCCTATTCGAGGCACCTTTAAAAGTGGTATGTCATCCACCCTAGTGAGCCTAGAGTTTAATAAAGCAATATCGTACATATCAGGTATTATATATATACTTTTATTTAAAGATATGGTTCTTTCTATTATTTTATTTTTAGTTGCTGCATTTACATCGCTACAAATAAATATTATGTCCACATTATCTACAAAATAGAATAGGTTATATGAATTTGATGAACAAACAAATTTAATATTGTATATATCTTTATATTTACATAAAATCTTTTTTAACAAATCTTCAATAGAAAGATCACCAACTATTAGGCAATTTTTTACCCCATGCTTTAATCTACTAATTTTCCATGCTACTATTCTCCAGAAGGAAAGAAAAGCTAATTGAATAATTGTACTTATTAACAAAACACTCCTAGGGTAAGAAAAATTTCTTAAAAAGAAGGATATAAAAGAAGTTGTAATAAGTAATGAAATAACAGTTAATGATATAGAATAAATCATCTCAAAAGCGGTGTTCTTTAATATATCATTTAACCCAAAAACGTACATAAATATTAAATATGAAATACTTATAAAAGGTATCATATCTAAAAATGGTTTAAAATTGAATTCAGGTGGATTAAAGCCAAACTTAATTATAAAAGAAACATATATTGATAAGTTAACAATAATTATGTCAATAAAGTATAATAAAAAAGAAAAAAAATCAGTAGAACCCCTTTTATTTCTCATATTCCCCACCCCTATGGTAAATCTCTCCATAAATTTAATATTAATTAAACATATACCCCATTTTAAATCTTTGTTTTTAATTATTCTTTTTACATTATTTTTTTCTATTAAATAAATTTAATATATTAAACTTCTTTTCTTTATCTTCAACTATTTTAAGTGGTGTAATATCAATATCCTTTACTATTTTATTAGTATTCTCTTCCATCCACTGATATAGGTCCTTATTAAGTTTACCCACGGTTTCATAGGCTGATAGCATGTCCGTTTTTCTACTTCTATTATTATGTCCATCGCTACCTATCATATGGATTCTATTGGTTCTAATGAGTTTTTCAGCAAATTCTTTTACATGATTTCCAAACATTCCTGTTAAACTTCCAGCATTCATTTGAGCTAAAGCTCCCTCATCTAAAAGATCAGTTAGCAGATTCATGTTTTGCTGTATTTTTAAATTTCTTTCTGGATGGGCGATGATAGGTTTCGCACCTAATATAATCAATTCATAAAATACATCTTTGGTATATATGGGGTAATCTCTCATAGGCAGTTCAATAAGTACATACCTGCTATCATTTATACCCCATATCTTTTTTTCTTTATAGTATTTGGGTATATTAGGATTAATATATACCTCAATACCTGAAAGGATATTTATCTTATTTGAATAACTTTCTTTTAAAGCATTAAGCTTTTCATGGTAAACCGTTTTGTCTATTTCTTGTTCATCAATTATAAAATGCGGTGTTGCACAGATACACTGAACATTTTGACATATTGAATTTTCAATCATGTCACTAGACATTCTAAAATCTTTTGAACCATCATCTATATCCCATATTATATGGCTATGAAAATCTATCATTTGTATTTTACTCACTCTCTCCATAGTAATTGTAGTATTTGCTATAATAATAAGAATCTTCTTTTTCAGGAATCTTATTTAAAACAACTCCTAAGAGTTTTGCTCCTACCTTATCTAATAGATCCTTACTCTTAACAACAGCATTTTTTTCAGTTTGACCAAAGGATGATATTAAAATTACTCCATCTGAAATAGTAGATAACACTTGAGCATCTGTTACTGCTAATAAAGGTGGTGCGTCTATTAATATATAATCAAAAATCTGCTCAAATTCACCTATGATATTTTTCATTTTTTTAGATCCAAGTAATTCAGATGGATTAGGCGGAGTAGGTCCACTGGTTAAAACAAAAAGATTTTGCTGTTCAGTTACTTTCAAGCATTCTTCTATCTTTTTACTTTGAACCAGTATATTGGTTAAACCTTCCGAATTAGATAATGCTAGTTTTTTGTGTATTGATGGTTTTCTAAGATCACAATCTATTATTAGAACTTTACTTCCACTTTGAGCAAAGGTCACAGCGAGATTGGTTAGAACTGTAGTCTTTCCTTCTGCTGGCGTACTGGAAGTAATAACTATAGTTTTTAAAGTATCATCAAAAGATGAAAACTGTATATTTGTTCTTAAAGTCCTAAAAGCTTCCGCTGCCCTAGATTTAGGATTATCAAAAGAAATAACGTCTTTTATCATTATGATCACCTCTACTTATTCTGGTCTACTAATGGGATAGATCCTATTACTGGCACCCCAAGCAGCTTTTCTATTTCTTCTTGACCTTTAACGGTATTGTCTAAATACTCTATTAAGAAAATCACTCCCACAGATACCATTAAACCAAGAAAAAATGCTATGGCCATGTTTAATAATGGCTTTGGGCTATCAGGTGAAGTAGGTAAAATCGCCTCATCCATAAGTTGCACATTGTCCACATTTCTTTTTTCTGCACCAATCTTTTTCAAAGATTTTGCATATGCATTAGCGATATCTTTGGCATTATTTGGGTCTTTAGATTTCACTGTGATGGTTATAAATTCTGTATCACCTTTTGGAGCCACTGAAACCATAGCTATAAGTTGAGAAGGTTTAATATCTAAATTAAGTGAATTAATAACATCTTCTGCAACAACCCTAGTTTTTACAATCTCACTGTAGGATTTAACCATTCTTTGATACATAAGCACATCATTGTAATTTTGCTTGTTTACTTCATCTTTATTTTGTACGTTACCAATAATCACAGATATATCTGCCTTATAAATAGGTTTTATCACAAAATAGCTAGCTATGGCACTGATTAATGTGGTAGTTAAGGTTATAAGCACAATAATTAGCCATCTTTTCTTTATAATCTGAAAGTATTCACGTAATTCCATTGATTAATTATCCTCCTTAAGCATTTCATCTTTAATTTGTTTTAATATTTCATCATCTTTATTTATAGCTTCTGCAATTTTAATATGTTTTTTAGCATTTTCTATCTCATTATTATAGTAATAACTCAATATCAAATTAGTGCATATATCAATACTTTTTGTTGCATCAAAAGCTGCTCTAAAATACTTAATGGAGTTATGATAATCTCCTAAAGCTGCATAGTTTATCCCTAATTCATTTATAACATCAATATACGAGTTATCCATCTCTAATGCCTCGTAAAGATAATAAATAGCTTTTTCATAAAGTTCAATATTTCTATAAGCTATGGCTAAATAATATAGGATTGAAGGATTATTCTCTCCCTCATCCAACTTTTGTAACAATATTTTAATAGCCTCTTCTGGCTTATCTTCTAAATTGTTAGTAACTTTGCTATAGTCTAGTCTATCTTCTAATTCTTTTATGAAATCTTGTATTTCCTGTGTGCTTTCTCCGCCTTTGGCAAGATAATTATGAATTTTAACATTGGCATTGTCAAAGGAACCCTTAGAAAAATCTATTAATGCTTCAATTAAATAAGGATAAGCATCTTGATAAAATTCTTTATATTCATTTAAAAGTTCCAGCTGTACATCATTAAAATCAGCATTTTGTTCTCGTAATATTTCTCCTACAGCTAAGGCATTATGAAAAATGTCCTTCTCCTTAGTAACTTTAAGAAGTCCTCTTAAATAAATAAATGCATCTTCATAATTTCCTTTTTGATATTCTTTGGATATTACGCTTTTAATATAGTTGATAGAATCCTTCAAATAACCTAAAATGGCCAGATAAATACTATTGTATTTAAAATTAGAATCTGCACCTAAGACATAATACATTCCTTGAACTATATATTGTGTTTTAATATACTCACTAATATTTTTATCTTCCACAATATACTTTGTATTAATAGGAATTGAAACTACATCTCCTAATTCTTTTTCATTATATAAAGATGAAATATTCTTTGTTAAAAATTCAGTTTTTAATTCAATAAACAAATAATTTTTAAGCTTTTCCCTGAACTTTACGTTGTAATCCATTTATTCCTCCCCATGCTGTTAAATAACATAAATAACTTTTTATATAAAAAATTCACTATTTAATTATTTCATTAATAAGGCTCATCATATAGTCTTTAAGAACTTCTGTCTTAATATCTGCTTCTTTTTCGTCCCTACCTTTAACAGAAAGATAAATTTTCATTTTAGGTTCAGTGCCGGAAGGCCTTATTACCACCCATGAGCTATCCTCTAAAATAAATTTAATCACATTGGATTTTGGAAGAAAAATATTTTCTTCTGTTTCATTAATTATATTTTTATTAATACTTAATTTATAATCTAGTTTATTTTTAATATTTACTTTATTAATTTCTTTCATATTTGAATTTCTAAGGGTTTCTATACATCTTGATATCTTATCCTGTCCATCTTTTCCTGGAAGCTCCAAAGATAAAAGTTTTTCTTTAAAATAACCATAGCTTTCATATAATTCCTTTAATGCATCATAAAGGGTTTTTCCTAAAAGTTTATAGTATAAGACCATTTCACAAATAAGCATGGAGGCAATAACAGCATCCTTATCTCTTACAAAATCTCCTGCTAAATATCCATAACTTTCTTCAAATCCAAAAACAAAGGACTTTTCTTTATTTTTTTCATATTCCTTTATCTTTTCTCCAATATATTTAAACCCTGTTAAGACCTCAAAAAGTTCCACCTTATTTTCTTCACATATTTGTTTTACCGCATCACTGGTAACTATGGTTTTAATTATTACACTATTTTCAGGAAGCTTATCCCTCTCTCTTAAAGAAGTAATAATATAATTAGTAAGGAGCATTCCTGTTTCATTACCTGTTAACACCCTATACTCATTAGAGCTATCTTTTACAACAACTCCTATTCTATCACAATCCGGGTCAGTTCCAAATATTAAATCTGGGTGAATATCTTTTGCCATAGCGAGAGCTAATTTAAAAACACTAGGTTCTTCTGGGTTTGGATAAGGAGCTGTAGGAAAATTACCGTTAGGTAATTCTTGTTCTTTAACTACCTTTAAGTTTTTGTATCCTAATTCCCCAAGTACCCTTCTTACAGGCATATTCCCTGAGCCATGAATAGGTGTATATATAATTTTTAGGTTTTCGGCTGAGGTTTTTACAAGCTCTTCTCTTATAGTTAGGCTTTTTACTTTTTCAATATATATTTTATCTATATCTTCTCCTATATAAACAAGAAGATTTTTTTCTAAGGCTTCTTTTTCCGAAATAGTTTTAATTATAGAAAAATCTTCTATTTTATTTATATATGACAATATTTCCTTAGCAGAAGCATCGGTTACTTGTCCACCATCATCTCCGTAAACCTTATATCCATTATATTCTTTTGGGTTATGGGAAGCAGTAATAACAATACCTGCCCTGCAATTTAAATGTTTAACAGTAAAAGAAAGCATAGGTGTAGGCCTCAGATCATTAAATAAATAAACTTTAATATTATTTGCACACAATGTTAATGCGGCAGCTTTAGCAAATTCCACTGATTTGTTTCTAGAATCATAAGCTATAGCCACACATTTATTTTTATCATAATTATTATTTATATAATGAGATAATCCCTGGGTAGCTTTACTTACGGTATATACATTCATCCTATTGTTACCAGCGCCAATAATACCTCTTAACCCGCCAGTGCCAAATTCTAGATCTTTATAAAATCTATCTTCTATATCTTTTTCATCTTTAATATTTCTTAATTCTTCTTTAAATTCTTCATCTATAATATCACTGTTTAACCAATAATTATATTTATCCTTATAAGTCATTTATTTGCCTCCTTGAAATATACACCAAATTAATTATACTATATTTTAAAATAAATAAAATAAAAATAATAATTAAAAACTTAAACAAAGAAAATCTCATTATATAGTAATGAAAATAGAGAAATATTGTGCTTAATTTGGCACAATATTTCTCTATTATATTTTTGTAGGTTAATCAATAATCTCTTCTACTTTTTGTTCAAAGCTAACGGATGCAACAATGGAGTTTAAGTCATCTAGTATGGAGATTTCTTCAGCTACTTCTATGTCAGATAATTTAAATATACTGCCAATTTTAGCATTGCTTAAATCTAAAGTTATATATTTGGGTAGTTTATCTGGTATACAGCTGACCTTTATATTGCTTTTTTCCTTTTGTACTACAGCTCCTCTTTCATTAAGATGTCTTTCTCCAGTATAATTAATGGGAATATTGGCAGTTATGATTTTATTGCCTTTAAGTTCTTCTAGGTCAATGTGAATTAACTTGTGGGTAACAGGTTCCCTTTGCACCTCTTTAATTAATGCTTCATGGATATCTCCGTTAATTTTTATCTTAATAATACCATGCTGTCCGTTTTCATAGATTTCTCTATTTAATTCCATTTCACTAATTTCAAACATGCAATTTCTCATATTATTTCCATATAATATACCAGGTACATTACCGTTCCTTCTAATCTTTTTAGCACTTTTTCCAGCAGAACTTTCTCTAATACTTGCAGTTAAAATTTCCATATAAATCCCTCCTAGAAAGTATTATGGTCAAGACTTAATAATATTATTCAGCTGTTTTGTGTTTTTCTATTGCATTGTAAAAATAATTAACTTATAATTAAGTTGTTTTTTCAAGTAACGACAAAATATTTCTAGCATTAACTGAAAAACTTATAATAAATGAAGGAAGGTGCCGTATAAAGTTGTATAAACTCGATCAAGATGAAACTCCTCTTTTTGATGCTTTAATGGAATATGTTAATAGAGAAACCATTCCCTTTCATGTACCTGGTCATAAAAAAGGTGTAGGGATGGATGAAGAATTTAAAGATTTTATAGGTGTGAACCCTTTTAAAATCGATGTAACTGTCTTCAAACTAGTAGATAGTTTACACCATCCTACTGGCCCTATTAAAAAGGCGCAGCTACTTGCAGCCGATGCCTACGGTTCAGATGCAGCATTCTTTTCAATCCATGGCACCTCTGGTGCAATACAGGCTATGATTATGTCTGTAGTAAGTTCTGGAGATAAGATTTTGGTACCAAGAAATGTTCATAAATCCGTTACTGCGGGAATAATTTTGAGCGGGGCTCTTCCAGTATATATGCAGCCGGAACTTGATAAAAAAGTAGGTATTGCTCAAGGAGTAACACCAGAAACCGTAGAAGCAACATTAAAAGACAATCCTGATGCAAAAGCAGTGCTCATAATAAATCCAACTTACTATGGCGTTGCTACAGACATAAAAAAAATCGCAGATATTGTTCATAGCTACGATATTCCACTTATAGTAGATGAAGCCCATGGTCCTCATTTGGGTTTTAATGATAAATTACCTATTTCAGCTATGGAGGCTGGAGCAGATATATGTGCTCAAAGCACTCATAAAATAATTGGTGCTTTAACACAATGCTCTTTGCTTCAAGTTAAAAGCAAATATGTGGATACACATAGAGTACAGCAAATATTAAACCTTCTTCAAACCACATCCCCATCATATATATTGATGGCTTCATTGGATTGTGCTAGAAGACAGATTGCCCTTCATGGTAAAGAACTTTTAGACAGCACCATAGAGCTAGCTAACTATGCAAGAAAAGAGATAAATACTATACCTGGCTTTTACTGTTTTGGAGAAGAAATTTTAGGTGAACCAGGGGTATATGCTGTAGATCCTACTAAAATAACCGTAACCTGTAGAGATTTAGGTATAACAGGATATGAATTAGATACCATATTGGCAGAAAAATACCATATACAAGTAGAATTATCTGATTTATATAATGTTTTAGCGGTAGGTTCCTTTGGAGATACTAAAGAAAGCATAGATGGCTTAATAAATGCCCTAAGAGAAATAAGTGAAGATTATAGCAATAGAAAAAATAAAAAGCCAGACTTTCTAGATATACCTGCTATTCCTGAAAGTGCACTGATTCCTAGGGAAGCCTTTAATAGTAAAAAGGTTTCAATACCTATAAAGGAAAGTGTAGGAATGATAAGCGGAGAATTTTTACTAGCTTATCCTCCTGGTATACCTGTATTATGTCCTGGCGAGATAATCACTCAAGAGATTATAGATTACGTTTATGAACTTAAAGAAGCTGGATTGTATGTTCAAGGAACAGAAGATCCTCAGGTGGAGCATATAAAAATAGTAAAAAGATAGAGTACCTAGGTACTCTATCTTTTTTTACTTTAAATTAACACCTAAATTAAAGGCTTTTGAATTGAGATCAAAAAATTTAGCATTTACGTTTCTTTTAATAATTTCACTCCAGTTTATTTTTTCTAAATCACAAGCTCTTACTAAGGCTCCTAGTAGTATGCTATTTTGTACTTTAAAGTTTCCAATACTTTTTGCTGTTTCATAAGCGTTAATAGTTTTAAGGTGTATATTTTTTTCCATAAGCTCATTTATTATATTTTCTGGATAGGTTTCCCCTCCAATTAAAACTGTTACAGGTCTTATTTCATAATCATTTACTATTATTGTGCCATCCTCTTTTAAATAATCCAGCCATCTAGCAGCCTCTATTTTTTCAAAGGATACAATTACATCTACAGTTCCCTTTTCAATAAGGGGAGAATATACCTTTTCTCCATATCTTACCTGTGTTACTACGCTGCCACCTCTTTGAGCCATTCCATGCACTTCAGACATTTTAACATCGTAACCATATTCCATCAAACCCTCGGTAAAAATCTTAGACGCTAATATGGTGCCTTGTCCTCCTACCCCTACAAACAGAATATTTTTTATATTACCCATTATTGTCCCACCTTTTCTATAGCATTAAATTTGCATACTTGTTTACAGATGCCACAACCATTACACTGAGATTCATCTATAAAAACAGTATTGTTCTTATAGCTAAGCGCTGGGCATCCTGTTCTCAAACAAGCTTTACATCTTTTACATGCTTCTTTATTTATTCTGCACTTAGAATTTTCTCTAAGCTTTAGAACTTCCTTTTTAAGTGCACAAGGCTGCTTGGTTATAATAACAAAAGGTTCTGTAGATAATTTTGCTTCTTTTACCGCTTCTTCGGTTTCAGCGATATTATACGGATCTATAACTCTAAGATTCTCCTCTTTAACCCCTAAGGATAAAACTATTTTTTCTATGTCTAAAATAGGTGCTTCTTTCCCTTGTAGCGTAAACCCTGTTCCGGGATTTTCATTATGACCTGTCATGGCTGTGGTCCTATTATCCAATATACAAGTCACTATAGGCTCCTGATTATAAATAGAGTTAATCAACCCTGTTATGCCGGAATGGAAAAATGTAGAATCCCCTATAAAAGCAAATATCTTTCTCTTATCTCCAGAAATTTTTCTAGCTTTACTTAATCCTATACCTGCAGAAACAGAAGCTCCCATACATATAACAGTATCAGTAACATTAATAGGAGGCATCATTCCCAAGGTATAGCAGCCTATATCACCTGTAGCTATTATATCTTTATGTTTTGAAACCGCATAAAATATTCCTCTATGTGGGCAACCTGCACAAAGAACTGGTGGCCTATTAGGAAGCACCCCTTCATATTTTAAATTAGAAGTAAATTCCTCTTCTTTAATAGCTTTTCTTATTATAGAAGGGTTTAATTCTCCGCAAATAGGAAGAATGTCCTTTCCACTACATTTTATCCCTAAGGACTTAACATAATTTTCTATATAAGACTCGTTTTCTTCCACCACTATGAGTTTTTTAACTTTAGAAGCAAACTCCCTTATAAGCTTGTCTGGTAATGGATGAGTAAATCCTAATTTCAAATAAGAAACGCTGTCTCCAAAAACTTCTCTGCAGTATTCATAGCTAATACCACTGGTTATAATACCAATGTCTTCCTTTCCCATTTCAATTTTATTCATAGAGCAGGAGTTAGAATATTCCTGTAAGTCCATTAACCTTTTTTCTACCTCTACATGCTTGGCTCTAGCATTAGCAGGAATCATTATATACTTCTTTGTATCTTTTACATAATCTTTTATATCTACTGGTATTTTCTCCCCTAATTCCACAATTCCTTTGGAATGAGACACCCTGGTGGTCAATCTAAAAAGCACCAAAGTATCAAACTTTTCACTTATCTCAAAGGCCTTAATAAAAAACTCTCTACATTCCTGTGAGTTAGAAGGCTCCACCATAGCAACTTTAGCATGAGGTGCATATAGCCTATTGTCTTGTTCATTTTGAGAGGAGTGCATTCCAGGATCATCTGCAGTAATAACCACAAAGCCACCATTTACTCCTTCATAGGCCATAGTAAAAAGAGGATCCGCAGCTACATTAAGTCCCACATGTTTCATGGCGGTTAAACTTCTTGCTCCTCCTATAGATGCTCCAGAAGCTACCTCAAAAGCTACCTTTTCATTAGGCGCCCACTCACCATATACCCCTTCATATTTACTGAAGTTTTCTAAAATCTCTGTACTTGGTGTTCCGGGATAAGCAGAAGCAATGGTACAGCCAGCTTCATAAGCTCCTCTTGCACAAGCTTCATTACCAGACATTATAACCTTCATATAATTAGTCCCCCTTAAATTTATTTTTTATATAAAAATCTATTAATGATAATACAGATTTTATCCGATGGCTGCCCCTAAAGCTATAGAATATAACTTAGATTTTGCAGTATCCGCTCTAGACACTAAAACAATAGGACATTTCGCTCCTACTATCACTCCTGCACTGACAGAACCAGCAAAATACGTTAAACATTTTCCTACCATATTTCCACATTCAATATTAGGTACAAGAAGCACATCAGCATCCCCTGCAACTTGGCTTACAACCCCTTTATGCTTCGCTGCTTCTAAGTTTATAGCATTATCAAAAGCTAAAGGACCATCAATGATACAACCTTTAATTTGTCCTCTTTTATTCATCATAGCTAAAGATGCTGCGTCTACGGTGGATTGCATTTTAGTATTTACATTTTCTATAGCTGCTAAAGCGGCAACTTTAGGAGTTTCTATATTAAATGCCTTACATACTGACAGCGCATTATTTATTATACCTACCTTATCCTTTAATTCTGGAAAAGTTACCATACCTCCATCTGTTAAAAATAATAATTTATGGTAATTAGGTACCTGGTAAACCATTACATGAGATAATGTATCATTTTTTCTTATGCCATATTCTTTATGCAGCACAGCTCTTAAAAGATCCGCTGTATTTAACTTTCCTTTCATTAAAAAGTCATTTTCACCATCTCTAATGGATTTTACCGCTTCTAGAGCGCACTGTGCTTCATCTTCTACATTTTTTATTTCCATATGCTTTAAATCAATATTGTTTTTTTCAGCAACTTTCCTTATGTTAACTTCATTGCCATAAATTTTAGCAGTAATTATTCCTAAATTTACTGCTTCATAAACGGCCTTTAAAACTTCACTATCTTCTGCTACTGCCACCGCTAGCCTTTTCTTCTCCAAGCTATTTGCTTTTTTTAACAAAATATCTAATGTGTTCATAGTACACCTCTACAAATTTATTTAATATTCTCTAAGCTTAGTATAAGAACTTTATCATATATATGTCAATTTATTCTAATAAAGCTTTATTAAATTAAAGGGCACATGAATAGACCATGCACCCTAATACAAGTTAAATTATTTATTTTTTTAAAGCATATCTCATCCTACTTTAATGTTACTACGGTTACCCCAGAACCGCCTTCACCGTATTCTCCTAATCTAAAGGATTTTACGTGAGGATGGCCTTTTAGCATATCTTGAATGGCTTTTCTTAAAATTCCTGTGCCTTTACCATGTATTACAGTAACTTCATTATAGCCTGCTATATAAGCTTCATCCAGATACTTATCAGTGCTGTATAGGGCCTCTTCTGCATCCATACCTCTTAAATCTACTGAGGTAGCAGTGGTTTTCATATTTAAATTAATCTTCTTTTTTGATATAACTTGTTTTTCTTCTTTATCCGTAGCTTCATTTAACTCAGCAGCTTTAACATTTATTTTCATTATCCCAGCTTGTACTTGTACCTCTCCTTTACTATCTGGAAGGGTTAATATAATAACTTTTTGATTTAACTTTGGAAGAAAGGCACTTTTCCCTATGGTGATTTTTTTTATCGGCAGACCTTCTGTTTTCTTTTCAATCTTTTCAGTAACTTCCATCTTTTCTAAGTTATCTTTTATCTTCTTTCTTTCCTCTTCCAGCATTTGTCGCGCTTCTGAAGAGTATCCCATCTTTTCCAATTCCCTTATATTTTTAAGTATATCATCCGCTTCTTCTTTGGCTTCTCTTAGGAGACTTTTCGCTTCTCTTTTTGCTTCTAGTTGAATATTTTCTCTTATCCTATCTATACCAGAAAGCTTAGCCTCATACTTTTCTTTAATTTTGCTCACTTCTGCCTTAAGAGCAGCTGCCATACGAGCATCATTTTCTGCTTTAATGCTCTTTTCTTGAAGGCTTTGAATAAGGTCTTCAAACTTAAGAGTTTCATTAGAAATTAACTCTTTAGAAGATTCTATAATGTAATCTGGTAGCCCCAACCTTCTTGATATTTCAAAGGCATTAGATTTTCCTGGTATACCAATAAGTAATCTATAGGTTGGCCTTAGAGTTTCTACATCAAACTCTACAGAGGCATTTTCCACTCCCATGGTTCTTAAAGCATAGGCCTTTAACTCGCTATAGTGGGTAGTAGCTAGTATCTTGCAGGATTTATTTCTTAAATATTCCAATATGGCTACTGCTAAAGCAGCCCCTTCAGTGGGGTCTGTACCTGCTCCTAATTCGTCTAATAAAACCAAGGAGTCTTTCTCAGCATTATTTATTATCTTAACGATATTGGTCATATGTGAGGAGAAGGTGGATAAACTTTGTTCTATGCTTTGCTCATCACCAATATCTGCAAATACTTCTTTAAAGAATCCTACGGTAGAATTCTTTCTTACAGGTATAAGCACACCGCTTAAGGCCATAATATGAAGCAGCCCTACGGTTTTTAGTGTTACAGTCTTTCCTCCAGTGTTAGGACCGGTTATTATAATAGAATTAAAATCCTTTCCTAAATATACGCTGCAAGGCACAACTTTACTTTCATCTATCAAAGGATGTCTTGCTTCAATGATATCAATATTTCCATCATAATCGATGGAAGGCATTTCACACCTAAGCTCACTAGCATATTTAGCTTTGGCAAATATGAAATCAAGTTCATAAAGAACTCTTTCATTATTCATCACCGCTTCAATATTATTGTAAACATCCTGTGAAAGCTCTTCTAGTATTCTTTCTATTTCTGCTTTTTCTTTAAGCATTAATTCTTTTATTTCATTATTTAAATTGACTAAGCTCATAGGCTCTATAAACAGCGTAGCTCCTGAAGAACTTTGGTCATGAACTAATCCAGGTACTGCTGACTTATATTCAGCCCTTACAGGGAGCACATATCTATCTCCCCTGACAGTATATAAATTATCCTGAAGATATTTAGCATTGCTTCTGACTAATGAATTTATTTTATCCCTTACTGAAGCATTTTTATCTTTTAAGCTTCGTCTAATATTATATAATGCGGCACTGGCATGATCCGATATCTCTTCTTCACCCACCACAGCCTTTAAAATTTTGTCCTCTAAGCTTCTTAAAGGGATAATTAAATCACATATGTCTTCAATGCTATAAAATGCTTCCTCCCCTTCTTTTCTCTGTAAAAAATCTTTAAATTTTCTAGAACATCTCATGGCATTGGCAATCTTTAAAAGTTGAGAGATGTTTAACACTCCTCCCTTTTCTGCCCTTACCACCGCTTCACTTATATCAAATAAGCCTTCAAAAGGAGGAGAACCCTTTTTGTATAGTAAATTAAGAGCCTCTTGAGTTTCTTTAAGCTTCTTTTCTACTTCCACTGGAGTTTCCAGTGGCTCTAAAGAAAGTACCAATGAAGACGCGGTATCCGTTATAGCATATTCTGCAATTTTATCCTTTATCTTATTAAATTCTAGGACCTTTAAAGCCTTAGTATTCATACTATCACCCTTTCCAGCACTATTATTCTACCCCTCGTTTATAGTGGCCTCTGGTAAAATCCTCATTACTTATATTATTATTTTTTTCACTTAATGAATTAATAATATTTAAACTTGTATCATAACCTTCATCTGTTAGATCTATTCTAAAAGCATTGATTCCCATATCTTTAAACTCACTTCTTTTATCTATTAGATTTAAAGGAACAGTATTTAATATAACGCTTCTACAAAATAAATCCGTATACACAGGAAACTCTTTATTTAATCTATCCTTTAATACATAAGTTCCCTTTTCACATTGGTTTTTACAACCTTTTCCATTACATTTTCCTCCTGCCACACTTCCAATAGGACAATATTCCATAGCCATCATTTCAATTTTACCATATATTACAGCTTGAAGTGGAATTTTGCTTTTAATTCCTATGTCATTTATTTCTTTTTTATTAAGCTCTACGCTTAATGCACATGCCTTTAAATCCTTATTATAGAAATTTGTACTGTGAAAATTGAATATATTTAACTTATAATCCCCTATTATGGCAGTTTTATTTTTAAATATATTAATTATACCTAAGTTGGCAGTTACTAGTCCTTTAATATTTTGTATATTTCTTTCTACTAAATTAGCAATAGAGTGAAACTCTTCTCTTATGATATTAGGAATTTTAAAGTAGATATCTTTGTCAGCACCACCTTTTAAATCTTCCTCTCTTATGCCATTATTTCTCCAAAATAAGTTTACTGCAGCTGTTTTTACATCACTTTGTAAAAAAGCCTTCCATTGTTCTTTTGTATTTATAACAATCATGTATTCTGGTAGCACTGAAGGAACAAAATTTATGCTTTCATAAGCATTATTAATTTTAGATTCTCTTGAATAACTTTCAATTATATCCTTTTCTATATTTTCTATAAGTATCCTTCTAGCTTTATTTATTTCTGATATTGGAAGAAATCCCTCTTCATAATAATTAGTGTGTATGTTTTCAACATAAAAGGTAGAACTTCCTGTTTTACTGATATTTTCTATTAGTTTTTCCATAGTAGTAGGTTTATTTATAGCCTTCTGTACTATTCCTTCTGATACCTGATAAAATTCATCATTATATTTGCAAGAGAGTGTAAAAGGTTTATCTACTGCAAAGGAAAAAGATATATTAATACTATTTTTTACCGATAAATTTGTATTTGTATAGGACTTATATTTATTATTAATCTTTTCACTGGAGGTTTTATAAAGGGTATCTCCTTTTTTGTAAGACAAAGGGAATAACTTTACCTTTTCTCCTTTTTGAGCATTATTAACCGAAAGATTTTCTTTGGTGATTTTACTCACTACAAATCCTTTATCTCCCATGCTTACACCATCATTAACCCCTATGTAGCTTTGTAAATTTATAGTTAAATCCTTATTAATCTTTCCCAAGAGAACTCCAGTATTTTTAGGGTTATTTATAGCCATAAGGTCTATACCTGGATTTCCATAAAGATAAGCTTTATTAAAGCCTTCTCTGTTAAAAAGCTGCAATAATTCCTCTTTGGATTCTTGAATATCAGTTCTTTCAGAATTAACTCCTTGTAATTGGTCTATTATTTTTCTATAGTTGCTCACCACACCTGCCACATACTCAGGTTTTTTCATACGCCCTTCGATTTTTAAAGATTTAGTACCGCTGTTTATAATATCTTGCACTATATCAATGGTACACATATCTTTTGGGCTCAATAAATACCCTTCTTTACTTTCATTAGTATCCTTATTTATTAGGGTATAGGGCATCCTACAAGCCTGGGCACATCTTCCCCTATTTCCGCTTCTTCCTCCTATTAAACTGCTCATTAAGCACTGTCCTGAATAGCTTACACAAAGAGCACCATGAACAAACATTTCCGTTTCAATGTTTAAGTCTTTTGATATGTATTCTATTTCTTTTAAGCTTAACTCCCTGGATAGCACTATTCTTTTAAAGCCCCTATCCACTAAATACCTTGCTGCTTCTCCATTATGAACAGTCATTTGAGTAGAAGCATGTATTTCAAAATCAGGATAGACTTGAGATAAATAGTAGGCAAGACCTGCATCTTGAATAATTAAAGCATCCACTCCCATAATATATAAACTATCAATATACTCTTTAGCTTCATTAAACTCTCTTTCCTTTATTAGGGTATTCAAGGTAACATATACCTTAACCCCTCTTAAATGAGCATATTCCAATGCCTTTTGTATGTTACTAAAATCGAAATTTCCAGCATAGGCTCTAGCAGAAAATTTATCTCCTCCTATATAAACCGCATCAGCACCAGCATTAATCGCTGCAATGAAGCACTCCATATTCCCTGCCGGTGCTAAAAGTTCTATATTTTCTTTCATAACTCATCTCTCCTATTCAAAGAATATTATATACAAATTATGCCTCATTTCACAATAAATCAATTAAATATTAATTTAAAATAAAAATAAGAACCATATAGGCTCTTATTTTTCATGATTAATCAGTACATTTTTACTTTTTCTCTCTTTTGCCAGCATTATCTGATTTTCTATGAGCTTATTTTGAAGATCCATAATCTTATACTTAGAGGATTGAACATTAAACTTTAAATCTTTATTTTCTTTCTTTAATGAAGCATTTTGTGTTCCGTATTTACTGATGGTATCCTTCATTATGTCTAATTCCTCATTTAAAGAATTAATTTTATTATTCTTTTCCTCAATTTCTTTTTCTGTTTCTACAGAAGTAGTTCTGCTTTGAAGTTCATCATTATATTTTTCTACTCTCTCAATATGCTTCTTTAATGTCTCAATCTCAGCAGAGTAATTACTTTCCTTCTCCTTTAAGCTCTTAACTTCTTTTTCCAGCTTATTGTATTCTTCGTAGGATTTAAATAATTCATCGGTGATGTTTACTGCGGAAAGCACCGCTGCAGAGGAAGTACTTAGCTTTTTATTAACATCCAGTATTCCTTTGATTTTCTTATCTGCATAAATGGCAACTTTATGTAGATATTCCTCGCTTTCCTCTCCTTTTAAATTGTACTCTAAACCATTTATCTTAACTGTAATCATATTCATAAAAGCACCCTCTTAGATAATAAAAGTATTCTCTATTTTATTTTATCATAATTACTCAGTTAAGAAAACAAGCAATCACCTTAATTGTGCACCTAATTTGTATTCTAGTGATCTAACTATCTTATCATGAACCTTATTGATATCATTATCTGTAAGAGTCCTATTTTCAGCTCTATAAACTATAGAATAAGCGATACTCTTCTTTCCATCTGGAATTTGCTTTCCTTTATAAACATCAAATAGTTTAATGGATTCTACTAAATTTCCACCTTGCTTTCCAATAGTATCTTCAATATCTTGAACCAATACAGCATCATCTACTATTAGTGCTAAATCTCTTGTCACTGCAGGATACTTAGGAAGAGGTTTATAACTTTTCTTTAAATTACTAAAGTTATAAAGTTCATCAAGATCAATTTCCGCAACATAACAAGGTAACTCTATTTCATACTTGTCACATACATCAGGATGTACTTCCCCTAATAGTCCAATTAGATTTTTGCCGCAATAAAGATCTGCGGTTTTTCCTGGGTGGAAGGCCGTATTAGAACTTTGTCTCTTAAAGGTAAAGTTATTTACCCCTAGTGAATCCAGTAGGTTTTCTATTATTCCTTTCAAGTGATAGTAGTCCACTCTTCCATATAGTCCTACACACAGCACATTTTTTTCATTAGGCAACACATCTTCTCTTTCTTTTGGAAGATATATCTTACCTATTTCAAATAATCTTGTACTTTCAATATTCCTTGAATAGTTTCGTGATAAGGACTCCATCATAGAAGGAATGGTAGTTGTTCTCATTATACTAAAATCTTCACCTAAAGGATTTTTAATTTTTATATTATTTCTTAAATAACTATCTTCTGGTGCATTTATCTTATCCAAGGTTTTAGGGCTTACAAAGGAATAGGATATAGATTGATATAATCCACTAGAAATCATGGTGGATATAACTAAATCATCTGTTCTTTGTTTTAAATTCTTTGTTTCCTTTTCCGCCACAGTTTTAGTAATAGTAATTGGAATATTATTATATCCATATATTCTAGCAATTTCTTCTGCAATATCTTGTTTTATATTAACATCAATTCTAAAACTAGGTACCTTTATTAATAATATATCCTTTTGTATTTCAGTTTTTAATTCTAGCCTATCAAGATACTCTTTCATCTCTTCAGCAGAAAGAGCAGTTCCTAAAAACTCATTTACCCAAGGCCATTGCACTGATATTTCTTTGGCAGGTACAGGATTAGTATATATATCTATAGTTCCTTCTACAATGTCTCCGGCCTGTAACTCCTCCACTAAGCTGCATGCTCTATCCATAGCAATCTCAGCTAAATCCGCATGGATTTCTTTCTCAAATCTTGAGGAAGATTCAGTTCTTAGACCTAACTTTTTAGAGTTCACCCTTATATTTATTCCGTTAAAGTTTGCACTTTCAAATATTACTTCTGTGGTATCTTCTTTTATCTCTGAATCTAATCCACCCATTATTCCTGCTAACCCTATTATTTTATCACTATCTTTTATACAGAGCATATCACTGTTTAGTTGTCTTTCCACTTCATCTAAAGTAGTAAACTTTTCACCTTCTTTGGCAGTGTCTACTACAATTTTACCAGAGTTAATTTCTCTTTTGTCAAAAGCATGCATAGGCTGACCTAATTCAATCATAACAAAATTTGTTATATCTACTATATTATTAATAGGCCTTACCCCTGCTGCCAAAAGCCTTTCTTGCATCCACTCAGGTGAGGGTGCAATCTTCACATTCTTTATAGCTCTAGCCATATATCTGTTACATTTTTCTTTATCTAATATCTCCACTTGTATCTCGTCTTGTATATTTCCCTTAAGAGAGGTTTCATAGTGGGTATTAGGCATGGAATAGTGAATACCTAGTGTAGCTGCTGTCTCTCTTGCAATTCCTATAACGCTTAAGCAATCAGGCCTATTAGAGGTAATTTCAAAATCTATTACTTCATTATTTAACCCTAGAACTCCC
Source organism: Clostridium amylolyticum (assembly GCF_900142075.1). Lineage (GTDB taxonomy): Bacteria > Bacillota > Clostridia > Clostridiales > Clostridiaceae > Clostridium_AA > Clostridium_AA amylolyticum. Next base: position 133,446 of record NZ_FQZO01000006.1, read on the forward strand.
TTGATATCCTTTCCCATAGGAGTATCTTTTGGAAGAATCATAAGACCATGTACAGGCTCTTCTGTAGGAATGCCTAGTTCTTCTTCTGAACACATCATGCCGTTAGACACTATGCCTCTTAATTTTCCTTTTTTTATTTTCATGCCATTAGGTAAGGAAGCGCCATGTAAAGCTACTGGAACTATGTCACCCTCCACCATATTATTGGCACCAGTCACTATCTGAACTAGTTCTTTTTCCCCTACATTAAGCTGACAAATAACTAGTTTATCAGCATCTGGATGTGGCGCTATACTTTCTATTTTGCCAGTAACCACATTGGTTATTTCATCTCCTGCAGATATTACTTCTTCTACTTTTGAACCTGACAAAGTCAATCTATCAGCTAATTCTTTTGCGTCTATATCTATTTGGACATAATCTTTAAGCCATTTATATGGAACTTTCATGTTAAATACCTCCTAAAATTGATTAAGAAATCTCATATCGCTTTCGTAAAGCAGTCTAATGTCATCAATGCCATATTTAAGCATAACCATCCTATCCACTCCAAAACCAAAAGCAAATCCGCTATACACCTCTGGGTCTATGCCACAGTTTCTGAGAACATCAGGGTGAACCATACCACAGCCTAAAAGCTCTATAAAACCGCTGCCTTTACATACTCTGCAGCCTTCTCCTTGACATACAAAGCAAGTGGCATCCATTTCCGCTGAAGGTTCTGTAAAAGGGAAATGATGTGGCCTAAACTTTGTCTCAATTTTATCGCCAAACATCTTTTTAGCAAATAGTTCTAAAGTCCCTTTTAAATCCGCAAAGGTTATACCTTTATCTATTACCAAACCTTCTAGTTGATAAAATATTGGAGAATGAGTTGCATCCGCAGCATCTGATCTAAAAACCTTTCCTGGAGAGATCATCTTTATTGGAGGTTTTTGTTTCTCCATGGTTCTAACTTGCACAGGTGAAGTTTGAGTTCTTAGAACTAATTTATCATTTATATAGAAGGTATCTTGCTCACTTCTAGCTGGATGATTCTTTGGTATATTTAATGCTTCAAAATTATAATAATCCAGTTCTACTTCTGGTCCTTCTTCAATGGCAAAACCCATGGACATAAATATTTCCTTCATATGTTCTAAGGTTAAATCTAAAGGATGTCTTTTGCCTATTATATTTTTTTTACCAGGCATGGAAATATCAATAACTTCTTTCTGAAGTTTATTAGCCTTTTCTTTTTCCTTTATTTCCCTGGAAATGCTTTCAATGGATTTTTCTATTTCTTCTCTTACTTCATTTGCTATTTTACCAATTAAAGGCCTTTCCTCCGGTGACAAAGCTCCCATACCTCTTAATATGGAAGTTAATTCTCCTTTTTTTCCTAAATACTTTACTCTAACTGCTTCTAAATCTGAATTACTTATTATACTTTTTAATTCAAACAATGCCTGTTCACTGATTTGTGTAAGCTTTTCTCTCATTATTTTTCTCCTTTCAAGTATTTTTTAAAATAAAAAAACTGCTGAAAAAGGGACGGATTATCCGCGGTACCACCCTAATTAGCAGTTGTTGCTCTCTCAATAAAAATAACGGTTTTTACCGCTAACCACTACTATAAATTCGCAGTTAGAACTCCTGAGTGAACTTCAATATAAGTACCTTTAAGAAAGCTCTCAATCTTTGGCTTTCATTCCCTGTTTAAATTAACTTATATCTACTCTCTCATTCACAGTCTTTATATTTTAGTAATATGATATAACTAAAACTCAATAAAATCAAGAATGTTTTTTTAATCTTTGTCTCAATGCTTCAAACATAACTACAGATGCTGCTACAGAAGCATTAAGGGACTCTAAATTTCCCATCATAGGTATTATCACCCCATAATCGCAAAAAGTCAATATTTTCTTCGTAAGACCAGAGGCTTCATTTCCTATGCAAAAAACTACATTATTAGATAAATCTAAATCATAGATACTTTTATTTGCTTGCAGTGAAGTACCAATAAATTCATAGAAATTATCCTTTAAGCTTTTAGAAAAACTCAAATTTTCATCTTCTAATATCACTGGTACCCTAAATATGGAGCCCATGGTAGCTCTAAGTACCTTTTCATTTAGAAAATCTACAGTTCCTTTGGTACAAATAACCCCTGAAGCGCCTACTGCATCAGCAGTTCTTATGATAGTTCCCAAATTACCTGGGTCTTGAATTTGATCTACTAAAACATAGATTCCTTCTTTGATATTTGGATCTGGAAATTGGAATTCTACCACTGCCAATATACCCTGAGGGCTTTCAGTATCACATAGTTCTTTAAAGAAATTTTCTTTAACAATAATTTCCAGAGGATCATTACCTGATAACAAAGTTTGCATTTCTTCATAATGCTTATCTATAAAGTCTTGGGTGTATATTATATATTCAATTTTAACCTTAGACTTAAGTGCCTCTTCAACAAATCTATATCCTTCTATGATATATCTTTTTTGTTCATATCTATATTTCTTGTTTTTTAATTTTTTTACTTCTTTAAAGATTTTGTTGTCTTTGCTCTCAATGTGTATCAAGTAATTCCCCCCATTATTATTTGTTTAAAATTAATTCCAGCTTTCCTAAATCATCAGCAGAACCAATAGCTACTATTATGTCATTAGGATATACTATATCCTCTGCCTTAGGTGAAACATTAATCTCATTTTCATTTTTTATTGCCATGACATTGATTCCATAATTGGTTCTCATGCCTATTTCTCTCAACGTCTTATTATGCCACTCTTTTGGGGTCTCTATTTCCATTATGCTATAATCAGGAGAAAGTTCAATATAATCTAATATACTAGAGGAAACCAAATTGTGTGCTACTCTTACTCCCATATCCTTTTCTGGTAGTATAACTCTATCCACCCCTATTTTATATAGAACCTTAGCATGTAAATCGCTTTGACCTTTTGCAATAATATACTTTACTCCTAGCTCTTTTACTAATAACGCCACCATTACGCTAGCTTGTATGTTAGAACCTATAGTAACTACGGCTACATCAAAATTTCTTATACCTAGAGTTCTTAACGCTGCCTCATCTGTAGCGTCCATTTGTATAGCATGAGTAACAGAATCTGACACTTCCTGTACTAAATCTTCATCCATATCGATAGCCAAAACATCATTACCTAATGCATATAGTGTCTTTGCTACTGAAGTTCCAAATCTTCCTAAACCTATAACCACAAATTGTTTATTAGACATATTAAACACCCCTAACCAACTATAATTTTATCTTCAGGATATCTTATTCCTGAGTTGCTTTTATTTCTAGTTAAAGCCAACACTACTGTCAAAGGTCCCACTCTTCCGCAATACATAGTTAAAGCCAGCAGTATCTTGCCAATAGAAGTAAGCTTTGTAGTTAACCCTAAAGTTAATCCTACTGTACCAAAAGCAGAAGTAACCTCGTATAATAAATACTCAAAAGATGCTCCTATTTCAGTTATAGAAAGAAGCATTGTTACTGTGATTACTAATAGAAGACCTACAATTATAACCGCCAGTGACTTATATACTATATCTCTTGGTATTCTCTTTTTGAAAATCTCAGTGTCTTCTCTTCCTTTTATAACAGAAATAACTGTCATCACCAATACTCCAAAGGTAGATGTTTTAATACCACCTGCTGTGGATCCTGGAGAACCTCCAATAAACATCAATATTATAGTAAGGAATTTACCTGCAGTGGTCATACCATCTGTAGGAATAGAATTAAAACCTGCTGTCCTAGGTGTAACAGAAGTAAACCAAGCATTTATAATCTTTCCTTTAATGCTTAATGGTTGTAATGTAGAAGGATTTTTAAATTCAAATAAGAACATTAATAGCGCACCACCAAATATCAATATGGTGGTCATAAGAATTACAAGCTTAGAATGAGTGGACATTTTTTTTAGGCCTTTATAATTATATATTTCTGACCAAACTATGAAACCTAATCCACCCACAGCTATTAATGAGCCTATGGTAAGTATAATAACAATATTTTCAGAATAACCTGTAAGACTGCTAAATCCACCAATCAAATCAAATCCAGCATTACAAAAAGCAGATATGGAATGCCAAATACTGTAGTAAATACCTTTTGCCAAACCAAACTCTGGTATAAATTGAGTAGATAGTAAAAGACCTCCCATAAGCTCTACAGAAAAAGTAAAAATAAGCACATACTTTGCAAGCTTTACAAGGCCTTGAAGATTAAATGTATTCATCGACTCTTGCATTATTAATCTTTCTCTCAATGTTATCTTTTTACCTAATATAAGCGATAGTAAAGTAGCAAAGGACATAAATCCTAAGCCCCCTATCTGAATTAGGGTAATAATAACGGTTTTACCAAAATAATTCCAATGTGTTCCAGTATCTAAAGTTACTAAACCTGTTACACACACCGCAGAAGTAGCTGTAAATATACAATCTATAAAACTTGTATTAGTACCATCTGCAGAGGATATGGGTAAAGTAAGCAGTATAGCCCCCGTTAATATCACTATTGCAAATCCTATGGCTAATATCTGCACAGGATTTAAGCGAATTTTTTTTAACAGTTTCCTTTCCATTTTATCACCTCTAAGACTATAGGTAATTTCAATTTTAACTCTAAATATATCACTAATATATTAAATTTATCATAAAATTATACGAGAGAAATATTGAGTATAATTAAATATCTATTAAAAATAATTGTAATATAATAAAAATGCGACATTAGTCGCATTTAATTATTAAGCATTTATTTGTTTTTTTGCAATTTCTACTAATTCAGCAAAGGCTTTTGGATCATTAATTGCTATTTCAGAAAGCATCTTTCTGTTAACATTAACCCCTGCAAGTTTCATACCGTTCATAAATCTGGAATATGATAATCCATTCATTCTTGTAGCAGCATTTATTCTTGCTATCCATAGTTTTCTGAAATCTCTTTTCTTTAACTTTCTTCCAACATATGCATTTCTTAATGCTCTAATAACAGATTCATTAGCAGTTTTGAAAAGCTTACTTTTTCCACCATAATAGCCCTTTGCAAGCTTTAATACTTTTTTATGATTTTTACGAGCATTAACAGCTCTTTTAACTCTTGCCATTTTGCAAACCTCCTACTCCGTAGTTCTTATAGATATGGTAATAATTTCTTCATGTTCTTTTCTTGTGTAGGTGAAACATAAGAAGCTTTTCTTAAATTTCTTTTTCTCTTAGAACTCTTCTTAGTTAATATATGGCTTTTGAAAGCTTTTGCTCTCTTAAGCTTTCCGCTACCTGTTTTCTTAAATCTTTTTGCTGCACCTCTATGAGTCTTCATTTTTGGCATGATAAAATCCTCCTCTCAAGTTATGCTTTCTTTGGAGCCAAAATCATTATCATATTTTTACCTTCTAGTTTAGCAGGTTTTTCAATGACACCTACGTCATCTAATTTAGAAGCAAAATTCACAAGTATTTTTTGTCCTATATGTGCATAGTCTGCTTCTCTTCCTCTAAACCTTATGGTTACTTTAACTTTGTCTCCATCATTTAAAAATTTTCTAGCATTATTTGCCTTAATGCTAATATCATGTTCTTCTATTGATGGGCTAAATCTAATTTCTTTGATGTTTATAACTTTTTGTTTTTTCTTTGCTTCTTTGTCTTTTTTAGATTGCTCGTAGATAAACTTACCATAATCCATAAGCTTACATACAGGTGGATTTGCTCCAGGAGATATCATTACTAAATCTGTTTCTTTCTCTTCGGAAAGTTTTAAGGCATCTCTAGATGACATAATTCCTAGCATTGAACCATCAATGTCAATAACTCTTATCTCTTTTTCTCTAATCTCTTCATTAAGCAAATAATTTTTATTATTAATACTTTTCACCTCCGGTAATGTATGGGCAAGATAAAATATAAAAAGGACGGCATAAGCCGTCCTCTATATATCACCAAAAAAAATTCAAGTAATATTTAAACCTAACTAGCAGTGCTGTAAGGTGAGAAACGGCTGTTTCTGCTTGACATAGAAAGTTTATCATCATGAAATATATTTGTCAAGTACTTTTTTAAATTATCCATTTAAATACTTTAATACTTTATAAACTAATATTAATTTACATCAAATCTTAATTTTATTTGTTGTACATAGTTTGCAGTTATGGCAAAGTGTAACCCTGTCCGTAAATACATTTTTTATGGTTTCCAATAGTTCTTTATTTCTACAATTATCCTTACCATGAATGATTACTTTTCTAGGTGAATTAGTAATTAATCCACTTATTATTATATCTTCAATGTTAATAGCTCCACCGAATTTGCTCTCCGAAAGATCGCTTATAAAATCCTCAAATATATCATTACCATAACCATCCATAACTTTATAGTTTCCCGATGTATCAATTATTATATTTACCTCATATATCTTGCTTTCTTGGATATCTACAAAGTATTTTAATAATTTTATAAATTCGTTATATTCTTTTTCAATCATATATTTTTCCACGACTTTATCTACTATACTCTCTAAATCATTAATTAAATCCTTCATTCTAAAAGTTATAAAACCATTAATGTTAATCTCCCTTTTTTCTTCAATGCACAATTTTATTTTATCAATTATATCGTTTATTCTGTTCATATAAAATACGTAACTGTCGTCTGATCCTTCAATTTTTCCCAATAAAATTTTCATGGATTTATCTTCAACTGTTAATATTTCATCATGTTTAAGGAAAAAGTAGGTGTCCGTTATCAATTCGTACATTTCTCTTTTTTTAAAAAAATCCACCACTATTTTATATAAAATATTGCTTATATATAAATACACCATATTCTGCAACTTGTCACTATAATCACTATCTTCACATAGAATTTTTATGAAGTGGGTGTTTCCTTCTATACTTTCAGATATTCCTAAGATAACATTTTTAGATTTAAAACTATGACGCATACTTTGTATATCTTCTATGATGTTTATCTCGCCTTCGTAGGCAAGCTTGATGAGCAGCATACTTACCTCACTCCCTTCTTAAATATAGTATGTATTTAAAAGAAATGTATATACAAATTTCTTGAAACAATTATCGACATTCAAAAAATATTTATTATATGTGATAATTAAATTAAAATAGATACTATAATGCAATAATTTAATAAGGAGTATGAGTTTATGAAATATGCTGTAGTGGATTATAGAATTTCACTGGAAGAAATTTATAATTTAGAAAATTTAGGTTATAAGATTTTAAAATGTCCTAAAAGCAGTGAGGTATATGAAGCAATTAATGGTCATCCGGATATTCAAATGCATGTAGTGGATGAAAAAAATATAATACTTCAAAGAAATGCTGACAATTTTTTTATGGAGTCCTTGGCATCCTGTGGATATAACCTTATTAAAAGCAGTCATTCCCTTAAAGATAAATATCCAAGAGATATTATATTAAATTCCTATAGTACAGAAAGTTTTTTTATACATAATACACTTTATACAGACCCGCAATTATTGTGCAGAGTTCAAGATAAAATAATCATTAATGTTAAGCAAGGTTACACTAAATGCTCCATATTGCCTGTGGATAATAAAGCTGTAATAACCAATGACCCCTCCATTGAAAGGTCACTAAAAAAATATGATTTTGATGTTTTACTTTTACCTTATGGTGATATATCCTTACCAGGTTTTAACTATGGATTTATAGGCGGATGTGGCGGAAAAACTTCTCTTGGCGAGATGTGTTTTTTTGGCCATCTAAAATATTATAAGTATAAAAATGAAATCATCAATTTTCTAAATAGATATAATATCAAACCAATTTATCTATATAATGGTCCCCTAATAGATAGAGGAAGTTTATTTGTAATATAAAATAGGAAAGTATTGTATGTTTCATATTCATCTCCAGGTGCCTAATAAATAATTTGTCGAATTATTTTGCGCGGTAAATTTCACCCTTTGTACTATAAAATCATACTTTATTATTGTAGGTAAATTACTTGGAGGTTTGTAATGTATTATAGAAACAACTTAGATATTAGTGCAGAGAATATGGATGAGCGTAAAAAACACCATGAGGATCATGAAAAAGAGGATAATAAATTTATGCCTTTTATGTATTATCCCATGATGCATAATCCAATGATGCATTGTAATCCCATGATGCATACAATGGAGCATCATCTAATGATGCATTGTTGCCCAATGGCTCAACCCTATAGCATGATGCAAGGTAATTCAATGATGCAAAGCCCGCAAATGATGCAATCTAATCCCATGATGCCCCATTGTGGAATGCATGGCCATATGAAGAATGAAAGAGATGACATCAGTGATATGGATTTAAATTATCGTTCTCCTAACTATGATTATTATCATCACCATGGTTATCCATATCATCAACATCATCATAACTATTACCCTTATTATCACCACCATTATCCATACTATAATTATTTCTATTTTCCTTATCCCATGCCTTATCATTTCTATAGACCTTAAAACTTTTAAAATATTTACTCGCAGCAGAGATACTACTGCTTATAATATTAATATCTATTTAACTTAAGATATAAAAAAAGCTACCAGAAATACAAAAAGAAAACCCTGGAATATCCAGGGCTATTTTTATTTCTTTAATTGCAATTTAATTTCAAACTCCTTGCGTTCACCATCAAACTTATTGTCAGCACCTTTCCTAGCATTCCATTTAAGTTTAATCCATTTTATATCCTTAGATGTTCCAGCTTTTTAAGGAGAGATAATCAGTTTAAACTACAATCTTTTTTAAAACAAAACCCTTCGGGAAATCTCATTCCCAAAGGGTTTGTATATGGAGGCGCCACCCAGATTTGAACTGGGGAATAAAGGTGTTGCAGACCTTTGCCTTACCGCTTGGCTATAGCGCCGTGTATGGAGCGGAAAACGAGATTCGAACTCGCAACTTTCACCTTGGCAAGGTGACACTCTACCGTTGAGTCATTTCCGCAACTGGTGGCCAGACCAGGAATCGAACCAGGGACACGAGGATTTTCAGTCCTCTGCTCTACCGACTGAGCTATCTGGCCCTTGGCGACTCAGAAGGGGCTCGAACCCTCGACCTCCGGCGTGACAGGCCGGCACTCTAACCAACTGAGCTACTGAGCCCTATGGTGGGAACAACAGGGATCGAACCTGTGACCCTCTGCTTGTAAGGCAGATGCTCTCCCAGCTGAGCTATGCTCCCAAACATCATCGCACAATAAAATTATAATATATGTAATTATTAAAGTCAATAATGTAAACCTTACAAAGATAGGTAAAAAGTAAGAAGTAAGAGGTAAGATAGAATAGTTAAGAAATTTGAAAATTCCGTGAGTTTTATCCATAACCCTTACCTCTTAGCTCTTACCTTTAACTTATATTTACCTCTTCACTCTTACCTCTTACCTATTACTTATATATTTTTTATCAATTCTCCAATATCCTCATGGGTAAATATATACTTTTTATTGCAAAAGTGACATAGTAATTCTTCATCTTTACCTTCTTCATAAATAGCATTTAATTCTTTTTTCCCAATGCTTAATAGTGCTCTCTCTACCTTTTCTTTAGAACAGTCGCAAACATATTTAGGAACAACGCTTTCAGATATCTTTAAATCCATATCTTCAAAAATTATTTCTAAGATCTCATCTATACTATGTCCAGAGGAAAGCATTTCTGATACTGATTTAGCTTCTTGAAGCCTATAGGAAACCAAATCAGCTAAAAGATCGTCAGCACCTGGCATCATTTGAATAATAAATCCACCAGCTGCTTTAATAGAATAATCTACATCCACCAACACTCCTAAAGATACTGCAGATGGTGTCTGCTCTGAAACAGTAAAGTAATATGCAAAATCTTCAGCTATTTCCCCTGTATATATAGGTACTTGTCCTACATATGGTTCTTTTAAGCCCATATCTCTAATAACAACCAGGTTACCTTGTTTTCCTATGGCTCCTCCTACGTCTAATTTGCCCTTGTTATTTAAGGGAATATCTACATTAGGATTCCCAATGTACCCTTTAACGGATGCATCGCTATGAGCGGTAACTACTACCCCCTTAGCTTCCCCACCTCCATTAATTTGAAGGGTTATGGAATCACTTTCATTTTTAAGCATGGAACCTAAAAGGCTTCCTGCAGTAAGCATTCTGCCTAATGCAGCTGCAGCGGTAGGTGTGCAGCTATGTATCTTAACTCCTTCATTAACCAATTCTTTAGTAGAAGCAGCTATAATTCTAATCATGCCTTCTTTTGCTGTTGCTTTAATTAATCTATCCATATAAATAAACCTCCAGTTTTATTCTTTTCTTAAAACATAAACAATTCTTTCTGTGGTACTATGTACCTTAGAATCTATAGTGTAATCATCAAACTTATTTAGAATAGTAAAATTAAGTTCTTTTAAAATTCCTTCAATATAACTTTCACTATAAGCTCTTTCTATGTGTTCCTCTTCAAATCTCTTATAGTACTCCCCTTCCTGAATAAAAAAGGTTAAGTACATGTACAAATTATCCTCTTCAAAGTCATTTTCCCAAGTGTAAAAAAGTTCTGGGGTATTATAGGTAAAGGTATTATTGCCTAATATACTACTTAGTTTATAATAGGAATTTATATCAAAAATAAATATTCCACCACTTGCTAAATGGTGATAAACTTTAGAAAAAAAGCTTTTTAATTTACTAGGGTCATGTATATAATTAACCGCATCTAATACGCAGGTAATAACATTAAACTCTCTATATAAGTTTAATTCTGTCATGTCCTGATATATTAAATTAGCTTTTATATTATTTTCTCTAAGTTTATTATCTGCTTCCATAAGCATATCTTGAGAATAGTCCACAGCCCAAACCTCTGTAAAGCTTCTGCTTAGTAGTGCAGTAACAGTACCTGTACCACAAGCAATATCTAAATATTTATCCTTATGTATTTGATACTTATTAATAACATCCATTATAAATGAGGATATTTTATCATAATCGATATCTTCATAAATTAAATCATCGTATACATGTGCTAAATTTTCATAACATTTTATCATTAAGCATACCTCCTATAGGGATGTATTACTTAATAATATTATAGTTAAAACTATTTATCGTCAATACACCTTTTATTTACCACTTGTCTTTAGAATCTCGTTATTGCTGGGAATGTTTAGAGTTTTCTTTCTTTTAGTCATTATTCCTCCAATTCTTCCTGTTTCTTCCGCTGTTAATCCACTCCACCCCAATTCATCTACTTTATCTCTAAGACCTAACTCTTCTGCTATTTCATACTTCATTTTTTCTCTTAACTTTTCTGCCTCGGTTAATTCCCTATTAGATTGAAGTTTAGATTTTATAACCTTTTTTAATGGTGTTTTGCTCATTATTCTTCACCACCTAATAAATTTTAATGTAATACTCTATATTTTAACCTAGGAGAAATAAATTATTCTTAATAAACAGTGTATATAATGATAAAATATAAATTAATATAACTGTTATATATTTTTCACTATCATAGTTATATAATATAATATAATTACTTAAGGAGGGATTTACGTGTCATACAATTTAGCAATAGTAGGAGCAACAGGAATGGTTGGAAGGCAATTTATAGATATTTTAGTGGAAAGAAATTTTCCAATAAAGGAAGTTTATATGTTCGCCTCAAAAAAATCAGCCAATAGCATTATAAAATTTGATAACAAAGAAATAACCGTAGAAGAACTTAATGAAGATAATATTAAATCTAAAAAAATAGATATAGCTTTATTTTCTGCAGGAGGTGATATCAGCCTTAAATACGCTCCAATTTTTGCAGCTCAAGGTGCTGTGGTTATTGATAATAGTTCCGCTTGGAGAATGGACCCCTCTGTACCTTTAGTGGTACCAGAAGTTAATGCTGAAGATATACTATGGAATAAAGGTATAATTGCAAACCCTAACTGTTCTACTATACAAGCTATGGTGGCTTTAAAACCTTTATATGATAATTTTGGCATAAAGAGAGTTATTTATTCCACTTACCAAGCAGTATCTGGAGCTGGTGTACAAGGTTTAAAGGACCTAGAAGATGGTTTGAAAGGTGAAAAACCAAAAAAGTTTCCTCGTGCCATTACTAACAATCTAATACCTCATATCGATGTATTCTTAGAAAATGGATATACCAAAGAAGAGATGAAAATGATAGAAGAAACAAAAAAAATATTGCATGATGATAAGCTAAAAGTCACCGCTACCACTGTTAGGGTTCCAGTTTTTTATGGCCATAGCGAGAGCATAAATGTTGAATTAAACGAGGCTTTCCAATTAGACCATTTAAAAGATGTTCTTAAAAACTTTCCGGGTATAGTGGTTCAAGACAATCTAGAAGAGTTGGAGTATCCTACCCCTCTTGAGTGCCAAGGAAAAGATGAAGTTTTTATTGGCAGAATACGTAGGGATTTCAGTGTAGAAAATGGTGTTAATCTTTGGGTAGTAGCAGATAACATAAGAAAAGGCGCAGCACTAAATGCTGTTCAAATAGCAGAATATTTAATAAAAAATAAATAATTTTAAGGAGAGATTTATATGGCTATTTTTAAAGGTTCCGGCGTAGCAATAGTAACCCCTTTTAATAAAGATGGGGTTGATCTAAAAAAATTAGAAGAGTTAATTGAATGGCATATTTCTAAAGATACTGATGCCATAATAATTTGTGGCACCACTGGTGAAGCTTCTACCATGACAGAAGCTGAAAGAAAAGAAACCATTAAATTTACCGTGGAAAAGGTTAATAAGAGAATTCCCGTAATAGCTGGTACCGGCACTAACAATACCGCCGCTTCTATAGCTATGAGTAAATGGGCTGAATCTATAGGTGTGGATGCCTTGCTAATTATAACTCCTTATTATAATAAAACTACTCAAAAAGGGTTAATAGAGCACTTTAAAGCTATAGATGATGAAGTGAATATCCCCATAATAGTTTATAATGTTCCTGGAAGAACAGGCATGAATATTACCGCTAGTACTTTAAAAGAATTATGTAAGCTTAAAAATATAAAAGCAATAAAAGAAGCTAGTGGTAACATTAGTCAAATAGCAGAATTTAAAGCTCTATGTGGAGATGAAATAGATATTTATTCCGGAAATGACGACCAAATTATACCTATCCTATCCCTAGGTGGTATCGGTGTTATATCAGTACTTGCCAATATAATTCCTAAAGAAGTTCATGATATGTGCAATCTATATTTAGAGGGAAAGGTTAAGGAAGCTTTAAAGATTCAACTAGATACTCTAAGCTTAACCAATGCATTATTTATAGAAACCAATCCAATTCCAGTTAAAACAGCATTGAATTTAATGGGCTTTGAAGTAGGTCGCCTAAGACTTCCTCTTTGTGATATGGTAGAAGGAAATTTAGAAACTCTAAAAAAAGAATTGATTAAAAATAACTTAATAAAATAGATAGGAGGCTATTATGACCAATATAATTCTAAATGGATGTAATGGAAAAATGGGGCAGACTATTTCTTCAATAATAAGCAAATTTGAAGATTTAAATATTGTAGCAGGTATAGATAAGAATTTAGAATCAAAATTCGGTTATCCTATATTTCAAGATATAGCCTCAGTAAATATTCAGTATGATGTGTTACTAGACTTTTCAAGACCAGATGCTTTAGAATCTTTAATAGATTATTCTATTAAAAATTCTAAACCTTTAATACTATGCACCACAGGTTATACTCCAGAGCAACTTAAATATATAGAATACTCCAGCAAAAAGATACCTATATTCCGCTCAGCAAACATGAGCATGGGGGTAAATGTAGTTTCTCAAATCCTTAAAGCTGTTACTCCTTTGTTATATGAGGATTTTGATATAGAAATAATAGAAAAGCATCACAATGAAAAAGTTGATGCTCCTAGCGGCACCGCATTACTTCTTGCAGATTCTATTAGAAGCTCTATTAAAGAAGATACTAAAATAGTTAATGGCAGAAGCGGTTCCAGCAAAAGAAACCATAATGATATAGGAATACATGCCATTAGAGGCGGAAATATCGTAGGAGATCATGAAACCATATTTGCAGGCAGCGGAGAGATTATAGAAATTACCCACAAGGCTTTATCTAGAGAAGTTTTTGCTTTTGGAGCATTAAAAGCTTGTAAGTTTATTAAAGATAAAACTCCTGGATTATACGATATGTCTAATATGATAAAATTAAATATATAAAAAAGTCAGGAGCTGCGGCTCCTGACTTTTTTATATATTAGTGTTTTTCTACTACAGCTTTATCGAAGAATACAAAGCCTAAAGGTGACTTTCTAACATTCTTTACATATTCTTTTGTACACATAATATTTGTATAATAGTATACTGGAATTATTGGCATATCATCCATCAAAACCTCTTCTGCTTGATGTAGATACTCTGTTCTCTTTGCTAGGTCTCTTTCCTTTTTAGCAGAATCTATTAAGTTATCATATTTTGGATTACTATAACCCGCATCATTATTACCAGAACTTGTAGTCCACATATCTAAAAAGGTCATAGGATCTACATAGTCAGCTATCCAAGCATGTCTAGCTACTACATAGTTTTTAGTATTTCTAGTCTTTTGGAATACCTTCCACTCTTCATTTCTAAGTTCAATTTCTATATTAAGATTCTTTTTCCACATATCTTGAACAGCTTGTGCTATATTTTGATGAGCTTCATTAGTATTATAACTCAAAACTATCTTAGGGAATCCTTTACCATCTGGATATCCTGCTTCTTGTAAAAGCTTCTTTGCAGCATCAACATCTCCATTAGCTTTATAATACTCCTTAGAGGTAAAATCTTTATTTTCATGATCTGGAATACCTTTAGGTACAAAACTAAATGCAGGTATCTGTCCACCTTTGGTTACATTTTCTACTATTAATTGTCTATTTATAGCTAAAGCTAAAGCTTTTCTAACTTTTGGATCTTTTATAACTTTTGCAGCTGCCGGATCCACTTTTTCCACATTAGGGCTTAAGTTTAAACAATAGAAATAGGTTCCTAAATAAGGATATAACTTTGCAGTTCCATCCTTTAACAATTGAGGAGTTTCTTGAGCTGGTGGTTGTTCTATAATATCTACTTCTCCAGATCTAAAAGTAGCCAAAGCTGAAGTAGCTTCTTCTATCATCTTATACTCTATAGTATCTAAAGTTACATTTTTAGTATTCCAATAATTTTCATTCTTAACAAATACAAGTGTATCTTTAGGTTTCCATTCTTTCATTTTAAATGGACCATTACATATATAACTTTCTGGTTTTGTTGCCCAAGCTTCTGGATCTTTCTCAACAATATCCTTCCTTACAGGGAAATAAGTGGGGAAAGCCATTAAAGATAAAAAGTAGGTAGTTGCATATTCAAGATTTACTTTTAAGGTAGTTTCATCTACAGCCTTAACACCTACATCCTCTGCCTTAGCCTCACCTTTATTAAATTTTTCTCCATTTTTAAGGTAATAAAGTTGATATGCATATTCTGCTGCTACTTTAGGTTCTAATGCTCTTTTCCAAGCATACTCAAAATCTTGCGCCTTAACTTGTTGGCCATCAGACCATTTTGCATCTTTTCTAAGTTTAAAAGTGTACTCCAATCCATCAGATGAAACTTCCCATTTTTCAGCGACTCCAGCAATAGGTTTATCATTTTCATCTAGTTTCATAAGTCCTTCAAAAGCATTTGAAAGTACAGTTGCCCCATCTACTGCAGCATTCAAAGCAGGATCTAAAGTTTTTGGATCTACTCCCAGATTATATTTTATAATTTGAGGAACGTTTTCTTTAGCAGTATTATCTTGTCCATTATTCTTCCCGCAACCCGCTAAAGCTGATGTGCTAATGGCTAATGCCAAAAACACAACGGATAATTTAGATAATCTTTTTAACATTAAATTTCCCCCTTTAATTTATATATTTAAACTTGGCTAAGCCAAAATTTATGCTAGGAATACAAGTGACAAGCAACAAAATGCCTAGGTTCCACCTCTATAAGTTCTGGATCGACTTCATTACAGATAGGTTTAGCATATCTGCATCTGCCCTTAAACTTGCAACCTGGAGGTGGGTCTATAGGAGAAGGTATTTCTCCTTCTAGCACTATTCTTTTTTTTGAAGCAGATATATCTGGATCTGGTATAGGTATAGCAGACAACAACGCTTTAGTATATGGATGCAATGGGTTCTTATAGAGTTCATTACTATTAGTTATTTCTACAAGGTTACCTAAATACATAACCCCTACTCTATTAGAAATATGTTTAACCATAGAAAGATCATGAGCAATAAACAAATAGGTTAATCCTAAATCTCTTTGTAAATCTTCCAACATATTAACTATCTGAGCTTGTATAGAAACATCCAATGCTGATATCGGTTCATCACAAATTATACACTCCGGCTCTACGGCTAAAGCTCTTGCAATTCCTATTCTCTGTCTTTGACCTCCTGAAAACTCATGAGGATATCTATTTATATGATCACTGTTTAGTCCTACTTTTCTAAGTAAATACTGTATCTTTTCAGTTCTCTCTTTACCTTTTGCAAGCTTATGAATATCTATAGCTTCTCCTACAATATCACCCACAGTCATTCTAGGGTCAAGAGACGCATATGGATCTTGAAATATCATCTGAATTTTTCTTCTAAAAGGAAGAACTTTATTATAATCATAATTTGTTATATCTTCGCCATTATACAATATCTTTCCAGCAGTAGGCTCATAAAGCTTAACAATGGTTCTTCCTGTGGTGGTTTTCCCGCAACCAGATTCTCCTACTAACCCTAATGTCTCACCCTTATTTATGGTAAAAGAAACTCCATCCACCGCTTTAACATAGCTTTTAGGAGCAAATAAGCCTTTTTTAGCTCTAAAATACTTTTTTAAGTTTTTTACTTCTAAAAGAACTTCGTTACCCATTATGCATTACCTCCTTGTGCATCTGCATTAATCTTAGGTGCTAAGCCATGATTCAACCAGCAGGCAGCATTATGCTCATTATTTATCTCGAACATGGGTGGCTTACTATTCATACATATTTTCATCGCATAATCACACCTATCAGTAAAAGGACATCCTACAGGTGGTTTCAATAAATCTGGAGGCTGACCATCAATTGGATTTAATCTCTCTTTTGCTATATTTTTAGGGTTTGGAACACTCTTTAATAATCCCCAAGTATATGGGTGTTTAGGATTGTAAAATATATCTCTGGTAGTTCCTGATTCTACAATCATTCCACCATACATTACATTTATTCTAGAACACATATCTGCCACTACACCTAAGTCATGTGTGATAAGTATTATAGAAGTATTGAGTTTATCTTTTAAATCCTTCATTAATTCTAATATTTGCGCTTGAATAGTAACATCTAAAGCAGTAGTTGGCTCATCAGCTATTATCAGTTTAGGATTGCAAACAATAGCCATAGCTATCATTGCTCTTTGTCTCATTCCTCCTGAAAACTCATGAGGATATTGCTTCATTCTTTTTTCTGCACTAGGAATCCCTACCAGTTGTAGCATTTTTACCGCAGTGTCAAAAGCATCCTTTTTACTCATATTTTTATGCTTCATCAGCGGTTCTATAAGCTGATTTCCAATAGTATAAACTGGGTTTAATGATGTCATAGGATCTTGAAATATCATCCCAATATCATTTCCTCTTATTTTTTGCATTTGCTTTTCACTTAGTTTTGTCAGATCAGAGCCTTCAAAAATAATTTGTCCGTCTAATATTTTTCCATTTTCTTCAAGTAAACGCATCATAGACATCATAGTTATACTTTTACCAGAACCAGATTCCCCTACTATTCCTAAAGCTTCACCTCTTTTTAAATATAAAGAGACTCCTCTTACAGCTTGAACTTCTCCTACATGAGTAAAAAAAGATGTTTTAAGATTATTTATACTTAATAATGTATCCATATATATTTCCCCCTTCTATCTCCTCATTCTAGGATCTAAAGAATCTCTTAACCCATCACCTAATAGATTGAAGGCTAAAATAGTTAAACAAATTGCCAAAGAAGGAAATAATAGCTGATAAGGATATACATATAATCCCTGCATAGCATCACTGGCTAAAGTTCCCCAGGAAGCTTTTGGTGCTGAAAGCCCTAAACCTATAAAGCTTAAGAATGATTCAGTAAATATTGCTTGAGGTATTAATAAGGTTAATGTTACTATTATAGGCCCTATGCAGTTAGGTATAAGGTGCCTTAATAGTATTCTTCTGTTGGAGGCTCCAAGTACTTTAGCTGCCAAAACAAATTCTTGACTTTTTAATTGAAGCACTTCCCCTCTAACAATTCTGGCCATGGATAGCCAATAGGAAATAGCTAAGGCTATAATTATGCTAGACAATCCGGCTCCTAAAATAGACATTATTATGATTACATATATCATCATAGGAATAGAATAAAGGATATCAACTATTCTCATCATTATATTATCTGCCGCACCTCCTACATATCCAGAAATGCCGCCATACAAAATACCAATAATAAAATTTAAAATTGAAGCTACAAATGCTATAATAAGTGAATATCTAGCACCAAACATTACCCTAACAAACATATCTCTTCCCAATTGATCTGTTCCAAACCAATGCTTTGAGCTTGGCCATTGATTTGATGCTACGAGGTCATTAGTAGCATAATCGTATTTAGAAAAAGCTGGAATTGCTATTGCTAATAAAGTTATTATTACAATAAAAATTAAAGAAATAATAGCTAGTTTATTCTTCTTTAATCTCCTCCAAGCATCTTGCCAATAGCTTATACTTGGCCTTACTATTTCATTTCGATTTTTTTCTTCTGCAGGCAGAAATTCAAACATATTACTATTAATATCCATTTAATCCCCCCCTAAGCTTCAGTACTCTCTAGTTTTATTCTAGGATCTATTACTACATACAAAATATCTACCACAAAGTTACATAATATTAAAAACGTACTGTAAAATATAGTAACACCTAACAGTGTAGTATAATCTCTATTATTTACAGAGGTAACAAATTCTCTACCTAATCCAGGGATGGCAAATATTTTTTCTACTACAAAACTTCCAGTAAGTACTCCAGCTATAAGAGGTCCAAGATATGTCACTATAGGAATTAAAGAGTTCCTTAAAGCATGTTTAAATATAACAGTTTTTCTGCTTAACCCTTTAGCCTTAGCAGTTCTTATATAATCTTGTCTTAAAACATCCAAAAGCCTTGATCTTGTAAGTCTAGTGATAAAAGCCAAGGAATATCCCGCCAATGCTATAGATGGCATTATATAATATCTCCAATCTTTAAAACCTGTAGCAGGAAGTAATTTAGCTTTAACTGCAAAAACATAAATAAGCAGAGAAGCTATAACAAAGCTAGGCACCGTAACACCTATGGTAGCTAAAAGCATACATAGAGAGTCTGGCCACTTTCCTTGTTTTAAAGCAGATATAATACCTAACAGTATTCCTACTACTAAAGATAAGGTTACAGCTACCACCCCAAGCTTAGCTGATGCCGGAAAAGAGTAGCTAATTACCCAATCAACAGTTCTACCTTCATATTTCATAGAAGGACCTAATTCTCCCTTTGTAAGGTTAACCAAATAAATCTTATATTGTTCTAGAATAGGCTTGTCTAATCCAAATTTTGCCTCTAAGTTAGCTTTTATAGCTGGCGGAAGAGTTTTCTCACCATCAAAAGGTCCCCCAGGCATAAAACGCATTAAAAAGAAAGTAAGCGTAATTACAATCCAAATGGTAACCACACTAGCAAAGAGTCTTTTTATTACATACTTAATCATACGATCCCCCCAAATTTTTAATTTAGCCCCCTAATTAATAAATCTGTAAATAAAAGTAATAAATTTATATCTAATTCTATTACAAATAACATTCCCACACAATACAATTTTCAAAAAAATGCAATATTATCATTGTTAACTATCAATTTTTGCAAAACAATTATTTTTTATTATTATAGTATATGCTAAATTACCATATGAATATTTCTTAAATAGTTAACAAATAAGAAATATTTTTTACTCTGTAAAAAAAGTAAAAAACTGTCTGAATAAATATACAGACAGTTTTTGTAAATTACTAAAGTTATACCATATTAACCCATGTTTCTATTCTATTTAATGCTTCTTCTAATTCACCAAAAGAATAACTATACGAAATTCTTATAAATCCCTCCCCATATTTTCCAAATGCACTTCCAGGAACACAGGCAACTTTTCCCTGATATAATAAGGATTCACAGAATTTTTCACTGTTCGTATTAAACTTTTCTATGGAAGGGAAAATATAAAATGCTCCTTGAGGCAAGTTACAATTGAATCCTATACCCTTTAATCTTTCATATGTATAATCTCTTCTCTTCATAAATTCCTCTTTCATATGAAGAACTTCCTGCATGGAGGTTCTCAAACCCTCTAACGCCCCATATTGAGCCACTGAATTAGCACAAGATACATTATATTGATGAACTTTCATAATCTCATCAAGTAAATTCTTAGAAGCGCACACATATCCAATCCTTAATCCAGTCATGGAGAACATTTTTGAAAAACCACTTACATAAACAACTTTTTCTTTTATATCTTTAAATGCTGCAATAGAATGATATTTTTCATAGCATAAAGCTGCATATATCTCGTCAGTAATAACCATTATATTATTTTGTAAAATAACTTTATGAAGTTCTTCTAACTGCTCTTTTGTTATTATTCCTCCTGTAGGATTTGATGGAAAAGAAAGAACTAAATAATTATTTTTTTCGGTGTGAATTAAATCTTTAATACTGTCTACATTAAATGTAAAGTCAGAGTTTAAAGGATATTCCTTTATTTCAGCCCCTAAAAGAGCTCCTATACTCTTATAAGCCGGATATCCAGGACTGGGTATTAGAAGATTATCTCCTTGATTAATCAGTGCAGTTAGGGTGGAGTACAAGGCTTCGCTCCCCCCTGCTGTAATACATACCTCCTCTGGATTATAATCTATCTCCATGGAGGATAAATAATGACATATCTCTTTTCTTAGTTCATATATTCCTGCATTAGGTGTATATGTGGTTTTATCCATGTTAATGGCATTAATCATAGCTTCCTTAATTTTTATAGGCATTGGAAAATCTGGTTGTCCTAAGGTTAATGAAATAGCCTCTGGTACTTCTATAACCTTATTAAAAAACTTCCTTATACCAGATATTTCTATGTTCTGTACATATTTATTCATATAAATTACCTCCTGTTAATTATATTATAATTGTCTTACCCCTTTTAATAAATGCGTTTATTTATTATAATAATTATTAACGTTACTTTTCAAGTATTAACTAAACATTAGGAGTGATGATGTAATGAGTTACAATTTTACAGATCCTTATGAAATTGCTAGATTTATAAAGGAATCTAAGAAATCTACACCGGTAAAGGTATATGTTAATGGAGCTCTTTCCAATTGTGATATGGGGACATTAGAATGGTTTGGAAATGATAATTTTTACATACTTTTTGGTGAAAGCGATGAAATAAGAAAATTTATTTTAGATAATAAAGAAAAAATTCATCATTTTAGAATTGAAAATGATAGAAGAAATTCTGCTATTCCATTAATGGATTTAACAGGAATAGATGCTAGAATAGAACCTGGCGCTATTATTCGTGATAAGGTTACTATTGGTAAAAATGCTGTAATAATGATGGGTGCAGTGATTAATATCGGTGCCGAAATCGGAGAAGGAACCATGATAGATATGAATGCTGTAGTGGGTGCTAGAGCTAATATCGGAAACAGAGTTCATATAGGAGCCGGAGCGGTGGTGGCAGGAGTTTTAGAACCACCTAGCAAAAATCCATGTATTATAGAAGATGATGTCTTAGTTGGAGCCAACGCAGTAATCCTTGAAGGGGTTCACATAGGAAGAGGTTCTGTAGTAGCTGCTGGTTCCGTGGTAGTGGAAGACATTCCAGAATCTGTAGTAGTGGCTGGTACCCCAGCTAAGATCATCAAATCCGTAGATGACAAAACCAAAGATAAAACCAAATTACTAGATGATCTAAGAAAATAATCATTTAATAAATTAAAAGGCGCTCCCCAAAAAGCACCTTTCACACCTTGTTAAAAAACACCCTGTTTTTTAACAAGGTGTTTTTTCTTAAATCTTTTTTACATTTAAAGAAACTCCGCCAGGAGTTTCCTCCTCCATTCTAAATTCTAAATTTTAATTAAACCACACCAATTTCTTCATCTATTATTGTGTTATCTTTATTAACTCTTTCCATCTTTGATATAGATACCTCATAGGCAACCTTTCTAATCACTTCTGTATCAGACACCTTCTTTTGATACTCCCTACTCTGTAACCTTCCCCAAACTCTAATGTTATCCCCAACACTTAAAGTTTGACAAAATCTTGAATTTCTTCCCCAAGCTATTGTAGGTATATAATCCGATTTGTTATATGCTCTATTCACCGCTAATAAGACATCAGAAATTTCTCTTCCAAAAGGTGTAGTCCTGTAAACAGGTTCTTTACATATATATCCGTCTAAAAATATTTCATTAGGGTTCTTACTCTTTTCTAAACATGGCTCTATATTTCTAGCAAATACAGTAAGTATAAGTTTATTAGCGCCATCTACAAATTTGTTATAAGACCTTAATTGACCCTCTACGATGATATCATTACCAATGGTCAAATCCACATCAGTGATAATTCTTTCAGATACGGTAATGTTTAGCATATCTTTAGTATCACTTAATCTCATGACCTCCATATCAAAAGTATAAAAGCCCTCCCCATACATTTCGTGACTAAATGATAATTTAGAAACAACAGTTCCTTCTAGATAGATCTTATTGTTTAACATCAAATTGTCCATCTTAACCCCTCTCTCCCTTGGTTTTTTAATCTTTAAAATAAAATATGTTAGTTAATTTGAAAATATAACCATACTTTGAAAAAACAAATATAATATCTGTTGTTTCCATTATAATACATTTAATCTATAGATTTCAATAGGATTAATTTTTATGTTGTTTTCCATTAATATCTATATAATAATCATCTTTATATATAAGCTCTGAAATAACAACAAACTCATAGCCCTTATCCTTTAAATTATCGATGATCTTTTCTAAATTCTTAGGTGTATACTTGGCATCATTGTGAAATAGTATTATAGAGCCTGGACTTGCTTTCTTCATTACTCTCTCATATTCTATTGCTTCTCCCTGTTCTCTCCAGTCAATAGAATCCACATCCCATTGAATGCAAAAATGTTTAGTAGACTCTACGGTTTCTATAACATTATCATTATAAGCTCCACTAGGGCATCTAAATAAATCTGTTGTAATTCCCGTATGCTTTTTTATAATAGAATCCGTTACTTCAATTTCTTTAATCATTCTATCCTTAGTAATTTTAGTCATATCAGGATGCATATTGCTATGATTTCCAATTTCATGCCCTTCATCATAAATTCTTTTTAGTTTAGCTGCATTTTCCTCATTATACTCTATCCATCCACCCATTACAAAAAAAGTAGCCTTAACATTTTTATTTTTTAAAATATCTAGAATTTCATATAAATGATCTTTCTCCGCCCAATTCACATCGAAAGTTATAGCAATATCTTGCTTTTTAGTTTCTACTGAGTAAATTGGGAGTTTCTTATTAGTAGCAAAGGTTTTAATATCTAATTTTGATAGTAATATTGATGATAAACCTGTTAAAAACAGCAGTAAAAGTGAAAATATAACTTTATGATAAAGTTTTTTATTCATACAAAATCCTCTTTTCTTTATAATCCTCATAATGATATATATTCTTTTACAATAAACAATAATACAAAAAAGCACCCTTAAAGTGCTTTTTATGATATAATAATAAATATACTCTTGCCTTAATGGAGGGTGGATACTCATGTATGAGAATACTATAGAATTAGCAGAAAACAAATTAATACTACTTTATATAATAAAAAAGATTAAATATCCCATCTCTAATACTCAACTTACAGAGATAGTATTAGAAAATAATTTAATGAATTATTTTATTTTACAGCAATATATAACGGAACTTATATCTTCAGAGTTCTTAATTACCAACGATGGGGACGTTAAGAAAAACATTGCTATTTCTCCAAAAGGAAACAAGGTTTTAGAATTATTTAATCAAAGGATATCCCCATTTAAGATTCAAGTTATAGATGAATATATTAATAATAAACTAGAAAAAATCAAAAAAGAACAAAGCATTACCTCAGACTATACTATAACTGAAAGCAATAATTTTATAGTAAATTTAAAAGCTACAGAAGATAATTACATTATTATTGATTTAAAAATCTCTGTGGCATCAAAAAAACAGGCTCAAGAACTATGCAAAAAGTGGCAAGACAATTCATCAGAAATATATAATAAGATAATTAAGTCCCTTATAGAATAAAGCTAATTTATAATCATACCGTTGGGTTCTTTACCTACAGGTATGATTTTTATTTCTTTACTGCTAAGTTTATAATTAATAAGTAGATTGTTATAATTATCCCCAATGAATAAATCATAGTTATTTTTCACAATTCCCCTAGGCATTCCACCTATGAATATTTTATATAACTCCTTCATAGAGTTATAATTTACTATGCTTATACTTCCATCGTTAAAATTGGTGATATAGCTATACCCATACTGGTCACAGCATATATCCACAGGAGACCTTCCCACCATTACTTCCCCTACTACAGTTAAGCTTTCTAAATCTAACAGCTTTATGCCGCCAGGTTTATCAGCCCCCATATTGCTTGAACATATTAATATTCCTTTTCCCTCAGGGGTGAATATGGATTTAGTAGGATAATGACCAACTTTTATATTTCCTATTACTTCATTGGATATACAATCTAACAATATTATATTTTCACTTAGCATATTAGTTATCACAGCTAAAGCCAATTCTTCACAAATTTCTATACTATGAGGATAGATACCAGTAGGTATATATTCCATGACTCTATTATTTATTAAGTCGAAAGTTATTAATGAATTTGTTTCACCACATATTATATAAGCAGTATCCTTATATACCCTTACATCGTTTAAATGCACTCCAATAAAAAAATCTTCAGTATCATTATGCATTATATCAATCTTTGTTATGGAATTGCTATAATTATTTGCTACTATCAAATTATCATTATAGGAACAAATGCCATGAGGCCCTATTCTATTTGCATACTTTGTCAGATTGATTTTTCTTTCTTTTAAAGTTATAATATCCACTTCTGAAATATAATCCGAGGCTGTATTACATACATAAAGCTTACTCATATTTACCTTCTTATATAGAAGTTTCACCCCCTGCAATAGTACTTGTATTTATAATATATGTTTAAAATTAATTAAGGACATTACTTTTTGTTAATTAACATAATTTATATTTTATAGTATAATAATCTTTGTGCAGTTAGGGGGTGCAAAATGATAGTATATAAAACTGAAGGTGTCTGTGCAAAACAAATTGAAATTAATTTGCAAGGGGAAATAGTTAAAGAAGTAAAATTTACATCTGGCTGCCCTGGAAATCTCATGGGTATTTCCAGCCTGGTAAAAGGTATGCCAATCCAAGAAGTTATCAATAGACTAAAAGGGATAAAATGTGGAAATAAGGATACATCTTGTCCTGATCAATTATCCAAAGCCTTGGAAAATTATCTCCTAGAAAAATAATAAGTCAACCATTTTGGTTGACTTATTATTTATTATAAGATATTTATTTTAAGCTATCTATTCTATTAATCACAGCCAATAGCATAGCTTCATATTTTTTACCCTTTTCTTTTTCTTCGTTAACCACTGCTTCTGGAGCTTTTGCTACAAAACCATTATTGGAAAGTTTCTTATTTACTCTTTCAATTTCTAGAGTTAATTTTTCCTTTTCTTTATTTAATCTTTCTAATTCTTTATCCTTGTCTATAAGATCTAATAATGGCATAAAGAATTCTCCTCCCTTAGATAGGGCTGATACTAGGTTATTAGGTAACCCCTCCTTGGATTCTAAGAAAACAACTTCATTAGCAAAGGCTAATTTTTCAATATAAGCTTTTCCCTTAATAAAGGCACCTTTTGATTCTTCTGTAACGTAAGCCATAAGTTTAGCTTTCTTGGAAGGAGGTACATTTATTTCTGCTCTAACATTTCTGATAGCCTTAATTGCTTCAATAACATAATTCATCTCATCTTCTATTTTAGAATCAATAAGATCATCATCTGATTCTGGCCATTTTGAAATGGTTATGGATTCATATTCCTCTGCCAAATGAGTATATATCTCTTCTGTTATAAAAGGCATTACTGGATGTAGAAGCTGCAAAGAAGTCGTTAAAACTTTATATAGTACATTGAATACTATACCTTTACTTTCTTCTCCTTCACCATAAAGTACAGGTTTTACAAGCTCTATATACCAGTCACAGAATTCAGTCCAAATAAAGTCATAGATCTTTTGCAACGCAATGCCTATTTCAAATTTATCTAAATTATAAGTTACTTCTTTAATTAAATTATTTAATTTTGAAAGAATCCATCTATCCGCTAAAGAGTAATTTGTATTATTTTTATACTTGTTCATTAACTCTTTATCTAAATTCATCATAACAAATCTAGAGGCATTCCAAGTTTTATTAGCAAAGTTTCTTGCAGCTTCTACCCTTTCAGGATAAAATCTAATATCATTACCTGGGGCATTACCAGTTACCAGCATAAATCTTAAAGCATCCGCTCCATAATTATCAATAACTTCTAGTGGGTCTACACCATTTCCTAGGGACTTTGACATTTTTTTACCCTCAGAATCTCTTACAATTCCATGCATTAGGACATTTTCAAAAGGTACTTCTCCCATGTTATGAATTCCTGAAAAAATCATTCTAGCTACCCAGAAGAATATTATATCGTAACCTGTAACCAAGGTGCTGGTAGGATAAAAATACTCCAGGTCCTCTGTAGAATCTGGCCATCCTAAAGTGGAAAAAGGCCATAAAGCAGAGCTAAACCATGTGTCTAAAACATCCTTATCCTGTGTTAATTTGCTGCTTCCACATTTATTACAGCTATGTGGTTCTTGTTCTGTTACTATTATCTCACCGCAATCATCGCAGTACCAAACAGGAATTCTGTGTCCCCACCATAATTGTCTTGAGATACACCAATCTTGAATATTATCCATCCAGTTAAAATAAATTTTTTCAAATCTTTCAGGAATAAACTTGGTTTTCTTTTCTTTCACAGCCTTTATAGCTGGCTCAGCTAAGCTTTCCATCTTAACATACCATTGTTTTGATATTATAGGCTCTACCACAGTGCTACATCTATCGTGGGTTCCTACATTGTGTACATGAGGTTTTATCTTAACTAGAAGCCCTTGCTCCTCTAAATCTTTAACTATAGCCTTTCTAGCTTCATATCTGTCTAAACCAGCATATTTTCCACCTAAATTATTTATGGTTCCCTTGTCATCCATAACCCTGATTATAGGTAAGTCATGTCTATTACCCACTAAGAAGTCATTAGGGTCATGGGCAGGTGTTATCTTAACAGCTCCTGTACCAAACTCCATATCTACATATTCGTCAGCTATAATAGGTATCTCTCTATTCATAAGAGGCAGTATAAGCTTTTTACCCACAAGATGAGAGTATTTTGGATCATTAGGGTTCACCGCTACTGCAGTATCTCCTAACATGGTCTCTGGCCTTGTAGTAGCTATCTCCAAATATTCAACACTGCCTACTAAAGGATATTTAATATGCCAAAAGCTTCCTTCTTTTTCTTCATATTCAATCTCAGCATCTGAAAGTGCTGTCTGACATTTAGGACACCAGTTTGTTATTCTATTTCCTTGATATATTAGTCCTTCATTGTATAGTTTAACGAATACGTGTCTTACTGCTTTACTTAAATTTTCATCCATAGTAAAGCTTTCACGGGTAAAATCAGCGGACACTCCCATTTTTTTAAGTTGAGTTCTTATTCTTTCTCTATAGGTATCAGTCCATTCCCAAACCTTTTCTAGGAAGGCATCTCTACCCATTTCTTTTTTCTTTAAACCTTGTTTTAAAAGTTCATTTTCTACTTTAACCTCTGTAGCGATACTTGCATGGTCTTCCCCTGGAAGCCATAATGCAGCATACCCTTGCATCCTTTTAAATCTTATAAGTATATCTTGAAGTGTATTATCTAGCGCATGCCCTAGGTGAAGCTGCCCTGTGATATTAGGCGGTGGCATAATAATAGTATAAGGTTTTTTATTCTTATCAATAATAGGTGTAAAATACTTTTTGCCTTCCCAGGTTTTATAAATTCTTTCTTCAAATTCTTTTGGATTATAGGTCGTAGAAAGGTTTTTATTTTCTTCCATTAAATCTCCTCCTAATAATTTATTAAAAATAGAAAAGAGCCTTCATCCTAAAAGGACGAAGACTCGCGGTACCACCTTTTTTCCCACTACCATGGGCTCTCATATACATAACGGCATGGCTGCCGTCTTTACTTACTAAATTTCAGTAAAGAAGCTCAAAAGCTACCTTCAAGATTTCCGATAAAAAAGGTTTTTCAGCCAAGAACCCTTATCTCTGATTATCTTATAATCTTTACTCCTCTTTCTCAAAGCTTGTAAATTTTAAATTAAAATATTCTTCATTGATTTAGATACCTAATATTATAATACTTTAATCTTAATTGTCAACCACTATCTTTCTTTAAAACTAGCTACTTCATCTAAGGTTTCTTTTACCATATCCTGAGCATTTAGATTTTTCATAGCTACAGAAAGCATTAATTTTATTCTATTTAACTGATTTACCTCACTGGCACCTGGATCATAGTCTACAGCTGTTATATTAGCGTAAGGGTACCTATGTCTTAAAGCTTTTATCATTCCTTTGCCTGTAACATGGTTTGGTAAACATGCAAAGGGTTGAACACAAAGTATGTTATCTACTCCACTATCTAAAAGTTCCATCATTTCAGCGGTTAAAAACCATCCTTCCCCGGTTTGATTCCCTAAAGATAAAACCTTAGATGCTTTATTAGCTAGCTCCTGTATACTAACGGGTGTATTAAATCTTTTACTTTTATTTAATTCATTCTTTAAGGTATTTCTATAAAATTCTATAGCTTTTATTATAACTTTAGATTGAACCATAGAAAGCCATGTTCCATCCAGGCTTCTATACTTGAAATCAGCATCGTAAGAGGTATACAAGAAAAAGTCTATGAGGTCGGGCATTACTGCCTCCCCTCCTTCTTTTTCTATTATATCCACCACATTATTATTTGCCATAGGGTGAAATTTAACCAATATTTCTCCTACAATTCCCACTCTTGGCTTTTTTATATCCTTTAATTTCAAGTTATCAAAATCTTTAATAATAGCTTTAATATTTTCATTAAATTCTTTTAGGCTGCCATTACATACATTATGTTTTGCCACTTCAGCCCAATGTCTGTATAGCTTATTAGCAGATCCATTTTCCTCTTCATAGGGCCTTACCTTATAAAGCACTCTCATAAATAGATCTCCGTAAACCAGAGCCATCATAGCCTTATTTAAAAGTTCCAGTGAGATTTTAAAACCAGATTGTTTTTCTAAGCCTACTGCATTTAAAGATATCACTGGAATACTCTCAAAGCCTGCTTCTCTTAAAGCTTTCTTTAAGAAGCCGATGTAATTTGTGGCTCTACATCCTCCTCCGGTTTGGGTAATAATTACTGAGGTATTATTTAAATCATATTTTCCTGATTTAAGGGCATGAATCATCTGTCCAATAACTATTATAGAAGGATAGCAAGCATCATTATTCACATATTTTAGCCCTTCTTCTATGGCCTCATTATCCACTGTGGGAAGTATTTCAACGTTGTATCCACTAGCTTTAAACGCCTCTTCTACCAGCTCAAAATGAATGGGTGACATTTGAGGTGCCAATATGGTATGAGCTTTTTTCATACTCTTATTAAAAATAACATCATCATACTTATAATTATTATTTTTAGGATTATATAGGGATTTTTCTCTTTCCATTAATGCAGCTTTTAATGAACGTATCCTTATTTTAATGGCTCCTAAGTTATTTACTTCATCGATTTTTAATAAGGTAAATATTTTATCTTTTGCTTGTAATATTTCTTGAACCTGATCTGAAGTTACCGCGTCAAGACCACATCCAAAAGAGTTTAACTGAATCAACTCCAGATTACTTTTCTTAGTAACATATTCTGCTGCATTATATAGTCTTGTATGATACATCCATTGGTCTACCACCCTTAAATCTCTATCCAGATTTCCCAGGTGGGAAATAGAATCCTCCGTTAATACAGCCATATCAAAGCCGGTAATTATATTGGGCAGCCCATGATTTATCTCCGGGTCTATATGATAGGGTCTGCCGCACAAAACCACACCTTTTTTCCCCGTATTATCTAGATATTTAATTACTTCTTCACCTTTTTTTCTTATATCTTCCTTAAATTTATCATATTCTTCCCATGCTGCATCTGCAGCATACTTTACTTCCTTCAAGGTAATATTAAAATCTTTAAGTTCCTGAAATATTCGTTTTGTTAATATCTTTCTATTATTTAGGGAAAAGAATGGATTCATAAACCTAATTTCTTTAGTTTTTAATTCCTCTACATTATTTTTAATAACCTCTGGATAAGAAGTGACAATAGGACAATTGTAGCAGTTGTTAGCACACTTATCTTCCTTTTGCTCATAAGGTATACAAGGATAGAAAATAGTTTTAACATTTTTATTAATTAAATCCATAATATGACCATGTACAAGCTTCGCAGGGTAACAAGCAGATTCAGATGGTATGGTTTCAATGCCCATCTCATAAACTTTTCTTGAAGACTGGGCTGATAATACTACCCTAAACCCTAGCTTGGTTAATAATGTAAACCAAAAAGGATAATTTTCATATATATTTAATACCCTGGGAATACCTATGGTACCTCTAAAAGCTTCTTTTTCACTTAAAGCTTTATAAGAAAATATTTTTTTGTACTTGTAATCATATAAGTTAGGTATTTCATTCTTTGTTTTTGTTTTCCCTAAAGGCCTTTCACATCGATTTCCCGATATAAATTCTTCTTGAGAGTTAAATTTATTTATGGTAAGAAGACAATTATTATTACACAAACCGCATCTTCTTAAGGTTATATCTGAAGAAAACTCTTGTAAGCTTTTCTTTGATAAAATTGAAGAAGTTTCATTTTCTTTGCATCTTTCCTTTGCTATTAAAGCTGCTCCAAAAGCTCCCATTAATCCTGCTATATCAGGTCTTATTACTTCTTTGCCAAGTATTTGCTCAAAACATCTTAATACAGCATCATTATAAAAGGTACCACCTTGAACAATAATCTTCTCTCCTATTTCTTCAGGCTTTCGTATTTTAATAACCTTGTATAATGCATTTTTTATAACTGAATAGGAAAGCCCTGCGGATATATCGCCTACAGAAGCTCCTTCTTTTTGAGCTTGTTTAACTCTAGAGTTCATAAATACAGTGCATCTTGAGCCTAGGTCTACGGGATTCTCTGCAAATAAGGCTTCTTTAGCAAAATCCTTTACATCATAGTTTAATGATTGAGCAAAACTTTCTATAAAAGAGCCACATCCAGAAGAACAAGCTTCATTTAAAAGAATGCTCTCAATGACATCATTCTTAATCCTTAAACATTTCATGTCTTGCCCACCTATATCAAGGATAAACTCAACCCCGGGCAAAAAGTATTTTGCTGCTTTATAATGGGCTATGGTCTCAATTTCTCCCTCATCCACCTTCAATGCTGTTTTAATCATAGCTTCACCATAACCAGTTACTACAGCCTTGGCTATATATGCCTCCTTAGGCATGTTTAAATACATATCCTCCAAAGAACGTATAACCTGATCTAGAGGGGTTCCTTTATTACTTCCGTAATAGCTATATAAAATACTGTTTTCATCATCTATAAGCACTAGCTTAGTAGTGGTAGAACCTGCATCTATTCCAAGATAACAAGCTCCTTCTTGCTTATTAAATTCTTTATACTTTGCTTTATTTTTTTGGTGTCTTTCACTAAATTTCTCTAATTCTTTAGTGTTTTTGAAAAGAGGGGACAATCTTTGTATTTCTATATCTTTAATTTCACTCATATTTTGAACCTTAGACATTAATGAGTTAAAGCTTATACTTTCTGATTGTCTTGCATTTAGTGCTGCTCCTAAAGCTACAAAAAGCTGTGAATTTTCCGGAAAAATAATTTGAGAATCCTCAAGGTTTAAGGTTTCGATAAATCTCTTTCTTAATTCAGATAGAAAATAAAGTGGTCCACCTAGAAAAGCAACGTTACCCCTTATAGGTCTTCCACAGGCTAGTCCACTTATTGTTTGATTCACCACTGCTTGAAATATTGACACTGCTATATCTTCTTTCCTGGCACCTTCATTTAAAAGTGGCTGAATATCGGTTTTAGCAAATACCCCACACCTTGCTGCTATAGGGTATATAACCTTATAATCTTTAGCGAGTTCATTTAATCCTGCAGCATCGGTTTGCAATAAAACCGCCATTTGATCTATAAAGGCACCTGTCCCACCAGCACAAGTTCCGTTCATTCTCTGTTCTAAAGTAGTATCAAAAAAAGTTATTTTAGCATCTTCTCCTCCAAGTTCAAGAGCTACATCAGTATCTGGAATAAGCTCCTCTACTGTGGTACTTGAAGCGATTACCTCTTGAACAAAGGGTATATCTAACCATTTGGATACAGATAAGCCACCTGAGCCAGTGACATTTATTTTAATAGAACTTTTTTTCAAAATACTTGAAGATTCAAATAGTAATTTCCTTATGGTACTCCTAATATCGGAGAAATGCCTTTCATATCTTTTAAAAATCAAGTTATTATTTTCATCTAGTACTATAATCTTCACTGTAGTAGATCCTACATCTAGACCCACATTATACATTTCCCACATTTTAATCTCTCCTAAAAGTTATATAACAATAATTAATTATGTATATATTTTTCTTTTTTGTCAAAAATTATAATGAATATCCCCTTATTAATATAAATATTTATAGTTAAAGCAATAATTAAGGAGACTATTATGGATTATTTTGATGAAGCAAACCATTGTTATAATGTAAAAGAATATGAGAAAGCTCTAAAGTTTTACAAAAAAGCTATTGAAAACAAAACCTATGAAGCTTGTTCATATTATAACTCCGCAGTTTGCTGTATAAAATTAAAGGAATACCAAAGAGGCATTGAGCTGCTTAAATCTGCAATTTCACTTAAAGTAGATTCAAAATACTTTTTTAATTTAGCTTATTGCTATGCTATGATTAAAAATAATAAAAAAGCTTTAGTATACTTTAATACAGCTTGGTCATTAGATAATAATGATGATGAATGCGAAAAAGCCATAAATTTAATAATTAAAGGCTTACCTAAGCATCCTTAATTAAGGATGCTTTTTTACCATTCACCAATTATCTTAGGATTTTTATGATCTAGTTCAAACCTTCTGCTATTAAAATAGTTCCCACCTTTATAAAAAGTTGGATCTACATTTATCCATTTGTCTTCATCCTCTAAGTATACCTGATTCCAAGCATGGCTTACCCAGGATATCCCATTATAGCCTTCTCCCGTTACCATTCTAACTTTAAGCCCCACTGCCTTACTCATAGAAACATATAAACATGCATAATCAAAGCAAATGCCTTTTTTAGTATTAAAGGTGATAATGGATCCTGACTTTGATGAAAAGTCGTTGTTTAATATTTGCTGAGCTTTATCATCGTCATAATTTATATTACTACCAATCCAGGCATATAGTGTTCTCGCTTTAGCCCTATCAGTGTTTTGACCTGCTGTTATATGTTTCGCATAATTATTAATCTCTTCATTGCTCCTAATGCCCTCTTCCAAGGTTATTCCATTGTAATATACTATTTGTTTATTTTTATTTAATGATATATTTTTATATTTCTTTATATCTTCCCAAGTACCTATTCCATTATCATCTTGTATCTTCACTTTAAAAGAGTTATCAACGATATTAGGTAGAGCTTTTGCCAATTTGGAATTTGTTACTGGTATAACAATTTGCTTACATAAATTAGTATATATGTTTGATTCCTCAAGTAAAGTGTTTAATTTTGGGCTTATGTTCAATATGGAAGCGAAATTCAATATAAATATAAAGAATACAACATTGCACATAGATTTAGGAAGTTCTGCAATGGCTCCGGTTATTCTCTTAAAAAGAATACTCCTATTCTTTAAAAACCTCTCAACAATATCCAATAAGGGAAATAAAATTATTGAGTTAACAAGCAAAAAAGTTAAATGGAATATCTGATAAAAAAATAATCCCAAGATAGGTAAAACTATCACATATAAAAGCCAAGGATACGCATCCAAAACTAAAATTACTTTTTGTGGAATATAAGTAAATATTCCATTTTCTCTAACTAAAAAATAGTTTTTAAATACTAAAAAACCAAAAATCAAGGCTAATAAAGCAGATACACTTTTTTCAAACTCACTAAGCTCCCACTTTATATCCTTAGTATTATATTTTTTTATAAAGCCTTTTAGTATTGGATAAATAAAAAGGAAAATTAAAAACAAAGATATAGGGTTTTTGTTATTCATCACATTCACCTTATTCATATTCAGAAATATTAGTAATCTTACGCACAATAGCCTTTACCATTTCATATTCATATCCTTTAGAAAGCAAAAATGAAGTTAGTTTATTGGAAAGTTTCCACGTGTCATTTTCTCTTTTAATGAGCTGAGAATATTTCTTTTCTGCTATTACTGTAGCATATTTTTCCATATCCTCCTTATTAATCTTACCTAATTCTCTTTTAATTAAACTCTCTGATACACCTTTTTTACTTAAATTATATTGTATTTTCTTATTTCCTTGATTTTTTATATTGTCTTTTATAAATGCTTGAGTATATTTAACGTCATTCATAAAATCATATTCTCTTAATAGTTTTTTTATTCTTTCTACTATATTTTTGTCAAAACCTTTTTGTATAAGCTTATCTTCTATTTCTTTTTCAGTTTTATAAGATCTTTCAATAATTCTAAAGGCTGCAGCCTTAGCTTTCAAATAGTTGTCTTCATTAATTATCTCTTCTAAATCCTTTAAATCAATGTGTTGTCCTTTAGAAAGATTATACTTATATATGATTTCAGTATCACAAGAAAATTTGTATTCCTCATCAATATATATATTAACCCTCTTTTTATTTCTCTTTTGCACTTCTATGTTAGTAATTTTGTTTTCCATGGTATCACCCTTATTATATAGGTTTTAGTATATGAATGGTAGGATCATTAAGCACTACATTAGCAACATCATAAATATGGGAACCCTGCAGGTTTTCTAATCTGTGCATATCTTGTATAAACTCGTAAATATTCTCATCTTCTAGGCATTGATGTAACACATAATTACCTAGGTCAGTAGAATCTTCCAAGGTGGAAACTACAGCAGTCTTATGAACCTTCTTCATTAAATTTACAGTAGTTGTGTTAAATAGTATCTTTTTATTCTTTATACCATCTATACATTTATTTATGGCATTCATAGTTTCTTCAATGTTTTCTTCTGATACTGCAGTATAAATATATAAAGTTTTAACATTTTTACTCATATCTAAAAAGGTATATATGTCATATGCAAGTCCCCTATTTTCTCTCAGCTCTCTAAATAAAATTGAATTTGAACTTTCCCCTAATTTTAAGTTTAGTATCTTCAAAGGTAACTCCATAGACTTAGGAAGCTCATTAAAAGTAAATAAATAGGTTATAGTACTTTGTTCCATATCATTTTTATAGGAAGTTTTAAGTAAACTATTGTTTTTTTCTTTTATAAATTTCTTTTCATCTATGTGTTTTTCTTCCCATTTAGAAAGATACTTACTTAATATATCTATTACCTCTTCATGGTCTAAGGATGATACCACAGTTATAACGCAATTATTGGGACAATAATATTTATTATAAAAATTCAAAAGCATTTCTCTGCTTATACTTAAAACACTTTCTTCTGTCCCTGCCACATCATTTTTTAAGGCACTTACATTAAAGGCTGCTTCATGAGCCTTTTTAAAACTATAATCTTCAATATCATCATTATTGGCTCTTATCTCAGCTACTATAACATTTTTCTCTTTTTCTAGCTCTTCTTTTGTAAAGGTTGAGTTAATAAGCATGTCGGATAATAATTCCACGGATTTTTCTAATTCCTCTTCTAGTGCTGTAACACCATAAACAGTACAAGTATAGTCCGTATACGCATTATAATCTCCCCCTAAAAACTCCAGCTCTTCATTAAGCCTTTCATTATTTCTAGACTTTGTTCCTTTAAACAGCATATGTTCAATTAGGTGACTTACTCCCTTTTCATGTTTATCTTCAAACATCGCCCCTACTTTTAATCCCACATGTATAGAGGCTAGTTTTGTTTCTTTTTTAATAGTTACTACTTTTAAACCATTATTCATGCTGTGATTACACGAGTTAAACATCAATTTATTCATTAACAATCTCCTTTTGAATACAAAAATTATCTATAATATTATATAATTATATAATAACTAATTATAATATAATTAATAGTTTTGGGAAGGGCTTGATAACATGAAAGAAACTATTATGATAGTAGAAGATGAAATTAGAATGAGAATATTATTAAGGGATTATTTAAAAAAAGAAGGTTATAACATAATAGAAGCCACCAATGGTAAGGATGCAGTGGAGTTTTTTGCAAAAAGCCCTGTAGATTTAATTATACTAGATATAATGATGCCTTTACTAGATGGATTTCAAGTATGTGAAAAGATTAGAGAAGTTTCTCTAGTTCCTATTATTTTATTAACCGCTCGCAGCGAAGAAGATGATAAACTATTAGGTTATGAATTAGGAGCTGATGATTATATAACAAAACCTTTTAGTCCTAAAATACTCATGGCAAAGATAAAAGTTATTCTCAAAAGATCCTATAGCTCTAATGCTATCCCTAATATATTAGATATAAAAGGCTTGAAAATAAATAAAACAGCAAAATGTGTGTATGTAGATGATACTTTAATAAATCTTACCCCTAAAGAGTATGAGCTGCTTATATACCTAGTAGATAATAAAGGTATAGCTTTAACTCGTGATTCAATCTTAGATAACGTATGGGGATATGAGTTTTACGGAGACTTAAGAGTAGTGGATACCACCATTAAAAGACTTAGAGAAAAGCTTAAAGATAAAGCTAGTTTAATATCCACCGTAAGGGGCAGCGGATATAGATTTGAGGTGAACAATGAAGAATAGTATAACTAAAAGATTATTTATTATAACCTCCATATCACTTTTAATCTTAATATCTGGAACTATGATATTTCAATCTCTCTACTTTACGCAGTTCTATACGGATAGAAAAATTAAAAATTTGAGAAATAACCTTAATAAATTTAGGGCCTCCTACTCCTTTGATATATCAAATGATTTAGTGCTCTATAAAGCCTTAGAAAACTTTGAAGAGGTAAATAATTCAAAAATTGCTATATATGATTACTCTGGTAAGATTAAATATGTTTCTAACCAGCAAAAAGAAAACACCAAAGTAATTAATTTACTAAATGCATTATTTAATCAGCTTTTTACAAATAAGGCCTATATAGAGTCTATAAAGTCTTCAGATAAAGCTGTGGTTTCTATGCTGCCTTCTAACAGTAATGATGCAGATTATATAGTGGGTATAGCTCCTTTTTCCTTTAATTCAAAAAATGATAGTATAATTGTTACAGTGGCTTCCGTTCAGCCCATAAACGAGGCTTCTGCAGTTATTAAGGAACTATTTATATACATATTTGCTGCAGCTCTGGTTTTAGTAATTATATTATCCCTTATATATAGCAATATGATATCAAAACCATTAGTTAAACTAAATAATCAAGCAAAGGAGCTCAGCTCTTTAAATTTTGATGTAAAATGCGACGATAGTAGAGACGATGAAATTGGCAGTCTAGCTGCTACTCTTAACTTTTTATCAGGAAACTTAAGCGAAGCTTTAATAGAATTAAGACAAAAAAATCAAAACCTTCAGGAAGATATAGAAAAAGAGAGAGCTTTAGAAAAAATGAGGAAAGAATTTATCGCAGCAATATCTCATGACCTTAAAACTCCTATAAGTATAATAAGAGGTTATGCAGAAGGATTAAAGGATAATATTGCCGATGAAAGCAGCAAGAATTTTTATCTAGAAGTTATTTTAGATGAAACACAAAACATTGAAAATTTAATAAAAGATATGTTAGATTTATCCTATCTTGAATCTGGTTATTATAAGCTTAACTATACAAATTTTCAGCTAAATACCTTAATAAATAATTCCATTAACAAATTTAATGATATATTTAAAGAAAAAGAACTTAAAACCCTAGTAAAACTTTGTGGTGATTCTAATATTTATGGTGATAGATTTAGAATAGAACAAGTTATAAATAACTTGCTTTCCAATGCATATAAATATACCCCCACAGGTAATGTGATAAATATAGAAACCTTAGATAAAAATGATAAAATAGAGTTTTCCATAGAAAATCACGGGGTATCTATACCTATAGAAGAAATCAACAGTATCTGGGAGAGATTTTATAAGCTTAATAAATCCAGAAGCCGTTCTGAAGAAAGTGGCACTGGTTTGGGCTTAGCTATAGTTAAAAACATATTACAGCTTCATAACAGTAACTTTGGAGTATATAATACCGAAAAGGGCGTTAAATTTTATTTTGATCTAGAAAAAGAAAAGTAAAGGACTTAGGTTTAATCTAAGCCCTTTACTTCTTATATCATGGCTCCATCTACAGTTATTATCTGTCCGCTTATATAGTTTGCATAATCACTGCACAGAAATAAAACTGCATTAGCTATATCTTTAGTGGTTCCAAACCTACCTAAAGGTATATCTTCCATAAGTTCAGCTTTTTCTTCTTCTGAAAGCCATCCATTCATTTCTGTATCTATTACCCCGGGAGCAATAGCATTCACCCTGATATTAGAAGGACCTAGCTCCTTGGCTAAAGCCTTTGTAAAGCCATTTACTGCAGATTTTGCTCCAGAATAAACCGCTTCACAGGAAGCTCCACAGTTACCCCAAATGGAAGAAATATTTACTATTATTCCTGATTTTCTATAAATCATTTCATTCATTACAGCATGGGTGGTGTTCATAATACCTAATACATCAGTATCTAAAATCTTTTTGATATTTATAATATCCATATCCATAAATAGTCCATTATGAGATACCCCTGCATTATTAATTAAAATATCAATCTTACCGTAGTGCTGTTTTGACTTTTCCATTAGCTCTTTTGCTTGTTGAAAATCTGAAACATCCGCTTTAATGGCTATGGCCGATCTTCCTAGGGCTGTTATTTCCTTTACCACTTCTTCTGCCATTTTTTCATTAGAAACATAATTTATTACCACACTAGCCCCAGCATTAGAAAGTTCTAAGGCTATACCTCTGCCTATTCCTCTAGAGGCTCCTGTTATCACTGCTACTTTATTTTTAAGGTTCATAATTTTCTCCTATTTATCTTCAATAATACAGATTATAGCACTATAAAATATGTACATCAACAAAAAAGACGGCTTACACCGTCTTTTTACTAACTCATTAAGTTCTTTATCGCTTTGGTAGGGCATTTAACCACACAATTTCCGCACTGGGTACATTTATCATAATCTACCTTGGCTATGTTATTCACTACATGTACAGCATCATGAGGGCAGTTCTTTTCACAGATCTTACAGCCTATACATCCCACTGCACAATTTTCTCTAACCTCTTTACCCTTATCTTCTGAATTACAAGCTACTCTAACCTGTTTATCAGCAGGCACTAATTCAATAAGATTTTTAGGACATATGTCCACACAGGCACCACAGGCAGTACATTTACTTTCATCAACTTTTGCTATGCCGTTCACGATATAAAGAGCATCAAATTGACAAACCTTAACACAAGAGCCTAATCCTAAGCATCCATAGGTACATGCCTTCGCACCAGCACCTGGAAGCTTTGAGGCTTCAATACAGTCTAAATTTGAAGAATACTCATATTTATTTTTACTGCTTTGACAATCACCATTGCATTTTACAAAAGCAGATCTTTTTGCTGAAGCTTCTACGCTTATTCCTAGAATTTCTCCTATTTTTTCTGCTACCCCTGCTCCTCCTACGGAACAAGCATTAGCTGGTGCCACTCTATCCACTACTGCTTGAGCATAAGCGTCGCAACCGGCAAATCCACAGCCACCGCAGTTAGCACCAGGCAAAGCTTCTCTCACTAATGGTACTTGTGGGTCCACTTCCACTTCAAACTTTTTGGAAGCATAACCTAAAAGCACTCCAAAAACTAATCCTAATCCTCCTAAACTTAAAGCTGGAAATACTAAAGTAGAAAAATCCATGTTCTTTCCCTCCTAATGTATAAGACCCTGAAAGCCTAAAAATGCAATGGACATAAGCCCTGCGGTAAATAAAGTTATTGGCAGCCCTTTTAGTGGCTGAGGAATAGCATCATTATTATCTGTTTTTTCTCTGATAAATGCTAAAAGTAATATTCCTAAGGTGTATCCTAAAGCTGCACCTACTCCGTTGGTTACAGACTCTAAAAAGGAATAACCTTCCTTCATGTTTAATACCGCCATACCTAATACAGCACAGTTAGTGGTAATAAGAGGCAGGTATATACCTAGTGCTTTATATAGTGCTGGGCTTGTCTTTTTTATTACCATTTCCACAAATTGAACCAAGGCTGCAATAACAAGTACAAAGGCTATTGTTGACATGTATTCAATATGAAGCTTAACTAGTATTCCGTTATAAACTAACCATGACATCATTGAAGCTAGAGTCATAACAAAGGTAACCGCAAGTCCCATTCCTAGCGCTGCATCTTTCTTTTTAGAAACCCCTAAGAATGAACAAATTCCAAGAAATCTTGAAAGTACAAAGTTATTAATAAGCATGGAGCTTATAAATATCGTAAATAATCTCATCCCATTCACCTTCTATGATAAATTTATTTTGCTAAATCAATATTTCCGCATCTGCCGGCACAACCCATGCTGCATTTGCTGCAATCATGATCTAATGTAACATTGGATGCATTACCTTTATTTTTCTTAATGTTAATATAGTTTATTAAAGTCATAAGTGCACCTAAAGTGAAGAATGCACCAGGAGCTAACACCATTATAGAAACTGGTTTATAGGCAGCTGGCATAATTTGTCTTCCTAGTATAGTACCTGCACCTATTATTTCACGAAAAATCCCTACGGAAAATAATGCAGCAGTGAATCCTAAACCCATTCCTATAGCATCAAAGATGGAAGAAACTATGCCATTTTTACTTGCATAAGCTTCTGCTCTTCCTAGGATTACACAGTTAACTACTATAAGTGGTATAAATATTCCTAAAGACTTATATAATGCTGGGACATATCCATGCATAAGCATATCTACCACTGTAACAAAGGCAGCGATAACCACTATATAACCTGGTATTCTTATTTTATCTGGAATTACCTTTCTAAGCGCTGATATTAGAAAGTTTGAAAATATCAAAACCACTGTAGTGGCTAAACCCATACCTAAAGCATTTTTAGCACTAGAAGTTACAGCTAGTGTAGGACACATTGCTAAAACCTGTACAAAAATCGGATTTTCAGTAACTATTCCGTTCTTTATTCTTTCAAAGTTTTTATTCATGTTTTTCACCTAGCCTTTTAAATTTGATTTAAAGTACTCTAA
This sequence comes from Clostridium amylolyticum, assembly GCF_900142075.1. Taxonomy (GTDB): domain Bacteria; phylum Bacillota; class Clostridia; order Clostridiales; family Clostridiaceae; genus Clostridium_AA; species Clostridium_AA amylolyticum. The sequence continues at coordinate 175,419 of NZ_FQZO01000006.1, forward strand.
AGCTTTATTTACTGCTTCCATAACCCCTTTAGAACTTAAGGTGGAACCGGAAATAGCTTCTACAGATACTTTATCCTCGGCAGATTTATTAGAGAATCTGCTAGTGAAATCTTCTTCTATTACTACATCTCCAATACCTGGAGTTTCATTGTGATCTAATACCTGAATGCCTGTTACAACTTTCTTATCTATATCAATAGCTGTTGCTACTGTTAAATCGCTGTAAGCACCCTTGCCTTTTGCAGTAATAACATATCCTGATACCTTATCACCTTTCATTACCTTATTTACAGCAATTACAGTATCATTCTTTAACGCTTCAGCTTCCCCTAACTTATCTCCATCTATCTTTAAAGCTTTTAAATTTATAGTTTTGTTATCTTCTTCTGCAGCTTCGCCTTTGATGTTAGTTTTATAAAACTTAATAGCTTCATTAGCACCAGTAGCTACAGCATTAGATGAAATAGTGGCACCGGATATACCTTCCACTTCATTAGGTTGTGCCGCTGAGGTCTTTACTACCTTTAAAGGTTTATCTATAGCTTTATCTTTAAATTTATCTTGGAAAATAGGTTGTTCTATTTTAGATCCTACCCCAGGGGTCTCAGATTGAGCTATAACCTTTATCCCTGTTTGCTTACCTTCTTTGTTAATAGCTACCATCATATCTATATCACCATGAAAGCCTTTAGGTGTAACCTTTAAAACATAGCCAACTAATTCACTTCCGCTATATGCTTCTAATATCTGTTTCACAATGCCTGAAGGTTCCTTAGGGGAATCCTTTATAGTGTCTGCACCAGGCAATATAACCTTTAAATCTTCTTTATTTATTTTTGAATTTTGTGCTATAGACTCCGCTGTAGCATTATTAGCAAGTCCTAAAGTAAGTCCAGCAATAGAAGTTATAATTAATAATATTAAACCGAGCTTAATATTTTCTTTCATTTTTATATTGCCTCCTTAGTCACTTTTGGTATGGTTAAGGATTCAATCATAGGAGCAAATAAATTCATTACAAGTACTGCATAGTAAGCTCCATCAGAATTGTTTCCTATCACCTGAAATACTACTGTAAGTAATCCACAAAATACTCCGAAAATAATTTTCCCTATATTATTTATTGGTGTAGTTGCAAAATCATTAACCATGAAAATTGCCACTAAAAATATGCTACCTGACATTAATCCTCTAATGGCATCTCCAGTGAAAAGACCATCTTTTCCTACTATAAAACTAAACAGTGCCACAGAAGCTAAATAGCTAAGGGTAGCTTTACCGTCTATGATTCCTCTAAATATTAGATACACTCCACCTATTAATAGGGCTAGTATGGAGGCTTCACCAATAGAACCACTAGCATATCCAATAAAAAGGTCTTTTATAGGTGGCACATACTCCGTAGCACTAGCTCCAGACACTGCATCTGCCACTGGCTTAACCATTAATCCTGCCCAAGAAGCAATAATAAATGCTTTTGCTGTAGCAGCTGGATTAACGAAATTTTGTCCTAACCCTCCAAAGAATTGTTTAACTACTATTACTGCAAAGATAGAGCCTACTGCAGGTATCCATATAGGAACAAAGCTTGGCATTATTAAAGCTATAAGTATAGAAGTTATTATGGCGCTGCAATCTTCTAAAGCAAACTTTCCTCTTATGGTCTTATTCCATACAAGTTCAGCTAACACTCCTGCAATAACTGAGGCTAATAATAGCTTAACCGCATCTAATTTATAATAGTAAATTCCTACCCCCACTGCTGGAAGCAATGAAATTAAAACATCCCTCATAATTGATTTTACATCTCTTTTTTTATGAATATGAGGAAAGGATGAAACCTTAAACAACTTATTATCCATTTTCTTTTCCCCCTGATGATTAAGATTATTTAACTATTAGGTTCTTACCTAAGATTATTTTACTAGCTAAATTAATTCTTGAAGGACATACATAAGAGCAAAGTCCACACTCTACGCATAGTTCTCCCTTATATTTCTTAAACTCTTCTGAGTCTTTTAGCTGTGCATATTTTGCCAATTTAACTGGATATAAATTTACTGGACACACCCTTGCACACTCTCCACACCTTATACAGCCTCTTTCTGCTTGGCCTTTTTCATACTTAATAAATGCTATGCTGTCAGTGCCTTGAATTACTGGTACATCAGAACTTATAACTGCTTGTCCAGTTATAACACCATTTTTAACTATTTTATCTACATCTGCTTCATTAATTTTTAAAGCATCTAATATATCTGATACTTTTGTACCTGTTAAAACTTTATAATTGTTTGTGTTCATACTGCAGTCAGTTATAGATATTATTTCTTCTATTACTGGCTCCTTAGATTTAAAACAGTGGTAGATACTTATTAGATCCTTTAAATCTTCTATTATCACTTTATCCTTTTCACAATTACCTAAAGTATCTTGAATCAATAAATTATTCATAAAATTGCTGTAAGCTTGTGATATTACTTTAAAGTTAATATCCTTTTCTATGGATTTTAACTTACTATAATCATAGTTATCTTGCTTATTAAACACAAAAAAAATAGAGGCATTAACAAATATACTTTTTATCATGTTAATAGCTTCCATTATCTCCATGGACTTTTCATTTAGAAGATAAGGTATAACCAATGAGTTTTTATCCCATTTAGCTGCATTTATTATTATATTAGTTATGTTTTCCGGTTTATTAAGCTCATACTTCTTATAAAGCATTTTGCCTTCACCATCTAAAAGTGCATATTTTTTTATAACATCTACGAAATCTTGGTTTAACTCTTTTGGAATATCTTTTTCTAATTTACTATACTGCTTGTCATTTTCCACTACAATAGTAGGAACTTTGAGTCCTTCATTATTAAAGCTGTCCATTACTTTTATTACTTTTCCAGAAACCGTGCTAATAACTGGAGTAGATTTTTCATCTTTTGGTTCTCCTATTACTTGAAAAACCTTAACTTCATCCCCTATCTTAACCGCCGGTGTACAAACGTTTCCATGAGAAGAAACCAAATTGTAGTACATTTCATTTCCTGGTTTAATCTCATAAAGACTGTCTGATATCAGCCTAAATTTTTTTGGTGATTTTATATTACTGAATAGTTCCATAATAGCCATGACAACCTCCTAATCTATTTAAAAAGTTATTAATTACCCTATTCCAATAGTTATATTAACACAGGTGAGTGATTTTTACAATATATTACATAATTTTTAACAAAGTTTCTCCTTATTATTAAGCTTTTAATTATTACATTTAATATTTTACCCATTTGCGGGCTTTACAGAAGGTATATGTAAATAAATGGTGTTAAAAAAATAACCAAATCAATGGTTTTGATTCGGCTTCTCTTTATTTAAATATTTTACTTTTAAAGTTTATTTCTTTTTGATTGAGTATAAAACCAAGCAATCAGCAATAATATCAGTATCACCCATTTAACTACAGTAGGGTTCATTTAAATTCCCTCCTCCACTAAAATACATTTAATTTGTATTTAAATTTAAAATAATAGCACTTTATGGTTTAATTATATTATACTCAAATTATATATTAAATAAATGTTATTACTATAAATTACAGAGGTGATAAAATGAGTTTTATAAGAGTTTCATCTGCCTGTCCAGTAACTAGGGTAGCAGACATAGATTTCAACTTAAATAGTATAAAAGAATGTATTGATATTGCGGAAAAATCAAATTCAAAGGCCATAGTATTTCCCGAGCTTTCTATAACTTCTTATAGCTGCGGAGACTTATTTTCTCAAAGGCAGTTACTGAATAAATCCAAGGATGCTATTAAGTCTCTATGCGAATATAGCCAAGAAAAAGACATACTTATTGCTGTGGGAGCACCTTTTGAACATAATTATGCTTTATATAACTGTGCTTATATTATATTTAACGGCTCCCTGTTAGGTATAATACCTAAGATATATGTTCCTAATTATAGTGAGTTTTATGAAAAAAGATGGTTTGCTCAAGGAAAACCTTTCTACTTTGAAAAAGTTGATTTAGATTTTCAAAAAGGTATCCCCTTTGGAACTAATCTTATTTTTAAATGCAATGAAATTAAACTAGCCTTTGAAGTATGTGAGGATTTATGGGTAACCATTCCTCCTAGCTCATTTTTAGCCCTTATGGGTGCCAATATAATAGGAAACCTTTCAGCCTCCAACGAATTAGTAAGTAAAAGCGACTATAGAAGGAATCTAGTCTCTTCACAAAGCGCTAAAAATTTATCTGCCTACATTTACTCCTCCAGCGGAGTCTACGAATCCACTACAGATTTGGTATTTAGCGGTCATTTGCTAATAGCTGAAAATGGCACTATTCTAGAAGAAAATCATAGGTTTCAAAGAAATAATGAGATTTTAAACTCCATTATAGATATAGATAAATTAAATGCTGAAAGAACTAAAAATGTTAGTTTTAGAGATAGCACTACAATGTTTAATTTAACTCCAGAAATAATAGAGTTTAATTTTAATGATATAACCATAGGAAATTTTGATAGAAAAATTAATAAACATCCTTTTGTACCTTCTAGAGAAGAGGAAAGAAAAAAGAGATGTGAAGAAATATTAAATATACAAAGCTCTGCTTTGGCTAAAAGATTGGAGCATACGGGATTAAAAAAGGTAGTATTAGGAATCTCTGGGGGCCTTGACTCCACCTTAGCTTTGATCGTTGCTGTTAAAACCTTTGAACTCTTGAAGCTTCCTAATGAAAATATATTAACCATAACCATGCCAGGTTTCGGCACTACTGACAGAACCTATAATAATGCCGTGAACCTATGCAAAGAACTAGGTACTGACTTTAGAGAAATAAACATCGTAGATGCCTGTGTACAACACTTTAAGGATATTAACCACGATGCAGATATCCATGATGTAACCTACGAAAATGTTCAGGCTCGTGAAAGAACCCAAATATTAATGGATGTAGCTAATAAAGAAAGTGCTCTTCTCATAGGTACCGGGGATCTTTCTGAACTCGCCTTAGGTTGGTGCACTTATAACGGAGATCATATGTCCATGTATTCAGTTAATTGCTCTGTGCCTAAAACCTTGGTAAGGTACCTAGTTAATTATGCTGCAAAATATACTATGACTCCAGTTATTAGTGATATTTTATTGGATATATTAAATACCCCAGTTAGCCCAGAACTTCTTCCTAAAGATAGTGAGGGAAAAATATCACAAAAAACAGAAGATATAGTGGGTCCCTATGAATTACACGATTTCTTCCTATATTATTTTATCAGACATGGAGCCAGCAACGAAAAAATATTATTCTTGGCAAAACAAGCTTTTAAAGGTGAATATTCCCAGGAAACCATTGAAAAATGGTTTAATAGTTTTATAAAGAGATTCTTCACTCAACAGTTCAAAAGATCAGCCCTGCCTGACGGTCCTAAGATAGGAACCATAAGCCTTTCCCCTAGAGGAGATTGGCGAATGCCTTCCGATGCAAGCTACGAGAGCTTTAAATAATTAAAAATTTAGAATTGAGAATGAAGGAAGAAACTCGAAGAGTTTCGAAGAATATATATACAAATGCCAAAGGCCTCAGCCTTTGGCATTTTTATTTTGCTATATTTGCTATATTGGTAAGTTTTTCTGATGCTTTTTCAGAAAAACTATCCTTCATTTTAAATTCTAAATTCTAAATTCTCAATTATCTATATATATCTACTATCAACCCTTGTATTTCATCAATGGTAGAGGCTATGTTCAAATTTTCTTTTTCTTCTTGTAAAAGGTTTTCCGTAAGTTCTTTTAATTTATTGTCTATGGTTTCTACGGTGATGAAATACTGGGTTTGCCAAAAGCTTATGTCTTTTTTAACATTATACATAAAGGCTAATACATCTTGAAGGTATTCTTTTATAAGATTTTTATATGCTTTTACATCAGCATAGCATTTGGTAATCACCAATCTATTGCCTTTTTTCTTAATTTCCTCTAAAGTCTTTTTTAATTGCTCTTCGTTTTTTCTATCCCTAGCAAAATTAAAGTTTTGAGAGAAATCTTTTTTTGAATCTACCTTTTTTCTATCTGGAATCACAGATGTACCTTTACGTAATGGTGAAATCTCCATTTTACCCCTCCATATTATAAAAAACTTAGGTTTTTAAATTGTATATTTTTATTATCACTTTATCTTCACTAGAGCTGCCATTTTCTATTTTTATAGAACCTAATTTATCTGTTCTTAATATATTTACTCCATGCTTCGTTAATCTTTGACTCACGTTATAACTTGGGCTTCCTATTCCATCGCTAAATATAACAGCAAAATCTGGCTTGGTTGCATTTAAAAGCCTGTTGGTGGTGCCAGTAATAAGTCCATGATGACCTACCTTTAATATATTCACTCTTGGTATATTATAATTTTTAATCAACTCATCTTCCAGCTTTTTTTCTGCATCCGCCATAAATAAATAGCTGATGTCATCTATTTGCCCTAGGATAACTAAGGAATTATTGTTTTCTATGTTTTTATCCCTTTGAGGAGGCACCAAAATTTTTAAGTTCACTTTAGGGCTTTCTAAAAGTGTATTTTTATCTAGTAAAGTATAATTGAAGTCCATCTTTTTTACATAGCTTATAATGTCTTCTTTATGTTCTACATAAGGCAGTATTATTTCTTTTACCTTTACATTTTGTAATATCCTTTTTAATCCACCATAATGATCCTCATGATAATGAGTAATTATAATATTTTCTAATTCTTCAATTCCCTCCATCTTTAGGTGTTTAACAACACTTTCAGATGTCTCTCCGCTTCCAGTATCTATTAAATAATTTTTACTGCCTTTTATCAAGATACAGTCCGCTTGACCTACATCAATAAATTGAACTTCAGGTTTTAGTTCATAACTATAACCATTAAAAAATTTAATAATAATTATTGCTAAGCTCATAACAAAAATTTTCATTATATTTTTTTTCATTTTTATCCCTCCTGCATCAATATATATTATTATCCATGCAGGTGAGAATTATTTGTGTATTTTAGGTTAATAATTTTTAGAGTGCTCACTATAATGATCAGCAGATAGCTGAAGTTTCATAATCTCTTCTTCAGTTAATTCCCTTATTACCTTGGCAGGAGAGCCCATACAAAGCACCCCTGAAGGTATTATCTTGTTCTCAGGCACTAAGGCTCCTGCAGCTATAATGGTGTTACTTCCAATTACTGCTCCATTTAATATAATTGCTCCCATGCCTATTAAAACATTATCTTCTAAGGTACAGCCATGTATTATGGCTCCATGGCCTATGGTTACATTCCTTCCAATTATGGTTTTTCTATCACTATCTACGTGAACCACACAATTATCTTGTATATTTGAATTTTCTCCTATTATTATATCATTTTCGTCACCTCTAAGAACAGCCCCAAACCATATGCTACATTTATTTCCTAAATGTACTCTTCCTATTACCTCTGAATTAGGGGCTATGAAACACTCATTACCAATTTTCGGTTCATAATCTAAAAACTTTCTTAACATATTTTTTCTCCTTTTATAAATTTTGTACCATATAGGCTTAAGAATGAATAAATTAAATCTATATTTAAAATTTTGATATTTTTTATTGTTGAATAAAACTTATAAATACTATATAATTTTTATTACCAATATATAGTGTGTTTTCGAAAACGTCCATACTATATGTAGTGATAATAATTTGTTTGGAGGTAAATAAATGGCCGATATAAATCAGTTGTTTAAAAGATATTATACTAAAGAATTAGAAAAAAACAATTCAAAAACGGTTTATGACTTATTTAAGTGGAAAAAAGTAGATGTACTTCTTAAGGATTATAAAACAGGCAAAGTATTGGTAGATATGAAAGATTTAGAGTTTCCCTCTCATTACTCTCAGAACTCCTGTGATATTATAGCTTCTAAATATTTTAGACGTGCTGGAGTGCCTAGCGCAACAGGTTCTGAAACCAGCATGAAGATGGTAGCTCATCGTTTAGTTAATTTTTGGTGCGAAGCATTAAAGGATGAAGGGCTAATAAAAACAGATGAACAAGCTTCTATTTTCTATGATGAAATGGTGTACGGGCTTTTGGCTCAACTATATGCTCCAAACTCTCCTCAATGGTTTAATACGGGGTTAGCACTTTCTTATGGAATTAAAGGCTCTCCTCAAGGTAATTTTTATTTTGATGAAACCTTAGGCAAAGTAGTTAAATCAGAGGATAATTATAGTAGAACTCAGGCTTCTGCTTGCTTTATAGTTTCAGTAGAAGATAAACTTTTAGGAAATCATTCTATTTCAGAGCAGTTTGTTACTGAAACAAAACTTTTTAAAGGTGGTTCAGGTACTGGTACAAACTTCTCCACTCTAAGAGCAGAAGGTGAAAAGCTTTCTGGTGGTGGAGTTTCCTCTGGATTAATGAGTTTTCTTAAAGGATTTGACAGAAATGCTGGTGCTATAAAATCTGGCGGCACTACTAGAAGAGCTGCAAAAATGGTATGTATAGACATTGATCATCCTGAAATAGAAGAATTTATCACTTGGAAGGCCAATGAAGAAGATAAGGTTAGAGCTTTAATAAAGATGGGTTATGACTCTGATTTTAACGGGGAAGCTTATGCTACGGTTTCTGGGCAAAACAGCAATAACTCCATAAGAATATATGATGATTTTATGCAAAAGGTTTGTGATTTAGGTATAAATCCTGATGCTGAAATAGAGTTAAAAGGTAGAGTGGATGACAAGGTTAATAGAAAGATTAAAGTAAAAGAACTTTGGGATTTAATGAATGTATCTTCCTGGAAGTGTGCAGATCCAGCCCCTCAATTTGATGACACCTTTAATGCATGGCATACATGCCCAGCAGGAGAAGATGGAGTTTTAGGAGCAAAGCATAATAAACTTAACTCTACAAATCCTTGTGGAGAATATGCATTCCTTGATGATACTTCCTGTAACCTATCTTCCATAAATGTATATAACTTTTATGATAATGATAAAAACACCTTTGACATAGAGGGTTTCTTACATATGATTTCTTTAAATCAATTAATGCTGGAAGCTTCTATACAATGGGGTCAATATCCTACTGAGGATATTGCTCGTAAAACTTATTATTTTAGAACCACAGGATTAGGGGTTGCTAATCTTTCTTCCCTTTTAATGGTTATGGGTCATCCCTATGACTCTGATGAGGCTAGAGCCGTAGCAAACTCCTTAACAGGAATATTAACTGGACAATCTTATTATGTTTCATCATTAATGGCTGAAAGCGTAGGTACTTTTGCTAAATATGAAATAAATAAAGAATCTATGTTGAAAGTTATTAGAAACCATTCCAGAGCTGCTGGTTCACTACATTCAAACTTTGAAGGGCTAAATTATAAACCTTATATAGCAGATCATAGCCTTTTAAAAGCTTTGAGTTTAGATGATTTAAGCTCTACCTTAAAATCTGTATGGAAAAAAGCTTTAGACAATGGAACTAAACACGGTTATAGAAACGCTCAAGTATCCGTAATCGCTCCTACAGGAACTATATCCTTCGCTATGGATTGCGGTGCTACTTCCATTGAGCCTTTCTTTAGCCACATAGTTTACAAAAAGCTTGCTGGCGGTGGATTTATGACTTTGGTTAATCCAGTTATTGAATCCTCATTAAAGAATTTAGGTTATAGTGATGAAGAAATATCTGACATAGTAAAATATATAACAAGAACTGAAAAAGTAACAAAAGATGGCTACGAGTTCGAAAAACTAGCTGATGGTAAGCTAGAAGGTGCTCCTCATTTAAAACCAGAGCATTACAGTGTGTTTGATACCGCAAACACTTGCGGAACCGGTAAAAGATATATAGCTCCAGAAGGACATGTTAAAATGGTGGCAGCTATATCCCCTGTTATTTCAGGAGCAATATCAAAGACAGTAAACCTTCCAAAGGAAGCATCCGTGGATGACATTAAGAATATTACCATATTATCTTGGAAGCTAGGCGTAAAAGGTATAACAATTTACAGAGATGGTTGTAAGGCAAGCCAACCATTAAATACCTCTATGGATGAAGCTTCAGAAATGCAGCTAGAAGACTTATCCTATAGTGACTTACTTGGAGCAGCTAAAGAGCTTCAATCAAACCTTACAAACTATAAGAGAAGAGCTAAACCACAAGGTGTAAGATATGGTAATACTCATCCAGCACAAATAGATGATGTTAAAATCTACACCACTGTAAATAGAAATCCTAATGGAGAAATATGCGAAATTTATATCACTACAGATAGAGAAGGTACCATAATAACTGGGCTTCTAAACTCATTGTCCAAATCTATTTCAGTGATGCTTCAGTACCATGTACCTGCTCAAGATATATCTAGAATGCTGAGAGGACAAATGTATGAACCTTATGGTTTTGTGCAAAAGCATCCTTATATAAAATATGTAACTTCAATTTCTGACTTAATAAGTAAGATAATAGACATTGAACTAGGTGACTTTTCAAAGTGCCAGGTAAAGCCTGATGATTATGATATGCAGCAAAAAAGCAAAACTATTGAAACTTCCCTAGTTAATGCAAATACCGCTCCTTCCTCATCACCTATCTTAAAAGAAGATGATGAAACTCAAAAAGGTGAAAGAGTATACGGAAGTGTTTGCCCAACCTGCTCCAGCACTAAAATGGTTCGTAACGGAACCTGTATGCTCTGCCAAGACTGCGGCTCCACCACTGGATGCAGTTAGTTAATTGAGAATTTAGAATCGAGAATTTAAAATTAAGCAGGAAACTCCTAGCGGAGTTTCTAGGAATTTATAAGAAATGCCCAAAGGCTGAAGCCTTTGGGCATTTCTCTTTTTATAAATTATAAGTTTTTCTGATGCTTTTTCGGAAAAACTGTCCTTCATTTTAAATTTTAAATTCTAAATTTTTAATTTGAATTCTATTAGCGTTCAAATTAAATAACCTAAACTAATATAAGAGTTTAATCATATAATGTTATTAATAGCAATTTTAATGAGGTTAAGAGTGGGTAAGCAAAAAACAAAAAATAGAGAAGGAATTAAAATAGAAAATCTAAAACACTTCTATGGTATACCCCATTGTCACACTAATTACTCTACGGGGAAAAGCTCTCCCTTAGAAGCACTGGAATATGCAAAGAATAAAGGCTTGGATTTTATTATAATCACGGATCATAATGATTATCTTGAAGATAAGGTTTATTATAAATCTAATGTATTAACCAAATGGGAAACCTTAAGAAAGTATATAAACTATTATAACAAAAAAAATAAAAACTTCTTAGCCCTGCAAGGCTTTGAAGTTCACACTAATAATCATGGACATATAAATATAATAAATTCTAATTTCTATTTTAAAGGTACCTTAAAAAAAATGCAAAATCTTTTGTTTTGGTTTGTTGCCAATAACGAAAGTTTAGGCGGCTTTAATCACCCAGATAAAAGCATAATAAATACTCAGTATTCAGAAGATGTAAATAACTATATAAAGTATGTTGAAGTAGGCAATGGGATGTTTCCTCAAAAATACAAAAGATATGATAAACTTTATTTTGAATTATTAGATAAAGGCTGGAAATTAGGTGCGATAAATAGCCAAGACAATCATAAATTAAATTATGGAGATAGTGAAAATCTTACTGTGGTGCTTTGTGATGAATTAAATAAGAAAAGTATCCTTGAGGCTTTTAAGCTTTTAAGGGTCTATTCTACGGAATCAAAAAGCTTAAAACTTACTTTTAGCATAAATAATCATATTATGGGAAGTTCTATTCCCTATGATGAAAAGACGGAACTAAATTTTACCATAATAGCTGAAGATAAAATAAATAAAATCGATAAAATTGAAATTATAACTAATGGTAACACTATAATAAAATCCTTAAAGGATATGCATCAAGAGAGAATAAGATATATTTTCAAATTTCCTATTAATAAATCAGAGAAATATTATGTAGTTAAAGTTTATATGAAGGATAAAATTGCATTGACTTCCCCTATTTTTATAGATTAAAACCCCCTATATAGGGGGCTTTTGCTATTTATCTTTGTTTTTAACTCTATTAGGCTTAGCCTTTGGTTTTATCTTTATTTGCTTGTCTTTAATTTTTTGAATTTTAGTAAGGTCTACAAACCACAAAAATAAAAGAACAAAGAACCCTGACTGTATGGATACCCATAAAAGTCCTTGTAATTTTAATAATGAGGGTACTAAAAATACGATAATAGCAAGAGTAAATATTATCCATCTATTAACTTTTAATTTATGTAATACATACACTCTTAAAATAGTATAAAGAATGAATAAAACCACTGAGAACACTATAGTATAAATAACCCACTGCGCTGTACTCAATATTATCTTCCTTTCTTAATAAATTTTATCTATATTAATATTATTTTAATACACACTATTTTTCAAGACAAAGAACTATATAATTAATATTCAAACAATAATTAATTACTGAAGCTTTATAATCCATTATTGAAAAAAAACAAATAAATTAAAAAAATATTATTATTTTGCTAGTAAATCATCATTATTTTTGATAAAATAAAATTATGTAGTGTGAACTTATAATTTATATATTTAAATTAATGAGGTGATATTGTGTCAATAACTCACATTAATCAACTTGACGAACTAGATTTACAGATACTTGATATACTAATTAAAGATTGCAGAACTCCTTACCTAGAAATCGCTAGAATATGCCATGTGAGTGGTGGAACCATTCATGTTAGAATGAAAAAAATGGAGGACTTAGGCATTATTAAAGGTACTAGAATACTTCTAGATTTACCTAAGTTAGGTTATGATGTATGCTGTTTTGTAGGCATATATGTAGATAAGACCTCTTCATTTTCCTATGTAATTGAAGAAATGAAAAACATAAAAGAAATAGTAGAACTTCATTTAACCACAGGCGACTATTCAATTTTTGCAAAAGTAGTATGTAAGAGTATTTCTCATCTTCAAGAGATTCTTATGAATAGTATAAATAATATACAAGGGATTCAAAGAACAGATACCTTTATATCCTTATCACAACCTATAGATAGAAATATTCATCTTTAAAGTATGTACTTTTCAACCTAATTATACTTTACCACTAAGTTTATGTCACGGACATAAACTTTTTTATTTTTAATTATAACATTCCAAAACATACAACTTATAGAAATTACAAGCGCATATTTTTTTTAAAACAGTAAATAATACATCTATAAACCCTTAGATTTAGTTGAATTTTCAAATCAACTTAACAATCTAAAATTATAGGAGGTAGTATAATGAGAACTTTAGATGTAACCGCTTTATTACTTGTGGTAATAGGAGCTATAAACTGGGGACTTATAGGATTTTTTCAATTTGATTTGGTAGCTGCAATTTTTGGAAATATGTCTGCTATCACCAGAGTTGTATATGCTCTTGTAGGAATTGCAGGATTATATGCTATATCCTTCTTTGCAAAAGATCGTTATAGAGATATTGATTAGCCACTAACACAAGCCCTCTTTTTAGAGGGCTTGTTTATTTTTAATAGTAATATTAGAATGTATATAATAGTTACGCTAAGTATATAAAAATTAATTATCAAAGGTGAGTAAGATGTTTTTATCTATAAGTGGATTTTATGTATTTGAACTAATATTACTATTAATGATATATTCTATTTTTGGTTGGATGCTGGAAGTAACTTATGCTTTTTCCAAAAAAGGCACTTTCGTTAATAGAGGCTTTCTCTATGGACCACTGTGCCCTATATATGGTTTTGGAATGTTGTCTTTACTTGTGACCATTCCTTCTGAAAGTAGCATATTATATATTTTTATAGTAGGCATGATGGTAACCTCCTTAGTAGAATATATTACAGGTGCTATATTGGAACACTTCTTTAATACAAAATGGTGGGATTATACCAATAACTTTTTAAATGTTAAGGGCAGAATATGCCTTTCTTTTTCTTTAGCTTGGGGAATTATATCTATTATTGCAATAAAAGTTATACAACCTTTTGTGTATTCAAAAGTAAATATTATTCCTGATAAATATAAAATTATCATTAGCTATACTTTTTTATTTTGTTTCATTATAGATCTTATTCTTACTATAATTTCTTTAAATAAATTTAATGAAATATTTACAGAATTAAGCGAAGTAGAATTAGAACTTAAGAATAAATATGCTTCTTTAGTGGGTAAAGCTATAAATAAATCAGAGGAAATAGAAATAAGTCTTAAAGAACTTAAAGAAAAATACAATAGAATTTTAAATAAGCTTAGCTTTAATCATAGAAGATTAATTAAGGCCTTCCCTGGCATTAAATCCAAAAAATTTAACGCTGTTATAAAAGATATTCAAAATAGAGTTCAGAAAAATAAGAGAGCTTAAGTTAACTTTATAACTTAAGCTCTGTTTTCTTATAAGTTTTTAATAAGCTCAAAGAGCTCTACCGCTGCATTTCTTGGTCCTTCTTTTTCCATATTCTCTAGAGCTAAGCAAGTCATTATCTCTCCTACTTTTATTCCTTTTTCAAAAAACTTATTAAAATATAAATCTAATAGCTTATCTGTTTCTTCTTGCTTCTGATAAGGCCCAAAGGGATTAGCAAAATATGATTTTACCAGGCCTTTTTCAGTGGTGGTGCCTTTTGCTAACCTAGCCCCTTCTCTAAAGGTATTAATAGCCTCCACTGAATTATCAAAGAATCTAATAGCTTTCTCCCCTGGTTTAACCTCTTGAAAATTGTTAGCATATAAAAATAAATCAACATTATATCCCTTAATTATATCTTTATAGGAAGCTACAGGCATTACTAATCTAGCATTGGTCTTATCTGGATTCATAAATATACTCTTGTCAATCTCTTTAAAAGCATAGCCTTGGTCTAAATCATCTAATCTAACAAAAGCGCCTATTTCAGTACCATAGCCTTTAATATTCTCATCTATAACTTTAAGTGTGCCCATGTCGTCAAATACTATGGTCATATCACTGACATATTCTTCACTTAAACTTCTAAAGGCTTCCAGACTTTCTGATTTACCTGCACCACTATCTCCTACTATTACTACATTTGCAGATTTACCATTTTTAAGAATTATATTGACCATAGCTCCGTGTATTGGTAAATGACCCCTTTTAATCATTATCAAATTGTGCAAGGTAAGAGTCATTTTTTTCATGTATCCAAAATAATCTATTTCTTGGCTGTGACTTACATATCCTACCATAATATCATTTTTAACATCATCATAAAATATTGTTTTTAACTCCTCACTATTATCCTTCGCTCCAAAAACATATATAATATCTGGCTTTCTCCCCCTGTACTCCTCTTCTCTTGCTACTTCAAAGAGATTGCATAAGGAAACCCCATGATCCATAAAATCTCTATGAAAATATATATAAGCTAATAATTCTCCTACTTTAATAGGAAAACAAAACCAATGTTCTTTATTTAAAGAACATTCTTTTACAGGATTGTAATTAACTTCGTTAAAATACCCATCTCTTTTGTTCTTTTTTGGATATGTGATGAAAGGTGTTTCTAGGGATATGGTATCAATAAATGGGATACCTTCTAGTATGGAATATTCCATAGGACAAGGCCACACTAGCCTATTTAATAATAAGCTGGCATTACCACCTGCGGGTACCTGTCTATATACTTTAGGTGCATATCCCAGCACATGCTCTTCTATTTTTCTATAAAGATCTAATACCAAAGATGAAAAATTAGTATTAGCTTCTTCAAATCTTACTGAAGTTATGCCTTCTGTTATTTTTGCATTTTCTACAATAGTATATCTCTCTAACTTTCTCCAAAAACTATATACATCTTCTATAAGAACAATTAAGGAATCCTTATTGATTAGTATATTTTTATATTTTTCCTCCATATCCATAATTTCTTCTGCAGTCATTACGGTTAAAAGGTGAAATAATCTAATAATATTTTGAAGCTTTTCACTGTCATCCTTTCCAGGAAACTCTTCAGTAATATATTTATAAACATTAGAATTTCTCTTTTTCCTTTTGTTAATATAAACTGTCATAAGTCTTTGAAAACCTTGAGATCTTAATATTTTTTCCTGACTATCGCAATATTTAGCTGTAAAATTTATCATGGCCTTGTCATTACTAAATGAAAATTCTTTAATCATGAATACCTCCTGATGCAATTTTTGCATTTAAATAATTTCATTATTTATAGTTTTAAGGGTTAATAAATTTATTATATCATATTTTTTGCAATTTCTTTATATGTTTTTAATCAATATCCTCTGTATTTCGTGAATTCTTAATCTTGTAAAGCATAGTATTTCTTCTAAATACATCTCCATAAAAAAATCCTGAGATATTTATATTCTATCTCAGGAACTTCTTTTTTATAGATATTTAATTATTTCCTCTTTTACTATTTCTGAAAGATTATTTTGTTTTTCTTTATCTAAGCTTTCAGGATATATGGGTTTACCAAAGTGTATAATCACTTCTGTATCTTGAAGCTTTTTATTAAGTTCAAAGGCTTTATAGGTGCCTTGTATGGTAACAGGTACTACTGGTACACCTGATTTTGTGGCAAGCTTTAGACTGCCTTTCTTAAAGGCTTTAATTTTACCATCCTTAGCCCTTGTCCCCTCTGGGAAAATAGCCATAGATATTCCTTGCTGCAAAAATTGTATACCTTCATTTATTGATTTAATAGCTTCCCTAACGTTTTCTCTATCTATATAAACGCAATTTATTTCTTTTGTCCAAGAATGTAATATAGGAACTTTCTTTAACTCTTTTTTTGCTATAAACCCTAAAGGCTTCTTAGCAGCATCTAAAAGTACTGGAATATCAAAAAGGCTCTGATGATTTGCTACAAACAAGCAGCTTTCATCTGGTATATTTTCTGTACCAAAAGCTTTATAGCTCATTCCTGTAACCTTTAGAGTATGTTTGCTCCATTTCATAACAACTTTTGTTTTATAACTTTCTGCTACATCATTTCCCCTTACCTTGCGCAGTATTTTTATTATTAATAGTCTAAAGGCCATAAATATCATATAAAAGCCATAATACAACATTATAATATAAGTTCTCATTAAATCACTCTCCATTTGTATATAACATTTTTATTATACAAGATAACCATAAGTGCTTCAATATAAATAAAACTGGTTATAATCTAAATGTAAACATCATAATAAGGGGTTATTTATGAAAATAATTAAAAGACTATTCCATATAATGCTCTGCATTTTAATTATGCTTCAAACCAGTTGTTATCCAAGTAATAAAAAAAATTCAAATTCACAAATATTAAATGTTTACTTCATTAATGTAGGACAAGGAGATAGCATCCTTATACAGTATAAGGATATAAATATGCTAATAGATGCAGGACCTAGCTATAATAGCAAAAAATTAGTAAGCTTTCTTAAAGCTCATAATGTAAAAAAACTCGATTATGTTATTGCAACTCATCCTCACGAAGATCATATAGGTTCTATGGATAGTATAATAAAAAAGTTTAAAATACTTAAGTTTTATGCTCCCAAGGTGGTAACGGATACAACTACCTTTAAAAGTATGATTACAGAACTTAAAAAAAAGAATTTAAAGATAAATGTGGCTAAACATGGTGTTATTATAAATTTTGATAACTTTACATCCCTGGAGTTTCTATCTCCCATAAAGGATAATTACCAAAACCTAAATAACTATTCTACAGTGGTACTCCTTAAACACAGGGATACTTCTTTTTTGTTCACCGGGGATGCAGAAAAACTTATAGAAATGGAGTTACTATCTAATAACGTAAATGTAAGAGCAGATGTGATAAAAGTCTCACATCATGGGAGTAACACTTCTACCTCTGGGGATTTTATAGACAAAGTAAAAGCAAAGTTTGCTGTAATAAGTTGTGGTTTAGGAAATGATTTTGGTCATCCTCATGAACAGGTTTTAAAAACACTAAGGTCTAGGGATATAATATGTTATAGAACAGACACTCATGGAAATTTACTACTTCAAAGTGATGGAAAGAACATCTCTAGGCGTTGATGGCTTATATTGACATAAAAAATAGGCTGGTTTATGATAATTAGTAGTAAATGTGTTAAGTTATACTTTAAAATTATAAAATAAATAAATGAAGTTTTTAGGAGTGAACGAAATGGAATATAGCAAGATTAGAACAAGATTTGCACCAAGCCCTACAGGTTATATGCACGTAGGAAATCTTAGAACCGCCCTTTATGCCTATTTAATATCAAAACATGAAGATGGAGATTTTATATTAAGAATTGAAGACACTGACCAGGAAAGATATGTGGAAGGCGCTGTAGACATAATTAATAATACTTTAAAAGCTACAGGACTCATACATGACGAAGGTCCTGATTTAGGTGGAGATTATGGTCCTTATGTTCAAAGTGAGAGAAAAGGTATATATCTTCAATATGCTAAAGAACTAGTAGATAAAGGAGAAGCTTATTATTGTTTCTGCGATAAAGATAGATTAGAAAACTTAAGAAAAGATTTAGAATCTAAGAATGAAACCTTTAGATACGATAAGCACTGCCTTCACCTATCCAAAGAAGAAATTCAAGAAAACATAGAAAAAGGAATACCTTATGTTATACGTCAAAATAACCCTGTAGAAGGTACCACTTCCTTTGAAGATGTCATTTATGGACATATATCTGTAGATAACTCCGAACTGGAAGATATGATATTAATAAAATCTGATGGACTGCCTACATATAATTTTGCCAATGTGGTAGACGACCATTTAATGAAAATAACTCACGTGGTAAGAGGCAGCGAATACCTATCCTCTTCACCTAAATACAACAGATTATATGATGCCTTTGGATGGGAAGTACCTGTATATGTTCATTGTCCTCCTATAATGAAAGATGCTCACAACAAATTAAGTAAAAGAAATGGAGATGCTTCTTTCCAAGATCTAGTTGCTAAAGGTTATTTAAAGGAAGCGGTGTTAAACTACATAGCCCTTTTAGGATGGAATCCAGGAGGAAATGAAGAAATATTTTCTTTAGAAGACTTAGTGAAAATTTTTGATTATAAAAATATCAACAAGTCCCCTGCAATCTTCGATAGTCAAAAATTAAAGTGGATGAACGGAGAATATATTAAAAGGCTTCCTTTAGATACTTTCCATGACCTTGCGCTTCCTTACTATGAAGGTATACTTCCAAAGGAAATGGATTCTAAGAAGGTTTCTGAGCTTATGCAAACTAGAGTTGAAGTATTAAGTGAAATACCTGAAAAAATAGGTTTCTTCGCAGAACTACCAGAATATTCTATAGAAATATTCCTTCATAAAAAAATGAAGACTACCATAGAAAACTCTTTAGAAAACTTAACAAAGATCCTACCTGCTTTAGAAGCTCTAGAACCTTGGAATAGCGATACCATATCTGGACTAATTAGTGAATTTGTAAGCAAGGAAGGAATAAAGAATGGTCAGATTATGTGGCCTATAAGGTCTGCCTTATCCGGCCTTCAAAGCTCCCCAGGAGGATATTTAGAACTAGCGGATATCTTAGGAAAAGATGAAAGTATAAGTAGAATAAAAATAGCTATAAATAATTTACAATCTCATCTATAAAAACAAAACCTGTATCGTAGATACAGGTTTTGTTTTTAGTTCCCATTAGAAACCAAAAATATTATATTGTCCTTTCCCAATTTAACAAGATATGAAATAAATTAACTACATCTTGCTCATTATATAAAAGTATTTTTGTAATTTTTTCTGCTGGCATCCTTATGATATAATCCTTATCCTTTATAACCTTACTAAAGGTCTTTGCAAGATTTGATCCGCTTATAAGCTCTCCTTCTCTAATGATTCCAAACTTTTTTTCTAATGCTTTTAATCCGGTGCTTTCCTTAAACTGTTTCTCGTATTCTTTTTGTAAATCTAAAGGCTTAAAATGCTCTGTTATGGTGAAATCTATGTTGTATTTTTCAAAAAGATAATTAATAACATGAAAGTCATTATTTCCGGAAAAGGTAACTATATATTTTTTATTTTTCATTTCAATTTCTTTAAAATACCTTTCCGCTAAATGCAATATTTCTACTATTTCATTCCTATTTTCAATCATATACTGAGTAACCACTAGAGCCTCTTGAGCTTCATCATAATAACAACAACCAAATACTCCTATACATATGGGCTTTTTATATACATAATGTTCTAAATCAAAATACACCGCATCTTTATATATATCCTTTCTTTCCTCAAACTTTAAAGAGTAACTTTCTTCAAGTTCTTCTATTTCTATTAAATTTTCTCGTACAATCACTATATCACTCTTTTCTAATGTGTTTCTTATGGTTTATTATCTCATATTTTATAATTTATTTAAATAAAAGTTTTATTGATAACTATTAAACATTATTAATAACTTATTGACATTTTTTTAACCACGTGATAATATTTGTATTGAGAATGAATTTCATTGCGAGGTGGATTTAATGAGCATTACTGATTTAAAGCTTGGTGAAAAAGCTATAATAACTGAAATCCAAGGAAATGATAAATTAGCAAAACGTCTTATGGCTCTCGGTTGTATAGAAGGTACAGAAATACAATTAAAGCAAAAGGCTCCCCTAGGTGATCCCCTAGTGGTGAACTTTAGAGGCTTTGATTTAGCCATAAGGAAAACTGACGCTAAAAATATTTTTATTAAATAAGGAGGACATCGATGTTAATTGCAGGTTTAGTAGGAAATCCTAACGTGGGTAAAACTACCCTATTTAATGCTTTAACTGGTTCAAATCAGTATGTTGGAAACTGGGCAGGTGTAACCGTAGAAAAAAAGGAAGGTTTTCTGGATAATAATATAAAAATTGTAGACCTTCCAGGAATATATGCCCTAGATACTTTCTCTAATGAAGAGAAAATATCTAAATCCTTTCTTGAAAATGATGACTTAGATGTAATAATAAATATCGTAGATGCTTCAAACTTAAATAGAAATTTGTATTTGACTACTCAGCTAAAACAATTTAAGAAACCTATTATTTTAGTACTAAACATGATAGATGCTGCTGAGTCAAAAGGATTAACCATAGATTATAAACTTTTATCAGAAGAACTTAAGGTAACCGTGATACCTATAGTAGCCTCCAAGGGTATAGGTATAGAAGAAATAAAAAACCTTCTAGTACACGGTGATTTTTTAAGGACAATAGATGATAATGATTATCATTTCCCTAGTGAAAGATCTGCCTATAATTTTATTGACACCATTATTAGTAACAGTCTTGTTAAAGCTAAAGATAATAAAATAACTTCTACAAATAAAATAGATAGAGTATTATTAAATCCTTGGCTGGCTTATCCTCTATTTATTGCTATACTATTTTTAATATTTCAATTTACTTTCACTTGGGTAGGCCAACCCCTAGCAGATAAATTAGATGAGTTGTTAAACAACGGTTTAATGCCTTGGCTTAGTAACCTATTGTCTAGTACAAGCCCTTGGTTCTCTTCATTAATAGTAGATGGCATTGTTGGTGGTGTTGGCTCTATATTAGTATTCTTCCCAATAATAATATCTTTATTTTTATGTATAACTATACTAGAAGATAGTGGTTATATGGCTAGAGTGGCTTTTATTATGGACAAACTAATGAGGAAGATGGGATTATCAGGTAAAGCATTTATACCTATGATTATAGGCTTTGGATGCTCTGTACCAGGCATTATGGCTGCAAGGACCTTGGAAAGCGAAAAGGATAGAAAGCTTACAGCGCTTTTAGTTCCATTAATGTCCTGTAATGCAAGGCTTCCAGTTTATGCTCTTTTCGCCTCTATATTTTTCCCTAAAAATACAGGGTTAGTGGTAGGTTCTCTTTACTTATTAGGTATATTAATGGCTTTTATCATGGGTTTGATATTTAAAAACACATTATTTAAAAAAGATGAAGAGCCTTTTATAATTGAGCTTCCAGAATATAAAGTTCCTATTTTTTCTAATGTGATAAAAAACACTTGGGATAAAGGAAAAGGCTTTATTAAAAAAGCTGGTACATTAATTTTTGCTATAAGCGTAGTTATATGGTTTGCTTCTAATTTCAATTTTTCAGGGGTTACTGATATTAACAACAGTATACTTGCAGTTATAGGAAAGGCAATAGCTCCAATTTTTGCTCCTCTAGGTTTTGGTAACTGGCAGTCTTCTGTATCCATATTAACTGGAATTATGGCTAAGGAAGCGGTAATTGGTACCATGGGAGTAATTTTCGGTTCCAACTTAGAGCAAGTGCTTCCTCAATATTTTACAGTGCTATCTGCTTATTCCTTTATGGTTTTTGTACTTCTGTATACCCCTTGTGTAGCTGTAGTTGGAGCCATGAAAAAAGAATATGGCTCAAAGATGACAATATTCTCTGTAACATACCAATTTTTATTAGCATGGATTGTTTCATTCCTATTTTATAATATAGGCTTACTAATATTTTAAGAAGGTGATCTTATGGAAATTATAATAGCTTTGGCTATTGCAGCCTTTGCAATATTTATAATAGTTAAAAATATAAAGAAATCCTCTAAGGGTGAATGTAATTGCGGAACTTGTTCTTCCAGTTGCCCTAAATATAATGAATTAAAGTTAGGTAATAAAAAGTAGAACCCACATTGGGTTCTACTTTATTTTTATTAAATCTTTTCTATGCTGCACATCTTTCTATGGTTTACATCTTTTCTACGGTTTCAAGCCCTATGAGGTAAAGTGCATTTTTAATAACTTGGCAGGTTGCCTCAGTTAATTTTATTCTAGCTTCTTTAAGCCCTTCATCTTCTACATTTAACACTGAATGAGTATTGTAGAACTTATTAAAGGCCTTAGCCACATCTATTACATATCTTGTAACTATGGATGGCTCTGCTTTGTCTAAAGCCTGTAAAACGCTGCTTTGAAGTCCTGAAAGTGCCTTTGCCAGTTCAAACTCTTCTGGAGAAGTTAGCTTTGAATAGTCACAGGTCCCTTGGTTTTGGGTATGTCTTCTCAAAATACTATTAGCTCTTGCATAAGTATATTGAACATAAGGTCCAGTTTCCCCATCAAAAGAAAGCATCTCTTTCCAGTCAAATACTATATCTCTCTCCCTGGAGTTTTTAAGATAGGTAAAGATCATTGCTCCTACCCCTACCTTTGTAGCTACCTCTTCTTTGTTTTCTAATTCAGGATTCTTTTCATTTATTATTTCCATGGTCTTGGATATAGATTCATTTAATAAATCTTCTAGGAAAATAACTTCACCTTTCCTTGTAGAAAGCTTTCTATCTGCAAATTTTACTAATCCAAAAGCTACATGCATACAATCCTTAGACCAGTCATATCCCATAAGCTCTAAGGTCTTGTAAACTTGTTTAAAGTGTAAGGTTTGATCTTTTCCTACTACATATATATTCTTAGCAAAATCATAAGTAGCTTTTCTATATTTTGCTGCTGCTAAGTCTCTAGTAGCATAAATAGTGGCTCCGTCAGATTTTAATATTATACATGGAGGCATATTATAATCTTCTAAAGATACAACCCTCGCCCCGTTACTTTCCACTAACAGATTTTTTTCTTTTAATTCTTCTACTACGGCATCCATCTTGTCATTGTAAAAGCTCTCTCCTGCATAAGAGTCAAATTTAACTCCTAGCATATCATAAACCTTTTGAAATTCTTTTAATGAAAGCTCTGTGAACCTCTTCCATAAAGCGATGGATTCTTGATCTCCTTCTTCTAACTTTTTAAAGTACATTCTGCCTTCATCTTCTAAAGAAGGATCCTTTTCAGCTTCTTCGTGGAATTTAACATAGATTCTTAAAAGTTCCTTTATAGGTTCACTTTCTAATTTTTCTTCATCCACCCATCTCTTATAAGCAGATATTAGCTTTCCAAATTGAGTACCCCAATCTCCTAGGTGATTAATTCCCACGGAGTTGTATCCTGCAAAGTTAAACATCCTATATAGTGAATTTCCAATGGAAGTAGAAACTAAATGTCCCACATGGAAGGGTTTAGCTATATTAGGTGAAGAAAAGTCTATAGTAACATTTCTTCCCTGTCCTATGGATGAAGAACCATACTTTTCCCCTTCATTTTCAACCTTTTCAATGATCTCCTTAATAAATGAAGCCTTATCTAGAAAGAAGTTTAAATAAGGTCCTAGATTTTCCACTCTTTCAAAGCCTTCTTTGTTTATCTTTTCACTTAATTCTATGGCTATAGCATTAGGTGCTTTTCTCATTACTTTAGCTAGTTGAAAACATGGGAAAGCAAAATCACCCATTTCAGGTCTTGGGGGGATTTCAATAAGTTTTTCAATGTTTTCAATTTCCATATCTACATAAGGTTTAATCCTTTGAGCTATCAAATTTTTGTAATCCATAGTATTCTCCTCCTATTTATAATTAAAAATAAAAAAACGCCTCTTAATTAAAGAGACGGATTATCCGCGGTACCACTCTGTTTGACTAAATAAAAGTCCACTCAGCACTTTAACGCAGTTAACGCCTTTATTTACTATCATCATTACTAATGATTTCAAAAAAGGATCTCCAAGACTCTTTTCTTCTAATTTATCTTACTGATCTCTCACCCTCATCAGTTCGCTTTAAAGCATCAAATAGAATACTCTTCTTATCATAAATTCAAATTTTTAGTTTCTATATATTATAAACTTGAATGCATAACTATGTCAATACATTATTAATATCTATATTTATGTGTATATATTGAAATCTACCCAACATTAAACTAATATAAATAGTATCACTATTTAATAAATTGAGAGGTGTTTTTATGGAAAGAATTGGAGTTATAGATATTGCTTCTAACTCAGTTAGATTGATATTAGCAGAAGTACAAGGTAAAAATTTTAGGCTTATAGATGAATTAAAGGAATCTGTAAGATTAGGAGAAGATTTAGTTCACGGTGATAGTTTTTCAGAGGAAAAAATATCCTACACTTTAAAAACCTTATCTTCCTTTAAGACCCTATGCAGTTCAACAAATGCAACTACCATTATCGCAGTGGCTACAGATGCTCTTAAAATTGCTAAAAATGGTTCTTATCTAATAGATAAAATAAAGGAACAAACAGGCATAGAGGTGAAAATTTTATCTACTGAGGAAGTTGCACATTATGATTCTTTGGGTGTTTCCAAAAGCCTGTATGCTACAAATTCATTAATGATTGATATGGGTGGTTCTACTACCATACTAGCTTGGATAAAGGATAATAAGCTGGTAAAATCATTTAAATTGCCTTTTGGTAGCGTTAACCTTACTAAACAATTTAATTTATCTGACAGAATTTTATATGAAAATCTAGAAAGCCTTAATTCTTATATAGATGAAAGTTTATCTACTATTCCTTGGCTTAAAGAAACTACTTTTCATAACATAATAGGTGTGGGTGGAAGTATAAGAACTTTAGGTAAAATCGATAGAAGAAGGAAAAGATATCCTATAGACATATCTCACAACTATATCTTTTATGATTATGATCTTCATGATATAAATAATGCTTTAAGAAGCAAGGATTTAAAACAGAGAAATAAAATTGAAGGCTTATCCAAGGATAGAGCTGATATCATAGTTGGAGCCTCTTCCTTTTTAGTAAAACTTACAGAAAGTTTGGAAATCAGTGAAATCAAAATCTCTGGAAAAGGATTAAGAGAAGGAATATTATTTAATTACATTGAAGAAAAATATGGTGATATAGGTGATATACTAGACTATAGCATCCAAGGAGTTTTAGAAAATCATAATATAGATAAAGCTCACGCCACCCAGGTTTATAAACTGGCTTTAAAGCTGTATGAAGGACTAAAACCACTTCATCACCTTAAGGATGATTATAAAGATATTTTAAAAACCGCTTCTTACCTCCATGACTCTGGTATAAGCATAAGATATTACGATCATCATATACATTCATTTTATATAATACTTAATTCTATGATAACTGGCTTAAGCCACAAAGAGACCTTACTCAGCGCTTTTGTAGCGGCTTATCATAGAAACAACAACTTTGAATTCCCCTTTGCTCATTTTTGCAGCATAATAAATAGGCTGGATATTTCTAATGCTGAATATGTTGCCATACTAATACGTATAGCAGAAAGCCTAGATAGAAGTTTAAGCGGCTCTGTAGAGGACATCCATGTATCCTTTGACGAAGAAAATGTTCTTTTAGAAATAGTGGCTAAAAGAAATGTAGAATTAGAAATCAATGAAGCTTTAAAGTCTAAAGAAGTCTTCGAAAAAATCTATGACAAAAACCTTGTAATTAGGACAATATAGTTTTAAGGCTTAAAGGCTGAGTAATTTATATATTACTCAGCCTTTACTTCCTGTTTAGTATATTATTTAATAGAATTACATTCTTCTCATGCAATCTGAAACTTTTATTTCCTCTACAATTTATCATTTTATTACCCAATCTAAAATTGGAATTTGTAGTTAAGTAAGAGGTAAGAGCTAAGAAGTAATAGTTGTGGTGAAAATTCAGCCTTGCTGAATTTCTTCATTAACTCTTACTTTTTATCTATTAGTTCTTACCTAACTAATAAATTATTATTTATTATTCTCAACCTTAAATTGAAATTTGTCTGATTCAAATTTTGCTTATAATCTCACAGACAAACCGGAAACTATCTAATAATTATCAAAATATTTCATTATCAAATCTGATGCAAAACTATTTCCTGGAGCTGACTGCATCTTTTCTTTTACTTTTTTTGTATTTTGAGCAATGGTATTATCGTTTAAAAGAGATGTTACAACAGTTTTGAGTAATTCACTTGTAACTTTCTTTCGATCAAGTCTTTTCCCAACGCCTAATCTTTCGATGCATTTAGCGTTCAAAGGCTGATCCGTTTCATATGGAAAGACAACCATGGGAACTCCAAAGTACATTGCTTCCGAAACACTGTTCAACCCTCCGTGTGTAATAAATACATCTGATTTTTCCAGCACTTCCAACTGAGGAACTGAAGAGTAAATATAAAAATTATCTGGTATATGTCCCAAGCTGTTCCTTTTTACTAAATTACCAATGGACATAATTACCATAACATCTTCTTTTTCAAAAGCTTTCATACATTTCTTATAAAAACTCTTTGCATTATTTACAATAGTTCCTAAAGAGATGTAGATTATCTTTTTATTAGTTACAGGCATTTGAAATTCTGACTGGATATCACGTTTATAAATTGAGGCACCTATGAATTTAAAGTGCTCATCCGGGAATTCTTCCTCATACGGTTGAAACTCTCTGATCGTATACACAAAGTTTAAATTCGGTGGATTCTGAATAATCTCTTTGAGCCATGAATCTGTCATCAGCGGAATTCCTTTTGATACGTTCTTTGTAAACTTACGACAGACCCATTGTGAACGAAATATAGTTAAAGCCCCACCTGCATTAATAAACTCTTTCATAATTTCCTTATTTGATGCTATTGAAGTAAAAATTCGAATTGCAGGTTTATTCCATTTTTCCGCTACATGCTTACCCAAAAAGAAGAATTGTTCATATAAAATCAAATCATATTCCTTTGCAATTTCATCGGCAGCATCATATGCATTTTTAAGCTGATCTGATAACTTTTTTGCATTTTTGTAACCCATAAACTCAGCACCTGTCTGTAAAATATGATTTTTCCATTCATATGCTAATAAATAAGTAACTTGATTTTCTCTTTTCAGTAACTCCTTAACCAGCCCTAATGTCGGTATAATGTGTCCTGAAAAGGGAAGATTTATAAATAAAATTTTCATTATAGCCACCTACAAATTTACTATTTATAATACTTAACCCAAAATTGGAACTTATATTTCTAGTTTGTATCTTAAAATTATTTCTATAGTGCTATCCTCAAACTTGCTAGCATTATCTGGTTTAAATCCATATTTTTCATAAAATTTCCTTGCAGTATAGTTTTTTTCTAATACCCAAAGAAATAATTGTCTGATATTTTGCTTTTTGGCATGTTCAATGCAATCTTTTATTAGAATGCTTCCAATGCCTTGTCCTTGAAAAAAAGTATCAATGTAAAGCTCAAAAATTTCAACATTATTCTCAGTACCTTTATTATCTGCCTTTCCCCATTTAATCAATCCTTTTACAATTCCATCATCATATACATATAAATCATCTAACTGGGATTCTATATCACGAAACTCTAATGCTAAATCTAAAACCTGCATTTCATTAAATGAAACATTGTCATTATTAAATATTTGTCTGTAAGCAGTTCTTTTTGCAAATATTAATATTTCTGCTAATCTTGATGCATCTTTTACTTCTGCCTTTCTTATCATATCAGTACCTCTTTAAATTACTAAACTTAAAATTTGAATTTATCTAATTATATTTAAATATTCACTCATTCTTTCTTTATAACTCTGCATATACATATCCGATTCAATAAATTTAAAGAACTCTTCTTTTGTCAGCCACAAATAAGATATTGTTTCACCTTCTTGGAGCATAATTGAATCTTTATCACAATTAGTTTTACATAGATAGCCATAATATATAGTATCCTTGCTCATGCATCTGTATATTTGCTCTAATTTTGGTGTTTCAACACCTGTTTCTTCTCTGAGTTCCCTGATTGCTGCATCATAAGGACTCTCGCCTACCACTGCACTACCACCTGCGCTTGCTACATAGAGACCCGGGGAATTAGGCTTTTTTAAATCTCTTTGCGTAAGTAAAAACATACCATCTTTATGCCTAACTATTATTTCACTTACCAAATGAAACAAACCATCAGGGATTACTTCACCCCTAACTAAATTGCAACCCGCAAGTGTGCTATCTTCTCTATATGCATCCCATAATTCCATTAATTGTCCCCTCTTTAAATTTACTATTTACATTTATGCAAATTATAAAAATCTTTTAGTTCTGCTTTCCGTTCCTGTGGTAAAGCTGTTTTCTTAACACCTTTAATCGCACCTTCCAATGCTAACAATCTATGAATACACGCAGAAGCATCAATTTTTTGTATTTTCAGCCAAGCCTGTTCTGCACCAATATCTTTTAATTCATCATAAGTAAATATGCCTACTTTATTTAATTGCCTTTCAACTTCTTTTCCTATATTAGGTAGCTTTGATAATTCTCCCATAATAAAATTCCCCTTCAAATTACTGCTTATATTACTAAACCTTTAATCGGAACTTATAGGTCATTAAAGCGAAACTCTCTATATTAATTTAAACTGCTTAATAATTTGATTGTATCTATTCTCTAAATTGGAATTTGAACTAAAATATATATTGCATGAAGTTCTGGTTTTTCTTGAAACCATAATCTGTATATAGAAGGACTCCCATATTGGAAGCCGTAATTTGCACTGCACCACAACCATAATTTTTCGCTTCATTCACTACTCTGTCCAATAATTCTCTAGCGATACCTCGTCGTCTATATTCTTTCAAAGTATACATACTTGATAAAAGACCAATTTTACCATATGGATTGCTATAATATGGTGGCTTTTCAACAAAGGACATTCCGCTTGTTCCCACTATTTTTCCATCATCTACTGCCAACCATGAAACAAAAGTACAATCCTCTAAATGCTTTGTATAATACTCATACAACCGTGGCTTCAAATCCAAGGTTGGTTCTGCACCTTCTTCTTGTAACTGCTTAATCCTCATTTTTATAAATACATCCAAATCATTCTGTATTAGCTTTCTAAATATTATTCCCATAATTTTTCACCCTGCTAAATATTTAACTAACACTTGATATTTATTTTCCTCTTTTATTATAACATATTTTGTAAACTCATCATTGCTTATGATAAAGGTATTTTTATCTATAAAAGCATCCTTAAGCTGTTGTATCAATATCTAAGGCTATAAACCTCATTTATTTGTGAACGTTTTACTTTATCATAATTAAAAATTGTATTTCTTAATATCCAATATAGTTAATAAATTTTCATATAAAAAAAGTAGTAAAATTTACATTCTACTACTTATTAATCAAAGTCATATTTAACTGGAGATTACTATCTTTCAATTGTCCAACTCTTACTACCATTTCATCAGTGTTTATTATTTTTCCGTCTTTATTTTTATCTTATTATTGTAAAATTCATCTAATGCTTTCACAAAAAAATCTGTAATGCCAATTCCATATTTCTCATCTAATACTGTTTTCATACTTTCACAATTTTTATAAGAAGCCGCCATATCTAACATTAATGGCTTTTCATCCTTCAGCTGATAAAGTTGCTTAAAGATAAAACCACATTCTCCAATTACTTCCTTAACCTCAAAGGATGAAACATCTTTTCCTATGTTTTCTGCTAGTTTTTTCATGACCACATCATATAGTTTTTCATATGATTGTATAATCTGTGAATCAAGTGGATTATTGGCAGCATTCAATGCACTTTCCTTATCTCCATACCACTCTATCATTTTCTTATAACTCTTCTGTCCATTCTCACCGGATGCATATTCTATATAATGGTCATGAAATTCATCCATCCCACCATATTCCCGTTCTACTGCCTGTTTTATTTCCTCAGTCATATGGGAAACCATTGTCTGATACAACTCCTCAATCTCTGCCTTACTGAATACTTGAAAATCCATCCTGTTCTCTCCTTTCAGAATATCATCGATACTGGATATTAATCGTTCTAAACGTTCTTTTTTAATTCCAGCATTTTCTTCTGATTTTGTAACATCTGATTTGTGTCAAGAATTGGATTTCCTATAATAGCTTTGATTTCCTTTAAGGGCATATCAAATTCGCGAAAAAATAAAATCTGCTGTAAAGTTACCAGTGCGTTATCATCATAAAGCCGGTATCCAATTTGGTTGCATTCCGTTGGTTTTAATAGATTGATTTCATCGTAGTAATGAAGTGTGCGTATACTGATACCTGTTAACTCAGATACTTCCTTTACTGTTCTCATTTTATGACCTCCTGTTCTTCATATGAACAGCATATCCTATAACGTTCCGTGAGGGTCAAGAGAATTTTCCAATTATTTTTCTCAATAAACCAATTACTATTTTATAAAGAAAGTAAGAGTGAAGGGATAAGAGCTATGAATAAAAATCATTGAGTAAATTTTCACTTGCACCTCTTAACCCTTACTTCTTACTTCTTATCTATTACTTCTTACCTCTTACCTATTCACGTATTTTCCAATTAAAAACATAGTTTTCATTCCTAAAGAGGTGAATTTTGATTCATATTCTGTCATTATGTTCTCTAAAAAGTCTGAGTTATGGAGGTCATAAGTTAAGTATTCTAAGGTAAAGCCGCTTTCTTTGAAATATTCTTGTGACTCATCAAAGAGCTCCCTGTCATCGGTTTTGAACCAAATCTCTGTGTTTGTTTTAATGAATTTCTTGTACTCATTTAAGAATCTTGTATGGGTTAATCTCCTTTTTTTATGCCTGTCCTTAGGCCATGGATTGCAGAAGTTTATATATATTCTGCTTATCTCATCCTCTTCGAATAAATCTCCTATAAAGCTTATATTTAGAGGTACTATCCTCACATTAGAAATATCATTTTCTTCTAACTTTTTAAGTACATAGATAAGCACTTCATCCTTTAAATCCACAGCGATATAGTTCTTATCTGGATTTTTTAAGGCTAATTCTGTAACAAACTTACCTCTTCCACAACCTAATTCTAAATGTATTTCATTATTATTTTTAAATTCTTCTTTCCATTTTCCTTTTTTCTCTGTAGGTCTAATTATTACCTTAGGGCTTGCTTCCAGCTCGGGTCTAGCCCACCATTTTTTCCTTAGTCTCATAATTTTCCTCCATTATCTAAACAGCAATACTAAAAGCTAATTTTAGTAAAGATTGAAATATCATTTTAGCTGGTGTTCCTATTATAAATCCTATGACGTTTGTACCTACTACTAATAATAAAATTAGCATCTGATATTTATACATTACCTCTCCATACTTATAAAAAGATCTAGGGAATAAATCTTCTAAAATATGAAAACCATCTAACCCTGGTAATGGTAGTAGATTAAATAAAAATAAATTTACATTTATAAGTATAGTAAAATTAAAAAGTAAATCTATTATTTGGCTTAATCTTGGTATATATAAATAGTAATGAAATTTTAACAATAAGCCATATATTATGGCAGTGATAAAAGCAACAATAAGATTAGCTATAGGCCCTGCTATAGAAACCTTAAGGTCATCTTTATAATAATTCTTAAATGCTCTGGAATTTACCTGTACTGGCTTTGCCCATCCAAAACCAAACAAAAGTATCATTATAAACCCTATGGGATCTATGTGAGCAAAAGGATTAAGGGTAAGCCTTCCTTGAAATCTAGGTGTCTTATCTCCCAGCTTATCAGCAACTAAAGCATGAGCATACTCATGAAAGGTGAATCCGATTAAAATCGCTGGTATGGTAAGTACAATCTGTAATAATGATTTTTGAAAAAACATATATTTTCCTCCTAAAATGTTAAGTGCCTTATAATTAAGTATAGTAAAGATTATAATATATACACCAGCTATATACAATAATTAAGCATGTGGTGCATTAATTTACTTTTTTGCTATAATAAATCTATGGATAAGTAAGAAGTAAGAAGTAAAAAGTAAGAAATATGAATAAGTAAGAGTTAAAAAGTAAGAAGTAAGAAGTATAAATAATTTTTAAAAAAACTCTTCGAGTTTTATCCATAACTCTTACCTCTTAGTTCTTACTTCTTACCTAAACTCTTACCTAATATTTGTAAGGAAGTGTAACTTTGAAAGATAAAATACTTAAATACCTGATAAAAAATAAAGATAATGGCTATATATCTGGAGAGAAGATAAGTAATGAACTGGATGTAAGCCGTGTGGCTGTATGGAAGTATATCTCACAATTAAAGGAGGAAGGCTTCATAATAGAATCCCTGCGTAATAAGGGTTATAAGCTTATAAAAAATCCTATAGATATTCATCCTTTAGAGATAAAAGAGTCCCTTAACACTTCATTTATAGGGAAAAACATATATTATTTTGACACCTTAGATTCTACTAATACCATGGCAAAACAGCATTCCAAGGAAAATGGTGCCGTTATTATCAGCGAAGAGCAAACCTCAGGAAGAGGTCGTTTAGGAAGGGATTGGACTTCTCCTAAGTATAAAGGCTTATGGTTTTCTATAGTATTAACCCCTGATATGGAACCCCAATATGCTCCTATGATCTCCCATGTGGCTGCTGCTGCCTTGATAAAAAGTTTTGTAAACCTTGGTTTTAGTGATGTAAAATGCAAATGGCCTAACGATATTATAATTAATGGTAAAAAAGTATGTGGTATACTCACGGAGCTTAGCGCTGAACTTAGCAGGATAAATCATATAGTTGTAGGCATAGGGATAAATGTTAACTTAGAGGAAAGTGATTTTCCTATGGAATTACTAGATAAAGCTAGTTCTTTAAAATTAATAAGGGGTAAAGACATAGAAAGAAAAGCCCTATTGGTGGATATACTTCAAAACTTTGAAGCTTTATATGAAAAATTTGAAAAAGAACTGGATATTAAAACTTCCATAAATATCTGTAAAGAATATTCAGCAGTTTTAGGAAAAGAGGTTTATTTAATAAATAAAACTGAGAAAGAAAAGGTTACAGCTATAGATATAGATGATAAAGGTCAACTTATTGTAAGAGATGCCCAAGGTAATTTTAAAAAAATTATATCTGGTGAAATATCTGTAAGAGGAATAAATGGATATATATAAAAAAATCGCCCTAGGGCGATTTTTATTATCAAGTGATTTTTAGCTTCAGATGGACTTACTTAAAAGAAAGGCTTACTCCAGGTGAAGCTTAGAAGAGCTTATCCATGAGCTGTTAGCTATCGGATAAATTAGACTCTTTTATTATGCTTTTTAAAATCTCGGCGGATTCATGTAACTTGCTTTGTTCTTCCTGTGATAGAGGTACAGATAATATGCTTTCCACCCCTCCGCTGCCTACTATACTAGGTATAGCTAGGTAAACATCCTCAATACCATACTCTCCGGTAAATAAGCTAGATACCGTTAGTATAGAATTCTCATCTCTAAGTATAGCTTCTACAATTCTCCTCACTGCTAAAGCTACAGCATAATTTGTGTATCCTTTTTTATTTATAATTTCATAGGCAGCATTTTTAACTTGTTCAGGAATATCATACTTAAAGTTTTTATCGCAGCCTTTGCATACATTTTGGCAATACTCATCAGCATTCATACCTGCTATGTTAGTTAAGCTCCAGGCAGCAATTTCCGAATCCCCATGCTCACCAATAATATATGTATGCACATTTCTTGCATCCACATTAAAATGCTCTGATAGCATATATCTAAATCTTGATGTATCCAGTACCGTACCTGAACCAATTACCCTATTAGCTGGGAAACCTGATAACTTATATGTAATATATGTAAGAACATCCACAGGGTTAGATACTACCAAAAGCAATGAATTTGGGCTGTACTTTACTATCTCTGGTATTATTTGTTTAAATATATTTAAATTTTTATTAATTATATCTAATCTGGTTTCTCCTGGTTTTGGACCTGCTCCTGCTGTAATAATAACTATATCAGAATCTGCAGTGTCAGCATAATCTCCTGCTTTAATATCTACTGCCTTTACAAAGGAAGCTCCATGAGATAAGTCCATAGCCTCTGCTTCTGCCTTATCTCTATTTACATCTACAATGACAATATCAGAAGCTAAACCCTCCAGCATCAGTGCATAAGCCGTAGTGGAACCTACAAAGCCAGCTCCTATTATAGAAATTTTATTAGTTTTTATGTCCACTTAAAACACCTCCAACATTAGGATTTGCAATAATCCTAAATATATTATATATTATTTAATAATCATTATCAACTTATAAAACTTCGCTATATTAAACTTACTATTTTAATTTTCCCCTAAAAGGATTAAAATAATATAGTTGAATAAAATATTTAAAATTCCATAACTTTAGTATATAATGATAACTTGATAAACCATGGAGGTACAAGAGATGAACATAAATTTAATAGGTGTTCCTTTATTTCTTGGTTGTGACAAACCAGGAGTAGAAAAAGGTCCTGATGTATTAAGAGAAAATAACATTTTATCAATTTTTAAAAGTCATGGTCATGATATATATGATTTAGGAAATTTATATGTTCCCTCTTTTGAAATTAATAACAAATTTTGCGATCATAATAACATGAAGTATTTATCCCAAATAGTGGGGGTAAACACCAATCTTGCACACTTAGTATATAGCTCCTTAAAAAGCGACAGTTTCCCATTGGTTATTGGAGGAGACCACTCCTTAGGCCTTGGCAGCTTATCTGGAGTAAGCAGGCAATTTGGTGATGATTTAGGGGTGATATGGGTAGATGCTCATGGAGATATTAACACCTTTGAAACCTCTCCCACAGGTAATGTACATGGTATGCCGCTTTCTGCAGCCATGGGACTTGGACATGAAGACTTAACCAATCTATATTTTCACGGCATCAAGGTTAAACCAGAAAATGTTTTTATCCTAGGTGCTAGAGATTTAGATGAAGGAGAATTAGAAATCATAGAAAACCACTCCTTAAATGTATGGACAACAAATGATATAAAAGAAAAAGGCATTAATAATGTTTGTAGTGAACTTAAAGATGCTATTAAAAAATCAAGTATAAAAAATATGCATCTCAGCTTTGATATAGATTCACTAGACTCAGATTTAGTTCCTGGTACTGGTACCCCTGTGGATCAAGGCTTAGATATTGAAGAAGTAAAAAAAATACTGCAGGATATATTTTCTTTAAATATCATTAAATCCATGGATTTTGTTGAATTTAACCCTATAATAGATAAGGATGATACTACCTTAAAGAATTGTATGAATATGCTTGATTTTATTGCATTGAATCTTAAATCAAGTAATGATAAGCTTTAATTGAGGATATATTAGGAGGTCAGTAATGAAATTATTATTTTTTGATACAGAAACTACTGGTATAAAGCCGGGAAGCATATGCCAGTTAAGCTACATTGTCGTAGATTCTTCTGTAAAACCACAACAAACCATAGGTAAGAACTATTTCTTCACCGTAGAACATATGGAACCAGAGGCTGAGGCAGTGCACGGCTTTTCTTTAGAAAAACTATACGAATTAAGCAACGGTGAATATTTCGAAGATAGATTTGAAGATTTTATTAAAGATTTTTACCAGGCAGATGTGGTTATAGGTCATAATGTAAGCTTTGATATTAAATTTTTAAAACATGAGTTAGAGGGTATAGGAGAGCTTTTCGAACCTAAAAGACTGTTTTGTACTATGTCCTATTATAAAAACATTTGCAAAATTCTAAATCCTAGAGGAGATTTTAAAAACCCTAGATTAGAAGAGGTAATAAAACATCTAAACATTCAAAAGAGTGATATTGAGAATACAGCTTCCAGATTATTTGAAGCTATGGGCAATTATCATGATGCACGCTTTGATACGGCTGCAACTTACTTAGTAGTTACTGAAGGCATTAAAAAAGGTGCTATTCCAAAAGGATATTTTAGTAAGCTTTGTGGAATACTTTAATTAGAATTAATATTAATATAAAGTACTTAATAACTTTATACAAATTTAACTTGTTTTTTAAGTATACAACTTGAAATTTTTTCATGTGATGATATAATATTTATATCTAATAGAAATTGTTATTTAATAAACATGTAATTACAACTATAAGGAGGAACTAAAAATGAAAAGTTATATATGTGATGTATGCGGTTATGTTTATGATCCAGCAGTAGGTGACGAGGATAATGGAGTAGCTCCAGGAACTTCTTTTGAAGCTATACCAGAAGATTGGGTTTGCCCACTATGCGGTGTTGGTAAAGATCAATTTTCACCTGTAGAATAGTTTAAAAAGCATAAGGCTCTAATTAGAGCCTTATTTTTTTATTTAATTAAACTATAAAGATGTTCTTCAAGTTTCTTATTTTTATCTTTATCCATTGCTGGGACTCCATCTAATGCATACTTCTTTCCTAAGGCTTCATACTTTGAAACCCCCAGTAAATGATAAGGAAGCAGCTCAACCTTCGTCACATTATCTAATTTGTTAATAAAGTCAGCTAAAGACTCTATATATTCTATATTATCATTCACTCCAGGAATTATTACCTGCCTTATCCACATCTTATTTTTATGTTTTTGAATCTCATTTAAAAACCTTAGACTTTCATGGATTTTATTTCTTGTTATCTCTTTATATCCTTCAGGCTTCACATGCTTAACATCAAAGATCACCAGGTCTGTATACTTTAAGATTTCATCATATCTTCCTAGCCCACAACCTGCAGTATCAATGGCGGTGTGAATACCATTAACTTTGCAAAGCCTTAGCATTTCTATTAAAAAATCTGGCTGAAGCAACGGCTCTCCTCCTGAAAAGGTCACGCCTCCACCTGAAGCTTTAAAATAAGTCTTGTATCTTAAAATATTTTTAATTAATTCTTCTGAAGATATACTATTTCCTTCATTAACTCCCCAAGTATCAGGGTTGTGGCAAAAGGAACATCTTAAGGAACAACCTTGAAAAAATACAATTAGCCTAACTCCTGGTCCATCTACTAGTCCCATGGTTTCTATAGAGTGAATTTTACCTATCACAATAACACCTTCTTATATAGAAAAGGGAGATATTACCTCCCCCTTCTCAAAATTTTATAAGCTATTATGGAATGTTCTGCTAATAACTTCTAATTGTTGTTCTCTAGATAATCTGTTAAACATAACAGCATATCCTGAAACTCTGATAGTAAGCTGAGGATACTTTTCTGGATGATCCATAGCATCTAGCAGCGTTTCTCTATTTAATACATTAACGTTTAAATGGTGAGCTCCTTGGTTAAAATAGCCGTCCATTATGGATGCTAGATTATTAATTCTAGTATCCTCTTCTTTTCCTAAGGCTTGAGGCACTATAGAGAAAGTGTTGGATACTCCATCTTCACAAACATTAGCATAAGGTATTTTAGCTACTGAATTAAGTGAAGCTAAGGCTCCCATTGTATCTCTTCCGTGCATTGGATTTGCTCCTGGGGCAAAAGGCACTCCAGCCTTTCTTCCGTCTGGGGTAGCTCCAGTTTTCTTACCATATACTACATTGGATGTAATAGTTAATATGGATAATGTATGTTTTGCATTTCTATATAAAGGATGTTTTTTAAGCTCTGAGGAGAACTTATTAACTACTTCCACCGCTATATCATCCACTCTGTCATCATCATTACCATACTTAGGGAAGTCCCCTTGAATTTCAAAATCCACCGCTATGCCAGCTTCATTTCTTATGGGTTTTACCTTTGCATATTTTATGGCGCTTAATGAATCTGCTACTACGGATAACCCTGCAGCTCCAAAAGCCATAAGCCTTTGTACCTCAGTGTCATGAAGTGCCATTTGTCCTGCTTCATAAGCATATTTATCATGCATATAATGTATTACATTCATGGTATCTACATATAACTTGGCCACTTTTTCTAAAACCTTATAGAAGCTTTCTTTTACCTTTTGGTAATCTAAAACCTCATCCACCATAGGCTCTATTCCACTTAATACTAACTTGCCTTTCTTCTCATCCACCCCACCATTGATGGAATATAATAAAGCTTTACCTAAGTTGCATCTAGCTCCGAAATATTGCATTTGTTTTCCTACAGTCATTGCAGAAACACAACAAGCAATAGCATAATCATCGCCATATATGGGTCTCATTATCTCATCATTTTCATACTGAATAGAATCAGTAAGTATGGACATTTCAGCACAAAACTTTTTAAAGTTCTCTGGAAGGTTATCTGACCATAGTACTGTCATATTGGGTTCTGGTGCTGGTCCTAAATTAATCAATGTATGGAGATATCTATAGGAGTTCTTAGTTACTAAAGGCCTTCCATTAATACTTACCCCTGCCAAAGACTCTGTTACCCATGTAGGGTCTCCTGCAAACAAATCATCATACTCTGGGGTTCTAAGATGCCTTACAATTCTTAATTTAATAATAAATTGATCTATTAATTCTTGAGCCTCTATCTCGGTTATTAAACCTGCTTTTAAGTCTCTTTCTATATAAATATCTAAGAAGGTACTAGTTCTTCCTAAAGACATAGCTGCTCCATTGTTTTCTTTCACTCCAGAAAGATAAGCCAAGTACAAGAATTGAACCGCTTCCTTAGCATTTTCAGCTGGCTTTGATATGTCTATACCATATTTCATTGCCATAGATTTCATTTCCTCTAAGGCTCTTATTTGCTCATTAACTTCTTCTCTCTTTCTTATTAGTTCATCTAACATGTCACCTTTTAATTGTTCTAGGTCTTCTTTCTTTTTATTTAAAAGAAAATCTATTCCATAAAGAGGTACCCTTCTATAATCCCCAATAATTCTTCCTCTGCCATAAGCATCTGGTAAGCCTGTTAGCAACCCTGCAGACCTTGCTCTTCTAGTATCTTCGGTATAAGCATGAAATACCCCCTCATTATGGCTCTTTCTGTATTTAGGGAAGTATGTTTCTATGTCTTCATTCATTTTGTAATTATAAGCTTCTAAGGATTGCTGAACCATTCTCCAACCCCCATAAGGATTTACAATCCTTTTTAAAGGTGCATCTGTTTGAAGTCCAACTATAACTTCATTTTCTTTATCAATATATCCAGCATCATAATTATCTATTCCAGATATTTTGTTTACCTCTATATCTAAAACGCCTTTTTCTCTTTCCTGTTCTAAAAGGCTCAATATCTTATCCCAAACCTTGTTTGTTCTATCTGTTGCCCCTTGAAGAAAACTCTTATCTCCCTCATAAGGTGTATAGTTTTTCTGAATAAAGTTTCTTACATCCACTTCTTGCTGCCAAGATCCTGGAGTAAACTCATGCCATTGTTTAAACATATTATTCCGCCTCCTTTGTAATAAGGTGATACTTAAGTATACCTTGTAAATATTATATCCTAATATCACTAATTATGTAATAGCCTTTATCTATTTATTCACAAAAAAATAAGCCGTTAATACGGCTTAACTCCAATAATTAGTTATATTATCCCACATCATCTTACCTGCTTTTGCTATGGTTACTATACCATAAACGCTGTTTGGAATCTCATTACTCATAACAGAAAAAGCAAAAGTACCCTTTTCAATGTTTATAAACATAGTGTCATTTTCCACTGCTTTTTTGTCTCCTGTTTTATTAGATATATTGCTCTTTAAGTCATCCGGGATATATAATGCACTCTTGTTTTTAAGTTGCTGTCTCTTTAAAATATCAATAAGCATATCGCTTAATTCTTGGTTTAAATATTTCTTTTCAAATAATATCTTCCAGCACTTACACAAATCATAACTAGTGGTGATATTCTCATCATTATTGTCATCATATATTTCATCAGAAGTTCTTCTATTAAGCACTGTGTTTTTAAGTCCCATCTCTCTGATACTTTCATTAATTTTCTCTTTACCCACTAGATTAATTATTTTATTAGAAGCGGTGTTATCACTTTGAATAAGCATAGCTACCATAAGTTCATATAGGGTGTATTCTCTTTCTAAAAATTCGTGTAAAATACCCGTACCATAAACCTTATCTTCTTGACCTATTAAAATTTTATCATTAAGATTAAAGTTTAAGTTTTCTACCTCTTTTAAAAGGGCTATGGCTATAGGAAGTTTCATACATCCTGCTGCAGTCATTTTAACGTTTTCATTATATCCATATACAAATCCGCTATTAAGGTCTTCAAAATAGAAACTATAATTTCCAATTCTTGATTCAAAATATTTTTTAATCTCTTTCATAATATCCTCCAGACTAAATAATCTATTGCTAATTATAGCATATATGAAAAGAAAATTAAAGAATTAAGGCATCAGATTTCTCTGATGCCTCTTTATTATTCTCCAAAAGAAATCCCAATCTTTTTAGCCATGGAAACTAATTCTCCATTTGGATCAACATTCTTATCTTTTCCGATTACATCTTCAAGACTTACATAAGATATGTCATCGCCTTTTAAACATACCATATTTCCAAACTTACCTTCATTAATAAGCTCTGCAGCAGCAACGCCATATCTTGTAGAAAGGATTCTGTCATAAGTAGAGGTAGTTCCTCCTCTTTGTACGTGTCCTAATATTGTAGCTCTTATTTCATGTCCTTCAATTATGTCTTCAAGATCATTAGCTAGCTTATTTCCAATTCCACCTAATCTTATTGGGTCTGGACTGTCTTTTACAATCTTACTTACTACTACTTCTCCATCTTTAGCTTTAGCTCCTTCAGCTACAACAATTATGCTAAATGGTCTTCCTGCATCTTGTCTTTGGTGAATTTTTTCTGCTATCTTATTGATATCATAAGGTACTTCTGGAATCAAAATAACATCTGCAGAACCAGCTATGCCTGAATGAAGAGCTATCCATCCAGCGTTTCTTCCCATAACCTCACAGATCATAATTCTATGATGAGATTCTGCTGTTGTATGTAATCTATCTAAGGCTTCAGTAGCTATATCAATAGCAGTGTTAAATCCAAAAGTAACATCTGTAGCAGCTAAATCGTTGTCTATGGTTTTTGGAACTCCAATTACATTAACACCTTTTCTTGAAAAGTCCCTAGCACTGGTTAATGTACCGTCTCCACCAATAACAACTAAAGCATCTATGCCTGCTTTTTTCATGTTTTCTATAGCTACATCAGATACATCTTTCTTTACCATTTTACCATCTTCTTCAACTTGGTAATCAAAAAGATTATCCTTGTTAGAACTGTAAAGTATAGTTCCACCTCTATGAAGAATACCTGATACAGTATCAAGAGTTAAAGGGATGTAGTCATTGTTATATAGGCCTCTGTATCCATATCTATAACCAACAACTTCATATCCATATTGTAGAATTGCAGTTCTTGTTACGGCTCTTATTACTGCATTTAATCCTGGACAATCCCCGCCACCTGTAAGCAAAGCTATCCTTTTTATTTTTTGTGTCATATTTTTTCCCCCTCTACCTATAATGTTTTTAATTATACAACAATTGTTTTTAAAAATAAACAAAATACACTAATATCTTACTGTATTTTAATTATGTTATGTACTTTTTTATGTACTTTTGTTGTTAAAATTGTGATATTGTACAAATTTAATGTTTTATCATGTAAACATTTCATTATGTATAATAACATATACAAAATACATTTAAAAGTACATTTTTATTATTTGTAACTTTCTGCAGTTTTAATCAGTGATTTTTTAACATTTTACACAATGGCAGCCATATGAGTTATGAGTTGTTATTTAAAAAATAATAACTCATAACTCATATGGCTGCCATTGTCTTGTCTACATTATAACTTTAGTAAATGCAAGAATTCCTAATATTATTCCCATGAAAATACGATATAAAGCAAATACTCGCATAGGATGCTTTTTAAGGAAATTCATAAAAGCATCTACTACTATTAAAGCTACTAAAAAAGCTACAATAAAACCTATAATCAAAGCGGTTACTTGAGTTTTGCTTATGTTGGAATATGCATCATACTTAATAAGTTTAAGAGCTGAAGCTCCTACCATGGTAGGAATGGCTAAGAAGAAGGAAAATTCTGCTGCTGCAGTATTATTTAAACCTGCTATCCAGCCGCCCATAATAGTGGAAGCGGATCTAGACATTCCTGGCCACATGGCAATGCACTGAAATAGTCCTATTTTTATAGCTTGTTTATAATTAACCTTATCTATAGAAGTTGTAACTTTTTTTCTTCTGCTTTTTCTTCTAAAATTATTTTCTATTATGATAAGTAAAATACCACCAACTATAAAGCCTATAGTTACCGTCTTAGAATTAAATAGATGATTTTCTATAAAGTCATCTAATAAAAATCCAATTACCGCAGCAGGTAAAAAAGCTACCAATATAGT
The DNA here is from genome assembly GCF_900142075.1 of Clostridium amylolyticum. Taxonomy (GTDB): domain Bacteria; phylum Bacillota; class Clostridia; order Clostridiales; family Clostridiaceae; genus Clostridium_AA; species Clostridium_AA amylolyticum. The sequence goes on from NZ_FQZO01000006.1 coordinate 218,487, forward strand.
GGTCCAAAACTTTAAACCATAAGGCTCTAATTTAAAGAAAGATATTAAGCTATCTTTAAACCTATGCCAGTACAAAACAACTATTGCTAATATAGCACCTAACTGAATAACAATCTCAAACATGATGGTAAACTTACCATCATTAAAATTAATTAAATCCCCCACCAAAATCATATGTCCTGAAGATGAAATTGGAAGAAATTCTGTTATTCCTTCAACTATGGAAATAATTATAGCCTTAAAAATAAAAACAAAGTCCATCCTACTACCAACCTTTCTTTGCCACTGTACTATCTTATTATAAAATTCCCCTAGAAACTTGTCCACTTATGTATACGTAATTTATAAATAAAAATGCATTATTTAATTTAGAATGTAGAATGAAGGAAAAAACTCCTAACGGAGTTTCTTTGAATATATATTGTATTTGTGCCAAACAAAAAACTCCCTCAGGAGTTTCTTTGCCTGCACCACTTCCCCGAAACTCCTCCAGGAGTCTAATCTTTTTTAATTATGTTGTAAGTTTTTCTGGTTCTTTCTCAGAAAAACTATCCTTCATTTTAAATTCTAAATTATCTTAACCTATTTCTATATGAGAATATTTTTTATAATTTTGTTCAAATTTTTCTTTTAATAAAATTGATGTACTTTTATAATCTTCTTTATTTGCCCAAGTCTCCTGAGGCTTTAATATTTCAGAAGGTACTCCAGGGCAGTTAACAGGAATCATAAGATTAAAGTATTCATCTTCTACCCAATGTTCTTTTTCTAACTCGCCATTTATAGCTGCCTTTACCAATGTCCTTGTATATTTTAGAGCTATTCTGTTGCCTACTCCATAGGAACCGCCTATCCATCCTGTATTAACCATATATACTCTAACATTATATTCCTCAATTTTATCCCCTAAAAGCTCAGCATACACTTTTGGGTTCATAGGCATAAATGGTGCACCAAAACAGGTGGAAAAAGTGGCTTGAGGTTCTTTTAATCCTCGCTCTGTTCCTGCTACCTTACTGGTATAACCGGATAAAAAGTAATACATGGCTTGTTCCTTATTTAACCTGGCGATAGGAGGCAATACCCCAAAAGCGTCAGCGGTTAAGAATAAAATCACCTTAGGTACTCCACCATTTCCTGTACTCTTTACATTATTTATATGATATATAGGATAGCTTCCTCTAGTATTTTCTGTTATGGAGCCCTTATCATATATAGGATTATTATCGCTATCCAAAACTACATTTTCTAAGATGCTGCCAAACCTTATAGCATCATAGATATCCCTTTCTTTCTCTCTGCTTAAATCAATAGTTTTAGCGTAACAGCCACCTTCAAAGTTAAATATTCCAGTTTTACTCCATCCATGTTCATCATCACCTATAAGAGCTCTCTCAGGATCCGCTGATAAAGTGGTTTTCCCTGTGCCTGAAAGGCCAAATAATATAGCTACATCTCCATCTTTTCCTTCATTTGCAGAACAGTGCATAGGCAAAACTCCTTTAAATGGAAGGAAATAATTCATAGCTGTAAACATGGCCTTTTTTATTTCTCCACTATATTGAGTGCCTCCTATAAGTACAATTCTTTGTGTAAAATTAATTATTATAAAGACTTCAGAGTTTAATGAATATTTTTTAGCATCTGCCTTAAAACCAGGTGCGGATAACACAGTAAACCCTTCTTCTTTATTATTGGACTTTTCTCTAATAAATAATTGGCGGCAAAATAGGGATTGAGAAGCATATTCACAAATACTTTGAACACCTATACTATAATCTTCTGAAGCTCCCACTCTACCATTAAAAACAAACAAATCTTTTTCTTTTAAATAATCTTTAACCTCATTTAGTAGTCCATCAAACTTACTCTGTTCTATAGGTAGATTTACATCTCCCCAGTTTATATTATCCTTTGTTGTTTCGTCACATACTATATATCTGTCTTTTGGAGATCTGCCTGTACACTTTCCAGTATGAATACTTAAAGCTCCATTTGAACACAGTATCCCTTCTCCTCTTTTAACAGCTTCTGTTATAAGCTTTGCAGGTGATAAATCCTCATAAATAGTAGCAGTATTTAATTTTAACTTTTCTAAAATATCCAATACAATCCCCTCCAAACGTTTTCACTTATAATTATTACATTTTTAAATATTTTTTGCAAGAAAAAAATTCTTTTTAAGCCTATGTAAAAATATTTTTGCAAGTTTTATTGCACTATACTGTCAATTTAGTTGTAAAAGGAAGTTATTTATTAACTCTTTACCGTAAAAAAGGAAGCCCTTATGAAAAGACTTCCTAAATATTTTATCGGATAAAACTCATTATTTCTTCTTCTACTTTTTTTATATCTGGCACATAGCTTTTTAAAAGCTTCATTTTTCCAGTTAATTTATATTCCCCTAATGTAGCTGGTATAAGTATGCTATCTCCTTTTTTTAGGGTTTCACTGGCATTATAATAATTAATGGCACCTTCCCCTTCTACGCAGGTAAAGATAAAGAACCTTTCTTTATCACTATTTTCATTAGCCTCTGTTATAATATCATATTCTTCCAAAGAGAAATAAGGGCATAGCGCATAATAGGTTTTTGAATAACAATCATAGTTAACTTTTATACCTTTTCTTCTTTCCCCTTTAAGATTAAAGTTTATAACATCTAAAGCTTTCTCCACGTGGATTTCTCTTCCTCTATCATAATCATATACCCTATAGGTAGTATCACTATTTTGCTGAATTTCAGCAATGATAACCCCTTCACCAATGGCATGCACTAATCCACTTTTTATAAAAAATACATCACCTTTGTTAACAGGGATCTTATTTAAATACTTTTCTGTGTTACCTTCTTTAATAGCCTTAGCAAATTGTTCTTTGGTACAATTATTAGTACCTATAATTAAATTTGCATTTTCAAAGGCCTCAACAACATACCAAATTTCTGTTTTACCTGGTTCTCCTTCGTGCTTAAATCCATATTCATCCTCTGGATGCACTTGAACTGAAAGCTTATCCTTGGCATTAATTAATTTAACTAAAAGAGGAAATCTTTCTTTGGAAATCTCTGTACCTAAAAGCTCATTACCCTTTATTTTAATTAACTCATCCAGCTTCAATCCTTTATATATACCATTAATAATTTTACCTGTTCCATGAGGATGGCATGCCACATCCCAGCTTTCTCCAATATCGCCTTCTGGAAGGTTATCTCTAAAAATCTCTAGATCTCTACCTCCCCAGATCTTATCATAATATAAATTTTCTAATTTTATAGGATACATAATTAGTCCTCCGCTTCATGAAATTAAACTTGTACTCTTATACTTAATAGAATAACACAAAATCAGGTACAGTCAAAAGCTCTTCCGAGGGAGAAGATTGATATTTTTCATAAAGTTCTTTAGCTTTATTATAATTTTCTTTTATAGTATCAGATACATATTTTTCAGTTTTATTATTTATTTTTTCATAAGCTGCTTTCAGATTATATAGCCCTCTTTCAATGTTTTCCTCCACAGTTATATAATATATTCCTGCATTATTTAAATTTAATATATCTTTTTTATCTGATTCATAAGCAATTCTTATTTCTTTTATTCCCTCATCATGGTTTCCTTGCGTCATGTATATGGTTCCTATGCTCCTATGGTATTTGGATATAGAACTATCAAGTAAAATACATTGTTTTAATATTTTTAAAGCTTCATCATACCTCTTTTTATTAATATTTATAAAAGCCATTTTGTATTTAATCTCTCCATTATTAGGGAGTAACTTTTCAGCGAAACAATAATACTCTAAAGCTTTACCATCATTATTCTCGGTATTCCAAAAATAACTCCCCAAATTTATAAATATATTATAATTATAGGGTTCATTATATATAGCCTTTCTAAAATAGGGTTCTGCCTTTCTCCCTTTTCCTTGGCTTTTATATATTTCAGGAATAAGAAATGCATAATTATCAGTATAATTCTTATTCTGCTCCATGGATTTATTAGCATAATATAAAGCCTCATCATACTGATGTTTATTATAAAAATACCATCCTGCCGTGTGGGAGGTTCTATAGTCCTCACCAGTGGCAGTGATAATGGTACTTATCAGGCCATGGCTTTCTTCCTCATTTCCTGCATTTTGAAGGGCATTTGCCTTTATCAAATTATATTGTAATTTACCATCAAAATCACCTTTTATTTCACTTAATAATTTCAAAGCGTTATCTGCTGTTTCTTCTCTCATGGAATATATCTTTGCAAGCCATAATTTATAAGAATTATCCACAGGGTGACTTGCTATTAAAGTAGATATTTTTTGTATGAGAACATTGCTATTATCAGCTGATATCTGTGCAATAACATCAAAGACCTTATGCTCATCATTATCTATTGCCCATGCATTTCTAAGTATGTTTAATCCTTGCTCCCAGTCATCTAAAATCATATAAAGGCATGCATACTCAGCTAGGTCATAAGAAGATTTATAATCTACTGGATAATTTTTTAGTATTGCTTTTGCTGCTTCTATATCTTGATTTACCAAACACAAAGTAAAAACGGTTTTTATTAAAGGCTTATATTCGTCATAAATATTAATATATTTTTTCCCATCATCTATAGCTTTTTGAAAATCTTTATTCATTAATTGTAAAAAAACCATGTAATTTAAAACTTCCGCGTCCTTTTCCATAATCTTTGAATTCATGGCATCTTTTAGTTTTTCTTTATTATCTTCTTTTTTTAATTTTGCATCTTCAATTAACTCTCTAGACTTTTCATAGTCTTCTAATATGGAATATATCTCAGCTTGTTTTAGTAACCAAATTTCCTCATGACTTTCTTCATAAAGACTTATATATATTTCTAAAGCTTCATTGTATTTATTTTCGTAATAATGCTTTTCTGCCAGGGCTGCCTTTTCATAATAGTATTTATCCTCTAAAGATTCCTGCGTGAGTTTTATATCTTTAATAAAAACAATATCTTTGAATCTTTTGTTTTTATTAACAATAATTGCAGTAGTAAAAATAAAAGCCAAAATTACAGAAAGAATAGTATATATATGGCTTTTCTTCATGAATATTTTCATTTTTTTATTACCCCCATACTGCACCTCTACTAAATTTTTAAATTATCAAATGAGAAATTTAATTTTATCAAGTAACTTTATTGCTGTCCTTAAACTACCAATGATTTTTTATTTATGGTATACTTTGATTAGTTTTTTATTGTATTATATTTTTTATTTAAGGTGGTGTTAACATTAAAACGAATACTTTTACTGCAATAATTGCATCAAAAATTACACAATTTTTATCAAAATATATTCTAAAAGGTGGCAGCAATTTTCCTGGAAGGGTAGCTCTAAAACTAGACCCAAAAATATTAAAGCATATAACCAAAAATTATAAAGTTATCTTAGTAACAGGAACTAATGGTAAAACCACCACCACAAGTATGATAACCAATGTTCTCATGGAAAAAGGCTTTAATGTTATTACTAACAGTACAGGAGCAAATATGCTTCCAGGTATAGTATCTTGTTTTATATCAAACTATAAATTCAATAATAAAACACAAGAAAAATACGCTGTTATTGAAGTAGATGAAGCTAATGTTAAATTTATTACTGAATATATCACTCCTGAAGTTATTACCATTACAAATCTTTTTAGAGATCAATTAGATAGATACGGAGAAGTATATACTACATTAAACAAAATAATGGAAGGTATTGTAAAAGTTCCTGAAAGCACCCTGGTTCTAAATGGTGATGAATCTTTATTAGGCAATTTAGATATAAAAAACCCTATAGTATATTATGGTTTTACCACGTCAAATATTACAAATAAAGAAATTGATATCAATGCTGATGCAAAGTTTTGTAAGGTATGTAAGTCTCCTTATAAATATAACTTTATTACCTATAATCATTTAGGGGATTTTTACTGTGATAATTGCGGTTATTCAAGGCCTCTATTAACCTATAGGGTGGAGTCTATAATATCTGCCTCCTCAGAATCATCTAGTTTTAAAATAAACAATACTGTATTTAACATAAATCAAGGAGGCGTTTATAACATATATAATGCCTTATGTGCTTATGCTGTATGTAAGGAACTGAATATAGAAGATGAGTACATCCAATCCTCCTTTAGTAATCAAAGCAGCAGTTTTGGAAGGCAGGAAATAATTAATATTGGCAGTAAAAAAGTTAAAATTATATTGGTTAAAAACCCTGCAGGTTATAATCAAGCTATAGATACTGTGATGTTAAATGACTCCAGCGCCTCTGCAGCCTTTTTACTCAATGATAATTATGCAGATGGTACAGATATATCTTGGATTTGGGATGTAAATTTTGAAAAGCTCACTTCCCTTAATTTAAAAGAAATATTTATAGGTGGAGATAGATTATATGATATGGCTGTAAGATTAAAAATTGCTGGATTAGATAAAGATACCCTTCAATTAAAGGATAGCTATGAACAGCTCACAGAAGGTTTATCTAAATCCACAGCGGATATTACCTACATTTTTGCTACCTATACAGCTATGATTAATTACAGAAAATATCTTCATTCAAAAGGATATATAGAAAAGTTATGGTAAGGAGGAATAATCGTGGAAATTAATATTTGTCATCTTTACCCTGATCTTCTTAATGTTTATGGTGACTTAGGAAATATTTTAATATTGAAATATAGATGTGAACAAAGGGGAATAAAGGTTAACATTAAAAACTTGTCCTTGGGGGAACCCTTTAACAAAGAGGATTACGATATAGTGTTTTTTGGCGGTGGACAGGACTATGAACAATCTATAGTAGCTAAGGATTTATCGGGTTCTAAAAAAGAAGCTTTACAAGAATACATAGAAAGCGGTAAAGTTTTGCTGGCTATATGTGGAGGCTATCAACTTTTAGGAAAATATTACACTACCCCTACTGGAGAAAAACTTGAAGGTCTGTCTATTTTGGACATATATACTGAAGCTGGTGACAACAGATTTATTGGAAACACCCTAATTAAAAATGAAGAGTTTAATGAAACCTATGTAGGCTTTGAGAATCATTCAGGTAGAACTTATATAGGAAATCTTAAGCCCTTAGGAACGGTTATTAAAGGTTATGGCAATAACGGAAAGGACGGCTATGAAGGTTGTATTTATAAAAATACCTTTTGCTCCTATCTTCATGGCTCCTTATTATCAAAAAATCCAGAACTAGCAGATAGGCTTATTATTAGCGCTTTAACATTTAAATATGGGCCTATTGAGCTGTCATCCTTAGAAGATAGCTATGAAATAGCTGCAAAAGAAGGAATGATAAGTAAATTGAAAATTTAGAATGGTAAAATAATTTAAAGTTTAGAATTCAAAATTTAAAATGAAGGATAACTTTTCTGAAAAAGAATCAGAAAAACTTACAATTTATAGAAAGAGAAATGTCCAAAGGCCTGAAGCCTTTGGGCATTTCTAATAAATTCTTAGAAACTCTTCGAGTTTCCTCCTTCATTTTAAATTCTCAATTCTAAATTGTAATCCTATCTATTTATTATCAAAGAATCTTTCATTCTTTTCTTTTCTTGCAATGTTATTTGGTTTAAAGTTTTAAATTCATATCCATGGGTTTTATAAAAATCTATTATATACTGAAGCGCTTCCACAGTATTAATTTTTATTTCTGAATCATGAAATAGAAGCACCGAAATTCTCATGTTTTGACTTTCTTTAATCACATTTCTTTTAATGGTATCCACGGAAACTTTTTTGGTATAAGCATCCATGGAATCTACATTCCAATCTATGTAATTATAACCACTATTAAGTATTTCATTTTTGATATCCTTAATAACTTTTTTATCTACATTGGAGTTGTTAGAACCTCCAGGCATCCTTACATATTTTTCATTATTAGATATACCACTTTCATTTATTATACCAATGCATCTTTTTAAATCTTCCATATAGCTTTCTTTATTTTTATATAACTCTTTATAGTTATGATTGTAGCAATGAGGATATATTGCCATACCATTTTCATCTAGTTTTTTAAGTACACTTTTATTACGCTGCGCATTTTCACCAATGATAAAAAAACTAGCTTTAACATTATTTTTTTTTAAAATATCCAGTATCTTTTCTGTATTATGACGGGAGGGTCCATCATCAAAGGTTAAAAACACTACCTTACTCTTCTTATCCATAAGATTATCTCTAGATATTTCATTTATTCCTTCATTATCCTTTATAGATAGATAAAATGGAGCAGCAAAAGCATTTATTATATTAAAATTATTAATTAAAATAAAAGCAAAGGTAATCAAAAATATTTTAATATTTTTATTAATCATATATATAACCTTCTCTCATACATCATATTACTATTGTGCTTAGAGAAGGTTATTTTATTTGTGTTAATTTATAGAAAATAAAAAAATATAAAGTAAGAACTAAGAAATAAGAGTTATTGATAAAACTAATAGAGTTTTTTAGAATTAATTTGTGGATAAGTAAGAGGTAATAGCTAAGAAGTAATAGTTGTGCTGAAAATGCAGCTTTGCTGAATTTTTTCAAAAGCTCTTACTTCTTACCTATTATCTACTACTTCTTACTTTTTACCTCTTACTTCTTACCTATTCACTGCACTTCTTACTTTTTACCTGTTTTTACTATGTCACAGAAAGTTTTAGTTATTAATGCGGTGAAACCCCATATATTATGATTATAATAAGAATAAAAATATTGCACCATCTTACCTCTGGCAAACTTGTATTCTCTACCGCCATAAATCATATGAAATGGGAAATCATCTTTTATTTCCGGATTTATATTTATTTCATGCACTTCCGGCGGATTATTTTCAAAATAATCTAAAGGCACCATAAAAATATGATCTACCTCATCCTTATTGGGATTAATATCTGAAGTATGAAGTCTTGCTACAAAGGGATACATAATGGCTCCATAGGGACTAATAAAAAAGTCCATTTCACCTAAAAATTCTATGTCCTCTTCCTTTACTCCTAATTCTTCAACTACTTCTCTTATAGCTGTTTCCTTTGGACTTTCATCCTCTTCCATCTTACCTCCTGGAAAGCATATATCTCCTGGCTGATGATTTAAAGTAAAGGCTCTTTGTTCATATATTATATGGTCTTTTCCATCCTTCTCATAAAGTAATATCATTACAGCACTTTTCTTATATTTACCTATAAGGTTTCCCTTTCTGTTTCTAAAAATATTATCAATAGACTCTAAATTCAACAAATATCACCTCTCAGTAATTATATATATAAATTATTACATTATAATTCTGTTAACTCAACACCAAAATGTTGTACATACTTAGTATATTTGTTATACTATCTATGTTAAAAATTAATTTAATTGCATAAATAATAAATTTAAGATAATTGGAGAGATTAAATTGAGATATAAAAAAATAATTGGAACCTTAGTTTTAGCACTTTCTATAAATATTTTATCACCAAATTTAGTAAAGAAGGCTCATGCGGAAGTAAAGCCACCTAATATACAAGGTAAATTTGCCATAACTATGGATTTGAAAACTGGAGAAATAATTTACACTAAAGCACCAGATTCAAAAGCTTATCCTGCTAGTACCACAAAACTGTTAACAGCACTTTTATTGGCAGAAAATAAAAGTAAAGAAGATACCCTTAAATTTACTCCTGATGCATTAAAGCAACCGGATTATGCTATTTATAGAAGTTTCGGCCCAATACCTCTTGGCACTACCATGTCTGCAGGGGATGCTATGAAAGGATTAATGCTTTTTTCCGGTAATGATATAGCTTATGTAATTGCAGATAATGTAGCTGGTAGTAATGCAAAGTTCTCTGAGATGATGAATAGTAAACTAAAAGAATGGAATTTAAAAGACACTCATTTTGTTAATCCTAACGGTCTTCCAGATGCTAATCATTATACCACTCCCTATGAACTAGCTATAATCACTAAAAAAGCTTATGAAAACCCTTGGGTTAAAGAAACTATGAATACCAAAAACGCCACTATTAAAACTTCTAACAACTTAATTATCAATGTGGAAAATAGAAATAAAAATGTAGGCGTTGATGGCTGCGTAGCTGGTAAAACCGGCTATACTAAGGATGCTGGCAGATGTTTGGCTACAGTTTATGAAAGAGATGGAAGAACTTTAATAGGAATAGTTATGAATTCTGTTTATGACCTAAATGACACCGCAGTATTTGAAGATATGAAAAAGGTAATAGATTATAGCTATGCTGCAGAAAAAACTTCATTTATGAAAGCGGATACCACTGTAGGCACTTACCCTATAAAGTATAAGCTGTTTAAATTCTTTGGTCCTGAAAAAACCATAGATGTACCTTTTATCCTTACAGAAGATGTAAATATCTATGATAATGAAATAAATAAAAATGAAACTAAAGGAATTGTAGAAATAAAAGAAACAGATGGATGGAACCTCGCTAAAAACCCTAAAGCTTCTATTTTTAAGGTTAGTCAAAGGGTTTCCTCCCATGAGTATGCTGTTAAAGCCAATATAACTACCCAAGATTTATTAAAACAAAATATAGTTATCTATGGCATAACCCTTGCTGCTATTATTTTTATACTTGTATTAATAATATTAATTATAAGAATTTTTTCTAAAAGAAGCAGAAAAAGAGGCAGAAGAAGATATTAAACTTAAAGGCTGTGGTTATTATACCCAGCCTTTAATTATAACCATTTAAATACTTATAAAAGAGGTTATTTCTTATGGAAAGAAGATTTATAAAGATAAATGGAATTGTTCAAGGAGTTGGTTTTAGACCCTTTGTATTTAACTTAGCAATGAAATATGGTGTTAAAGGCTGGGTAAATAATAACTCTCAAGGTGTTTATATAGATGCAGAGGCTTCTCATTATAATCTAGATGATTTCATAGAAAAAATTAAGCATAACCCTCCCCCTTTAGCAAAAATTGATAGTATTACTTGGGAGGATTTAGAGATTTATGGATTTAATGATTTTACTATAAAGGAAAGCCAAATTGAATCTGGGAAAATAACTCTTATTTCTCCAGACACCGCTTTATGCAGTGAATGCCTTGAGGATATACTTAATGTTAAAAATAGAAGATACTTTTATCCTTTTACTAACTGCACTAACTGTGGTCCTAGATTTTCTATAATAGAAAGTATTCCTTATGATAGGGATAAAACCACTATGAAATCCTTTAAAATGTGCAACCTTTGTAATGAAGAATATAAGAATCCTAGAAATAGAAGGTTTCACGCCCAACCTAATGCCTGTGATAACTGCGGTCCTCATATATATTTAACAGACAGTAAAGGTGAAGTTATATTAGCTAGCAAAGAAGATTTAAATTCTAGCCAGTATAATTATGAAACCCTAAAATGGGTATCGGAAAAATTAAAAGAGGGTTTTATATTTGCTATAAAAGGATTAACTGGTTTTCATTTAGTTTGTGATGGTAAAAATGAAGTTGCTATAAAAAATCTAAGAAAAAGGAAAAATCGCCCTCATAAACCTTTTGCTTTAATGGCTAAAAACATAGATATTGTAAAAAAGTATTGTGAAATAAACCAGATGGAAGAAACAATAATTACTGGCAGCAAAAAGCCTATTGTACTATTAGATAAAAAACAGAATTGCTCCTTACCTTCAAATATTGCTCCTTTCCAAAAGAGTCTAGGTATAATGCTGCCCTATACACCTTTACATGCTTTGATTTTTAACTTTGATATTGAATTATTGGTAATGACTAGTGCAAATCTATCCTCATTACCATTAGAATATGATAATGATACAGCCATTCGTGATTTAAGTAGTATTGTGGATTATTTCTTGTTACATAATAGAGATATTTTTATTCCTGTAGATGATTCAGTAACTAAAATAGAACTTAACGGTGAGTATATAGTAAGACGCGCTCGTGGTTATGCCCCCTCTCCCTTTAACTTTCAAAGTGATAAATGCATACTAGCCTTGGGTCCTCATATGAAAAACACCTTTTCCATATCAAAACAAAAATTTATTTTTATGAGTCAGCATATAGGGGATCTCCAAAATGTTGAAACCTTTAATCATTATATAAATAATATTAATCAATTTAAAAAAATATTTGATATAACTCCTACCCTAGCAGTTTGCGATATGCATCCTGGCTATTTAAGCACTAAGTACGCTGAAAGTTTAGATGTTCCATTAATAAAAGTTCAGCATCACCATGCTCATATAGTAAGCTGTATGGCGGAAAATGAAATAAGTGACAATGTAATTGGACTATCTTTTGATGGAACAGGTTTTGGAGATGATGGAGCTATTTGGGGCGGTGAATTCTTAATATGCAATTTAAAAGAGTATGAGAGGGCCGGTCATATAAGTTACGTTAATTTATCTTCTGATGATAGCGCCTCTCGTGAACCTTGGAAATCTGCTATAGCATACCTATGCTACTCCTATAATAAAAATAAAGATTTACAGAATTTAATCTCCTTAGAAGATTTAATATATAAACTTTATGGTGATAAAGGTATTTTATTTAGCAAAATTATTAAAAATAAAATAAATACTATTAACTCTTCTAGTATGGGAAGATTTTTTGATGGGGTATCCAGCTTATGCGGCATCAGACATACTATTACCTATGAAGGTCAAGCCTCTATAGAGCTAGAAGCTCTCATAGAAGAAGCTTCTGAGAATTGTTATGAGTATGGTATAGAGGAGCTTTGCCCTATGTTTATAATAGATACCTCTAAAATTCTTACTGATATAATAAAAGATTTGCTTTCAGACCTTCCTCCAAAAATAATATCTGCAAAATTTCATAATACCATTGTTTCTTTTTCTAAGGAAATGTGTATTAAATTAAGAAATAAATACAACATTAACTCCGTATGCTTAAGTGGTGGTGTTTTTCAAAACTCCTACTTATTAAATAATTTATATAAAAGCCTTATTCATGAAGGCTTTAAGGTTTATACTCATTCAAAGATTCCTACTAATGATGGTGGAATAAGCTACGGACAGCTTATTATAGCAAGCCTAATGTGTGAAGAATAATTAAAATGTTATATAGGAGAAGATATAATGACTAAAACAAATTTTAAAGGAAGCGTAATGCTTAATCCAGTTCCTGTGGTACTTATCACCTCAAAGAATGAAGAGGATAAGGTGAATGTATTTACCGCAGCTTGGGTGGGGACTTCTCGGCAAACACAAATACAGTAAATAAAGAACAGTCTACTTAGGCTGTTCTTTATTTATTACCTTATTAAGATTTTCATATAATTCTTCTTCTAACCATAAAATTTCATTTTTTTCACTTATGTTGTCTTTTCTCATATCTCAATCCCCCTATGTACTTTATATTACAATGATAGCAAACGTACGTTCCCATATCAAGTAATTTTTTAAAATTAATTTCCATTTAGTTTGCAACATAATTATAGCACCAAAATCCATTCCCTCCAGGAATATTTCGACACGCTTATTTCATTCCCATAATTTATGTATTTTTTTACTTGTTATTTTGTCGTAAAATGTATATTTGGGTGATATTATGTTGAAAAAATTAAGGTTAAGTCGAAAACTTTCTCAATCTGAACTGGCTGCACGTGTAGGCATAAGTCAAAGTTATCTTAGTAAACTAGAAAATTTACAAGAAAGGAGTACTATGATAAATACCTTGCTAGTTAAAAATCTATCTGAAGTTTTAAATGTATCCCCTATTTTACTTCTTATTTATTTTTATTCTCCTCATACTAAAATCAATTTAAAATGTCTTAATTGTTCAAAAAATAAATTTATTCTGTAATTCTAATTGCATCCCCTTCCTTTACATTAAAATTTTTCTAGGGAGGGAGTGCTTATGTTAGGAGATAGACTTAAAGAGCTTAGGGAAGATTCGGGAATGAACCAGGACCAGTTGGCTGATATATTAGGTGTTACTAGATCTGCTATATCCAGTTATGAAACAAATACTAATATGCCTAGCCTAGATATGGCTATAAAGTTAGCTGATATATTTAATGTAAGCCTGGATTATTTATCTTGTAGGACAAAGGAAAGAACTAATTTAAACTTATTTGATAAAAATAATAAAGCACTAATATTAGATATGATAAAACTTATTGAGAAATATAAATAGTACCAAAATAAAAATAGCCCTGGATCTGCTCCAGAGTTATTTTTTTATCTTAATATACTGTATAGCATACATCAACTGAATTAATAATTTCTAAATATATATATGCACATACTTTACAATCTGAAAGAGCTTCATGTGACTTTAACTCATCTAAATTAAATCTCCATTTAAGTTCTTCAAGCTTATAACTTTCAAGTTTTACATCCTTTTCTGTTACAAAATCATATTCTTTAATTTTACTCCTAGCCATCTGCAGAGTATCTATTGCTTTGTTCTTTGGCTTTTTATATCCATATTTATATAGGTTGTGTAATAAGAATTTCATATCGAAAGTACAATTATGTGCAATTAAAACCTCTTCACCTATAAAATCTAAAAATCTTGGAAGAACTTCTTGTATTGATGGAGCATCCTCTACCATTTCATTTGTTATTCCATTTATTGATGTTATTTTCTGAGTTATTTTTTTATTAGGTTTTACATATGTAATAAATGTTTCTATTGGCTTCTCCAAATCAAATTTAATTGCACCTACTTGTATTATTTCGTTATTTTCTTCATTTAATCCAGTGGTTTCAAAATCAAATACAACAAAGTTAGAAGGCCTCTTAGTTGTGTTTGGATATTTCATAAAGTTTTCATATATAACTTCTTTATTCCTTGTTATATTTTTTATAAAGCTATTATCTAACTGCTTACCTAAATCATAATTCTTAACATCTTCAAAACTTTTTATATAAAGAGTTTCTGAAGACTCTTTTTTATCATTTTTTACATTTTCTATTACTATATTAGTATTAATCTGATTAGAGCTGCTAATATTGCTAACTTCATTTGATAAAGCAATCTCTCCTTTTATCTTCTTAGCCTTTGAATTGTACAGTAAATAAAAAACAAATGCTGTTATAGCAACTAATGAAAATGTTAAATTAAATAACATAAAAATAACTGATACGCATTCAATTATTAAAGCAATTATACGTTTTTTATTATACTTTTGTAACTCATTTTCTAATCCTGCTATATTATCCATATTACCAACACCATCCCCCAATTATGTAAATTCTAATTATAATTGTAATCTGTATGCTACTATATACAAGCTTTTCGACAAAACTATATATAATATTACATGTATAAAAGATTTAAAAGTGGCAAGAATTTAGATAATCCTTTTGTATTAATTTTTTATTTATTGTAATGTACTTATAGTTAAGGCTCCCGTGTGGGGCTTTTTCTATTTTAGAGAAAAAAATGGGTAACCCTAAAGCTACCCTGAAGAAACTATTCATTCAATTTAGATTCTCTTTCTTTAATTAGCTGCTTTAACTCTTCAAGATCTTCACGTGTAGATTGATTTTTTATAAAGCTTCTAGACCTTGAGCGATTACTTAAATACTTTGCATATTCCTTATTTTTTTCTTGCCACTTTTTATTAGCTTCAGTTTGTTTGCTACTATCCAAATTAATCACCTACTTTGACAATAACATTATTAATGTAATTAAACTTATTATAAGCGCTACAATACTTAAAATAAAGCTTAGTTTTTGAATTTTATTCATAATGCTTTACCTCCTTAACCTTTATGTTATAATAAAGTTAAGAAGAAGATTTAAGGAACGGAAGGGGTGTGAGCCCTTCCTTGTGGTTACTTGCGATTAACAAGTATTAGATTTATTACAGCTATAATCAGGTTTACTAGGGCTGTTATTAACTGTATTAAATCCTTGTTGTTTGTTCCTTTTTTCTTCTTCTTTTTCTTTGCCACTTTTATCACCTCCTTACAATTATATTATACTATGCATAGTATATAATGTCAATACTTTTTATTACTTTTTTTCTATATTTTTATAAATAATTACAAAAAATAAAGGGCAACCCTCAGAGGTTGCCCTAATAAATTCTATAATCCTAAAAGTTTCTTCCAGGTGTTTCTACCTACTATTCCATCAGCCACTAACCCATTATTTCTCTGAAATGCCATAATGGCCTGCTTGGTACCTTCTCCAAAGATTCCATCTGCTCCATAAGCTAAACTATAGCCTAAATATATTAACCTTTCCTGAATCCATTTTGTTATATTTCCCCTAGCACCTTGTTTTACTAAGGGGCACCCATTCAAGGTATTAGGACCAGGATAATTATCTATAGCCTGCTTAGAAAAACCTTGCCTATTACATTCTGCCTGTAGAGAAGCAAAATCATATTGGGGTTTTGCTTGTGGCTTAGGTTGTGGCATTGGTGTTGTAGGCTTAGAAGCTTCAGGTACTCTCTTGCCTTCTATCCCTTCCGCTATAACCTTAGCAATGCCTGCAGGTCCCAATCTTCTATAGTTTTCTACGTCCTTTACAGCTTCAACAAAGAACATTTCAACTATCATAGCTGGCATCTTTGTATTTCTAACCTCGTATAGCCTTGGATTAATGTTTAAGCCTTTAGTTCCAGCTCTTCTTTGATTTCCGCCATCGTCTGTGAATCCAGCCAAGAATAGAGCTCTAGATACATTTACTGCATATTCATGTTCGCTGTAGACACATACTTCAGAGCCGATGGAACCGTTGTATTTATCATAAGCATTATTACAGTGCAAACTTAAGAATAGATCCGCACCCCAAGCATTAGCTTTATTTACCCCATAAGCTAAATCCTCATATTTGTCCATGTTATATGGTGGAGTAACATCTAATATTTCATGTCCTAAAGATTTTAAATAATTGCCAAAGTGTGGCAGCACCTCTCTGTTGGTATCTAATTCACTTATTATTCCTACTGCTCCTGGTGCACCATAATTATGGCCACCTCTATATGCTATTTTCATAACTATTTTTCCTCCTTATTATCAAATTTTACAAATTCTTTACTTTCACCATCACTTTTTTTCTTAAGTATATCTATTGCATTGACAACTACCGGAGACCATTTAATGCCCATTAATCCTGTATTCTCTATAAGGGATAAGCATTCATTTGCTATAAATCCTATAATAGCAGTATTCCTTAAAAATCCTCCTGAACCGAGTACTATATCAACCTGGTTAACTACAACTATTACAACAAATATAAACGCCTTTTTAACTAGCCCCTTAAAGCCTGCATTACTTTGTGCAGCTCCTGTTTCGGTTTTGGGTGATCTTTTAAATATCGCTGCGACAGCAAAACCAGTTATATAATCTGCTATTGCACAGCAAGTTAACGCCGTAAGAAGAGCATCCGCCCCGCCTAAAGCCTTAGCTAATACTCCTCCTAATACGCCAACTGCTACACAAATACCATTTTTTATGTTCATTATTTTTTCCACTTTAATACCTTCTTTCTTATAAAATTAGGCAAAATAAAAACACCCTGTAGGTGCCATACTTTGCCTTTTTAGATTATTTATTTAGATCTTCTATTACTTCTGTCACAACTTCTTTGAGGTTGCTTATTTTAGGTACCTGATCCACTGTATAGGTACCGTTTATTATCAAGCTTACCCATACAGCAACTAGTCCACTGTTTTTATTAAACATATGCTCAACTCCTTTCTATTCTATTGGTTTCTCTGTTTCTACTGGCGATTCCGGTGATACTGGTGGCACTAATAATAAACTTAATTCAGCTATAGCTTGGTTTTGTTTTTCTACAGTATCCTTAAGCTTATTTATTTCTATTTCTTCCTGAGTCTTTATGCTTTTAATTACCTCCCCACTCCCAGGATTAACTCTGTAAGCCTTATAATCATTAAATAAATTTGAGTCATAAGGCAGCACTAAGCAATCTAGTACTTTTTCCAAGTCTTCTTTAAATGGTCCATATATGCTCATATCATTAGTTCCAGTTAGTATTTTATTAATTAAACCTGTATTCTTGCTATAATATACCGTCATCGTATTGGTTTCTTCATTAAACACTATATAATCACTCCTTTTTTATTTTTACCAAAAGTATATATCCCCTGTCCAAGCATTGTTGCCAGTACTATAATTAGTTACATCTACACGGTTTTCGCTAACATGGTTATAAGTTAATTGTAAGTTCCCTTTTGTGCCAGAGAATTGTATTATAGGGATATGCCCTAAGTCATGCTCTAAGATAACTGTTCCACCCGCTTGTATTGTTAGTGGCCATTTTAAATTAGGCTGTATTCCTGGTGGTATGCTTACCTTAGCTGTGCTGTTATAACTCTGTGAGACCGCTCCTATCTCTATATCTGTATCGTAACCGCCTAGCCTTAATTTAGGTGTTAACCGTGCTATATTGACACTTTTATATTCTGCTTTCGACCCATAAGCGACGTCTATATTTACACTGTCCCCACCGCTGATATTTAACCCTATTTGGTCTTGAGCATAAGCGTTAGTTGCACTCCAATCGTTTGGCATTGCGACAATGTAGTTGTATACCTCGGAATCTAGCATTTTGTCACAACCCAAACCGTATGTTATTCCAGGGATAATAGAACCAAGTTCGTCGATAGACGTCCCTACACGCATTAAGTGCTTATTATCTATAAAACAATCCACAGTTGATTTAGAAATTAATATTCTTTCTTTAGAGTTAGAAGTTTTTATATTAACCCCTTCGATAGTACCACCTACAATTTGTTCTCCCTTAACAGTTAACCCATAAATAAACTCTCCGATTATATGCCCATCCATAGTTATAGCTGTTGCAAAACTTCCGTTGATACCGTTATTACTATATCCTAGTCCTCCTAAATTCCAACGCCATACTTTTTTAGCTGTGTTGGGATCTTCTGTATCCATTATTAAAAGTTCCCCTCTACGCTTATATACGTACCCGCCTAGTGTGTTTGTTATTAAGTCCGTAGCGTTGTCTACAGCTTCTTTCCACTCTGTTTTATCTCTTGTTATTTCCTCGGATACTTTGACTAAAGTTTTTTCTACGTTGCTTAAGCTTGTTGCAAAGTCGCCTTTGAAATTACCTAATTCTATAGAAACATATTTTTCTGTTAAACAATCGTACTTATAACTTATTACAGTAGCTTTTATCTGTATTCCTAATCTTTCATGGTTTATAGTTACTTTGTCGTATAGATAAAGTTGCTCTAGTACCTTGTAATCTTTATATTCTTCTGTTTTAGTAAGTTCTATAAAATCTACAGAATAATTAACTTTTGGATAATCTATTTTATCCAAGGAATATAGCTTTGTGGCTTGATTCCTCAATTCCTGGAATACCGTTTCTTCTGTAACTCCATTTTCTGCATCCACCTTTAAGTCACTATAATGAATGTGTTGTATTTTGGGGTTAGGATATGCACTTATTATATTACTATCGATATACTTTTCCGGTAACATTAACACTGTGTCATTCTCATTTAAACCAGTTAGCATAAGTCTTGTTACTACGGAACTTGCATCCAGGTTTTCTTCTATGCTTAGAAGGTTTTTCCCATAAGATATCGTCGTACCTCTATCTTCTCCCGCCATGGTATAGATTTTTATGTTAAAATTATCTCTTTCTATTTCACCTCCCCATCTACTTAAGAAGCTGTTATCATCGTCTCCCATAATAGCTTGCACCGGGTTTTTTCTTATATAATTCGCGGTGGATACTTTGGATATGTCGCTTACAGCTTGGAATTTATTCGGATAACTGGTATTTTTTAAAATCCAATTTAATGCACCCGCTCCGTTTTGGTCTGTGGGTCTTACATCTTCCAAGAAGTTGTCCAGTAAATCATAGAAAATGTGTCTTGCAAAAACTTGTACATTATTCCCGGCAATTTGTTTGCGTACTATCCTAAAAAGTTGCTGTCCATATTTCGGCGTAGGTGCTTTAATTATGTTCTCTTCTAACAAGTCCCTCCATTTAGTATTGCCGAATGTTGGATATTCTAACTCTAGAAAATAATCTCCATTAAAGTTTTCGGTGACCTTGCAGGAAATACATGAATCCAGTGTATGTATGCCGTTATGTGTAAAGTCTGTTTCTTTGCTATCATATAAATTAATCATGTTTTCCCTCCTAATTCCACCTACCAAAGGCAATAAAATTAACCGTTACTGTTGTAAATGTATTTTTTGTAGAAATTAATTTAAACTTAACCGAACTATTGCTCCCGCCTACCATAGGTTGAGCGAAACAAATTGAATCTGATGATTTAGGAATAATAGCACAAACTGGAACGGTATACGGTGCAAAAGTCGCAGGAAAGTTCCAAGTTATTTCATCCGATTTATAAAAAGCTCCTTCTGCTGTTGACATATTCGTTCCGTAATCGTTATTTCCGTAACAAACCATTGTCCCATCGCTAAACTTTACAAAACGTCCGTTACCCACTATTCCGCTTTCTATTACAGCTTTAGTACTTAATTCGTCTATTATTTCAGTGACTTGTCCTTGTAATCCGTATAAATCTATGTCCAAACTTTCTATATTGCTCTCTGCGGAACTTAATCTTTGTGCAATATTTAGTATGTTCACAGATATGTCCGGGATTATATTGTTTTCTAGTACTATACTTCCATTTTTATAGACGTCTATAGCATTGTAAAACGCTGTTTGTGCTTCTGTTGGTGTTTTTAACTCGTAATAAATAGTAGTTGGATTAGCTTGCAACCATGCTTTAAATCCTGTTACATCGGGGGTAGCAAGTTTGGATTTTAAAATATTGATACTCATTCCTGCGGCGCTATCTATAAATACACCTTCAATGTCATCCGTATAAACTCCAATCGTACTACTTGGAATAGTATCAGCTATTGGATTAGTTCCGTTCCTTTGATTAATTTTTGCTTTTTCACGAATAATCACAGTGGCAAAAGAAACGGTATCAGTATTTGATGCATTAAATGCCCATGCTTCACTACCGTTTAAAATTATTTTCCCGATTTTTCTAGTTACCTTACCATAGATTATTTCGTCCTGTGCAAAATAACGCCCTCTTAAAGGCTCTGATAGTTGCATTTCTAACTTCTTAGATTTATACACTTCATAAGGTGTAGCCTGTTCGCCTTCTTCTAGTTGAATATTAGTTATAATTAACCATCCAAGTAAATCTGCACCACCGCCCATTCTTGCAAATTCAATGCTTATCAATCCGTTAGAAGGAGTTATAAAAGTGTATGATTGTGGACTTATATTCGTTTCAAATCTTTTAATAATGCTATCGTCAACCGTATTTCTTATGGTTGTATAATTTGTAACAGCATTACCATTTACTGTGAATTCATGTTTAAAGGTATATTTTGTATTCGGTTTTAGTTTAAAATCGTAGTATGTTCCCTTATTATAAGTTCTTTGAGTGTAAATTTTTAAAGAATTATCTATAACAATATCGCCGTTTACAAATTGTCTTGGCTTATTTATATCAAATAAGTTTTTACCCACACTTTTAACTAAGATTTTATTTCCCTCTTGCTCCCCTACAGATTTAACCCCATCAAACCACCTAATATTTTCTTTGCACCATTCTAAAGTAGGCTCTTTACCTGCACCAAACAGCATTGTTAAATTAACAGCTATAACCTCTTTTATGTATATATTGTCCCATCCGCTGTCCCTAAAGTCTCTTATTTGTACATACGCATTAGTAGAATTAACAGAACTAATCCCGGAAAGCCTTTCGTACTGTCCGCTGCCGGTATGATTCACCATGTCCCCTGCCATTAAGTGTACTAGGTTACTAGTGCTTTTTATATAGGCACTAATATATACTTTGTCAGTTTCTTTTTTTTTAATTTGTTGGTCTGCTCTTGCATATTTTGCGGTAGCAAGTAGCACGCCAGTTTGTCCATCATTGGTTAATGTCCCCCCACTAGTTCTCCACCCTGCAACGCCATTGGTAAAGCCGCCGTTTACGACTTCATTTTTTAATGTCCTTCCTTTTATATTGCTTACAATAGCCTTGCTATCATTGTTAACATCAACTTTGGTAAACGCATTCCTGGTGTTTATAATCTTTATATTGCTTTCGTCTAATTCATTTATGTATTTT
Organism: Clostridium amylolyticum; assembly: GCF_900142075.1. Taxonomy (GTDB): domain Bacteria; phylum Bacillota; class Clostridia; order Clostridiales; family Clostridiaceae; genus Clostridium_AA; species Clostridium_AA amylolyticum. The sequence continues at coordinate 240,598 of NZ_FQZO01000006.1, forward strand.
AATAATTGTTCCTGCGTGTTTATAGCCATATTATCCCTCCTTTAAACTATCGGTGTATTTATGTAGGATTTATTTATTACCACCCTAACAAGCATTTGCTCGTAGGTTTTTAACAGAACGGTATTGTCGTCTATTACGGTACATACTTTAATTATTTCTTTCCACTCCTGGTTATATACACTTATTACTAAATTCACGCTCTCTAAGTTATGCTTAAAGTTGCACTCCCATAATCCGGATTGTTCGTTATAAACAAAAGCATCTGCCGCAATTATGAATGTTTTATTGCTAGCTTCTTCTATTTTATTTAATGCTGTTGTCGCTTCTTGTACAGCCGCATTAAGCAAAGGAATAACTTCTTTACCTTTAGTTGTGCTGTCCTTTAACTCTAAATTTACAGCTTTACCTTCCGCTGTATTAGCCACCAAAATTTCATTTGTCGACTTGCCTTCTGCGGTATTATTTTGTAGTTGAGTATTTACGGTTTTCCCTTCTGATATATTTACAATTAAATCTTCATTTGTTGACTTGCCTTCTGCGGTGTTAGTTTTTAGTTGTGCATCTACCGCTTTACCTTCTGCTGTACTTTTTACTAAGGTAGTGTTTACTGTTTTCCCTTCTGTAATATTTCTTTGTAATTGGGCATCTGTATTTTTGGCTTCTGCTGTATTGCTTATTAAATCTTCATTGACGTTTTTACCCTCTGCAATAGTAGCTTTTAATACTTTGTTAACCTCTCCGGCTATTCCTACCTGTTCTTTTGCTTCTTCTATGTCGTTTAACGCTTCTATTAAAGCTGTAAACTCATTACTTGACTCTATAGAACTATCGTTTCTAAGTGTTTTGTAGACCCTAACTATAAACCCCCTGCTTGTTGCTAGTCCGCTGTCATTAAATATAGATAATTCACACTCTACATTCCCTTGAACAGCCAAGGTTTGAGAGGTTAGAGGAATTTTTACTTTTCCTTCTTTAGCGTTTAGAATCTCTACAGAATTAAATATTTCGTGTTTGTCGGGTTTTAATGCGTAAAATTTTACTTGGTATCCCGTTAAATCTACCGCCATCCCTCTATCTGTGACATATCCTTCTATAAAGCGTGTATTTACATCTAATTGCTTCGCATCTACAAGCACACAGTTTTTATTGTATAAATCTAAATATATTTGTTTAGTTATATTTATCACAGTAAATACCTCCATTCGGGTTTAATTTCTATTTTAGTAACATTTCCCGACCACAATATTTTATTGTCGCCTGGGTTTAAAACAGGAAAGTTGCCTAAAATTTTATTGTTAAGTGGTAATTGTTCCTTATAAGCTGATTTTAAAGGAGTATTTATAGTAATAAAATTCGCTACTTCTTTTAATATAAGATTGGTTTCGCCTATAGTTAAGTTAATATTTCCGCTACCATACAATGTTATTACAGGTTCGGAAAAATATGTTCCGGGATTAAAGATTGTGGCTTGATTAGTCAAGTAAATAGTGTCGGTAAAATCCATGTAAGCAAAAGGTTCTAACCTAAAAGTTAACTGGAATTCTCCGTGCTCTGCTATCTCATTCACTATATCCCCCATTTTCACAAATTTTATTTTGTAAAAAACGTCGGGTTCTTCTTCTAATACTAGTTTTTTTGCATTTATTAGCAGCGCTTTAAATTTTCGCATTTTCATTCTAATATTTTCTTCATCTAATAAGTTGAAATTAATAGGAAGCTCTATATCTCTCCAGTTCCCTTTTTCCGTTAAACTCCCATCCCTTCCATCTACTTCATAAATTTTTAAAGTTTGTTCTGCTGAAGGTATAGCCGGCCTTTCGACTGAGCATATGCCAAATTCTTCTCTTAAGCTGATACAGTCGATTAATATGTCCATGCCTACTTATACCCCCTCGCTAAATTGTTATCTGTGTAACGATTATTCATTTTAAACATTATTTTATCTACTAGCCTATCCGTATCCGCTGGTGTGCTGTTCTCGGCGTTAATTATAAACTGAACATTATTATTATTTGTAGAAGCGTAATTTGCAATGCTCTCTCCTTTTACGTAAGGCGTTGTTGTGTTATTAGGTGACATAGCACCTGTAACAGCATTAACTACGTTTGTAGCCGCTTTTTGAGCTAATTTAATTTTATCTTCCATACCTATAGCCAGTCCCTCGGTATTATATTCTCCTATCTCCATCATTACCCTGGAAGGTGAATGAGTGTCAAAGCCTTTTCTGAACCCCTCTGAAACTTTATCTGTGAACCAAGCCACTTTATTTTTTAGCCATCCCCAACCGCCAAAGATACCATCCCACAAACCTTGTATCATATCTTTACCAATCTGCTTCATGTCTTCGGGAATACCTTTCATCCACTTTATTAACCCGTCCTTATATTCTATAGCAGCGTTGATACCTTCGTCTTTCATGTTTATTGCAAAAGTTTTTAATTTATCTATCGTTTTACCTAACCACTCCCATATGCGCCATGGCAAAGATTTAAACCAATCTATTATACCCGCTATGGTTTTTCTAGCACCTTCTGCGGCACTATTATAAGTGTCAACCGCCCACTGTTTTATATTGTTATAAGTATTTACCAACCACAGCCAAACTTCTCCTGGTAACTTCTTAAACCAATCCACTACAGCAAAGTAAACATTTTTACAAGTTTCAATAAAGGCGTTCCACGTGTCTATTCCCCATTGCTTAATATTGTTATAAGTATTTACTAACCACGTCCAAACCTCTCCTGGAAGTTTTTGAAACCACTCTACAACGGAGTTATAAACATTAACACATGTTTCCACGAATTTATTCCAGGTATCCACCGCCCATTTTGCAACTATGCCAAAGAATTCTCCTAACGCAAGTGCTATATTTTCTGGAAGTTTAAAAAACCATTCTTTCATGTTTTCAATCCACTCCGGAATAGTTATTAAAAAGAAGTCCTTTATAGCTTGCCACCCATCCGTAAACTTTTGTTTTATCCATATCCAAAAATCTACAAAATATTGAGGTATTCCGTTAAACCATTCCATTAAGGCATTCCACCCTTCAGGAAGTTTAACTGTTACTAAGTCCACAAGCCATGCCCAAAAGTTTGCTATAGCTTGTTTTATACTGTTCCATATTTCAATTACTTTTTTTCTAAAGTTTTCGTTAGTTTTCCATAGGTATATAAACCCTGCCGCAAGTGCCGCGATAACACCTATAACAATTAGTACAGGCATAGATATCCCTGCTAAAGCTATTTTTACAGCTACTAAAGCTTTTTTTATCGTCGCCCATACTGCAACAAAAGTTTTGCCTAATGCGGATAATTTAGCACCAATACCAAAGGCTTTAAGCTTAGCAATCAAAGGCGCAATCTTCCCTGCTAATATAAATATTTTACTAATTCCATTTGCTATCCCACCTATAAACATAATAATGGGACCTATAGCCGCCGCTATTCCTCCTAAAGTAACGATTAACTTTTTAACCCCAGGACTCAATTCCTTAAACCATGCATTAAATTCTTTTGCTTTATCCCCTAGCCACTTTATAGCAGGCGCTAGCACTTCGAATATGCTTTCAGCTAAGTCTTTTAAGGCTAAGTTTAAGTTGTTCATAGCTACTTTCATTTGGTCGGGCGGGTCTTGGGTTCCTTCGAAAGTGTCTTTTACTGTACCTTCGAACTCTTCCATTTTAAAGCCGAATTTATCTAGCTGTATTCTGCCTTCTCTTATAGCTGTAGACATTTCTGTCGCACCTCTAGCACCAAATACCCTAGAAGCTTCTTCCAATGCTTCTGTGTCTGTCTTGGCTTCTTTTATCTTCTTAACGCTCTCCTGTAATCCTTCTGTCATGCTTTTACCTTCTTTTGCGTAGGTAACTGTAGCTTTTTTTAATGCGGTTAGCGCTGTTTCGGAATTTACTCCGTTTGCTTCAAACTCGGATAAAAGTATAATGCTATCTTCTAAGTTAAATCCCATAGATTTTAAAGCCGCACCGTTTTGCTGTATACTATCCATTAGCTTGTCTACGCTTATCCCAGTGGATTGACCCGACATAGTAATCATGTCTAACAATAAAGGTGCTTTGCTACTGTCTATATTCCACTGTTGCATAAGCCTGTTAGTTTTGCCTATAGATGCGTTTAAATCAGTGTCGTTAATTTCTGCAAACATAAGAAAGTCTTTTGAAAGAGATTGAAGTGCTTCTCCTGTAAGGCCGAACCTGGTATTAACTTCTCCCACAGCGGTTCCCACAGCTTCTGCTGCAAAAGGCATAGAACCATATATATCATTGAATACACTTTCAAACTCTGTCATAGCTTCGCCTGTTGCTCCGGTTTTAACCGTTATGGTGTCTAGCCCGCTATCTACTTCATTAAACGCTAGCATACTAGCTGTACCCACAGCCATTATAGGAACTGTTACATTTTTAAAAAACCCCTTGCCTATATTTGTTGCTTTTTCTCCAAAGGCACCAACTTTATTTCCCGCTTCTTCCAGGCTTTTACCATAGTCTTTAACTTTGCTTTGACTATCTTTAAATGCATCATTGGCCAGTTTAACTTCATTTGCTAGTTTTTGTTCCGCTATCTGTGCATTTAATAGTTTTCCTTCTAAACTTTTAACTTCTGTGGAATTTTCTCCGTAAGTAGCTTTTGCTTTATCTAATTGCGCTCTAGTTTCTTCTACAGATTTTTTTGCTAAATCTTGCGCTTTGCTTAAATAGTCCACTTTACTTTTTAGCTTATCGGATTCACTTCCATTTAATTTTAGTTGTTCCTGCTCTAACTTAAATTCCTTTGTAAGCTTGGAAGTTTCTTCCCTCATTTGATTCATAGAAGAATTGAATTCTTGGTTAAAGACACTAAATTTTACTTTTATTTCGTTATTCCCTTTAGCCATATATACCCTCCTCTCTATTCTGTAATAGGATTATTAGCCCATGCATCATAAGCTTGCTTATTTTCTGCTACTCTCTCCACTTCTTCTATAGGTGCGTGCCAAAAAAAATCCTCCCCTATATTTAAAATAAGCACATAAAGGGTATATAAATCCTCCATGTGCTGTATTTGAAACTTAGGGGGTTTTACTTTTTTTTATCTTTTCGATTACCTTTTGTAGCTTTTGCAAATCCATTAGCAAAGCCATTTCCTTCTTTATTGACCAACCCTATAACCAACTCCATGTAAGTGCTTAGTGTTTCGGTATAGTCTCCATGGTATTGTTGTAGAAATTCATCATAAGTTAATTCGATATTTTTATTTGCCCCTCTTATTCCTATATATATTGTTTTTAGGCATTTTTCTTCATCAACTTTATTCAGAACCTCTTCTGTATTAACTTCCTTACCGTCAGATTTTATAGCAATGTCCAAAAGGTCATTCACAAGAGAGTTCTGTATAATATTTTCTCTCTGTGCCTGTGCTATCGCAAAATTTGTTAACATACATGGAACACGCCTTTCATTTTCTACTACTTCTATAAACTCGCCTTCATGTTCCACTATTCTTCTTTCAGATAATGTTATTACTTGTATTTTAGCCATTCGTAAACCCCCTTAATATATTAAACTCCTGGTGTAGTGCTTTTAACTAATTCATAATTGAAATTCGTATGCCACGCTGTAGCCACAGACTCTTCTACCTCCGACTTAAACGCTTCATAATAGAAATTCCTAGCTTCGTCTGGCATAGCTGTAAATTCTAATTCCATGTAAGCTACCTCGTCCGCATCGTTATCCACTGTGAATTTTAGTCCTGTAGCACTGGACACGTTAGGAAATGCAATAAGCTTTACTATGTCCTCAAAATCGTCTATAACGTCGGCTGTAAGTATAAAGTTAGAACCCTTGCTGTCCATGCTGTAAGCATAAACCCCCTTCTTAAGTCCTTCATTTTTAATGCCAAATACCTCTCTATACACGTCAATAGGTACAAAACCGGAAAGAGTTAAATTATGTTGTAGCGGCATAGATTTACTTTTAGTAATTACACCTTCACATTTTTTTGTTACTGTTCTCATTTCCGTTTCACCTTCAACCGAACCTATGCAACCAAACTTCATAGCTTGTTTATCCTTAACCTGTATAGAAGCATTTTTAATTCTCATTGGGTCAAATTCTTTTATTTCTGTTGCCATTAGATTACCTCCTCTATTTTTGTAATTATTGCATTACTTAATTTTTCTATTACTGTAGGAGTTGCCCTTTCTAGGCCTCTCCCTGTAAAGTTTTGTGTTATAGGGTTTCTTATTCCTCTTCCTTCGTCCGGGAATACTAGATACCCATAAGAACCCTTTTTATTAGCTGCACCACCTTTGCTAATTATAGTAAAGCCTAAGTTATAATCATTACTTTTAAAAGGCTTGCTGTCTTTAGCGTGTCTTTTTTTTCTTTTAGAAATAGGGAGAATTTCTGTTATTCTGTCCATTACCTCCCTATTACCTTCTGTGTGTAACACTTCATTAGCGGTAGTTTCTCCAACCTCTTGCAGCTTACCTATGTTCTTTTCTAGGTTTTCCAATTGTGTAGGATCTAACTTAAATTCTGTAGCCATTACACTTCACCCTTTTCATTTTTCTAGTACATCTAAAGGCTATAACATCTATAAACTGGTTAGTTTCTCCTAATTGCAACCTGTCATAGTCTGCCCTCACAAAATTCAAGCCAATACTTTCTATTTTATCTATAATCTCAGATTCTCCGTATTCAGATTGATTTTTACTTACATAGAAAATAATAAGCTCCTGTGTCAAATATTTTACGTTTCCTGGTATGATTCCATCTTCTATATAGTAAAAATAGTTATAATCCTCTTTTTTTTCCTCGGGTATTTCTGCGTGGTATATATTTAGTCCTCTGTAACCTTCAAATGCCTCTATTATCTTTTCATCACTAACATTAAACAACTTAATCACCTACTTTTTGGAGATAAATATACATGAATTTTTTATCTGAATCTAAGCTTTTTATGTCAAATAATTCATTATTAATTTTAACTTTATTCTTTCTAGACACCTCTGGCCTAAAGTAAGTTTGAATTTTTTTATCAAGTCTATACCCCTGATTATTTGCGATTATAACATCTGATTCTCTAGCTGATAGCTCTTTAAAAAAGAGTTTACCTTTTTGAGTAAACTCTTCTCCTGTTTTCTTTTTAGCAGTATTAAGCAATGTTTTTATTTCTCCAAAAAACATGACACCGTCATTAAAGCTAATAAATCCAATATCATCGGTTTTTATCTTCATGTTGTCACCTCGCTAGATGTAATTGCACTAGCAGCTTGAACTTGACCCTTGATATGTAAACTCAAAAGCTCCCCAGCAAAATTAATCTCAAACATTTCAAGAGCATGACTATTGGCATACCTGCAGTAATCAAATAATAGACTCCTTGGTAAGTCCTCTTCTGTAAAAACAAGTGGCACCCCTGCAATCTCTTGCAAGCGTGCCATTCCTCTTTTTATCATTCCAGTAAGATTTTTATCTGTTTCAGGATCTATCCATGTTATACCTAAATTAGGCCTTATATCCGCTAATAATTGTTCAGCTAAAGCTGTGTTATCAGCCATTTAGATCACCTCAATTAAGCCTGTTCTTTAGTTTTTACCACATTAGTTACAGCTACTTCAGATACCGCAGGCTGTAGCCCACTTATATCTGCATAAACAAAGGCATTATTATCAAGTGGTTCACCGTGTCCATAAAGTTTAACAAGGTATACTCTTTCATCTTCAAGGAACTTATAATCATCGGAATGTTCTATCTTCCCACTCTTTTCAGTTCCTATACCCATAAAGTACCTTTTACCAAGTCCGAATATTGCTTTTCCTTCTTCAACTTGTACCGATTGAACCTGTCTAGTTGGGAATGGAAAAACATCATTTATATATTTTCCATCAGCGCCTCTTATTGTAGTAGCAGGCATAACCTTTTGAAGATAATCCACTGGGTTTACTATCATTAATACTTCCCTGACTATTCTTGTTTTACCTTTTGGTGTTTTTGCCATGCCTGCAATTAACTTTCCATAAGTCACAGGATCTAGACTAGTAACAGGAACAACATCCTTCACAGGATATACACCATCTGTTACTGTTACACCTTCTCCAACCTTCCTATTCATACCTATAGGCATTTCTTTACCAGTTCCATTTATAATTCCCTCTTCTAACCCATTGGCCAAAGCTTCTCCTAATATTGCTCTTACATATCTATCTAACCATGTAGGTCCTAAATCTAGCATAGACTTAGCCACTGGCAAGAAAGCTGATAGCTTGTGTAGCCCCATATTCATTTTCTTAAATCCACTAGTTAATTCTTTTACAATATCTGATGTTAAGGTTCCCCAAGTAGCAAGTTGTTTTCCATCAGCATTTACTAAAAACTCTATAAGCCCACTTGTGTTTTGGAAGTCTATGGCATCCAGTAAAGGGTGACTTTCTACTAAATCTTCAAATACGGCATCAATTACAGTCTTAGGCATAACCACATCTAACTCTGTAAGAGCTTGTTTAGGGTTAGAGGTTTTCATTGCTTCAATAACTTTTTGAAAGTATTTATTTTCTTCTGAGGTTAATTGTCTAACCCCTCTACCAGCTAAAATATTAGCATCTGCAGCTTGAACTAATCCTCTTGCTTCTTCCATTACTGATTCTTGAATGTTTTCAGTAAACTGAGTAAAAGCTTGTGCAAATGCTTCTTCATCACCATTTTTCATCGCCTGATTAAGGTTATTCATTATATTTACTTTTTCTTGCTTTAATAAATCTAAACTTTTCATATTAATCTACATCTCCTTTTTAGCGAATAACGCCGCCATTAATTTTATGTTTTTATTTTCTTTAGGTTCATTAGGTGTTGGAGGAGTATTTTCAGAGTTTTTCGCTCCAAAACTTTGAGAAAGTTCTCTTGCTTGTGCTACTAAAGCTTTATTGTAGCTTAGTTGTTGTTCAAAAGATTTATTAACCTTTTGTAATAGCTGTTTAGCTTCAGTTAGATCAACTTCCTTAGCTACTATTTCATCACAAAGTCCATATTCTAGGCATTGTGCAGCAGTAAGCCAGGTTTCTGCGTCTAATAGTTCAATAAGTTTTTCTTCAGTGATTTTGCCATTGGATTTTTCTAAATAGGCTTTTCTATTTCCCTCCATTATTGCATCTAGATCATCAGCTTCTTTCCTAAGTTGTTTTGCATTACCGGCTACTACGTTCCACATATTATGAATCATCTGCATTGTATTGGAATACATAATTACTTTATCGCAAGCAGTCAAAATAAAAGACGCTGCGGAGCAGGCGAATCCATCCACATAACCTGTTACATACGCACCATGTCTTTTTAGTTGATTTCTAATAGGCATAGCTTCATAAACTGAGCCACCATAAGAATTCACATATAAATTAATATTCTTTACATCTGGATACTTGGCAAGTTCATTTCTAAAGTGATTAGCTGAAGTTTCGCTTTGAACTTTCTGCCATTCCCACCAGTCAATATAATCCCCTTCAACGTTTCCATAGATATACATATCTAAGGTACTAGGATCACTCGCTGATTGTTTTAATCCCCATATTGTCTTTACTTCTTTCAATCGCTTTCACCTCCTTTCAAATTCTCTACATCTTGATAGTTTTTAGTTATCCAATGCTTCTTTGACCACCAGGCATTCAACGGAGTATCACCTGCCTTAATTCTCAATTCATCTACGCTATAGCCAGCACTTGCAATAAGCTTGTCAAACTTTTCAGCTATGGAGAATATGTCAATATGCTTAATACAAGTAGTATCCACTTTTATATAACAGCCTTTTAAGAAGTCTTTTCTTCCTATTCTCTTTCTAGTGGTTTCTTCCCCTACCATGTCGGTTATAGGGTCTACACAAAAAGTTAAAAAGTTATCTGTTATTTTTTCTATGTCCGCAATATCTCCACGTAATAAAGCAGGAGGAATTTTAAACGCTTGGCCAACTCTTTCAAATGCCTCTTTGGTAATGGAAGCTATATCTACAATTTCACTAGTGGATTTTTTATTCCCCTCTCCATTTTGTTCATTATATTTAAATCCTTTGTGGAGTGGCAGCACTGCATTTTCTGCTTCAAAGTACTTCTTAAATCTTGTATTCATTAGTTCGTCAAATTTTTCTTGGAATTTTGGATCTCCTGTAGCTGTAGAATCTATATCCATTATTCCTTTTCTTCCACCAGAGCGTTTATATTTTCCTATAGCCATGTTTAGAAGATTGTTATAGCCCTTTAATAAATTTGACAGTAGCTTTCGGACATCATCATTGCTGTACTTAAAATAAAGCACTTCACTCATTTTAAAGGTGCGGTCAAATGTCATGTCTCCTCTTCTAACATTCTTAAAAATATTTTCTACTACAGCATATTCTTTTTGAGTAAAATCATCTGCTATTATTAATTGTTCATTTGATTCGATTATGAGACACTCATTTTCATAGAGAAGTTTACTTATAAATTCCTGAATAAATTGGCTAGAATTTTGATTTTTATTAGGTTCTATATTCCAAAGATAGTATTCATCGCCTTTTATCTCTTCCCCATAAACGTAGGTTTTGAACTCACATTTACTAATTGCATTAGATATTAAACTTACCGCAGTTGATATTGCAAAAGCTTCTATTGCAAGTTGTATTTCTTGGGAAACTAAAGCTCCTTCATCAAGATATAAAGTATCTTTCCCAAACCCAAAGAAGTATTTAATCCAGTCTATAAATTTCAATCTTAATCACCCCCTTCCAGGGCAAAATAAAAAAGCCTTATTTCTAAGACTTATGTTCTAATTGATACATTCTTCTCTCTAAATCCATTAATCTATTTTCATAAAATGTAATTTTATCTAGCAATAATCTTTTCATATCAGATTCATCTCTTAAGCGATTATATTCACTTAAGGAAATTGTTACAGTAGGTTCATCCATATATCATCCCTCCTCAATATGTGTAAACTCCAAAATCGAAATCTACTATTTCCCCACTATCTGGCAGCTCTATACCATCTGCGCACATAGCAGCAACAAAAGCCATAAATCCATCTGTTTTTCTACTCTTAGGTTCAATTTTTCCAAAGGTATAGTTGTCATATTTTTCAGGCTTAAGACAAGTATTATTTGTATACCAACGCATTAAAGGATTATCTCCCCAAACTATATTATGGTTAGTGAATTCACTATTAATAATGGGATATATCTTCATCTGGTCGCTTGGCCTGGTAAGTTTTATATTATTAGCTCCTTGTTTATCTGTATCAAAACCAACTTCTCTTAAGGCTTTTGCTAGTAGAGTATACCTATAGTTATCCATGCCTAGGATTGTAAGATTATATTTTTGAGCCTGCTTTGCTAACCAAAGAGCTGGAGTTTCCGGAGGTATTTCAGGACCATCCACAAAAGTTAATAGGCCAAGTTCCCCCCACTCTTTTAATGGTGCTTTGATTCTTCCTAAATCCTTAGACTTTTTACAAACCCAAGTGTGAGATACCCAATAATATTTACCTTTAAATTTGAATAGCAGCCCAACACACACAAAATCCGTTGTTTTTGCATAATCTATACCTATCCTGCATGTAGCTCCAGTTAGATCCGGAATATGCTGATTAGTGGCAAGTATATTTTCCCAAGAAGTTACTTCTCGATCCACTTTGCCTTTAGGAATATTCATTCTCTTAGTCATAAATGCAGAGTTGCCCACTGGATCATCTTTATAGTCAATGTACTCTTTTTCCATTTGTCTTCTTAGTTCATCAAAATAGTATAAAGAAGGGTTAGCCTTATTCCACATCTTTGGATCATGGACTTCGTCTTCACTGTCTAGCTTGCAGATAAATACTAATAAACCATTATCATTAATAACTCCGTTTAGTATCTGTTCTCCTCTAGAAATTAATTTATCTAGTGGTCCGTCTCTTACATCTCCATTAGTGGTGGTAATAGTGGTTCGTGGATTTTTCTTTTTACCTAGTCCAGTTTTAAAAACATTAATAGTGTCATAATTTTCATATTGATGGTATTCATCAAAATCGACTTTTCCTTGCCTTCCACCATCTTTTGTTTTAGCATTTGAAGTTCTAAACCTTAACTGTGATTTAGTTTTTTTATTTGTTATAACTTCTTTATTCCATTCAAAATGCTTTTCTAATTTCTTTTTATTTTCTTCAAGAACATCATAAACGTCCATGAAGGAAGTCATTGCTTGATCTTCATTATTAGCGCAAATGTCGATATGATATTTTTTAACTGGGTTATATTCAGATATAAGACAAAAATCTTCAAAAGCTAGGTACCCGTTCTTTCCAGCTCCTCTACCTACTAAAATAAATAAGTCGGGCCATCTTAATATACCTGGCTTTGAATATGTGCAATTGTGAAGAGTAAAGCAAAATACTTCCCAGGGTAATAGCTTAAATGGGAAGTATTTCTCTAAACTTAGGTATTTATTAAGTTGTGTTTCATCTACAAATAAGTTTTCCTCATTAAAACATTTTTCTACAATATCACATAAAAGGAGCTGCTCTTTACAAACTTCAAATTCTCCACTACGAACTAGGTCAATATAATTTTGTATTTCAGGTACAAGCTTTTTATAACTCGTCATCATCATCAATCACTACATTGTCAGTTCTTAATCCTAGTTCTTTTAAAATAGCAAGCTTTTGTTTATTATACGCTACAGCATTTTTTACGGAGGGATTTTCTTTTTCAATTGTGTAGCCTGAAGCTGAAGTTGTTTCGAACATAAATCCACGGTCTTTTATATCTTTTTGCATAGCTTTTTCCTGGTTCCAATACCATAAATAATCATCAATTAAACTACTAAAATGTTCAACATTTGCTCCTTTATCTTCAAGTTGTTTTTTTAGTGACTCCTTGATTTTTCTAGCACTAGCCATATTTTTTATCCCTCCTTTCAAATGTAAAATACTGTAATTTATATTTATTTTTTTCTCACACGCGCGAGCCAGACGTTTTGTCGACCCTCCTTCCCGTTTCTACACCCTCCTAGAGTTTTTCATTTTTTTCGACCGGGGGGTATACCCGTACTGTTTTATCTTTACCCTTTCCTAAATCTATTCCAACATATCCAATAGGTGATAAATGTCCTCCGCAGTACTTGCAACTTCTTCCATCTTTCCTATGGTCGCTAGCCTTAACAACCTCCTGCTTATCACATATTAAACATTTATACATAATGTCCATATTATCCACCTCATTACCACCTTTCTTCATTTAATTGTGCCTTGGGTTTATTATTAAACTTCTCAGGATGTTCTTCATTGTGACAGCTATTGCATAAGCTTATTAAGTTGCTATCTGTTAGAGCTAAGTCCGGCCTATCCCTTAAGTGCTCCTTATGATGCACACACTCAGCAGAATGAAATTTTCCTCTAGCTTTATGCTTCTGACATTCATTGTTATCTCTTTCTAATATGTCAGTTCTTTTATCTAACCATTCCATGGATTTATAGAACTTTAAGACGTCACCTTTCATTATTGCCTCTAAGAGTTCCATCCTCATTATTCTAATGCTCCTCTAGGTTATTACACCATTCTAGATTTACAATGTATATTCCGCACTCATATTTGCCTGTTACCTTCTTTACTTCTTTACCGTTGCATTTATTAACCCAATACTTATTATGAATATAGCTTAATAGTCCTTTATCTTTCATATACTTCTCTCTACTAAATATTAGCTTGGCCATACCTCTTTCCCCTTTAATGATTTTCTTTTTATGCATTAAAAAAGAGCCCTTTTAAGAGCTCTTAGTTTTTAATGTGTTTTTGCAAAGTTAATTAACCATTTCCTAAGTTTGTTTATATAATCAATATACGAATCACATGATTCTTTAAAATCAATTAAACATTCATTATTGCAACCATCATTGTAAGTATCAATGAAATTAGGGTTATTCTTCTTTAAAATTTCATTAAATTCTTTCAATAATCCTGATTCTTTATTTATTTCTAATTTTATTTTTATTCTTGAAGTGTGTTCTCCTAACAAGTTTATATATTTTATATGTTCTTGGGTTGACTTCTCATAGAATACTTTTGAACTTTCAAGCTTTTTTCCTTGAATAAGCTCAGTGAAATATTCATTTATAATTTTTAATTCTACCAATTCATAATCTATAATTCTTAAACTCTCAACAACTTCATCTGAATAATCTGTATACATTAAAAACACCCCCTTTCTCTATAAAAATTTCTACAAATAAGGAGGTAATCCTTCATAAATCATTCGACACATTATGACTCAATGTGTTTCATTATATACACTTATATCTTTATTTTACTAATCAATAAATAATTCTCTAAATATATCTTCCAGTACATCAACTACAATACTATTTCCAGACATTTTATACATCTGAGAATCTGTTCTATCCTTACCTTTATAGAATTTCTTTTCTAGTGCTTTTCTTGCTTTCCAATAATCTTCGTCACTAAATCCGGTTGCTCTCCATGATTCCAAAGGAGTTAAACTTCTTATTCTACATTCAACTATCTTAACTGGATTAGTTGTTGTCAATGTAGGTGAAACTCCATCCTTTGAAAACACTCTGTTATTCATCTGAAAACTTTTAGGATTTTTAATATCTCCAACTTTTATTAATCCTAGTTTACTTGCTTCCCTATTGTTCAATCTTCCTTCAAATTCTTTTGTTAAGGATTTTATATGATTACCTTTTAAATAATATTTTGTATCTACATTATCCTCAAGTATATCTCTTAGTTTAAGCTCTTCATTTATTCTCTGTTTAAATTTAAAATTCTTATTTATATCATTTTTTATAGAAACAACAAAAATTCTTTCTCTCCCTTGAGGAGCTCCAGAATCCCTGCTATTAAGTACTTTATGATAATTCTTATATCCTAATTCATCTAAGGTATTAAGATATTTTTCAAAGTTATGTTTATGATTCTTACATAGAACACCTTTGACATTCTCCCATATGACATAACTAGGTGTTTTTCTTTTTATTATCTCAACCGAGTTCCACATTAAGCTACTCCTGGTATTGGTTCCTTCATTTCCACCTCGCCCTTTACCAGATAGAGAAAAGTCTTGGCATGGACTACCATGGGTTAATAAATCAAAATCTTTTAGACTGCTAATATCAACCTTTGTTATATCTCCTAAGTTATATTCCTCACTTATATCGTGAATTGCACTATAACCACAGCTTGCATATTTATCGATTTCACAATAACTCGTTACCTCGTGCCTAATATCTAAACTCTCTAGAGCTTTTTCGAATGCGCCTATTCCTGAAAATAGACTTAAAGTTTTTATCATATTATTTATGTCTCCTTTATATATTTAATTATGGGTTAATCTTGTACACACTCTTAAGCCATAACAAATATAAAAAGAAGCTCTTAAGACAATAATCCTAACAGCTTCTTTTCTGTCACTCTTGCTTTATTTAATTTTACTTAATACCACTTTACCTCATTTTCAGAAGAACATCTTGCCAAAAAACGGCCAACTTATTCTTTTCCAAATATAACAATCGACATTTGATGCAAAGCTTCTTTTTTTATTCTTCTTGCAGTTCTTTCACTTATGCATAGTTGGTAACAAAACTGATAGTAGTATTTCCCTTCAATGCATCTGCTGATTATAATTTTCCTTTGAATATCTGTTAAGCTTGCTAAAGCTCTATCGACTGAATTTACTATGTTAGTCATTATCTTAATTCTATGTTTAATATTAAGCTTGTCTATTTTTATAACAACATTTTCAACTCTGCTATTAAATTTATTTGTTGGTCCAGAAGGATCTTTATCATAATTTATTCCTAATCCCTCTTCTGAAAGATCATTTAATGTTTCTGTTAAGTTCTCTATGCCTGCCTTATACGAATTATATTCCCTAAGCCATTCTGCTATTTGTTGCTCTTGTGTATACCTATTCATTTGTATCACTCCTCATTGTCCCAATCTCTGCAACAGTCAACACATGAGCTTTCTTTATTTAGAGTACAAACTAAGCAATCCATTTCTATTGGTTCAAATTTAATTGCCTCTTCTTTATAAATAACTTCTCTAGTAACTATGCCTGCCTCATTTAGTTCTTCATATATGCCTTTCAACTCATGCTTGTACCATTCTAAATAAGGATTTCTCAAAGCTCTATCTTTTCTGATTTCGCAACACCACCAGTCAGCCTTATCTAATATCTCATCCTTATTTCTTAGTAAAAGCGGTTCTGAACTCTCAAATAATTGTTTAATAATATGTGCAAGTGTTTTCCCAGTACAACGTCCAGTCATTCTCATATCTAGCAGCATTGCCTCATTTAAAAGATATTTGCGCTGCCATTCATAGAATTTTATGTTTAAAGCTTTTTCAATCTTGCTTATTAATTCTTTGTTCATTTGCTCCATTAATAAAATCTCCTTTTGTAATTTCTTTATTTGATGTACTCAAAAAGGAATCTTTCCGTTTAATACCCTCCTAAGTACATCTTTTTTCATTCACAAAATATCTTGAATTACAAACTATTCTTTTTCCCTCTCTATCTGTAATTCATCTTCCAAATGTTCATATGGTATATCATATTTCATTCAAACACCTCACTACTCATTATCTTTACTAATCTATCAAAATCTTCTTGTGACATATTATTGGGTATAAACCTATCAATAACCTCTGAAAAAGATTTAAGATGATTATTTAATACATCCTCACCAATTTTTCTATTTGGCACAGTCCTAGTAGTATTATTTAAGTAATCTTCTTTAGTTAAATTATAATGTGTAGGACAATCAGTTACAGTAGAAAATCTACAGTATAACCCATTAGGTTGTTTTGCTATAAATCCCATAAATATTTACCTCCACATTTCATAATATATTTGAAGTCCGACTTAATCTTCGCCTATATTAAATTTATCTATAGCTCTATATTTTGCGTATTTTTCTCCAGTAAGTTTTTCGTACAAATATGGATTTGTGAATACTGCAACCTCAGGCAACAACCCTTCTCTTTTATCTTTTGAAGTATCCCAAGCAACACAATTCCTAGCTATAGCTTCTATAATTTCTCTCGCTGTCACTTCACCTAGAATTAACTTTTTAACTAATGCTGCATATGGTTCATCCTTATTAACAACTAGATATTGATTACACTTTTTATCATCTATACTTCTTCTATCAGATATAACTTCTATACACCTACAAAACGCATCTTTGTCTTTAACATTGAGATATTTATTGACATCTTCTCTTTTTATTACAAAGTATTTATCAAATATTTCATTACTCATTAAAACTTCTCCCTTCACCCTGTATTTGAATTGCGATTTAATTCTTAATACTTTCGAGTTTCTTAGACTTAGAAATTTCGTCTATACATTCTTCGCATAGATGAATAGAACCGCTAATTCCAACTATATTAGTTAGCATATAAACTTTTTCTGTGCCTTGGATATCTCTACAACAACCACAACATTTATCTCTCCATCCAAATTCACTAACAATTATTTTCATTTTTCCCCCTCCAACTAGTTGTATTTTGTCTTAACATTCTTTAGGATTTAATTTCCTATAGTTATAAATTTTATTGCTTAAAGCAATTAATTTATTTCTTGCTTCTTCCATACTCATATCTTTCAAACCAGTTCCGTATATAACTTCTTGAACAACTTCTTGTGTTTCATCTAAAAGCAAATCCTGAAGCTCTTCTCTATTACTAAACCCTGCCATTTTATCACCTTTCCTTCACAATAATTTCATATTGAGACTTAACAGATCAGCTGCAACTGCCCACTTGAATCTGCTATTAAATCAGTTCCATAATCCTCTTTTATTATCACTTCAAAAATAGCTTCTAAAACCTGTACTACAATACTATTACCAGCTAATGCATATAGAGTTGCATTGCGTTTACCTTCTTTTGTGGGAAATTCTTTTACCATAAGATCATAATCTTCATCATCAAACCCAAGTAATCTCCAACACTCACGTTCTGTTAAATAACGATATTGAGGTTTGTTTAATCGAATAATGCCTGCATTTGGGCATCTATCTTGCCTTTCAGTTATTGTATAACAGTACCCATCTATAACATCTAATTGACGTTTATAACTTCCAGTTGGATTAGGATTGAATTCTTTTATCTTATTAAGCATCGATGGAATTGTAATCAAATATTGTTCTGGAATCTTATCATCTGGCCCATACTCCAAAAATTCTTTAATGTTTCTCATAGGTCTGTGCTTCAACTTGCTAAAATCGAATTTTGAATTTCCTAATAGAGATATACAAAACACTCTTTCACGAGCATGAGGAATACCAAAGTTACGTGCATCTAGTACATCAAATGAATTTGTATATCCTATATCCACCATCTGTTGTAGGTAGTAATTAAATATTGAAATTACATCTTTATCAAGTACACCCTTCACATTCTCCCAGATAACTACTTTAGGCTTCCATTCACCCATCTCTTTAATTATCCTTAACGTTTCTAGCATTAGTTGCGAACGTGAACCTATAGCAGCCCCTTTACGTTTTTTATTTCCTCTGCTATTGTCCTGACATGGAGATCCATGCACTAATATATCCGGTCTTAAGTTCCACCCTCTAACATCTTGTGGCTTGTGTCGATGATCATAAAGAGCATTATAAGCTTTAACTCTGTTCGGTTGCCATTCCACATAATCAATACATTTATGATCTACTCCAAGGTTTATTAATGATTTACGTGGCGCACCAATACCACCAAATAATTCAAGAATTTTAATCAATATTATTTCTCCTTTCCTCCGGACTCTTTTAATATTACAAACTAAGTCTCATTGCTAATCCTTTAGAATATCCACAAATATTAATTAATGCATCTACCGCTTCTTTTTTTGTATTAAATCTTGCTAAGCATTTCCCCTTTGTTAACTTCCCATCCTTATATGAACCACTCCATCTAATCGGTCTTATATAAAATTTATTTTCAATATCTTCACCAATTTCTAATAGTAAATTTGATTTCCCAAATGAATATTTTTTTAAATTAACTAACTCTTCATTTTTTAGCATTAATTTCACTCCTCTTGATTTATAACTTCTCTAAATCAAATGTACTTTTTAAGTTTTGCTATGCACTACGAATCAATTTCTTCTAAAAATAATTGTTCGCAAAAGCACTCTTTTGAACAAAATATATTATCCTCTTCGCTGTCGAAAAACTTTACCAATAGAAAGTTTTCTAAGCATTTAAAGTAGGATTCACCTTCCTCAATTACCATTCCACAACAAGCACATATTTTTTCCATGATGTTCTCCTTTCATTGGCATTGATTTCAAAGTGCATCTAATCCATTTGGTAGTAACTTAATACATCATATCCCTTATCAGTTAATACCTTCTTCATGGCTTGCATAGCTCTTGCTCTGCTATTCCCTTGTCCACAGCATATGGGACTAATCATATATCCTTCTCCTATCCATTGTGTTTTCCCTATGCAATACAAACCAGCCCGTTTAATAGCCTCTATTACCTTTTCTTCTCTCCAATTAGGTAATCTTAAAAATACACTATCAAGATTGGCAGTACCACCATCTTCACCTTTACCGGCTTCAGTGCTTGCTGCTGAAGCTTCAATTAAGTCTTTAGTTAATTTATTGTATTTACTCATTGCCTTCTCTCCTTTTTAAAATTGTGTATACCATAATCCGAATATCTCTTTAGTAAGAACATAGTCACATTCCTGCCACCAAGCTATTACTGGATTATAAAATTTTAACTTATTTCTTTTATCAGACTTATCAATTTTATAACTATACCCTGTATCCTTACTTGTCATCACATCCCCTTTATTTAGCATTTTCCAGGCTTGTTGAAAACTATATTCCTTTGTTTTATTTACATCTGCCAGCATATTAATTCACCATCCCTCTATTTCCATACCCTGGTCCTCTTCTTTACCCTTGTCATGCTCTCTACAGTGAAGTTCAAAGCCTCTCTTGCCCTTTTTCTTAGTCTCTTTCTTTTCTCTTATCCTCTTCTCTGCATATTTCATAAACTCTTCTTTATTACTCATTTCTATTTCACCTTCTTAAAAGGGTATATCTTCATCATCATTTGCCTGTTGCATATCTCCGTATTCATTATCATAAGGAGTACCAGCAAAGTTATTTGAGTTATTTTTCCTATTAATTTGCCCGCTTCCTGAATCTATAAAATCAAAGCTATCTATATACACACTTGTTGTATATCTTTTCGAACCATCTTGAGCCTCATAGCTCCCAGTTCTAATACTTCCTGAGATAGCTAGCTGTCTTCCCTTTGTTAGATACTGAGCAATAGTTTCTGCTGTTTTCCCAAAGGCTACGCACGTAATGAAGTCAGCCTCCGGTTTCTCCTGGTCTTTTCTTTTTTGCCTATTGACCGCTAGTACAAAATTTGAAACTGGGGTACCACTTTCCGCTATATATTTTAAGTCAGGATCCTTTGTTAATCTTCCTATTAGAACAACTCTATTCATGCAATTCACTCCCACCTATTTTCAATAAACTTTATATATTTTTTATATAAATCTCTGTTATTTATTAATATTTCTGTTGCTTTTCCTTTGCTTGCCATGCTGTTATAGCAGCGCTCCATAGCAAAGTATCCTGTTAATGTATCTAAATTGCTAATTTCCATAGCTACAGCTCCGATAATAATCCCAGATATTAAAGCTATTAAAACTAAAACTATAATTAATCCTGCTTGCATTCTTTTTCCTCCTTTATTTTTCATGAAGAGGGAGAGGTAAGCCCCTTGCCTCTTCATATGTGTTATAAACCTTAATATTTTATTCCTTCTAAAACCTTGCTTAGCTTGTACCCTCTAAAATATAGATAAAGAATATCGCTTAGGATCTGTTCCATAATCATCACCTAGCTTTCTAACATATCAAAAATGTTTATTTGCGAATCATCTTCTAACTCTTTCATGTACTTTATAGACTGTTCAAAGTAAGATTGCTTAAGCTCTATTCCTAATCCTTTGCGCTTATGCTTTACAGCTTCATAGGTAACGCTGCCTACTCCGTTAAAAGGGTCCATTACTATTTCACCTTCATTAGTCCTCCATTCTATAAGTCTTCCAATTAGGTCTAATTGCAAAGGTGTCATATGCTTTTCATCCTTTTCATCTTTAGCTAACTTAGCATTTAGCACATTCATACGGTTTATATCGAACCAACAAGGGCTTGCTATCTTGGACCATAGTTTTCTATTCTGCTCATACTCTATATCATCCTTATAACCATGGGTAACATGAGTATTTGCATCATCACTCCACTTCTTCATGATAATTAAGATATCTTGCATCCCTGTCCTGGTATTCTCTGCAGCTGTACGATAAGTTTTATATATTATTGTGCTTGCCTTAGTTCTTAAAGCTTCTATCTCCGGATCTGTCCATATGTCTATATCATCCCAATATATCCATCCATGCTTTTGAAATGCTTGTATCATCATGCCTCTGAAATCTATTAATCCTATATGCCCATCTCTACCTTTAAATTTAGGTATCTGCTTAACATGAAGGCATATATCTCTACCAGGTACCGTTACCCTGTACAGCTCTGGTATTAAATAGTCCAGTTGCTTAAAGTACTGTTCTAAATCTTTAACATTGGAATAATCTCTTAAATCATCTGAGTATGTGTATAGATTAGCGAAAGGAAAGCTAGAAATAATTAAATGGACACTATCTGAAGGTATAGACTTTATTACTTCCGTGCAATCTCCATGATATAAAGCGCAATTCTTTGATGTATACTGCATATTAAGCCTCCTTTAACCACTTAGGTAGTTCTAAATTATTTATATATACTGGCTCTATTTTCTTTTTGCCATTGAAATTTGATAATTGAATATCTTTGATACTGTTCATAATATTTAATTCCATTATTCTCTGCTTTTCTTGCTTTTTTCTCACTGTTTCAAGTATGTGCTTTTCAGTGCTGCCCATTACTATGATTGTGTTAACTTGGCTTCTTTGTCCAAACCTTAGTAGTCTTTTAACTGCCTGGTAGTAATTTTCATAGCTATAGGTAAGTCCACAAAATATAGCATTGTGGCATCTTTGAAAGTTCATTCCATACCCAAATATTTTAGGTTTACTTATTAGTACTCGGATATTGCCATTTTTGAATTTATTAGCCGATTCTTCTTTGAAGCTAGGTTTATGTGATCCTCTAACTTCTACAGCTTCAGGTATATATTTCTTTAGCAGCTCTGACTCATAGTCCGTATCGCACCAAATTATATATTGCTCATTAGATTGATTTACTAATTCAGCGCACCTTTTAGCTCTAGCATCTGCAGTGTTTCTTTTCTCTTTATGAAAGGAAGTGGCACTAGTTTCTATCTTTCTCAAAAAGCCATCATTATAACTTTTATCTATAAGACTTATTTTTATAGTGTCTACAATTTCATTGTGCTCCGGAAGAATATAACCTTCATCTGAATAACCTATATCACTAGGAGTTTTGATATAAACCGACCATGAAGATACCCATCTCCAAAAGTCTTTTATGGCATGTCCTTTTAATCTCCAATCACCGGTTTTCATATCATTTATGAACCATGTGGCTAACGCTTTGCTTGTTTCCATAACATTTAAAAAATCTGCATGGTTTAATAGCTCTATATAATCATTGGGAGCTGGGGTTGCAGTACAACATAACTTAAAAGGTGTATCCTTAAAAGTTTCTGTTAATGCTATACGGGTGCTTCCAGTGAAGTTTTTAAGTATACTGGATTCATCCAATATGACTCCTATAAAATCCTTAGGATTAAAATTGCCTAGCATTTCATAGTTAGTTATATTTATTCCCGGCATAACATCATCTTGGCTTCTGCAGATAGTAGAATCTATATTTAAAACATTTTGCAATTCTTCTTTAGTCTGTAAAGTTACTCCTAAAGGTGCTAAAATTAATATATTTTCACCTGTATGTTTAAATATTTGATTAGCCCATTCTCCTTGCATTATTGTTTTCCCTAATCCACAATCTGCAAATATTGCTGCTTTTCCTTTTTTCAAGGCCCATGAAGTAATATCTCTTTGGAAGTCAAAAGCCTTATCATTAAGAGTGTTCTTGTCTACTTCAAACCCAAAGTTATCAACTCTTTTAACTTTACTTTCTAAAAATTCTCTATAATTCAACTCCTTCTCAGCTCCAATACTTTTAAATAATCCAGGTACCCATCTTTATCAAACTCAACTTCTTTCATTTCATTGAGCGGGATATAATTAAACCCTCTTCTACCTTTATTTTCTTGCCATCTATCCCAGTAAGTTATTACAGTATCCCCATCTATATAAAACCTCTTCTTTATAGTTTTCATCAGGCATAGAATGAATGTTTTTTCATTTACACCTATTGCATACCTCATATATTCAACCTGGTGGGATTTAATATAGGCTAATGGTAACCCTCTCTCGTCCTCAGATTCTTTACAATCGAAGGATATCGATATTCCACCTTTCACTGTCCCTCTAAAGTCTAATGTGCTCTTTTCTTCCGGGAATGCGGAGACTATTCTTTTTCCAACCCTAACAACTTGCCAAGGAGTGCTAATTTTCTGTACTAGTGCTTTCCCGATAATTTTATAGTGTCTATTTACAACATTTATCTCATTCTCAAAGCCTTTTCCCTTATTGGCCATATCAAAATTTTTACCCTTATATCCTGTCATTGGCTTTTCCTCCTGTTCTCCAACTCATATCCCCACTCACGAATATACTTTCTTACTGTTATGCCGCTTACTTTGAATTCTCTTCCTATAGCCTCTGTGGACATCTTTTTCTTAAAGTACATATCTAGAACTTTCTTTTTATCTAATGTTACTTTCTTGCTGCTTCTTTCCGGAAGTAAAGGTTTCCTTGAATATTGATTTAGGAAATTTTCTCTCCATTTCTTATATTCATGGGAAGCTTTTTCTTCTTCTAAGCCTAGTTTGCATTGCATAATGTTAACTGCTATCGCTGGGTCTAAATCCATAAACGTTCTTTGTAGCTTTTGTGGTATCAACTCTATTTCTCCTTTCTAGTACCTTTTAAATTTTGAAGAATCATTATTACTGGAGGTGAATATAACTCTGCTCTCTACATGTATGCACTCCATGACCTTCATTTTTGACCTTAGGTATTCTTTCAAATCTGTCTTAGTTTGCTTTTCTCCCAGGGATACTTTATTTACATTTATCCTTATCTCATTCAGCCTGTCATACATGGCCAAAGAAAGCTGACTAAGTTTAAAAGCTCCTTGTCCATCCTCTGATGTTAATTTCTTATACTGGTTAAGTATCTCTTCACAGATTTTTAAATCCACTGTTATGTCCATTTAATTCTCCTTCATTCCAATTTTCTTATATCTCTGTCAGGAATTTTTATCATTGTATATCTTAGATATCCGTACCCTGTAAATTTATCAATTCCTTTTTTAACAGAATTTTTATCAATGTAATATCCCTTTTTAGGAGTTGCATCTGTCCTGAACCATTCCCTGTGGCTTATTATTGTTATCTCAGGTTCTGGAATTATTAAGTTTTTACTTGAGTTCCATTTCTTGCCCTGTAATTCTTTGCTTTTACTTGTCTGCTTTATTAAGTAAGATGCCAATTCTCCGTATTGGCCAGTATCGTCTAAAGGAAAAATTTTAACTCTTCCCTTTGTCCAGCTTTTTTGAAGTATTTTAGTATCTATACAATTTATAACTAAATGATGGTGTGCTGCTCCTCTACTTCCCATCTCCATAATGTGTATATATTTTAATTCTTTCCCTTGTTTCTTATACTCTTCTCTCAATTTTCTAAGAGCCTTATCTATATCCTTTCGCATTTCTTCTTTTGTAGATGGTCTTTCCTCTTTTTTATAATCAAATATTATGTGGAAATCCCCTTCTGTAAAATTTGCATTTATTCTTCTTCTTAACTTTTTTTCTGCTTGCCTTATATTTATTTTCTCTTGCTCTTCACTGGTAGGGTTTTTTATCTCACCTCTTTTTACTCCCTTAGCTTTATATCTATGTGTATAATATTTTTCTACTTCCACTGTTTTACCAGCTCTGGTTACACTCATAACATATGGCATATCTATAACCTCACTTTTACTCTTTAGTAATACTAACTATTTTTTACTTATGTCTTAAAGTTAATAGATTTATCAAGTCTCAAAAGCTTGATTTTACTTGATTTATCGCCATACATTTGATATACTATTTTTAGTAAATATTTTAAAAAATGTATAGCTTTATGGCTATAAATAACACTAAGTCTTTTAAAGAAAACACATTACTTTTCCGGCCAAGGTTAGGGTAATGTGTTTTTTTGTGTCCTCTTTTCTTCCTTAGTTTTCATTTTTAGTTTCTTTAACTTCTTTAAGGATTCCAGTTAGCAGCCTTATTGCAGAGTCTATATAAGAATCCCATGAATTAGGGACATCTATAGACCTTAAATCCATAATAGCTTCTTCTAACTTTTTTATATGTTTTTCTTCCATTGTGTACTTCCTTTCTATTTGGTATAATGAATTTGGATTTTTAATTAATTGTTTTGATGGCTTTATGCCATCTTTTTTTATTTCTAAAATTTCTATTATTTCCCCAAGAGCTAGCCCTTCTATGTCATATACTGTTTGTCCGTCCTGGCCATATATTTCAGTTCCGTCAAGTTCAAAACTGTCCTTTATACCTTCTATAGAACTTTTTAAGACCTTGCACACTTGGAGTTTCCTCCTTTCCACTACAATAGTTTCTATAGAGCTTTAAGTACTTAACATGCATCTATAAGCCTCCTTTGTTCTGCTACTACTAAAACATCTAACTCCTGGCTTACTTCTACTGTTCTCGGATCTGTAAATCCGTACTTTTCTATATATCTATGGAGCTTTTCTTGTAGCTCTTTCATGGTTGCGCCTCCTTAATACCATTTAGTAGGGCTCTTTACATGCAGCCATTGCTTTTTACCGTAAACCTTGTATTCAAATTTTAAGTAGGCTCCTGAAAAATCTTGGCAATATTTCACGCTTAATGGTTCTATAGTCTTTCTTGGTTCAGTTCCCCAGGAGTTATAGAAATTATTTAGAAATGCCTTAAATATTTCCCTATTAGCAGTTAGCTTGTTAAATCCTTTAATCTTTTCTACATTTAGCAATTACTTATCCCTCCTAAATTTAATCTCTTAGCGACTTACTAATTTCTGATATAAGTAACTTATACCCTGGACATTGTTCAGAATTACAGTTATAAGGTTGTCCTTTTTTATCCAACACCTTAGACAAGTCTCTGTAATTTTGGCAGAACAGTAAGCACAGAAATTTGCATCTTCTCTATTTTCTTTAGAACAACTTGGACATACTCTTTTTTTATGCATCCTTCTCCCTCCTATGTTTTTACTTTTTACCCCTTTCATGCTAATATTTTGTTAGGGAAGGGGGTGTCGGTTGTGAATAAAGTTTCGATTGCATTTTCTAATGGTGAGACATTAGAATTATGTGAGGGTCAAATAATTATGCCTATATCTAAGCTCATTGTTGAAGATGATATAAGCGTCTCTCAAGGAACTTCATACGAATTGTGGAATCATTGTAGTGCTGGAATGGTCCCATCCATCTGTGAGTTACTTTGCAAATGTGATTTTTTTCATTTAATTGATGATGAAGATACGGTTTACAATTCATCTGCTGTTGTTTCTATAAAAAACTTATAATTAAGATTCTGAACGGTTTGTTATTGGCAAATCGTTCTTTTCTTTTTCTAGGACCTTCCTTGCTAGACTGAATAAATACTCATACTTTTCTTGGTTTATATACTGATACATAGCTTTTTTCTTAAATGCATTCATTTCGCTCTCAACTTGCTTATATGTTTTGCAATCACTTTTTAATTCCTGGATTATTTCTTCTACAGCCTTATTAGTAGCTTTGTTATAGCTTTCTAATATGCATTGCATTTTTTTATATTTTTCCTCATTCATTCCTAACACTCCTATATTTTTACTTTCCGACTCTTTCATGGTAAAATTTTAATGAATAATTTTCACATTAAGAGTGCAAGTGCAATTGCACTCTTTTTCTATAGCTTCTTTTACTTTTTCTACCGTTTGCTTTAAATCTTCTATTCTATTTAATTCCAAGTTTATAATTATATTTGTTTTAGCCATCTAAGCCACCTCCTAATTCAATATCTTATTGGTAGCGGTTTACCAGTGCTTCTATTAACGAACACTATTTCATCATAAGTTCTGCGTTCCCTGAGATATTCTTCAGGCTTGTACCCTTCTTTAAGAAGTAATCGCTTTTCATTGGCAGTTAAACGTTTCCCGTGCTTCATGGCTACCCCCCTTTATAATTTTAATTTTCCTTCCTTATAAAGCTTTGCAATAAGCTCTGTAAGCTCTTTGCTTATGTCCCTTCCGCTTTCATTTATAATCCTGGCCTTAACAGTTTGTGTTTTCATTTTTATCCCCCATTTGCTCTAATTTGCGTTTTAGTTCCTCTTCCATTTCCAAAATTTCTTCTAACATTTTTCTCCTCCTTTGGCGGTTTCTAATGCAGCTATTGCAATCTCTTCAAATGTTTTGTTATAAAGTCCAGCAAGAATTTCAACCTTAATCACATTTAATGGTGTTTTTCCTCTTTCCAATAAGCTTAGGTGGTCAGGGCTTATTCCAAGCTTTTCTGCCACATATTTTCTTTCTAGCCCAACATTCTTTCTTACTTCCCTTAACTTTGTCATATGCTTGTCCCTCCTTTTACCAATACAATATCGCATTTTGCGATAAAGTAGAAGTATTAAAAATTATCATATTTAATTAAAATTTTAAAATAACTCTCTAATGCTTCGTATATCTCCCTCTATCGCATTTTGCGATAAAAGTCATAAAATACATATTTATTTATCTTGAAATGCGTTATATTATATCGTACAATATAGTCAAGGATGGTGATTGTTTTGACTATAATATCTGAAAGGCTGAAAGATGCAAGAAATAAAAAAGGATTGACCCAAGAACAACTTGCAAATATAATAAGTGTTTCCACAAGTGTTATAGGAGATATAGAAAGCGGTAGGCGTGTAGCCAGTAAGCGAACTGCTGCAAGGTTAGCTGATTTTTTTAATACTAGTGCTGATTATTGGTTTGATGAAAGCTCCACTAATGAATACTTCGAACATAGGGAAAAATATGCAGCATTGGACAATGTAATATTAACCTTAACGGAAAAGAGGATTATAAAAGATTCTAACTTCAGTGAAGAAGTTTGGAATATTATCAAAGATGCAATAAAAATAGACTTAAAAGTTTTATTCTTGTTTGATGAAAACTCCACCAGTGAATACTTCGAACATAGAAAAAAATATGTAGCACTGGACAATGTAATATTGGCCTTAATGGAAAAGGGAATTATAAAAGATTCTAACTTCAGCGAAGAAGTTTGGAGTATTATCAAAGATGCAATAAAAATAGACTTAAGAGTTTTATTAATGAATAGTAAAAAGTAGGGAAAGAGGTGTTTGTGAGCTTGAAAGTTGCTATTTATGGTAGAAAGTCTGTAGAAACAGACAAGGGCGATAGTATTAGAAGCCAATTAGATATTTGTAAAGATTATTTTTTAAGAAAAGACCCTAATACTGAATTCGTAGAATTCGAAGATGAGGGTTATAGTGGTGGAAATACTAATAGACCAGATTTTAAATCATTAATGATACGGGCAAAAAACAGAGAATTTGATGCCGTGGGTTGTTATAAAATTGATAGGATTGCAAGAAATGTAGTTGATTTTGTTAATATATATGATGAGCTAAATAAGTTAGATATAAAATTAATAAGTGTTACTGAGGGATTTGATCCTAGTACTGCTATTGGGAAATTAATAATGATGATACTTGCAAGTTTTGCTGAAATGGAAAGAGAAAATATAAAGCAACGTGTTAAGGATAGTATGAGAGAGCTTGCAAAGAGTGGAAAGTGGACCGGCGGCACTCTTCCTTTTGGCTATACAACTATTAGGGTAACTGAGGGTTCTAAAAAAGCGAGTTATTTGAGCGTTGACAATGATAATGTTGATTTGGTTAAAGAAATTTTTAATATTTACTTAGAAACTGGAAGTATGCATAAAGTTCAGAAATGGTTATATGATGAGAAGAATATAAAATGGTGTCTCAGTACAGTAAAAAATATATTAACCTCTCCAGTTTATGTTATGGCTAATAAGGAGATTGTAAATTATCTTAATAATTTCGGTGAAGTTTTTGGTAAACCCAATGGCGAAAGCGGAATTTTAACTTATAATAGGAGACCTTATACAAATGGAAAACATCGTTGGAATGATAAAAGCATGTTTTATTCTATTTCAAAGCATAATGGTATCATAGAACCTAATCTTTGGTTGCGAACTCAATCTTTGCAAGAAAAGAATAAAGTTTCTCCTAGGCCTAAAGCTTCTCAAATAAGCTACTTAACAGGTGTTTTAAAATGTTCTAAATGCAAGTCTAGTATGACTGTTAGCCATAATCATAAAAATAAGGACGGAAGTATATCATACGTATATATTTGTACAGGAAGAAAAGCATATGGCGCTAATTACTGCGATTGTAAGCAAGTTAAGCGCTCAATTTTAGATAAAGAAATCGAAGATGAGTTAAACTCTTATGTTAATTTAGATATAGAACAATTCAAAGAAATTCTAGGCACAGCTCTTGAAGATGATGGGTTAAAAAATAGAATTTCATCTATTAAAAAGAAAATAGAGTCAAACAGTAATAAAATTAATAATTTAGTAGATAAACTTTCAATGTTAAGTAATGCAGCTGGTGCAGCTATTTTAAGCAAGATAGAAATATTAACCAAAGAAAATGAAGTGCTAAAAAAAGATTTACTGTTTGCAGAGCAAGAGCAATTGCTTAACTCACAATCTGCGGATGTAGAAGAAAAGTATGAGGCTTTAAAACAACTTGCTAACGTCCTCGATACTAATGAAATTGATATAAAAAGAAGGCTATTAGAATGTGCAGTTAAAGAAATCTTATGGAATAGCGATACCGGATATGCGAATATAGTTATATAATTTAATACTGTATTTATATTTGGGTTGGAACAGTATGTACTAATCCACCTATGGTAAGTGTCTCTATAAGACCTGAAAGGTTATCCTATGATTACATATCAAAAACTGGTGAGTTCGTTATTAATATACCTAACTCTAAAATGGTGAAGAGAGTGGATTACTGTGGGGTTAAATCCGGCAAAATCATAGATAAGATTAAACATTTAGGCTTTAATTTAAGAGATGGAGTAAGGGTATCAGTTCCTTCTATAGAAGAATGTCCTGTTAACATAGAGTGTAAAGTTAAGGAAATAATTCCTCTAGGTACCCATGATCTATTTATTGCAGAAGTGCTTTCTAACTCTGTAGATAATAACATCATAGATGAAAATGGAAAGATTCATTTTGATAAAGCGGATTTAATATCCTACTCACATGGTGAATACTTCAGCCTTTCAAAAAAGCCATTAGGGAAGTTTGGTTACTCAGTTCAAAAAAAGCATAAAAATAAAAAGTAAATTTTATAGATTAAATTAGACAATAAAAAGCACAGGAAAGTATTTTCATGTGCTTTTTGTTAATTTACTTATGCAATGTTAATTATCTCATATAATTCACATAAATCATCTATCATATAGTCAGGGTTTTCCTTGTGAAGAGATTCTATGGGAAGTGCTGTATAGGTAACTCCGCAGGTCTTACAACCAGCATTTTTACCACACAAAATATCTATATAACTATCTCCTACCATAATTGTTTCTTCCGGTTTTGCTCCCAATAACTCCATAGCTTTTAAAGCAGGATGTGGGTTAGGTTTATGTATTTCAGTGTCTTCTGGAGTGATGATAACATCCATATATTCATAGATGCCAACTAACTTCATCCCTCTTTCAGCTAAGGTTTTTCTTTTAGAAGTTACCACTGCTATTTTAATTCCTGCAGCCTTAATCTTTTCAAGAACTTCTATTACCCCGTCAAAAGACCTGCAATAGCTATCATGGATGGACTCATTATAATTTCTATAGAAAGCCACTAACTCCTCAGCTCTTTCACTGTTATATCTCATCATCGATGGTGTTAATGGCTCCCCGAATAATTTAGTTATCTCAGTATCTTCTACTTCTAAATTTAGCATTTCTTTAAAGGTATGTCTAAAGGACATTATTATTAATTCGTTAGTATCAATTAATGTCCCATCAAGATCAAATAATAAAGCTTTAATCATATAGTAATCTATCCTTTCCTTTATTGTACAACCATTATAACAAAGGAAATATTATTATTCAAAACTTTTCACTGGTATATCCTTTAATTTTGCAAAGGTTATGCCCTTTTCTTCCATGCTGCGTATTTTATTTTTCAGTGCTGTTACAGTATTATGTCCTCCTGCTGGCCCTACATGCCCTATTACTATAGCATAGCCTTTTTTCAAAGCCAGCTCTGAAGCTTTGTCTAACTGATTTTCTATAACCTTTACATTATTGTTATTATCCAGAAATATATCCCTTTCAAAATAAGGCACTTGAAGTTCCTGACATACCTTTTTACCTTGTGAACCTGCTGTGGTTTTACTATCTAAAAATATTAAATCATAGCTCTTTGCCACCCTCATTACAGCTTTTACCACCCTCTCATCCTTCATGGCTTTAGAACCCGTATGATTATTAATTCCCTCAGCATACTTAAGCTCTTTTATAGCATCCCCTACTCTAAGTTCGATTTCCTCATCTTTAAGATTGGTGGTAATCCCTCTTGGTCCAAGCCAACTTACCTTTCCCTTTTCCGGTTCCATAGGAAGATGTAAAATAACTCCATGCCCCTTATCATGAGCGCTTTGTGCATCTTTAACACTAGTAGGTAAAAAAGGCATAACCGCAGCTGTGATAGGTATATTTAGGTTTAACATGTCCTCTGTTCCTTGGCTACTATTTCCAAAATCATCTATTACTACAGCGATTATTGCAGATTTATTACCAGCGAAAGCCATGGCATCATTATTTTTTTTATAATCTACAGATATCAGCAATGTCGCTAGTGAAAAAACTAGTAATGCTATGTTACATTTTTTAAACATTTCACATTTCATCATGATATATCCTCCTCTATTTAACAATAATAATTATTTAATAAAAAATATTGCAAAAACTTTAATAACAATTGAATGAAAACAACATATTATATGAATAAAAGAAACATAATAGGAGGTTAATATGAAAAACAAATGGCGTAAATATTTGCTGCTTCCCTTATTAATATTATTTTTAATTCCTTCAATAATATCCTGTAAAAGTAAGGAAACTCCTAAGGTTACTCCCGTTAATGGCATCACCAAAATAAGGCTGAATGAAGTAGCACGTTCCATATTCTATGCCCCCATGTATGCTGCAATCAATGAAGGCTTCTTTAAAGAAGAAGGTATTGAAATAGAACTTACCACAGGTCAAGGAGCAGATAAAACCATGCAGCAACTCCTTAGTGGAAGTGTAGATATAGGCTTTTCAGGTCCTGAACAAGTAATTTATATCTATAATCAAAAGAGAGAGGACTATCCAGTAGTTTTTGCTCAACTAACCCAAAAAGATGGTTCCTTCTTAGTAGGTAGAAAAAAAGATGCGGACTTTACTTGGGAACATGTTAAAGGTAAAACCATAGTAGGCGGAAGACCTGGCGGAGTTCCTGAAATGGCCTTAGAGTATGTTTTAAGAAATCACGGTATTCAGCCTGATAAAGATTTGAATCTAATAACTAATATAGCCTTTAATGCCACTGCAGGAGCTTTTGTAGGAGGCACTGGAGACTATGTAGCACTCTTCGAACCTACTGGAAGCATGCTGGAAAAGGAAAACTCTGGAGCCATAGTAGCTTCCATAGGTAAATCTGCTGGTGTTATGCCTTATACCTGTTTCTATACCACTAAATCCTATATGGAAAAAAATCCAGATATTATTGAAAGATTTACTAGAGCCATCTACAAGGGCCAACTTTGGGTAGCAAAAACCAAGGATGAAGATGTAGCAAAATCTATAATTTCCTTCTTCCCTGGCACAGATAACGCCTTAGTTATTAATGTAATTAAAAATTATAGAGATATAGATGCCTTTGCTGCAAATCCTATAATAAAAGAAGAGGATATGTCCAGGCTTATGGACATTATACAATCCTATAAATCAGATCTAATACCTAAACGCCCTCCTTTTGATGATATTGTTACAAATAAATTTTCAAAAAAGATAGTGGACGAAATCAAGTGATTCTTAGCTTCAGGTGGAGTTTGTTTAAAAGAAATACTTACTCCATCTGAAGCTTAGTAAATTTACAAAAAAGAAGGTGAAAAGATGAACTTAGTAGAAGTTAAAAAGGTTTATATAAATTACCATACTCCTCAAGGAGAAACAGAAGTTTTAAAAGATATTTCACTAACCATTGAAGAAGGAGATTTCATTAGCATAATAGGCCCTTCCGGCTGCGGCAAATCCACTTTATTAAACATTATCAGCGGTGTAATAAAGCCTTCCCAAGGAAAGGTTTTTTTAGAAGGAAACGAAATTTCAGGCATTGATACTAGGATAGGATATATGTTTCAAAGAGACCAACTATTTCCTTGGCTTAATTTATGGGACAATGTATCCATAGCACTGAAGATACAAGGAAAATTTCATAAAGATGCCAAGGATTATTTAAATTCATTACTGGAATCCTATGGTCTGGCATCCTTTAAAAACTATTATCCTCATGAACTTTCAGGAGGTATGAGACAGAGAGCTGCACTTATAAGGACTTTAGCTTTATCACCACATATACTCCTCTTAGATGAACCTTTTGCAGCCTTAGATTATCAAACCAGATTAAAGGTGTGTGATGAGATTTACCAAATAATAAAAAGTGCTGGAAAAACCGCTATTATGGTAACTCACGATATTGCAGAAGCCATATCTACCTCTTCTAAAGTAATAGTATTAAGCAAGAGACCTTCTCACATAAAAAAAGAAGTGCTCCTAGAATTTGGCGATGAATATGATACCCCTCTTAAGCGCAGGGAAGCTCCTGAATTTAGAAATTATTTTAATGCTATTTGGAAGGAGTTGGATTTTAATGATTGAAAAAGGCTATAGTAAAGAGCACTTAGAGTATTTAAAGAAAAATAGAAATACCAGTATACTTTTAGTTGTTACTAGGTGGTTAGTGCTTATTTCCTTAATATTATTATGGGAAGTGGCAGCTACGTACAAGTGGATTGATCCTTTTTTGACCAGTTCTCCCTCTCGTATAGTAAAGACCTTTATAACCTTTTGCAATGAAAATATTTTATTAAGACATATACTAGTTACCTGCTACGAAAGTATTATAGGATTTACATTAGGTACTATATTAGGTACATTTATAGCTACTATTCTCTGGTGGTCTGACTTTGCTTCTAAGGTTCTCGATCCTTATTTAGTAGTGCTTAACGCTCTACCTAAGGTAGCTTTAGGTCCTATAATAATATTTTGGGCGGGTAATGGTATAACTTCCATAATTGTAATCGCATTACTAATTTCTATAATAGTAACTATCATTAGTGTTCTTGCTGGTTTTAAAGAAGTGGATAAGGATAAGATAAGGCTGCTTAAAACCTTTGGTGCCACTAAATTTCAAATATTAAGATACCTTATATTTCCTGCCTCCATACCTACCTTTATATCTGCTTTAAAAATAAATGTAGGACTATCCTGGGTAGGAGTTATAATGGGTGAATTCCTTGTGGCTAAAGAGGGGTTAGGATTTCTAATAGTTTATGGAGGGCAGATAGCTCAACTAGATATGGTTATGATGTCTATAATAATACTGTCTCTACTAGCCTTCTTAATGTATATGGGCGTTTCAATACTAGAAAGCAAGATATCTAGAAAATACTAACATTAGGTTTAAATATGCAGAGATTCATAGTATAATCTAAGTAAAACTTCTTTGGAGGAACTGCATATGAAACTTAATAAAACACTAACATTAAATTTAATTATTATAGTAATTTTTATGGTTATTTCCTTTAAATTTAATGCCTATTTAGGAAATACCCTTCTTTCATTGTTTATCCTTTACAAATTGTATTCCCTAAGGGCATATTTTTATGCCATGGTAGGTAATACCAATTTTGCCAAAGGGCAAAAGGACAAAGCTCTACAATGGTTTAAAAAGGCTTCGGAAACTAAAAATTGTTCACCTAGAATTGCAACAAGCTATGCATATTTACTTTTAAAAGAAAAAGAAGTTCATAGCTCTAAAGAGATATTAGATAAATTGATAAGCAAAAATAATCTTAAGTTAGAAGAAGAGTCCATTATTAAGATGACCTTAGCTTTAGTTTATTGGAAAGAAGGTAATATTGATTTAGCAGTAGAAACCTTAGAAAATGTATATTCAAAATTCAAAAACTCCACCCTTTACGAGAGTCTTGGCTATTTATTAATTATACAAGGGGATTATAATAAGGCTTTAGATTTTAATTTAGAAGGCATTGATTATGATGCTGGCAACGACGTAATTAAAGATAATTTAGCTCAAAGTTATTATCATTTAGAAGATTATGATAAAGCTTTGGAGATTTATGAAAAACTAACCTCTAAGGGAGCCGCCTTTGCTGAACCATATTATTATCATGCATTGATATTAGAAAAAAATGGAGAAATAGAAAAAGCGAAAGAAATGCTTAAAACTTCTCTTACCTTTAAAGAATCTTTTTTAAGCAACTTAAGCAAAGATACCATGGAAAGTGAATTAAATAAATTAAATGAGGCTTATTAATAGCCTTATTTTTTTGAAATCACAGAATATTTTTTTTATTGTTAATATTAAATATTAAATCAAATTAGTAAAAGAAAGTGATAAAGTATAAAGGTGTGAACTTATTTAAAGGAGGAAAAATATGAAGTACCTAAGAGAACTACTAATTATTCTATCCATCTATTTACTAGGAGAATTTATAAGCAAATATTTTAATTTTCCTCTTCCTGGCAACATAATAGGGATGTTAATACTTCTTGCTCTTTTATGTTTAGGTATTATTGATGTAAAAAAAGTTGAAAATGTATCAAAGTTCTTTCTAGATCATCTTGCATTCTTTTTTATTCCTGCGGGAGTAGGACTTATAACATCACTTTCTTTACTAAAAGATACCTGGCTGCAAATTCTTATGGTGTGCCTATTAACAACTATCTTTACCATTGGGGTCACTGGTAGAATAGTTCAAAAAGTGCAAAAAACAAAAGATAATTGAGGTGAAAAATTTGAATCATATTATTAATAATCCCTTATTTGGACTAATAATTTCTTTACTAGCCTTTGAAATAGGTTTTTTTCTTTATAATAAATTTAAGGTTCCTGTTTTTAACCCTTTACTTATAGCTATAATTATCATTATTACATTTTTAAAGCTAACTGATATAAGTTTTGAAAATTATAATAGTGGTGCACAATTTATCAATTTGTTTTTAGGACCTTCTACAGTAATTTTAGCTGTACCCTTATACAAACAGCTTCCGCTTTTAAAAAAGAATTTCTTACCTATAATAACAGGCATACTTATAGGGTCTATACTTGGAATACTATCCATAATTCTAGCATCCCATGCATTAGGTCTAAATGTAGATATAATAAGGTCTTTAGCACCAAAATCAGTTACTACTCCTATTGGTATAGAAATCAGTAAGCAGCAAGGGGGGATAACTTCCATAACAGTGGCAGCTATTATACTCTCTGGAATTATGGGTGCCGTGCTAGGACCATTGGTGTGCAAGCTCTTCAAAATAAAGGACAAGGTTGCCATAGGTATTGCCTTAGGCACTGCCTCGCATGCAGTAGGTACCTCTAAGGCTATAGAAATGGGAGAAATAGAAGGTGCCATGAGCAGCTTATCCATGGGAATTGCAGGTATAATCACAGTATTCTTAGTTCCTATATTACTAAAAATATCCATGCTAATTATACGTTAGGACAAACTAATGGCATTCATATGAGTTATTAGCTAATTGAGAATTTAGAATTGAAAATTTAGAACTCATAGGCCCCCTCCAAAAGCTGGACTATTAATTCGAATGAAGTTAGAATTAAAATACAGTTAAGAGGAGGTCTTTTATGTCTATAAGGTTTA
>NZ_FQZO01000012.1 GCF_900142075.1 Clostridium amylolyticum
ATAAAAAACGATGGTCTTAGTTTAATTATAATTTAACTGTGAGGGGGGTCAAATTTCAGTGTAAAAGGGGGTCAATTTTGCTTGACAATCTACAAATATTAATAATGCAGTAAAAAGATGAAATGAATCAGCTGGATTTAAGTAGGCTGGTTCATTATTTTTAGAAGTTACTAGATGCTATAAATACATTTTTCAAAAGAACTATATTAAAAGGCGACGATAACACATCAAAAAAGAGAGTTTTAATAGACTATGAATAAGAGTGGCATTAAATTTAAAAGTGATGAATAAAGGCTAAAACAACTTATTTAATAAAAGATGAGACTTTAAGTCATTCAGAAAAAATTATTAATGGAAAAGATTTATGGGATCAAAAGGCTAAAGATATATTAACTGGTGATGGTTCAAATTTAGGTGATTGGTACAAGATGGAATCAGATTTTAAATATACAACTGAATATGGTACTGGAAGAATTCATTATTATAAAAATATTGAAACCGGAAAAATTAGTCCATTTGATATCAAAATGAAAATAAGTAAGCCTAAAGATCTAAGAAAGTATGTTGGAGATGATTTTTGGATACTAGATTTAGATGAAAACTTTAATCCAATAGGCATAAGGAGGTAATCATGAGGGTAAAATGTAAAAATAATAAAAATAAAGAACAGCGCTTAACTTTAAATAAAAATTATTCTGTTTATGAGGCAGAATATCTTATAAAAGATGGAATAAAGGAATATATTACATTTAAGATAGAAGATGATTATGGTAGTGTTATTCCATATGAAGCAAATAATTTTGAAATTATTTCGGATTTAAATAATAATTATACAAAAGAAGTAATAGGCGATAACGAGGTTGCATTAACGCATAGTTTCATTAGTACCAAGTATTTTTGGGCAAAGTTATATGATGATGACCATGAAATGATAAGATTATTTATAAAGGCAAAGAAAGATATATATAGTAGTGAGATGAAAAATGACGAGATTTTAGAAATAATAAATGGTAATAATTTTGATGAAAGAGATTTTGTAATAGATATGTTAATAGATCAGAGAAATGATTACTTTATAGAAAATATAATTAGAATTTGTAAGATTCAATTAGAAAAATGGATAGATAATTCAAATTTAGAGACATTATTTAAATATTTAAGTACGTTTGAAAATGATAAAGTTAATGAATTTTTTATTGATTATTTATCAGAAAATGAAAAGGGAAATGAGATTTTAGATAATATAGTTTATGACTATTTTAATAATTAGGATTTAAGGCACTTCTGATTTAGTTCATAGTAAGTTTATAACAGATGGAGCAAATTATTTTCCGGAGGTGTTAAAGTATGGAAATTAAAGTATTAACTAAAGAATATGTATTGAATAATGGAGTTGATTTTGAAGAGCTATGGAATGAATATTGTAGTGATAGAATTTTAGATAAACCAGAAAATGAGGGAGGAAAGCCATTTACAGGATTGGTATATGAATTATATAACAATAATGAATTAAATTATTATTGCTTTTATAAAGATGGCTTTGAACATGGAGATTATGTTGAATTTTATGAAAATGGAAATATACAAAGTGCTCAATACATGAAATACGGAAGTATAGTAGGTAAAGAAGAAACTTGGTTTAAATCTGGAATGCTAAAGTCTGTAGCAGAATATGAATATGGTGTATGTTTAAACTTAAAAGAGTGGAATGAAAAAGGAGTTTTAATTAAAGAGAAATTAGAGCCAACAGAAGATGATTTAAAAATTATAAATAGTCAAAAAGATTGGTATAAATCAATAGGAATGGAGTAGTATGGAAATAGAAGAAGTTCATAACTTTAATATTTATGAGGAATCGGAGTTTATTGAGGTACAGAATGAATTAAAGAAAAAAATAATGTGAAATGAACCAGCTGAAATTAAAGTGGGCTGGTTCATTATTTTTAGTAGTTAACATATCAACAAATTCAAATTTAGTATATTACATTAACAATTATTTAAAATTACTGCACTATTACCTTAGTACCATTAGGGATGTTATCATGGATCCATTTAGCATCTTCAACAGTCATCCTTACACAACCATGGGAGGCTGGCTTTCCTAGGGTGTAATCTAAAATATTTTTATTTCTATCCATGGGGAAGGAGTGGAATAAATAGTTTCCGTAGAAGCTTGTCCAGTATTTTGCTCCTTCTTGGTATTTCTGGCTGAAAAACCAGTTTCCTCTGCTGCTTATCCTAAAGGTTCCTTTAGGGGTTTCAGCTCCCGGTAAACCAGTAGAAGAGTTTATACTTTTAATAAGCTCCCAGTTTTCTTCTGATCCTTTAAATATTTTGGTAAGCTGCTCATTTAAGCTAACTATTATACGATAGCTCGTATAACTTTTTTCGCTGGCTAAAGTGTTGTTATTAGAAGCTGCTCTAGCTGCTTCTACCTTTCTTTCTTCTTCTCTCTTTTTAGCTTCTTCAGCCTTTTTCCTTACTTCCTCTTCAGCTTTTTTCTTTTTAATCTCTTCATTTTTCTTATCTATTAACTTATTGATATTATCTACTTTTTCTTTCCAATCCGTTTCAGTATAAACATCTTTAACTTCATTTAAAAAATTTAGCCCTTCTTTATATTTTTCATCTTTTATTAGCCCATCTAAGGTTTTGTCACTAAATTCTTTATAATCCTTATTTATACTATCCTTAAGTTCTTCTATTTCAAGGTTTTCTCTACTACCTTCAGGAATACCTTCTAGTATTTTTAAAGCATTTTTATATTCTTTATTATTATATAATTCTTTACTATTCCTATAGGAACTCTTTATTACTTCTTCCTTTGACATTTCATCTTTAACAGATTTAATTTCATTTTCATCTAATATGTTAAAGCTCATTATTTCTTCAAGATAACTATTTAATTTAGAAATATTAATTTTATCTTCTAAATAATCTTTTTCTAAATTATCTATGTGTTTTGTTAAGATATCTTTAGCAGCATTATTAAATCCAAAGGCTGTACTAATTATTTTATCCCTACTAGCCTTATTAATTACATTTAAAGCCTCTGTATACTCATCATTTTTTATATAATTTTCAAGGCTAGTTTTTAATTCAGAAGCTTGTACATTTTTGTTATAGATAAAACCAGCACTAATACTTAAGATTAATACTACAACTATAGTTAATATAAAAGGCTTTTTAAACTTCATTGTCATTCTCCTATCTGTCTTTTAATGTCATAATAAATTATTATATTAAATTCATAGGGAAGTAGCAATAAATAAAAAACTATTATTGATAATGTAACTATAATATAATAAAATCAATATAAGTATGCAAGCGATTGCATAAATTAAATAATGGTATTAAAGAGGTGTTATTAACATGGATTTAAATGTTATAAATAATAGTTTACAAGAGATTATTAAAAATAAAGTGTATGAAAGCGATGATTTTAAAAAAGAATATAATTTTTCTGGAGAGCTAGGAGCTATATATTCAAGAGAAAAGACAGTCTTTAGGGTGTGGTCTCCCGTAGCTCAAAGCATAAAAGTAAAGCTTTATAGTGAAGGTATAGGGGATAATTTATTAGAAAGCCTTAGTATGATAAGGAGGGATAAAGGAGTTTGGAGCATAGAGAAGGCTGGAGATTTATATGGGGTATTTTACACTTATGAAATAAAGGTTCTTGGAGAAACCCATGAAACTCAGGATATTTATTCTAAAGCTGTGGGAGTAAATGGAGATAGGTCTATGGTTATAGATTTATCTAGGACTAATCCTGAAGGATGGGACAAGGATAAAGGAACTAAGCTGACACATCCAACAGATGCCATAGTCTACGAGGTGCACCTAAGAGATGTTTCTATAGATGAAAACTCAGGAATAACCATGAAAGGTAAATATTTAGGACTTACAGAAAGAGGAACTAAAAGTAGAGAAGGAGAAGTAACAGGATTAAATCACCTAAAAGAAATGGGAGTCACCCATGTGCAAGTTCTTCCTTTCTTTGACTATGCAACCATTGACGAAACAAGGTTACAGGACAATAGGTATAATTGGGGCTATGATCCGAAAAATTATCAGGTGCCTGAAGGAAGTTACTCTACAGATCCTTTATTCAGGCACTGTTAGGATAAAAGAATTAAAGACTATGATAAAAGCTCTACATGACGAAGGTATAGGAGTTATTATGGACAGCGTATATAATCACACCTTTGATATAGAAAATTCCTGTTTTCATAAAACGGTTCCAGGATATTATCACTGTTATAAACAGGATGGAACAGCTTTTAGTACCTCTGGATGTGGAAATGATACAGCTTCAGATAGGTTTATGTTTAGAAAATACATTATTGATTCAGTTTGTTATTGGGCTTTAGAATATCACGTAGATGGCTTTAGATTTGACTTAATGGGACTTCATGATATAGATACTATGAATGAAATAAGAGAAGCTTTAGATAAGATAAATCCAGAAATAATAATGTACGGTGAACCTTGGAATCTTGGTGAAGGTGGAATAGAAGAGGAAAAGAAGGCTACTAAGGATAATATGAACAAGCTAAATGTAAGGATTGGTGCTTTTAGTGATGATATGCGAGATGCCATCAGAGGACATGTGTTTAGTGGTAATATTGGAGGCTTTGTTAATTATAACGGTAAGTGGATGAGAGATGAGAGAGGTAAAGAAATAAGCTATACTATGGAGGAATTAAAAGAACTTGTTAAGTTTGGTATAGTAGCTTCCACTAAACATCCTGGGGTGAATTATGAAAAAGTATATTACTCAAAAGCACCTTGGGCATTAGAACCTACTCAGACGGTGAATTATGCTTCTTGTCATGATAATAATACCCTTTGGGATAAACTAAAGTTATCCCATACTGATGCTTCTCTAGAAGAACTTATAGATATGGACAAAATGGCCAATTTTATAGTGTTAACTTCTCAAGGTATAGTTTTTTTACATGCGGGAGAAGAAATGCTAAGAAGCAAGCCTGGTGAAAAGGGTGAAGATTATGTAGAAAATAGCTTTAAATCACCAGATAGCGTAAATAACATTAAATGGATAAGAAAGAGTAAGTACAATGATGTAGTAGAATATTATAAAGGATTAATTAAACTTAGAAAAGAGCATCCTGCCTTTAGGATGGCAAAAACCTCTGATATTCAGAATAATTTACTCTTTCTCAACACCAGCGACAGCAGCATAGCTTATACTATTATTAACCATGCTAATGGTGATAAATGGGAGAATATAGTAGTACTAATCAATGCAGGAAAAGTAGCTGAAGAAATTATACTGCCAAAATCTCATTGGACAGTAGTGGTTAACAAAGAAAAATCAGGCACTGAGGCATTAGATATTATAATGGAAGATAAAGTTATTATTCCTGGTAGAAGCTCCATGGTGTTAGTAGACTCTCAAAGCTATAATTTATCCGATAGCTAACCGCCCCTAATCCCCCAACTTCTTTAAGTGATGGGATAAGGGGCGCTAAGCTCCCGGATAAGTTCTTCTAAGCTTCAGCTAGGAGGGTATTCTTTTTAAGTAAATCCATGTGAAGCTAAGAATCACTTGATATAAATAAATAACTAAAGACATACAAAAATTTTATCAAGAAACTTTTGTATGTCTTTGTATTTGTTATAAATATTGGGGATAATAAATAAAATCAATAAGATCATAGGAGGGGAATATTATATGTCATGGAAGTATAAAGTATTAACTATGGATCATTTTTTAAGTTCTGAAAGCGGATTAACTTTAGAGGAAGAGTTGAATAGGTATGGAGAACAAGGATGGGAACTTGTAGGTGTTATGGAAAAACCTTTTGATACTTTGGGGACATCACCAAAGATAGATAGTAATTCTATAGTATTTAAAAAAGAATACAAATAATCCTAGACAATATATAGGTCATAATTATATAGTAATTATGACCTATATTATATATTTTTAATAACCGTTACAGTTCATTTATTTGCTAAAATATACAAGATTAAAGTTTATATTCATTATTTACTTTAATTAAAATTTGTGCAATAATAGAACCTTGTAAGTAATGTTTTTAGTTTAAATTTTATCAAAATTAATACATAATAAACATAAAAAATCAGTGTGTAAGGAGTAAAAAATGAAGATAGGGTTTGATCACAAAAAGTATTTAGAAGAACAATCCAAGTATATTTTAGAAAGAGTAAACAACTACGATAAGCTTTATCTTGAATTTGGAGGTAAGCTTTTATTTGATTTACACGCAAAAAGGGTTTTACCAGGCTTTGATGAAAATGCAAAAATAAAACTATTACAAAAGCTAAAAGATAAAGCAGAAATAATCATCTGCGTATACGCAGGAGATATTGAAAGGAACAAGATAAGGGGAGACTTTGGAATCACCTATGATATGGATGTATTAAGGCTTATAGACGATTTAAGATCCTATGAGCTAGATGTAAATAGTGTGGTTATAACAAGATATGAAGGACAACCAGCTACCACTGTATTTATAAAAAAATTAGAACATAGAGGTATAAAAGTTTATACTCATAAAGCTACAAAAGGATATCCTACGGATGTGGATACCATAGTAAGCGATGAAGGATATGGAAAAAACCCTTACATAGAAACCACCAAACCTATTGTGGTGGTTACAGCCCCAGGACCTGGAAGTGGAAAGCTTGCTACCTGCTTAAGCCAGCTTTATCATGAATATAAAAGAGGAAAAGTAACAGGATATTCAAAATTTGAAACCTTCCCTGTATGGAATGTCCCTTTAAAACATCCGCTTAACATAGCTTATGAGGCTGCCACTGCAGATCTTAAGGATGTAAACATGATCGATTCCTTCCATTTAGATGCTTATAATAAGATGTCTGTAAATTATAACCGTGATATTGAAATGTTCCCTGTACTTAAAAGGATTATAGAAAAGATTACAGGAGAAGAGGCAGTGTTTAAATCTCCTACAGATATGGGGGTAAACAGAGTAGGTTTTGGAATAATTGATGATGAGGTGGTAAAAGAAGCTTCAAGACAAGAAATTATAAGAAGATATTTTAAAACCAGCTGTGAATATAAAAAAGGTTATGTAGATGAAGAAACCCTTCAGAGAGTTAAGCTTATTATGGAAGAGCTTAAGCTTAAACAGGAAGATAGAAAAGTGGTAATACCTGCTAGAGATTATTCTGCAGAGCTTAAACATAAATTTAATAAGAATGAACCATGTCCGGTGGTGGCTTTAGAATTAGAAGATGGAACCATACTAACCGGAAGGAGTTCAGAGGTTATGAACTCTACAGCAGCAGTTATATTAAATGCAGTTAAACATTTTGCTAATATATCTGATGGTATACATCTTATTTCTCCACTTATACTTGAGCCTATTATAAACTTAAAGCTAAAAACTTTAGGAAGCAAGAATACGGCTTTAGATTGTGAAGAAATATTAATTGCCCTAAGTATATGTGCAGCTACTAACCCCACAGCACAAGTAGCTATGGAAAAGTTAATTATGCTTAAAGGTTGCCAAGCTCATTCTACAACAATTTTAAGCAGAAGCGATGAACAAACTTTTAGAAAGTTAGGTA
Organism: Clostridium amylolyticum; assembly: GCF_900142075.1. Taxonomy (GTDB): domain Bacteria; phylum Bacillota; class Clostridia; order Clostridiales; family Clostridiaceae; genus Clostridium_AA; species Clostridium_AA amylolyticum. The sequence goes on from NZ_FQZO01000012.1 coordinate 7,582, forward strand.
TAGATATTACCTGTGACCCAGAGTACCCTTCTGAAAGTCTTTATTATAATAATTAGTTCTTACCTAAAAGCGTAGAGAGTTATAATGCTTGTATAAAAAAGCATTATAGCTCTTTTTTTATTAGAAAGTATCTTAATCATAAAATTTATAGTTATCATATGGAAATAATTGAGATTTAACTTGAAATAATGTATATTTAGTTTATAAAACCAATAATCATAATAGTGATTGTATATAAAGTTTTTATTGTAATAGCAGGTGAATTAAGGAGGTTGTGTATGTTATTTAAAAAAAGAGGATTGTTTAGAGAGGCTCAAGAATCTAAGTATCTTCCTAATGTGTTCCTTGCCTTGATTATAGCTTTAGGATTTTTAATTGCAGGCAGCATTATAGGAGGTATATTTGGAGGTATACTATCTTTTTTTGTTACTAATGAAGCATTAAAATTACTTATAAGCCTTGTATTTGGCTTTATATTTACTTCTATATTAGTATTTGTATGGGTAAGATATGTAGAAAAAAGAAGTATAGCAAGTATAGGATTAAAAAAAGAAGGAGCTTTAATAAAGTTTTTTACAGGATTTATAATAGGATTTATATTGTTTGCAGTGGTAATATTGATATTATTTATTTCAGGGAGCGTAGAAGTAAACCAAGCTTCTACTTATAAAATTGGGGCTTCAGCACTAGGAAGTATACTTATTGTTTTACCAGGTTGGATAGTTCAGAGCAGTACCGAAGAAATATTATCTAGAGGATGGCTTATGAACGTTATAGGAGCTAAATACAATGCTGCTTTAGGATTGTTTGTATCATCAATATTATTTGGATTACTCCATTTAGCAAACAATGAGGTAAGCATTTTAGCTATAATAAATATAGTATTAGTAGGACTATTATTCGGATTATATGTAATAAAGACTGAGGACCTTTGGGGAGCTTGTGGAATGCATGCAGCCTGGAATTGGGCTCAAGGAAATATTTTTGGATTAGAGGTCAGCGGCAGTTCAGTAAATGCAGGAAGTTTGATGGATTTAGAATTAAAAGGAAGCACACTCTTTACTGGAGGAAAATTTGGACCTGAAGCAGGAATTGCAACTACCATAGTGCTTACTTTAGGAATCATTATACTTTTAATACTTGTGAGAAAAGATGATCATAATGAAAAATAGATTTAAAATAGAAAGTTTATAATATAATAAAATCATATAAGCTGGACTATTTCCAGCTTATTGGTTATAATCATTAATGGGTAGACGTACAGATTTATTATTGAATATTGATTTTTCAAAATTAGAGCTAATTATAATTTTAGCAATAATTTTAAGACTACATTAAGTTTTTTGCTTAATGTGGTCTTTTGTATTTTTTAGGCAATTGCTATTTAAAGTAAGTTTTTAACTTTAAAAGGTATATATTATCCATTCATTAGAATTATTTTATTATATTTTCTGGAAAAGCTTAGAATATGGAGATAAATACAGGGAATATGCCCTTTCCCAAGTTATTCTTAAGTAAATGTAAAATAACTTATTTATTGACGAAAATAGGTCTATACAGTATTTGACTTAAATGATTAATGTTAGTACAATTTACATATGTTAGAAACAAAGCTGTAAATGGGCCTTTCTTAGGCCTTTTTAATTGGGCTTTTTTATTATCATCTTGGAGGATTAATAGTAATGAAAAGTAACAATGTAGAATTGCGCCAAGAGATCTTCACATCGGATGCTTGGAAAATTATTGACTGGCTAGGGGATAATGAAGTAACTCAATATCTAAATGAAAGGCAAAATGTTGAACAAAGTATAAGACAGATAATTTACAGAGTGAACATGCCTATACTTACTCATTTATTTAATCAAGATGGAAGTTTCTTCATGATAACAGAAACAGAAAAAAATCCTGTAGGTTTTTTAAGGCTAGTGCCCAAGTCCAATGGAGCAGAAATGGTTATTGTCATCGGTGAAAAAGAAAAATGGGGTCATGGACTAGGAAAAGAAGCCATATATGAAGGTTTAAAACATGCCTTCTTTCAGTGGAGAGTAGACGAGGTTATTGCAAAAATTAGCTTTGAAAATGAAAGATCTAGAAGGGCTTTTAAAAAAATGGGGTTTTCTAAAGATAAAGACCTGTCAGCAGAGGTACAATATTCTATATCCATGAAAGAGTTTTTAAAATTAGCAGCATAAAATAAGGGATACCGATTACTGGAAGTTATTTTTCATTTATATCTAGTGATTGGTATCTTTAGTTTTTATATGGTAGTTAATTTTTTAAATTAGCTTCTATAGAAGAAGTGAATAACTATACAGTTAACTTGAAGGAATTATCACTAAAACTCAAAGATACTATAGAACAATTTAAAATGTAATTATTGATGTAATAGTAAAACATCGAAGTGATATAAAGAATCTACAATTTTAAAATTATATTAAAATTGTAGATCTTTTTACAATTCTCTATTTATAGTCCTGTTTTGCTAAAAGAAATTCCTTTTTAACCGCGCTTAAAACTTCTTTTTCAGTTAATAGAGTAAAGGCTGTAAGAGCTAATGACTTTGAACCTAAGATTAAAGCATCATCACCATCTTTAGAAGCAGCAGCCATACAAAATTCAGGAGTATGTCCTACAAGTGTATCCTTACCTATTTTTATGTAAGGGTGTATGGTGGGTACCACTTGACTTATGTTACCAGCATCTGTGGAACCTAAACCTTTGTTTGTATATTCATCTATATCAATTCCAAGATACTTAGCATTTTTCGCAAAAACTGCATCAAGGTTTTTATTTATAAGAAAGTTATCTACAGGATTTTGAAAGGCAATAATATTACATTTAGAACCTGTAGATAAAGCAGCACCTTCTGCTATTTTTTTTACCTTTTCTGTTACTTTATTTAGTGCTTGTCTCGTAGATGCTCTTATGAAGAATCTTGCCTTTGCGTATTCAGGTATTATGTTGGGAGCATCGCCCCCATGAGTTATGATTCCATGAATTTTAACATCGCTGGTTAAATGTTGCCTTAAAGCATTAATTCCATTAAAAAGTTGAATAACAGCATCTAAGGCATTGATTCCTTCTTCAGGACAGGCGGCAGCATGAGCTGACTTTCCTATAAATTCAAAATCTAAAGGATCTACAGCTAAGGTGGTTCCGGTAACAGAATTCTTATTTGAAGGATGTATCATCATACAAGCATCAATATCCTTAACAAGATTATGTTTAACAAAGCTTCCTTTAGCGCTTCCATTTTCTCCGCCTTCTTCTGCAGGAGTTCCCAATACAACAACTTCTCCTCCTACAGTATCCAGCAGTTTAGACAAAGCTATAGCGGCAGCTATGCTAGCAGTTCCTATAATATTGTGGCCACAAGCGTGCCCTAAGTTCGGTAATGCATCATACTCAGCTAAAAATCCAATTACTGCTCCGGAAGTCTTTAAAGATTTTTTACGTGCAATAAATGAAGTTTTATGTGAAGCTACGGCCTTTTCTACCATGAAACCTTCTGCTTCAAGAGTTTCTATAAGAAGATTAGAAGCAAAAAATTCTTTATTCCCTATTTCGGGATTTGAATGAATTGAATGGCTTATATCTAAAAATTTGTGCTTATCTTCATCAATATGATGAATAACTTTTTGTTTAAGATTTTCCAAGTTATTTAATGTATTTATCATAATATTTCCCCCATTTCAATAAAAAAACCTCTTCTTTAACTAAGAAGAGGAATAATTATTAAAATAACCCCTCTTCTTATCTCTCAAGATTAATCTTGTTGGATTTGGCACAGTTTTCTCTAAATTTAAGAGAGTCCGCTGCCGAGGTTTCAAAGGGCCAATCCCTCCACCTCTCTTGATAAGAAGTCGTTTTTTACTATTTAGTGACTATAATAAAGCTAAATTTAAATAATGTCAATAAAAATCTTTTTAAAAAATATAAGGTTAATTAAAAAGTTAAACTCTACCAAGTAAAAAAGTGTTGACAATGAAAAAAATGATAAGTATAATCATATCCAAGCAATCCGGAATGCTTGAAAATTAAAATTTAATAATTATCCTTATCAAGAGAGACCGAGGGACTGGCCCTATGACGTTTCAGCAACCACATGTTTCATTCGCATGTAAGGTGCTAAATCCAGCAGAACTATGTTCTGGAAGATGAGGGAAGGTGCAAGTTTACAAAGTGAACCCTTCCATGGGTTTTTTTATTGCATATTATTTCCTCTTCTTTTTTGGAAGAGGATTTTTATTTTATCCCATAGTTAATTCCCACTAATCTACACTCTTATTCAAGTGACTGGATTAGGGAGACTAAGCTCATGGATAATTTCTTCTAAGCTTCACATGGAGGCATATTGTTTTTAAGCAAACCGTCTTTGAAGCTAAAAATCACTTCATAAAGTCTTAGTGTAATGAAAAAATTAAGTGAATAAATAAAGGAGGGTAAGCCTTGATTTGGATTAAGAATGTTAAAAAAGTTTTTAATACTAAAAGCAATAAGGTAGAAGCATTAAAGGGAGTTAATCTTCATATAAAACAAGGACAAATCTATGGAATTATTGGCTATAGTGGAGCGGGAAAAAGCACTTTAATAAGATGCATTAACCTTCTAGAAACACCAACATCGGGAGAAATTGTTGTAAATAATAAAAATCTTATGGAGTTATCTCCTAGAGAATTGAGAAAAAGTAGAGAAAAAATAGGGATGATATTTCAGCATTTTAATTTAATGAAAAATAGAAATGTATTTCATAATGTGGCTTATCCCCTTAAAAGTAATGGAGTAAGCAAAGAAGATATATATGAAAAAGTATTAAAATTATTAAGTTTAGTAGGGTTATCTGACAAGGCTAGCGCTTATCCTTCAGAGCTTAGTGGAGGACAAAAACAAAGAGTTGCTATTGCCAGAGCTTTAGCCAATGATCCTCAGGTACTTTTGTGCGATGAAGCAACTTCAGCTTTGGATCCTCAAACTACAAAATCTATTTTAAAGCTTTTAAAGGATATAAATGAAAAATTGAATTTGACCATAGTTATAATTACTCATCAAATGGAGGTAGTTAAAGAAATATGCCATAGCGCAGCAGTAATGGAAGGTGGAACTATCGTAGAACAAGGAGATGTACTTGAGATATTTTCAAATCCAAAAGAGAAAATAACTAAAGATATTGTATCCACTGTTTTTAATTATGATAAGATTTATGAATTTTTAAAAGAAAAAGAGTTTATAACTAGACTATTAGAAGGAGAGATTCTGGCAAAAATATCTTTTTTAGGAGCTAATACAGGTGAAGCATTTATATCAAAGTTATCAAGAAAGTTTAGTGTGGATGCTAGTATCCTATTTGGAAATGTTGAAATAATACAGAATACTCCTTTAGGGAATCTAATAGTTAAATTCAAAGGATCCAAGGAAAGCATAGATAAATCTTTGAGATATCTTACAGGTAATAATATTAGTGTGGAGGTGATTGACCATGCTTCAATGGTTTCAGAATTGTTTGCCTAATGTAATTGAGCTATTTCCAGATATGATTACTGCTCTTAAAGAAACCCTGCTTCTAGTAATTATATCAGGGGGCATTTCAACAATTATAGGACTACCTTTAGGGGTTATTTTAGTGGTTACAAGACCAGGACATATTTTAGAGAATAATTTTATTTGTAATTTAGTAGGAAAATTAATCAATGTATTTAGGTCTATCCCTTTTGTAATATTATTAGCTGCAATAATACCTATTACTCGTTTTATTGTAGGTACAACTATTGGAATTAAGGGAGCATTAGTACCTTTAGTATTTGGGGCAACTCCCTTTGTAGCAAGGCAGATAGAATCTGCATTACTAGATATTGATGAAGGAGTCATAGAAGCTGCTAAGTCTATGGGGTCCAGTAATTTTGAAATAATTTATAGAGTGCTTTTGAGAGAAGGATTGCCAGGTATAATTTATGCTCTTACTATATCAAACATAAGTCTTATTGGATTTACAGCGGTAGCTGGCACTGTAGGAGGGGGAGGACTTGGAGATTTTGCTATACGATATGGCTACCAGTACTTTAAAACTGATGTTATGGTGGTTACAATAATTATTTTATTGCTGTTAGTAACACTAATTCAAAATCTTGGAGAAATGCTACAAAAAAAATTAAGTCATTAAGAAGAAAAAAACAATACAAAATTTTTAATATTAAAGAAATATAAACCAATGGGAGGCAACTAAAATGAAAATAAACAAATTAATAACTGTACTAATTACAGCTGCATTGATAGTAGGAGCTTTAACAGGTTGTAATAATAGTAATATAAAGGATAGAAAAAGTGAAAAGAGTAAAAAAGAAGTGATCAAATTAGGAGTTACAGGTGATGAACATAAGATATGGGATAATATAAAAGATAGGCTGGCAAAGGAAAATATAGAACTCAAAATAATAAGTTTCGGAGATTATATAAGGCCTAATATGGCATTAAATGATGGAGAAATAGATGCAAATGCTTTTCAAACTGTAGCATATTTTGAGAAGTTTAAAGCTGACCATAAACTAGATTTATCTTCCTTAGGTTATACTGTTCTGGCTCCTATGGGCATATACTCCAGCACTTTAAAGAATATAAATGATGTAAAAGAAGGCGGAAAGGTAGCTATACCTAATGATGCCAGCAATGGGGGAAGAGCACTTTTACTTCTTCAAGATGCTGGACTAATTAAGTTAAAGGAAGGTACGGGAATAAACCCTACTTTAAAGGATATACTAGAAAATCCTAAAAACCTTAAAATATCTGAGTTAGTAGCTACACAAATACCAAGATCTATTAAAGATGTAGACATAGCTGTTATTAATAATGGTGTAGCTGTGGAGGCTGGATATTCTCCTTTAAAAGATTCTATTTTTATAGAAGATGTTAAAAAGGATAGTGCTAAAAATTATTTTAATATTATTGCTGTAAAAAGTAGTGAGAAGGATAATCCTATTTTGAAGAGGCTGTTGGAGATTTACCAAACTGAAGAAACAAAAAAACTTATTGAAGATATATATAAGGGGGCTAGTTTACCAGCTTTCTAGAATAAAGGCAACTACTACCTTAATAAGGATATTTGTTAATTCCTTTTAAGGTAGTAGTTGCCTCTTATTTTTCCAACTTGCAAGGTACTTTTTTGCTTAATATAGCATAGGAACTAGATATTCTTTAAAAAACTCACTATTTTAATGAAAATGAATAATAAATTGCAAGGTTTCTTGTATATAGCTATAAATATGAAATTATTCATGTAAACGTTGTTGATTTTATTCTGATTAAGAACTATACTTAATCTAATGAATGAAAAAAATCATTTTTAAGTAAAATATGAATTATTTTCTTGCAATAATAATTATTTTTACTAAATTATTTATCTGGAGGTAATAGTTAATGGAACAGTTTATGAATTATAAAAGTGAATATAGAGTAGAAAGTGATTCTATAGGTAATAAAGAGGTACCAAAAGAAGCATATTATGGTGTACAAACTCTTAGAGCAGCAGAAAATTTTAAAATAACAGGGCTTAGGACTCATAAAGAGTTTATAAAAAGCCTTGCAGAGATAAAAAAAGCATCCGCTATTACCAATAGAGAAATTGGAATTTTGAATAATGATGTTGAAAATGCAATTGTAAATGCCTGTGATGAGATTATTGAGGGAAGACTTCATGAGGAGTTTATAACAGATCCTATTCAGGGAGGTGCAGGAACCTCTATGAATATGAATGCCAATGAGGTTATTGCCAATAGAGCAATTGAATTATTAGGTGGAGAAAAAGGAGAGTACTCTATAGTACATCCTAATGACCATGTGAATATGGGACAATCTACTAATGATGTTATTCCTACAGCAGGGAAGTTAACAGCTTTAAAGCTTATTCCCAAAGCTATTTTTCAGCTAAAGAGGCTTCAAGATACATTAAAGAAAAAATCTGAAGAATTTAATGATGTTATTAAAATGGGAAGAACACAGATGCAGGATGCTGTACCTGTTAGATTGGGACAAGAGTTTGCAGCCTATAGCAAAGTAGTAGGAAGAGACATTAAAAGGATTAATAGAGCCATGGAAAGCTTAACAGTAATAAATATGGGTGCCACTGCCATAGGCACAGGCATTAACGCTCATTGTGAATATGAAGCTAAGATAATACCTAACTTAAGAAAAGTTACTAATATTATGTTAAATCAATCAGAAGATTTAGTAGATGGAACACAAAATATAGATTGTTTCGTAGAGATTTCAGCAGCATTAAAAGCTTGCGCAGTAAACTTATCAAAGATTGCTAATGATTTAAGGCTAATGTCCTCAGGTCCAAGGACAGGCTTCGGAGAAATTAACTTACCTGCAAAGCAAAATGGATCTTCTATAATGCCTGGTAAGGTTAATCCTGTAATTCCTGAAGTGGTGAATCAAGTAGCTTTTAATATTATAGGAAATGACACTACCATATCCATGGCTGCAGAAGCTGGACAACTTGAACTAAATGCCTTTGAACCAGTTATTTTTTATAAACTATTTGAATCTATAGAAACACTAACCCATGGAGTGAACACCTTCGTAGATAATTGTGTCTCTGGAATAACAGCAAATGATAAAAGATGTAAAGAGCTAGTGGAAAATAGTATAGGAATTGTAACAGCGCTTTGTCCACATATAGGCTATAAAGAATCTGCACGAATAGCAAAGATAGCCATGAAAACAGGAGAACCTGTTAGAGATATAACCTTAAAGCTGGGGATTCTAAAAGAAGATGAAGTAGACAAAGTCTTTGACCCTATGGCTATGACTGAACCAGGAATTTGTGAAAGAAAACTTGTAAATAAATAAAAAAAGCTTCTTTTCCGAAAACTACGGAAAAGAAGCTTTTTCAATTAATAAGTTAATTTTAATTAACTTCACCTTAATCTTCCTATAATCTTCTTTAAGTATGATCTTAGTAGAGACTGTTAGAAAGGAGGTTAATTTGTGGAGCAGACTTTAAACATAGAAAAGTCAAAGAATGAAGAAAAAGAATTAGAATATAAGCTGCCTAAAATAAAGTTCAGCTATATACCATATCTTTACATTTTACCTAGCATTGCTTTATTTGTTACATTTGTGTACTACCCATTTATTAGAACCATATATCTTAGTATGGCTCTAACTAATAGTAGAGGTAAAGCCGTAGAGTTTTTAGGGTTGGAAAATTATTTAGAGATTTTTAAATCACCAGAATTTTTAAATAGTCTTAAGATTACATTTAAATTTGTTCCAATGATTGCTATACCTTCAATAATTATTGGATTTATACTTGCTATACTAGCAAATAATAAGGTAAAAGGAAGAACTGCTTATGAGGTGATGTTTGCTATGCCTATGGCTGTGGCGTCGGCGCCAGCAGCTATAATGTGGAGCATGATTTTCCATCCTACCATAGGTATATTAAATTACATATTAAATAAAGAAATTGGTTGGTTAACAGATGAAAGATGGGCACTAATAGCTGTGGCGGTAGTGACGATTTGGCTTAATATAGGTATTAATTTTATATTCTTACTTACTGGACTTAAAAGTGTGCCTCAAGAGATTTATGAGAGTTCTGAAATAGATGGAGCTGGTTTTTTTCAAAAGCTATTTAAAATAACTCTTCCTATGGTTTCTCCAACTTTATTCTTTGTGGTATTTATAAACATAATTAGTTCCTTCCAAGCTTTTGGACAAGTCAAGCTTCTAACAGGAGGCGGACCAGGAAATTCTACCAACGTGTTGGTGCATTCTATATATAGGGAAGCCTTTTTGAATAATAGGTTCGATATAGCTAGTGCTGAATCCATAGTTTTATTTTTAATAATGCTTGTGGTGACTCTAATTCAATTTAGGTTTGAAAAGAAAGGAGTACATTATCAGTGATTACATCTAAAAGCAAGAAGATGTTATTGAGTATAGTAAATATAACTGTAGGAATAATTATAGTTTCCCCTATACTATTTACACTTACCCATAGTTTTATGACTCAAGGAGAAATATTTCAGTTTCCTCCTAGGATATTTTCAAAAAAATGTATTTAGGCAATTACAAGCAAGTTGTTCAATCAGTTCCAATATTTAGATTTATATTAAACAGCATTCTTGTATCATCAGCCGTAACTTTAGGACAAATATTAACAGCTAGCCTTGCAGCTTATGGATTTTCATTTTTTAATTTTAAAGGTAAAAATTTAATTTTCATTGCTGTACTAGCTACTATGATGATACCAGGGGAAGCAACAATAATTTCAAACTATTTAACTGTGAGTTCTTGGAGGTGGCTTGATAGCTACCAAGGATTGATATTTCCTTATCTTACTTCTGCTATGGGAATATTTCTCATAAGACAATTTTACTTGACTATCCCTAAAGAGTTAAAAGAAGCATCATTAATTGATGGATGTGGAAGTTTTAAATTTTTCACAAAAATAGTGATGCCTATTTCAAAACCTGCAATTGCATCTTTAGGTATATATGTATTTTTAAATACTTGGAATCAATATATGTGGCCTCTGTTAATAACTAATGCACCAGAAAAAAGGACTGTTCAAATAGGTATAAGTATGCTGCAGTTCTCTGAGGCTCAGTCCTTCGGTGTGATATTTGCAGGTATTGTAATGATACTTATACCATCAATTTTTATATTTATATTAGGTCAAAAGCAACTCATTAAAGGAATGACTGCAGGAGCAGTTAAAGGGTAAAAATAATTTTAAATTCTCAATTCTCAATTTAAAAAGGGGGTTTTGTAATGAAAAAAAGATTGCTTTCAATAATATTAGCAGCATCCATGGTAACTGCGGTGGCTACTGGGTGTACGCAAGAGGCTTCAAGTGAAACTAATAATGAAGGAAAGGGTCAGGAAATTGTGTTTTGGCATTCTATGGGTGGTGCTGGAGGAGAAACCATAAATAAAATGGTAGAAAACTTCAATAATTCAAGGAAAGATATAAAGGTTACTGCTCAATATCAAGGTTCTTATGATGATGCTATTAATAAGATGAAGAGTTCTCAGCAAGGCAATGCAGGCCCAGATGTAATGCAACTTTATGATATAGGAACCAGATGGATGATAGATAGTGGATATTCTGTTCAGATACAGAAGCTGGTAGATGAAGATAAATTTGATCTTTCTTCTTTAGAAGAAAACTTGTTAGGGTATTATTCTATTGATAATAAGCTTTATTCTATGCCTTTTAACTCATCTACACCTATATTATATTATAATAAAACTGCTTTTAAAGATGCAGGACTTGATCCTGAAAAGGCTCCTAAGAATATGGAGGAGCTTAAAGGGATGATACCAAAGCTAACTAAAAAGGATGGAAGTGGAAGGGTTACTCAGTATGGATATTCCATGGCGGTTTATGGATGGTTTGTAGAGCAGTTTATGTCTAAACAGGGGTTGACATTTACAAATAATGAAAACGGAAGAAAAGATAAGGCTACAGCAGTGGAATTTGACAAAAATGGTGGAGGATTAAAAGTACTTAAGTTATGGAAAGAGTTAAATGATTCTGGAAATATGGGCAACTTTGGAAGAAAGACAGCAGACACTCAGAATGCATTTAAAGCTGGACAAACTGCTATGTTTATTGACTCTACAGCTGTACTTAGTTCTATACTTAAGGGAGTAGATGGTAAGTTTGAAGTAGGTACTGCCTTCTTACCGGAAATAACCTCTGGCGATAAAGGTGGGGTTTCCATAGGTGGAGGTTCCTTATGGATAATGGACAAGAAGGATGATAAAAAGCAGAAAGCTGCTTGGGAGTTTGTTAAATTTATGGTTTCACCTGAACAGCAGGTATTATGGAATAAGAATACAGGATACTTTCCAGTAACTAAAAAAGCTTATGATTTGGATGAAATGAAAGAGCATATTAAAAAATATCCTCAGTTCCAAACTGCTATAGATCAGCTTCATGCATCACCAGTAGAAGCAAGAGGTGCACTTTTAGGTGTATTCCCTGAAGCAAGACAAACTGTGGAAACAAATATTGAGAGTATGCTGCAAGGAAAGGTAACTCCTGAACAAGCTGTAGAAAATTCAGCTAAAAACATTAATTCTGCCATAGAGAAATATAATAAGACTAATAAATAAATTTCTATAAAAGCATCAGGTATTCCTGGTGCTTTTATTATTGAAAATTAACCTGTTGCTATAATCTAGAATTAATTCTATCATTAACTTAATATCTTATAATAATAGAATTAATTTTCAAGAGGAGGTATTTATTATGAAGCGAATTATTTCAATTATTGCTGTTATTGCAGTAGTAATCTTATATATAGGAATTAATAAGTATATGAAAAAACCTGAAGCTGTAGTTGTTAGCAGTTTAAGGGTAGGAGATAGCTATAATGCAGACTTAAGCTTTTCTGTCCTTGGAGATGTGCATACAAAAGATGATCACTTTAAGGAAGCGATATTAGAGCTATATGGAATTAATCCTAAAATGGATGCTTTAGTGCTAAATGGAGATACAGTGGATGAAGGAACCATTAAGGATTATGAGATTATTAAAAACTCTCTTAATAAAAATAAAAAACATCTTCCTAAAACAATTATTAAAAATATAGGAAATCATGAATTTTTTGATTATAAAAAGGAAATTAACTCTCCAGAGGATGTATTAGTTTTCATCAAAAGATATTTAGAGTTTTCAGGAGAAAATAAAGTATATCATGATAGATGGATAAAGGATTATCATTTTATATCTTTAGGCTCTGAGGATGGAAATTCTAAAACAGCAAATTCTGTTAAGGCTCATATATCAAAGGAACAGCTACAGTGGTTAAAAGAAAAACTGTCAGAAAAACATATTAAAGGTAAGCCTATATTTGTATTTTTACATCAAAATTTAAATAAGACTTCTGGAGGGTGGGTAGGAACTGACCATGGTGAAGAATTAAAAAAGATATTATCACAGTACCCTGAGGTAATTATTTTTAATTCGCACACTCATCAATCTTTAAAGCACAATAATGTAAAGCCTAATGAGCCTTACACAGTAGTTCACACTGGTGCAGTAAAGTATACAATATTATTTAATGAAGGTAAAATGGAAAGAGTCCCATACAATCAAGGTTTGTATGTAGAGGTAAAAGGAAATAATGTCACTATTAAAGGTATTGATTTTAAAGAGAAAAGTTGGATTTTTAAGCAAGAAGTAGTTGGTAAATAATCATAGAATATTTTCTTTCTCACCATATGTATAAATTTAGGGGTATAATATAAATAAAAACTAACTTGGGGGGATACAAATGGAAAATTTAAAAATTGACGATTTTACTAGGTATAAATTTTTATCTGGTGTAAAACATTCTCCAAATGGTAGCCATGCATGCTTTGTAGTGCATAATATGGATTTTGAAGAAAACAAGTACCTTTCAAATCTTTGGCTTATGGATGTAGAAAGTGAAAAATATAAACAGCTTACATCTTTTGATAGTGAAAGAAGCTTTTTATGGCTAGATGATGAGGATATTATTTTTCCAGATGTAAGAGATTCAAAGGACAAGGAAAAAGTTCAGGCACTAGAAGAATTTACTCAGTTTTATAAAATAAATATCCATGGCGGAGAAGCCGTAAAATATTTTAGAATACCAAGAAATGTTAGCTCTATAAAAAAAGTTGATGAGGACACTTTCATATTTACTTCTCAGTATAAGATAAATGAAAAGGATATGAATGCTTTAAGTGATGAAGAAAAGAGTAAAGTTCTGAAAGAAAAGAAAGAAGAAAAGGATTATGAAGTTTTAGAAGAGATCCCTTTTTGGGCTAATGGCGGGGGCTTTACTAATAAAAAGAGAAATAGACTATATATTTATCATGTAAGCACAGACAAAATAGATGCTATAACAGAGGAACATACTAATGTAGATTTGTTTAATTTAGATGATACAAGAACTAAAGCAGTACTATTAATTTCAAATTTTAAAGACAAGATGGCTCTTACTAATAATATTGCAATTTATGATATAAAAAATAACAAACTAGAAATTATTAAAGAAGATAATATAGATGGACAAGCTATTCATTTAACCTTAAGCCATAGCTTCGCTGATTTTATAGAAGAAAATAAAATTATATACTCAGCTACAGACATGAAGCGTTTTGGAGTAAATGAAAATGATAAATTTTATATTATGGATTTAAATAATTTAAAAGCTACTTGTATTACTCCAAGCTTAGATGTACCTTTAACAAACTCAGTAGGGTCTGATTGCAGATATGGCGGTTCTTCATTAAAGCAAGTTCAAGATAACTATTTATACTATGTTACCACTGAAGGCCATAGTTCATATTTAAATAGGATAAATGCACAAGGCAAAATGGAAAAGTTAACTACTGAAGAGGGCTCTGTAGATGGTATAAGCATAAATAAAGAAAACATTTTGTTCATTGGAATGAAAACTAATAAACTTCAAGAAATATATAAACTAAAAAATAATGTAGAAAAACAAGTAACTAGCATAAATACATGGTTAAATTCTGAAAAGTATTTATCTATACCTGAAAAGATAACTGTAGAAACTGCACCTGGAGTAAATATAGATGGATGGATTTTAAAACCAGTGAATTTTGATGAAAATAAAAAATATCCTGCCATATTAGATATTCATGGAGGGCCAAAAACCGTATATGGTACAGTGTTCTATCATGAAATGCAGTATTGGGCTAATGAAGGCTATGTGGTATTCTTCTGTAACCCTAGAGGAAGCGATGGTAAAGGTAATGAATTTGCAGATATTAGAGGCAAATATGGCACCATAGATTATGACGACTTAATGAAGTTTACTGATGAGGTTATTAAAAAATACAGCTTTGTTGATAGTGAAAAAATAGGAGTTACTGGTGGGTCCTATGGTGGTTTTATGACCAACTGGATAATAGGCCACACTGATAGATTTAAAGCAGCAGCTTCTCAAAGAAGTATATCCAACTGGATCTCAAAATTCTGTACTACAGATATAGGATATTTCTTTGTAGAAGATCAAAATGCAGCTACTCCTTGGGACAATCATGAAAAGCTATGGGAGCATTCACCTTTGAAATATGCTGATAAAGTTAAAACCCCTACTCTTTTCATTCATTCCGAAGAGGACTATAGATGTTGGCTAGCAGAGGGAATTCAGATGTTTACAGCCTTAAAATATCATGGAGTAGAAGCAAGGCTATGCATGTTCAGAGGTGAAAATCATGAGCTTAGCAGAAGTGGAAAACCAAAGCATAGATTAAGAAGATTAAGGGAAATAACAGATTGGTTTAATATTTATCTTAAATAAAAAATAATAGCAATGGTATAAAAATACTTAAAATTTTAAAAGTGCCAAGGGCAAATGTTTATTAATGAACAGTTGACCTTGGTACTTTATATTTTTATAAGTTTATACTAAGCTATTGTATCATTATCAACATATGTTATAATATTAATGGCCATAATATATTATGGAATAAATATTATTAGGAGGTATTAATTATGAAACTGAAAGGACTATTATTATCTTTAACTGCAGCTGCTGTTATTCTATCAGGGTGTGGAGCTAAAGCCGCAAAAGATACTAAGACAACTGATGATAAGAAGACAGATGTAGTATCCGGTGCTTCTATAGCAAAAGATGAGACAACCTTGGAAAAAGCGTTAAGTAAAGATGGAACATGGATTATCGTTTTAAAAAGTGATTTAACTGTGAATAAAGATCTAGTAATGGAAGGAGAATTTACAAAGGCAGACAAAAATGATGCGTCTAAAAAGGTTCCAGCAGGACGTAAATTAGCCCTTTATGATCAAGATGATAAAAAGGTAAAGACTGCTTCTTATACCTTAAAAGCACCTAAATTAACTGTTAAGAGCCAGGATGCTAAAATTCAAGGTGGGAACTTTGTTGGTGATGTTTATGTAGAAGCTAAGGGATTCTCTATAGTAGATGGTAAAGTAGAAGGAAATGTTTACTTTGCTAATGAAGAAGCAAAAAATTCATTTAAGATGGACAAAGGTTCTGTAACTGGAAAAGTAGAGATTAAAAAGTAAATCTGTGTACATATGTTAATTTATATAAAAAGTCTTCTAGAAGTTTTTAAAACTTCTAGAAGACTTTTTATTATAACTTTTGTACAAAGTTATACCCATATTCTTTACAAAGTTCAATAGCTTCATCGTTAGGATTCCATAGAACTTTGATTCCGTCGTCTATTATATCCATTCCTGCTTCTTTA
Organism: Clostridium amylolyticum; assembly: GCF_900142075.1. Lineage (GTDB taxonomy): Bacteria > Bacillota > Clostridia > Clostridiales > Clostridiaceae > Clostridium_AA > Clostridium_AA amylolyticum. The sequence continues at coordinate 23,824 of NZ_FQZO01000012.1, forward strand.
AGCTTTGTAGTTATTACTTTTGTGCATTCAACACTCCAACCATAAGAGCCAAAGGCAGCGGCTTTTTTATTTTTAAACTCCAACCCTTTTATCATTTCTAAAAGACCTGCAGCGGAAAACATAATAGTTTTATCTATGGTTGGAGAACCTACCATTATGGCCTTAGATTTAAATACTTCTGTTATAATATCGTTTTTATCGGTTTTAGATACGTTATATATTTTTATTAAAACATCTTTATCAGCTTTTCTTATACCTTCAGCAATGGCTTCTGCCATTCTTCTAGTACCTTCCCACATACTGTCATACAATAATGTAATTTGGTTTTCTTGATAATTATCTGCCCATTCTAAATACTTTTTGATTATCTGTGTAGGATCGTCTCTCCAAATAACTCCATGACTAGTACATATTAGATTTACAGGAAGGTTGAGGCCTAGAACTTCCTCAATTTTATTTTTAACTAATTTACTAAAAGGAGTTAGTATATTTGCATAATATTTGATAGCTTCTTGAAATAATTCACATTGATCTACACAATCATTATATATTTCCTCAGAAGCATAATGCTGACCAAAAGCGTCGTTACTAAATAAAATATTGTCACCACTCATATAAGTGAACATTGTGTCAGGCCAGTGAAGCATTCTAGCTTCAACAAAAGTAAGTTTGCTTTCACCAATATCTAAAGTATCTCCAGTTTTTACAGGGACAAAGTTCCAATCCTTGTGATAATGACCTTTAATGGACTTAATACCGTTGTTAGTACAGTAAATGGGGGTATCAGGTATTTCTCTCATAAGCTCTAAAAGAGCTCCACTATGGTCTATTTCAGCATGATTAATAATTATATAGTCAATATCCTTTAAGTCGATCTCTTTTTTTAAGTTTTCCACAAATTCCTTTGTATATGGAATCCAAACTGTATCAATAAGAACATTTTTCTTATCTCTTATAAGATAAGAGTTATAGGATGAGCCCCTATGGGTGGAGTATTCATTTCCATGAAATTTTTTTAAATCCCAATCAATTTTTCCTACCCAAGAAACCTTGTCTGTAATTTTGTTCTTCATAAAATACCTCCTAAAATATTGGAATTAATATAAATATTGTAGCATTTAATGAATAATCTTTGTTAAAGAATAATCTTAATATTCTGTAAAATTTATTCTGTAACATAATACCTTTAATATTATAGACATTAAGTTAAATTATTAACCTAAATAAACGTATATAAACAGTTAGAAATATTAATCCTTAAGAAAAAAATAAATTTTTATGATATTATTTTATATAAGGGTTTAAATAAATTATTATTTTGGAGAAAAGAGGTGAAAGTAGTAAGCTTACTATTAAATTTAAGTAAACTTGCTATAGATAAGAATGGAAAATAATAACAGTAGTATGCAGTGGAGTTTAAAAGAACTATATTCTTCTTTTAACGGGGAAGACTTTCAGAAGGATTTAGAATTATTAGATTATAAGATAGACTATTTTATTAACTGGAGCAATGTAAATTTAAATGGTTATGAAAATATAGTAAATAAGATAGAAGAATATATAAATTTAATGAAGGAGTATAAAGGTATTTCAGGAAGATTAAGTTCTTTTGCTAGCCTTAGGGTTTCTGCTGATGCTAATTGCAGTGATGCCAAGAAATATATAGATATTATTGAAAAAAAGAATACTAGAATAACAGCAGTTCAGGTTAAGTTTTCAAAATGGCTTATAGGTATTAAAGACCTACAAGAAAGTATAAATTCTTCAAAACTTCTAAAAGAGCATGAGTTTTATTTACAAGAGATAATTACAAATAACAACCATATATTAAGCGAAAAAGAAGAAATGATTATATCTAAAATGAAGTTAACTGGATCAAGTGCCTGGGCAAACTTAAAAAATTCCTTGGCTTCAAATCTTTTGGTGGATATTGATATAGATGGTAAAACACAAGAAATTGGCATTAATAATATAAAGAATATGTACTTTAGTAATAATAGTGACCTTAGAAAAAAAGCCTTTTATGCAGAAAGAAAAAGCAATGAAAAAATTGCGGAGGGAGTAGCAGCGGCATTAAATGGTATTAAGGGAGAAGTACTAACCTTATGCGAAATTAAAGGATATAATTCTCCATTAAATAAAACCCTTGAAGATTCCAGAATGGATGAAGAAACCTTAAATACTATGTTGAAGGTTATGAAGGAAAATTTAGGTGAGTTTAAACCATATTATTTAAAAAAAGCACAATTACTAGGGCATAAGGATAAATTACCTTTTTATGATATCATGGCACCTGTAGGAAAATTAGATAAAGAATATACCTTTGAAGAGGCTAGAGATTTTATTGTTAAGCACTATAGCTCCTTTTCAAAGGATATGGGAGATTTAGCTTTAAGGGCTTTTAATAGTAGGTGGATAGATGCTGAAGTGAGAGAAGGAAAGAGAAGTGGAGCTTTCTGCAGCAACCTCCATTCTATAGGAGAAAGTAGAGTATTGTGCAGCTTTAGTGGTAGTTTTAAGAATGTATGTACCATAGCACATGAACTAGGACATGCTTATCATGGAAGTATCCTGCAAAAGGAAAGTGTACTTAATTCATCCTATCCTATGCCGCTGGCTGAAACTGCATCTATATTTGCAGAAAATATAGTGAGAAATGCAGCCTTAGAAGAAGCGGATAAGGAAGAAAGCCTAGTGATATTAGGGGCCGAACTTATAAACTGCAGTAGCGTTATAGTGGACATATACTCTAGATTCCTATTTGAAAAAGAGCTGTTTGAAAGAAGAAGAGAGTCTCAGTTACCATTGAAAGAAATTAAAGAATTAATGGTATGGGCTCAAAAAGAAGCTTATGGTGATGCCATTTTAGAAGAGACCTTTGATGCTTTCGGCTGGATTCATAAACCACATTATTATTATGCGGAAAGGAATTTCTATAACTTCCCTTATGCTTTTGGTCTTTTATTTGCAAAGGGACTTTATAGCATATATCTAAAGGAAGGAAATGATTTTATTAATAAATATAATGAAGTATTAAGATTAACTGGACAGGCAAACATATATGATGTGGCTAAGTATGCAGGTATAGATATACATGATGAAGAATTTTGGCAAGGTTCCATGGATATGATTAAAAAAGATATAGAGAAATTTTGTAATATTGATATTTAAATATATAAAGAGGGTATATTATGAGTAATAAAGGTATTGATGCACAAAAGTTAGATAAGAATATGCATATTGATTACATAAGGCAGGAAGAGATAAAATGGTACTCCCCTAAAGAAAGTCCGTTTAAAATCAGCGGTTTTTCATGGTTTCATAAGGATAAGGTCTATAGAAGATTACCCTGCAGCAAGGGACTTAATATTTCGATGGAAGTAGATATGCTGGCTAACTGCACCTCAGGGGGACAAATTCGCTTTAGAACCCAAAGTAAAAAGATACTCCTTAAAGTAAAATTATCTGGCATTGCTAATATGGTACATATGCCTGCCACTGGTCAATGCGGCTTTGATATATATGTAGAAAAAGATCATAAGTTCTATTACTATAACACTACCAAATATGATCATACAAAGGATGAATATGAAAGTGTCTTATTTGAAGGTAAAGGGAATATGTGGAGAGATATTCTCATAAACTTCCCATTATATCAAGGGGTAGAAGAAATTCTAATAGGAATAGAAAGTTCTGCAAAGGTAGATAGTCCTCTAGAGTTTTCTTCTAATAAAAAACTTATATTTTATGGCACATCTATAACTCAAGGAGGATGTGCTTCAAGACCAGGTATGTCCTATACAAATATTTTAAGCAGAAAGCTAAATATGGAAGTTATAAACCTAGGTTTCTCAGGTAACGGTAAAGGAGAACCTGAAATGGCAGAAATAATTAGCGGAATTGAAAATCCAGCTTTATTAGTTCTAGATTATGAGCCTAATTGCGTAAGTACCCAAAGCTTAAAAGAAACTTTACCTAAGTTTATTAATATATACAGAAAAAAACATCCTGACATTCCCATATTAGTGATTTCAAGACCATTATATGCTCTGGATAGATTTGATAAAGAATTAAACAAAGAAAGAATTGAGAGATTCACAATTCAAAGGGAAACGGTGGAATATTTTAACCAAAAGGGATATAATAATATATACTTTTATTCTGGTGAAAATTTACTGGGAGAAGATTATGAGGAATGCACCGTAGATGGCATTCATCCCACAGATTTAGGCTTTATAAAAATAGCAAATGCTTTGGAACCTATAATTAAAAAAATAATATAAAGGTGCCAGGCAAGTGACAAATTTCTCACTTGCCTGATGCCTAAAAAAGAGGTGTTTTTATGGAACAAAGTTTTTATACAAAACAAGAAGAAATAGTAAATGCAATAACCCATGGGGCTGGAGTAGCTCTTGCTATAGCTGCCTTAGTTATTTTAATTGTATTTTCTGCACTTAAAGGAACACCGTGGCATGTGGTGAGTTTTTCTATATATGGAGCTACTTTGGTTATTCTTTATCTAGGTTCTACCTTATATCATTCTTTGACTAATAAAAAAGCAAAGAGTCTTTTTAGAAAGTTTGATCATATGTCTATATATTTACTTATCGCTGGAACATATACTCCTTTTTGTTTAACGGTTTTAAGAGGATATATAGGTTGGATAATATTTGGCATAGTATGGGGGTGTACTATTTTAGGAGTTACTCTTAAAGCTATTACTATAGGAAAGAGGGAATGGCTTTCTACCATGCTTTATATAATGATGGGATGGTTAATAGTAATTGCAATAAAGACTCTTTATATAAAGATGCCTTTATCAGGTCTTGTGTATTTAATATTAGGAGGCTTGTCATATACAGGTGGGGCTTATTTCTTTATGAAAGATAAACTGAAGTTTAATCATGGAATATGGCACCTCTTTGTTTTAGCAGGAAGTGTGTTTCATTTCTTTTCTGTTATGACCTTGCTACAAGTTGTATAAATATCAAAAACCATGTTGATTTAAATCAACATGGTTTTTAATATTAATGTGTAATAATATTTTTATAGTTTTTATAACTATTCTTCAGATTCTGAACTTTCAGATGAATCTTCTTGAATGTCCTTAAAGGTAACTGAAGCATTTACTACAGCTAATAAGGTTTCAGGGTCAGTAAGTAACTTAATATCTTCTGGTAACTCAATATCCTTAGCGTATAGCTTGTCCTCAAATTGCATTTTAGATACATCTACGTCGAAATGTTCTGGGATTTTTTCTGCAGGACCTTGAAGCTCTAATTCCGGCTGGAAGGTTCCAAGAACCAATCTATTAAGTTCAAGGTTTTCACGTCCAGTGTAAGTTATAGGTATATTCATCTTTATTATTTCATCAGACTTTACATATTGGAAGTCCACATGTAAAACTTCATCTGCAATGGTATCCTTCTGTACTTCTTTAACAACACAAGACCAAACTTTATTATTTAAATTTAATTTTAAAATCGAACCCTTAGAATTATTCTTTAATAATCTTAATAAATTTGTGTTTTCCACTTTAACAGGTACAGCTGTGTCTAATGACTCACCATATATTATTCCAGGTACCATACCTTCTCTTCTTAAAGCTTTTGGATTTTCAGTAGCTTGTCTTTCCATTATATTAACTGCTAACTGTGACATAATAAACAACTCCTTCTTTTTGTCTTAGTTAAACATTTCATTGTCTGTAACCTATATTCTATCGCAATGGTGGAAACTATAAAGCATTTTTGGCAAATGTTAACTGTTTATTTATACTTTGTTTACATTGTTTATAAATAAGTATTTTAATGTAAAATAAATAAATCTAGTTTAATAACATTTATGCCATTGAATTTTCATCCAATATATAGTAATCTTAGGTTGTTATAACTATTTTAAAATTTAATAAGTTAACAGGCACATTTAATGTTTAATAGGGAAAGTGGTATAAGCCACTGCAGCCCCCGCTACTGTAAACGACGACGATTTTCTTGAGTGTCCACTGATGCTTTAATGTATTGGGAAGGAAAGAAAAAAGGTTGACTCGTGAGCCAGGAGACCTGCCTGTTTAACAATGCTAATCCTTCGGAGGGAAGGGTAGTGGCCGTGGATTTATAATTCCAAATTTTATGTATGCCTTGAGAAGGTACTAAAAGTTTACTCAGTATAATTTGTATCTGAGACTTTAGTATATTTTATAAATTTTCAGTATTAGGTATGATAAAGAAAATAAGGAAGTCCTGTGTTGCCACAGGACTTTTAATTTTGCCTAAAAATAAATTTTTATAATAAAAATTATTAAGAAAGGGAGAAATCAATAAGATTGGGAAAAATAAAAAAAGTAAATAATTTTCATGTGGTTACTATAATTTTAATTTTTACAGTTATTATGTTTATGGTGTTTTCCAGTGATAACCCAATGGTAATATTGTCTACCTATATTTTAACTTTAGGAATTACAATATTCACAAAAAGTTACAGAAAGCTTTTTAATGGCTTATTCTATTTTGCTCCTTTTGCAGTGCTTATTATTATTGCAAACTTAATATTCGTTACCCAAGGAAGTACAACTTTGTTTTACATAGGAAGTAAAAAACTTACCTTGGAATCTCTTATATATGCTATTGTGCTATGTTTTAAGTTCCTAGCTGTGATCTATCTATTTATGTCTTTTCAGCTTATGATAGATTCTGACAAAGCTGTTTCATACTTTTCCTCTAAAATGCCAAAATCTACTTTAACCTTAATGTTAATATTTAAGCTTATTCCTGGATTAAAGAACAAATTTTATTCTTTGAAAGAAATATATACTGTTCGTGGGGTAGACTTTAAGGTTGGAGATAATAAGAGCAAGGTAAAAAGTTATAGTGAAGTAATGACAGTGTTATTGGAAAGCTCCTTGGAAAGCTCCTTTGATATAGGAGAAGCAGCCTTCGTAAGAGGTTTCTTAAGCAATAAAAGGAGTGTTTATGAGAGAGAAAGTCTAGGGAAGAAGGATATATTGTTAATAATTAGCAGCTTGCTTTTGATTATTATTTATATTTTATCTAAGATAATGGGTTTTGTTACCTTTGAAATATATGAAGGTGTAAATATTTCTAATATATTTAATGCAGCTACGATTTTAATTCTTTCCATGATATGCTATATAACATTTTTAATTTGCATTTTTAGTAAGGAGGTATATTTTGGGTTACATAGAGATTAAGGATTTAACTTATTACTACCCTAAAGATAAGGGCAATGATAATCATAATAATACTCCAGCTTTAAAGGATGTTCAATTAACACTGAATAAAGGAGATATCTTACTGGTTCTAGGAAAGTCAGGCTCTGGAAAATCTACTTTAGCTAAGGCTATAGTAGGATCTGTACCTCATTTTTATGGGGGAAGTATAAAAGGCAGCATAACAGTAGGTGGAAAAAACCTTGAAGAGCTACAACACTTTGAAAGGGCAGAAGAAGTAACTATGGTTTTTCAAGATCCTGAAAAGCAGCTTATGATGAACAAGGTACATAGAGAAATAGCCTTTGGACTAGAAAATATAGGCTCTGAGGAGAAAACTATAAAACGAAGAGTATGGGAAGCTATGGAGTTTACTAATATATTGCATCTAGCTCATAGGGATATAAACACTTTATCCGGTGGGGAAAAACAAAAGGTAGCTATAACTTCTGCCTTATCATATTTACCTAAATGTATTATATTAGACGAACCTCTTTCTCAGTTAGACCCATTGGCTGCTGAGGAGATAGTGAGCCTGATAAAAAAGATAAACGAAGAATTAGGCATAACTATTATAATCATAGAACAGAGAATTAATCCATGGTTTCAAACAGCAGATAAAATTGCACTTATGGATCAAGGAAGTTTAAAGCTCTTTGAAACTAAAGAGGAATTTTCCTTTGCTTGTAGTGAAGATAATATTAATTTCCTGCCGGATTATGTAAGGATATTTAAGTTAGCTGAAAATAAATTTATTCCTAAGAATTTTAAAGAAGCAAGAAATTTTATAGAGAAATTTTATAATGAGACAGACCTCTTAAATATTAAAACACCTAGGGAAAGTCAATGGGAAATTTCAAAGAATAAAGAAGATGGGCATAAGGAATTAATAGTAAATGTTCATAAAGTCAAAAGCTTCTATGGAGAAAATGAAGCAATAAAAAATATTTCCTTAAAGATTAACAAAGGGGATTTCATTTCTATAATGGGAGCTAACGGAGCAGGAAAAAGCACCTTTTTGAAAACACTCATAGGGCTTCAGCCATATACAGGGAATATTAAAGTATTTGAAAAAGAAGTTAAAAAAACTAGTGTAAAAGAAATAGCAAGACATATAGGATATGTATCTCAAAATCCAAATGACTATATATCAAAAGATACTGTATTTGAAGAATTGAAATTTACCATGGACAACTTTCAATGCTTTGATGAGGAATATTTGGATAGGGTTCTTAATGACTTAGACATACTTCCTTTGAAATATAAAAACCCTAGAGACTTAAGTGGTGGTGAGAAACAGCGAGTGGCTATTGCATCTATACTAGTGAATACGCCTAGGATACTAATATTAGACGAGCCTACAAGAGGTATAGACATTCATCTTAAGCATAGACTAGGGGAAATGCTTAAAGCACTTCAGAAAAGTGGAGTTACCATAATTGTTGTAACCCATGATGTGGAGTTTTCCAGCCTTTATAGCGATAAACTTATGCTTATGTTTAATGGAGAAGTGATTTGTGAAGGGGATGTATCTGAGGTGATTTCTGATGGTATATATTATACAACCTGTGCTAATAAGCTCTTTAGAAATAAAAACAAGAGCATATACACCATTAATCAAGGTGTAAATGCGTTAAAAAATCTGGGAGGAAGCCATGAAGAAGCTTAGTGTTTTTCTTAGTATATCTGTAATCCTAATGCTTATGGTATTTACCTTTAATAAAAATTTACAAGAAAGCTTCACTATATTATCTACCTTTGGCATTTTTCTATTGCTATTCTTTAGCTATTTCTATTTTGAAAAAAGTATGCTAGGCACTAAGGAAATAGCCATAATTGCCACCTTAAGTGCTTTTATTGCCGTATCTAGAATGGTATTTGCACCGTTGCCTAATGTGAAGCCAGTGACTTTTTTAGTAGCTTTATCAGGCTATGTATTTGGACCCTTTGAAGGCTTTATTATTGGAAGCTCTTCAGCTTTTATCTCCAATATTTTTTTTGGACAAGGACCTTGGACACCTTGGCAGATGTTTTCTTGGGGACTTATAGGTGCTATATCAGGTTTTTGGGGTAAAAAGAACAGTGATGTATCAGCATTGAAGTTTTCTATTGTATGTTTTTTCTACGGCTTTATGTTTGACTGGATAATGAATCTATGGTTTGTCCTAGGGTTTGTAAAACCCATAACCTTTGAAAGTGTAGCCTTTGCCTATGTATCAGGACTAACCTTTGACATATTACATGGAGGAGGCAGTTTTATATTTTCAATAATATTCTATGACAGCTTTTTAAAAGTTCTTAACAGATATAAAAAAAGGTTAGAAATAACCTATTTAAAATAATTAAAAGAGAGGTTAAAATATGTCAAAAAAAATTAGAGTTAATATTTTAAGTTTTATGCTATCATTTATTTTCGTAGTATCACAGATTTTTACAGGAGTTACAGTAAAAGCAGAGGAAGTACAAAAAAACCTTAAGGTTAAGGTGAGAATAGAAGCTAATGACCGCACTATAATACCCGAAACAGAGGTGGAGGTATCAAATTTCGATTTAAAACCCTATAATTGCGACAATTTGCAAGGTGATCCTAAAGCCATCCATGCAATAATAAGAGCCCTAGAAAAGAATGGATTAAACCCTAAAGACAAAGAAAAGTTTGATTTTGGCAGTGGGATGTATATATCAAAGGTAGATGGAGTGGCGCAAGGATCCTTTGGCTCTTTAGACGGATGGGGATATTATATTAATGACTCCTATACAGATAAATATGTATCACAACAAGATTTATTACAAGGAGACAGTATAGTATTATTTTTTATGGAAAACTATGCTTATGCTCGTTATGGTTTTTTTGATAAAAAGTCTGTAAATGTAAAAGTAGGTGAAGAGTTTACCCTTGAATTAACAGGAAAGTACTTTTTCTCTACTGGTATTCCTAAAGTTGTTAAACTAATAGACAATGCTAAGATATTAGTTAATGATGCGATTTCAAGCTATGTAACTGATGAAAATGGTAAGGTTACTATGAGCTTTGACAAGCCAGGCACATATATAATTTCTGCAGACAAAAAGGTTAATGAATGTGATCCTTTAGATTATTCTAAAAGAAATAAACCACTTAAGTATACTGATAGAATGCTATCTAGAGCTTACTCAAAAGTAGTGGTAGAACTTCCAGATACTAATGCGCCTATTATAGATACAGATTTAACTAACAAAAAAGTACAAACCCCTAATTTTCAATTTAAGGTATCCGCTAAGGATGATATTGATGGAAACATTATTCCAGCAGTTAAATTGGGCGATAAAATACTTGAACCTTCAGAGCCAGGGATTTACAATGTAACACTCAATAAAGGAAAAAACAGCATTTATATAGAGGCTATAGATAAAGCTTTTAATAAAGCTTTCAAGGAAATAATTATAGAATATAATGAAGTATTGCCACCAGCTTCCTATGATATTAAGAAAGAAGTGGAAGATACCCTTAAATATATGAAACTAAATAATGGTGATGAGTGGGATGCTTTAAGCTTAAGTAAGTTTAATATTAAGGGTAATAAGGAGTATCTTAATTCTGTAGTTAAGGACTTTAAACAAGGAGTAAAAGAGTATGGTTTAAGTGATTATTTCTATAAAGACACAGATCTTGAAAAAATGATAATTTATCTTGTTAGTCAAGGATATAATCCATATAACTTTTTAGGTTATGACTTAGTTAAGGAGCTATATAACAGAGATATAGAAGAATTTAATATGTTTGCCCAAATATTTGCACTTATAACTTTTGACTATGCAAATATAAAAGGAGATTATAAAATAACTAGAGATGGACTTATAGATAAACTACTTGAAGCAAAATCTACTTATATAGATGAAAATGGAAATAAAGTTGTTGGATGGACATTTTTTGGTGACACAGTAGATATAGACACTACTGCAGCTGTAATCAGTGCACTTTCTAACTATTATGACACTAATAGTAAGGTAAAAGAAACTTTAGATGACTCTGTAAATACACTTTCTCTACTTCAAAAAGGTAATGGAGGATATGAGGCTTGGGGAAGCTATGCCAGTGAGAGCGTTAGCTTCACTATACTTGCACTTACCTCCTTAGGTATAGATCCAGAAGGAAAACTATTTACAAAAAATGAAGATGACATATCTAATAATCTTGTATCAGCATTATTAAGTTTTAAAGGTAGTGATGGAAAGTTTAAACATACAAAAGCTGATGAAGACAATGCCATGTCTACGGAGCAGGCTTTTAGAGCTTTAATTGCTATAAATGAATTTAAAGTAAAGGGAAGATATAACTACTATTCAAGTGAAATTCAAGCAAGAGACTTGCCTATATATTATGAAAAGGACAATAGCTTATCAGAGGATAATAATCCTACACAGCAAAATAACTCCAAAAGTGAAGCTGCTAATATAGACAGTACTGAAAACATAGATAAAGGTGAAAAAGAAAATATTAAATCTAATAATAATCTTCCTAAAACAGGTTCAAGTGCAAATATCAATTTAGTTGTTTTATTGGGTATTTCTTCTATTGCAGCGGGATGTTTTTTTATAGGAAAGCGAAAAATGGCTAAATAAATAAACATTTTATACAAGGAGGATATTGTGAAAAAGAGAAATAAGATTATATTAGTTTTGTCTTCTTTAATGATTTTTTCTTTAATGTTTATTTTTGCACAAAAGCTGCAAGATAACCTTAGAAGTAAAAGCTTACAGTCAAATAATCAAATTATAGAGGAAGCTTCCAAGGATAAGAAAGAAAATCTTTCAGAAAGTGAAAATAAGGGAGAAAATCCCTCTAGGGAGGAAAAGCAGAATTCTCAGTCAGAAGGGGTAGCCGACAGTGAGACTAATAATTATAAAGAGAATAAAGAAAGTGAAAATAAAGCTTCAGTAGATAAAGGTACTGGTAAGAGTAATAGCAGTAAAAGCAGTGATACTAAAAATACATCTTCTGCTGTTATAGATAAAGGCGTTAAGGAAAGTAAAGGAACTACTGAAAGTAAACAAGAAAAACCTACGGAGCAAAAAACACCCAACTTTATAGTAAGGGATATGGTAAATAACAAGGAGATTCTGTCAAAACATGTGGATTATGAGAATATCACTGTGGCAGATTTAACTAAAAAGGTATTAGATGAGTCAAAAGTAAAGTATAAGGCTACTGGGGCTGGTGCTACCACATATTTTGCTTCCATTGCTGGATTAACAGAAAAGAAGCATGGACCTTTAAGCGGTTGGTGTTATTATGTAAAAAGAAGCGGTAGTAATGCCTTTGAAAAGCCTCCAATAGGTGCTGGAAGCTTAAAATATAAAAAAGGTGACATTGTGGAATGGAAGTATTGGTCAGACGGTATTAATGAGAAATAAGCTAATTCTTAGCTTCACATGGAGTTTGATTAAAAGGAATACTTACTTCATCTGAAGCTTAGAAGAACTTATTCAGGAGATTAGTGCCATTATTCCTCCACTTGAAGAAGTGGAGACATTAGGAGCGGTTACTATGGGATAAGTTATGGATTTAAGGTGTTTAAAAGAACTGTATTTGTAGTACAAAAAGGGTAATTTAAAATTGGTAAAAAATTTCGTGAAAAATATTTAAAAAAAGTTGTAAAAACTATTGTGATTTAAAAATAATTATAGTATATTCAGTTATGTTATAATTATTCAGAACCGTAGAATAATTATAAATTAAATTAATAACTTCTTTTTGGCTTGCGGAGGCCATAAGGAGGTTTTTTCTTTTTATTATAATGAATTTACAAAAAAAGGGGATGTTACGGTGTGAAAGACGATGTTTTCGTTCAATTGCGAAAAGTTTGTAAAAGTTATGATCAAGAGGCGACAGTAATAAATAACCTGGACCTGGAGATTAAAAAAGGAGAATTTTTAACGTTGCTTGGTCCTAGTGGTTGCGGAAAGACTACAACCCTTAGGATGATAGCAGGATTTGAAAGTCCAACTAGTGGAGAGATTATTATAGATAATGATAATGTCACCAATAAGGCACCTTTTCAAAGATGCGTAAATACAGTGTTTCAAAGTTATGCACTTTTTCCACATATGAATATTTTTGATAATGTAGCCTTTGGATTAAAGATGAAAAAAGTATCCAAAGATGAGATTAAAAATAGAGTGATGGAAATGCTGAAGATAGTTCAGCTGGAAGGATATGAAAATAGAATGCCTGCTCAATTAAGCGGTGGTCAGATGCAACGTGTAGCCATTGCTAGAGCTTTAATTAACAGGCCAAAGGTTCTTTTACTGGATGAGCCCCTAGGTGCTCTTGATTTAAAACTTCGCAAGCAGATGCAGTTAGAGCTTAAGCATCTTCAAAGACAATTGGGTATCACCTTTATTTTTGTTACTCACGATCAGGAAGAAGCATTAACTATGTCTGATAGGATAGTAGTTATGAACGGAGGGAAAGTTGAACAAATTGGAACTCCTGAAGAACTCTATGAAAGACCTGTGACTAAGTTTGTAGCTGACTTCCTGGGAGAGACAAATATTTTAGAAGGAGAAGTTATTAAGCTTAAAGAAACTGAAGTACTTCTTCATTTAGAGCAAGAAAGCGATATAATTAGAATACCTAATCATAATTATGTTTTAGGTGAGAAATTTATAGTTTCTATAAGACCAGAAAGGATAAAGATAAAATATGCTCCTGAAGAAGGAGATGTTTGGCTTCCTTGCAGGCTTAAAGAAAGAATATATAACGGATCTGTAATTAAGAATGTTGCTATTTTAAATAATGGAAAAGAAATTCTCATAAATGAACCCATTGCTCAGAGCTTTACCTTCAATAATCATGATGACGAGGTTTTTGCCACTTGGAGTGCTAATAAAACTGTAGTTATTAAGGCTTAGGGGGAGATAACAGATGAAAAAAAGATTATCTCTTAAAAACAAAAAGGGTATTTTGGTTACCATATTACCAGTGAGCCTATGGATGTTAGCTTTTTTCATAGTACCTCTTCTCCTTATTTTGGTGGTTAGCTTTTGTACCAGAGGAGAAACAGGAGATATAATATTTAAATTCACATTATCAAACTATGAAAGAATGTTTAATAAGTTATATCTTGTTATATTTTTAAAATCCCTAATGGTAAGTATCTTTACTACACTGATATGTTTGATTTTTGGATATCCCTTTGCTTTTATCATAGCAAGAGCCAATAAAAAAATTAAACCATTGCTTTTACTTTTAATTATATTACCGTTTTGGACAAACTCCTTAGTGAGAACTTATGCTATGATAATACTTCTTAGAACAGAAGGAATACTTAATACATTTTTTCTTAATATAGGGCTTATAAAGGCGCCATTAAAGTTAATGTACAATAATGCTGCTGTAATGATAGGCATGCTTTATATGATGTTTCCCTTTATGGTATTACCTCTTTATGCCACCATTGAAAAGTTAGATTTAAGGGTACTAGAAGCAGCAGATGATTTGGGTGCAAACCCAGTGAAAAAATTTATTAATGTTACACTACCTTTAACTAGGTCAGGTATACTTTCAGGGTCAATATTAGTGCTTGTACCTACATTAGGGCTATTCTTTATTACTGATCTTATGGGGGGAAGCAAGGTTGTACTTATGAGTAATGTTATTAAGAATCAATTCCTTACTGCTAGAGATTGGCCTTTCGGTTCTGCTATATCGGTAATTTTAATGATAGTTATGGTAATAGTGATATTCTACTACACTAAACTAGGCGGAGATACTAAGAAGGGGCAGGTGTTGTAGATATGAGTAAAAATACCAGTAAAATATTAAAAACCCTTTATGTATTTTTAATGTATCTATTTTTATATATACCTATCATGGTACTTATAGTGTTTTCCTTTAATGAGTCCAAGCTTAATGTAGTGTGGACTGGGTTTACTTTTAAATGGTACAATAGCCTTTTACGTAATGTAGGAATATTGGAAGCTGTAAAAAATTCATTTATAGTAGCTGTGGCCAGTACAGTAATATCCACAGTCATAGGTACTTTTGCAGCTCTAGGACTTTATAGATATAAATTTAAAGGTAAAAATATAATAGATTCAGTACTTAATATACCTTTAGTTATACCTGAGATTGTAATGGGTATTTCACTATTAGCTTTTTTCTCTATAGTTAAAATTGATACAGGGAAAATCGCTTTAATAATAGCTCATGTAACCTTTAGCATAGCTTATGTGGTTTCCGTAGTTAGAGCTAGACTAGAGGGCTTTAATACTTCTTTAGAGGAAGCAGCCATGGACTTGGGAGCTACACCGTTAAAGACATTCTTATATGTTACTTTGCCGGTTATTATGCCTGGGGTGGTAGCAGGAGCTCTTTTAGCCTTTACCTTATCTTTAGATGATGTAATTATCAGCTTCTTTGTAGCTGGAGCAGGAAGTATGACTTTACCCTTAAAGGTATTTTCTATGGTGAAGTTTGGGGTAACTCCTGAAATTAATGCTTTATCCACCATAATATTGTTCCTTACCTTCTTAGCGGTGGGATTATCTATACTTCTAAAAAATATAAATCTAAACATGAAAAAAGTAGGAGCTATAACTTTATCTATAATATTTATAATCTCTATAATGAGCTATAGCTTGTTCAGATTTGCAAAAGGAAATGAAGGACCAAAACAGGTGCTGAATGTTTTCAACTGGTCGGAGTATCTTCCCCAATCAGTAATAGACAAATTTGAAGAGACTTATAATATAAAAGTAAATTATTCCACCTTTTCTTCCAATGAAGAAATGCTGGCAAAGCTTATGGCAGGAGGCGCTAACTACGATATCGCCGTGGCCAGTGACTTTATGGTGGAAGTTTTACAAAAACAAGGGCTGATAAATGAAATAAATAAAGATAATCTGCCTAATATTAAAAACATGGGAGCTCAGTTTATGGACTTACCTTTTGACAAAGGTAATAAATATAGCTTACCTTACATGTGGTTAGCAGGCATAATAGCCTACGATTCTTCTAAGATTCCAGAAGGAAGTATAACCAGTTATGCAGACCTATGGAAGGGCGAATTTAAAGATTCCTTAGTGGTATTGGATGATCAAAGGGCTATTATAGGAATTACTCTTAAAAAATTAGGATATTCCTTAAATGAAACCTCTCCTGAAGCTTTAGCCAAGGCCAAAGAAGAGCTTAGAAAATTAAAGTCTAATATTAAAGCTTATGATAGCGATAGCCCTAAAACCAGCCTTATCAACGGAGAAGCCAAAGCAATATTTGCTTGGGGAGCAGAAGGTGCTTTAGCTCTTAGAGAAAATCCTAATGTTAAATACGTTATACCTAAAGAAGGTCTTTTCCTTCAGCAGGATAATTTTGTTATTCCAAAAGATGCAAAGAATGTTAAAGCAGCAGAGCTTTTCATAAATTTCATAATGGAGCCTGAAATCTCTGCAGAAATATCTCAGTATTTCCCATATGGAAATCCAAATGTAGCTGCTTATCCTTTAATAGAACAAGAAATTATGCAGGACAAGGCTGTATACCCTCCTGGAGAAGAGTTCAACAAAGGTGAATATCTTAAAGATGTTGGAGAAAAGATTACAGATTTTGATAAAATTTGGTCAGAAGTAAAATAGATATAAAAGTCCAAAAATAAATAAAATAAGCCTTTCCACGGGGAAGGCTTATTTTTTGTATTGTTCATTAGTTTTATCTAGAACATCTAAGAGTTTTTGAAGATGTACTCTTAAATAGAGAGATTCATCTTTTGAAAGCCCACTGCTGCAGAATACTTTAGAAGGTATATCTAAGGCTTTATCTTTTAAATTATGTCCTTTATCTGTAAGCTTTATATATACGTTGCGTTCATCTTTTTTATCCCTTAGCCTTTCTAGTATGTCCATGGATTCTAATTTTTTTAGTAATGGTGTAAGTGTACCTGAATCCAGCCGCAATCTAGTGCCTAGTTCTTTAACAGTGATATTATCACTTTCCCAAAGTACTAATAAGGATATATATTGAGTATAAGTCAATCCTATTTTATCTAAAAAAGGTTTATATAACTTTGTTATCTCTCTGGAAGCAGCGTATAGAGAAAAGCAAAGCTGATTATCCAATTTAAGAATATCATAATTCATTAGTGATTTCTCCCTTTCATATTATTCAATTTATATTAAATCATATAAAATTAAGTAGCATGCAATTTGAATTTAATTTACCACAATAGATGTATTAAGTCAATAAAAAAGCTTGTAAACTATTAAATAGGTTACAAGTTTTTTATGAGCACATTTATATCTAATTAGTTTAATATAATATTTTCTATTTGTACTGAATATTCACCTTCAGGGGACTCTACTTTAACCTTATTTCCTATCTTTTGCTTGTAAATAGCCTTTCCTAAAGGGCATTCTATGCTAATCATATTATTAAGTGGATCAGCTTGTATGGTGGTAACAATTTTAAAATCATCTACTTCATTATCTTCTAAAAAATTTAAAGTAACAGTTTTACCAATGCCTACTTCATCCTTAGTGGTAGTGTCTTTTATTATGGTGGATGTGTTTATCATCCTTTCAAGATAACGTATTCTTCCTTCATTTTCTGCTCTATCCTTTTTAGCAGCTTTATACTCGAAATTTTCACTAAGGTCTCCGTGAGCTCTAGCTTCTTTTAGATCTTCATTTATCTTACGCCTGACCACTGTTTTTCTGTGCTCAATTTCTTCTTTTAAAATTAGTACTGCTTCTTCAGTAAGATAATTATGCAATTAAATCCTTCCTTCTCCATGTATTTTGATATAACTACATCATAACACTATTGACAGAAAATTTCCAGTATTCACATTTATTAGATGTAATTTAATAATATTTAACAAGAGCAAGGGGTAGCCCTACCAGTGAAGTGGCATGAATAAATAGTAATTTATTAAGCATAATATGAGTAAATAATTACTTTAGAGAAGGGGATATTATGAATGAAGGATTAGTTGTGGCTATTAGGTCTATTATAGGCTTTTTTTCTTTGCTGATTTTTGCTAGGATACTTGGAAAGCAACAGATAAGTCAATTAACTTTTTTTGACTATGTATTAGGAATAACCATTGGTTCTATAGCGGCTTCTTTAACCACCGATTTATCCAGTAGAGCATGGCCACACTGGATTGGTCTTATTACTTGGGCAGTGCTTGGATTTATGATGGAATTTATGGCTATGAAATGGAGATATATTGGAAAGTTTATAGATGGAGAACCAACCATAGTAATAATGAATGGAAAGATTCTTGAAAATTCTCTTCGTAAAGTAAAATATAGAGTTTCAGATATAATGGAGCTTCTCAGAAATAAAGATGTATTTAATTTAAACGAAGTAGAATTTGCTATTATAGAACCTAATGGTCAGCTTTCAGTTTTGAAAAAATCAGAGGATCAGCCAGTTACTAGAAAGGACTTAAATTTATCTTCTCAGCCTTCAGATATAAGCACTGAAATTATTTACGATGGAATGATATTTGATGAAAATTTGAGGACTTTTAATTTAGATAGAAAGTGGCTAATGCAAGAGTTAGCCAAAAAAGACATAAAAGATGTTAGTGAAGTTTTTTTATTTACTTTGGACCATAATAATAATATTTACATTGATAAATACAGTGACCATATAGATAAAACTGCTAAAATAGGGGATTATAAAGGTCCATATTGAGTAAATATATTCATTTGATATTAATAAAAATCCAGGAGGTAATTTATGAGAAAATTCTTAGTGGTATCTATACCTATAATTACTCTAATATTTTTTATTCTTATAATGCTAAGTGGCAGCATATTAAAAAACCCCTTGGGCAACAATGATAATTTCCCTTTTTCTATTAATACTATTATAGAAGATGTAAATGCTCAGCATTGGGAAAAGGCTTATGAAGATACGGAAAAACTGGATTTGACTTGGAACAAAATTATTAAAAGAGTTCAGTTCAGTTCTGAAAGAGATGAGATAAATGCTTTAAGTGTTAGTATAGCAAGGCTAAAGGGGGCGATTATAGCAAGGGACAAAGCTTCTGCTCTAATGGAAATAAATGAAGCCTTTGAACATTGGAATGGACTAGGTAGATAAAGCAAAGGAGAAGTGATAATTTGTTAAACGACACTGATATGAGAAAATTTATAGTTGTTATTTGGATTATTGCTTTTATTCTACTTTGGGGAGGCTTTTATTTGCTTTTGCCAGAAAAGGCTTTAATAAGGGAAATAGATAAGATGGAAAAAAGCATTGTAAAAGAAGATTGGGATAGCGCACAAAAGCAATTGGATGACTTTAAGAAAACTTATTATGATAAAAAAATACTGATACAATCAAATAATGCTACAGAGGCATTTATAAATTTTAATAATAACTTAGGTCAATTAGATTATTGTATTAGAAATAAAGAGCCTTCTGCACTAGAATATCTGGGAGCCTTAAAATTCTCTTTAGATTATTCAGTGAAAGGTTTCTCAGGTCCTTAGTACAAGAGATTCTTATGAAAGGAGTAAGTTCTTAAAAAATATATTTCATGATGGTTAAGAACGAAAAATATGGAATATTTCATCTCTTACAGTATAAGAGTATTGCTAGTGTACTTCTTCACATATACTTGTGCCAGAGCTTTAAGTAAAAAAGCTATTGCACAAATGACAGCTTATGAATTTGCAGGTATGATGATACTTGCTAACGTAGCAGCGGAACCCATAGTGGATAAAGTGGTTATTAAGTCCGTTTATGGTTCAGGGCTTTTAATTTTTTTTATGTTTTTAACCTCCAGATTAGCATTATTTAATAAGCTTACTCCAATAATGGAACACACACCACTAGTGCTTATAAATAAAGGGAAACTAGAAATGAAAAACTTAAAATATCTAGGCCTTAGCTTAAATCAATTTATGGGACTGCTGAGACAGCAAGGCTACGATAAAATTGATAAATTAGATATCGTAATTATGGAACCTCAGGGTAATATATCAATTTTTCCCAAAGCTGAAAATAAACCTATAGAACTTAAAGATATTAATATAAAACCTTTAAAGTCCGATTTTAGTATACCGCTTATAATGGATGGAAAAATAATTAAAACCAATTTAAAACATGTTAATAAAACTGAAGAGTGGCTAAAAACAGAATTAGTAAATCAAGGCATAGTAGATTATAAAAGAGAAATAGCCATGGTGGAAATGGATGCTTCCAGCAATATCATAGTCTTTAGAAAATAAAGGACTTTGCTCTGGCAAAATCCTTCACTAAGTTACTTATTCATCAAAGTTTCAACTACTTTTTCACAGATTTCATGGGTTATTATTGAATCTTCTATGGTAATAGAAGGTGTTCTGTTTTCTTCTACGGAGTTTAAGAATTCATCTATAATTTGATAAAAGCCTCTTCTGTAGAGTGTAGGATCCCAATCATTAAATTTAAATATTTCTTCTTTGTTATTTTCATATTTTGTGGTATGTACAAGATCTTCTATAAAGAACTTCTTACCGGAGCACATATAGTCTACTACTTCTTCAGCAACGCCAGTATCCCTATTCATCATTCCTATTGCTGTGGTAGCTTCATTGGATAACTGTAAAACTACATTATAAAGCTTGTCAGCTTTCTGTAACGCCCTTACACTTAATTCATTATGAGAGCTTCCCATGAAAAATCTAAGTGTATCTACTACATGAATAAAATCATCAAACACAAATCTCCTTACATTATCAGGTTGATTTATTCTATTTTTTTGTATAATAACTATATCAGGTTTCTTTTCTTCCTTAAGGTTTCTGTACATAGGGGCAAATCTTCTGTTAAAGCCTACCATTAACGTTTTATCAACCTTCTTGGACAATTCTGCCAGCGATAAAGCATCATCATAATAATAGGATATAGGTTTATCTACATACACATGGATACCATTCTTAAGAAGCTTTTCCACAACTTCTTTGTGAGATTCTGTGGCAGTGTGAACAAATGCAGCATCCACTCCAAGTTTAATTAAATCATCAATAGAATTAGTAAATTCACTAATTCTATATTTTTGTGAGAGTTTATTTAGTGTGGCTTCATTTCTAGTGCAAAATACTAAATCAGTATTTTCTCTTGCTGTGATTACTGGAAGATACGCCTTTTGAGCTATACCTCCTAAGCCTATAATTCCAACCTTCATATTTCAAACCTCCTATAAATTAGTGATAATAACTGCTATTAGATTAACTAATCTAATTATAATAAACATACAAATTAATGACAAACAAATAATTATGATGTAAATTATTAAGTAAGCAGTTTTAAGTGAAAGAAGGAATGTTTATGTTTAAAAGCTCAACTAAGCTTAGAGTTAGATATGCAGAAACTGATGCTATGGGTATAGTACACCATTCTAATTATTACGTTTATTTTGAAACGGCAAGAGAAGATTTTATACAAGGTGCAGGGATTAGATATAGAGAAATAGAAGAAGCCGGTATAATGATGCCTTTAGTGGAAACACAATGCAGATATATACAGGGAGCTAAATACGATGATGAACTAATCATTGAAACCACCATGAAGGAGCTTACCCCTGCTAAGGTAGTGCTATTATATGAAGTTAGAAGAGAAAAGGATGGGGCATTAATTGCTAAAGGGAAAACCCTACAGGCCTTTGTAGATACTCATAGCTTTAAAATAATAAATCTAAGGAACAAATATCCTATGCTTTGGGAAAAGCTTCAAAACTTACAATAATGAATTTAAAAATTGTTGTCTAATGTAGACAACAATTTTTTTATAAAGAATTATCTAAAACATTTTGAAATAGTCTTTAGAATTATTTTCACATCAATAAATAAATTATTTTTTTCAATGTATTTTTTATTTAAATTTATTTTATCTTGCATAATGGTGTTTATATAATATTCTTCAGGGTATTCTACTGTACTAAGCAGATCATTTTCATTTCTATATTCTATAGAGGCATAATCTGTTATTCCAGGTTTTACTTTAAATATTTCTTTCTGATCATTAGTATATAAATCCACATATTTTTTAACCTCAGGTCTGGGACCTACAAAGCTCATTTCTCCTAAAAGCACATTGATAAGCTGAGGAAACTCATCAATCTTATATCTTCTTAATACTTTACCTACCTTTGTTATTCTATTATCACCTTTTACAGTTATTTGCTTACCAAGACTTTCAGCATTTATCACCATGGTTCTAAACTTGTAAATAAAAAAGGGCTTTTCATATTGTCCTAACCTCTCTTGTAAAAAAAATACAGGCCCTTCAGAAGTTATTTTAATTATTATAGAAACTATTATGAGGAAAGGACTTATTAAAATAAGTCCAAGTAGAGAAAAAAATATGTCAAATAACCTTTTAGAGATTTTGTTTTTTAATTTAGCCATTAAATTCCATCTCCTTTATATTAAAAGTTTTTATATCAAACAAGAAAATTAGATAAAATGCATATTATATATTATTCAGTACTAATAAATATTTTACATATATTCATGCTTTTAGTTGTTTTTGTAAGGTGTCGCTTAAGTAATAATATTTTTAGAAATTACAGTAGCACTTTATTAATCTGCACATATAAAGATATTAAAGAATATATATGTATTTATGCACAAAAATTTTTGTGAAAAGGTGACTTAAGATGAGTATTTTTAAAAGGTTTCTAAACTTACAGTTATTGAAAAAGAATAATTCAAAAGAAATAGATTTTAGAGAACTTCTTCATAGGGAGAAAGTTGAACTAGATACTTTAGGAATTTCAGAATATATAGGAGATAAAAGAGTGCTGGTTACTGGAGGGGCAGGTTCCATTGGCTCGGAATTATGTAGACAGATAGCTAATTTTAGACCAAAGAAATTATTAATACTGGATATATATGAAAATAGTTCTTATGAGCTACAAATAGAACTGGAGAAAAAATTCCCATATTTAGATTTTAAAATAATTATTGCCTCTATTACTGATATGGAAAGGGTAGAAAATATATTTAAGTTTTTTACTCCAGAGGTAGTTTTCCACGCAGCAGCCTTTAAGCATGTACCATTAATGGAGGATAATCCTACAGAGGCTGTTAAAAACAATATATTCGGCACTCTTAATTTAATAGAATGTGCAGATAAATTTAATATAAAGAAATTTGTTCTTATTTCAACAGATAAAGCTGTAAATCCTACCAGTGTTATGGGGGCAACAAAAAGAGTATGTGAAATTTTAGTACAAACCTATGATAGGGTTAGTGATACTGAATTTGTAGCAGTGAGATTTGGTAATGTACTAGGAAGTAATGGTTCTGTTATACCCATATTTAAAAAGCAAATAGAAGAGGGTGGACCAGTTACCATAACACACTCTGATATTACAAGGTACTTTATGCTTATAGATGAGGCGGTGCAGCTAGTGCTACAGGCAGGAGCCTTTGCCAAGGGTGGAGAGATATTTATTTTAGACATGGGTAGTCCAATAAAAATATATGATTTAGCTTGTGACTTTATACGTCTTTTAGGCTTGGTTCCAGAAAAAGATATACACATTGAAGTAGTAGGCTTAAGACCAGGTGAAAAACTTTATGAAGAGTTATTAATGAAGGAAGAAGGCCTTAAAGAAACAAACCACGAAAAAATATTTGTAAGTAAAGCTGAACAAAGGAAGATAGAAGATATCAAAGATAAGTTAATGGAATTAAAAAAGTATACAGAATGGGGACAAGAAGAAAACCTTCTTATGAAGTTAAAGGAATTAGTTCCAAACTACACTTTAAGCCATAACTGTGAAAGTAATCTGAGGTGATTATATGAAAGAAATAAGAATAGTTCAGCTTACAGCTATTGAAAGTACTATGAATACTATGCTCTATGCCTTAAACAAAGGTATTTTAAAAGAAGGTTATTCCCTTACAGCACTATACTCACCCAGTGAAACATCAGATGAAATAGTAAGAGATAGAGATATTAATGTGGTTAATGTGGAGATAGAAAGAAAGATTGCACCCATATCAAATATAAGGTGTATTTATAAAATATATAAAGAACTAAAAAAGATAAAGCCTCATATAGTCCATGTGCATACTCCCATTGCAGCAGTATTAGGGAGGATAGCAGCTAAGTTAGCCAAAGTTCCAATAATAATATATACAGCTCATGGGTTTTATTTTCATGAAAATATGTCACCATTAACTTACAAGCTTTTCTATAATATTGAAAAGTTTATGGGTAAATATTTTACTGATTTTTTATTTACTCAAAGCCTTGAAGATTATGAAACAGCCATTAAGGGTAAATTCAAGCCTAAAGATAAAATATTAGCTATTGGTAATGGTGTGGATGGTAGAAATAAATTTAATATAGAAAATATACAGGAGCAGGATATAAAAAATCTAAGAAGTGAATTTAATATAGGTGAGAAAGATAAAGTTGTTACCTTTATAGGAAGATTAGTAGAAGAAAAAGGTATATTAGATTTGCTAAAGGCTTTTGAAAAGATAGAAAGGGATGATATAAAGCTTTTAATAGTAGGTAGATTAGAAAAGGGAGAGAGGGATACAAAAACCTTTGAAGCTTTAAAGAAATATTATAATAAAAAAAATATTATTTTTACAGGACGGCGGGAGGATATAAATAATATTTTGTATATTACAGATATCTTTTGTCTACCTTCCTATAGAGAAGGTATGCCCCGCAGCATAATTGAAGCCATGGTCATGGAATGTGCCGTTATAGCTTCAGATATAAGAGGGTGTCGTGAAGAGGTGGTACAAGATAACACCGGGTATTTGATAAAGGTTAATTCTCCAGAGTTTATAAAGGAAAAAATAGAATTATTATGTGAGGATGAAGAAATGTTGAATGCTATGAAGAAACAAGGGAGAGCTAGAGCATTACAACTATATAATGAAGAAAAAGTTGTACAAAAACAGTTGGAAGTATATAAAGTACTATTAAAGTCTAAGGTACTGGGAGGTTAATATCTTGAAGCTTCATGAAAGATTAATTTCGCATAAAGAAAAGTTATCTGTAATTGGATTAGGGTATGTAGGACTGCCTTTAGCATATGCTTTTAGTAAAAAATTAGAGGTGGTTGCTTTTGATATAAATGAAGAAAAAGTTCTGGGTTATAAAAGAGGAAAAGATGTAACTCAAGAAGTAGGGGATGAAGAAATTAAAAAGTGTACAGCCTATTTTACTTCTCAAAGTGAGAAGTTGAGGGAGTGTAAGTTCCATGTAGTAGCTGTTCCCACCCCTATAAACAAGGATAAGAGTCCAGATTTAACCTTCATTATAGGTGCAAATAATATCCTTGGACCTAATCTTATTAAAGGTTCAATAGTGGTATATGAGTCTACTGTATATCCAGGGGTTACAGAAGAGATTTGCATACCACAGCTGGAAAAGCTGTCTGGACTTAAATGTGGTATTGACTTTAAGGTAGGGTATTCTCCAGAAAGAATAAATCCAGGGGATAAATTTCATAAGCTAGAGAATATAGTTAAGATAGTATCAGCCATGGACAGTGAAAGCTTAGAGGATATTTATGAAATATATAGTTTGGTGGTAGCAGCAGGAGTGCACAAAGTAAGCTCTATTAAAGTGGCAGAAGCAGCGAAGGTAATAGAAAACTCTCAAAGGGATATAAATATAGCCTTCATAAATGAACTTTCCATTATATTTAACAAAATGGGTATAGATACCTTGGAGGTTCTTAAGGCTGCCTCAACAAAGTGGAATTTCTTGAACTTTTACCCAGGACTTGTAGGAGGTCACTGTATAGGTGTAGATCCATATTATCTAACCTACAAAGCAGAAAATTTAGGATATCATTCTCAAGTTATACTTTCTGGAAGAAGAATAAACGATTATATGGGAAAATATATAGCAGAAAATGCTGTTAAGTGTTTAATAAAAGCAAACAGCTTTATTAATAAAAGTAAGGTTTGTATTCTAGGTATAACCTTTAAGGAAAATTGCGGAGATATTAGAAATAGTAAAGTGATAGACATTGCAGAGGAATTAAATGAGTATGGCATAGAGGTTGTAATAACAGACCCTCTAGCAGACTGTAAACAAGTAGAAGAGGAATATAAGCTAAGGCTGACTCCTATAGAAGATATAGAAGATGTCCACATGATAATAGTGGCTGTAGCTCATGATGAATATAAAGATCTTGATATTAATATTTTAGAAAATATGTTTAAAAAACCTATGGAAAATTCTAAAGAGATTGATAAAGCTGAGGAAAAAAGAGTGATTATAGATGTAAAAGGTATCCTTGATAAAGAGAATATTATATCTAAAGGATATTTATATTGGAGGCTTTAGCGGTGAATATTGAAAGTGAAAAGGAAAATTATAATACAAGATTTTTAGTAACGGGTGGAGCGGGGTTTATAGGATCCAATTTAGTAGAAGAACTATTAAAAAAAGGCTATAAGGTAAGAGTTTTAGATAATTTTTCTACTGGAAAGATGGAAAATATAAAAGAATTCTTAAGTAGTGAGAATTTTCAGCTTATAGAAGGGGATATAAGAGATTTAAAAAAGTGCAGAGAATGCTGTGAAGATGTTGATTTTATACTGCATCAAGCAGCTTGGGGCTCTGTGCCAAGATCCATTAAGGAGCCATTACTTTATGAAGATATAAATATAAAAGGTACTTTAAACCTATTTAAAGCTGCCTTAGATAACAAGGTTAAAAGGGTGGTGTATGCATCTTCATCTTCCGTTTATGGAAATAGTAGCATTATTCCAAAAAGAGAAGGAGAAGAAGGTAGGGTGCTCTCACCCTATGCTTTAACGAAAAGGGCGAATGAAGAATACGCCAGGCTATTCTATGAATTATACGGTTTAGAAAGCATTGGGCTTAGATATTTTAATGTCTTTGGAAAGAAGCAGGATTCTCATAGCAGTTATGCAGCGGTGATACCTAAATTTATTACGGCATTATGGGAAGATGAAAGGCCTATTATCTATGGAGATGGCAATCAATATAGAGATTTTACTGCGGTAGAAAACGTAATTCAAGCTAATATTAAAGCCTCTACCGCTCCAAGTTCTGCTTGTGGCAAAGTTTTTAATATAGCTTGTGGTGATAACATTACCATAAATGAATTATTAAAATCTATTAGTTTAATTATGCATAAGCCCTTTAATCCTATTTACCAAGCAGAAAGACAAGGGGATGTGCTGTATTCCAAAGGAGATATCCATAAGGCTAAGGAATATATTGGATATGAACCTTTAGTAGATGTTAGTACAGGATTAAAAAGTACCATTAAGTGGTATGAAACTCAACTGACCATGAGGTGAAAAAAGATGAAACCTAAAGTTTTAATTTTTGGCAGCAGTACAAAGCTGGCGGGGAGTGAACTAAAGATATTAGAATTTATAAAGAGATTTAGTAAGGATAAGCTTTCTGTGGAAGCGGCATTTCTATATGAAAGTGAAATTATAGACAAAAAGATAGAG
The DNA here is from genome assembly GCF_900142075.1 of Clostridium amylolyticum. GTDB lineage: Bacteria > Bacillota > Clostridia > Clostridiales > Clostridiaceae > Clostridium_AA > Clostridium_AA amylolyticum. The sequence continues at coordinate 51,503 of NZ_FQZO01000012.1, forward strand.
TCCTTAGGAGTAAAGGTAAAGTGTTTTGATATTAAAGATAAAGGTTTTATAAGAACAGTATTTACCATAAGAAAGCATTTGGCTAAAGAAAAGTATGATTTTATCTATTGCTTTGGATATAAAGTGAATTTTATAGTGAGACTTTTACAATTATTCCATAGTAAAACTAAAATATTCACTGCGGTAGAAAGCACTAAAAAAGATTTAAATATACTGGCAGCTCTATTTGACAAGATAACTTCCTTTAAAGTTTCTAAATATATATGTGTTTCTGAAAGCGTACAAAAAGTCTTAATGGAAAGAAATAAAATAAATAAAGAAAAAACTGTGATAATAAAAAATGGTATAGATTTAGGTAAATTTAATAATCATAAGGATAAAAATGAGATAATTAAATCTTTAAATATAAATATCAATGAAGATGATTTTATAGTAGGTTGTATAGGAAATTTTAGAAAGGCTAAAGGGCAAGATATTCTTTTAGAGACCTGTAATAAACTTAAGAAATACAATGATATAAAGTATGTATTCGTTGGTGATGGAGAGCTTAGAGAATATTATGAGAAGCTTATCTCTAATTATGGGATTGAAGAAAATGTTATTATACTAGGGGTTAGAGAAGATATACAGGATATAATTAAAAATTTTAATATTATGGTGGTACCCTCTAGATGGGAAGGGTTTGGATTGGTAGTTTTAGAGGCCATGGCAAGCCATGTGCCTGTAATTGCATCAAATGTTGATGGCCTTTTAGAGCTTGTTAAAGATGGATTTAATGGAATGCTATTTGAAAAAGAGAATAGTGAAGATCTAGCAAATAAGATATTAATATTAAAAGACAATAAATTTATAAGAGAAAGTTTAACAGATAACGCATATAAATATACTATAAAACCATATGATGCAGAAATAATGGTTAGGGAAATTGAAAATTTGATACTTTCAGAAAAAAGGTGAGAAAGTTGAACTTGCTTCTTATAATATTTTTATTAACCCTTCCTATGACATACATGCTTAGCTTAAAATATATCACTACAAATTATATTATAGTAATGCTAATCACCATAGCAGCATTTTTTAAAAAGAATCCTAAAAAGAAAGAAAAAATTTCTTTAGATTTTCTTTTATATATTGGGTTTATTATAATATGTGCTTTAGGTTTTTTATTTAATAATAACAGTAGTGACATGACCTTTGTAAAGCATACCTTATCTTATTCCTTTATACTAATATGCTATGGTATATTCCTTCCCAGGTATTTAGAGAAAAATGATATAAAGATAGAAATGATTTTAAAGTGGATAAGCATTATGGTATTAATAACCTGTTCCTTTGCATTGTTAGAGTTTTTTGCACGAAACTTTATGCCTTCATTATTAAATGTTTTTCAAATGCTTAAATTAGATTCTATAGCAAAATATGATGCTCTGTATTTTGAAAAGTATCAAAGAAGCAGGGCTTTTATGAGTGAATCAGGGCATTTTGCTATGTTTGTTAATGCATTTTTACCTGTAAGTTTATATTATTTAAATAAATATAAGAAAAAATCAATATTTATAATATACTCTATTATATGCATTTCAGGATATGTAGTAAGTTTCAGTGCCGGATCTTTTGTAAGTATAGCAGTATCTTTTTTTATAATTTATCCAATGTATGCCATAGAAGTTCGCAGTAAAAAAAAGATACTGTTTTTTATAATGTTTTTATTTATATCCTTGATAACTCTTTATTTTGTAAAGGATATACCTTTTTTTCAGGGAATAAAGGACAAACTATTTTTAGTTAATGATTCAGGAAGGTTTTGGCGTTGGCAGTTTAGTTATGAAAGTTTTAGAAGTAGTAGCTTAAGTAAGATACTTTTTGGCAGAGGGTTAGGATATTTATCTTATAACTTTGATACAGGAAGTACCAATTGGTTCATAGAAACTCTTGTAGAAACCGGTATTATAGGTTTATTAACCCTAGTATCGATTTTGGGTGTCAGTATTAAGAAAATAATAAGTTTAAAGTCTGAATTTAAATATTTTATACTCATAGGGCTCATATCTATGATTATTCAATATAATATAATATCTGATTACTGGTATCCATGGATTTGGACAACTATGGCTTTGACAAAATATTTTAAATATGTGGAATACCTAGAGGAAGGTGATGGAGATAATTAGGCTTAAATATAATAAATATATACTTTCCTTAGATGAAATCTGGGATTATTATGATGAGAAAGAAACTAATAAAGATAAAGGAACAGATATATTAATTAGCAAGATAACTCATAAAGAGCAAGGGGATCTATGCAGAAAAAGAAAAACTCTAATTACTGACCTAGAAGGCTCTAAAGAAGATATTTATCACATGTTTGACAACCAAGTAAAAAGAGCCATTAAAAAAGCATTAACCTTTGATATTAAATGTGAATTCTTTTCTTCAAAGGATATATTAGAAAATAATGAGCTTATAGAAGAATTTAAAATGAACTACTATGAGTTTATTAAGAAGAAGAATCTTCCTTCTAGTAATCTTGATAAAATAAAAATGTATGCACAAAATAATAACCTTATTTTAGTGAGAGGAAGTATAGATAATAAACCTGTAATTTTTCGTACTGTAATTCACGATGAGAAATATGCTAGAGGAATACTAATGGTTTCAAATTTTAGAAATTATGATACTAGAAAAGAGCAAAATAATATAGCTCATTTAAATAAATATGTAATTTACCAAGAAATGCTTTACCTTAAAGATAAGAATTTGAAAATATACGACTGGGGAGGTATATCTGAGGAAACTGAAGAACAAGCTCGCATTTCATATTTTAAAAGGCAGTTTGGAGGAAAAGATCTGGAATATTATGAAACTATAACAGCTTGTAGTCTAAAAGGAAAAGCAGCTTTAAAAGTTATAGATAAAATGCTGTGAGGTAATATATGACAAAAAACAGTGTTAAAAAATCGGTGTTTTATTTTACTGTACTAGCTGTGCTTTCCAAAGGTTTCGGTTTTGTAAGGGAGCAATTTATAGCTTATGGGTATGGAGCAGATTACTCTATAGATGCTTATGCAGTATCTTTGTTAATCCCTACTATGATTTTTTCCATAGTGGGGTCTGCTCTTACCACTGCTATGCTTCCACTTATTACTGAGCAATATGCTAAAGAAGGTAAAGAAAAAGCCTTTGACTTTATAAATAATGTCATAAACATACTTTTAATAATATCCGCTGTTATTTTTTTTGTGGGGAGAAACAATATTGGAGTTTTGGTAAAGATTGTTGCTCCTAGTTTTGGTGAAGAAGCCTTTAACCTAACAGTGCAGCTAGCCAAGATAACCATGATAAACATAATATTTTTAACTTTATCCAATGTACTAATCACTACTCTTCAATCCTTAGATGAATTTGCTCCTAGCAATTTAGTTAATATTCCTATTAGCGTTCTAATAGTAGCCTATATAACTCTATGGCCTAAATTGACTGTGCAAGGGCTTATTATAGCTACCATGATAGGAAATTTTCTAAGGTGCATAATACCTATACCTTGGCTTTTAAAGCATGGATATAGATATAAATTAATAATGAAATTTAATGATGATAGATTTAAAAGTTTATTAAAGCTCCTTTTACCAGTGGTTTTTGCCATCATAGTAAATCAAATAAATATATTGGTAGAAAATAATATGGCCTCTGCACTTCCACAAGGAAGCATAGCCATATTAGGGTATTCTGCTAAGGTAAGCGATATAATCTTCGGGCTCTTCAGCACTTCCATCGTTACTGTAATTTATCCTGTTTTATCTAGGGTGGTATTAGAATGTGATGACAATAAAACCAGTGATCTTTTGTCAAAAACCTTAAACTATCATAGTTTATTAATATTTCCCTTGGTAGCCATAATAGCCTCTAATAGTCTTCCTTTAGTAAACATACTTTTTAAAAGAGGAAAATTTGATGGTTATGCCGCGGTATTAACTTCTAAGGTTATTATTTATGGAATGATAAGCACGGTTTTTTGGGGAATTAGAGATATATTAAATCAAGCTTTATACTCTTTAAAGCTCACTAAAAAGGTTACCGTAAATAGTGTTATAGGGGTAGCGGTAAACATACTTTCAAACCTTATACTAGTAAGATATTTAGGACTTATAGGTTTAGTTATATCTGCTCTTATAGCCTCTGGGATTACAGCGTTACTAGCATTTATAAGCCTTTCCAGATTGTATCCTAATTTAAATAACCTAAAAATATGGAAAAGCTCCTTTCAGTCCTTAGGAGCATCACTTATTACTATAGTCGCTATTTATTTTATTAAAACCATCACGGATAAATATGGGATTAGTAGTGATATATTGTTATTGCTATTTTCTAGCTCTTTAGGAGTAATTACTTATGTAGCACTTTTATTTATATTAAAGAACGAAGATATCATAATGGTTTATAGAGAGAGTAAGCAGATGTTTTATGATAAAGCATTTATTAAATTAAGAGCAGCCTTTACCACATATTACATCTATCGAATAGACGATATTACACCTCACATGAACTGGGAGAATTTTTGGAAAGCGATAATGATATTTAAAAAGCATAATGTGGTGCCCATTATAGGGGTGGTGCCTAATAATAAAGATAAGGATTTAAATTATGGGGGTAAAAAAGATTATTTTTGGAAGATACTAAAATACATGCAAGAGAACCATATAGTAGAAATAGCTCAACATGGATATACTCATGAGGTGATTTTAGAAAGTGAGGGCATTTTTAAAGAAAAGTTTGGATATAACAAAACCTCTGAATTTGCAGGCTTAACCTATGAGGAACAGTTAATTAAGATTAAAGCTGGTAAGGATATATTTTTAATGCATGGTATAGAGGTAGAGACCTTCATGGCTCCTTGTCACAGTTTTGATCATACTACGTTAAAAGTTCTTAAGAGTTTAGGCTTTAAATATATAACTGATGGTATAGGTCTAACACCTTATAAGGTTGAGGAGTTGGTTTTTGTGCCACAACAGTTTGGAAAGCCTAGAAATTTTTTTTATGGCGTTATAACCCTTTGCCTTCACTTGAATTACAGCAGTGCTGAAGAAATACAGCAAATTGAAAAGCATGTAGAATCAAACAAAAATAATTTTATAAGATTTTTAGAAGCAGTAAATATGAAGGAGAGAAAGCTTCCTAATATGATTTTTAAAGCTGTTTACCTATTTTTAAGATATACTAAATACTCTATTAAGAGACATAAAAATAAAATTAGAAAATACTAAGGCATCATATTAAAGTAAAAATATTTATATACAATTTTTATATAAATATATATGAAAAGGGTAATATAATATATACTAGAGAATATAAACTTAAACATAGGAGAGAAGAATATGGATTTTACGATTATTGCTACAGCAACCTTTGGATTAGAAAAAGTAGTTGCAGATGAATTAAAGCAATTAGGCTATGATGATTTAATAATTGAAAATGGAAAAGTCACCTTTGAAGGCGATGAGATGGATATTGTTACTTGTAATATGTGGCTTAGAACAGCAGATAGAGTTCTTATTAAAATGGCAGAATTTAAAGCGGAAAGCTTCGAAGAGTTATTTCAAGGTACCTTAGCTGTGAATTGGGGAGATATTATACCTATTACGGGATTTATGCATGTTACGGGTAAATCTGTTAAGTCAAAACTTTTCAGTGTACCAGACTGTCAGTCCATAGTTAAAAAAGCCGTGGTAGAGTCTATGAAAAGAAAATATAGAAGAGATTTATTTCCAGAAACCGGAGCAGAATATAAGATAGAGGTAGCCATTCTAAAAGATGTGGTTACACTAACCATAGACACTAGTGGTCCAGGATTACACAAAAGAGGTTATAGAGAGTTCGCTGGAGAAGCCCCACTAAAGGAAACCCTAGCTGCAGCATTAGTATTATTAAGCAAGTGGGAACCTTCTAAGCAATTGGCAGATCCTCTTTGCGGTTCGGGAACTATAGCTATAGAAGCAGCTATGATTGGGAGAAATATTGCTCCTGGCCTTAATAGGAGCTTTGCAGCAGAGCAGTGGGACATAATACCTGAAGATATGTGGAGTGATATAAGAAGCTTTGCAAGAAATTCTATAAATAACAAGGAGTTTAGAATACTAGCTTCTGATATAAATGGAGGAATTCTTAGAATCGCTAGAAATAATGCAGAAAAAGCAGGGGTTTCTGATAATGTTGCCTTTCAGAAACTTGATATAAGAGATTTTGCAAGTAGAAAGAAGTGTGGATATATTATAACCAATCCACCTTATGGTGAAAGGTTAGGAGAAATAAATGAAGTTGAGGAACTATACACGGAGATGGGAAAAGTATTTAGAACCTTGGAAGAATGGTCATGTTTTGTTCTAACTTCTAATGAGGGTTTTGAAAATTTCTTTGGACAAAAATCTAATAAGAATAGAAAGCTGTATAACGGAAGGTTAAAATGCTATTTCTATCAATATTTTCCTTCAAAGTAATTATATTAAGAATGTTAAGTAAACCGTGCTGCTAATACAGTGCGGTTTTTTGCAAAAGGTTAAACTTAACTGTGAATTAAAGGAGGAGCCATGAAAAGAGGAGCAGCAGAGAGAAATTTTAGAAAGTTAAAAAATCAAATTGCCCAAATTGATGAAATAGTGAGAAATTCAAAGACGTCTGCTTTGTGGGAACATGAAGCTTCTGTAAGAAAGAAACTAAAGTCACTTAATGAAATGAAAAGTGAAGAGTTAAAGGATTTTAATAGGGTTTATGATAGATATTTAGAAATATTAGAGTATATATCTAAAAGGCTTATAGAGGACTACAATAAGAAAAATAATACGAATTTTAATTTTCAAGACATAGTGAAGAGCAGCTATCAGGGTTATTTAAGTTCTGGAATAATAAGTGTACTTATTTCTAATCATATACCTAAAATTGTGTCAGAGGATTTTAAAAAGGTATTTCCTTCTAATCCTAAAAATGAATACTTAGATACTCGTAAAATAAAAAGAAAATTTTATCTTCACTTGGGTGAAACTAATACTGGGAAGACCTATAATGCTATGCAGGCCCTTAAGAAAAGTTCTAAAGGAGTGTACTTGTCTCCCCTAAGAATACTAGCTTTAGAAAACTTCGAAAGGCTTAATAATGAAGGGGGTAAGTGCAATCTAATAACTGGAGAAGAGCAGATTTTAATAGAAGAGGCAGTGCATCTATCTTGTACCATTGAAAAATTAGATTTAAATGATAGTTATGATGTAGCAGTAATAGATGAAATTCAAATGATAAAGGATGATCAAAGAGGGGCAGCTTGGACGAGAGCCTTGTTAGGGGTAAAAAGTAGAGAGGTTCATGTATGTGGGGCTATAAATTCAAAGGAGTTACTTATAGACATATTAGAAGACTGTGGAGATGAATATGAGATAATTCAGTATGAAAGAAAGATACCTTTAATAATAGAGGACAAATCCTTTGCTTATAAAGATATTCAACCTGGAGATGCCTTAGTGGTATTTTCTAAGAAAAGGGTACTAGAATTAGCCTTATTCTATTCTAATTTAGGCATTAAATCTTCAGTTATATATGGGGATCTTCCTCCTGAGGTTAGAAGAAAGCAGTATCAGCAGTTTATAAATAAGGAAACCACAATTTTAGTTTCCACAGATGCCATTGGTATGGGAGTAAATTTACCTATAAGAAGAATAATATTTATGGATATTAAAAAATATGATGGGACTGAAGTTAGATTTTTAAACTCTCAAGAGGTTAAACAAATAGCTGGGAGAGCGGGAAGACAAGGTATTTATAATGAGGGGTATGTGGCTGCTTATGGAAATAGCACAGAATTTATGATGGAAAATATCCATATAAAAGATAAGTTAATAGGAGAAGCGGTACTGGGCCTCAGTGAAGCAATACTAAATATACAAGGGCTTTCTTTACGTGAAAAACTAGCTCTATGGAGCACTAAGGAAGAAACCATAGGATTTTATAGGAAAATGGACATCAGTGAATATCTTATAATACTTGATAATATTAAAGCTTATAAGCTTGACCAAAGGATTCAATGGAAGTTATTAAAAATACCCTTTGATGTTTCCAATGGTGAAATAATGAAGAGTTTTTTAAGCTATATGGATGAGGTGTTTATAGCAAAAAGAGAAGAGATAACAAAACCTTCTTGTTTTATAAGGGATTTATACAACTTAGAAACCCTCTATCAAAAGATAAATCTATACTACTCCTTTTCTAAAGCTTTTAAATTAGAAATAGATGAAGATTGGGTATATAGGGAAAGAAGTACTGTAAGTGAGGAAATCATTGAAATATTAAAGAATATATAGCATGAATTATTAATAAAAAAGTAATAATTATTTTCATAAGTATCTATATATTAGGGGTATAATAATATTATAAGAAGCTTCTGAATTGTCAAATGATTAAATTTTATTAAACATTGATAGGGAGGAATTTATTATGAAAAATGTAACTGTTTATACTACAACTACTTGACCATGGTGTCATAAGGTAAAGGCTTACCTAAAATCCAAAGGTATTGACTACACAGAAAAGGACGTGGCATCAGACCAAGATGCAGCCATGGAAATGATCCAAAAATCTGGTCAAAGAGGAGTGCCCGTGGTTGATATCGATGGAAACATAATAGTGGGCTTTGATAAGGAAGAAATAGATAAATTAGTTTAGAATTTAGAATTGAGAATGTAAAATGAAGGATGAAACTCCTGCCGGAGTTTCTACAAATATATTAACAAAAAGCCCAAAGGCCTGAGGCCTTTGGACTTTTGTTTTTTATAAATTGTTAGTTTTTCTGGTGCTTTTCCAGAAAAACTCTCCTTCATTCTCAATTCTCAATTCTAAATTTTAAATTCCAAATTGTATCCCCACTGTTTTCTTACTTAACCAAGAACTCTTAAAATTGTTGGATAATATATAAGTAATATCGAGAGAATTGCGCTTATCCAGAATATTATTTTGCTCTTTTTACCGGCTTTCTTTTTTTCTATGGTGCTGTAGGAGATGTATAGCAACACTGCGGTTAATATAACAAATAAGGGTTTGTATTTTGTTAGATTAGAAAAGTACGCAAAGCCTACGGTCCCTAGACCTAGGGACGCTAATATTATACCCCCGCCTCAGCAAAGGGCAGCAAATAGCCCTGTAAAAACTGAAAGTATGCTTAATATTCTTTCTTTCATGAGTACCTACCTCTTTTATTTTATCGCATCTATATTTTCTTTCATTTGGTCTAGTGTCATCATACCTATACTTCGTGATGATACATTACCTTCTTTATCTATAAAGTAAGAAGTTGGTATAGAAGCCACATTATATTTCATTGATATAGCCGTAGTATCATCTAAGAGTATAGAAAAATTTAGCTTATTGTCCTTTACAAATTTACTTGCGGTGGCTCTGTCCTCTCCAAGGTTTACTGCTAGTATTACTAAATCGGTGTCTTTGGTCTCTTGATATAATTTTTCCATATCTGGCATCTCGGCTCTACAAGGAGGGCACCAGCTGGCCCAAAAGTTGAGGAATACTTTTTTGCCTTTATAGTCACTTAAGGAAACTTCATTTCCTTTTAAATCCTTTAACTTAAAATCTGGAGCTGGAACCTTTTCTTCTTCTTTATCCTTAGTTTCTTCAGCAGTTTTCTTTTCTTCCTCTGTTTTCTTTTTTTCCTCTTCGGATTTTTTTTCTTCCTCAGCTTTTTTCTCTTGGGCTAATTTTTCTTTTTGAGCTTTTTCTTTGGCCAAATTATTATTGTAGTTATATACGGTAAAGCCAGCTGCACCTATAATAACAACTATAGCTATCCAAATTACTATTTTTTTCATAGTTCACTCTCCTGTTTAAATATTTATGAAGTTGAAGTAGTTACTTAGAAGTCCTACTTTGTTTGTAAATATAAGTACTCCTAATATTATGAGTAATATACCGCTAATAATGGAAACAACCTTTAAGTGCTTAGTAACCTTAGGAAGTTTTGAAGAAAGTTTATCCACTGCTAAGGCAGTTAAAACGAAAGGAACTGCAAGCCCTAGGGAATATAGTATAAGCAATAGTATTCCTCTGCCTATGGTATCCATACTGGTAGCATAAACTAAAATGGAAGATAATATAGGTCCTACACAAGGAGTCCATCCTGCTGCGAAGGCCATACCCATAAGCACAGAGCCAAAGGCCCCTTTAGAATTACCCAAATTCATAAATTTCTTTTCCTTAGAGAAAAATTTTATTTTTAAAATTCCCGAAGTGTGCAGACCAAAAATGATTATAAGTATACCTGCTATCCTTTTAAATATCATTTGGTTTTTAATAAATAATTTTCCTAAGGAAGTTATGGATGCTCCCATGATTACAAACACTATGGAAAATCCTATAACGAAACCTAAAGATTTATACAATATATAAAATTTATCTGTGGTTTTATTGTTACTTTGCACTGATTCACCAGTCATATAGCTTACATAAGCAGGAACTAGAGGTAGAACACAAGGAGATAAAAAAGAAATCAATCCTGCAGAAAAAGCTAAAAATAATGAAACATTATTCATTTAATCACCTACTTTTAAAGAAAATATATTTAATGTGCATATTTTTTATTAAATTAATAATATCATAAAGAAATTTATAATTGAATAAATATAAAAATTATTATGTAATAGATATTATTTAAGTATTAGATTTTGTAAATCATTAAAAATTTATAGTATAAAATAATAATAACACAATATACCACCTGGAGGTATATTCTTTTTAAATAAAAATATAGCATTAGTAATACTATGTTTTTATCTTAATAATTATATTCGTTTATTTACTTTCTTCATATAAAAGTAAACGGGAATACCTAATATCATAAGAAGGATTCCATATAGAATACTTTCTAGTCCTGACCCATATATAGCCCAAAGAGCATAAATAAATCCTAGAACTGGTATTATAGTTTTACGAAATAATAACGTAAAGGGAACATTTTTATTTTCTTTTCTCCATAACTTTATTTCCGCAGCGGAGGTGGAGGCATATACAGGGAGTCCTGCTAGTGTGGCTAAAAGTATCATGAAAGTAAACACCTGTTGAAGGCTCTTGGTATAATTCATGGCTAATAATATGTTTCCTAATACTGCAGCAATTATTAAGGAAGAAGAAGGAGTTTTGAATTTTGGATTTACCTTTTCAAATATCTCAGGAAATATCCTATCTTTAGAGGCTGCGTAGGACATCCTAGCTGTGGTAAGTACACAAGCAAAGGTAGTGCCTAAAATGCTTAAAAGCTCAGTGATTATTATTACATTGGTAAGCCCTCCGCCAAAATAAGGTGTAAGCACTTCTTTCCACCTACCATCCGCAGTTAATAAATCCTTAGGCGACACTGCGCCCATGGCTGTAAAGCTAAGAGCAAAATATAAAAGCACACCTAATAATATTCCAATTATGGTTCCACGTTTTACATTCTTTTCTGGATTCTTTACTTCACCAGCGGTGATAGCAGCTGTTTCGAACCCAGTAAAGGCCCATAATGTAAGAGCTGCTGCAGCGGTAACAGTACTTATTCCTTTACCCTCAGGAAAGGCTGGTTTAATGTACTCAGGGTTAAATCTACTTGCAGCCGCTATTATAAAAATAATAAATAAAATAATTTCAGCTACAGTGAGCACAGTTTGAAATATGCCAGCTCTCTTGACACCTATTATATTAATAAAGGTAAAAATCCATAAAATAGAACTTGTAAATAGGAAAGCAGCCATCCTACTTTCGCTTAATATAGGTATAAAAGAAGCTGCGTAGGCAGTGGTGCCAACTAGGGAGGCTATGCTTCCAATCCAAGAAGAGTTCCAGTATAGCCATGCATTAGAAAATCCAGCAAAGTTACCAAAGGCCAGCTTAGAATACTCATAAGGTCCACCCGTTACAGGATATTTAGAACCTAGATTTGCAAAAGACAAAGCCATGAATATAGCGCCTACCCCGCTGATGACCCAAGCCATCATAGAAGCTCCAGGGCCGGACACCTCTGTTAATGATATAAGTAATATAAAAATACCCGATCCCATCATATTACCCAGTACTAAGGCTGTGGTTATAAAAAGACCCAGGTCTTTTTTCAAGTTATCCTCCATATATACACAATCCTTTCCTGGAAGATGTTCCAAATTAAAATTTAGAATGCAGATTAATGAAACTTCTTCCTCGCACATAAAGCTTCAAGTGAAGGAATATGTAGCTTTATATGCTACGAAGAAGTAAGCGGCCATACCAAATTAAAATTTGGAATGTCTGCTTAAATATCACTGGTATATTTTACCGCACTAAAGTGCCCTAGTCAATAATAATTATCAAATGAAATGAGGTTTCATTTGATTTAGAATTTAGAATGTAAAATGTAGAACGCCAGAAAAACCAACAATATATTAAAAAAAGAGCCAAAGGCTTCAAGCCTTTGGCTCTTGCCAATTATATTTGTAGAAACTCCGCCAGGAGTTTCCTCCTTCATTCTCAATTCTAAATTCTCAATTCTAAATTGCACTTAGTGTAACGTAGTGCCGTGGTTAGAGTAATACTTTTTAGGAAAAAGTATTAATAGTGTCAATATTTTATTTTAAAAACATTCAGCTTAGTTTAAAATTATTATCATAAAAAATGTCGAATAATGACACAAGGGTAGGAAAATTAATTATAAAACATAATTACCATATGTAAATGGCTATAAATAAGGGGTTAAGGAATTAGATATATTTTTGGCACGAAGATTGCTATATATTTTTGTGTAACATTAAAAACCACAATATACATCCTTCACCCTAAGGAGGTTAGGAAGTAATGAACAATAAGGAAAAGATATTACAGGCTTTAATAGAATCCTTTAATAACAATAAGGGGGAGGAAAGTATTGGTGTCACATCTACAGAGTTAGCAGAAAAGTTAGATATGAGAAGAAATGTGGTTAGTTTACATTTAAATGAACTTTTTAGAGAAGGACTTGTGAAGAAGACCAATACTAGACCGGTTTATTTTAATGCGGTAAACAAGGATAAAGCTTTGCATATTGTCCAAGAGGAAGTTGATACCTTTAAAGAGCTTATAGGAAGCAAAGGAAGCTTAAAAGTACAGGTGGATCAATGTAAGGTAGCTGCTTCTTATCCAGATAATGGACTTCCAGTGCTATTAACAGGTGAAAGTGGAGTGGGAAAAAGCTATATGGCTCAGCTCATATGCGAATATGCTAGAAGCAATGGCTATATAGATGAAGACTCTCCTTTTGTAGTGTTTAACTGTGCTGAGTATGCAAACAATAAAGAATTGCTTTCCGCTAAACTATTTGGATTCCAAAAAGGTGCATTTACTGGTGCCAATACAGATATGATCGGTCTTATTGAAGAAGCTGATAATGGATATTTGTTTTTAGACGAAGTTCATAGACTCTCTCCTGAAGGACAAGAAAAATTATTTCTTCTAATGGATAAAGGCGTGTTTAATAGATTAGGAGAAACTGGTGAACTAAGAAAAGCAAATATAAGGTTTGTATTTGCAACTACAGAGCAGCCAGAAAACGTTCTGCTAGAGACCTTTATGAGAAGGATACCTCTTCAAATAAAGATACCATCTTTTTCAGATAGACCTTTAAAGGAAAAACTTCAACTTATCTATAGGTTTTATAAGGAAGAAGCTTTAAAGACTGGATATGACATTCAAGTGAGTAAAGTGGTATTAAATGCACTTATAACCAACAAGCTTAATGGCAATATTGGAAAGCTGATGAATCTTATAAAGTATAGTAGTGCTTATGCTTATAAAGAAAGTATTAGCACAAAAAAAGATAAAATTTATGTAAGATTAAATGACTTGCCTTATGACTTTATTAATTATGATGCTAACGACCAAAAATCTAATTTGAAGGATATGTATATCTCTTTAAAAGAAGATTATGAAGGCTTAGAAGAAGTGATTAATGATAAAAATGCTATTAATGAAAGAATAATAAGGTTAGCTGAAATCACAGAGGAAAATGAAAATAACTTTGAATCTAAGGAGCTTATTTTCAAAGAAGCCGCAGAAGTATTAAATGAAATTACAGATGAAATTATATTTAATAAAGATGAATTTGATTTTGAAATATTTCCTTTAGAAATATTAGAAAGAACAGTGGTAGATGGTCTTAAGTTTTTAGAAAATCACTATGGATTAAAATACTACGGCAATACTTCTGATGTTATAAGCAAAAGTTTAAGTTATTTTATGCATAATGCTTATGATGCTTCAAAGAAAGAAAAAAAATTATTATTAAAAGCAGAAGAGATATTAAGAAAAACTTTACCGAGATATTATCTTATAACCAATAAGCTTATCAGCATAATAGAACTAAATATAGATTATAAGTTTGACGTGAGAGAAATGATATTTTTCATATATTTCTTATACAGTATTAACAGTAAAAATGAGCCAGCTATTAATTCTATAATAATAGCTCATGGATATTCTACAGCCAGCAGTATTGCTAGTGTTGCTAATAAGCTAGTGGGAGAATTTATATTTGAAGCCTTTGATATGCCCTTAGATGTATCCAGTGAAGAAATATCCAAAGAAATAAAAAAATATTTAGAAACTGCAGATACTTCCAAGGGGTTAATAGCATTAGTGGACATGGGATCTTTAGAAAACCTCCATGAGTCACTTAGAGATGTTGTGAAGAATGACATAGCTGTTATCAATAATATTACAACCCAGATAGCATTAGAGGTAGGTTTCAAAATTAATCAAGGTTCTACCATACGAGAGATAGTAGAAAGTGTTGATAAATGGAACAAAATAAAGTGCCAATATGTAAGGTACAGCAATAACAAGAAAAATGTAATTTTAACCACTTGTATATCTGGTATGGGTACAGCCATTAAAATAAGGGATTTAATGAGAGAGTGCATTGACGACACAGGTATTGAAATTATGGCTTATGACTTCAATAAGCTTAAGAACAATAATGTTGAAGATGAGATTTTCAAAGAATTCAATGTGCTTTTGGTGGTAGGAACAAGTAAGCTAAGTATTTCAGGGATACCTTATATAAATATGGAAGAGCTGGTATCAGGAGAAGGACAAAGAATACTAAATATAGTGCTTAAAAATAAACTGAAAAACAAAACCATAGAGGATATTAACACCAATATAATAAAGAAATTTTCTATTGAGAACATTCTTAATAGGTTAACCATATTAAATCCTAACAAGATAATAGACCAAGTTGAAAGAGCTATTTCAGATATTGAAATAGGTATAAGAAAGCAGTTTAGCAACAATTTAAAGATAAGCTTACTAATTCATATATCTTGTCTTATTGAAAGGCTTATAGTTAGAGACTATATAGACATTATGCAAGGACATGAAGAATTTGAAGTTTTGCATGAAGATTTTATAAATTTAATAAAAGCTGCTTTTAGCGAAATAACAAAGATATATAAAGTTGATATGCCTATTGGTGAAATACAAATGATATATGAAATTATAAATAATATGTAGAAATTTATAGCTTTAGTTTTAGGAGGAAGGATTAAATGTATAACATTATATTAGCATCTCATGGAGACATGGCAAAATATACATTAAAGACTTGTGAGATGATTTTAGGGGAACAAGAAGGGGTAGACTCCTTATGTCTTCAGCCAGGACAAACAAAAGATAATTATGAAGCAGAGCTGAAGGAAAAAATAAATGCTTGTGAAGGAGGTGAAGTGCTAGTTCTTGCAGATATATATGGTGGTACACCCTTTAATTCAGCTATAACCCATATTTTAAGAGGCAATAATAACATAACATTATTAACTGGTTTTAATCTACCTATGGTTATCCATGCTCTTATGAATAGGGAGAGAGAAATTAAAGAGGTAATAGCAGAAATTCAAGATGTAGGGACAGAAGGAATAAGAGATGTAAATGAAATGCTGAATTCAAAAGATAATGAATAAATTTTAACGGGGGTGCAGTTTAATGCAAGCTATTAACATTAGTAACATTCAAATTATATTACTAGTAGTATTTGCAGCAATAGCAATACTAGATCAGCTTACAACGTTATTATGCCTAGATAAGCCAATATTTGTGGGACTTTTTGTAGGACTAATAATGGGGGATTTAAGAACAGGATTAATAGTAGGTGGAGCAGTTCAGCTTATGAGTTCAGGTCTTATTACTGCTGGAGGTACCACTATACCAGATTATATATGCGGAACTACACTAGGAATAGTTATAGCATCTGTAAGTGGACAGGGGCCAGAGTTTGGAATAGCTATGGCAGCAGCATTATCAGCAATATTTGCTTATTTTGATATAGTAGCTAGATATACTAATGTATTCTTCCAAAGAAAAGCAGAAAAATATTGGGAGAATGATGACTTTGAAGGAGTAGAAAGAATGAATATCATGGGAGCAATTCCATGGGGACTTTCTAGAGCATTACCACTTTTAATAGTTTTAGTAATACTTAAGACAGCTGGAGTAGATACAGTGCAATTTGCCATAGCTCAGATACCAAAATGGCTTATGAGTGGATTAAAAGTGTCAGGACAAATATTACCTGTAGTAGGAATAGCAGTACTTCTTAGAATATTAAACACCAAAGAATTTATACCATTTTTATTAATAGGTTTCGGATTAGCAGCTTATTTAAACATACCAATGCTAGGAGTAGCTTTATTTGGACTATCGATGTCACTAATAATGTTTAAAAGCAGAACAAGATTAGTACCTGCAGTAAATGGAGGAGATGATGAAGATGAATAATCAAGTAGTAAATACAGAAGATAGAAAAGTAACGGAAAAAGACCTTAAAAGGGTTTATAAAAGATGGTTATTCACATCACAATTAGGTTGGAACTATGAAAGAATGCAAGGTTTAGGCTATACCTATACCATGATGCCTCTTCTTAGAAAATTCTATAAGAAACCTGAAGAACTAAAAGAGATGGTTAAGGTTCACATGCAGTTTTTCAATACTCATCCTCACGTAGCACCTATAGTTCTTGGAGCAGATATAGCTATTGAGGAAAACAAAGGTATTGAAGGTAAGGAAGCTGTTCTAGGAATAAAGACAGGTTTGATGGGACCACTAGCTGGTATAGGAGATACCTTAAATGGGGTAATTGCAAAATCAGTATTTGGAGGTATTGCAGGTTCTTTAGCTTTAGGCCTAAAGTCTGGTGGAGCTTTAATGCTACCACTGGTAGGAATATTTTTATACACTTCTTACAACTTCTTTGCTTGGTGGTTAAGATGGGTATTCTTAAAGCTTGGATATAAAGAAGGGGTAAAGCTGGTAAGCAACCTAAGCGGAAAACTTAAATACATTACTGAAGCTGCCAATGTACTAGGTGTTACTGTAATCGGTGCTATGATACCACTTACTGTAAGAATAGGTACTAAATATAGCTATAAGATAGGTGAGAAGGTAACCAATGTTCAAACTGACTTTATAGATAAATTAATGCCAGCATTAATACCAGCTTTAATGGTAGGACTAATATACTGGTTATTAGGAAAGAAAAAGATGAGCTCAACTAAAGCTATATTAGTAGTTATAGTAATAGGAGTAATTTTTGGAGGGCTATTCCCTATATTAGGATAATGGAAGGAGAAGATTATGGTACTTAACGTAAGAATAGATGACAGAATGATACATGGCCAGGTAGCAGCTATATGGTGCAATAAGCTAAAAACCACAAGAATAATGGTAGCTAATGACGAGGTAGCTAGCGATGAAATAAGAAAGATGACACTTAAGATGGCTGTACCAGCAGGAATAAAATCATCCATTATTTCCAAAGAAAAAGCTGCTACTAATATGGCAGCAGGTAAATATGATGCAGAAAGAATGCTTTTAATATTAACAAAACCTCAAGATGCTGTGGAATTAATAGAAAAAGGCATGAAAATTGAAAGTATCAATGTAGGAAACTTAGGATTTAGAGATGATACTATCCAAATTAAAAGATCAATAAATGTTACTAAAGAAGAAGCAGAAGCTTTTAGAAAGTTAGATTCTATGGGAGTTAAGCTAACAGCAATAATGGTTCCTGATGAAAGTGAAAACAATCTAATGGATTATTTAAGCCAAGCTGGATTATAAAATTTAAAATAGGGTGCTTTACTGCATCCTATTTTAATGATAATTTGGAGGATTTCATATGATTAAGGCCCTGAACTTAGAAAAAATTCAGAACAAAGATAAATTTGAAAATGAAAAGATTCTTACTAAGGAAGAAGTAAAAAAAGCTTTAGATTTTATAATAAAGAAAATAGATGAGAATTTAGATACTTTCACAGATAAATATCCTACTCCTGCTTCCTTTAACAATATTTATAAGCCTATAGACAATATTGAGTGGACCAATGGGTTTTGGACGGGAATGCTTTGGATGGCTTATGAATATACCGGTGATGATAAGTACTTAAAGGCAGCAGAGATTCAAGTGGAAAGCTACATTCATAGAATTGAAAATAAAATTGAGGTATCACATCATGACCTTGGTTTTCTATATTCCTTATCCTGTGTAGCTGCATATAAAATTACAGGAAATAAAGCTGCTAAGGAAGCGGCTTTAAAGGCAGCAAAGCACCTTACTACAAGATATCAAGAAAAGGGTAAATTTATTCAAGCTTGGGGAGATTTAGGGGCAAAAGACAATTATAGACTTATAATAGATTGTCTTTTAAACATACCACTACTTTATTGGGCGGCTGAGGAAACAGGAGATAAATCCTATTATGAAATGGCTTATAACCATTACATATCTGCAGCTAATAACGTAATTAGAGATGATGCTTCTACCTTCCATACCTTTTACTTTGACCCTGAAACCGGTGAACCTATAAAAGGGGTAACAAGACAAGGTTATTCAGATACTTCCTGCTGGGCAAGAGGACAAGCTTGGGGAATTTATGGGGTTCCATTAACTTATATATACACTAAAGATAGTGATGCTGAAAGGGTTTATAAATCCCTGCTTAACTATTTTATTAACAGGCTACCTGAAGACAAGGTATGCTTTTGGGATTTAATCTTCAATGATGGAGATGATCAAAGCAGAGACTCTTCTGCCGCTGCCATTGCAGTTTGCGGTATGTTAGAAATGGATAAATGGCTAAAAGAAGAAGACGAGTGTAAAGAGTTTTACAAGAAAACCGCTCATGGAATCTTAAGAAGCTTAATAGAAAAGTATACTTCTGAAGACTGTGAAGAGTGCAATGGAATATTGCTTCATGGGGTTTACTCCTGGCATTCAGGAAAAGGTGTAGATGAGTGCAACATATGGGGAGACTACTATTACATGGAAGCCCTAATGAGACTTTATACTAATTGGAAACTATATTGGTAAAAATAAAAAGAATGGAGTGATTTAAATGGATATTAGATATGCTAATCATCCTGAGGATTCAAAAAAATATACTACAGAGGAACTTAGAAGGCATTATTTAGCTGAAAAAGTTTTTGAAGCAGATAATATATGCCTTACTTACAGCCATGTGGATAGAATAATTTTTGGTGGTGCTATGCCTGTAAAGGAAAGCCTTACCCTAACTGCTGGCAAGGAAATGGGAGTAGACTATTTCCTTGAAAGAAGAGAAATGGGAGTTATTAATATTGGAGGAGATGGCTACATAGTTCTTGATGGTGTGGAATATGACATGAAACATCAGGATGGAATATATATAGGCATGGGTACAAAAGAAGTAACTTTTAAAAGTACAGACAGCAGTAATCCTGCTAAGTTCTATATAAATTCTGTACCAGCTCATAAGAGCTATCCTACAGTAAAAATTGATATAAGCAAGGCAAGCCCAGTACACCTAGGAGAGCAAAGCAGCCTAAATAAAAGAACCATATATCAGTTCGTTCATCCTAATGTATGTGAAAGCTGTCAGCTTTTAATGGGAATGACTATTTTAGAACCTAATAATGTATGGAATACTATGCCTTGTCATACTCATGAAAGACGTATGGAAGTTTATTTCTACTTTAACATGGAAGAAGACACTAGGGTTATACACCTTATGGGAGAACCTAGCGAAACTAGACATTTACTATTATCAAATGAGCAAGGAGTAATATCACCAAGCTGGTCCATTCATTCAGGAGTAGGTACAAGCAACTACACCTTTATTTGGGGTATGTGTGGAGAAAACCAAACCTTCAATGACATGGATCACGTGGCAATGAAAGATTTAAAATAAAAAATACGAGGTGAATATAATGGATAATCAATTAAATACATTTTCAATGGACTTCTTTTCATTAAAAGGAAAGGTAGCTATAGTTACAGGAGGAAACACAGGTCTTGGTCAAGGTTATGTAGTGGCTTTAGCTAAAGCAGGAGCAGATTTATTTGTTCCAACTTACGATACAAATTGGGATGAAACTAGAGAATTAGTAGAAAAAGAAGGTAGAAAGATAGTATTTTATCAAGCAGACCTTACTAAAAGAAATATAATTAATGAATTGGTAGAAGCTTGTATGAAGGAATATGGAAGAATAGATATCCTTATTAACAATGCAGGTACTATTAGAAGGGCACCACTTTTAGAGTACAAGGATGAAGATTGGCAGGCAGTAATGGATATTAACCTTAACTCTGTTTACTACTTAAGCCAAGAGGTGGCTAAGGTAATGGTAAACCAAGGCAGCGGTAAAATAATAAACATAGCATCCATGTTAGCTTTCCAAGGAGGAAAATTCGTACCACCTTATACTGCAAGTAAGCATGGTGTAGCTGGTATAACTAAAGCTTTTGCTAATGAATTAGGCTGTCATAACATTCAAATAAACGCCATTGCACCAGGATATATAGAAACTGCAAATACTGCGCCTATAAGAGCAGATGAAAATAGAAATAATGAGATTCTTTCTAGAATACCTGCAGATAGATGGGGTAGACCTTTTGACTTAATGGGAGCTGTAGTATTCCTTTCCTCCAGAGCATCTGATTATATGAATGGTCATATTATGGCTGTTGATGGTGGATGGTTAGTAAGATAATAGAGGTAAAAATATGATAAAAAAAATTGAAACACTAAAGAAAATTACGGATGTAGGAGTAGTGGCTGTAGTAAGAGCAGACTCTGAGGAGCAGGCAGTAAAAATAGCTGAAGCCTGTATTTTAGGGGGCATATCTTCTATAGAAATAACCTTCACCGTTAAGAATGCAGATAAGGTTATAAGCCTTTTAAAGGAAAAATTTAATTCAAAGGAACTTATAGTGGGTGCAGGAACGGTTTTAGACAGCGAAACTGCAAGAATAGCTATATTAGCTGGAGCTGAGTATATAGTTAGTCCAGGCTTTGATTTGGAAACTGCTAAGCTTTGTAACAGATATCAAATCCCTTATATGGCAGGATGTATGACCATTACTGAAATAATTAAAGCCATGGAAGCTGGAGTGGATATAATAAAATTATTCCCTGGCAGTGCTTATGGTCCAGGCATAGTTAAAGATATAAAAGCTCCTCTGCCTCAAGCGCCTATAATGCCCACAGGAGGGGTATCCCTAGATAATGTAGATAAGTGGATTAAAAACGGCTGTGTAGCAGTAGGGGTAGGTGGAAGCTTAATAGAAGGAGCTAAAACTGGAGATTATGCTTCTATAACTGAAAAGGCAAAAGCCTTTGTAGCAAAGGTTTTAGAAGCTAGAAAATAAGGTGAAGAAAATGACTAATAAAATAGTAACCTTGGGGGAGATAATGGTAAGATTATCTCCTCCAGAAAATAAATTAATTACTCAGTGTGAGAGCTTTAAAGTAAATTATGGCGGAGCAGAGGCTAATACTGCTGTTATGCTTGGTAATTTAGGCATGAAATCTTATTTTGTATCTCAGCTTCCAAATAATTCTGTGGCTGAAAGCTCCATGAACTATTTAAGAAGTCATGGGGTTAATACAGATTATATAGTTAAAAAAGGAAAACGCATGGGCCTTTATTATTATGAAAAGGGCAATTCCTTAAGACCTTCCAGGGTGATTTATGACAGGGCAGATTCATCAATTACTGAGGCGGATTATAAGGATTTTGACTTTGATGAAATATTTAAAGGAGCTCAGTGGTTTCATTTTTCTGGTATAACCTTAGCTTTAGGAGAAAACTGCAGAAAACTTGTAAAAGAAGCGGTAGAAGCAGCTAAGAGGAACAATGTTAAGATAAGTATAGACTTAAATTATAGAAAACAGCTATGGAGCTATGATGATTTTCTTGAAGCGGTGACTCCTTTTTTGAGGGATGCTTATCTAGTTATAGGCTGGGTAGACTTAGATGTAAATTTAAAGGACTATAAGCCTTATGATTTTACTTCAAAGGCATTGGAGGAAGAATATTTTATTAGGGTTATGAAAGCTATGCAGCATAACTTTAATATTAAATATGCCGCTACAACTTTAAGAGAAAATTTCTCATCTTCTCATAACGCTTTGCGTGCTATAGCTTATGATGGAAATAAGCTTCATAAATCTAATAGATTAGAGTTTAATATATTGGACAGGGTAGGAGCGGGAGATTCCTTTGCAGCAGGCATGATATACAAATTGGTACAAAGCTCTGAAATTCAGGAGGCTTTAGAATTTGCCAATGCAGCTGCGGCTATAAAGCATACTATAGAAGGAGATGCAAACTTAGCTTCCTGCCAAGACATAATGGAAATAGTTAATGGAAACACTTCTGGAGCGGTAAAAAGATAAAGCTTAATAAGGGGTAATAAAAATGCCAAATTATAATTTATTTGAAATTATTGATTTAGATTATCCAGGGCTTCATAAGGTAAAGGAGGCTTATAGTAAAAATGACATTAAAGGAGCCCTGGAGCTCTTTTTTTCTTACTTTATTCATAGAAAAAATGTTGATTTATATATAAAAGAAGACATAACAAATATAGCAGAGTATTGCAGGACAAGCTTCCCAAAAGAAGTGAAAGATACTATTAATACAGCAGAAGAGGTGCTAAATCACAATTTTGTGTTTAGATACACCTGGGACATGGAAAGGACCAATGTACCTTATAAGTTTGAGGATGAGGTATTATGGGATTACTGTCCTAATGGAGATGAGGAATGGGTATTTATGCTTAACAGACATAGATATTTTACATCCTTAGGTCAAAGCTATGCCCTTACAGGTAATGAAAAGTATGCTAAAGGATTTTTTAATTTAATTGATCATTGGATAGATAATAATCCATTAGGTGTTGAAAGGTATAAGACCACTTGGAGAACCATAGAAGCAGGATGCCGATGTGAAAATTGGATTAAAAGCTTGATGTATTTTATTAATAGTAAAGAGTTTAATGGAGAAATCTTAGAGAAGATTATTATCTCTTTATATGAACATGGAAACTATATATATAATAGCTATAATCACTTTAGAAGGCTGAGCAATTGGGGTGTCATAGAAAACCATGGACTATTTATGATATCAGTATTTTTGCCGGAGCTAAAGGATAGTGCTTTATATAGAAAAGAAAGCATTAATAGATTGGAAGAAGAAATTAAACTTCAGGTTATGAAGGATGGAATGCATTGGGAGCAGTCTCCTATGTATCACAATGAAGTGCTCCATTGTTATTTAGATACCATAATGCTAGCGGAAAGGAATAAGCTTTCACTGCCTTCTATAATTTTAGAAAAGACCAAAGCCATGAGCTATGCAGATTTTTATATGGCCAAGCCTAATCATCACCAGCCTATGCAAAGCGATAGTGACGATACTGACTTAAGAGATATAATTACCAAAGCAGCGGTGATATTTAAGGATGGAACTTTAAAGTATGGCACATATCCCTATATAGATTTTGAAAGCATATGGGATTTAGGCTACAAAAGCTTAAAAGAGTTTGAAGATATTTCTATAGAAGAGCCTAAGTACAAATCCTACGGCTTTAATTACAGCGGTAATTACTATATGAGAAGCGGCTGGGGAGAAAAGGATCATTACTTGTATTTTCATTGTGGAAACCTAGGCAGTGGTCATGGACATGCTGACTTGCTGCACTTTGATCTCTTTTCAAAAGGGGAAAGCATATTAATAGATCCAGGTAGATACACCTATGTAGAAGGCAACGCCCTTAGAGATTACCTAAAATCCTGTAAAGCTCATAATACCATTACAGTAGATGATAGGGATTTCACTCTCTGTGAAGGCTCTTGGAAGTATGCTAAGGCGGCTACTTCTATAAAGCAGGAGTTTACAAGCGAAGAAGCTTTCGATTTTGTACAAGCCTCTCATTTAGGATATATGGATTTAAATGATCCGGTATTTATCACTAGAAAAGTTATTTTTGTAAAACCTTATTATTATGTTTTAGTGGATGAGTTTTATTCAAAAGGAAAGCATAACTATAAACAGTATTTCCACTTTGATAAGGGGGAGGTTACCCTAGAAGAAAATAAAGTGGTGTTTAGAGGCAATAAAGCAAAGCTGACAATGCTTCAGTTAAATTCTCAGGTGACTAACACCCTAAAAGATGATTACATCTCTAAAGAATATAACAAGCTTGAAAATTCTACTACCCTAGTAACCAGCTTAGAAGGTGAGGGTTTCACTTCCATAATAACAGTGCTTTACCCTGAAGAAATAAATGATAAGGATGTTATAACCGCAGAAAATCTTAAAATTCTTAGAGGGGATAGCAAAGAAGTAGAAGAGGAAGAAGCAGAAGCCATAAAAATATGCTTTAAAGATAAAGAACATATTATTACCATCTCTCACAATGAAGCCTTCAAAGGCTCAAAGCTTTATGTGGTAGAAGATATTCCGGTTTATGGGAAGGTGGTAATTGTGAATGAAAATAAAGAAAGGATAGTTGTAATTTAGAATTTAAAATTTAGCCTGAAGGAGATTTTTCTGAGAAAGCATTAGAAAAATTATGAATTTAATTTAGGTTTTAAAAGAAACTCCCAGCGGAGTTTCTTTTAATTTTAAAGGAAATTTAGCGAGGGATATAAACTATTTTCTTAAGAGAACGCAAGTAATTAATAGTTAATATTAGTAAAGTTAATTATTTATATCATTAGATTTTATTTGATTAATTTACATTAAATACCTTACTTCGACAAGTTAATTACTATATAATAATCTCACAAATAATTTGTTTTAATAAATAGCTAAAAGGGGGGATAGTGTATAATTTATTTTTTTTTGTAATAATATCCTAATTTGTTAGATTGAGAAATCTTTAATTTAGGACCTTTTAACCTTAAAAGTATCTTAATTAATAACTAAGTTAGGTAGAAAATTCTATTAACAGACATGGAGTTTAAGATATAAAGTATGAGTTATTACAATTGTATAAGTAAATGATAAAACATTCAAATCAATGAAAACGTTATCTCTAATAAAAGTTTATCGTGGTAAAACAATAAGAGCGATAATTATAATTGAATAATTTTAGAAAAGTAAGGATTTGCTTTAATTCATAAATAAATCTGAATCATTTTTAAAAGTTGTTAGGTGTATAGATTGCTAATATTAGTTCAAATCAACTAGATGATTTTATAAATTTATCATGTAATGGTTCAGTTATGATGGAGATAATTGGTTTCTTTTTAATGCTATCTTTTATGAAAACTTTTATTCAATAATGTTAAAGTTGGACAATCCTAGGTAAAAAGATAGTTAAGTAGTTTTAGAAATTTAGGAGCGAAAATATCATCTCAATTGTGAAAAGTAATTAAAAGTTACTTATACTAATATAATTATTTTAAAAATAGATGAATTCTATTTTTATAAGAAAGGCAGTGTAAAATTATGTCAAAAACATACAGGAGAATGCTCTCAATAACATTAATAATTATACTAATATTTCAACAGAGTTATGAAGTACTTGCAAAGAGCAATATATCTGAAGGTATTACGAATTTAACTTCTATTGGTATATCAAAATTTAACTTTAGCAACATTATAAAAAATAGTAATAACACTAATAAAGAGGACAAGATAAAAGAGGAGGAAAACAAGAAGCTACTTGAGGATATATCAGAACTGAAGGCTCAAGAAAAGAAAAGAGAAGCAACAAATGAAGAATATACTAAATTGCAGGAACCTGTAATTACACTAGTTAGAAGTGTAAATGAAAAAACAAATATAATAACTTGGAGTGGCATGTCTAACTCAAAGTATGAAATTGAGATTGATGATAAGGTTATTGATGTAAATTCTAATAGAACATATATACACAGAAATTTAAAGCCTGGTTCAGAACATACCTATAGAGTAAGACTGAAAAATGATAAAGGAAAAAGCGAATGGAGCAAAAAAGCTACTGTAAAAACCTTGGATAAACGAAATAAAAGTAATAATATCTTAGATAATATTACAAAATCTAATGAAATTACTAGTAGGGCAAGTACTAATTTTAGTTTTACTGAAGAGTATACTCACGCCCATTTAACTACTTCAGTTCATATAATTAATAGAGGATGGTTAGAAACTGAAGATGATGAAGTTTCTGGTGATGTAGGTGACACTGTTGATCAAATTAAAATTAAATTAAATAATGTAGCCTATGGAGTAAAGATAAAATACAGGGCATACGTAGAAGGAATAGGATGGCAACCTTGGGTATACGATGGAAGTATAGTTGGTGTATCAGGTAAACAAATTCAGGCTATTGAAGCTAAAATAGTTCAAGTTATTGAAGGAAATGTGGAGAAAGATGCTGAAGGGGTATCTATACAATATGTTTTATATTGTGCAGATTTTAGCAACGTGAATACAATATCACGTAATGGTGAAACAAGTGGAATTATAGGAAAGTCTGCTTCAGCTTTTTGGGCTTCTTTAATAAACTCCGATGAGTATATTAAAGAAGTTATTAGTAAAGATACAAAATGGACACTAGCTGGGAGTCCTTATGTAATAAAGGGAGAATTAATAATAAACCAAGGTGTTAGGCTTGAAATAGATCCAGGTGTTAAAGTTATTTTTCAAAAATATGCATCTAGAACAAATGGGGTAGAAGTAAACGGTAAACTTGCGGTAAATGGAACAGCATCCTCACCTGTACTTTTTACCTACTCTGAAGATGGAAAATTAGTTACACAAGATAGATATAGCTATAAGGGTATAAAAATAACACCTACTGGAGAACTGGTTGGTAATAATATAAATATTGAATTTAAAGGAAAATCATTTTCACATATTACTAATAACGGAAAATTAGATTTGAACAATTCTAAAGTAACTACTATAAATGGGGCGGCAGGTAATTATAGTACAGGTATTTTAGTACAATCTCAAGTTAATACTTTAGTACAAAATTCTATAATTACTAATTGTATAAATGGATTTCTTCTTAGAGATTCTGGAGGTGTTATACAACTTCAGGGGAATAAAATAACAAAAAGTATCTTTGGAATATCAATAGTTAATTCTTTTGTCTCTAACTCAGGACAAATAAATATTAATAATAATGAGCTTAGTGATAACGAAAATGGTATAGAAGTTGAGAATAAGGAAAGTAAAATAAACAAAATTTCTATTGAAGGTAACAGAATTTTAAGATCAAAATATTCAGGAATAAAATACTATGCGGATGACATTACAAACGTTACAATTATAAAAAATACAATAACAGAGACAGATAGTGCTAGACAATATTCTGGTGGTGGCCCTATATACATAGAATTGAATGGGCTCAGAACATCATCAGGAGTTAATTTTAATAATATCAATCCAAAAGATATATCTTTAAAGAATAATCTTACAAATAATAATTATGATAGTGTAGTAATATCAGGAACTTTAAGTGAGAATTTGTTTTTATCTAAAGGATTATCTAATTATCTTATAGATACTCATCTAATAATTCCAGAGAATGTGACACTAGATATTGAACCTGGAACGGTTATTAATATTAGAGGTTATATACAGGTAAATGGTAAGCTAAATGCAGAAGGAAAGAGTTTATCGCCTATTATATTTACTTCAATAAATGATAGTACAAATGGAATTACTCATAAACCTACAACAGGATATAATGTTTATAGAGATAATAACTTTGAAGCTATTTATGTGTCAGATAAAGGTGAATTTAGAGGTGTTAATACTAGAGTAAGAAACGGAGGAAGAAATTTTCAAGAAGGAGTAGAGAATTATCCATCTAACTTTAAGGTATGGGGAAATTTAACATTAATTAATTCAGAAGTAGGTAATTCTTTAACAAATGGTATATTTGGAACAGGGAATCTTATAATAATTAATACAAAGTTATATGATTGTATTAATTATGGAGTATTTGCAGCAGGAAATCTTACACTGACAAATTCTAAATTAGTAAAAAATAAAAGAGGATTGACATTTTCGTATGATAAAGCATCACCATCAATCATTTCAAATTCATTTATTGAAAACAGTGAATATGGTATATTTAATGGTTCAAATATTACTATAGATGCTGCATATAATTATTGGGGATCACAATATGGGCCATCGTTCTATGATTGGGATAATTCTCAAATGATTAAAAACGGCGATGAGGTAAGTAGCAAGATTAACTTTAAACCATATTTGGCTGCAGAATATAGCAGTAATTTAGGTGATGATTTTAATAAATATATAAATAGTTTAGAGTATAGAAATGAAAAACATTTTGGATTAGAAGGAACAAATAGTGCTACAGGTAACTTTTCTAAAAGTTATCAAGATTTAGAAGCAAAATTTGGTGATCTTGATATAAAGTTAACTAGGACTTACAATTCTTTAGATAATAAAGATAGTATTATGGGTAAAGGATGGAGATTTGGATTCCAGGGAGAAATAAGTGACTATACTAATGAAGCGGGATTGAAATCAAAAATTATAAAATTACCTAATGGAAGTGCACAGAGTTTTAGGCAGAATAGTGATGGTACTTATACAGCTAATGATTCAAGAAATAAATTAGTAAAACAAAGTGATAATACTTTTGTACTTACCACAAAAGAGCAAAACAAATATTGCTTTAGTAATGGAAAACTTGTTTGGATAAAAGATAAGAATGATAATACTATTTCTATAGAATTTAATTTGGAAGGTAAAATATTTAAGATT
This sequence comes from Clostridium amylolyticum, assembly GCF_900142075.1. Classification (GTDB taxonomy): domain Bacteria; phylum Bacillota; class Clostridia; order Clostridiales; family Clostridiaceae; genus Clostridium_AA; species Clostridium_AA amylolyticum. Next base: position 80,580 of record NZ_FQZO01000012.1, read on the forward strand.
ACTGATTATACAGGGCGTATTTTTACTATTAATTATGCTAATGGACTATTGACCAACATAACAGAAACTATTAATGGAGTAGCTGGAAGAAATATTAATTACAGCTACCTAAATAGTCTTCTTAGCAAAGCTGAAGATTCAATGGGTAATATAACAATTTATGAGTATGATACAAATAAGCAGTTAAACAAAATTAAAGATAAGAATGGAAATATACTTGAATCAATTATTTATATTCAAGAAGGCGATAGTAAGGGAAAAGTAAAAGAACATAAAGATATTTTTGGAAATAATCATATATATAATTATGATAATTTAAATAATAGAACATTAATTACTGATAGTAATAATAAAACTATTGAACAATGGTATGATAATGAAAAATTTATAACATTTACTGTATATCCTGATAGAACAATATCTTTTATTGAATATTTTCTTGAAGATGGAATAAATAAGTATGGAGAAATCAAAAGTGAAGTAAATAGAAATAAGGTAACTAATAACTATGAAAGGGATTCTAACGGGAACATTATAAAAATAGTAAATGCAGATTTGTCACATAAGTCCTTTAGTTATGATGAAAATAATAATTTAGTCAGGGAATCAGATGAGAATGGACATTTTACATTTTACATTTATGATTCTAAAAAAAGAAACTTAATAAAAAAGGTGCAGCCTATTGATGGCATAAGTGAATATAAAGAAGGTGTGGATGATTCTAAGTATGCTATTACAAAATATGAATACTATTCAGAAGAAGAAACAATTCAACAAGGATATAAAATTAAAGCACTTTTAAAGAAAGTAATTGATGCTGAAGGAAACTCTATTACAAATACTTATGATTCAAGTGGAAATATTTTATCAGTTACAAATCAAGAGGGTAAAGTAACTACATTTCAATATGATAATTTAGGAAATATGAAAAACGAAATTTCCCCCAATAAGTATATTACACAGTTTGTACACGATAAAAACGGAAATCTTGAGAAAAAAGTAATGCATGGTGGTGAAACTACAAGAATTATATATGACTCATTGGGAAGAAAAGTTAAAGAAATAAGTGGAAAGCTATATAATTCATCTCTTGATGATTTATCAAACCATTCTTATAGTGGCGACCATGGTAGTAGATCTTCATATTTATTAAATGGCAAAATAGAATGGATTAAAGATGCAGAAAATAACTTAACAAAATACAATTATGATTTATATGGTAATGTTAAAACAGAAATTAAGCCAAATGGTGCTATATATATTTATGAATATGATGACATGAATAGAATTACAAAGATTTACTTTAAAGAAAATGCAAGTTTATCACAAATTTTACTTGAAGAAAATGAATATATCATAATTTCTGATGGAGCAACTCAAAAAATTAATAAAAAGTATGCGAATGATAACGAAAATATTATAACTTATTCAACTTATGATTATAATAATAGACTTATAGAACAAAAAAATGCTGATAACACTGTAATAAAAATTAAATATAATCCAAATGGAACAAAGAATAGTGAGACAGATGAAAATGGTAACACCACATATTTTGAATATGATGGTTTAAATAGGCTTATAAAGCAACTGGTTCCTTTTGAAGATACAAGTGGTATCAAAAAATATACTTATTCATATTTAGACTATGATAAGAACGGTAATAAAGTCGTAGAAAAAACTGGCAAGCACGGTGTGGAAAAAGACAAGCTTCCAGAAAGTTATATTACAGTTAATTATTCGTATTATAAAGATGGAAAGATTAAGTCTACTATAGATAATGAAGGAAGAAAGAATGAGTATTTTTACGATGATGATGGTTACTTAAGTTCAGAGCATAATTATTTAGCCGCTGATAAAAAGATTATTACTAATTTTACAAACAATTATTTAGGAAAGCCAATTACCAAAACTCAATATATTCAGTCATGTGATTTATATGGAAATGAATTAAATGATTTAAGGGAAACTCAATTAGTTACAACATATACTTATGATAAAAATGGTAATCTTGAAACAATTACAACTCCTTCTGTGAAGACTTCTTCTAACTATACTCATCCTAGTATAACTACAACTTATACTTATGATAATTTAAACAGAAAAACAGGAGAAGGCCAACCTGGTAAGGATGAGTATGGAAATGATACAATAATAAAAAATACTATCGAGTATAATTGGGAGGGTAACAAAAGTAAGAATACAGATCCTCTTAATCGTATAACTCAATATATATATAATCAAAGAGGCTGGATAGATAAAGTAATAGATGCTAAAGGCGGAGTTACCGCATATTATTATGACAGAATAGGCAGGAAAATTGCCGAGGTTTCACCAAAAAATTATGACACATCAAAGAATCTAAGCCAAATGGAGAGAACTGAATTTACTTATGATCCTATGGGTAGAGTTAAAACCATAGTAAATAAATTTAATTCAAAGGAAGTTAATCAAACAACATATCAGTGGATAGACAAATGGGTTGAAGTAGTTTTCAAAGCCTATAAGTATGATGGAAAAGGGAACATTATTAAAGAACTTGATGCCCTTGGCTATGAGTCTGGGACGGGAACTATTGCTGATGATAAAATAAATAGTGGCTTTGGTACAGAATATACTTATAATTTAGCAAATAAGTTAATAACTAAGTTAGATCCAGTTTCAAAAGAGAAGAATCTTCAATATACCACTAAGTTTGATTATGATGCCTTAGGAAGAAAAATATCTGAAATAAATGGAAAAGGTATCATTACTATTAACGAGTACGATGATGCTGGTAATATCACAAAAGTTAAAATAAAAAAAGGAATAAATGAACCAGAACAGATTCTTCAAACTAAGAAATACGACCTTCAAAATAGATTAATACAATTAGTGGATAGTAAAAATAATGCAATAACTTATGAGTATAATACATTTAATAAAATTAAGAAAGAAGTTCATCCAGGGGATGACACAATATCAGAGAATGTAATATCATATCAATATAGTACTTCAGGCGATTTAATTAAGAAAAAAAATTCAGAAGGAACAACTAATATTTATAGTTATGATAATCAAGGAAGAGTACTTAGTGAAACTATATCTAAAGATACTAGTGATGAACCCAACAATATAATAATAAAATCAGCATATGATAAGGTCGGAAATAAAAGGTTTGAATATGATGGGAATGGAAATGTAAAGGAAAATGCATTTGATGAAATAAATAGAATTAAAACAAGCAAAGTTACTGTAACAAATATAGATGGAGTTAAATCAAACCAAGTTACCACCTTTGATTATGATAAAAATGGAAATGAAATTAGTGTAACTGATTGGAGAAATAACACTTATTCTAAATCTTACGATGGAATCAATAGACTTGTAGAAAAAAGAGATCCATACGCTATAATTCAAAAACTTGAGTATAATCATAATAATGTTCAAATCAAATCCTATGATGCTTTAAATAATTTAACGGAATATAACTATGATAAGAATAATAGATTAATTGCTACTATAGATCCTGAAAGAAATCGAATTACCCAATCTTATGGTAGTGATGGTAATATAGAGTGGAAGGCAGATGGGAAAAATAATAAAACTGTATATGAATATAATGAATTGAACAAGCTGTCAAAGGTTATTAATGCTAAATATGAAACTACACTTTATTCATATGATTTAAATGGAAATTTGTTAACTCAGGTTGATGGTGTAGATTGTCAAGCAAAATTGACCCCCTTTTACACTGAAATTTGACCCCCCTCACAGTTAAATTATAATTAAGCTAAGGCCATCATTTTTTATA
>NZ_FQZO01000007.1 GCF_900142075.1 Clostridium amylolyticum
CTTTAATTCAAAAGAATTGCTGGTTACATAATTATTTAAACTTTGTTTCCTCTGTTCAATTTTCAAAGACCAGTGCGGCTTTTCCCTCACCGCTTGATTATAGTAACATTTTAGAGTTTACATGTCAACAACTTTTTTATATTATTTTTAGCTGTTGATTTTCTTCTAAAATTCCATCGCATCTTGGCGACGGATATTATAGTATCATTTTTAAACTTATAGTAATTTAGCTAGGTTTGTTATTATAAAAAGTTATTCTTTTATATCTTCTAAATTCGTTAATTTCCTAAGTAAATTATACATTGATACACCAGGTAGAGTTTTTATTATATTATTTAATTTTTCAACTTATCTATACTATTATAAGGGATTATCTTCCTTATAAACTCTAAACTTTTTTTATAAATATTCGACAACTATATTATATGAGGTGATAATTTGAACAAAAAAATAATTGCTGTTATTTTAATACCCTGCATAATTTTTTCTGGTTGTGGAAAGATAGATACTTTTTTTAAAAAAGATACAAATACTAGTAATGTATCTAATTCTACTGAGTATAATAAAGGCTCTAACATTAAAACTAATGGAGGAACCTCCACTTATAGTTCTGAAGTTTTTACTCCTCCTGCAATTACTGGTGAAAAATCTTTACCCTCTTCCCCTTTTGCTGCTATAAATGAAGATTTATATTTTTCAAACTGGGTAGATAATAATAAACTATACAATATTCCTCTATCTCAGCTAACTGGAAAGTCTATAGATTTATCAAAAGCATTAAAACTTAACGAGAATTCTTCATTTACTATCTGTTCTATACAAGGAGACTTATATTATTGTAATTTTAAAGACAATGACAAACTCTATAAACACAATAACCAAGGTGAAACACTTTTAAGTAGCGATAGCTGCAAAGATATAGCCATGCATTCCAGCGGTATATATTATATTAATAAATCTGACAATAATAAACTTTATAGGGTAGATATTAATGGTGAAAATAGAACTAAAATCACCTTAGATAAATGTGAAAAATATATTGTAGTGGGAGGCTGGGTAATATATCAAAATGCTTCAGATAATTGGAAGCTTTATTCTATTAAGACGGATGGAACTGAGAATACTAAAATTACTGATGATACCGTAGAAAGTTTTACTCTTTCCAATGATGTGATTTACTATAGTAATACTTTAGATGACTATAAACTTTACAGCATACTGCCCAATGGAAAAGATAGAAAGAAAGTATCCGATGGCAGATTTGAATCCATATTATTTAATGAAAATTCTATCTTTTATATAAATAAAAAAGACATGAACAAATTATATAGCTATAGTATTCAAGATTCTAGCTCTAAACTTATTCTTGATGAGGGAATAAATAATTTTTATGTAATTAAAGATAAACTATTTTATAAAAGTAAGTATGATTTAAACTCTATTAAATTCATAAATTATAAAAATTAAGATAATGTATAATCCCATATAAATATAAAAAGCAGTAAATAAATTTGTAGAATTTATTTACTGCTTTTAATCTAAAAGTTATTTACTAATTCTCTAAACTTTTCTCCTCTTACTTCAAAATTAGGAAACATATCAAAACTTGCACAAGCTGGAGATAATACCACATTATCGCCCTCTTCAGCTATTTCTCTGCATTTTATTACTGCATTTTCAAGAGTATCTACCATATATATAGGTAGGTGTAAATTTCTCTCATCTATTACTTCATCAAATACCTTCTTTATTTTATCTTTTGTCACTCCTAAAAGTACTAAAGCTTTAATCTTGTCATAACCTTTTTCAGCTAAAGGCTCAAAAGGAATATTCTTATCATAACCTCCTGCAATTAAAATAACAGGCTTGTCAAAAACAGATATGGTAGCAAGGGTTCTAGTAGGGCTTGAACCTATAGAATCATTATAATATCTTACACCTTTAAATTCTCTTACCAATTCGTTTCTATGATACACCCCTTTAAAACTCATGGCTACCTTTTTCATAGTATGTATGGTTACTTCATTTTGTACCGCTAAAAATGCAGCTAGATAATTTTCTACATTGTGCATACCTTTTATAACTATATCATCTTTGCTACATACTTCTTTTTCCTTTAGATAAAGTTTACCTTCATTATAGTAGGCACCATTTTCAATTATCCTTTTTGAGCTAAATAATTCTGCTTTTCCCTTAGCTTCATTAAAGAAGGAATAAGTTATATCATTTTCTCTGTTTAATATAAGCAATCCATCTTCCTTTTGATATTTAAAAATATTTTTCTTAGAGTCTATATATTCTTCCATACCCTTATGCATATCTAAATGATTAGGAGTAATATTAGTAACTATAGCTACATCTATAGGCGAGTCCATAGTCATAAGCTGAAAGCTTGATAGCTCTAATACCACCTTGTGATCTTCTTTCATTTCTTCAATATTTGAGAATAGTGGGTTTCCAATATTTCCTCCCACCCAAGTGTTATACCCTTGTTCCTTTAAAAGATTATATACAATGGAAGTTGTAGTGGTTTTACCATCACTACCTGTTATTCCAAATATTTTAGCTGGGCAGTATCTAACAAACTCCTCCATTTCAGAAGTAATATAAGCCCCCTCTGCTCTAGCTTTTGTAAAGGCAGGGCTGTCTATTCTCATGGATGGGCTCTTAAATATTACTTCAAAGCCATGAAGCTTATCTAAATACCCTTCCCCTAATTCTAATTTTATATTTCTATTTTTTAAATCTACTGCAGTGTTACCAAGCATTTCTTCCGTCTTCTTATCAAAAGCAGTAACCTCAGCTCCAAGTTTTATAAGAAAGTTTATAAGAGGTATATTACTTACTCCAATGCCTACCACCGCTGTCTTCTTCCCCTTTATAAACTCTTTAAATTCACTAAAATCTCTTTTCATTACTTGGCCTCCATATATCTTACATTAAATATTTTATATATTAAAATCTTTGCCTTCTCTCCAATAATTATAACACCATAGCAACTATTATGGAATAATAGTTGCAATTCTCAATTCTAAATTAAAGTCAAGTTCCTGGCACTTGACTTTCTCTCGGCTTCATAATTTATTTATAATTTCTATACTAATATTGATATATAATTAATATGTACTAAATTGCTCATATCAGTGAAAGGGGATTTTAAGGAATGAGAGACTTAGATAGAGTTATAAACAGGAAGGGCACTAATAGTGTTAAATGGGATGCCCTAAATATTTTTTTTGGTAAGGATGATCTTATACCTCTTTGGGTAGCAGATATGGATTTTCCTGCCCCTGATGAAGTTACCGAAGCCTTAATAGAAAGAGCTAAGCATCCTGTATATGGTTATTCCATACTGGATGATAGATATTACCATTCCATTATTAATTGGTTTTCAAAAAAGCATAAATGGAATATAGAAAAGGATTGGATTGTATATACTCCTGGAGTAGTACCTGCAATTAATTGGTTAATACAAAGCTTAACTGAAGCAGGAGATAAAATTATAATTCAAGAACCTGTTTATCATCCTTTTAAGGAAAGTATAAAGCTTAACGATAGGATTCCAGTTATTAATGAATTAAGACTTCAAGATGACAATTATCTTATGGACTTTGAAAGTCTAGAAGCTTGTATAGATGATAAGGTAAAACTTTTAATATTATGTAACCCTCATAATCCTGTGGGAAGAGTTTGGACAAAAGAAGAACTTGAAAACCTAGGGAGAATTTGTTTGAAACACAACATCCTTGTGATTTCCGATGAAATCCATGGTGATTTGACATATAAGGGCCATAATCATATTCCATATTCCTCTATTTCTGAAGAGTTTGCTAATAATTCAGTTGTATGTACAGCTCCAACTAAAACCTTTAATCTTGCTGGCTTACAATGTCCTAACATTATTATTCCTAATGAAACTTTAAGAGATAAGTTTAATGACATCATAAATAAACAGCATATCCAAACGGCTACCCCCTTTGGTATTGTAGGCGTACAAGCTGCCTATGAGAATGGAGAAAATTGGCTTCAAGAAGTTATGGAATATATTGAAGGTAACCTAGAATATATGATTAATTTCTTTAAAGAAAATATTCCTGAAATTAAAGTGATAAAACCTCAAGGCACTTATCTAGCCTGGTTAGACTTTACAGCTTTAAATATTCCTAGAAAAGAACTTAATCATATACTTATAGATAAAGCTAAAGTTGCATTAAACGATGGCTATATGTTCGGAAAATCCGGAGAAAACTTTCAACGTATAAATATAGCTTGCCCAAGATTAATTTTAGAAGAAGGCTTAAAGAGGATGGAAAAGCAATTTAGAATGTAGAATTTAAAATTTAGAATTAGACTTGAGGTAAAAATTCCTATCGGAATTTTAAAGAATTTAGTATTAAACTCCTTAGGAGTTTAAGTAAATCAAAAAAAACAGGAATCCGTAAGGTTTCCTGTTTTTTTCTTTAAATTAAATTTAGGTTTTTCTGATACTTTCTCAGAAAAACTTCCTTAATTCTAAATTCTAAATTAAAAATCCCCTCTTCAAATTCCCACTTCTAAATTTTCAATATATCCTATTCTCTCTTTTTTTAAGTTTTCCAAGGCGTTTTCGGACCTTCTTAATGCGTTTTTCAGGTCTTTTATTATATCTTCTATTCTATCCTTTAAGGTAGAGGTATTGCTTAGGGCTTCCTTTATGCTGGATTGGATGTACCAATCCACAAAGAAGCTATCAAAGAAGTAGTCTGCAAAGGTTGCGAAGCTTCCTATATTTATATCTAAACCTTCTTCACTGTATACATCTTTCAATTCTCTTTGAAATCTTCCTAGATATCTTTTCACTTCACTCATATAGTCTCTTGCTTCGTCTATATGTTGATGCTTTAAGTGTGTAGAAAGTAATCCACCTCCTAGCATGTCCACGGTACCCCAATTTCTTGCACCATTTAAGGATTCCATGAGGTTTTCTATGGCATTAAGCAGGTTATCACCCTCATTTATCGCTTCTCTTAATTCTTTAGCTTCAGATTTATTAATAGAAATCTCCTCAGATAACTCTATTATTCTTTTATTATCTTCTGGTAAATTGCTTTTAATAAAATCTTCTTTTTCTCTAAAGATTTCCTGATATTCTTTTTCTACATCTCCTAATTTTGTTATTTCTCCCTCAACGTACTCTTTTTCCTCTATTAATATATTTAATTCCTTAGTACATTCTTCTACCTTGGACTTTGCTTCTATATATTCTTTTTGCTCTTTATAGAGCATCTCATCTTTTTTAAACATTAACATGTATAGTAATGAACTAACACTAAGCTTCTGCAACTTGTCTACATCTTTTAATTCCTTAATCATATTTTCTTCCAAAGAGTGTAGAATATTTTGCTTTTTATTTATATTTATCTTTAGGTTTTCTAATTTACCTTGAAGTCTATCTAATTCTCTATTCTTTTTTAAAACCTCTTCAAGTCTTTTATTTAGATTCACAAACATTTAAACTCCCCCTTTATATTTAATCTATTTGCAATATCACTAATGGATTTAACATACCTTTATTTTATATTAGAAATAAACTTTTGAATATGGTAAATTGTTAAGATATACAAACTAAAGGGTTAATTGTCAATTTTTACTCCTTAAGTATCAATTAGTTTACTAGGTATTTACAATTCTTTTATTATTTAATATTGATTATTATTTTCAATTAGGCTATAATATAAACATAAAGAAAATAATAAATAATTAATAAAGATAAATGTACTTAAATATGGAGGTTATAAATATGAAACATGAATTACCACAATTAAAATATGATTATAATGCATTAGAACCTTATGTAGATGGATTAACTATGACAATACACCATACAAAGCATCATCAAACTTACATTAACAATTTAAATGCAGCATTGGAAAAATATCCTGAGTTTGCAGATAAGGATGTTAAAGAATTATTGACTAACTTAGACGCTTTACCAGAAGATATAAAACAAGCAGTTATCAACAATGGCGGTGGACACTATAACCACAGTTTATTCTGGGATATGATGACTCCTAATGGTAGTGGAAAACCTTCTGCCAACTTAGAAGAAGCTATTAATAAGAAGTTTGGAAGCTTTGAAAACTTCAAAGATGTATTTGCTAAAGCAGCTGCTACAAGATTCGGAAGCGGTTGGGCTTGGTTAGTAGTTACTACTCAAGGAGAATTAGAAGTAATGTCAACTCCAAATCAAAACAATCCTATATCCGAAGGATTAATTCCAGTACTTGGACTTGATGTTTGGGAGCATGCTTACTATCTAAAATACCAAAATAAGAGACCAGAATATGTAACTAACTGGTGGAACGTTGTTAACTGGGATGAAGTTAACAGATTATATAACGAAGCTATAAAGTAAATTTAAATAGATAAGTAGACTCTTACACTTACAAACCTTACAATTACACACTTACACTTAGTCATAAAGGCTATAGAGCTTTCCTCTATAGCCTTTATGCTTTTATATATTTATTGGTAACTTTTAATATTTAAATTACCATTTTTCATTCAAAATTTCTTTTTTCTTAATTTGAAAATCTTCTTCTGATATTAAGCCCTCTTCTCTTAGTTTGTGAAGCTTTCTAATTTTCTCGTCAAAATCTAAGGATTCTTTTTCCTTATGAGTTTCAATAATATCTTCATCAATATTAGCTTCCCAAGAAGTCACACCTTTATCACTAAAAACATTATATGCATTTACCCCAGTAATAACCACTGCAATTAAAGTCCAAAATATGCCAAATACCCCAAAGGTAGGTATAGCCATAAATATTCCTATTCCTATAAAAACTAATCCCCCTAAAAATCCTGCCATGGATTCACCTTTTCCTGGCTTCACCCTTATTCTTCTTGCCATAATAGCCCCCCCTTTTATATCATATGACATTATTATAACATGTTATCTCCACAAAGCCTCTAAAGAAAAAATTCAGATTAAAAAAATCTGAATTTTTTAAAGTTATATTTAATTATTAAGGAGTTTACTCAAAAATACTACAGCTTCTCTTATATCTTTTTCAGGACTATCTCCCACTTCTCTCTCTATGGTTAAATATCCATTAAAACCTATATCTTCAAGAGCTTTAATGTAGTTATTAAAGTCAACTTTTCCTTGTCCTAGAGGAGTTTCAATGAAATAATCTTCTAATCTCATATCCTCTATACCGCCTTCTGCAAAATAGTGGTATATAACTTCAGGATTAACCTGCTTTTTCATAATTCCGTCCTTGGCATGAGTATGAACTATATAGTCCTTTAAGGTGTACACTCCTTTTACAGGATCATCTCCTGTAACCATTACAAAGTTAGCTGGATCATAATTCACCCTTACTCCGTTAGAGTCTAAGCTATCTAAAAATTTCTTTAAGGTTTCTGCCTTTTCAGGACCAGTTTCTATGGCAAAGTAGCATCCTAAGGAGTCTGCAAACTTACCTAGTTCTTCGCAGGCAGCTTGCATAACCTTATATTTTTCACTTTCAGTATCTTCTGGTATTACCCCTATATGAGTAGTTACCACCTTAGAGTTTAAGTCCTTAGCCAGTTCCATTATCTTCTTAGACTTTTCAATCTTATAAGGATTATCTGAAGCTACGCTAAAGCCATGTCCACCTAAGTCTCCGCAAATAGCAGATACTTCCAAACCATTAGAGGTTATATAATCTAATATCTCTTTTCTTTTTTCCTTACTTAAGTTGTCCGGATCCATAAATCCGCTTACAGCATATATTTGTATACCTTGGGCTCCCACTTCTTTAGCCTTTTTTATGCCTTCATATATATCCAGTCTAAAAGAGTCAACCATTACTCCAATCTTATTGTTATACATGCCCAGCCTCCTTAAATATTTACAATATATTTTCCAGGATTTTTTTAGAAAACTCTATGGATTTTACAGTGCCTTCCTTTTGATCTCCAGGTCCTTCGAACTCTATGGAAAGATAGCCTTTATATCCTATTTCTTTTAAATACCTAACTATTTTCTCCATAGGCACTTCGCCTTCACCTAGTACTGTACCCATATATTTCCTCCCATCTAAGGCTTCATATCCATACTCATCTCTTCCTACCTCTTGAAAATCCTTAAAGTGTACAAAAGATATAAGATCCTTTAAATTTACTACAGCATCATAAGAGTTTTCATTAGCTAAAAGAAAATTTCCCACATCTGGATTTGCCTTAAGATAAGGTGAGTTTATTTTTTCTAAAAGTTCTTTAACTTGCCCACTCTTACCCATGAAAAGTCCATGATTTTCCAAAACCATTATTACGCCCTTCTCTTTCGCATAAGGTACCACTTCCTTAAAGCACTCTTTAATCCAAGCCTTTCCTTCTTCATATTCAATGCCTTCTTTTACATTACCGCTAAATACTCTCATATATTTAGCTCCAACTTTAGAAGCTTTGTCTATAGAAGTCTTCATGTATTCAATTTGCCTCTCTCTCATAGATGCATCTCTTTCAACAAAATCATTTCCAATGGAGAAAGAGGATATATTCATATTAAGCTCTGCTAAAGTGTTTTTAATTACATCAAGTTCTTCATCTTTTATAAAAAAATCGATTAATTCTACGTTATTGACCTTATGCTCATGGCAAAACTTTATAAAATCTATATTGCTCATTCTGCCTTCTTTAACTTCCTTATGCACGCTCCATATACTCACAGAAAGATTCATGGTATATTCCTCCTATTTTATTATCACTTCATGTCCTGTTTTTGACGACTCATATATAGCATCTAATATCTTCATAAGCTCTACTCCATCTTCCCCAGGATTTAGGCATGGAGTTCCATTGGCCACACAATCTATAAAATGCTTTATTTCCTCTTGGAAGTTATATTCAAAGGAAAACTTTGCAGGATCTACCACTGGCGCTGCATCAGTAAAATAGTTGTTTTTGCTTTTGTAAAACTCAACGGCAGGCTCCATTTGTGCTCCTGCTTTATCACCAAATACATTTAGATATAACTCATCTTTCTTTGTATGCAGCACCCAGCTTGTCTCGAAGAATAAAGTTAATCCATTGTCAAATTTAATTAAGGCTGTAGCACAATCCTCCACATCGTTAAAGGTGCTGTAATCTGCGGAATAATACTTATTTATACCTTTAATCTCCGGCATCATTCCAAGATGATTAAAAGTAGAAGCAGTAACAGAAACCGCTTTAGGCTTTCCTGTAAGGTATCTAACTAGGTCTATCATGTGAACCCCTAAATCTATAACTGGGCCGCCGCCAGACCTTGATTTATCTGAAAACCATCCTCCAGGATTTCCCCATCTTCTTATACATCCTGTTTTAGCATAATATATATTGCCAAGTTCTCCATTGTCTATAGCCTCTTTTACTATCTTAGTATTTTCTCCAAATCTTCTTACAAACCCCACCATAAGCAGCTTATTGTTTTTCTTTGCTGCCTCTACCATATCTTCAGCTTCTTTAGCATTTAAAGCTAAAGGCTTTTCACAAAGCACATGCTTCCCTGCATTTAATGCTGCTATGGCTATAGGACCATGACCATTATTCCAAGTGGTTACGCTTACGGCATCTATTTCCTCCATCTTTAACATTTCATTATAATCTGTAAAAACCTTAGGTATATTGTACTTTTTTGAATACTCTTCTACCCTTTCTTTATTTATATCACACACTGCCACTATTTCAACGTTATCCAAAGCTTGATAGGATGTGGTGTGAAAATTACTTATACTTCCTGTTCCTATGATACCAACCTTAATTTTATTCATTATTATCCCTCCACTACTTTTATTACATTTAAGGTTATTATAAAGCTATAAAATTCTTTTGCCTTTGACTACAGTTTAGATGTTATTTAACATTTTTATATATTTTCTGTTTGCAATGTAAGTTGTAGAATATAATAATATTCTTTATGTCCTCTAAAATAATTTAAATATTTTTATTATATTCATGAAGCTTTTGATATTCACTAGGGGATACACCTATTTCTTTTTTAAAGGTTCTACTAAAGGAGTGTATAGATTGAAAATTTAATGCATAGGCAATTTGTGTTATACTTTTTTTACCTTCAATTAAAAATTCCATAGCTTTCTGTAGTCTTTTTTGAGCATAATAACCATGAAGTGTCAATCCTGTTTCTTCTGAAAATGTATGTGATAGGTATGGATAACTATATCCTAAGGCCTCTGAAATATCTTTTAATTCCACTATTCTAGTTAGATTGTTATCAATATAGTTTATTACATTATAAATCATGCTTTTTGCAGTACCCATATCCTCTTGAAATTCATATTCATATTCCCAATTAGAAAAATAATTTCTATACATTAAAATTATTATTTGATAAATATAAGATTTTGTCATTACATGAGAGTATTCATTTATATCCTTTATTTCCGATAACAATGAAAAAAACGGTTGGCTTATTTTAACTCTATCTTCCTTTAAAGGAACCACAGAAGTGTTGTCCATCATTTTTTTAATATGATTCATCTCATCTTCCAAGCCTATGTCATTATTAAATATAAATCCTATATAAAGATACCTGAAAGGATCTATCTTGTCTGCTTCAATTTTGTGCATTTCTCCTGGAAGATTTATAAATATATTCCCTTGCTTTACATCATATCTCTTTCCATTGGTATAAAAATATCCTTTTCCACTCTCTATATAGCTTATTTCATAGCATATTTGTTTATGTTCTTCACATTTATATCCCGATTGACAGCTTACATCTCCCACTTGATATAGAATTATGGAATCATATTTTTTAGGTACATCCCAAAAAACGTTATCAAAATGAAACTTTTTATACATATATGAATTTTTTTCATTTTCCATAACCCCACCTCTCCTTCCAGTTATTTATTTAAAAGTCATTGTAATTATAGCATATTTAGAAAAAAACAAGCTAACTAGAATAACTCTCATTAGCTTGTTCAATTAACTTTCCCATGATAGCTGTGCTTAATGGGATTATTTTATTTATTTTTATTTAATAGTTCAATTATATTTTTTCTATGTCTTAATACCATTACTATGGCTGAAAAAATACAAGCATATATTATAGGCGTAGGAAGTTTAAGAATTATAGCTGTGATTGCAATAGAAGCTCCAAGAATTATTGATCTTACTGCCACCACTGGAAAAATCTTTTTTAAGGATAAGTGCAAAATTATTCCTACCAATACAGGAATTGGTGCTATAAATATAAATGTTCCTAAAGTAGTATTAACTCCCTTACCTCCATGAAACTTTAAAAAAGGAGTATAGTTATGGCCTAATATGGCGGCTGTGGCTGTAAGAGAAAGATAAGCATTTTTATCTATAGGCAAATTATAATTATTAGCAATATAAGTAGCCGCTAACATAGGGATTACGCCTTTTAAAATATCTACTGCTTGAGTTTTATATGCTAATTTGGATCCCGCTACCCTTTTTACGTTGGTAGAGCCAATATTGCCACTACCTTTAGTTCTTATATCAAAACCGCAATACTTTTTAACAAGTATATATCCAGTAGGGAATGAACCAAGCAAAAATGATATTAATATAGTAGTATATACCAGCCACATACTTTTACCTCCTAGTTCCTTTTCTTATATATTATATCATAAAAAGGGCGAAGGTAATCGCCCTTTCTTGGATTAAAATTCCATTTTCTCTTTTATATAATTTTCAAGTTCATCAATGCTTAGTCTTACTTGATTCATGGAATCTCTATCTCTTAAGGTAACACAGTTATCTTCTAGAGTATCAAAATCTATAGTTATACAGAAAGGAGTTCCTATCTCATCTTGTCTTCTGTATCTCTTTCCTATGGAACCTGCTTCATCATATTCTACATTGAAGTTCTTTTTCAAGTTATCATAAACTTCTAATGCTTTTTCAGAAAGCTTCTTAGAAAGTGGAAGCACCGCTGCTTTAAATGGCGCTAGTGCAGGATGAAGTCTCATTACTGTTCTTACATCCCCGCCTTCTAATTCTTCTTCATCATAGGCCTCACATAGGAATGCCAAAGCTATTCTATCTGCTCCCAGAGATGGTTCTATGCAATATGGAACATACCTTTCATTGGTAGTTGGATCTAAATATGACATATCTTGACCCGAATGATTAGCATGCTGCTTAAGGTCATAGTCAGTTCTATCTGCTATGCCCCACAGTTCACCCCAACCAAAGGGGAATAAGAACTCTATATCTGATGTAGCATTGGAATAGAAGGATAATTCTTCAGCGCTATGATCTCTCAACCTTAAATTTTCACTGGTCATTCCAAGGTTTAATAGGAAGTTCCAGCTATAATCCTTCCAGTATTTAAACCACTCTAAGTCAGTACCTGGTTTACAGAAGAATTCCAGTTCCATTTGCTCAAATTCTCTAGTTCTAAAAGTAAAGTTACCAGGAGTGATTTCATTTCTAAAAGATTTACCTATTTGTGCTATTCCAAAAGGAACCTTTTTTCTTGAAGTTCTTTGAACATTCTTAAAGTTAACAAATATTCCTTGTGCTGTTTCTGGTCTTAAGAAAAGTTCTGACTTAGCATCTTCTGTTACCCCTTGGAAGGTTTTAAACATAAGATTGAACTTTCTTATATCTGTAAAGTTCTTTTTACCGCATTTTGGACAGCTTATATTATTCTCACCAATATAATTTTTAAGTTCTTCATTGCTCCAGCCATCTGCTGAAGCTACTTCTGCTCCATTTGCAGTCATATGATCCTCTACTAATTTATCTGCTCTAAATCTAGCTTTACACTCTTTACAATCCATTAGAGGATCTGAGAATCCCCCCACGTGGCCAGACGCTACCCAAACCTCAGTATTCATTAATATAGCACAATCTACCCCCACATTATAAGGACTTTCTTGCACGAATTTTTTCCACCAAGCTTTTTTTACATTATTCTTAAACTCTACTCCTAATGGACCATAGTCCCAAGAGTTTGCAAGACCTCCGTATATTTCTGATCCTGGGAATACAAAGCCTCTATTTTTACATAAAGCCACTATCTTTTCCATGGTTTTTTCCACTGCCATAATACTTCCTCCTTTAATTATGATTCTAAAATCATTGATTTTTATATAAAAATTAAAATTTTGAAAATAAAAAAAGCCCTACCTCAAAGGGACGAAAATAATCCGCGGTTCCACCCTTTTTGGCTAAAGCCCATCTTTCTAACTACCTTGCACTCAGAAGCTCCCTTCATCTTACCACTTTAATGATTTTCACCAGCCATCATCTCTCTTAAAAAGCAATAAGGTTACTCTTCTTCTTCATCATACATATTAATTTATAATAATAATTCTATCAAATAAAACTTAACTGTCAAGGTATTTATTTATATAATTATCAATATTATTAAATGGTCAATGATAATTGATTATTGATCATTTAATTTAAAAGTTTTTCTGACTTTTTTCAAAAAAAACTTTCTTTCATTTTAAATTCTAAATTCTCAATTAACTTCTACACTTCTTCTTCATGAAAAGATACTGTTATTCCATCCACTTCTGGCTTCAATTTTCTCATATTTACCCCGGCTTTGCTCATCATAAGCTTTGAGGCTTTAACTATGTCTGTGTGAGAATATTTATCTGAAAGATAAATTACTTCTTTTATTCCAGCTTGAATAATAGCTTTTGCGCATTCATTGCAAGGAAACAGTGCAGTGTATATTCTGCAGCCCTCTAAGTCTATACCTATGTTATTTAAAATAGCATTTAGCTCAGCATGGCATACAAAAGGATATTTAGTTCCTAAAAAATCACCATCACATTCCCAGGGAAATTCTTCGTCAGAACATCCTAAGGGAAGTCCGTTATAACCTACCCCTACTATTTTATTTTTAGAGTTAACTATGCAGGCCCCTACCTGAGTTCTAGGATCTTTGCTCCTTTTAGCAGATAAAAGTGCTATGCCCATAAAATATTCATCCCAAGATATATAATCCTTTCTCTTTTCCACTTATACCCCCCCTAGCGCTATTTTAATTATATTTTACCCTAAGTGCCAGGCCCGTGACAAGTGAATAATTGAGTACTCAATCATTCTCCTGTCACGAGCCTGGTTTTTTTCCTTATTTTTCCTTTATGATTCCTGATCGGTATGCTGATAGCAGTAGCTTTAGCTCTCTTATTTGATTTTTTAGCTCTTCACCTACGTCGGTATCTCCCACGGTTTTGCGCTCCACATTTTTTTCTAGCACTATGATAGTGGATCTTATATCTGTTTCTTCTTTAATGGCTGCTTCTGTGGATTTAAAAGGTTCGTGGCATACAAGCTGGAGTCCAAAAGAATTATATATCAATGTATAACCAGCTAGTCCAGTTTTTTTCTGATAAGCTTTAGAAAAACCTCCGTCTATCACTAAAAGCTTTCCTTTTGCTTTAATGGGACTTTCTCCTTTTTTGCTTTCCACTGGCATATGGCCATTTATTATGTGGGCTTCCTGGCATATAAGTCCAAATTCTTCTAAGATTTTAATGCAGCATTCCTCACTATCTCTATATTTATAATAAGGGTTTTTAGGCTCTTTATGAGTAGCTTTATCCTCAATAAAATATCTTTCAAAGGTAGTCATCTTTTCCTTACCAAATAGGGGAGAGTGTTTGCCTGTCCAAAGGTACCATAATATATCTAACCCATAAAGCTTCTTTTCCTTGTTTTTGCTGTAATAGCCCTCCCTTGCTGCTCTTTCTAATTCATCCAATAAATCTTTTCCTTTTAAGTTTTTACCTGATACTTTAAACTCTGAAAAACTTCCATCAGCTTCTAGAGGTATACAAGCATGAAAAAGGAGATTTGTATTATAAGTAAGGTACATGCTGCCTTTAGAAAATAAAAATTCCACATGCTTTTTTAATTTTTCACTGTTAAAGAAAGAGGACTGAAGCTTTTCTATAACTTCCTTCTCTTCTGGTGAAAGTTCGTAGGGTTTCTCAGGATTTATTGTAGGGAAGCTCTTATCTCTAAGATTATAAGCTTTCCCTTCTACTGTTACTTTCCCATCCTTTAAATCTATTCCATTTAAAAGTAACCTATGAGCCATTTCAAACTCTGGTCTTCTTTTTATTATTTCTCCTTCTAGTTTAAACTGTATAATAGAAATTGCTTTATGCATCTTTGCTATAAGCTGTTGTTCTTTAAGGTTATAGCAGTTTTCTTCATCTATAATAGGTAAAAATTCCTCACAAGGATCATTCCTATAAGCTTCCATGGCAAAAGTAGCTAGAGGGAGAAGATTAATGCCATAACCCTCTTCAATGGTTTCAAGATTTCCATACCTGGAAGATATCCTTAGAACATTGGCAGTACAAACCATAGAGCCTGCCGCTGCTCCCATCCATAAAATATCATGATTTCCCCACTGAACATCCACAGAGTGATATTTAATAAGCTTATCCAATATTATATGAGCACCGGGACCTCTGTCATATATATCTCCTATTATATGGAGCCTGTCTATAACAAATCGCTGAATAAGGTTGGACAAGGCTATTATAAATTCTCTTGCCCTATCTATGCTTATGATGGAATTTATTATTTCATCATAATATTCCTGTTTGTTGTATATATCACGTTTTTCATGTAAAAGCTCCTCTATAATATAAGCAAAATCTTTAGGAAGAGCTTTTCTCACCTTTGATCTAGTATACTTTGTAGAGCAAACCCTACAAATTTCAATAAGTCTGTACAAGGTTATCTTGTACCAATCATTTATGTTTTCCTGTTCCCTTTGTATTATCTCCAGTTTTTGCTCTGGATAATAAATTAATGAAGCTAGCTTTTTAATCTCTTTTTGACTTAGATAATTACCAAAACGATCTTCTATCTTTCGTTTAATAACTCCTGATGCATTTTTAAGCACATGAACAAAAGCCTCGTATTCACCATGAATATCTGTTAAAAAATGTTCAGTACCCTTAGGTAAATTTAATATGGCTTGAAGGTTTATTATTTCTGTGCTGGCATCACAAATAGTAGGATATCTTTCTGCTAAAAGCTTTAGATACTTTAAATTTTTCATTACCTGTTCCTCATTGGGATCTGAGCTAACAAACATATTATTCCTCCATAACTTCTAAGAATATACTATTATATATATATAATACACTATTTTTTTGTGATTATATATATAGTATAGCATAATAATTTGTGACAAATTACAATATTTATTGTTTATAAAACATAAACACTTTATATAAAAAAATATCTGCATAAAAATATCCCACAGCATTAAACTGTGGGATAAAACTAAATATAATCTTACCAGTAGAATTTATGATAAATTTATTACTATTCTTATATACTCTTAGATTATATTAATATATCTCGCTTAGTAAATACGAAATGAGCTATTATATAACTAACTACGGTCCAAATAACCATTACTATTAAGCCTCTCTCTAATGTAAAGGCCAAATTGTTATAACTTGTTACATAATTACCATCCATAAGGTTTGGAATACTTCCATAGCTTAAAAATATGTTCTGCATAACAGAAGCTATGGACTTCATTCTAGATCCTATTAAGGAGAAAATAGTTAATCCAAATACACTTACCGATGATACTACCATAGAAATCATAGAACTCTTAAATAATACGGACAGCATAAATCCAAAAGCACAAGTTGTTAATATAAATAAACCTTCTATAAGGAACATCTTAAATATATAAGTGGACATGGCAATAGTCTTTGTACTGCCCACAACCTCAACTAATGTAGGATTATTCATTTCATCTAGCTTAGTCATGTCAAATAAATACTTTGTACCATATTGCATAGGATAATCTGCACTTCCAAAGCTTCCTATAAGCCCTACTACTAGGAAGGATATAAGCTGTACGGAAAAGATTATAACTATGGAGGCTATTACGCTTGTTATAAATTTAGCTGCCAAGACCTTTCCTCTTTTAAGCGGTTGAGTAAGAAGGAATTTAAGGGTGGGAGGTGTACATTCACCAGAAACCATATCAGATACTAAAACCACTATAAGAAGGGGAATAAGTAAGAAGATCACATCTCTTAGAGAAAATACTAGAAAACTAAATCCTTCAAATTCTGAACCACTTAAAGGTTTTATACCCTTATCTCTTAAGGTTTTTAGATTATTCAGTTCTCTTTGTTGTTGAACCCTATATCTATCCGGTGTGTTATTATCTTCTTCAATAAATCTTTCCATATTCTTAATTCTATCGTCTAACTCTACTTTCCAGTCCACCTTCACTCCGTTTTTAACGGACTCTTCCAAACGCTTTATAGATTCACTTAACCCCTGCATATTTCTCTCATATGATTCTTTTTCCTTAAGAAGTTTTGCTTTTTCTCCTTCATTAGTACTATTAGCAATAAGTTTTTCTACCTCTTCTAATCTAACTTTCATATGTGCAGAACTGCCTTTAAGCTGCTCCAGTTTAAACTCCGGCTTATTCCATTTTTCATAGTTTTGGGTATCTTTGTATTTACCAAAAACCAATAAAGCCATAATAGCAGCAAAGCCTAATAATACCACATAAGTTTTCTTTCTTCGTATAAGCTTTTTAAATTCATTATTTATAAGTGTCAGCATTATCTTATACCTCCTTCCACCAGCTCCATGTATCTTTGTTCTACACCTTTATGTTTCTTAAATATCTCTTCTATTTCTATACCGGCCTTCACTAATTCTACAATAAGCTGTGGTGAGGAATCTTTACTTATTAAGGCGGTGATTTCTTGATTGTCTACCTTTACATCCTTAACTAGTTCTAATTCATGCATGATATCTATTGTTTTGCTTATTTCCTTAGTAATAAGTGTTATAGTATCAGTTTCAGTATTAACTCCATCCACTATACTCTCTACTGCTTGAATTACTCCTCCACTTATAAAGGCTACCTTATCACAAACCTGTTGAACTTCGCTTAAAATATGTGAGGAAACAAACACCGCAGTTCCTCTTTCTCTAGAAGCTTTTTTTACTATATTTCTAAAATCTAGGATTCCAGAAGGATCTAATCCATTAGTAGGCTCGTCCAATATTAATAACCTAGGATTAGGCAAAAGTGCTGCTGCAAGTCCAAGTCTTTGTTTCATGCCTAAAGAATACTTTTTTACCTTATCATTTATTCTCTGCTCCATGCCTACAAGCCTTATAACCTTTTCTACTTCTTCTTTAGGTATATTTCTTATTCTTGCAATTTGCATTAAGTTTTCTCTTCCAGAAAGATATGAATATAGCTCTGGATTTTCTACTACAGCCCCTACATTTGCTAAGGCCTTTTCTTTGTCCTTTGCAATATCATTGCCCATTATAGATATAGTTCCTTTGTTTGCACCTATAAGCCCCACCATCATCCTTATAGTGGTGGTCTTACCTGCTCCGTTTGGTCCAAGGAATCCAAAAATTTCCCCTTCCTCTACATCAAAACTTATTCCTTTAATGATTTCTCTTCTTCCAAGACTTTTATATACGTCTTTTACTTCTAGTACCTTCAATAAATTCCCCTCCTTAGGTTATTAATACCAGTATATAAATATTACATGAAATTCCTTATTAAGTATTAAATAAAACCTTAAACTTTTCTTAAATTTTACAAATCAAATCTTTTTATTAATTTTCCTAGAAACTTATAAATTGGAGCTATTAATAAAAAGCCAATAATGTTTAATATAAGTACCATCATGTTGCTTTCTCTTATCCCTAAATTTAGAAAAAGATTCATTCCTAGTCCTTCAATAATAGCGGTAATTATAAATAATACTGCAAAAGGAGCTACCAAGGCAAAAGGAAATGCCAATGCTGCTTTGGTTACCACTCCTACCTCTTTATATGCAAATAAGTTTTGTGCATTTTCTAGCCTCATATTTCTAGATGTTATAGTTATAAGTTTTAAAAGTAAGGCTGAAATTATAATGCCAGCTACAACAAATATCATAGTGTCTTTTATACCGTTATAATTATAGGTGCCTTGATTTACCGTGGGGGTAATAATATTCCATAACGATGTTCTAACTTGTGTATAATCATTGAATCTTGTTATATTTTTATAGGATGTTCCATTTGCTATAGTACCTATATATTCTAAAAAGCTTCTTGTATATTTTAATTTTTCACTAAGCACAACTTTTAGAGTACCCATTAATGTTGGTAAATATAAAGGGATTCCCACAGATGCTACTACAGCAAATTTACTATTTCCATATAAAGTTTGTACAAACATGAAAAAACATGAAAGTAAGGTTACGTGTACTAAGCTTAATAATCCATTATAAAGTATATAAGAGTAATAATTAGGAGCTATTGATGGTATAATTTTTATATACGGAATAGTAAATAAAAAGTGTACTAGTATAGCCCCTGCTGTTGCAAGAAAATAACTTGATACGATAACTAATATCTTTGTTAAAAACATCTGGGGTTTTGTAATTGGTTTGGAAATAAGGAAACTTACAGTAGTATTCTTGTTAAAACCAAAAGCCATAAAAACTTGTATAAGTACAAATCCAAAAATAAATATTAAATAGGCGTCTACATTAATAAAACTAACTTTTAAATTAAAGTTACGGTTTATCATTTTTTCACTAACATAGTTTAAAATAGTTATATTATTCCAAAGGGCAGAAAAAATATATAAAAACCACATAATTATAAACCACTTTGATATTCTCCATTGCTCATATAAAACAGCTTTGTTAAAGTACTTCTTCATAATAATCCTCCTCCCCTAGAGTATAAAGAAACATGTCTTCCAAACTTAAGTCCAACTCTTCTATAAAGTGAACTCTTAACTTTTTAAGCTTATCCATGAGCTCTTCGTTATAATCCTTGGTAATGAGGTGGTACACTCTTCCCACTTTATTTACTTTTATGATTTCTTCCCATTTATCTATATCCTCAGGTGCATCAGCTATAAAGGCTACCTGAAGTTTCTTAATCTTATTTTTCATATTCTCAATAGAATTAGAATATTTAACCTCTCCTTGGTTTATAATAGCCACACCATCGCATATTCTTTCTAAGTCGCTTAGGTTATGGGAAGATATAAATACTGTAGTTTGTCTTTCAGCTACTTCATCAAGGAGAAGATTCATAAACTTTCTCTTTATTACCGGATCAAGACCTGAAGTAGGTTCATCCAATATTAATACCTCTGGCATAATGCATAGATTAAGCATTATAGAAAGCCTCATCTTCATGCCTTTAGAAAATCTAAAAACATAAGATTTTTGAGGCAGCTTAAATATTTTATTTAACTCCCTAAATCTCTCTAAATTAAATTCTTTATAAGAATATTGATAAAACTTAATTATATCTTTTACCCTGTAGGAAGATAAAAAATTATTCTCATCAGCTACATACCCAATTTTACTTTTAATATCAACATTTTCGTATACATTTTGCCCATCTATAAAAATCTCGCCTTTATCTCCATAATATATACCTGTTAATGCTTTAATAAGTGTAGTTTTACCTGCTCCATTAGGGCCTATAAGTCCAAATATACTCCCCTTTGGAACTGATATATTAATGTTATTTAGAACCCTTTTATCATCAAAGTTTTTACTAAAGCCCTTAATCTCTATCATACCTCTACACCTCCTTATTACCTTGCAGTTCCGCATTAACATTTTTCCCCTTATCCACATTTAGTTCAGTATAAAATTCATCCATAATTTCAACGATTTTTTCTTTATCTACTCCCATATAATAGGCCTCTAAAATGATCTTCTTTAAATCTTCTTTCAGCTTATTCATTCTATCCTCCTCAATCCTTGGTCTATAAGACTGTGAAACAAAGGTTCCTTTCCCCCTTATGGTTTCAATGACCTTTTGTCTTTCCAATTCTCCGTAAGCTTTACTTACAGTATTAGGATTTGTCATTATCATGGATGCTAACTCTCTTACTGAAGGTAATTTATCACCTGGTAACAGAATTCCTTTTAAAATATTCTCTTTCATACCTTGAACAATTTGTTCATATATAGGGCTACTGCTTCTTGCATCTATGGTAATCAATAATATCACCCCTCGGTGTATAATATAAAATAGTGTACTAAGTGTACTATGTTTAATAGTACACTTAGTACACTATCATTATAAGCTTACTTGGAAAGCAATGTCAATAGAAATTAGGGGAATAATATGCACATTGATGCAAAAAAAATCTAACCCTATAGAATGGGTTAGAAACAAAGTTCTGCGTTATTCACTAAAATTTCTAAAGGTTAATATTTTTGATATGAGATAAATGGCTATAGGTGAAAATAATGCATATACTGCAAGGGTTCCATAAAGTCCATTAATATCCGCAAAATTAGCAATGGAAGAAGCTGTGATGTTAATAAGCTCTAATAGTATTACAAATATTTGTCCTGCATCAATTTTTAATGCAGTTATGGTAACAATAGTTAATGCTGATAATAAAAGATTTAATATTATAAAAACACTAACGCCAAAATTAAACTGCTTTCTTGTTATCATGGGTTTAAAAACATAAATAAATGCAGCATATACTAATAAAACAGTTATTATATTAAAAAGCATTATCCAAAGCATAGAAACCCTATTATTAATAAGTCTATCATATTCTTTACTTCCCAGTCCATTAATAAGGGCATTGGTGCAAATAGCAAAAAATACGCTGGTGACCATTTGTATAAAAAGTATGGAAAATACACCTTTTAGCTTTTTCATTTATCTTGATTCAGCTCCTTTAATCTGTCATATATATATTCTTCTTCAAAGGAAGATACCATTCTTCTATCTTCTTCATCTAATATTCTATAATATTTAGAAATTATATTTTTTTGCACTTGATAATTCCCCATTTTGGTAATATCTTTCCACCATATCCTTCCTCCCATGGTTTTATGGCTACCTACTTCATAGCCATCAAAAGCTAAGGTTAAAATGATATCCTGTGGATCTCCACCAAAAGTCATTTGAAGCACCTCACTATCCTTAAAAATAGTGCATAGGGCTACTGCATGGGCCCATCCCAGGCTGCTTCTCCTTTTTTCTGCTTGTACTAGTGTCTTTTTAGATATTCCTAAAACTTCTGCCATTTTATCTTGTGTATATCCTTTTTCATTCCTTATTAGCTTTAACTTTTCATCTACCATATTTATAAATTCTTCTTTTTTCATCTTATCTCTCCTCCATATATTTACAGTGTAATTTTACACCATATATATATCAATGTAAATAGGTTTCTATAAATAATTACTATATTCTAAAATCTTATCCTTTATCCGATAGCTAACCGCCCCTAATACCCCCACTTCTTCAAGTGGCGGGATAAGGGGCGCTAAGCTCCTGGATAAGTTCTTCTAAGCTTCAGCTGAAGTAAGTCTTCCTCTTAAGCAAACTCCATCTGAAGCTAAGAATCACTTGATTCAAAGATAAACTAAAACTTTTATTA
The DNA here is from genome assembly GCF_900142075.1 of Clostridium amylolyticum. Classification (GTDB taxonomy): domain Bacteria; phylum Bacillota; class Clostridia; order Clostridiales; family Clostridiaceae; genus Clostridium_AA; species Clostridium_AA amylolyticum. The sequence continues at coordinate 22,424 of NZ_FQZO01000007.1, forward strand.
TTTCTGCTTATATTACCTGTTAAAATTAAAGAATATTACTATTAAAAAATAAAAAAAAGTAATACATAATGTATCACTTTTATCTGCGCTATACTATTAAAAAATAAATATGGCTCCGCGGAGAGGGCTCGAACCTCCAACCTATCGGTTAACAGCCGAGTGCTCCACCATTGAGCTACCGCGGAATGTATATTACATTATTATTATAGCAAAAATTTTCATGGTTTCAAGTACTTTTTAATATTTTTATAAATCTATTTAATCAAGCTTTTTATAAATATAGTTTAAATTTTATAAAAATATATAAATCTATAGATTTATATATTTTTATAATAGATTTACCTTTTACAAAAATATATAATAACACTAGAAAGGTGGTTAAACATGAATTTATATTATTTATTATTATATTTATTTTTCATAAATATTTATGGTTTTATCATAATGTATCTAGATAAGCAACGTTCTATAAAAAAACTTTGGAGGGTGCCAGAAAAAAGATTCTTTATAGTATCTCTTCTTTTAGGCTCTCTAGGAACTTACTTAGGTATGATTATATGTCATCATAAAACCAAACACTTGTATTTTAAGTATGGTATTCCTATGATTATCTTGGTTCAGGTTTTAATAGTATATTATATAAATAAATAGTGGCAGCCATATGAATTATTAGTTATTAGCGCTTTTTTAATAACTAATAATTCATATGGCTGCCATTTATCTTAATTTTGAGGTTTCATAGTTGGGAATAGTATAACATCTCTTATAGAAGCAGAATCTGTAAGGAACATTATAATTCTATCTATACCTATTCCTAGTCCTCCAGTTGGAGGCATACCGGTTTCTAGGGCACTCATGAACTCTTCATCTATCATGTAAGCTTCATCATCCCCTAGTTCTCTTTCCTTCGCCTGCTGTTCAAATCTTTCCCTTTGAACTATTGGATCATTTAGTTCTGAGTAAGCGTTACATATTTCTCTCCCATATACAAAGCCTTCGAATCTTTCTGTAAATTCTGCATTTCCTCTCTTTTTCTTTGTAAGAGGAGATATCTCCACAGGATAATCCATAATGAAGGTTGGCTGTATCATATGTTCTTCAGCATACTCTTCAAATAAGGCATTAAGCACATCGCCTTTAGTAACATTTTTTAATTCTTTTTTAAACTGAAGATGCTTTTCCTTTGCAATGGATTGAGCTTCTTCATGAGTTTTCACTTCATTAAAGTCTATGCCAGCATATTCTTTTACTGCATCTGCCATGGTTATTCTTCTCCATGGTGGTGCAAAATCTATCTCAGTTCCTTGATAGCTAACCTTAGTAGTACCATTTACCTTTTCACAGGCAAAGGCAACAAGATTTTCTGTAATTTCCATCATATCATTGTAATCAGCGTAAGCTTCATATAATTCTATCATAGTAAATTCAGGGTTATGTCTTACAGATACACCTTCATTTCTGAAGTTTTTACCCATATCATAAACTTTTTCAAATCCAGCTACTATAAGTCTTTTTAAGTAAAGTTCTGTAGCTATTCTAAGATACATATCTATATCTAATGCATTATGGTGAGTTACAAAAGGTCTTGCAGCAGCACCACCAGCTATAGGAGATAATATCGGAGTTTCTACTTCTAAGTATCCTCTATTATCTAGGAACTCTCTTATAGATTTAATAATCTTTACCCTTTTCAAAAAGGTTTCTTTTACTTCTGGATTAGTTATAATGTCTACTTCTCTTTGTCTATATCTTAAATCTGGATCTTTTAATCCATGCCATTTTTCTGGAAGGGGCTTTAATGATTTACATATAAGATCATAGTTATTAATCTTAATTGATATTTCACCAGTTTTTGTTTTAAATACTTCGCCGGTTACTGCAATCCAATCACCTAAATCTAAGGTTTTGAATTCTTTAAGCTTCTCTTCTCCAATATTGTTGATTTGAACAAAAAGTTGGATTTTACCATCTCTATCATGGATATCAGCAAAACCTGCTTTTCCCTGCACTCTCTTAGACATAAGTCTTCCAGCAGCAGTAACAATCTTACCTTCAAGCTCTTCAAAGTTATCCTTAACCTGTAAAGATGTATGACTTCTTTCCACCTTATATACGTCAAAAGGATCTTTATCTGCTTGCTGAAGAGAAAGAAGCTTTTCTCTTCTTAATCTCTCTTGTTCATTGTATTGTTCTTCCAGTTGGTGAATATTATTTTCCTCATTAGCCATGAAACAAACCCTCCATTTATATATTAATCTCTTCTTATTCCAAGTATTTCGAACTTATTAATTCCTTCTGGAACTACAACTTCTACTACATCTCCTACTTTTTTACGCATTAAAGATGAACCTACAGGAGATTCATGAGATATTTTGTATTCCATGGGATCTGCTTCTGCAGAACCAACAATAGTATACTCTACTTCTTCATCAAATTCAAAGTCTTTAACCTTAACTATAGAGCCTACAGAAACCACATCTGTGGATATATCGCTTTCATCTACTACTTCAGCATTTTTTAATAAATTTTCTAATTGAATAATTCTGCCTTCTGTAAATGCCTGTTCATTTTTCGCTTCGTCATATTCAGAGTTTTCACTGAGGTCGCCGTAGCCTAATGCCACTTTAATCTTTTCAGTAATTTCTTTTCTTTTTACTGTTTTAAGATATTCTAATTCTTCCTCTAATTTTTTAACCCCTTCATATGTCATAATATACTTTTTAACTTCACTCATTTTATTCTCCCCTTTAAATCTACGATATTTAATATTTATAAAAAATAGAATAAATCCATTTTATTATTATCTACTTCAATATTTTAAATATTATAATGCAGTATACACTGGTTGTCAATTTATCCTTTACAAATTCAATATTTTATCATTAAATTTATTTAAATCAAGCTAAATATTCAACTGTAAATAAATGTTATTATTACACATATAAAATCTCATAAGCTTTAAACTTTAATATTTACAGGTGAAATCTTATTTATACCCTATTCTATTCCACCATGGTGTGTAAAATTACTGAGACTTTATAATAATATAAATTAAAATGCTATTATTTTAATTCCTGCTTATACTCTTTTAAAATTTCTATAGCTTTGTATGAAGATTTTTCTAAATTTATAGCATTTTTAATATCTGTGCAGTTTTTAATTCCTTTTATGTACCACGCTATATGCTTTCTCATTTCTCTCACTGCTTTATCTTCACCATTATAATGTAAAGCTAACTCATAATGCTTTAGGCACATATCCACCTTTTCATAAGGTGTTGGAATTTTTACTTCCTGTGCCTTTAAAGCAGCTTCTATCTGCTTAAATATCCAAGGGTTACCTTGACTTCCTCTTGCTATCATTACTCCATCACAATGAGTTAATTCAGTAATCTTTAAAGCATCTTCTGCAGAAAAAATATCTCCATTGCCAATAACAGGTATACTCACAGCCTCTTTAACCTTCGCAATTATATCCCAGTCCGCCTTACCTTCATACATCTGCTCTCTAGTTCTTCCATGTACCGTTATGGCATCTGCTCCAGCACCTTCCATAACTTTAGCAAACTCCACAGCAGTGACGGAATCTTTTGAAAAACCCTTTCTAAACTTAACAGTTAAGGGTTTTTTACATACCTTTTTAATTTCTGAAACAATTAAGGCCGCAAGCGTTGGTTCTGTCATTAAAGCGGACCCTTCACCATTTTTAACTATTTTAGGGGCAGGACAACCCATATTTATATCAATAATACAAATATCTTCATGATTATTAAAATGCTTTTCCACTACCTCTGCCATAATCTTCGGCTCTCTTCCAAAAATCTGAACTGCTACTGGTTTTTCTTTCTGAGAAATTCTAAGGAGAGTCTCTGTATTTTCACTACCATAATACAATGCTTTTGCACTTACCATTTCTGTATAAACCAGCCCGCAGCCCATTTCTTTACATATTTCTCTAAAAGCTATATCTGTTACTCCTGCCATAGGAGCTAGAAATACGTTGTTTTCAAAGTTTAAAGTAGATATCTTCATAGGAAGTATTACTCCTTATTTTTTTCGTATATTATTTTTAATCCTTCCAATGTTAGAAGTGGTGCTACTTCATCAATAGTATCCGTATCCTCTGCAATTAAATTTGCAAGTCCACCAGTAGCCACTACATATGGCTCTTCTTCACCTAAATCAATCATTTCCTTTTTCATCCTGTTTATTATATATTCTACAAGCCCCGTATATCCATAAATAATTCCTGCCTGCATGCTGGTTACTGTACTTTTACATATTAAGCTACCAGGCTTTTCTAACTCTACCCTTGGAAGCTTAGCAGCTCTTTCAAACAAAGCATCAGAGGATATCTTTATACCAGGGCAAATATTTCCACCAAGATAGTTTCCGTTCTTAGTTACTGCGCAAAAGGTAGTAGCTGTTCCAAAATCTAAAATAATCAAGGACCTTTTATATTTTTCGTGAGCAGCTACAGCATTTACTATTCTATCTGCTCCCACTTCTTTAGGATTATCATATTTTATATTTATTCCTGTTTTTATCCCTGGTCCTACAGTTAATGGTTTCTTCTTAAAACATTTTTCTATCATGTTTTCTAAAGAATGCATTATATTAGGTACTACAGAAGATATAATTATACCTTCCACCTCATCAACTTCTATATGGTTCTGATTAAATAGTTGCATGATATGAATGGAATACTCATCAGAAGTTTTATTAGCATCTGTGGATAATCTCCACCTATTTATGTATTCTCCATTGTTGTAAAGTCCTAATACAATATTGGTATTTCCAACATCAACAAGTAATATCATTTCTAATCCTCCAGTTAACATAATTAAAAGCAGCTTATAAGCTGCCACTTTATAATTAATTTAAATCATGAGTATTTAAAGCCTGTATCTATGAATTTATAATAATATACAGAGGATATATTACATGGTGTAACATATCCTCTGTATGAATTTTAACAATTTAATTTTAACAATTTTTAATCAGTTGTCAAGGATTACTTATATAATGTAAGAAATACCTGGATTTAGCTTATAATTGTTCTCTAAATTACTATACCCCTTTTATTAAAATATACTTAAATATATAAATAATTTTATTTAAACAGAGATAAAAGTACTCCAGCTGCCACAGCAGATCCAATGACCCCTGCTACATTGGGTCCCATAGCATGCATAAGAAGATAGTTACTTGGATCAGCCTTTTGACCTTCCACCTGTGAAACCCTCGCGGCCATAGGCACTGCTGATACTCCTGAAGAACCTATTAGAGGGTTTATCTTACCCCCAGTAATTTTATTTAGTAGCTTGGCCAAAAGAACTCCTCCTGCCGTACTAATAGAGAAGGCAATTACTCCTAATGCTACAATTTTCAAAGTTTGAGGTCTTAAAAATATATCTGCATTGGCAGTAGCACCCACACTTACCCCTAAAAATATAGTTACTATATTTATTAATGCATTTTGAGCAGTATCTGTAAGCCTTCCCACCACTCCGCTTTCCTTAAATAGATTACCTAGCATTAGCATACCTATTAACGGAGCTACAGAAGGAAGTAAAAGTATTACTAATATTGAAACTACAATAGGAAATACTATTTTTTCTTTTTTGCTTACGGTTCTTAACCCACCCATTTTAATTTTTCTTTCTTTTTCTGTAGTTAAGGCCCTCATAATCGGTGGCTGGATTAAAGGTACTAAAGCCATATAGGAATAAGCCGCCACAGCAATAGGCCCTAGAAGTTCTGGTGCTAACTTACTGGTTAGATATATTGCTGTTGGTCCGTCAGCCCCTCCTATAATTCCAATAGATGCTGCTTCCTTAGGTATAAACCCTAAAAGTAGTGCACATATAAAGGTAAAGAATATCCCTATCTGCGCAGCTGCACCTAAAAGTAAACTAGAAGGATTAGCTAATAATGGTCCAAAATCCGTCATAGCACCAATGCCTAGAAATATTAAAGGTGGGTAAATTCCTAATTTAACACCTTTATAAATATTAAAAAGAAGTCCCCCCTCTTCCATTATCCCTGTTAGAGGAAGATTGGTTAAAAGCATTCCGAAAGCTATAGGTAAAAGTAATAAAGGTTCAAACTCCTTAACTATAGCTAGGTATATCAGTACACATGATATTATTATCATTATTGCATACTTTATGTTCAAAGCGGCAAAACCTGAAGTCTGCCATAATTCCGTTAGCGATTCCATGAAATTCATTATAATGTTCCCCCTAATCTATTCTATAATAGCAAGTAGGTCTCCTGTGTTCATCTGCTGTCCTTTAGCAACTGCAATTTCAGCTACTTTTCCGTCTTTAGGGCTCATAATTTCATTTTCCATCTTCATAGCTTCAAGGACTAAAATAACATCACCTTTCTTAACTTGTTGCCCCTCATTTACAGCTATATTAAATATAGTTCCAGGCATGGGACATGTTATTTTTTCTCCTTTGACTTCTAAAGCAGCTTTCTTCGCCTCTGCTTTAGGCTCTTCCATAACCGGTGCCTTAGCAGTTGTCTCTGCTACTTCCTTAAACTCTTCCATGTGTTCTTTATGAACTGCTTTTTCTGATGTAATTGCTGCTGGTGGAAACTCCCCTCTTACTTCTTCCACCTCTACTTCGTATCTATTTCCATTTACGGTTACATAGTATCTCTTCATAAATAAACCTCCAAAACATTAATTTTAAAACATAATCCTTTACATATTAATAAGGAATTTTTATAACAAGTTAGCTTTTGCCCAGTTAGTATCTTCTTCTACTCGCCTAATGCTTCTTATCTTAAATTGCACTTTATCATCTTCAGTATATATGCTTAATGCAGCCATAATAGCCGCCACGATTTCTTCATTATTGTATATATCCTTTTGAACATTTTTTTGAGTTTCTATAGCTGCATCTTTATTCTTTTCCAAGCCCATATTATTAGTGATTTCTATAGCTTTTTCATGGTGTTCTTGTTTTTTATTTACCTCTTCAATCTTAGAAAAAATATAAGTTTGAAGCTTAATAAGTAATAATAAAACCGTGAGCACCATAAATACAATCGCCATAGCAAATAGGGTAACTGCCAAACCTTCTTGTAAAATTTTCATGAATTTCTCCTCCTATATAAGAGTGCTGCCATGCTTTTTAGGATATTTAATTTCTCTCTTAGTAGAAAGCATGTCTAAGGCCATATACAGTCTTCCTTTGCTTTCTGAAGGTATAATAATATCATCAATTAATCCCACTTCAGCGGCTTTATATATAGATTCAGTTTCTTTAGCCTCAGAGCTTGCCAAGGTTATAGAAGCTGTTGGCCAAGCCAATACCATATCACAGGCACTTTCCTTGCTGCAAAAGGTAATATATCCTGTTCCTTGTGTTTTCCCTACTAAAAGGGAAACCTTAGGTATTACAGCCTCTGAAAGGGTATATAATAACTTAGATAAGCTTAATGCCAGCCCTGCTTTTTCTTCTTCAGCATTTACTCCAAAGCTAGTTATATCCTTTGCTACAGTAATCAATGGAATATTAAAACTATCACATATTTTAATAAACCCTGTTACTTTCTCTATGGCCTTTATATTTAATGGTGTATTTTTCTTGTTTAAACCTAATATTCCTGTATTCAATCCATTTATCTTTATAAATGCTATAGTAACACTATCACCAAAGTTCTTACCCAATTCAATAAAGCTATCTAAATCTCCTAGTTCTCTAATAATCTCCTCTACATTGATACTATCTGTCTTAACCATATTATCGAATATAGGAGAAACAGCCTCTTCTCCTATGTGGTCTCTAGGAGGAAACCCTAGATTATTGGAAGGTATATAACTTAGAAGCTTTCTAACCATTATCATTGCATCTTTATCATCTTCAGAGGTTAATTTTATGCTTCCATTTTGAGAACTAAATTCAGGAGAAGCATAATTTTTATACTCTACAAACTTACCGCTGGTGTTAGCTAATTTTAGTGTATCGTTTACATAAAACTCTCCAGATTTTTCTGAAAGAATGGTAAAATCGCACATAGATGCTAATATAGCTAAAGTTCCAGTGCATGGACCTGCTATTACTCCTATATTAGGAACCACCCCTGATAACTTTGAATTTTCCTTTATTAGCTCACCATAATATCTTAGCGCCTCCAAATCTTCTGAGGTATCAATTCCTACAGAATCAAATATCTGAATTACTGGTGCACCCATTTTTAGGGCCATCCTCAAAATATTTACCGTCTTTCTTGTATTATGCCCATTAATTGCCCCTCCTTTAACGCTGTAATCTTGAGAAACAACATATACAAGCCTCCCTTGCACCGTACCATAACCAGTTATACATCCGGCAGAATTTTTCCCTATAAATCCACCTATTTCAATAAATGAATTCTCATCTACAAGCTGTTCAATTCTTTCTCTTGCAGTAAGCTTATTAAGGTTATGCTGCATATTTAGACTATCCTTACCTCCTCCAATTAAAATCTCACTTTTTCTCTGGAGAAGCTCCTCAACTCTGTCCATGTTAAGCCTCCTTATACATTTTATATAAATAAATATAAATAAATATAAATAAAATAAACAAAAACAAAAATTATTATTTGAAAATTATAATAAATAACTTTTGTTAGAAATAATAACATCAATTAACTTAATGTAAAATATTACCCCTTTTATCATAACATACTTATGCAGCTATGTATACGAATCTGCAAGAAAACATTCACTTTTCACTTAATTGAAGGATAACTCTTCAAAACCCTATAAAATGGAATCACCCCAGGGGTGCTCCCATAAAAAGGGAGCGCCCCTGGGGTAATGGTAAACTTTTACACAGATCAATATTTCCATCGATAATGCGCTTTTAACGGAGTTGAATCTGTAATCCAGCTAAGTTTTACTTCCTTAGCGTGAGGAGTGGAGTTATGTATTAAATAAGGCACTCCATCACTATCTCTTTTATCTGATATTATTCCCACATGTTCATAAGGTTTTAAGATTACTATTATATCTCCAGGTTGCCATTGCTTTAAGTTTTCTACATCCCAAGGTTTAACCTCTGTGGCGAGGCTTATTGCATGTCTATTTAAAAAAACATCCTGATTAGGTACTCTTCTAAAATCAATATTTGGATCAGGTTTACCGTTAACTCTAGGGTAGAGACTTGTATTCTTTTTAATATCCTCATCTATTAAATTCTTAAGATTTACGTTCATACCATTAAAAGCTCTCCATATAACATCAGTGCACACTCCTTCGCTGTCAGGCGGATATCCCCCTGTATAATAATTGCTCACATATACAGTCTCATTTTCCACTTCTTTTCTTGCAGCTTGAACCATATCTATAGGATCTGGTATTCCATTTTTATTTTTATCCGCTTTTGAGTATTCTTCAGGAACCTTAGCTCCTTTTTTAAATATTTTTTCAGTTTCATTTTTAACTATTCCCAATCCCGATTTAAAATAATTTTTATTTGGAATAAATAGAGTAATGCCTATAAGAAAAAATATTAAAATAAAAGCTATAGTAAATGTTTTTTTCATTTTGATCCTCCTCCAGAAACAAGCTCATTAGCATAATAAAGTTAAACACAGTAATCTAATTAATACTACGTAATAAACTTAAAGCTTGTCACGTCACTGGCGTTATATTTATAAATTTTAAATAAACCTACAAATGTCATGTCTATTAAATACAAGAAGTATCCTTGGTACCATATTTATAGATATTAACAAAATATAAAAAGATGACTCCTATTCAGTATAGGAATCATCTTTTTATTCACTAAGTAAATCTAATTAGAACAAGCCTACGATTTCTCCGTTGGGGAGAATATCTATTTTTTCTGCTGATGGTACCTTTGGAAGACCTGGCATGGTCATAATGTCACCTGTTAGTACAACCACGAAGCCAGCTCCATTAGAAACTCTTAATTCTTTTACAGTTATTTCAAAGTTTTCAGGTTTTCCTAGAAGCTTAGGGTTATCAGAAAGTGAGTATTGAGTTTTGGCCATGCATATAGGCTTTTTATCAAGGCCTAGCTTTTCTAATTCTGCTATTTGTTTTTCTGCTTGAGGTGTATAATTTACTCCTCTACCACCATAAACTTCTTTGGTTATGGTTAGGATTTTTTCTTTAAGAGGTAGTTTGTCATCATATAGTACATTAAACTTAGAAGTTTCTGTTTCTATAACATCTACCACTGCATTAGCAAGTGGCACTCCACCTTCTCCACCTTTTTCCCATACTTCTGTAAGTACAGCTTTTACTCCTCTTTCAGCACAGAACTTTTCTACGAATTCTACTTCTTCAGCACTGTCTGTGATAAACTTATTTACTGCAACTACCACAGGCACCCCAAATTTTTTAACATTTTCAATTTGCTTTTCTAAGTTTTGTATACCTTTTTGAACCGCTAGTAAGTTACTTTCATTAAGCTTATCCTTTGTAATTCCACCATGGTGTTTAATTGCTCTTATGGTAGCCACCAGAACTACGCAATTTGGTTTAAGGTTACCATATCTGCATTTTATATCAAAGAATTTTTCAGCTCCTAAATCTGCACCAAAGCCTGCTTCAGTTACTACATAGTCTCCAAGCTTTAATGCCATCTGTGTAGCAATAATGCTGTTACAACCGTGAGCTATGTTGGCAAAAGGACCTCCATGTATAATAGCAGGAGTATTTTCTAAAGTTTGAACCAAGTTAGGCTTAATTGCTTCTTTCATAAGTAAAGCTGCAGCACCATTAACCTTCAGTTCTCTAGCATACACAGGATCTCCATCTAGGTTGTAACCTATTACTATTTCCCCTATTTTTTCTTTCAAATCCATAAGGTCATGAGATAAACATAAAATAGCCATGATTTCTGATGCTACTGTAATCATAAAACCATCTTCTCTTGGGAAGCCATTAAGCTTTCCCCCTAAGCTCACTACGGTGTTTCTCAGCGCTCTATCATTCATATCCATAACCCTTTTAAAGGTTATTCTTCTGGCATCAATACGTAATGCATTTCCTTGATGGATGTGGTTATCTATAGCTGCGCAAATTAGGTTATTAGCTGCTGTAATAGCATGCATATCCCCAGTAAAGTGAAGGTTTATATCTTCCATGGGAACCACTTGAGCGTAACCCCCTCCTGCTGCTCCACCTTTTACTCCAAATACAGGTCCTAATGAAGGCTCTCTTAAAGCTATAATAGCATTTTTATTAATCTTATTTAAAGCTTGGCCTAGTCCCACTGTAACGGTGGATTTTCCTTCACCTGCTGGAGTTGGATTTATAGCCGTAACGAGAATTAATTTACCATCCTTCTCATCTTTAAGTCTTTCAGTAACATCTAGAGATATCTTACATTTATATTTACCATAAAAGTCTATGTCATCCTCTTTAAGTCCAAGTTTTAAAGCTATCTTTGATATAGGCTCCATTTTTGAGCTTTGAGCAATTTCAATATCTGTTTTCAAATAAAACACCTCTCTTAAATTTTTATTATTTAATATATAGTTTGTTAAATACTAATTATTTTTATATATCTTTTTAATAAATTCTTCCGAGTTTACTATGTATCTAGTGTGTGTTCCTTCGCCGATCTTTCCCTCTTCATCAAAGGCATCCACTTTAAAGATAAGTTTTTTACCCTTCACCTGAATAAGCACAGCTTCACATCTTACATTCATTCCAATGGGTGTAGCTTTTAAATGTTTAATGTTAACTTCTATCCCCACTGTGGTATCTTCCTTAGAAAGATAAGAGGCAACACATTCTTTAGAAATACTTTCCATTAATGCTATTAAAGCTGGAGTTGCATATACTGGAACAGTACCTGACCCATATGCTTCAGCACTTTCTTCTGGTTTTACTTTATGAATAATATCAGTTTTCAAACCAACTTTTAATTCACTATACATATAACCTCCTTATATTTTCAGAAATTTCACTATAATACCATTATATCCTTTACATAGCTTAAAATAAAGTATAAGAATAATTAATTGCATTAAACAATTCTTATATTTTAACCAAAATTAATTTTATGAATGTAATCAATCATTTTTAAAAAAGAAAAAACGCCAAACTTGGCGTTTTATGAATTTGCAAATATTTCTTCAAACTCTTCAGCTTCAATTTTTTCTTTTTCCAGTAGAGATTGAGCTACTGCATGAAGTTTTGATATATTCTCAGTAAGTAAATTCTCAGCTTGATTGTAAGCATCATCTATGAGTTTCTTAACTTCATTGTCTATTCTAGAAGCAATTTCTTCACTGAAGTTTCTGTTTCTTCCTAGATCTCTTCCTAGGAAAACCTCGTTCTGATCAGAACCAAAGGATATTGGTCCAAGTGTATCACTCATTCCATATTCCATAATCATAGCTCTAGCAATATGACTTGCTCTATCTATGTCATTTTTAGCTCCTGTACTTATATCTCCTAATATTAGCTTTTCAGCAACTCTACCGCCAAGAAGTCCTACCATTTCATCCTTAAGCTTGGATTTAGAAGTGTAAGATCTATCTTCCTTTGGTAAATGCATAGTGTATCCACCAGCCATACCTCTTGGAATTATGCTTATTTGATGAACAGGATCTGCGTTTGGTAAAAGCTTCATAACTACAGCATGACCTGCCTCATGATATGCAGTGAGCTTCTTATCATGATCGCTTATAACCTTACTTCTCTTCTCTGGTCCAGCGATAACACGAGTTATAGCTTCTTCCATTTCATCCATGCTAATAACTTTTCTGTCTCTTCTTACAGATAAAAGAGCAGCTTCATTAGCTAAGTTTTCTATATCAGCTCCAGTAAAGCCTGGTGTTCTTTTTGCAAGTATATTTAAATTAACATCTCCAGCAAGAGGTTTATTTCTAGTATGAACTTTTAATATTTCCTCTCTTCCTTTAACATCTGGCGCTCCTACTACTATCTGCCTATCAAACCTACCTGGTCTTAATAAAGCAGGGTCTAGTATATCTGGTCTATTGGTAGCAGCAATCATAATGATTCCTTCATTTACTCCGAATCCATCCATTTCAACAAGTAATTGGTTCAAAGTTTGCTCTCTTTCATCATGACCTCCTCCAAGACCTGCTCCTCTTTGTCTACCCACGGCATCAATTTCATCTATGAAAATTATGCAAGGAGAATTCTTTTTCGCTTGGTCAAAAAGATCTCTAACCCTAGACGCTCCAACTCCAACAAACATTTCAACAAAGTCAGAACCTGAAATAGTGAAAAATGGAACTCCTGCTTCCCCTGCAATAGCTTTTGCAAGGAGGGTTTTACCCGTTCCTGGAGGACCTACTAAAAGTACTCCTTTGGGTATTCTAGCTCCCATTTCAATATATCTCTTAGGTTGTTTTAAAAAGTCTACAATTTCTACCAGTTCAGCTTTTTCTTCATCTGCTCCGGCTACATCGTTAAATGTTACTCTCTTCTTGTCTGGTGTTGCCATTTTAGCACGACTTTTACCAAAATTCATAACACCACGATTTCCGCCCCCGCCTTGGGACTGTTGCATAAATAAAAACCAGAATGCTAAAAGCATAACTATAAGCAATACTGTAGGTATAAGTTGAACCCAAGCTGGAACACTGGTTGGAGGAACATATACCTCTTTAACCTCTGTCTTAGGATTCTGTCCAATAAACTGAATAAATCTTTCAGGGATAACATTAGTACTGAAACTATTCCCGTTTACTAGGGTACCTTCTACCATCATCTTATCTTCTTTAACCTGTATACTCTTTATTTCATTGTTTTGCCACTTTTGCTGGAATTCATTGAAAGGGATGGTATTACTACCTTTACCACCTTCAACCAGAACAAAGGCTGCCAAAACAACCATTACCAAAACTACAATCCAGGCCGTCACGCTTGAAAATTTTTTCATATTTGGGCCCCCCCTCTTTCTAGTTACTATAAAATTCTACCATATAGGTATATCCATTACAACAATAAATAATATTAATTATTTATAAATTTCTTCTTTTAAAACCCCTATAAATGGGGCATTACGGTACTTCTCAGCATAGTCAATACCATAGCCTACAATAAACTTATCAGGCACATTAAAACCTAAGTATTTAATATCTACTGCCAACTTTCTTCTAGATGGTTTACTAAGTAGTGACACTATAGCTACACTGTTAGCTTTTCTAGCTTTTAAATACTTTAGTAGATATTTTAATGTGTTTCCTGTATCCACTATATCTTCTACAATTAATAAATCCTTGCCCTCAATATCATAATCTAAATCCTTTATTATTTTTACAATACCTGAACTTTCAGTGGAAGTTCCATAAGAGGATACCGCCATAAAATCAAGTACACAAGGAATATCTATATACTTTATAAGATCGGAGGTAAAAACTACTGAGCCTTTTAAAACCCCTACTACCACTAAATCCTTGTCTTTATAATCATCGCTTATTTGTTTTGCTAACTCTTTAACCTTAGATAAAATTTGCTCCTCAGTAAAAAGTATCTCCTTAAAATCTTCCCTCATTCAAAAAATGCCTCGCTTTCAAGTTTTATTTGTAGTATATTTTTTGTATTTTTATCTACTTTATATTTATCGCTTATATTGTAACCTATTATCCAAGCTATATCATCATCAAAGCATAGTAAAGGAATGTCATTTCTTTTATCTTGAGGAACTTTTAAATCTATAAAAAGATCCTTTAACTTTTTACTTCCTTTCATACCTAGTGGTGAAAACCTGTCTCCTGCTTTTCTGTTCCTTAATAATATACTACCTTTAATTTTATCTAAATCAAAGTATTTTGTAGTATTATTTGTTTTTAAATTTAATGATGGCTTTAACTCCAAGCGCTTAATGTTTAAATTAAGTCTAAAATCCTGTAAATAAATATTAAATCCTTCATAAAGTTTACTTTTAATATCATTAATGTTTTCTATTATATACTTTTCATTAAAAACTAATTCTCCTTTAGAATCCTTTTTAAAAAAATATATATCATAATATCTATTTTCAGCACATATTCCCCCTGGAAGGTTTATACTTCTTCCAGTACCTTGCTTCTGCAAAAATATAATATCATCCACATGAACCTTTTGAAAGTTAGAATGTATTCCTGAAAATTCATTGTAAGCTTTTCTTATAAGCCTACTAAGTATAGCTTTGTGAAGTTTGAAGGCATCCTTATGTATTAAAAGCCCTTCCTCATTAGCATTACAAAATATATTATAATTTATGTCCACCTGTTCTTGAATATAATCATTATCAGAATCAATAAGATAAGCTAATCTATTAAGTGTAGATATAATATTGGAATTAAAATTTTCTTCTATGTAGGGTAATAACTGAAGTCTTATTTTATTTCTATAATATATATCTTCTAAATTAGTTTTATCTATCCTTGGGTTTAAATTATTAATTCTGCAATACTCCTCTATTTCCTCACGGCTTAAACAGAGTATAGGTCTAATAAATATCCCTTCCCTTATAGGTTTTATCCCTCTAAGGCCTTCACTTCCAGTGCCTCTCATGAACCTCATTAATATAGTTTCCGCCTGATCATTTGCGTTGTGAGCTACAGCAATCTTATGAATTTGATACTTATTTTTTATTTCATCAAAAAATTCATACCTAGCTTCTCTTCCTGCCATTTCTACAGAAATTCCTCTCTTTGCAGCCAGGGCATTAATATCCACTCTTTTAGAAAAAAAAGGAATGTTTAATCTTCTGCATAGCTCTTCTGAATAAGCTTCATCTTTATCTGCTTCTTCTCCTCTAAGGCAATGATTTAAATGAGCTGCAAAACATTGTATATTTAACTTCTCTTGAAGATTATAAAGGATATGAATAAGACAAACAGAATCAGGCCCTCCTGACAAAGCTACCAGGACCTTTTCTCCTGATTTCAGCATGGAATGTTCGTTTATATAACTAAGAGCCTTATCAACCAAAATGCAACACATCCATCTATAAGAATTTGAAACTTTATAAATATCATTAATTTTTAATTATATTATTATAACATAATAAATTGTATTTTCTACACTAAAATAATTTAATTATAAATATTCGTTAAACTATCTAAATTTAATAGCCTATTACAAAAAGATAATAGCATAAAACTATAAGTAATATAAAGTTAAAATTACATCTCAACAATAAATCCGGTATTTTTATAAAACACCGGATTTATTGTTGAACAAATATTAGTATATTCCATACACCTTAGACACCAGTATGGTCATATCATCCTTAGGCTTTCCCCCTGATAGCTCTTTTGCTTTATCTAATATTTCAACCACAAGCTCCTTGGGGTTAGCACATTTAGTCTCTTTAAGAAAGCTACATATCCAATCATTGCTAACTGCACTTTTACTGTTAACATCTAAAATACCATCACTAATAGATATAACTATATCCCCATTTTTTAGTTTCTTTTCAATTATGTCCACATCTGGCTTATCTAAAACCCCTATGGGTAAAGTTTTTGAATTTATTATCTCTAATTTATTTCCTCTTTTTATAAAGCTTGCAGCAGCCCCCACCTTCATAAAAACTGAATCTCCACTATAAAGATCTATGCTATTTAAGTCCAAAGTCGAAAATTTTTCTTCTTCATCAAACCTCATACTAATAATAGAATTAACGGTGTTAATAGCTGTAATACTATTAAACCCAGCCTCTTCAAACTTTTCTATAAGCTCTACAGCCGCTTTACTATCCTTGCCAGCTTCTGCTCCAGAGCCCATGCCATCGCTTATAATGGTAATATGATTTCCATCCCGCATCCTTCCGAAGCTATAACTATCACCAATATAGCTTTCACCAGTTTTACATGCAGTAGCAGCGTAGGTAGCCACATGAAATTTAGGGGTTTCTTCAAATACTACACTGCATTTATTTGTTTCAGCATTTATCAAACAACCTTCTCCACTTATACACATAGTTTTATTTACTGCTTCGTTAATAATTGGTAGTAATTGTTTAACACAGGGTTGTCCACCACTGCAAGCTTCCATGGTGATTTTTATATTTAACCTTCCTTTTTTATCGCAATAACAAAATATATCTGAATATTTTACTTGAGCTTTACTTAAAGTCTTTATAAGAAGCTTCTCAATATCGTGGTTAAATACTACTTCTGAGTTAAAATCCTTTACTATTTCAGAAAGGGTATCTGACATGCCAGTTATTTGAGAAGAGAGCATTTTTCGCCCCTCTACTAAGCGACTTCTCCACATTTCATCTATTATATGGTTGTTTACAATATTCTCTGCCTCTTTAGTTAATGCGGTTCTCTTTATGCATTTTTTATTAATCTCCTGGGGAATAACGTAACTTTTATCATGAAAATTTTCAATAAGCTCTGAAAAGGCACTATAGGTATAGTGTAATTCTCTTTTCCAACATATATTTCTCATGTCACAGCTGCTACATACCCTATCAGCTAAATTTTCAATAATACCACTACTTTTCCCCTTCATTAGGAGCTTCTCATTGTCCATAAAACCGTTTAAAATATTAGACATAGAATAAAGTATATCATTAAAGCTTTTAAGTCTATCCGTTAAAACTTCTTTAACCTTTGCTAAATGTGATTCATTCATTAAATTTTGTTTCTTTTCCCAATCTATTTCAAAAGAAATAGCAGAATATATCCTTTGTGGAATAATTAGAAATAATACAGAAGTTATTATTCCTTCAATTATTTTAAAATCATTACCTAAATTAGAATACAGCTTCAATATAACGAATAAAATCATATAAGCTAAACATGTTAAATACTTGCCTGTTTCTCTAAATAATCCTGCTATTAATCCACATACTCCATAAACACTTACATATATGTTCATATTATTTGAAGAAATGCCTATAATAACTCCTGCAGCCACACCAGCTGCGGCTCCTATAGAACTTCCATTTACATAAGCCATCATTACCACTACAGTTAAAGCTATAATATTTCTTATGCTTATATCAAAAACAGCCAAGCCCCAAAGTCCCGATACAGCAATGGATATAAGTATGGCCATACTGATAATTTCTTCATTGTTAAATAGATGTTTGGTATTAATTTCTTCAAAGCAGCTAACTGCATATTTAAAAATAAAGTATATAGGTAGTATTATCACCGTTTGTATTAATGACTGTGTTAAATTTACAACTAGGCTATAATGATTTACCAAAAGATTAAATAGTATATTTTCAAATAATATGATAGAAATTAAAAGTATAAACCTTTTATTTCTTGAAATGTTTTTCATTATATACGAGCACCCAGTAATGGAAATAACCAATAAAAGATATATAGACAACCCTTCTATGCTATTTATTAAAGTAATATACCCAATAAGAGCACCCACCCCAGCAAAGAAGGAATGCTTTATATCTTTGCACATTACTATGGCACAAAGAAATGCTAGTCCAAAAGGCGCGCTGCTATTTATTAGCATTACCCTGCTTATGAGCAATGAAAACAACATATAACCTATTATTCTATAAGGCGCAGTGCTTCTTTCTATCCTTTGCTCCTTTTCCTTATTTCTTGCTCTTTTATAAGTTCCTAATTCAATTCCGTATTGCATTTCTTTACCCCCTATATTATTACTAAAACTGAAAGTAAATTAATTATATCAATTATGCATGGGAATATATGTAAATATATCTGCTTTTATTTATTTTTTAATGGACATGATGCACTATATTTTTATACTTTTACCGCTTTAAATGCCAATAAATTCAAAAACTTATAAGTAATAAAAAGACTGTATTGGAAATTATCCACAAAAGCTTTTATTGCTTTAACTGTATTCAATGGTATTTTGTGGATAACTTTTCGTATTTTGTGGGTAACTTATTTATTGTCGTTATGTAAAAAAAACCTTGATTTTATGGAGATAACTTTTTGTAATAAAAAATTTAATGTATTTTATTTTACAAGATATACTACTAATTATGTTATTAGTCATTTATCCACAATATATAATTTTATATCCACGGAATGTGTTCTATTTAGCCTGTATAAGTTAATTATTTGTGCAAATAATAAGATTTATGGAGGTGATATAAAATGAAAAAATTATTATACATAACTGTAAATTCAAAACCCGAAGAAGAGTCTACTAGCAAAACTGCCGGCAGAGAGTTTGTTAACAGATTTTTAGAAGCCAATGAAGACTATACTTTAGAAGAGTTAGACCTTTATAATTCAGAGATTCCTGAACTTAACCATAAACTTTTCTCAGGAAGAGCGGAGCTGGTATCTGGTGCAGCCTACGATGCACTATCAGAAAATGAAAAGAAGCAAATAGATATAGTAAACTCCCTATGCGACCAGTTTCTTAAGGCTGATACCTATGTATTTGCAGTTCTTATGTGGAGTATAAGTTATCCTTCAAGACTTAAAAGATATATTGATTGCATAATCATAAACAATAAAACCATAAAAATATCCCCTGAAGAAGTTAAAGGCTTATTGGATAGTAAAGAGAGAAATATGGTTTATATTCAATCCTCTGGTGGAGTATATCCTAAAATTTTTTCATCTAAATTTGATCACGGTGTAGATTATTTTCATGATATATTCAAATTCTTAGGCATAAACAAATTTGAGAAAATACTCATAGAAGGCGTAGATATGTCTTCCATAGGAAAAGACGAAGCCCTGCACAAAGCCTACAAAGATATGGACAGCATCATCAAGAAACTTTCTCGTGAACTGGTGCTTTCCTTTTAAAACATTATTTGAGTTCTCCTCAAAACTTTATCAGAACTCTTAAGCTCAGTACAAAAAGACCATGATTATAAGCTTCAGCTTATAATCATGGTCTTTTTTAAATTTCAATAGTTTTCTGACGCTCTCTAAGAAAAAGCTCTTCCATGCAAAATTACAAATTAACAATTAAAAAAGCCCCCTAAGGGGATAATTAAAGAAACTCCCCGAGTTTCCTCCTTCATTTTAAATTCTAAATTAAAAAAAGATGCCTAAGCATCTTTTTTACTCTGGTAGCGGAAATAGGACTTGAACCTACGACACTTCGGGTATGAACCGAATGCTCTAGCCAGCTGAGCTATTCCGCCATAATTTTCAATTAGTTTAAGAATAATGGTTGCGGAAATAGGACTTGAACCTATGACCTTCGGGTTATGAGCCCGACGAGCTACCAGCTGCTCCATCCCGCGATATTGGGTAAATTACTCTTTTATAATTTAAAATTAGTCTATAAATAAATGGTTGCGGGGATAGGACTTGAACCTATGACCTTCGGGTTATGAGCCCGACGAGCTACCAGCTGCTCCACCCCGCGACATTATTGGTGCTGAAGACCGGAATCGAACCGGTACGGTGTTTTAGCACCGCAGGATTTTAAGTCCTGTGCGTCTGCCTGTTCCGCCACTTCAGCATGTATGGTAGCGGAAATAGGACTTGAACCTACGACCCTTCGGGTATGAACCGAATGCTCTAGCCAGCTGAGCTATTCCGCCAAATATATAATTTTTATGGTTGCGGGGATAGGACTTGAACCTATGACCTTCGGGTTATGAGCCCGACGAGCTACCAGCTGCTCCACCCCGCGATATTGTTGGTGCTGAAGACCGGAATCGAACCGGTACGGTGTTTTAGCACCGCAGGATTTTAAGTCCTGTGCGTCTGCCTGTTCCGCCACTTCAGCATAATCACCATCTCTGACGACAAGTTTTATTATAAAACATGTTTACTATACTGTCAACTAATTTTTATATAAATATTTTATGGATATTATTGGGCACTGCAATATTGCCCTTTAATTTAGTTTTATAATAGCCTCTTATGAAACATAAGAGGCTTAATATACCATAAATTTAAGCTTTAAACTTAGCCAAAATTTCTTTTGCTATATCCTTTTCCACCCTTAAGATCTTGGTGTTTTTTAACATCTTGAAGCTTTTCTTCGCTTTCTTTCAAAAATCTAGACATTATATCTTCAAAGTTATTGGCATTGTTTGCTTTTTTATCAGAATTCCAATCAAACTCTGCAGGCTTTACAGATTTCTTTCTAATATTTGCTTGTTTTATTGAAAGACTTATTTTGCCATTATCATCTATAGAGATGACTTTTACCTTTACTTTATCCTGCTCTTTAAGATGCAACCTGATGTCCTTTACAAAAGAATCAGCTACTTCTGAGATATGAACTAATCCTGTTTTTCCCTCCACTTCGACAAATGCACCAAAGTTTGTGATGTTTACCACTGTTCCTTCTAAAATGTTTCCTGCCATTAAGGTCATGTTAAAAAGACTCCTCCTTAAAATTTTAAATATTAATATATTATGTTATTTTGTAAACTTATTTATTGTTTTCTGCCTTAGAAGGGGTATCTACAACAGATTCTTCTCCAGGCTTTACATAGCCCAATCGTTCCCGAGCCAGCTTTTCCATGTAGGAAGGGTTAGTTTGGGAAGCTTTTACTTCTTCATTTAATTTATCATTCTTCATCTTAAGAGAATTAAGCTCTGTTTGCTTTTCCTTATATTGGCTTTTAATTCTTCTCATAGTTAACTGCTGGTTGACTACATTATAAATCAACGCTATACACATGAAGCTGATTATTAAGTTTTTGAGAGTTGTCTTTTTTCTCATAACCTTATCCTCTTCCTATACTATGCACTTATTGCGTTTTTGGAGTGCATTATTATATTCTTTCTCATGTTTATTTTAAATTGTATTTCTATTTAATTCAAGTTAATTTTTTGAGACTTTTTTATTTTTATAAAAAAGCAACTTAAAAGGGTATAAAATATGTTTAAATAATATCCTAATAATTCTAAATAATCCACCTACAAGTTTCTTTTCCACCATTATAAACCACTTACTAAACATCCATAAGTAACATATTATTCCCAATATTAAATACATATATACATAAACGCTTAATACAGCATATTGGGTATAAAGTAAAAATACAAATACTATTAGAGCAGAAAGGATCCAAAACAATATATCTTCAATGATCACCAGATACCTAACCACCTTTATTCCTCTAATAAGTCTGTATATATCAAATAAAACCCCAGTGACTATCCCCGAAGCAAAGCTAAATATTATTATTCTAAACTGCATCCATAGAGGTATTACCATGTGCTCACCTACTTAAACAACCTTTTAAATATGCCTTCAGAATCTTTTTTAGGCTGGGTACTTGTATATACAAAGGAATCTATGTTACCCACAATGAGTATATCCCCATTTTGAACATCTAACTTATTCATTTTAAGGCCCTGACCTTTTACGGTGAGCATTCCTAAACATGTGTTTAATAAAATTTTCTCCTCATCAAAGCTTATAACTTCTATAACTCCATTTAAGGACAATTTTTTTCTGCTTTCTAATGCTAAATTGCTTTTCTTTTCTTCTAATTTAACTTCTTTCTTTACCTCCATATAGTATAAAACCTCCTATTCACTTCTATATCAATATATGAAAGAAATAAGAAGTATATACACATAAATAAAAAAGCACAGCATTGATATTTAGTAAAATTCCCAGCTGTACCTTTTAAACTCTATTATTCCTTATTCTTTATCCTCTTCACCTTCAAGAATTTCATACATAGATGATGCTGCATCTTTACGTACATGTTCTGATATATTGGTGATTTTTGCCTTAAGTTTTTTTGAAGCAAAACTAATTTCTATAATGTCTTGTTCTTTTACTTCTGTGCCTGGCTTTGCAACCTTACCATTTATAGTCACTCTACCGCTTTCACAAGCTTCCTTTGCTACAGTTCTTCTTTTAATAATTCTAGAAACCTTAAGATACTTATCTAGCCTCATAATTTAACTCCTTTATAACAAAATTAATTATATAATATTATATCATAGAGTAGGTAAGAAGTAAGTAATAAGTAATAGACCAAGGTAAGAGGTAAGAAGTAAGAAGTAATGAGTAAGAAATAATAAGTAATAGAGAATAGACCAGGTAAGAAGTATAGGTGAAAATTTATTATAATTAAAGTTAAAAAATTAATTATAATAAACTCTCCGAGTTTTATCCTTAACTCTTACCTCTTAGCTCTTACTTCTTACTTCTTACTCATCTACAAATTACTTATAAAAAACTCCCTGAGTTTTATCCCTATCTCTTACCTCTTCACTCTTACTTCTTACCTTTTTCCCCATATAAAAAAGCCTGAGAATGCTCTCAGGCTTATAAGATAGTTATTATTTATTTACTCTATCTTTGAATTCTTTACCAGCTTTGAATACTGGAACTACAGATGCAGGGATTGTTATTGTTTCTTTTGTTCTAGGGTTTCTTCCTTCTCTAGCTGCTCTTTCTCTTGTTTCGAAGGTACCAAATCCAACTAATTGCACCTTTTCACCTTTTTCAAGAGCTTCTTGAACGCTTTCTATAAATCCCTTTAAAGCTGTCTCAGCATCTTTCTTTGTTAATTTGCTTTTTTCAGCAATGCTTGAAATTAATTCTGCTTTATTCACAGTAACATCCTCCTTATAATGAGTTAATAAATTTTTACTCTTTTGGTTTATTATTATGTACTTTCATGATTACATTATCCTATTATAATCCTTGTGGATTCACAAGTCTATAGTTTTTTTCTATGATTTACTATAATTTAAAATTTATAAACAAATAGACAATGTATGCATAAAAGCACTAATAGCAATAGGTTATAATATTCTCCACCTTTACCAAAAATCCTTCTTATTTTTCGTTTTTTTCATATTTTTTTGCTTCATCCCAGTAAAAATCCATGTCTTTTAGAGACATATCATTAAGGGTCTTACCCATGGACATTGCACACTTCTCTACATAAGAAAATCTTTTGATAAATTTATTAGTGGTAGAATTAAGGGCTTCTTCTGGATCTATATTTAAAAATCTACAGGTGTTTACAGCTGCAAAAAGAAGATCTCCCATTTCATCTAGTATTTTTGCCTTGTTTTGTAATTTATATACATCTTTTAATTCTTCTGCTTCTTCAAATATTTTATTTAATGCATCTTCTGCTTTATCCCAATCAAAACCTACCTTAGAAGCCTTTTTTTGGACCTTTTCAGCCCTAATTAGCGCAGGAAGACTCTTTGCTACATGGTTAAGCTCATCTGTAGTGGTTTTAAGTCCTTGCTCTTTACGTTTAAGCTCATCCCAGTTTTTTAATACTTCTTTTGATCCTGAAACCTGAGTATCTCCAAACACATGAGGATGTCTATAAATCATTTTTTTGCTAATGCCCTCTACCACATCGTTTATATTAAAATATCCTTCTTCCTTACCTATGGATGCATGGAACACTACCTGTAAAAGTAAGTCACCTAATTCTTCTACAAGTTTATTATCGTCCATTTCTTCTATAGCTTCAATAACTTCATAACTTTCTTCAATTAAAGCCTTTTTTAGGCTGTCATGAGACTGTTCTCTATCCCAAGGACAACCACCTGGAGCCCTAAGGGTGTCTATTATATCTACAAATTCATAGAAATCTTTCTTATTATCTGGCGCCTCAGGTATGTACAACGAAGTAAGATAGTCTATATCCTCCTGCCAGTCCAGCTCATATAATTTTATTTTCCTTATGGATTCTTCTCCCTTTATTCCTGCAGCACGTACAAAAAATATTTCTGTTTCGTCCTCATAAAAATCTAAAAGCTTTATTTTTACTTCTGAAGCTATAAACTTATTATATACTTGGGTTATCACTGTACCAACCCTTTTATCTGGTATCTGATTTGCCATATCAAAAGCATCTATTAACTTTAATCCTTTTACAGGGTCTAGCTTAAGACTTTCTAGCACCGCATCTATAAAGCTTACTGCAGGGACAATATTCACTTCAATATTTTCTTCTTCTGCCAAGTGAATAAGCAGTTCTACAGATTTTTCTGCCACTAATGGATGCCCTGGTACTGCATATACTAAATCCCCTTTTTCTTTATGCTTTTCCACTAAATCTTTGGCAATAAAATCATAAACCTCATCAAAGCTCTTAAACTTATCATAAGCGTAGTCGTAGGTTAAGTAATTAATTCCTTCATCATTAATAAAGTCAATAGTAGGATGTTTAGCGGTTCTAAGCATTATATCGTCGCTGTTTTTAAGTAGCCTTAAGCTTCCTAAGGTTAGAGCATCTGCTGCTCCGGGTCCGAGACCTATTATGTTAATCATTTGCTTCTCTCCTTATTTTATATGAGTTCTTCTATCAATCTTTTTTATAACATATCCATATTCTATTACTCCAAAAAGCATAATAAATATCACATATATAATAATACCCATAAATATAGATATCAAGCAAGAGATTCCCGTAGAAGCTGTCCTACTTAAAGCAGTAGAATAAGTATATAATACTCCAAGTATCATTATTATAGATGCATAAACTGGCCTCACAAACAATTTATAATAATCTAATTTAACATACAGTTTCTTCTGCATATCTAAAATATTTAAAAAAGCTGATGTAATATAGGCTGCTATAGAAGCTATCACAGCTCCAAATATATTTATTTCAGGCATTGGTACAAGTATTAATGTAATTACAACCTTTACTACACAAGCTATCAAAATATTAATTACTGGCTTTATATAATGTCCAGTGGCTTGTAAAATAGCCGTAGTGGTTTGGGTTATTATTATGAATGGTACAATTAATGATAGGTATTTTAATATAAGATACCCCTCACCCTTTCCAGGAAATATAAGATTAAATATTGGACCGGCCATATAGTATAAACCTAGGGTACAAGGCAGTGCTATGGCTGCAGATAATTTAATTGACATCTCTATTTTATAATATATCTCTTCTCTTCTTCTTAAGGCATAAGCCTCAGCGATAATAGGAACTATAGAATACCCCAAGGCTACTGAGAGGGTTAAAGGTATATTTACAAGAAGCCCTGCCTTACCAGTTAGCTGAGCAAATAAAACCGTAGCATGGTTTTGAGTAAACCCTGCATCTAAAAGTTTTTGAGGTACTAAAGCAGAATCTATAAGCCCCATGATACTGGCGGCTGCAGCACCCATGGAAATTGGCATAGCAATTTTTAAAAGCTTATTCATAATGTAGCTATTTACCCTTAACTTTTTTACAGGCATGTTTGTCTTAAACTTAAGATATTTACCTATTAGATATATATTGCCTAATATCCCCCCAGCAGTGGCTCCAAAAGCTGCTCCTGCCGCTGAATACTCAATACCTTTAGGGTATAATATAAAAGCTAGTGCAACTCCTCCAATAACCCTTCCTATCTGTTCTATAATTTGAGATATAGCTGTAGGATTCATATTCTGCTGTCCTTGAAAGAACCCCCTAAACACATCCATAACATATATAACCATAGGGGCAAAGGAAATCCCTATAAGAGAATAATACGCCTTGTCATCCCATTTTAATATGGATACTATGGGCTTTGCAAAAACGAAAAGTATTATTGAAAGGCCTGTCCCTAAAAATATCATAAGTTTTAAAGCTTCTCTAAACACCTGAAAGCTTCCTTCAATATCATTAACTGCATTCTTTTCAGACACTAGCTTGGAAACAGCTAAAGGCACTCCAGCAGCTGCAGATATGAAAAACATATATAAAGGATAAGACATTTGATAAAGTCCTACTCCTTCTTCTCCTATTAACATTATTAATGGCCATCTAAAAAATAGCCCTAAAAATTTTGCAAATATTCCTGCTATTCCAAGTATTAATGTACCCTTAATCAAAGACTGTTTTTTCATATAATACCTCCAAATTTTAATGGTACTATTAATTTTTATTTAAAATCAGGAGGTATTATTCCATTTTAATTAATTATGTAATTATAATTTATACTGTTATAACTAATATACTACTATTGCTCCATTTGTTTTCCTAAGAAAGCGGATGCGGTTTCAGCAAGCTTCATTTCCAGCTCACCTAGTTTTTCTCCTCCCTGCTTGGATATAATCATTACAGCTCCAATAGCATCTCCTTCAGCTATTATAGGAGAAATAACCTGACTAAAATATTTATCTTGTGGCTCTTCTTCGCTATATAGTGGAATTACCTTTCCATTAGTGTCTCCCAAAATAACAGTTTTTCTGTTTTCTATTATCTTTTCTAACTCTCCACTGATTTTCTTCTCTAAGTAGTCTTTCTTTGTAGCCCCGCTTACGGAAATAAAAGCATCTTTATCTGTAATAAGAACTATGTGTCCTACCACTTGCTGAAGTGATTCAGCATATTCCTTTGAAAAATCTGTTAATTCTTCAATGGGAGAGTACTTTTTAAGTATTACTCCTCCTTCTCTGTCAGTGAAGATTTCTAATGGATCTCCTTCTCTTATCCTTAAGGTTCTCCTTATTTCTTTTGGAATAACTACTCTACCAAGGTCGTCGATACGTCTAACAATTCCTGTAGCCTTCATAATATAAACACTCCTCCTTGTACTTTTCTAAATTATATGGTGCTGTACTAGTATTATTTGAAAGATATGAAATTTTATACACAATTGCTCATTTTTATTTCTTATAACCAAAATAATGAATAAAAAAAAGTTTATCTCTAAAATAAATTTAGAGATAAACTTTTTTTTAATTTGATACTTTGCAGTTTAACACATATAAATTATTATAATTATTATTTATTAACTTCGTCTAATTTTTCTGAATACATTTTTACCTTAAGTTCCTTTTTCCACTCTTCAAGCTTTTTAGTGTATACATCATTCTTTTCCTTTGTAGTTAAGTAATCCTTAATGTCATCTTTAACTGCGCTAAGTTCAGTTACCTTAGGTTCAGTCTTTATCTCTGTAGCTTTAATCAAATGGAATCCATGTTGAGTTTTTACAGGACCTGATATCTCTCCTTCTTTAAGATCCTTAGCACCCTTCATAAAGTCAGCATCATAGTCTTTAGTGTCATATTCAATAAATCCTAAATCTCCACCTACATCCTTAGTTCCATCTGTTCCATATTTCTTAGCTAAATCTTCAAATTTTGCACCTTTATTTAATTGATTTTTAATGTCCTTTGCTTCATCCTCAGTTTTAACTAAGATGTGAGCAAGCTTTGCTCCTGGTTTTTGTGTAAATTGATCTTTATTTTCATCATAATACTTTTGAATAGCTTCATCAGTTATCTTTATATCCTTGAACATATCATCAAGAACTTTAGTCATTATAACTTGATCTTTAAGATAAACCTTAACGGAGTCTTCTGTAAAATTAGCTGCTTTTAAAGCTTCTTTAAACTGAGCATCATCATTGCCATACATAGCTTTAATTTCTTTTAATTTAGCATCCACTTCTTCTTGAAGTTTTGCTTCTTCAGGAACTAATTTTAAATCCTTAGCCTTTTGTAAAAATATCTTTTCTGAAACCATATTATCAAGATTTTGAGTTTGTTGTTGTTTAAAGGCTTCTTTTGCTTGCTCATTTTTTAAATAATCATCACCATATTGCTTTTTTAAACTGTCTATAACAGGAACCATTCTTTCATCAAGTTGTCCCTTTGTAATCTTATCATTGCCTATTTTTGCTAATACCGTGTTTTGTATTGCTTCAGGTGTTTTTTCTACTAAATTGCAGCCTGCTAAAGACAGTGCCATTAAGCCTGCAACAGTGATGCTAACTAACTTTTTAATATTTTTCACTGCGTTTCCCCCGCTTCTTTCTGTAGATTTAATTTGTTAATAAAATAGCATGTAATCATTATAATTTTTTTTGCTATACATTGCAAATTTATATTAAACACATAGTTAAGTATAACAATATCAGAATTTTATTTCAAACTAATATTGCCATTTATTTTTGACTTTCTAGCATAAATTCTAGTAATTCCTTAAAAACAGCCAACATATCTTCCTTTTTAATCTCATTTAGTTTATAAGCAAAGGAAGGTTTTTCTCCCAGTTTAAACACAATCTTCTTATGATATTTGTCCATTAAGGCTTTAAACAGCTTTTGATCTGTTCTTTCTCTACTTTCAAACTGGAATATTACCTCCATGGCACTTTCTTTTATTTCTTCCATGCCTAAAAGCTTACCCCTGCTTCTAATATAAGATATATCCATTAAATTATATACACTTTGAGGAATATAGGAGTATCTATCTTCCAATTCTTCCTTTACATCCATATAATCATCAAGATTTTCTATGGCTGCAATCTTTTTGTATATTTCAATTTTTTGAATTTCATCTTCTATATAATTTCCTGGAATATATGCATCAATTTTAATATCCACCGTAGTTTCTACAGGTTCTTGCTCTATTTCTCCCCTTACAAGTTTTACGGTATCTTCTAACATTCTGCAATACAAGTCGTATCCTACTGCAGCCATATGTCCATGCTGTGCGGAGCCCATCATATTCCCAGCCCCTCTTATTTCCAAGTCCCTCATGGCTATCTTAAAACCTGAACCAAGCTCTGTAAAGTCTTTCAGAGCTCTTAGCCTTTTTTCTGCTACCTCTGTGAGTATCTTATCTTTTTTATATACAAAATATGCATAAGCTATTCTGTTAGATCTTCCAACCCTACCTCTAAGCTGATAAAGTTGTGAAAGTCCTAATTTGTCTGCATCATTTACTATCATAGTATTAACATTAGGTATGTCAATACCTGTTTCTATGATAGTGGTGCATAAAAGCACATCATACTCCTTATTCATAAAGGCTATCATTTCTTTTTCCAGTTCTTTTTCAGTCATCTGACCATGAGCTACTGCAATTCTAGCTTCAGGAACTAAGTTTTGAAGGAATGCGGCCATATTTTTAATCTCTTCTACTCTGTTGTATACAAAATATATCTGACCATCCCTGTTTATTTCCCTTAGAATAGCATCCCTTATAAGTTGATCATTAAATTCTACCACATAGGTTTGTATAGGATATCTTTCTTCTGGAGGGGTTTCAATAACGCTGATATCTCTAACTCCAGTAAGAGACATATTCAAGGTTCTAGGTATAGGCGTAGCACTCATGGTAAGTACATCCACATTCTTTTTTAAGGCCTTCATCTTTTCCTTTTGAGCCACGCCAAACCTTTGCTCCTCATCCACTATTAAAAGCCCTAAATCTTTAAATTCTATATCTTTAGAAACCAACCTATGAGTTCCTACTAAAATGTCCACATTACCTTCCTTAACAGCTTTTAAGGTAGCCTTTTGCTGGGCAGAAGAACGAAACCTGCTTACCATATCTACAGTAATAGGAAAATCAGAAAATCTTCTTTTCATAGTCTGATAATGCTGTTCGGCCAATATGGTAGTAGGTACTAGCATGGCAACCTGCTTACCATCCATAACGGATTTAAATGCAGCTCTAAGAGCAACTTCTGTTTTTCCGTATCCCACGTCCCCACAAAGAAGTCTGTCCATAGGCTTATCAGATTCCATATCATTTTTGATTTCCTCTAAAGAAGTAAGTTGGTCTGGGGTTTCTTCGTAAGGAAATTCATCTTCGAACTGTCTTTGCCACTGTGTATCCTTTGCAAACTTATATCCTCTTAATGTAGACCTAGCAGCATAAAGCTTTACTAAATCCTCTGCTATTTCATTAATAGATTTCTTTACTTTAGCTTTAGCTTTAGCCCATTCTGAGCCTCCAAGCTTATTTATTCTAGGAGATTTTCCTTCCCCGCCGATATATTTTTGAACTAAATCTAACTGTTCTACAGGAACATATAATTTATCACCTTTTTCATACCCAATATCCAAATAATCTCTTGTATGCCCCTGAACTTCAATTTGCTTTATACCTTTATATACGCCTATACCATGATTTACATGTACTACATAATCTCCTGGTTTTAATTCTGCAAAGCTCTTTATCTTTGCCACACCTTTTGAAGTATTTTTGCGCTTTTTTATTTTTCTTTTGGATTCACCAAAAACTTCTTTATCTGAAATTACGCATAGCTTTAAATCTGGAAATTCAAATCCTTTTAAAAGATTTCCAAAAGTTATAACAACTTCTCCCAAATTTATATTAGATACAATATCTCTATATACGCTTTCTATTCCTCTGTCCCTTAAGGTATCCACAAGTCTTTCTCCCCTAGGTCTTGTACCTGAAAGAATAAGAGTCCTATACCCCTTAGCTTTTTTATCCTTAATATCTTCTATAAGCAGGTCTAGCTGTCCATGGTAGTTATGAAGGGTTATCTCTGAAAAGCTTATTATGCTTCTAGGAGGAAGGTGTTTTGTAGACTTAGCTAAGCTATCCATTATTATAGTTTTGCTAGCTTCTAAGTTTTCTATTATAGCTTCCTTGGATAAAAGAAGCTTACCTTGGGACGGCAAAATGTCCCCTCTCTGAAGAAATGCTTTATAGTTTTCTTCAAACTCAAAATAAACGCTATCTAGTTTTCCAAAACTCCTTCTATTATCATCAATGATTACATAGCTGTCCCACATATAATCTATAAAGCTAGATGGCTTGTGAAAGAAGAATGGTAAGTAACTATCAATGGTCTCAAAGGACCAAGTTTCCTTAAGGCTCTCCATATTTGCTTTTACCACGGCGGTAACTTTTTTTATAACCTCTTTATCCTTAGAGTTTTTAGGTGAAGAAATGAATTCTTCCAGCTCTTTTTCCATACTATTATACGCACTTTTTATAGTTTCTTCATTTAGTATTATTTCCTTTGCAGGGAATATCTCAATACTCTTTACTTTATCTATACTCCTTTGAGTATCTACATTAAAAGTCCTAATAGAATCTACCTCTTCATCAAACAATTCGACCCTAAAGGGCAAAGATGAGTCTGGGGGATATATATCCATTATCCCTCCTCTAATAGAAAACTGCCCTTTTCCATCTACCATGTCCATTCTTTCATATCCAGATTCTATAAGCTTTTCACCCAATTTTTTAAAGTCAATTACATCCCCTATAGTAAATTTAAAGCTATGACTTTCATATAGTTCTTTTGGAGTATAAATAGAAGCTAATGCCTCAATAGATGCAACCACTATTTTTTTACCAGGCTTTAGCATCTCCTTTATAACCTTTAACCTAGCCCATCTTAAATCTCCAGAAATAGCATCTATATTATAAAAAACCACTTCTTTCCCTGGAAAATAGTATACTTCATTTATATAAAGAGAAATATCTTCATAGATATTTTTAGCCTCCATATCACTATGGGTAAAAATAAAAAGAGGTTTATCTATTTCCTCATATATTCCGTTTATTATGTAGGACCTTGCCGATTCTGAAGTTCCATAAATACCTATAGGAAAATTATTATTTTCCAAGGACTTTTTAAATTCTATGAATTTCCCACTATTCTTTATGGGCTCCATTAATCCACTTAATCTCATACTCACACCACCTTTTCAGTCCATTTAAGCAAAGTAATAAGCCTTAACCTAAGCATTGAGGCTAAAGCTATTTAATATTTATTCAGCTTTAAAACTATTAAATTTATTCATGGCTCCTTGAATACCTTCTTTTATAATAGAAACAGCAGCATCCGATGCAGCTTCTAGTGATTTTTCCATTAGATCTCTGTCTTCCTTAGAAAATTTACCCAGCACATGATTAACTAAATTTTTATCAGGCTGACCTACACCAATTTTTATTCTAGGAAACACATCACCACAATGGGATATAATGCTTTTTATGCCATTATGACCCCCTGCACTACCTTTAGTTCGTATTCTTAATCTACCTACTTCAAGGCTTATATCGTCATATATTATTATTATTTCTTCAGGAGATAACTTATAAAAGTCCATTAACTCCCTTACGCTCTCTCCGCTAAGATTCATATAGGTGGTAGGTTTTAGAAGCATTACCTTTTTTCCTTCTATAAAGCCTTCCCCTACTATACCTTTAAATTTTATCCTATTTATATCAATGTTATACTTTTTTGAAATATAATCTAATGCATCATATCCTGCATTATGTCTTGTATTTTCATATTCCTTTCCAGGATTACCTAATCCAACTATTGCATACATCAAGACTCCAACCTTTCAGCTAAAAATGTTCATTTTACCATGAATTTAATATTACTCTTAATAGCCCTTATTAAATCATTCTCTATATATGATATATTAAAAGTAGAAAATAATAAAGAGACTTCTCAAGTCTCTTTATTCATACTATTGAAAAAGCACCCCATTAAAAAATAGTGGATTTTTCTATTTTATCTTTTCACATTGTAAGTTTTTATGATGCTTTTTTAGAAAAACATCCTTCATTCTACATTCTAAATTTTCAATTTTAATTTATTTACTCGCTTCTCCCAGCTCTACTGAAAGCAGCTGTGCTTTTCCATCTCTCCATATTTTACAGCTTACCACATCTCCAACTTTTTTCTTTTCTAATATACTATATATATCTTCAAGTTTTTTAACCTTCTTACCATCCAGCTCAATTATTATATCTGTGGCCTTTATACCAGCTTTTGCCGAA
Source organism: Clostridium amylolyticum (assembly GCF_900142075.1). Classification (GTDB taxonomy): domain Bacteria; phylum Bacillota; class Clostridia; order Clostridiales; family Clostridiaceae; genus Clostridium_AA; species Clostridium_AA amylolyticum. The sequence goes on from NZ_FQZO01000007.1 coordinate 55,793, forward strand.
CCGCTGTCGTGGGTTACACTTTGAACATAAACACCTTCAATATCCCCCTGCTCATTGGGTATTAATGTACCTCCTGTAAAGCCGAGAGAAGGTCTTTTAACCTCTCCATAGCTAAGCAAAGAATCCACTATTTTGTTTATCTCTTCTATGGCAATGGCATGACTTAACCCTGCTGCATTAAATTTTCCATCTATATTCTTGGAGTTTATTGCCAAAACTTCTCCAGATGAGTTACATATAATTCCACCATCATTATATACATTTAAGTTTAAGTCCGTCTGAAGTAATGCATACGCACTTTTTTCTCCAGACTTAGGATTACCTACCTCCATCTTTTTTGTAGTTGAGCTTATAGTTCCTGTGGTAACAGTTCCGATATATTCTTCACCACTGCTGTTTGCCATAGAAATAACCATATCACCTATTTTAGCGTTAGAAACCTTACCAAACTTTGCCGCGGTAAGATTATCGGTATTAATTTTAATTATTGCCAAATCTGAAGGTTTGTCATATCCCACAACTTTCCCTTCAAAAGGTTTGGACCCTTGACCTGGAAGCTTAACTAGTATCTTTTGAAACTTTTCTATAATATGATAGTTAGTTAATATATATCCATCACTTCTAATAATAAGCCCTGAACCATTGGTAGTATTATCTAAAGAGTTTTTTACAAAGCTTTCTTCACTACTGCCTATGCCTACTACTGAGGGTGCTGTGACTTGAACTATACTATATATAGAATTAACTTGAAAGCTTGAACTTTTAGGATCTCTCTCTAAAATTATGGTTTGAGAACTTCCTGTTTTTACATTGGTATTATTGAGGTTTTTAACAAAATAATATGCGGAAACATATCCAGAAATTATAGCTATCATCACTACTGCAATAGCTTTGAAAAGATATTTTAATTTTCTTTTAGTAGTATCTTGCCTAAACTTTATTTCTCCTTCTAATCTCTGTTTTTTGTCTGTTTACTAACATCTTTCCATTCCCACAGTCTATCCTTAAAGTCTTTATCTTGCAACGAAGCACCCCCTAGTTAATATTAAGATCGTGCTACTTTTTCTTAAGTGTAAATGTAAAGGTAACGCCCTTTTCAGGTGTCTTATTCTCCACCCAAATATCTTCTCCATGCTGAGTTAGTATGTGTCTAACTATTGAAAGTCCTAACCCCGTACTAACTTTATTAGTCCTGGATTTATCCGCTTTATAGAATCTATCCCAGATATTCTTAAGATCTTCCTCATTTATGGCAGGGCCATCGTTATAAATACTTATATAAACTTTACTTCCCCTACTTTTACTTGTTACCCTTATATAGCCGCCTTCGTTGGAGTATTTTACAGCATTATCAGCAAGGTTTGTAACCACTTGCATCAGCCTATCCCTATCTCCTTGTACGAAAAGGTGACTTCCTTCCAGCACAACATCAACCTCTAACTTTTTATATTTTATTTTGGGTTCTAAATTAATAATACATATTCTTATAATTTCGTTAATATCAAACTCTGTTATCTTTAAGTTTAACTTTCCGGCTTCCATGGCTGAAAGGTCCAGAAGTTCATTAACCAATCTACTAAGTCTTGTTATTTCATCATAAACTATTTTCATGTAATAATTTTCTTTATCTTTAGGTATAACTCCATCTAATATACCTGCCACAAACCCTTTTATTGAGGTTATAGGCGATCTCAGCTCGTGAGATACATTAGAAATAAAATCGCGACGATTTTTTTCCACTTCAGCTAAAGAGTCAGCCATGGTATTAAAGGAATCTGCCAACTCCCCAATTTCATCATTAGATTCTATATAAACCCTTTTATCTACCTCTCCCTTTGAAATTTTTCTTGCTGCAACGTTTATTTGAGACAAAGGAGCTATTAAAATTCTTTGAGCAAAATAGTATATTACTATACTTGATACTATCAGAGCCAGTATAGCTGAAATCCATATTATAGCATAAACCTTTTTTAAAGGAGTTTTTATCTGCTCTAATGGAGTAGACATTACAATAACTCCTTTAAACCACTTACCATAAAATACAGGTTTCATATATACATATGCCTTTCTATTGAAAACATCATCATGTACAGCTCGCTTTTCTACTGCCTTCCCCCCAGAAAGTTCATCCATTTCATCAATACTCAATTTTGAAAATCTAATGTTATTATATTTGGGGTTAGAAACCGCAAATACATAGCCATTATTATCAGTTAAAAGTATATCTGCTTTTAAAGAATCCCCAATAAAGGTTAAAACATTCTGAAGATTTAAAAGCGAAGCTTCTTGGTGTTCGTTTAAATGACCTACCATAGCGTTAGCGATGAGCTTACCTTGATTATCCAATTGATCCTTAGTCTGTTCAAAATAATAGTTCTCAAACCAAATGGATAATACCGTAGCTATGATGATAAAAGTAAAGGCAATAATGGCAGTGAAGGTTACCAACAGTTTAGAAACCAAACTGTTTTTTCTCATCTACTTGACCTCAAATTTATAACCCACGCCCCATACAGTTTCTAATTGCCAATTTGCTCCTCCGTGCAGTTTTTCTCTCAATCTCTTTATATGAACGTCTACAGTTCTTGAATCACCAGGGTAATCATATCCCCAAACCTCGCAAAGTAATTGTTCTCTAGTAAATACCCTATTTTTATTGCTAGCTAAATAGTAAAGTAATTCAAATTCTTTTGGAGGCATCTTAATTTCATTTCCATTGTAGGTTACATTATAAGAATTTACATCCACAGTAAGATCAGGGTAAGTTATGGCTTCTTTAACCCCAACTTCTACGTTATATCTTCTCATAACCGCCTTAACTCTCGCTATAAGCTCTTTTGGCTCAAAAGGTTTTACTATGTAGTCATCTGCTCCTAGCTCTAAAGCTAGAACCTTATCAAAAGTTTCCCCTTTTGCAGTAAGCATTATTACAGGAGTTTCACTGTCTTTTCTTATCCATTTTAGCACATCTACCCCATCCATATGAGGTATCATAACATCTAATAAAACAAGATCAGGCTTATATTCCATAAAGAGCTCTTGTGCTTCTTTACCATTATGACCAACCTTGGTATCATAACCCGAATTTTCTAAATACATTTTTATTACTTCACATATATTTTCATCGTCATCGATAATTAATATCTTACCTAATATTCCATCCATTTAGCACACTCCTTAGTTTTAGTTTTTGTTCATAATTTAAATTTATCAAATTTATTAAACATTTTATATAGCTTTTATTAAAAGTTACAAATATTTAAAATGTGATAAAAAAAGGAATTCCTTTAAGAAATCCCTTTTTATGTCACTTTGTGCATATTTCATGTTTTAATAATTATAATTTTAATCTTCAAAAAGCTTGCTTAGTGGAACATCATCATATATTCTTCTAATAGCTTCTGCAAAAATTGGCGCTACTGATAAAGAAGTAAACTTATGTAATTCTGGTATATCAGGAAGTTTAATAGTATTTAGCATTACTAATTCTTTTATTGCACTATCGTTAATTCTTTCAAAGGCAGGTCCTGAAAGAACTCCGTGAGTACAACAAGCATAAACTTCTTTTGCTCCAAGATCCATAAGCGCATTAGCAGCATTGGCTATGGTTCCTGCAGTATCTATCATGTCATCAATAAGTATGCAAGCCTTATCTCTTACATCTCCTATTATATTCATTATTTCAGATACATTAGCTTTTGGTCTTCTCTTATCAATTATAGCTATAGGTGCATGAAGTTTATCTGCAAAGTTTCTAGCTCTAGTTACGCTTCCTAGATCTGGAGAAACCACTACAATGTCATCTCTTTGCTTCATACCTTTTTCCACAAAATGCTTAGCCAATATAGGTGCACCTAATAGGTGGTCAAGAGGTATATTGAAGTAGCCTTGAATTTGAGGAGCATGTAAGTCCATAGTAAGGATTCTATCAGCACCTGCAGTAGTTATGATATCAGCAACAAGCTTTGCTGTAATAGGATCTCTAGATTTTGCTTTTCTATCCTGTCTTGCATACCCATAGTAAGGTATAACTGCAGTAATCCTTCCTGCTGAAGCTCTCTTGAAAGCATCAATCAATATTAATAGTTCCATAAGATGGTTATTTACAGGTTGATTAGTAGATTGAACTATAAAAACGTCTGCGCCTCTCACCGTTTCGTTAATATCTACTTTTATTTCTCCATCGCTAAAACTTCCAACTTCTGCATCTCCTAATGGGACTCCCAATATTTCAGCTATATCTCTGGCCAATTGTGGATGAGAATTACCAGAAAATATTTTAATATTCTTTCCATGGGTTATCATCTGTGGAAACCTCCTTGTAAATAATTATGAGTGTGACTATAAAGATTAAATATATTTAAATTTATTTATCTTTCCTTTTTATTAGGCCCTTTTTTTCTACCCAGCCTTGAATATTAACCTGTCTAGCTCTTGCTATAGCCAAACTTGCTTCTGGAACTTCCTCTGTTATAGTAGAACCTGCAGCTATATAACTATAGTCTTTTACTTCCACAGGGGAAACTAAATTAGTGTTACAGCCTACAAAAACATTATCGCCTATTTTAGTTTTAAATTTATGGGTTCCGTCATAATTTACAACTACTGTTCCACAGCCAAAATTACAATCACTACCTACTTCCGCATCTCCTATATAGGTTAAGTGTGAAACTTTAGTTTTATCTCCTATAGTAGATTTTTTAATTTCCACAAAATCTCCTATACGAGCCTTTTTGCCTATGATGCTTTCAGGTCTAATATATGCATAAGGTCCTACGGTAGTTCCTTCTCCAATTTTACTTTCCAGTACCACGGAGGCTTGGATAGTTACACCATCTTCTATAATACTGTTAAATATTCTAGAATTAGGATATAGCAAACAATCCTTACCTATCACTGTATCCCCTTCAATTACATTATTTGGATATATCACTGTATCTTGACCTATTTCTGCTTCTAAAGATATATAAGTACTATTTGGATCAATAAGGGTTACCCCATTATCCATATGCTTTTTATTTATTCTATCTCTTAAAATCTTTTCAGTAACAGCTAATTCTCCTCGTGAGTTAACGCCAATGGTTTCTTCAAAATCTACTGGTAAAGCTCCTACCTTCTTATTATCTTCTTTTAATATTCCAATTACATCTGTTAAATAATATTCACCTTGTGCATTATTATTTGAAAGCTTATTCAATGAAAATAATAAATCCTCTATATCAAAACAGTACATTCCAGCATTAATTTCTTTAATTTTTAATTCTTCTTCATTACAGTCTTTATGTTCAACTATTTTTAAAACAGCTTCACCTTCTCTTACTATTCGTCCATAACCATTAGGATTGTCTATAATGGAGGATAATAAGGTAGCTGAGTTTCCTTGTTCTTCATGAAGCTTAATAAGAGCTGAGGCTGTCTCTGCCCTTACAAGAGGAGCATCCCCAGTAAAAATTGCTACCGTTCCCTGTTTTCCTTTTAAAAAGTCCACAGCACAAAGGACAGCATGACCTGTTCCTAGCTGTTCTTCCTGTAGAGAATAAGTTACATTCCTAGAAGCCGTAGCACCTTTTACCATTTCTGAGCCTTTTCCTATAATCACATTCACATCTTCAAGTCCAGCAGTTCTCATAGTGTCAATAACATGATTTACCATTTCCTTGCCACATACCTTATGCAGTACCTTAGGAGTATTAGATTTAATCCTCTTTCCTTGTCCAGCAGCTAAAATCAAAGAACATTTATACATTGTAAACACCTCTATAAACCATTTTAAAGTTTAAATACTATATTCTAATTAAAAAATAATCTAACATAATACCATACCTTACTATTATATTTTAACACATATATTATTGCAACGTAATAAAAAAAGTTATACTTTTCATACTCCCTTAAGTAAACGATTTTGCTTAGTTTTTTAAGGATTCCCACAAAAAAACAAAAGGGAGATAAATCTCCCTTTTACTCCTCAACTGTTTCTTCAGATTGTGGCTCCTCGTTCTTAACTTTTTCATACTCGCTTAAAATAGCGTTCTGAATCTTTTCTCTTGTAGTAGTATTGATGGGGTGAGCTATGTCCTTGAATTCTCCATCAGGAGTCTTCCTGCTTGGCATAGCAATGAAAAGACCATTTTGACCTTCTATAACCTTAATATCATGAACCACAAATTCATTATCAAAGGTTACGGATACTATGGCTTTCATTTTTCCATCCGCTGCTATCTTTCTTATTCTAACATCAGTAATCTGCATTAAAAAACACCTCCAGTAGCTTTTAACGATGATATATAATTCTCTATATAATTCAATATTCCTCTTTTTTTCTTAGAATTTTTTGAAAATTAAATATTTATTAATAAATTTGCACATTTTGTTCACATTTTAACCTATTTATATACGGTTGAGAGTATACTACAAGGTTATTGGCCACAATGATAATACTTTAATTTATTTATATAAAGATGAAAGACTCATATTTATATTTCCTTCTTCATCTACAGAATTAAACTCTATGATGGAAACCCTTTCATCCACTAATTTTCTAGCACTTGCTACATTGTCCACCAATACACCAATTCCCACCAGCTGACTTTCAAATTCATTAAGCAAATCTTTTATTCCTTTTGCAGTTCCTCCAGCTCTCATAAAATCGTCTATAAATATGCATTTACTCCCTTTTTTTAAACTTCTTCTAGCTAAAGACATATTTTGTATGCGTCCAGAAGAACCTGATACATAGTTTATACTAACTGTGGGTCCCTCAGTCACCTTATTTTCTCTTCTTACAGTAACTAACTGTACTCCAAGGTTCTTAGCTACTTCATAGGCTAAAGGTACCCCTTTAGTTTCTACAGTAACCACACAGTCTATGTCTATATCGTAAAAATTTGAAGCTAAAATTATCCCTGCTGTACTTACTATCCTTGGATTAAACATAATATCTGTCATATAAATAAAGTTTCCTGGCACTACCCTGCTTTTATCCATAAGAAGTTCACATAAATTTTCAGCAAATATTTTTTTATCCTCATAGCTTATGTCAGGAATATACTTCACTCCTCCAGAGGCTCCTGCTATGGTCTCCACTTTTCCAAAATTTAATTTTTCCATTATATCTCTTACAATTACTATATCTTCACTTATGGTGGATTTAGCCCCATTTAATAATTCAGAAAAGTAGTTAAGGCTCATAACCTTATTTGGATTTTCTGCTAATATTCTAGTTATAGCTGATATTCTGCTGTTTCGACTTAACTTTTCCATAAAAATCACCTTCGCTATTTTATTATTATTCCCACAAATACGAATTTTATAACACATTTCTTTATCTAATATTCATATTTTATTTCATTTTTTCATTCTTGGCAACAAAAAGGCCGTGAAAATCTGTGCTTTGTACTGTCTCATCAGTTTACATTTAATGATATTCTTGATAAAATTAAGGTAAATTTATGTAAAAAAAGGTAGGATTCTCATGAAGAAATTAATTAAATCTTTAAAGAGTTTGGACTTACAACCTGGTATGATATTAGCAGAAGATTTCATAGTTAATGGAGTAAAGCTACTAACAAAAGATATGGAAATCTCATACAAAGCAATTCTTAAGATTACGAATCAATTTCCTGAGGAATACCTTGAAGTTTATTGTGATGATAATATAAATTATGAAAGCCTTGATGCTAAGAAAGAAAAAATCGAAAAAAACTTAACCTTTCTTACCAACATAACAGAAAAAATTTTTTTTAAGATCAGAGAAAATGATAAGATAGAAATTAATGATGTAAGAAATCTTTCTGATATGCTGTTAAATACTAAAGATGATTTTGGTTTAATACTTAAGAGCATAATAGTATCTAGAAAAGTTGATGAATATACCTTTAGGCATTCTGTAAATACTGCTGCTCTAGCTGTAATGCTAGGTAGATGGTTGGATTTTTCTGAGAGATCCCTTAGGCTTTTATGTTATTCAGGATTACTTCATGACGTAGGTAAATCTAAAATAAAGCCTGAGATTTTAAATAAAAAAGGTCCATTAACTCATAAAGAATATAAAGAAATGAAAGGTCATGCAAAGATTGGATACGATATAGTAAAGAAGATTCCTTATATAGATAATAGCGTTAGTTTAGCAGTACTTATGCATCATGAAAGAGAAGATGGTTCTGGATATCCACTTAAGCTTAATGGTGGTAACATACACACCTTTGGCAAAATAATAGCTATTGTAGATACCTTTGATGCTATGACTTCTAACCGGGTTTACAGAAATAAAATTTCCCCATTAAATGTGCTAAAAGTCATAAAAGAAGAATCTTTTTCAAAACTTGATCCTGTGTATTGTAATATATTTATCACTAATTTATTGGATTATTATATAGGTGATAATGTGGTTTTAAGTAATGGTAAAATAGGTAGAATAATAAAAATGAATATAAATGATATAACTTGTCCTTTGGTTAAAGTGGATAGCACCTTCTTTGACCTTTCCAAAAATAAAGATATAACTATACAGGATATGTTATAATGTAATAAGTCAATGTCTTTAGATAATCTATGGATATTGACTTATTTAATGCTTGCATTAATATTATATTTATTGTATCCTAATACACTTTTTAGAATAATATAAAATATAATCATTAAATTATGTGTGTTTTTTCTAAAAAGTGTATATAATTATTGATGAACTTGTAATAGAGGGGTTGGTTTATATGTCATTTAATTTTATAAAAGATAAGGATAAAAAAGTCCATTTTATTGGAATAGGCGGCATTAGCATGAGTGGCCTGGCAGCGGTATTATTAAATGCAGGCTACAAGGTATCTGGTTCCGATGCCAAGGAGTCACACATCACTGATAACTTAAAAAAACTTGGAGCAGAGATTTACATAGGACATAATGCATCAAATATATCAGATGTGGACTTGGTGGTTTATACAGCAGCAATACCAAAGGATAATCCTGAACTAATCTATGCTGAGGAAAATAATATAACACTCATGGATAGAGCAGAATTTCTTGGTCACATAATGCAAGGGCATAAATATAATGTGGCTGTAACAGGAACTCATGGTAAAACTACCTGTACTTCTATGATTTCCCATATAACATTAAAGGATAATTTAGATCCTACTATACTGGTAGGTGGAGAATTAGATGTTATAAATGGAAACTTTCGTGTAGGTGATAGCGAGTACTTCATCACAGAAGCTTGTGAATATAAAGCCTCTTTCTTGAAGTTTTTCCCTTATATCGGCATCATATTAAATATAGATGCAGATCACTTAGATTATTATAGAGATATTAACCATATAAAAGATACCTTTGAGGAGTTTTCTAAGCTAGTTCCCCAAGATGGCTATCTTATTGGCTATGCTGAAGATGAAAGAGTACAAGACATCTTGTCTAAGTCTACCTGTAATATCCTAAGCTATGGTATTGAAAAGGGCGATATTACAGCTAAAAATATCTCCTTTGATAAAAAAGGCTGCCCTATATTTGATGTATATAAAAATGAGGAAAAACTATATACAATTCACCTTGGAGTTCAAGGAAAGCACAATATATTAAATGCTTTATGCACTATTTGTGTAGGTCTTATATTTAACTCTTCCAAGGAGGCTATAACCCAAGGCTTGGCAGAGTTTAAAGGCGCTCATAAGAGATTTGAATTTAAAGGAGACAAAAATGGTGTTACAGTTATCGATGACTACGCTCACCATCCCACTGAGATAAAAGCTAGTTTATCCACTGCAAGGGACTATCCTCATAAAAAGATTTACTGTGTATTCCAGCCTCATACTTACACTAGAACTAAGGCCCTCTTTAATGATTTTACAGAATGTTTTAATGGTGTAGATGAATTAATATTAATGGATATCTATGCTGCTAGAGAAAAAGATACTGGAGAAATAAGCTCACAGATGTTAGGAGATGCTATAAGAGAAAAAGGCATTAGTTGTGTAAATGTTCATTCCCATCAGGAAGCCTTGGAATATGTATCTAAAAAACTTTCACAGGGAGACTTACTTCTTACTGTGGGAGCTGGTGATGTGGTTAAGGTTGGAGAATTGTATCTAAAGTAAAAGAAATTCATATTAATAATTGTGTAATACTCCTTAGCTGACCTTAAATCTTAATTTATAATATCAAATAAAAATTATTAAATAATAAAAAACATATTGCTTATCCTTGGATAATACTGTAATATGGAAATGTAATTCATTATTCTTAAGAAAGGAGATAGGAACATGAGAACTAAAAACTTTAATAATTCAGCTAACTTAAATAAAATTAAATATGTTATCGGTGGCCTATCTTTGTCTTAGTTAAGTAAATAATGAGTGTATTACTTTTATTTTAATTAACAAAGCCCGGGCTATCTCCCGTGGCACTTACAACCTGTATATCTTTTTGAAATTGGATTTATTGCCATGGGATTCCCATGGCTTTTTGTTTTGTTAAAATTCAATAATAAACACCAAAATTTACTTATAGGGCATTATGAGGGTTATATAAATGTCAGTTTGCTTGCAAAGGGGGTTTAAGCAAGAATGAAAAGAACTTTAAATTATGTACTAAAGTATAAGCTGCTATTAATCATACCCACTGTGGCCATGATATGCGTAATTGCAGTGGATACCGTTAACCCATATCTAACTAAACTTATAATAGACAGGGTTATCATCGGAAAAGAAACTTCTCTATTGAAGCTTCTTATAGGACTTATGATTGGAATTACCATTATTAAGGCAATCTTTGGATATGCAAAAGAATATCTCTTCGACGTACTTTCTTCAAAAGTAGCAGAAGATATTAAAAATGATGTTTTTAACCATATTCAAAGTTTGGAATTTAGCTATTTTGACAAGATGAATACCGGAGAGCTGATGTCAAGGATAGGTGAAGATGTAGATAATATTTGGAGAACCATCGGCTTTGGCCTCAGACTCTTTGTGGAAAATATATTTTATTTTGTACTAAGCTCTATAGTACTATTTTCATTAAATTGGAAACTAGCATTAGCTTGTATCAGTATAATGGCGCCCATTGGGTATATAGCTATTAAGCTAGAAAATAAAATTCTTCAAAGTTATGAAAAGATATCAGACCAGGCAGCGGTAATAAATACCACCGCTCAGGAAAATATAGCTGGTGTAAGGCTGGTTAAAGCTTTTGCCAGAGAAAAACATGAAATACTAAAGTTTTTAAAGATGAATAGAGCCAATTATGATTTAAACATGGAACAAGCAACAAGCCTTGGAAATTACTATCCTCCCATTGAACTATTAACTAACTTTTCTATAGTTATTATGATAATTTTTGGAGGGGTATTGGTGATAGGTAAATCCATGAGTATTGGTACCTTAGTGGCTTTCAGTCAATATATATGGAGCCTTATTTGGCCTATGAGAATGCTGGGCTGGCTTACTAATATGCTGGCTCAAAACAAAGCTTCTTCTAAGAAAATTTTCGATATTTTAGATACAAAGCCTACAATTCAAACTCCTATAGATGCTGTTAAACCAGAAAGTATTCAAGGAGATATAGATTTTAATAATGTATCCTTTAAATATAAAGAAGAAACTGTACTTCATGATATAAATCTTAATATACCTGCTGGAAGCACAGTGGCAGTTATGGGTGGAACAGGTTCTGGTAAATCTACTCTTCTTCATCTTATAGGAAGATATTATGATGTCAGTGAAGGTGAAGTAAAGGTAGATGGTATTAATGTAAAGGACATTGACCTAAAAACTTTAAGAACCCATATGTCCGCTATACCTGAGGATACTTTCCTATTTTCAGACAGCATAGAAGAAAATATTAAGTTTGGTAAGAGAGACGCTTCTGATGAGGAGGTTATAAAAGCATGTAACATCGCCTGCTGTTATGACTTTATAACAGAATTTGAAGAAGGCTTTAATACACTGGTAGGAGAAAGAGGTATAGGTCTTTCCGGTGGACAAAAGCAAAGAATATCCATTGCCAGAGCTTTAGTGAGAGATGCCTCCATTTTAATATTAGATGATGCCACTTCTGCTTTAGACATGGACACAGAATATAATCTATTAAAAAATCTTAATGAAAGAACAAAGCAATGTACGACCTTCATTATAGCTCATAGGATTTCTGCTGTAAAAAATGCAGATAAGATTATATTCTTAGAAAATGGAACCATATTAGAACAAGGAACTCATGATGAGCTCTTAAAACTTAAAGGCAGATATTATGAAATATACTGCGAACAATTTAAAGACTTTGAAGCCTTTGAAAGCGAGGTGGTATAATGGCTAAAAATACTGTAAAACAAGACGAGGATCTTCAAAGGCATTCAAAATTAGAAATAACCACAAGGCTCTTAGGCTATCTAAAGCCCTATAAATTCAAGGCTACATGGATAGTACTCCTTATGATATTTGTAATGATATGCGGTATACTAAACCCTTATCTTCTTAAAATCGCTATAGACAATAATATTACTAATGGAGATATTAAGGGTCTACTTATAATCGGAGTAATATTATTAATACTGAATATATTAGCAGCCATAGCTACTCGAATAAGGATTATATCCATGTCCTCTATCACAAATAATATACTAATTAATATAAGAGAGGAGCTTTATACTCATATTCAAAAGCTCTCCTTCTCCTTTTTTGATAATAGGCCTGTAGGCAAAATACTAGCTAGGGTAATAGGTGACGTAAATGCTCTTCAAGAGCTATTCACTAACAGCATAACCAGTTTCATACCTGAACTTTTAAGCTTGGTATGCGTTACTATAATGATGTTCTTTTTAAACTTTAAGCTAGCTCTAGCCAGTATAATAATTTTACCCATACTTTTTATAAGTATGTTTGCTGTAGAAACCATATCAAGAAAACGTTGGGATGCTTATAGAAAAAAGCGTTCCAACCTAAATGCCTTTACTCATGAGGACTTTGCAGGTATAAAAGTTGTTCAAGCATTTGCCAACGAGGACCATACCTCAAAAACTTTTGACAAGCTTATAAAAGACCTTATGGGCACCTTTGTAAAAACCGTAAGATTAAACGATCTATTCTGGCCTCTAGTAGAATTATCCTGGGGTGTTGGAACCATAGTAGTATTTTTAGTAGGGGTAAGGCTAATAAATGACGGATCCATAACTGTAGGTACCCTTATCGCCTTCACCATGTATATAGGCATGTTCTGGAGACCTATTATGAATATAAGCAACTTCTACAACACATTAATATCCAACTTCTCCGCTGCAGAAAGAATATTTGACATACTGGATATAGAACCAGAAATCGTAAATATTAAAGACGCAGTTAAGATGCCTAAAATAAAAGGTAATGTAGAGTTTAAAAATGTAACCTTCTCCTATGAAGAAGGAAACCCAGTGCTAAATGATATAAGCTTTAAAGTTTCTCCTGGAGAAAACATAGCCCTAGTAGGTGCCACAGGAGCTGGTAAAACCACTATAACTTCACTCCTTAGCAGGTTTTATGACACTGAAATTGGTGAAGTGCTTATAGATGGAAGGAACATCAAAAAGGTAGACTTAGAGTCCTTACGTTCTCAAATGGGTATAATGCTTCAAGATACCTTCTTATTCTCCGCCACCATTAAAGAGAATATCAGGTACGGTAAGCTAGATGCCACAGATGAGGAAGTTATAGCCGCAGCCAAAGCTGTAAATGCCCATGACTTTATCATGAATATGGAAAAAGGTTATGACACAGAAGTTAATGAAAGAGGCTCAAGGTTGTCCCTAGGACAAAGGCAGCTAATTTCCTTCGCTAGAGCTATGCTGGCTAACCCCAGAATACTAATTCTTGACGAAGCTACCTCCAACATTGATACCTTCACTGAAAAGTTAGTTCAACAAGGCATCAAAAAACTTCTAAGAGGCAGAACCTCCTTTGTCATAGCCCACAGACTCTCTACCATAAGAGACTGTGACCGCATTATGGTAATAGATGACGGCATGATCAAAGAAAGCGGCACCCACGAAGAGCTGCTATCACAAAGAGGTATTTACTTCAACCTCTACATGTCCCAGTACAAATTCCTCAACGAAGGCGCCTAATATAGTTAAATATTGATATGACAATATTTCCATCGCACACTGCAAAAAAAATGTCAGCACCTCAGGGGTGCTGACATTTTTTGTATCCGCCCCTGGAGTGCATCCATTTTATGGAATCACCCCAGAGGTGGTTCTATTTTATTCTTTCTCTTATAATATTTTCAACTTCTCCCTCTTCTGGGAACCTGTCCAATTGTTTTTTAGAAAAAATAAGTTCATCATTAAGGCTTATTTCAAATACACCACCTGAAGATGGAAGTATTATAAGCTCTTGGATTTTATTTTTATGTTCTTTTAGCAATACTTGAGAAAGACTCACGGTCCTTGGAACATATCCTCAAGAGGTGCAGTACTCTATACTTATTTTGAAGTTTTCCACTTTTACTCCTCCTTGTCCAATAACTATTTAATATCATTATAAGTATTTTGTGAACTATTATAAAGTTAAATACTATGAAAAAATTGTTAAGTATTATAATTTTTGTACAGAATACTTTATGATATTTTGTACATCTTAATTATTAGAACTGTTTTTATTTAATTTCTTAATTTATTAACTTATTAACTTATTAGCTTATTAATTAATTGCATTGTCCCATTATAAAATTATAGTTTTATCAACTTATTTAAATATATTAAGCTTATTATATTGATAATATGGAGGTTTCTATGAATAAGACTCCTTTTGTTATATCTTCAATGAACTATACCTTTAGGATATCAACTTTATCCACTACTAGATCAAAAATCATCTCAAAAGCTATAATAAAAATTATTATAGTAACTTTGTTTTTAGCATATTTGCCATGTATATCCACTAAAGCACAACCTGGCAAAAATCCAGAGCAACCTATAAAAAGGAATTATGTTGTTTTAATAGATGTAAATGAATGCAGACTCCTCCTTATAGATAGTGACACTAAAGAAATAGTAAAAAATTATCCTGTAGCCCTGGGGAGATTAGACCTTCCCTCTCCTATGGGCACTTGGAAAATCATAAATAAAGGTCATTGGGATGAAGGTTTTGGTGGAAGGTGGCTTGGTTTAAATGTCCCTTGGGGTACATATGGTATTCATGGAACCTCCAAGTCTTCTTCCATTGGAAGTTATGCATCTCATGGATGTATAAGAATGTTTAACTCTGATGTAAAGGAGTTATATAATTACGTAAACCATGGTACAACAGTTATTATATATGGAGGTTCTAGCTGGCTCTTCACCAGCTACTCCAGAACTATACTCCCTGGGGACAGAGGTGCAGACGTTTATGATGTTCAAAGAAGACTCAAGGACTTAGGGTATTATAAGGGGACTTTAGATGGAATTTACGGTGAAGGCATGAAAGCTGTGGTTATAAAATTCCGTAAAGACAACAATCTATCTCCTTCTCATAATGTGGATAAAGACTTATTAAAAGCTTTAGAAATATATAAATTTGAATAACAATAAATATATAAAATTCAATACCTTACAAATAAATTCCTATAAAAAACCTATTAAACTTTAATAATTAATTTATATTAGATTTTTTTATATCAAATATCTTTATAGCAAAAATCAATAAGAGCATAGTATATAAAATTGTTGCGGGTATAGACCAATGAAATTCTATTGGTTTAAGAGCATTTGCTTCACTTACAAGATTATAAGGAATAACTTTACTTATGCTTTTAATACCATTTAAAGCAGCCATAGTATAGGTAACTATCAAGCTCAATATACCCGCGATAAAGCTTTTAGATAACAAAGCGCTAAAAAATAGCGTTAAAGCGATAATAAAGCAGTAATATATAGAAAAATAAGTAAATCCAGCTAACACTCCCTTTAAATCTATGTTACCACCTGTGAAGAGTATATTCACATAGTAATAATTTGTCATAAATCCTATGGAAAGTGTAATTATCACTGTCACTGCAAAATGAGCAAACTTAGCTAATACTATACTACTTGACTGTGCCCCTTTGGATAAGGGAATCATTAGCTTTTTAGAGTTGATTTCCTCACATATACTTGAAGAAATAACAAATACCAAAATCATACTTCCTATTTGGAAAAGATCCTTAAAATAGTTAGTCACTGCAGTATCTCTTGTAACCTTCATTATATTAACTAGCTCTGCTGGAATCTCATTAGCTAGCAGTTTGGGTAAAAGTTTTAACAACATAGGATCCAGTATGGCAAAAAACAATATGGCTGCTCCTATAATTATATATTTATGCTGGCGCCTAGCCTCTAAAATTTCTTTACCAAAATAAGCGGTAAAACTATTCATTACCCTTCACCGTCCTTGTAAAAATATCTTCTAAACTCATTTCTCTAGGGTTGTAACTTTTAATAATCCCACCCAAACTAATTATTTCAGGTATTAGCTTTACCCTTCCCACCTCAGTATCCTTTAATAGAACAGACATGCTATCTTGAGATATCTTAATTTCATCTATCCATGAAAATTCTGAAAGCTTACTAGAAATATTCTGTATATCCCCTTCTATATTAATATCAAACACAGGTTTAATATACTTATGCTTCAGATGCTTTAATTCATCTGAAATTAGTATTTTCCCCTTTTCAATTATGGTTACATCATCACAAACTTTCTCCACATCGCTTAATATATGCGTGGATAAGAATACTGTAATTCCCTTATGCTTTAAAAGTCTTATAAATTCTAGTATCTCTGCGCGTCCTTCAGGGTCTAAAGCAGAAGTAGGCTCATCTAATATAATAAATTCTGGATTATTAAATATAGCACTGGCTAAGGCTAATCTTTGCTTCATTCCTCCGGAATATTCACCTATTAATTTTCTTTTGTGCTCTTTTAAATTCATAAAGTCTAGTAAACTATCTATTTGATTTTTTAATGCCATGCCCTTAATATTTGTTAACTTTCCCAGAAACCCAAGATATTCCTCTGCAGTCATATATTCATAGAAATGATGATCCTGAGGAGCATAACCTACACTGTTCAGGACTTGACTTTTAATGTTTTTATAATCTTTCCCCTTATAACTTATTAATCCTGAATCATAGCTTAATATACCAGATAGAATATTCATGGTGGTGCTTTTACCAGCTCCATTTCTACCTAAAAATCCATGTACTCTACCTTCTCTTAGTTCAAAGCTTATACTATCTAAAGCTTTAAAACTTCCAAAGCTCTTAGTTAAATTTTCAATTTTCCACATACTAATTACTTCCTTTAACTTTAATTAATATTTCTGTCTACCGAATATAAGATATGCAATAGATCCAAAGGTATTTATAAGAACTATTACTAATACCCAACCTATTTTAGGTAGATATTTAACCTTATCCTTTTTTAAAGAAACGAGGCAAAATATTTTCAATGCAACTTCTAATACAATAAATGGTGCCAAAAGCTTTAACATTTCCATGGCTTCATTCATTTAAACTCTTCCTCTCCTATATGAATTTATAAATTAAACGAAAGAAAGGATAAATAGTTCATTTAAAAATCTTTATTCTTTGAGAAATTTCATATATTATAAGTTTTAGAAATAGAATTATTTTTATTATGTAAAGATCTCTTGTTAAGAATTAGTGATAAGAAGGTGGAATAGCTAATGTGTTATGTATATATATTAGAATGTGGTGATAACACACTTTATACAGGTTGGACAAACAATCTAAATAAAAGGATACAAACTCATGCTGAAGGAAAAGGTGCAAAATATACCAGAGGGAGATTACCTGTGAAGCTTGTATACTTTGAAAAATTTGAAGATAAGGTTTCAGCTCAAAAAAGAGAATATGCTATAAAAAAACTTTCTAAAGAAAACAAATTAAAACTATTAAATAAGGAAAAAGCCCCGGAATTAGATTACTAATTTCCGTGGCTTTTTCCTCTATTAAGTTCCCCCTTAATGATTAGCTATATTTTATCATTTATTAAATCTAGAATCAAATTCCTAGTACAATAATCCATGTGGTGTAAAAGTGTTCTTTTAACTACATTGATAATTGATGCTGTGTATCCATTTAATACACCTTCTCATTAAATTAAGTGTTATTGTTCTTCCTTTTTTCTCTTATAACTCTAGAAAATAACAGGTAAATTAATAGGTTTGTGGGGGTATTCATGGTACACAATATTCCCCAAATCCAATAAAACTTTATTCCTCTCTTTTTAGCATCATTAAACACCCAAAAGCCTTGGAAAAGCAGTAAGGGTACTAAGAACATAAGTAGTATTATTTCAAATTTACTTAGCATTAATCTCTCCCCTCTTCCACCCGTTTATAGCTATATACGCAAAATGCAACTACACAAATGGTAATAATTACTTGTATGGTAATAAATGCTTTATGTCCTGCAAAGAATGCTAAAGAAAAGATAAAAGAAATAACCCCAAAAGCGCTTAGTAAAAAATACAAATTCTCTTTTTTATCTTTTTCTTCTTCTCTTATCCTTTCTCCTTTATCAATAATTGAGAGAAAGTTTATATCTTCCACATAATTATCTTCTGCTTTATCCATAATGATTTTCATATGGCTAAGCTCTTCTATTAATTCATCTTTATTATCCTTATGGCACCATGATTTTATAGATTCATCCTCTAATTCTCCATAGAATCTATCCACTGCTTCTTTAAAATCTTTATCTTTATTCATTCAGCATTCCCCTTTCTTTCATAATCTTTAGTAGTTCTTTTATGGTATTATGAAGCCTTGAACGAACAGTACCCACAGGGCATTTCATTATTACAGCTATTTCTTCATATTTATAATTGTAATAATGCTTTAGTATAAATACCGTTCTCTTTTCGTAAGGCAGTTCTTTTATAATTTTCATAACTTCTTGCTGCTCTATTAACTCCAAAGCTTTCTCCTCTGTTTCAGAAATACTGGGTTCAGCTATTTCTTCTAGGGATATTACCCTTTTATTCTTTCTAAGATAATCTCTATAAAGATTAGTAGAAATTGTAATAAGCCAAGTAGAAAACTTTGCTTTAGGTGTAAATTTTTCTATGTTAATAACAGCCTTCAAAAGTGTTTCCTGAACTAAGTCCTTAGAAATTTCCTCATCTCCAGTTAGCTTTATCATATATCCATATAGTATTTTATAATTATCTACAAAAAGCTGATTTAAAGCGCTTTTATTTCCCTGTATTGCTTTTTCAATAAGTTCTAACTCTGCCAAAGCGCTCCTCCTCCCCATGTAATAAGCATTTTAACACTTTACATATTTTCTTTTTAGTACATTATTAAAAATAATAAAACTTACATCAACCATATAACGATTTACTGTAGAAAAAGTTCATTTAAATGCTATAATATTTTTTGTAACAAAATATTCATATTTATTTATTTTATCTATATAATAATATTATTATATTTTTTCATAATTTCCGATACAAATAATAGATTTTATAAATATTTATATAAAACACATATAAGTCAACTTCTATAAAGATTAAGGCGGTGTAACTATGAGAATTGCATGTATCAGTGATATTCACGGAAATATTTATGCACTAAATAAAGTTCTTGAAAATATTGAAGAAAACAATATTGACCAAATAATATGCCTTGGAGATTTAACCGGTTATGGCCCTCACCCTAATGAAGTAGTGGCTCTTATCAGACGTAGAAAAATATTATGCCTTAAAGGTAATTATGATGCTTCAGTGGTAGAAAATAAATTTAGTTACATAAGAGAAACAGATATAAATAGTTTTTCACTTCCTTGGACTGTGGATGAGCTTAGAGCATCTCATAAATTTTACCTAGAAAGCCTCCCAGAGAAATTAACCTTAACTTTTGAAGAAAAGAGTATATTGCTAGTTCACGGAAGCCCTAGAAGTATTAATCAATATCTCCACTATGAATCCTTGGATGCAGAAGAAATTATGCAAAGTATACTGGAGGATGTTTTAGTATGCGCTCATACTCATATACCTTATGTTAAACAGTATGAGAATAAGCTTCTTATAAATGATGGAAGCGTAGGAAAACCTAAAATAGGCAGGCCTAATGCAACTTATGTGATATTAGATATTGAAAAAAATAGAGATATAAAAGTAGAAATAAAAGAAGTATCCTATGATATATTAAAAACTGTAAAAGACATGGAAATGAAGAACTTTCCTACAAAGCTCGTATACTCCATTAAATCAGGAAATGAATAGAAATTAATTAAAACCTCTTGTGCCCAGCTATTTTAAAGTAAAATATACAAACTATCACTTTCAGAAAATTTTAGCATATATTAAAAATGTGGTTAATATTTTTTGGAGGCAGTTATGTACATTAATGACAATGATTCTAATAAAAACTATGATTCATCGGTTTTTGGCAATGATGCCGTAGAATCCACAGATGATAATGAATCAAAAAGAGAAGAAAATTCTCCTATGAACAGCCCTATGCAGATGCAAGATCCTTCTTCCTACATGGGCTATCCAATGATGGGAGCCAACCCTACTGGAGAAGGTACTATGCCTATGGGAACCCCTATGATGGGTTCAACACCTTGGGAACAAGATAATCCTTCTATGGGTTATCCCATGGGGCAAGGCTCTCCTATGAGTGGTTATCCCATGGAACAGGATTATCCTATGGGTCAAGGTTTCCCTATGGGACAGGGTTATCCTATGAGTCAAGGTTATCCCATGAGTCAAGGTTATCCCATGAATCAGGGTTATCCCATGAGTCAGGGTTATCCTATGGGTCAAGGTTATCCTATGGGACAGGGATATCCTATGAGTCAGGGCTATCCTATGAGTCAGGGATATCCTATGAGTCAAGGTTATCCCATGAATCAGGGTTATCCTATGGGTCAAGGTTATCCTATGGGACAGGGATATCCTATGAGTCAGGGATATCCTATGAGTCAAGGTTATCCTATGGGACAGGGCTATCCTATGAGTCAGGGATATCCTATGAGTCAAGGTTATCCCATGAATCAGGGTTATCCTATGGGTCAAGGTTATCCCATGAATCAGGGTTCCCCATATATGGGTCAAGGCTATCCTATGATGCCTAGTTATCCATATATGAGCCCTTCTCCATATTCAAATGAACCTTCTTATGAAGAAGACTCAGATAACAGCAGACAGAAAAAGAGTAATAAAAATTATTATCCTCAATCCCATCATAATAAGCCTTATTATCATTATCCTAATCATAACTATTATTATCATCACAACTACCCTGGTTCCCACCACTACAATGATTATGATTATTACTATGATTATGGCTACAATAATAATATTCCATACTTTTTACTTTATCCTTTACTCTTTAACCTTGGCAGAGATGAATAAGAATATTTAAAATTTAACTTTACATTAAAATCTAAAGGCTGTGAAATAAATATTCCACAGCCTTTGGATTTTAAAACTTTTCATGTACTATTGGTTATTTATTATTCCCACCACGGGAAGCTTTTTTATGGCTTTCATATCCTTATGACAGGCTGCATATTCATTGGTTAAATCTTTTCCTGCCATTACACCGAAATGACTCCCTCCTCCCCAGCTGCTTTCTTTACTTACATCATAAACCCTTCCGTTAATAGCTACGTAGGCTGGCTTACCTCCTTTACCATCATAGGTAGCTAACTCCTCAATGGTGAAGGTCTTCATAGGAGCTGTCTCTCTATAAGGTCCAAAGCGTCTTACAGGCTCATTCTCCTGAAAATTATCATTTTGAAGGGTTACTGTTCTTCTCATATTTTTTATTTTACATTCTTCTAAATAGTCTTCAATTTCCTGGGACTTATCTAAAAATGCTCTTTTGTAATACTCTTTCATCTTTTCAGTAGGGGCAAAAATCATAAGCTGTCTCAGATAGCAAAGTTCTTGATGTTTTGTATCAAGAATTTGCTGACCATTATCTCTCACTAAACCACCTCTAAATAAATTAACTATCAATTATATATATGAAAATTCCAGTGTGTTAGTGCTTAAATCTATTTATTTTAATTATATATAAGTTACTAGTTGATTATTTTATTTAAGTATTGTAAAATTAAATTTAAATTATAAAGTTAACTACTATGATGAGAAGAGTAGATATAAGAAGTAGTTTCAGCGAGTGAATGATGGTGCAAGGTTCACACGAAGCTTATATTGAAGAACATCTCTGAGTTTCTAACCGAAATCCTTGTGGAAAGTAGACTTAGACGGCATTGGTACCGTTATTACCAAGCAGCATGTTAGTGCTGATAAAGTGGTCATTTTTGACAAGTAGGGTGGTACCGCGAGCAATGCCTTCGTCCCTTTTTGGATGAATGGCTTTTTTTATTTAAGAAAATAATATATATAAGGAAAGGATGATTATAATGACTATGGTTACAGTTAAAAAACTCTATAGAGAGGATAAAGCCTTCTATGGACAAAAAGTTCAAGTATCCGGATGGGTTAGAACTTTAAGAGCTTCCAATGCTTTTGGTTTTATCGAACTTAACGATGGAACCTTCTTTAAAAATCTTCAAGTAGTATTTGATACTAAACTTAATAACTTTAAGGATATTTCTAAGCTTCCTATAAGCTCCAGCATAAAGGTATCAGGTACCATTGTAGAAACTCCAGAAGCTAAACAACCTTTTGAAATTCATGCTGAAACAGTAGAAGTTGAAGGTCTATCATCAGCAGATTATCCTCTTCAAAAAAAGAGACACACTTTTGAATATTTAAGGACTATAGCTCACCTAAGACCAAGAAGCAATGCTTTTTCAGCAGTATTTAGAGTTCGTTCCGTAGCAGCTTATGCTATTCATAAGTTTTTTCAAGAAAGAGACTTTGTTTACACCCATACTCCTATTATCACTGCCAGCGATGCTGAAGGTGCGGGGGAGATGTTCCATGTAACTACCTTAGACATAGCAAATCCTCCAAAAACTAAAGAAGGAACCATAGACTTTTCAGAAGACTTTTTTAGCAAATCTGCAAATCTAACAGTTTCTGGCCAGTTAAATGCAGAATGCTATGCTTTAGCTTTTAGAAATGTTTATACCTTTGGGCCTACCTTTAGAGCTGAAAATTCAAATACTGCAAGGCATGCAGCAGAGTTTTGGATGATAGAGCCTGAAATAGCCTTTGCAGATCTTAAAGATGATATGGCTTTGGCAGAAGATATGCTTAAATATGTTATAAAATATGTTATAAATGAATGTCCTGAAGAGCTAGAGTTCTTCAACTCATTTATAGATAAAACCCTTTTAGAAAGATTAAATCATGTAGTAAACTCAGAATTTGGAAAAGTTACCTATACTGAAGCTGTAGAAATGCTTAAAAAGTCAGGTAAACAATTTGATTACCCTGTAGAATGGGGTATAGACCTACAAACTGAGCATGAAAGATATCTAACAGAAGAACTATTTAAGAAACCTGTTTTTGTAACTGACTATCCAAAGGAAATTAAAGCTTTCTATATGAGAATGAATGAAGATGGAAAGACTGTAGCAGCCATGGACTGCCTAGTGCCAGGAGTAGGAGAAATCATAGGCGGAAGCCAAAGAGAAGAAAGGCTGGATATTCTTGAAAAGAGAATGGAAGAGCTTGGACTAGAAAAAGAAGATTACTGGTGGTATTTAGAACTTAGAAAATTTGGTGGTACAAAACATGCTGGATTTGGTTTAGGTTTTGAAAGACTTATCATGTATGTCACAGGAATGCAAAACATAAGAGACGTAATTCCATTCCCAAGAACACCAAACACTGCAGAATTTTAATAAAGGATTATAATTTTAAGGGCACTGAAAAATTTATGATTTATCAGTGCCCTCTTGATTATTCAACTTTTTATCAATGTTAAATTTTTCTCTTTTACACTTAGAAAATTAATTTAAATTAGCCATCATGGACTATTAATAATTAAAAACATACTTTTGCTTCTTTATTTAACTATAATTAAGTCCTTTGTAAATTTATTTAACACTTCTACTCCTGTTTCTGTAACCAGTACCAAGTCTTCTATTCTAACTCCTATGTCTCCAGAAAGGTATATTCCTGGTTCTATAGAAAATATCATACCTGGTGCTACTTCTTCAGTATTTACAGAACTTACATCTCCAAAATCATGCACCTCTATACCTATAGAGTGACCTGTTCTATGGGTAAAATATTTACCATAACCTGCATTTTCTATAACATCTCTCGCTGCCTTATCTATATCGCAGAACCTAACTCCTGGCTTTACTTTATCTATGGCTGTAAGGTTTGCTTCTCTTACAAGGTTATAAACAGCTTTATGCTCATCGCTAACTTCCTTATAAAAAACAGTTCTTGTCATATCGGAGCAGTAATGTTTTCTAACTCCTCCAATATCGAAAATCACATTGTTTCCTTTCTGAACCTTAGAGGAATCTGAATCATGATGAGGATCCGCCGCATTAGCTCCATAAGCTACTATAGGTGAAAAGGAAAATCCGTCTGCTCCTTTGTTTTCATATATTTCTGCTAATATATTCACCATTTTCTTTTCACTATATTCTTCAGATAAAGTTTTTATAACCTCTTCCATAACACTATCATTTATCCTGGAAGAATCTTTCATAAGCTGAATTTCTTCAGCATCTTTTATCATTCTGGTCCTGTCTATAATAGGAGAGCCATTTACAAAGCCTGCTGCTGCATTTCTTTCCATAAGCTTTATTAAAAAATGTGCTGGCCAAAATTTATCCACACCTAGTACTTTAGTTTTGTCCACAATGTTAATTAATCTGCCTATAGGTTCATCAGTATCCTTATACCATATAAGTTCTACCCCTTCTATAGCATTCACTGGGAAAAGTTCATTAATTAGCAGCTTTTTATCTCCATTAGTATTTATATATAAAGTAAGCATTCTTTCTCCAGGTTCAATCCATTTTCCAGTTAGATAAAATATTGAAGCTGGTGAAGATATAAGCATTTGAGGTATGTTTTGCCTCTCCATTTCTTGAAGAATCTTGTTTAATCTCTGCTGTTTCATACTGCTTTTTACCTCCGTGTTTATTTAAAAAATTATATAGCTAAATTATACCACAGCCTTGTAGTTTACAGTATGATATGTAATTTTTATCATTAAATATTTTTAAACAAATAGTAAATCATTAAAAATTTTAACTTATTTGTAGCTTTTCAAAATAATTTTAAGGTTATAATTACATAATGTATTTTAATTTCCATTATCATTTATATAGTTCTTCGAGGTGACTATTTTGGACTTTGATGTATATTTTATTTTAAAAGCTATAGTAATAGCCATAGTTGAAGGAATTACTGAATTTTTACCCATATCCTCTACTGGACATATGATTCTAGCCGGACGATTTATTGGGTTTGAGGGATCCTTTGAAAAAATTTTTGAAATAACTATTCAAGTAGGAGCCATATTAGCTATAGTGGTGCTCTTTAAGGATAAAATATTTAATTCTTTTAAGAATCTTTCTCCTGGAGAAAGCGGCTTTAAACTATGGACAAATATCGCAGTGGCATTTATCCCTGTGGGAATAGCAGGATTATTACTGCATGAAAAAGTAATTAGCTCTCTTATGACTCCACTTCCCGTGGCTTTAGCATTGCTGGTGGGGGGAATATGGATGTTATTTGCTGAAAAGAAGTTTAGAAGGGATGACAAGATCCTTCACATAGAAGATGTATCCTATAAACAAGCCTTTATGATAGGATTATTCCAAGTCATAGCGGTAGCTTGGCCGGGTTTTTCCAGGTCTGCATCTACCATTATTGGAAGCTGGATTGTAGGACTGTCAGCGGTAACTGGAGCGGAATTTGCATTTTTTCTAGCATTACCCACCATTATCTCAGCATCTACCTATGCCCTTTTTCAAACTGGCTTTGCACTAAATTCTAAAGAGATTTTGGCAATAATAGTGGGCTTCTTTGTATCCTTTTTTATAGCTTTGGTGGTGGTAGAGCAGTTTGTAAACTACATAAAACATAAATCCCTAAAAGGCTTTGCTATTTATAGGATAATCATAGCTATAACTATTATATTTTTATCTTTAATTAATGTTATATAAGCTCAATATTCCTATGTAGTAATATATGCAAAAAATGGAGAGTAAAGCATTGGTTTAATTAATATTTTAGCCAATACCTTACTCTCTATTTTTTATAAAATTATGGATACTTTATTATGTCTCTTTCTATACTATTAATGCTTTCCTTATCATTAAGCATGGCTTTTCTATCATGAGTAATATTTAAGCCTATGGCTAATACTAAAGTAAGAATGGATGCAATAATGGCTAGTCTTATAAATTTATTTCTCATTAAAGTCCTCCTTTACCTTTTATAATATATATCATGTATAAATTTCCTAAAATTATTCCATGAAAAGGAGCATATTTATGAGTATAAAAATTAAGCATAGTATTTTTATTTTAATTACTATAATTATCTTTTTAATTTCTTTTGAAGTGATATATCACTTACTTAATTACTGTTTATATTCTAATAAGATGTCCAACTTTAAAAATGAGTATATAGAAGGGGTTAGAGTCCATTATCGAGAGGAAGGTACTGGTGAGCCTCTATTATTAGTACATGGATATATGAGTTCTCTTAATTTTTTTAGCCCTGTATTTAAAGAGCTATCAAAAAAATATAAGGTAATATCTATAGATATGCCTGGATATGGTTTATCAGATAAAAGAGGTGAACTAAGCTATACCAAAGAAGCTACTGCAGACTTAATAGTTAAATTTATGAGCCAAAAAAACATAAAAATATTTAATATTTTGGGACATTCCATGGGAGGAGAGGTGTGTTTAAATATAGCTTACAAATATCCTGATGCAGTAAACAAGCTAATACTAGTAGCTAGCACAGGTTATTATGAAACCCCTAAAACCTGCGCCCCTGCTTTTCTTCAAAAAATCGCTTGTAACAGCTTTACCCTTCACGCTGCAATGATGGGTAGAAATCTTTATAACAAACAAATTCTCTATCCTCAGTACTTAGATACCATATATTACTTAAATTCCTCCTTGCCTAAAGAAACTATCTACAAAATTAACGCCTTTAACGATAGTGGCAGGCTTAAAAATAATATACAAAATATAAAAGCCCCCACTTTAGTTATATGGGGTAGCAAAGACAAAGTGGTCCCCCCTAAAGATGGGATGAAATTTTCTAAAACTCTTCCTAACAATAAGTTTATAACCTTCACCAATACTGGACATATGCCCTTTTTTGAGTATAAAGATGTGTTTATTACAGAAATAATTAATTTTCTAGAATAGCGTACTTTATCATGAAGCGGTACTTTTCACCTTTTATAGCATGACTATAAAAACTTGTTTAAAAGGTGTTTTGTCGTAAAAAGTGCTTGTCCATTTGAAGGTGCTTTGTCATAAAAAGTGATGTCTATTTAAAGTGTTCTGCTACAAAAAAGCGCTTGTCACTTAAAGGTGTTTTTCTACAAAAATAGCTTGTCCATTTAAAGTACTTTGCTATAAAAAATACTTGTCACTTAAAGATGCTTACAAAAAAATGCTTGTCCATTTAAGTTTCTTTGCTACAAAAAACACTTGTCACTTAAGGGTGTTTTGACACAATGCTTGTCCATTTAATTGTAACCCCTTCAGTATTGTTAATATGCATACATCGTCCTGCTGCTTTATTGAATTACCACCGCTTTTCTTTCCTTAAGGCTGCTTTGCACATTAATTAATCTTTGATTATTAGAGCCTCTATATTTTAAACCTTCTTGCATGTTATCCACCTCAAACCTTCCATCCACTAGAACATCTATGCTTTCTATAAGATCTTTCCAGTGAGGATGTTCTTCAAGGTTATCCAATATATACTCAAAGGTATATCCTGTATAGCTCCATATATTAAGTCCGGCTTCCTTAAATTTTCTAGCCATGTAAGCAAATTTCTCAGCCTGTTCTAAAGGGTCTCCCCCTGAAAAAGTCACTCCTTTTATCATAGGATTACTTTTTACATCTTCAATAAGCTCATCCATATCCCATAAAAACCCTCCGTTAAAATCATGCGTTTCTGGATTAAAACACTCAGGACAGTTATGCTTACACCCTTGAGAAAAAAATACTCTTCTTATGCCTGGACCATTGGCCAAGCTTTCATATAAAATTCCTGATAATCTTATATTCTTATCCATTTTATCCCCTTCACTATATTAAATAATACTTGTATTTCATTATGTATGTTTATTCATCAAGTGATTCTTAGCTTCAGGTGGAGTTTGCTTAAAAGGAATACGCCTCTATCTGAAGCTAAGGAATATAATCATTATTATATTCCCTATTATAATACCATCATTTTTCATAATTTATAATAAATATTATGGTTTTACATCTTTAACACACCAAAAATCTTTTTGTTTCGTAACTGTTAATTTTACTTCACTGGGGGTAATTTCTCCTGTGGAGGTGGTCCAATAATATATGATTTTTATCTCATAGGTATTTTTATCTATTTCCTTCTTAGGCATTATTTTATAGCTCTTAACCCAGGGGCTGGAGGTACCAATTACCCAAAGATTATCCTCCATACCACCTAACTCTTGCTGAATTTTATTTTTCAATTCATCACAGGCCACCACATACTGAAAAATGCCATTTCTCTCTTCCTCTCCCTTTGCCCAAAACTCTGCAGCTTCTTCTGGTGTTTGTGCCCCAAACTCCTCCAATACCTGTTTTAATAGATGAATTTGTGCCTTTGCCTTTTGTAGTTGTAAATCATCTCTCATATTATCAAAAGTAGTATTTTCTGCTAAATCCTCTTTTAAATTATTAGCTTGAGTAAAATCTACATTTAAAGAAATGAATGTGACTATAACTATGATTAATAGCGATATTTTCCTCATTTTTCACTCCCCTTCCATTATAACTATTTTTTGTAGTTTTAATACTTTTATAGATTCTTATTATAATTCTTTAGCTTTATTTATATTATTACGTTAAAATCACCAGGTTATGAATTTTAATAGAGTTATTTAGTAAAACAATCTCTATTGTATATCTTAATAAAGATGAATCTGAATATTTATATACCCAAATTTATAACTTATAATGTAAATAAAGGAGGCGAAAAAACTATGCCTAGATATTTAATTAATTCATTTATAGAAGTATTCATTATCTCTATACCCTTATGGTTAATATTTAGAGGCCTTTATTTATTCAGAATTAGAAGAAAAAGTTATATTTATAACAGAATCCATTATAAAAGAGAAGTTTTATTGTTTTTATTTTTTGCATACTTAATGATGATAGTTAGCATAACTATATTCCCTATTAACCCTGCACCTAGAGAGTCTAGGATGGCTCCTGGCATAAATATAATTCTTTTTAAACCTGCTTTTGATGATTTTAATAGTATGTACTCTAGAGGACATTGGCGGTATTTTGACTTATTTAAGGACATGCTCCTTAGAAATTTAGGAGGAAATTTTCTGTTATTTCTTCCTCTGGGTGTGGGACTACCTCTTTTCTGACAAAAACTTAAAAGTTTTAAGAGTACTTTATTGATGTGCTTTTTATCTTCTTTATCTATAGAACTTACCCAAGCTATTTTGTCATATGCTGGACTAATTATTCCTCGTGCTGTTGATATAGATGATATCATCATGAATGTTTTAGGTGGAGTTTTTGGATATATTATTTACTCAGTCATTTTGTCCAAGCTTAATATATTTAATAAAGCAGCTGTATAGAACATAATATGATTCCATAAAATGTCACCACCCCTGGGGTGCTTCCAGGAAAAAGGAAGCAACCCAGGGGTGGTGACATTTATTGCCACATATTATTAAATATCCATATCTTCAATATTTCCATTTTCGGTGTTTTGGAGGTTATGATAGTATTCTCTGGGGGACATGGAGAAGTTCTTTTTGAAGGCACGGACAAAACTAGAGTAATCTCCGAAACCCGTGTTGGTAGCCACCTGAGTCATGGGGTACCCTTGGCGGATAAGGGCTTTAGCTAGTATTAGTCGTTTTTGAATTATATAGCTATAGATGGAGCTTCCAGTTTCTTGTTTAAACTTATGCATCAGGTAATACCTACTCATAAAAAATTTAGAGGATATGTCCTCTATAGAAAGATCCCCTGCTAAATTTGCATTTATATAGTTAATGATGGAACTGATATTTTTATCATACTCTATACCCTTTTCTTCTTTTGAGTTCTTACTTTCTAAAAAAAGCCTGTTGAGCATTATTATAAACTGTATAAATAGTGCATTTTTAAGAATATCATGGCCAAAGTCTTTACCTTTTCTCGCTAGTTCTAGATTGTTTAATAGTCCCCGCACAGCTAATATCTTTTCTTTATTTAATCTCAATAGGTGATATTCTTCTTGAGACGCTTTGGAAAAGCATGATAAGAGATCGCTTTCTTTGGAGCTGCTCTTTTCAAGAAAATCTGGATAAACCCAAAGCACCATCCTTTCATATACCTCACTGGCATCTATAACAGGCTTATGAATTTCCGTATTCCCTATGAGGAGTATATCCCAAGGTTCAAGCTTATAGGCCTTTCCTTCAATATGATAAGTTACCTTACCAGAAATAAACACCACTATCTTATGGAAATCATGATGATGATAATCAAACTCCATACTTTTTTGATCCTTTATATGAAACATCTCAAAATCACTTTTTAGATATCCTCGTTTATTACTCTCCACGTTCTCACCTACTTTACTGTAATTTCTGAATTCTCATTAATATTATAGCACTTTTTACAATGTTTAAAGCATTATTAACAATATATATAGTAAATATTGTGGATATACTGTTATTAGGAGGGATCGAATATGAAACTTAAACAACTTTTAAACAACATTAACTATGAACTAATTCAAGGATCTGATGAAACTGAAATTAAAAATATTAGCTGGGACTCAAGAAATGTAGGTGAAGACTCTTTATTTATCTGCGTTAAGGGTAAAAATGTAGATAGACATGATTATGCTCTTACAGCTGTAGAAAAAGGTGCCATAGCTCTTGTTATCCAGCATGAAGTAGAAAATATTCCAGAAGGTATAGCTGTAATAAAAGTAGAAGACTCTCAAGCTTCCATGGCTGTAATTGCCAGTGAATTTTATAATCATCCTTCAAGGAAATTCAATTTAGTGGGAATTACAGGCACTAACGGTAAAACCTCTACCTCATACTTTATTTCAGAAATACTAGAAAGTCTAGGGAAAAATGTGGGTGTTATAGGTACCATTGAAAATAAAATCGGCAATCAATCTTTAAATGTGGAGAAGAAAAATCCTACTACACCAGACTCTTTAGACCTTCAGTCATCCTTTAACGAGATGGTTAAAAACGGTGTAACAGATGTGGTTATGGAAGTAACTTCCATTGGACTTGATCATCATAGGGTGGATGAATGTGATTTCAATATCGGAGTGTTTACAAACCTCACCCAAGACCATTTAGATGAACACGGCACCATGGAAAATTATAGGGATGCAAAAATAAAACTTTTCAAAATGTGTAAAAAAGGAATTATAAATGTTGACGATCCTTATGCACAAGATTTTATAAAGGCAGCCACCTGTGAAGTGCTTACTTACGGAATTGATAAAGAGGCTGATTATAAGGCAGAAGATATAGTTTATTCCTTAGAAGGAGTTAAATTTACACTAAACTATCATGGTGAAAAGAAAGCTATAGATCTTAAGATACCTGGAAAATTCAGTGTATATAATGCTTTGGCAGCCATAGGTTCTTGCCACTCACTAGGATTATCCTTAGAGGATATAGCTAAAGGTATCTCTTTTATCCATACCGTAAGAGGAAGATTTGAAACTGTACCAAACTCCAAGGGATATATGGTAGTAGTAGATTATGCCCATACTCCTGATGGATT
Source organism: Clostridium amylolyticum (assembly GCF_900142075.1). GTDB lineage: Bacteria > Bacillota > Clostridia > Clostridiales > Clostridiaceae > Clostridium_AA > Clostridium_AA amylolyticum. Next base: position 87,693 of record NZ_FQZO01000007.1, read on the forward strand.
AGAAAATATACTAAGCTCCGTAAGGGCCTTAACTGATAAAAAAGTAATATCAGTATTTGGCTGCGGTGGAGATAGAGATAGGACAAAGAGACCTGTTATGGGCGAAATTGCAGGAAAACTATCAGATTACTGCATCATCACCTCTGATAACCCAAGGACAGAAGACCCTGAAAGCATACTTAAAGATGTGGAAGAAGGTATTAAGAAAACTAATTGCTCTTATGAAATGGAAGTAGACAGAAAACATGGTATCTATTCTGCACTAAGTAAAGCACAACCAGGAGACATCATAGTAATTGCAGGAAAAGGACATGAAACCTATCAGATATTTAAAGATAAGACAATACACTTTGACGACGTAGAAGTGGCAAAAGAATTTTTACAAAAACAATAGAAATTGACTTATTAATGATTTCAAAAATCGTGAAGCTTATATAAATAAAAAATAGTGTAAATAAACTTTACACTATCCATTCTATGAAAGGAGTGAAAATATGAAAGCTTTTTGGAATTCTTATAAATCTTCATTAATATTACTAGCCTCCATTTTAACGGGTGGCATTTTAGGAATGATTCTTGGTCCTAAAGCAGTGGTGGTGGAGCCTCTAGGTACTTTGTTTATAAATCTTATGTTTATGATAATAGTGCCTTTAGTATTTTTCAGTGTTAGCTCTGCCATAGCTAATATGAGCGGTATGAAAAGATTGGGTAAAATCATGGGAAATACTTTCCTTGTTTTTACACTTACAGCCCTCACAGCTGCTGTTATAGGACTTCTAGGAGCTGTAATAGCAAACCCCACTAAAGGATTAAATGCTTCAGCTTTTAGTACCCTTATGGCTAAAACTGCAGAAGCTACAACAAAAGCTGAGAATGTAACGTTACTTGGACAACTAGTAAAAACTTTCACAGTTTCAGACTTCTCCATGTTATTTTCAAAAAGTAATATGCTTCAGCTCATAGTATTTTCAATATTATTGGGAGTTTCCACAGCCTTAGTAGGTGAAAAAGGAAAACCTGTAGCCAAGTTCCTATCCTCAGCCTCTTCAGTAATGATGAAAATAGTAGAAATAATAATGTATTATGCCCCTATAGGCTTAGGCTGCTATTTTGCCTCAGTGATAGGACAGCTTGGCACACAAATCCTTCAAGGCTATGCTAAAGTATTTGTATTATACCTAGTTCTAACTGTAATATACTACTTTGGTTTCTTTACACTATACGCTTTTATAGCTGGTGGAAAGCAAGGTATAAAAAATTTCTGGAGAAACTCAGTGGCGCCTTCAGTAACGGCTCTAGCCACTTGCTCCAGCGCTGCTTGTATACCAGTAAATCTTGAATATAGTAAGAGGATGGGTGTACCTGATGATATAGCTGAAACAGTAATTCCTCTAGGTGCCAATACTCATAAAGATGGTTCCGTATTTGGAGGAGTTATGAAGATAACTTTCATCTTTGGATTGTTTGGTAGAAATATGGCTGATCCAAAAGCACTTCTAGGAATATTAGTAGTATCCTTCTTAGTAGGTGCAGTAATGGGAGCTATACCTAACGGCGGCATGATAGGTGAAATGCTTATACTCAGCGTTTACGGTTTCCCACCAGAAGTACTCCCTATTATAGCTGTAATAAGTACTATCATAGATGCTCCTGCCACCTTATTAAACTCTACCGGAAATACAGTTTGTTCTATGATGGTGGCCAGACTAGTAGAAGGAAAAGATTGGCTAAAACATGCTATTGAACCGGAAAAGAAAAAAGATTTAAATCCTATAAGAGGATAATTAGTATAAGGGATATGGAGGCAGATTCCCCCTAAAAGTTTTTAAGTGTATAAAAATCCAGTACTACCCCCAAGTACTAACCCAGGAGTTAAAATTAACATCACTAAAAAATTTGCCTCCCCCTTGTTTATTTTACAAAGTAGTGCTACAATATAGTATGTAAATAAATCCCACATGCAGGTATGATTCAATGGCAGAATGTCGCCTTCCCAAGGCGAACGTGAGGGTTCGATTCCCTTTACCTGCTCCATAAGAAATTTGGTGAAAAAGTAAATCCACTATTTAGATTACTAAATCAATAATCTAAATAGTGGATTTACTTTTATATGCTTTTCATAAAAGGCATATATCATATTATAAAATTATCATTGGAATATGGAAATTATCTTATCCTCATTCATGCCAACAAATTCATCAATTCTATAATCTATAACCTTTTTATCCTTTACCACTAAATATAGCGCTGAAGACTCTTCTCCCTTTAATATATATATATATCTTTTATTGTTAAAATCCCTTTCTGACCCTTTCCTTGTATAAGAAAGTTCATAAGTTGGTATACCTAGCTTAGCCATGATAAATTCTTCGCTTTTACCAACAAAATCATCCTTACAGGACTTATCATACTTTGATATATAATTAGCCATAGCTTTTCTATCTAATGAGCTGTTATTTTCCTTTGATATATAAATATTTTCTATAACCTTTTCTTCAGCTTTATTATCTGATTTTTTATTATTATCATTATTATTTTTATCCTGCTGAGATTGTGATGACGCTATATCGTTATTCCCCTGCAATTCTTTAGGTTTAGTTGCGCACCCCGCTAAAGTTAATGCTATAAATAAAGTTATCGGTAATATAATTTTTTTCATGTATCATCCCTGCCTTTTAATTAAAGTTAATATCTTTTTAAAGTTATAAGCTGTATTTTAATAGTAAATAACTATCTAAATTTCCCATTTTGACTTAATTAAAAATAATTAGTATAAAAAACAATTAGTATAAAATTTTTTTCTCTATACCATATAATTATACGTAAAAAAACCTAAAATAGTCAAAAAAATGTGTGGTTACACTTATTTACATTTTATCAAAACCTTAATATTTATCCGTAAATACACCTACGCTTATTGCTTTAATGTGTGGGTTGTCCTTAAGTGCTTTCAGCTGTTCCTTATTTCCTTGAACTATAAAGCCAAGCACCGGTACATCCCCTGGGTCTTCATAGTTTTTGGCTTTTTGTATATTATAAATATCCTCATATCTTTTAATTCCACTATCCTTCATATTGTGCATAAGTTCTTTATAATTAAACTTAAAGTCGTAGGAAGAATAGTTTACCCTTATTGTTAATATTTCGTCTTCTCTAATAAAGCATGCACTAGAGTCATAATCCTTAACCATTTTTTTATACTCACTAATCTCATCTTCTTTGAAAGCATCTATCCAATACCAAGCTTCATTAACTTTAGGAAGCATATCAAATACTTCCAGTGGCTTATAAGCTTTATCTAATGAGACCCCTACCTCTATTATTTTATCATCTGGAAGCTTATCAAATAGCTCCCAATCATTTCTGTATTCTTTATATTGAATCTCAGGATGAAAAAACATCATTTTTCTATAACCATACTCCCAATTATCATTTGGCCATTTACCTAAATTTCTAAAACCATTTGCGTACACTGTAAAGATGTTCCTAGGGAACTTTCCAAAAACCATAACCTTATCTTCTAATATTACTGATTTATTACCAATTCTTTTAGATATTCTGTAGGTTCCATCCCCTCCCATGAATCCTATGTTTAAAAACATTCTGCTAACATATCCATTGGGTATAGATAATTCTACCAAATTATTTATTTCATTAGATTTTTTAAATGCCATTTTGTTAGTAATTTTATTATTAGCTGTAATGCCTGTTACCACCACAAATACAGCCACAAGCATAGATATTAATATAATTTTAATACTAGATTTTCTTTTAGCTTTTTTAAGAGCTTTCTCTAATTTACTGTCATTGAACATATCATCCAAATTATTCATAAATATCCCTCCAATTCCTTTTAAATTCATTTCTTGCTCTGTATAAATAGGTTTTAATAGTATCTTCTGATATACCAATAAGTCTTGATATCTCCTTATAGCTAAGCTCCATATCATATTTAAATATTAAGAGCGTTCTATATTCATCTTTTAGGCTTTCTAAACATGATCTTATTTCTTTAGAGTTTTCTTTTGATAGCATAAATTCTAAGATATCTACATCATTAGATAGATTTTCTAAAAAATGATTTTCATCAATATTTACTTGTCTTATCCTATTCTCTCTCTTTTTACTGTTTCTAAAGTTGTTAAGAGCTACAGTAAAAAGCCAAGAACTCAGTTTTTCTGATGAAATTCCATCCATATATTCAATTGCTTTCACAAAACTATCTTGAACTATATCCTCTGCTTCTTCCTTGCTGCATCCGCATTTAATTAAATAGCCAAAAATAATTTTTCCCTGACTCTTATACAATTTTAGTAAAATTTCATTGTCCATTTTAACCTCACATATAAAAGCTAATGTCAAACCTTTTACCTAAGATATCCTTTTTTTAATAGCATTATTAATATCAAGAAAACCTAAAACACCTCTAGTACTCTATGGAAACATCTTTTATGCTAGCCTATTAAAACTCATTCTACTAATAAGACAAACGAATTGGTAAAATGTATACAAAAAAATAAAAAAATCTCACTTTTCAATTTTAAATGAGATTTCCTTCTTTCAATGCATTTTACATAATATGTAACCACCCCAGGGGTGCCCCCATAAAATGGGAGCGCCTCTGGGGTAGTTACATTTATTTACATTTCATTCACAAAAATTATAACATCATAAAAGCTTTTATTCTTTTTTCCACCTTATAAGGCAGCGGCTGGTTTAAAGTTCTTTTTAAGATGTCCACCCTACACGTTCCTTTTGCTTTTAGGTAATCTTCTATAAGTTGCACTTTATTTTCTCTGCCAGGAATCAGCTGGTATATAACATACCAATCTTCCAAGGTGGTAAAAGGAAGTGTAATATAGTCTAGGTTAAATTCTCCACTAGGATCATTACCAATGTCATTTCCCTTTGCAAAAACTAGGGAATCTTTATGAAAAGCATATTCATACCTTCCTTCCTCATGATTTATTGTTAATCCTGCCATAACATCTATGTCCACACCTTGAAGCTCGTATTCGTAAAAATATTTTGTGGAGTATGTTTTAATGGGATTTAAGGGTTTCTTTTCCCCCATTTCCTTTAAGATACTATCTACTTTCTCAATATCTTTTATCTCTACCAATATATCAATATCATTAGGCATAGATACTAGTCCATAATGATGGAGCATTACAGAAGCTCCTATTCCCCAGGTAATATTTTCTTTGTTTAATTTATCTGCTACCATGCTTAATACTTTAAATAACATTGATGCCTCCGTATAAATATTTAATAATTTTTTTTAATGCTTTACATCGCTGATAATTCTAGTATATTCATCTATTATATTAACATAATCCATGTCCACATTAGCAACTTTTTTTGAAACAAGCTTGACAAATATATTTTCTTGTTGTAGATTAGATTTAACAATTTAATAAGACCTCACTTTTACTAGTGAGGTAGAGGCGCGATATTTAACAGTCCTTAGAGGAGTTTGAGAAACTGTGATACTAGGGAGAAGGAAATGTCGCCGAAGCTTATAATATTCTCAGTATTATTTGCTGGGTCTGCAGTTAAGAGCTGCAGGACTGTCTCAATAAACGTCCCGGTTTATTGAGTTGTGCTATCTCATTTGGGGAAGAAGAGGTATTGGTTTAATTACTATTTTAAAACCTTGGCTTGCCTTAGGTTTTTTTTATTTGCCAAAAAACCTAAAAATGAAAAAATCCCTTATAGTGAATAGCAAATTGTACAATTGTATAAAATATCATATTAACTTAAGACTAAAGGAGGAAAATTAATTATGAGAAAAAAAGTAGCAATACTATTATCAATGGTTTTATCAAGTGCAATGTTATTTTCAGCATGTGGAAAAGGTGATAATGCAAAGACTTCAAAGGAAGATACCTTTAAAGTAGGATTAGAAGCTGGATATGCACCCTTTAACTGGACTCAAAAGGATAGTTCCAATGGTGCTGTTAAAATAGAGGGTAGTTCAGAATATGCCGGTGGTTATGATATAGAAATTGCAAAAAAAATAGCTGAAGGTTTAGGTAAAAAACTTGTTATTGTGAAAACTGAATGGGATGGTCTTGTACCAGCGGTAACATCAGGTAAAATAGATGCTATTATCGCAGGTATGTCACCTACATCTGAACGTAAAAAGACAATAGACTTTTCAGATAACTACTACAAATCAAATTTAGTAATGGTGGTTAAAAAAGGTGGAAAATATGATGGAGCTGCTTCTCTTCAAGATTTTAATGGAGCAAAAGTAACTGCACAATTAAATACCTTCCACTATTCCGTAATAGATCAAATTCCAGTAGTAAATAAGCAAACAGCCATGGATAATTTCCCTGCCATGAGAGTGGCACTAGAATCTGGTGTAATTGATGCTTATGTATCAGAGCGTCCTGAAGGAATTAGCTCTCAAGAAGCTAACAGCAACTTTAAAATGATAGAACTAAAAGATGGATTTACTACCTCTGAGGAAGATACCTCCATAGCTGTGGGTGTAGCAAAAGGTAGCAATTTAACAGAAAAAATCAATAAAATTTTATCAGGTATATCAGAAGAACAACGTAGCACTATTATGGATAACGCTATTAAGAATCAACCTGCAGCACAGTAGTTTTGAAAAACCCAACCTGTCTTTATACATCGGGTTTCATTAAAGGAGGAAAATCATGAACTTTCAGTGGATAGTAAAAATCGTTTCAAGCAACTGGCAAATGTTCCTTCGTGGGGCAGGTATGACACTATTAATTTCTATTCTAGGTACTATTATAGGCTTTTTAATTGGTCTAGTAGTGGGTGTTATAAGAACCATTCCTATGCCAGAAAGAGGATTTAAGAGAATACTTCTTAAAATTGTAAATGCTATACTTCTTGTTTATATAGAGATATTACGTGGAACACCAATGATTGTACAGGCCATGGTAATTTATTATGGCTCTGCCTTAGCTTTTGGTATAGATATGAATAAATTATTTGCCGCCATATTTATAGTTTCAATAAATACTGGAGCTTATATGTCAGAAATTGTTCGTGGAGGTATAGTATCCATAGATAAGGGGCAATTTGAAGCTGCTGAGGCTATAGGAATGAATCATTTTCAAACTATGCTAAATGTTATATTACCACAAGCCATTCGCAACATATTGCCAGCTACAGGTAATGAATTTGTTATAAACATAAAGGATACATCAGTACTTAACGTAATTTCTGTAACAGAATTATACTTCCAGACAAAGTCTGTAGCAGGAAATAACTTCAGATATTTCGAATCCTTCTTTGTTGCCTGTGTGCTATATTTCGTAATGACTTTTACAGTAACAAGAGTTTTACGTTATATCGAAAAGAGATTAGATGGTCCTAAAGATTATATAATGTATGCTAACCAAATGCAGGTAGCAACACCTGAGGATATCCTGCGCAAAGAAAAAGTATATTAAATGAGGAGGGATAAGAAATGGAAAAAGTAATTGAGGTTCAACACTTAAGCAAAGCCTTTGGAACTCATGAAGTGCTAAAAGACATTGATTTTTCAGTAAACAAAGGAGAAGTAGTTTCCATAATCGGTTCCTCCGGATCTGGAAAATCCACCCTTCTTCGTTGCATTAACCTTTTAGAAAAACCCAGTGGTGGCGAAATTATTTATAATGGGGAAAATATTTTAGATGACAAACATGATATATACTCATACCGCACAAAATTAGGAATGGTTTTTCAGCAATTTAATCTATTTAATAATCACGATGTTTTAAGTAATTGTGTTGTGGGACAAATGAAAGTTTTAAAAAGGTCCAAAGCAGAAGCTGAAAAAGTTGCTATGAAATACCTAAAAATCGTGGGAATGGAACAATATATTAATGCAAAACCTAAGCAGCTATCCGGCGGTCAAAAACAACGTGTGGCCATTGCCAGAGCACTTTCCATGGAACCAGATGTGATGCTCTTTGATGAGCCCACCTCAGCCCTGGACCCAGAAATGGTTGGAGAAGTTCTTAAAGTTATGCAAGACCTAGCTAAATCAGGGCTTACCATGCTAGTGGTGACTCATGAAATGTCCTTTGCAAAGGAAGTATCTCACCGTGTGGTATTTATGGACAAAGGGGTTATTGCCGAGGAAGGAACCCCTCAGCAAATCTTCAACAATCCAACCCAAGAACGTACTCGAGAATTCTTAAAGCGTACATTAAATCCTATATCATGATAAATAAGAATATGTAAAAATATGTAATCACCCCTGGGGTGATTCCATAAAAAGGAATCACCCCAGGGGCGGTTACATTAATTTCCAACCAATTACTTCTTATATATTTTTGCTGAACCTGAAGTAATCTTAATATAAAATTCACTGCTTCCATTCTTGTAACTTACATTTCCGCTTCTATTTTGTGAATCAAAACCGGTAAGGTCAAAATCACTCCTAATACTTCCAGAGGTCTTATTATACTGTAATTTAAAGCCATCATTCTCTGGAATATATATTTTGCTGCTTCCTGAAGTCATTTCTGCATTTATTTTTTCTGGCATCTTATTACATTCTAAGGTTGAGGAGCCGCTGGTGGTGCGAAGGTTAATATTATTAAATTCACCATTTAATTTGATGCTCCCTGAAGTTTGCTTAGAATCAAGGGTTTCTCCTATGATATTGTCCCCTTTAAAACTGCCGCTGGTAAGGTCCACTTTAATGTTCTGCGCTTTAACCTCTTCCATTTTAGTACTGCCTGAGGTTTGCTTTATAGTTAAATTTCTTAGGGTTTGGTTATAAATTTTATTGCTGCCAGAGCTAGAAGTTATAAATAAGTCATTATTATAGTTTTTAGGAATATACACTTCTATATTTTGTGGTGTAAAACCAAATCCAAAGAAGATGATTCTTGGCCTTAACTTCCCATGCTTTACTTCTAAGTTTCCACTGGTGTTGTTTACCGTTATCAGTTCGTCTTTATCTAATTTATCTAAGGCCAGTTGAACTATTTTTATATCTTTTTCATCTGTTTCTTTAATGATGATATTTTCACTTCTAAATTGTAAATTAATGTTTTTAATCCCTTCTAAAGGTACATTATGCTCACTTACCACTGTCATATCAGCACTATCCTGCTTTATTACGCTCCACATGCTTATTCTCCCATTGCCTGATGTAGTCCAATATATTAATAATCCTGTAAGATAAATGGCTACCACAGACCAGATAATTAATTTTAAAACAGATAACTTTTTATTCATTTATCTGACCCCTTTATATCAAAATAAGCTACAATAACCTGTTTAATAGCTGCACCTATTATAAAGATTATCCATGAATAAGCCCAAATACCAAATCCGAAACTAACTATAAAATATATGGCAACTACTATAGACCAAAAGGCAGAGATTACAGATTTTTTCATTTGATTCTGTCTGGTATTTTCTGATTTCCATTCTTTAAATTCTTCCACTATAGTATCATCCTGCTTATTATACCTGGGTCTTGTCATCCCGTTGTATATTAAGAGTCCTGTAGCTATAGCCACCATAACAAACATTACTAATAGAGATAAAACTGATTCTTCACCTGATTCTTCTGACACTATTAATGCTATTGGGCTTAATATATACATCATAACTGCTACAGAAACTAAAAGGGCAGATTTTTTTCTCTCTTTTTGCATATAGTTTGCATCAAAAACATTGCTTTCTTTTAACCCAGCTATTAGCTCATCCACATCACCTATGCTTGCAATAGCAACGGTATATGCTTCACTTTCATTTTGTCCAGAGGCAATAAGATCATTATATTTATCTATAAGGTTTGCTAAAAGTTCCTCCTTAAGTTCATATGCCTTTCTTGTTTTAGGAGCTCCTTCAAAAAGCTTTTCCACATATAATCTTAATTTATCTATCATTCATATTCCTCCATTATATTAATTTATCTATTAAATTCTTAGCATTTTCCCAATCCGCTTTATTTTGTAAATAAGCAGAACGACCTAAATCCGTTATAGCATAATATCGCCTTCGTGCCCCTGTAGTTTCATCCCCCCAATATGAGGTTATTAAACCTGCTTGCTCTAATCTTCTAAAAGCAGTATATAATGTAGCTTCTTTAAGCTCATATTGATTATCTGTTTTCTCTTGAATGGATTTGTTAATTTCATAGCCATAACTATCTTTTTTAATAAGGTGAGAGAGTATAATTGTTTCAGTATGACCCCGAAGTATATCTGAAGTAATAGGCACTAAACCTCCTCCTTTTCTATTATATTCTTAATGTATAATATATAATTCATCTCTATATGTATATATTATTCTTATATACCTCGCCTGTCAAGGTATATCATAGAAATATTTACCTCTATGCTAAATTTTATCTAAAAAGCAAAAATCCATAAGATGTATAAATAAAATGTACCTTAATGTAGACTTTTTATAGTCCTACCCTGTAAAGTACCTTTTACACATCTTATGGATTTCTAATTATTAAAACATAATGCTTTCATTTACACTTTCTTGCACACCACTATCATACTACTACTCTTGGGAGTAAGTTCACGCTTATCCCAGTATCCATATATATTCAGTATCTCAAAACCATACTGCTGTAAAACCCTTCTCATTTCCTGGGGGTATACATATCTCAATGAAATATTAGTTTCTTGGCTTTTTTCTTTAAACGTATCTTCATTATATATTCTTATAGTTTTATAATGCTGAATCTGATTTAGTGCATCATAACTACTTAAAGTATAGAGATCAACTTTTCTATTTTTTTCATCTATATATGACTTCCAGTACTCTTCCTTCTCAGGCTGAAGCAACTCTTCTAAAGAAGGGAATCTAGTATCAAATATGAAAATTCCATTTATATCTAAATAATTACTTACGGACTCAAATAGTTTATCCTGAGATTCATTTGTAAGAAAATGCTGAAAAGAATTTCCTACCATATATATGAATGTACTCTTTATATTTAAATTTAATTCTGTACAATCCTGAAGTATCCATTGAACATAAAGATTTCTTCCCTTAGCTTTCTCTTCAGCTTTTTTGAGCATTTGCTTATTTAAGTCAACGCCAACTACTTCCATTCCTCTTTCAGCCAGCTCCAGCGCTATCCTTCCTGTACCACAGGCCAATTCTATAATTTTACCTTTAGTTTTTTCAGCCCATTCTAATATTAGCCCCAAGTCATCTTTATACATTTCATTTTCACTATCATATAAATCTGGATCCTCATATTCTTCCATATTATTTAAGAATATCTCCTTTGATTCATCACTACCATTATTAGAATTTTTTAATATATCCTTATTATTCACTTATATCCCCTCTTCTCATTATTAATTATCTCTAGTAATTAATATTTTACTTCTTCATGACCTCTTTATCTGCTTCATAAGATTATTAATTGACCTTAGCCATAAGTATTTCATCACTATATTGTCCATTTCTTAAAGCTGAACATTTTAAAATACCCTCTTCTTGAAATCCAAACTTTTTATAAAGATTCCGCGCTCTTGCGTTTTCATAAAATACATAAAGTTCTATTTAGGCTCTTCTGGATAAGAAAGTATATTTTCCATAACCCCTTTCATTTGCCTTATGTTATATATCTCTTCTGCATCCTGTAACTCCACACCTCTTATTTCCACATTCATATTCCTCTTCCCCCTTAGCAAATATAAATATATTTTAACTCCTTTTAATTGCACCGTTTTAAATTTGATTTATGCGTCATGATTTTTATGCTTACTTAATCATTTTATAATTGTTATTTAATACATTTTGTACTAGGAAGTAAATTCCTACAAGGCTTATTAAAATAAACTAAATAACTTGATTTATTTTAATGCATTTATAGCATAAAAGGAATTAACTCATATAATATATGGAGACTCTGATAGAGCTTGATATCTTATAATAACAAATATCCATTTTTTGTCTCTACCCCTGGGGTGCTCCCATAAAATGGGTGCACCCCAGGGGTAGAGACAGGAATTTACATATCAATATATGAAAGGATAATTATTATGATGAATTACCCCTTTTGCAATTATGGAGCTATGAAGGTTAAGGAGGAGGAAGGAAAGATAACAGTTGTAGGAAGTGGAACTGTTCCAGTAATACCAGATACAGCTATTATAAATATTGGAGTTGTAACCGAAGGCTCAAATCTCCAGGAGGTACAGCAAGAAAATGCAGCCACTACCACCAAAGTAGTAAACTCATTATTGTCTTTTAATATCCCTAGAGAGAATATACAGACATCCTTCTATAATATTGAGCCAAGATATGACTATAAGGATGGAACTCAAATTTTTAGAGGTTATAGGGTAACAAATATGCTTACTGTTAAAGTTAAAAGTCTGAATGACATAGGGGCAATAATAGACAGCACTGTAAAAAGTGGAGCTAACAGAATAGATAACATAACCTTTACTGTGGAGAATCCTTCTGCTTTTTACAATGAAGCTTTAAGGTTAGCTGTTAAAAATGCAGAAAACAAAGCTCTTACTATAGCAAATACATTAATGGTTCAATTGATTAAAACTCCTATAAAAGTCACTGAAGAAAGTCCTGTAGTACCCATAAATGAATATTCAATGATAAAAGCCTCCGCTGAAACTCCAGTGCTTCCAGGTCAAATCACTATAACTGCTAAAATTACTGCCATTTATGAGTATGCATAAAAAATAAGAATATCAAGATAATTAGAAAAGTACCATAAGGTCTCTTAACCCTATGGTACTTTAATCATGAGTCCCTTTTCCGCCAGGGAAGTAAATCCTAACTTTTTATAAAATTCTTCAGCATCATTTCCTACAGTAACATTTAATCTTAATGCTGGGTAATTGTTATGAGTTAAATTTAGTACTCTTTTAATCAAATTAGATGCTATTCCTTTTCTTTGATAACCATAATCTACCACCATATCTAGGATATAGGGCAATTCATTCACTAAGCCCACAGTACATGCTGCTATTAACTTATTACTGGATTTATCATAAACTAATGCAGACCAATAATCAGGAACCTTTAAATCCTCTTTATGTTTAAAGTAAATGTCTACGCTATTCAATTGAAAATCATAGGTTTGAGAGGCAATATATTCTACCTTACTTCTACTATAAGTTTCATAATAAAGCTTAGCCATATCTTCAAAATGCTGTTTTTCTGGAATAACGACTTTATATTTTTCATCCCAATACACAGGATATTTATTGGTGGCGCACACCATTAACTTCTCTATTCTACTGAGCTTAAATCCACTATGTTCATAAGCCTCTCTCATGGATAAATTAGCATCTGGAACTATAATCTCTTGTCCACCATCACTCCTGGACTTAACATAATCCACCAATGCCTTAATTAACTCTTCATAGTTATCAAAGGGCGGTATAGTAAATATGCATTTAATGGTATTTGATTTTATAAGTGCTCCGCCAATTCTTTTATTATCTTTTACTATCCAATAAGAAAAATTACTTTTATTATAACGCTGAATTTCCCCTTGAAGGCTTAAAGGCATCCATTCATTAAAGCTGCTTAACCTATAAATTGCATGATGCCTAGCCCAATCCTCGGCATCAGCCTCATAAATGTAATATTCTTCAGAAATGTTAAATACGCTCATAGGAATCATAATATCTCTCCTTAATTAATACTATTTCTAAATGACTATATCCTATGTTACCATCTTAAAAAATAGTGTTGCTAAATATCATATCTACTAAATATCATTGTAAAAAATTCAATATAATAGCATTGTACCATAATATTACATGGCTATAAATGTATTTTTTTCTATTAATAAAATTCTTAACCTACAGAAATATTTCTTACCAATACTATTAATAAGATTTTTAGTTCTATTCTTTACAATAAAATAATACATATATATGTATGGCTTTAGTAAATTTATTAAAGTCTAATAATCTAACATTCTTAAAATTATTTATTAATAAGATTGGAGTGTAGCCTTTGGAAAATATAATTTCCTGCCCATTAATACAAAAAAATAATCATATGGCTATGACTATGGTAGATGAGGCACTAGAAAGCATTAAATCTTCTAAAAAGAAAAAGATAAACGCCCTTTGGATTGAAGCTACCGGCTGCTCAGGAAATATTATTTCACTTTTAGATGCAAAAGATCCAGATATAATCTATATGCTAAATAGAATGGTAAACCTAACCTATAATAACAGCATCATGGCAAAGGAGGGGCAAGACGCTTTTAATGAGTTTATGAAAACTTTAGACACAGAATTTATTTTAATGGTGGATGGTGCTGTAGCTTTAAAAAATAAAGGAAGATATAACATCATAGCAAGGCATAACGGACAAGATATAACCGCTTTAGATGCGATTTTAATGGCTGGCAGTAGAGCAAAATATGTTTTAGCTGTGGGGACATGCGCTTCTCATGGTGGTATTTCTGCTGCCCGCCCTAACCCTGCTGAATGTGTAGATGTGAGTAAAGTGCTGAGCAGAAAAGTTATAAATCTTCCTGGATGTCCATGTAATCCCAGGTGGCTAATAGGTACATTGGCTCATATAATAACAAAAGGAACACCAGAGCTTGATAACTTAAATAGGCCTATACTATTTTATGGCACCACCATCCATGATAGATGTACCCGAAGATCTTTTTTTGATAAAGGTATATTTGCTACTAAATTGGGAGAGGAAAGCTGCATGTTTAAACTTGGCTGCAGAGGCCCTGTTACCCGTACAGATTGTCCAATAGGTCAATGGAATGGACACGTAAATTGGCCTATTGGTAGTAATACTCCTTGCATAGGCTGTGCTCAAGCTTACTTTCCTGATGGCATGGAACCCTTCGTTAACTATTAAGCTTTAAGAGTTTGTAATATGTTCAGCTATGACTTCTGTGGTATTTGCCTTCATTACTATTAATTATTAAGAGGTGGTATATGAGTACAACTATTTCTATAAACCCCATAACCAGAATCAGCGGGTTTTTGCAAATTGACGTGGAGATAGAAAATCATAAGGTAGTAGATGCAAAGAGCAGCGGGTTGCTTTTTAGAGGTTTTGAAAAGATGCTTTTAGGAAGATCTCCCTTGGACGCTATATATTTTACAGAAAGAATTTGCGGAATATGTTCTACTGCCCATTCCGTTACCTCTAGCTTGGCCTTGGAAGACGCCTTTAAAGTAACACCCAAGGAAAATGACCTCAGGATTAGAGATATTATTCACGGACTGGAGTTTATACAAAATCATCTACGTCACTTTTATTTATACACTCTCCCAGATTTTATAGTAACTCCAGATATTCAACCTGTATACTCCCAGGGTAATTACGATCTGAGACTTCCAGATAAGCTCAATAAGACTATATCTTCTCACTATTTAATGGCGGTGGAATATAGCATGCTCGCCCATGAGGCCTTAGCAATATTAGGTGGAAAGGCTCCTCATAATCACGGTATATTTGTAGGCGGAGTTACTGAAAAGCTCAACTCATCAAAATACATTGAAATAAAGTCTATAATAGATAAAATAAAGGATTTCATAGTAAACCATATGATTGAGGATGTTTATACCATATCAAAATATTACAACGATTATTTTAAGATAGGAGCTGGTTATGGCAATCTTATGAGTTATGGATTATTTGATAGTTATTTAAAAAAATCTGTGTACTATGTTTCTCCCAGTACATTAATTAATGGAGAATTGAATAAATTTCATATTGAAAAAATTACAGAAAATATTTATAACTCCTGGTATCAAGGGGAAACTCTTCAAAAGGATATGCAGCTCGAAAACACCGTTGCTGATATGGATAACCCTCAAGGATATACCTTTGTTAAGGCTCCAAGATATGAAGGTTATGCCATGGAAGTAGGGCCTTTGGCTAGAATGATCTTAAGTAAAAACTATGAAAACCAAGTATCTATGATGGATAGAACCATAGCCAGGGTATTAGAAGCTAAAAAAGTAATAGAAACCCTTGAAGATTTACTAGAAGAAACAGCTTATGAAGATATAAACCAAGACATATATGAAATACCTAACAGAGCTTTTGGTGTTGGTGTTACAGACACTACCCGCGGTGCTTTAGGGCATTGGATATCTATTGAAGATAAAAAAATAAGTAACTATAACATAGTTACTCCCAGTGTATGGAACTGCTCCCCCACAGATTCAGAAGGGATAAAAGGGGTAATAGAAAAGGCTTTAATAGGTACAGAGATTCAAAATATCAGTAAACCCGTAGAAATAGGGAGAATAGTAAGATCCTTCGATCCTTGCATCTCCTGCGCCACCCACGTAATTACAGATAGAATGCCTCCCTTGGAGATATTCATATGAGTACTAAGATTATTGCTATAGGCAATAGACTTATGAAAGATGATGGTGTGGCTCTTCATACTGCAGAATATCTAAAGAGTCAATTGGATAACAGCGAAATTGAAGTAATAATAGGAGAAACAGATTTTCAATATTGCCTTAAAAACATTAATCCAGGAGACTATATAATTATTATTGATGCTACTTGCTTTGGAGTAGCTGCTGGCACCATTACAGCCTATCCCATAGAGCTATTCCTTAAAAGTCCAAAGGCACATATAAGTTATTCTCAACATGGATTCAGCCTTTTCAATTTATTAGCCTTCTATAACAATATCAAAGGTATAGTTCTAGGAATAGAAGGTGAAAAGTTCGAATTTGGACTAGATATGAGCTGCAACCTTAAAAGCACCTTTGATAGTGTATGCAAAGAAATACATCAAATAATATTAGATAATATAAAGCCTACTAAATACAAATTACCCTTGTAAAACTTAAATTGCCCCCATTATTCATTAATAAAACCAGGCTTGTCCACTCAAATGAACAAGCCTGGTTTCAATTCACTCAGAGCTTTATAATATTTTATATTTCCTTGCTATTTACTTTACTTTTCCAATCCTCTAATAGTAACCCCATAACATATTCATCATGATACTCACCATCTCTAAAAAGTTCCTGTCTTAATATCCCTTCTACCTGGAAACCGCATTTCTCATAACATTTTCTTGCTCTTTCATTAAAAGAAAATACGTTTAATTTTATTTTATTTATATTCATCTGCTGAAAAATGAACTTATTCAAAACCTTAATTGCATCAGTTCCATAGCCTTTTCCCCAATAGCGCTTATCTCCGATCATTATCCCTATAGTAGCAACCCTATTTAGCCAATCTAAGTTATTAATACCACATCCACCTATATAGCTTCCCGTTTCCAAATCTTCTATAGCGAAATTATAATTATTCTTTTCCTTTAAGAGGCTTTCAAACCATGACTCTTCCTGTTCATATATAGTAGGGAAAGGAACATCAGTTACAAGTAATCTCTTTACTTCCATATCATTTACATAGCTATAAGCTAAAGCAATATCTTCTCTCTTGTACTCCCTTAATTTAATTTTATTTCCATAATACATATATATCCCCCTCTTTTTCTATATTATACCATAATTAATATTATACACTTTTATCTATGTGCAATCTCCTATTATATCCTTTTTAAAATTAGAGTAAATGCATGCTTATAAGCATTATCAATAATTTGTTCCTTGTAACTTCACTATCACCTTTTATTAATATCCCAAGATTTTATTAACTATTATTACTTTTACTCTCCCTTTAATGAACTGTCCCTTAATCACAACAAAATCATTACAAATTCTATTAGGACTGCTGCAGTCCACACAGCATCCAAGTTTTGTGCAAGGAGTATCTTTTCCTAGTCTTTTAGCATCTATAGGTGCCGAATAATTTCTAACTCTATTTTCTGCTTCCTCCAAATTTCTTACTAGTTTATTAAAACCAACTACAATAATTACCTGTTTGGGTCCGTAAATTATAGGCGCTACTCTGCTTCCATTGCCATCTATATTATATAACTCTCCATTTTCTGTAATAGCATTACACCCAGATAGAAATGTATCAGAAGAAAAATTTTTCAAATAAATTTCTCTTTTTTCTTCCGTAGAAATGTCTGCTTTGTACTTGTCTATAAAATTATAAGGTTCATTTCTAAGAAAGTCCCGTACTCCAGTTTCTTTAAGGGTTACAGAATCTCCTACTCCCACGAGAGAACCTTCAGGTATAAGATTTCTTATTTTTTCTATTAATTCCACTTCGTTTTCCACATAATATCCTTCCATATTATGCTTGTTTAAATTGTTTATAGTTTTTTCTATCCTTTTCTCTATAAACCATTTAATATTTTCTTCCATGTATTTTCCTCCTAATTCAATAGTAAATTCTAATTTTTTTCATAGCTATCTTTATGTTATTTATTAAAATACACAAAAAAATTATCTGTATTTATCCATTCATCTATGTAAATTTTACCCTAATCATTTAAAAGGTAAAAGTTAAATATAATTATATTTCATAATGCTTAAGTACATCTAGTAAATTAACATAAAAAGTCTTCCTGTATTGTTTTTTATATACAGGAAGACTTCTTATTATTAATTATATTATTGCCCTAAGAGCTTTTTTAGTTTCTTCATCTATAAATGCTGCTTCTACACTGTTTAGATAGATGTTTTTATAATCTTCAATGGTTAGGTGGAATTCTTTATCTATCTCCTGCAATTCCCTGGTTAATGTAGTATTAGAAACTGTTCTGTTGTCAGTATTCATGGTAACCTTTATACCATCTTTCAAAAATTCGTAGAAAGGATGCTCCTTTAAACTTTTTACTGCTTTGGTTTGAACATTGCTAGTAGGACATACTTCTAGGGTTATGCCTTTGCTCTTCACTATTTCATAGGCTGTAGGGCAATTTTTAATATATATTCCATGTCCTATTCTTTCTGCCCCTAATAGCTCTATAGCTTCTAAGACATTTTTCCCAATGCCGTTTTCTCCTGCATGTATGGTTAATTTATATCCTAAAGCCACTGCCTTTTTAGCTGCCTCTATAAACCTTAATGAAAATCCTTCATCTTCTGCTCCTGCTAAGTCTACAGCTACAACACCATGATTCAAAAACTGCGTAGCCTCTTCTATGACTTCAAATATTGTTTCCTCAGGAACATTCTTTAAAAAAGATAAAATAATATTTCCCTTGATATTATATAATTCTTCAGCAGCCTTAATACCTTCTAGTACGCTTTCAATAACATCATTGGTGGTAAGTCCTTTATTGACATGCTGCAAGGGTGCAAATCTTACCTCCAAGTACTTTATGTTTTCTTCAGCAGCGTCTTCAAAAAGTTCATAGGCAACTCTTCTTAAGCTTTCTTTAGACTGCATTACCATAATAGGTATTTGAAACCTAGATAAATACTCCTCCAAGGACTTACACTCTAGAGGTGCAATAATCAGCTTCTTAATATCATTAATATTATACGATGGTATTTCAATATTCTCTTTTTTAGCTATATCCATAATAGTTTCTGGTCTCACACTTCCGTCTAAATGACAATGTAACTCAACTTTAGGTAACAACTTAAAATCCATAATTTCTCCTTTACTAATTATTTTAATATTTTAGTTTTTTAATTTTTTATTATTTAATTTTTTATTATTTAATTTATATTGCTATTTTCATTTATTATATTTCTTTATTAATACTTAGAGTATGCTATTTTAAAAAATATAAATTACTATGATATTTTTTAAAGGTATAAAAAAATCCTGATCACAAAGAAAATACACCAAAATGTACCTTCTTCGTAATCAGGAATTAATGGTTCCTGGTAGAAACCCCTAACCCATATCGTTAGAGTTATACGAATTTATATTATAATTACTAATTACCTTTTTCAAATAATAAAGTTTTTATTTCTTCAGTAGTTTCCTCATCTAAATAAAAATATCCAATATTACTTATTACTGCTCTTTTTGAATTCTTGTCCACCCACAGGCTAAAACTTTTTTTATCTATATTTTTATATATAAGCCTTATTTCATGATGCAGCTCATTTTTTTTAACATACCCCAGATCCTTAGGCTCTTCTTCAGCACTCTCAATGGAAGCAACTATTTTATTTATGATTTTTTTGTCCTTTATTGTGCTAATAACTTCTGACTTAAAACTATTGTCTTGTCCAGATATTGGAGTTAGACGTTGAATCTTAATCTCAGTAAGTGAAAATTTATTTATTTTATTTTTTTTATAGCCACAACCACCGAGAGTAAAAATCATAAAAATAGACATGAGAATAACTAAACTGTTAACATATTTTTTCTGTCTAATGTTCCCCATAATATTTATACACTCCCCCACATTATCCATTGTTTCTATAACAAATATACTTATAAAGCATTAAACATGAATGTGTTTAAATCAACCTATTTAAATCCTTTATTCCCCCAAGCCTTATTATGAATCATGGATAAATCATATCACTACAAATATTATTATACTATTATAATCACTGTAATTGTCAAGCATTACCATAAATTTGCATTTTGTGACGATTAATGTCGATGGGTTTTAAAACATAAAAAAGAAGTTAGAACCGTTGCTTAAATAAAATTTTCTTAGCAACAGTCCTAACTTCTTTGGTGTTTTGGCGGATTATTATCAGTCAATAAACCTGGTCTCCTTCCTAAATGCCAATCCATTATTCTCTCTAAAAGCTAAATGATTCTCTTTTAATCAATTCATTTATATTAACTCTTTATTAAAGAGGAATAAAGAATGGAAAGTATGTTTGGTAAATCAATAATTATATTGGTGGTCTCACTCCTTTAACTAATTAATATTTTAGAAGTACCCTTCTAAGATTAATTACTATCACCTCCAGAAATTTAAATTTTAAATCTAAAACTTGAAACTTTAAAAATAGAGGTTAGTAAATATTGTTTTGATTTATTGAAGTATTTATTAATATCATAATACATTATTCAGAATATTATGTCAAGCTTTATCATAGTGAATTATTTGTTAAGGAAATAAATGGAACTGCCCCTGGGGTGATTACATTTTATGTAATCACCCCAGGGGCAGTTCCATCATTTTCCACCAATTATGTTTTCTAATTCCTTTAATGAGGTAATATTGTAATCTGGCATTACACTGCTTACTATGTTGTTAGTGTCATATAGACAGCTCCTAACCCCTGCCTCTTTGGCTGCTAATATTTCATATTCTCTATCGCCTACAATTAGGGCTTCACCTTTGCTTATGTGATATTTTTCTATAAGATACAAAAAGGCTTCTGGATGGGGTTTTCTTTTAAATCCATTGTGTTTTGTTACAATTTCAGTAAATAAATCCAGCATGCCTTGATACTTTAGAAACTTTTGGGTTGTACCACCTCTATGAGTTACAATAAAGTTTCTTCCTCCTGCTGATACTATGCCTTCACAAATTTCTTTAGCATAATTAAAAGGAATTGCAGACTCAGGTTTCACATTTCTATGGTAGGCTTGGAATTTTTCCATAAAATCTTCTCTCAGCTGGTACATCCCACTATAATGTTTTGCAGCGTCTCTAGCAGAAACTTTCATAAACCCCAATATTTCTTCAGGATCCGCCTCCACCCCACTATCTAATAATGCTAATCTAAAGGCATTTACCATTCCAGGATAAGTATTGAAAAGTGTACCATCAAAATCCCATAAAACATCAGTATATCTAATTTCCTTAATCACAAAGTCACTCTCCTTATATATTCATATCTTAATACTCTTAATAAAAAAGGACTTATTACTAACAGCTTTATCTTGTAATAAGTTCTTTTAGCTTCTAATTTTCTTATATTCTGCCTTTAGTATAATACCTTCTTCCTTGTAATTTCAAGACAAATAGAAAACAGTTAAACAACCTTTCTAAAACTTATCTTCATACCCCTGAGTCACTTACATAAAATGTAAGTACCTCAGGGGTAGACCCATATTTTTTACATATGTATCCAGAGTTCCATTAGTTCATCTAACTTGCTGGTCAATAATCTTTTTTTCTGTTCACACTTACTTAGCTTTTCATAGTCATATCCTATTAGGAGCATTTCTTCCTCTATGGATTTAATTTGTAACTCCAAGGTTGCGATATTTTCTTCCAGTTGCCTCTTCTTTTCCTGTGCTTTCTTATTTGCTTTTTCATCTTCAGATTTTAGTATCACAGGCTTATTTTTTTCAACTTGGGGAGAAATGGTTCTATCAACTAAATTAGCCTTACTTCTTTCAGCTAGAAGCTGTATCTTCTTTTCTTTATAATACTCATAGTTACCTTCATAGCTTACAAAACCCTTGTTTTCTAGGGATACTATCCTTTTAGAAATCTTATTTATGAAGTATCTATCGTGAGATATAAATAATATTGTGCCTTTGAAGTTAATTAAGGTTTCTTCTAAAGTTTCTATGGAATCAATATCTAAATGGTTAGTAGGTTCATCTAGAATAAGAAGATTTACATCCTCATAAAGAAGCTTAGCTAGCATAAGCCTGCTCTTTTCTCCTCCAGATAAATTTTTAACCTTTCTATAAACCATCTCACCAAAAAACATAAATTTAGAGAGATACTCTCGTGCTTTGCCTTCTAATATCTCTATATCTTCTCTAAAACACTCAACTATGGTTTTATCTTCATCCTTAAAATTAATTTGCTGCGGAAGATATCCTATCTTTGTGCTAGCACCTAGTACAGCTTTTCCCTTGTCAGCTGCTTCTTCATTTAGAAGAATCTTTAAAAGCGTAGACTTACCACTGCCATTAGGACCTATTAAAGCTACTCTTTCAGCATATCTTATGAGCATCTCACCATTAAGGAACAACTCTTTATCTCCAAAGCTTTTACATAGCTCCTTTACCTTCACCACTTCATTTCCAGACCTATCAGCGGCGTTAAAATTAATTTTCATGTTTTGCTTCTCAAGTATTGGCTTATCTATCCTCTCCATTTTATCTAATCTCTTTTGCATGCTAGCAGCTCTTCTAAAAAATTTATTGTTATCTGCTCTTATTGCCCAATCCCTTAAATCCTTAATAGCTTTTTCCATAGCTTTTATCTTTTTTTGCTGCTCTTGGAAAGCTTCAAACTGAAGCATCATATTATTTTCCTTTTCATTAACATAGTGAGTATAATTACCCTTGTAAGTCGTTGTTTCCATATCCTCTACTTCCACAATCTTGGTTACTACTCTATCTAAAAAATATCTATCATGAGAAACTATAACCACTATGCCTTTATAAGTATTTAAGTATCCCTCCAGCCATTCTAATGTGTCCATATCTAAATGATTGGTGGGTTCATCTAATAAAAGTATATCGGGATTCTCCAAAAGTATTTTACCTAACACTACTCTAGTTTTTTCTCCTCCACTTAAACTTCGAAACTTCTGTCTTAGAAAATCTTCTTTAAAATCTAAGCCTGTGCATACCTTGCTTAGCTTTTCTTCCTTTTCATAGCCACCTGAGCCTTCATAAAGGTGTTGAACTTGACTGTATTTGTTCAATATGCTTTGAAACTCTTTTTCACCAAAGGTACTCTCATCACTATTTTGAAGTTTTTCTTCCAGATTATTCATTTTAATTTCTAAAGGCTTAAGAGAGTCAAAGGCTTTTGATAAAACTTCCTCTGCAGAATAATCCTCACTGTATTCTGGTATTTGATTAAGATATCCCAAGGTTAAACCTTTTTTTATAAACATATCTCCCTTGTCTAAACTTTCAATACCTGCAATAATTTTTAGAATGGTGGTTTTTCCACTTCCATTAGCCCCTACTATACCAACTCTCTCCTTTGTTTGTACCTCAAAGGTTACATTGCTAAGCACCTGTACTGCTCCAAAATATTTTACAACTCCATTTAATGCTAATTCAATCATTATTAACTCCTCCTTTTAAGGATACCCTTAAAGGCACTTGCCGAATTTTTTCTTTTAGCTTCTACAAAAATCATAACCTTAGTTACAATTTTCCAATGGTAAATATGAAAGCTCAAAAAATCCGGGCAAGTAGTTCCTGCCCGGATTATAATTATACTATGATGCAATTACCATGATTTTAAAATAATTAAATATTATCGCTCATGATTTTAATGTTATAGCTTAACAAAAAATATGTTAACCACGAAATAACAAAAAAGCTTAACAATTAAATAGTGACATAATTAATGATCATCATAAATATAAATAAAAACCGGGCAAGTTCACCTTCACCCGGATATCTTCTTAATTTTCTTTTTAATTATGTTATTAATTAATGATAATTAATCTTATCTGGTAAAAAGATGATTACTTACTTTTATTAAACCATATGCAATTTTGGACGCACTTCTAGCCTGGAATGCAGAATTTGCTGAAATTCTGTTAGAAGTTGGTATTATATTTTGCAATGTGTTTAATACGCAAACTGCCATCTTTAAACCTCCTAAAATTTATTTTCACTTCTATTATATCCTTATTTCTATATAATATCAACCATAATTTGTAAGCACCCCTGGGGTGCTTACATAAACTGTAAGTTCCCCAGGGGCAATACCTATTTTTCCCAAATTATCTGCACATTTTTATTGTAACACATCAGCAAAATTGCATAAATAATCAGAATATTTTGCTTTAATAATTTCTTTCTATGATATAATTTATTTAGGTAAACAAAACAAACATAAAGTTGAAAACTCAAGGAGGTATTGAATATGTTTCAAGGCAAGGTTGCCATGATAACCGGATCTACTAGCGGTATAGGCTATGAGATTGCAGAAAAATTAGGTGAGCAGAAGGCAAAGGTAGTTATAATAGGTAGGAATCAAGGTAAGCTTAACGCTGCTGTAGAAGGTTTAAGATTTAAAGGCTACGATGTTTTAGGTCTTCCATTAGATATGGGGGAAGAACAAAATGTAAAAATAGCTATTGATGAAACTGTAAAGAAATATGGCAGATTAGATATTCTTATAAATAATGCCGGTGTGCAGCATGTATCCCCTATTGAAGACTTTCCTTCTGAAAAGTTTGAAGCTATGATAAAGCTTATGCTTATAAGCCCCTTTTACTCTATTAAATATGCCTTCCCTATAATGAAAGAACAAAAATACGGTAGAATAATAAACATGGCATCTATAAATGGTTTAGTCGGCTTTGGAGGAAAAGCTGCTTATAACAGTGCCAAGCACGGTCTTATAGGCCTTACCAAAGTTTCCGCCTTAGAAGGTGCTCAACATGGTATTACAGTAAATGCCCTATGTCCTGGATATGTGGATACTGAGTTAGTTAGAAATCAACTTTCAGACCTAGCCAAAACAAAAAATGTAGCTTTAGAAAAAGTTTTAGAAGAAGTTATTTACCCCTTAGTACCTCAAAAACGATTGCTAGATACAAGTGAAGTAGCTGATTATACCTTATTCCTTGCTAGTGACAGCGCTAGAGGGGTTACTGGACAAGCAGTGGTTATAGATGGCGGGTATACTGCTCAATAAAGCCATTTAGTGATCAAGTGATTCTTAGCTTCAGATGGACTTACTTAAAAAGAATACCCTCTCCAGCTGAAGCTTAGAAGAACTTATCCAGGATCTTAGCGCTCATTACACCACCAATTGAATAAGTGGGGGTATTAGGAGCGGTTAGCTATCGGATAAACAATAATTAAATATAAATATGATTAACATGATAGGCAGGCTTTAAGAATGAAGCCTAAAAACATAAAAGATTCTCCTAACCTCACGCTAGGAGAATCTTTTATTATAACTTTAATTATTAAAGTAAGGGGCTATTTTAAAGCAGTCTTTGTTTCTTGTAAATAATCAGAAAGCCATTTAGAATTAATGAGATAACCTGTTTCTATGGTCTCACCCTTCTTGTGGTCTTTAACCTTGGCAATAATATAAACAGAATTACTATTATTCTGAATTAACAGGAACTCCCTGTTTGCATTTATAGTTCTGCTGCTATCCTTATCATTATTTATTATACTGCCATCTAAAAACATTTGAAGCATAGGAGCATCACTAGGATATGAAAGATTTTTTGTTTTTACTTTCTTTTTATTACTGCTTAAAAGTTCAGTGCTTATCTTGTCTACATCTTGAGACGGAATTTTATAATCATAGGATAAGCCCTTTTTACCTTCAAAGACCAAATTGGTTACAATATTTTTACCCTCAAAGGTAAAATATGAATCAGTTTTTTTCCCATCAAATAATAGCCATGCTCCTAAAATCAAAAATCCAGCTACTATTAGAATATAAGTCCTGCGCATAAATTAAATCCTCTCCATAATCCATTCATGTATATTATATTTACTTTTATAACCCTCATTACTTTAGGGATACAAAATATTCTATCTCTTATATAAATATATTGCTACAAATTAACTTAAGGCTATAATTTGCTTAATAATTCTGAAAATTTATCATAGAAATTCACTCTTCGTCAATTACATTAAAAGTGAAATCCTTTGGCAATATTGACTTAATAAAGTCTGCATCTTCATCTTTTAACCATCCAGTTACAAACTCACTGCCATAATGCTGACAGGATATTAAATATTCCTCGTCCTTTTTTAGGTTTACTCCAAACCACTTAATTTTACCTTCTTTATCTAAAGGAAAATTCAGCACCTCATCTATAAATTCTTCACTTATGCTGTTTTGGAAAGAAACCATCTTTGCGGCATAACTTTCGGTTTCTTTACCTAACTTAGAAGCAGAATCCACAGCTTCCTTTTCATCTTCCCAACAATCCAATCTAAAGCCAGTACACTTGTCTATAAAATATTCCATTAAAGGCTTCCAATATTGGTAAGTAACAGGAATACTGATTCCACTAGCTGTGTCTTTAGTCACGTTGTTCTCGAAGTTAACATAAAACCTTCCCATAATTATCACTACTCCTTTATACTTTTAGTCTGGAACATAATGCATATTCCTTTAACTATTATTGTTCCATAAACACCTTAGAAAATCCTCTATAAAAATCAAATATATTTTATTTTTTTTATAATGTTAACTTTATATCAGTTAATATTATATATGTATACATTAAGTAATTATTTAATTAACCTTTTTGGTATTAACATAATAATTATTTTTTATTATTTTATCTGAAATGTCATAGGCTTTCTCTAATTTTCTCTTTTCTTCCTCTGTAGGGTTTCCTACTACTGTACCACCCTTTATAACAGATGCATCTCTTTTTGTATTTAATAAATTCCTTCCCATCTGTACATTTTCTGTATCTACGCCTAATAAATATGCTACAGTTGGCATAATATCAATGTGTCCACCTGTTGTGGTTATGTTTTTTGATGGTATTCCTTTACCATATACTATAAAAGGTACTTGTCTTTTATTTTCTTGCCACCATTCTCCCGGCATATCTACTGCTGCTACATCATCTTCATAATACTTATGAATTCCCCCATGATCACCATATATAACCACAATAGTATCATTAATAAGTCCTTCTTCTTCTAATAGTTTTAGGAAGTGACCTATTTGTTCATCTGCATAATGAATACTTTGAAAGTACCCCCCCATTTTATTTTCATCTAATTCTTTTGGTAAATTTAATTTTCTATAATCCTTTTTTATATCAAAAGGTCCATGACTGGCTAAGGTGCATACTGTTGCAAAAAATGGTTTCTCTAATTTTGATAGCTTTGGAGCAAACTGATTATATAAACTTCTATCTGATAACCCAAATCCAACATACTCATCTATCTTATACTGTTCAATATCCCATATTTGTTCAAAACCTAATGCCATCTTAGCAGCTTGTGTAAAATTCCAATCTCCGCTTCTTTCAGCATGAGACAAAACTGTTGTGTACCCCTCTTTTTCTAATAACCTTGGTAAAGATTTATACTTAACTTCTGGATGTGTTAAAAATGTTATACTATCTCCTAAAGGTAATACTCCTGAACCCGCCATCATATCCATGTCAATGCTGTTTCCTGCATTGTTTTGCTCATATATGTTATTAAAGTATAAACCATCTTTTATTATCTTATTTAAATTAGGAGTTATTTCTTGTCCATAGGCCTCTTGATTTACTACGAAATTTTCTAAAGACTCAATTTGAAGAAACACCACATTTTTATTCTTTGCTAAAGCATAGTATTCATTATTAGGTAAATTTTCATTGTTCCAATTTAACCACTCATCAATATCTTTAATATCCTTTTCATCTATTTCAGGTCTAACTTTATTTATTGTTTCATATATCTCATATACATGATGTCCAAGTGGTGACCTGTATGCAACCTTAGAAGAGGTGCTCCAAGATGCTTGCCAATCTTTTTGAACAAACCTTACATTATTTCCAGCAATTTTTTTAGTATCAAACAAATAGTGCCATCCAAATACTATCCCTAAGCACATTATAATACCTAAAAATGATATTTTAATGCTTCTATGAAACTTCAGCTTATTCCCTTGCTTAAAGTAAATAAAAATAAATATTAATATATCTATAAGGAATAATAAATCAATTATATTGGGATTAAACATCTTTCCCCCTAAGGAATTAAAAGCTTCCTTGAAAAAGATATATTTTAATTCTAATAAATACCCGCTTCCTCTATAAACCCACATATCAGCAATTAATAAAATTGAATATAAGGTGTTTATTATAATTAGATATTTAAATGAGTTTTTGTGCTCAAATAAAAATGCTGGGAAAATCAATATTCCTAGTATAGCTAAATGTGGTACTAACCCATATATATCAAAACTAGTTGCATAAAAACTTTTACCAGTATTTGACGAAATAATAGAGGTAAATATAATGCTTTTTAAATGCATCAGTACAAAGATTTTAATTATTAACATCAATTCTTTACTCGTTTTTTTCATCTAAACTCTACTCCCCTACACTTCTTCTTTTTTCCTATGTTTAAAAGAAATAAGCTCTATTCCTTCAATAGCTAGTACAATTAAAACCCAAGAAGCAATATATGAATATCTCCCTTGAGCTTCTGTAATTAAATATAGTAATGCATATCCACAAAAAATTATATAGAATAAATTTATCTCTTTATTTTCATCTATCTTTTTCCTATTAAATAGTCCTATAAATATTAAAAGAATAATACAATTATATATTAATTGTAAAACTTTCCTTCCTGAAGGCATGATATCAAGTTTTATATCATCCTTGGGTACATCTAACTGTGACCAGAAAACCCCTGACAAGTCCCCTTCATTCCATTGATCTGCAAATTTATTAATATAAAAATTTAATAATTTACGTGGTGGTGTTGTAGTCAATCTTTCAACTATGATTTTCTTGCTAGCTTCATGTATCTTGTCATAATCATAATTATACATTTCTGATATGGCTGCATCTTCACTATTCCACTTCCCCTTATTTTCATAATTTGTACCTTTAAGAACATTTGTTATCTTAGGTTCAATGCCTTTTGTTAATGAGTTTTCTGTGATTTTCATATATTGCAAAGAAGCGCTTACTACAAACATTACTAATAAGTATGGCACTAAGTACAGAAGTAAGTGTTGTATCTTAACTATTAGCTTATCATCCCTATATATTAATAAATACATACCATAAGCAATTACCATAATTATTGCTACCATTCTAAACAAATTTCCAAAGGCTAATACTACACCTGAAAGCACAAAATAATATCCACTATTCTTTTTCTTCATTGCTCCTAATAACAGGTAAATGCTTAATAAGTAAAAGGGGATAGCTATATTTTCTGTGCAAAACACCGCCGTATAGGTTATTAACGGCGGAAACACTGAAGCTAATGCAGCTGCAATTAATCCCTTCTTTTCACTATTAAACATTTTCCTAACTATTAGATATATTAAAAACACACTTAAAACTCCTAAGGATAAATTAACCATTTTCATTATTAGTAGATTATGAACAGGAAATAATTTTATCATCAATGCCATATATAAAACCATTATTGTTAAGTGAGGAAACCTAGCCATATATGAGGTTCCCCAAAACATACTTCTATCACCTTTAAGGAAATATCCAGCACTATCATATATTACTTTAAAATCTGAAACTGGAATGCTATTAACGTTTAATAACCAAAGTGCTCTTAATGCAAAAGCACATACCAAAATTAAAACCACCTGATTTTTAATGTTTATAGTACTATTAATTATTTTATATAGTGAGAATATTACTATAGCAAATATAAAAAATACACAAGCTATATTAAAACTAAATTCTTTTATTATTTTAGATATGATATCTCTACTCGTATACAAAATTATTGCTATTAAAATCTTAAGTGCAGTCAATATAAATGTCGTAAACTTATCTTTAAATCTTTTCAAGGATAAGCTCCTCCTTATCTATTATAATTAGCTATTTACATAATATTATTTTTATAGATTAAACAGTTATTGATAATTTTGACAATCAACTGTTTTAGTATATCATTTATTTAAAAAAAGTTCATATTTCTTACATTCATAAATATTTTATTTTATCTATAAATTAAAAACATAGGTTATAAAATTAATCTTATTCTCATTTAATATATTATAAGGAGTGAGAAGAGATGCTAGATTTTAATAATTGTACTCCAGAAGAATTAGCTCTAGCAGCAGAAGCTCTAGCTCTTGCCTTAGCTAAAGACCGTAGTTCAGATTATATAAATGTATTAGGAAACCTACTAGTAGCTGTGGGTAGCATAATGCTCACCATTGCCGCTCAACAGCAAAACATTAAGAGTATGCAGGAAAGTATGAATAATAAAAATACTAAAGATTAAGTATACTCATGGTTATACTTAATCTTTAGTCTGTAAGAAAATAACCTGAAAATTTTAACCATACTTTTTCAGAATCAATAGTTTAAATTTCATCTACTATAAATTAAAGTTATGATTTCACTGTCTGACATCACAGCTTTATCTATAGTACTACGATACTTTATATGTGCTGGAGTTACTTTTTGAAAACTGTTACCGACATCATTGTCATCATCTTTATTTTTCTTTGGCTTTTATTATTCCTAATATTAAAAACAATAAGATCTATTCCTTCAACAGCTAGTACAACTAAAACCCAAGAAACTATATATGCGTATCTTTGTTGAAATTCTATAATTAAATGTAACAGCCCATATCCGCAGAAAATTATATAAAACAGATTGATTTCTTTATTTTTATATATACCTTTTCTATTAAATAATCCTATAAATATCAAGATGATTATACAAGCATAAATTAGCTGAAAAATCATTCCTCCAGTATTGGTTAAGTCAAATCTTATGTTATCTTCAGGCACATATAACTGAGACCAATACACTCCTGACATATCTCCCTCACTCCATTGAAGAGCAAACTTCTTAATGTAAAAAGCAACTAATTTAAGAGGTGGAGTAGTAGTTAATCTCTCAATTATTATTTTTTTACTAACCTCATTTATCTTATCATGATCATAATTATAAATTTCTGGTATGGATGCATCTTCAACATTCCATGCACCTCCATTTTCATAATTCGTACCTTTAAGAATACTGATTATCTTAGGTTCACTACCTTTTGTTAATGAATTTTCTGTAATTTTCATATATTGCAAAGAAGTACTTACTAAAAATATTATTAAGAAATACGGTACTATATATAAAAGCAAGTATTGTATCTTCTCAGTTAATTTATTTTCACCATATACTAATAAATACATAACATAGGCAATTACTATGACTATTGCTACCATTCTAAATAGGTTTCCAAAGGCTAATAATATTCCTGAAAGAATAAGATAATATTTACTTATTTTTTGCTTCATTACCCTTAATAAAAGATAAACACTTAATATATAAAATGGTATAGCTATATTTTCTGTACAAAATACTGCTGTATAAGTTATGAAGGGCGGAAATACTGAAGCAAAAGCTGCTGCACTCAAGGACTTATTTTTATCATTAAATATTTCTTTAGCTATTAGATATATTAAAAATACAGATAAAACACCTAAAGATAAATTAACTATTTTCATTATTAATATATTATGAACGGGAAATAATTTTAGCATTAATGCCATATATAAAACCATAATTGTTAAATGTGGAAATCTAGCTATATATGATGTTCCCCTGAAGACACTTGTATTACCTTCAAGGAAATCCTTAGCACACTTATATATTGTCCCAAAATCTGAGGTTGGAAAGCTATTAACATTTAATAGCCAAAGTCCTCTTAAGGCAAAAGCGCATAGCAATATTAAAATTAACTGCATTTTAGTGTCCATTTTACTGTTAATTACCTTATATAATAAAAATATAGCTATAGCAAATATTAAAAATACCAAACAAAGAGTAAAATTCAATTCCTTACTGAACTTAAATGTGGTACCTATACTTGTAAGCATAATCACTGCCATTAAAAACTTAAGCGCATTTAATATAAATGCGGTAAACTTATCTTTAAAACCCATGAACAATAAGCTACCTCCTTATAATTTATAATTAGTTAATTATCCAATAATATACTTGTAAAGAAAATACTGCTAATAATTTTAACAGTCATGTTTTAGTATATCATCCGCTTACAAATATGTCATATTTTATCAGTACCTTTTTATTGGTAAAAATATAGTTTTTCATTTGTATTCTTAGGAAATCTAGAAATATGTATTAGGAAACCTATTAGTAACTGTAGGCAACATAATGCTCATCATTGCAGCTCAAAAGCAAAATATTAAGAATATGCAGGAAAATATCAACAGTAACAAGGAAAATTTATAACGCTCTACCGTACTTAAGCCTTGTCTTTATAAAATAAATAACCTCTAAAAGATTGATAGTTTAAGACCGTGAGATTCAGCCTATATCAACCTTTTAGAGGTAGTTAGTTAGTTACTATTTATTTTTTTGATAATCGTATATGATTTGTGAAACCTTTGCTATGGATTCAGATGCATTAGAGAGATTATTAGTATAAACTACTAATATGTAAGGTTTATTTGTATAGATAATACCTACATCACTAATATATGAGCCATAGATACCAATTTTATGAGCACAAGTGCTCCTTGGTAGATTTCATAAAAAAATGCAACATAGAAGGTTCTTTTTATCTGCAGCAATATAATCATTTATTATATTCACAAAATGTGGATTTAGCAATTTTTCCCAAGACTCAATCTCTCCAATTGCTCCTCTGGCGATTCCATTTCTTTTAAACCCTTCATAAGTAATTTTATATATTTATTTTCTAAAGCCTCATCTTTAATTGGCTTCGTTTGTAAATAGTCCTCAACTATATTAAAAAGCATGTTTTCCTTTGTATAACTGATTCCATCTACTACATTATCTATTATAGAAGGATTTTCTATTGGTATTTTATAAACTGGATAATTTGTTCTTTTTAAGAATCTTCCCATTTCAATTTTCTCTTCTATTCCTTTACCTAAATACTTTCTTATAGTTGTAGGTATACAAGTATATTCATAACAAGGTTTATTTTCTTCATTATGTCCTCTAAAGTAGGTGTATTTTCCATCTGTTACATTTACGGCTAATCCATGATATCCATATAAAGCATATTCTCTTTCATAACAACAGTTTTCTGCTATAGGTTTCCAGGACTTGCCCTGAACCTCATTGGGTATATTAAATTCATTATAGTCAAGAACCGTTGGCATAATGTCAATATTTTGTGTTATATCATTAACCCTTTCCCCTGCTCTATTTCCTCCTGGGAAACGTACCAATAGTGGAATATTAGATAATTCATTATACATATGCATATAATTCTTTCCGAAATAATTCCTTTCTCCTAAGAAATATCCATGATCTGTGGTTACTATAATTAAAGTATCCTCATAAATATTTAAATCCTTGAGTTTTTGTACGAACTTTCCGAAATGATTATCTGTCATAGTTAACAAAGCTGCATATCGTTTATTTATATATTCTAGAGCATCCTCTGGGACATCCACTTCACTATAAGTAGGAGTTTCAAAATACGGTCCCTTATATGTACAATTGTACATGTCCATATATTTATCAGGCACATCAAAAGGTTCATGTGGATCAAAGGTTTCCACCAACAGGAAGAAATCATCATGATCTTTATTATCTTCTAACCAATTAGCTGCTGATGCAAATGTCTTTGGAGTAGGGTATTCTTCTTCTGTTTTCCATTGTGTTCTATTCCACTGATATTGTTTTCTTAACTTGCCATAATAATCCTTTGGCATGTAAGAAGGATCATCTAACCTCGATATCCATGGATCTCCTTCCTGTCCTCTATAAAAATCCCAGGTATTAAATTGTTGCACATAGTCTTCCCCACCCAACCTAAAATAATGAGGATGATCTGTTACTATATGGCTAAAGATATTTCTTTCAGCTAACACCTTTGGTAAAGTCATGTCAAAAGGCTCTATAGGCCCCCAGGATCTTTCTAAGAAATTTAGTCTTCCTGTTAATATATCTCTTCTTGCAGGCATGCAGGGGGCTGATCCTACCCAATGATTCTCAAAAGTAACCGATTCTTTTGAGAATGCAGTTAAGTTAGGAGTTTTTACCCAAGTGTTCCTATTATATACCTCAAGATAATTTCTTTTTAGTGTATCCATTAAAACAACTACAGTTCTCATTACCATCCCTCTTTCCTAGTTTACTTAAAGCAGGTTCTTCTAAGTATAAGATGAAATTTATCTTTTTAAGCTCTTATCAAAATATTCTTATGAGAATTTTCAATTATTATAATATGTGACTTAATACATCCAAAGGCTTTCTTTTAATAATAAGCTCTTTGCCATTTGTATATCCTTCTTCTCTTCCTTCTAGATCTTTAATTAATAAGCTTCTAAGATAATTTATTCTATCTTTATAAACTTCTTCGCTTATACGATTTTTTAACTCAAAAGGATCTTCTTCCAAATTAAAAAATTGTTCTTTACCAGTTTGAGAAAACCATATATATTTTTCTCTTCCATTTGTTATATAATGATTGGAGTCTTCTCCATAGGCATGTTCACCATGAATGTATTCTCTCCATTTTACATTTTTTTCATCTTCAATAAGGTTTTTTAAACTTAATCCATCCACAGTATTAGGAATATCTATACCAGCACAATCTAATAATGTTGGCATAATGTCCATAAGTTCTGTTGTTTCCTTAAATACTTTTCCCTTTTCTCCCTTTAGGTGATTACCTGGATCATATATAATAAACGGTATTTTTGCACTACCTTCATAAGGTAATGCTTTTCTAAGTAAATTATGATCTCCTAGCATATCACCATGGTCTGATGTAAATAATATAATAGAATTTTTCAATTCTTTATATTCATCTAAAGCTATTAAGAATCTTCTAATCTGATGATCTATATGTGTTATTGAACCATAATAAGCTGCTCTTGCCTTTTTTAACGCAGTTTTATCTAACTTTCCCTTTTTAGCATTAATGTCTAACCCTTGTCCAACTTGTAAATCCTCACACCATTCTCCCAAAACAGGTTCTTTAAGATCTTTATTTATATATTCATCATAATAAAACTGTGGAGGATCTAATGGTGAATGCGGTCTCACAAAAGACATCTTTAAAAAGAATGGTTTTGTATTGTCCCTTCTTCTTAAAAAGTCTATAGACTCTGATACTACCCAATTGGTTGGATGACTTTGTTCCTTATATCCCCAAGGTCTAGCTACCCATGAGTTACGATCTAAACCTATATCCGTTAAATCTACTGAAGCTCCTTCTTTTTCTTTAAACCACTTTAAATAATCATCGCTTTGTTCAAATTGCGTGCCACTTTCTTTATTTCTACCTCTGCTAAATAGGAAATATCCATTATGAAGAACAACATTATGAAAGCCACACAAATATCTTTCTGGATACACATGCATTTTTCCAACGCACTGAGTATGATATCCAGCCTTAGCAAACTCAGAAGCTATAGTATTTTCATACTTCCAGGGTATACCGTCTTTATATCCTACTCTTCCATGATTTTTAGGTGCCATTCCAGTTAAAACTGAGGCACGAGCTGCTATACAGCTTGGAACTGCAGCATATGCGTTTTTAAAATTATATCCTTGCTTTGCCATCATATCTAAATTTGGCGTTTCTATATCAGGATGTCCATTTATACCAAGACAATCTCCCCTCATTTGGTCCACCATTATTAAGATTATATTAGGTTTCATATATAATGACCTCCAAAATTAATATTAACCTATGTAGCTATTATGCATCACAAAGCTAGCTACATAGGCATATTTATTTCATCCAACTAAATACTTTTATTAAACTAATATACCTGCCATGGAAAGTACCACTGCAATTATTAAAATACTAAATATAATTGCAACTGCATGCTTACCATTCCATTTTTTCAGTAAGTATAAACATATCATTGTAATTGCTAAAGGAAGTAAATTAGGCATAACTTTATCAAGCATTTCTTGTAGCATTAATGGCTTCTCTCCTGCTGCAATTTGAACACCTAAACTAACTTTTACAGTAGTTGCGATTAATCCTCCTGCCACAATAACTCCAAGAACATTTGCCATATTAGCTAGTCTATCCAGCAATCCTTTCCCTTCACCAGAACTTAAGATTTCTCTACCTTTGGAATATCCAATATTAAGGCCATAATATTTAATTGGAATATATAATGCGTTTACAAGAATAAACATCAATATTGGGCCAAGAATATTTCCTTGAACTGCAAATGCTGCTCCTATACTGCCGCATATAGGCATCCATGTAAAGTTTAATAAACTATCACCAATACCTGCTAAAGGTCCCATTAAACTTGTCTTTATAGAAATTACGGAATCCTTTTCATCCTCCTCAGTTTTCTCTTCCATAGCAGATGTAACTCCTAATATAAACGGGATAGTTACAGGATGACTATTAAAAAATTCCAAGTGTCTTTTCATTGCTATTGTTTTTTCTTCTTTTGACTTATCTTTATATAGCTTTTTTAGTATTGGCTTTAAGCAATATAAGGTTCCTAAGCTTTGCATTCTTTCATAGTTATGTGACATTTGAATTAATTGAGATCTCCAAAAAACATCATTAAGTTCCTTTTTAGAAATTTTTTGTTCTTCCATTATAAATCCAAACCTCCTTCATAGTCGTCTGATACACTATTTACCGCAACAGGACTGCTTTGTTTTCTCATAATCAAATCATATAAGCCTGCAAAACACGCACCTATTAAAGCCAGGGCTACTGTTGGTAATTTTAGGAAGGTTGTTAAAGTAAATCCAAGAATTAAAAACATCCACATGTTTTTTCTTAACATCATCATAAGCAGCATTGCAATACCTACTGCTGGAATTATTTTTGATGCAACTGTTAAACCCTTCATAACGCCTGCTGGAATAATAGTCAAAACGTATTCTACTGCTGGAGCTCCTAAATATACAGCTATAAATACTGGTACCGCTCTACTTAAGAAGTAAAATATTGCTCCCATATATTGCAATTTATCAATCTTATCAAAATCACCGGTTTCTGCAATCTTATCCGCTTTATGTACTAAGCTAATATTTGAAGTCATAATTAACATTGATATTTGTTGAACTAACAATGAAACTGGTATGGCAACAGCAATTCCAGCTGCTTGTCCACCTCCTGATAAAATACCTATTGCAACACCAACTATAGATCCTGAAATTACATCTGGTGGCTGATATGCTCCTACATTATTTACACCTAGCCACATAAGTTCAAGTGTTCCTGCAATTATAAGTCCGCTTTTAATATCTCCTAAGATTACTCCTACCATAAAACCTGCAAGAAGTGGCTTTCTAAAACCTAAATGTGGACCAAATTGATCCCATGCACATAAACCCGCCCATGCAGCAATTAATAATGCTTTAATTAACATGAATAATGCCTCCCTCTCTTATATTTTTCATTTTGCTTATTTAATTAAATCTGAAAAATTTACACTATCGTCCTTTGGAACCATTTGAACCTTAACTTGGATGCCTTTTTCCATTAATTTTACAAATGCTTGCTCTTCTTCTGGTGTAACAGAAATAGCCTTAGTTAATCTTTTTCTTGTACTATTAAATCTCATTCCCCCTGCATTTATTTCTTTAATATCCCCTCCTCCTTCAACTACCTTTAATACATCCGTTGATGTTGTAAATAGCAGCATAGTGGTTTTCTTTATTTCATTTTTCTTTAAGATGTTTATGAATTGATTAACTCCAAACACTAAAACCTTTACACCTGGTGGCACTGCAAGACCAACCACAGATTTTTGTATTGGATCATTAGCAACTTTATCATTAATAATTAAAACTTGTTCTATTGCATAATCTTTAATCCAAGTAGTTGCAACTTGTCCATGAATTAACCTATCATCGATTCTAACTAATTTAATCCCCATACTTAATACCTCCTACTGTATTATTTATAATGAATCATATTCAAAGATTTCTTTACGCCCTAATTTATCATTTACATTAATAAATGTTTCTTTGTACACATTTTCCACTCTTCTTTTTATTTCTTCTATTGGTAATTCTCTAATAAGAAGTAATTCTAGTAGTACTGGTAAATTAAATCCTGTATAAACTACTACATCAGCACCACCTAATAATAAACTTGAACTAGAATTACTTGGAGTACCTCCAAATATATCTGCTAGTACTATTACTTCCCTATCATTTTTTACTTTTTCATATACTGCCTTTAATTCTTCAACTACATTCTGTAAATCCTTGTCGTCAGTTACAGATACAATCTCATAGTTTTCTTGCTTTCCTACTATCATTTCAGCACTTTTCATTGCGTATTTTGCAAATTCACCATGACTTATTAAAATAATTCCAACTTCATTCATTAGTTTTAACCCTCCTTCCACAAATATAAATAGCAAGTTCCATGCCAACAGGGTTAAGCCCTTGAAGTTTAGCAGTTTAATATTTTTTTCAATACTCATTAATACTATTAATTTTTATAAATACTCTTACCAATGTGAAATTAATACTCATAAAGGTGAAAAACACCCTTTAGCAAATATAAAAATACTCTTTATTAGCAATAAGTATTTAAATTAAATTATATAAAATAATGAAACAGCCCCTATTTTTATAATATCTTCTAATAATTCACTCTAAAAAAAAGGGTATTTTCGTTATTTTTGTAACTATATATACTCAATAATCTGTTATAATAACTTTATTGAATACCATATGTGAAAACTTATAAGAAGTATAAAAGAGCAATATTTAAATTTCAAAAGAATTCTGAAAGGAAAGTTGAGGTGAATAATCCTGGTACTTAATCAAAAGTATTTTTCTTAAATCCACTACCAGGAACTATATGCTTAGAATTGATTTAGTAAGTAGGTTTATTCATGATTATTGTGTTTCACTTACAGTGGAAGAAATAACAAAAAATCCATTAATAGGTCTTTCATCCATAGATGTATCCAACAGCTTAAGCATATTAAGAAACAATGCTTCTGCTGACTTAAACAAGTTATATAAAGATGGTGTATTAATTAAAATTAAAGGAAAACCTACGAAGTTTTTCCATAAACAAGTTTTTGAAAACCTTTTTAATGTTTCAATCCAAAGAGAATTTATAGAATGTTCAAGCTTAGACGAGTTAGTTAACATTACTTTTAAAGAAATTAGAGAGGTT
This sequence comes from Clostridium amylolyticum, assembly GCF_900142075.1. Taxonomy (GTDB): domain Bacteria; phylum Bacillota; class Clostridia; order Clostridiales; family Clostridiaceae; genus Clostridium_AA; species Clostridium_AA amylolyticum. Next base: position 127,206 of record NZ_FQZO01000007.1, read on the forward strand.
TCAACGGATTACTCTGACCCCTTTCATGAACTGGTGGGTTATAATAACAGTCTTGCTAATATCATTAAAATAGCTAAGTCCTCAATTCTATATCCTAACGGTCTTCATACCCTTTTGCTGGGTGAGTCTGGAGTTGGGAAAAGTTATTTCGCTGAATTAATGTATAAGTTTGGTTTACAGCATAAGATTTTTGACAGTTCTTCTTCTTTTGTAATCTTTAACTGTGCTGATTATGCAAATAACTCTAACCTTTTAGTGTCACAACTTTTTGGATCCATGAAGGGAGCTTACACCGGTGCTAACTGCGATAAGCAAGGTCTCATTGAGCAAGCCAATGGGGGTGTATTATTTTTAGATGAAATTCATCGTTTACCTCCAGAAGGTCAGGAAATGCTATTCCTTTTTATTGACAAGAAAAAATTTAGAAGGCTTGGAGAAATTTCCTCTCAAAGAACTTCTAACGTACTAATTATTGCAGCCACCACTGAGAATCCCAATTCTTATTTGCTAACAACCTTTATGAGAAGGATTCCTTCTTGCATTAGGATACCTAGCTTGAAGGAAAGGTCTGTAACTGAAAAGTTAAGTTTAGTAAATAGACTTTATTCTATGGAAGCAAAAAAGATAAATAAACAAATAATTGTTTCTAAAGAATGTATTACGGACTTAACATTGTATAATCCCCCTGGCAACATTGGTCAATTAAGAAGCGACATACAACTTTCCGTAGCCCAGGGATTTTTAGATTGCAAGTTAAATAATACTAATAGTCTTGTTATAACAAAGGATTTTCTCCCTCTTTATACCAGTAGTAATCTTCTTAATATTGATATGGACACGAGAAAGAATGTAACCTTGATTATTAATAAAAGTGAATATGTTTTTTCTCCAAATTCCGGAGTTACTAATAATAACAGCGTTAAAGACTATGATTTTATCAAAATTTATAATGAAAAGCTTTGCAATTTAGAAAATGACAGTCATGAATTACAAAATATCTTTAATAGTTATACTGAATTAATATCTAAAAACTTTGTGATTCAAAATAATTACCCTGATTTTATTGACGATGAAACCTCTGAAATAGTTTCAACCTTATCTGATATCCTATATAGCGAACTCAATCTTATAATAGACAAGAGTTCCTATGTCGCTTTAGCATTATATTTAAAAAACCTTAAAGACATTCCCATTGCAACTAGAACTTCTGAGAAACCCTTAGATTTATCAGAGGTTCCTAGAAATATATTTACGGTATGTCAAAACTTAATTGAATTATTAGAAAGAAGATTTAATATTTATTGCCCTGTAGAAGAATTAAACAATTTAGTTATAATTATTAATTCTCTGAAGAATAAAGAGTCTTTTCAGCCTGTTGGTATTATGATAGCTGCTCATGGTGATTCCTTAGCTACAAATATAGCTTCTGTTGCTAATGAACTTCTTGGTATAGACTTTGCTTTAGCAGTGGACATGCCTTTATCAGAAACTCCTTCTAATATTTTAGAGCATGTTATAAATCATATAAAAGACAAATGTTTTTCTAGAGGATTAATATTGTTTGCAGATATGGGCTCTTTAACAAATTTTGACGATACTATAAAAGAAAAAACCGGGGTAAATATAGTAACCATAGAATCTACTAATATCATTTTAGTAATTGAAGCTATAAGGAAATCTATATTTTTAAAAAATGATTTAGACCACATACTTCACGATCTTATAAGTATAAATAACAAACTTAACCTAAAGTTTAACAAAAAAATAGAGCAGCATCTTTCTATTAATAAAAAAAGAATAATATATACCGTTTGTAATTCTGGAGAAGGGGTTGCGTATTATTTAGAACAAACAATTAAAAATCTTCTAGATGCTTATAATATATTCGATGCTGATGTTATGCCATTGAATATTAAAAGTACACTACAGCTTCGTGAAATAATTATTAAAACTTCTTTGAATAAAAAGCCTATTGCTATTGTTGGAAGTATAAATCCAGATATTAACGACATCCCATTTATTCCTTTGGATGATGTGGTACTTCATAATGGATTAGATAAAATAGCAAACTTGTTAGGAATTAAGAATAATAATACTGCCAAGAAAATAACTACTAATCTCACAAAAAATATAATTATTAATGTTACTAGCGATACTGTTGATAAATATCTAACAGTTCTTTCAGCAGATAAGGTTAAAAACATAATTATTGAATTTATTAATAAGATTGAAAGTGATTTAGAAATCATTGTAAGTAATTCTAGTCTTACCAAGATTTTTATACATTTAACCTGTCTCATTGAAAGGATTTTACTTAAAGATTTCATTTTAACTCCTCAAGAGGAGATTACATCATATATAAAAAATAATAGCAAAATTATAAATAGTATTAAGCATGCATTACTTATTGTTGAAACAGCTTTTAATATTGAAATTCCAGAAAATGAACTGTATTATCTATGTGAAATAATAAAAGATGCTATTAACAACTCTTTATTTTCAAAAAAAACTTACCCTCAGAAGACTATAAAATAAGTATAGCCCGTGGATATATATCCACGGGCTATACTTATTTATCTTCTTGAAACTAATCTTGCTAATTCTAAAAGCTTATTCTCACAGGTATCAAAAAAGTATTTATAAGAAGAACAGAAGTAATTTATAGCTGGCTTTTCATTTACAAAAGGTTCTCTATACCTTCTGCATCCGCCTCTACACAAATTTAACCACTTACATTGTATACATTTATCATCAACATGTTTAGAAACTTCTATAAACTTCTTTGCTACCTGAGACTTACTTAATTCATGAAAATCCATTTCTTTCAAATTGCCCATTTTCCATTGATCTATTACATAAAAGTCACAGGGATATACCCCTGCATTTGATTCAATAATATACTCACAGCTGCAAGTACCGCTCATGCCACAAGCTTCTGGAGCATATCCCATTATCATACTTAAAATATTATCAAAATACCTTATACTGACAAACTCACCTTTAATAAAGTCTTCATACCAACAGTTAAACACCTCTACAAGAAAATTTCCATAAGCTTCTGGCTTTAGAGAATATTTTCTAAAACCTGGTTTTTCATCAAGAGGATCTAAGCAGGGTATAAATTGAATATACTTAAAACCGTTCTTTTTAAAGAAATTATATATCTTTCTTCCATGCCTTGCACTTATTGAGCTTACTACAGATAAAATATTGTACTCTACCTTATATTTGTTAAATAAATCTATAGTTTTCATTACCTCATTATATGTACCACTGTTATTTACATCCACTCTATTTAAGTCATGTATTTCTTTAGGTCCATCTAAAGATATCCCCACTAAGAAGTTATTATCATGCAAAAATTCTGCCCATTTTTCATCTATTAATGTACCATTGGTTTGAAGCACATTATTTATTTTAACTTTACCTGTATTATACTTTTCTTCAATCTTCACAAGGTGCTTATAGAAATCCAATGCTGAAAGTGTTGGTTCCCCTCCTTGAAAGGCAAAGGTACAACTTCCTTCCGCATAGTCTAAAGCTTTTTTTATAATAGTTTCTAAAGTATCAATATCCATCATGTTATAGGCTTTTACTTCTCTTTGCATAGATAGAGAATGATAAAAACAATAATTACATCTTAAATTACAATTACTAGATGAAGGTTTAATAAGCACTGATAATGGCGGCATATCCATCCCTACTTTCTATTAAAATATCCTATACTCCAAAAGATTAATTATTCTCTTCTTTTATTTTAGCATTTTTCATGTAATATTAACATGGAACGAATTTACTACCCGTGATGCTATAACTAATAAATTACACCTATTTCATGTGATATTTCCATTATTTACTTTCTAAACGCAATTCTAAATCAATTAAAACTAAAATATACTAAACACTACTACCCCCAATATACCAGAACCTAAAATTGCTAGTATAGGGTTTATTTTAAATTTTATCAAGGACACAAAAGTTATTATAAGTATTATGATACTGGGTATGTCTATAACACCTAACGGATTAGAAAACAGTCCCCTTAAGGATAAATTAGATAGCCCATTAGGGAAAATACTGGTTTCTGCTACAAAAATTGCTGCAGTCATTATAAGAGCTGGAATTACAGGTCTTATTCCATAAAATATAGATTCATTTAACGGATGATTTTGATATTTAAAAAACATTCTAGATATTAGTATGGCAATTATTAATGAAGGTAAAGCCACACCTATAGTTGCAAATAAAGATCCTAAAACCCCTGAAACCTTATATCCTACAAAGGTTGCTGAGTTTACAGCAATAGGTCCTGGAGTCATCTCTGCAATGGCAATAATATCAGCAAACTGAGAAGCTGGCAAATAGTTATTAGTTTCAATTTCCTTTTGTATTAAAGGAATCATTGCATATCCACCACCAAAGCTAAACAACCCTATTTTAAAAAATGATAGAAAAAGCATAAGAAGTTTCATTTGCTACACATCCTTATTACATATATATTTTGATTTATTATTGGGTATTTTATATAAAACAAGCCCTACTACAGCTCCACCTATTACTGCAAAGATAGCATGTACATCAAACACTAGTATTAATGTAAATGCAACTAGTGCAATTACTAAACTTATTTTATCCTTTATTGCAGTTTTACCAATATTTACTGCAGCTATAAATATTAAAGCTACTACTGCTGGACGTATACCCTTAAAAGCATTTTGAACTATTATATTATCTTGAAATTTTGAAAAAACCGTAGCAATAAGTAAAATTATTAGAAATGAAGGTAATATTACTCCTAGAGTTGCAGCATAAGACCCCTTTTTCTTTTTTATTTTATACCCTATTAAGGTTGCGGAATTTATAGCAATAGCTCCAGGTATAGATTGAGCTACAGCAAAAACATCGATAATATCCTCTTTACTTATCCAAGCCTTTTTATCCACTACTTCTTTTTCTATAAGAGGTATCATGGCATATCCCCCTCCAAAGGTAAAGCTTCCTATTTTGAAAAAAGCCAAGAAAATTCCCCATAGTTCTCTAAATTGTGATTTTTCATTCATGTTATTCCCCTCATCTTTCATTTTTATTTTGAAACTTTTAACCATTTTGGTTATAAGTCTCCGTGAATATAAATTTTATATGTGTTTATAGAAGATTTAGCTTTTTAAGCACTCTTCTATAAATGAGGCTGCTGCCCCTATTGAAATAGCATCATATTTAAAATATCCTTGCTTATTAAAAACAACATTTTTTTTCTCATTGCTTTTTTCTTTTACAAAGTAAGCTTTCTCCACCGTCTCAATGCAAAGTTCATAGAAATAATTAGAATGTTGAACTAGTGGACCACTTAATATTATCATTTCAGGATTTACAATATTTATATAGTTAACTAAACCAATACCAAATATTCTAGCCGCTTTTTCTATTACTCTCTTAGCCAGTTCATCACCATTTTCAGCTCCTTGGCATATATCTTTATAATCCACTTCATTTATAGGTTTTTTAATAGTAGTGCAGCCCCTATTTTTCATTTCTTCCTTAAAGCTATTAACTATAGCTATTATTGTAGAATAACACTCCACACAGCCCCTATTTCCACAAGAACATTCTTTGCCGTCCATGTCTACAATCATGTGGGCAAACACATCTTCCTTATTAAGGTGAGTTTGAATAATAGCATTGGAAACACAAGCTGCAGTTCTTATACCAATACCACAGTTAATATAGAGAACATTTCTTAAACCTTTGGCAATTCCATAATACTTTTCTACAAATAATGCAACATTTGCCCCATTGTCAATAATCACAGGCAAGGTTAACTCATATTCCAACATACTTTTAATACTTACATCTTTCCACCCTAAGGCTTCGAAATTTTTAGCATTAAGCAATTTTCCACTGTCTTTGTCTAAAGGCCCTACAGTACCTAATCCAGCACCTAAAACATCAGATTTATTAATATTATTTTCCAGGATTGCCTTTTCCACTAAGCTTCCAATTAACTTAACAACCTTTTCTGGGGAAAAAGAAGCATCTAAAGTAAAACTTTTTTTATCTATTATTTTAATAGTTAAATCGCATATTACCACCGTAACATAAGTTCTTGAAATATCTATGCCTATAATAAAATAATTATTTGGTTTAACTCCATAAACACTTGGCTTTCTGCCACCAGTGGATTCTGCCATTCCAATCTCTTCAATTAACTTTAGTTCTTCTAATGGTTTCATTACTCTGTTTAAAGTAGTTAATTTCATATTCATTTTATTGCATATTTCCTGTTTTGTATGATAACCTTCTTTTTGTAACAAACTAAATACCTCTTTTGAGGATAGATGAAGTTCCTTTAAAAATCTATTTTCTATTTTTCTCACCTCTTGAGACCCAACATAATATACTTTTATTATAATAACTTTTAACCATTTTGGCAATAAGTTTTTTCATATATACGAATAACTTTGCAATATTTTCTACTTCTCTTCCTATTAGGTTTTTACCTATTATCACAGCTTACATTTTACACCTTATATACATGCCTTTAAATTTATTCTCTGCCTATGCCTTGTTTTCACTTCCGCACATTTTTATTTTTGCCTCTACTATCGCTTTCATAGCTTCTTTTCCTGGAGTCATGTATTTTCTTGGATCATTAGCCTCTGGATTTTCTCTAAAGTAGCTTTTTACCGCCTCTGCAAAAGGAATTTTCAGATCAGTAGCTATATTTACTTTTGTTATTCCTAAACTTATAGCTTTCCTTACTAAATTTATTGGAACATCAGAAGCTCCATGCAATACCAAAGGTACTTTCACCTTAGACCTTATTTCACTTAACCTTTGAAAATCTAATTTTAGCTCTCCTTTATATAGTCCATGGGCTGTCCCAATAGCTACCGCCAAAGAGTCTATACCGGTTCTTTCCACAAATTCTTTTGCAGAATTGGGATCTGTATACATAGCATCCTTTTCATCTACAATTAAATCATCTTCTATACCTCCTAATTTACCAAGCTCTGCTTCCACTACAGCACCTTTTTCATGAGCATAATCCACTACTTCTTTAACCTTTTTTATGTTATTTTGAAAATTTTCTTTTGAAGCATCTATCATAGCTGATGTAAATCCTAAATCTAAATATTTTTTTATTTCCTCTATATCTTCAAAATGATCTAAGTGCAATGCTATAGGCAAATTATATTTTTTTGCAGCAGCTTTTGCAATAGCAACTAAATATTCTCCACCTGCATAACCTATGGTTCCTGGAGTCCCTGCAAGAATCACTGGAGATTTCAGTTCTGCAGCAGTTTCTACTACCACACTGATAGTTTCTAAGTTGTGTATATTAAATGCAGGTACGGCATATTTTTCTTTTTGAGCTTTTAATAACATTTCTTTTGTTGTTACTAACATATTACCAACTCCTTATAATTAGAATTTAATAAACTTTATCTTGGCTTCCTTTGTAATTAAATTTAATCATGATAATATCCTTGCTGCCATTTTTCTAGGAATTCATCAAAGAAATTCTCATTCCCCAATTGATCTTCATTTATAGTTTCTATGGAATGAATTTTCTTTATTAATGCCTCTTTTTCTGGTGTTTCTTCATATTTTGTATTTAGAAATTCATCTATTATATTTTCTATAAGCCCCACTCCGCTTATACGTCCTCCTACTCCTATGACATTTGCATTTAAGTATTCCTTTGCATATCTTGCTGTAGCTATATCTCTTACTAGAGCTGCACGAATTCCATTTACTTTATTAGCACTATTAGTTATTCCTACTCCAGTTCCGCATATCACTATCCCCAAATCCGCTTCCCCTTTTATAACTCTTTCCGCTGTTTTCTTACCATATATAGGATAATGTGTACGTTCTTTATCATATGTACCATTATCTATAACTTCATAACCTTTACCTTTTAAATACTCTACTATACCATCCTTTACTTCTGTTACTATGTGGTCGCAGCCTATTGAAATTCTCATTATCTTATCCTCCTCAATACTATAGCATCTTATTTAACATATCTATTCTTATTTGATGTCTTCCACCAGAGTAATTTGATTTTGCAAAGGCATCTACTATGGTTTCTGCTAATTTTACGCCTACAATTCCTGAACCTATAGCTATCATACGAGCATTATTATGGTCTCTTGTCATTTTAGCTGAATGTTCCTCTGAAACTTCTGCACAAACCATTCCTTTATACTTACAAGCTACCATGAAAGAGCCTGCACCATATTCATCTATAACAATTCCTTTTTCTGCTTCTCCTTTTAATATAGTTTCTGCTACTAATTTTGTTGAATCCACAAAATCTAGTACTGCTTTTGGAGTCTTATCTAAAACTTCATACCCTTTTTCTTTTAAATATCCTTTCAAATGTTCTTTTAGTGGGAAACCACTTTTATCGGATCCTATAACAATTTTCATTTTTCATCCTCCTTATTTAAGTTGTTATTTTTATAATATTTACTCAGTTATTATTTTTACAATGCTATTGTATTTTTCTTTAAGTTCATCATTAATATTTTTATCTGTTACAACTGCAGTTACATCCTTTAAGTTATAGAAACTATAAAAATCCTCTTTATCTATTTTATTGCTATCACATAATATATATCTTTCAATAGAATTATCTAAAATTATCCTTTGACAAGCGCCCTCCTCTTCATTAGAATTTGTAACGCTTTCCCCTAGAATACCGTTTACTCCTACAAAGGCTTTTTTAACTCTTATTTTCTCTAATAATTCATTGGTAAAATTCCCAACAAAAACATCTGTTCTTGAACGAAATCTGCCGCCTATAAGTATTAGCTCAAATCTTTGGTCATCTTTAAATTTTGAAAATATGGACATAGAATTTGTTATGATCTTTGCATAAGAAATGTCTAGATATTCATATATCAATTCATTAGTAGTTCCTGGACCTATATAAACTATGTCATTTTCTTTTATAATACTGGCTGCAATCTGAGCTATATATCTCTTTTCCTCCACATGTATTTTTCTTTTTTCATTATGAGAAAGCTCCGCAGCCATTCTTTCTTCTTTCTTTTTAGCTCCACCATGAATACGGATTATTTTCCCTCTCTCTTCTAGCATTTTTAAATCTCTTCTTACCGTCATTTCTGTTACATTAAGAATCTCTGTTATATCATTTATACTAACTATGTTGTCTTTTTCTATCATCTCAAGAATCTTTTCTAATCGTTCCTCTCTTAACACTGTTATACCTCCAAGGTTTTTAATATTAATGAAAATTTCACACTACACTAACTTTATTCTTTTATTTTAGTAATTATTATCATTTATGCTTTTAAACAGGTTTTAACCTTTATATTTTTGTGCGTTTTTGTTATATTTTGTTCTATTAACATAATTTTATCACTATTTTTTTATATTCGTCAATATAATTTGTTCTGTTTTGTTATTATTTGTTCTTATTTTTATAAGTTATTAATCACTATGAAATTCATAAAAAGACATAAAAAAATAGACTTATGCAAAAGTTATTTTACACTTTTAGCACAGCCTATTTAAACTGATAAATGATTTACTTATGTATACTATAACCTTTCTAAGAATCACTTGGTTTCTTTCCAAATAACTTATATAACACCCTATCGTACTCTGAAAGCTTATCTGCCAGTCTATGCCAGTTTTCATGCTCTGCATTAGCCACATTTATTTGATTATTTTCTATGACATTAACCTTCTCTTTTATTTCTTCTATATCCAAAATTATTTTTTCTAAAAGTTCCTTTATCTCCTTATTATCTTCCACTGAAATTCATCCTTTCTTATAGACATTAATATATTAATTATATATCATGAAAGCTTTTTAAGACAGGTGTAAATTAGCCTAACACTTATTTAACTTTATTTCTTCTACTTTTAGGAATACACTATGGCTAAAATTAAAGATAATATTAAAGCTTCTAGTATATTTTTTACATTGACTTGAAGTTTTAATGGTGCTATTATATTAAAAAAAGAGAATTAGTACTTTTAAATTTAGTCCAGAGAGGCTAACAAAGTGATAGAACTTATAAACTTAATATTTTATTTGGAGTTTATGATTAATATGGCATTGTTACGACCTTTTATACTAATATAAAAGGTCGTTTTTTATTTGATCATAATGCTTACAATAAAACATGGTACTACTTCTCCAAAAAAGGAGGACAAAAATAATGAGCACAAATCAACATGAAGACAAGGATTATTCCTTAGAAGCGGTGAAAGATAAGGACAAAAGAGGGTTTATTTCAATGTTTTTGGTTATGCTAGGCTTTACCTTCTTCTCTGCAAGTATGCTTACCGGTGGAACTTTAGGTTCTGCTCTATCTCTTAAAGAATTTGCTTTGGCAATATTTTTAGGGAACCTAATCCTGGCCATATATACAGGAGCACTGGCATATATAGGAGCTGATACAGGTCTATCTATGCACTTATTAGCTAGATATTCCTTCGGAGAAAAGGGCTCTTATTTAGCATCTTTCTTAACAAGTTTCACTCAAATAGGATGGTTTGGTGTGGGGGTAGCTATGTTCGCCATCCCTGTAAGCAAGGTAACAGGGATAAATGTGTATGTATTAGTGGCCATTTCAGGAGTATTAATGACTTCCACCGCTTATTTTGGAATGAAATCTTTAACTATATTAAGTGCCATAGCAGTACCTTCCATAGCTATACTCGGCTGTGCATCAGCCTTTAGCGCAATAAACTCTGTAGGTGGTGTGCAGGAATTATTAAGTATACCTTCTAGTGGAAAAATGGGCTTAGTAACAGCTGTAACCTTATGTGTAGGTTCCTTTATCAGCGGTGGAACTACTACTCCTGACTTTGTACGTTTTGCCAAGAACAAAAAAGTAGCTGTTTCCACTACAGTTATTGCATTCTTTATAGGTAATTCTTTGATGTTCTTCTTTGGAGCCATAGGTGCAATGTCTACAGGACTTTCAGATATATCTGATGTTATGATAAAGCAAGGGTTAATCCTGCCAGCCATAATAGTATTAGGCTTCAATATATGGACAACCAATGATAATGCCATATACACCTCAGGCCTAGGTATTTCTAACATCACAAAGATCCCAAAAAGTAAAGTAGTATTATTCAATGGACTTCTAGGAACTGTAAGCGCCCTATGGTTATATAGCAACTTTGTAAGCTTCCTAAGCTTGTTAGGATCCATGATCCCAGCAGTGGGAGGAATCATCATAGCAGACTTCTTCATAGTTAAAAAAGGTAAATATGAAGACTTTAAAGATGCTAAGTTTAAGGTTATAAATTATAAGGCTATAGCAGCCTGTGTCTTAGGAGTAATAGCAGGAAAATATCTAACTATAGGAATTCCTCCTCTAAACTCCCTGCTTGTCACTGGTTTAACCCATGTGGTATTATCAATAATCATTAAAGATGAAGCTGAAGAAAAAATACAATTAGATAAAAATATAGCATAAACCTCAAGGCTCCTCTTTAAGAATTGGAGCCTTTTCAATATGAAAATCACATTAAAGGAGAGTAAGCACATGTTAATAAAAAATGTTAAGTTAAGAGATAAAGATGAACTTATTGATATAAAAATTGAAAATGGTATATTTAAAGAAATAAAAAGTAATTTACAGCCTCAGGAAGGTGAAGAAGTTATAGATGGACAAGGTGCTTTGGCACTGCCTCCATTTATTGAGCCCCATATTCATTTAGACACCACCCTTACTGCTGGGGAGCCTAGCTGGAATGAAAGTGGAACTTTATTTGAAGGAATACAAAGATGGTCTGAGAGAAAATCCTTTTTAACAAAGGAAGATGTTAAGGAAAGAGCTAAAAAAGTAATAGGCTGGCAGATAGCTAATGGTATACAGCATATAAGAACCCATATCGATACCACAGATTCATCCTTATTGGCTTTAAAGGCTATGCTGGAAGTTAAAGAAGAGATGAAAGATTATGTAGATATACAACTAGTAGCCTTCCCTCAAGAAGGGATTTTATCTTATCCAAAGGGTTTAGAGCTTTTAGAAGAATCCTTAAAATTAGGAGCAGATGTTATAGGAGCTATCCCTCATTTTGAGTTTACTAGAGAATATGGAGTAGAATCTATAAACAAAATCTTTGAACTTGCTGCAAAGTATAATGTGCTTATAGATGTGCATTGTGATGAGATAGATGATGAACAGTCTAGGTTCTTGGAAACCGTAGCCACTAGAGCCTTAGAAACCGGCATGAAAAATAAAGTTACAGCCAGCCACACCACTGCCATGCATTCTTATAACAATGCCTACACTTATAAATTATTTAGATTATTGAAAATGTCTAATATAAATTTTGTATCCAATCCTCTGGTAAACACTCACCTTCAGGGAAGATTTGATACTTATCCAAAACGTAGAGGAGTTACTAGAGTAAAGGAATTAAAAGATGCAGGTCTTAATGTGTGCTTTGGCCATGATGATATCTTTGACCCTTGGTATCCACTAGGCACCGGAAATATGCTGCAAGTGCTGCACTTTGGATTGCATGTGTGCCAAACCATGGGATATAGTGAAATCAACGATTCCATAGACTTTATAACCACTAACTCTGCCAAGGCATTAAATATTCAAGATAGCTATGGCATAGAAGAAGGCAAGCCAGGAAATCTTATACTTTTATTAGCTGAAAACGGCTATGATGCCATAAGAAGACAAGTTCCTGTATATTATTCCATAAGAAAAGGAAAGGTTATTAGTAAAACTGAACCTTCTGAAACAAAGATATACTTAGACAAGGAAATAGATGTAACCTTTAGAAAGTAAAACTTCCATATGTGTAGCTTCCTGGGATGTAATTGAATATATTGTACTAAGTATTATTATACAGGAGTGTCTGTTATGTTATTTAATGAATTTCAGAGCACACTTAATAATGTATCTATAGATGCTACCCTAGATTCCATTGGAGCAATTGATAACAAATTACCTGTATGGAACTTTTTCGAGAATATCTTCTTAAATAAACCGAGTATTATTAATATCTTAGCTTATAATATTGATGGAGAGCCTATAATTAAGATTTTAAACTTTGATGGGGATAAAATTATATATAAATATATCTCTAAAATAGGCACTATAGAATATATGGGTAATGGGTTTAAGAAGGTAAAAAAAGGCAGCAATATAAGCTATGATTTATATGACAAGACTAAATTTGTTATAAATATGTTTTCTTACTCAAATTAAAACGGCAAGGGAAATGTCCCTTGCCATTTTTTATCCTTGATTTAATAACTGATTTATATTATGTGTAGCATCTAGTAATGGGCTGATGGAGTTGTCCTTATTTATATAATCTACTATTTTTGATAAGTATTTGGACATATCTACTTCTACAAACCATTCAGCTTCTTTAGCTTGTGGGGATATGTAGGTTAGGTTTGTAGAATAAACTCTATGTATTAATCCAGCTTCATAATATTCATTAAACTTATTTACCCCTTCTGTAAATAATGCAAAGGTAGTAGCTACAAATACCCTTTTGGCATTTCTCCTTTTAAGCTCCTTGGCTATGTCAAATACAGATTCTCCTGAGGCGATCATGTCATCTACTATTAAAACATCCATGCCCTCTACATCTTTACCGATATACTCATGTTGTACTATAGGATTCTTTCCTTTTACCACGGAGGTATAATCTCTTCTCTTATAGAAAAGCCCAATGTCCAGGCCTAGAACGTTGGCATAGTAAATAGCTCTATCCATGGCTCCAGTGTCGGGGCTTATGGTTAACATTTTAGATTTATCAATTTCAATATCCTCGTGTCTTACAAAGGTTTTAACTATTTCATAAGTTGGGTATATATTTTCGAAGGTTAATAGGGGTACGGAATTTTGTACATTTGGGTCATGAACATCAAAGGTGTAGATATCTCTAACCCCTAGTCTTTCAAGTTCTTGTAAAGCTAAGGCACAGTCTAAAGATTCTCTTCCTTTTCTCTTATGCTGTCTTCCTCCATAAAGCATAGGCATTATTACAGTTACTCTTCTTGCCTTGCCTCCTATGGCAGATACCACTCTCTTAATATCCTGAAAATGCTCATCAGGGCCTTTGTGGTTTGTAATTCCATACATTTCATAGGTGCAGCTGTAGTTTCCTACATCACATAATATATATATGTCTTTACCTCTTACGGTTTCTGACAGCTTAACTTTACCTTCTCCATTGGCAAATCTTATTTCATCAATGGCTATAAGGTAGGTCTCAGGGCTGTCTACATAATCATTGCGTCTCTGTAGAAGATATTTATCAAGCTTAGCCCCCAAGTCTTTACAGCTTTCTAATGCAATTATACCTAGCTGGCCATAGGGATTTGATTTTTCAAAATTATTACTCAAAAAAGAATCCTCCTCGTAAGTTGTTATATTATAATTTTACTTCCGTAACCATTTTCATCTATGAATTATTGTAATCCATTGTAAGAGGTATTACAACCTTAAGTGGGAGTTTTTTTATGTGAATAACCGTTAAAGATTTTTTCTTATTATTCCAAATCAAACTCAATACTAGATAAAGTATCATTAAGCAGCGAGGACTTTTCGTTATAGTTGCTGTTTAAGAAATGTGAATATAAGATATCTACTACCACAAGCATAGGAAACTGAGGGGAAATCACGTTGCCTATAGCTAAATTTTTTGTAACAGCAATTAGCACCATTTCATCACATAATTCATGGAGCTTAAAATCATTGTTGGAAGTTATGATAATGGTTTTTGCCTTTCTTTCTTTAGCGGCTTTGAGACCATTTAATATTATTTTAGTTTTTCCGCTTACAGTAAAACCTATTACCAGGGTATCTTCATCCGTAAGTACAGAATTCATCTGTATTATATGGGCATCCACCACCGATTCAACATTTAATCCAAGTCTCATAAACCTTATTTTAAACTCCATCGCCACTATTCCTGAGCTTCCAATTCCATACACATACACCTTTTTATATTTAACCAGCATATCAGCAATTCTCTCGATCTGGGCTTCATCCGTTAGAGTATAGCTTCTATCCAAAAGCTGTTGATAAGTATTTAGAACATTCTTTTTAAGCTTGCCTACATTCTTCACTTCTTCATTGAAGGACTGCTCGTACATGTAAATAAATTCTCTATAGCCTTTAAAACCACACTTCTTCGCAAATCTTGATAATGAAGCCTTAGAAACAAAAAGCTTGTCTGAAACATTTTGAGCAGAAAAGTCCTGCTTATTATTGTTATGTATGAAAAAATCTGCAATAATTGTTTCGGTACTTGTAAAATTACTATATAAGGATTCTAATAAAGGAATTATACTCTTATCATGTTTTGACATTTAATGTGCATACTCCTTTCGCCAAAAAATCTATTTGGCATTACTTATATATAATAATACCAAATAGATTCCTTTAATTAAATTTGTATATGTGTAAATTTTAAATATATAAGCTGAATAATATGGAACTTAGAAAAGTATTATATCTGGTTAGTTGCTTACATTTACCTCAATTTCCATACCTATTTCAAACATTCTTCTCCATGGGGTTACTACCTTGTTTAGCTTAAGCTTCAGTTCCTTAGATATATTAAGCTTATTATACTCCTCAATAAGCAGTTCTTTTATGGTATCTTCCACTTGAAGCTGCATGTCCTTAAATTCATAATAACTTAAGCCATGTTTAGGGAGATAATTTTTTATTACCTTCTGTCTTACCACAGCCTGATAAAGAGAATCTTCTATAATTCGGTAAACTAAATGTTTTGTTTGATTTTCATTTTTTGAGTTGAGGCAGTATATTCCCGAAGCTAAAACAGTTCCAAGGGTGTTGCAGTTTGTGTTCCACCCTGCATAGGCTGTAAGTCTACTCAATATACCCAGCCTGTCTAAATAGTCAATAAGTGTAAGATCTCCGCCATTAGCGAAAGCTGAGTCACTTAAGATAACCTTTTTACCAGCTTTTATATACTTTTCTATTTTATACACAAAATCTAATAGATTTCTATGAGATGTATAGGTAAGATCAATACCTGCTGCCTGCTCCGGAGCTTCCTGCATCTTTTTGCCTGGTGAATTTACAGCAAGTATTATATCAGCTTCCTCTGGAGTTTCCACTAACTCTCCCCCGCATACCCTTACATGATATTTAAGGCTTTCATTCATAGGACGGTCTTCGTATAAAGGCGTAATAGTGTGTCCTAAAGTTGAGGCATAAAAAGCGTATACTTTAACAGTTCTATTTAGATAATCATTTAAACATCTAGCTAATAAGGAACTTCCCACTTCATCTGCACCAGGATACACGTAAGCCCTAAACTCCAGTTGTTTCTCCTTTATAAAATCTAAAACTCTCTTTTGAGAAATAGCTGTATAACCAAATTCCGAAGAATCATCCTGAGGAATTACCAGAAAATCTATAGTGCCATCTTCAAGAAACTTAGCTACACTAAGGTTTATGTCCTCGTTAAATTTTCTTCTATTTTCATAATCTAATAATATATCTTCAGGGACTTTTATGGAGTTTAGTTCCTTTTCCTCTACTGTAGTAATTCCAAACCTTGCTTTTTTGTCCATAAGGTACTTTCTTCTAAAAAGGTTGTAGCCATGCTCTGCGTAATAGTGAGGCTCCTCCTCGGAGGAATCGTACTGAGGAGCTCTCATAATACAATTAAAGGCATATATCTTTATGTTTGGATTAATTTCTTTAATTCTTCTTATATTGCGAAGGCAGCCCTCAGCCTCATCTTTAGATAGATAGTGAAGCCTAGATGGGATTAATCCTCCGTAAATAAGCATATCCATGGAGAGCACTGCATAGCTGCAGCTTTTTACATTTTCAAATATAAAATCCCATAGCTTATTAGTATCAGCTGGTATTTTTTTGTCCCCTAATATACTTTTAGGAGGAGCAATAAGCTTAACACCTTCCCCTGAAGCTGCAATAAACTCAGGAAATTTAGTATTACAGGGTCTTTCATCTAATGGAATAAACAATATATTCATCACTTTATTAAATTCACCGCCTGCTCCAAGGCCCCAACTCCGTCTATAGTTCCATAGATACGCATGTCTATTACTCCTAAAGGTTTATCCTTAAAGCTGTTTTGTATATCCTTTGCTGCAAACTTAAGCTGTGGTGCCACAAGCACTACATCAACTTCTTCCTTAGTCTTTTTTGCCTCTACACTGGATAAGGCCCATATTTTTGCTTCAATACCTTTCTCAGCAGCAGCCTTTTTCATCTTTTCTACAAGAATTGATGTGGACATTCCAGCATTACAAACTAATAAAATATTTACCATATTACAAAACCTCCTTATATAAGTGCATAAATTTTTGTGCTAAAAGCTTAATTAATTCCGCATTCATAAGTTGATCTTCAGCATGCATAAGGAGCAGGGAAAGCTCCACCTTATCCCCTGAAGCCTCTCTTTGAACAAGCTCCATATGCTTTTTATGCCCCTGAAGTAAATACTCTTCTGCTTCCTCAAGCATTTCCTCTACAGAATCAAATTCTTTATTTTCACACTTGTTTATTATCTCCATATAAATGGATTTTGCTGCACCCACATTAGATATTATCTCAAAGGAGATAAGCTCATTATTATCCATTTTTCTCCTCCTTTAAAATATTTTCTAAAGCTTCCTTTATAGAAGGAACATCAAAGTCTGCTTTTCCAAAGCTGCTTCTTCCCACATAGTAGGAAGCCTTTGAGTAGGGAAACATGGAAAAGTCACTTTCTGAATCCCCTATGGAGATTATTTCGGCCTTGGGATACATTTCTTTAAGAGCTAATCCCTTTGACACTCCCTTAGGAAGTATTTCTAAGGTCTTATCTGAGGTCTTAACCGCCTCTACATCGTCAAAATTTTCATATATATATCCCTTAACCTTGTTTATTTCCTCCATATCTCCAATCAGTAAAAATATTATAACAGGCTGATAATTAATAACCTGTGTAAAATCTTCTATTACATTAGAAGAATCATAGAACTCTCTAGGAAATTCAGGATCTCTTTCACTGTGCCAATATCTATTACTTATGGTGTTCATCTCCACACGAAGATTTTTATCCTTTATATATTTGTATACCTTAAGAGCAACTTCTTTATTCAGGGCTTTAGCTTTTATACCATGTTCATCCTGCATTACCGCTCCATTTTGAGAAATTCTATATTTAATATTTAAATTATACTTTTTGGCAATATGAATTATATCATGATCTAAACGTCCTGTAACTACTACTACTTCATATCCTTCTACTTGTAAATTTTCTAGGAGACTTAAGGTTTCTCTCCCTCCAATTATTTCATTATTTTCATTAATTAACGTCCCATCGAGATCTAGGGCTAAAACTTTAGTCATTAGCTACCATCCTTTGTTTATTTGTTATTGCCACAAATGGCATGTATATTAAAACTGAAATTACTAAAATAACAACTGCTGTCACTGCTGACATAATATGTCCACCTGTAGCAAAGAAGGCGCTTAATATAGGTGGAGTTGTCCAAGGAATCAACACATAAGTATGAGCCATAACTCCTAAGGAGGTTGCCACACTTCCTATAATAAGTCCTGTAAATGTGGACAAAATCATTGGAATGATTAATATAGGATTCATTACCACAGGAAGTCCAAACATTATAGGTTCTGAAATGTTAAATAGTGCTGGTACAAAGCCTATCTTTCCAATCTTTCTGTAATCTTCTCTTCGAGATACAATAAATATAGCTATAATAAGAGCAATCATATTTCCAGCTCCACCCATGAAAGCAACAGAGTCTAGGAAGGGCTTTGTCATAATAGCAGGTAAAGCCTGTCCTGCAGACATTGCTGAAGCATTTTCAGTTAAGGAAGCCAGATAAATAGGCTCTAATATAGGATTAAATATAAAGGCAGTGTGTATTCCCAATCCCCAAAGCAGCATGTATAGGAAGTAAATAACTCCTAAGCCAAGGGTAGAGTTAACTATATTTGTAAAAGGTGTCTGTATGGATTTAAATATAAGATCATTTAAAGGCATTCCAAAAGAATTAGTAATTATTCTTAAGATTCCAAACACTAAAAGAGTTATAATAACTGGAATTAGCTTGTTAAAGGATCTTGCAATAGAAGGAGGAACACTATCAGGCATCTTAATTATTAGTATATCTATTTTAGAAAGCCCTCTTATAATCTCCACTGTAGCTATGGCAGCAATAAAAGCCATAAACATAGCAGCAGCACCGGTATAGTAGGTATTTATGTATTCTATTCCCATTTTACCGTCAAAAGTTATAGGCATTAGTATAAAAAGTACCACTACAGCAATAGAAGGAACTATAGATGTATCATCGTTATAATGCTCTGACAATGCCTTGGCTGTAGTAAAAGTTAACAGTATAGCCATTATGGACATGGTAGCAGGAATTATTGCTCCTCCCAGCTGTGTAACCCCTGTAAAGGGCCTTCCAAAAAGCTTGTTAGTAAAACCGTTTTCTCCTATAAATACATTGTTTATAAGCACGAAGAAGGAGCCTGCAATCATAATAGGAAGTATAGATATAAAGCCTTCTCTTATAGCAGTTAAATATCTGTTTGATGCTAACTTATTTGCTAAAGGAAGAAATAATTCTTCAATTTTATTCATAAACTTATTCATAATATTATTACTCACCTATCCTTTTAATTTCATCTATAAATTTTCCTGTAATTATCTGTGGACGGGTAATGATTGAGCCCACCACTACACTGTAGCAGCCTATTTCAAGTACACGTCTTGCCTTTTCTGGAGTGTCTATATTACCTTCTGCAATAACAGGCTTCGAAACTGATTTAAGAATATTTTTAATAAGTTCAAAATCATTGCTGTTTATGTGTATACCTTTACTTTTTTCAGTATATCCCACTAAGGTAGTACCAATAAAATCAAACCCCAACTTATCTGCATTAACTGCCTCCTCATAGGTAGAACAATCAGCCATAAGAAGTACATCCTTGTATTTTTTTCTTATTTCACTAACAAAGTCCGTAAGAGTAATCTTATTAGGTCTTAAGCGGTTGGTAGCATCTAAAGCTATAATTTCCACTCCAGATTCCATAAGCTCATCTACTTCCTTCATGGTGGGTGTAATATAAATCTCACTATCCTCATAATCTCTTTTAACTATTCCAATAATAGGAAGGTCTACATTTCTTTTAATTTCTAATATATCCTCTTTAGAGTTAGCTCTTATCCCCACTGCTCCACCTTGCTTAGCAGCTAAAGCCATTCTTCCCATAATAAAGGATGAATGAAGAGGCTCATCCTCCAAAGCCTGGCAGGATACGATTAATCCTTTATAAACACTTTTCACTTTATCCCTCCTTACTAATTTTAAAATTAAAAAGTACTTTTCATGTGTTCATTTTAAAGGAGTTTGTATTTAATTTCAATTGATAGAGTATATTTAGAAAGTAGTTTCACATAATGATTAATTTATAGAGAACTTTTAGAAAATTATAGTGAAAAATTGAAAATAAAATCATTAAAATTCTAATCCCAAGGGAAATCAACAAAATAATTAGTTGGAGCCAACAAATTAATTAACTACAAAAAGCCCTGGTCATACATTTCACTGTATTGTCACTTTTAATGTTATTTTGCACTCCTTTCGGGAGATATTTTGCACTGTGAATATAAATAAAAAAGCTATCTCCAATAATGATAGCTTTTTATATTTACTTGATTCCCATAACTAAACTGTCACGTGAAGTTTCCACAACTTCTGTTGTTATCAATTAATCTAGCTTGTAAGATATTAACATGTTATTATTTAGATTAAAGGGGGCTTTTTAATTTAGTTCAGCAATCTTTTACGGAACAAGGATTAGAAATCACAGGGGGAGAAAAGTTTAGCATTGGTGAATATTTTGTGTACCCTATTTTGAGAATAATGGAAATGATACTTAGAATGTTTTAGACCATGTGTGGTAGTGGATTGTCTTAGGAGAGGAGATAAAAAAATGATTGAATTACGAAAAATAACTAGGGATAACATAGATGAAGTAATAGCACTTGAAGTTGGAGAAAACCAGAAAGACTTTATAGAAACTACTAACCTCAGAAGCTTTGCAGACGCCCATGTGTTGAACGCAGACGGGATACCAGCAACTCCCTTTGCCATTTATGCCGATGAAGTTGTGGTTGGATTTTTGATGTATATTTATGATACGTTGGATCACGAATCATTTGAAAATGAAGTTTTTTACGGGAAGAAGAGCTATTTTATTTGGCATATTATGATTGAAAAGAGTTATCAGGGGAAAGGATATGGCAAACTTGCCTTTGAAAAAATGTTGATGGATATTGAAACTATGCCATATGGGGAAGCAGAATATGTATCCCTCTTTTATCGAACAAGTAATGTCAAAGCTAAAACATTATACGCTTTATTTGATTTCGTAGATACAGGCATCATTCAGGATAATTCGATGTTGGCGATTAAAAATCTAGTTAGAAAATAACAGAAGCCGTAGTGGAATAGGCTCTCTCGGAAAGCTGGCTTTGTTAACTCTGTCTAAGCAAAAATATGATATTTGCACCGCAATCAGGCGCGTTTGTGAATTAAGCAACTGGTCCAATTTCTTAATTTTAATGTTGAGAAATTGGACTTTTTATATTTATTCATAGTGCAAAATAACTCCAAAAGTGACACACTGTATGCTCTGGGCTTTAAATGAGTAATAACTAATTTGTCTGCCATTATAAAAATATAAATAGGGATGGTATAAAATAAAAAAATAGAAGAAGAGATTTAAATATATCCTATGTTATTTGTTGTTAAATACAGAACTCGGCTTATAGACTTTTATATGTAGACCTAAAAGGAGATAATGGATCTAAATACATCTAATATTAAGGTTAAGCTCTTTTAAATCATTGCTTAATGAATTGTCTTAATTTTGCTTGTAAGCATCTTTTAAAGTAAAAAACTCCTTATCCTTAAAACCCTTATAAATGGCATTAGCTAATCCTTTCATTATGACTCTTTCCTCCATTATTATGGTTTTCTTTTGTAAAATATTAATTTGCCATAGTTTCACTTATGATAAGTGATCCGATCTTATCATAAGAGGGAGAGAATATCAATTATGAGTTTCTGTATTGGAATCTAATAAAAACTGCTGACAATAACTATCAGCAGTTTAAAATTTTAGATTAATAATTTTTATTACATATGCATTCATTATGTTACTTTTCCTTTTCCTGAAACCTATTCACAAGTTTGCCTTCTATTTCTACTTGCTCTAAGAACATTTTTAGAGGTCTTACCCATATGCCTCTTTCACCGTATAGTGCTTGATATACAACCAAATCCTCTAAGGTTTCGGAGTGCTTTGCTTTGTGTAGTACAAGGTATTCATTTCCTTTAAAATGCTTGTATATACTGCCAACTTTTAATTTTCTTTCAGTTCCATTATCATTAAGATATTCGTCCATAATATTCCTCCAGTTTTTTGTCACACCATTCTTCAATCCATATTTTTTCTTCTGCGCTTAGCTTTTTCCATATGTTCTTATTAAACTCCACATATTCTAATTCTTTGCTGCGTTTCATAAATCGCATGTCTTCAAATCTTTTAAAAGGATTGGCAAAGATATTTTTCTCTACTTCTTTCCTTGTTGATTTTCCTATCATCTTCATGGCTTTGTTATATCTAGTATTTAATATCTGTTAATCTGCATGATCTTCTCTCACTATTATATCACTTAATTTTTCATCCGGTTCATCACCAAGTAATTCCAACAATTTCTCAGCAATGGCCCTTCCAAGTAAAGGCGGCACTGCATTTCCTATCTGTTGATATTGAGAGTCTTTGGTCCCATAGAATTTAAATGAATCTGGAAAAGACTGCAGTCTAGCTGCTTCCCTTATGCTGATAGCTCTATTCTTCTCTGGATGTATCCACATTGACTTTCTGACATTTAGAACTGTACCAGATGGCATCTCATAGTTTAAACGCAAATATATAGTATTCTGTGTCCTAGTTGGATCGCTATACGTAGTCTTAAGATCATCGTCTAAATCATGAAAATTTTGTCCAGGCTTTAATTTCTCAAAACGCCCCAATGCTGTATCCCTAGTATCTGTGGTAATATGATTATAGATCATGTTATCATTATTAAGGTATCTCTGTAAGGGATTTAGAATTATTCCTTCTTTAATATCTTTCTGAACAGCCAAAGCTTCAACACTTGTTGATGTATCATATTCAGCTAAGTCCTTGATTGCATCCCCTATTTTATAAAATTCTCTATCTGTTTTCAGTACTGGCTCCGGCAACTCTACATCATTTTTTTTCAAATAAACACTTTTTACACCAATAAGTATAAATCTTTCTCTACTTTGAGGTACACCAAAGTTAACAGCATTAAGAACATCCCCTTTTACAGCATAACCCATAGACACAAACTTCTTAATTGTATAGTCAATAACATTATAAGTATTAACAACTAAACATATATTGTTTTTCTCTACGATCATGTCCAGTAGAATTATATCATGATCTCTAACTTCCTTCATTTTATAAATTGCTTTTTGAGTCTCTATAATTATTTTTAAATTATTTTTTATACTTTCATAACCAGTTCTGCTAACTAAAAATGTGCGTATCGAATCTTTTGTCTTATTAAAAATTTCACGATAGTAAGGATTCCAAAATCTTATATTAGTACTTTCTAGGTCCACTATGATCTTTTTTATAGCCAATTCAGATTTTTGAAAGTATTCATTTAACTTCTCGGGTGTTTTACATTTACGATATATAGTATTCAATTTTATATAATTTTTTTGTTCTAATATATATACATCTAAAAATTGTTCCCTCTTCAAGAATTCAATAAATTCATCTGGACATATTGTAGCTTCAGCAATTGTTATTGTTTCTTTTTTTAGCTCAACACCTAATTTTTCTACAACTTTCTCAGTTTCCTTACTACAGAAAAATTTATGTTTGTCTGATTTAATCATTTTAACATTTTCCATTACAAAAGCTTTCGGTTCAAGGTTCTCAACTGCCCTAATATACTGGTTAATTAATTGATTATTACCGCTAATTAATTCATTTCTTTGTCGATTAGCATTTGAAAAACCTTGACATGGTGGTCCTCCGATAATTATATCTATGTCCCCATATTTTTTTCTAATATTTTTGTAATCTGAATCTGTTATTTTTGTTATATCAGATTTAATATCAACATCTCTATGATTTTTTATATAAGTTTTTTGAGCATTTTTATTATATTCTACAGCAATTTTCACATCAAATTTTCCAGTTTCCAGGAAGCCATAACTTAATCCACCCGCACCGGCAAACAAATCTATTGTTGTGTACTTTTTCATTTAAATTCACCCTGTAAATATTTTTCCCTTCAACAGTTAATTTGAATTAGCATTTCAAATTATAAGTTTGTTATAACCGCATAAAAGTGTATTATAATTCTTATAAATATATATTCTCTTATAATTATACATTTGCCTTCTATTATACTACATTACATAATATCAGAATCGACAATGCTAGTAAAGTAACAACAAAATATAATAATGCTGACATTTTGAAAATTATATAGTCCTTTATTATTTATTGCTCAATTAAATATACTCTAATAAAAACTTTAAGATATTTTATATCCCTCCGAGCAAGCTATATCAAGAATTTCTAATAACTTCTGACATTGATATGAATTTGGTAATTTTAAAGGTATTTTAGTTGCTATTCTTAATGCTGCGATCCCCTCAGGAGTTGACAACTTCTTTGCCAATATAAAATCAAGAACTCTTCCCCAGTTTTCCGGACCATATTCTAACACCTTCGTTTGAGCCTCAAGATCAGAAACTATTTTCTGATCTTTTCTTGCCTCTTTCTCAGCAGATTTAATTTCAGACTTTTCAATAATAACTTTTTCAAATTGATTATCTAATACAATTTTTTTGTCTTTTACTCTAATCCAGCAAGCTTCTCTTTTACACCATTGAGTTACATTTATTGTATCTCTTTTAGGATCTGTTATTGTTTCAAATACAACTTTTGTAATTTTTATTAATTCATTTGTTATTACTTCAGGTACTGATTGACGATTCCAAATAGATTGCAAATCAATTTCCTTACCCGGAAATTGAGACTTCGCTAATTTATTTAATAACGCAATAGAGTAAGTAACTATATTTGCTCTATAACCTTGCTCATACCAAGGTTGATGTGTAACAACATTTTCCGTATGCTTAAATAATATAACCAACGCAACTGACTCCTCAAAATATTTTTCATTAAATTTATCATCTGAATTAGACCATTCAGAATCTATCCACTCTGCAAAATTCATAAAATTAGTTTGTGCTCCACGGCTAACTATATGTGGTATACCTCTCCATGAATTTCTTACTTTTGCAAAATCTGTTTTAGTTAACAATTGTCTCTTAGGATGTTGCGCTACAAACTTATTCTTCTCTGACTTTGTCATACGCATTTGAGCCTGTAAATATTGCCCTCTTGCTCTCTCATAAAACCATTTTGTGTCATACTGTGTTCCCCCCACAGCTGGAGCATATAATCTTCTTGAAATTTGCTCCATCCTGATATGAAATGGATGAGTGGAGAAAAAGTCCGCATCACTTACTTTATTTTGACTATTAGAAGACCTTGATATATTTCGTATTAAATCTCCAGATTTATCTGGATTAGAATCTATTTCCGTTAATTTCATCTGAACAAAAATATCTTTAAGGTTTGCTTTATCCTTATGCCTAGCATTAGATAGTGAGGCAGTAGTTTGTCCTCCATTTATTATTTGGAAATCTTTTGCGTAAGTAATATATTTACCATCCTGTAAATCTTCTATAACTAAGTCCATTGCTGTTGCCGATACTCCGTTATTATATGCGAAAAACATATTTGGTGACTTCAATATTGTTTCTCGTATTTTTTTATTTACAGCAACTTTAGTAGATAAAAATGATCTTACATTTCCTTCAAGTAATTGACTTCCAAAGTAATCATAAATATCTGCCAACGCTTCCCCAGGAATGATACATAGAAAACTTGTGTAGTCACTAGTTGATGCACCACTTGCCTCAAGACACGGTATTCCTTTTCCTGTGTATGCTTTAAAATCAATTTCTATATTTTGTCTTCCCAAGTCTGAGAAACAAACTTTAAACAATCTCTCTATGTCCCAAATTTGAAATTCCACTGGAATATCATCAATGTTTTTAGAAGGAAGTGTGTCAATACGATCACTCATAAACCCGTCTGTTAATAATAATAATCTGTACTTTCTAATTCTATTTTTATTAGTACGTAGCAACTCTATTAAATCTGAACAAGGCGTACTTTCCTCAACCTCTTTATACAACTTATTTCCAAATGATTCTTGAATAAAGTAAAATAGTTTATCGAAAATTTGAATTGCTTGTGAACGTTTTAATATACTCTCCTCTTCACTTCCAGAATAATTTGCTATTATTAGATTCATCGTAAAATCAAATTCGTCAAAAGCATATCCATCAACCCTAAGTTTCCTATTATTCTTACCTGTTCCAATGTAAAATGAAGGCGTGAAGTCTGGTAAAACTTCAGCACTTTCCAAATATTCAGTAGAGATTTTTACAAAAGCTGATGATGAGCCCTCCCCAATGGTGGCCGCTGTTGATTTTATATCCTCAAGAAAATCTTTACGAAAATCTTGAATATCCATTCCCATTCACCCCTAATTAAATTTCCAGTTTTCTATAGCAGATAGACTTATACTATATTTTACCGCTTCTACCTCAGGCGGTATATTGTTTTTTATAAGCCTTGGAAAATTACTATCAATTTTGTAATTATTCACGCCATTACATCGATATTTCTGATCATTATATTCTTGCCTATCAGAGTACCCATATTTAAAAATCTTATTTTCAAACACTTCTTTTGCTTTTTTATTACTTGCAAGCATACACCTTAATTGTTCAACTTTCTCCATTAAGGTAAATCCATATGAATTTTCTAGTGTTGTCTTATCTAAAAAATATACACAGAGAAATCCAGGTAATTCAGCATCTAGCTGTTCAGCAGAAGATATTGATATTGCATTGGAGGATGGTCCTGTGCACTTTACTTCTACCCAACCATCAGCATAAACGAAATCTTGATCAGCTCCATCTGGTCCAATCCACCCTTCTACAGCTACTTGTACATCCATGCCGTTTTGTATTCTTTTCTCCAGATATAACATTTCTCCCAAAAGCCCTTTTCTATTTAACTCGTCCATAAGATCAGGTCGTTCATACTCCATTAACTTAAGCCATTGGCTATATCTTTCTACAATATAGTCAATAGATTCCTGTCCGAAAAATTTATCTCTGGAAAACTCAATAATATCCCAGCATAAACGTATAAATACATCCTCATTATGCTTTTTGATTAAACGCAAAGATAATGCCCATTTACCATCGATCCTTTGACCTGTCGAGGCAATTATTGATTTTGAAGATGCAATGTTACTTGGTTTAAAGTTTGTTACTAGAAGTAATGTCTTCTGATTGATATCTTCATAGCCAATATACCATTCAAGTGGATGAGTATCATCTATTCTCTTAAAGCCTCCACCATAAAACGGAATTGAATTCCACTTTTCTAATAATTCTTTGTTAGATAGCATCTTCATCATCCTCATCTTCATCCATATCAATCCAATTTTTAAGATCAACCATATTGACAACATAATTAGCAACCTTTGTGCCTTTTTCAGTAGCTGGAAAACCGACCCCTAATGCAAATAAATGCTCAGGTATATTAGGTGACAGCTCTTTTCCATCTTCTGATTTGCTCTTAATTACATGCAACATTAATATAGGATTTCTCCCCTTAATCAAATATGCACTATCAGATGGTGATTTTTGGGGATTTTCAGGATGTAGCGCTGCAAAATCGGCTTTTGCCTTTTCTATCTCTTTTTCAGACAAGCCAATCTTTGTTGATCCACCTGATCCTACCTTAACCTTCGTACCATTAATAAGTATCATCTTTTTATCTTCTACCACCGTACGAATAGAAGGATAAACTTCAATATCATTATAGGCGCCTGCAAAAACATATGGTTCTTTACAACTTCCTTGCGGAATTGCTACATCCCACTCAAGCAATTCATTATCACTTTCTATATAATCAGCAAGAGCTCTCCCTTGAAAAGCTAAGTGCCATGGATGTGTATCGAAATTTCTTAGCAGATTTGCCACCAAATTCTTAGGAATACCCCTCCACAATTTTGCATTATGGCAATGTCCTGCATATGATCCAATACTATCTAAATTTGCAACAAATAATTTAAATACTTGCTCATTAGCCTTTAGGACATCCTTATCATTCTTAAGTCTTGGTGTTTCAAGAAGTCTACCAGAGACTGTAATAGGCCTACTCACTTGTGTACCTGTTCTCATCTTGTTTCTTGCAGTAACAATAAGTGAATTAGGGTCTTGGCGTACCTTTAACCCAAACTCTGAAGGTGTTTGCTTAACTGCTCTCATCCTTGCTATTTCAAGCTTTAACTCGTTAGTTGCATCAGTTATATACCCATACCAATCAACTGCATCTTCCGCCATCCATATTTTAAATAAATCATCATAATTTTCTCTATATCCAAACCATCTTCCCATTTGTAATAGAGTATCATACATTTGTGAATTTCTATAAAAATAACTTACACATAACCCCTCAAGAGTTAATCCTCTAGATAAGCTATTCCCCCCTACAGCAATAACTCTAAAACCATCAGACTTATGTGCATAATAATCCAAACTTGCTGAGCCTGTCCTCTGATTAACTGCTCTAACGTCAATTGGCATTACTGCTTTATATAAATACTTTTGCTGCAAATCTATCCATGAACATCCAGCAACCTCTTCCAGTTTATGCTTATCCCAAATTGCCTTTAAAAGCTTTATAGAATGTATCTGTGATGATTCACTTTCATTTAATGCTGCATAGTTTCTTAACTCTGATCTAACCTTTATAAGCCATTCATTCGCCAACTCGCTAATTTTTGTTTGTACATCGGTATACCTGCTAACATTTATAAGCATTGATCTGTGTTCTGAATTATCACCTCGTAAATCTCTAATTGCATTAACAATCATGAAATAGCCCATTGCCTCAATCATACTTGGTGGTAATGCATACACATCAATATCTTTTTTATGTTTAAACGGAAAAAATTTATTCATCTCTTCATTCTTAATATCTAAAATAGAGCTAGTATAAGGTGCCTCAATACCAAAAATAGCATCGGCACCGATATAATTTGATGGTGGTGATAGAGAGTAAATAAAGTCTCTTGGAAATAATTCATCGCCTAACATATCATCTTTTGTTTCTGGGTTAATAAATATATTTGCAAAAGGTGTTGCCGTGATTCCAAGATAGGACGCTTGATAAAAACTATTTAGTATATTTCTAATAGCTGAATTAATTGCCGTCGGATTCTCATCTTCATTTCTAGTGTTTACAGATGCATTATCTGCTTCATCATCAATTAGAAGTAACGGTAGATTTATTTTGTTTTTAGTATCTGCATTATTTGCAACTAACCAACTGTGAAGATTATTTAATATCCTTTTATTTTTCTTAACTACAAAAATTGCTGGTTCGCTAATATTTGCAAGTGTCAAATCATTACTTTTCAAAATAACCGAGTTAAAATCTGTATTTACGGATGTAAAGCATGAAATTCTTTTATTAGGATTTATTCTTCCAACACCAAAAGGTGTATTTTTTATAGCTTGATCTGCCTTAGGGTCTAGCAGGTATTTACTCCGCCTTCCTGCAAATTCAGTATCTAGTCTTTCCTGGGTTTGTATTCTTAAATTCTCCATAATTCCTGCTAAAACTATAATAACCCTATACCCACAATCTGCAGCTTTGTTGCAAATTGCAGTAAAGTTAGCAGTCTTACCTGATTGTACATCACCAAGTACAAGCCCTCTTCTTTGAAAAGAATTAGTTGTATCTTTAGGATCCCCTAATAAATCTATAATTTCATCCGAAACTTTATCAAGTGTCGCTGTAACTCTAGTATTCCAGCGTTTTTCATCTTCAAGGTATTTCTTATATCTATCCCAATAAAAAAACTCTATATCGGCACGCCTTGCTGGAAGCCAAGATTGATGCTTACTATCTGGATCAAATATATATACCCCATCATCCATAATAATAACTGTTGAAGCCTTTAACTTTTTAAGTATAGATTCATACTCTTCATCAGTTAATTGGATGGTAGATTGAGTCATATTCCTAATAGTATCAGCTTCACTCATAAACTGAGTCTCAGTTGGCGGAACTTCTTTATATTTAGTATTTATAGCAGCGGAAATAAATCTTTCAATCATCTCCATATTTATCTTATTCATCTTATTCCTCACCTCCAAATTTATTCTCTATCGCTTCGCGATAATCTGAAAATGGTTCTGCAAGAAGCAATCTCTCTAACATTTCTTCTCTTTCTTCATCATATCTGCACCCTGATAATAACTGATCCAGCAATTCAATAGTCTGTTTCTCTGAAACTATAGATTCATTCTCTACTTTTTCATCATTAGTTAAGTCTATATATAATGAATTTAAAGGTAAATTTCCTTCTATCTGCAACAGTAACTGTTCTAATAATTTTTTCACCTCTATGCTTATATTCTGCATTCTTTCAACCAAAGGATAATCTCTATTTATCTCATAAACGATCCCAAGCTGTCTAGTCTTTAACCTATTCCATACATGAACTTTGGAATCATCAGTTTCTTTCTTCCCCCTATATGTCCAAGTCCTTTTGCTACCTTCTGATATCCTTTCGATGATAGTGCCCAAATTTTTTCTTACTTCTTCTGGGGGTACCGCTGTTGATTTCTTTATATCCAGTGTCCATAAATCATCAAGTGAATTCGGTATATCTACTTGAACCCTAGCAAGTTTCGAAAGATCTCCCTGTCTCATCAGCCTAAACCATGTTCCCCAAACAAGTAATCTTTTGTTTCTATAGACATAGAAACCCTGTTTCTTTCTTAATCCGTCCTTACCCCCAAGATCGCTTATCTCTGATTCAGTTAGTTTTGAAATGTGGGGTAATATATAAGGCGTAACAACAACATTCTGACCTTTAATATTTATTGATTCATCATCCATTAGCTGTGTACTTTTCTTTATCAAAAATGGATCTGAAGCTTTTAGATTATCGCTATTAATTAATATTTTTATCTTATTTAACCCTTGTTCACCAGATAAATACCTGTGGAATACTAGCGAAATATGTTCTCTTACAACATCCATTTTAAATCCGAATGATGTTACAAAATCACTTTCTCCAACACTTAATCTATCAAGATTTTGCCAAACCACTAGTGTCCCATTTTCATTTTCAATTAGTTCATTAAACTGAGGCATCTGCTTCATTTCGTAATCTTCAAGTATAATAAGCGACCATTCTCCTGTATTTAGGACATGATCCACATCCCATCTTCTACCTGATAATTCACCATTTTTCAAGCTAATGACTGATAATGTTCTGCACTGTGATAATGATGCAGTTTTTAGTCCAAGTCCAAATCTTCCAAGGTCTCTTAAATCCCTTTTTTCATTTGGATTTTTGCTCCCATACTGCATAGCTATATTTAGTCCATTTCCTGTCATACCAAGCCCATTATCAAGGATTGAAATATACGGCTCACCTACAGGAAAGAATTTAATACTAATTTTAGATGCTTGCGCTGCAATGCTATTATCAATAATGTCAGCAATAGCTGTTTCAAGCGAATACCCTATTGCTCTTGTGGACTCCATAAGAGTCGGTGCATATGGTGGCAAGTTAATAGTTCTCATAAAACACCTCACATCAATTAATATTAAACTCTTTTACAAGTAAATTTACTAAAAACTTTGCTGTTTCATTATCAAATTGTATAGACTGACTTATCTTTTCAGTCATTTTCCTGTCCTCTGATCCATATGTATCTATCTGAAAATATTTAGTATCATCAACATTAAAAACTGTGTATGTACTTTGAACTTCCTTGTGAACTGAATTTCTGGTTTTTTCGATCCTCTCTAATTTACAATCCTTTATTAATGCCATTAATATCACCATTCCTTATATTTATTAATAATATTACTTGTCCAAGATAATGTTTTTCTTGATATTATCGAGAATTCTGGTTTTCTATTTTCAATGGGTTCAAAATTTGCTAATACTCCCCATAAGCTTGCTTTCATAGCTGCTTCCAAAAAAGCTCTTCTTTATTGAATCAAACATCCCCATAAAATCTCCAAGTTACAATAACTTGTTTTCTATCTTTCTATAAGTATCATATATTAGCAAAGCTCTTATTACTCACTTCAAAGCCGTGATTTAAGGCTATAATATGCAGTGGCCGTATGCATCCTTTGAGCCTTTTTTTGAACTCTACTTCTTTGCTCTTCTTATAGTATTCATGAAGATTGTCCAGTTTTAGTATGTTAACATAATCCTCTAGTTCAATGTCCATATTTTTGTTGCACATATAGGAAAAGGCTTTATATTGTATTTCACAAAAGCCATCAATATAAGTTTTATAAGGCATCAAGTGGTTATTTTTTGAACTATTTATGTTTTTAAATGTAGGCAGTAGGTTCCACATTTCATCATGCAGTACAAAGCTCCAGGGTACGAAGTGATCTATGCTTAACACCCCATAGCTTTTATAGTTATGTTCATTAAAAGGCTTTCCAGTATACATATCTTTTATATCTTTATTCAATATAATTTCACTCCAAAGCCTTGTTGCCTTTGTAAGATTTCTAATTTTAGGTGCCTCTAGTTTAAAAGATATAGCTGGAGTGTTTGGGTTTCTCTTTTGCAAAAACCCTACTAATTTATAGTAAATCCATGCCTTTATGATCCTATAATTATCCTTTAAATATTTATCCCAATCTTCATTAATAATGATATAATCTTTATCCCCTTTAATGATTTTATATAAGCATCTATCGCTACTTAAGGATAGCTGCACTATAAGTTTGTTTCTATAATGATCCTTAACCCCATTTAGCTCTGTGGTAAAGAAGGGTGATAGCAATCTATAAGGAACTTCATTGGTTAAATCTTTCATCATTTTCTGTAATATGACATCCTCACCAGAACATAGAAAATCTAACAGTTTCTTTTCATTAGAATTGGATTTATAACCATGATTATCTGCTACATAATTGATTGGAGTCTTAAGGTTATCAAAACGCCCAAAGCTAAGCATGTACTGCTTGTGAGGATACCATGCATTAACAATCATCCTAGCTACTATTTTATTAAATTCAATTTCTCTATTTCCTAAGCTTACCTCTTCTAATACGCCTAACAACCAATACATCTTATAACTAGCTACAACTTTATTATCATCTAAAAGCCTTGAAAAAGTTCTGGTGTCCACTTTTTCACTGCAGGGTACTGGAGCTTCTATCTCTTTTGTTATAATTGCATCTTGCGGTAAATAAACTCTATTATTCATATACCTCAAGAAGAACAACCCCTTCTTCAAAGCCCCCTCTTTTACTTCTCTTGTCTTCTCTACATTTTAAGAGATCTTCTTCACAAAACCCTAAATTCTTAGCTAGTCCAAATAAAACTTCCATTATATCTGCCAGCTCTTCCAAATTTTTAGCCTCTATATATTCTGAAACCTCTTCTTGAAGTTTTTCCTCTAACAGCTTTAGCTGCTCTTTTTCATCAGCATATCTAATATTGCAGGTTTTTCCTGCTTCTTTTATTATTTCTGGTATTTTATCTCTAACTAATTTGTTATAAGATTTCACTTTATAACACCTTCATTCTTATGATTTTTTGAATTAACCCATTCAATATAAATATGAAATTCTATTTTTAATGTCATTATAGTTATTATTTATCCATAATGTTGCACAAT
This sequence comes from Clostridium amylolyticum, assembly GCF_900142075.1. Classification (GTDB taxonomy): domain Bacteria; phylum Bacillota; class Clostridia; order Clostridiales; family Clostridiaceae; genus Clostridium_AA; species Clostridium_AA amylolyticum. The sequence goes on from NZ_FQZO01000007.1 coordinate 161,158, forward strand.
TGCTATTTTATAAATTTTAATATATTTCCCAGAAAATTTTTCCTACTTAAGTAAGAATACCATTTACATTATAACATAATTTAACAATAAATTCATTTTTAACATATACTTCTACATATTTTTAATTTCTACTAAATTAATACTTTTTTATAGTAAAAAAGGATTATTCCATTGCTATTTATGTAGCTGGGAATGATCCTTGAAAGTTTTATTTTTAATTTTTTATTGGATGTTGTTTAGATATTTTTTATAGATATTCTAAAAACCTGTAGTTATTCAGTTTATCACAATCTATCAGTATAATCTCAATTCCCTACAGGTATACTAAAAAAGAAGATCTTGTGTTAGATGGTAGAATTGCAGAGTAGTTTCAATTTCTTGCATTTATCCTAAAAAATACCACAACTTACTATACCATAGTTATATAGTTTTGCAAAAATTGAACATTATTATTTAATTCTCTTTAACCATTGATTTAGCTATAAAAAGTTTTCAGTCCACCTACTGTTTTTTTACCTTATCAGTGGTGGACTGAATTTTATAGAATTATGCCTTCCTATAAATACTCTTTACTCAAATTTTCCGCATAACTTTTCAACTCTTCTAAAGAAATGGTATTATTCTTTAATAGATACATATAGTCAAAAAGTTTAGGATGAAACTCTAACCCTAATATACTCTTACAAAAACTATGAGCTGCTAATTCTCTAGTTTTTAATATGGTAGCTTTTCTTTTTAGGGGTCCTATTGAAAACACTGTTATCTTATTTAACATGTCATTGGTATAAGCTTTATTCTTATATTCTAAATAATGATAGAATTCATGGGCTAAATGCATATTGTAAACATCTTGTTCCTCTAATGAAAAATTATACTCTTTTAAAACTTCGTAAATTTGATCAATAGAATCTTTATATATTATTATCTTTTTATTATCATCTTCAAAAATTATTTCTCCTCTGAGGCTGAGTTTTCTAACCTCACAACTTTCCTTTATTATTACATCTATACACTTAGCCTTTAAAATTTCCTCTAAATTAGAATTTTTAAAAACCTCAGCACTGCTTTTACCTATTCTGTTAGCTTCATCTATATAATATTTAACATCTTCTTTAGGAATCTTATTAAATAAAACATCCTCTCTAAGTTCCATCAGACTTAGAACTTCATCACTTAAGAATTCTAATTCCTTCATTTAAACCACTCCTATATCTCTTGAGTAGCCACAACAATTATTTTATTTTCTTCATCTAAAAGCTCTATTTCTAAATTAGTTAAGGATAGCACTTGTTCTTTAGTTATTATTCCTGATAAATCTATAAGCTTTTGATTAAACAAAAGGAATAATTTAGGCACTTGTGCTCCTACATCAGAAAATATTGTGTTATCATCTATAAAACTAGAAAAACAATTAAATAATTCTCTTTTAGTACAGCACAATACCTTAGCCTTGTCCTTTTGTAATCTTATAATACCCTCATCATCTAATACTCTAATTAATTCTTTTTTCTTTTTCATTATGCCAAATAGCTTCTTGTCTATACTAGTAGCTTTAAAAACATTCCATCTGCCAGCTTTACCAATTAACTCTATGGATTCCTTAGACACTCCGGTAGCCTGATTAACTATGTTTACCAATTGTTCATGGGATTTTTTTTGAGAAGTTAGGTCCCTTGTTCTAAGCTCTGTGGCACCACTAGCTATAGCTCTTAATATGTTTTTTTGTGCATCAACCTCTACGGAAATTTCTACTGTATCTGGATTAGCTCCTGATTTTACTACTGCTTCTAATACATCCATTCTTATCCTTTTTATATCTTGTTCATTTGGATTTATAACACTTCTTTCAATTTGCTCTCTAACTAGAGCTAGTGCCACACCTATAGTGGATATATACGGAGCATTCTTAGCTATTTTAAATTTAACACCCATTGCCTCTGATAAATAAGGGGTAATTATAGCTGCTGATCCCCCGCCGCCTACTAACCTAGTTATTGATCTATTTAATTGATATTCTGAAATTAACTCTTCAACTATGCTTTTTACTTTGTTGATAGCTATATTCATAACCTGCCTTGCAGCTTCTTCTACAGACAAATTAACTTCTTTAGCTAGTATTTTCCAAGCTTTTTCCCCAGCCTCCAGATTTCCTTTGGCATAGTCACCTTCTGGAACATAACCAAGTATATTTGCAGCACCAGCAAGGGTTAGAGCAAAGCTGTTTTCCTTATTACTGATAACAACATAGTTACACTTATCCTGAGGCTTAGGTGAGATATATTCTATCCTGCAATCATTAATTTCTTCAGTTTTTGCAAATATTTCATATTCTTTTTCAGCTATATGAGCACTTCTTGGCCCTACATCAATTATTTTGTTGTTTTCTACCACGATCATACTGCCGCCAGCTATGCCTAAAGTTCTCACATCTAGAGATTTCAAATATAATTTATGCCCTCCAACCTGAGAGTTTTTAATCATGACTTTTCCATCTTTAATTACAGATATGTCCGTAGACGTTCCCCCAACTTCAAAAAATATGCCGTCAGATACCTTTTCGTACATTAATGCCCCTGCTACTCCTGCAGCTAAACCTGAAAGCATGGTTAGTATGGGTCTTTTTCTTACCTCCTCCACAGTCATAACTCCGCCGTCGCATCTCATTATCATCAGAGGCTTTTTTATATTGGCTTCTTTCACTGATTTTTCTGTCATATTAGCTGTTTCCATCATCTTAGGTATTAAAGCTCCGTTTACTATAGCAGTTCTTGTTCTTGCTCTTAAGCCATATAATTGAGATATCTCGTATCCTCCAGTTGCATACATATTATTCTTCATTGCTATCTGGTTAACAAAAATTTCATTCTCAGGATTATCTACAGAGTAACTTTCAGAAGCTACGATTACTTCTGCTCCCTCTTCCTGCAACTCTTTTATTTTTTCTTCTACATTCTTCTCCTTTACAGAATTAGAATCTATGAATCTATGACAAGTATAAAGATATTTATTAGGTGATAGTTCTATATGATCAATGTTAGTTTCTCCTTTAACCCGCTCTGCTTCTATACCCTTTCCCATACCAATAATTCCAATTTTAGCAACATCACCTTCTAATAAAGCATTAGTAGCCTGAGTTGTTCCATGGGCTATAAAGACCACATCCTCCGGTAATATGTTATTTTCAGCTAATACTATATTTATTACTTCCATTATGCCTTTAGCAACACCTTCTTTTGCATTATGGGTTGTAGGGATTTTTGCCTTTGCCATAACCTCAAAGGTTTCATTATCAATTATTACTGCGTCTGTAAATGTTCCTCCAACATCAATTCCTATTCTAACTTTTTTACTCATATATCTAATTTCTCCCCTTGTGGTAAAGGTGCGCATAAAATACGCACCTTTGAACTTTATAACACTTTTTTAAAATAATACAACAGCTGTATATACTAATGATAAAAATGTAATTAGCACTGTGTATGGTAATGTTGATTTTAATACTGTATTCACATCAACCTTAGCAAAATCTGAAACTATTACATTGTGCGTATTAGTTGGATCTGATATTCCTTGAACAACTCCAGTAGATCTTAAGGCCATACCTATGGCTGCTGGACTTAAAGTACCTGCTGCTATCATTACATTTCCAACTCCAGAACCTAATCCATACATATTTAATGGACCTCTATATAGAGCTAAAGGTGATGCTAATGTAAACACGATTATATATGGTATTGGAGTAGTTGGCAGTACTGACTTTATAAGTGGCTGCATCAGTGCTACTGTTGCAGTAGCTGAAACTCCATTTAATAATATTCCTATACCTATCATAAGTCCTATTACTCCTGCTACATCTTGTATACCTTCAATCAGTGAGCTTGTCAACACTTGTATCATATGTGAAGGCTTAGTAACAATAATAGCATATAAAGTAGCTATTATTAGTGATACTTCTGCGGTAAATTTAAAGAAAAATACTAATAAAATAGGTACTATTGGAGCTATTAAAGCTAAAATGTTTACATCATTTTCTACTTTAGTTTGAAAATTAGTGTTAGGCATAGACCAAGTGCTTCTTGTACTAGTCTTTTTAACGTTTATTATTATATAAGCTAAGGTTACAACTATTGAAATACCAGCTAAAACCAATGATGATGATTTTACTACTTCTATATCCATTTTAATTGCATCTACATAGAATTGATAATTAGCTACATTAAATAATCCCCCTAAACCAAGTCCCATAAGAAAAGAGCCAGCTGCCACTTCTGCTTTAATTCCTGCTGATAGCATAAGTGGAATCACAATTGTTGCTACCATAATAACCGCTCCTGCACCACTTATAGTGGAAAATACTAATGCACAGGCCGCAGTTAATACTATAGCTATAGCAAGAGGCTTGTCTCCTGCCAGCTCCGCAGCTTTTCTTATAATAGCATTTGAAATTCCTTGTTTTTGAATTACCTTAGCAAACATAGCTCCAAATATAGTAGCCATGATGGTACTTGCAAGCCTTATGCTTCCCCCACTAATAACATGTGCCATTATAGTCTGTCCGCCTTTTTCTGCTGGTGTCATAAATGGAACTCCTGCAATAACCGCAATAGCAATTCCTAATAAAGGTAATGCCAAAAGCGTAGGTAGCTTCTTTGTAATCATTAGCGCTGTACACAGCACAAAAACCATAAGAATGAGAACAACTTGTAAATTTAATGCTCCGTTCATTTATATATCTCTCCCCTTTGATAATATTAATTTATATTAAATAATAATTTGATATCTTTAATTTTTTCTTATCCCATAAATTTCTACTAAGGCATATTAATAAATTTACCTTACTCTTACCTGTACTGTAGTAGCAGAATTATTTCCAACAGAATTCTTAATCCTAAGAACTAATTTTCCATTTCCTTTTCCCTTAGCAGTTATTGTTGTTGACTCTCCCTCAATATCTATAATGCCTTTATGTGAAATTTGCTCTACCTTCATTACTTCTTCATGAAGCTTTCTATCACTGCCTTCAATCATTATATAATCTATTAATCTAACTTTTTCACCTATAGACACCTCTATCTTTTTATTGGATATGGTTTTTAGCTTTAATTGTTCTGACTCACCTGGTATGAAATTACCACTTAATTTAACAGAGATTTCTTTTTTAAAATTATTAGTTGATAAATAATTGTTTCTTAAATCTACTATTTTTAGTTTATTTAAATTTTCTATGGACTTTGGAAGAAAAGTTAATCTATTATCTACTGCTTCTAGAAATCTTAAGTCTTCCATATTTCCTATATTCTCTGGTAAATATAATAAGGAGTTTCCACTAAGGTATAGCCCTTGTAGTGCCTTTAACTTAGTAATTTCATCAGGTAATGCTGTTAACTTATTATTAGATAAATTTATTCCTGTCAAAGACACCATATCTCCTAAAATACCAGGTATCTCCTTTAGCTCATTAGAATTTAAACCTAAGTAAGTTATGGATTTCACTCCAACTATGCTTTCTGGAATATTTTTTATATTATTGTTAGCTAATTCTAAATGTTTAATATTCTCTACTAGAGGTATATTCTCTAACTCATTATTAGATAAATCTAAATATTGCAAATTGCTAGGAAGCATTTCATTTTCCATGATATTTATATCATTCTTAGCAAGGTTTAGCTTCCTAAGATTTGAAAGCTTTGATATATTGCTTAATGTCTTCATATCATTGTTCATAGCATTTATTTCTTTTAAAGATGTTATTTCACCTAATTTATCTGGAAGTTTTCTCATATGATTATGTGCTATGTCTAATTCTGTCAGCTTCCTTAAATTACATAATGCTTCTGGTAATTCCTCTATATTATTATTAGCCGCAGAAAGATGATACAAGTTTGCAAGGTTAGAAATACTTTCTGGTAATTTATTGAGCTTATTATTGGAAACTCTTAAATACATTAGGGCAGGAAAAGTTCCAATATTATCATGTAGCCCTTCTATTTTATTATTAAACAGATTAATTTCCCTTAAACTTTTCAGATCCCTAATTTCTGGTGAGAATTCAGTAAGTTCATTACTATAAGCTACCAGCCTAATTAATTTACTTAAATTTTTTATTTCTGCTGGCAGTCTTTTAATCTTATTTTGAGAAACATCTAATCTATCTATATTGTTTAGATTTCCAATTTCCTTAGGCAGTTCTGTTAAATTGTTTTGAGATAAATCTAACCAGCGTACATTTTTTACTTCTCCTATCTCCTTAGAAATAAAGGTAAATTTATTTCTGGAAAGAATTAGCTTGTCTAATCTTTCTAGTTTAGCCATGTCTTTAGGTAGCTCTTCTATATGATTTCCATCTAAATTTATTTCTTTTAGTTTTGTTAAATAACTTATTCCATTTATAGACTTTATACCTTCTTCCATAGCCATTAAATACTCTAATGCTTGTAACTTTCTTAAGGTTATTCCACCGGATTGTATATCTGGAATACTTTGAGGATTATTGTGAACCGTCCAAGTAACATTTCTTATTATTACTTCTCTAAACTTCTCATCTGGGAACATATCCTTTAGTTTCTCCTGACTTATTTCAGCGTCTAAGTCACCGCCACCAATTATGTTAGTTTCCTCAGCAACATTGTTTCTAGTAGCATATACAGCTTTATTAGTAAAGTTACTTATAAGTCCAAGCATCAATGCACAAGAAACCGCTATGGTTATGTTTCTTCTCGTTCTCAATACCATCTTTATTCCCCCTAATAACTTTATTAATACTTCAAATGTATTTTTATATTTGTCCAATTAGCCACTGGTGATTTTTCAAAGGAAGCAGGGTTATCAACGAATCCGCTTAATCCCATAATTGTAGGACATTCTTGCCAGGATTTTCCGAAGTCTTCTGATACAACAAACATGCTGCTATTTTCTCTGTCTCCATCTATATACTTAGGCTTTAAATACTGAGAATAAAGAGGAGCCACAGCTTCCCATATAGGATCATAAGTTATGGAATCATTTATAGCATATTCAGGATTATATAAATCCTTTTTATCAGCACCTACATGTGCTATTATTCCATAATGAGGCTGTTGGGAGAATGCATTATCTATGAAGGATTTCTGTTCTAGATTGTAGCATAAAAATTTAGCATGATTTGCAGGGACAAATTGTATTCCTCCAGAGTAATTTATATAATTTCCCCAATTGCTTTTTCCTACCTTTGGAGATGTTGACAGGCATATAACCCCTGGATGACTTGCTCTAAAAGTTCCAACATGTGAATATTCACTTCCACCAAACCTTCCAGTACCTTTTACCCTTTGAATTATATCTGCTATGTGTTTTGTAGTTCCATCTTCATAATATAATAAAACTCTTCCATTCTTTTCTTTAACCTCTCCATTTATGATATCTCCAGCCGCCCAATTTTCAAATTCAATGCTTTTTGGTGAACCATGAGAGGTATAAGGCTTACTTACAATAATTCTCAGATTCTCAGGGATAGGTTTATCATAGGAACCATTATAATAAAAATCTAAGGATTTCCATTGATCATCATTATCCAAGAACTGTACTGGGTTTCCAACAAAAGCTCCACTATCTCCCCCAAATATCTCATTTCCTCCCTGAATGTCTGTATAAATTATGCTATCAGTAAATTTGTTGGGATTATTTATTTCTGCATATGTGTAATCATCCTCTGTTCCTATAGTAAATTGTTTAGGCATCCATACTCCTTCAGCTTCTATATCTTGTGGTGACAAACTAGGAACAGTCTTTTTAGTGATCTTCGCTGCTTTTATTGGATCATAGCTTTCATTTGGTCCAACTCTCACGTGGATATTATTTGAAGCTGAAGCTGTAACGCAAGAATGAGTTCCATCATTAGCGGCATCGTAGTGAGAAGCCCAAAAACCTGCTGAAGAACTTGTAGGATGCTTACCTGCTCTTAATATGTTCCCCAAGTATCTCTTAGAGCCATCTGGAAATTCCTGATATATTTTCCCCCCATCTACATTTTCAATATATACCCTATACATAAGCTCCAAATTTGGCATGTTTTCCTCTAATGCCTCTGTAGGTATACTAGAGTTTATACTGTCAGCAACTATATGCCCTTTGCTAACATCTTCTCTGGCGTAAACGGTTTTATAAAATACTGATGTCATAATAAAGATAGAAACAATCAGATAGGATGCCTTATTTATATAACCTTTCATTTAATCCTCTCCCTTTATATTAATTTAATATCTGACCATTATTTTTAAGAAGTAAGCTTAAATCTTTATAGTCTATTTGGTGAAAGTCTTCATTTGCATTTAAAGCTAATTGTGCTGCTGTTCCAGCGGCTTGTCCTAAAGCCATGCATATGGGAGATACTCTTATGGAAGCAAAGGCCTCATGGGTACAGCTTATGGCTCTTCCAGTTACAATGAGGTTTTTTGTTTTTTCAACTAAAAGACATCTATAGGGTATTCCGTAGTAATCTCCCATTTTCATCTCTTTTATATCTATATTTTTTCCTTCTGGGTCATGTATATCTATAGGCCAGCTTCCTAATGCAATAGTGTCTTCAAACTTTCTTCCACTAACTATGTCATATTCAGTAAGCTCGTACACCCCTTTTATCCTTCTGCTTTCTCTAACTCCAATTTCATCTCCAGATTGAATTAATTTTGCATTTTCAAATCCTGGCAAATATTTTCTCATGAAATTAAATATCTCAAAGACCTGTCTTCTTCCTTCTATAGTAGCTTCTGATAACTCAAACCTCTTTACTGCTATTTTATCTATAACTCTGCTTATATTTACGGCGATTTCCCCTCTATCACATAGCTCAAAGAATAATACTCTGTCTCTGCTTACAGTAAAATCTTTATTCTCAGCAGCTTCCTTAACCTTAGAAAAAAATCCTGCAATTCCTATTCTTTTTACTTCCTTTAGAGATGTAATCATTGAATCTAATACAAATTCTTCCTTATTATTGTCCACATACTCTATAACCTTTTCTATATCAACATTGCCTACCTTAAACATCATAGACATAGGCTGACACTTTCCATCTTTCTCCCTTCCAAGCTTCATTTCATTGCCAGATAAATATGCTAATTGCCCTTCTCCAGTGGCGTCAATAAAACTTTTTGCTTTGATGTTATAGGCTCCTGACCTTGTATTCACAGTTATGTTTTCAATTCTATCTTCATTTAAGTCACAGCCTAAAAGCTCGCAATGATAAAGAATTTCCACCCCTGACTCTAATAAAAATTCTTGAGCAGCATATTTATATACCTCAGTATCTACGGGAGTAAAGGTAGCTCCAACTCCTAAGGGATCCTTTACATGACCTATAGCACCGCCTTCTTGGCAAATCCTTTGAATTAGTTCTTCAGCATATCCTTTTATTATTTGCTTTTCCCCTGCATGAAAGGTCATAAGAGGAACTACTAAACTTTTAGTGGCACAGCCTCCTAGGTAACCTTCTCTTTCAATAAGAATAACTTTGGCCTTATCCTCTGCTGCTGCTTTCGCAGCCATTATCCCTGAAGGTCCACCTCCCACCACTACAATATCGCAGTTTAAAGTTTCTAATATATCCACCTTTTCATTCCTCCTAGTTAATTTTCAGCGTTACATCGCAATCTACTTCGAAAACCCTATACCAAGGAAGATTAGCTGAAAGCTTTATTTCTTCAACAAATCCTGAAAACCCCATGTAAGAAAATTTATGATTTTCAAAATAATCCTTCAACAGCTGATACATTTCTTCCCAAACATATTCATCTATGCTTTCATATTTTTTTCCCATATTAAATATGTTTAATCCTTGTTCTTTTATAATTTTTATAGTTTTGTTTCTCACAATGCTTTGATAAATGTAATCGTCAGCATATCTTTTTATTAAAAACTCTAGACTTTTTTTCTTAGACTCCTTTAGAGTACTTTTAGTTTTAATTACTGTATTCAATATACTTCCTATAGCTATAGATGTTCCTATGGTATTACCTGCTGTATTCCATGCACTATAGCCAGCTATATCTAATAACAGACCATTCTCTTTTAGCTCTTCTAATAAGTATGGGTCTCCGCCATTAGCACAAGCAATATCGGCTATGGATATTATCTTTCCTTCTTCAATATATTTCTTTAAAGTTTTTACAAAGCTCTTAATAACACTTTTCTTATTGTAGTCCTTCATATCGCTGCCACACATATCTATATAAGGAGTATTGGGAGTAGTTACTGCTAATATAAAATCACACTCTCTTATATTTCTTGTAATTTCAGCTCCTATAGCTTTTAAATGTTCTTGTATATTTACATCTAATGGTCTGTCTTCAAACTTTGGTATGACATTCTTGCTGCTAACATCGTCATACTGAATATATACCCTAGGATAAATATTATTAAAGTCATTAACAACCTTACTCAATAGCACTTGTCCGATTTCGTCAGCACCTGGAAATATATTTATTTTACTATTTAATCTCTTATCATTGATTATCTTATGTAAAACCTCATGCTCTGATAGATGAAGTCCATATGGTGAACAATCCTCTTGAGATAGTATTAAAAAATCTATTATGTCTTGTTTTACAAAATCTATAGCCATTTTATTGATATTATGATTTCTTTCTCTAGCACTTAAATAAGTCTGGAGTACCTCCTCGGGCAAGGATTCTATTAATTTTTCTAGTTCCATTTTATATTGGTTCTGTCCTAGGCAATCTATCCTATATCTAAGCTCATTATACTTATTTATTTGCTGCCACCATTTTTCACTTTCTTCTCCGAAAACTGAAATTGATAGTCTCATTATGTTACTAAAAGCATATATTTTTATATTAGTTTTCTCTTTGTAATCCTTTAACTTTCCCATAAACTGAACAGCCTCTTCATAGGAGGTATCAATATTTCTTGAAGCCACTAAGCCGCCATACAAAAGCATATCTAAGGATATTACAAGCACATCGCCTTCTTCATTACTTAGCCAATTATATATATTATCTCTATCTGCCTTTGTCATAAATTTTCCTAAATATTCTTTAGGCGCAATTTTCAAATTAACCTCAGCTATATCAGCTAATATTTCTACATCCTTAGTATTTACAGGTCTATCATCAAGAGGAATATATACTAATTTTAATGGATACATTTATCTTTCTCCTTATTATTAAAAGTATCTATTACTTTTCTAAAATCACTGGTTGCTTTATAAATAGAGCTGCTACTCTTTCCTGTAACTACTGCCCCGATCATCACTGCATTTACCCCTATTTGCTGTAAAATTATACATTGCTCTGGAGTTATTGCTCTTTGACTTGGTATTACCATAGGCTTGTCTGTTGTATTCCTTATAGCCTTATATTGTATTATCTCTCTAACAGTAAGAGGCTGGCCATAAGTTTCAGGAGCCATGATTGAACACTCTAAAACATCAATAGGTAATGAGTTTATGGCATTAACGTAATCTAGATTATACTCATTATCTATGGCAACCATTTTGTATAAGTCCTTACTAAGTACTTCAGGATTCATATGCTTATCATAAATTGAAATAAATTGAAATCCTATTTTTATTATTCCTTCAATTTCTTCCATAGGTATTTTTTCATGACCACCAGCTACAATTCCTATGGACTTTTTATATAACTTACAAAGTGTTACCATCTCTTTAAGCACTGGCAATTCTTCTTTAAGGGATTTAAAATGAGTTTTACTAGCTCTATGCTCCACATTAATATGAACCTTTATCACATCTGCCCCAGCTTCTAAGGCCGCCTTCGCTAATTCCAAATTATTTTCTGGAAGGCTGACAATTAGTGTGAGCTTTTCTTCTTTTAAAAGTTTTATGAAATCCATACTTTCAACTCCTTTTCAAAATCTAGCTGTGTAATAATATACTAATTTTAGTATTTTTTGTTTACGTTTTCTGTTTACATGTAAAATGTTATCATCTGGTAAATTCATAGTCAATAGTTTTTGGTTCTTTTTTTCATAATTTATAAAAAAAATTTTCATAAAGCTATTTGAGCTCAAAAATAAAAAAACTAGAAAAAAATGTACCACGGTAATCCGTGGCATATTTCTTCTAGTTTTTATAATCACTGTTGTTTACTTATTAGTTCTAGAGCATTGCTAGTTTTTTCTTTATTTTCTGAGGCATTCTTTAGATTTTTTCTTACTACATTTGTATATATTAAATCTATTATAAACATCTCAGGTATCCTTGAGGTGAGAATTTCATTCTCTAATTTAGTTTCTTGTTCCTCATAATTAATTACATAATCACTTACTCTTACTAATTTTGATAGCAAATTTTCAGTAATTGATACTATTTTCACTCCATTTTCTTTTGCTATCTCTGCTGAAGTATTTATCTCAGGAGTATTTCCTTTTCGAGATATGATAAACATAACTTCTCCGGTCTTCATCAAAGGGGACATCATTGCAATAGTATGACTTTCTTTATAGAAATTGCAATTTAATCCAATTTTCATAAATTTATAATAAGTATCCTCTGCTATTATCCCTGAATTTCCTACCCCTACAAAATGTATTCTATTAGCATTAAGGAGCAGTTCTGTAATCTCTTCCAACTGTCTAAAATCTATCTTATTCAAACTTTTATCTAAAAACTTTACGCTAGTATCATAAAATTTTTTTGCAATTATCTCTATAGAGTCCGACTCTTGTATTTTACCATCTTCTATTTCATCAAAGTTGGAAGATCCCTTTAGTTCTTGAGCCATAGTCATCTTAAATTCCAAGAAACTTCTAAATCCTAATTTCCTACAAAATCTAGTAACAGTGGCTTCTCCTACTCCACAGTTATTAGCAATTTCAGTAACTGTCATGTATATGCTATTATTCATATACTCTTCAATATAGTCACAAATCTTATTTTCAGATTTTGTTAACTCACTTCTATCTTTTATCAATGTAGTTTTCATTGTAAGTATTTCAACACTCCTATACCCTAAAATCATATTTTTTCTCATGTTCTTCTTTAATTAGGGTTTTAATAATAAAATTATATCACACTTCACTTCTTAACCCAATAACTCCCTTCCTTCTCTTCTAACACCACCCTATTTTCAGCAAGCACCTTCCCGTTGCCCTTATCTTCCAACTTTAAAGTTATAGTTATGCTTTTCTCAGCTTTTTCTCCCCCATCTGTTATAGCTGTCCACAATACCCCTTCCCCTTTGTTCTTAATTTCTTTGGTAGTTGTATTGCCTTCTGTATTAAGAAATCCTCCGGAGGTCGTACTCCAATGATATATAAGGTTAGAGGTTTTATCCTCTGTCTTTAAGCTTGGACTCAAAGTTATTCCTCGGATAGATGACATGGCAGGGGAATAAGAATTTTTATCAGTATTTATAGAAAACTCATAAGCAGGCTTTTTACAGCCCATCATCACTGCGGCAAATAACACCATAGAGCAAACAATAGAAACCATTCTTTTCATATATAATTTACCCCTCCTTAATATTACTTACTAATATAATTATATACAATATTTGTAAACTGTTATATAGTCAGAAGAACACTTTTACAAATTTTAATTCTTAAAATATTTTATCACAATTCGTGATATTTTATTTAAAATTACTTGATTTATTTCAATACGTGATATATTATAAAAATATAAACAATAATAATTATCCATAAGGAGTTTTATTATGAATAAAATATATGATGAATTCATGAAACTAATTGAAAAAGAGGATAAGGAAGGCGCTTTAAGATTTGCCTTAGAAAAGCTGGAAAATAAAGAGTTAGACATAGTTGGGTTATATAATCAGGTGCTCACTCCTGCTTTAAATAGTATGGAAGCTAATGAAGATAACAAGGTTTTAATATGGAGAGAGCATGTAAGGAGTTCTATTATTAGGACGATCATTGAAAACTGCTACCTGTATGTTGTTAAAGAAAGAAAAGAAAAGTATCAATTTAATATAAATAAGAAGGTAGCGGTGGTTTGTCCTAGTGAGGAATATCATGAGATTGGTGCTAGGATGGTGGCGGATTACTTTACCCTTTTAGGATATGATGTTATGTTTGTGGGAAGCAATACCCCTACAGATGAGTTTGTGGGCGCCATGGAAGCTGTGGATATAAGCTACATAGCACTTAGCGTTACCAATTACTATAATATCGTGAATACCCAAAGAACTATAGAAAAAATCAGAGAAACCAGTTCCAAAGTTATGATTATTGTTGGTGGAGCTGCCTTTAACAATAACAAGGATGTGTACAAAGAAATAGGAGCAGATATGCAGCTTCAAAGCTTTGAGGATTTGGTTAAATTGGCAGAGGGGGACACAAAATGAGACTTCCATTTAAGATTGCTGTGAGATTTTTAAAATCTAATAAAGGACAAACTATATTAATAGCCTTAGGGATAGCTGTGGGAGTGTCTGTTCAAATTTTTATCGGCTCATTAATTCAAGGACTTCAAAAGAGCTTGATAAATAAGACTATAGGTAATTCTCCACAGATTACAGTGACTTCTAATGAAGATAATAAATTAATTGATAACTATGAAGACAAAATAAACAAGATTAAAGATGCAGACAACAGGATAATAAACATATCTGCTACTGCAGATGCTCCTGCTCTTATTAAAAAGGATGATAAAACCTATTCTATTTTAATGAGGGGCATGGACATTAGTAGTTCTGATAAGATCTATAATATAAAAAACAGATTATACGCTGGAAAGTTTCCTGAAAATGATAACGAAGTTATTATTGGTAAGGAACTGCAACAGGAACTTTCCGCTGACACTGGAGATACTTTGGATATCATAACCTCTTCAGGAAAAAGCCATAAGGTGAAGGTCACAGGATTTTATGATCTTAAGGTAGCTTCCTTAAACAAATCCTGGATGATAACCACCATGGCAGCTACTCAAAATATATTTACCATGGACAACAAAGTAACAGGTATTGAAATGCAGGTTAAAGAAATTTTCAAGGCAGATGAAATAGCTAAGAGTGTTTATTCTAATTTAGATAACAATTTAATAGTAGATAACTGGAAAAGCCAAAACGCTGAGCTACTTAGCGGATTAAATGGCCAAAGCGTATCTAGTATAATGATTCAAGTTTTTGTGTTAGTGGCAGTGGTGCTGGGAATAGCTAGTGTACTTGCTATCACTGTGGTACAAAAATCAAAGCAGATTGGAATACTAAAAGCCATGGGTATTAAAGATAGAAGCGCAAGTCTGGTCTTCTTGTTCCAAGGACTTTTACTAGGAGTATTAGGCGCAATATTAGGATTAGCCTTAGGTCTTGGATTAAGCTTTATGTTTACAAAGTTTGCTTTAAATCCCGATGGAACCCCTGTGGTGGACCTTTATATAGACTATGGATTTATAGCTCTTTCAGCTTTAATAGCCGTAGCCTCTGCTGCCTTAGCTTCCCTTATTCCTGCAAGGCGTTCATCTAAACTTAATCCTATAGAGGTGATAAAAAATGGCTAATAATATAATTAACTTAAAAGATATAAATAAGATATACGGCACCACTATAAAAACTCAAGTGCTTTATGATATAAATCTTTCCTTTGAAGAAGGAAGCTTCAACTCCATAATAGGTGCTTCCGGAAGTGGTAAAAGTACCTTACTAAACATATTAGGCACCTTGGATAAACCCACTAGCGGAGAAGTATATATAGATGGTACAAGAACTGACACCATGAAGAAAAATAAATTAGCCGACCTTAGAAACCAAACCATAGGCTTCATATTTCAGTTCCATTACCTTCTCCCAGAGTTTACAGCCCTGGAAAATGTGTTGATGCCTTATAATATTCAGTACTCTAAACCTTCCAAGGAAACAATAGAAAGAGCTGAAGAACTCTTAGATATGGTAGGTCTAACAAAGGTAAAAAACAATCTAGCTACCAATATGTCTGGTGGTCAGCAGCAAAGAACAGCTATAGCTAGGGCACTTATCAATAATCCTAAGATAATCCTTGCAGATGAGCCCACAGGAAACCTAGACTCGGAATCCACTGAAAATGTCTATAACATACTAAGGGATATAAACCAAAAATTTAATACCACCCTAGTGGTTATAACTCATGACAGGCGCATTGCTGAGAAGGCAGATAGAATAGTGGAAATAAAAGACGGAAGAATCAATTTGGATATATATAAATAAATTAATATATACTCTTTTACTAACCAATTAAACCAAATCCAAAAAATTAATAATGCCAACAAATTAATTCACTCTAAAAACCCTGGGCATATGCTTCACAGCATGTCCAGGGTTTTAATAAGTTATAACTCATATGGCAGCTATTATATATTTTAAAATTCTACAACTATAGCTGATGTTGAATATTTGCTGGCTATCTTTTAAATTAAGGCCTGTAATAGTTTCAATCTTATCTATCCTGTAGCTTAGAGTGTTTCTGTGAAGGAATAAGGCTTCCGCAGTTTTGTTTATGTTTTCATTATTTTCTATATAAGTACAAAGGGTTTGAAAATAGTCGGTGTTATTGGTCTTATCATAGTCATATAGCATTACCACTGAGGTATTACAAAACTCCATAAGGTTTCCATGAACTTTGCTTAAGAGATCATAGAATTTGTAATCTTCGTAGTAAAATAAAGAACCAAAAGCCTTTATTCTATCAGCTAGTTCTAGAGTTTTTTTAGCTTGCAAAAAGCCCTTTTTAACATCTGTAAGATTGTATATCCTAGAGCTTACTGCTGCTTTTATGCTTACCTTTCTTAAAAACTCCTCTAACTTTTTAAACGCCCCTTCTCCTTCTGTAACATTTCTTAAGTCAAAGAGCACCATGATGTGATCTTTATAATAAAGAGCTTTGGAGTTTGGCAGCACATATTCTATGGATTCACTTAAGCTTTTCCCTGCCCTCTTGTCCATATTGTAATATAATATATCTAAAGTTATTACATATAGGTTATCTGAAAAATTAAGCTGGTTACTTTTTGCCCTTTCCATGGCCAACTCTTCGCTTTCCATCTTACCTTGTATTAGGTCAAGCAAGAAATTTTCATACTTAACCCCTTTTAAGTTTTTGTTATAACTATCCTTATTCAGCTCTTCTTTTACTGCATAATTAAGAGTTTTAAATATAATTAAGGTATCATCAGTTATCCTTCCTTCACACTCAAGAAGGATTAAAAAGCCTACAGGTTGTGCATCGATTATAATCTTGCTTACCAGTTTTCTTACTGGGCTTTCATCACAAACTACAACAAAAGGTTCGTTATTATTCTCAGCTTCTTTTACAGACTTAAGTCTTTTAACCGCAGCTATAAATTCATAGCTGCAGTACCCTAAAGATATATTTCTTTTCCATATTTCATCTGTTATATAATTTTCATTTGTGTGTGCTATTACTGAATAACTTGCATCTATTACTACTAGTGGATTGCCTAATAATCTTGCACCGGTTTCAAGGATTTCTTCCATTCCCTTTCCCTCTGCTAAAGTGGATAAGAATTGAGATGCAGGATTTATAGTATTTTTCTCTTTAAGCAGTAATTCTACCACCATATTAAACACCTTGTATACATCCTCTTCATTAGATAATTCTATATAATCTACAGAGCTTAAGTGTTGCAATTTCAAGTTATTATCATTAATAATTACCAATGAAGCTTGGGTTATTTCCTGACTCTCTATTTTAGATGCTTTTCCAATAAATAAGCATGAGTTGTTATTAAAATCTGAACCTTCAGTTATGAATTCTATAGATTTTATGAAGTTATCCTTCTTTAGATTGTAACCTCTTATATTACATGAAGGGTTTATTTTGTTATATATTTCACTAAATATCATTTTATCCCCCACCCCTTTTCATTAATTATAGCTATTATGCACAGTAAATACAACATTGTTTATGCACCATGCATATAGTAAAGGGGGTTTAAATATGTTAAATTATAGACATAGTCAACGTTTTCAGGAGGGATTGTATATGAAATACCAAAAGTTATTTTCTAAAGGGAAAATTGGTAACCTAGAACTTAAAAACAGAATAGTTATGCCAGCTATGGGTACAAGCTTGGCCAGTTCTACAGGAGAAGCCTCAGCTGAAATAATAAGATATTATGAGGAAAGAGCCAAAGGCGGATGCGGTCTTATTATAACAGAGATAACTAGGGTTGATGAGGAAACCGGAGTTGGTACCATGAATCAGCTTAGCGTTACTGACCTAAAGCATGTGGTGCAGCTGGAAAGACTAGCTAGAACAGTGCATAAGTATGACACAAAGATATTTCTTCAACTTCATCACCCTGGAAGACAAAGTCATGCTCAGCTTATAGGTGGAAAACAGCTAGTAGCTCCTAGTGCAATACCTTGCAAGGTTTGTAAAGAAGAGCCAAGAGAGATGACTACTGAAGAAGTAGAAGCAATGGTTAAAAACTTTGTAAAAGGAGCAAAGATTGCACAAACTGCTGGTATAGATGGGGTAGAACTTCATGGTGCTCATGGATATTTAATTTGCCAATTTTTAAGTCCTTATACCAATAAGAGAACGGATAAATACGGCGGAAGCTTTGAAGGAAGAATGAGATTTGTAACTGAAATTATATATGGCATTAAAAACATTTGCGGACCTGATTTTCCTATAAGCGTTAGAATAGATGGCGATGAGTTTGTACAAGGTGGAATAACCCTAGAAGATGCAGTTAAAAGTGCCGTATATCTAGAAAGCATAGGAGTTCATGCTATTAATGTAAGTAGCGGTAACTATGAGTCTGGATATACTATAATAGAGCCTATTGCCTTTGAAGAGGGCTGGAAAAAACACTTAGCTAAAACTATTAAGGAAGCTGTTAAAATACCTGTAATAGCTGTAAATAACATTAAACTTCCTAATACCGCTGAAGCACTTTTAGAAGAAGGCGTTATGGATTTTGCAGGAGTAGCAAGAGCTCAACTAGCAGATCCTGAATGGTCATTGAAAGCCATGGAAGGTAGAGATGAAGATATTAGACCATGTATATCCTGCCTATATTGTATTGAAGACTTATCTGCTGGAAGAACAATAAAGTGCGCTGTAAATGCAAGGTTAGGAAGAGAATTAGAATTTGCAAACCTTAAGAAGGATGGTAATGACAAGGTAGTTGCTGTTATAGGATCTGGTCCTGCTGGATTAGAAGCTTCAAAGAACTTAGCAGAGAGAGGCTTTAAAGTAGTTGTATTTGAAAAGGAAAAAGAATTAGGAGGAATGGTGGCTTATGGTACTAACCCTCCTAAAAAAGAAAAATTAAGATGGTTCCTAAATTATTATGAAAATCAACTTAATAAGCTAAATGTGGACATAAGGTTAAATACTGAGGCTACTATAGATGAACTGAAAGCTCTAAATCCTTATGCAGTTTACTTAGCTGCAGGTTCCACACCAGTTGTCCCCCCTGTAGAAGGCATTAAAGGAGAAAATGTTCATAGTGTAACTGATATATTAGGTGAAAAAGTAAAATTACAAGGTAAAAAGGTTATGGTAGTGGGCTTTGGCATGACAGGGCTAGAAACTGCAGAGTACTTGTCTGTTAGAAATAATGACGTAATTCTTGTAGACATGCTACCTGGCATTGGAAAAGGAATATATCCTTCAAACCTAGTTACTGTAATGAAAACACTAAAAGAGCATAACACCACCATACTTCCATCTCATAGATTATCAAAAGTTAATGAAAGTTCTGTAGAACTTATAAACTTAACAAAGGATGAAAAAGTTACAGTAGAAGCTGATGATGTGGTTCTATCCTTAGGAATAAGACCAAATAGAACACTTCTTGAAGATCTGGAAGCTAACTTTAACAAGGTGTATGTCATTGGAGATGCTAACTCCCCAGCTAGAATATTAGAAGCCGTAAGACAAGGCTACGAAAAATCATATATCCTTTAGTTTTTAACATTACCGCTACAAATAAGGCTTTCAGATTTCAACTTTAACTATAAAACCTAAAATTAAATTATTTATAACAAAAACCTTAGCTTTTATAAGTTTAAAGCTAAGGTTTTTTATATATTCTAATTATAATTGAATTTTCACCACAACCTTAATCCACTTACATGGAATTTCAGACCACTAACCTGTAGGATATAGATATTTTATTGATAAACCTGTATTCTATAAAAAAGGAGGATGGTACCCATGAAAGTAGAGATACAGTATGTAAATTCTCCAGAAGAGGAATGTGCAACCTTAAGGGTTTGTAAAGACCATAATGGAATTATTAAACTACAGGAAATCATCGAAAAAAACTCATATCAGACAATGACCATCTCTTGTTTTCAGCAAGAAAAAATATATTCAATTTCTTGTGATCATATCTTATACTTTGAGACGGTTCAGGAGATGTTGTTAGTACACACTGGCAGCAAAGTATATGAGGCTAATAAACGTCTATATGAACTGGAGGAGATACTTCCAGAACAATTTGCCCGTATTTCTAGGTCAGTGATAATTAATCTGAATCAAGTAGAATATTACAGTCCCCTGGCGAACGGTCTGATGAAAGCAACCTTTTACAATGGTGAAGATGAGTTTATTTCTAGAAAATATCTCAAACTTCTTCGAGCAAAGATTGGAGGTAAAAATCATGACAAGGGAAGATAAAAAAGAAATTGCTGTGAAAGGACTTTTTTTAGGGCTAATATTATTTGTAAGTACCCTTATTTATTTACTAATCGATATGGATATGCCTCATTTACAAATTGTTGGAGCTTTCATTATTCCAATCATAGTTGGTTATTGCCTGCTAGGTATGTTCCTTAGATGGATGGCATATCGAAGCACTATTAGAAAAAAAGAATTTCATTTGTTTTCAGGCGCCGCCATTGTTTACTGGATATGGATCCTTAGCATATTTTTTATGGTTGCTGCTCATTGGATTCCTCAGATAATTCGTTATATAGTTTTAGTAAACGTTGCAACATTACTACTAGTTTGGTTGTTAAATTTTATGTACTTGAAAAATATTGCTAAGGAATTGAACTCCAGCTTGAAATACTATAGCCGCACTCTAATAGAAGATCTGCCAAGGAAACCTCAGACAGAAGATATATTTATGCAGGAAATCGAAAATTATTGTACAAAAAACTACCTTTCTTTTGAAATCATAAATTATGGAATTCCAGCTGAGGTAAAAATTGACAATACTTTGTATACAGTTAAACTAGGGCAATACTATTCTGTGCTAGGAAGCCCCATATACACATTAGAATTTCATAATATAGCTTCCAAGGTTGAAAATAGAGCAAATTAAATATCTACGATGATTCTTTGAAGGATTTTATATGAAAAAATAAATGGGTATAAAAAAACTACAGTACCTAATTAAAACCCGCTTAAAGCTTTATATATCATAGCTTTAAGCGGGTTTTATTGAGTTCAATTTAATATTCATTGTGTGAAATTAAGAAATGTGCATATTGAATTGTTACCAATAATTGGTTCTATGGCATATTCTCTATAAGAAACTTTATTTATATCTGATATTTTTACATTTTCCTTTTGTGTATTTACTATTTTGAATTTAATATTTTTTACTTCATCTTTTCTTAAAGATAGTGGAAAGCTCTCAATATTAGGGTCTGATAATCCCAATGCCCCTATATAATCCCATAATATATCCGTTTCATATATTTGCTTTTGCTTCTCTGTTACTACAGTTATAGGAAGTTCATAAAGTAATTCCTTTTTATTTACACGATTAGTTATCTTAATTTTCAACACTGTATATCCTTGTGAATATGCGCTTATTATGGTATCAGCACAGTCTATAATTTTAGAATCATATTTTAAATACTCAATATCATAAAATTCAGGATTAAGTTTATCATTTTTATTTAAATTATGTTTCTCATTAATACTTAATATCAATATGCTAGGAAAATGTCTTTCTATATAAGTGCTATTATCAACTTCATCAATTTCTTTATAACAAGCACCTAGAATCATCATAGGAATTAACATAACTAAAACCAATATTTTTTTAATCATTATTTATCAATCCCTCTTAATATATAAAATAATACATCCTACCCTTAATTATATTGATTTACTTAAGTAATCGTAGGTGAATTTTTACCAACCCCCATTTATATAAATATATTGTTATTATTTTCAAATCATGTATATATTTTTTTGACTTACAAGAACTAAAAGAACTTGAAAAATACTTCGCTTAGGCCTTATTTGATTAATTACTATTAAAATCAATAAGGGTATATACATAGATTTTTAATAATTTCTATGTATGTACCCTTTTATTCTGAGATGACTAATAACTCATATGGCTGCCATTATTTATCTATTCCATACCTTTTATGAAGCCTCTCCATTTTAACTTTATATTCTTCTTCTCCTAATATTCCTCTATTTCTTAGTTCTTCTAAGAGTTCTGTAAGCTCTTTAAACTTGGTATCTTCTTCTTTTTTAAACTCATTATCTTTCATACTCTTGCTTATTTTTTTATATTCATCCAAAGTGATAATATTCATCATTTGAAGCTGAGATAAAACATATCCTTTTCTATCTCTATACTCCTTCTTATTATCTTTTGCTAAAGGCCTAACAGCTAATTTTACTGCTAAGAAGATAATAATAAATAAAAGAAGAAAAAATAAAAAACCATCTTTACTAAATATAAATTCAGTCATATTAAATTCTATCACCATAATTAACATTTTCACCCTTTACCCTTTTTTATTTCTCCTCTCTTGTCATAAGGAGTATTGCAAATATCAAAATGCCTGCAGGGATTAATAATACCCACTGCCTAGTAATAAATTGTACTATCAGAATTGTATAAACAGTAATTTGCAAAAATCTCACTTTTTTATCATTAGTACCTTTTATTAAGTTCACTCTCTTACGCAATAGGTAGTATACAGCAAGGATTATTGCTATAGTAAAAATTAATAAGTAAACTGTGTTTATATTAAAGTTTTTCATAATTAAGCTATCTCCACATTATAATATTTTTTGTTTCTTAATAATAAGTTATAACTCATATAGTTGCTATTGATTTAATTAATTCAATGGAATCAATAATACCTTCTTTGCTGAAGATCTCTAGGGACCAAGGAGCATTAGGTACTGTGAGTTTTAATTGATTTAATGTAGTTTTTATGTCTATGGTTCCATTAGTCAAAGGGTTGTGATAATCGTGCTTTCCGTCATTGTTATGGAGGTGCACGTAGCCTATACTTTTGCCCAAACCTTTGATCCAATGGTCTAAGCTCTTAGGAGAACTTGCATTGGCGTGTCCTATGTCCAAGCAAGCAGAAACACTAGGGTAATTTATATATTCTATCAATTCCTTTATAAGAACATAATCTTCGTCGAAGACATTTTCTATGTGTATCTCCAATCCCTCATGATTCATATTTGTTTTCAGATCATTAAGGTTGTCCTTAGTAAATCCCCTCCAAAATTCCTTAGAATTTTCAAGCCATTCCTCTGCATAGCTAACCTTTGGAATATATCCGCTATGGAATATTATATGTTTTGCCTTAAGTTCTTTTGCAATGTTAAAGGCTAGTTGAAATCTATCCCTGGTTACCCTTCTTATTTCTTTATCCGGGCTGCCAGGGGACATATCCACAAAAGGTCCATGGATAGTTACTTCCCTTTGGGAAATGAACTCTTCCATGTCCTTTTTGTATTCTTTTAAATAATGCTGCCAATTATCTAGAATCATTGCACTTCCAAAGTTTACGATTTCTAAGTTTATAGGATATTTCCGTAAAATATCTTTCATTTCTTCAGTTTCTATAAGATGTGATGCGTATATTTTCATTTTCAAATCCTGACTTTCTTATGTTTTATAATTGCTTTAAAAAGCTTCAGCAATTAAATTATATTAACTTATTACTGAAGCTGTTTTTCAATATTCAAACCATTTCTTTGCTCTTAATAAAATCCCTATAGCTATTACTACAGTACAAGCTATACAAGTGGTGACAATAGGTTTTGCTTCTGCTCCTCCTTGGGACAACCTTTTTGAAATAATGCCTATAAATGCCCATATAGGTACCAAACTGTAGAAAATGTCATTATATTTGTATAACATAAGTAGTGTTATTATAGTTCCAATTATTATTACCGTCACTGTCCAAAATACTTCTGATAAGCCAAATCTGTCCCAGTTAGCATTTACTAAACCTGCGGTAATATTGGCTATGGTGGCTATAGAAATCCAGCCTAAATATATGCTGAAAACTATGTGTACTGCATACTTTTCCCCTTTGGATGTGGCTTCAATGCCTATTTTAAGACTTCTATGAAGTATAATTAAAGTTACTAAGAAAGCTAACATTACTATTATGGATAACCCTACCTGTAAATAATGCCAAGCAAATATCCAAGATATATTGAATATGCAGGTAACTATAAATAGTATTCCTATTTTATCTAGCACTTCTTTTCTTACTTCATTACCATTTATTATTCCCTTTAGCTGATATATGCAAAATATTAAAAGAAGAATATAAATTAAGCCCCAAATAGAAAAGGTAAACCCTGCAGGTACAAAGAGATTAGGGTACATATCTGAAAGTTCACCTGTGGTATAGCCATTAATAGGCAGCAAATTTGCCATAGCGTTTACCGCTACCACTGCAATAAAAAATAAAACATTAAGTATTTGCAAGGATCTGTATGATTTTGATTCCTTCATCATTAAAACCTCCCTGTATTTGTATTAAATTTCTATATTCCACACATTATGTTTATTATTCTAATTATACTTCAACTTAATACAAACAAATCATAACATTTTGCAAATATTGTAAATATATCTTTAAATCTAACTTTAAAATAGGAAAATTATAAATTGCACTATTAAGTATCCTATAGCATCTGCTATAAGCCCGCCAACAATAATTCCTATATAAATTTTAAAGTTTGCTGTAAGAACATCCTTTATCACCTTAAATATATTATAGTTCTTCTCTCTATAAACATCATTAACGCTTAATTTTTCTTTCTTTTTTAAGGGCCTTTCGTACTTAAACCACCCATAGAATCTAATATATATTGTAAGTATCATTAATCCTAGAGCTAGTGGCCAATATTTAATGCCAAATATAAATAAGAAGATAATGAAAATTAAATTAATAATTATTAATTCTACAATACCGTATATTCCGTTAGATGGGATATTTGAGCTAAAAAACTTATCATACCATTTTATATCTTGATATTTTCTTTCATAACATTCCTTGTGCAAGGGAGTCGTAGCCATTATTAATAATTCCTTCGTATCAGTGATTTCATCATAGCAAATTTCACAAAGTATAGGTTTTTCTTTTCCCATCTATATTCCCTCTCATAATTTATATTTTACTAATCATAAATTATATTTCCAAATTGCTTTCCAAGGTCTGTAGGTTGTCAAAATTATTTGCTGTAAGTACCATGATGTCTCCTTCAAAGATCATGGTAGAACCGTTGGGTATGATGATGTCTTTGTTTCGCTTTATCATAACAACTAGAATGTCATCATCTATGTTGGCATCCATTATTGTTTTTCCAAGCCATGGGCTGTCCTCTTCCACTAAATATTCTTTTAATTCCGTGTGCAGCTCCTCTTCATAATCATTGAAGGTTTTTAGTACGGAGTTTTCTGGCTCCACTAAGTCCAGCTTCTTTGAAAAATAAGGTATTAAAGAACCTTGCACCAAAACAGAAAATAAAGCTACAAAGAATATTATATGAAAAATATCATTTTTAATGGATACGTCGTTAGTAACTACAAAAATAGCAAAAACTATGGAAGCAGCTCCTCTAAGCCCTACCCAAGAAACAAATAATTGTTGCTTTATAGGAATCTTAAACCAGCTAAGTATGCTGAATACCGCTACTGGACGAGCTACTATAATTAAAAATAAAGAAACCAGTATTCCAGGCAGTATAATAAACTTCATTTGAGAAGGAAAAGACAAGAGTCCTAGAGTAAAGAAGAGCATTATCTGCATAAGCCAAGATATACCATCGAAAAAATGTACTAAACTCTTCTTATGCGTAATTTTACTGTTACCTAATATAATTCCTGTTACATAGGCACATAAAAATCCATTGCCACCAATTAAATCGCTTAAGGCAAACCCTAAAACTACAATGGCAGTGATAAATATAGGGTACACACCATCTATCTCAAATTTAATCCTGTTTAAAACAAATATAGTTAAGGATGCAAGTATTATCCCCATGCCTACCCCAAATACAATTTGCATGGTAAGAAGCTTAAATATAGATCCCTGAGCACTGTTGTTTATAAAGCTTAATACCACTATGGTAAGCATATATGCAAAAGGATCATTACTTCCGCTTTCTACCTCCAGGAGGGATGCAAGTCCACCCTTAAGGTTAAGTTCCCGAGAACGCAAAATGGAGAATACCGATGCAGCATCAGTAGATGCTACTACAGAGCCAATTAAAAAGCCTTCTAATAAAGTAGTTCTAAGTACAAGATGACAAAAAAGCCCTGTAAGTCCTGCAGTTATGGCAGTTCCCAAAGATGATAGCAATACGGCCTGCATGGCCACAGGTCTTGCAACCTTCCAGTTAGTTACAAACCCACCGTAAAACATGATAAATATAAGCCCTAAAGAGCATAATTCCTGTGCTAATTCATAGTTATCAAAATATATTCCTCCAATACCATCAGAGCCAAAAAGCATACCTAACAGCAAAAATATAAATAATGCTGGTACTCCAAATCTGTATACTATCTTGCTTGAAGTAATACAAACCAATATAACTACTCCGCATAATATCATTAGTTGTGTCATGATATAACCACCTCGCTAAAAATATTTCTGTAAAGAAAGTTCTATGTATAATACTAAAAACAATGTGAATTTATTCTTTATAATATTGCTTTTTAAAATTATAGGAAAGATGTCGCTTTAGGGTTAAATGAAACTTCTTCGTAGCACTATTATCTCCATTACTTCTTACCCACCGCAGCTACATAGATAGCAAACTGATCCTTGCCATCTATTTTAAGCAAGTCATTTAATTCGTCATCTTCAAAGGCTGCCACAGCACAAACTCCACAATCTATAGCTTCTGCTGATAGATATAAGTTTTGGCATACATGTCCAGCATCTAGATGTAGATATCTATAGGCTCTTTCGCCATATCTCCAGCTCATCCTATAAGGAACCGCTGTCCATATAAAGGTTACTGCACTTTTGTTTATAAACTTTTGACCTGCACAAGCTTCTACCACTTTATCTTCTATGCCCGTTTCCATATTTATTTCTATGAGCTTGTTTTCTATGGCTATATATCTATAAACACCTGTGGAAAGTCCTTCCACATTATTAATAAGCAAGTAGGTTTCAAAGGCATGTCTTGCTCCTGCTGAGGGTACATTTCTAAAGGTAGCCTTACCTACCCTTATGTCCCTTATACCTTGGGTGCACCATAGAAGAAAGTTTAATTCCTCCAGGGTTAATTTCTTGTCGCTATAGCTTCTTAGGCTATGCCTCTCTTCAATGGCTTCCCTTAAACTTATATCCTTAATATTAATTTCTGAAGGGTCAGGAAGGTCTACTATATTGCATTTATAATCGTATTTTAATTCTAGAGGAGGTTGCTTTATACCCTTTTCCTGATCGCTTTCTTCTTCATATTTATACTTAGTTTTCTCCATAAACTCTTTACCTATCTTTTTCATACTTTACCTCCATTTTTAATTTCATATATATGAACTTATAAAATGTTATAAATCCCTTATTCTATATTTTACCATAAAAAAGGTAAAATTATTAATGTAAATATTCAAAACAATTTGTAACATAATTTTTATTTTCTAAATTTAATTTATAATAACTATTTAATAATTATCATTCTAAATAAAAGCTTTTTATAATTACACCTAGATAAAGTAGTCTATTTAGTTAATTTCTGCTTTTTTAGATTTTACAACCTTGGCACTTATAACTTATAATTACTTCTGCAACTACATATTGTGTGTATATATTTTACAATTACTATATGTAGTATGTTTTGCTAAGGAGTGTTAATGTTATGGATTATAAATTAGAGTTAAATAAGGATAATTTAAAGGAAATATGCCAGTTTGCTTGTAAGGAAATTTATGAAGAAGATGAAAAGTATAGTCCCCAAAAGCTTTTAAAGACTTTAGAGAATATTTTAAGAGCTGGAGCCAGTGAAAAGGAATTTTTTCAATCCATAATACAAGGTGCTCTAGAGCTTACAGATGACTCCAATCCAAAATGGGAATTTGCAGCCTCTAAGCTTTTTATACAGGGCATGTACAAAGAAGTTGCAGAAAACCGCAGTCTAAAAGATAAAACTATAGCTTATGGACACTTATATTATCTTATAAAAGACCTTACAGATAAAGGGCTATACGGGAAATACATATTAGAAAATTATACTGAAGAAGAAATTAATGAAACAGAAAAATACATAGTGCCAGAGAGAGATTACTTATTCGGTTATAGCGGAATAAATTTAATATATAAAAGATACTTGATACAAAGTGGAGATAGAAAGGTAATGGAGCTGCCTCAGGAGATGTTCATAGGAATTGCCCTTCACCTAGCTATGAATGAGAAAAAGGAAAATAGATTATATTGGGTTAAGAGGTTTTATGATGTATTAAGCACCTTAAAAGCTACCATGGCAACTCCTACCATGTCCAATGCTAGAAAACCTTATAATCAGCTAAGCTCCTGCTTTATTGATACTGTATCTGATAGCCTCCAAGGCATATACAAGAGCCTAGACAATTTTGCTAAGGTTTCAAAGTTTGGTGGAGGTATGGGCATATATTTAGGCAAGGTGAGAGCTTTGGGCTCTGATATAAGAAACTATAAAGGAGCCTCCGGCGGTGTCATCCCTTGGGTGAAGCTTTTTAATGATACTGCCATTGCTGTAGATCAGCTAGGCATGAGAACCGGAAGCGTATCTATATGGCTGGATGCTTGGCATAAAGATCTTCCTGAGTTTTTGCAGTTGAAAACCAACAATGGAGATGATAGAAAAAAAGCTCACGATGTTTTTCCAGGTATAAGTTATCCGGATTTATTTTGGCGTTTAGCTGAAACTGATATTAATGCCACTTGGTACATGATGTGCCCTCATGAAATAAAAAAGGTAAAAGGCTATGAGCTCTGTGACTTTTATGGGGAAGAGTGGGAAGAGAGATACTATGAATGCGTAGAAGACCCTAATATAGATAAAAGAGAAATGTCTGTTAAGGACCTGGTTAAACTAATAATCAAGAGTGCTTCTGAAACAGGAACCCCCTTTACCTTTAACAGAGATACTGCCAATAAATTAAATCCTAATAAGCATAAAGGAATGATTTATTCCACTAATTTGTGTACTGAAATTATGCAGAATATGAGTGCCTTAGAATTTGTCCAAGAAGAAATATTGGATGAAAATGGAGACATAATTATAGTAGAGAAAACAAAACCAGGAGATTTTGTGGTATGTAACCTTTCTTCCATAGTTCTTGGAAGAGTAAATGTGGAAGATGAAAAGGAACTCCAGCATGTGGTGGAAACCCAAATTAGAGCTATGGACAATGTTATAGACTTAAACTACTATTCAGTGCCCTATGCAAAGGTAACTAATAAAAGATACAGATCCATAGGTCTAGGCACCAGCGGTTATCATCATATGCTGGCAAATCATAATATTTCCTGGGAAAGTAATGAACATATAGCTTTTGCTGATAAAGTTTATGAAAATATAAACTACTTTGCCATAAAAGCCAGCATGAGTATAGCTAAAGAAAAAGGAAGGTATAGTTATTTTTCAGGTTCCGATTGGGAAAATGGAGAATACTTTAGTTTAAGAAATTATACCTCTCCTAGATGGCTAGAGCTTAAAGAAAAGGTGAGTGCCAATGGTCTAAGAAATGCTTATCTTTTTGCAGTAGCTCCCAATGGCTCCACAGCTACCATTGCTGGTACTACGGAAGGTATTGACCCCATAATGTCTAAGTTCTACTTTGAGGAAAAACGAGGCATAATAACCCCTAAGGTAGCTCCAGATATTAATAGCAGTAATTCAAGTATTTATAAATCTGCTTATGAAATAGATCAGCATTGGTGCATAAAAGCTAATGCTGCAAGGCAAAAACACATAGATCAAAGTCAATCCTTTAATCTTTATATAACCACAGACTACACCATGAGACAAATACTTAATCTTTATATAGATGCTTGGAAAAGCGGCATAAAGAGTATTTACTACGTAAGATCCAAATCCTTAACCGTAGGGCTTTGTGAAAGCTGTTCTTCATAGGACTTAAAGAAATACATAATTGAGAATTCTAAGGAGGTAGTAATTTACTATGGAAACCTTAAATAAGAAACCATTATTTAATGAACTAGGAGATACAGAAACATCAAAAAAGAGACTTATAAATGGAAATACCACTAATCTTAACGATTTTAATAATATGAAATATACCTGGGCCTCAGACTGGTATAGGCAGGCTATGAATAACTTTTGGATACCTGAAGAAATAAACATGGCTCAAGATCTTAAGGATTATAAAATACTTACAGAAGATGAAAGAACCGCCTATGATAAGATCCTTTCCTTCTTAATATTCCTAGACAGCGTGCAAATGGAGAATTTAGGCAATGTAAACAACTATATCACCGCTAGTGAAGTTAATTTATGCTTGACCATACAAGCTTTCCAAGAAGCCATTCATTCTCAATCCTATAGCTATATGCTAGATACCATATGTCCGCCAGATAAAAGGAATGAAATACTATATCAATGGAAAGATGACAAAATACTTCTTAGCAGAAATAAATTCATAGGAGATCTTTATAATGAATTTTTAAATAATCCTGTTCCTCAAAACCTTTTAAAGACTCTTATGGCCAACTATATATTAGAAGGAATATATTTCTACTCTGGCTTCATGTTCTTCTATAACCTAGAAAGAAACTCTAAGATGCCAGGCAGCGTTCAAGAGATAAGATATATTAACCGAGATGAAAATACTCATCTATGGCTCTTTAAAAATATAATAAAAGAGCTAAGAAAAGAAGAGCCTCATTTATTTACTGAAGAAGTATTAAAAGAGCTAAGAAACATGATAAAAATAGGTGTAGAAAACGAAATAGCCTGGGGCCACTACGTCATAGGCGATAAGATTCAAGGCTTAAATAAGAAAGTTATCTCTGAATACATACAATACCTAGGCAACCTAAGATTAAAAGACCTAGACATGGAACCCCTATATGACATCACAGAAAATCCCCTCCCCTGGGTGGATCAGTATGCAGATGCCAACTCGGTTAAAACAGACTTCTTCGAGGCAAAATCCACCGCTTATGCTAAGGCTGCAGTTTTAGAGGATGATTTATAAAAAAATACAATGGCAGCCATATGAGTTATAACTTATTGAGGCATATCCAAAAGTCGTAATTGTATTTTGTTAAAGTCATATGTGTGAAGTGCAAAAAACACTGGCTTATCCCTTTGGGGGGTAAGCCAGTGTTTTGCTTTATATTCTATTCCAAAATCTCTTTCATATAAGGTATGGAATCAGCAGCCCCTTCTCTAGTAACTGTTATAGAAGATGCTACTGTGGCGGTTTCTAGAGCTTCTTGTACACTTTTCCCAGAAAGCATAGAAGCTAGATAATAACCTGTAAAGGTATCGCCGGCAGCGGTAGTATCCATTGCTTTTACCTGTTTTGCATTTACTTCTATTCTCTCATCTTTAAATCCATATCTTACTCCCTTTTCTCCTAAAGTCAGTACGAACTGAGCTTTTAGATATTTAGAAATAAGTTCATTTAAAATATCTTCTTCCTTTTCTTTATTAGTTAATTCTTTACCTTCCACCTCATTTAATATAAATATATCTACTTTATCTAAAGGATAGGATTTCAATTTTGAATTTATAGGAGAAGGATTCAATACTATGATTAAACCTTTTTCAGATGCCTTATTTATTATATACTCCATTAAATTTATTTCATTTTGTAAAAGTAAATAATCACCCTTATTAAAGTTTTCCAGTATACTATCCACTATTTCTTCTGTAAATAACTGATTTGCACCACCATGGAGGAGTATGCAGTTATCTCCGCTTTCATCTACTTGAATGATAGCATGTCCAGAAGGAGAGTTAACAATGCTGATAAAATCAGTATTTACCTTTTCCTTCTCTAATAATTCTTTTAAAAAACTTCCATCCTTACCTATTAACCCACCGTGATAAACCTCTGCTCCTGCTCTTTTTAGGGCTATGGACTGGTTTAGTCCTTTTCCGCCGCTATAAATATTAAGTTTATTTGATAACTTGGTTTCACCTTTTTTAACAAAGCTATCCACTTCGTACACATAATCTATATTTAAAGAGCCAATATTAATTATTTTCATTTAGAAACCTCCAAAGCAAATAAACTATTTGATTAAATCAGCCAGGTTTTCACTGAGTTCCTTTATATCCAAGCCTTTAGTAAAGCTTAGGCAGGTTCCAGAAGGGTATCTTGTTTTTTCTATCCACTTTTCAGGCATATTTTTAGCACCGTATTTTGCTCCTAGTATGGCACCTACAATAGCTCCTATGGTGTCAGCATCTCTGCCAAAGTTGCCTGCAGCAATAACTCCTGATTTGAAATCCTTGTTTACTAACTTTAATACTCCAAAGGCGCTGGCTACGGCTTCTGGTACTATGGCTTTATAACTTGTCCATAGTTCATCATGAAGCACCATCCAGGAATTGAAAAAGTCTCCCTTTTGTTCTTCCACAATTTCTAATGCTCTATTTATTGTATAATATAGCCATGAATCTTTAGGAATAACACTTATTGCAGCTTCAATTATTTCATCAATGGTTCCATCCACCATAGCCACGGATACCGCTGCAGCCACAGCTTGAGCTCCCCAAATTCCTTCTCTGTAATGACTGATGCAAGCATCTATTTCTGCAAGTTCTGCTGCTTTTTTAGGATCTCCAGCGCATATTATTCCTATAGGAGATATCCTCATAGCGCTTCCATCGCTATTATAGTAAGAATTGTACATACCAGAATAAGGTGGCATTATACCTCTCTTAATATTTCTAGCTCCCTCTATTTCGCTGGAACCTCCTCTTGGGAAGTCATCTTGTACAGCAACATTTTCAAGCCAAGCCTTTACCACATCTTCTGTAGTAAAATCCCCCTTAGAATCAATTACTATCTTTGCAGTTAATAAAGCAAACTCTGTATCATCGGTACTCCAGGAAGCTCCTTTATTAAAATCAGTGGTTATACCATATTTCATTTGATTTTCCTGGTTTCTAGATGCGTCTCCGAAAGAATCTCCAATAGCTAACCCTGATAGTGCTCCTAAAGCTTTATCTAGTGCCAATTCTCTGTTGTTTATTAAATCATTTCTACTTAACATTAGCTTCATCTCCCTTTATTTTACTTTGAAATTAATCTAAAGTATCTTTCAATTTCCTTGTCCCAAGAATCAAAGGAATGTTGTCCTTCATCCTCAGTAAAATTAAATCTTATGCCTTTATCTTCTAAAAAGTTTATATATCTTTTATTTACCTCATATAGAGAATCTTTTCTACCACAGTATATATCTAATTCAGGAAGTGTTTTCTTCTCATATAATATTTTATTTGTAAGATAATATATATCATTTTCTTCATATACTTTATCATTGCAATCTCCAAAAGCTAATTTCAAATCCATCCTATTTTCATGCTCTATCTTATACTTTGTATCAGCTAAACTTCTTAAACTTCCTGAAAGACTGCAAATTCCTTTATATTTATCTGGATTTGTTAACCCAAGCTTTAAGGCTCCAAAACCACCCATGGAATATCCTAAAAGGAAATTATATTCTTTTTGGCTATTAAGCCTTAATGTGTTGCTTAAATATAGTGGCAGCTCTTCTGATAGATAATCAAAATATCTCATTCCATGCTCCATATTTAAATAAAAGCTATTTGCCATGCTTGGTATAACTAATATAAGACTATATTTATCCGCATAGTTATAGGCATTAGAATAATCTCCAAAGCTTTCTTCATCTCCATTCTTACCATGGAGCATATATACTACCTTACTTTTTTCCACCATACCCTTTCTTATTAGCTTATCTGGTATATAGATTATAGTACTGTTAGGTGAATCTATATATTTTGAATTTATTTTAAAGATTAGCTTTGCCATCTATATTT
This sequence comes from Clostridium amylolyticum, assembly GCF_900142075.1. Classification (GTDB taxonomy): domain Bacteria; phylum Bacillota; class Clostridia; order Clostridiales; family Clostridiaceae; genus Clostridium_AA; species Clostridium_AA amylolyticum. The sequence goes on from NZ_FQZO01000007.1 coordinate 195,352, forward strand.
CCTTAACCTTTAAATCTCCAAACAAGCTTCTCCCTAATGAGTACTTAGCATAACCCACCATTCCATAGGAGAGGGTTGAGTCTTTTGCTTCTAATACCTTGTGTCCATCTATGCTAAATATTAATGAATCATCCTTTAACTCAAATTCAAAGATATATTCTTTGCCTAGCTCCCACTTATAATCTGCTTTTGCTAATACCATTAGCCCATGGTTATTAAGGCATAAGCTCACTTCATTTTCTCCTGTGAAACCTGCATAGTATCCCTTAAGAGCACCTTGTACTCTACCGCTTATTAAATGGCTTGTTCCATTTTGAGGTATTACAGAGCCAGTTAATTTAACATTTTTGGTGAAATAATTTCCCGTTACAGCCTCTGCATGGTTAACGGTGATAGCTTCCATATATCCTTGTTCTATGCTCCATGCCCCATGATTGTGTGAAAAAGGAATGATGGATGCAAATTCTTTTTTCTGTTTAGAGATTTTTATTTCATAATCTGCTTTTCCAGAGATTTTAAATTCATCAATGTATAGTATGCCTAAATCCTTGTACTTTCCTGGAGAGTTTCCTTCTAGTAGTATCCCTATTTCATCTACCATGGCTCCATCTAAATCAGGTATGGTAAATTTAATTTCATTCCATCCCTCATCTTTTATAACCATGCCTTTTAATAGTATGTCCTCCTTTGTAGTGGTATTTCTCACATAAGGGGATAGATATATACTTTCTCCATTCCATCTTTCTGAATAAACAAACATGGATACTTCTTGACCTGAATAAGCTGTAGGTGAAAATACTGGCATATATCTTTCATCACTAAAATCAGTTCTTCTATAGAAAGGCTTGTAGAAGATCTTGCACTTTTTCCCTCTTTCCATCCTATCAAATAATACAGCTAAAGAACCATTACCCTTATATGCCTTATCTGTACTATTTTTTAATGAACAGTAGAAGGGATCTGATACTCTAAAGTTATGGGTGGATCCGCTTAATTCAAAATCAAAATGTATTTCTCCTTCTTTAAAGCTATCCTTTAAATATTCTGGTATCTCTTCCTTTGCCAACTTATATCCTAATATGGCAAGCTCCTTTGAATAGGTAGGTATGTCTAAAATATTTAAATATCCTGATATCCCTGAAAGCACCACAGAGTCATTAATAGGATTTCTATAACAGGATTTAATGCCTTCCAAACCACAAGCTACTCCCATAATGGTGCCTACATTCCCTGCATTACAATCCGTATCCCAGCCACACATAGTAGCAATTTCTATGGTTCTATTGAAGTCTCCTTCACCATATAAAAGGGAAAGTACACAAACTCCTGCATTGGGTATAATATGGCACACCCCTCTGTATTTATCATATCCCCAGTTTTCCTCTAGATACTTCATGCACTTTCTAAAGTCTGTGGGGTGCTTTTTATAGAAATCTATTACCGCCTGGGTTACCTTACTATAGGTGGATTCCTCAGGAATTACTTCTAAGCCTGCTTCAACTATTTTCATAGGATCTTTCTCATTAAAAGCTTTGGAAATACAAGCGGCTATAAACCTAGCACCATTTAATCCTTCCCCATCATGGGATACACTTGCTGCAATCATGGCATAATCTGCAGCCTTTTCTATATTGTTTGGCAGCACTAGTCCCCAGGTGTCTATAAATATTTGACCACCTATTTGCTCTGCTAGTATTATTCCATTTTGTTCAATGGATCCTGATTTTGGAGCATCAATACCATTTATTAAATTTAGGTATGCAGTGTGCTCGGTACTGGTGCCGTAACCACCCCACCAGAACATCCCCACTCCTTCTCTTGCATAGTTTAACCATGCCTTTGCCACATGCTGTGGTTTTAATCCTTCTTTTTGATCTTCATCATATAAAGCTCTTAGAAAGTAAACAGGACCATTAACATCATCATCTGCGGCAAAATTTATGAATTCTTTCACATAATTAGTAATATCACCATAGGTTCTTTCTATTCTTTCATAAGTCCAGATAGTAGGTTCTACAGGAGCACCTAACCTAATGCCTGCATTCATTCCTATGAATCCAGCATAAACTTTTTCTAAATAATTATGTTGTATCATATAATTCTCCTTTTTTAAAAAGCGGCAAATAAATTGCCGCTTTGTTGTTTTATTTACCTAATGTCTTTTCTAAATAAGGGGTAAATTCTGTGCCTCCAGCAGCATTCCATTTTTGTACAAATTCATCAAAGGCACTTATAGGCTTAACTCCTCTAATTATGTCTGAAGCATATTCTTTATAAACAGCCTTCATCGCATCCCATTGTGGTGTTAACTCTGCAGGTATAATAACGTTAGTATCCTGCTTATAGTATTGTTTAGCCTTTTCAAGAGAATCTAGAGCTGGCTTTGACATTATTGGGTTAGCTAATTCTGGCTTTGGCTCAAACTTATTTAAAGTTTCGAAGAATCTTGGCCACCATTCGCTGAATTTATCTGTATAAACTATCTTTCCATCTTTCTCAGTGTAATGAACATCTTTTATTCCTAACTTGTCAAGTTTCATACCTTCTGGGCCAGCCATAAAATCTAGCACAGCAAAAGCAGCATCTTTAACTTTGGATTGTGAATTTATAGCAAATCCTCTTGATTCTTTAGTTACATCCACTGAAAGATATGCTTGTGAAACACCTTTTGCAGGAGGTAAAACTACTAATTCTGCTTCTTTTCCATGAGTTTGAGTCATTTTATTGTTGTATACATCTATAACTTTTCCTGCTGTAGCAGCTACGAAAGAAGATTGTCCTTCATAAAAGGATTTTTCCATAGCATCCCACTTTTTGGTGATATATTCTGGGTCTATTAAGCCTTCTTTATATAATTTTGCAAAATACTCAAGTTTGTCTCTTTCAAATTTAGTAGCCTTGGAGAAAACCCATTTATTATCTACTTTAACCACTGTGGCTGTAACACCAAAGGCATGATTAAATACACTATCCATTCTAGTTAAATCTCCATCTGAAGTTATAGCATATTTAGCTAGCTTTTTATCCACAATTTCCTTAAACATCTTTTCGTAGTTTTCTGTGGTTGGATTTGCTACCACTTCTTTATAGCTATCTAGCTTATCTGCTATATCTTTTCTCATAACAGGAGTACTAACTCTAGCTGGGGCAAGCCATAATAAATATGGATAATTTTTCATTTTCTCTTTATTATGATCTTCTAGTACATTCTTGATATTCTTTGACTTTTCAATATAGGGGTTTAAGTCTTCTAACATTCCATCATTGGATATAGGTAAATCTCCACCTTGGAAGTAGATGATATCTGGTGAAATCTGTCCAGTTCTAAAGGCTAAGGGTACTGCTTCACCATAGGTTCCAGTAGGAGCTTCAAGGTATTCTAGCTTTACAAATTTGTTTTCTTTGGCAAGTCCAGCTTCAATTTGTTCCACTAACTTTTTCACATCTTCATCCTTTGGACTTACATCTTTAGTTATGATGGAAACTTTTACTGGATTGTCCTTTGTACCTATGTTTTGTGCACCTCCGGCAGTTTCTTTTGGAGTTTTGTTACAACCTGCCAACAAAGCAGAAGTCATAAGAGCAGCTAAAAAAACAGACATAATTTTTTTCATTACTTTCCCTCCATATATATAACTTTTATTCTTTAACTCCTCCAGCCATTACATCCCCAGCATAATATTTAAGAACTAATGGATAGAGTATTAGTATCGGTATTATTGCAACTATAATAGTTGCGTATTTCAGTGCATTATAGTCTAGCTTTGCCAGCTCGTTGTAGTTAAGTATATTTTGTGCTCCCAGGATGGATACTGTATCATCTAACACTATAAACTGCCTTAGTATTACTTGAAGAGTAGTTTTCTTAGCATCACCTATATAGATGCTTGCCTTGAAATATTCATTCCATCTTACAACGGCATAAAACATGGTTATAGTAGCTATCCCTGCTTTGGATAGTGGCCAAATTATTTTAAACAACATTTTTATATGTCCACACCCATCAATTTCAGCAGCCTCTATTATTTCTTTTGGTACTTCATTAAAAAACCTCATCATTATAATTAAATAGTATACGTTTACCGCATTTACTAGAATTACTGACCATCTGCTCCCCATAAGTCCAATATCTTTAATAACAAGATATTCGGGTACTATACCAGGATCAAATAACATCATAAATATAAGAAATACCATTAAAAGTTTTTTAAATACTAGCCCCGGTCTAGTTAAAACATAGGCTGCTGTGGTAGTTAATAACATATTTATAAGTGTTCCTACTACGGTGATGAAGATAGAATTTAGCAGGGATGGTACTAGCACTGGATGGCTTAGTATCACCTTATAATTTATTAAGCTTAATTTCTTTGGTATGATCTCTAATCCTGACATTTTAGTGGATACTGATGGATCTGATAAAGAAACTGCAAGAATATTAAGCAGTGGTATTAACATGGTTAATGTTATAAATGTAAAGATAATTATTAAAATGAGCTGGTAAAAACTAAACTTTTTTATTATTTTTTTCATCCTACCAAACTCCTTTTCCTGTTAACTTTTTAGAGATAAAGTGAGTGGTTAACACTAAAAACACCCCTACTACCCCTTTAACAAATCCCACTGCAGTACCTAAGGAGTATTGTCCGTTTATTACTCCTATTCTATAGATATAGGTATCTAAAATGTCGATCTTACTGTTTACTGCATCATTGGTGAAGTTAAGAACTTGATCAAATCCAGCATTTAAGAAGAATCCTAGGTTTAAAATAAACATTGTTACCATTGGTATTACTAGGGCAGGTAGAATAATATACTTAATTATGTTCAACCTGTTAGCTCCATCAATCTTTGCTGCTTCATAGATGCTTGGACTAATTGAAATAATGGCAGCGTAATATATTATGGAATCCCATCCTATACTTCTCCAGGCTTCTGAAAACAGTAACACCCATCTTATGCTCCCCTTATCTGTCATAAAGCTCACTGAAGGCATATTAAATATATTTAATATTTGATTTACCCCTCCATTGGATGGGGATAAAAAGGATATCCAAATTCCTGCTATTACTACCCAGGATAAAAAGTGTGGTAAAAAGGATACTATCTGAACATATTTTCTAAATATGGTGCTTCTTAATTCTGCTAGTAAAATCGCAAACAATACCACAAAAGGGAAAAGCAGTACATATTTCATAAAGCTGATTATTAAAGTATTGGTTAAAATCACTTTTATGGATGGCGATTTAAAAATAAGTTGAAAATACTTTAACCCCACAAACTTCCAGGGTCCAACGGCTTTATAATCATAAAAAGCTAATTTCATGTTTAAAATAGGCCACAATCTAAAGATGAAAAAATATATTAAAGTTGGCGCTATCAGTAAATATAAAATTCTATCTTTTTTTATTTGTGCCATTTTTTCATTTAATGGCGACTTTTCCGTTTTTCTGCTTAATGATAGTTTTTCACCTTTTTTGTTTAATGATAATCTTTCCACCATTACCCTCCTCTCTTATGGTATTAAAATATCAAAAAGCGGGGCGTGCTGCTGGGCTCCATAAACGTCTCTATCCCCTGCTGTTCCCGATGATATTCTTCTATTCATGGTTATCTTAATGCCTAAGCCTTTATCAAAGAAAACTAGTTCTGTGATTTCCTCTTTTCTTATTTTATATAGCTTTGAAATACTCTCTAATGTAATGGTATTGGAATCCACAACTCTTTTGTATGTATCATAATTATCAAATAGTATGTCCAAGGTTATAGAGAAGGGTCCGCTGTTCTTGCTCCTTAAAACCTTTGCCAAATCTACTAATCTATCCATGTTTAACCTCCCTATATTCTATAGGAAATACTTCTTTTCCATCCTTTACTTCCATTAAATGATATACACTAAATTCATACACTGGCCCAAAATTAATATCGCTAGGTGAAAAAGGGAATGCCAGGTTTCCTGAAGTAGATTTTCTTCCTTTATATCCATAATGCATGAAAGAAGATCTAACGGAGCTGCAGATGGCTGAAGCTAGTTCTTGGGTTTTTGCTAAAACCTCAAATACCACTCCTGCTTCTTTTGAAATTTCTTCATTAGGTTCTAAGTCTCCCATAACACCATTAATTCCATAATTTATAAAGTTAATTTTATAATGGCTTTCTGGAATCTCTGAAAAATATTCTTTAACTCCTTGTATCACTAAGCCTTCTACTTCCTCTAGCTTATTGATAAGCAATGGATCTCTAACACCTGCCACCACAAAGGTTCTATATAATATCTTCCTTGCTCCTTCAAGCTTTATATAATATTTAGGTGTTTTTATGAGCTTGCTGTTTTTAACCCTTACAGTGCTGTCATCTATGGCTGTAAACTCACAGGATTCTAGGTGTAATTCTATACCTGGTCCCTTTAAAATGTATGGATGATCCTTTTCGTAAAAGGTATGTGCTGCTACACTAGTTGGTGTGCATTTTCTTAAAGGATTTGTGGGATAAACATAAAAGCTATCTTCTTCAATAACCCCCATAATACAATCCTTGGTGGTTCCCGGTTCTGCACACAAAGCACCACATTCTAATATCTTTCCTAAGTGATAAGATAAGGCTGGGTCACATCCATTATAGATTCCTACTGCAGCAAAGGGAGCAGGATCATAGGCTCTTCCACATACGATAATTTCAGCTTTTTCTTTTAAGGCTTCAATTATAGGTTCATCTCCCATTTGAGCCACAATACTTTTTGTTGTGTCTATAATCTCATCATTTAGCTTTGGTATATTAGTACCCATATCTAATACTTGTCCCAATTTATTGGATTTTTTTACTCTCTCATTGTCAATATCTGCCCAAATAATTGCTAACTTTGTATTTATCTTTTCTTCTTCTAAAATTTCATTTATAATATCTAAAGTCCATTCTGTGTGAACCTTTGCTCCTGAGCCGCCAGCAGAGCCAATGATAAGAGGAATGTTAAGCTCTCTGCTACCTTTAATTAATAATAATAAGTCCTTTTTACAAGCCATCCTGCTTACTATAGAAACCCCTGCCCCTAGCTTGTGTGGACCTGCATCCGTAGAGCCTGCATCCACCACTATAGCATCCGGTTTATCCTCTAGCCCTTTCTGAAATGACTCCACTGGAAATCCATATCCCAATATTCCACAAGGAGATAATATTTTTATTTTTTTACTCATTTTTCTCCTCCTTTGTAATATCATTTTTACTGATTATTTGTTTTACCTTTCTTAAGTGATAGCTTAATGCTTCTCTTGCTTCTACCACATCTCTATTATAAATAGCATTAATTAATCCCTTGTGTTCTTCTATTATTTCTAACTTTCTTTCTCTCTTCTTATTACTCTTTTCTCCTAACTCTTCAATTAATCCATAGTAGTTATCAATGAAGTTTATTAAAAGAATATTCTTAGATAGTTCAGCTATTTTAAGATGGAAATTATAGTCCATAATGTTGTAGCTTTCATCGTCTACTTTTACTCCATTTAGATAATTTTTTATTTCTACTATCTCTTCATCTTTAGCTCTTTGAATAGCCAGCTCAACAGTTCTTAATTCCAATGCTTCTCTTAATTCCACAAGATCCATGTAAGTGGCATCTTTTAAAGACTCTGTTATAGATTGATTAGCTTTCTTATAATCTTCTAATTCTCTTATATAGGTTCCATCTTTAGGCTTTCTGCTGATAAAGCCTTGGAACTGCAGTATAGTTAAAGCTTCTCTAAGAATTCCTCGACTAACGCCTAATTGTTCAGCAAAAATATTCTCTGGCGGCAGTTTGTCCCCAGGCTTTAATTCTTCTGATTCAATTAATCCAATAATCTGTTTTACCACCATCTCAGATAAGTTTTGAGCTTTAACCTGTTTAAACATTTTTCTCCTCCACAACTAAATACTATTTTATATTGTAATATTGTTTAATTGTTTAACAATTAACTTTAAAAATATATAACGATTAATATCGTTTACATTTTCAATATAGCACATTTTTTTCGTATGCACAATACACCTTTTGAATATTCTTAATATTTATATATTATTTATCATCCCCCCTTGATTTTCATAAAAGTTCTGTTACTATATAAGTTGATACAATTATCAAATAATATTAATATGAGGTGTGCAATGTACAATTGTTTTTAACTGTGAGTAATTTAATAAGCTTCTTTAAAAATGCATGGGATAGTTATGCACTTTTTTAATAGAGGCGACAGTTAAAAACTAGTACTATTAAAAGCACGTGGGTTAAGAGCATATATTTATATGCTTTATATATTTGCCTATTAAGCTGCAGTTATTTTAAAGTACTGCAGCTTTATTTTTTTCTGTCGTCTCTTTCATTTCATGCTAAAAGTAGAAATGGAGATGATTTTATGAATATCTATTTTGATGATTTAACTAAGGACTTCCAAGGAAAAATAGTTTTTGAAGACATATCTGGCAGCATAAATAATAATGAAAAGGTTGGACTTATTGGCTCCAATGGAGTAGGTAAAACTACCCTTGCAAGAATTATAGCTGGTATGGAAAGCTATGAAAAAGGCAGTATAAACTATTCTCCTTATGGACTTAAAATTCAATATCTTAATCCTAATGATTTCAACTTTGAAACAATAAAGGTTAGTGAGTATTTAAGTCCTTTATCAAAGGAAGATAATAAACTTTTAACCGATACCCAGGTAAGAATAAAAAAAGCTCTTTCTCAAGCTGGTTTAGAAGAAGATATTTTAGCAAGGCAAATTAATTCCTTAAGCGGAGGAGAAAAGACCAAAGTAATGTTGTGTAGAGCAATTATAGATGACTTTGATCTTTTGATATTAGATGAGCCCACTAATCATCTAGACTTAGAAACTCGAGCCTGGCTGGAGGGCTTTATTAAAGTTCTTAGCAAAACAGTGCTCATTATTTCTCATGACAGGTACTTTCTTGATGAAGCAGCAACCTGTATATGGGAGCTAAACAAGGATGAGCTTAAAAGCTATAGCGGAAACTTCAGCTCTTATAAGCTGCAAAAAGAAAATGAAACAAAGAATACTATAAAAGAATATGATAAACAGCAGCAAAAAATTAAAGAGCTGGAAAGGAATATTGCCCTAAGGAAAGAATGGTATGATAAAGCCCATAAGGCTGCAGGGCAAAATGACTTTTGGAGATCAAAAGCAAAAAAGCAGGTAAGCATAATGCACGCTAAGGAGAAGGCTCTAGAAAGGCTTGAAGATAATAAAGTAGAAAAACCTAAAGCTGATGCAGCTCCAGCCTTTGATATAATAAATAAAAATCTAAGCAGCATAAAACTGCCAAAATATCTAATGCGTATTAATGATTTGCACAAAAGTTTTGGAGAAAGAGTTCTTCTAAAAAATGCTTCATTAAACCTTATAAAGGGAGATAAGGCCGCCATAATAGGCAAAAACGGCTCCGGGAAAACTACCTTGCTTAAAATGATAAATGGTTTAGATAAAAACTATTCAGGCTCAATATCCATAAATCCTTCTGTGAAAATTGGATATTTCGCTCAAGAACTAGAAACCTTGGACCTTAATAATAGCATATTAGACAACGTGCTTTCGTCGCCTTTTACAATTTCAGAGGTAAGGCTCCTTTTAGCTTCACTGCTATTTAAAGGAGATGATGTTTTTAAAAAGGTTCATAGTTTAAGCATGGGTGAAAAAAGCCGCGTTGCTTTTGCAAAGCTTATGCTGTCCCAAGCCAATGTTCTTTTACTGGATGAGCCCACTAACTACCTGGACATAGTATCTAGAGAGAAAATAGAAGAAGTACTTCAAGGCTACAAAGGAACTATCCTTTTAGTGTCTCATGATAGATATTTTATAAATAATATAGCAACCAAAATATTTGAACTAAACAATGAGACCATTGTAACCTGGGAGGGAAACTTTAAGGATTACACAAAAAATAAAAACACTCCTAAGGATAGCAGTAAAGACCTCTCCCTAAAGAGCGTTAAAGAAGAAATATCAAAATTAGACCTAGAACTTGCTTTCTTAAGCGGAAAACTAAGCGAAGCCTCAGATGAAGATGAGAAAGAAAAATTGAATAATAGGTTTTTAGAAGTTTCTAGACTATTAAGGGGATTAAAGGATAAAATTTGAATTGATTTAAGCAGATTAAAGGAAGTCCGAGGAGTTCCTTTAATTCAAAAATATTCAGTAAAGCTTTTTGCATTTATCCGATAGCTAACCGCTCCTAATCCCCCCACTTATTCAATTGGCGGAATAATGAGCGCTAAGCTCCTGGATAAGTTCTTCTAAGCTTCAGCTGGAGTAGGTATTCCTTATAAGTAAATTCCATCTGAAGCTAAGAATCACTTGATTCTTGATATCTGTATATATATACCCACTTGAATCCATAGGAGTTTGCATAAAATGCAGGAATAATGGGTATGTTAATCATCCTTGGTTGCTCCAGCATACAAACATACTTTTCCCCATCTATTAGTACAACGGGTTCCATGCCTTCATGGAGAATGGTTAAATCTTTGTTTTCTTTTTTGCAATACTTAATTAACTCATCGGTAAATTCTCTTTTAGTTGTTATAGGGTCGTCGGGTTCAAAAAAATATGCATACTTTTCCATTTTATTGTCCCTCCTTTAAATAAAAAGTTAATAATATTTATAATTTAGCAGATAATATTTATATATTATCTGGAGGTGTTTAGTATGAAAAGAAGAAAAAGTTATACCCTTTCAAAAACTGAGTCAAATCTTAAAGGTAGTAATAATGAAATAACTCAAGGTTCAGATGTGAGAAGTGAACCCTTTCCTTTTTCGGAGGAAGAAAACTCTACTAAGGAAAAGTTTCACTTTGGTGCTGTAGATTCTAATGAACCTCTTTAATTAAATCCCTAGTTTTTCCCAAGGGATATTAAATGATTTTCTCCAAAATACCAGGTTTAAAATTACTAGTATTACTCCTAAAATATATATTCCAAAGGGAATCAAGGTGCTGGCATAATGGGCTCCAGCGATGATACCAAGGACAATTAGCAGCGGAAACATCTTCATACCTTCTGTTTGTTGTGCTGCTTCAAAGGCTTCAGAGAAAGGCAATGCTTGCCTGAATGATTTAAAGCATATAATGGTAAACAAAAGTACTACTAAAAATACCACTATAAGATCTGGAATTATCCTTGTTCCAAATATTACTATAAATATTATGCTTTCTAGTAAATATATAGGGAACATTAAATTTACTATGAAGGCTTTTAGTGTGCCTTTGAATATTGGAGCAGAATTCTCTATAGGAAGAGTTCTATATATCCACGCGCCTTTATATTTTTCAGAATATCTCATCATCATAATTATTGTGGGAAGCATTAAAGCAGTAAAATATATATTTAAGTAGCTCTTTCCTGCAGCTACTTCAGCAAAACTGCTGCCTCTAGAGGAATTCATTATAAAAATAAATGGGAATATCAGTGAAAATCCTAAAGAAGGATATACCTTAAGTTTAAAGCTTCTTTCATTTTTCATCATATCAGAAGCGAACCTAAAAAATACTCTTTCTTGCTTATCTCTGCATATAATTTTTGCTATAAAGTCTGAAAGCTTTCTATTTGGCTTCTCTGCTTTAGAAGCATTATTATTTAATTTCTGAAGGTTTCTTTCAAAAGCAGGTATAAGCTTTATATATAAAATTATAGAAATTATAGGTACTGCTAAGGCTAATATTGAAAATATTATAAAATGTGTATTAGTATTTTTATTTATTATAAGTTCAAAAGGTGCTGCAAACCACATAGGAGGTAGTAAATACTGCCACCACTTAGGATTAAACACTATTTTTAAATCCACTACATCAAACAATCTTCCTAAAAACTGATATCCTATGGCCATGGCAATGGACAATACTATTTGTACATAGTTTATTATGTCTTTTAACTTTTCTCCATCAAAGAACTTTAATATTAATAGATAAATAAGAGCGGTAATAACCACCACAAATAGATCTATAAGTATTATTTCTAATAAGAATATTAAAAAGAATACAGGTCCTCTTCTAAATAAAGAGGCTATTAAAGCTGGTCCTGTTATGGCAAAGGTTATAAAAAACATATATATAAATACATGTATTGCTTTTGCCACACTTAAGGTTTTGCTTTCCACTGGCTTAGATGCAATAATATTTTTATCTCTGATATCCAAAAGTACAGAAGAAAAATCTGATATTAATGAGGTCATTACCATAAACATCATTATGGCGAATACTATGCTCATCATGTATATATATTTATCCCCTATAAGTACCATGGGTATTAAGAATAGCCCCATGATAACATACATAATTAAGGATTTTAAAAACATATTACGATCTTCACTATCGGGTTTCTTTTTTGTGTTGTTGCTGATTATGGTAGGTACTCTTCTGCCATCCATAATAAGTTTTACCCTCAGTATGCTTCTCATTATATCATAATCTATTCCAAATTTTTCAAATGCCCCTCTAAACTTGTCCAAAATTTTTAAAGCCTTAAAGTCCTTCATCCTATAACACTCCTTGTACTACAGCTGCAAATTCCTCTGCTAAAGCTTTATGTTGATTAAATCCTGTAAGGTCATTGAAGATTTCTTCTAAGGAGCCTTCCTTAGACTTGTGCTTAAGATCTTCAAAGCTTCCATCAGCTACAATTTCTCCCCCATTTAAAAGTATAATTCTGCTGCTTATCTTTTCTACCACATCCATGATGTGAGAGGAGTAGAATATAGTCTTTCCTTGAGCTGCCAGCTGAGCTAATATCTCTTTAACTATCATTACACTATTAGCATCCAAGCCACTTAAGGGTTCATCTAAGAATAATATGTCTGGGTTATGCAAAAGACTAGATATTATTAAGACCTTCTGCTTCATACCTTTAGAAAAAGAGCTTATTCTTGAATCATAAACCTCTTCTATGGAAAATACCTTCATAAGCTTTATAGCTTTGCTGTCTACTTCTTCATAGCTTAAACCATATAACTCACCTATAAAGGTTAGATATTCCCTAGCTGTAAGGTTATCATATATCTCTGCAGTTTCAGGCACATAACCTATCTTTCTTTTATATTCTACACTGGCATTTCTTATATCCTGTCCAAGTATTTTAACCTCTCCAGTATATCCTTCTAAAAGTCCAAGCATTATCTTAACTGTAGTACTCTTACCTGCACCATTTGGTCCAATGTATCCTATAATCTGCCCTTTATAAACCTCTAAATCTAATCCTTTCAATACCTCTTTTGTAGCATAGCTCATTCTAAGGTCTTTCATACTTATTGCTATTTCATCTTTAAAATCCATAAAATCTTCTGCTCCTCTCTAAGCACCCTGTGCTGTTGTTTTATATTAATATATTCAATAGATACTATTTAATTATATCCTGCATGTCTTTAATTGATTTGTAACTGAGCTTCCTTAGGCAAATTTTCTTTCAGAAAGGTTAAAACTTTTTCGTAATCACCATTTTTAAAATAAAATGTTTGCTCCATAAAATCACCAAACAACTTAACTTTTACATCCTTTGAACTAGTTACTATAACTTTTTCAATTTCATTCCAGGATATAGTCTCTTTGTATCTATACATGGATACAAAACCCTTTGAGTTAATTCCTTGTTTAATCCACATGCATATATAGGTAGAGCTTGCTAATACTCCTACTATATAATGAATCCACTTATTGCCGTAAAAATATGTAATACTTATTAAAATTATCACACTAATCAGTACAAAAATAATTTGTATATAACTTTTTCTTGTGGGTATTATTAATTTCTTTATATATTTCAACTGTTTTAAAAGAAGCACAAGTAAAAGTATTGGAATAATAATATCAAAAATTCTCATTAACCCCTCTCCCTTTTATAAGTAATTTTGAATTCTATTATTTAACTTATATTTTATATAAGTTATGCTTTAATACTATTATATATAGTAAATTTATAGTCTATAATACATAGTCTGCAAACTATACACTTTTCACTACCAAAGGTCGGGAATGTTAATTTAAAGTCAATGTTTTTCAAGGACACCATCACTAAATTAGGTTTCTTGCCACTAGGTCTTCGTACTTACCTTGAGCTTTGATATTTCCTTGGTCTATGACCATGATGTTATCTGCGTCGCGTATGGTGCTGAGCCTGTGGGCTATGATGAAGCTGGTGCGTCCTTTCATGATATTGAGCATAGCTTTTTGGATATTTAGTTCAGTACGGGTGTCTATGCTGCTAGTGGCTTCATCCAGTATTAGTATGGATGGTTTAGAAAGTATTGCCCGAGCTATAGCTAAAAGCTGTCTCTGTCCTTGGCTTAAATTACTGCCGCTTTCTGAAAGTACGGTGTCGTAACCTTTGGGAAGTCTGTTTATGAATACATCAGCATAGGCCATGGCTGCTGCTTTTTCCATTTCTTCGTCCGTAGCTTCTGGTCTTCCGTATTTTATGTTTTCTTTTATGGTGCCTGAAAAAAGATAGGTGTCCTGAAGCACTATACCAAAGGTTTTTCTTAGGCTGTCTCTAGAATATTCTCTTATATCTTTTCCATCAATTAATATTCTTCCGGAGGTCACATCGTAGAATCTGGTTATGAGATTTACTATGGTAGTTTTCCCCGCTCCTGTAGGTCCTACTAAAGCGGTATTGCTGCCTGCTGGGGCATAAAAGCTTACGTTTTTAAGTATTGGATTTTCTTTATTGTATCCAAAGGTTACATTTTCAAAAATCACTTCACCCTTGGGGCTTACAAGTTCTTCTGCTCCTAGTATATCTTTTTCCTCTTCCTTTTCATCTAATACTTCAAATACCCTTTCAGCTCCTGCTACTGCAGATTGAAGGTTATTGAAGATGCTGGCTAAATCATTTAATGGCCTTGAAAATTGTCTCGAATATATTAAAAAGCTGGCAATGCTACCTACAGTAATCATGTCTTTTACCGCAAGTATTCCGCCTACTCCTGCTACCACTGCAAAGCCTAAATTATTTATTACATTCATTAATGGCATTAGAAATCCTGACCATATTTGAGCTTTGGTGCCCACCTCAGAAAGCCTTGAGTTGATTTCATGGAATTCCTTTATGGTTTTATCTTCGTAATTAAAAGCTTTCACCACCTGAATTCCAGAGATATTTTCCTCTATATGTCCATTTAACATACCTAATTCTATCTGCTGGCTCTTAAAAAGAACCTTAGTTTTTTTTGCTATGGTTTTAGTAAGTAGAAATACTAAAGGAACGGTAATAATACTTGCCAGGGTAAGGATAGGACTAAGCTTTATCATCATTATTAAAGAACCTATTACTGCTATGGAACCTGCCATAAGCTGAGTGGTAGATTGCGAAACCGTACCGCTGATATTTTCAATATCATTGGATAATCTACTCATTATGTCCCCATGGCTATGGGTATCAAAAAATGATACTGAAAGCTTTTGAAGCTTATTAAACACTGCACTTCTAAGATTTTTTACCATGCGCTGGGAAACTCCAGCCATAAATAATCCTTGAAGGAAGTTTAACAAAGCACTAAAAGCGTAGGCTGTAATTAGAGCTAACATAATGAACTTAAGCCTAGAAAAATCTCCCCCTATCTTTAAATAAGTCATAGCTTCTATAGCTTTTCCTATAAGGTATGGTACAGATAAGGTTAACAAGGAATCTACCAGTATAAATATAAATATTAAAAATAATACTCTTTTATCTTTGCCAAAGTATGCCCATAGTCTCTTAAGTGTCCCTTTAAAATTCTTAGGTTTAATCACCGGTGCCATATTTCTATGACTTCCAAACCTTCCTGCTTTAGGACCTCCTCCCATTCTCATACCAGCAGGGCTAAAGCCTTGACTTTCGCTATTTCTATTATTTTCATTTCCCTCTTTAACCATGCTGTGTCATCTCCTTACCCACTTGAGATTTATATATTTCTTGATATATACCGCAGGAATTTATAAGGTAATCATGGGTTCCCATGCCTGCTATTTCTCCATTATCTAGAACTATTATCTTATCTGCCTCCATGACGGAACTTATCTTTTGGGCGATAAGAATAGTGGACAGATTTTGAGAGTATTTCTTTAAAGCTCCCCTTATTCTAGCTTCTGTAGCTGTATCCACTGCGCTGGTGCTATCATCTAAAATAAGTATTTTAGGTTTTTTAATTACTGCTCTAGCTATGGATAGCCTCTGCTTCTGACCTCCAGAAAAGTTTACCCCTCCCTGCCCTACCATGGTGTTGTATCTTTCGGGCATATTTTTTATAAATTCATGGGCATCAGCAATTTCCGCTGCTCTTTCCACCTCTTCTAAGGCGGCATCTTCTTTGCCCCATCTTATATTTTCTGCCACAGTACCAGTAAAGAGCACTGATTTTTGAGGCACTACGGCTATATTTTCCCTGAGAACCTTTATGGGCATATCCTTTACATCTATACCTCCAACTTTTACTATGCCTTGGCTGGCATCATAAAATCTGGGTATTAAATTTATAAGAGAGGTTTTTCCTGAGCCCGTAGAGCCAATTATTCCAATAGTCTCCCCAGGCATACAAGTAAAAGTAATGTTTTTAAGAACGGGATCGCCTTTTGCCCCTTCATAGGAGAAAGATACATTATTAAAATCTATTCTGCCAGATATGTGATAATCTTCTGACTTATCTTCTTTTATTTTCATAGTATTTTCTTCATTAAATACTTCTTCAATACGTTCTGCAGATGCCCTGGCTCTTACAAACATAGTGAACACAAAGGAGATCATCATCAGTGAAAATAATATTTGAGTCATATAATTAATAAAAGCTATTATTTGTCCTACTTGTGTTTCTCCGCTGTTTACCTTAATTCCACCTAACCATAAAATAGCTACTATACCCAGATTTACTGTAAGGGTTATCCCTGGGGAAAATATAGCCATAACACGCATAGCGGTGGTAGATACCTTTGCCAAATCCTCATTCCTTTTCCCAAATCTTTTAACTTCGTAATCAAAGCTATTAAAGGCTTTTACTACCCTAACTCCAGATAAATATTCTCTAATTACACCATTTACCTTATCTAGGACCTTCTGCACCTTTATAAAAAATGGGTACCCTACTTTCATATTAGTAAAGATAATTAAGCTCACCACAGGAACTATTATGAGTAAAATCCATGACATACCTGGATTAAGACGCGTAGCCATAATAAGGCTACCTATACATAGAAGAGGAGCCTTAACAAATATCCTCATAAGACCATTAACAAAAATTTGCACTTGGTTTACATCGTTAGTGAGTCTGGTTACCAAGGAAGCTCCTTCAAAATTATCTATATTTTGAAAAGAAAATCCTTGTATCTTCTTAAAAAGGTCTAATCTAAGCTCTGCTCCAAACTTCTGTGACACCTTACTGGAGATTATATTTCGTCCTGTAGCTGCTAAGGCTCCTAATGCTGTAACTAAAAGCATTAGCCCTCCTAAGCTTAGGACATAGTGCATATCCTTCTTTGCTACCCCCACGTCCACAATCTTTGACATTATAGTGGGTTGCAACAGATCACAGGCAGTTTCAAAGGTTAAAAACCCTACTGCTGTTAAAAAAGGCTTCCAATATTTATCTATATATTGTTTTAAGAATTTCATTATGTCACCTCATACATATTATAAAATCCATAGTGAAAATATTAAGTATGCTTATGAGTAATTTGCATATATCCTATACCTAAATTTGTAATATAATTATATCTTATTTTCTATATATATCCAAAGGTCAAGGAAATTACTCCTTGACCTTTATTTTTATTACTAATTGATTCTGTTTTTTCTATAGAAGGCTAATTCATTAATCTCTTTAAATCCTACTGCTTTATAAAGATTAATAGCAGAATTTTTACTGTTTACACATAAATTTATCTCTTTTATTTCTGGAAATGTAAATATCCAGTTTATAGCTTTATTAATTAGCTTAAAGCCTATACCTTGTCCTCTATAAATTTCATCTACTGCAAAAAACTCTATGGAAGCCTCACTAAATTCAGGATCAGCTTCTACATATATATATCCTAAAAGCTTTTCCTCTTTAATAGTAACAAATACTTTTCTAAATTGGTTTAGTCTTTTAATAATTCTCTCTCCTGAATAATATGCCTTCTTAAAGGTGTTATTATGCAAACTCACCATTTCTTTATTAAAAGTATCATTGATTTCAATTATTGATTCATCACAGTCATAATTAAAATCTTTTTTTGTTAGCTTTAAGGTTTTAAACAGATTATCCTTTTCAGAGAAAGTGAAGTTATTTTCTTCAGCAAAGGAAATACATCTTTTATTTTTAACATTAATGAACATGTGATAGTTCTCTATGCTTTCATGAGCTTCTTGAAATAAGCTATTCCATAACATAGTAGCTATGTCTGACCATTGTCTCTCTTCTACATTTTCTATAAAAGGTCCCCAAAGCTCTCCATTACCGCTTTCTAGATCTCCATCTACACCCATAACTCCTACAAGTTTGTTTTTATATCTAGCTATGAAAAACGGACTACTTTCTCCCTCTTCTTCTATGTATTCTCTTAAGGCTTCTTCTACCTCTTTTTCATCTTGTCCACAATATCCTATATGGCTTGTACTATCTTTATTCAATTTACTCAAAAAAGAGGAGACTTCTGAAATATCCTCTTTTTCAACCTTGTACACATTAATCATTCTCTTCTCCCTTTTAAGCATTACAATAATTTTAATATTCTATAGTTTTACCTTACCTAACTCTTCATCCACAGCTTTTTGAATTCTACCAAAGGATGTTTCTTTGTCATCAGCTCCTAAAGTAACAAAGCTTTTTGATAAATCCTCCACTGTACTTTCTAAAAGGGTCATGAACTGAGTGTAAGCAAAATTGAATTTAGCATCTTCCTCATTATTACCGAAAACACTAAATATAAGCTGCTCTATCATTTGATCCATGCCCCAAAGCTTTAAATGAAGTAATTCATGTATAATTAAAGCTTCTAAATTCGTCTGCTTAGGGTTAAAATTATTTACCATTAAAACAGCTTTTTTATCATCCATGTCTATTTTAATATCCCCTGTTTTTCTCCACTCTTTGTCCACTATTTCATATTTTATATCCCAATCTCTTAACCTTAAAATATCCTGCCATTTATTTAAATACTTTTTTAATTCATCTTCTTTGACAAACATCTCTAATCCCCCATTAAACTTACACAATTTAAACTATAATTTTAATTTTTATATTAATTCCTCTAAGCTTATTATAATTTTTATAGTTATATCACCAATAAAAATAAATATATAATTATTATTTTTTTACATTTTGACTCTTTTATTTCATTTTGCAGTAATAAACCTCAGTTTCATATTCTAAAACTACTTTTCCATTATCATTATATTTATTAAATATATTTTCAAGTTCTACCATCATAGGCACAAAGTCCTCATGATCTTCATTAGGCATATAGGAAAAGGAAGCTAATTCCCCTTTTAGCCTTTCAAAGTTATAATGTTGAGAATTTGAAAAATCTTTTTTATTCAAAGCTCTACTATTAAAAAACTTAGGAACAACGCAGTCATGAGTTTTTTCAATTTCCATTTTTCCATATCTTTTTATAAAATTTAAATATTCACCCATAAATCCTGTGTTTATTCTTTTACGTTTATTCCATAACAGCACTAAATAACCTTCTGGCTTAAGTATCTTCAAAAACTCTTCTTTAGTTGGTTCAGGCTCAAACCAATGGAAGGCTTGTGCGGCAACAATAACATCAATGGATTCTGCTTTTAATGTAGTGTTTTCAGATGAACCATCAACAGAATGAAAATTATTATAACCTTGAAGTAGTCCTTCTGCTGCTTGTCTCATATCTCCGTTAGGTTCCACAGCATATACAGTGTTTCCATTATCTAAAAACAGTTTAGCTGAAATTCCTGTTCCTGAACCTACATCTGCAATAATAGAATCTTTGCTAAGCCCTATAGCTTCCTGTAGAAACTCAATTATCTCCTTAGGATAACTAGGTCTATATCTCACATAATTATGAACACGACTGCTAAATCTGCCTTTTGGATCTAACTTTTCTAACTCCATATTATCCTCCATACTTGTATATAATCTCCCCTTTTAGAGTTGATTAATTTTAATCTAAATTTATACTCTTTTTTCTTGGTTCTCCAATTGCTTCTTTTTTGAAATGAAATCTTAGGTTAAAAAATGGAATAGTCTTAGGACTTCGTAGTAATCATGGGTGCTATAAGCTATTACCTTAGGGCTAATCAATTTTGCCCCTGGATAAAAGGAATTTCTAAAAGCGGTTTCATGATTTTTGTAGGCTATTTCTACTTCAAAGCCCTTTGGCAATTCTATTTTACATAAGCTATAGTCACCTTTAAGGACATCTTTTACCTTAGCTTTAATCTCCTTAACTGCCTTCTCAGGATGAATGCTAATGGTGGATTTACCTATACCTTCTTTTACTGAAACAGTTGATATGTGGGAATTAACTTGGTTAACTTCTTCTGTTAAACCTTTATCTCCACTTAAAAACGCTACGGGTACCCCATGCAAAGCAGCAGCATAAGCATTAATTAGAAACTCACTGGCATATGTTCCATTTATCTTAATATAATCTAAATCGGTATCTAAGGTATGAGCTAGTGGACTGTCTCCACTACCTGCTCTGGAATGATACCCTATAAATAGCGCCGCATCATAGCTGCTATCTAAACCGCTTACCATACACATAGGCTCTCCTGCCCAGCCTCTCTGAATTAGTACCTCTTCTGGTAACTCATTAATATCAATGTTCCTTGCACTGTCATGGGCATCTTTTATATAAATTTCTGAAGCCCCAGCTTCAAAAGCTCCTTCACAAGCAGCTTTTACCTCTTTGGTCATCTGCTTTGCAAAATCTCCATGATCACTATGATTTTTCTCAGTTTCACTCCAGCTGGTGACCCCTGTTATCCCTTCAATATCTGCACTTATATAAATTTTCATAAATTATCTTTAATGAGAAAACGTATAACCAACACGCAAACTCATTAAATACTCACTCCCTTTCTTTTTATATTATTAAATAATAGGTAAGAACTAAGAGTGAAGAGTTATGGATAAAACTCGTAGAGTTTTTTATAATTAATTTGTTGGTAAGTAAGAGCTAAGAGCTAAGAAGTAATAGTTGTGGTGAAAATTCAGTCTTGCTGAATTTTTTCAAAAACTCTTACTTCTTACTTCTTACTCCTTACCTTTTACCTATTTTCTTACTTCTTACTTCTTACCTAAATAATTACTTATCCCTTTAATTATAACATATTTTGTAAACATGCTATTACTTATGATACTATTCAGCGTAACTATTTTAAATGAGGTTTTTCCATTTTATTCTTGTGTATATATTCTACATAAATATGGTATAATTCTAAAGTAATATTTTGAAATCCGTAGTAGGATGGCTACGGGGGTTTTGAACGTTTTATCCTCCTTATGGGCTATTGGTGAATTATTTCACTGTAGCTTAGGAGGTGGTATTGGATATGTTTGATACTTTTATAAAGTGTATATCAGTTGTTTATATAATTAGATTAATTCTAAAACATAATCTTTTTATAGATCATTTAAAAATTAAGATTAAATTTCTTGGTCTTGATATAGAAGTTAAAAGCAAAGAAAAAAGTGCTCCATCCTCACAAGATTAGCACCTTTTCTTAATTAAACTTATTAATTTCATCCAATAGCCCTAAAACAAAATAAATGTTCTAAGGATTAGATTAGTGTTGACGCACTAAGTTTTTCTTATTTATATTATATCAAATCTTCATAAAAAATAAACCTATATAATTTTTTATTTTAAAAATTTTAATTTCAATAATATAAATTAGAATTTATAGAATAGATAAGAAGTAAGAGCTAAGAATTAGTAGTTGTGGTGAAAATTCAGCCTTGCTGAATTTCTTCATTAACTCTTACTTTTTACCTATTAGTTCTTACCTAAATAATAAATTCTTATTTACCTTATACTTGAAAATCTGATTTTCATTTATTTGAGCTCTTTTAATTGTAACATATTTTGTAAATTCTTACTGCTAACCTTATTATATTTTATTACTTGTAATATGGTATTTTCCACTGTAAAGATAGCCTCAAGCAAGTAATTTAATGTTACTATTTACAGCAGGTATATTCTTAATAGCAATGTTAACATTTACACTCTGTGAAAGTTCCAGTGGGAAAATCAAAGATTTTGACTGTCACTTTTATTTTTACTTATAGAAAAATCCGAAAAAATATAATGTGAGAACATAGATATTTATTTTGCCTTTATGGGTGTAAGCAAATCAAGCTGAATAAACTTTGCCACTTTTTCGTTACCTGCAAAATATGAATATGCATTGAGGTGTTCTTCCAAGCAACCACCCATTCCAAATGGCTCGCGCGCGTCATATTCATATTCGGTGCTGTTTTCAACCCATTTACTAAGAAGCTGCCATTCATGAAAATCGCCCATTTTGATGCAATGTGCGGCATACAATCCACCGTCAAAATGCTTCTTTTGAAGCGGTGCTGGCACATCTAAATCTTCGGGTATGGTTACCCAAAATTCATATCCATATGTTTCGTTACCCTTTGGAGATGGATTATTAAATCCAAACATCCTCAAATCGGGTTTGATTTTTTGGAGTTCAATTTTTTTGATAAACTCATCCAAAGATTTGATGGCATTATCTTCAGGGTTTTTACCAAAATAGTGACTTGCTGCAACAGTACATGGAGGCAGATAAATAATACGCACATTCTTTAAGGTTGATAAAGTTTCATTTGCTTTATTAAGGTCGTCCATTGAACGTTCCTCCTTAAAATTAATTTTAGAAAGGCTGAGTGTTTGAATGACACTCATAATTTCAACATCGTCGAACATGTCCAGCTTGACATTGGTATGTGCAGCTGTGTTTAATCGTGTGATGAACATACGTAAAATATCCCGTATGGTTTGAAGCGCCGATATCTCATCATCAAGCTCATTCATGCTTTCATGAAACACTTCCACAATTTTTGTTTGCTCTGGACACTCTAAAATCAAAGCAATCTTTTTTAAGGAAATACGCAGTTTTCGTAATGTAAGTATCTGTTGTAGACGTCTTACAGCAGACTGGTCATACACTCGATAAGCGTAATCTTCCATGCGAGTGCTGGGTAAAAGCCCAATTTCATCATAATACCTGAGCATTCTTGTGGAAACATCAAAGGTATTAGCTACCTCACTGATTGTCATCAATTTCATTCTCTCTCCTCCTCTCTAAAATCATTGTAATGGGCGACACGACGTCAAAGTCAATGGTTTTTTAAAGATTATATAAATAACTTTACTAAATACCTAATAGCAAAAAATCATGACAGGAATACTTGCAAGAAGTACTAGAATCTATAAAAACTACAAAAAATTATTATTTTAAAATCCATTCATATATACACTTTTGTGTTTCCCCATTTTGATACATCTCATTATGTGGCGGCAAATCTACTATCTCCTTAAGTTTAAGGCCTGCTTTCTCACAAGTCCTTCGAGATGGAAAATTATCTGGATTACAAGTTATTATTAATCTATCCATTCCATGAACAATGGCTATCTGTTTAATGATCTTACAAGCCTTTGATGCATAATTATTACCTCTATAAGATTTTTCAATACTATAGCCAATATGACCACCATAATATGTATTCTCATTATATCCAATACGAATATCAATATCGCCTATACTATCCTTTGAATTGTGCAGAGTAATCTTATATTTGTATGCAGGTACATAACCTTTCTCCTCATTAGAGGGTGTTTTATCTTCTATTATTAAATCAATCTCACCATCTGTTAAAAGGTCAAAATTTTTAAATTCAAACATCCCTATTCCCATCCTTTATCTCATCATATCCACCAATTATTTCCCCTTACTTCTTACCTCTTACCTCTTACTTCTCACTTCTCACTTCTCACTTCTTACCTCTTACTTCTTACTTCTTACTTCTTACTTCTTACTTCTTACTTCTTACTTCTAAGTATATCACTTCCACTTAAATTAAAAGATATTTCTACAGGGATCTTTGATTTAGAAAAATTAAAGGCACTTGAAAGATACTTCGTTTAGTATTCTTTAATAAGTTATTATTAGAATAAAAGTTAGGGTACATCCATAGATTTTTTGATAATCTCTATGCATGTACCCTTTTCTCTCACTCATACACAAAAAAACAGAATTAAATATTTACTTTGGGAAAAGTACTTCCTTAAGGCTTATATTAATCTTATCTGCCATCTGGTTTAGATTGTCTAAATATTCCTTAGATCCATTGGCGGATTTGTAGGCTTGTGAAGCTAGTACCAGCTTTTTAAGGTTGGATATATACTGATTATGGATTATATTACTTTCTTCGCTGTGCTTCAAGGCCTCAGCCTGCTTTTCTAGCTTTTGCAGGTTTTCTACATTCTTAGGTATATCTTTATCAGCTTTTATTTCTTTTATGGCTTCATAGACTTCTTTGTTGATACTTCCCATTTCTTTAAAATATGCTATATCCACTTTATATCTATTTACTTCATAACTTAAAGGTTTCTGCGCTATAAAGATATTGTATAAGCTTATTCCTAAGGTAAATATTAAAATAAGGGATATAACGAATCTCAATACTCCTTTTAAGAATTTAAAGGCAAAATATAAAATAACCATAGCTATGAGTAAAATAATTATATTTTCTGAGTTTAATCCTGGAAAAGTCATGATCATCATCTCCTCTAAATATATAGTGTAAATTTCCGTGTTTATAATTATATATGCTTCTAAATCCTCCAATCAAGTAATTCTTCTTATATTCTCTCTACCTTTTAAACTTCTCTCGAAACACTTCAATAAATTTTCTATGGCTCCTTACCATATTCTCTGGTAGCTTATCTATATTAATAAATTTAAGCTCTAAACCTTCAGTTTCATCCATGTTGATATTTCCACTTACTTCCTCTGTATAATAAGCAGTGGTGACAGAGTAAAACTCATCCCCATTATCAAGCTTTAAGAAATATTCAGGTCCTGAAAATATATCTATAAGATTTAACTTACCAACTGTTAAGCCTGTTTCCTCAAAGACTTCCCTCCTGGCTGTATCCTCTGTAGATTCTCCCAGCTCCATTAATCCTCCGGGCAGTCCCCAAACTCCATAATGAGTAGTCTTTCTCTTCTGCAATAATATATTTTTATTTTTATCTATAATAATCACCGCTGACCCCAATAGTATCAGAGGCATGTGTCCCACTAATTTTCTTAAATCCTCCACATAGTTCATTTGTGCTTCCTCTCATTTCTTAATGTTATTGTTTTGAATATTATTACTATATCATATTATGCTGTGAAATTAATTAACACTAAATGTCCCCTCATTTTTAGAGGTTAATCTAAATTTTATGTTGTACCATTGGGAAAAGTACTGTTCTAAAGTACTATATTCCACTGCCACCATGAGATTATTATTTTTTGTTCTTTTCAAATCATTAATAGAGTCTATTTTAGAATAGCTGTTCACTGCTGTAATTTTATTTATTTTAATATTTTCATTTTTCAAAAGATTTTTTGCAAAACCTACCGCCATAGTTTCTGAGTATATCTCATTAGACTTTGTTGCAACTTCATAATTCATTTTGAATTCACGCTTACCAGTATATTTACCCCCAAAAGCCTTTTCCTTACATCCTATAGGAATAACTTCCATGTCAGTATTCTTTAATACATAATCTATCTCTTTATCATCATATTCTATTTCTGTATAAAGCTTTATCTCCATCATGGAGTAAGAAATAGGAATATCTTTCCCTAAATTAACCCTGGTAGTAAATAAATACTTATTACCCTCCAATAAAGTTCCTGTAACCATAATATCTTCCTTGGTTTCTTTTAAGTCATAACCTTCACTTTTTCCTTCCTTAATATAAATTATTGTCCCAGTAATAATTATACTAATACACAATGCTATTAGGTTGAATTTTTTCTTCACTCTAACTCACCCTTTTTAAAATAGTAACCTTTATCAAATTATACCATTTTTACCCTTTAACATATGCATTAATCGAAAAATCTTTTATTTAGAAAAACACATAATAACTTTAAGTTATTTAAACATTTTCAAAAAGTTTTTCGCTGCAGCTGATAGGAATCTATCCTTTGCTGAAACTATGGCGATTTGAGTATAAAGGGATGGTTCATCTATTATTTTGTATTTTAAATTTTGACCCATTATAAGATTTAATGAGGATATTGGAACAACTGCAATACCAAGTCCAGAATTTGCCCATAAAAGGGTTGTACGCGAATCATCATTAATACAAAATACATTGGGTTCAAAGCCAGCTTTTTCGCAGGTGGAAATTATTAGTTTTTCGAATCTTCGATAAATTGTAATAGGTTTTTCCTTTAAATCAGTAATAGAAATTTTGTTACTTTCATTATGAATTTCATAGTCTAAACTATATGCCGCAATCATAGGTTCTGGTTCTAAATACATTACATCTAACCCCTCAGCTTTAAATGGTGTTCTTACAATGCCTATTTCAATTATTCCTGCATATAATAATTCTATTATTTCCGGAGTTATACCTTCATGTAACTCATATTTAATTTCAGGATAATTTTTATTATAGTAATTAAGTCTTCCATTTAACAGCGTAGAATCTATAGCAGATATTGTACCAATTCTTAAGGTGCCTTGTAGCCCCTTATTAAAGTCTCCTAGCTCTTTATACACTGATTGTTCAAGTTCCAATATGTGATTAGCTTTGTTTAACAATATTTTTCCTGCATCAGTTAAAGTTATCTTTCTTGAACCACGTTCTATTAGTTTAACTCCAAGCTCATCCTCTAACATCTTTAATTGATTGCTAAGTGCAGGTTGAGCAATGTGTAATTTTTTTGCTGCAGCAGTAATATTACCTTCTTCAATTATGGTTACAAAAAAAGTTAATTGCTTTATATCCACTTTCATCACCTCACAAACTATATAAAAAAACATATAGTATCTATAATAAACTGGTATTTTTATTATAGTATATTCTTTGTTATACTACTATGGACTAGCTTAATTTGAGGTGAGTTTAATAATGAAGGATATGACAAAAGGAAATCCAACGAAAATCATTCTTTTTTTTGCCTTTCCAATGTTATTGGGAAATATATTTCAACAATTATATAACATGGTGGACTCCATAGTAGTGGGGAAATTTGTAGGTAAAGAAGCCTTAGCTGCAGTAGGATCTTCCTTTATGCTAATGAACTTTTTTTCTGCCATAATAATAGGTTTATGTATGGGAACCTCTGTGGTTTTATCACAGTATTTTGGTGCAGGAGATTATACTAAGCTTCGCAAATCCATTTCCACAGCATTTATATTTATGCTGCTGCTAACGATAATAATGTCCCTAACTACAATTATCTTTACAAAGCCAATGTTAATTATTATGAAAACTCCAAAGGAAATACTTAATAGTTCTACCAATTATCTGCAGATAATTTTTGGAGGATTGATTTTTACATTTTTATTTAATTTTTCTTCTGCAGTGTTACGTTCCGTGGGAGATTCCAAAACCCCCCTTTATTTCTTGATACTAGCTTCCATTATAAATATTATTTTGGATCTCTTGTTTGTAATAAATTTTAATATGGGAGTTATAGATGTAGCCATTGCTACTGTAATAGCTCAAGGGGTTTCTTCCCTTTTATGCTTAGTTTATGCTTTTATAAAGCTACCTGTTATTAGGATTAAAGCTAAAGAATTTGTATTTGATAGAGCACTTTTTTCTATGATAAAGAAATACAGCTTACTCACTGCATTACAACAATCCATTATGACCTTTGGTATGGTATGTGTACAAGGCCTTGTAAATTCCTTTGGTACAGATACCATGGCAGCCTTTACTGCTGCAGGAAAAGTTGATTCTCTTGCATATTTACCGGTGCAGGATTTCGGCAACGCCTTTGCTACCTATGTAGCACAGAATAAAGGAGCAGGAAACTTTGAAAGGATAAAAATAGGCGTAAAATCTGCAGTGAGAACTATAATAGTATTTTGTATTATATCTTCTACTGTTATATTGCTTTCTTCAAAACATTTAATGCAGATTTTTGTAAGTTCTAACGAAGTTAAGGTAATCCATATAGGAATCCAATACCTATCCGTTATCTCTGTATTTTATGTATTAATTGGTTTTCTGTTTATGTTTTATGGATATTTTAGAGGTATGGGAAACTTAAAAACCTCCATTGTATTAACTATAGTATCCTTAGGAACTAGGGTTTCCATGGCATATTTCCTCTCAAGCTTTCCTAAAATAGCTGAGAAAGGTATATGGTGGTCTATTCCACTGGGATGGGCTCTTGCTGATATGTTAGGACTTTATATTTATAAACGTAATTCTCATCCCTAATCATTGAAGCTTACTCATATATTGGTAAAAAGATGGAGCTAACCTCTGCTTTAGCCCCATTTAGCCCTTAACATCATATAATAAAATAAATATGACAAAATCAGCAGTATAAAATTTACATAATCATATAAATTTATTGACAGCTTATACTAATTATATTAAAATTATTTCTAATACTTTAAAATATTACCATATTTACTTCATGTTTATTGCTAAGTATTAATCTTAACATGGAGGTGATTCTAATAGAAGAGTTTACAAAGACCATCTTAAAAGAACTACCTATAATCCTTCCAAAGGATTTTCCAATCTATGAATTTAATAATGTAATTATATTTAAGCCAAATTATATAATAAATAAACAATTTCAACTCAGCTGTTATCACTTTATTATTTCTTCTATGAATGCTAATTTACCAAATATTATAGTAGATAATAAAAAATGTGCAGTGGAAAATAATAAGATATTTTCCACTAATCCTGGTCAGGTTATCCTAGGAGTTGAGGAAAAAGTAGTAGAACCCTACATTTCCCTGTTTATACATCCAGATTTTCTTTCTGGTGTTTCAGAATTTATGTACGGTAAATCTAAGGTTTGTTTTGATAATATCAGTTCTATCTATAGTAATGATCTTATAAGCTATACAAGTCTTTTTATTAAGGAATTTCAGAATAAACACAGTGGCTATGAATTTATTCTTCAGAGTATTACCCTTCAGATAGTAATACATTTATTAAGACATTGTAAAAGCAATATTAAGCTTTCAGAGTTACAGAAAAATCACTCTAAAAAAGATAATATTAACAAAGTAATAGATTTCTTAAAATCTGCTTATAACTATGATTTTTCACTACAGCAATTATCTAGTATAGCCAATTTAAGCCCTTATCATTTCCTAAGGATATTTAAAGCAGAAACCGGTAAAACTCCCTATAATTATCTGATGGATATTAAAATTGAAAACTGCAAAGAACTTTTAAAAGGCAATCAATATTCTATTACTGAAATAGCACTAGCCTGTGGTTTTAATAGTCCAAGCCATTTTTCATCGGTTTTTAAAAAGAGGGTTGGCGTCACCCCCTCCGCTTATAAAGAAATGATTTAATAGCAAAAGATGTACGAGAAGATTGCCTTCTTGTACACCTTTTTATACTATTTTTGCACTGCTACTAAATTATTAATATATATGCTACTATTTTATGATCTCTATATTGCCTATAATAGGGAGCTTTTTAGCCTTACCATTGATTGCATTTATAATTCCTATTATACCTAATACGAATACAGCTAAATTACCTAAAGGTAAAATTAATAACCATCCAATGAAGGGTATTATAGCTCCTACTATATTAACTGCTAATGCAGCAAGAAATACTAACAAACCTTGATTTGTATGGAACTTAGCAAAAGGAGAATCCTTAGCTGCCAACAAAGGAATAAGGAATAAAATATAAGCCAATACCCCCATTACCTTATTTTGTTCTATATCCTCTTTAGTAAATTCAAAAACATTATTCTCTTTAACTTCCATATATATCTCCACCTTTTAATTATTTTTATCCTTAATATCAACTACAGGATATTGTTACAATCTTTTTTATATTATTATTTACCTCCTAAGAAATAAACTATCTATTAATAATGAATATTATCTAATATATAGATTTTATTAAAAACTCAGAACTATTACAATAAAGTTATTGCTATATTCTTTTAAAATATTGCTATCTTTACATAATCATAATCACTTTCATGCTGTGCAATTAATAAATATTTTTCAAATATATTATAGGTGGTCAAGAAAATAAATTCCTTGACCACCTATAATTATTCAATAAGCTATGAAATGATGAGTAATAGAAATTAGTACATAAAGTCCTAACTTCTCTAAATATCATTTTTTTTCAGATTAAGCCGAATAATTTTATCATCATATACATCTGGATTGCCTCTACCATCTCTATTACTTGTTGTCAGGTAAATTGATCCATCTTTCCCCTGAACAACGTCACGTAAGCGCCCATATTCATTTTTAAGCCATGATTCTATATTGTTCACTTCTGTTCCATTTTCATTAAGTGATATAGTAAGTAATTGTTGTCCACGCAAATTAGCAACCAATAATTTACCTTGCCATGGTCCTTGATTTACGAAGGCAATACCAGAAGGTGCCCAAGTATCTTCTCCACTGTGTACCAAGGGCTTTTGTATCATCACTTCCTTGGAGTCTTTATTCCCTTGAACCAGGGGCCATCCATAATTAGCTCCTGGTTGTATAATATTTATCTCATCATGGCCCGTCTGTCCATGCTCTGATGCATACAATATATTTTTTGAACTCCATGCTAGGCCTTGGGGGTTTCTATGACCTAAGCTATAAATCGGTGAATTAATAATTGGATTATCTTTAGGTATTCTGCCATCTAACTCTATTCTTAATATTTTTCCCGCTGTACTTGTGAGATCTTGTGCCAATTTAGAATTCCCTGCATCTCCCGTAGTTATATATAATTTCTTATCGGGGCCTATCTTTATCCTTCCTCCATTGTGAATTACTCCACCAGGAATTTTATCCAGAAGAACTCGTTCAACAGATGCATTATTATTATTTTCAACCAATCTAACAACACGGTTATAGATCTTACCACCTTGTGCATATGAATGCATAACATAAATATAATGGCTTTGTGAATAATTTGGGTCTAGAGCAATACCCATCAAGCCACCTTCCCCTTGGCTTACAAAAGGTGGACCAAAGGTAATGAGTGGCTGTAGATTAAGTTTTCCATTTTCAATTATCCTAATTGCACCAGATCGCTCCGTAAAATATATTTTGCCTTCATCACTTATGTCTACAGCCCACGGTACATATAAATTTTCAGCTACAACATCAATTTCATAGGGTAATTCCCTTGAGCTAATTGCATTTGCTTTGATATAAACCTTATTACCCTCCCGCAATATAATATCAGGTAAAAAATTAAAAATTATTCTTTTCATATATTTTTCCTCCATATTAAACAAATGAATATATGAATACATTTTAATTATATTACAATATATTTAGGTTAATGCTTAATTACCCCTTCATATCTTTCTATCTTTATAGATTGCTCTAATCCTCATAAAGTAATAATTAACCATTTTTATTCCATATCGTATACTATAATATCCTATTAACTTTATTTAATAATATTTTTGCTAAATTGGTTAAAGTTATTTTCACTAAATTTCTTTATATAAGGATAAAAATAAAAAGCACCCCCCAAATAAATGAAGTACACCCAAAATATTAAATGTAATTATATAACATTTCCATTTTTTAGGTGCACACCAATAAGGTTTAGTGCTTTAATTTCCTCTTATTATTTTTTCACTTTTGTGCCTACTTACCTGGGAAGACTTTTAGCAGGATCTTTATGGCTAGGAATATTAAGGATAGAACTATGAAAATTCCACCCATTCCAAATGCCATAATTTTTAGCCCCTCTAAAAATACTGGCAGATTATTAGTTATATTCATATTCACTCATCATCTCCTAATTTATTAGTGAAAAACTCTTAGTTGAAAAGTATTGGCTTAAAAATCCTTGTACAAAAACCTTTCGTACTTTAGTTTTAAGCAAAATATGCTAGAATAAGTCCACCAGCTATTACGGAGGCTATCTGTCCTGCTACGTTTGCTCCTACGGCATACATAAGTACAAAGTTTTGAGGGTCTTCTTTTTGTGCCATCTTTTGTATAACTCTTGCAGACATAGGGAAAGCTGAAATTCCTGCAGCACCTATCATTGGATTCATAAGCTCTTTTCCTGTAGCTTTTCTAAATACATTAATTAATTTTGCAAATAAAACTCCACCAATGGTGTCAAAGATAAAGGCTATAAGTCCGAAACCAATGATTAGTAAGGTTTTAAATTGTATAAATTCTTCTCCAGTCATCTTTGTGGCAATGGTAATTCCAAGCAAAATAGTAACTATATTAACCAATTCATTTTGAGCTGTATTAGATAGTCTATCTAAAACTCCACATTCTCTTAATAGATTTCCAAACATTAAGAATCCTATTAAAGGCAACGATATAGGAGCTACCAAACCAGCTATTATGGTTATTACTATTGGAAATAATATCTTAGTAGTTTTAGATACACTTTCTGCATTGTATTTCATTCTTATGCCACGTTCTTTTTTAGTGGTAACAAGCTTTATTGCAAAAGGTTGGATTATAGGCACTAATGCCATATAAGAATAGGCAGCAATGGTTACAGGACCTATAAGGTTATAGGCTAACTGACTGGTTACAAATATGGAAGTTGGTCCATCTGCAGCACCTATAATGCCTATGGAAGCTGCTTCTCTTATGTTAAAGCCTCCAAAAAGTCCTGCTATACATATGGTAAAGAATATTCCAAACTGAGCTGCTGCTCCAAATAAAAGCATGAAAGGGTTTTGTAGTAAAGGTCCAAAGTCTATCATGGCACCTATACCTATAAAGATTAAGAGTGGAAACATTTCTGTAGCTATTCCACCGTTAAACAAGAAGTCTAATATTCCCTCAACCTTTGTACCTCCCACCATTTGTGTTAATACTCCAGTTCCAGGGAAGTTAACTAATATGGCTCCAAAGCCCATAGGTAGAAGTAACGCTGGTTCATACTCCTTTTCTATAGCTAGATATATTAAAATTCCACCTACTATCCACATTATGATTTGTTTCAAAGTCAAAGACATAATTCCTTGTATTAATATTCCCATTTGTATTTCTCCTTCCTGAGCGGTTAAGCTATGACTACAAGGGTATCCCCAGGGTTTACGGTTTGTCCTTTAGTAACATTTACATTTGTAATAGTTCCATCTACAGGAGATACTATCTCATTCTCCATTTTCATTGCTTCTAGTATAACTAACAGATCACCTTTCTTTACTGCCTGACCTGGATTTACAGCTACATTTAAAATGGTTCCAGGCATTGGCGCTTCAATAACCTCTCCTTTTGCACTGATAGCAGAATTATTTTGTGAGGTGCTATTAGATGGTGTGTTATTTCCTCCTGCAGCAATTTTGTTAGTTTGTGAAACTGCAGTTTCTTCTGTCACTTCTTCCATCTCTACTTCATAAACTTTATTGTTTAATTTTATAATATACTTTTTCATTGTATGTCCACCTTCCTATGTAATTAAGATTATTACTTAATCCTAGTAATTTTTGAAATATGAAAATATGAATTAGGTTTATCTTCTGAAGCCATAATAGATGCTGCCAGGGCCACTACCACTTTATCTTCTTCATCTATCTCAAGTTCTATGGGATTTGTCACCTTATCTTCCGCCATAGCTTGTGGTGCTTCTTCTTTCTTAAAAATATTGCTTAGCTTGCTTAGTATACCCATTTTTTCACCACCTTTATCATTACTACATTGTCACTGTAATATAATGTACTATGTCTTCTTCCTTTTTATCTTCCTTAAAGTCACCTTTTAATCTATCTTCAAAGAACTTCTTAGCAACTTGTGGAAATAAAATATAAGATAATACATCCTCAAAGGAAGCAGCTAAATCACCAATTTCTTCTTTATACTTTTCAATGCCAGGTTCTAAAAGGTCAGCTGGTCTTACAGTTATAACTTCTTCATTTCCTATAATCTTTTCTTTTATGGTTTCATTAATAGGTGCTGGTGAACGGCCATAAAGTCCCTTTACATATTCCTTTATTTCTTTTGGCACCATTTTATATCTTTCCCCAGCTAAAACATTAAATACCGCTTGTGTTCCTACCATTTGACTAAGTGGTGTAACTAGAGGGGGATATCCTAAATCTTCTCTAACCCTTGGTATTTCTTTTAATACCTCTTCATATTTATTTAAGGCACCTTGCTGCTTTAATTGAGATAATAAATTAGAAAGCATCCCTCCTGGTACCTGATAGGTTAAGGTCTTAGGTTCCACATCCATAACCCTTGGGTTAAAGATTCCATTTTCTCTATACTTTTCTTTTATAGGTTTAAGGTACTCTGCTATTTCGTTCAATAAATTTATATCTAACCCTGAAGGTCTTTCACTTTGACTCAATGCTACTACCATGGACTCAGTAGCTGGCTGAGAGGTCCCTTCAGCAAAAGGTGACATGGCTGTATCAATAATATCCACTCCTGCTTCCACCGCCATCATATATGTCATTGAAGCAATTCCGCTAGTGCAGTGAGTATGTAATTCTATAGGAACATCAACAGCTTTTTTTAGCTCAGTAACCAATTCTTTAGCTGTATAAGGAGTTAATATCCCTGCCATATCCTTTATACAAATAGTATCTGATCCTAATGCAACCAATTCTTTAGTTAAATTTACATAGTATGGAACTGTATGTACAGGGCTAATGGTATAGCTGATAGCGCACTGACAAATGGCTCCAACCTTTTTAATAGCCTTTATGGAGGTCTCCATATTTCTTACATCATTAAGAGCATCAAATACCCTGATAATATCTATTCCATTTTCCACAGACTTTTCAATGAAAGCTTCTACCACATCATCTGGATAGTGCTTATAGCCTAAAAGGTTCTGTCCTCTTAGAAGCATTTGAAGCTTTGTATTCTTAACCCTCTTACGAATTTCCCTTAATCTTTCCCAAGGATCTTCATTAAGAAAACGAAGGCAGGCATCAAAGGTTGCTCCACCCCAAACTTCCAGTGCATAATACCCTACTTTATCCATTTTTTCTAGTATGGGCAGTATTTCTTCTGTGGTTAATCTAGTGGCAATGAGAGATTGATGTCCATCTCTTAATGCAGTTTCTGTTATCTTTACTGGATTCACTACTTCTTCACTCCCTTGTTTAAGTTTCTTCCTTGCAAAGCCAAGAGTTTTATGTAATTATGAAGCTCTTGGCTTTACAAAGAAGTACACTACCATATCCAATAAAAAGAATTAGATGTGGTTACTTATTGTAAATTAATTGTTTTTAATGCTATTAAAATATTCTAATGCCATGTCCTCTATCTTATAGATTAATTCTTTTACGCTATGATTTCTACTCCTGCTGCAAAAAAAAGCATTCTGGTGACACAGCAAGCACTCTCTTGGACTCATTCCCATTTCTTCTCTTGAAAGCTGGTGTTCTAGTCCTTCCCACACATCGAAATCATAAACTCTCCCTAAAGGGTGTTTATCTTCAATTTCTATAGTAATAGACTTTAAAGCCTTAGCTTCTTTTTCAAGAATAGCAAAATACTCTGGCCCACTGTTAGTATAACTCACTTCTTCTACTATTATTTTAGCCTGGTTATTTTTTATAGCTATTTTAAATTCCTTGATTCCTTCATCAAATATGGATTTTATAAGCGGGTTATACTTCACTGGGCCTGGTATATTAAGCTTAAAAGATACCAAGGTATTACCAAAATTATTTAAAAGATATCTTTGACGCTGCTGTCTTATTTCTCTAGCCTTTAAAATATCCTGTAAACTTTGCTCTTCCCCTTGAAAGTATATCCCCACTATAAAACCCTCCTTTGTTGATGATATATTATTTTACTTTTCTAACTACGTCTATTATACTACCATCTCTGTATTCTACCACTGCAATAACTTCATCTTCATATTCTATCTTATCTGGAGTGCCTACGATGCTGATAGATTTTTCGTAAAGTTCTTCTATGGTGTACACAGGGATATCGCCATTTTTATAAATTTCCATTAAATCCTTTCTTCTTGGATTTATGGCAATACCAATCTCTGTTACTAACACGTCTATGCTTTCTCCTGGAGTAATAACCGTATTCACTGAATCCACTACGCAGGGAATTCTTCCTCTTACTAGAGGGGAAACTATAACAGTTAACTTAGCACAAGCTGCGGTATCACAGTGTCCGCCGGAAGCGCCTCTTAAAACTCCATCGGAACCTGTCATAACATTTACATTGAAGTCTTTATCTATTTCCAAAGCAGATAACACAACTACATCTAATTTGTTTGCTATACAACCTTTATTGTGTGGGTTAGCATAAAAAGAAGCATCTATTTCATGATGCATGGAATTCTTAGATATAGATTCCACTGCTGTTAAATCAAAATCTTGAACGTCAAAAATATTCTTGATTAAACCTTCTTCATGCATTTCTATCATAGGTTTAGTTATTCCACCTAAAGCAAAGCTGGCTTTAACATTGCTTTTTATCATTTCTTCCCTTATAAATCTGCTTACAGCTAAGGTAGATCCACCAGTACCGGTTTGTAGTGAAAATCCTTCTTTAAAGTAAGGAGACTTGGTGATAACTTTACTTGCATACTCAGCTATTAAAAGCTCTTTTGGATTTTTAGTATATCTAGTAGCTCCAGAAACTATACCTGATGGATTTCCTATTTCCTCTACCTTTACCACATAGTCTACCTTTTCTTGACTGATGCTTGCAGGCATATTGGGGAAATCCACTAGGCAGTCTGTGATGATAATCACTTTATCGGCATACTCTGCATCTATCTTTGCATAACCTAAGGAACCACAGTTAGCTTTTCCGCCGGTGCCGCTGGCATTACCATATTCATCGCAGGAAGGAGCTCCTAAAAATGCTACATCTATCTTTATATCTCCAGCTTCAATGGCTCTAGCTCTTCCTCCGTGAGATCTTATAATTACAGGCTCTTTCATTAATCCCTTGGAGATTTCTTCTGCTAATTCTCCTCTTAAACCACTAGTGGTAATTTTAGTGATTACCCCATTCTTTATGTGCTCTATTAATGGACTATGCACTCCGCTTAAGGAACTGGAGGCCAAGGTTAAGTTCTTTATACCCATAGCAGCTATGATATCCACCACTTTATTTAATATATAGTCCCCTTCTCTAAAGTGATGGTGGAAGGATATGGTCATTCCATCTTTTAAATTGCATTTATTTATAGCCTCTTCTAGACTTTGTAATAATTTTTCTTCTCCTGGTTTTACAGCTTTTACTTTAGTAGCTGCTTTTATAATCCTCTCATTATGAGCAAAAGCTCCTTGAAATAAGCCTTTATCCTTTATAATTTCTTCTGGAATCTCTCTTCCTATACTATTTTTCATCTTCCAAAACCTCCTTGTAAACCCCTGCAGCACTAGCTAGTTGCAGTACTCTTTCCGCTCTTTCTACAATAGGCTTGTCTATCATTTTTCCATTTAGAGATATAACCCCTAAACCTCTTACTTCAGCATCCCTAGCTGCTTTTTTAACAGCTATAGATTTTCTTATTTCTTCAGGAGTGGGTGTATATATTTCATGTACAGGTTTTATCTGTCTAGGATTTATAACGGATTTGCCGTCAAAGCCTAATTGCTTAATAAGCTGAACTTCATTTCTGAAGCCTTCTTCGTTGTCTACATCAGAATAAACAGTATCTAAAGCATAGATTCCTGCTGCTCTAGCTGCAATTATTATTTGGCTTCTAGCTCCAAAGAGTTCTTGTCCATTAGGATATCTCTTAGTTTTTAAGTTAGTTACATAGTCTTCTGCTCCTAAAGCCATGGCTATAAGTCTTGGGCTTGCTGTGGCAATGTCATAAGCATTTATTATACCTATAGGGCTTTCTATAGCTGCCATCATCTTTGTGCTTCCTACTTCTCTATGGCACTTTCTTTCTACTTCTTCAATGACTTTTTCCACTTCAAGGATGTCTTCTCTTCTTTCTGTCTTTGGCAATCTAATTACGTGTACTCCTGCTCTTACCACAGCTTCTATATCTTCTCTTCCAAAAGGAGTATCTAGTCCATTTATTCTTACCACTAGCTCTGTATTACCATAATCTATAGTTTTTAAAGCATTGTACACTAGAAATCTCGCTGAATCCTTTTCTGTTATTGCCACTGCATCTTCTAAGTCAAACATTAAAGAATCTGCTCCGTAAATATATGCTTCCTTTACCATGCTTGGATTGCTTCCTGGAACAAACATCATGGTCCTTCTTAAACGTTCCATTATTCCATCGCCTCCCAATTGTATTTTTCTTTTACTCCTGCTGCTCTGTGCGCTGCACATTGCACCCTGGCTTTTATGGTACAATCTAAAGCACCTTTATCTGTAGCTATAACTTTTATATTATCCATTTCTAACCCTTCTAAGGTTGCTTGGATTAAATTTCTTATTTGTCTTCCAAACTGCTTTTCCACAGTACTTTTTAGTTCTATTTCAATTCCTGCTTCTTCCTTTGGTTCAATGATGATTTGAATATCACTGGACTCTAAGGTTCCTGCTAGAGCATTATTTATAGCTTTCATCTTCCTTTTCCTCCTAATGTCTCGAATAGTTTTTCTTAATTCTTTCAACTAACACTTTTGCTTCTTCAGATTTAAAATAATTATAGGTAGTAATAGGAACTAAATTTTTTATATCTTCCAACTTATCTTCCCTTATAAATTGTCTTACTTTGGAAGCGCTGATGGCAGCACCGTTTTCAGTACGCCTTGGGATTATATTGCATTGAAGCCCTTGCTTTTCAAGCTCTTCCTTCATTACCTGATTATAGGTTCTAGTAACCTCATCATAAGGTTCTTCTCCTACATATCTCTTTTTAATACCTAAGGCTGGAGCTATGTGGTTACAGAAGATTTTTAGATCTAATTTGGCATGAAGCTCTACCACACTGTCTTCCTCTTTAATAAAGTAGGATGGAAAGCTGGCACTGGATATAATATAATCTCCTGTTTCATGAAGAATGACATTTTTTAAATGGCTTGTTCCTTCCTTCACCAACTGGTACCTGGTATAAAAAGGAATTACTGAAGCCTCTTCAGAAACCACAAAAATATGCACTGCATCATTTTCTGAAGCAGCTTTTTCTACGAGGCTCTGATGGCCTAAAGTGAAAGGATTTGCATTCATAACTATGGCTGCTATTCTATTTCCCTGAACCTTTTTAAGGGATAACTTTTCTAGGTATTCCTTGATTCCCCTTGGCCTATTTTCCATAAACACTAAGGAATCATCTACTCTCTCTATCTCATAAAAGCCCATGTCCAGGAAGCTTTTTGCGGCACTGCCTTTGGTGTAAAGAAATAAGCTGGTATAACCACGTTGATACTGCTCATTTATTAAATGAGACACCACTTTATTCATGATACCCAAGCCTTGGTATTCTTTTTTTACCGCTAAGCATCTTAAGGTATTTTTTAAAAATGCCCCTGTGGCTATAAGCTCATCCTTATGATAAATCCCCATGGTGTAATCTAAGTTTTTATCCAATCTTATACCTTCATTGTTTAAAAATAACTCTAGTGCCTCTTTTTCAGAAGTATATTCTAAAAATATTCTCTCTTCTCTTAACTCATAATCCATTTTCTTATACAATTCCTTTCAAAGGGAAAGTTTAGCGCTATACTTTTCTCATTTAATTATATAAGAAGTATTATGCCCGCTAAAGTTTTTTAGGTGTACTTTAGTGTATTTTAGGTGTTCTAAAACAGAAATCCTTCTATCATAGCTAAAAAAATGCTCACAGAAAGAAGGTCCGCAGATCCACCGGGACTTATATTCTTTTCTATGAAATCTTTATTTATATCTTCTATCTTTTCTTTAAAGGCTGGCTGACAAGTACCTCCTTGAGCTAGAAAAGCTTTGGCAGTGTCCTTTGTATATTGAAGTCCTTCTATCCCTGCCCTGGTAATAACATTAGTATCGTCATTCTCAGCCATTAGACGAAAAAGTATCTCAATAAACAGTTCATTTAAAGGCAGGTGTTTTGAGACTTTCCATTTCATTAATAAGGGTAAAACATTTTTTTGTATGGTACTAAAACCTGACTCCACTTCTCCTCTTATACCCTTTAAACCAAAATCTTTGTACAGTTTTTCTCCATGGGTAAGCTCCGTTTTATTATGGATATTTTCAAAGTCTTTGGTGGTGAGATTTTTTGCCATAGCTTTAACCTCATTACAGAGGTTTAAGATGGTAAGGTTAGAATTTTTATCTTTTTCATAAAGCTTTCCTACTGCTGCACAAAGGATTCCCATGGAAAAGATCATACCTTTATGGGTATTTACCCCACTGGTAGCCTGAAACATGGCTTTTTCACAGTGCAATCCTGGCTTTCTTATGTTATCCAATAGTTTTGTACTATCTTCTTCTTTAAAGGAAAGGCCTTCTAATATACATTCATAAAACCCTCTATATAATACAGAGCTGCTAGCCATAAATGTATAAAAATCCATATC
Organism: Clostridium amylolyticum; assembly: GCF_900142075.1. GTDB lineage: Bacteria > Bacillota > Clostridia > Clostridiales > Clostridiaceae > Clostridium_AA > Clostridium_AA amylolyticum. Next base: position 235,965 of record NZ_FQZO01000007.1, read on the forward strand.
CTTGTGAGCACCGTTATTATCCCTATCTACCAAGCCTGGCTTTGGAGTGGTGCTTACTTCGTATAATACCGCCCTTTGTGCTAATGAAGCATAATAGTGTGCAAATTCTTCTGTTTTCAAGTTTCCTCCTATTATTACCTGGGTACTTAAGTCCTTATATTTTAAAATCATTAATTACTTATCAATTCCTTGAGCTCTAATTTCATTAATAACTATTTCCATAGAAAATTGCAAATGCCTTTTTATAATTTCATCAATATCTTTATGGTTCTTCTCCACAATGGCATTTAAAATTTCTCTGTGTTCCTTTAGTCCTTTTTCTCTTCTTTTATTTTCGGACATAGAAATATCTCTAAATCTTTTCAGGTATTCTGAAAGCTTGCTTATCATGGTAACCAGCCTCTTCATCCTGCTTGCTTCATATATCTGTGCATTAAATTCTGCAAATAACCTCACAACTTCTTTCACATTACCCTGGTTATTCATCTCCTCAGTTAAATCTAATAGATCTTGAATTTTCTTTATTTCTTCAGGAGTAATATTTTCCATGGCTTCTTCTGCAGCTAGAACTTCTAGATTTGCTCTTATCTTATATATCTCTATAACTTCTTCTACAGTAATCTTTTTTACCACTATACCTTTTCCCGGAATTGACTTTACTAATTCTTCCATTTCTAATCTTCTTAAAGCATCTCTCACTGGTGTCCTGCTTATGTTAAGCTTATCTGCAAAAACTTTTTCTACAATTCTTTCTCCTACAGGTATTACACCCTTTATGATATTTTCTCTTAAACATTCGTATACAATTTCCCTTATGGGCTTATCTTGATTAAAATTTATGCTTTTAAGAATTTTGTCCATATACTCCATGGTAAATGATTCCTCCCTACTATAAATAAATTTTTCATACACAATTTATTATCTCTATATATACTCTAGTTTATAGCAGCCTGCGGTATATAGGAATATAGAATTTAAATATAGTTTATATAAATGCTGTGCCAAAGACTGGCACAGCATTTCTCAAGTAGAATTTTATGGTTATGATATTATAGTGGGAAGGCTCCGGTGGCTACTGCTGCCCCTACGAATATTAAGAAAATGCCTATAGCCCATTTTGCAGAATGTCTCTGCCATTCTCCCATATCTACTTCTGTTAATTGCATTAATAAATATATGAATGCAACTAGTGGACTTAATAGATGGAATGCTTGTCCCATACATGATGCAACACCGATTTGTAAGTTTGTGAAGCCATAAGCTGCACCAGTCTTAGCAAGGATTGGAAGCACACCATAATAGAATGCATCATTGGATAGTAAGAAAGTACCAGGTATACTAATAATAGCTGTAATGAATGGGAAGTGTGATCCTAAGGATTTAGGTATTAAGTTAGTCAAGCTTAAAGCAATAGCTTGCGCCATTCCTGACTCTGTTAATATTCCCATAAATATACCAGCTGCAAGTACCATAATTATAACTTGAATAGCGCTTCCTGCATGGTGTTCTATAAGTTCTCTTTGTAATTTTAGTGATCTATAGTTTATCATAAGTGCTAAAGCTGTTCCCATTTCAAAGATAACTACTGCTGGAAGTGTTCCTTTAACCAGTAAGAAAACCACTAAAAGTGTTAAAATTAAGTTTACCCATATAAGTTTTGGTCTTTTTAAAGCTATCTCTTCGTCAGAAAGCTCTGCTTCTGATGCTGCAGAAATCTCTGCTAAAGCTTTTTCATCGAAAACTCTGTTGCCTAATCTCTTACGTTCTTTCTTTCCAAGGTAGTATGCTACGAATATAACATATATCACTGCTAATATCATTCCTGGCACTAAAGGTCTTAATATTTCTCCACCTTCAAGGTTTAAGGCTGACATTATTCTTGCAGTAGGTCCACCCCAAGGCAAAAGGTTCATAATGGAGTTTTGTAGTATTATGATGGTTGCTAAATAAAGTAATTTAAGATCAAGTTTTTTGTAAATTGGCACTAAAGCTGAACAGCAGATCATAGTAGTAGTTGTTCCATCACCGTCTAGGGATACCACTGCAGCTAATATAGCTGTTGCTACAAGAATTCTAACTGGGTCTCCTTTAGTTTTCTTAATTGCCCAGTTTACTAATGGATCAAATAGTCCAACATTTATCATAAGTCCAAAGAAAAGGATTGCAAAAAGCAGCATAGCAGCTGTAGGTGCAACACTACCAATACCTGTCTTACAGAACTTTCCTATTTGTTCAAGACTAAAGCCCCCTATAAGAGCAAATGCCACAGGAACCAAAATCAAAGATGTCATGGCAGACATTTTTTTTGTCATTATCAAAACCATAAAGGTAATAACAATTCCGTAACCTAAAAAAGTTAACATAATAAGAACACACCCCTTTATATATTTGTAAACGTTTTTTTAAGAGACATAATTATAATATAGTTAGCTAACTTATATTAATTATATAGAGGTACATTTACAAGTACAATATCTTATTACCATATACTTCCATAAATTATGTATTTTGAGTGTTCTTTTTTAATATAGTCTACTTGCCAAAAATATAATGTTTTTATGGTAAAATCTAAGTATGATAATAAAGCAATTAAAAGAGGTGGAAAAATGTACCTTATAATGATAGTTGAGGATGATAAAAAATTAGGTGCTCTTATGCAAAACCATATGGAACGTTATGGATATAGTACTTATTTAGTAGAGGACTTTTCTAATATTAAAGGAGAATTCATTAAAAATAAACCCGATGTTGTGCTTATGGATATTAACCTTCCCTATTATGACGGATTTTACTGGTGCAGACAAATAAGAGAATTATCTAATGCGCCTATAGTTTTTGTATCTGCCAGAGAAACTGATATGGATCAGGTTATGGCCATAGAAAATGGTGGAGATGATTATATAACCAAGCCCTTTTCCTATGACCTGCTTTTAGCAAAGCTTAAAGGGGTTATAAGAAGAGCCTACGGAAGCTATTCGGAATACGTAAATAATGAAATCTACGAATTAAGTGGATTATTTATATATATCAATGAAAATTCCATAGAATATAAGAATAAGAAAATAGAACTTAGCAAAAGAGAGTTTCATCTTTTATACTGCCTTGCAAAAAATATAAATAAAATAGTATCTAGAGAAACGTTATTAGAAGCTTTATGGAACGATACAGAGTTTGTTGACGATAATACCTTATCTGTAAATATAACAAGGCTTAGGAAAAGGTTAGAGGATATAGGTATAAAAGAGGCTATTGAAACTAAACGTGGTCAAGGTTATATGCTTATTAATAATTGGAATTAGTCATGCTTATTTGATTTACAACTGCTTTTAATATATTTTAAGATGGTGAAATTTATGAAATTAAAAGACTTTATTAAGGATAGATTAAAATTTGCTATTATATACTTTATGAATACCTTTTTAGTTATCTTGGTGCTGTATCTCACCTTAGTTATAAATAAAATAAAAATAAAAGAAAATAATATACTTTATGCTATACTTCTTTCTATATCATTATTTGCAATTTTTTTAATATACGATTATTACAAAAATAAAAGTTTTTATAAGCATCTTAATAACCTTCTCAAGGCTGAAGATGATTTAGATTACATATTAAACATAGGTAATACTGCCAATAGAGAGCAAGAAATGTATAAAGAAGTTTTAATTAAAGCTTATAAAGTCTTTGAAGGAAGATCTTTAAGGCATGAAGATAATCATAAAAAATATATTTACTTTATAAATCAATGGGTGCATCAAATGAAAACTCCTGTATCTGTAATAAATCTTATTGTCCAGGAGCATATAAACGAAGAAAATAGAAAAGTTCTTGACAGTATCTATGAAGAAAATGAAAAACTGTCTCATGGACTGGATATAATGCTTTATAATGCTAGGATTAATGACTTCAACATTGATTTTAATGTAGTGGATTTGAACCTAGTGCAAATAGTGAGAAAAGTAATTAATGATAATAAAAAGCCTCTTATAAGATATAATATCTTTCCAAGAATCAACAACACCGATGATATAAATGTTAACACCGATGAGAAGTGGCTTTATTTTGTTATAAATCAAATTCTTAATAATGCCATTAAATACTCAAAAAGTAAAAATAAAGAAAAAAGGTTTATAACTTTTACCATGGAAGAAGAAGCCTCTAAAGTTATTCTTTCTATAAGCGATGAAGGTATTGGTATACCTAAAGAGGATTTAAACAGGATATTTCAGCCTTTTTTCACTGGGAAAAATGGAAGGGAAACTTCCGAGTCCACTGGTATGGGTATGTATCTTTCTAAAAAAATATGTGAACATCTGGGTCACGAACTATTAGTAGAATCTTCACAAAGAAAAGGAAGTACTTTTTCTATAGTTTTTTATAAAGGAAAGAATCTATTTAGACTCTAGTATTTAAGATTATGCATATCTACATTGTTCTTTCTATAATTCCTTTGATAGAAAGCTTTCAATATTGTAAGGTTAATTTTAAATTTGAAAGAGAAATCCATACATTGGTTTCTCTATTTTTTTTATAATGTATATAGATTAAGGAATGATACCATTTCACATTTAAAGAAATACAATCATTCTTTTTATCTGATCGCTACCATTGCTAACCCCCCCATCTTCTATCAAAGTGGGGGATAAGCACTGCTACGCGCCTAGATAAGTTCTTCTAAGATTCAGATGGGGTCAAAAAACAAACCCCACCTGAACCTAAGAATCACTTGATTAAATTTTATATAGGAAAGGAATGATACTATGTCAGTTTTAAAAGCTGAAAATATAACTAAAATTTATGGTGATAAAAGAGGAGGTCTGAAGGTTAAAGCCTTGGATAAGTTTAGCATTAACATTGAAAAAGGTGAATTCGTAGGTGTAATGGGACCTTCAGGCAGCGGTAAAAGTACCCTTTTAAATATACTAGCTACCATAGACTCTCCCAACTCTGGAGAACTTTTTATAAACGGTGTAAATCCTACAAGTTTAAATGAAAAAGAAAGCGCCTTGTTTAGGAGAAGAGAGCTTGGATTTATATTTCAGGATTTTAATCTCTTAGACACCTTGTGCATAAAAGAAAACATTATCCTTCCTTTGGTTTTAGACAAACTTAAGGTAAAAGACATAGAAAAAAGGGTGGAAGATATAGCTTCTCTCTTGAATATAAAGGATATTCTAGAGAAGAGACCTTATGAAACTTCAGGGGGACAGCAGCAAAGGGCAGCCTGTGCCAGAGCACTTATCCATAATCCTTCTATTATTCTAGCTGATGAACCTACAGGCAACCTAGATTCTAAGGCTTCTCAAGATGTTATGGAGTCTTTAACCCATCTCAATACAGAAAAGAATGCTACTATTATGATGGTTACTCACGATCCCTTTGCCGCTAGCTTTTGCCATAGGATAATAATGATTAAGGATGGAAAATACTTTTTAGAAATAGTAAGAGGAGGCACAAGGCAAGCTTTCTTTAAAGAAATAGTAAATTCCCTGACATTGTTAGGAGGAAAATATAATGACATTGCGTAATATTGCTTTAAAAAATATAAAAGGTAACTTAAATAAATATGTAATGTATTATTTAAGCAACACCTTAGTGGTAATGATTTTCTTCATATTTGCAAACTTTATATTTAATCCTGAGATTAATAACGTAAAAGTTATGGGAAGCATTGGAGCTTTGGCTTCTAGGGTTATGTTACTTTGTGAGTTTTTAATAATAATTTTCACCTTGGTTTTCACTATATACTCCTTATCCAACTTTTTAAAAAGCAGAGAAAAAGAGTTTGGACTTCTTTCCATGTTTGGACTTACAAAAAGAGAAATAAGAAGCTATGTTATGTTTGAAAATATTATAGTGTCCATAGTTTCTATAGCTACTGGTTTGTTACTGGGAATATTATTTTCCAAACTATTTTTTATGGCTATTGCAGCTATTTTAACTTTGGACCAGGAAATTCCTTTTAATATATCATTAAAAGCACTCCTTATCACAGTAATATCCTTTATAACTTTATTTCAAGGCATAGCCTTTATAACCAGCTATAAGATTAAAAACAACAATATAATTCAGCTATTAAAAGGAGAAAGAGTTGCAAAGCCAGCTCCTAAATTCTCAACTTTTAAAGCTATTTTATCCATACTACTTATTGCAGCAGGTTACATTATGTCTATATATTCTGGTACAGCAATTATATTTACTATGTTTCCCATATTAGCTGTTACTGTGCTGGGAACTTATCTCTTATACTCTCAATTTAGCGTGTTTTTTACCAACAAGCTTCAGAATAATAAAGGTGTTTACTATAAAGGCATTAACATGATAACCTTGTCCCAAATTATATATAAACTAAAGGATAATGCTAGGATACTATTTATAGTTTCCATACTAGGAGCAGTAACCTTAACCGCTTCTTCCAGCGTATATTCTTTTCAAAAAAGTCTTCAAACAGGTCTTACTTTAAACTATCCTCAGGATATAAGTTTTATTGAACAAGGAGAGGATTCTCACAAAGTAATACCTCCTGAAACCGTGGAGGATATATTAAAAAAAGGCGGGCATGAAATAAATCATAAAAACAAACTTATTCTTCTAAAAGCCCATAATGCTGCTTTTCCTACTAATAGTGATTCCTCAAAGGATAATAACCTTACAAATAAAAAAGATTTTTATATTATAAGCATCAAAGATTACAACCTATTAGCTAAACAACAAAAAAAACCTGCTATTGCCTTAAAGGATGAAGAAGCAGTTATTCATTCTTACAGCTTCATGGGTCCTAAGGAAGTAAAATTATTTTCTAACTCAGATACAATAAATGTACTGGTGGAAGAGCAAAAGAAAAGCTGGAAGATTAAAGAGGAAATTAGCGGTGGAATAATAAATGCTGATGCAAAAAACACTAATACTATTGTAATTTCTGATGAAGAATTTAATAAGCTATTAAATAAAGTCCATGAAGATAAAGTACTTACTTACTATAGCTATAATATGAAAAATTGGATGAAATCTGCAAATGAGGTATCAAAAATAAAGTCCATGGTACCAAAGGAACAGCAAAAAGCCTTTACGGAAAGAGTGGTAGACTTTTCCGCATTAATGAAGGGTATGTCCTTATTCTTCTTCATAGGAACTTTCATAGCAGTGCTATTCTTCATAGCCACAGGAAGCATATTATACTTTAAACTATTTAATGAAATCCAAAAAGATAGGCAAGAATTTATATCCTTAAAAAAGATGGGTATGTCCCAAGAAGAAGTGAAAAAAATAATAAGCGCTCAATGTTTCATACTATTTTTCCTCCCCTTCGCCATATCCTTCAGCCACACTTGCTTTGCCATCAAAGCCCTAAGCAATCTTTTAGGAGGAAACTTAACCCTATACTTAATGACCATAGTATCAATATACCTAGCACTGCAAATTATTTTTTATACCTTCTCCAAAACCATGTACACCAAGCAAATCAACCACTGGCAGTAAGAGGCTTTATGTGTGCAGAGGAAGTTACATTATCAAGAATTCAATACATTAAACAAGGTAAGGGAGCTAGTATAGCCTAGTTTCTCTTACCTTGTTTAATAATAGAATTAATTAAAACTTTTCCCATTGAAATTAACTAAATCCAGTTAATATGGCTTCTTTATTATATGCTGCCAATTCCATGGCAGCGGATAACTTTTTATATGCTCAAACTTTTTAACCTTAACGCTTCCAAAGGCTCCAGTCTCAATTATTATTCTATCATCCCCCACAATATTAACAGGACCAACAAATGGGTGTACTATAACTTCTAATTGAATTAAATATCCACTATCCCTTTTAACACTTACTATATCCACACTATAGGGAAATATTATGGGTAATTCACTTAAATATTCTTTATAATAATTATTAATTTCTTGTTGCATATATGGAATTAGTAATGAAATGACCATATCTTTATATATTGCTTCCTTTGAGTTTTCAGATGCTTTGCTTTGTTCAATCTCAGTCCTTGGTTTTACAGTTATTTCACTAGCATAACATGGTATAGTAAAAGTTGTTATGAATGTTATAAAGAATATAAAACTCATAATTTTTTTCAATAGTATCACCTCTTACAAATCTTCTCAAAATAGTTTTTGTTAATAATTAGATTTATATTCTGAAAATGCAAAGTGATACTAAAATGGGAGGCTTATTCTGAATAATAAATAATCTCAATAAATGTCTATAAAAATCTTTCAAACTTTATTTTAAATTAGTATTCAAAAAGAAGTTCACAGTTCCCCTTTTCTAAGCAATGATGGAATAAAAGCAAAAATATTTAATATTGGAATAATTAAAAGTGACAGAGGCATGTACACTGCTATCTCCATTAAACTCATCAATGGAATATAAATAGAATTAAAGAGATTTTATATACAAGTTTTTAGATAACTCACAAAGCCTCTCCTCATCTAAGATATATACTTTTTTATTCTCGTACTTTATAATTGATTCTTCCTCAAGCTCTTTAAAGGTTCTATTTAAGTGCTTATAACTTGTTCCTAAAAATTGAGCAATTTCTTTTAAGGATGAATTTAAATCTATATAATTTCTATCTGTTATATGCTCTACTAAATAGCTAGATAACCTATTAATAAGTGGATATACAAAGTTGTATGAACTATTATTAATGGTGGCATAAAGTTTGTCGCTTAAAGAGTCTATTAAATGGTGTAAAAACTTTAGGTTATTTAAATAATCTTTTCTAAGTATGTCTACTGGTATTCCTATCAAATAAGTGTCTTCTACAGCATCAATATTACAGAGTATAGGAATGTTTTTTAAAAGCTCTAAATCTCCTATGGAAATAAAATCTTTATAAAACTTCAAAAACATGGACTTACCATTTTCAAAAAGATAAGAAATTTTGATTTTTCCATGCACAAGCAAATAATAATATTCAAGATTACACTGTGCTTCTAATATATATTCATCTTTTTCATAAAAATGAAGTTGTGCATGTTTTAATATATCCTTATCTAATATATCTTCTATATTATGCTTATCAATATAATGGCTTAAAAGTTTATTGTCCAAAATTCTTCTCATAATCTCTCCTTAATATCTCATATGTCATATACAGCTTTATATAAATATTGTAATTTATTTATAAGATGCAGTAAATCATAGGAGGTATTTATATGTATAAAAACTTAGCTCTTATAAACGGTGTTATACTTGCTATTATGGTTTTCTTTAACGGGATGCTAGCAGGTATAACAGGACCTTATATGAGTACGCTAATATTTCATATGCTAGGATTTATACTCATTATAATTATATCTATAATAAAGAAAAATAAGTTTTCAAATTTAAAAGACTTACAACCCATCTTTTTCTTATCAGGTGTACTAGGTGTTATAACTATACTCTTAAACAATTTGTCTATACCTAGAATAGGGGTAACCCTTGTTACAGGAGTAAGTTTATTTGGACAAATTGTAATGTCTAGCTTAGTAGAACATTTTGGATTGTTTGGAATGCCAGCTAATAGATTTAAGAAAGAAAAAACCTTAGGGTTTTCAATGATTTTACTTGGAATAATAGTGATGATCACTATGTAAGGAGGGAAAAAATGATATATATATTCTTAGCTTTTCTAACTGGGATAACAATAGTTATGAATATGATGCTAAATGGAAAGCTTGCTTTAAAAGAAGGCATGATAAATGGAGTTATTATAAACTATTTTATGGCTACCATATCATCTATTATACTCTGTGCTATTATGTTGGAATCCATGCCATCTTATTGGGCTATAAAGTCTGTTCCCCTGCCATATTTTTTAGGAGGTTTATTGGGAGTTTTTACCACCTATATGTTTAACATTATAGTGCCAAAAGTACCAGCGGTATATATCGTTATACTTCGCTTTATAGGTCAAATCCTTACAAGTGCTATTATAGATTATATATATTTAGGCATTTTTTCTAAGGGTAAGGTGATTGGTGGACTATTGTTTCTCATAGGGCTTATAATCAATGCAAAAGTTGATAATAAATATGCTGAAGTTAATTATTCATTAAATAAAAATTATTAAAGATATTATAAATTATAAGATTATGCTTTAAGTCAGTGTTGATAAACAAAACGGACAAGTCCGTGCTTGTCCGTTTTAGCATTATATTTATTGCTTAACCTTGAAGGCCATTGGCTTGTCGTTCCATGTTTTCTATAACAACATCATGTATATCACCTAAGGAAGCACAATATTCAAGCACTTTCCATGGGGTATTTGTGTGAAAATGTATTTTTATAAGTTCATCATCTCCCACTGCAAGTAAACAATCACCTTCAATGTTCTTTGTAATATAATCATTTATGTCATCTTCTGAAAGATTTTCTCCTTCAATTAATAACTGTGTATCAAATTTGTATTCAAGCATAATTACTCTCCTTCTCTTTTTTACAAATTTACTGCTTATATATCAGTTAAGTAAAAGTCTAACTCACAATATAATAACAAATATTAGTTAGTTTCTATACTCTATTATACATAACTTGTAGATAAATAATCCAGTGAATATTGATAAATTATTACCTATAAGGATTAAAAAATTGTATTATATAACTAGTAGAATAACTATTTTAGGAGGATTCTTATGAAATACCAAGTGATAATATTTGATGCAGACGAGACTCTATTTGATTTTAAAAAGTCTGAAAGAGAAGCTCTTAAAAATACCATGGTTGAATTTCATATAGATTACTATGAAAAATACCATTTAAAAATATACCAAGATATAAATTCAGCTATATGGAAAGATTTCGAAAATGGACTTATTACCCAGGAAAAATTGAAGGTAGAAAGATTTAAAAGATTATCCCGCAGCCTAAAGGTTGACTTTGATGAAGTGAAATTTGCACACTCCTATATGAAACATTTATCCAATGCATCCTTTTTATATGATGATAGCATCAGCCTTGTGGAGAGCCTTTATAAAGATTACAGGCTTAGTATCATTACCAACGGCCTTACAAAGGTTCAAGATAAAAGGATAAGAAAATCAATTATTGCAAAATATTTTGAGGACATAGTAATCTCGGAAGAGGTAAAGGTATCAAAACCAAGCCCCAAAATATTTGAGTACGCATTAAACAATTTAAATTATAAGGACAAGAGTAAGGTGTTAATGGTAGGTGATAGCTTAACCTCTGATATACAAGGAGGAATAAACTTTAGCATTGATACCTGTTGGTTTAACCCTTGTAAATCTGCAAATGAAACAGGAATAAAACCAACTTATGAGATCTCTAACTTAATGGAACTTAAGGACATGCTACTAGCAGCCATATGAGTTATAACTTATTGTGGGCAGAAGGACAAGATTATGCACATCCCAAATTTGCATTCTAAAACTTTTTCTTCCACTTGGAATTTCTGCCCTTACCTACAACTTCTATCTTTCCTTGAGACTTTAATTTATCAAAACCCCTGATGATTCAGCACTTTGTATTACTACAATCTCTTTTAATTTATTAAGCATTTGAGGTGACTGTCTCTTATATAACTCTTGTTTTCCTTTATATTTATTTATAGCAGTTAACATCCTTACTAAATTCATAGGTAAAACTATATAGTTCAACTTATTATTTTCAAAAAATTTCACGGCATCATCTCCTTAAAATCATTATTATCATTTTAGATCAATAATTATCATTTATACCTATAATGATAATATTTATATACTAATTATTATAATAAGATCAAAATAAACATTATCATTTAATCACATATGATAATGTTTATTTCCACAAAGCATTTAATGTTTATCAAATTTATGTGTAATTTATGAGTTAATTACTTTGACCAATAATCTGGGCGAACTATCATCATAGGAAGCTTTGTTTGAGAATCTCCTTTAGCTGTATTTATCTGGGCTTGAGTAAGGAATATGCTATTTGTAAGATTAGCTCCGCTAAGATCCGCATCTCTTAAATCGGCCCCAATAAGGTCCGCAAAGCTTAAATCAACAGCTCTAAGATTTGCTGCAATAAGACATGCTCCTCTTAAGTCTGCACCTCTCAAATTAGTTTTTCTTAAGTCTGCCCCAAAATAATCTGACTTCCGAGAATTTATATTCCTGCTTCTTGAATTATGGTTTCTTCCACCTTCAGCTTTACTACGTACTAGCTCACTGGTGCTTTTAAGCAGACTGTTAACCTTATTTCTATGCTCTGCAACATCTAGAGCTAATAAGGAATTAACTTCAAGAAGGGTAAGGCTCTCAGTGTCCTCTATAAACAACCTTATCTCCTCCTTAATACCCTGATCAGTTTGAAGAATAAATGCTTCAGAAAGGTACCATAGCATTTCATGAAGCTGTCTCATAATCAAGAAAGCTTGAAACATCTCATCAGCAGATTCAGGAGCTTGTCGCCAATCTCGTCCGCGAAAAGTAACTTGAGCTACCTTTTGCCCAGCACCAAAACAGTCATAGGCCGTGCAACCCTTAAGACCCTTTTTCCTAAGACTTTTGTGAACAGAGCAAGTAAAGTCTGATTGCAGGTTTATGCAAGGCTTGCCAGCATCTTTATTGGTGGGAAACCCTTCCGAAGCTGAAAAGTACAAGGCTACACAGCATAATCCAAAACAATTTTTACAATCAACTCTCAACTCTTTATTACGTTTATCTTCATATGTATATATCATATTCATTTACCTCATATTTAAAAAATACAAATGCCTAAAATATTTATAGTTCATATCTATTAATTCGATATTTGCGCTTTAATATTTCAATTGCTTCTTGCCTTTTTATTATACATTCCTCATATTCACATTTATATATTAAAACGATAATTTTTCTAAATTTAATTCATAATATAATAGTTCTACACCAAAATGCTTTGCCATACCTTTATATTCAAACCCGATTTTCTTAATAACATTACTTGATCTATCATTGTTTGGGTAAGCTAATGCAACTATAGGATTTAGCTTAAAGTTTTCAGAAAAAAATTTAATTGCGGCCATGGAAGCTTCAGTAGCATAACCCTTTCCCCAAAACTTACTGTCAAAAGCATATAAAAGTTCTGTTTCTTTAGTATCTTCAAGAATATTAAATCCACACTGGCCTATAAGTTCATTAGTCTCTCTATTTATTACAGCCCAAACTCCATAATCATTTAGAGCCCAATGTCTTTCAAAGTATTTCATGACACGTTTAACATCTTCCGGACTTTTTCTTTTTCCATTTCCAAGCCACATACTAACTTCTTCCTGCTTTAAAATGTCATAATAGCTTTCAAAATCATCATCCTTAAATCTTCTTAGAAGTAATCTATCAGTATAAATCTCATTAAATTTATCATTGTTCATTTTTAATTACCGTTGCCAAAAATCTATAAAAATCTATAATTCTTGTTTAATTCCCTGTTCAACGTGTCCGATTTTGTAATTCAAGAGAATATACTACTTTCGT
>NZ_FQZO01000008.1 GCF_900142075.1 Clostridium amylolyticum
TCATAATCTCTTTCCAAATACCAAACTCTTATTTTATCTTTATAAGCATCAATCTTTGTATAAGTTACTTTTCTTGAATACCTCGGTTCCTCCTCCTGCTTAATCAATTTCTTAACTGTATTTCTGGCTATTCCCAGTTCCCTGGCTATTTGTTTTATCGGAACCCCCTTATTATGCATGTTCTTTACTGTATACCAATCTCTCAAATCCTTCACCTTCACTTTATGCCTCCCTTGTATGATGTGTTTTGTTACCATACAAGGTTATAATTTTAAAGTGAGGGGGTCAATTTTCGTTGTAAAAAGGGGGTCAATTTTCATTGTAAATCAACAGCAGTTAACATATTATTCATGTCTACATTTATTATATACGTTTTTAAATCTCAGAGAGTAATTTCTTTATCTTAAGATTACCTTAAAAATTATCTTAAAAAATAAAAGCCTACATTTTGTAAGCTTTTAACTTTTTAAAAATAGTCTTTTTTACATCTAATTATTCATATTAACTTTCCACTTTACTTTTAATATATTCTAATTCATCTAAATTATCTATCTCATAAATACTATCTTCATTAATTTTTTTTATATAAACCTCTAACTTATAGATATTTTTTCTAACTATATCATCCCAATATAAATTTTGAAAGTCTCCACTATCCATTACTTTTTCAAGTTCATCTACTATTATAGTTGCATCCTTTTCATTCCAATAGGATACACCGCTTAGTATATAACCTTCTCCACTACATACCTCTATATCCTTAACTCTTAAAGAATCATTAAAATTTAGTTTCCATTCATCTTTAAAAGCTTTCTTATATGCTGTGAAATAGGTTGATTTACATATATCTCTAACAAAAAAGTTTTGGTTTATATATACATCCGCATCTATTACATAAGAATTTTCTAAAAAATCTTTTACTAAATACATGCTATATATATTATTATAAACATCATATTTATCATTATAAACAAGCCTTACTCCATACTTTTCTTTCAGGTATTGAAACTTTTCTGATAGATACCCAGTTAAAACTATTATCTCTTCAACTCCAACTTCTTTTAGATACTCTATCTGCCTCTCTAGTAATGGTTTTTTATTAACTATTATTAGGGATTTTGGAGTATTTAAAGTTATGGGCCGCAATCGTGTCCCCATTCCTGCTGCTAGTAATATTGCTCTCATACTTTTCCTCCTTCTATAAATCGCTAACTTCCTGACAACCTCTAGATTTTATATTATCTCCAATAATAACCAAACTTGTACCAGTAAATACTATAAGACAGCCTAATAAAACATTAAAAGAAATCTGTTGTGAAAAAGGTGGCAGCAGTAGTATTAAAGGTATCCATAGTACATAAGAAATATTTAAAATCATGGCTGGTGCTACACTTATATATTTCATAGAAACATACCACAAAATATATGATCCACCGCCTACAAAGGAACCTATGGCAAAAACAGGCCAGGTGAATGATTTATTTATAGCTGCAAACATTTGTGAAAATTGAATTCCACTGTAAAATTCCATTATATATGAATATTCTCCGCTAAAAATTAAAAATATTATCAAGCAGCTTCCTAAGATAAAAATTGAATAAAGGTGCCTTATTGTAATGGTTACAATGGGGTTTACATCATCCTTTATCAACTTATAACCAAATATAGCCTCTAACCCCCAGCCAAAGGCAGGTATCAATGCTATTATATAAACAACTAAACTAACGGTTTCTAATTGATAGGTAGCAATAACTCCTATAATTGAAATTATGCCGCCAATTATCTTTAATTTTGATAATCTCTCTTTAAATACTAAAAACGATGCTGCTGCGCCAACTACAGGATATAAAGCTGAAAAAGCTCCTGCCACAGGTGCTGATATGGCACTGACAATAGCGTAGGGTATTAAACCTAGGGGTCCTGCTAATATGGCTGCTGGAATTATTCCAAATCCTTTTTTTGAGAAAAACACATTTTTAAATTCAGTTATTAAATTATTCTTTTTCAGTACAAACATTTCAAATACCACATTAAAAAACAAATCCGCTAAGGAAATTAATACTGTTGTAATTAAAATTAGCATTATTCCTTTTGTACTTAGTAAATCTCCTTTTGCATTAGCATATAAATTTAATACCGTATACAATACTATTGTATATATCGCCCAGGTTAAACCTGATAATAGCCCAAAGACATTCCCTTTTTTACCCAAAATCTTACCCTCTCTCCTATTTGCTATTGGCTAATTAACATACTTTTTAATAACTCTAAATTTCTTATACATCTTTCATATCTATTAATACCGTAAGTACCAAAATCCTCTCCTTGTGCTTCCTTTATTACTGTCCATATGCTCCATAAAAAGTCTTGACAAATCTTGTGAATAATTACTCTTACTTTTTCGTTCTTATTTGATTCTCTTCCTAAATATATCTTTTGTAGAAGTTCTTCTTGTTCCTCTGACAAGTTATTTTCAAGGACATAGGCCGATAAATCCCACATATTATCATTTAAGCCGCTATACTCCCAATCTATAAGATATATTTTACCATTTAGATCTTTTATAAAGTTCTCTGCTACAGTATCATTGTGTGACGGAACCATATTTAATCCAAAATCATTAAGCTTTTCCTTTAACTGCATTACCTCTTTTTTAACCTTAGGATAATTATCATATAACTTTCCCTTTGCTTTATTGGCTAACTGCTCATATTTTTCAATTTTTGAAAATACGTCAAATTCATTTTCCATACCCATATCGCTATCATGTAGCTTTTTAAGAATATGAGCTACTTTATCTATATTCTTCTTTCTTTTAGCTGTTTCTGGATTTAGTGTTTCCGCACCTTCTACCATTCTTGATATTTTAACCCCTGTATTTTCATTAAAATAAACTATATCCGCATCTACTCCATAGGTTGCAGCTAATTTAGAGTTAATCATCTCTTTGTGTCTATCTATCATCTCTTCAGTACCAGTTCCAGCAATTCTTAATATATATTCCTTATGATCAACTAATACCCTATAGTTTTTATTAGTCATTCCACCAATCTGAATCACTTCTTTTATGCTATCTTCTGATACCTTTAATCCGTTTATTATTTCTCTTTTTATTTTATCTCTCTTATAATGGATTTCTTTTCTTTTGATTATTGGATATATATATTTTATAACCCTCTCATACTGTTCATTATCATCTATTTCTCCCCAGATGAGATCATTTATCTTTAGATATCCCACATTATAATTTCTTGCTACATCTAACATAGCGTACTCATAATTCATGTATGGATTTTCATTATTAGAAAATTCCTTTAACATAAGTTGAAATAACTTATAAGAGATTTTACTTACTCCTATCATTTCACCGTCAATTCTATTAAATTGGTGGATGTCTTTAGACATCTTATATAAATATCCATCTCTTATCTCAACAAAGGCTTCATCTCCAGAACCGCTTTCTGTGGCTAGAACTATGGAGTCTCTATTTTCATTGTTTATAAGTTTTTCTATAACTCTGTCTTCAAAAATCAGATCACTTTCAATTAAGATAAAATCATCTGTTATATATTTTTTAGCTAAAGCTAAGGAATACATAGTGCCCGTCCACTTATAATCTTCATTGGTTACACAATAAATGTCATCATGATCTTTAGCAAATTTTTTATAATACTCCTCTTGGTGTCCTGTTACAATAACTATCTTTTCTATATCATTACTTTTTAGTTGGTTTACTATTCTTTCTAGTATTATAAATTCTTCTACCTTTAAAAATCCTGGCGGTTCATTAAAATGCTTATTGTAACCTGCAGCTAGTATCACTGCTTCCTTTACGGTTTTATTTTCATCTTTATGTAAGTTTAATCTTTTTTCCTTTTGTTCTTTTAATAATTGTTCAAGTTCATATAAACCGTCTTCTGTTAATTCATATCTCGTATTATTTTTTTCTGAATATATAGAAATATATCCCTTTTCTTTTAATTCTTTTATAAGAGAATTAGCTTTTCCTAAGGATATATTTAAACTTTCTGATATTTTTCTTTGGCTTAAATCTTTATTATCATTAATGAGCTTTAATAAATCTAAAATCAAAATATCACCTTCTTAAAAAAATAGTAGCGTTCAATCACTGAACACTACTATAAAGGTACTATATTGGGTTGTGCTTGTCAATATATATAATTTGTAAAGGTTATTTTATCTTTGGATTACACATGAAGCTTATTCATGTAAATTATCTAAGGTAATTCCTAATTCTTCTAAAGTCTTTCCTGAAATTCCAGTGTTATTATGTTTTATATATTCCTCATGGGATACAGGAAATAATGTAGTGGTTTTTATTAGCTTTCCCATTTCTTTTTTATAGGCATAAAACGCTCTATCATCGCCTACAGAGACTTTTTTAAAATCTTTATTCTTTTCAATTAAGTATTTCTTACCTTGGTAATCCTTGGCTTTATAATAGGATTCTTTTTCACCACTAATAACACACCTTATAAGAATAACTTCTCCGTTCTCAACTTTACCCAATTTATAATCAACCTCTTTGTATGGGTTTACCCCTATAATTATTCTTGTCCAAAATAATATGAGTCATACTTTATATCTTCTGAAGGAACCTTATTAAAAACAACTCCTAATATTGGAGCATTCACCTTTTTAAGAAGGCTTTTGCATTTAATAGCTGTATCTACTTTAGTTTCCCCATAGGACACAACTAATATAATTCCATCCACATAAGTGGATAAAACTTCAGCATCTGTAACTACGCCAACAGGTGGGGTATTTATTAGTATAATATCAAATTTATCCTTTAAAGAATTGATTAAACTTCTGGCTTCATTTGAATTTAATAGTATAAAAGGATCTTGATGAACAGGTCCGCTGGTAATAACCTTTAGATTGTCCATTCCATTCACTGTATTATAGACTTCATTTAATTCTAAATTATCTAATAATACATTGGTAAAACCAATATTATTATCCAATCCAAAAACTTTATGTAACTTTGGCTTTCTTAAATCACAATCTAAAATAAGAACTTTGCTGCCAGATAGAGACATAGCATTAGCAAGCTGCTTAATAACGGTAGCTTTACCTTCTAGTGGCTCACTAGAGGTTATAGCAATGGTTTTTAGCTGCTTATCAACATCAGACAATTGTACATTGGTTCTGAGTGTTTTAAAGGATTCTAGAAAAGAAATCCTTGGATCAATTTGAATCTTATTATTTGGTAATATCAATGACTTAAAATTAGATAAACTATCTTTAGATTGTTTCATTAGTTTATTAAAGTTTATTTTCTTCATTGATTATTACCCCCTTTTGTGTAAGATACTCATAAAAGGGTATAACCCCTAGAACTGGCAACTCTAAAACCTGTTCCAATTGTGCTTGAGTCTTGAAGGAATTATCTAAATATTCTAATAAAAATATAAACATAATGCTAAACATTAACCCAAGAATAGCAAATATAATTGTTTTTGATATTACATTTTTTACAAAAACCGAATTAGGCATTACAGCTGGGCTTAATATGGAAACATTTTGTTTTGCTTTCATTACATCACTTATTTTTTCCACAAAGGTTTCACTAACTTGATTAGCTATTTTCATAGCTTTTTCTCTATCTTTATTTTTTACTACAATCTCCATAGTCTGTGTGCCTTGCTTTGACGTAACTGTCAATGAATCTTTAATTTCTGCAACACTTATACTAAAAGGTAAGCTTTTTACAACCTCATTAAGTATTGCATCACTTTTAATAGCAGTAGAATAGGTATTTTGATTCTGAGCAGATTGCATCATTATTGTAGCTGTAGCACTATAAGTTGGCTTTTTTATAAGCAGGCTAAAAGCTAAACCCATAACAGCAAAAATAATAACTGTATTTCTAATCAAAGCTTTTCTTTTAACTAGAATTTTAATTATTTCTTTAAGAGTTATATCTTCCATAAAATTTCTCCTTATATTTTTACATGTTCTTTTAAGCTATATAAATATGCCAATTTTAAATGTATGTATGGCTTCAGCTGACCAAAAAAATTAATATTTTCAATGTTTAGCTACGCCAATAACAATTATATTGCTTTGTGTCCTTTAAAGCAAGTAAGATGTCTACGATCTAGTAATTCATATTTATCCATATCTTGTTCTATTAATTCTTGAATTAATCTTCCCTTTTTTGTTGTATACATACGTATTGCTGATTCAGAACCAGAATAACCCTTATTTCTTACTCTTCTACTTCTTTAAACGTTTGCCCTCTAATTATTAACTCATCTACTATGCTGTGAAAAGGTTCTAACGCACAGTTTCTAGACACACCATATGATCCATGGATTGCAGCTATATTAGGGGTTAAATATCTTCTTACTTTTTGTCTTGACAATCCTGTTACTCTGGTAATATGTCTAATTCCGTAGCCTTGCTCTTTTAAGTTGCGCACTATATTTATATTTTTTTCTTTTTTACTAACTACTTCTTCATGATTCTTTTGTGGAGCATCTTTTGATAGTTTGTCTGTATCCAGATTAAGATATTTTTTACAGTCCGTATGTCCATCTTTAATTGAAGGCTTATTTCTCTTTCAGTTAATCCTAGTGAATTTAAATGCTGAGCTTCCTTTATTCTAGTACTTTTTCTATTGCCTATATTATTATTGCTAGTCTTTTCACCATTGTTACATAATGCTTGCTTAATCTTTATTTTAAACTTCATTTTCTTAGTAATATAGTTTTTACAATAATCCGTTAAATTCTTTAACAAATGACACTGAATTGCATTAGAATGAGCTTTTCTTATAGCTGCAGCATATGTCAAAGAGCGATCCCTAGAAACTATTTTTAAATTAAGATAGGTCTTCAGCCATTTTACAACATCATCTAAGTCTCTAGAATCAAGAAGATTAATTATCTTTTTTGTTTCTGTATCAATCATAACTGTTCCGTATATATGACGCTTTTTCATAGCAAAATCATCTATACAGACTTTAGTAACAGCTACTTTATCAATTATTTCATTTTCATTTTTTTAAAAGATTACAAATTGTACTTTTACCTACATTTGCAATCCTATTTTTAATAATTTGTTCTGCAGCCGGTGAACTTACATTCATGGATATGTTAATTATTTCGTTAACTAGTCTAGTACTTTTCTTTGCATTTGGAGATAGAAACTCAAATGTTTCTGCAAATGTGTTTTTGGAACAGTCTGAGTTATTGAAAAATATCTTTCTATTATTTATATTAATAACTTTACTACCTTGTATTGGCAGATCTTGAGAACTTTTTTTATAATAAGAGTGAACTTTATTTGTACTTTCACCGAAATATGTACATTTAACAATTTGTGGATTAGAAATTACTTCAATGTATATTGTGTTATCAATTATTTCATGACGAATGTATTCTAAATTATTATCAAGTAGCTTAATAAATTCATCCATAGTTATTAATATTCCTTTTAATTATTAGTTTTAGAGTTTAATTGTGACATATAAAAATCTCCTTTTCAACTAACTTTGGAAAGAACCCAATTTGCTTGACAATCTACAACACCTAATCGGTAATTCGAAGGACACATTAGAATTGCCCTTACTTAGCTCTCCATATACATTTTCATTTTATTAAATGAATCTTTTAATCCTTTTCTTTTCAAAAAGACATAAGAAATTACAGCGAATAAATATAAAGCAAATCCTGCAATCGAATTAATATTCCAACCAATCAATACAAATAATACCGTTAAGGTTGTTTCGTATATTATATCTTTTATTACGTTGATTTTCAAAACTTCAGCAAGGTACTTCTCCGCTAATATACTTCTAATTGATATTGCAATTAAAATCGATAACACCGCTGCATTTAAGTTTCTAAAGATTACTGTTGTAAATATTGTTGAAATACCACTTAACAGTAAAACAATCATATTTACTCTCATGATGAATCTTTCTTTTCTAAGCGTTTTAAGGTAGGTATTAATTAATAATCCCATTTTCCCTTCATATAGACTTATAGGAAATAGCAAAGCCATAAATGCCAAACTATCAGCATAATTAGGTAACCATCTTGTGAGAAGAGCATTCATAGGGAAGTACAACACTAGAATACCAAAAAGTATAACCATCAATATATCTCTAACAACTAGATAAAGTTGAGGCAAAGCTTCGACACTTAATTTTCTTAAAACAGGAAATATTACAATTCCAGTAGCATTTATAAATAGCATTAATAAGTTTGAAACACTAAGTGTTAAGGAAATTTTCCCGAATGTTGATACATCCCAAGAATATTCAATTCCAAATCTTACAACTCCGATAATCAACATACTTGCAATATTAGCAAACATTAATTTTATACCTACTCTAATATTTTCAATTGTTTCAGTAAAGCTAAGGTTTAATGTATTTAGTTTATTAATAACAATATCCTTACATGCATATATTGCATATATTAGCGATAAAGTTTTTCCCATTAGATCTGCTACTATCATTACTCTGTATTCTCTTACCCCAATAAATAAAAACATTAAAATCAATATTATATATGAAACTCTGCTTATAATATTAATCTGAGCGTAGTTCTTTATTCTGTTAGTAGCTTGAAGAGTAAGTAACAGAACAGATAAAACATTGACAATTAGCGCGTTTAGCGCAACCATAATAAAGATGAACACTCTATCATTGTTATTAACAAATAATATAGCTACTATAACTATAATTACAGCAATAAAAAATTGAAATATCATCATCATATAGAACTGAGATGAGAAAGTTTTCTTATCTAGATCACTATATTCTTCTCCTCCATATCTGAGGTATATTCCATCACTCCATCCGAAATGCAAAAACCCTACGTATGATGAATAAAATAAATATAGTTGCCAATATCCGTATTCCTCTACACCAACAAGTTTAGGAACTACTATTACTACAAGGGTTGAAATAATTAGCGATATTAAATTAGAAGAAATTGTATAAAAAAAATTTTTAATAAATTGAATTGCTTTATTTTCCAAATTCACAACCTCACACCTTTAATGAGTAATTGCCTTTTTAATGTTCCTATAATCAGAGTTATAATCTCCAATAACTGTAACCCTTTTTTTCAATTTCATTTCGATTCAAAATGCTCTTAACATCGATAAGAACTTTCTCGCCATTCTCAAACTCTCCATATAAAGAATCGATTTCATCCCAACTCATCTGTTTGAAAGAATCATGAGCTACTGCTAACACAAGGCAATCAGCATCATTTACTTCTCTGATATCTTTTAAATCAATACCATATTCATGTTTAGCCTCAATGACATCAGCTACTGGATCTATTACTAATGGCTCTATACCATATTCTCTAAGGCTTTCAATAATATCTACCACTTTAGAATTCCTTGTATCCGGCGTATTTTCTTTAAATGTAATTCCTAGTATTACAACTTTAGACTGTCTTACTACCTTATTTGCCAAAATAAGTTTCTTGATAATTGCATCGGCAACGAATTTACCCATACCATCATTAATTTTACGTCCTGATAAAATAATCTGGCTATGGTATCCCAACTTCTCGGCTTCATAAACAAAATAATAAGGATCTACTCCTATACAATGTCCCCCAACAAGTCCTGGGGTAAATTTGAGCGCATTCCACTTTGTGTTCATGGCCTCAAGGACTTCCTTTGTATCGATACCCATACGATCGAACACCATTGCAAGCTCATTCATAAAGGCGATATTTATATCGCGTTGGCTATTCTCAACTACCTTAGCAGCTTCAGCTACCTTAATAGATGCAGCTCTATGAACACCAGCTTCTATAACTAACTCATATACTTTAGCAATTTCATCAAGACTTTCTAGATCCATCCCAGATACAATCTTAATGATATTCTCAAGTCTGTGTACTTTATCTCCTGGATTAATTCTTTCTGGCGAGTATCCAATTTTGAAATCTACACCGCACTTTAACCCAGACTCTTTCTCTAATAACGGAACACAAATATCTTCAGTTACTCCTGGATACACTGTTGACTCATAAACAACAATAGAACCTTTAGTCAAATTACGACCAACTATTCTGCTTGCACCTTCTACTGGTGAAAGATCTGGTGTCTTATCTGAATTAATTGGTGTTGGTACAGCTATAATATGAAATTTAGCTTCTCTTAATTTGGTTTCATCTGATGTGAAAACTACAGTAGTTTTCTTAATCTCGTCATCTCCTACTTCATTTGTTGGGTCAATTCCAGATTTATATAGGTCGATTTTCTTTGTATTAAGATCAAAACCTATTACATCAACTTTTTTAGCAAAAGCCACCGCTATTGGCATTCCAACATAACCCAATCCAATGACAGCAACTTTTTCCTGTCTGTTTAGTAACGCATTATATAAACTCATTTTTTTACCTCTCTTTAGTTTTATAAGTGTACATTTCAAAATTAATTCTATTCTACTTCTTAATTAATTCTATTCTACTTCTTAATTTTATAAAATTTCAAGGCCAAATATTGTGTTGAGTATAATAATCTTGCTAGAATTTCTACACTAGTATCATTTTCCCAATTTCGATAGATTAAGTCAATTATCTTGTAGTTAAAGTCTGCAATAGCAAATATGGCTTTTATGATAGCTGGGATTTTCTTCCCATTATAATATTTATCACTTTGCTTTAAATAATTGTACATGTTCGACTTAACATATAGGTGATTCCTAGCTTTTAAAGTAGCATTCGTCCCACGCATTCTTACAAGTGATAAAGGTTCAGAAATAACTCCAACAGAATAATTTGCTGCAAGTTGACTCCACATGAAACCATCTTGCCCAAATCTCATAGTCTCTGAAAACCGCTTTGTTGGATTCTCAAGTGCTACCCTTTTTACCATCACAGTTGGAGTTGCTATTGGGTTATAGGCAAGACATTTGGGAAAAATCATTCCAGAATAGCAACTGTTATCGACCAATTCCTCATTTTTATTTTCATAAAATTTGATGTATGAACTGTGACACCATTGAAGGTTATTATCTTTCATATATTGGATTTGCTTGGATAGTTTATTTTTTACAAACAAATCATCAGAATCTAAAAAAGCTATATACTCACCCACTGCTAAATCTATACCATTGTTTCTAGCTTTTCCCGGTCCTTGATTTGGCTGTTCTATTATTCTAATTGCATTATTACTGTTAACGAATCTACTTTTATCTATAATTTCATTAGAACCATCATTTACAATTATAACTTCATATGATAAGTGCGGTGATTCATTTATACTATTAATCGCATCATATAGCCAATTTACATTATTGTAAAAAGGTACTATAACACTAACATCCATTTCTTCACCTTCTTCCTTCACAAATAGAAAACACCTTATTCATCTATTTTTCCTCGTCCATTTAAAATGATATTTGAAATATAATTCGGATTAGCTTTGTAAAAGATTTTTTGTACTTCTTCAAATGTTTTCTTATGAGTTTTTTTAGAAATACAAAATTCTATCAAGCTTGAAATCTCTGAATCCATAATTTCTTTATTTTGATCTATACAATATCCAATTTCATAATCTTTAAGCATTGAAATAACTCTATCGTCATCTGAGTGATAAAAATGAATTATCGGCTTACCAGATGACATATACTCGAATATTTTGCTTGGTATCAATGTGGTATCGGTATTGCCAATGGAAAGTAAAATATCACTCTGTTTAATCTTTGATAATGCAAGATTGCTCTCTACCTGACCATGATTAATGATGTTATCAGGATACTCCTTGTTGTAGTAATTAACTTCATCTATACCATTGCCTAATACATAGAAATGAAATCTAAATTTATTGTTTTTTTTGATTATTTTCGAAATAATTTTTAGAGTAGTTGATACTGGTCTAACTGCCTTATCAAGAACACCTGTATAAGTAATCTCAATATAATCATCATTGGCCACTTCATTAGTAATAGCTATTCCAGAAAAATGATCGATAATTAAAGGATGTTCTACATGGATTAGCTTTTCATCATATTGAGAAAAATGTTCTTTCATTTTTTGTAACCAAGAATCAACATAAAGTACTTTAGTTGAACTCTTAATCATTTGTTCTTCAAGCAAAAGGTTGTATTTATACTTGGCTTTTTTGTTCAATTGATTTCTGTGAAGCGTTGGACTGTCAGCAAATTTATCAAATAAAAAAGGAATTATCTGAACCTTTCTATTAATCTTATCCTTATATTCTTGTGCGGCCACTACTGCCTCAAATGGGTAGCATGTAGGGATAATAAGATCAACATTATCAACACTTAATAATGCATCAAAGTACTCTTTAACTAAAGGTTTCTCTATAGTATGTTTTGAAATAATAATTCTTAAGTATCCTGCTATTCTTAACAAATAGAGTCTAGTTTTATTAATCAGAGTAGCAATTTTATTATTCGTGTTTTGTGCTAGGATTCTATCTCTACTCATCATAGAGCTTGTTCTTATCCTTACAATTTTCTGCCCTTCAAAATAAACTTCATTACTTAAGTTGATAGTGGTCATATTTGAAATAACTATAATCTCATTTTCATTCTTTAATTCATTTACAAGGTTATATACACATTTTCCAATTGCTGAAAAAAAAGGATAGTAACTACTTGTTAAGAACACTATTTTCATGATCAGTCCCCACTTTATTTTCATGTATCATCACATTTCGCTTTGAAATTAATTTATTCACTAATTTAATAAGAGCAATGGGGAAAACAGCGAAATACAGTATTTCTTTTCCAACTGTCATCATTTCACTTCGAATCACCCAAATTACAACTGTAAATAAATAAATTGAAAAGAAAAAGTTCAGTTTGTTTATTTTTTTTGTTTTCAGACTCAAAATATTATTTAACTTGTGTAAAAAAACACCTATAAGTGGAAAGGTAACATAACCAAAATATCCAAAGTTATAATATATTTCAGCCACAAATGATCCTCCTACTCCTCCTAAGGTCCCTTGTCTTATAAATGGACTTACTATTCCTTCAAGAGTTCCATCAATTAGACCCGGATTAATATCCCAAAATACATTAGGAATCATTAACAGGAAAAAATTCAAGATACTCTTCCCATTGTAGAATGGTATAGCACTTGGAACTTTATCAATTATGGTCGCAGGAACTAAGAGCGTAATTCCAAATTCCCCAAACATATCTCTGATAAACTCTAGAAGATCTAAATTCAATATCAAATTAGATATTATTTCTATGATATTACCCGTGTTCAAGTATGCTCTTACTTGAGAGATTATTGCTAAGATAAAAATCATAATAAACCCAAAAATTAATATTTTAACTAACTTTTTTCCAGTTATTGGGCTAATTAAATTATGCCATATTAGAATATACCCAAGTAAATAAATACTATTTTCACCTCGTCTACCGAGAATGAATACAATTATTATATAAATAAAAAATATCCCTGAGTAAATATACCATTTTTTTTTCTTGTGGGAATTTGCAATCAATAGAATAAATAAACTTGGAATAAAAAAACCGGCTGTAATTCCTATCAATCCACCATTAACAGCTATAGTGTTCGATGCAATAAATAACCCTATATATCCATGCTCTAATACAGCCTTTAAACTATTGGAAATCAAAATCAATGTAGGTATAGTTGAAATAATTAAAAGAAAAAATCCTACTATATTCATAGCCATTGTATAGTCATAATTTTCCTTAAAAAACTTTTTAGATATAGCGATTTTCTTTTTAAATAATATTGCCCCTATATGAATCAACAAGTATGCAACCAAAACATAAAGTAGTGTTTTGTTTAAAAGTGCATATGGATACATTTCTATAGAATGAACTTTCAATCTTGTATTTTCATTAGTTAACAATAATGCTATAGGTTGACCTAAGTAAAAAAGCACTGAAAAGGCCATGAAAAAAGAATATAAGTTTATAAAGTTCTTCTCAAAACGATGCCATGTTAATATAATCCAAACAAAAATAACTATCCCACTAATTGTAAAAAGATGAAATGACGATTCTTGATCATGAGTATTTAAATGGATCATAAATAAAATTGCTATTAAAACACATGACATCATCACGATCAAGATTTTTTCAAGTAAAAATTCGTTTCTATGAACTACTCCATTATTCTTCATATATCAACATCCTTAGAATTTTTTATTCTCTATCAACTTTAAAATTGATGCATTACTATTTCCTCCACACCATCTTATTCACTATTCCTGTATAGCTCTGAATCAATTTGACAACCTTAGTGCTTACATTTTCATCTACATAATTCGGGACGTCTTCTCCAATATCTCCTTGAGCGTTCATCTCCACAGCCATATCTACTGCTTGAAGAACTTGCTCCGTAGTTATACTGCCAATTACCATATTCCCCTTATCCAATGCTTCTGGTCTCTCTGTACTTGTTCTTACTGATACAGCGGGAAACTTAAAATAAGAAGCTTCTTCTGCAATTGTACCACTATCAGACACAACACAGAATGAGTTCTGCTGAAGATGATTGTAATCAGCAAATCCAAATGGCTGTAAGCTTCTCACATTAGGATGAAACTTAAATCCTCTTTGTTCAATAAACTTCTTACTTCTCGGGTGAGTACTATAGATAACTGGAAGATCATAATTTTGAGCCATGGCATTCACAGCATTCATTAACGCCATAAAATTATCTTCATTATCTATGTTTTCTTCACGGTGAGCTGATAATAAGATATACTTTCCTTTTTCTAGTTCTAATGTCTCGAGTACTTTACTTGTATCGATTTTTTCTTTACTCACCTTTAATACTTCCGCCATTGGTGAACCTACTACATAAGTTCTTTCTTTAGGAACACCTTCCCAATTCAAATAATTTCTAGCATGTTCTGTATAGCAAAGATTCACATCACTTGTATGATCAACAATTCTTCTATTGATCTCTTCTGGAAGGTTTTCATCAAAACATCTGTTCCCAGCTTCCATGTGAAAAATCGGAATTTTAAGCCTCTTAGCAGAAATTACACTTAGGCATGAATTAGTATCTCCAAGAACAAGTACTGCATCTGGTTGTTCTTGAACCATGATTTCATATGATTTAGCTAGTACATTTCCCATAGTTTGACCTAAATTTTCACCTACAACATTAAGATAAAAGTTAGGTTCTCTAATGCCTAGATTCTCGAAGAACACTTGATTTAACTCATAGTCATAATTCTGACCTGTATGAACCAATATATGTTCAAAGTATTTATCACTTTTCTTTATAACTTCAGAAAGCTTTATAATTTCAGGGCGAGTACCCACTATTGTCATTAATTTTAATTTCTTCATTACACTTTCCCCCTATTTGAAATAGTGTGGATATAGTTCTTTGTGATTATCAATCCACTCTTTCATTTCTGCTACCATAACTTCATAACTAGGTACTTCAAAAGAAAAATCTCTTCTGTTATTAACTAAAGATTTGTCCAGTAAAAGCTTATTGCTTGGTAAAATCTCAATTTGATCATCTTTCATATATTTATTGAAGAGTTTAAGCAACTCATACTTGCTAATAGTTTCATTATTAACCAGATTGTAAAGGCCGGTTAGGTTTTCTTTTAATGCCTGTTCCATTGCTTTTGCTAAGGTTAATGTGGTTACACCCGTCCATATGGCTTTAGCAAAACCATTTATCTGGCCATCCTGTTTCATGAACCAATTAAAAAGACCTATTCCCCTTTCACTCATATCAGGACCAATAATTGAATTCCTGAATGTAAGGTCTTTATTATTTTCTAGTTCGCCTAACGCTTTTGATTTATCATAAAAGGTCTCTCCATCTCTGAATGATGTCTCTGAGTAACCACCAGTCTTTCCAGAAAAAACACAGTCCGTACTCATATGAATAACTCTCGTCTTCATCTCTTTAGTTAAATTGCTTAAGAAATGAGGCAAATAACTATTTAATAAAACCGCATTTGATTTGTTATCTTCTGCGTCCTTATTTAAGATTCCTATTGCATTTATAATTGCATCATATTGACCTTCATTGATAATGTTCTTTAAGCTCTTAAAATCTGTGATGTTACCATTTATGTTCTTGCAATAATCTACTTTGCTACGACTAAATGCAGTTACATCATAACCAGCTTCCTTAAAATATATTGAAATAGTATGACCTGCCATGCCTGTTCCGCCTAGGACTAAAATCTTCATTATCTTCCCTCCCAGTTTTTTAACTCTTCCTGGATATAATCAAGCTTTAGAAGTTTCTCCTTAATCTGTTCAACGTTGAGCCTCTCTGTATTGTGTGAGTTATAATCTTCTACTTGCTGAAGCTCTTCATTTCCTTCGACAAAGTATTTATCATAATTTAAATCTCTTTTATCAGCAGGAACTCTATAGAACCCGCCCATGTCTTGTGCGCCGACATATTCTTCCTTCGTTAAAAGCGTTTCGTATAACTTCTCTCCGTGACGAGTACCGATAATTTTAATCTCATTATCAGCATTAAATAGTTCTTTAACAGCTTGAGCTAAATCTCCAATTGTTGATGCAGGAGCTTTTTGAACCATAATATCCCCTGCTTCAGCATTCTCAAATGCAAACGCCACAAGTTCAACCGCTTCTTCTAAACTCATCAAAAATCTTGTCATGTTTGGATCTGTTACTGTCAAAGGTTGTCCATTTCTAATTTGATCTACAAATAGTGGGATAACTGAACCTCTTGAGGCCATAACATTTCCGTACCTAGTACCACAGATTAATGTTCTCTCTGGATCTACTGTTTTTGATTTTGCTACGAAAACTTTCTCCATCATGGCTTTTGATATTCCCATTGCGTTAATCGGGTACGCTGCTTTATCAGTCGACAAACAGATAACCTTCTTAATACCCATTTCAATTGCTCCAGTAAGAACATTGTCTGTGCCCATTACATTCGTCTTGACAGCTTCAAGAGGAAAGAATTCACACGATGGTACTTGCTTAAGTGCAGCTGCATGAAAGACATAATCAACTCCATGAATTGCATTCTTAACGCTAGCCAAGTCTCTAACGTCACCTATATAGAATTTCAATTTATCGTTTTTGTATTGTTTTCTCATATCATCCTGTTTCTTTTCATCACGAGAAAAAATACGTATTTCTTTTACACCTGTATATAAGAATCTCTTCATAACAGCATTTCCAAAAGAGCCTGTCCCACCTGTAATCAATAATGTTTTGTCCTTAAACATATTCCCTATCTCCTTCATTTCGATTGTTATTTGAAAAGCATTTATCCATTCTATTAAGTAGCGTTTCCTTATCAAAGTTCTTTTGATAATATTCCACAGCATTTTGAGCCATATCTTTATGCTTCTCGACCGACATGCTAACTAACTTTTTAATGTTATCAGCCAGTCCTTTCGCATCACCAGCATCACTACATACGCCTGCATCAGCCTTATTAATTACATCTTGAATTTCTCCATCAGCAGAAACAATAACTGGCACTCCACAAGCTAAACATGATTGAGTTTTTGCAGGAAGTGTTATTGAGAAAACTTTGCTTTTAGATAAACTTATTAAAGTCGCATCACTAACAGCCATAAATTCTGGAATGCGTGTAGCTGGTTGCTTATCAATAAAATTGAAGTAGTCTGTAACTTGACTTTCTTCAACATTGGACTTAAGTGTTTCTTTAAATCGTCCATCTCCAACGATATTAAATCTTACTTTTGTATTAGTCTCTTTAAGGATCTTTGCTGCTTCAGGAAGCACATCCAAACCTTGAGCAAATCCAATATTTCCGGCAAAGATAATATTGAACATATCGTCTTGTGGAATCTCAGGGATGTTTGTATTATTTCTATCGACCGGCTTGTAGTAATCTTCTGCGTATTGGGGCCAGAATTCCAACTTCTCTCTTTTTGTTCCCCGATCTATAATTGCTTGTATAAAGCTTTCGGATGATGTAAAGATTCTATCGCATCGTTTATAAATATAATCAACCATGACACCAATAGAATTTAGGATTCTCTTGTTAGTAATTCCTGCAACTATTTCAACATTCTCAGGCCACAAATCCGTAACATACAGGTAACAAGGAATCTTCCTCTTCTTTGCATACCAAACACCTGGAAGCGCCTGCGTCATTGGAGAAACTTCAAATATAAATACATAATCAGCTTTAATCTTAGTGAGGGCTTTCCATAAGAACCCTGACACAACGAATGAAAGATAATTAAGTGCTAGCATAATTCCATTATTACCTCTTGGAATGAGAGGAATTCTTATAATATCCATGCCGTTATAGATTTCTTTTCTTTTCTTGAATAGTCCATACCCATCATAATATTTGCCTTGAGGGTAGTTTGGAATGCCTGTAACTACCGTTACTTTGTATCCTCTTTTCACCCATTCTGTACAAATATCATTGATACGAAACTGTTCAGGGTAGAAATATTGTGTAATAACCAGGATGTGTTTTTTCAATTTTTTATCCACCATTTCCACTAACTTTCTGTTTTAATTATCGATTCTCTTAAGTTCCTAATTCTATACTCTTCTTTATATTCACTCATACTTTTCTCATAAACCAAATTTCCAAATGCCTTATTAACCGTACCAACAAAATTACCCGTTAATTTTAACATTGGATTAAATACTCTTGTAAATACTAGCCTCTTTTCATGTGCTTCAGCTATAAGCTTCACCAGCTCACTAGTTCCAACAAACTCTCTATTCTGTGGAAAAAACATACCTCTTTCTTCATTATCAATCATCAATCTAATAAACTCACAAAGATTATCTATATGAAGCATACTTCTTTCATTCTTAACATCAGGAAATATGGGCAACTTCTGAGCCATCTTAGCAAGCTTAGTATAATTTCCTTTAGAATCTTTTCCAAAAATCATGGGAGGTCTTATAACAACTACATTAAAGCTATCATCTTGAAGTGGAAGAATTCCTTCTTCAGCTTGCAACTTACTTTTCCCATAAAAATTACTTGGTTTTGGAATAGTATTTTTATCTATAACTCTTTTATGATTAATATGGCTACTATCTCCATAAACAATAATGCTACTCATAAAAATAAACTGCTTAACTCCATCTGACTTTGCTTTCTTAGCAGTTTCTACAGCGAGATCTCGATTAACCTTATAATATAAATCCTCTAATTTAGGATCCGCTGAAACATGAGCTATTCCAGCTACATGAAACACCACATCATAATCAGAAAAATCCTTTCCTTTCCATGTCCCATCTATCATATCTACAGTGTCCACTTTATAGTCTAAAGGCCACTGCTGTAACCACTTTTCCAAGCTAGTACCTATATAACTATTAGCACCTGTTATCAATATTTTTTTCATCCTGAAATTTTCTCCTTGCTAAAAGCATTTACTTGATCATTTAAACTTCCAGTTCCACCTTCCAAAACTCCGTCATGCTTTACTACAGAAATAATAGTTCCAAAGAAGCATTTAATATCAAATAAAAAACACATATTCTTTACATATTCCCCATCCAGCTTCGCCTTAATTTCAATAGGTAATTCATCCCTACCATTTATTTGTGCCCATCCTGTAAGTCCTGGTTTTATATTATTAGCACCATACTTGTCCCTTTCACCTATTAAATCATACTGATTATAAAGAGCAGGACGAGGACCTATAATACTCATATTCCCCATTAGAATGTTTATTATTTGTGGTAGTTCATCTAAACTAGTTTTTCTCAAGAACTTTCCCACTGAAGTTATGTATTGCTCAGGATTTTTAAGCAAGTGTGTAGGCATATCTTTGGGTGTATCTATTCTCATAGTTCTAAACTTTAATATATTAAAATGTGTTTTGTTCTTACCAACTCTCATCTGCTTAAAAAGCACTGGCCCCTTAGTGTCCAGTTTTATTGCTATAATTAATATAAGAAATAGTGGAGATAAAATAATAAGTCCAAAAATTGATAATATCAAATCAATAATCCT
Organism: Clostridium amylolyticum; assembly: GCF_900142075.1. Lineage (GTDB taxonomy): Bacteria > Bacillota > Clostridia > Clostridiales > Clostridiaceae > Clostridium_AA > Clostridium_AA amylolyticum. The sequence continues at coordinate 19,950 of NZ_FQZO01000008.1, forward strand.
CTTAATTTTTAAATAGATCATAACAACACTCCCACGCCATATTTAAATCTTTATGAAAATAATTTTCTTAGAAAATAAAGATTTATATGCTAATTATAATTATTCTAACTACCACTATTATTCATAACAATTTCTTGAAAAACACTTAATTCTTCAGTCATTTCCTTATTAGTGATGTCATTACCTTCTGTGGTTTTATATGTAGGTACAACCTCTTGAATTTTTCTCACTAACAAATCATTTTTCCCAAATTTTATTAAATCCATAATTGCAAAAATCTGAGACTTTACAACGCTTAAGTCAAAATTGCCAGGCTTACCTATAAATATCTTATCATGGTCAGTATTCTGAAGGCCTTCTTCATCCATAAGCAGCTCTTCATAAAGCTTTTCTCCTGGTCTCAAACCTGTTACTTCAATCTTTATATCCACATTTGGTTCAAAGCCTGAGAGCCTTATTAAATGCTCTGCCAAGTCATATATTTTAACTGGACTTCCCATGTCTAGTACGAATATTTCTCCACCCTTAGCAAAAGCTCCTGCCTGAAGTACTAACTGTGCTGCTTCTGGAATTAGCATAAAGAACCTTGTAATTTCTTTGTGGGTTACTGTAACTGGTCCACCCTCTTCTATTTGCTTTTTAAATAGTGGAATTACAGAACCATTACTTCCTAGTACATTTCCAAATCTTACTGCTACAAACTCTGTTTTACTTTTTGCGTCTATGGCTTGTATTACCATTTCACACATTCTTTTAGACGCTCCCATTACATTGGTGGGGTTTACAGCTTTATCTGTAGATATTAATACAAACCTATTTGCACCATATTTATCTGCACATTCTGCAGTATTCAAGGTTCCCATCACATTGTTTTTAATAGCTTCTTCTGGGTTAAATTCCATAAGAGGCACATGTTTATGGGCTGCTGCATGAAATACTACATGAGGTCTGTATTCATCAAATACCTTTTCCAACCTTCTTTTATCTCTCACAGAGGCTATTAGTACCTTTAAATTTAAACTAGGGTATTTTCTTATAAGTTCATTTTGTAGGTCATAAGCATTGTTTTCGTATATATCTAATATAATAAGTTCTTTTGGCTTATAATTAACAATCTGCCTACACAGCTCTGACCCTATAGAGCCCCCTCCTCCTGTTACCAGCACTGTCTTTCCAGTAATATAATCTGAAATTCCTTTATTATCAAGCTTTATGGGTTCTCTTCCTAACAAATCTTTTACATCTACATTTCTCATTTTGCTTAAAGAAACCGTATTATCTAAAAGCTCATATACTCCTGGAATTATCTTTGTCTTACATCTGGTTTCGTTACATAACTTTACTAACTCTTTTCTTTCCTTCACAGGTAATGAAGGTATGGCTATAATTATAAGGTCTATAGCATATCTATCTACCATGTCCTTAATGGAATTCCTATCTCCCATTACTCTTATGTTTCTTATTATTTTGCCAATCTTATTCTTATCATCATCGATAAATCCTATTGCTTCATATTTCATTTCGGGATGAGTATATATTTCCTTTACTATGCTGAGACCAGCCATCCCAGCCCCTACCACTAGTACTCTTTTAAATCCACTTTTGTCTATTTTCCTAAACATTAAGGTTGCTCTTCTATAAATTCTAAAAAGCATTCTAAATCCTAAAGTAAATATAATGATAAATACACCAGCTAATATTATTACAGAAAAGGGTAATCTATCATCAAAAAAAGAGCTTGCAATAAGTATAATAGAATTAGCTAAAAGGTTACTAACCCCTCCTATCATAAACTCATCGATACTTGCAAGACTCCACAGGCTGCTGTAGAGGTTAAAGAAATAAAATATTAATAAATATACTGCTGTTATAGGCAAAAATGCCCTTTTATAGTGTTCAATATATAGTGTAGGAATATCAGTATAGAATCTAAAAAATAATGCCATTAGAAAACTACAATTTATAAAAACTATGTCATAAATTGCCAAAATAAATTTTCTATGCTTTGCAAATATCTTCATTTAACCTCCTCCTTTGATTAAAAACTCAAATTTTTTATAACTTAAAACACATTTGCACCCTTTTTAAAAATTTACGTATAAATAAATACTATCATTTTATTAACATCATGTCCATTTTTAGACACTTGATATATGATGATTACTGCATAAAAATCCAAAATACCTTATCTTTTTATGTTTTTTTAAATTAAAATGATTTTCTTACTAAAATCCTATTAAAAACGAAGTTTTATAAGATTATACTAATATATCAAATTATATGTTTCAACCGACATTTTATACCAAAATTTTTAAATAAAAATATTGTTTATTTAATAATTATACATTAATGTGTACTTAAGTACACATTAATGTATAATATAATTTATAATAGATTTTATTGAAGATACTTATGAAGAAAATATTAAAAGTGGAAAGTTCTTTATAGAAACATTACATTGTAATTGTGTATTCTCAGCCCTTTAGATTATAGTAGAACATGGGAATCTAGTAAGAGAGATTATGAAGGACAGAAAGATAAAGAGCCATATTTAATGAAGTGTCTAAAAAGTAACGATACTCTATCTGTAGAAAACTTAAAGTTTACCAAAAAGAGATTTCCTCAGGATGGCTTCTGCCAAGGGAAAATGATAAATGGCATTTATTACTTAACCTTTAATAAAGAAGAAACTATAAAACAGATGAAAGACTATATATTTAATTAAAAAGGTTACTTTAGAAGGATCTTTTCCCTTTAAAGTAACCTTTAATAAATTTATTCAACAGTCAGCTTCATAAAGTATTATCATTATGTTGATATTTTTTTCAATCAATCTACAGTTAAATTATATTTCTTTATTATGCTTAGCCAATATAGCATTTACCTCTCCACCGATTAAAACAATCATAGAGCTTAAGTAAAGCCAAGTGAGTAATATGATTATAGCCCCTAGGCTTCCATAGAACCGCGAATAATTAGCAAAATTATTCACATAATAGGAAAAACCTAAAGAAGTTATTAACCACCCTAAAGTAGCCACCACTGCTCCTGGCATAACCTCCATCCATCCAAGTCTTTTTGATGGAGCAAAATGATACAGGGCAGCAAAGGTTAAGGTTATAAACAATATAATAAGAGTAAACCTTAATAACTGCCAAAGTACCACCACAAAATTATCAAAGGGCAGGTATTGCATTATTATCTTTTTTATTACATCTCCCAGTACAAAGAAAAAAAGTGCCACAAGTATCATTAAAGCTAAACCTAAAGTAGAAAATATAGATATAACTATAAGCTTAAAAAACCCTCTTCTCTCATCTTCATTATAAGCCTTATTAAGCCCTCTAATCACTGCAGCTACTCCCCTGGAAGCACTCCAAACAGCAAATAGCAGAGAAGCAGGAAGTAATGCAGTCCCTTTTCCTTCTAACACTTCAATTACTGTATGTTTAACCAATTCATAAGCGCTATCTGGTAATACACTATTAATATAAGATAACACAGAATCACTGCTTAAAGAACTTCTTCCTATTAAAGTCATTAAAAATATAAGAAAGGGGAAAAATGCCACGATTAAGCTATATGCAAGCTGAGATGAAAGCATAAATATATCATCATCATTAATCTTCTTTATTAAAAGAATGACAAACCTAGGGAAACTCATGGCTCCCTTTTTTTGCTGCTCTTTTTTCATATAATATCATTCCCTTCGGTAATTATGTTAGGGACTAATATTATTATACTATATATTCCCTTAATTTATTAATTAAAGAATTTTTAAGTTTGTAAACCTTATTATAATCCATGCTCTTTGCCTTAGCATATTCTGTGAGACCCCCGTGGTATTTATAGAAAGCATAATGCAAAAGCTCTTTTTCCTCAGGGGTTAAACTTTCTATGGCTTCTCTTAGCTTTTTCTTCAATTCACTATTTACTACATAATTCTCCAGGTTAAAATCCATAGGAATATGATCTTCTAATTCAAAACCATCCTCCTGTAATTCATTAAGACTTTTAACGTAGTTTTCCTTAACCTTGCCTCTAACCAAATACTTGTAATTATTTTCAACAGTATTTTTAACATAAGCTGTGAAACTTGTATTCTTATTAGAATCAAACTTTTGCACAGCTTTTAATATACTCTCCGCTCCTATTTGTATAAGATCTTCCTCCTCATAGCCAGCTATATAAACCTTATGACTTGCTTTGTATATCAGTGGCATAAACTTTTTAATAATCTCTTCCTGAGCAGCTTTATCCCCTTGGTTTGCCTTTTTTATAATCTCTTGCATATTTTCTTACACCTATATATAATATTTTCTTACACCTCTATATAATATTTTCTTTCACCGCTAATGAATAATAACTTCAGCATCTTTAAATAACTTTAATTATGGATGTAGATTTAGTATAATTATATTTAGCTTATGAATAATGAAGGTGAGATGAATAAATATGAATAACAGTAGAAGAATGCGGAAAGAAAAAAAGAAATCTAAAAAATTAAAGATTATACTAATTACTATACTTTTTATAATCTTATTTCTATCAGGATTTGGATTGTTTTATGTATATAATACCCTAGGAAAGGTAGATAAAACTCCAATTTCTCAATCTAACTCAGATCTTGGTATTGGTAAAGATATTCTTGACAAAACTGCAGACAAAGATAATATAATCAATATTGCACTATATGGTGTTGATAGCAGAAGTGAAAAGGATAGAGGAAGGTCTGATTCCATAATAGTTTTAACTGTGGACAAAAAACATAAAAAACTTAAAATGACCTCAATTATGAGAGATTCTTATGTTAATATAGATGGACATGGAAAAGATAAGATTAATCATGCCTATGCTTTTGGCGGTCCTCAACTTGCTATTAAAACATTAAATCAAAACTTTGGTTTAAATATAAAAGATTTTGTAACAGTGGACTTTGGTAATATGGAAGATATAATCGATGCTATGGGTGGTATTATCTTAAAAATAAGAGACGATGAAGTTAAATATGTAAATGCTAGCGTGGACGAACAATCTGCACTTAGACATGTTAGTCCAAGGCACATAGCAGGTTCAGGTACCCAACAAGTTGATGGAATGCAGGCTTTAGCTTATTCTAGAATTAGGTCCACTTCTGGCGGAGATTTTGAAAGAACTGATAGGCAGAGAATTGTATTAGAAGCGCTTTTTAATAAAATTAAGAATGCTGGTTTAACTCAATATCCATCCATTGTAAATAAACTTTCTCCTTATGTAACAACTAGCTTTTCTTCCACTGATATGCTTAAACTAGGAACTGATGTATTTACTTCAGGTATGTCTACTATTGAACAAGAAAGGTTCCCTCTAGACGGTTACTCAAAGGGTGGTTTAATAAACAAAATATGGTATCTTCAGTATGATGAAGCAGCTACTAAAGAGCAAATTTATAAATATATATTTGAAGATATAAAACCAACTCAGAAAAAGTAATTACAAGTATTATATATTAAATAATGGATATAAAGTGATTTAAAAATCATTTTATATCCCTTTAAATATCTTTAATCGTTAAGGATTAACTCAAGTTTTATTATTCTAATCCCTAATCCTTCTGTTACCACTATAAAAAAACAGAGCTAAAAGTATATTTTAACTCTGCTTAAAAATTTATTAATTATACTGTGGTATTTCCACTTCTAAAGGAACACCTTTATATATGTAAAGTAGCCTGTCCATTAATGAAGCGATTCCATTTGCCCAGTTTACATCTGTAGCATATTGATGCCATAAAGTATTTTGGCTAGAATCCACGAAACCTGAATTGTTCCATTTCATATAATATACTGTATATTGTTTTTTAGTTGAAGTAGCACAGTGTATGTAATTATTAGAGATCCATTTTGCACCTTCTCTTATAGCTGCCTCAGGGCTTGTCCACCCTAAGTTGTAAGCAGCTTCAGCACCATATAAGTTTGCGTTACTATCAAAAGCATTAATGCCAAAGAAATTATATACTGTTGCTGGAGGTACTGGATTACCTTGAACCTTATCTACATATATTCCTTGTGCCAATGTAGAATTACCATATCCTGTTTCCCACATAGCATGTGCAATTAAATATAGTGTATCTATGTTAGCAGCTTTGGCTGCGTCAATAAATGCTTGTCCCTGTCCTTTAAACACATTTTTATTGCCTGGTTTAACAGTAATATTATCAAAAAATGCATTTAATTCAGTTACGCTAATAGGCTCTCTAAACTTATTAATTTTTAAGTGCTGTAAAATCCTGCTACTGCTTATTTGATTATTAGGTTCAGTAAAATCTCTTATAGTTTGTATGCTGGCAGCAGTACCTTGATACTTATTTCTATCCCCTTCAAATTGTCTAAAAGCAAATCTGTCTAGGGTATAGTTCCAAGGCTTTAATGAATAAACTAGATTGTTTTTACCAGGAGTATTATCATAATACAGCTCAACAATAACAGCAAAAACTTTTTTATTCTGGCCAGTAGTACCACTTTGAATGCCATCTTCAGACCACTGTTTTTCCCAGCCTATACCTTCCACATAAGATTTATATCTTACGTGCCATCCTGCTGGTGCATTTAATAGCCTTACCCTGAAAGCTTCAAGCTTAGAACTCATACCTACAGTTCCAGCTAACTCACCATTTTGCACCCAATTTTGCCAGCCTATATCTTGACTATGTCCTTGGTATTGAATAGACATGCCTGCTGGTGCATTATTAATTTTTAGTTTAATACCTTCCATTCTCAAACTTTTATTATCAAAGCTTAAGCTGTTTCCATTGTATGTAGGCATTATCCATCCTAAATCTTGAAAATGCCCTTCACTTTCCAATTGAAGGCTATTATCCTTTACTAATCTTACTCTCAAAGCCTCCATTCGAAGTGATCTACCGGTTGTTCCAGCTAATTGTCCATCTCTCACCCAGTTTTGCCAACCTATCTCTTGAACATGAGCTTGGTACTCAACATGATAACCTGACGGCATACCTTCTACTACTATTTTAATTGCTTCCATTCTTAAAGACTTTCCTGTAGTTCCAGCAAGTTGTCCATTTTCCATCCAGTTTTGCCAGCCAATTTCAGCTACATGAGCCTGATATTTTATTTTCGCTCCTGGTGGAAAATTAGTTAATTGTAGATTAAAAGATTCTAATCTTCTTGAAAAACCTGTACTTCCTATAACTTCTCCACCATTAACATAATTTTGCCAACCTACATCTTGTACATGACCCCTATATTGTACATTCATATCATTTATTCCAGCATAAGCTTTCTTAAATGGTAATACAATCATTAGCAAGAACATTACAATAAATATCTTCTTATAATTTTTCATTTGTCCACCCCCTTAATAACTCCATTTGTGTTAACCAATTTTATTATATCACAGTATTTTACTATATGAAATATTTGTATTAAATTAACACAATAAGTAAAAAAACAAAGATTATTGTAAATTATATTACAATAATCTTTGTTTTTATTATTTTTGCTCATTCTTTTCCAATTCCTTCAATCTATTATTTAATAGAGCTAATTCTTGAGCCAAATCTTTTATCTTTGTCGATAGCTTTGATATAGCCATACTGAGGCTAAATATAACAGGAAGAGTAAAAGCAAATCCAAAGAAGAAAAGAGCATTAGTAGGGCTAAATACCCCTATAAATTTAGATGTATAATCTAAAAGCCAAGGAAATAAAGCTAATATAAGTAATATTATTCCCAATACCATCCATAAAAGAGAGTACCTAAGCTGCAGCATTCCCTTTATTATTAGCCTAAACATATAATAAAATGCTACAATCACCACTATGGCTAAAATAACTCTAAATTTCAGCATCATATCCCATCACCTTCTTCTTATTTCTTTTACCATGTACTGAAGAAGAAACTAGTATAGCAAGAGTAACTTTAATCATATAATAAACTGCTTTAAAAGCATTTATAGATGAAACCCCTCCTTGTCTTTCCTTCATATGGGCATCTGTTTCCCCAATTTTATATCCTTGCTTTATTATACTTACTATAGATTCAGGTTCTGGATAGTCTGTAGGATAATCCTTTGCAAAAACCTTTATAACACTTTTATCGCACATCCTATATCCTGAAGTAGGATCTGTAACAGTCACTCCTGTAAGGTATTTTATTATCTTAGAAAAATAAACTATACCCATTCTTCTTGCTAAAGTAGATTGAAAACCTGCTTTTTTCAAAAACCTAGAACCTATAACCATGTTAAGATTGTTTTCTAAAAGATGATTTAGCAAGTTATCAAGATCCTTGCAGTCATGTTGGCCATCTCCATCTATCTGCACTGCATAATCATAATCATTTTCTAAAGCATACTTGTAGCCAGTTTGAACCGCTCCACCTATACCTAAATTTATAGGTAAATCTATAAATTTAAAATTTTCTCTAATGCATATATCTTTAGTAGCATCAGTAGAACCGTCATTTATTATTATATAATCGTAATATGGAGCATCCTCTTCTATATCCTTTATTACATTAACTATAGATTCTTCTTCATTATATGCTGGAATAATAATGAGTTTTTTCATTTGAATCCCCGCCTTTTATTATTTTTCAATATAACTATATCTAATTATATTTACTTATTTTGCACTACATACTATGTTTTATTAACAGAAACTGAGAGGTTACTAAAAGTACTATTATCATAGAAATTATTATTAGTCTATTTAATTTGAAATCTTTTTGTTTTGATTCAAATTTTATATTATTATTCTTAAATAATAGTGTTAAAGGCAATAACAATGGCGTAATGTAGCGTGGTTGTACACCATTTGCTCTTAAATCACTAACAGGTGTAAATGAGAGATATAAAGAAGTATATACAAGTCCCCAGCTACAAAATACTACTAAAAATAATGTCAGCCTTTGAAGCCATTTTAAATTAATACATTGTTCCTCATAATCTACCAAAGTAATTACTAATATTAGTATAAAAATAAGTAAAAGCCAAAATAAGTCTATAGATTTACTATAAGCTAAATCTATAGAAGATCCTTGTAGATATATTAGTGCATTTTCAAAAATAGCTTTAATAAATCTCATTAAATAAATAAAAGGATTTTCTATTATAAATCTAATTTGTTCTTTTTGGTTTACTCCTGGTATTGGCCAGGCAGGTTCTTTAAACCTTAAAGTATACATAACTATAAATATAGATGCAACTACGCAAGATATAAATGCCCCTACTTTAAAAAACTTACTTTGCTTTTCATCTTTAAATTTAGTCTTTGGTATAGCTAACAGAAATAAAGCAAACGGAGCGTAGGTTGGTTTAGCAGCTATAAGTAAAATTGTTAAAATAGTAAGTAATCCCATCTTCTTATAATTTATTGATTTATCAGGTGCACATATCATATTTATAAACTGAACCGTACAAAGTAATGCATAAGCTGTGGTTAAAGGATCTGCTGAATAGGATGCTCCAAGTAACACACTAGTGGGTAATAAGGCTATAATAAATATAAGTCTTTTACCTATTTTCGCATTTTTAATTGCAAAGGCACATAATGCTGCATATGCTATAAGAGAAAATATTCTTCCAAAAAACATAGTATATATAAATGGAATAGATAAACTTCTAGAAATCCATATTCCAAGTGCTGAAGGTAAATATGTAACACTTGTATAATTCTTGGCCGTAGAATTCACATATTCTTTTATAGGATATTCCTTTGTAGAAAATTGTTTTGTATAAGCTACTTTTTCTCTAAAAGTTTGCGGAACAGGATTTTCCATAAAATCTACAAAGTTCTTAGGTAACTTTATAGGAGGTTTTTCTATTAAATCAAACTTTCCATAAGATAAATAATAAGACTTAATAAAATGCTCTGACTCATCCCAAGAAAATTTAAATGGTTTTAGTATAGCAATATATGTACCAAATAAGATACATATTACAAGGAAGGTGATATGCAATTTTTTAAATGCTATATTTCTGTATAAAACTATATATGCAACTAATATAAGACAAATAGCTATCAAAGCTGCTCTCATTAAATTAGGATAAAATCTATTATCAATGAAAATCTTATTAAAGGAAACATCAATAGGGTATTTATTATCAACAGCCTCAAAATAAAACTTAATATTTTCCATGTTTCCATTTGTAGCTATAGATGAAAATGATTTATAATTCATATTAACTTCAAATCTTTTGGCAGGATTAACGTGATGCTTATTATCATCAACATACATGTAAAACCCTTTTAACTTAGGATTATACGATATAACTGTAAGATATGAAATATATCCCTTTGATTTAATCTTAAAAAAAGAATTTTTATCATTTACAGTTATAGTGCCATTAGAGTATGATGCGTTACTAAATTCCAGATCCTGTAAAGATATCTCTGTCATTCCCCTTTTTGATTTTGGCAAAGTCCAATATTTAAAATTTATAAAAAAGCATTCTATAATTAAGGAAATTGCTATAATTATCAATATTCCTAAAGTTATTCTCAAGCTTTTTTTCAGTGTCATAATATCTCTCCCCTCTAGTAAAAAAAGACATGTGGGGTTAGCCTTATCACCATTTAATATCAACCTTTAAACGGTAAATAATAAAGTTGTAAAAACTTATAAAAAGTTTGAACATGTTTATTTTATACAAAAGACGACAACCCCAAAGTCCAATCTTTTTTACCCCACCCTTAATACAATGACTAATATTTAGATACTTATTTTTACTCCAACCTGGAAAATTTTCATTCAAATAATCCTTTGTTTTTCTTATATACATGTTAGTAGATTTTTTATCGGATGCTGCTAATCTATATGTGAACGAAACACCTGCATGAATAAATACCATAAGTTCTAGAAGGGATATATAACTGTTAAAATTCTTATAGTTTATATTATATTCAGACTTAACAACTTTTATAGTATCTAAAAACTCATCATAATCTCTCTCTTTTATAGTATTACTTAAAGAGTCATAACGCACTCTATAATGGTATAATACTTCATTTATAAAGGCTACGGATTTAACTTTAGGCAATATACGCATAAGATATATTAAATCCTCAGCTCTCTTAATTTCTGTAAATCTAGAATTTTCTATTACACTATACCTATATAACTTATTCCATACAGCAGGATTTACATAAGCAATAGTATCCGATTCTGTTATATCAGTAATATAATTACTCTTATTCTTAGTCATTTCTATACAGTAAACCTTACCTGTTTCATCGTCAAAGCGATCAAATCCACAGATAGTTATATCTGCTTTTGTTTTATCTGCAGTATGTATCATCTTTTCCAAAAAATTCACTTCAGGATAATCGTCAGGATCAAGAAACAACACATATTCACCTTTTACTTTTCCACTATCTAAAGCTAGATCCCTAGCTGCTCCAAGACCATTTTTCTTAAGGCTTATAATTACTTCTACTTTATCTGGATATAGCTTCTCATACTTTTTCAATATATCCAAAGAGTTATCTGTAGAGGCATCATATACACAAAATATCTTAAAGCTTTGATAAGTTTGCTTTATCATATTTTCAAAAAAACAGTCAAGATATTTTCCAACGTTATATACAGGAGCAATTATACTTATTCTATGGTTAATGCTCACTCTATTTTGCCTCCTGTTCAAGCAAATATTTAGAAAAGATTTGCATCATCATATGATCAAAAGCCATATGTACGTCCTCAACCTTCTGCATATCATTTATATCCACATGTAAACTATAATCCGCATATTTCTTTAATAAACCACCATCATATCCAGTAATCCCCACTACTTCACAGCCAATTTCCTTTGCATACTTAACTGCTTTTATTATATTTTTTGAGTTTCCACTTCCAGAAATAGCAATTACCATATCATTTTTTGATAATACTCCTTGAAGCTGATAAGAAAATATATCATCATAAGATATATCATTGGCTATAGCTGTAATTATTGGAGTGTTATCATTTAAACAAATAAATCTAAACTTATTCTTAGCATCCATGCAGGCACCTTTATTAAAGTCACACACAAAATGCGAAGCAGTAGCAGCACTTCCTCCATTTCCAAAAATATAAATAGTAGCTTGCTCATTATACTTTTTTAAAATTGCTTGCATAGTTCTATTAATCTCATTTTTATCTAAGTTATTAATAACTCTCGTAAGGGTCTCTAAGTAAATTGTAATATCATTTAAAAAATTCATTTTTAAACCTCCATTATATGCTTAACTGCATCTAACAAATTTAACTTTATAGTATCTGGAACTACAGAGTATTTACCATCTTGCCCCTTTTCTCCTGTTAATAGAAGAATAGTTTTAGTTCCAGCATTTATTCCTGTTTGAATATCCACTGTGGTATCACCTATAAACCATGATTCTTCAAGATTTATATTATACCTATCTACCGCATCAGTAATCATTCCAATGTTAGGTTTCCTGCAATTACAGTTAACTTTAAGTTCTTTTACTTCTCCTTTGTAACCACTATGAGGGTGATGAGGACAAAATATAATATCATCCACATAAGCTCCTGCTTTTCCTAGAATAGTCTCGATTTTATTATGTATTACTTGAAGTTCTTCAAAAGAACACTCACCTCTAGCAATTACAGGTTGATTAGTAATAATAATACATAAGTACTCTGAAGCATTTATCAGCTTAATAGCATCAGCTACTCCCTCTATTAGTTTTATCTTATTATTATTATTAATAAAACCATCAAGCTCATTTAATGTTCCATCTCTATCTAAAAAAATACACTTTTGTGGATTTTTAAGGTTTTTTCTCTTAATTACTCCTTTAGAGTAGTCAGAACTTACAGCTTCGTACCTTTCTAAAGTTCCCATATCTTTTACGTACTCCGTAGAACGATAAGAGTATACCCCTAATTCATTAATAGCAGGAATTACTATATGCTTTTCAAAATCCATTTTCTTAGGTTCAATGATATACTTTAATGCTATAGGTGAAATAATGTATATTCCTGAATTTACAAGATTTTTATAATAATAATCACGAATATTATGTTTTGAATCCCAATTAATAACCTTATTGTTTTTATCAGCTATGATTAAGTCACTATCAAAAGGGTGGGAATTAGGGTGGGATAAAAGGGTTATAGCTGCTCCTTTTTCTTTATGGAAGCACTTCATTCTCTTCCAGTCCACATCTAACATTAAATCCCCAAAAATCAGAAAAAAATCTTCCTTTATTTTATCTTTTATATAGTACAAAGCTCCTGCTGTACCTAATGGTGTTTCTTCTATCACATATGATATATTTACATCCAACTTTCTTCCGTCTTTGAAATACTCTTTAATTCTTTCTCCCAAATGACCAATTATTAATATAATATCTGTTATTCCACTTTTTTTAAGATTTATAATCTGATGTTCTAAAACGGGCTTATTACACACTGGCACCATAGGTTTAGGTATATCAACTGCAATATCTTTTAATCGTGTTCCCTTACCTCCAGCCATAATAACAGCTATCATTTCAGTACCTCTTCAACTGTGGTTTCTACCGCCTCATCTGATGACATAGTTGGCCTCCACCCTGCGTCCGTAATTTTAGAGATGTCATATTCAAATTTAGGCACATCTCCCTTCCATCCTCTATCTCCTCCGGTATATTCAAATGAAGTATTTTTTAATCCCATTTTATCTCTTACTATTTCTGCAATTCTTGTAACCGTAGTAGCAGACTTTACACCAATATTATACACTTCAGCTCCTTGCTTTATTTCTCTTGTAAACATCATAATTCCGTTAACCAAATCAAATACATGTAAATAAGGCTTACACTGAGTTCCATCGCCTAAAATCTGAAGTTTTTTAGGATTACTACGAAGTTTTTTTACAAAATCATATATTACACCATGAGTTAGCCTAGGTCCTATAACATTAGGGAATCTAAATATTACAACCTTTAAATCATTCATGGAGCAGTATGAATAAATCATAGCTTCAGAAGCAAGCTTAGCTCCACCATAATATGAAACTGGTTTAATTCCACCTGTAGTTTCCTCCAAATTGACATCGCACATTTCTCCATAAACAGCAGAAGTAGATGCAAAGAAAAGTTTTTTAACATTAAATTTCCTCATGCTCTCTAAAATACAACGTGTTGTCATAAAAGTATCATAAAAATCAATATCAGGTTGTAATGCACCTTTTTGTATATCTGAATTTGCTGCAAGATGGTACACCATATCTATATTGTATTTTTTAAAAATAAAATCAGTATTTTCTTGCTTTGAAAGATCACATTTCATAAAAACAAAGTTTTTATTTTCTTTTAAATGAGCAATATTGTCAGTATTACCTAAAACCATATTGTCTGCACATATTATACTATGTTCTTCACTTAATAAAGCATCAATAAGATGACTTCCTATAAATCCAGCACCACCTGCTACAAGTATATTCATAATTTTCTTCCTTTCAATATTTATTTAGAATCTCTATCTACAAAAATAATTGATGAACCACTATTATCAAAATGGAAATCCATTTCCCTAAGTGGGCTTAATGCTTTTCTTACGTTACTTTGATTCTTTTCATCTACATAAAAAAGCAGAAAACCTCCACCACCAGCACCTAATAATTTACCACCACTTGCACCAGCTTCTCGAGCTGTTGTATACATATCATCAATTACAGGGTTGGATATTCCTGAAGCAAGCTCTCTTTTTAAGAACCAACCTTCATTAAGAATATCACCCATAGCATCGATATTATTACTTTCAAGTTCTTTTTTAAGTGTTTTTGTCAACTCACACATTTTTAATTGATTTTTAACCTTATCTTTTAATTTCATATTTGAAGATTGTTCTGCAAGTATTTTTGATGCTGAACGAACATCTCCTGTATAAAACATTAACAAATTTTGCTCAAGATCTTTATAACTTTGATTTTTCATAATTACAGGCTCTACTTTTACTGAGCCATCACGGTTAAATGTATAAAAATTAAGGCCTCCATAGGCTGCTGCATATTGATCTTGTTTCCCTATGGGTTCACCTAATTTATCTATTTCAACCATACAAGCTTCCTTGGCCAATGTTTCCTTTGAAACAAACTTTCCTTGGTACGTATATAGCAAATGAAGTAATGCAACTGTAAATGTACTTGAAGAACCAAGTCCAGTACCTGCAGGAACATCTGCCATACTTGAAATCTCTACTCCACTTAAATTAAAATCTGATAAACACTGCTTAAAAATTTTATGTTTTATTTCTTCAATACTTTTTACTATTTCAGTTTGTGAGTACTTAAGCACTATTGAATCCTTATAAAAATCTGGATGAATAGTAATATACATATATTTTTTTATACTTGTGCTTAAAACACATCCATCAAATTGTTGATAAAAACTTGGAAGATCGCTTCCGCCACCACAGAAGCTTACTCTAAATGGTGCTCTTGTAATAATCATTTTATTTCTCCTCAAAAACTATACAATATTTTATATTAGTGAATATAACCAAAAAATTGTTTTATCCAATCCAAAACCTTGTAATATTACTATTATCCAAACTATAAACCTAGTAGAAAATACTTCTCCCTTAGGTGTTAAAACACCTAGGAGCTTGTTTTTTCTATAGTTTGGAAATAGCTCTTTTAACTTTCCAAATATAGTATCATATTCAGCTTTCATTGCTTTAATTCCTACGCCTCTTCCACTGTCTAACATATACCATATGCAATATTTTATATAGAAATATTCTAGTTCTTCTTTTTTATCTAAGCTAAGTTCATTTATGTTAATACTTTGAAAAAGACTATTTAGCATTTTTATTGGACTTGCTTTAGATTGAAAGCCTTTCTGCAGAGTATGAGATACTGAATCAGGATTTACAATCCAATTATAACCTGAATAAGGTAATATAGACACTTTCTTCGCCTTTATCGCAGCGAGCACTGAACAATATATTTCTTCACCCATTTTTGTATTTAAAAATCTTATATTATTATCTAATAAAAATGACTTTCTGTAAACTCTAGCCCATGGAGTAAGAAACCTAAAAGCCGACCACTCTTCATTTTGTAACTTTCGAAGTTTAACTTTACTACCTCCATTTTCAATCTGATTATGCCAACCAATAACCATATCAGCTTGAGTTCTTTCAGCTTCTGCAACGAATTTTTGTACATAATCAGGTAGAAT
The DNA here is from genome assembly GCF_900142075.1 of Clostridium amylolyticum. Taxonomy (GTDB): domain Bacteria; phylum Bacillota; class Clostridia; order Clostridiales; family Clostridiaceae; genus Clostridium_AA; species Clostridium_AA amylolyticum. The sequence goes on from NZ_FQZO01000008.1 coordinate 36,127, forward strand.
GTAGTCATCATTATCTATAAAAAATAGATATTCTCCACATGAATATTCTATACCTCTATTTCTTGTAATAGCAACACCAACGTTATCATGATAGAATATTCTTATTTTTTCAGGATAATTCTGTTGAAATTCTTCTATTAACATTTGAGAGGAATCCTGAGAACCATCATTCAGTAAGATAATTTCATAATCATTAAAAGTTTGATTAATAGCACTTTCAACACATTTTGCAATGTGTTTTTCAGCATTATATATTGGTATAATAATTGAAGCTTTCTTTGTTTCCATGATAACTCCTCACTTAAATTACTTTATAAAATTTACGATAAAAAAACATCATTTAATTAAGCTTTTCGTTTTTGCTCTTCCTATTTAAGTAAATAATTCCTCCAATATTTATTATTAAATATATGATTGCAATAAATCCCGTTACAAATACTGCTCCCCATAGCTCAAAGGATGATATTATTTGTGGTGTTATTGCTATAGATATAACAAAAACAATTATATGTGTTATTAACATAAAATAAAGCCATCTTAAAACGGTAAAAATATTACCCATTAAGAAAATTAAAGCATATAATCCACTAATAAAAGTAAGTGCCACAAACTGAATTATATAATTGCTCATATCTTTTCCATAGAATATTTTCAGTGCAAAATCTCCCAAAATATAAGCACCACCTGAAGCAATAATAGATACACCCATTATTAAAGCCGAAGATGTATAAAATAATTTCATAAACTTCTTGTAATCATTATTTTTAACACATTCTCCAAACTCTACTGCAATGGGAGATAATAAATAAGTAGCCATTGAAGTTATGAATAGTGTTGGTACATATAAAGCAGAAAAAACCCCCAGTATTTCATCACTTACAATACGTTCTAGGTAATATCTTGGTGTAGCTAAAACCGCATTGTATACTAAAGCTGCAGACATTAAAGGAAAACATGTCCAAAGTAACGACTTTTGCTTTTTAACAGAAAATGTTGGTGTGGTTTTACATATATGCTTTGTGCTTGGAATATCAAAGAATAATAGAACTATAACACTTGCTACCGCCATAGATAAACAAGCTAACCACAAGCTACCACCAGCGGAAAGTGTGCCTACAAAGGCTATTAGTATTAATATAGCTCTTATAGTTACTGAAATTCCTATGTAATCCATTCGTTTTTTACGTTGTAATATACCGTGAAATACATCACTACATGCTTCAATGCATCTATATAGCATAAACGCACCAATTACAGCAGCTTTATTATTACTATATCCATTTATGAAAATAAAAGCTACGCACAACGGTAATGAAATAATAACCGTTATAATTCTTGACGTAATATAATCACCATCTGAATATGAATATAATACATCAGTAGCTTGAAATACTCTCATCCCATAAAGTGAAATCGTATATAATACAGCAACCACTGCTATTGCCAGTGATAATACTCCAGCATCTTCATACCCTTTCAAACGTGTTACAATTACAACTAGTAGCCATTGAGAAATTCCATAAATAAAATTTCCTATACTATTATATAGCATGTTCTGTTTTATACTTAATTGTTTATCTGGATTTATTTTAAACATTAATATTTTCTCCCATTATTTTATAACTTAATATAATATTCTTTTGTATATTAACACATAATACATAAAAAATAAAGTAATGCCTAAAAGGGATTACTTTATCACTAGCATTTTCATCAAAAAATTCATATACTAAGATAAAAAGCATATTAGTAATTGTTTACAAAAAACTAAAGATAAATCTTAATTAATAAATTTATTAATAAAATCTCCGATGTAAATCACCGGAGATTACTTTTCTAAATATAAATACTATTTATAAATTACACATTAATCTTATTTATAAACTCTTTCAATGCTTCCTTCCAATCTCTCATTTCATTTCCTACGGTGCATCTTAACATCATGTTGTCAAGAGATGAATAAGCTGGTCTCTTAGCAGCTCTATTAACTAATTGTTCTGAGGTAATTGGATCTACAGTGCAATTTATACCTGAATATTCTACTATAGCCTTGGCAAAATCATACCAAGAACATTCTCCTTCTCCAGTACAATGATAAACTCCATAATCTTCAGTTACAGCTAGTTTTACAATGTGGTGTGCTAAATCCTCTGCATTGGTAGGGTTTCCTCTTTGATCATCTACTACTGTAAGATGACCTTTTTCTTTAGCGGCGTTCATTATAGTATATACAAAATTCTTACCATTATAACCATAAAGCCATGCAGTTCTTACTATAAAGTATTTTGAGCAAAATTCTCTTACAAAATTTTCTCCTGCAAGTTTTGTTTTACCATATATACTTACGGGTGCTGTCATATCATGCTCTTTTAATGGAACAGTTCCAACTCCGCTAAATACATAATCGGTGGAAATATGTATGAGTTTTGCTCCTATTTCTTCACAAACCATTGCCATATTTCTAGCCGCTAATGCATTTACTTTAAAAGCTGTATCTATACTTGTTTCACAAGCATCTACATTAGTAAACGCCGCTGGGTTAATTACCACATCAGGCTTTAATTCCTTTAAATAAAGCCTAACTGCTTTGAGGTCAGTAAGGTCTAAATCCTTGATATCTATACCAATAACCTTGGCCTCTGCCACCTGTGTGGGTATTGCACCAAGCTCTGACTTGCCATCTTTTATTATATTCATTATTTGGCTGCCTAATTGGCCTTTTGCTCCAGTTATTAATATATTCATATTTTTTCCTCCACTCTTTAAATAAGATAATTTTTATACCTCGACTATATTTTTTCTAAATCATAAGTGAATTTACATATTATATTCTATCATATTTTTGGGTTATATCCCATTTAAAATTAAGTTAACATGATAAAAATATAGAACTGTCGTTATAGACAGTTCTATGCATCATTTTCTAACTATTTGAATTCTTACAGCTTCCATTCGTTTATTTTTACCTGTAGTTCCAGATGTCTCTCCATCTCTTACCAGAGGCTGCCAGCCCATATCTTGTACATGAGCTTGGTATTCTACGGAATAATTTGAAGCATTCGCTCCTGTAAGCTTTATTTCAATAGCTTCAATCTTTAGAGATTTACCTGTAGTACCAGCCACTTGCCCATTACTTACCCAGTTTTGCCATCCTATATCTTGTACATGAGCTCTATAGGTTATATTTAAGTCAGAAGGAGCGTTTTCTAGTTTTATGTTTAACCCTTCTAATCTCAAACCTTTTCCTACAGTTCCTGCAAGCTCGCCATTTTTTGTCCAAGATTGCCATCCTATGCTTTCTACATGACCTTGGTAAGATACTCCTGGAGACGTTACTATTACTTTTGGAATTATTTCGATTCTAATAGCTTCTATTCTTTTACTTTTTCCAGTAGTTCCTGCTGTATTTCCATCCTTAACCCAATTTTGCCATCCTATATCTTGAACATGAGCTTGGTATCGTATATTATATTTATAGGCTTCGCTACCTTCTAATTTAATTTCTAAGGCTTCTATTCTTTTGCTTTTACCAGTAGTTCCTGCAAGTTCACCATCTTTTACCCAATTTTGCCATCCTATATCCTGAACATGTGCTCTATAGGTAATATTTACTCCTGGTATGTTTTGTGCTAATATTTTTAAGCTTTCAACTCTTTTGCTTTTTCCTTCTGTACCTGATAGTTCACCATTTTCAACCCAGTTTTGCCATCCTATGTCTTCCACATGTGCTTTGTAAGCTACCCCTTGTGTTCCGTCATCAGGAGGTAAGTCTACTGGCTCACCATATTGATTTTTTATAGTACTTGCTATATTTTGAGCCATTAACTCTTGCTTGAAGGGATTCGTAATCATAAGAATATCTATAGGACTAGTTATAAAACCACATTCAACTAGAACTGAAGCCATATTGGTGTTTCTAGTTACATATAAATTATGATCTCTAGCTCCTCTATTAGTAAAACCTACACTAGCCATAGCATTGGCTAAATTTTTAGCTGCAATCTCACTTTCTACAGCAGGTTGAGAAGGTGTACTATCATAAGTTATATCACCTGATACATATAGCCCGCTAGTATCTATATTAGGCCTATATGTACTGTAATGGGAGCTAGAACCCTTAGCTGTTTCTGTAAAAGAATCATGATGTATGCTTAAAAAGAAAATTGGATTTCTTGCATTGGCAAAATCTGTTCTCTCAGAAAGCTCCATGCTTTGATAATCTTGAGTTCTAGTCATTTGAACTTCATAGCCATAGCTTTCAAGTTTTTGTTTAACCTTGTAAGCCATGTTTAAGTTTAGTTTTGCTTCTTGGTATGCTATACCATTATGAGTAGCTACTGCACCAGAATCTGTTCCCCCATGACCTGGATCCAAAACTATAAGTTTTCTTCCACTCATAGTTTGAGGAGGTGCAGCTGTAAGCGCTAAGGATCTTGGTTGTATTTTTACTTCTTGTATTACGGGTGTTTCGGCAACTTTTCTTACTATATTTAAATCTTTAACTTCTGATAAAGATGTACCATCTTTATAAACAGCTTCTATTTTAACCTTATACTGGCCTTCATTAAACTCGCCTAGGTTAACTGAAGTTTTAAAGGCATTAACATCACTAACTGGATAGTTATTGTATTGTTTAGCTATATCTTGGCGTAAAAGGTTTAGTAAAGTGCTTTGAACTACTTTATCATTTATGTATATATTTATTTTTTCTACCCCTTGTACACTTAATGCCCAACCTTCAACATTTAAAAGCTTAGTATTTGATACATCATCTGGTATTATATTTTCAACTTTAAAAATATTAGGCAGTTCTTTTATATTGATTTCAAACAACTTATTTTCTTTAGTTCCATTATATCCTAGAGCCTCTACATTTATTAAATGCTTTCCTACAGCTAGTAAGCTTGAATTTATTTTAAATTCAAATCCACTAAAGCTGTTATTAGGATATGATGAAAATTGCTTTTCTAAGTCTTTCCTCTCCACTTGAGTATTTGTACTTCCTACAATCTTATTGTCAAGATATACATTAATAAGTTTTACATTGGAAGAATTAAGAGCATAACCTTTTATGTCTAAATCGACATTTTTTTCAAGGTTATAAGTAGAAGGACTTTCCACTACCAATACATTTTTTAATTGTGTCGCTAGTATTGTAGCATTCATTGTATTAATCATGGAAACAAGTTCTTCACCATAAGTTGAAGATTGGGACCATGTGTTGCTTAGCCCTTCAATGGTTTTCACTGTTCCCAATAACTCTTCATCATGTATTGGGTCTAAGGTTTCTTTTATTTTGGGATATCCTTCTGCTCCAGCATAGAGAGCTAGATGATCTAGATGTGCACTAATTCCGTCCTGCCATGTGGAGAACTTCTGAAAAGCCTTTAAGTCACCTACAGCACTCTTAATCATAATTGGATTGTGATAGCTTTCATCAATTCCGTCATGAAACCTTCCAAATCCCGATTCTTTTGCTGCTTGGGCATAAGCCAATGCTGGGTCTACACCACCATGTTTAGGTGCAAGCTCCCAATAAAGCTTAGCTATATCAATAAAAGTACTTGTTGCCTGGTTATTTCTTGCCCATTCCTGAGCTTTGTCCAACGTTACCTGAGTATCATTTAAGATACTTGTGGCTGTAATAGCTTGTACCCTAATAAAAGGTGACCATATTATCTGTACCATTAAAAGGGTGAAGCTTAAAAATAGTGATAATTTTTTCTTAAGTCTTCGCATTTTCCCCTCCCTTAATAATATTTATCATAAGTTAAAGCTGCCTATACAAGTCAATACTAACACATTTAAAGATGCTTTTAATAGATATTTTTATTTTTTTAAAAAATTTTTTAAAAGTGCCATATACATTTGTAGTTTTATACCTAAATTCACCATAAAACTTACTAAAATGCTGTATTTTCCCTTATAATGCTTATCGTAAAATATCCCCATAGCTTTATAGAATTCTCTTATAGTTTTTTCTTTTCTTTTAGCAAAGGAGGCTTTTTTATAATGGGTTATTGAAGCCTCGGAATAATATACTACTTTATAACCTGCACCCTTTATCCTATAACACCAATCTATATCTTCACCATACATAAAATAATCTTCATCTAGCATTCCTACCCTATTAATCACTTCTTTAGGCAGGATCATAAAAGCACCCATAACACAATCAATTTCATGGATACTATCATCATCTAAATAGGTTAGTTGATAGCCTCCAAAGGTCTTTACCCCTGGAAATAACTTATGCAATTTCAATCCATAACACAATGAGTTCCAAGGTGTAGGAAATCCCCTTTTGCAAGCCTTGTCTAAGCTGCCATCTCTAAGCAAAACTTTACAGCCTAAGGCGCCTATATCCTTACGCTTTTTTATATAACCTAAGGATTTGTCAATAGCTTCCTTATGAACCACAGTATCAGAGTTTAAAATTAAAATATAATCCCCTTTTGATTGTTTTATAGCCATATTGTTTGCTTTAGAAAATCCAAGGTTCTCACTATTTATAATTAAGTTTACCTTGTCTCCAAACTCACTAGTTATTCTACTTACAGAATCATCCTTTGATGCGTTATCTACTACAATTATTTCATAATTATTTTCTTTAATAGTATCTATTACTGAATTTATGGTATTCACTGTAAGGTCTGCAGTATTAAAGCTAACTATTATTACTGATAAGTCCACAATTTCACTCCCTAACTATGCACTCCTTATAAATAGAAGCAATTATGCTTTTACCATCATGATAAAGACATTTTTTATTAATATAATCTCTATTTTTATATAATTCAATATGTTTTTAAAGGAAAACTTCACCTTGTTTATATGCTTTAATGAGGCTGCTCCTTCAAAAATACCTTGAGAATATTCTTTACCTAAACCTTTTTGATCATAAAAAATAAATTTTATTAAGAATCCTATAACTATGAAAGGAAAATTTATAATAAGCTGAAGTAAAGGCATATTTTTATAAATAACGAATAAGTTATTTCTTGCTGTAAGCCTTGCCTTAAAACCATTGTACCTACTTCCACTGGTGGCGCTTCCAATATGGTAAACTTCTGCAGTGCTGCAGTATATGTTTTTATATCCAAATATCAAGGCTCTATAGCTTATATCTATATCCTCTAAATAAGCAAAGAAGTCTTCATCAAAAAGACCGATTTCCTTAAGCATGCTGCTTCTATAAATAGCAGCACCTCCACAGCTTGAGAATATACTCTTATCCTTAAGACCATAGGATAACTTATCTTTGCCATCTCCACGCTTGTAACTCCAACCTAAAATATTATACTCATCGCCAGCATCATCTATCAGATTTTTTTCATGGTATCTTAACATTTTGCTGGAGCAGGAAAAGATTTTGTTATCTTTCTCAATACATTGTACAAGATTTTTCAACCAGCTTTTTGTAGCCTCAGTATCATTATTTAAAAGAACCACAAATTCTCCAGAAGCTGCTTTAATCCCTTCATTAACAGCTTTACTAAAACCATAATTTTTATCTAACTTAATTAGCTTTATATTATTTAACTTTTGTAAGTATTCAATGCTATTATCTGTGGATGCATTATCTACAATTATTATTTCAAAATCTTCATACTCTTGTGAGTATAAAGATTTTAAACAAATATCTAAAATTTTTTCTCCATTGTAGTTTGGAATTAAAATACTAACCTTCATATTATCACCGTTTGAGTATCTTTTTCAGCTTATTTTTAACCCTAACATAATAGTACTTTACCTTTTTAGCTATACCATCTTTATAAAATATTTTTACCTTAAGTTTTTTGTCTTGAGATATATATGGATTTTCACAAAATGCTCTCAAATCCTTAACTGCATTTTTCCACTTATAGGCTTCTTTAAGGCTTTCTATATTTTCCTCACATTCTTTATATAATTCTTTATCGTCAAGAAGTTTTACTATAGCCTCTGCTAATCCTGCTGCATCCCTTTCTTCATGACAAGAGCCTATATTTTCTCTTTCCACCATTTCTGCCATAAAGTCTCCTTTAGTAAGCACCATGGGAAGATCGCACCAAAGATAATCCAATATTCTAGTTCTAAAGGAATACCTGGTTTCAAGGTTATTAAAGTAAGTACTAATACCTAAATCGGCTTCCATAAGATAGTTTTGTCTTTCTTCATAAGGAACCCAGTCATTGAAGAATATATTTTTATCAAATAAGTCATACTTTTTACTTAAATCTATACATTCCTGAGCTGTAGAAATATCCATTTTTACGGTAGGATGACCTATTCCCATAAAGAACAGTTTTATATCACTTCTTTTAGTGGAAATAATATACATAGCCTCTATAAGGGTAAGGGGGTCAAACCAATTCCATATGCCACCACCCCAAATAATAACTTTATCCTCTTTAGTAATATTTTCCCATACTCCTTTTAGAACATTTTTAGTCTTAACTGGAGCTTCATTGTTTAAGCCAAAGGGCACTACACCTATAAGCTTTTTCATATTTACATCTGCTATATAAGTAGCAGGATTAACCCTGTTTAAAGCAGCTAACATTCCCATCCAGTAATCTTTCTGCTTTTCACTGGCACACAAAAAGAAATCTCCCTTACCTAACTGTTCTAAAATAAGGTCAAGATCTGTTTCATGATATTCAATCCTATTGCTTAAAGATAAGTTTTTTCTCAGCTCAAGATTTTCTAAAGTTATAGGATCATATATGTCCACTACTATAGGCTTATTTATCCTTTTTAGGAAAGGATATAGCCTTAAGGCTATACCCTGCATTACAATAGAATGAACGTCCTTAGCTACGCTCTTCAACTTAGTTTTATCAGCTTTTATAACCTTAAAGTTAAACTTACTAAAATCCATATCAGTTTCTTTATTAGGTATAAAAAGTGTAACCTCTAGAGTTGTACTAAGTTCTTTTGCAAAATTAAAATATCTTATGCCTGGACCTGCCATTTTTTTTGCAACTATGTCCGGACTTATAAGCAATACCTTTTTCATACTTATTCCTCTTTATCTTTTAAATAACTTTTTAATTTTGTCATACATGGTTATTTTTTTTACTTTTTTCAGTTTTCTATCAAAATTATCTATCCATGAATTTATGTTGCTTATATTAGATTTTATTGTGTCTATATCCTTATAAACATTACCTCTTCCAATATCTCCTTTGTGACTTTTTATATTAGATACCATTGATTCAATTTCATTTATAGACATTTTTCCGTATTCCATCTGTGAATAATCCATGGGAAGCATAAATCCATTTCTTAAAGGTTTAGAAGAATAAATGCATTTAACCTTATAACACAAGTTACCACTTACATTCATGTTATTAATAGTTAATATACTATTATCAACTTCTTTATTACTCTTCCAAATAGTTATACAATTATTATTCTTTGCTCCTTCTGTTTCAATAGTAAAATAGAATAGTTTACCTTCTGAATTAATTATAGGATCAAACTTTATTTCTACCCACGTATTATCTCTTAAGTCACTTGCTTCAATTTCTTTTTCAACAATTAGAGTATCACTTAAACCTTCGTAGACCTTAAAAAATAACTTATGAGAATTTACTCTATCAAAAGTAGCTACCATAACATCTAAGCTAGCTAAATTAGGATATCTGCATTTAAATCTTTGTAAAACTTTTACCCCATCTGTTAACTCACCGATAATTCCATCTTTTTGTGTCAACTCAATGTCTGCAATATAGTTATACTTTTCTAAAAGTGGTTTTTTAGTAGGTGATTTGCAAAATTCTTTTAGCGGCTTAGTAACTACACTCCATTTGTAATTTTCTCTATAAGCATCAATATTTTTTTTGCATTCTTCATAAAACTCTTTATCATCGCTCAATTTTAACAAGGCTTGTTTCATACTTGCAACGTCTTCTACTTTTACCACTAACCCAAGTTTATTCTTTTCAACTTCATTTGCAAAAAAATCACCCTCTGTGGTTACAATAGGTAGTCTAGCCCATAAGTAATCAAGTATTCTTGTTCTAAAAGAGAATCTAGTTTCTAAGTTCAAGAAGTGACAACTAACTCCTCCATATGAGTTAAGTAAGAAGTTCTGCCTATCATCATAATCTACCCAATCCATATTAAAGAAAACATATTTATTTATAATCCCTAGCTCTGTTGCAAGTATAATAGCTTTGTTAGTCATCTCCATTTCTGGAACAGCAGGGTTAGGATGCTTTACTCCTAGGAAAAAGACCTTTATGTCATCTCTTTCTTTTGATATTTCACCAATAGCTTTAATTAGAGTAATTGGATCGAACCAATTCCATACTCCACCACCCCATATAAATACCTTATCTTCTGGTTTAAAATTAATTATTTTTTCTTTCATTGCATCACGAGTTTTAATAGGTTCTGTTTCACTTACGCCAAAAGGAACAATACCTATAAGTCTGCTTAAATCTGAGGCGTTATCATATTCTGAAGGAGTAACTTTATTTAATGCAGTTAGCATACCTATCCACATATTCATTTGTGGATCTGAAGCACAAATAAAATAATCTCCTAATTCTAATTGTTCATTTTGAACAATTAAGCTATTTAGATAGTCTGAATTTCTAAATTCTATATTCCTATGCTTATACACTTCTATATTTTCAATTACAAAGGGGTCATAAATATCAATTATAAGTATCTTTTCTTTACAAATCTCTTTTAACTCCGGTGATCTCTCAAGGATAGTGCCTTGTAAAATTACTATATCACTTTGTTGAGCTATTGCTGCTAAATTTCTAGGATTTAAAGGTTCATATTCAACTAATTCAATATTATAATCAGAACAATCAATGTTTACTTTATTAGGAATAGCTAAAACTACTTTATTATCATTGCAAAGTTCTTTTGCAAACTCCCAGTATCTTATCCCTGGGCCAGCCATTTTCTTTCCTACCCTATCATTGGATATTAGCAGAATTCTTCTTTTTATTTCTTTTTTATATATTTTATTTATATCAAATAAAGAAATTAATTTTTCTACCTTCTCTAAATAATGAATATCATTTAAATACTTCAATGGAAGTGTAACATAAGGAGTTGAATATAAAAATGATAAATCTTCATCATTAACTTTTCTTTTAGACTGAATGAGGTTTCTTTTTTCAATAAGATTATCAATATTCTCTAACACTTCATTCATAGCTATTAAGGTAGTAAAGTTGTTTTCATCAATATTGACACTTATTTCCTCGTTGTTCTTGTAATTTATATTAAATATTTCCTTATTAATATTTAAGTCCTTTTGCATCCTGTTGGCTGCCAATAATATAGTTGCTAATACTACTTTAAAATTATCATCTGAGTAATTTTTAAATACTGTATATAATGCATTTCTCTCAAATAAAAGATTTTTTTTATGTGTGTTAAAACTTTTTGAAGTTGCATTATGTTTATGATAGCAAGTAGCTTTTACACATAGTCTAACTTTATACCCTAAAATCCAAAGCCTCCAACCAAAATCAGCATCCTCATAATATGCAAAGTAATCCTCATCAAGTCCTCCAGCTTCCAGATATACTTTCCTATCTATAAGCATTGCTCCACCACAAGCAAATAAAATATCTTTATCTTGCGTATACTTTTTCTCAGCTGTTTTCACATCTATAGAATAATCATCTTGATAACCAAAACCGTAAAAGTTAATACCTCCACCTATAAAATCAATCTTACTACCATCCCAATTAAGTATACGAGATCCAACGCACACATATTTTTCATCATTACAGCTTTCTAGAGTTTCCAACATATCATTTAGCCAGTTTTCATCTAATCTCATATCATTATTTATTAGAGCAAGATATTCTCCTTGCGCTATCTTCGCTGCATCATTATTAGGTTTTGCAAAACCTTCATTGGTTTCATTTCTTATAATTTTTACTTTTGGAAACTTATTTTTTACAAATTCAATAGAACCGTCCTTTGAGCCATTATCCACTAAAATTATTTCAATTTGCTCATGAGGATACTTCAACTTTTTTAATGAATTAAAACACCCTTGTAATAGATGTTTACCATTGTAATTTACTATTATAAAACTTATCTTAGGGTTATTAATCAAAATCTTCACCACTTTCTAAGGTTCTACCTAACTTCATCTAATAAATCTTTAATTAAATTTCTTAATCTTCTGTTTTCATCTAATATTTCTTCTACATTTAAATCACTATTAATATTACATTTACTTAATATATTATCTCTTTTAAAAATATTATCTAATTTCTCCAAGTAAGGATTTTCTTCTATACTATTTTGAATATTAAAGTCATCTTTATAGTAACTAAGCTTAAGGCAAGGGGAGTTCTTATCATTCATCCATATTGAAAGAGAATCTGAACATTGTATAGGAATTATTTTTATTCTAATATTCTTATCTTTAACCCCTTGCATTCTATTAAATTCTATGCTTAACCATTTATTATCTACAACTTTAGTAATATTCATTATATTCTGCATAATTGGAATGTTAGAATTTTCTTCAAATATCTCTACAAGGAATTTACAGCTTAAAGTTTTACCGTATGTAGCTGGTAATATAATTATGCCGCAAAGATCATCTTCTTTATTTAAGAAATTAAATTCATAACCATTAACGGAATTTAAAGGTAATGAAGGTTTACTAGGCGAAGCCTCTACTTCAACAATTTTATTATCTTTTCTATATCTTTTCAGCATTTCAATAAGAGATTGTTCTTTTTGTGATTTATGAACTTTTTTAATAGCAAATAAATTTTGAAGAACTTTTAAGTTGGGATTAATTCTAAGAAGACCATTAATAAGATTTTCATAATCTTTTTTCAACTCTTGTGTAGATTCTGGAATAACATGAACTTCTCCAATAGTGCTTAAATCTAACTTATATTCTTTGCTATTTACATTAATGCTTGCTATCCATTCAATAAAAGACTTTTTAGTAAAGAATCTTAAATGTGTATTGTCCATAATACCAAAAGGACCATAGTTAAATCTTCCTTCAAGCAAATTAACTACAATATCAATGTTTGATATATTAGGAACACTAACTATAATTTCTCCATCAAATTTCAGCTTTTTACTCAACAATTTTAAGATATATGTAGGATCTTTTAAATGTTCTAATAAATCTGCACAAATTATATAATCAAAATCTTCATCCAGATTGTCAAAAATAACTTTATCCTTACTATCTTCATTTTCTACGTTATCTAAGTTAATATAGTAAGCATCTTTGTAAATATTTGAACTTTTTACGAAATTAATAGCTTTTGTGTCTATATCGATACCGTACATATTACAGTTTTTATTTTGAGCAAGCCATTCCCCCAAGTATCCAAAAGAACAGCCGACATCTAGTATCTTAGAACCTTTTTCTATATAATCTAAAATAATAATATGGGAGCTATTTTTATCTGACATATCAACATTATTTGAATAACTTATATAATGTTTTTCTTCAGGATTGTACAATTGATTATACTTTGAATTTCCTAAGTTCATGTTTATTCCTCCTTTAAATTACCAGGACCAATCACAATCAACTCGCATTTTTCCAAACTCTTGTATATCACTTTCCACTATATTAAAATAATAATGTTTAACTCTAAAGTCATATTGTTTTGTCTCATCTGAACTATGCAAAGCAATCTCTAAATAATACTTACCTTTTAAGAATCTATTGGCTTTAATGGTTAATTTCATGTGGTTTTTATCTTTTATGTTGGTAAATATAATTCCATCTTGTCGGCAATTATGTCCTACAAGTCTCCAATCTTCTTCTGAATAAATTGAGAAGCCACAAACAGCATCCTCTACTTCTTTATTCTTTTTAAACTCCACATTAATAACTATATTATCCCCAGTTAAGAATGTATTAGTTATCTGGCCTTGAGAGCTGGAGAAATATACATTGGTAATCTCTAAGTCCTTATTACCAAATCTATTTCCTTCAATATATTCTTGCGCCTCATGAAGATTAATATTGTATTCAATTTTATCAGAAACTACTTTCTCTATATTCTTAGCTTTATTTTCTATTTCTTGTTCTACCAGTTGCTTATCATCATCATTAGAATACACGAGTTTCATATAAAGCCCTATCATTTGTTCAGGTGTTCCTTCTATCATGTATCCGCCACGCTTTATAAAAAATACTCTATCACATATTTTTCTTACTATACTCATATCATGTGAAACAAAAACTATAGTCTTTCCTTGCTTTTTGAAAGTTAGTATTTTATTTATACACTTCTTCTGAAAATTTTCATCTCCAACAGCAAGTACTTCATCTACTACTAAAATATCTGGATTTACATTTATAGCTACGGCAAAGGCTAATCTCATATACATACCTGAAGAATAATTTTTTACAGGCATATCCATAAAATCCTTAAGTTCCGAAAACTCTACTATACTATCATATCTTTCATTTATCTCGTCTCTACTTAATCCTAGGATAGAGCCATATAAATATACATTTTCTTTTCCAGTTAAGTCTGGTTGAAATCCAGCTCCCACTTCTAGTAGTGCAGAAACCTTCCCGTTTACTACTATATCTCCTTCATCAGGATATAATATCTTAGAGATTAACTTTAAAGTAGTACTTTTACCAGTACCATTCTCCCCTATTATTCCTACGGTTTGACCTTTTTCTATCTTAAAGGATGCATCTTTTAGAACATCAAAATTCTTCACTTCAAGTTTGTTTCTCTTCAAAACCATGTTTATGAACTTTTCTTTTATTGAGTAGCTTCGATTTTTGTATATTTTAAAATGTTTGCTTACATTTTTAAACTCGATAACAGTCATACGCATCTCCCGATTTTCTATTTATATTAATTAAATGGACTCAGCTATACTTTTTTCAATCTTACTAAATACAAAGTATCCTATTGCAATTAGTATTATACCTGTTATTAACATTCTTAAAAGATATTCTGCAGGAGGTACTTTATTGTATATAACCACATCTCTTACAGATTGAACTACCAATGTCATAGGGTTAAGTAGTATTAATGGTTTTATTTTGTCAGGAACTAATTCAAAGGAATATACCACTGGAGTGGCATAAAACCAAGCCATAAATATTATTTCTACAAAATGGGATACATCTCTATAAATAACATTTAAAGCTGAAAGTATTAAACTAAGCCCTATGGTTATAAGCAAAAGAAGTAATAATATAATAGGTAAAAGTAATATTGAAAATCCTACTTTTATTTTGAACACAAATAATGCTGCAAATAATATTATAAATGTGATTAAAAAGTTAACAAAATTTGAAAATATCAGTGATAAAGGCATTATTTCTCTTGGGAAGTATACCTTTTTTATTAAGCCTGCATTATTTACTAAAGAGTTAGTGCTTCCCATTATTGAAACTTGAAAGAAAGTCCAAGGTAGCATACCAGCCAGTAAAAACACAGAGAAATTTTCAATTTGAATCTTTAAAACAAACTTAAAAGCAAAGGTATATATTACAAGCATCAGCAATGGATTTAAAAAAGACCAAAAAAAACCTAATACTGAGTTCTTATATTTTAGTTTCAATTCTTTAACAGTAAGGTTCTTTAGTAATTCTCTATAGTCTATTATCTCTTTAATTCTATCTATCATCTAATCACCTTTTAAAAGATTCCGTTATTTTTGTATTTATAGATATTAATAACTATTATGGATATTTTGATAATAGCTATTAATAACAGTTATGACCATATTGATAAAAGCCATATGAATAGCCCTTATAATATGGTCATGAAAGCCTTATAGTTGAAACTCTATTTTTGATTCCCTAAGGGTTTTAGCATTTCTATCCTTATCGGATAAAAGTACTTCTTCTATGCCTTCTAATGGCCACTCTATTGCCACTTCAGGGTCATTCCAAAGTATGCCTCCTTCAAATTCAGGATGGTAGAAATCTGTACATTTATACACAAACTCTGCCTCTTCTGAAGTTACTAGGAATCCATGAGCAAATCCTTCTGGAACATAAAACTGCCTTTTGTTTTCATCAGTAAGGAGAACTCCATACCATTTGCCATAGGTCTTTGAGCCTTTTCTAAGGTCTATAGCTACATCATAAACCTCTCCCTTAATAACTCTAACAAGCTTTCCTTGAGGATGCTGTGTTTGAAAATGCATGCCTCTTAGAACTCCTTTTTTTGACTTAGACTGATTATCTTGAACAAAAACCATATCTAAACCAGCAGCTTTAAAATCTTCAAAGTTGTAGGTTTCCATAAAGTATCCTCTATGGTCTCCAAAAACCTTTTGCTCTATAATATATAGACCCTCTATAGGGGTTTCTATAAATTTAAAATTTCCCATTAATTACACCTTACTTTCCTTCGTACATCTTATCATAGTAATTCTGATATTCTCCAGAGGTAACGTGTTTCATCCACTCCTGGTTATCAAGATACCATTGAATAGTCTTTTTAATGCCCACTTCAAAAGTAGTTTCTGGATACCAGCCTAATTCATTTTTAATCTTTTCTGGATCTATTCCATATCTTCTGTCATGTCCTTTTCTGTCTTCTACATATTTAATTAAAGCTTCAGTTATCTCTTTATCTACACTTTCATTTAAATATGCAATAACGGTTTTAACTATTTGAATATTAGTTCTTTCGTTGTGTCCACCTACATTGTAAACTTCTCCAAGCTTTCCATTATTAATTACCATGTCAATAGCCTTACAGTGGTCTTCTACATACAACCAGTCTCTTACATTAAGTCCATCCCCGTAAACAGGAAGGGTTCTCTTATTAAGACAGTTGTTTATTAAAAGAGGTATTAATTTTTCTGGGAACTGATATGGTCCATAGTTATTAGAACATCTTGTAATGTTTACTGGCATTTTATATGTATCAGCATAAGCTTTTACCATTAAGTCTGCTCCAGTTTTACTAGAAGAATATGGGCTGTGAGGGTCTAATGGAGTAGTTTCCGTAAAGTAACCTGTATTTCCTAAGGAACCATAAACCTCATCAGTGGAAACTTGAAGGAACTTTTTACCTTCTTTCCATGAACCATTAACTTCCCAAGCCTTCTTAGCAGCATTCAAAAGAGTAACTGTACCTAAAACATTAGTTTGAGCAAATATTTCAGGCATCTTAATGCTTCTATCTACGTGAGATTCTGCTGCAAAGTTCACTACATAATCAATATCATACTTTTCAAAAAGTCCTTCAACTAATTCTTTATCACAAATGTCTCCTTGTACAAAAACATAATTAGCCTTTCCTTCAACCGCCTTAAGGTTCTCAAGGTTTCCTGCGTAAGTTAATTTGTCAAAGTTTATTAGCTTTATATCCTCATATTTATTAAGCATGTAATGAACGAAATTAGAGCCTATGAAACCTGCTCCTCCTGTTACTAGATAAGTTTTCATTGTATTTCCTCCTAATAATTCTTCCATAATTTATGTTTACACTACAAAACCATGCTAAAAACATTGCTTTAGCATATAGTTTTATTAATTAAGTTATATACTAAAAGTAATTCTTCGGTGTAATTATTTTATTAATTACTCTCGCACTAATATAAATAACAAAACTTCTTACTTAGTTTTGTCTTCAAACTCATCTGCTATTTGAGTTAAATACTGTCCATAGCCTGTTTTCATAAGGGGCTGTGCCAGCTCTAATATCTGTTCTTTGCTTATCCAGCCATTTCTGTAGGATATTTCTTCTAGGCAAGCTATATAAGTTCCTTGAACAGTCTGTACTGTTTCAACGAAGTTTGAAGCTTGTAGCATAGAAGAATGGGTTCCAGTATCTAACCAAGCCATTCCTCTTCCAAGAAGGTTAACCTTAAGCTTTCCTTCATTTAAATATTCTCTGTTTAAATCAGTGATTTCAAGTTCCCCTCTTGCTGAAGGTTTAAGAGCTTTTGCTCTCTTAGCTACAGTTTTGTCATAGAAATAAAGTCCTGGTACTGCATAATGAGACTTTGGCTTTTCTGGCTTTTCTTCTAAGGACAATACATTACCTTCTTCATCAAACTCTACTACTCCAAAAGCTTTAGGATTTTGAACATAATATCCAAATACCATAGCGCCTTCTGTTAAAGCTGCTGCTTTTTTAAGAGTACCTGTAAAGCTATAGCCGTAAAATATATTATCTCCTAGTATCATAGCACAAGTATCATCACCTATGAATTCTTCTCCAATAATGAAGGCTTCTGCAAGTCCATTTGGTGCTAGTTGTTCTGCATACTCAATATGTAATCCAAGTTCACTACCATCTTGAAATAACTCTTTAAACTGAGGTAAGTCTCTTGGTGTAGAGATTATTAAAATCTCTCTTATGCCAGCTAACATAAGTACTGACATCGGATAGTAAATCATTGGCTTATCGTATATTGGCACCATTTGCTTTGACATTGCTTTTGTAACTGGATATAGTCTGGTACCTGAACCTCCAGCTAATATTATTCCCTTCATATTAAAATTCCTCCCAAGTTTTCCTAAATCATAAGTTTTAATTTAGTATACTTTTTATTAATTATTTATATTAAATTATATTTTGAAAGCTTATCTTGTACATGATTTAATTCAGTTTATATTTTATTAATTACTTAATAAATCTACCTTGTAATTATACTTTAAACACTTAAAATTGTCTATTAGTTACCTAGGAACTAACCCTTTAATAAATGTGTCTTTTTTGTTAAATATCCTCTGCAAAAGCACTTTACTTTTCCTTTGCAAATTTTTATTTATTAATTAGCTTTAAGAAAACTAATAAGCATTTTTATTAACGAATCCCTTAATTACCGTAAGTATCATAATTTTTATATCAAAAAGGAAATTCCAGTTTTCTATATAGTAAATATCATATTCTATTCTTTTTTCTATGGAGGTGTCTCCCCTCCAACCGTTTACCTGCGCCCAGCCAGTAATACCTGGTCTAACCTGATGTTTAACCATATACTTTGGTATCTCTTCTTTGAACTTCTCCACAAAATATGGTCTCTCTGGTCTTGGACCTATAATACTCATATCACCTTTTAATACGTTAAAAAATTGAGGAAGTTCGTCAATACTGGTTTTTCTAATAAAAGTACCAAACTTTGTCTTTCTGGGATCCCCTTTTGTGGTCCATTCAGTCTTTTCTTCTTCGTCTACTTGAAGCTTCATGGATCTAAATTTATACATGGTAAAATTTTTCCTGTTGAGGCCAACTCTTTCTTGCTTAAAAATCACAGGACCTGGAGAGGTTATTTTTATTATTATTGCTGTAATAAGCAGTATAGGTGATACAAGAATCAAAGCCATTAAACTCACAATTATATCAAAGGTTCTTTTAATGGTTTTGTTTAATATATTATCTAAAGGCACATACCTAATATTAATAACAGGAAGTCCATCTAATTCTTCCACATAAGGTCTTGCAGGTATATATTTATAGTACCCAGGGATAATCTGAGTTCTTACTCCAAATTTTTCACAAGTTTTTATTATAGGTTTAAGCTTATAATATTCCCCTAAATCTAGTGTTATAAACACCTCATCTAGGTTATGCTGCTCTAAAAGCCCCTCTAGGTCTTTTATTGTCCCTATAATGGTAACACCTTCTTTAGTTACAGTATTTAAAGGTATATTATCATCTAATGCTCCCATAACCTTATAACCCCAATGATTATTATCTTTAAGTCTCTCCATAAACTCATCTGCTAAATAGCTGCAGCCTACAAAGAGCATGTATTTTTGATTATAACCTTTTCTTCTTAGATTTCTTAATGAAGTTCTTATAATAGCTCTTTCTAAGCAGGCTAAAGAAGTAGATATAATACCAAATATCAAAAGCAATACTCTAGAGTAGTGTATTTCTTTAGTCAGAAAAAGAAGTACAGTAAACACTATAAGACCGTATACATTTGCCTTAATAGCGTTATAAATTTCATCATATATACTTTTTAGTCTAAAAGGGTCATATAGACCTACATAGTTATAAATGATAAGATATAATGGACTCATTAGTACTATAGGGATAAGATATTGCTCAAAAGATAAATATCCTTGCTCTAAGGGTATTATTCCGCTTCTCATCCTAATGTACCAAGCAATAAAAAACGCCAATACAAAAGATAATAAATCTAATAGAACTAAAATTTTATTAAATACCTTTTGGTTTTCTTTAATCATAATTCTTTCTCCTTTTAGAATTCCATACAATCCTAATACAATATATATCATATATACGGGTATTTTTCCATTATTTTTTGTTCATATTGCATAAAAGGTAGATAAATTGTCAGTGAATACATTTACAATTAAAATTTATTGTAAATATCTCATTATTTTCAGGTTTTTTTAATATATTTAACGTAGTATAATATTGTAGAGTATTTAACACATACCTGTTATCTTAATTTTGTCCATGCTTTGGAAAGTTATTTAAACCATATAAAAATTTTAAGTGAGGTAAAAATTGATGAATGATGATAAAAATGAATTTAAAAAAAGAGGACGAAAATCTGCTCCCCCCAAAAAAAAGAAAAAAGGAGTAAAGATATTCCTTTTAACTTTATTCTTTTTAGTTCTTTTTGTTGTAGGTTACGGTGCTTTCTATACATTAAATATTCTTGGTAAGGTTAATACCACAGCTATTTCAAAAAGCCATGCAGATCTTGGTATTGCTGATGAAAATAAGCATCCTGACAAAGATTATATAACCAATATACTTCTTCTAGGAATAGATAAAAGAGATGAAAAAGACGTGGGACGTTCTGATGCTATGATGATTTTAACCCTAGATACTAAGCACAAGAAAATCAAGCTATCCTCTATTATGAGAGATTCCTATGTATCCATTGATAAGCACGGAAAGGACAAGCTTAATCATGCCTATGCTTATGGTGGTCCAGAGCTGGCTATTAAAACTGTAAACCAAAACTTTGGACTAAACATTACAGAATTTGTGTTAGTAGATTATGATGGCCTTGAATCTATTATAGATGCTCTTGGTGGAGTGGACATTGATGTTAAGAAAACAGAATTTAAATTAGTAAATGATTATATTCATGACCTAGCAGTACTTAAAAAGACCGATCCTCCCTATCTTAAAAATTCTGGCTCTCAGACCCTTAACGGCATGCAAGCTGTGGCTTACTCTAGAATAAGATATGTAGGAGATGGAGACTACGAAAGAACCGAAAGACAACGTCGAGTTCTGTCAGGTATGTTCGATAAAATTAAGACAGCAGGTATAACTAAATACCCTACACTAGTTAATAAACTTCTTCCATATGTTAAGACAAGCTTGGATACTAAAGAAATTCTTGCTGCTGGTACAGATGTTATGAAGTCTGGAATGTCAAACCTTGAACAAGAAAGATTTCCTGTGGATGGCTACAATGACGGTAAGGAAATTAACAAAATTTGGTATCTATTATTTAACCAGGAAGTAACTAAAAAACAAATGTATGACTATATATTTGAAGATATTAAACCGACCCCAGGTAATGTGAATAAACCTGACCTTGGCAATACTTCCACTAAATCCTCTGGCTCTAGTTCTAGTAAGACTAGTGGAACTACAAAAACTAGTGGGACAAGCAATAAGAAAAAATAATTGAGAATTGGGAGAAAAGCAATTTAAAATTGAAAATTTAAAATGTAGAATTATAGAAAAAATTCCTGCGGAATTTCAGTAAATTTATAGAAAAAGAAACTCGAAAGAGTTTCTTTTTTTGTGTGGATCTTTTTGGATTTCATTTTTTTTATAAAAAAGCAAATACCATGCGCCTGGGGTAAGGAACATGGTCTTGCATTTGTAGTTTATGTGAATTTTAATGTAGGGGCTAATTTTATGTAGGGAATCTTAAATTTAAAATGTAGGGGATTTTAAATTTAAGGGGTCGGTATCTAATTTTGTGTTAAGGATTATTTACCTTATGGTTATATTATATATGGTATTTTATACTGTTTATTATCATTTGGGTTACAACATTATTACAATTTGGTAACAAACCTTAAAATTTCCTTAACTTCCTTAAATCCATCTTTTACCATAGATTTTAGCACTTAATCTACCTATCTATATTCTTTAAAAAAAGTGGATACTTCCCCGGGGAAGGGAAGTATCCGTGTGTTAGTGTAGGGGATTAATTCTTATTTAATTGTAGGGGAATTAATTTATAACTTTATTTCAAATTAATTTGTTGTCGGCTATGTAACTTTTGGTTACAAGTTTATTCTATAATACTTTTACTAATAATTATTATCATTTGAGTTACATAATTATTACAATAAGGTTACAGTTAATTATTGCCTTTTATCCTAGGGCAAAGTCTATTATAATTAACATAACTATTGAGTTTTATGATGATAATAACCTTAATATAGAAAGGAGCTATTAAAATGAGTTATGTTATAGAAAATGATAAATTAAAGCTTTCTTTTAGAGCTTTAGGTGGCGAAATGACTTCTATAAGAAGCAAGAAGGACGGTTTAGAATATCTTTGGAAGGGCGATGAAGCTTATTGGAAATATCACTCTCCAGTGCTTTTCCCTATTGTAGGAAAAGTTTTAAACAATGAATACAGGGTAGATGGCAACACTTATGTGCTTCCTCAACACGGTTTAGCTAGATTGCACGAGTATGAGGTGATTAAGGAGACCCCTGCTTCCATTTCTTTTAGATTAAGATATAATGAGGAGCTTCTAAAGGTTTATCCTTTTAGGTTTTCATTAACTATTTCTTATACCTTACAGGAAGATACTATTAAGGTTCAATACTCCGTGCACAATGAGGATTATAAAACCATTTATTTTTCAGTGGGTGCACACCCTGCTTTTATGTGCCCTTTGTTTGAAGGGGAGTCTTTTAATGACTATTACTTGGAGTTTAATGAAAAAGAAGATTTAAACCTTATGAAACTAAATGAACAAGGCTTCTTCATAAGAGAGAAAGAAGAGTTTATGAAAAATTCTAATACGATACCATTAAGCTTGGATCTTTTTAAATCTGACGCCTTGGTGTTTAGTGAATTAAAATCTTCTACCATAGCTATTAAAACTAAGAAGCATGATAGAAGCATCACCATGAATTTTTCACAGTTTCCTTTCCTTGGCATATGGACCAAAAACACAGGCGCTCCATTTTTATGCCTAGAGCCTTGGCATGGTCATGCTGACTATGAGGACTTTAATGGAGACATATCTAAGAAACCAGGTATGGTAAGCTTAACTACAGGGCAAACCTTCTCCTGCAGCTATGATGTTACCATTTCATAATGGCAGCTATATGAGTTATCAAGTGATTCTTAGCTTCAGATGGAATTTGCTTAAGAGGAATACTTACTCCAGCTGAAGCTTAGAAGAACTTATCCAGGAGCTTAGCGCCTCTTATGCCGCCACTTAAAAGAGTGGAGGTATTAGGGGCGGTTAGCTATCGGATCACTTATTGAGTTTTTAAACAACAAAATCAGAGGGAAGATAATATTTTGATATTATCACTTTATAGAAACAGTTTTATTATTTTAACTGTGTGCTATAAAGTGATGATATCCATCTTCTCTCTGACTTTTTTGCATTTTATAAAAAATCTTATATCTTAAGATAACATCTTAACAATAATTAATATAAAGCTTTGATTATAATATTTATACTAAAATATCATGGGATAGCAATTTTAGTACTAATAAACATAATGCTCTTTTACATCATTATGAAATCCTTCTTCATGATCTTTATTCCAAAACTCTCTTAAGTTATCTCTAAGCTCTTCTCTGTTTTTAATTAATTTATAGGGCTGCCATTCTGGGGGCATTAGCCTTTCATAGGCTGGGGTTAGAAAGCGATCGTCTATTAAAAGAGCTGCTCCTTTGTCCTTTTCTGTTCTAATTATCCTGCCCACTCCTTGAAGCACCTTGTTCATGCCAGGGTACATGTAGGCATACTCATAGCCTCTACCCTTTTCTTCATTAAAATAATCCTTCATTATGTTTCTTTCTAAGCATATTTGAGGCAGTCCCACTCCTATTACCACAGCTCCTATGAGCCTATCTCCTGTAAGGTCTATGCCTTCTGAAAATATTCCACCTAGAACGCAAAAGCCCACCAAGGTTTCTGAAGGTTCTTCTTTAAATTCTTTAAGGAAGTTTTCTCTTTCTTCTTCACTCATTTCTCCTTGCTGCACTATGCTGTTTATGTCATTAAATCTTTCATTAAAACGCTGGGTTATTTCTTTCATATATGCATAGGATGGGAAGAACACTAAATAGTTTCCCTTTTTCATGGTTACAAAGCTGTATATGTAATCTGTTATTATGTCATAGGTATCCTGTCTATCTTTGTACCTGGTGGATATAGGTGCCACCATAATGTCAATATTGTCTTTGGGAAAAGGGGATGGAAGTTTGAGCCTATAATCTTCTTCATTTCCTCCTAAAATCTCCTGAAAATAGTTAAGGGGTGTAAGGGTGGCGGAAAAAACTACTTCTCCTCTGGCCCTTTTCATGGCTTCTTTTAAATTCTTTGAAGGATCTAGGCAGAAGATCTTTAGCTTTACGTCCCTATCTTCTGTATCCACATAAGTTACATAATGGTCATCGTACAAATCTGTGATATTAATAAAGCCATTACACTTAAAAAATAAATCCAGCAGTTCCTCATAGCCTTCCGTATTGGCATTTTTGGTAAGATACTCTTCTGCTTCTTTCATAAATATTCTTATAGGCATATAAATATCCTCTGGAGGTTTCTTCTGCACTATAAAGGTGGTATTATCATCCTCACATAAATGTCTTAAATCTATGAAATAGGAATTAATAGAATTTGCTGCCTTATATAAATTAGGGGCCTTCCCCTTCATTAACTTCTTCATCTTTAAAAAGTCGCTTTTTACTAGCTCTGAAGAAAACATTTCTCTGGCTCTATCTACTAAATTATGTGCTTCATCTACTAAAAAGGCATATCTTTCACTGGAGGATGCCTCTAAAAAGAATCTTTTAAGATAAACTCTAGGGTCGAAAGCATAGTTATAATCGCATATTATGCAGTCTGACCACAGAGCTATATCTAAGGAAAATTCAAAGGGACATACCCTGTGCATTTCGGCATATTTTTCAATTATTTCCCGGGTAAAGTACTGCTCTTTTGTTATAATTTGGAATATGGCGTCATTTACCCTATTGAAGTGACCATCTGCATAAGGACAGCTTTCAGGAGCGCAGGATTCTCCCTTACAAAAACATATTTTGTCTTTTGCCGTCAAAGTCAAAACCTTTAAGTCTAGCCCCTTCTCTTTAAGCTTTTGAAAGGCTTCCTCTGCCACACTTCTAGTGATGGTTTTGGCTGTAAGATAAAATATTCTGCTAACCTTGCCCTCTCCCATAGCCTTCACCGCTGGAAATATGGTGGATATGGTTTTTCCAATGCCTGTAGGCGCTTGAACAAAAAGCTTTTTTCCTTCTTTTATGGTACCATAAGAAGCAACAGCCAGCTCTCTTTGACCGCTTCTATAATAGGGAAAAGGAAAGGGTGTCTTTTCAATAGAGTGATCCCTTATGCTCTCCCACTTCAAAGTATTTTCTGCCCAAATGTAATATTTATCTAACACTCCAAAGAAAAACTCTGCCAGCTCTTCTTTTTTATAATCCTTAATAAATTCCTTCACTTCTTCTGTGGTAAGGGAAAAATATCTAAGCATAACAGAAATCTCAGAAAGCCCCTGCTCCTCAGCATACATAAAGGCATAGCACTTTGCCTGGGCCCAGTGCAGAAGGTTATAATCTTCCTCTATTAAAGAAAGCTCCTTATTGGTGCTCTTAATCTCCTCAATAATCTTTTTGCCCCCTTCTTCAATGATACCGTCTATTCTTCCTTCCACCACGATACTTAAATTTTCATACTGAACCCTTTGCTTTATGTAAACCTCACTAGAATACTTCTCAAATTCCTTACTGTTTATCTTTTGAAGCTTCTGGTGAGCTTTAGTACCTTCCTGGGCTCTCTTAGAACTCATAAACTTACTATCTATACTGCCTTCCCTTAGTATAAACTCCACTAAGTTTCT
Organism: Clostridium amylolyticum; assembly: GCF_900142075.1. GTDB lineage: Bacteria > Bacillota > Clostridia > Clostridiales > Clostridiaceae > Clostridium_AA > Clostridium_AA amylolyticum. Next base: position 62,148 of record NZ_FQZO01000008.1, read on the forward strand.
AACAGATATATTAACTTCTCTTTCAGACATTTCTATCCCTCATTTAAATTTGTCATCTATAATGTACACAATTTATATTATATCCTAGTAGAAACTTCTTCTCCACACCCAAAGCTTTTGAAAAAAAGATGAAGACGCTTTGGGTACTGCGAAGAAGTAAGCAAATGCGCCAAATCACAGATTTGGAGCATCTGCTTAAATTTTAAATTATTATTTGACACATAATAAAATAATGCATATAATATATATATACCCCATAAGGGTATTTGGAGGTGTGAGATTATGAATATAAAAATAAGTGAAGATACAGCTGCCTTATTAATCATGGCTCTTAATAATAAGGGTAAATCTGCAGCGAGGGTAGCAGTACAAGGTTTTGGCTGAGGAGGCCCTGTACTTGGAATTGCTCTGGATGAGCAAAGAGAAAATGATGTAGTAGTAGAAAAACACGGAGTTAAAATAGTAGCAGAAAAAGATTTTGCCTATCTTCTTGACGATGCCCAAATAGTTCATTCCCGTGGAATCTTTGGAAACAGATTTAATATTTCCACAAGAAATAGTGGAAGCTGCTAAAAATTAAGAGTATTATTTAAAAAATAAAAACTGCCCTTCTATAAGATTTAAAACGTACCCTGAAGGTTACATTTAAAATTACCTTAGAAGCTTCGCAGTTTTTATTTTTTATTATTATTTAGGTTAATACTTCAATATTCTTATTTGTCTAATAATCTAGAATAGCACCCATAGTCAATAAGGTTTTTAAGACAAAAAAAGAACGTAAACCCAAAGTTCGGTGGCTTACGTTGTTGGTGAGATCTCAAATATAATTAAGGGGGATTACAATTCTTATCTCACCTTAATTATATAGTTTTTATATTAATAAAGTATTAACAAATAGTAACCTTTTTTTGAATTCATGTAATTTATTCACAAATTTTTTGTGAATAACTTGAACACTTATTAATATATTGGTAAAATATTTATTTGTTTATCAATTCCGCTTTGTTACTATTTTCTGTCTTCTTGTATGATGTTCATGATCTGTGAAAGATTATTTATGCTTAAAGTAAGACTTTCCAGCTTCTGCTCTATTCTAACTAAAAGATAAAGTGAAACAGCTATAGGAAAGCCTACATTGCCTATGAGGTTTACCATATGTTCCATTTTCATCACTCCCTTCATATAATATATATGCAGTAAGGGATGGTTTTTTAATGGTTAATGGCAGCCATATGAGTTATTAGTTATTATGAAAAGGGCATTTTCTCACTTTAACATTACTCATGGTATTCGCTTACTAATCTTTGCACCATCTTTTTAATTACACTAGCTTGAGCTATTAATGACATAACTGCAAGGAATAGCTTTATTCTTTCTTGTTCTTTATCTTTAAGGTCTAATTTTTCTACTATACTATCTAATTTGTCATCATCTAAAAAGGGATTTGCAAGAAACTCTTTAAAGCTATCCATTTGGATTTCTGAAAATATCTTATAAGCATTTTCCCAAGATATTATGTCGTCCCCTCTATCATTAATTTCATTAAATGCAAGTCTAAATACTTTTCTTATTTCTTCACTGGTAAGCACCGGTCTCATGTAGCTTAATAATACTAACTGAGTTAGATGAAGCTTAGTATAACCTCTTTTTTTACCATCTTCCGGCTTTGAGATAATCTCACTTTTAATATAGTTTTGTACAATATTATTGGTGTATTTCTCTTCAGTAAATTTGTCATTGAGGTAATCTATAACCTGAGAAAGAAACAAGTCATATTTGGGAAGATCCTCATAAGGAACCATATTATTTTTAGACATTTCATCTGCCAATTCCATTAAATAATCCATATTAAATTCAGGTTTAGGCATCTAGTATATACCTCCTCACAAACTGTCCAATTATTCTTACAACACTTTTATTTATTATACAGTACTTATAAACTCATTTCAAGTAAACCTTACCACATAATAATTAATTTACTGTAAATAGCTTTCAACAGCCTAGTAAAGGTTTCCAGCTAGCATATTAGGCCACTTATCAACAAAATCATAAGACTTATCCACATTATTTGTTGATAACTTTCCACAATCCACAAATTCCCTCTTCTTCACATAGGAAAGTTATAAACATTATCCACAATCAACCTGTGGACAAGTTGTTTATCAGCTGTGGAATAGCTGTTACTTTTTCAACATTTTATTAACATTTATTAAATTTCTTTGTGAATAAACTTATAAGAAAATTATACACACTTGTGGAAAAAAGTTTTATTTAAGAAGATTAAAAAAATATTGATTAATCACAAAAATATTTCTATTTATTTACATAATCAATTTCATATTTTATAATTTTTCACAAAATTAAAAATTTAATGCAAATTTTTTATGTAAACTCTTTGTGAATCCTCACCTTTATTATAACCTATTTTTCATATTGGAAACAACTATGTAATTTAAAGTCATTTTATGGACAAGCCTTCGACAGGATTTAATATACAACTCCATTTTATTACTATTTTATTTATTGTATAAATTTTCTATTTACTTGGTATTAATTTTTAGTAAACTAACGATGAATAAAAACATAAAGCAGCCTATAATCCTTATATATAAAGGCTTTAGCTTAGTATGATAATTTTGAAATAATATTTTCTCATATATTGACTTTTCAATTTTATGGTAGTATAGTATGTATAGAAAGTCAAATATGGTAAAAAAATTGTAATATGTAAATTATGATAAAAATTTTATTTGACTATTTATTACATTTTTGTTATAATAATATATGACAAGTGTCGAATATTGTAATTTAAGGAGGAAAGGTCTATGAAATCTACAGGTGTAGTAAGAAGAGTTGATGAATTAGGAAGAATAGTTATCCCTATCGAGTTAAGAAGAACATTGGATATAGCAGAGAAAGATGCGCTAGAAATCTATGTTGATGGTGAGCAAATAATATTAAAGAAATATGAGCCTGCTTGCATATTCTGCGGAGATGCTAGAGATGTTATAAACTACAAAGGTAAGAACATCTGCAAAAACTGCTTAGCTGAACTTAAAAACGATAAATAATTGATAAAATAGTAAAACAGCACCCAGGTGCTGTTTTTTTATTTATATTTATATGCTTAAAATTAATTTATTGCTCTAAATCAATAGAATGTTTATAAACTTCAGATTTTGGGATATTTCTTTCTTTAGCTACCTGCTTTATGGCTTCTTTTTTTGTGGAACCTTCATTAATGTATTCAATTAGATGCTGAGCTATGGTTAGCTCTTCCCACTTTTCCATGTTTTCTTTTTCAATTTCTTCTTGGGTTTTGCCTTCTAATACTAAAACATATTCTCCCCTAGGATCATTTTCATTATAATATTTAATGGCATCTTCTAGCTTCATTCTTAGTATTTCTTCATGGAGCTTTGTAAGTTCCCTGCACAAGGCTATATTTCTATTGCCGAATTCCTTTAATAAAAATTCCAAGGTATCTCTAAGCCTATGTGGAGCTTCATAAAATATTAGGGTTTCAGTGCTATTTTTAAGATCTTTCGCTATTGGCTTTCTCTCCTTGTTTTCTCTAGGCAGGAAGCCTCGAAATAAAAATTTTGTGGTGTCTAACCCTGAGTAAACCAAGGCTGTGGTTATGGCTGTAGCCCCTGGCAGCACCTCAAATTTTATATTATTTTCAATACACTTTTTTACTATTACGCTGCCTGGATCAGAGATTCCTGGGGTTCCTGCATCTGTTATTAGGGCTATAGTTTCTCCCTTTTTAAGCCTTTCTATTAAATCCTCGCTTTTACCCATTTCATTATGTTTATGATAGCTTATTAATGGTTTTTTTATCTCATAATGATTGAGAAGCTTAAGGCTAAGCCTAGTGTCTTCTGCAGCTATTACATCTGCATTTTCAAGCACCTCTAAAGCTCTAAGGGTTATATCCTTAAGGTTTCCTATAGGCGTGGGTATAAGGTATAACTTTCCCATGTAACTATCCCTCCTTAAATTCTTCCGTAGATTCTATCTATTTCTTCTGAGTAGCCACCCTCATCTTTATATACATACAATGGAGGTTCAAACTTTAAATAAGCTCCCCCATCCCTTTGACCTTCTACTAAAACTATATTGGGTGCTTTTTTAGTGTTGGGGTGCACCATTTGTATGGTCTTTGGTTCAATTTTGTATTTTCTCATTAGGCAGAGAATATCCGCTACTCTCTCTGGCCTATGTACCATGAAAAGCCTTCCATTGTCCTTTAATAATACTCTAGCTGCTGCAATTACATCTTCTAAGGTACATAAGATTTCATGCCTTGCTATGGCATTTTTATCTTTTGGGTTTAGTATTCCTGAATTTTTAAGCTTATAAGGCGGATTCACTGTGACTACATCTGCCTTTTCTAAGGTTTTTAAAAGCTTTATATCTTTAAGGTCTCCCTGGACAAAGCTCATTCTATGTGGAAGATCATTAATTTTTATGCTTCTATTTGCCATCTCCACCATTTCTTCTTGAATCTCTAAGCCCGTTATCTTTCTAGCTTCTGTCTTTCCAGCTATGATAAAAGGAATTATTCCAGTACCGCTGCAGAGATCTATAACGGTGTGTTTATTTTTCACCTTAGCAAAATTAGCAAGGAGCACTGCATCTACCCCAAATCTAAAGGCATCCTCCTTTTGAATTATATGAACTCCTTTAAGCTGTAAATCATCTAAGGTTTCCCCAGGTGCCATCAAGGTGTCTTTATTTAAGGAAACATTTTTATATCTATTAATTTCTATTTCACTTAGCTTTTCAAAGTTATTTTTTTCTTTCATAAATTATCTTCCTTTATTTATTAGTTAATGTAAAGTTTATAGAATACCCTTTATAACCCAAGGCATTATTCACTATATTCTTAATCTTATAATTCTCAATAATAATAGCACATTTCCCATTATTCCTCAAAAGAAAAAATTATTAGAAGTAAATACACAAAAGTGTTAAATATTTTCATTTTTACACGATTATAGAGTTATATAGTATAGTTTCTAATTTTGTTAATGCAATTATAACGAAATATACCATAGGGGGTTATTTAATGAAACTAAAATTCAAGATTCCATTGCTATTTACAGCTTTAATCGTAGGGTCGCTTTTAGCAGTGAGCGCGCTAATTCATTGGCAGAGTTCAAAGACCGTGGAAAGTCTGATGAAAGAAAGCGTGGAGAGAAGCAGCAATCAATCTCAGCAAAATTTGAATTCTCTTATTAATGCGGAGGTAAGTACGGCAAACATGCTGGCTATGGATGAAAATATAAAAAACATAGCTATGCTAAGACAAAATGATACTTCTGAGAGTTTTTTTGAAAGCAATAAGGCTTCTGTAGAAAAAATGAGTACATATTTAAAACAAAAATTTGATCTTACTAGATCTCACGAACATTTTTTTATCGTAGATAAGAACGGAGTTATATTTGCAGACAGTCACCCGAACTTTTTAAAGATTAATGTGGGTACGAGGGATTACATTCAAAAAGCTTTAAAAGGAGAAATTAATATCAGCGATGTAGTTTTATCTAAGGCTACAAATAAATATTTAGTGATATTTGCAGCTCCTGTTTATAATGATGCACGAGATGTTATAGCTGTAGCAGTAAACTCTGTTTATGTAGAATATTTCACTGCTGAGCTGTCTCAAAATAGAATAGGTGATACAGGTTATTCTTTCCTTACGGATAGCAAAGGCTTATACCTTTCTCATCCTAAACAGGAACTTGTAGGACAACCTATTGAAGAAACTAACTTTAAAAGCATTGCTGAAAATATGAATGTGGATTCTGAAAAAACTCTGGCTTCTACAAATTATGAATTTGAAGGAAATAAGGGTATTCAAAGCATTGCAGTAGTTCCTAAAACCGGCTGGTATTTATCTACTGCTGTTCTTAACTCAGATATATCAAAACCTACAAAAGCATTATTAAATAAAACCCTTGTAATGTCCTTGGGAGCAGCACTAGTAATGCTTATGATCAGCATTCTTATTTCAAGAACACTTATTAAGCCCATAACTTCACTGGTTAAAACCATGGAAACAGCCAGTAGTGGAGATCTTACGGTGCAAAGCAATATTATGTCCAATGATGAAATAGGAAGTTTAGCTCAAGGTTTTAATCTCATGGTAAATAGACTTAGAAGTTTAATTGAAGAAATAAATAGGATTATAGTGGCAGTGAACGGCACCTCCTCTGAAATATTATCTTCTTCAGAAACCACCGCTGTATCCATTGAAGAAGTAGCAAGAACCGTAGAACAAATTTCAGAAGGCACCCAAGTGCAATCTGTTAATCTACAAAGCGTTATAGACCACTTTTCAGTGGTAAGGGATGAATTTGGGAAAGTATATAATTATTCTAATGACATGAAAGCTAAATCTGAAGATACTATGGTTATCAATGAAAACTCTAATAAAATAGTGTCCATGTTATATGAAAACACTAAAACCAGTACTATGGAAATTGAAAAAATTATAGAAATTATTAAAGACCTTCAAGCAAACTCTAAAAACATAGTAACCATCACAGATAGCATAAAGAGCATAGCAGAGCAAACTAGCCTTCTTTCACTGAATGCTTCTATAGAGGCTGCTAGAGCAGGTGAGCATGGACGTGGCTTTGCAGTGGTAGCAGAAGAAATAAGAAAACTTAGCGATGAATCTACCTCCTCTGCTAAAGAAATAGAAAAGATATTAAATGATATACTTTCAAAAACAGAAAATGCGGTAACCATCACAGACAGTGTAAAAGAAACTGTAAATGAGCAAAATTATAGTGTAAACCACACTGTAGAAGCCTTTGAAAAAATATCAGAGAACGTAAAAGATATTAAAAATCAAATTGAGAACATTAATTTATCCTTAAGTCATGTAGGAAATGAAACCTCCTCCTTAAATAATGAATTCGAAAGCATATCAGCTATATCTGAGGAAACAGCTGCTTCAACAGAAGAAGTTTCTGCCTCTACAGAAGAACAATCTGCAGTTATGCTAGAGCTTACAAATTCCATAAAGGATCTAAACACCACAGTGGAAACCTTAGCTCTTACCATTCAAATTTTTAAACTTTAATATTTTGTGACTATAAAAGCTAAAAATGCTGTAGAATCTTTTATGTATTCTACAGCATTTTATTTTAACCTGCCTTTATAGTGATCTACCAGGTTTTTTTGCTTAACTATAAGATCAGAATTTCTGCATGATAGTAATTTGCTTTGCTTATTTATAAAAATTACTAATTATGCTAACATATAATCAAAGAAAAGTTATTAACATTAATGCAGGTTAAAGGTCTTTAAATCGCTAAAGGAGGGTAGCCTATGTCAAATGAAGTTTTAGATACCAGAACAAAAATATTGCAAACCACCATAGATATAGTAGGTCTTAAAGGTGAGGTTACCATTAGAGAAATCACGGAAAAAGCTGGAGTAAATGTAGCCGCCATCAACTATCACTTTGGTAACAAAAATAATTTACTAAAGGAAGTAGAAAATTATTATTCAGATTTATTATACAACTCTCAGGAAAAGATACTTAAAGATGAAGCTGCTGCACCTAGAGAAATATTGCTTAATTGGGCACATAGCTTATTAAATTTTATGTTTTCTTATCCCGCACTTATAGGATTAATAGTAAATCTTACTACAGAAGATAAAAGCTATAACCCAGTACTTATTCAAAAAATATACCTAAACAAAGAAATCCAAGTGATGGTAGAGGAAACCATCAAAGAAAGCACAGGCATCGATAACCCCAAGCTCCTAAACTATAAGTACTTACAGCTCTTTTCTGGAATACTGGGGCCAGTGGTAAACCGTTTAGTAACCCAAACATTTGACGGGGCTCCCAGCTCAATGGATTTCAATAGTCGAGAAGAGTTGGATGAATATATTGGCCTTCTGATAGAATCAGTTGTAGGCAATTGAGAATTTGTTTTTTTAGGTAAGAAGTAAGAAAATAGGTAAGAACTAAGAAGTAAGAGGTAATAGTTGTGGTGAAAATTCAGCTTTGCTGAATTTTTTCAAAACTCTTACCTCTTAGCTCTTACCTCTTACTTATCTACAAATTTCAATTTAAGTTCTAAAAGGCTTCTATGCTTATTGACTCTCATCTCCGGCCATGTTACAATTAAAACAAATATTTAAAACAACTGTTTGAATAAAATTTATGGGGAGAAGGTATATGAGAAAATTTGCAGGTTTTATAGTTAAGCATAGAAAATTTATTATTGGTTTTTATATGATTTTGATCCTGCTTTCTATAGTAGGGATGCAGTTTGTTTCCATTGAGTATGATTTAAGCTCTTATCTTCCTAAAGAAATCAACTCTATTAAGGGTAAGAATAAGCTTAGTGAGGATTTTAACATCAATGGTACGGCTAGTTTAATGGTTAAGGAGAAGGAACTTTATAAGGTTCTGGAGATTAAGGAAGGTATTAAAAATATTCCTGGCATCACTTCTGTTATTTGGCTGGATGATGTAGAGGATATAAATAAGCCTAGGGAGTTTATGGATAAAAATCTTTCTAAAAGATTTATCACAGAGGATTATAGCTTGCTTCAAATTCAGTTTAAAGAAGGAAATGATACCTTAAATACTAGAAATGCTATAGACAAGATTAATGAAATTGTTAAAGTTGAGCATTATATAGGAGGACAGGCTGCGGTTTCAAAGGATATGCAGGATACCACCTCCAGGGAGATTATATACTATTCTGTAGTGGCCTTTGTGATTATAACCATTATTCTATTAATGTCTTCTAGGGCTTATTATGAGCCTATACTATTCTTTATTACCATAGGTGTTGCTATTTTGCTTAATATGGGCAGTAACGCACTCTTTGGCAGTGTATCTTCCAATACCTATTCCGTGGCCAATATACTTCAGCTGGCAGTTTCCATGGACTATTCTATCTTCCTGCTTCATAGGTTCCATGAGGAAAGTGAAACAAAGGATAAGGAATCTGCCATGGTGGAAGCCATATCAAAAACCTTTAGTTCTGTATCTGCCAGTGCTCTTACCACTGTAGGAGGCTTTTTAGCTCTGGTGGTAATGAAATATGGCATGGGTAAGGATATGGGGCTTGTACTAGCAAAAGGTGTTTTCTTTAGTTTAATTTCAGTGGTAACCTTGATGCCCTGCTTAATACTTGTTACAGAAAGCCTTAATAAATATACTCACAAAATACTTTTACCTGACTTTAAAAATATATCTGGCTGGATGGTTAAAAGAAGGCATATAGCTTTGATTTTAGCCCTGCTCTTAGTAATTCCAGCATTTCTTGGACAATCAAAACTTAAATATTATTATTCCACAGAAAAAACTTTATCTTCAAAATCCAACTCCGTCCTTGCTAATGAAAAGATAGAAAGCATCTTTGGCAAAAGCAATGAGCTTATACTTATAGTTCCAAAAGAGGATAAGGTTAAGATTAAAAATCTCTCTGAGGAGATAAAAGCTTTAGATAAGGTGGAATCAGTACAAGGGCTATATTCTATGGCAGATGAAACCTTACCTGACTTTCTTATTCCTGAAGAAGTTAGAAAGACCTTTGAGTCTCCTAAGTACACTTATTTTATATTAAATATTCTAGAAGAAGTGGAAGGAACGGAAACAAAAAAAACTATTGAAGATATCCAATCTACAGCAAGTAAATACACAGGCGACTGGTACTTAACTGGAGAAGCTGCAGTATATACGGACCTTCAAAAGGTTACTTCAAAGGATTTCGACAGAGTGACTATTATTTCTATTATCATCATAGGATTGATTTTGTTATTCACCTTTAAATCCCTAACCTTGCCACTGATTTTAGTGTTTGTAATTCAGCTGGGCATTTGGATTAACTTAAGCATCCCATATTTTATGGGCTCCAAGCTTAATTTTATATCCTTTATCATCATAGGAGCCATTCAACTGGGGGCTACGGTGGATTATGCCATATTATTTACTTCAAGGTATGAGGAAAATTTGAAGGAATTTAAGCCTATAGAAGCTATGAAAAAGACCATAGGAGATACTGGGAGGTCTGTGCTTACCAGTGCCTTGATACTTATGGCGGGTACCCTTAGTGTTTCTTTTATCACCACCATAAAGTCTGCTTCTGAGCTTACTCTGCTAATAGGTAGAGGGGCTTTTATAAGCCTTCTGCTGGTTTATATATTGCTGCCAGCTCTTTTATTAGCTCTAGGTCCTATAATTAAACACACCACTATAGCATGGCCTAAAATCAAAAGTGATAATAACAATATAAGCATGTAGAAAATAAAATTAAGAGGAAGGTAATATTTATGAAAAAGAAATTTATAAGCGCTATGCTTTTATCTTTCATACTCTTAGGTAATGTGGCAGCCCATGCTGCCTCTGCTAAGGATGAGACAGTATATGTTTCTATAAATGGGGATGGAAGTCCAGCTTCTATAAAAATAGTAAACCACGTTTATGGTCTAGATGGTGCTTCGGAGTTTGTAGATTACGGTAACTACGCGCATATTAAAAACCTCACCAGCGCTGTTACCCCTGAAGTTAAGGGAGATGAGATTAAGTGGAACCTTAATGAGCTAAAGCAGAAGGAATTCTATTATGAGGGTTCCATAGAAAAGGAGCTTCCCATTAAAGTAGAAATCAAATATTTTCTTGACGACAAAGAGGTTAAAGCTGAGGAGTTAGCTGGTAAAACCGGAAAACTGAAAATAGCCTTTAAGATTAAATTTAATAAAGATAATCCTGAAGCCACAAAGCTTATGGCTCAAATTCAAGCTGCTGCAAATTTAGACGTATTTACCAATATAAATACTGAGGATGGAAACAAGGTGGTGGTGGGTAAAACTGCTAACATTAATTTTGTAGCTCTTCCTCCTAAGGATGCTGAGTTTACTTTGGAAATGGAGGGAAAGGATATAGAGCTAGAGCCTATAACCATCACCGTGCTTCCTGCAGCCTTTAATCTTCCTGAAGATATTAAAACAGGCATGGATTCACTTACCCAGGGGCTAGGTGATATGGAGAAGGCATCTAAAGACCTAGAAGGAGGCATGGCCAAAGCTATTGATGGTACAGGAAAGCTTAAAAATGGCATGAATGAGTTAAATGGTGGGCTTAACAACCTTTATAAAGGTTCCAATGAAATTTATACTCAATCTAAGAAGCTTTCATCAGGCATGAATGAATTTCAAAAAGGACTTAAGACTATGTCAGATAAAAGCGGTGAAATGGTAAATGGATTAAACTCCTTGTCTGGAGGCCTTAATGAATTGTCACAAAATAGCGCTGGCATATTACAGGGTCTAGATGGCCTGCAGGGAGGAGCAAAATCTATTAATGATGGCCTGGAAAATTTAAGTGGTGGTGCTTCTCAGCTTAAAGAAGGCCATGACAAGCTTACAGAGATAGCAAAACTTTATGCTGATAGTCCTGACCCTATGGTGCAAGCTATGGCAAAAGGCATTCTTGAAGAAAAGAAAGGCATAGATGCCTTAAGTGGAGGCCTGCAACAAAGCGCTGCAGGAATGAAAAATTATGAAATGGGCGTTGGTAAGATAAAGGAAGGCTATAAAGTCTTTAATAAAGGATTAAGCGATGCCTCAGCTGGCATGAAAGAAGCTGCAGTTCAAAGTTCTCAGCTCCCTGCGGCATTAAGCGAAATACACTCAAGCTTTGCTTCCATTAATGATGGTACCTCAAAATTATTTAATGGCCTTGGAGACATTAGCAGCGGTATAGGAAGCATGAAAAAAGGAACGGATAATTTACCTAATGATGTGGGTGCTCTTATAAAGGGTGAGGAGGAACTTAAGAAGGGAATAAATAAGCTTGGCAATGAAGGCATTAAAAAAGCTAGAGTCAGCCTTGAGGATAACCTTAATAATAGCTTTTTAGGAAATAATAAAGAAAACATCTATACTTCCTTTGCAGATAACCATAAGAATAAAAATTCTACCGTACAATTTATTATGAGAACTCCTGAAATTAAAAAAACAGAAGATAAAAAATCCTCCCTCCCTGTAATAGAAGAAAAAAACAGCCTATGGCAAAGATTTTTAGACCTTTTTAAAAAATGATTAATAACAAAACAAAATTTAGAAAAATATTATCACAATCTGAAAAATTAAAAACAATGAAACAAAATAAAACCTTTAAAAGCTTAAAAGGCATTCTCAATTATATGAGAATGCCTTTATATTAACTTTAATTTAATATTCTTCTTGCTGCATAGAATTTGTAAACTTTTGATACTTTAACTTTATCACCAGTATGAGGTGCGTGTATAAAGTTTCCATTACCTACATATATACCAACATGTCCAGCATGTGTGAATACTAAATCTCCAGGTTGCATTTGAGATTGAGATACCGCTCTTCCTGCACCTATTTGGTTATAGGTTGTACGACCTATACTAATTCCAAATTTTCTAAACACATATTGAGTAAAGCCTGAGCAGTCAAATCCACTTGGTGTGGTTCCACCATAAACATATGGAATTCCTTGGAATTGGTATGCATAGTTTAAAAGTGATACAGCGCTGGCAGATGCAGATTCATCTCCCCTTGATAAAGGTCTATTTGCTGCTTCTCTTGCTGCCTGTATAGCATCTAATTTTGACTTAGCTTTTTCTACAGCTGCATTTACCCTTTGATCTATATTTGTAGATACTATGTTCTTTCTTATAGATACTAGTGTGGTAAGAGAGTTTCTAATATCATTTTCCCCACTGGCATCATTGTTGATTACGCTAATTGGGAACTCAACTACGGTCCATTCTCTAGTATCTAGGTCTACTTCAACTTTAGCTCTTTCTGCTTTAGCTTCTGCTATGACTTTATTCTGCTCGTCCACCTTGCCTTTTAATTCAGCAAGCTTGGCTTCATTTTGCTGTTTAAGCACTCCAACCTCTAAAACTTTTCCATCTAATTCTTTTACTTTATCGTCAAGCTCTTGCTTTTTATCATTTAAGTCTTTAATTATTTTTTGATCCATGCCCATAAGCTTCCCTACTGCTTGAGCTCTTGCTATGAAATCGCTAAATCCTTTTGCTTCTACTAATAAAGAAATGTAAGCGTTTTGACCGCCGGATTTGTATATTGCTCTCATTCTGCTGTCAAAAAGATCTTGTTTTTCTTTAAGCTCTCCTTTTAATTTTTCAATAGCTTTTTGAGTGTCTTCCACTTGTTTTTGAAGAGCTGCAATCTCTTGATTGTTCTTTTCTATAGCTTGATTCATGGAACCAATTTGTTCATCTAGTATGTTAAGTTGTTCTTCTAAGCCTGCAATTTTATCTTCAATGGCATTATATTGGTCCCTACTCTGTTGTATTTGCTCTTGAGTTACTGGCTCTGCAAATACCACAGCCCCCTGCCCAATTACAAAGGATGCTGCAACTACCGCCGCAATAATCTTCTTATTCATGCGTATGATTGCCCTGAAATTTCTGAGTTTTGCTCAGGGCAGCCTCCTTCCCCCACATATATATTTTAAAATTGTCCTAGCCGACGAAATTATTATAACATTTAAAAAGTAAATTGGACAACCCACTTTTTTAAATGTTTACAAAATGGTTAAAATTTAATTACATACTTATTACTAATTTTCACGTATATATTAAAATAGATATTTTTTATTTACATATTATTTAAAATCCTACAATATTTTTTTCATATTAGCACTAAAAGCCCTTATAAAATAACAAAAACCGCAAGCATGGTAAAAAAGATTGCTGTTAATATTTTATACTTATTTATTAACAACTCATCAAATGATTGTTTACATTTTAAAAGGCGCAGCTATGTATAAATTATACAATGCACTGCGCCCTGTTATTTACATCTAAATATGCACCTATATACTACATTTAAATATTCACCTATATATTAAAGTACTCTTCTAGCTGCATAGAATTTCCATATTGGAGAGATTTTAAGTACATCACCAGTTTGTGGTGAATGAATAATTTGACCATTTCCTATGTAGATTCCTACGTGTCCAGCGTTAGGGAATACTAAATCTCCTGGTTTTAACTGATCTCTTGATACAGGAGTTCCTACATCTATTTGATCATAGGTTGTCCTTCCTATATTATATCCAAAAGCTCTAAATACATAAGAAGTAAATCCTGAGCAGTCAAATCCACTTGGAGTTGTGCCTCCCCAAACGTAAGGGATGCCTAAAAATTTATAAGAGTAGTTAATTAAACTTGCAGCACTAGCTGATCCTTGTCCCTCTCCTCTGGATGGTGGTACTGGATTTGAAGGTTTTGAGGATGATCCACCGCTAGAGCTATTATTACCATTAGCCGCTGCAGCTCTTCTTGCTGCTTCTTCTGCTGCTCTTTGAGCTGCCCTTTGCGCTTCTCTCTTGCTTAAAGTATCCTTACCTTTATTAATGGCACTTTCAATTTTTTTATCTACATTAGTTGATACTATTTTGCTTCTTAAACTTACAAGGTTATTTATGGAGTTGGTGATATCACTATCACTGCTGGAGCTGTCATTTATAACATCTATAGGGAATTGTACTATGGACATTTCCTTAGTATCTAGATCCACCACTATTTTTGCTTTTTCAGCTCTAGTTGCTTGTACAATTACATCTTGATCTTTCTTTTTATTTTGAAGATCCGCCATTTTAGCTTCATTTTGCTTCTTAAGCTCTAGTAATTGAGCATTTTTATCATCTAAGGATTTTTTACTATCGTTAAGTTCTTTTTCACTAGTGTGAAGTTCTTCTATGATTTTTTTGTCCATTCCCATAAGTTTGCTAACGGCTTGTGCCCTAGCTATAAAATCACTAAATCCTTTTGATTCCACTAAAACAGAAAGATAGTTGTTTTGTCCCCCGGATTTGTATATAGCTCTCATTCTTTTATCAAACATCTCTTGCTTCTGCTTAAGTTCTTCCTGAAGCTTTTCAATTTGCTTTTTTGTATCTTCAATTTGTTTATTTAAAGCATCTATGTCCGCGTTATTCTTGTTTATAGTTTCTTGAGTAGCAATAATCTCTTGGTCTAAGATTTGAATCTTTTCTTCAAGATCTGCTATTTTCTGTTCAATACTATTAAGCTGGGTCTTGCTTTCCTCAATTTGCTGCTGCGTAGCTGGTTCAGCCAACGCCACTACAGCTTGACTACTGATTATGGATGCTGTAATTACCACTGCAAGCAATCTCTTCTTCATACGTGTTTTCCCCCACATTCTTTTTTTGTAGACATTTTGTCCACTTTTTATTAATATTAACCGACAAAATAATTATATATCTAATTAATGGACAAACTCAACCTTATAGGACAAATGTTTACAAAATGGTAAATATTCAAATACTTTTTGGTTAAAGCCCGCAAAAAAATCCTAAGTTTCATAACCTAGGATTTTTTTCTACATAAATATATACTTTACTAACTTACTTAAAAATAATTTATTTATATTTCTTTGCACTAAGGGATTGCAATAAGGATGCACTAAACATCATAACTATAAATATTACCACAAACACTAAGGTATATCCTTTTATAAAGTAATCTAGTATTCCTAGTACAAGCCCTAGTATACCCAAAATAATGTTAAATATACCGTTAAACTTAACGTAGGCCTCCTTGTTAGTGACCCTGCTACCAGTCACCAGTATCTCTCTCACCTTTTTATTATAAGTAATCAAAAGTCCAAAAATTATAAACCAAAGGCTCGCTAATAAAATTATCAATGTAGATCCAGTCATTATTTACATCTCCTTTTAAATACAAAAGTACAATAAAACAATTATACAACAAGATATACTAATTTAGAATTTTAAATTTTAAATTAGGTTAAATTATACTAAAACTGTATTGACAGTTTTAATATCCTTCTATATAATTAATTATGTTATCGGGGTGTGGCGCAGATGGGAGCGCGCGTGCTTTGGGAGCATGAGGTCGCAGGTTCAATCCCTGTCACCCCGACCAAGAAGGAATTGCAATTTTGCAGTTCCTTTTTTATTTGCAATTTTTTATTTGTAAGCTCTTTTATCTTAATGCGCTCTTTTGTTCCTATACTTTTTTACCTGTAATACCTTCTGTTTTCTGTAATACATTTAAATTTATAATATCTACTTATATCCAACTGATTACACGCAAACTAAATTCAAAATTATATTTGAAATTATATTTGCAAATCACTCATCTCTAATATGAAGTTTCTGTTAAAGTCCTCTTTAATTCACCACTTTTCCAAATTGGAAACTTTTTCTTTATTTTTTATTAATATTTACTTCCTATAATGAAAACAATATTAATAACTAAAGGAGGTTTTTATTATGGAACAAGTAAGACAGATAACTTTCCCATTATATAGTGCAGTTCCTAGTGTAGTATCGGCAATACTTCTTCTAATCCTTGCCTTGATAGTTGCTGCCATTGTAAAGTCAATAATAGTTAAGGGTGGACAAAAAATAGGGTTGCCCCGTTATATGGACAAATGGGGATTAACTCATAACAAGAGTCCTGAAAGCACTCTAAATTCTATTGGTAAGGGAGCTTTTTGGATTACCTTTATATTATTTTTCCCAAGTATTTTAGAATCATTAAATATGAGAGCTGTTTCAGCTCCTTTTACAACTATGACTAGCAAGTTTTTAAATTTCCTTCCTAATATACTAGGTGCGGTGCTTGTACTTATAGTTGGTTATGTAATAGCTAAAGTGGTTAGAGATTTATTGGCTGTATTGCTAAGAAAGCTAAAAGTAGATGAGCTTCAAAGCAAGGCAGGCTTGGACGGCACTACTAGCACTTCTACATTTTCTACTTTAATAGCTAACATCGTGTATGTACTAATATGGATACCAATAATTATTTCAGCTTTGGAAATACTTAATATTCAAGCCATTTCCGTGCCAGCAATTAGTATGCTTAACATCATAATGAATATGATTCCTAACATATTTGTAGCAGCAGTGCTCGTTGTGGTAGGTGCTTACATTGCTAAGTTAGTAGGAAACTTGGTTGCTAACTTACTTTCTGGCATAGGAATAAATTCTATCTATAAACACATAGGCTTTGGAATGAATGCTAAAACTCCAAGATATCTATTATCTGACATAATAGGGGGATTAGTAAAATTCATAATAATACTTTTATTCTCCGTAGAAGCCTTAAATGTAGTGAACCTTGAAGTGCTTAACAGGGTTGGCTTTGCTATAATAGCTTATCTGCCATTCTTCTTAAGTGCTGTTATAATCCTAGGCGCAGGACTAATCATAGGAAAATGGGTAGAAGGGTTAATGTCCAAATATACTTCTTCCTCAAAATTAACAGCTACATTAATTAAATATTTTATTATTATATTTGCAGTTTTCATGACCTTAAACCAATTAGGCATAGCCATGGTAATTGTTAACACAGCCTTTATCATAATCTTAGGCGCATTAGCAGTAGCCTTCGCTATATCCTTTGGTATAGGAGGAAGAACCTTTGCCGCTAGAGCCTTAGATAAGTTTGAAAAGAAGATGGAAGCATCAGCACCTGCTTCTGACAGCACTGCTAATACTAATGCTAATTTTGACCCTAATGTTAATGCTAACATAAGTCCCGGCATCAACGGTTATGACCCAAAGGATATGAAACCAAATGATATTAATGCAAAGAATAACTTTGGAAATAACAACAATCCTATTTAATTAGGATTTTAATATAAACCCCTGTGGTAGTTCAACTTTTTGAACTCACCCCAAGGGGTTTTTCTTTTTTTAGAGTCACCCCAGGGGTGATTCCATTTTATGTCACCACCCCTGGGGTGCTACCATTTTTTTCTTTACCTCAAGGGTGATTATATTATCATACATAGGATTACCTAATAGAAATATAGTTAAATTTTTAACATATTTATTAAGTCTTTGATAAATTTAAAATTAAATGTGGATATATTTAGTATATTTAAGCTATAATAATTTGTAGATATATTTCTAAGGGAGTGAAAGCATGCAAAAACGATACATGGATTTATTTCAAAAATTAGTTAAGGCTTATTATGATGGAAATTTTGATGAAGCTGTAAAAGAAATTATTGATACTCCTGGGCTGGATAAAGAGCAAGCCATGAAGACTATTTCTGCTTTATGTGGTGTTGAGGTAGATCTCAATGATAACTTCATCTATAATCTTAAAAAAGCTATAACTAACTATCAGGTTAGGGAGCAGATTGTACAAAAAGTAGGCAATTGTTCCATGAGTTGTGTAGATGATGAGACAGGTAAAACAAAATGTCAAATGATATGTCCTTTTAACGCTATATTAAAGGATCCAATTAAAAATACAACTTACATAGATGTAGATCTCTGCGCTGGATGTGGAAAATGCGTAGATGCTTGTGATAATGGAAAATTATTAGATAAAATTGAGTTTGTGCCAATAATGGATTTATTAAAAAGCGGTAAACCAGTAGTGGCTGCAGTGGCACCTGCTATTTCTGGGCAATGGGGTCCTAATGTATCCATGGATCAGATGAGAGCTGCTTTTGTAAAGGCTGGATTTAAAGATATGTTTGAAGTTGCTTTTGCTGCAGATATGCTCACCATTAAAGAAGCTGTAGAGTTTGACCATTTGGTTAAGAAAAAAGATGATATGATGATAACCTCCTGCTGCTGCCCTATGTGGGTGGGAATGCTTAAGAGGGTTTATGCTGACTTAGTTAAATATGTATCTCCTTCAGTATCTCCTATGATAGCTGCTGCTAGGGTGCTTAAGAAGCTTAACCCAGAGGTAAAGGTAGTTTTTGTTGGACCATGTATAGCAAAAAAAGCAGAAGCCAAGGATAAGGACCTGGTAGGAGAAGTGGACTTTGTTTTAACCTTCCAAGAGTTAAAAGGTATATTTGATGTATTAGATATTAACCCTGAAGAGTTACCTGGAGTTGCTTCTATAGAATATGCTTCCCGTGGGGGTAGATTATACGCAAGAACCGGCGGAGTTTCTATAGCTATTTCTGAAGCTATAGAGGAGCTTTATCCTGAAAAATATACTTTCCTTAAAACCCTTCATGTGGACGGAGTTAAAGAATGTAAAGATGTTTTAACTAGAGCTGCTGCTGGAGAAGATTTAGGCGCTAACTTTATAGAAGGTATGGGTTGTGTTGGCGGATGCGTTGGAGGCCCTAAGGCTTTAGTTTCTAAAGAAGAAGGAAAAGAAGCTGTAGATAACTTTGCATATCAATCCGCTGTAAAGATAGCCACTCACAGCGGAATACTAGACGAAGTATTTGCACGTATAGGAATAACTTCTCTTGAAGATTTTAAACATCCTGAAAAAATAGAAATATTTGAAAGAGAATTTAAATAGTAAATAATAGCCTGCAGATGAGTTCTGCAGGTTATTTTATTTGTCCTATAAGGGAAATATTGATTTTTATGTTTATAAGAAAATACTAACCTTTGTATAATATAGAGACCATTATTTTTTATATTAAGAAAAAACATAAATTTCTTAACTTGATTTTAATCTTTTTTTAATGTTTTGTTGTTAGTATTTAAATATAGATAGTACAAGCCTTTTAAATAACACTAGGCAGTATTATTTAGGTGATACTATTTTATAAGATAATATGCACCCCTATTAAAAGAAAATGATTTTTTATAGACTTTTATACTCCCCCCTAAAATGTATAAAATTTTAGGAAAATCATTTTCTCCCCTATTCCTCTTTTATTATTTTAGGATTTTGTGATATATTATTATATAAAATATATTACCTTATATAAAAGACATGGATTTAAGGCGAAGATTCATTAACACAAAATAAATTAAGTCATTTCTATAATATGAGGATTTTTAACCTATATATTATATTAACTATTATAAAGGTTTTGACTTTAGGATGTAGCAATATAAACACTCTAGATTATACTATATATTAATGTGTAAAAATTTAAAAAGGAGGAGCCGTGAAACATGAAAATAGATTACTTGGTAAAACGAGATCATAACATAATGATATTTCTTAATAAGAATTTAAAATGCAAAATAATGGACAGACTTATGCCCATTTTAACCTATTTAGGCTCCACGCCCTTTGTAGCTGCATTTTGCAGTTTTGCATTATTGTTCTTTGGAAGAGCTCGAGACAGCTTTGGTTTCAAGGTATCTGCAGCCGTTGTAGTAAGCGGCTCATTATCTCAAATATTAAAAAGAACAGTGAATAGGATTCGTCCTTTTCTCATTTTAAATAACCTAAATATTAAAAAAATAGGTATCGACGATTATTCCTTCCCCTCAGGTCATACCTGTGCTGCTTTTACCCTGGCGGTGATGATATTAATGTTCTCGCATATGTGGGGCATATCCGCCCTTATACTGGCACTAGGTGTTGGAGTATCTAGAATATATCTAGGAGTCCACTTTCCTACAGACGTTATGGCTGGTATGATGCTGGGAACCTTAGTATCAGTGAGCACTTATTTAATTTAAATTCTAAATTAATGTACATTGTCAATTATAACGTTCTTTCTCTATGTTATAATTGACAATGTACATTATAAATTTATGGGTTGGTGATGTTTTTGTTAAAGGATATAAAGGCGGTAATATTTGATTTGGATGGCACTTTGGTGGATTCTATGTGGGTTTGGGAAAAGATAGATAAGGATTACCTTAGCGGTTTGGGATTTGATGTGCCTTATAATTTGAAGGATGAAATAAATCACTTAAGCTTTGATGAAACAGCTATATATTTTAAGGATAAGTTTAATATTATAGATTCTCTTGAGGTTATTAAAGCTACTTGGCACAACATGGCCATATCTGAATACTCCAGCAATGTCCCTTTAAAGCCAGGAGCTGAAAACTTCTTAAAGCACATTAAAAATCTAGGATTAAAAATAGGTCTTGCTACCAGCAACTCCACTGAACTTTTGGAAGCAGTGCTTATGAAACATAATATATATGAATATTTTGATGTTATCACCACTACTAACGAAGTAAAAAGGGGCAAGAATTTTCCTGACGTATATCTTCTTTGTGCAGAGAGGTTAGGAGTTAGTCCTGAACATTGCTTAGTTTTCGAAGACATACAGGCTGCTGTAATGGGTGCAAAAGCAGCAGGGATGAAAGTGGCTGCAGTGCATGATCCAGCGGCGGAGTATCAAAGAGAAGAGCTAGAAAGACTTGCAGATCATTATGTTCTCAGTTATGAGAATATATTAGAAGGTACCAGGCATCTTTTTTAATATAGCTCTTCCGTCTGTTTTATCATAGTTTCCAAGGAGTATCTTTCTTTGTTACATTCATAGGACTTTTCTGCTTTTTTTATCATCATAGGATACTCTTCCATAGCTTTAATCATGGATAATCTAAGAGAATCAACATTATTAGGCTGGGTTAATATTCCAAACTCTTCTTCATTTAATATTTTCCTGATAGCTCCTACATCTGTAGAAACTATTGGGATTTTATTTTTTATAGCTTCCAATATGACAAAGGGAAAGCCTTCCTTTACTGAAGACATGACGAAGCAATCAATAATACGCATCTTGTCCATGGCATTTTCCACATAGCCTGTGAAAATTATATTTTTGTTATCTCCTGCTAGCGCTTTCATCTCCTGCAAGAGATGCCCATCTCCAATAAGTATCAGCTTTGCCTCATATCCTTCAGTGCACATATCCTTAAAAGCTTGTATAAGATATCTATGTCCTTTTGTCTCATAAAAGTTAGCCACGCTACCAAAGACAAAATCCCCTTCCGATATACCAAAATTCTTTCTCATTTTAGATATATGAGTCTGTGAATTCTTCTCTTTGCCTATACAAAGGCAATTAGCATCTAATTTGTCACTGGACTGATACTTGACAAATTGAGAATCCACCTTGGTAATTGCCCTGTCAAAATCTATTCCATTAGGCACATATACCAAGTTTTTTTTAGGTTTAATTCCTTTGTTCTTAGCTATGCTTATGTCATTTTCATCCACACATATTAAACTTGTAGTTTTTCTACTTTCATAAGCTTCTAAAAAAGTATAAAGCTTCTTTTTGGCAGTGCTCATAGGCTCATTAAAAACAAAGCCATGAGCAGTATAAATTATATTTTTAACCCCTGCAGAAAGGGCGGCTTCCCTTGCCAGTATTCCTGCCTTAGAGCTATGACTGTGAACCACATCATATTTATTTTTTTTGAACTCCATCTTAAGCTTTTTGTAACACTTAAAATCCATAATAGGGTTAATTTCTCTAACCATTTCGGGAATGGCTACATGCCTAATCCCTATAGAATTAAGTTCATCTATCATCTTCCCACCTGGAGCAGAGTAAACTGTAATATCATATTTGTCTTTAAATCCATTACATAAAAGCAGCACATTCTTTTGTGCCCCTCCTAACTCAGATTGTGTTATCACATAAGCTATTTTTTTCATTCCACACCCTACCTCTTAATAATTCATGCTATACCTATACCTAAATCTGATATCTTATTATATCTATGATGGAATATGTAAATAATATGCTAACCTTCCAGTGTACACTTTTAACTTATATACTATTATACCTCAATTAATGGCTCTAAATTAGTTTTTATTTATAATGTTTACAGGAAGATAAATAAAAAAATATTCACTATTTCACCATAATTATATATGCATAGACTTATTTTTGTATAAATTATATTATTAAGGTTAGTATTATTTGTAGAATTGTTTAATTTATTTTATGGAATTTCTTTGAAAATATTGTTAGTAACTATAAAAAATGTGCTATACTTTAATGGATAATTATGTTAAGGAGATTAATAATGAAACAAAGAACATTAGATAAGGTTTTTCTGATTTTTTTCTGTATTTATTTTTTTGCATCTATGGTTTTGCCCAATACCTTGAAGATTACCGGTAAGATAGGTATTTCAGAAGCTCTTTTTATTTTAATAGTATTATTTTATTTTATTGTAGCCTTTTCCCGGGAAAATGGTATTAAGAACTTTTTTATTAGCATTTCAGAATTTTTCACCCACAAATTATATATTTCCCTTACCTTATTGCTTGTATTAATGGCTATTTCTATTAGCTATTCTCTTGAGAAGCCCTTAGCAATAGGTGAGTCTATAAGGTTCTTTACTTACATTGTTTCAGGGTTTATAGCAATTAATGAATTTAAAGAAATTAGTGAGAAGGAGCTTTTAATAAATACCTTTATATTTGCTAGCCTTGTCATAAGCTTAGTGGGACTTGGTCAAATGTTTACTGGTAAAGGCATGACAGTAGATATTATGATAAATGGTATTAATGTTCCAAGGATGGAGTCTACCCTAGGCAATCCAAATTCCTTGGGAGCTTTTGCAGTAATTGCATTTTTTCCTGTATTGATGCTAGGTATACATACAAAAAATATTAAGATAAGAGCTCTTTATTTTATATTAGATTTTCTTTTACTTGTAAATATGATGATGTCTTTTTCCCGAAATTCTTGGTTGGCACTAGCCTTTGGAGTAGTAATTTTAACTATATCCTATAGTTGGAAGATCATTTTTATATTGATAGGTGGAGGATTTATTTCATTACTTGTACCTTCAATAATGGATAGGGTAAAGCAATTTGGTGACATGTCCGTTAATAGTTCTAGGCTAAATATATGGGCAATAGCTTTAAAGATAATCAAAGATAATCCCATAAAAGGTGTAGGAATTGGAAATTTTATTGCATACTATGACATATACATAAAAAATTATCCTGATTATGATATGAAATTTTATAGACGATTTCCTACACATAATGATTATTTAAAAATACAAAGTGAACTTGGTATTTTGGGTACTTTAACATTTTTATCCTCTTTATTATTTAGTTTAATAGAAATATTTAAGGCCTCTAGATTAAAGAGGAGCAGATATAGTTTCTTTTACAAAGGCTTCCTAGTATCTTTTTTATGCTTTTTAATGTTAAATCTTTTCGATAACACTATGGGAATTACCCATCTATCCATTGCACTTTGGATATTAATTTTTAACGCAAGAAATAACTTTAAAACCATTTTCTAATAAAAAAATAATAAAATACTCTTAAAACTGCTGACTAATCAGCAGTTTTAAATTTTTTGTGAGCCTTGTAAATTGATGTTCTTAATACTCTAGTAAGATATTTCAAGAATGAAAATGAAGATGCAGATATATAAGTTAAAAGTTTAATTTGTTTGTTTTTTAGTAGTCTTTTATAGTTAGATAATTCTCCTTTTTCCATAAGCCAAAGCTTGGAGGTTAATCCACTTTCACCAAAGGTTCTTTTTCCTCCTCCGTAGGTAACTAAACTTTCATTTATAAACATACATTTGTACTTTTGAGAAAATCTAAGCCAAAGATCATAGTCTTCTGAATATTTTTGTCCTTCATTAAATAAACCAGCATGAAAAAGTGCAGATTTTTCTACTATAACAGTAGATGTAAAGATGTAATTTCTATACAATAATTTATTAAAACTTATTTCTTGAAGATTGGGGAATGCCTTGTGTACTATATTGTTAAGAGATGTACATACCAGCTTAATATTAGGGTTATCCTGAAATACTTTTATTTGTTTTTTTATTTTATCTGCTTCCCAGCAATCATCTGAATCAAGAAAAGCTATATATTCTCCCTTAGAATTCAGTATTCCGTTATTCCTAGCTGCTGCAGGTCCTTTGTTTGACTGTGTTATAAGTTTTACCATATTTAGATTGTTATAGACGATATAATTTTCAATTATCTCAGCAGTATTGTCCTTTGAACCATCATTTACTATAACTATCTCAAAGCTACTATAATTTTCTTGCTTAAGTATGCTGTCCACAGCCCTTGTGATATCTGAATTATTATAAACGGGAATAATTACTGAAATAAGTTTATCTTTCATATTTAAACCTCATCATAACAATATTCTTTTAATTCTTGCTCTATTATTCTTACCTTCTCTTGATCAGGATATATCTTATAAACACCAATATTTTTAATAGATATATCTGGATTAAAATATTGCCTTTTATGTATATGATTTTTATCTGTAATTCCTATAAAATCATATATTTCTTTAAGAAAGTCATCATATTTAATCACTGTATCTTCAAATTTTACTCTCATAATATTCTTAGGATCTTCTATTTCCCCTTCAGCTTGTTGTCTAAGTTTTCTAAACCACTTTATGTATACATCCAGATCATGTGATGGTATCCAACTTTCTTTTTCATACATCTCATTAATGGCAAATATATCTCTTGGATCTCTATCTATCACCACTACTTTTAAATCATAAAAATAATTTAAATAACGATTTATATTAGCAGGCGGTACAAGTTGATCAAAAACTAAATACTCATATTTAAAATTAAGGTCTATCACATGGAATAGTTCTTGCATATATTCCTTAGTGGCATTATAAAATCTATCTTCAGGATAAGAAAAATATATTCGGCTTTTAGGCGGCTGAATTACTGCTCTTCTTTCTGAGGGATTAATAATTATTTTCTTAATTCTTGGATATATTTTATAACAGAAAAATCTAACTATAGCATTTTTATCAATAGCATGATGCTCCCAATAACCTTTCCAGGAAACATCAACCAATTTATCAATATACCTATAGGAAATCTCTTTAAACTTCCCATTAAAAAACCTTTCATACCTTGGAAAAATAAAATTACCGGAATGATAATCTATGATTTTTTTAAACCTTCTTATGGCTATGTCAGAATTTAAGCGATGCCTATTTTCCAAAAGAGCACTTTCTAGGTAAGATATTCCCTCATAGTCTTGAATAAATCTAAACTCATAATCTCCTGTAGAATAACAATTATCAAATTCTTTAAGTAAGTCTGTTACTACACTGGAACCTGTAGCTCCATATCCAGCACAAGTAATAATCTTGTGTTTATTCCCCCCCATGAACCTACCCCCTTAACCTTTTAAATACTTTACATAGATAAAAATATAAGAATTTTGATGTTAAAAACACCTTAACCTCAAAAGTCTTTAAGTTTTTAATATTAGAAAGCACATTTTCTACATCTGCATAATATAAGTTTAAACTTAATTTATTAAACTTTTTATTAGCCTTGAATACTTCAAAAATACCATATTCATCATAAATCCATTTTGCTATACTTAAATAAATATTTATATAATCATAATCTAATAATAACTTAAGATTTTCTTTAGGCATTGCTTGTCCATTAAGATGCACTGAACTTATATAATCCCAAAGCCTCCTGTTTGCCTTTAATGCATCACAGTATTTTTCGGAAAAGGCTGTGTTCATAGCAGAAGTCTTTCTTACCATGAGCTTAGTAAGATCTTCACTAACCCCAGTAACTATTTTAGAATTGTAAAGACACTTGCCTATAAACTCTGCATCTTCCCCATAAGAAAACCCTTCACTGTACTGTAATTGATTTTCTAGCAGCATTTTTTTATTGTAAAGAGCATTTCCTGTACATACCCATATTTCCTTTTTCAACTTTTTTTCTAATGCCATGGGGCCTGGTAGCGGTTCTTGAATATATGATTTATTATTAGAATATCTATAGGTTACTTTTCCACTATTCTCTTGAAATTCATAGTATCCACAGTGACATATATCCGCCTTATGCTCTTCAATCTTTTTAACCATCTTCTCTAAGGCAGTAGCTTCCAGACTATCGTCTCCATCAATAAATAAAACATATTTCCCTGTAGATGTATTAAGTCCTATGTTTCTAGCTCTACTTACTCCGCCATTAGTCCTCTTTATAAGTGTATAATTAATATTTTTTCCTATAAAAAAACTTTCTATTTTCATACAAGAATTATCCTTAGAGCCATCATCTACCAAGATTATTTCATAATCCTTAAAGCTCTGACTTTCTATAGACTCTAGGGTCATAGATATATAATTTTCTAAATTATATACAGGTATAACTATACTAACCAAGGGCATGTACTTTCACCTCATATCTTTTATATACCATTCTCATAGCATTTCCCATAAAAGTCCAGTAAACCGTGGCTACAAAATTAGCTACAAATATTATATTTGCCTCTACCATATTTATGGCGTAAATAGAAATAGAAAAGGCTAATATTCCACTGACAAATATCCTTTCATACCTCATTAGTGGATTTTTACTAATATAACTATATATTTTCACAGTAACAAATACAAAAAATATTAAAATTATTATAGATGCTATTACCCCATTAGCTACTCCTATTTGAAAGAAAATATTATGCAGTCCACCTCCGTCAATACCTGGAAGAGATACTCTAGCGGCTTCTTTCATAGACTTTGTAACATTATCTGTTCCTACTCCGATTAAAAAGTTTTCCTTTATGACTTTTAAACCAGTACTCCACAGATTAAGCCTTCCGCTAAAAAATCCTAGTTCTTCATTTTTAACTAATAGACTAGAGGGTTTATTTATAAAAAGCGCTTTTGTCCATAAAGCTAAAAAGCCCAAAGTTAGTAAAAAGAAAATATAAAGCACTTTATTTTTGATAGACTTTTCATAAATAAGAATAAATGCTATAAAGAAAATCCCTACAGCTAATATCCCTGCTCTTCCTTTTGAAGACAATAAAACTCCTACTTGAAGCACAACACTTAAAATATAAAAGACTTTTCCATACCCCTTTGTCATTAGAATAAGAATAGCACTCATCATTATAGAAAGCGCAGCTACTAAGGCAGCAGTATTCCCCCCAGTGTATATTCCATTAAATCCCCCATATACAAGCCGTCCAAACACGCTATCACCTATAGTAAAAGTTATATTTAAGATATACATAGCAAAGGTTATTAAAGAAGGTACAGCAGAAGCTAAAACATAAGTATTCATAAGAAGTTTACCTTGTTTAATTATATCTTCTTTATCTCCCCAGCTATTGAAACTATACAAAACAAAAAATTGCATAAAGGTTAATACGTATATTTTTATATTTGAAGCCTTAGATGGGTTTTTTATTATAGTTAATATATAAATGCACATAAAAATCAACAATAATATCTTGCTTTTATGAATAGCAATACTTTTATTTTTTACATAAAACATGTAAAGAAGCACTATTGCCCATAACAATAATAAAAAATTTATTACTGTACTAACTCCTTTAAGAGTTGTTAAAGCAGTGGTATATAGTATAGTTATTACTATAAAAACCTGTTTGTATATCAGTTCACTTTTTGTTAGATTAATTTTCATAACTAATCTCCTGTTCTTTGATTAATCTTAATAATTAATCTTTTTGTTCTTTGATTAACCTTATTAACTAATATTCTTATTTTCGTTATTTTTCATTACTGAATATTTTACCTGTGTTTTTTCTCAGTCCTTCATGTCTTTTATATAAAACATTATAAATATGAGAGAAGGAAAGTGAATCAATTTCCAGGAGTAATAAGTTTTTCTTCATCATACTTCTCCATTAATTTCCTTGTTAGAATTTTCAAAGTAATCTTTAATAAGTACAATAAGACATCCTAACATAAAGCCTGCCAAAATACCCAATATAGCTAGCTTTTTTACGGTTACAGCCTTTACTGTGATATTATACTCCGGAGAACTTATAAGTTCTAAAGCCTTTATATAATTAGCTTTATAGCTCTTAGCTTCTGCTAGCTCATTTAAACCAGCATCATATATCATACTGCTTTGAGAATCCTTTTTAATGTTTTTTAGCTTTTCTTCATAAAAAACTATTTTTCTCTTATTATAATCTTCATAATTATTGTTAAGATACTTATTTATTTCTTCATAGTACTTTTTGGGTAAATGAATACTAAGTTCCTTATCCTTTAAAGTAACTTCTATACTTACATTAGTTTTAATATTTTCATCTATCTTTAATCCTTGCTGAGGTATAGGAATATCTTGTATTGATATTCTTGTTATGGAATTCATCCATTTTATTAAGTCTTCTTCTTTTATTGATGAGATATCTTTAATCTTATTAATTTTTGCGTATTCTTCTTTAAGGTTCAGTCCTTTTACTACTTCTTTTTTTACTTCGTCGTTATTTACTGCATTACTTATATTTTCACCAAAGGTTTCAATGAATTTTGGACTTTGACTAAAAATAAGTCTTGAAGTATAGACTGGCGGTTTTAGAATTCCATATGCTGTTGAAATAAGCATCATAATTAAAGTAGTTATAAGAATAATAAACTTTCCTTGCAACAATGGCATAATTGCATCATATAATTCAATTTCATCATTTTTTATAATTTTATTTTTTATACCTTGCCTTCTTTGAATGCTATCTTTACCTTTTCGCCTCATAGCCTACTCCCCTTTTATACCTTTTTCTTACTTATCTCTTCTTTTTCTCGCTTTTTTACTTTTCTATATATATTTCTATAGCATGTACAGTTCTTTCATTCTCTGGAGGCAACACCATATAATTACCATAGGAAATAGTAAGTATTTTATCACTATTATTTGGTGTTAAAAAATATCCATTTTCAAACTTTCTTCTTTCTAGTGGGAATAAATCTTTCTCCTCAAACTCTTTATCCCATATAAGTTCAGCTCCATAGGTGTATGTTGTGGATTTAGAACCTTTGCTTAATTTAATTGCTGATTCCTGCAACTTAAATATAAGTTTTGTAGGTATCAGCTTTCCCAAAAGCTGCATAAAGGTACGGAGGAAAAACCTTGGCTTTGGAAAATCATCGGTATTTATCCTTAATTTTAAAATCCAAAGTTTTCCTGCAAGACTCTGAATTTTTGCTTTAAAAGATGTATCCGGGACTTTGTCAAAAGGAAATACATCTATATAAAAACCTTGATGATATCTTTTATTCTTCTCTTCTATGAGAAGGCTTCCATTATGTCTTATTTTTAATGGAATGTGATATAAATCATAATTTGAATCCGTATCTCTAGTTTGGAAAAAATATTTCTTTGAAAGTTCTTTTGGTGCTATTTCTTTAAACCTATTATAGTCTTCTCTAAGCATAGATATATCTAAATCATCATCCCAAGGAATAAAGCCTCCATGGCGTATAGCCCCTAACAATGTACCATCGGATAAGAAGTATTTTATATTATGCTTACTACAAATTCGATCTACTTCTTTTAAAATCTGAAGCATTATATCTTGTACTGTTTTTATATCTGTTTTTATATATTCTTTTTCACCATATATCATAAGAATTTCCCCTTAATTATAATAATAACAAAAATATTTTATCATCTCTTTACCTTTGTTTTAAATTTTTCCATAAACATCATCAATACTTCGTCTTTAATAACTAGGAGTATGGTAAAGTATACCAATGAGTTTACAAATATAGTTGCTATGGAAATCTTTACAGTTCCATGAATAAAATGCTTTATTATCGAAGTAATAGGAATAAACACTAAAGATATTAAAAAATATTTCATTTTATCAATACTAAATAAATTTAAATTCACCTTTAATGTATGTCTTACATAATAATATTCAATGATAATTAATATGCTGTTTGATAAAGCTGTGGTGAGTATGGCATTTCTAGGGGTAAACTTACCTAGTAAAAGCAAAATAATATTTAATGTAACATTGATTAAGCCACATACAAAAATATACTTTACTAATATCCTTTCCTTTCTTTTTACATAAATTACCTGATTGGTAAGTATAGATTCTATTCCTCCAGTAATTATATAAAATGCAAAAACTTGAAGTATGGGTATTGCACCTGAAAGTTTTTCTTTTCCATACAACCATAGAATTTCATTTGCTAATACAAATATCCCCAGTGCAGCAGGAAATAAAAACGCAAAATAAACCTTTACAACTCTGTTCAACAAGCTTTCGTACATTAATTCATCCTTTTTTCCTAGATGATGAGAAAGTCGCGGTATGGTTACATATATAACCGCTAATATTACACTGTTTATCATGGTACAAATAAGTTGGGAAGATGTGTACCTTAGCAAGGATGGTTCATCTATGAAATGTCCTAACATAAACCTATCCACTTGAGTATAAAGCACATTAGCATTGGCCAACAATACGCCCATAAGTAAATATTTTATATGTCTTTTAATTTCTATTTCTTTTATATCAAACTTTATAAATCTTTTGATATACAAAAAACTTATTACATTATTAAAAAATACGTAAAGAGAACTTAAAAATACATACTGATAAAAATTACCAGAAGCTTTTATAGTGGTTACCAGCAATATTATATACGTTAATCTAACCAGTATAGTCTTAACGGTTATAAAATTATAATTTTCAAGGGCTTCATTTACCCACTCTATGTAAAATACATTTGCAAAAATATTTATTGTGAAAATCATAAGCACAGGAAACTTATCTGTCCCTGCATACATAGTATAAGAGAATATTAAATAAGCTATAATAGCTATAACATTGGCAATACACCCAATGATAAATAAACTTGTAAATAATTTTGAAAGTTTCTTTTTATCCTCTCTTACTCTACTAACTTCCCTAAGTCCATATTGATATATTCCAAAAGAAGCGAAAACAAAAAAATAATTGTATACGGTATCTCCGAAATAATATCTTCCCATAAGCGTATCTCCCAACACACTTAAAGCATAAGGACCTATAATCACAGGAATTATTATGTTAAATAAACTAAGAAGGATCTTAAATATAACGTTTCTCATTATAGATTTGCTCATGGCTAATTTACCTTTCTAAACTAACTTTGTTCGAAACTATATTCACTAAATTTTTACAATGAATTCAAAATTAATTATAACACTGAGTTAAAAATAGTGCCAGGCAAGTGGCAAGCAAAAAAATTACATTATTGTAATTTGTCACTTGTCACGTGCCTGGCACCCTTTTTTGCTTCTAGAAAAACTTAACTCCGTATTTATCTGAAAGTTCTTTTACAAGCTCAGCAAATTTGTTGTTTTGTCTTTCTTGTATAAGCTGTTGCATAACTTGATGTTCAACTTCTTCAAAGCTTCTATTAGTTGCTGGTGTTTTCTCTTCAAGCTTTATTAAATGCCATCCAAATTGAGTTTGTACTGGAGCGCTTAAATCTCCTACTTCCATTTGGAAAGCAGCGTCTTCAAATTCTGGGACCATCATACCTCTTGAGAACTGTCCAAGATTTCCACCTTGCTCTTTTGATGGGCAGCTGGAGTATTGTAAAGCTGCATCTTCAAAACTTATAGCTCCTGCATTTATTTTATTTAGTATATCTTCAGCCTTGTCTTCACTATCTACAAGTATGTGCTTAGCACTTACCATAGGTTGTTCTTGATAGGATTCTTTGTTAGCTTCATAAGCTTTTTTTGTTTCTTCGTCAGTTACTGTAACTTCTGATAAAACCTTATTTATTGTAACTTGAGTTAAAAGTTCCTTTTTAATTGCTGCTAATTGTGTTTGATATTCTTCACTGTTTTCTAAGTTCATTTCTTTTCCCATATTGTACATAAGTTCAAAAGATACTATCTCATTAAGAAGTTGTCTCTTTCCTTGCTCAGTAGTTAAAAAACCTCTTCTATCTTGAGGGTATCTTGCTATAACTGCATTTACGTCATTTTCTGTTATGTTTACTCCATTTACAGAAGCTAATATTTTATTTTCCATGATGCATCTCCTTCGCATTTTAATAGGCCTTTTCAGGCACTATAAATATAATAACATATTCTGTATGAATAACGAGAATTTTTATTGTA
This sequence comes from Clostridium amylolyticum, assembly GCF_900142075.1. Lineage (GTDB taxonomy): Bacteria > Bacillota > Clostridia > Clostridiales > Clostridiaceae > Clostridium_AA > Clostridium_AA amylolyticum. The sequence goes on from NZ_FQZO01000008.1 coordinate 94,770, forward strand.
TTTTATATGATATATTTTTATTAAATATGTATTCATTGAGCTATTTATACGAAAGCATATAACCTATGAAGTGTTTATACAGGGTTATAAAACCTATATTGTTAAACTTATATAAACTTAACCCTTTTAACCATCTTACTACTAGGTTAGTCATTGAAATATAATAACTATTATCTTATAATAATAATTAAAGAGAATAGACAATGCGTAATTATAAATGAGAAATGATAAGTTATCAATGATTAATTTTCAAGGAACAATGGGCAGTAGATATTGATATTAGGATTTATCATTTTAAATTGAATAGGTTTTATGATGATAAAGTTATTCTTAACTTCAGATGGACTTACTTAAAAGAAATACCCTATCCAACTGAAGCTTAGAAGAACTTATCCAGGAGCTTAGCGCACCTTATCCCGCCACTTAACGAACTGTGGTATAGGGGAGGTTAGCTATCGGATAAATAATATTGTTAAGTTGGAAATGCTACTGCCTAGATGGGTGGGCAAGCTTCCATATTATGGCTATAAAATAACATTTTTAAGGAGGAAATATAAATGGAAAAATTAAATTTTGAAGGTCAAATTGCTCCAGACTTTACTCTATCTGGATCTGATGGAAAAGAACATAGTTTGAAAGATTATAGAGGCAAGAAGGTTATTCTTTACTTCTATCCCAAGGACAATACTCCCGGCTGTACCAATGAAGCTATAGCTTTTAAAGAAAATACAGAAAATCTTTCAGGATTAAATGCTGTAGTTCTTGGTGTAAGCAGGGACTCCCTAGCTTCCCATGAAAAGTTCATTAACAAATTTGGACTACCTTTTGTGCTATTAAGCGATGCAGAATCCCAGGTTTGCGAACTTTATGGAGTGTTAAAAGAAAAAAATATGTTTGGTAAGAAGTCCATAGGTATTGAAAGAAGCACCTTCGTGATAGATGAAGAGGGTAAGGTTATAAAAGAATTTAGAAAAGTTAAAGTAGACGGCCATATAAATGAGGTTTTAGAAGCCGTAAAGTAAATTGTAAAAGTATGGTTTCGCCCCTGGGGTGCTGACATTATATGTCAGCACCCCAGGGGCGGATACATTTATTTACAATCGTAAAATATATGCTTGTTTTGATAATGATCCTGCACCTGCACTAAAGCTTCACCAAACCTTTGGAAGTGTACAATTTCTCTTTGCCATAAGAATTTTAGTACATCTTTCACATCATGATCCTCTGTAAGGCTTATAAGATGCTCATAGACAGTTCTTGCTTTTTGCTCTGCTGCCATGTCTTCATGGATGTCTGTTACTGGGTCTCCGGTGGACTGAACATAAGCCGCTGTCCAAGGCACTCCATTGGCATCCGCTGGATATATAGCATTGTCATGCTGCGCAAATCCCCCTTCAAGCCCCGCAGCTTTCATCTCCTTAGGGGTAGCTCCTCTTGTAAGTTGATATACTAGAGCTGCAATCATTTCTACATGGGCTAATTCCTCAGTACCTATGTCTGTTAATAATGCCTTAGTTTTACCTGTAGGCATGGTATATCTTTGACTTAAATACCTTATGGCAGCACTGAGTTCACTGTCTGGCCCTCCATATTGAGCCATTATAGCTTTTGCTAGCTTAAGATCTTTGTTTTTTACGTTTACAGGATACTCCATCCTCTTTTCATAAATCCACATACACTTATCCTCCCATTAGTTTTCCCATGGCCAGGGTTCATTTACATAATTCCACTCGCCAGGAAATTCAGAATCACCAAAGTTTTTTAAAGGGCCATAATAATTTTCATAAACACGCTTCAGATTGTTTAAGGCATTGGATATAGCCTTATAATCTTTAACTGCTTGCTGATCTTCAGGAAAGTTGTCTATATAGAGATTCAAATCTACTGCGTAGAAGCCTATTTCCTGAATTCTTTTCATCAATTCATGTTTGTCCAAATGCTCGTCTTCACAATTATTCATCATATCTCTGTCTCTCATCATAGCCACTATCCTCCCTTTTACCTGGCAATTCTCTAACTAACTCTTTAAATATTGTGCCTTTTTTTAAAGCTTTACGAATATCAAATAGATTTCTGTACTCTTGGAGTATCACATAAGCTTCAGCTAGTCTGTACTTTTTTACACTCATTCTTACACCTCATGATAATGATTTAACGAATTTATCGTTCTTAATATTCTATGAAGGTTAAATATAAAAGGTTACTGTATAAAAATGTAATCGCCCCTGGGGTGCTTCCATTTTTATGGAAGTGCCCCAGGGGCGATTACATTTATTTACTTATCTTTAATATTCTAGCTATATTTTCTGATGCTCTTTCCATGTTAGCAATACCTTGTTGTAGGGCAATATCTAAATCTACTGCACCAGGAAGTATACCTATTATAGAGTTTATTCCATGGTCATAGAGCACCTCTACTCTATCGCCTATTCTTCCTGCAAAGGCTATTACTGGTATACCAAACTTTTTAGCTGTGGTGGATACACCATAAGGGGTTTTGCCACAGATAGTTTGAAAGTCTATGCTTCCCTCCCCAGTAAATACATAATCTGTTCCTTGCATTTTTTCTTCTAAGTCCGTAAACTTTATAACCAGCTCTACTCCACTTCGAAGGTCAGCGTTTAAAAATGCCATAAGCCCTGCTCCAAGGCCGCCTGCTGCACCTGCCCCTGGAACTTTAGCTATATCTTTTCCTAAGGTTTCTTTTATTACAGCTGCATAGTGGGTAAGATTTTTATCCAAAGTTTCTACCATTTCTGGAGTTGCACCCTTTTGAGGTCCAAATACATGAGAAGCTCCATTTTCACCAACTAAAGGATTGGTTACATCGCAAGCAACTTCAATCTTTAGATTCTGTAATCTTGCATCTAATGCTGATAAGTCAATTTTATCAAGTTTATGAAGGGCTCCTCCTCCAAAAGGAAGTTCATTGCCTTCACTATCAAGAAGCTTAGCGCCTAGAGCTTGTATCATACCTGCTCCACCATCATTGGTAGCACTTCCCCCTATCCCTATAAGTATGTGGTTTACCCCTCTGTCTAATGCTGCTTTAATAAGCATACCAGTACCATAGGTAGTAGTTAAAAGAGGATTTCTATCTTCTTTTTTCACAAGATGAAGTCCACTGGCGCTAGCCATCTCTATTACTGCGGTTTTTCCATCACCTAAGAGTCCAAAAGAAGCCTCCACCTCATTACCTAGAGGTGCTATAACTTTAACCTTTATCATTTCTCCTGATGTGGCATCTATAAGAGATTGAACCGTCCCTTCTCCTCCATCTGCCATAGGTACCTTAATGCACTCTGCATCAGGTAATACCTTTTTTATACCTCTTTCCATGGCATCTGCTGCTTCTTTAGCAGTCATGCTCTCTTTGAAAGAATCTGGTGCTAATACAAATTTCATAATAATCTTTAGTGAAGATGCATATCTATGTCCATGTCTTCGCTAAAGTCCACCTCCTCGGTCTTTTGGAATTATAATACTATTTTATAGTAGTAAAGTTTAATCATTAGAGTGTGAATGTCTTATATGTTCTTAAGGAAACTTCTTTTCCAACCCTAAAGCTTACATTAAAAGAAATATGTAGCTTTAGGAATAAAGGACACTTCTTCTCCACACCCAAAGCTTTTAAAAATAAGAGGATGACGCTTTGGGTGCTGCTAAGAAGTAAGCGACCATGCCAAATCGAAGATTTGGAATGTCTGCTTAAGCGACTGCGCAAAATCGTAGATTTGGAGTATCTGCTTATCTTAATATAAATCCGAAGATTATAGTGGATACTATGGTCATGGTTAGACCTATGATGGATTCGTAGGATATAAGCTTAAGTCTTTCTTTCATATCCATGAATACACTTCCACCTGTAGCATGGAAGAAGCTTCCGTGTGGTAAGTGGTCTAGTACTGTAGCTCCTGAATGAATCATGGCTGCAGCTGATAGAGGCTTAACTCCAAGCTGAAGTATAGTTGGTCCAAATACTTGGCTTCCTACTGCTGTTCCGGAAGTTGTAGAAGCTGTAGCTCCTGACATAAGAATACCTGCTATAGGTGCTAATGCAAAAGCTGGAAGACCTACTGCGTTTAATCCGTTTATGATAACATCTTTAAGACCTGAATTTGCAATAATACCTGCTATGGTACCAGTTCCTAAAAGTAATATAGCTACACCGCTCATTTTTGCTAGTCCAACAGTGGCATATTTATTAATGTTTTTGATTTTACCCATGCATAAAGCTCCTACAATACCACCTACTGGTAAAGCTATTAGAGGGTCTATGCTGATTTGGAATAATGGTCTTAAGGATAATATTATAATTGCTGTTAATGGTCCTGCTATAGCTGCAAGAAAGTTTGGTTTTTCTTCTGAAGTAACTGCTATTTCACTTTCCATAACCTGTGATCCTTTATGGGCAAGCTTCTTAGCTATAACACAGGTAACTACTAGTCCAAATATTGCTGGAATTATACCTGCTGCCATTACTGAGGTTAATGGAAGTTTAAAAGCGTCTGATGCCGCTATGGCATTTGGGTTTGGAGACATAAGGTTTCCTGCTTTACCTCCACCTATCATAGCAATAAGAATTGCTGTTTTTGTAAGGTTTGCTCTCTTTGCTATGGCAAGAGCTATAGGTGCCACTGTAATAACAGCTACGTCTATGAATACACCTACTGAAGTTAAAACTAAAGTTGCTATGGCAAGGGCTATAAGAGAATTAGACTCTCCTAGCTTATCTACTATAGTTTCTGCTATTTTAGCTGCTGCTCCTGATTCTATAAGAACCCCTGCTAAAACTCCTGCTGTTAATATTCTAAGTACTGCGGGCATAATACCCTTAGCTCCGTTAATCATAAGGGTAACGGTGTTGGTAAGTCCTGCTCCTCCTACTAATCCCCCGATGATGGCTCCAATTATAAGTCCATAAGCTGGATGTACTTTTTTAATAATAAGTACAATAGCTATAACTAATGCTACTAGTGCTCCTAATGCTGTAACTTGCATTTTAAATTCCTCCTAAGTTAAATAAAATGATTTCGTTTTCAAATTAATTTTAATCCATGAAGGGAAAATAATCATTGTATACTTGTTAAATTCTTATCATTATATTTTTGTTCATTTGCACAAAAACCACCAAATAAAATTACTAAAAATGTATAAAAAGCCATATTAAATCATTAATTTTAATATGGCCTTGCACAATTTTCCATTTAATTCTCCTCATTCATCATCACTTAAACAGAAGAATTTAATTGAATCTTAAAATTATTTCATTAATTATTTACATTAAACACCACTAAAGCCGTAAAAAGTTCTAAAAGATCCATGAAATTTTTAGGATTCTTTCCCGTGATATCTTGAATTTTTTGCATCCTGTAATTAAGAGAATTCCTATGTATATGCAGGTCATTAGCCACGGAATTCATCTCACCATTATGTTTTATAAAGGATAATAAAGTTTTTACAAGCTCTGGCCCTTTTCCTTCCTCTTGCAAATTTTTTATAATATTAAAGTATTTTTCTTTGTAGGATATATTGGAAAGGGCATCTATGGAGATTATATTGCTATACTCTACTAAATCCATGGGCACATTCAGTTTTTTAATGATATCTATACCTCTTAATGCCTCTTGAACGCACTTAGCCATAATTTTTTGCTCCGTTCCCACACCTATAATAGCATTTTCAAAAAAACTTTTGTGTATCTCCTTTATCCTGTAATTAAGTCTTTTATCCTCTTTCAAAAACAAAACCACATCTTGGGGATTGATCCTAATTACATATTCATTATCATTTATATAACTCTTCAGCCTATCTATATTAATCTTTTTAGAGTTTTTAGAGCTTACCACTACAGCTCTTCTAGGAACAGTTAAATCTATACCTATGGAGGCAGCTCTTTTAATAAAGCTCTCTTCATAAGCTTCATTTAAAAACACCCATTGATAAAGTATCTCTTCCTTAAGCTGTTCTTTACTCCTCTCTTCTATGAATATATATTCCTGATTTATAAGAAGTTCTGCTGTAACATTTACTATAGCCGCAAACTGGCTGACAATGTCAGGATCTCCGCTGATGCCGATTACCCCCATAATTTCATTTTTAAAATAAATGGGCATATTAACTCCTGGCTTGGCATCACCTCTGTCCTCATGTATAGAAATAAGCTTCTTTAAGGCGATGGCTTTCACCGCCCCTTCATGAATCTTACCTATTCTCCTCGCATCTCCGCTACCTATAATAATCCCCTGAGAATTCATAATGTTCACATTGTAAGGTATAACATCCATCATTTTATTTACTATATTTTGAGCTAGCTGCTCTGTTAAACGTAGCAAATTTCTCACCTTCTTATTAATGAAATTTAATCATGGCCTGATGCTTCTATGATTTATTAGAATTTAATTATTATCCATTTGAAGCTAAGAATCACTTGATGTTTATATTATAATTATTTATCCTGCACAATGAAAGTATAACCTATGTACACCCCTTAGTGATATCTATAATAATCTTACTCTTAATACTATGAAAATGAACTAATAACTCATATGGCTTCCACTATCTTATTATAAAAAAAAGCATATGCAGCAAATATATCTAAAATATTTGCAAAACATATACTCATGGATTAGTCCCACCATAGTGAGCCAATACATTATTAAAGATTAAAGAGATTAATGAGATAAAAAGTTCAAAGAGTTTAAACAAAAAGTTATTTTGGGCAAAATAAAGCCCGATACCCATAAGGTATCGGGCTTACTGGTGGCCAGACCAGGAATCGAACCAGGGACACGAGGATTTTCAGTCCTCTGCTCTACCGACTGAGCTATCTAGCCGTATTAACAGTTTATATTTTTGCCGTAAAAACTTTTATCATAAACATGTTAAAAGTTTTTCAACACAAATGTTATTATACAGACAAATATAAAAACTGTCAACAGGTTTTTGGAATTTAGAATGTAGAATGTAGAATGAAGGAAGAAACTCACAGAGTTTCAATGAACTTATGTAAAAGCAAAATCCCTGTAGGAATTTTGCTTTTAGTTTTTTATACATTGTAGTTTTTTCTCATGCTTTTTCAGAAAAAACCTCCTTCATTTTAAATTCTAAATTCTCAATTAATCCACAATAAGTTATAACTCATGTGGCTGCCATTATTCTTCTATCCCTACCATTCTCATGAGGTATAGGGCATTTTGGGTGGTGGAATAGCCTTTTCTGAGTTTGTAGTCAAACTTTAATTTGTTGTCTTCATAGTATTCTCTGAAGTGGTAGTTTGCCACTTTAGGGTTTACCTGTTCTATGATGGTAAGCTCTAGGTCATGGGTAGATACAAGGCCTAGGGCATTTTTAGTGCTTAGCTGATTAATGAGGACCTCAGCACCTTTATGCCTATCCTTGGAGTTAGTGCCTTTAAAAATTTCATCTAGCAGGAAGAATATGGGCTCACCGGTTTTGCTGGCGGCTATGATATCCTTGATTCTTAAAAGCTCTGCGTAGAAGGAAGATATGCTTTCTTTAAGATCATCATTTATTCTCATGCAGGTATAAATATCCATGATGCCACAGGTAAAACTTTCAGCACTTACCGCAGAACCTAAGTAACTCAGTAGAAGATTAACGCCTAGGGTTCTTAAAAAGGTACTCTTACCAGACATATTGGAACCAGTGACCAGCACCAAGGAATTTGGGTGCTTAAGGGAAAAGTCATTTCTCACCACTTCTTTTCCCAGGAGTGGGTGTCCTATTTGCTTTCCTTCTAATATATTGTAAGGAACTATTTTAGGAATGCACCAATTTTCATGTTCATAATTAATTATGGACAAGCTACTTAGGGCTTCTATTTCCCCTAAGGTTTCTAGCCAGAGAGGGATATTTCTGCCGTAAAGCATCCTCCAGCTCTCTAGGCTGAAAAGAATATGATAATCCATTAAAAAGAATATATTTATAATCAAGTAATAAGCATTTTTAGTGTCCTTTAACCTATTTACTATACTGGTAAGCTGCTTAAGCTGAAATACGGTATCCTTATCTCCTTCTTTTAAACTATTTTTCAAAGCTTTCATATGATTACTTTGAAAATCCTCTTCTTCTGTAATTTGCAGCATTCTAAAATAGGTGTTTATATTGTTTTTATATATATTTACCACTTCAAAAGCCTCTTCACGTTTAGTTTTACCTAAAAGTAAAAATGTGCCATTTATTAAAAGTGATATCATCAAAGCCTTATAATCCACAATTTTCAAGGTCATAAGCACTAAAATTCCTAGGGTTATGAAGTTTAATGCATAACATATAATCTTGAAGGCTAAACTTGAAAATATCTTTTCCCTCTTTAAGCTCCATTCTAGAAGAGCCTTAGGTTCTTCCATATCCCCTTCATTCATTATGCCAATGGCAGTAAGTTTCTCTCTATAATCTTCTTTTAATGATAAATCCGTTATAGCCTCCTGCCTTGAAAGTATTTCTTCCGTGCTAAATTTAATCTTTCTTTGAAGCTCTTTAGAAAGACGCTCCTTACCGGTATATGTACTAGTGCTATTAATCATTTGATACAAAGAACCTTCACCAAAAATATCTAAATCATAACTGTAAGGATGCTTTTTATCAATAAATTCTTCCCCGTTATCACTAAATTCCTTAAAGTTTCCTTCTATTCTATTAAGTCCTCTTTTAATAACCACCAACATGCTGTCTGTGTAGCTCTTCTCCTCCAGTACCTTGCTATGCTTATAGGCTGCCAATATAAATAAGGATATAAACAAGGTTAGAAAAGCGCCAAAGTAAAGATATTTGCCATTTTTAAAGGCAATAAAGCATACTACCGCTGCTCCCACAAAAATAACCAATCTTATAATACTATAAAAATTTATTTCTCTTTTAAGCTCCTGAGACTTTTGGGTAAGATCCTTTTCTCGTTTAGTATAATGTTCTAAAGCTCTATTCATAGTCCACCTCTTAATTTATATAAATTATATTTCCATTATGGTACAATCAAATTAATAGCACATATAAATATTAATATAGTTTATAACTGCACCATAAGTTTATAGCCCGATAATTTTTAAAATTTATACAGCTTATTTCTATAACTTTCTAATATTACATTATAAATAGTGTAATATTTATTAACAATCACTTACAGCTTTTTGCTGCGACTTAATAAAACTAATATGGTGTAATAGCACTTGATTATGTTTTAATTAATTTTATCCTTATATATTCTAAAAACAATCTTTATCTGCTATATTAATATTACCAATATTATACACATTTAATATTCCTTTTGCTATTATTTTTTACTATGGCAAATCAATGTGAAGGGAGAAAGTTTTATGAGATACTATGTAAAAGAAAATCTTATTGCTTATGGAGATAAATATATTATAAAAGACGAGATGGGAAATAAACGCTATCAGGTTTCTGAAAAACTTTTAAACATAGGAAACAAGATTAAACTTCTAGACAATAATGGCAAAGAAGTCATTCAAATAAATCAAGCTAGACGTTCTGCTCTGCCTGAATATAAGATATTAATGAATAGTAAAGAAATAGGGCAAGTTAAGAAAAATTTTGCTTCTATCACTAATAATTTATCTATAAAAAGCATTTATGGGGTATATAGATTAGAAGGAGAACTTATTAATCATAATTTTACTATTTTAGATGATTTGGGTAATAATGTCGTGTCTGTTAGCAGCAACACTCTACCCCCTGAAGATAACTATTTTGTAGATATAGATGATAATATAAACCAAGCTTTTATGCTAGCTGTGATAATTATAATAGACGCTATAACTCATAATGAAAATAAATAGAAATAGGGTGATTTTATGAGATTTTATATTAAAGAGAAAGTTTTTTCTATAGGAGACAACTTTTCTATTTTTGATGAAAGTGGTAATGAGGTATTCTATGTTAAAGGCCAAGTTTTTTCTCTTGGGAACAAGCTTAGGATCTATGATGAAAGACATAAGGAACTCATATACATGGAGCAAAAAATATTTTCTTTAATGCCACAATACACCATTTATGGCGAGACAAATACTTTAGCTACCATAAGAAAGAAAGTCACTTTCCTTTCCCATAAATTTATGATAGACAGCGTATATGGAGACTTTACCGTAGATGGAGACTTCATGGCTCATGATTTTTCCATAATAAAAAACGGCACTAAAAGATGCGCTTCCATAATAAAAAAGTGGTTTTCTTTTGGAGATAGTTATGAGATTAACATTGCCGACGATGAGAACATCCCCTTTATGCTGGCTCTAGTAATAGTAATTGACCAAGTGCTCCACGATAATAAAAATTAATTTAAAAATAAAAAAGTGTATTGAATTTATAAAGTTACCTTTAAAAATTCAATACACTTTTTGTGTAAATATTAATTTTAATAATTTCCCTGCTTTTGTTTAGATATGTTCGAAATTCTGAACAAAGATATATGAAGAAAGTTTAGACAAGCTTTCCTTTTGCTACTATTTTATCAAGTATTCTTATTATCAAAGTTCAATGTATTTAGACAAGCTCCACTAAAACAATCTCCGGCCTATTAAAGACCCTAAAGGGAAAAGAACTATTGCCAAGCCCTCTGCTTATAACTAAGGCTGTGTCTCCTAACATATGAATACCTGATGTATATTTGGGGAATTTTCCCTGGTTAGGAGCAAAGCCGCCTTGTCCGGTAAAAGGAATCCTCATTTGCCCTCCATGAGCATGGCCTGAAAACACCAAATCTATGCCACATTGAGCATAAGTTTCAATCTGCTCTGGCCTATGGCTTAATAGCAAGGTGAAGTGGTTTTTACTTGATGATGCTTCTTTGGACAATCCCTGCCGATTCTTTGGTATAGATTCGTGGGACAAACCTTTCCACTGTATTGAGTTCATTTCTTGGGACAAGCCCTTCCCCTTCTTTAGTAATATTCCTTGGGACAATGTATCCTTTGCTCTTTCCTCAGTAATCTTTTCTAAAGCTTCATTAATGTTTCTCTTTAGCACTTCACTATCCTTGCCTTTTTTACTGTAGCTTCTATTATCTTTATAAGGATCATCTACTCCTAAAATATAAAAGCTTTGTCCCTTCTTTTCTATGATATGAGCATGGTTTCTCAGAACCTTTACCCCAGAATTAATAAGCTTCTGCTGGAGAGAATTATCATATTCATCTCTTCTGGCTTCATGATTTCCTATGACATAATATACTGGAGCTATATTTACAAGAGAAGCCATGGTACTGGAGCTTACCTCTTCTTCATATCTCCTGCTATCTATAAGGTCTCCCGTAAACACGATAATATCCGGATTAAGCTCCTTAACCCTTTTAAGAAGGTTATTATTACCTTGTCCAAAGGATTTAGAATGCATATCCGAAAGATGTACAATCCTCATGCCCATAAACTCCCTAGGCAAATTCTTAGGGCTATGCTTAATTCTATTTATTTTAATCCAATTATTTTCAAGATATAAAAACACTGCTATGGCTGCTATTATTATTAATGCTATAAAGTATTCTATCAAACTATCACCTCTTGTCCTTTGTTTCTTTTTATAGTCCTTATTCTAAAAACTCCTTCACTTTTTACTAATACGTATATCGTACTAAAAAAGTTTGAAACCAAATACTAAAGCTATTAAAAGCATTATAACAAACAATGGTGCAAATAGTATTATAGAACTTAAAATTTTGGCAATTATAAATTTATCTTTGTCTATGGATATCATATGCTCAATTACATTATGTTCAGGATTAAGGTCTTTTATTAGTTTACTTCCTCTCCATATAATAAATATAAGAACAAATATTGTATTAAGTGGATTTATAAATTTATTAGCCTCTTCCCTTATTGGGATTAAACCTAAGGAAAAGTACATATTTATTACGTAAAGTATACTCATTATTGTTATTATCTTTTTAGAATTTATAAGCTCATATTTAATTAAATATTTCATAGGTATCCCCCTAAAAATCTTTTTATTTTAAATATATAGATTTGATTTTTAATTATTTGCTTTTATTCAGTGAGGGCTTTTCCTTTTTCAAGTTGCCATAAACTTATGAAATACATAATAACAGAAAACACTATATTAGTTGCAGCAATATAGTAGGGAAGAATTACTTGTCCGTTCTTTACTTTTAACAAATCTATAAAAAAGGGAACTGAGTAAAGAGACTCTCCCAGCTCAAAGTTTTTACTGTTCATAATAGTAATGAAAGGACAATATTTATATAATCTATTCATAAAAATTGAGAAGATAATAACATAAAGAAATACGAGAAATATCATAATTACAATGGCCAATGCCTGATTTTCATCATTCTCCCTATTCTTAATATTAAAGATTAATCTAGTACTATATCCTAAGGATGAAAGGGCAAGTGAAGTTGTTATATAAAATAAAAGCAGAAAGATTAGCACTGAACTAGGGCTAGACATGTTATGACTATGTGAAAAAACATCACTCTTCATGACAAAGGGCACAAGTAGTCCAATAATATATACAGGCATAAAAATAAATAAAAAAGATAGTATATTGCTCAATAAAATCTTCCATGACTTATAAGGTATTAACCTTAATAAAAGGTTTTTATCATGGAAGAAGGTTTCTTCTATCATAATACTATAAAATAAAGAAAAATTAGCTGCAGTAAGTAAAACCAGCTGAAATAGTCTTCCATTTAAGATTCTCCCTTTAAAAATGAATTCCACTATACTGACAATTAGTAGTGACAACATCAAATAAATAAAGTATTTAATATTATTTCTTAAATTAATTCTAATAAGCTTTATCATTAATCAAACATCTCCTTATAGATATCTTCAATGGGCTTGCCCTTTCTAATTCTCAATTTCTCTGCATCTTCATAGAATATAAGCTTGCCTTTATCAATGAAGATAACTTCATCAAAGAGGGTTTCCACCTCTCTAACTAGATGGGTGCTTATTATAATGGTGCTTTCTTCATTGAAATTTTCTATTATAGAATTAATTATCTTGTCTCTAGTAGTTGGATCTACTGCTGCCAAAGGTTCATCCAAAAGATACAGCTTAGCATTTCTGGACAAGGTTAAAGAAAGATTCAGCCTTTCTAGCATGCCCTTGGAAAGCTCTTTCACTTTGCTTTTTTTATCTATTTTCATAAAATCCAGCAAAGAGTTCATCTTGTTTTCATCAAAGTCTTGAAAAAACTCTTTAAAATAATCTATTGCCTGATCTACTGTCATCCATTCATATAGGAAAGGTTTATCTGGAAGATAGGAAACCAATGCTTTTGTTTTTGCAGAGGGCTCTATGCCAAGAACCTCCAAACTGCCTTTATTAGCTTTAATCAGGGTTGCAGCAAGCCTCATAAAGGTACTTTTACCAGCTCCATTAGGTCCTATAAGTCCAATGATTTTTCCCTTAGGTATTTCAATGGAAAAATCACTTAAAGCAATCTTTTCTCCATAAACCTTTGTAACACTTTTAAATTTTAATACCTTATCCATAAATTTTCCTCCCAATAAATTCATATCAGTGATAAAACCAACTTTTCATAACTTATCTACACCTATAATTTCATGTCATTACCCTTTTAACTAAAATCTAATGTATCCTACCAGTTTTCCTCTATAATCTTTATGGCTTCACCCTTATCCATATCCAGCTCTTTAAACTGTTTAATTACCATCAATGCCATTCTCTTAATAGTGCTGCTTTTAACCTCTTCAATTACCTGAGTATTTTCTGAAATATAAGTGCCCATGCCTCTTTGAGTATAGGTAATAGCTTCTTTTTCCAGCTCCATGTAAGCCCTTTGAATGGTGTTAGGGTTAACTTTAAACCGCGTAGCCATGTCCCTTACGGAGGGGAGCTTATCTCCAGGCTTTAAAATATCCTTTGATATATCTTTTTTTATAATATCCACCACCTGAATATAAATAGGAATTTTTTCTTGAAAATCAAAACTCACATTATCTCCTCCAGACACCTAGTGTGTTAATACTATAATACACTAATATATGGTAGGAATATATTAAATATTTTAGACAAAATAACCTATATTTTTTCATATTTATATTTTCATGAAGAAGCTTGTACTAAGTCCATAAAAAATAAAATTTCAGTGAACATAATGATATTTTACAAAATTTAGTGAATTTTTTAATATGAAAGGGCATAATATTGTATTTTGGGATATAATACATAATAAGGAAACTTACTCTACACCCACAAAGCTTTTAAAAGCATGAGGATGGATACCGAGAGTAAAGGAAAATAGGAGGTTTTTTATATGATGGAGCAAAGCTTAGTACTTGTTAAACCTGATGCAGTAGAGAGAAATATCATAGGAAAGATTCTTTCCATATATGAAGATAGAGGTCTCAACATACTTAAAATGAAAAAGATGAGAGTATCTAGAGAACTGGCGGAGAAACATTATGAAGAGCATAAAGGCAGGGATTATTACGATAGCCTAATAAATTATATTACTAGAAGCGATTTGGTGGCCTTGGTTCTTGAAGGAGAAGATGCTATTTCAAGAATTAGAAAGATAAATGGATCCAATAACCCAGATAAGGCGGAGGAGGGAACCATAAGAAAGCTGTATGCCTTAAGTACCACCTTAAATTCAGTTCATGCCTCTGACAGTCCTGTGAGTGCTGAAAGAGAAATTGGACTTTGGTTTGATTAAGTTAATGGTTTAAAAGAATCTTCTTCTTTACACTCAAAACTTTTGAAGAGAAAAGGATGGATACCGGGAGTAAAGGAATCTTCTTCTCCGCACCTAAAGCTTTTAAAAATAAGATTATGACGCTTTAGCTGCTACGAAGAAGTAAGCGACCATTCCAAATCGAAGATTTGGAATGTCTGCTTATGTCAAGTGCCTGGCACCGCGGTGCCAGGCACTTCATTAAAGTTTCATCACTATGTGTTGAAATTTTTCTATGCTTTGGGAGAGTTCGTTGAGGTCTTCTTCGCTGAGGCTTGCTAGTTTCTCTGTTAGGAGATCTTCGAAGATCCTGCGGTGGTCATCTAGAAGCTTTTTGCCGTCATTGCAAATTTCTACTCTTATTATTCTTCTATCTTTATCATCTCTGAATCGTCTTATATAATTACACTCTATTAATTTATCAACCATAGGGGTAAGGTTTGTTTTGGAAATCTCCAGCTTATTGGCTAACTCTGTCATGGTAAAACCATCATTTTCGCATAGTAGTACTAATACGAAAAATTCTGAAGGCTTTAATCCTCCATGAATCATTCCCCCTACTGGCTTCATAAGCTTCTTTTTAAAGAGAGGAATAATAGTCAAAAGCTGTCCAGCGATTCCTTTCAGTTTGTTCTCTTCCATGTTATCACCTCGAAAATTAGAATTGTTAACCCTTAACCCACATTTAAGTATTTATCTATATTATAATCAATAATCTAAATAAATTCCATTGCATATAGTAAAATCCCATGCTTTCTATATATACTTCAATTCCACAGAGAGCATGGGATTACCTTCATTGATTAATATCCTTTTTTTAAATCGGACACAGCTTCTCCTAAGACTTTTCCTACTTTATCTTTAATAACCAGATCTGCTATATTGTCAAAGGAAGTTACGGATTTATTTATAAGCACTAGGTACTTTCCATTAAAATAGTTAATTAATCCTGCTGCAGGATAGACTACCAAGGAAGTTCCTCCTACTATGAGTACTTCGGCATTGGATATATAGCTTATAGCTGACTTTATTACGTCTTCATCCAAGGATTCTTCATATAATACAACATTAGGCTTAATATCTCCACCGCAAATATTGCACTTTGGCACTAGGGTTTTACTCTCCATAACGTAATCTAAGTCAAAATGCTCACTGCACTTAGTACAGTAATTATCCTTTACGGTACCGTGAAGTTCTAGAACATTCCGTGAACCTGCCTCTTGGTGAAGTCCATCTATATTTTGAGTTATTACGGCTCTAAGCTTTCCCATGCTTTCCAAGTCTGCCAAGGCATAGTGAGCTGCATTGGGCTTGGCATCTTTATAAATCATCTTTTCTTTATAAAACTTATAAAAATCTTCTTTGTGAGACACAAAAAAACTGTGGCTTAACATTTCTTCTGGAGAATATTTATATCCATTATCCCCTTGATAAAGTCCTTTTTCTGAACGAAAATCAGGAATATTGCTCTCAGTGGATACCCCTGCCCCTCCAAAGAACACTATATTATTGCTGGATGATAAAATATCTTTTAATTTAGCTACCATTAGCAAATCACCTCACTAAAATTATATAACTACTTACATTTTTTTGTAACCCTTTTAAGACTTTTTAATATACTATATTATAATTTATTCAAGAGGGGTTGAGCCTTATGACTTTCGCATTTTTAACTCTTTTGATTTCTTCAGGAGGTTATATTTTTTACCTTCTTCAAAAGTTAGAAGGTCAACGTAAATATATAATAACACTAAACTCAGAAAATAACAGACTTAGAAAGACCTCCTGGCAATCAAAGGACTTTAATAGTATAACCGTTGAGCTCCTTAATTCTTCCTGTATTGAAGGAATTGTGAAGTATGATACTAAACTTTATTTTGCCCCAGTAAGCTGGTCTCCTTACCTCTCTAAATTAAAAAAAGCCTCTAAAGTAGCAATTTTAGAAAAAGCTAGAGTAGAGGAGCGAAATTGGTATTACGTTGAAATATATATTCCAAGAAAAGCCAACGGCAAAAAAATAAACTCCCGTGGCTGGATATTATGCGAAAACATATTGACCTTAGAAGAACCAGAGTTAATAACTGAAGGAAATCCTGGGATGAATAACATAGTGAAGTATAAATAACGGCAGCCATATGAGTTATTTTGTAAATTTTAAGGGAAGTCAAATGACTTCCCTTAAATTAATACCACTACTTTATTCCTATATATCTATTTGTTTTCTTCTTAAAATCTAAATACTCTTTTCCAAATACAGTAGGAAGAAATTTCTCTTCTTCTAATATTTGAAGATGAAGTATTAAGATTGAAGCAAAGGCAAATATAATATTTAGGACATTTGAAAATGCAAGTGCTATCCCAATATAAAATAGGTCAAATCCAACGAATGCAGGATTCCTACTGTATTTGTAAATACCAGTCTTAACTATTTTAGTTTTTTGAGTATTGTCAATTCCTGCTCTCCAACTATCACCCATTGTTACCATGGCATTAACAAATACTACTACACCTAATAAAGAAACAATAAACCCGGCATATCTTATGAGATTATTTTGTATGAATATTGACAGCTCTTGTATAAATATAATACTAATGAGTTGTATTACTGCTGTGAAGATTGTTGTTAACTTTAAAATCACTTCAATTACAAAAGTTTTTTTAGGTTTACTCCCCTTACCCATTCTGTCAGTATTAATTCCTCTTGTTCTTTGTATGAAAATTTTCACAAAATAACTCCCATAAAAAGCAAATAAGATTATTAAGCCTATAATGCTCTCTGTACTCACCAACCCTCGCTCCATTCATGTTGTATTTTAAATTAATTTGGATTATACCTCAGTACTCTCATAGCGTTTAATACTGCTATAAGGGCTACTCCTACGTCTGCAAATACCGCTTCCCACATGGTGGCTACGCCGAAGGCTCCCATTATTAGCACTATTAGCTTGACTCCTAGGGCAAATATTATATTTTGCCATACTATTTTACGTGTGTTTTTTGCAATCTTTATAGCGCTGGCTATCTTCGAAGGTTCATCTGTCATGATGACTACATCTGCTGCTTCTATGGCTGCATCTGAACCCAGACCTCCCATAGCTATGCCTATGTCTGCTCTGGCAAGCACAGGGGCATCATTTATACCATCTCCCACAAATACTACTTTCCCTTGGGAGGATTTTTGGCTGTCTATAAGTTCAAGCTTTTCTACTTTATCTTGAGGCAGAAGTTCTGAGTAAACTTTATCTAGTCCTAAAGTTTCTCCTACCTTTGTACCTACCTTCTTGCTGTCTCCTGTAAGCATTATGGTGTTTTTTATTCCTAATTTTTTAAGATCTTGTATGGCTTTTTGTGCATCTTCTTTTATTTCATCGGATATTACTATATATCCTGCATACTTCTTGTCTATAGCTAGATATACTATGGTTCCTGCTGAATCTTGCACTGTATAATTTATATTTTCTTTATTCATAAGCTTGCTGTTTCCAGCTAGTATTTCTTTTCCTTCTACCAAGGCTCTGGTACCATGTCCTGCTATTTCTTCATAGCTTTTTACTTGATTCTTGTCTAATTCCTTTCCATAAGCCTTTATTATAGAAGTGGCTATAGGGTGATTGGAATGACTTTCTGCAAAGGCTGCATACTGTAAAATTTCATTCTTGTTAAAGCCCTTTTCATTATGAATTTCTGTAACATTGAATACTCCTTTTGTAAGAGTTCCAGTCTTGTCAAATACCACGGTTTCAATGGAGTTTAAAGCTTCAAGATAGTTACTTCCTTTAACTAATATTCCATTTTTAGAAGCACCGCCTATGCCTCCAAAAAATCCTAGAGGTATGGAAACCACCAAAGCACATGGACAAGATATAACTAGGAATATTAATGCCCTATACACCCAATCTGAAAAGGTTGCTCCACTTATCACTAATGGAGGTACTACCGCTAAAACTAATGCTGTAATAACTACTGCAGGGGTATAATATCTTGCAAATTTAGTTATAAAGTTTTCTGTAGGCGCCTTTCTGCTGCTGGCATTTTCCACTAGATTTAATATCTTTGTTACAGTGGATTCCCCAAAAACTTTGCTAACTTTAATGTGAATTAAACCATTCTTGTTTACAAAGCCTCCCAACACTTCACTTCCTGTTTCAATTTCCCTTGGTACCGACTCTCCAGTTAATGCTGAAGTGTCCATCATGGAAGTTCCTTCTACTACAATTCCGTCTAGAGGTACTTTTTCTCCTGGCTTAACTACGATTATATCTCCCACCATCACATCTTCTGGGGATACTTTTTTCACTTGGCCGCCTATGAGTAAGTTAGCATAGTCAGGTCTTATATCCATTAAATCTGCAATGGATTTTCTGGATCTATTTACCGCTAAATCTTGGAATAGTTCTCCTACTTGGTAAAACAGCATAACAGCTGCCCCTTCAGCGTAATCTCCTATGGCAAAAGCACCTATAGTAGCTACAGACATCAAGAAATTCTCATCAAACACTTGACCTCTTAATATATTCTTAAATGCTCTTAATACCACTTCTCCACCTGCTAAAAGATAACTTACAAACAGAGTTAATATTTCAATTTTCTCAGGTAAATCAAATATCAAAGCTGTTAGAAAGAGTATAAAAGCTACAGAAAATTGAATAAATTTCCCCTTAAGCTCTTCATTATCCTCTTCATTAGATGAACTTCTGCTTTCTGTAGAAACATTTTTATCTATACTCTTTACCACTACTTCTGGTTCAAGCTTTTTGATTATATCCTTTGACTCCTGTAAAACTCTTTCATATTCTTCATGAGCATCCAATGAAAAGGTCAGCTTCTTAGTGGTAAAATTCACAAAAGCCTCACTGACTCCTGAAATGTTTTGTATTTTATTTTCTATTTTAGCTGCACAATTGGCACAATCTAAATTTTCTAAGATAAATTCATAATTTTTATTAGAGCTTTTATTTATATCGGAAGGATTATTCCTAGAGTTATTGTTTAAATTTCTATAATTTAAGATATTATCTTCACTTTCATGGTTATGGAAATTATCTTTTTCATCCCCATGACTGTGACAATTATTATTTTCACTTTCATGGTTGCAACAACCATGGTGGTTGTGTGCACTATTTCCATTGTGTGAGTCTTTATTCTTTACTGCATTAATATTAGAATTATTTACTTGTACACCTTCTACATTAAGAACTCTTCTATTGTTTTCCCCCATAATCTTGTCCTCCTTCTACTTCTCTTGAACGTGGAGAAGTCCTTGATCAAAAATGCTCTTTATATGGTTATCGCTTAAGGAATAATAAACTACTTTTCCTTCTCTTCTAAACTTAACTAAGTTAGCTTGTTTCAAAACTCTAAGCTGATGAGATATAGCTGATTGAGTCATGGAAAGCGCCACGGATAAATCGCAAACGCACATTTCAGATTCAAAGAGTGCTGATAATATTTTTACCCTAGTGCTGTCTCCAAATACCTTAAATAATTCTGCCAAGTCATATAAAAGCTCTTCTTCTGGCATAACTTTAAGCACCTTATCAATGGTATCTTGGTGAATAACATTACTTTTGCAAACCTCTATATTTTTTTCTTCCATCTTAGCCATATAATCTCTCCTATCCCTTGTATATTAAATATATAATCATAAATTAATTTTTTTATCATATGTTCATATGAATAAGTATTCATATGTTCTAATAACAGTATATGACACTTACATCATTTTGGTCAAGCTTTTTGAGATAAAATATTATAAATTTTTGTTGATTTTTATTAGAAAAAAACGACAAGATTATGGCATAAATTTTCTTTCTAATATTATATCTTCCATGTATCGCCCATAAAAAATAACCACTTTATTTCAATAAAATGGTTATTAAAGAAAACTTAGAATAATACTTCAGCAATATAAAGTCTTTTTATATCAGGGAAAAATATTAAGTATATTATGGAAGAGTCTTTTTATTAGTGGACATACCAGTATATCTTCTAATAAATAACTTTTAAGTTTCTTATTTTGAATACTCCAGGATGTCACCTGGTTGGCACTCCAATACTTCACAGATCTTCTCTAAGGTAGAAAATCGAATGGCTTTTGCTTTTCCATTTTTCAATATAGAGATATTGGACATTGTAATGCCTACTTGCTCGGATAATTCAGTTACGCTGATTTTCTTTTTGGCTAATATAACATCTAAATTCACTATAATAGTCATTATTACACCTCATATGGTTAAATCATTCTCCTTTTTCAATTCACTTGCATTTTCAACAAGATGAGAAATTGTAGCAGAAGCAATGGCAATGGATATTCCCACAAAAATGATAAACAGGACACCAAGTATAATACTAGGATGTAAAAGATTTAAAATAAGTAAAATAAACATTGCTGCCAAGTAAAGTATACATTCTAATAAAGCTAGTTTACTTATAAGCTTTAGGCTCTTAGAATTTTCTATACAAAAGGAATTGTCCTTGGAAATTTCTTGACAAATAAGCCATGCTTTATAAAGTGCTATATAAAAGGGAATAGCAGTAACCCATATAAATACTAAACAAGGCCAAAACATATAATCTAATTCCGGATTCATCAATACAGCCTCTTTTCCTAAAGCCGGAACAATTAATAAACATAAGATAGCTGCAATAAAAGCAGCAAAAGCTATAACAAATTTTAGCCATTTTGACAATTCTATTTGTTTCATATGATCATCTCCTCATATGTAATTATATTACATATGCCTGTGCTATTCAATATAATTTTATTGATAATCAATAAAATTATACTGTTTTTTAAATAATTAAGATGAATTGTAAAGCGAGAAGGTGAATTGCAACGCGAAATTCCCATTTGTATTACGAGAATCCAGTTTTGAAAATTAAAACTCTTTCTAAAAATTAAAAAATAAAAACCAGTCACCGTTAACAATTTGTTAACGGTGACTGGCACTTGACAAGTGACAAATTACTCATTAATCCCTTCAATACCCAAGCCTGGCTTGTCTGGAAGGGTGATGCTATAGTTATTGAACACAGCTCCTCCAATAATGGGATCTTCACTGCAAAGAACTGGGCCATCTAGGTCTATTTTGGTTATAATGCTTTTTGCTGCAGCTAGATGCACTGCTGCTGTGACGCTTACCTTGGCCTCCAGCATACATCCAAGCATGCACTCCATGCCATAAATTTCCGCTGCGGAACATATTTTTAAGGCATTATGGAGACCTCCAGTTTTCATGAGCTTGATGTTTATATAGTCTGCTGCCCTTAGCTGCATTATTTTTAAGGCGTCTTTTGGTGAAAATACGCTTTCATCTGCCATTACAGGTATGCCCACATTGTCTGTTACAAATTTAAGACCCTCTATGTCATGGGCAATAACAGGTTGTTCTACAAGCTCCAAGTTCATGCCTGCGTCTTCCATGCTCCTAAGTATTCTTACAGCTTCTTTTGGCTTCCAGCCTTGATTTGCATCTATTCTAAGCCTTACATCATAACCTACTGCATTTCTTATGGCCTTCATTCTCTCTATGTCTATAGAAGGATCTTTTCCTACCTTTATTTTTAAGGTATCATATCCAAGGGCAATGGCTTCAAGGCTGTCCTTGGACATTTGCTCAGGATCGTTCACACTTATAGTGATGTCTGTAATTATTTCTTTTCTATACCCTCCCCAAATTTTATAAAGCGGAGCTTTAAGCATCTGACCATAAAGATCATATAAAGCTATGTCCACAGCCGCTTTAGCAGAGGTGTTTTTTACAAGAGACTTGTCCAATATTAGCATTAGCTCTTCAAAATTCTCAATATCCTTTCCTAAAAGCTGAGGTCTTATATATTCCTCAATGGCTCCTACAATTGAACCTGTGGTGTCTCCAGTTATCACTGCTGTAGGTGGTGCTTCCCCATAGCCAACATTTCCACTGTCAGTTTCTATTTTTACTATGATATCTTCAACGCTGTTTACTGTTCGTAGGGCAGTTTTGAAGGGTTTTTTAAGTGGCACGGATATGTGCCCTAGCTTTATATCTGTTATTTTCATTATAATCCCCCCATTTTATGATTTACAGCTAACTTTTGCTTTACATAAATGAAGCTTTGCAAATATTTATCCGATAGTAAGCAAAATACAGCTGTTGGCATGATTTATAAATTTCCTGTAACTTCTTGATACTTTTTAACTGCATCTTTATAGGCTACTATTATAGCTTTTTGAGATGATCCAAAATATCTTCTCTTTATATTGTTTTCTAATTCTTCATCATACTGTCTTAGAAATCTTCCCATAAAAAGACTTTTTATAAATTCACTAGTTGTCCTTATAGTGGAAGAGCAACTTACATCGATTATTTCTCCAGAATGTTCCTTTACCACAAAACCTATATAAAAGGATAAATATCTTTTTGTTATGGCATTGTCATTATTAGTCCTTGAATTTCCAACAATATATAGAGTATCTTCATCGTACATTTCATCACCCTATCTATTATTATTCTCAAACATGTTTAATGTTATTATTAATAAATATGCTTAATAATATTATTACAGGATGGACAATATCTTTCCTACTAATATTCCTCCACCAGTACCTACAATATAGCCCATCAAAGCCATGAGCACTCCTATAGGAACTAAAGCTTCACTATAAGCTCCTGCAAGTATAGGTGCAGATGCTACCCCTCCTATATTGGCAAGGCTTGCTACCCCTAAGGTAAACAAATCCAATTTTAAAAGCTTTCCTATTAAGCTTAGAAGCAGTGCATGTATACCTAAAATCACAAAACCTGAAATTATATATATTGGCGCCTTAGTTAACTCTGCAAAATTTGCTCTAGAAGCTATTAGAGCCACTATGGTATATAACATAAGGTTTGAAAGCTGAGAAGAACCTGGTATTTTTGCAAGAGGAGTCATGGCAAAAATCACTCCTGCTACCGTAGCAATAAGTATTGTCCAAGTTGTTCCTTGGAAGAAAGTTGACTTTGGAAGCATTCCCCCAAATTGTATGGAAAGAGCGGAAACCAATAAACTTACTCCAAGAAGTATAATTATGTCTGAAAACTGTATTTCTTTTCTTAAACCTTCTTCATGTTTTGAAAGTTCTGCTCCAATTTCATCTATTACAGAGGTATCTGCTTTTGTCCATTTATTAAACTTTGGAGCTAGGGATACTGCCCATAGAAGGAACATAACCCATATGGAATAGTTAATAGAGTCCATTAAAAGGGTGTATCCAAGCTTTGAGTCTGGAATATCCAATGCCCCCTGCACTGCTATCATGTTGCCGGTTCCACCAATCCAGCTTCCGGATAAGGCTGCAAAAGATTTCCATGTGTCTGGTTCATAAAAGCCTTTAAATAGAATATAAGTAACTATAAATCCTATCATTATGGTAATTGTAGCCGCAAAGAAACCAATAAGCATCTTTGGTCCAAGCTTTACAATTTTTCTAAGGTCACACCTTAAGAGCATTAAGAATATCATGGCTGGAAGTAAATTGTCTTTAAGAGCCTTATATACTGCTGTTATCTCCTTATTACTATTCTGCCAAACCCCAAGAGTAGAAAGTAACATCGCCCCAAAATATAAAAGCACTATTGCAGGTACATAAGTAAAAAACTTACCCTTTGATTTTTTCTCTGCCAAAACTATCATAGCAGCAAAGAAAATTAAGAAAGCCACATAAGTAAAACCGTTAGTAATCATTTTTTAACCCCCTATTTATTATTGATTTTGTTAATACATTAATTTTTAACAAACAAAAAGCTCATGTAAGGGCAGCATAAAAAATACTTTCCCTCGTGAGCTTTGTTTACGATAGATGATTGGTTACACCCAGACAAACCAAGCAGCAGAAAAATGAATGTTACTAATTATTCTACATCAATTTACTGAATTGTTCAACATATTTTATTCAAGTTAAATTACCTAAAATGCTTAACTCTTTAGTGATTTTAACCCATTCATCAAATTTAATATGCCTTGTATCATCTTTTGTATACGTGTATTTGTCACGAATTTTTTGAATGTCATTTATATGGCTTCTTATCTTCATTAATGAGTTTATGTCTTCCTTTTTCACCACAAATTTAGAACTATTATTTTCTTTTTTTACGCTGGATATAAAATCATTTAAGTCATACTGCTTTTTAGAATATCCACCAAAATTACCGATTTTTTTATTATTTTTTCTACCACTCTTTATAGCGGTATCTCTAAGGCTATAGGAGTTAATAATAATATTCTCATAATTTTTCTGCATTCTGTTTAGCTGATCATTATCCACTTCATTGGTATCCATAATAATCTTCTTCAATTCCATATCTAATTCATCTGCATTTATGAATATAGCGCTTAACATATACTGTGCATTGTCCTTTGTAATTAGCTTATATTTTCTGTATTCATAGAACATAAAGATATTTAGTATTATAGATACTCCAAGGAAAATAGTAACTAATCTTTTAGGTTTCATTTAAAAACTCTCCTATAGTCTAATACTTTTTATATGCTCTTAGTAAAAATTATTTCTAAAGGCTCATTAGGCATAAGGAAACTGCCTGAATCTTTATATCCTAATTTTCTATGATTGCTTTTTCTTCTCTATTTTGGTGATAACTATTCCAGCAATAATTATTATGGCTATTCCTGAAAGCCACTTGAAAAACTCTGGAATAGAAGTGCCTTTTAATAAATATCTCCATAATTCAGCGAAGGAAAATCCTAATATCCAAAATAAAAATTTTCCTAGCTTACTATTTTTATTACCATCCTTAGTTGATTTCTCCATTCTGCCAATCTCCTTTGTTTAATAGTTTGTAATATCCCAGTAATTCATTGAATACTGAAAATTCTTCTTCTAATATCTTTTATTTAGGCATTTGTAAATCTTAAATATACTAATGAGCTATATTGCTTTTTTCATATAATATCTTTTATGTTCACTTGGACAATCATCTAGCACTCCGAATATCTCATATCCATGCTTAATATAAAAGTCCTTAGCTTGAAAATCGAAGGTATCTAAATGTATCAACTTACAGCCTTTTTCTTTGGCAATCTTCTCTATTAAATTTAAAAGTATAGTTCCATACCCATGTTTTCTAAAGTCTTCTTTAACCCATAAAACATCTATATAGAGACAGTTCCAGCAATACATTAAGCTATTGACTCCTGCTAAAACATTCCCTTGAGAGTCTTTTATAATTCTATTAATGGAAACGAAGGGCTTTTCTTGGGTAAAAGGCACCTTACCCATGTTATATTCCACTATGCCATCATCCACTATTTCATATTCTTCTTTTGTACTTTTTTCTATAATATAATTTTCCATCTTTATCTTTCCTTTCTATAACTTCCTCCAAGCAATCTAAGAATATTCCCAAAGCTTGTACCATCATTATCCTTTAATGTATACTAATTTATTAACTTTGCGCATTTACTTTACATAAACATTTCTTATAAGAAAGTCTTAATTAAAAATTATTTGATATATATAACTTTACCAATAATACTTTTATACTTTATGGCCCCTAGCTCTCTGCTATCTTTGCTTCTTGGGCGATTATCTCCTAAAACATATATGTAACCTTTAGGCACTTGAGTTTTAGGTATATCACTGGTGTATACATCTTTCTTTAAATAGTCTTCATTAAGTTTTTTATCGTTTATATAAATAGTATTGTTAATGCATTCAATAGTTTCACCTTCCAGTGCCACTAGCCTTTTCACCAAAAAGTCTTCATTTTGTGGATTCTTCACTATAACTATATCCCCTCTATTAAAATCCTTTCTATAAGTGCTCACTTTTTCTATTATAAGCTTATTCTTATCAACTAAGGTGGGCTCCATAGAAATCCCTTTTACCGTTACCACATCAAGGATTGCCACCTTTATAATTACCGTTACTACAACAATAATTACTGATGGCAGCCATTCTTTAACAAACTTCTTTTTGTCCATAATACCTCCTACATGGCTCTACTAATTTTCTTTTAAGTCCAAACTTATTCTAAATTTTCTTTTGTATTACTTTCAAAATATTTGAAAGCAATCAAAATTAACTCACATACAAGCTTCCATATTATCAATACAATAACTAGATAAAGTATTGCTAAGAATATGGATGAACCATATACCGTTGGTCCCTTCATCATTCTCTCTATGTTTCCATTCTGTACAGCCAGAATTCCCTTGCTTACAGCTTTCTTCAAATTTACCTCTTTACCAAACTGTATTGCCTTATAACCTATCACTGGAATTCCTGCATAATATAAAAAATGTGTTACAGTATAAGCATCAGACTCTCCTAATTTAAATAATCCCATAATTTCTTTCGCTCCTTCATAATTTTTATCCTATACCCTTATCCATAACGCCCTTAAATGATGGCTTTTATCTTAATTCAGTGATGACTTTACTCTTGATTGATAAATCAATACATTTTTATGAATGTTAATAAATGAAATGAAGGCTAAGGTAAAAATACTAATTTTATTCTCCAAAGTTATATATTTAATAATGTTATCTACTATTTCTAGCATGGCTATAGTGAGAATAAGGGTTAAAGCAACTTGTCCTACTAAACTTTTTGCATTCTCCGCTTTTGAATAATCTATAAATATTAAAGCTATCCCTGCAAGTACAAAAACTCCATAAAGAATGTAATTAGCCAGTCTAGTATTTCCCAATGCCTGAACATAAATAATCAGCTTATATATTAAAAACAAACCTCCACCTAAGGCTATGCTTATGAAAATCGAAGTTATTAATTTTGTTTTCATAGGGGAGTTTTTATAATGTCCAATGCTCATGCTGCTATATACTATATAAAATATCATCAAGGCAATAACAAACAAAAGTATTAACATAATAGCCCTCCAAATTTATAGGAAATAATCCGTTCTAATGACTGCCTCTATATAATTTATTCCTTCTAAAATCAAAAGTATCATGAAGTACATTGAGTTCATGTCCATTAATGACAACGGTGACATTATCTTTCCACTTAATATCTGCAGAACTCTCTTTATAATTCCAGTATATATTTCGAGGTTTCTTTTTCACTTGATTCTTATATGTTAATTATATAATAGAGGTACATATATTTCCACTATATGGATTAATATTGTGGTATTAATTTACTTTTAGAAAGAAATTAAAAAAACCTTCTTTTCCACTTGTTTTTATCTTTGTGAAAAGAAGGTTGTACAATTATAAATATTAATCACCTATATAAATACATAAGTTTTTTATCATTTATTCTACAAGCTTTTTAAATTCTCTCATAACGTTGGCCACTTTAGGTCCAATTACTATTTGTAAGTTGTGATCGTCTATCTTCACTACTCCATGAGCTCCAGTTTGTTTTATTTTATTTTCATTAACTGGAGACATATCCTTAACTTCTAATCTTAATCTTGTCATGCAGTTTTCGTAGTTGATTAGGTTATCTTTTCCCCCTATATTTTCTAATATCTTTTTTGACATATATTCATAGTTGCTGTGGGATAATTTTAAATTTTCTTCATCAGAAGAATTTTCTTCAACACTTATACTGCTATCTCTTCCCAGTAACTTAATATCCTTTTTAGTTATCAATGTGTAAAAAGTAAAATAGTAAAGGGCAAAGAAGGCTAAACCTACTGGTATAATTAAAATTCCTTTAGTAGATAATTTTAGATTTAGTACAAAGTCTATTACTCCAGCACCCCAAGAAAATCCGTGACGTATGCCTAGTAAATAAAGCGTCGCACCAGCTAGTCCAGTATACACGGAATGTATGAAGTAAAGTAGTGGTGATGCAAATAAGAATGTGAATTCTATAGGTTCTGTAATACCTGTAACAAAGGAGGTTATACTTCCAGAGGTCATTAAGGCTTTTACTTCTGTTTTTTTCTTTGCATCTGCAGCTTTAGTAATTGCTAAGGCTATAGCTGGAACACCAAACATCATAGTAATAAAGAATCCGCCTATAAACACCCCAGCAGTGGGATCCCCTGCCATAAATCTAGTTATTTCTCCAGTTATAACTTCTCCCTTAGCATTGGTATATTGTCCTAGTCCAAAATATATGTATGTGTTAATAACGTGGTGTAATCCAAAAGGTAGTAAAAAACGATTTAGGAATCCAAATATAAATATACCTAAAGCTCCAAGGCCCATTAAAGTACGGCTAAATCCATCAATGCCCGCCTGAGCATAAGGCCATACTAAAGAAGATAAATATGCTACAGGAATCATAGTAATAATAATCATAGTAATTGGGAACTTTTCTCCCCCAAAAAATGCAAAGGCATCTGGTAATTTTGTATCTTTAAACTTATTATAAATTACACTAGCTATTATACCGGCCAAAAGCCCTCCAAATACACTCATGTTTAGCTCAGGGTTTATTATTTTCAAACCCTCTTTAAGTACTAAAATGGCAATAAAACCAGTTAAAGCAGGTATACCTCTATCTTTTGTTTTAGATAACCCTATGGCTATAGCCACTGCTAAAATTGCATCCATATTGCTTAGTACAACTCCTGCAGACTGAAATATTGGAATATTAAGCATATCCGCTGCAGTTAATCTAATTAAAATACCAGCAATAGGCATTGCCACTATAGGTAGCAGCATAGATTTTCCAAGCTTTTGTAAATAATTCTTTACCTTCATTTCTATACCCCCAATTATAAATCTCTATAAGATATTAATTTAATATTTTTACTCCCTTTTATATCCTCATTTATTCTTTTGTCTGTAAGTATTTCTAGTTCTTCCAACCTAGGAAAAACAAAAGAAGAGCTCTTTAAAAGAAACTGGTCAACATAAGCCGGATGACACATAATCTCAACGGTTTCATAGTCTTTAAAGCTATTTTCTAGGTTTATAACGTTTACTATAGCTTCATTCAATTCACCCCCAAAGAAATCAGTAGATTTAAATTCTTTGGAGATGTCATACACTTCTTTTTTAATATTATTTCTTATAGGAAGGTTATACTCCTTTGCAAGCTTTAAAAACACATTATAAATGTTTCCAAAAGAATTTATATGATGATGACTGTCTAAATGTGTTGGAATTAATCCAAAGGATAAAAACTTCTCTATTTGAGCCTTCCACTCCTTATATACTTCTTGTAAATCCACCTGAAAATCCTGCTCATAAAAACTAAGCTTTTTAAAGTCTCCACTTTCACTTATTATTGTTTTATGACCTTGTATTAATGGTCTTCCACAGGTTAACACCAGGTGTACTCCTACACCAAGGGTATCATTTTCTTTTGCAAGCTTTACTGCATGTTCTGCTCCTGGCATATTAGTCATAAGGGTAGTGGAGGTAAGGATACCCATTTTGTGGGCATCCATTATTCCATAATTTACTGCTCTTGAATAGCCAAAATCATCTGCGTTAATTATTAGCTTTAGCACACTTCTCCTCCTCTCTTTAATATTTTTATAATTCAGGCCAATAGCCTTTATTAGCTTCTATTAGTTCATTTAATATAGTTTTAGCAACTTCAGTATCAATTACTGTTCTATTTAAAGCCAATGCTTGTACTAGTTTTTTATAATCCTTTTCGAAATAAGCATCTACCACTAGCATTTCATAAGCAAGCTGGTTTTCTATTAAACCTTTATAGAAAGTAGGAATCTTTCCCACAGCAAAAGGCTTTATACCATTTTTAGTAAGCATTGCAGGGACTTCTACCATAGCCTCCTCAGGAATGTTTGATATTATTCCATTATTTTTTACCATTACTATATAAATATCTCCATTATTATAAGCTAAAGAAGCTGCCGCCCTTACCATATATACTCCATGTATATCTGATTTTAAATGAATATCCCCAGTAGAATCGGCTTCAATTATTTTGTCGCATAAATCCATTACACGTTTTTCACGGCCATTTATAACCTGCATTGCTCTTACATTGTTAGCATCCTCTTTTTTAACTATGGCTTTAGGATATAAATAATACTGCAAATAAGTATTTGGAAGATAATCTGGATAGTCAATAAGCATTTTTCTTGCTTGTTCAAAGGTTTTAATCCAAGATTGATCCTCTGATATTTCTGAATCTTGAGGAGTAAAGCCTTCCTCTATTATCTTTCTTTTTAATTCTTCAGTATGATCATTCCCTTCTTTATCATAAATTTTGGTAAACCATCCAAAATGATTAAGACCAAAATATTCAGGAACCAAGTCCCAAACTTCCTTACCCAATATACCTGCATAACTTATCATTATGGCCGCTGGCATATCGCAGATGTTTAATAATCTTTTATCTTCTGGAAATTCTCTTTTTAAAGCTTCAGCAACTATGGCAGCTGGGTTTGTATAATTAAGAATCCAAGCATCCTTAGAATATCTTCTTATATCACAAACAATTTCAATCATATCTTTTATAGACCTTAAGCCATATGCCATACCTCCTGGGCCACAAGTTTCTTGTCCCACAACATTGTTCATAAGAGGTATTCTCTCGTCATTTACTCTCATTGGAAGGCCGCCAGTTCTAATTTGAATAAAGGCAAAATCTATGTTCGTGTAGGCCTCTTCTTTATTAGTAGTGTATTTAAATTCTTCTAACTCAGGATAGTGCTCTCTAAGAATTATTTCAGCAGCCTTAGCATTTTTTTCTTGTCGTCTTTCATCAATATCATAAAAAGTTATACTTTTTAAAGGAAAGTTATTCTTTTCCTCTATTAAACTCATTATCATGCCTATAGTATAGGTGCTGCCACTTCCTACAATTACCAATCTTTTTTTATCCATGTTCTCCTCCTTTAAGTTGTATAAAGTTGTATTACTAAGATAATACGATTATAATACATATTTATACAAGTAGTCAACATGTAAATGTTTAAATTAATATAAGTCTCATGATATATAAATAATAGATTAAATATATTATATAATCATGATATAATTTATTAAGACAACTATATTGTATTTGTATATATTTGTTTTCCCTTTACAATTGATTGATTAACATCCTTAGGAGGCAAGCTATGAGTAAAAGTTCACCCTTATATAAAAATATTGCAAATAAAATAAAAGAAGAGATTATAAACCTAAATATTAATAACGATGAAGCTATACCTTCAGAAACTAAGCTGGCAGAAAAGTTTGATGTTAGCAGAGTAACCGTACGACAAGCTATAGACTTATTAGTAAAGGAGAATATCCTATACAAGGTTCAAGGAAGTGGTACTTATGTAAAAACCAACAAAATTGAGCATCATATCTATAAGTTACAGAGTTTTTATGAAGAAATGAAAGAACTAAACAAAAAACCATTTACAAAGGTTATTGATTTTATGGTGATATCTCCAGAAGAAAACATAGCAAGTATACTGAAAATTGATAAAAATGAAAAAGTATTTTTTATAAGAAGGTTAAGATATGCAGACGATGAGCTTTTAGTTTTAGAGGAAACCTATCTTCCAGTAAAACTTTTTCCAGATTTGACCTACGAAGTTATGTCCAAATCAAAGTATGACTATATAGAGAAGAAAGGGTACAAAATAAAAGAAAACTTTCAAGAAATTATTCCCACCCTTCCAGATGAGGAAACTAAAAAATTATTGGAACTAAAAAAGCCCATTCCCATTCTAAATATAAATGTTTGGGCCACTTTAGATAGCGGCTCCGTTTTTGAGTATACAAAACTTTATTTTAGAAGTGACAGATATACCTTTAAACTCTACACTATTAGGGAATAGGCACTGGATATGTTAACAGTGCCCTATTTATATGGAATAAATTAAATTTATATTAAGGGTATGTAACAATTCACTTTATTAAAAATATTATGATAAAGAGCTTAAAAATTAAGGAGATTACTTAATGAGTAATTATAGAAATTATGCATATCCTGATATGATACCTTGGTGTCCATACGCTGCACAATGTCCATTTAGAACCCTTTGCACACAAGGAACAGAAGAATTTCAAAGGCAACAACAAGGGCCACCAAAAGCACCTCCACCCAGCTTTACTCCTCAGTTATCAGATGTACCAGAGGCAAGCTTGCTAGCAGTGGATCCTGGAGCTATAAGCCCTTGCGTAAATAGGTTTTCCTATATTTGGTTGAAAAATGGTCAATCCTTCTGGGCATATCTTGTGTATGTAGGAAGAACATCCGCTTCTGGATGGAGATATCAAGGTGGAAGATGGATATATTTTGGCATTGATTTAAAAGAAATTAAAAGTTTTACTTGTTATTAATAATATTATATCCTCATAAATTTACATTGAAATTAATTAGACAATAAGAACTAATATACATGGTATTTTTCATATATTGAGCACTATAGGTGAATAACTCCACCTATAATTTTTTAGGCTATGCTTCAACATTGTATTGAAACATAGCCAATATTTATTTGCTATTTTAGAATTTTCACATACATGGGTTATTACTACATGCTGCTCATAGCTAACACTTCTATGATCTACTTATTTTCTCTAGCTATCCAAGCTATTAACTCTTCAATATTTTTCTTTCTTGTAAAATCTATTGGATTTTCATAGGCTGCTAGCATTCCTCTATCGTCAAGGGTTAGTTCCTTTTTCTTTTTTAATTGCCATTTTAATAAACTCATTAAAAATTTATCAAAAACATTAAGTTTAGTATAATCAAAGCCTCCCCTTAAGTAAAAGAAAGCTAGCTGTTCCTGTTGTTCTTTAGTAAAGTTTCTGTCTCTTACTTCATTTATGGGTTCTTCTCTTGAAGGTGATGCTCCAGTGGCAAATACTGCTATTTTTTTATCTTTAAGCTTGTCTAGGTTTTTCAATATGAATTTTACTCCAAGGATACCTGAGGCATATAGGGATCCTCCGTAAACTATGGTGTCATAATCCTCTAGCATATTTATATCAGCCTTTGAGACATCAAAAATATCTCCATGCAGTTCCTCTGCAATCCACTCAGCATATTTCTTTGTAAAGCCTGTCTTTGACTTGTATATTACTACTGCTTTCATTTTATCCCTCCTTAAGAGCTTTTGACCCCAATGAATTTCTAACCATAATAAATTGTTTCATCTATACCTCTTGAGAACCATTAAAATTATGGACAAACTTCCTCAATAAAGATTATATTATGAATTTATTGAACTTATAAAATTACAGCTCCCTATAGGATACCAATTTTATATTTTCGCTAGATTTTATATCCTCATTTACTTTTTTATCTATAAGCATCTCAAGCTCCACTAATCTAAGGTGAGTGAAGGAAGAGCTGTTTAGTAGAAAATTATCTAAATATCCTGGATGACACATGATTTCAACGGATTCATAAGCTTTAAAGTTTTTTTCTATATATATAATATTCACCATCTCTTTATTTAATTCTCCGGCGAAGAAATTTGTGCATTTAAAGTCTTTAGAAATATCATATACCTGTTTTTTTATATTATTTCTTACAGGAAGGTTGTATTCTTTAGCCAGCTTTAAAAACACTTCATATAGGTTACCGAAGGAATTTATATGGTGGTGACTATCTAAATGAGTGGGAACTAGTCCTAAAGATAAAAACCTTTCTATTTGAGCTTTCCACTCCTTATAAACTTCTTCTAAGTCCACTTGAAAATCATCTTTATAAAAATTAACCTTCTTAAAATCACCCTTTTCATTTACTATGGTTTTATGGTCTTTTAATAAAGGCTTCCCACAGGTTAATACTAAATGCACTCCAACCCCTAGAGAAGGATTTTCTTTAGCAAGTTTTGCTGCATGCTCTGCTCCTGGCATATTGGTCATCAAGGTGGCAGAAGTTAAAATCCCTAATTTATGAGCATCTAAAATCCCATAATTAACTGCCCTGCTATACCCAAAATCATCTGCATTAATTATAAGCTTTATCATTATTGTTTCCTCCCATTGCTTCTTCCTAATAGTACTAAGTACTTGTTTAATTTTAGTCTCCAATAGCTTTTTTCTGTTATACACAGATTAAATTTCACACTGATTAAATTTCTTCTATCCTATTAAAGTTTTTTAACAACTTAACATTATCTATCACTGCATTTGCCTTCCACCAGTTTTCACTAATAGCAAATTCATGTTCATATATCCCCCAGTTCCAAGGAATGTTCCAAACACCCTCTTCATTTATGGATGCTATAATTATGTCTAACTCTGCATCTACAAGCTTTGCATTCTTTTCATAATAAGGGCTTTCCGGTGATTGAATAAACCTAGAAGGTGTGGCACAATACTGGTTTTTCCAATTTTCTATATCCTTTTCTATGATATGCTCAACATTTTCCTTAAGCTTTGATATAAACTCCTGGTAATTTTCAATATTGCTGTTATACTTTTCAATGCATTCTGCTAAACGCAGATAGCAGCTTAACTCATGCATGTTATCACATAAAGAATTAGATAAATATACATCTATGGCTTGTGTCGCTAAGTTTAAAGCCTTATTATACATTTCACTTTCTTCTGTTTCATAAAACAAAATAAACCCTGCTAAAGCTGCAGTAGGATTGTATCCCCAAACAGCCTTTTCCTCATCAGTAAAAGTCCACCAAGGGGCATGAGGATAATCATTATTGGAAGGTATTTGAGCTAACCAGTATTTACCGGTAAAATCTTTGCCATTCTTTAGATAAGATAATATTCCCTTTACAATAGGATTATTAGCTTCTCCATCAATTTCATAAATTATCTCCAAGGCTCTCCAAGTTTGGATAGGAGATGAATTAGGATTCCAGCAGTCTGCCTCTAAAGCATGACCAAACCCGCCATCCTCATTTTGGTATACAGCTAGCGCCTTAAAAATGTTTTCTTTGCTCCCCTGTTCAAAATGATACTGCCATCTTGCCAAATCTATAGGCCTAGCATTTCTGTACATCCAATTTCTTATTTCATTGTAATTTGATATTTTTAGCTTCATAAGTTTTCTTTACCCCCAATAATCCTAATAGTATTTTAAAAAGTTTTATCAAGTGATTCTAGCTTCAGATGAAGTTTGTAGATTTACGCTTTTTCTTTAATAAACACTTCACGTATAATTGAAATAAAGAGATCTATTTAGTCTTTATCTTTCTTCTCTTAACTAGCTCAACTAGATAATTTAATGTTAAATATACTATTAATATATCTAGTACAAGCATCAGCCCATTGATATATATTCTTGAAATTAAAATTTCATTAGGTTTTATGGGCTCAGGTAGATTATATAGAGTTGCAAAAGAAAAGGGATAACCAAATTTAAATTGAAAACCATCTGAAAATGAATATGGAAGAAAAAGTATAGTTGCAATAGTTAATATGGATGAAATACTTAATAAACCTTTATTAAACTTCATAGATCCTCCTCCAATAAATTACATTTTAGCTAGTCTCTAGTATCCGTCTAATTATAGTATACTCTGCATTGGTTATTATTGTAAACAAAAGAAAGGCTTTATGTTGGCAGACAAACTTGTGACATTAAGTTTATTAGAACCTATGCATCTTGCTTTTTCATAGACTCAATAACCTATAAGGTAATAAGTATATTTAAAACTTCAAAATAAAAAACATTCCTTGTAAATCATTATATTTTATGTTAATTTTATGAATATACGGGCATTGTTTCTAAAAAATAACTATAACGTTATATTATAATTATAGTTTCCGCAATAACCATTAGAAAATATTGGTATCGCATTTTTACATGAGATACAATAATAGTGAATACTTGTTAAAAAGTACGTAATAATAAAAGGGGATGTCTTTTATGGGAGAATTAAAAAA
This sequence comes from Clostridium amylolyticum, assembly GCF_900142075.1. Classification (GTDB taxonomy): domain Bacteria; phylum Bacillota; class Clostridia; order Clostridiales; family Clostridiaceae; genus Clostridium_AA; species Clostridium_AA amylolyticum. The sequence continues at coordinate 131,208 of NZ_FQZO01000008.1, forward strand.
CAGTGAATATAATAATGTTACTCAGTTATTAAATCAGGAAAAAGTGCATTGTACTTTTGCATATGCAGTAATAGAAGGAAAGCAACCAGGTAGAATTTATGTAGATAACCATAGAGATCCTAAAAGTTGTTTAATAACTTGCAGAAGCGGGAAATATCTAGTTGCTGGAAAGACAAGCAATGCTAGTTTTAATGAATTTATATCAGATTTTTTATATAATAGAAAAAATCATAGCTGTTATTTTGACATTTATAGTTCTTCACGTGATTGGATTACCAAGTTGGACGAGATACTTAGTGATAATGCTGCTAAATTGAGTAGACAATTATTTATATGGGACTATTCAAACCTATCATCAACCTCAATGTGTAGCCAAAGTATGCCCGAAGGATTTGAATTAAAAAAAATGGATTCTGTTTTATTTGAAAAATACGTAAGAGAGATAGATTCATCGTATAATAATTTATGGGAAACTCCTAACAACTTTATTTCAAATGGTTTTGGTTTTTGTATATTAAAAGATAATGAATTTGTTAGTGTTTGCAATACATATTACGTAAGGCACGGATTTGCAGAAATAGATATTGTAACAAAAGATGAGTTTAGAAGACAAGGGTTTGCTTTAATAACCTGTTCAGAGTTTATAAAATATTGTGTAAGTAATAACATTAAACCTATATGGGATTGTGATAATGGAAATGAAAACTCTAAAAACTTAGCAATTAAACTAGGATTTAAGAGTGTAGAAACTTATCAAATGCATTGGTGGCATGAAAATAAACAATTTGTTGATAGCTATTTAAAAAAATTTAAGTATGATAATGATTAACTTTATATTATCACCCTTATCCACTTTTGATAGACACAATAAACTATTTCTATGCAAAGGTGAATAAGGGTAATCTCTATGAAAATCTCATTATTTTCTTGCTACCATCAAGAAAAGCGAATAATTAACATTATTGCCTTCTACAACTTTTATATCCTGGTAGAAGGTTTTAGATTCAACCTTACGAAAGCCAGCATCTTCTAAGACTTTCTTTAATTTTTCTTGCTTAAAACCATTATGTCCATGAAAATCATGGTGATCTCCATGAAAACTACCGTCCTCTTCATTTAGATCCACTATGCACAAGTATCCGTCATAATTGAGCAGTTCATAAAATTTTTTTACTATCCCTTTAATATCCTCAATGTGGTGCAATGCCATGGAGTTATAAATAACATCAAAGCTTTCATCCATGGAATCTCCATTACATAAATCTAAATGCTTTCCAATCATATTATGTATCTTGTGCTCTTTAATTTTTGAGTTAAGAACATCAATCATACCTTTAGAAGAATCAATAAGGGTGATTTTTTTAAATTTGTCATATATATTAAAGCTCACAAGTCCGGTTCCACAGCCAAATTCCATGGCAGAATAGTTTTTATCTATTTCAATGGAATTAATTATTTCCTGTGCTACTACCTTTGCTCTTTTAACCTTTTTATCAGTATCCCAATTTTTTGCTTCTTCATCAAAATTCATTTTGATTTACCTCCTCAAAATAGCGTTTTCCTATATTTTGTACTTAATATTACCATTTTCTCATATTCTTAACTTAATAATATCACAAAATAAAAAAGATAATTAGAAAAAACAGTGTTGAATACTTTAACTCAACACTGTCTCTCATTTAAATTGAATTACTTAAAGTATTTTAACAAATCCTCTAAATCCTCAATTTCAAATATGTCGGTAGCTATAACATCAATGCTTGCTTCATCAAGCTTCATCTCTTATCATTCTCCCAATTTCAGTCATAGATATCATCTCCTTAAATTTAACTTTTGATAAGTCATCTCCAAATATATTTTACTGATTTCTAATTATCTCATATATAACTTCCAGAATCACACCTACAGCAATGCCTATAGCATAAGCTATAAGATCGCTCCATAGAAACCCATATCCTAAAACTAAGCCTCCTAAAGTAGTTTTTCTTATGCTGTCTATCCAAGGAGCATGATACAATTGGCTTATTTCAATAAGATAGCAAAAAGCTATAGCCATTAATGCAATCTTCTTTGTTTTCATATATCTAAAGATAAACCCAAACCCAACAAAAATCATTAATGCCCATAGAGCATCCCCTAAATATGCATTTAAAATTTCTGGTATTGCATAGGCCATTTTTCTTGATAATAATCCTAAAGTGATTACAATTATTATCATAAGGCCGTACAATAATCTGTTACGTTTATAAAACATAATTACACCTCGTTGTTATTAAAAAAAGAGACAATGGATCATGGTTTTAATTTTCATTATTGAGACTTAAATTATAATAATTTAAATCCTCTCTTCTTTCCCATCCTGTAGAACTCCAAAATCCGTTTCCAATTTCATTATTACTAAATACAACTAATGCAGCTTTATTTATTCCTTCCTGCTTTAAAGTCTCCATAACTTTATCTACTAGCTTTTTTCCAATACCTTTACCTCTATATTTCTCATCCACTGCAGTATGATAAATATATGCTCTTCTACCATCATGTCCACACAATATAACTCCCACCATTTTACAATTATCCATAGCTATAAAATTAGTTGTAGGATTTCTTTTTAAAAATTTACTAATTCCTTCTTTAGAATCATCTAAATTTCTCATTCCCATTCCTGCTGTAGAAGTCCATAACTTAAAAACCTCTTCATAGTTTGAAATTTTCATCTCTAATATTTCCATATAACTACCCTCTCTTATAATAAAATATGTAAAATAGTCTTGAAAGGTAATCTCTTGCATTTTATGTTATAAGAAGTTTTACATAGCATTATAAAATTTCCATTAGCTTTATTACAATTATACACTTAAATTACTATAATTATCAGCGGCCGTTAACAGTATGTAAAATATTCGATGTTTGGATTTATATACAGTATAATTAAACAGTAGAACGATAGTCATTAATAATGAATTAAGGATTGTTTATACAATCTTCGTTAGGAGGCGTGCAATGAAATTCTTAAATCCATTAATAGTTGTTACAAACATGGAAAAGGCAAAGAAATTTTACTATGAAGTGCTTGGGTTAGAAGTTATTGTTGATTTTGGTGCAAATGTAACTTTAACAGGTGGCGTCGCATTACAGACAAAAGATACTTGGTCTGCTTTTATTCACAAACAGGATAGTGAAATTATTTTTGGAGGAAATGCGGCAGAGTTATACTTTGAAGAAGATGATTTTGATGGTTTTATTAAAAAGATAAATGACATTGAAGACATTAACTATGTACATACTATTATAGAACATTCTTGGGGACAGCGTGTTGTTCGTTTCTATGACCCTGATAAGCATATTATTGAAGTAGGAGAAAATATCATTATGGTTGTTAGACGATTTTTAAATAGTGATCTATCAATTGAAGAAACTGCTATTAGAATGGATGTACCAGTTGATTATGTGAAATCTTGTCTAATATAATTTTTACAAACTTATGAATGTTCTCTTACCATATATTTTTCTTTTGATTGCGTTTTAGTCCATGATTTTGTCATAGCTTAATGTAAAAAAACTACTTATAATAGAAGTTGTATAATACGCATAAAGTATCCTATAAATAATTTGGATATATCAAATGAAAATAATTAAAAGGGATAAGGAGCATACTATGGATGCTGAACAAGTTCTAGAAATTGCACTTTCTGCAGGATATACGCTGGTAAGGAATGGTGCAGAGACTTACAGGGTGGAAGAAACCATTGAAAGAATATGTAAAGCCTATAATTTAAAATGCGAATGCATGGTCACAGGTAAAGGTGTATTTATTTCTGTGGTAGATGAAAAGGGTGAAAAGGTAACTTCTCTTAAGAAAATTAGGACAACCTGTGTGGATTTATATAGGATAGAACTTATTAATTCTTTTTCACGAAATCTACAAATCAATCCGCTTTCTTATGAAGAAGCTAAAAACATGTTAAAATCTATAGATGATGCTCCGTATTTCAGCTTTAAGGTAAGGCTTTTTGCCGCAAGCATGACCTCCTTTATCTATGCGTTATTTTTTAACGGGACAATCTATGATGCTATAATTTCAGCCTTTATAAGTATAAGTATTTACTATATGTTAGACAAAGTAACAAAGGTAGGGTTTTTTCAATTTTTCGAGTTTTTCTTCTCAGGAATTATTATAGGGGCTGTGAGCATAATGGCACAAAATTTATTACCCTTTGTAAATAAAGGCAATGTGATAATCGGCGCCATAATGATATTATTACCTGGAGTTGCCCTTACCAATGGCATTAAGGATGTTATTTATGGTGACTTCATGTCTGGTATGGCCAAGTTTGGCGAAGCAATGCTTATTATAACAGCTGTAGGAGCAGGTATTGGTACCGCATTATCTATTGGAATGGGTGTAGTATTATGGTAAAACAAATTGTGTTAGCATTTTTCGGAAGTATATTTCCTGCGATTTTATTTAACATTGATAGAAAGAAAATAATATGGGGTGGTTTCTGCGGAGCTATAGGGTGGACAGCCTATCTTGTAGTCTATAATCATATAAACAGCAACGTTATGGCATACTTCTCTGGAGCTTTTATAGTAGGTATATACAGCGAGTTTATGGCAAGAAAGCTAAAGACTCCTGCCGTAGAGTTTTCTATACCTGGAATATTCCCTTTAGTCCCTGGTATAACCGCCTATAAAACCATAAGCTACATAGTGGATCAAAACTATTCTTTAGCTTATTCTAAGGGCATGCAAACCATAGCTGCAGCTGGAGCTATCGGGTTCGGTATAATGCTCTCTTCCACAACTTTTAGATTTATATCTATGATAATAGAGTCAAGTAAAAATAATAAATATGAAAGAAGGTAAGATATGAAAAAGATTAAACTTATAATAATAAGTTCTATTATTATATCTATTTTACTTTTTATTTATTGCTTTATTCCAACTAGGCTCACAAATAAACAACAATTATCAAAAGATGATATTTCAATTAAAGTGCATCTTCAAGTAACTACTGGTCCTCTTTATTACTTAAAAGAGGATAAGGAGAAGCTTTGGAACACAATAAAGGATAAATATCCAAATGCAAACCCTAAATATGTAGAGTTAATAGGAAATACTCCTAATAAATTTGTAAATGACCCAGTATTCCTTGGAGATTTTGTTGTTTATGGTCATGTATCTGAAACATATTTTGACTCAGCTGAAGGTGAGGTTCCTATTTTTCATGTTGTTTACTCTGATGCAAAATTGGCTCCTTTTTTTATAGATAACTCTCAGCTAGGAACTTTTGCATTTAGATTTGTATTGATATTCCCAAAAATTTTTTTAACACTATTAGTATTATTAATTTGTGTAATAGTATTTGAGCATAAAAATAAAAGACGTATTTCTAAAAATTAAACTATAAGTTTTTAATTTGTGAGTTTTAAATAAGTATTATTAAAGAGCTAGTTTAAACAACTAGCTCTATTTTTCAGCTTCCTTTATATATTTCCATGTGATTCCCTTATCTGTTGATTGGTATAAGGCTTTACTGCCTCCATTATGATCTCCATCAGCCCCTTGTCCAACTAAAACATTAAGGGTTCCATCTTTGTCGTAGGGCATTTCAGGGAAATCAAAAGGATTATACTTTTCACCACTGCTTAGTGATACTTTTACCTCTGGAAAATTCACCTCTTTATAAGATATCCCTCCATCCTCTGTTCGATATAATTGTCCTACACTTCCACCGCTATGAGATAAACATAAGAATCCGAGCTTATCGTTCACAAAAGTTATCCCCGCTGCAGATCCAAGCCTTCCTGAGAATGGATCTTCATTTATTGTTTTCCATGTTCCTCCACCATCAGTAGTTCGGGTTAATGCATAAGCTCTGCTTCCCAATGCAGCTCCTGTTACTTCCAAGCGATACCCAACTTCTTTTGAAAAATAAAATTCCTCTGCACTATTATTGGATGGCTTAGAGCTCTTTTTATCCTCTTGTGAAAACTTTTCAGTTTTAATATTATTTATATCCTCTGTTAAGTTGTATCTAGCAGGAGTAAATTTATTTTCTTTGCCGGGTACATACACAGAAACTGTATATCCTATTATTTCGGAATGGGCATTGACAGCTGAATTTGTATTTCCTTTTGAATCGATATAGACAATACCCTCTGTATTATATCCAAAACTTCGTTTACCAGAATAAAGAATTCCATAATGCTCGTTAGGCCATTTGCTCACTGTTTCCTTAAGGGGAATCACCTTCATTGTATTAATAAAGGGTTCAAAAAGTTTATCATCATTATAACTTGCATTGACATTTCCATTTAAATATATAGTTATCTTTTCCGACTTACTTCTGTTATAACTAATTAAATAGCTTTGTGAATCACCTTTATCATTTTTCCCATAAAGAAATGTATCAAAGGATGTGATTTTTCCACTAGAATCAAAATTAAGGCTAAAGTTATTTGAAACATATAGCTTTTCAGGCATATGGATTTTCTTATTGATATCCTTAAATATCCCTTCTATGCCACTATCATATATATTATTATTTTCAAGCTTTACAGTCCTTTTGCTTTTCAAATCATGTAATATCCATGATAGCTTTCCATTATAATTTATTGCACTATTATATATTTTAACTCCATAAACACTGGTTATAAGAACTATAATTAGTGCTATTGCACAATTCCATATAATTTTATAACGAGAATAAATCTCGTATCTATCTTCACTCTGCTGCGGTATAACTTTTGGCTTTTTCACAATTCTAATTATTTTAACTATAAACCAAGTCAAAAAGAATGACATGCATACCAATAGCACAGCTATATTGTTCTTGAATCGTCCAAATTTACATAAAGTATACAATTCATAAAACGAAAGCCAATACACTAATATAAATATTGACCATGACACCATGGATAAAATTAATTCTCTCTTTGTAATTTCCTTATACTTTCTCACTTTTTCTTCTACACTCCAACTCATTTAATTGATAAATAATTTTACTTGTTCGACCTCAAGGATTGCTTGTCCAATTTACTATTTGTAAGAAAACGCAAAAATTTCTCTTTCTTATACTTACATTATATCCAATTTCAAATCTTTGATAAGCCAAAAACTGATGAAAGTCCAAAATATAAATAATACAACTCAATTATTACTACTTTTTATAGCTTTCATCAATTTATTCATAATTATAATAAAGAATTGATATTTACATATTTTAATTCATTGATATTTTTATTAACAAGGGTTATCTTCTTATTATTTTCACAACAGTTAACTTAATATTAATCACTGTAATATTTTATACAAATTTCCATAAATGTTATAATATTATATAAAAGGTTGTGCTTAAATATAATTAATAAGGAAGTGATAATTGTGGATGCTATAGATAACAGGCGGCAGATTGTAAAAGAAGAACTGGAAAGAATGAGAAATTTAAACCTCATAACGGAAGAGGAATATAAAAAGGTCAATACTGCCCACGAGAGATACATCAAAAGATTAAAAGAAAAACCCATAGTTACAGCTATTCATCCTGCTTTAAATCAGAAAGTACCTGAACAGCAGATAAAGCCAATTCATCCTTCGCCAGATAAAGGGAAAGCGGCACAAATAAAAAATCCATTGCCTAAAGCAAAAAACCTTCCCCCAAGGAAAATAAAAACCCCTCAAGAGATAAGAGAAAGAAATATTACCTTGGTACTAATACTTGGAGTTATATTTATTTTGTTATCAGGACTTATTCTCGCTACAAGTAATTGGGATATGTTAAGTAATACACTTAAAACAGCACTGATAACCTTGGTTTCCATATTGTTCTTTGGTATCAGCGTATTTTCCGAAAAGCGATTAAAAATCCACAAAACAGCCCTTGCCTTTTGGATTTTGGGAGGACTATTTTTTCCTGTAGCCATTTTATCCGCAGGGTATTTTCAGCTCTTTGGAAGCTGGCTCTCAATTTTTGGAGAGGGCAAATACTTACTTGGAGCCATAGGGGCTACCCTTTGTATTCCTGTGTATGCCTACAGTACCATTAAGTATAAAAGCAGGATATTCTCATGGTTATCCTTAGCCGCCTTAAGCATAGCTATAAGCTTTTTATTGGCCGCTCTTCATATATCAAGAGACGGGCATTATTTAACAATTGCAGTTTACAACGGTATACTTCTTTTAGCTTACAACAAAATAAAGAGCAATAAAACAATACAGTTCTTTATAAAAGAAATCCTAATATTTACTCAAATAAATTTAGCCATAATTGCAGTGCTTATGATTAGATCTTTTAATAAGCCGTCTATTTTAATATGCTTTGCCTATATTGTAATAGCTGCTAATTATATGTACCTTGCTTATTTAACGAAAAAGAAATTTCTTGGATATTTAGTACCTCTATTTGTATTTTGTTCAGCTAATGAACTCTATAGTTTAATAGGAAAAACTCATTTACCATACCCCTACACTATGCATTTATTAATTGTTTCAATTTTTATGTTTATAGTTATGTATTATTTCAATAGATGGAAGTATACAGAGCTTGCAAGAAGTGGAAGTGGAATAATCTCCTTAATATTAATGCCGGCAGCATCATTAATGGCTGTCTTTAAGAATACATGGGGTATAGCATCTATGGCAATGCTTATATATGGAGTAATGCTCTATATGGTATCAGTAAGAATTAAGCAAGCTCCTTTCAAAATACTTATCAGGGTAATAATTCCTTTTACCTGGTACATGGGTTTACTAGAGATATATGGAAAAATTAATCAATATACAGCCGCTCATCAGATACCATGGTATGACATAAAACTTCACTTTGGAGCAGTTGCTCTTACACTATTTGCACTAAGCATTTTGGCGAGATGGATAAAAAAAGATCTGGAGAAATATCTATTGTATTTTTCACATCTGATACTTCCACTAACCATATTATTACTTTATGGAGAATACAAAGATAATCCTCTGTTATTTATAATTCCAAGCTGCATCTATCTTTATAGTTTGTCTATAAGCAAATATGAATGGGAGAGGAGGTTTCATCTATATGCAGCCCTGTTCATGGGAACTTTTACCCTATACTCCTTGGGATTGCTATTAAAAGTAAAAGATATTTACCATGTATATGTAATGTTTATTTCAAGCATATTAATAGGGGCATTATGGCTGATTTTAAAGGGTGCTTGGAAAAGGAGAATACTCCACTACTTAATAGTATTTTCACTTGCAGGCATAATAATTATTAATAATAACAAGGTATTGGGCATTACAGAATTCCTTGTGACTATTATCTATACAGCGCTTATACTTTATCTTCTCCATAAATCATCCTTAGATAAACTGGACTTTCTGCCTTTATCAGCCTTATATTTTTCCATAATGAAGTTTAGTTTAAAATTTGAGAATTTGGGGTCAGTAGTGGTTTTAATATCTCTAGGATTATTTATAATTGCAAAAATACTAGGTGAGTATTTATATGATAATTTATATAGCTATAAAAAGGATGAGAAAAATCACTGGTCAGTGAAAATAGACTGGTATTCATTATTTGCCCTCTTTATAGTTAAAATTGCAGCAGGGCCAGCGATATACGGCTCTTCCTTATGGGTACTCCTAATACCTGGGCTTATGCTCACTTTTTGGATGTTCTCACAAGTAAAAAGGACTAATGGTATAATCAGCAGGTGGGTTTTAACAGCAGCATACCTTTGCATATTGTATCCTTACTATACCATTACCAGTAATATTAAAATTCCACAAATAATAATAAGAGAATTAAATCTACTGCCCCTGCTTTTAGTATTTTGGGCTGTGTATAAGTTTGTGTGGAATGATAAAGAAAAGGTTATGCGAAAAATAGAGATGGTTTTACTGATATTTATTGCCTTGGCTCTATTTTTAGATATTATCTTTTATGATGCTGTAGCTGATGTTATAATACTTGGAACACTATCCTTAATATCTTTAATTGCTGGTATACAGTATAAAATTAAAGCATATTTTATTGTGGGATCAGCGACCTTGATTTTAAACGTGGGTTTTGAAACAAGGAATTTCTGGGGTAACCTGCCATGGTGGACATACCTTTTACTTGCGGGTATAATCCTCATAGGCTATGCCAGCTCCAAGGAAATTCAAAAAGGAGACAATAATAAAAAATCTATAAAAATCAATAAAGAGGCCCTAAAGAAAACTTTTAAAGATTGGAAATAAGAAAAAGATAAGGTAATACTTCTTGATACAAAAGCCCTGGGATATTATACATATATCCAGGGCTTCAACCATCAATGCTATAAATGGCTATCAACCATTCTATTTTTCTTTCCACAAAGTAAACGTTGAAAATGGGCGAAATCCAATGCTATAGTAGAACTGCTGCCGAGAACCTACCAAAGCCTTCCTTGCTCCAAGTTCTCCCACACGCCTAATTCCCTCCAAGACTGCCGCCTTTCCTAAACCCATCTTGCGGTAATCTGGATCAGTAGCTACAGGCTCAACTACTGCAAAGCCTGCATCTTTGTCATACCACATACCACAATAAGAAACGAAGTTACCATCTGGTGCAACCACAGCCACCTTTAGGTTTAAGTCCACATTGGGTCGGATCAGCGATTTCTTTGCTTCCTGCTCTTCTTCTTCAGAAAACTTTAGTTCTCCCTCACCATTCAATTCATGATTAAATCCCTTCCATAAAACACGACTATATTGATATAGGTCAAAGGTTTCCTTCATGGTAGTTATATGAAATCCCTCTGGCAAATGGTAGGCTGTGGACGTTTTATCCAAATAAAAAAACGAATCGGATTCTTTATCCTGTGTAGCAGCAAAACCAAGTTCAGCTGCAATATCCTGAAATTCCAAATCAGCATCTCTTATAATGACACCAAATTTCCCATCCTTTGATAAATTATCTTTGGCATACAGTAATATTTCTTTTTTCAAGTATGTATATTCTGGTAAGGTTAAGCAAAAAGCTGTACCAAGCTGACAATCAAAAGTTGCAATTCCTACAACTACCCCTTCATCCTCCCACAGGCCGATTCTGCCAACTGCAGCTTTATCCAAATAACTATGAGTTGTCATCCAATCCCACCTAGTGTATTCAAATTCTGCATACCCCAATTTTATAAAGAATGTTCTCACCTTATGATAATCTTCTGTAATACCTGGTTGTTTTGTATAATTTCTAAACAGTATTGACATCTGTATCCCTCCCATAAATATTTTTTATATATCAACCATGGTAATTTTATTTATATAGCCTTGTACATTTACTTACGATATTCAATGATAATAATTCCTAATATTATACTGATATGAAGTATTTCATAAGGAAATTTATCCGCTTCTATTTATGTTCATAATAATTGAGCTTATTATTATTCTTGATTAATTCAAGAGTGTTTTTTTCAAATCCCATATCAACATTCAATAAATAAAGCTGTCCGTTTATATTACTCAACCTTAAAGTGGAATTTATAATTGAGATTTTTATCTTTGTTGCAACTTTTTCCACTTTCGTATTTTTGTTCTAAAGGATTTGAACGGTGCAACAGTATTGATGTGAATCCACTTCCATATTGCCCAATTAGAGGGAGTTGATGATGACCACTTTCTTCCCCCTTGCTGAAACAATTCCGCATCTGTATAACTATTAATTAATTCAATAATTTGCTGTTCTGCCTTTATAAACATAGGACATAACTCTTTGAGAGTATATCCCTCATATTGTTTATAAAAACTTTCATATAAGCCACCAAGATTATTCCATTTATAGTCTGGAGTTGGCGTAATGACAATATGTCCTTGCTGTTCTTGCTTCTCCCAATAAAGAATGAGATTCATCCACCCTAACTGATAAGCAATCATTTGAGCAGGTGTTCTGTCAACTCCATCAATTAACCTATCTTTATCTTTTTCATTAATATCATTAAATTCTTCCATGAATAATTTTGCACAATTTGAAATTTCTAAAATCAATTCTTGTCTATTTTGATATTTTGCCAATTTACCCCCCCACTTTTAATTTACTATTTATATTACTCAACCTTAGATTGGAACTTATAAGTGTATTCGTATTATTAATTACCAGCCATAGTTAATTTATTTTTGATAGAAGCCTACTTTATGGAATTTATACCATTCATTAATCTTATTTGCAGGTTTAGCATTTAAATATAACATAATTTCTTTAGCAAATTCTAATGTTGCTGTTCCATTTGCAGTAATAACATTATCATCACTTACTGCTTGTTTCTCAATATAATTTTTCTCGCCCTTATAATTATGCGCCATAGACTTCAAAAACTCTAATGTATTACTTGAATGTTTTCTATTATCTAAATAACCATTTTCACCCATAAAAAAAGTTGCGCCGCAAATCGCTGATACTGGAATATTATTCTCAAATGCATAATCAACTATAGGCTTAATGTCATTGTTTTTCTCTTACATCCATGCATTATCACCAATTAGTAACAACATTTCAAATTTCTTAATGAATGTAAGTATTTCTTTTTTCATTATTCAACACATCCTTTCTCAGATATTATATATAAAAAAAGATGACACCTATGTGTCACATTTATAAATTTCGCTCATCTTTTTTATTATAATTGTTTCTGTATTAACCAGTATATTTGTATTCCTAATAATCTATCAATTTTCATAGTAGCACCTTTTCTATATCAATTATTTAGTTAAAATTAAGTTGGAATTTGTACATAAGTAATAGATAATAACTAAGAAGTAATAGTTGTGGTGAAAATTCGGCCTTGCTGAATTTCTTCATTAACTCTTACTTTTTACCTATTAGTTCTTACCTAAATAAAGATATAATATAGACTATCCCACCTGATAATAATGCAACAACAGTACCAATTATAGTTCCTATAAAAGCCCCTCTTATATGATGCCATGGATTTCTATATTCTTTATCCATATCCTCAGTTCCAGGTATCCTTGTTTTTTTACTGTGGCAAAAAAAAACAATATCTAAAACTATCATATCGTAAATATTCACCACAAAAAATAATATGAACACGTGGAAATATGCAGATGTAAAGTTTTTTGCACCAGAGAAATATGCCACAACAGCAAGTACAATTGCAAAAATCAATACTGCAATTAATTTAATTGATAAATGTCTTTTTTCCTCTGCTTGTACAACATCTTTATACTGTGGCAAATTTTCTACTCTTTCTCTAATTTCTTTAGGGTAAGACATAATATGCTTAATCGGTTCTTTATAGAGAGAAGGTAATATAATTAGCGTAAATACTGCACATGCAATAACGCATTCTACAAATAAAATCATTCTTTCATCTCCTTACGAAAGATATTGTCAAATTACTATTTGTCTATTACTGAAGTTTCTTCATAATTTCATTATAACATATTTTGTAAGTATAATATTACTTATGATACGGTTCAACATTCCTAATTCTAATAACTTTATATAACTAAGCTATTACATTATGCTGTTGTATCCTGGTGTTTGTGTACTCTGTTTTTGTTTATCTTATTTCTAATACATCATTGACAAATATATCGCGTGGTGATATATTAAATATATCACCACGCGATATATTGGAGGTTGATATGTTTGGATAACAATACCCCTTTAACAGAAGCCATATTTTATATCTTATTGGCTGTACGTACACCGAACCATGGATATGGGATTATTCAAGATGTAAGTGAAATGACAGATGGAAGGGTAACCTTAGGTCCAGGAACCTTATATGGAGCTATTAATTCAATGGTTACAAAAGGATGGATAAGCTTGTATAGTGAAGACAAGGAATCTAGAAAGAAAAAGGAGTACCTAATTACAAATACGGGAAAAGAAGTGTTTCAAAATGAAGTAAAAAGGTTAAATGAGCTTATAAAAAATTCAACAAAGATGAATGATTAAGGGGATGTAAGTGTATGTTAAAATTCAAGCTACATTATGACAAAGACGTAGAAGAAGATTGGCTGAAGAAAATGTGTTTAGATGGATGGGCATTTAAAAAATTCTTTCTTGGATTTTATACTTTTGAAAAATGTGAACCCGGTGAATTCAATTATCAAATAGACTTGCTTGATAACTGGAATGGTAAAAAAGATGATTATTCTGCTTTCATGGAAGATACAGGAGTAAAGGTAATAGATCAATGGTGGAGATGGGTATATTTAAGAAAAAGAGCATCAGAGGGCACCTTTGAAATGTATACAGATGTAGACTCAAAAATCACGCATTATACTAAGATTAAGAATTTTTTCAAAGTAGCTTTGGTTATAGAAATCCTTTGCTTCTTTATGGAACTGCTAGCAGCAATTAATACAGGTCACTATATTTTTGGAATATTCGCCGCTTTACTTGCAGTAATATCCTTAGCTATCTTAGAGATAATTTGGAAATGCAATTGGAGAATTGAACAATATAAGCGTGATAAAGATATGTAGCAGAATAACAAGAAATTCTATAAAAATTAACATTATGATATTAGAAAAGAATTTGAGGGGAATATCCATAGGTTTATGTAAACAAATCTATGGATATCCCCCTTAATTTTAAAACCAACCTTTTAGCATAGAGTTGTAACAATTTTAGTGGTTCAAATCTCATTACTCAGTGCATGTTTTATTCTATTAAACCGCCTTCTTCATATGACAACTTTAAATACTGTGGGGTCATATAGTATACTGCTATATTTACACTCCACTATATTATCAAAATCTCCATTTTTAATGTTAAATCCTTCTATAAATCTATCTGCAACTGCTGCAATTGGTTCTGAATGAAATACATCTGTATAATTAAATTATCGATGTGTAAAATAGTATGCATCTATTGACAAAATGTAACCTATTGATTACAATATAAAAGTAATCAATAGGTTACATTTTGATAAGGAGGCATTACATTGATACAGAATCGAATTAAGGTTTTGAGGGCAGAGCGTGATTGGACGCAAGCTGATTTAGCTGAAAAGGCAGGTATTTCCCGCCAAGCAGTTATATCAATCGAGAAGTATAAATATACTCCCTCATTGGAATTAGCTTTCACAATTGCAGAAGTTTTTAATGTTTCAATCAATGAAGTTTTTCAACACAAGGGGGGTAAAAACCATGAATGAACAAACTTTTATTTTATTTTTCCTTATTGTATTTACTGGCATTACTCTTTTTCTTTATCTGTGGAAAGCTAAAAAGGAAATCGAATACAAAAAAGATGAACGCTGGCAGATGATCCAGAACAAAGCCAATAATGCGGCGAATTATTCAAACCATATCTTGATAGTATTATTAGTTGTTGGAGACGCGATCTTGACATTTTCTGATATTCAAATAACCCTTACTTTGAATCGCGTTTTAATTTATGGCGTACTTTTCATCGGTTTACGCAATGCGATAGAATTATTTGCATTAATATATTTCGATAAACGATTGTAACTGTTGAAACCAAATAGAATATAGTTAATCTTCGATTTCTTATTATCTTGCACAAGTCAGTTTTTTCTCATAATTACTTAAGTCAGGGAATTCATTTTTTTTGCAATCATCTAAAACTTCTTTAATGTTATAGGGAACCTTATGATTTTCATAAGAAATAATATTTTCATTTATATCTATAATTCTATAAATATCCTGAATACAAACATTCCAATGTAAGTAAAAGACAGCAATAATACAATCCAATATTACTGCTGTCTTTATACTATAATTTATTTGATGAGATTATGGCAGCTTTACACAATCTTGATTGTACAATAAAAACTACAAAGGATGTATGTTTTATAGCACTCATTCTATTATTTCTTTATTGCAGATACAAGTAACATCATTGGTCTACGCAATTCATCCAACATTCCAGGAATAGTGTACAGTAAATTTTCTTCTGGTTTTGGTTCAACAAGTCCTTTTATTTCAAACCCCGCTTTTATAAGGTTGTTTAAATATGTTGTCAATGTTCTATGATATTTTATTACTTCTTCGCCTAAAAAGTTTGCATTACGAACACCTTCCGTAAAATATCGGTCAACTGGCCAATGCACGATATTGCCTTTGTCATCATAATACCAATCCTGTGTCCCTTGTGCGGTAAAAATCGGATGCTCTACAGAGAAAATAAATTCTCCGCCATTTAAAATACACTTGCTTATTTTACTTAAAATATCATCAAAGGATTGAATATAATGAAGTGCTAATGAACTTATAACCACATCAAAGGAATTGTCAGGGAAATCAATATCCTCTATAGGCATACATATATACTGGATATTTTCTGATTTTGTTTTGTTACTTGCTTCATTTAACATCTTTTGTGAAATATCAACTCCAATGACCGACTTTGCACCATTTTCTATGGCATATTGACAATGCCACCCAAAACCACAGCCTAAATCTAAAACCCTTTTACCTTGAAAATCTGGTAACATTTTTTTAAGTTCATGCCACTCTCCAGCACCTTCAAGTCCACTTTTCGAACGGTTCATATTACTGTATTTATCAAAAAAACTTTTATCATCATATTTGTTTTGCTTCATTTTTATTACCTCCATTCTTACTATTTAGTTGTCCATTCCTCACAATTCCATACATCTGTTACCACGTCATTATAGAATTCAGGCTCGTGGCAGACTAGGAGGATGCTGCCTTTATATGCTTTCAGGGCTCTTTTTAACTCTTCCTTGGCGTCTACATCTAGATGATTTGTTGGCTCGTCTAGAATCAAAATATTAGTTGGCTTGTTTAGAAGCTTACAAAGCCTTACTTTTGCTTGTTCTCCACCACTTAAGATATCCATGGTACTTGCAATATGCTCTCTAGTCAACCCGCACCTAGCAAGCTTTGTTCTTATCTGAGTTTGACTATCCTTGGGAAACTCATCCCATAATTCTTTTATCACAAATTTCTTTGTAACCTCTTCCTTCACTTCCTGCTGGAAATAACCGATATGCTGAAGTACTCCTAAAGTTACCTCTCCGTCTATAGGATTCAATAAGCCTATCAAACTCTTTAAAAGTGTAGTTTTGCCTATTCCATTAGCACCTACAAGAGCAATCTTCTCCCCCCTCATCATTTTTAAATTTAATGGAGAAGTCAATGCTCTTTCATAGCCAATGACTAAATCTTTTGTTTCAAAGATTAAACTTCCAGAAGGACTAGCTTCTTGAAATATGAAATGTGGTTTAGGCTTGTTTTTTACTATTTCTATTCTTTGGATTTTGTTAAGCTTCTTCTCCCTTGCCTTTGCCATAGCAGCTGTAGATGCCCTAACTTTATTCTTTCTTATATAATCCTCAAGACTTTCAATTTCCTTCTGTTGTTTATTATAGTCTATTAATATCTGTGTTTTTCTCTCTTCATACAATTTTAGGAACTTTTCATAGTTGCCCACATATCTAGTTAATTTTTTATTTTCTAAATGATAAACCACATTGATAACACTATTTAAAAATGCATTATCATGGGAGATTATTATAAAAGCATTTTCATAGTTTGATAAATATTCCTTGAGCCACTCTATATTCTCCTCATCTAAGTGATTTGTTGGCTCATCCAAAAGCAAAACATCAGGTTTTTCTAGAAGCAATTTTCCAAGCAATATCTTACTCCTCTGTCCACCACTTAATTGCGAGGTTTCTCTATCCAGCAAATCTTTAAACCCAAGACCTGTGGCTATTCCTTCTATCTTAGATTCTATGGAATAAAAATCATCTTTCTCTAAGGTTTCCTGTAATACTCCTATTTTGCTAAGGGCCTTCTCCATTTCTTCCCCAGCCATGGCACTCATATTTTCATATAGCTTATTTAAATTTTTCTCTATATTAAAAAGCTCTGTAAAAGCTGTCCGCAAATACATCCTCACTGTATCCTCATCTCTAAGCTTCACATTTTGGTCCATATAGCCAACTAAAACTTTCCTGTTCCACTCTATAGTTCCTTGATCCGGCAATATTTCATGGGTAATCAGCTTTAGAAAGGTAGTCTTCCCCTCCCCATTGGCACCAACTAGTCCAATGTGCTCTCTATTTAATAAATTAAAAGATACATCATTAAAAATCTGTTTATCCCCAAATCCCTGTGACATGTTAGTCACTTTCAAAATACTCATTTGTTATTTCCCCTCTTTTCTTTCATTTCTAACATTGTTATTTTCCATTGCTTCAAGAGAAAAGCATTCATAACAAATCATCTATTTTAAATTACCATGTTCTATTTCAAAACTACAAGCTCATAAACATTTCTGTAAAGATCTTTATCAAAAAAGCAGATGATACAACCTATAAACTAAGTAATATCATCTGCTCATATTCACGGGGAATATTCTTCCCTATTTTTGTACAATCTCAATATTCTTCTTATACTGGCCTCGCTTAAATAAAAGGTACCGGATAATTCCTTTACAGAAGTTCCCTCTTTATATTTGCACATAATCTTTCTATTTCTAATATCCAGCTCCTTCAAGGCTCCACTGTTCTCTCCCCAAGTCTTTTTATTTTCATCTTTCCTTGGGATATATAGATATTCTCCATCTATATATTCTTGAATTATTTTCAATATTTCCTCTGGAAGTATATTTTGCGCTTTTTCATATCTCATAAATCATTGCTCCTTTATCTACAATTATTCTGTAAATAAGGCACAACGATTAATAAAACATATATATCAAATTAATCTTTTAAATCAGCTCTGAACAACTTGTTTCATGTCTTACAATCGTTGTGCAGAGCTAACTACAGCGTTGTTTTTTTCACTCACTTTAATCACCTCATTATAAATTATCAATTCCCTATAAGTAAAATTATATCTCAATTCAATTAAATTATAAAGTTAATTTCATTATAGAACTGACAATAGATATATGCTAAATCAATAAGCATAAATATAATATACTGCAATTATATTTCAAATATCTTACAAGTTCAATTTTACAAAATCCTATTTTAAATTTTTTCTTCAATATATCACTATACTTAATATTAAAATTATGCTATACTATGAAATTTCATTTATAGTAAGGCATAATTTAAGAAAATGATGAATTATTCATGCAACACAATCCAAAAAGTCTTATTTGTTTGACAAAAAGATAAAATGGTCATCTGGCTTCCAAACATGCTCAGGTCCAGCAACATATCCGCGCAACCACAATACGCCATCGATTCGTCTCAAATAGAAGCCTTTCGGGAAATCTTCATCTTCAGTTAATATCTCCGATGCTATTGTGATAGAGCCGTATGGAGCTTGATGCTCTAAGGAAGGCTTCCCCAAATAACCTTCGGGCTGGTCCAGATACTGTAATCTCAGGTGAGGTCCTAGTTCAAGCGGACACATATCCAAACCAACCTCGCTGGCCCTTTTAAAGATTTGATCAGTAGTGGCTCCCTCAAGAAATCCAAGGTCATAAACGGTGAGCTCGACGGTCTTCAGACTGCACGTTAAATCTGAGGTAGTAAAATTATCATCAGCAAATAAGCTCTTTGAATACTCATTCATCAAAATGGAGTGTTCTTGAAACTTCTGGATAAGCTGCGATTTTGTAAGTCCGCCTATCTCAACTCTTCTTACAATAGTTGGACAATCAGGGTATATCTTCTCATTTTCAATGCTCATTACTATCCCTCCTCAGAATGCTAAAAATCATAAAATCAAATTTAAGATTGATAAACCTCTTCATCTTTAGGTTCTGCTCCAAAGTTAGTTTACATACTTTATAACCATCATTCTCATGTTGCTCAAATATACCTATCCAAAAAGGTTCATTAAAAAAAACTGTTAATGAATCCTATAAGAAGATCCCAAACTAGTTTTGCCTTATATTGAATACAGACTACCATGTCATGAATTATAAAATTAATGACATCTCTAGAATCTTTACTAGTGAACAATAAAAGAAGAATGTGAAGTAAAATATCATCATATAATGCTTATAATGCGGTGTATCCGGCACTCATACACAACCATTCGACGATGTAATCAAACCTCTCTTTTGTCAGTCCATGGCCACCATTATATCTCTTATGACATAATTTATTATGAGCCCCATATTTTGCATATGATGGACGAGCTTGTTCAACAATAAAGTCTGCATCCCTCGAGTATTTGTCTTCATTCGCAGAGACAATCAATAACGGTCTTGGAGCAATACAGTATACTAAATCAAATATATCATAGCTTTTGTTGAAACACGGAATCACGCTTGCCAGTTCAATACCCACATCATTTAACATTCGGTTCTCATAGGTGCATGCGCTTCCACTTGCACAGCTAAAACAAATCCGTTCATCTAATGCAGACAAGAATAGCACGGTATTTCCACCATAAGAATGCCCCAGTGTGCCAATTTTTTTATTATCAGTAAAAGTAAGTTCAGACAGTAAAGTTACACCATTCATAGCGTCAAGCAGTACTTTTTTCATCAGATTATCACCCTTTAAGATACGGTAACACATTTCATTTAAATGTTGAAAAAAATCCTCATCTCCTGGTAGAGGTACTATCCCCTGCGCATTTTTCCGTCTCTCTTCAAAGCATATCGAATCAGGTGCTAAAACAACAAATCCCTTTCTCGCTAATTCTGGTCCAAATGCCTGCAAGGGATTACCAGCTAACCCGCACACCTCACTTTTCCCTAAATGACGCTCGCTGTTATGCTGGTGATTTATTAGTATTGCAGGATTATTATTAAGAACTTCGGGAATTAAAAGAAAGGCAATGACTGTATCTCCATTGGAGTTATACTCAATAAGCTGTCTCTCATACCCAGCTTCTTTTATGGATTCTATTATCCTGTATTCAATTGAAGCTGCTATATCATCAGCTTTAATACCAATAATTTCAGAAATCCTTGACTTCAAGTCCATCGTCTAAACCTCCACTAATATAAATAATCTTCCCTTCGCAGTTTTTTACGATTCTGTCTTAATTACTTCTAATTATACTCATTTTTTCCCATATGTAATTAATTGTCCTTGTACTTTTAAAAATGATTTTCTACTTTCTGTATTCCTAAAATACTCAGCTATTTTAGATTGCATTACAATATATGCTTCTGCCTCAACTCTAGGAATTCCTCTATTCATCAATAGTTCAATTGTATTTTCTTGATTTGATATGCTAAAAGACCTATCCCACCCGTTAATTTCAATGAAGTCTTGTACTTTTTCATGATAATTCTTCATATCAGGATTTACATACATTACTTTATCATTCATACGAATATCAATATCATGCAAACCTAATTGTTGCATATAAAACGGCAATCTCATTCCTATTGCATAGTCTCTACCCTCACACACCAGTTCTTTCCTCCATACATTATGAAAATCAAAAGTTGTGCAAAGATAATCATAACCTATTTCATCAATATATAATCCATCATTTTCAAATTCCCTATTAACATCTACACAAACAACAAGCCCATTTTTCTTAACAGAAGCTATCATTTTTTTCAATATTTCCATTGCTTTATTCGCATGTCGTAGTCAAGCCTGGCAAATAGCCATGTCATATCTACTATCTATTTCAAGAGAATATAAATCTGATACTATAAATTTTGCTTTAAAATTAGTATTATTAAAATTTAATTTAGCTTTATTAGTGAAATATTCATTATCAACTCCTGTGTAGGTACTTCCCTCTGGCAAAAGCTCAAGTAGCTTAATTCCTAATTGACCCTCACCACATCTATATTCTATAACATCTATTGGCGAAGTTATATTCCAAACATTTTCTATAAGAAACTTTAGATAATCATCATTCCAAAAATACTTTCTATTCTTATATAACTTATCTATTTTGTCATTCCAACTATCCCTATTATCTGTATCCCTTGGCATATATACTTGCTGTAGAAGCGGCTTAAGACCTAATAGCTCGTCAACAGAAACATTAAAATATTCCGCTATGCTTGGCAATAAGGTGATATCAGGCATTGTTACTCCAGTCTCCCATTTACTAACTGATTGAAAGGATACCCCCAGCACATCCGCCAAATCTTGTTGCGCTATTCCTCTATTTTTCCTCAATTCTGCTATTTTAAGTTTAATTGTTGTCATATAACGCCCCCCCTTGAACTTGATAATTTAATGCTAACATGAGCATTAACTCAAATCCATAACGTAAAATGAGAAATAACTCGCACATTAGTTGAAAAGATATCGCCTATATGGGTAATATAAGAAGTTCTTATTGGTATTACAGCTTTAAGTATATACTAAGTAAAAATATATTTAAAAAATATAGAACCGCAGTAATCTTTTTTATTATTACTACTGCATCAATTAAATAATCGAAAATAGTGTATATGAAAATATACATTATATTCCCATATACACTATTACTTTATAATCCTAAAAGTTCTTTTTTCTTTGCATCAAATTCTTCTTGTGTTAATGCTCCCATATCTAATAATTGTTTATATTTAATTAATTTATCATACATTTTAATTATTATCTTTTCATAACTGGTATCCAAATCTCGCTTTTGAAGGTTGGTGAAGTTACATCTTTATTCTCATTCCATAATATTTCTGGTCCTTCTGTCTGTTCGTAGTTTGATGATGGAAACCATTCTGCATATATACGTCCCCAGATATTTTGGAGTGTATCTGGAAATGGTCCTACAGCTTCAAATACCGCCCATGTTGATGCAGAAACTTTAAGTTGTGTTAAGTTAGCTGGACACTCCCTTGTTGTAGCCACTCCAATAAAATGGTCAAGTTCTCCCTTTTCCTCCATTCTCCCTTCTGAAAAGTTAGTGGACGCACTTATTATACCTTTCGGTTCTATATTAGAAAGTTCTTTAAGTTGATGAATGATTTCTTGGTTTAAACTTTGCCACATTACTGCAATCTCTGGATTAACTCCATTAAATATAATAGGCACTCTTTTCTTAATACCAACAATGTTAAATGATTCTTTTTCTACTATTCTATAGTTCATTTCATTTCCCCCTTTAATTGATAATTGAAAGGTCATTCTTGGATATGCCTTCAATGATTGACCATTTAGTCTTGCTTCAGAAGGTGTTATACCATGCAAGTTTTGAAAGGCTCTTGTAAATGAGTCAGGTGAACTATACCCGTATTTAATGGCTATATCAATTATCCTAAGGTTGCTATTATTAAGTTCAAAAGCTGCAATGGTAAGGCGTCTTCTGCGAATATATTCCGACAGTGAAATACCTACGAGAAAAGAAAATATTCTTTGAAAATGATATTCAGAGCAAAAGGCCAATCTAGCTACTTCTTTTAAATCAATATCATTAGCAAGGTTCTCCTCAATATAACTTAATGCATTATTCATTCCTCTTACTGAATCCATTTAGTGACCGCTCCTTTCATTAATAGAATATCAGAAATCACAAAAACATATCCGACTTATCCTGTTCAATTATGTGGGGTTTCTCTATTAAATAAAAAATATAAGACAGCAATAATACCTGTTGATATTACTGCTGTCTATATTCTATCATTTAAAACACAAAACACTTATCTATAATTTGATTTATTTAAACAATTTTAGTTGTCCAACTCTCACAACATAAGATGTGTTTTTATTTATTAATTTTCCTTATTTATAAGGCAACTTAAACTATTGTTGGTCATATAGCCTAATGTGGTATTAATTGTATTTTAAGTAAGTGTATTCAATTTGCCATTAATTATATACTTAACTTATTTATCTATAAAATCGTATTTAACAATCATACCAAAATACTTTAGGAGCGCATTCCAAATTACTCTCAACTTTAATGAATTGAAATAATATATCAATATCACTTCTTCCAATATGTACTCCATTATCTACATCATAAAATTGAGTTATATTCACTTTATATACTCCATTATCTATCTTAAATCTAAACTTATCACAATATTTATCTGGAACTTTTTCATCTTTAAATTGTGCTGCCATTGTTAAACATGTATACTCAACAAAACACAATTCACTATTATCAACTTTTATATATCCAGTATCTTTTCTAAAACAATCACTTTCTACAATAGAATCACCAAACTCAACACGTATTTTCCAATCATCTTCTATACCTTCATTAGTCATCTGCATAACTAAAATATTTCCTTGCTCTGTTTCCTTAATAAAGTGATTTTTTAACATTTTTAAATCCCAGTCTTCATCAACATATGATAAATATCTGTTTGTATTAACAATTGCTAAGAAATTTGTATCTCCTACATTAAAATTCAAGTCCACCATTTAACCTCACACCTCTCATTTTATCTTTTCAATAATTATATAATAAAAGGAATCACATTTCACTAAGTCTTAAATTTATAAATTCACTTTTTAATTTTTAGTTAGTTTTTAATATTACATAAGCTGTATTTTATTTTTTATATGTTATTGTACTTGACATAAGAATTATGCTATACTATCCAAGTAAAATTTCGTAACCGTAGAAGTGGATGGCTACGGTGGTTGTACGTTTTCCACCTTGGGCTATTGGTGAATTTTCATCATAGCTTAAGGGGGTGGTATTGGATATGATACTAATTTCTTTTATGGCTTTACTTGCAGCAATAGTTATTTTGCTTATAATTATTGCTTTAAGACCAACTTCAAAATTTTGTGATTTTGAAATGAATATTAGTGTTAAAAGTCTTAAAATTAAATTTAAGACAAATGAAAAAAGTGCTCCGTCCACCAAACGTAAGCACTAATTTCTCAGTTATCTTCTTTTAGATAAATCCAATAGCCCTAAAACTAAAAAACGTTCTAGGATTGGCTTAGTGTTACCAGCACTAAGCCTCTTCTTATTTATATTATATCAAATATTCTTTAAAAATAAACCTTTAATTTTATACTGTGCAATTATTATTCTAATGTCCTTTATGCTTTTCTTTCTTTTTCGTCTGCTTTAATTGAAACTTTCTTTCTTCCATTTCATTTTTCGCTCTTTGTTAATTTTTTTGTTTTTAATTGATGTTATCATAAACATCTCCTCCTGTTAAATTAAAATCTCTAGAGAATGGACAACCCCAGGAGGGCAGGTTACTGCTATATTAAATTTATATAGGTTCTGACTACCAACAGAAACTGTGTTTTTATCTCCACTTACTAATTTACTAAAATTGTTCTCAAGATACAATAAACTATATATTTTTTAATTTTATCTTTAATATAGTAGAAGGAGCTAGTTGATTGAAAACTAACTCCTTTTATTATAGAACTATTATACAATTTTAGTTGTCCATTCCTCACAGTTCCATACATCTGTTACCACGTCATTATAGAATTCAGGCTCGTGGCAAACTAGGAGGATGCTGCCTTTATATGCTTTTAGGGCTCTTTTTAACTCTTCCTTGGCGTCTACATCTAGGTGGTTGGTAGGCTCGTCTAGGATTAGTATATTGGTTTCTCTGTTTATGAGCTTGCAAAGTCTTACTTTAGCTTGTTCTCCACCGGATAGTACCACTACCTTACTCTCTATGTGTTTTGTGGTTAGGCCGCATTTTGCTAAGGCTGCTCTTATTTCGTATTGAGTAAAGTGAGGGAAGGATTCCCAAACCTCTTCTATACAGGTCTTATAGTTTGCTTCTTTGATTTCTTGCTCAAAGTATCCTATTTCCTGATAATCTCCGGTTTCCACCTCACCGCTTAATGGATTAATTAATCCCATAAGGCTTTTTAAAAGGGTTGTCTTACCTAGGCCATTGGCTCCTACTAGAGCTATCTTTTGTCCTCTTTCCATTCTTAGGTTCAAAGGTTTGGTTAAGGGTTCATTATAGCCTATAACAAGATCCCTGGCTTCAAAGATCATCTTCCCTGAGGTTCTCGCTTGTTTAAAATTAAATTCTGGCTTTGGTTTCTCTGGTGCCAGTTCTATTATTTCCATTTTGTCCAGCTTCTTTTGTCTTGCTCTGGCCATACCTGTGGTGGCAACTCTAGCTTTGTTCCTTGCAATAAAATCCTCTAACTTGGATATTTCCTGCTGTTGTCTTTCAAAGGCTGCTTCTAACTGTTCTTTTTTAGCTTCATAAATCCTTCTGAAATTATCATAATCGCCTACATATCTAGTAAGCTTACGATTTTCCACATGGTATATTAAATTAATTACGCTATTTAAGAAAGGTATGTCGTGGGATATTAGTATAAAGGCATTTTCATAATTTTGCAGATATCTCTTAAGCCACTCTATATGCTGTTCATCTAGATAGTTGGTGGGCTCGTCTAAAAGTAATATATCTGGGACCTCTAAAAGGAGCTTAGCTAAGAGCACTTTTGTTCTCTGTCCACCGCTTAAATCTGCTACGTCTTTATCTAATCCTATATCTTTAAGTCCTAAACCTGCGGCTATTTCTTCTATTTTAGCATCGATAACATAAAAACCGTTGTGATCAAGCATATCTTGAATGGTTCCTATGTCATTCATCATTTTGTCAATTTCTTCTGTAGAAGCATCTGCCATTTTGTCATACATGCTTAATATCTCAGCTTCTAAATCAAAAAGATATTTAAAAGCTTCCTTAAGCACATCTCTTATGGTTTTTCCTCTTTCTAGCTGAGCATGCTGGTCCATATAACCAACTCTAACCCTGTTGCTCCATTCAACATCACCTTCATCTGGTGCTAATTTCCCTGTAATTATATTCATAAATGTAGACTTACCTTCACCATTGGCACCTATAAGCCCTACATGTTCTCCCTTTAACAGCCTGAAGGAAACATCTTCAAAAATTCCTCTGTCACCAAAGCCATGGCTTATATTTTTTACTGTTAAAATACTCATTTTTTCTCTCCTTGCTTTAAACTACTTTCTCATAAGCATTTAAAATAATGCTGTTTTGTAAAAATTAAAAAATTCTAAAAAATAAACTTACTTTGATATTGTAAGTTATATAAATATCTCCTGTCAATTAAAAAAAAGTGGCAGCCATATGAGTTATGTGTTAATAGCTCATGCGGCTGCCACTATCAAGTGATTCTTAGCTTCAGGTGGAGTTTGCTTAATAGGATAAATTTTGTAGAAACATCATTAAAATAAATATAACTATGTTTAGAATGAAAGGTGTATTCAGAGGATTGTCCATATAATTATCATTATTAATATTCTCATAATCCCTAGATAGATAATTTAATTTTTCCTCTTCTAAACTAGAGCTTTCCACCCTTAACATTGGCCCTTTCTCTCTTCTCATCTTCTTTATAATCATCACTATAAAGGTGGTGAACACTGCTGCCAGCACAGCTAAAATAAAGAAAGTGTATAGCTTAGCTGCAATAGGAATGTCCGCTGCACTGCTTTGCGCTGCTGCGATATCTTTATTCATCATCTCTGCAAATACTTGCACTAATTTGCTCATGGTTACTTGAAATCCATTAAATAAGAAGTGACAAAGTATGCTGGAATAAATACTGCCTGTTATTCTTACAAGATAAGCTAATAATACTCCCAAGGCAGCGGCATATAAAAACTGCTGAGCATTTAAATGAAGCATACCAAAAATTAATCCAGTAAAGAGACCTGCTTTTAATATAGATTTTTCCTTATAACCTCTAAGTACTATTCCTCTTATAGTAATTTCCTCAAAAACCGCTGGTACTACTGCCATTACAAAAAGAAGTACCATATAAGGTAAGCCTGAAACAACTTTAAAAACTTCTGCTACCTTATTGGGGAAAAATAAGCCTGAAGTGTAGGATAAAAACCAAGCTACTGGCTGACAAAATAAGGCTATTACCATTACCATTAAGATATCTTTTAAAGGAAGTTTCTTTAAACTTAAGGTATCCACGACATTTTCTTTTGTAACAATAAAATATATTATGGTAGGAACAAATAAGAATAAAATCTGGGTACTAACCATAAGTACTGGAAAGCTAAGCCCTAATGAAACTATAATTGGTGCTATGAATTTACTTCCTAAAATCTGAGTTAATACAAGCATAAGTGCAAATAAGTTTGCTTTATAAGTCGGTTTCATCTTTCACCCCGCCTTTACTATAATTAAATTAATATTTATTGAAACTCAAAATATTTTTTACAAATCATGTATATTATTCGAAAGTTAGGCAATGATTAATAATGAAAGTTATAATTATGCCTCTCCCCCATTTTTAATAATATACATAAAGTCCCTCTGATTTTGGTACTAACCATGACAGGGGGATTTTATTTATTATTAACCTATAGATTAAAATTATCCCTTGTACCATGTCCGGTATATTTTAATTAATAGCACAAGGAAACTTCTTCGTAGCAACTATCTTAATAATAGTTCTCTTCTTAACCAATCTAGAACACTAACAGTGGCTCTATTTCTTATATTTTCTCTGCTGCCTGTATAATTAAGTTTTCTTACCTTAGTTTCTCCGTTAATGTATATAGCTGCATATACAAGGCCTACAGGCTTTTCCTCTGTACCACCACCGGGGCCTGCTATGCCTGTAGTGGATACTCCAATATTGGTTTTAGCTTCTTTGGCTATGCCTTCTGCCATCTCTCTTGCGGTTTCTTCACTTACTGCTCCATATTTATTTAAGGTATCTTCTTTTACCTTAAGTCTTCTGATTTTTGCATCATTGGAATAAGTAACAGCCCCTTCCATGAATACTTCTGATATTCCCGGATAGTTTATAAGCCTTGCAGCTAAAAGACCTCCTGTGCAGGATTCTGCCACAGCTATGGTAAGATTATTCTCTATGAGCAGCTTTGCCACCACCTCTTCCATGGTGGTATCACCTTCAGCATAAACATTATCTCCTAATCTGTTTCTTATTTCTTTTTCTACAGGTTCTATAAGCTTTTTAGCTTCTTGTTCACTTTCTCCACTGGCTGTAATTCTGAATACCATATCAGATTGCTTTGCATAAGGCGCCACTGTAGGATTAGTTTGATTATCTAAAATATCTTTAATTTTTTCTGCTGCAGTGCTTTCCCCAACGCCAGCTACTCTTAAAACCTTAGAAACCAATGTTCTATCACAATATTTTTCTAAATAAGGGAGCACTGACTCCTTAAACATATTTTTCATTTCTACTGGAGGCCCGGGAAGCACTACTATAGCTTTGTCATCAGCTCCTTTTATAATGGCTCCTGGAGCAGTTCCATGGTGATTTTCTAGTATTATTGCATCCTTAGGAAAATAGGCTTGTTTCTTATTACTTTCCCCAGGCTCTTTTCCCATTTTATTAAAATAATCTTCTATATAACCCCAAGACTTTTCATGAAAGATCAATTCTTTATTAAAAAACTTTGAAGCTACTTCTTTTGTTATATCATCATTGGTAGGTCCTAAGCCCCCTGTGGCAATAACTAAATCACACCTAGTTAAAGCCTCTCTAAAGGTTTGAAGCAGTCTTTCTTCATTATCCCCCACAACGCTTTGCCTATATACACTTATCCCTAGGGCTGCCAGTTCTTTAGATAAATATTGGGCATTGGTATTAACTATATCTCCTAAAAGAATTTCTGTTCCTACAGCAACTATCTCCACTTTCATAAATTGTCACCATCCTTAAGTTAATTATAACTTTTAAATAGACTTATTATATCACAACAACCAAAAGCTGCCTACTATTAAGCTTTATCATATAAAAGCTAAATAGTAGGCAGATATGTTAAAAATTCTCTTTCCCTCTCCCTGAATATTTCATAAACTTACATTTAACCATATCCATAATGTAATAAGCCTTTACCAAGATGCTAGTAAATTAGTTAATGTAACTTAAATACATTAATATCGGAAACTTCTTCTTTGCACCTAAAGCTTTTAAAAATAAGATTTTTATCCTTTAGATGCTACGAAGAAGTAAGCCACCATGCCAAATTAAAATTTGACATGTCTGCTTGAGGGGAAGAGAACTTATGGCAAGGAATTATACATCTCCTCTGTCACTGGATTGTTTCTTAGTAGTTCTGCTTACATTTTTAGCAGATTCCCTAGTGGAAGGTGTATCCCCATTGGATTTTATCTTTCTTGCCAATTTATTATCAGGTTGACTATCTTTAGGCATATGTATATCATCTCCTGTTTGCTTTTTACTGTCTTTTACAAGTATATATAATATTTTTAATATTATTCCTCATTTAAAAACTTTTTTATATCTCTAACGATTTTTATTGGAAATTTCCGGTACAGGCTTTACTTCATTTTTCTTAGTTTTTTCTCTTCTTTTGCTTTCCCAGGAACTTGGCTGGTTCTTTTTAGCCATATATATTCCTCCCTTAAAAATATATTGTTTTTCATTTCAATATTATTTTTGGTTTTATTAAGAATTAATATACTGGCTTTCCAGTGGCTAAGTTGGATTTTTAAGGCTTATTTTGAAAACATACTAAGCTATAAAAGCATAAATATTAAGCATACTAAAGGTGTAAGAATAAAGCGGAGGAAAGGGAGATTGCTATGAAAAAACATAGAAGAGAAAATGATAAACACGACTTTATTAAAAATGGCACTAAAACTCAAAATCAATGGTCTAAAAATCATCTTCCTCAAACCATTGAGGAGCCAGCATTGAATAAAAGTGGAAAAGAATTTAAAGAAGAAGGATATTATTAAGGTTGCTCTCCATGAAGATTTAATTCGCTACATCCATTGGATTATAAATAAGAAATTCATTAAAATTAATGCTCTATTTATCCGATACTTAGCGCCTCTTATTCACCACTTAAAGAAGTTGGGGTATTAGAGGCGGTTAGCTATCGGATAAATAGAGCACTTTTATTATTTTTAGAAATCGTAATGCTGTGTATCCCCAGTTAATATCACTTGAAACTCATCTTTATTTATGTTTACTTGAGTAAGACTAGCTTGTCCAACTATAGGTAAGTTATGTATTTCATCTAGGTCTAAGCTATTAAAATATGAAAGCATCACTTTAAGAGATATGCCATGAGTAACTATAAGTACGGATTCATTAGGATGGTTTAAAATTATCCTGTCCACTGCACCTATGATTCTCGCTGTAAAAGTCTTATAATCTTCTCCCATGTCAGGAATGTATTTAGATGGATGATATATAAGATTATTTAGTTCTGCTTCATTTAGGCTCTTAATCTCATCATAAGTAAGACCTTCCCAGTTACCGAAGCCCATTTCTCTTAAATCTATATCATGAATTATTTCAATATCTCTATCGCCTCTTATTATTTCAGCAGTTTTTGCTGCTCTTTCTGTGGGACTTGCATATATTTTGTTTAAGGGAACGGTGCTCATTCTCTTTCTTAAACTTTCAGCCTGCTTAACTCCTAATTCTGTTAAAGGGGAATTTTTCCACCCTTGAAACCTAGACTGTATGTTCCATTCTGTTTCTCCATGTCTTGTTATATATAAAGTAGTCAATGAAAAGTCCTCCTATATAATAATATTTTTCCAATATAAAAAAATATATTCATCTATCTAATAAGGATAAATGAATATAATTTTTTATAAAACTTCTAAACTGATTCTGTCTCCAAAATTGCAAGGGCTACTGCTCCTACCACTCCAGCATTGGTTCCAAGCCCTGCTGGTAGAACTTTACAAGAATCTGCCATGGTTTTAAAGTTTCTTGTATTTACAACTTCCCTAACTTTGTCAAATACCACATCTCCGCCTTGAGAAACCCCTCCGCCAATAATAACCACCTCAGGATCAAAGCTTGTAATAATATTTGCTACAGTTATACCAAGATAATTTAGGCAACTATCTAATATAGCCTTTGCAACCTTGTCCCCCTTAGAAGCTTCTACAAAAACCTCATAAGAAGTTACATTTTCATAGTTCTTTAAGGATGTTTCTGCTTTGCTTTCTACTGCTTCTTTAGCTCTTTTTGCTATGGCAGTTCCTGAGGCTACAGCTTCAGCACAGCCTAAGTTTCCACAGTTACACCTTGGACCATCTGGAACAATGGTCATATGACCTACTTCTAAAGCATTGGAAGTATTTCCTCTGTAAATTTTACCATTTACGATAGCTCCTCCACCGATACCAGTACTTACAGTAACATACACCATGTTTTTAGTGCCCTTACCTGCTCCTAGTAAATATTCTCCAATAGCAGCCACATTAGCATCATTATCTAAATATACTGGCACATTGAATCTTTCTGTCATAGGATTAACTATATTAAAGTTTTTAAAAGGCAGGTTTGGTGTAGTAACTATTATTCCTTTTTCTGCATCTAAGGGACCTGGTGATCCTATGCCGATGGCTTTTATATCCTCTAAAGGAGCATTAATTTCTTTCATAACTGTTTCTACTGCTAATATCATTCTAGCTAAAACAGCGCCTTCTCCTTCATGAGCCAAAGTAGCTAATGTAGTCTGAGCTTTAATGTTACCCTTTAAATCAGCAACCGCACAACAGATTTTTGTACCTCCTAAATCAATACCAACAACATATTTCTCCATTATTTTACCTCCAAATAAAACTTTTACTTATGAAAAATTTTAAATAAAAAATATTTACTTATATCAGGTGATTCTTAGCTTCCCATGCAGTTTGCTTAAAAGGAATACTTACTCCAGATGAACCTTAGAAGAACTTATCCAGGATCTTAACACCCCTTATCCCACCACTTAAAGAAGTGGGAGTATTAGTGGCTGTTAGCTATGGGATAAACTTAATTTTATAACTTGTCCATTTAATATTAATTGCATCATTTCTGCATAGTGAAAGCATGAAAACTAATATCATCAGTTTTCAAAGGTACTCATGTTAATGTGAATACCTTATCATTATAGCAATATCTACTTATATTTTAAAGCATGAATATAATATTTACCGTCAACATCTTCACCTTGGTTTGTTATTCTAAAATTCTTATCATTTAGAAAGGAACAAATTATATTTATATTATCTTGTGTAACTTCACTTAGGGAAATAGTAAATTTGTCATGGTGATCTACCACGCCAATATAATCATAAATATTACTGTAATCACTAAGTCCTATGATACCTGTAATTTCCATTCTATAATGCGACATGGAAGACCCCTCCTGATATAATTAATGTTAAGCTTCTTCTCCACTTAGACTTATTATTTCCATAATATTTATACTTTATCCTAATTTATTATGTAAAAATTTTTATAAAAAAAGTAGAGACGTAAATCTCTACTTTTTGGAATGTCTGCTTAGGCTTCAGCTTTTAGAGCTTTGGCGGTTTCTATTATTTTATTTACTTCCGCAGCGGGTACTTCTTCATATCTTTCGAAGGCGGATCTAAAACTTCCCCTTGCCTGGGTTATAGATCTAAGATCAGTAGCATAAGTAAACATTTCTGACATTGGAACTTCTGCTAAAACTTTTTGAAGTCCATCCTCTGGCTCCATTCCTAGAACCCTACCTCTCTTTTTGTTTATATCTCCTATAACATCTCCCATATACTCGTCTGGAACTATTACTTCTACCTTCATAATAGGTTCTAGAAGTATAGGACTTGCCATTTCTAGGCCCTTTTTATAGGCTAAGGAAGCTGCTATTTTAAATGCCATTTCAGAGGAATCTACAGGGTGGTAAGAACCATCATGCAATGTGGCTTTTAATCTTATTACGGGGTATCCTGCAAGAACTCCACGGCCTATGCATTCCTTAAGACCTTTCTCTACCGCAGGTATATAGTTTCTTGGAACAACTCCTCCTACAACTTGATCTACAAATTGAAGTTCATCGGAGCCGTCGGTTCTTGGTTCAAATTTAATTTTAACATCTCCATATTGTCCATGCCCTCCAGACTGCTTTTTGTGCTTTCCTTGGACATCAGAAACAGCTTTTATGGTTTCACGGTATGGAACCTTTGGAATTTGTAATGCAACTTCTACACCAAATTTATTTTTAAGCTTTGAAGCTACCATATCTAAATGGGCTTCACCTATTCCTGAAATTATAGTTTCTGCATTTTCCACATCTCTAGATACCTTAAAGGTTGGATCTTCTTCAATAAGCTTGCCTAAACCTGAAGATATTTTGTCTTCATCACCTTTTGCTTTAGGTACAACCGCCATAGACATTACAGGTTCTGGGAAATTCATACTGTCATATTCTACATTGAAATTAGGATTACATAAAGTATCTCCTGTACCTGTATATTGAAGTTTTGCTACGGCTCCTATATCTCCTGCTATTATTTCTTCAGCAGGAAGCTGGGATTTTCCTCTTAAGTAATATATACTTCCTATCTTTTCATTTTTATCTTTAGAGGTATTAAGTACAGAAGTATCTGGAGTTATCTTTCCAGTAATAACTCTAAACATAGATAGCTTACCAACAAATGGGTCTGCTATAGTCTTAAACACAAAGGCGGAGAAAGGATCCTTCTCATTAAGATTTACTCTAACTTCTTTATTATTTTTCTTATCTATTGCCTTTTGAGATAATGCGTATTCTGGTGATGGGAAACACTCAATTATATCATCTAACAAAGCATCCATAGCTATAACAGAGGCTGCACTTCCGCACATAACAGGAGCAATGTCACCACTTACACATCCATTTATAAGTCCTTTATAGATCTCTTCGTCGCTTAATTCTCCTTCTGAAAAGTACTTATCAAGCAAAACTTCATCAGTTTCTGCTACAGCTTCCATAACCATCTGCTTGCACTCATCTACTTTTTCTTCTAATTCTGCTGGAATGTCAGCTGGTTCCATCTTTTTAGTTTTAGGATTATAAACCGTAGCGGTTCTTGAAATTATATTTATAACGCCTTTAAAATCGGCTTCTTTTCCAATGGGATATTGTATAGGTACTACAGATATTCCGTAATGATCTTTTAGCTGAGCTAATACTTTATCATAATCACTGTTTTCTCTATCAAGTTTATTTATAAAAAATGTTCTTGGAAGCTTTATTTTATTAACGTAGTTCCAAGCTTTTTCTGTTCCTACTTCTACTCCTGCTGCACCGCATACCACTATCATAGCTACGTCACAGGCTCTCATCCCTTGAATTTGTTCTCCTATAAAATCAAAGTATCCTGGAAGATCCAGCATGTTAACCTTTACACCCTTCCATTCAAAAGGTGCTACAGATGCCGACATGGATATTTTTCTTTTCTTTTCTTCAACATCGTAATCACATATGGTATTTCCTTCGTCAACTTTTCCTAAACGATCAATGGTCTTGGTTGTGAATAATAATGCTTCTGCTAAAGAGGTCTTTCCTGATCCACTATGACCAAGGATTCCTACATTTCTGAGGTTGTTGATTTTGTACTCTTTCATAAGCCTTGCCATTAAGCTAAACTTTTAACTTAATGGACTTCACCCACCTTTCCTTTAAAAATTTGACTAACTTTGCATCTATAATCTGCTGAAGCTATCAGCACATTGCAAATTTAAATATAAGTGACACATTATCTATATTCTCTAAAAAACATAAATTTCCTTTAAAAAATTAATTAAATTTTCAGAATATAGAATTTATTTTAATTATACTATTTTATTATAAATATTGCCACTGGAATAAAATCTATTCATAACCAGATATATACCACCTTATTATAGTATTTAGCTTTTTTGAATATATAATACCGCTTTATGAAATATATTATATCCCTTATAATAAGTAGTATCATGCTGGTCATAATAGACGTAAATCTAAATAAAAAAATTCAACATAGGAGGTCATAACAATAATGAATAAATTTAAAAAAGCTTATATAGCAGGTGCTTTATTTAAGCAGGGAGATATAAATAAACGTCTTGAGGAAGGAAAAGACCTAAGAAATTTAGGGATGGATGTATACAATCCTATAGAAGCTCCTTGTAATGATAAGTCAAAATTACCTACTGCAGAAGATATTTACTGGGGAGACACCAAAGAAGTTCTAGATAGCGATATTATAGTGGCGGAGATTGATGGAATGGATCCTGGTGTATGCTCTGAGCTAGGTATAACTGCTGCTTGGAACTTTGCATATAATCACATGCTAAAGCTGCAAGAAGCCCTTGAAAATAACGATAGTGAAACCGCTTTAAATATGTTAAAAGAATTATTAAGCAAATATCCTAAAAAAGAAATAATCGCTCATCATACGGATATAAGACTAAGAACTTCTCATAAATATGAAGGAGATAAAGTTCCTTACGGCGTAAATCAATATGTAGTTGGACTAATAGAAGATAACGGAGAAATAGTCCATTCTTGGGAAGAAGCGATGGAAAAATTAAGAATTGAAAACTCATAGTTTAGACAATCTTAAAATTATAGGAAGCCGAAGGGCTTCCTTTTGTTAATAAATTTAAAGTTTTTCTGACGCTTTTTCAGAAAAACTCTCCTTCATTTTAAATTCTAAATTACCTAGTTGGTTTATAATAGTAGTTTGTAACTATTCTTTCTGGCATTCCCTCATCGTCGCCATAATAACGTGCGTTAGTTTCTACATCTTCTTTGAAGTCTAAACTTTGGAACTGCTCTCTGCGAGGTTCATGTTTATTTTCATTTCTTTTTGCCACGGAATCACATCCTTTTAGTATTAGAATAACCAAGTCAAAGAGAAATTATTAATTTTAAATTCTAAATTGTTTTTTACATTAAATAAAAAAACTCAAGTTGCAATACAACTTGAGTTTTTGGCTCCGCGGAGAGGGCTCGAACCTCCAACCTATCGGTTAACAGCCGAGTGCTCCACCATTGAGCTACCGCGGAATACAGACCTGGCGACGTCCTACTCTCCCACACAGTCTCCCGTGCAGTACCATCGGCCCTATAAAGCTTAACCTTCGTGTTCGGAATGGGAACGGGTGTTACCTTTATGGCATAATCACCAGATTTTCGGTGCTTTTCAAAGAAAAGTACCTTTATCTGAAAGAATTTTGTTCTTTCAAAACTGTATATAGAACTTTGTAA
>NZ_FQZO01000009.1 GCF_900142075.1 Clostridium amylolyticum
GAACTCCTTATGGGTTCTATAATCTAAAAGATAGCAATTTTAAGAGTAAGTTAGTAATTCGAATATAAAGTCCCATTTGAAGGGGTCCATCCGAGAATGAAGGATAGTTTTTCTGAAAAAGAATCAGAAAAGCTTACAAATAAGCATAAAAACAAAGTAAAAAAGAAGCTTCGATGAAGCTTCTTTTTTAATAGATAAAGTTAATCAATAAATTCTATCTTCCAGTTAAAATATCCTGTTTCTTCGTCTCTTTCATATTTAAAATAAGCACTGAAGGTGTTGCCTTTTTTGCTTTTAAGATTTCTAAAGCCTACCTTACCGTTTTTAAGCAATAGCTTAACCATATCTTTGGATACTGTCTTGCCAAAGGAAGTTATATATTTATCATCTTTCCATATGGTAAATTTACATCCATTTTTCCAATTATTACAACCAAAACCTTTTCTACCTTCAATAACCGCATTGCCGCATATAGGACATTTCCCTATCTCTTCGGCCCCTTCGGGTATTTCCACATTGAATTTATGAAGCATAGAATTATCATTCTTTATTTTTTCTACGGATTGTTTTGTAAAATCAAAAATTAAATCTAGAAAGTCTACCTTTTTAAACTTTCCTCTTTCTATGTCTGAAAGAGTTTTTTCTAATCTACCGGTATACTCCAAGTCCAAAAGTTCTTTGGCTGGAAATATCTCAACTATAGTTCTACCAAGGTCTGTAGTGGTTAAGCTTTTACCTTTTGCAGTTATGTAGCCTATATCCTTTAGCTTCTTTATAGTTTCAGCCCTAGTGGCAGGAGTTCCAATACTAAATCCGCTTAAAATGCTATTCATCATTTCTTCTGAATTGCTTTCATCATCTTCTCTTTCTTCTTTAAACTCTTTTCCACAGGTTTCCATCACCCTTAAAAGTGTTTTTTCTGTGTGATACTTGGGAGGTTTTTTAGTAACCTTATTTACCTTACTATGAGTAACTTGTAATGTTTCCCCTTTTTCCACTAAAGGTAAAATAGTATCCTTTGTTTCAATCTTCTCTACGATTCTCCAACCTTTAATTATTTCAACTTTTCCCTTTGAAATAAATTCACCTGGGATATTTTCATCATTTACCTTTATGGTGATCTTTGTTTCTTCAAATTCTGCCACTGGCATAAATTGCATTATAAATCTATTCTTTATAGCAGTATAAACATTTTCCTCCTCAGAGCTTAATCCCTTAGGAATTACATAAGTAGGAGTTATGGCACTATGACTTTCTACCTTTGAATTATCAAAAACCCTCTTACTTTTAAGAAATTTGATATCATCTTCATAAGGCAAACCTTTTTTTAAATTATATAGCACCTTCTCAGCCCTGCCCATTAGGCTTTCTTCTAATACCACACTAGCTGTTCTTGGATAAGTAATGTATTTCTTCTCGTAAAGGTTTTGTGCCACCTTTAATACTTTATCCGAAGTCCATCCCTTATATTTGCTAGTTATATATCCTTGTAAGTTTGATAGATTAAATAAGGGCTGAGGATATTCTTTTCTCTTTTCAATTTCTTTATCTATTACCAATCCATTCTTATCAACTAGAGCCGTACTTATCTTGTCTAAATATTCTTTCTCATCAAACTTTTCACTGTTATTTTCATAATAAAGGCTTTCAAATTCAGAATTATCTTTTGACTTGAAGTTAGCAGTTAATTTATAGTAGGAGGTAGCTTCAAAATTTTCTATTTCTTTGTCTCTATCATAAATTATCTTAAGGGTAGGCAGTAATACCCTGCCTATATTTAATGTTTTTCTTTCTTTACCTGTGCCGCCATACCTTAAAGTTGCTACGGAGGTTAAATTTATTCCTATAACCCAATCTGCTAATTGTCGTCCTATGCCAGCATCTTGTAATGGTTGCATTTCCGAGTTTAACTTTAAGTTTTCCATTCCTTTTTTTACTTCGTCTTCAGTCCACTCATTAAGTAAAAGTCTATATATAGGTTTATTTACATTTAAATGAATAAACAATTCATCAGAAATAACCTGACCTTCTCTATCGAAGTCTGTGGCAGATATTATTTTGTGTACATCTTCTCTATGTATTAAACTTTTTATTATGTTTATTTGTTTTTCTGCACCTTTATCTATAGCAGCTCTATTATGACCATCCCCTTTGATTTTATACCTAAACTTCTCTGGTATAAAAGGAAATCTCTCCATTCTCCAAGAGGACATGCTTTTATCATAATCCTTAGCATCGTAAAGCTGAAGGAGATGTCCAAAGGCCCAAGTAACGATATATTCATTGCCTTCAATAAAACCATCTTTTCTGGATTTTATATTTAAAGCTTCTGCTATGTTTCTTGCTACGGAAGGTTTTTCTGCAATTATTAGACTTTTACTCATAAATAATATTCACCAACTCTTAAAGGTTTTTATATACAATTTCTCCATCTACAATAGTATATAATGTTTCAGTGAAATTGTCTAAAGGATTTCCATTAAATATAACCAAATCAGCATCTTTGCCCTCTTTAATGCTACCTACTCTGTGATCTATACCCGCAATCTCAGCAGCATTTATGGTAATAGCCTTTAATGCCTCTTCTTCAGACATCCCCGCCTTTACACAAAGGGCAGCGGATAATGGTAAATACTGAATTTCTACCACTGGGTGGTCAGTGATAATGGCCACCTTCACTCCCATTTTAGTTAATATAGCTGCAGCTTCAAAGCTTCTATTGCTTAGTTCTACCTTAGCGTTATAATGCATTCCTGGCCCCAAAAGTACGGGTTTACCAGAGGCCTTTATTTGCTCCTTCACTAAATGTCCTTCGGTACAGTGATCTAAGGTAATGTCCAAATCAAATTCTTTAGCTATTCTTAAAGCAGTTAGTATATCATCTGCTCTGTGGGCATGCGCCTTAAGAGGGATGCTTTTATCTAATACTGGAAGAATGGCCTCCATTTTTAAATCTTTTTCAAAAAACTCATTATTTTCTCTGGCTTTTTGCTTTTTATTCTTATAGTTTATGGCTTTGGTTAAAGTTTCTCGTAGTAGTGCTGCTGTTCCCATCCTAGTAATGGGCATCTTTCCTTTTGCATTATAAAATCTCTTAGGATTCTCACCAAAAGCCACCTTTAGCGCTACAGGAGCTTTAATGATCATTTCGTCTACAGATATACCGTAGGTTTTTATGGCTGCGAACTCTCCTCCCATAACATTGGCGCTGCCAGGTCCTGTTAACACTGAGGTTACTCCAGCTTTTACAGCTCTTTTAAAACATCCATCCATAGGATTTATACCATCTATTCCTCTAAGATGAGGGGTAATAGGATCAGAGGTTTCATTAAGATCATTACCTTCAAAACCCATATTTTCTTCCAGTATGCCTAAATGAGTGTGAGCATCTATAAACCCTGGATAAACTGAGGCTCCTTTTAAGTCTATGATGTCTTCTCCCTCTAAACAATAATTGTATTCTGTAATCTTGTCAATTTTCTTATCTTTTATATGTATACTACCCTTTTCAATAACTTTTCCTTCCATGGTATAAATCTTACAGTTAACTAATATCATAATAATCCCCCCAATTTTTATTCGGATAAATTAATAGTCGTTAAAAAAGACTTCATTCTTGAGAATGAAGCCTTTTTTATTATTTTAATACTATTGTGCTAATTCAACTTTATGAATATCTACTGTCCAATCTATATAAGATGCAAGGTTCATGTTCTTAACCCTTGAACTTACTGCCCACATATTCTTGTTGTTGTTTAAGAATAGGTATGGTAGCTCTTCATTTATTAAAGCGCCCCACTCTTTGTATATTTCAGCTCTCTTTTTAAGATCTGTTTCTACTAGGCCTTTTTTCATAAGCTCTTCACTCTTATCTGGATGCCAACCAACTGAGTTGAATCCACCCATAACGTCTTGTGAAGCACCAAATATTCCTGATGGGTCTGGATCTATAGATAAGGTCCATGCCATGTTGTACATTTCAAAGTCTTGTTTGTCATAAACTTTTTCAGACAATGTAGCAAATTCTACTAATTCTGGCACTACTTCTATGCCT
Organism: Clostridium amylolyticum; assembly: GCF_900142075.1. Classification (GTDB taxonomy): domain Bacteria; phylum Bacillota; class Clostridia; order Clostridiales; family Clostridiaceae; genus Clostridium_AA; species Clostridium_AA amylolyticum. The sequence continues at coordinate 4,055 of NZ_FQZO01000009.1, forward strand.
AATTTACCCCAGTTATCTTTAACTATAGGAATCAAGTTGTCAACATATTTTGACCCAGTATAAGTTTTCCAGTGGATTACAAATTTCTTACCATCTTTTTCTCTGGTCTTTCCATCTGCTCCAACCTTCCAACCAGCTTCATCAAGTAATTTTTTAGCTTTTTCCATGTCATATTCATACTTATTAACTTGGTCATTATATGCCCATGAAACAATAGAAATTGGAACGTTACATGGCTCAGCATAACCGTTGTAGTATGAATCTAAGAAGGATTTTCTGTCAAGACCATACATAAGAGCTTGACGAACTTTCTTATCTGAGAACATAGGTAATCTTGTATTTAATCCAATATATCCATATCCATTATCTGGGAATAATTGCAAATCTAAGAAACCTGATTGTTTAAGCATAGTTATATTCTTGTTATTTGGAGGAATTCTGTCCATATCAACAGTTCCTGCTTGTAATTCTTGAATATTAGTTTGAGCGTTAGTAACCTTCATTATTATGTTAGGTATCTTTGGAGCACCCTTCCAGAAACCATCATTTTTAGCAAAGGAAACGGTGGAACCTGGTTTATAATCAGTAAGCTTATAAGCTCCAGAACCCATAGGTTTTAAGAAGTTATCCTTAAGTTTTTGTATTCCGCCTTTTTCAAAGCCATAATACTTTTTGCTCATTATACCATAAATAAAATCACCTAATATAGCAGGTGCTTTAACATCTGTTAAAGTAAAGCTAATGTTATATTTATCGATAACTTTTATACCTGAAACTGTAGTGGCACTACCTTCTTTGTACTCTTTGTATCCAACTAACTTTTCAACAGCATCCATTCTTGGTCCATCATATTTAGGATCGCAAAGCGCAGTATAAGTAAAGGCTACGTCATCAGCTGTTAGTTCTTCCCCATTTGTAAACTTTATGCCTTGATTTAATGTAAAGGTGTAAGTTTTGTTATCCTCTGAAACCTTCCACTCTTTAGCAACATTGGCAATTGGCTTACCTTCTTTATCGTTAGTCACTAATCCATCAAAAATAAGTGATGTAACATATGAATCATATACAGAATCACTATATATTGGATTGAACTTTCCTGAAGGTGCAGTAATACCAACTATTAAGGTATCCTTTCTTTCCTTAGCAGTAGCTGGAAGTTTGGAAGGATCCTCAGCCTTAATAATTTCATTTACCTTCTTGTCTTTATCTGGTTGTCCTGGTTTTTTACTATCGCCTTGAGGCTTTGAGCAAGCACTAAGAACCATAGAACCAGCCAATAAAGAACTTAATAAAGCAATTGACTTTCTCTTCATGTTTTTCTACTCTAAAGCTAAATAAAACTTAACCTCGAGTAGATTCACCCCCCTTTATTTATATATATTTTTATTTATATAGAACCTGAAGAAATTCTCCAGGTTTTCTACTCCGTAAATAATAAGACAGTTTTCATAACCGTTCTATTAATAATTGCAATATTTCATATATGAATATTAACAAATTTTTAATGTATATATATTATATATCATAAATTCCATACTAATACAACTATTTTTTTTAAAACTAATATTTTTTTTTACAATCCGATATTTTTTTTGAATGTTAAATTATCTTTTCTTTCACTTTTAGCATTTGCCATAATTATACAATGCATATTTTGCAACTTTCAAATTTGCTTTATTTCATTTAACTACATTTCATAAATAAACCAAATAAAAAAATTTAATACTCCGGCATAAATTAACCATAAAATATAGGGTATCATTAATATTCCAGAAAATTTATCTAATTTGATAAAAATTATCGCAGTGTATATTAAAAATACTAATAGTATCAAAAGTAGGAAAAAAGCTAGTCCATATAATTGAAAATGAAAGAATACAAATGGCCAGGCAAAATTTATTATAAGCTGTACACTATAAAAGGTTAAAGCCTTAACAGCATTACCCCCTTCGCTCCTAAGCATCCATATCCTATAAGATGCAATTCCTATTAATACATATAATACCACCCACATCACAGGAAATAAAGCTGCAGGAGGAAAAAAAAACGGTTTCTCAAATTCATTATACATTTCCACCATTTTAAAATTAAGTTTAGTAGAAACAAATCCCAAGGTAATGGGAATCATTATAGCAATAATTAAATCCCCCCAATTAAATTTACCCCTTACTTTAAAAACATTCATACTCTCACCCTCTATTATTCAATAATTCTATAATTTACTTAATAAAATATATTATAATAATTTAGAATTTAGAATGTAGAATGAAGGAACTTTTTTCTGAAAACCCACCAGAAAAAACCTCAATATATAAAAAAAGCTGATAATAAAATTCCTTTAGGAATTTTATTATCAGGATAAAGAAAAAAAGAATTGCCTTTATGAATTTCTTTTTTAACTACATTCTAAAGTTTTTCTGATGCTTTTTCAGAAAAACTGACCTTCATTTTAAATTCTAAATTCTAAATTAAAAACCACGGATTACTCCGTGGTTTTTTCTGGTGCGAAAGACGGGACTTGAACCCGTACGGTCTCCCACACGCCCCTCAAACGTGCGCGTCTGCCATTCCGCCACTCTCGCATATGGGCAAGCTAAATGTTACATGTGATATTATATCACTGAACATTTATATTTGTAAAGAGGAAAATAGCTATAGAGTTTATAGCTATTTTTCTCTGGTTACATATCTTATTGGAATTAAAGAGGGAAGCTTCCTATATAAAAATACATATACGTTATAATTTACCCTTATTCTCTTTACATACTTATCAGTTTCAGGAAAAGGTATGTAGTGAAGGGTCTTCCCATCTTTTGAATAATCTTTATTGTTAAGCCACTTTTTCACATTACCCATGCCTCCATTGTAGGAAGCTAATGCAAGTTCTGTATTTTTAAACTCCTTTATTAAGAAATTTAAATACCAGGTACCCATGCTTATATTAAATTCAGGATTATATAGCATATTAACTTCAAAATCATCTATTTTCATCTCTCTAGACGCCCATTTCCCTGTACTTTCTGTTATTTGCATCAAACCATAGGCATCTTTATGAGATAAAGCTTTTTCCTTAAAATTGCTTTCAGCTTTTATTAAAGCAAGTACTAACAGTGGATCTAAATTGTTTTCCATACTATACTTATTAACATATTCCTTATATTTATAAGGGTACATCTTTGTATAAGCAAAGTAAGGCACTATTAATACTGCAAATATTACAACAATAAATATTACAATCATTTTTTTTAACATAACTTTTTTAAATTTCATCCTTATCCTCATAATTATTAATACATATTTAAAATTTGAACTATATCATTAACTTGCTGCCTTGTACTTTCAAGATTACCACCATTATCGATGATAAAATCTGCATAAAGCTTTTTCTCTTCTAAGGAAATTTGAGAATTAATCCTACTCATTATTTCACTATGAACTAATTTATCTCTATTTTTCACCCTTTGTATTTGAGTACTTTTATCTACCCATACTAAAATCACATAATCCATTTCATCATGTATATTATTTTCTATAAGAGTAGGGGCATCAATGATGACTAAAGCTGTGTTAGCATCATTATATTTTTTTATTTCATTAAATATGTCCTGCTTTATATATGGCATTATCTTCTCTTCATATTTTATTCTTTCTTTTTGATACTTAAATATATAGTTTCCAAACTGCCTTCTTAAAAAATTCCCCTGCCAATCAAAAAATCCATCCCCAAACTCTTTTCTTATCCATTGAAGAATTTCAGGATACTTATCTAAAACCGTTCTAGATATTACGTCTGCATCAATAATAGGAAATCCTGCTCCTTTGAACATAGCGGAGACAGTACTCTTACCGGAACCAATACCTCCTGTTAATCCTATTTTAAGCATTTTAATTATCCCCCTTACTTAGCTTCGTACCAGTCCTTGCCTATATTCATGTCTATTTCCAATGGCACTTTAAGCTCTAGTACCTCTTCCATGGCTTTTTTAACTATGAACTTTACCTTTTCCAGCTCATCTTCATGTACATTTAAGATTAATTCGTCATGTACCTGTAGTATAAGTTTACTCTTAAGTTTCCTATTTTCAAGTTCTTCATATACTCTAACCATGGCTAGTTTAATAATATCTGCTGCGCTGCCTTGTATTGGCGCATTCATGGCTAATCTTTCCCCTAATGATTTTACTATTTTATTTGAAGAGCCTATCTCAGGAATGAATCTTCTTCTATTTAGTATGGTGTTAACGTATCCTTTATTCTTAGCCTCTTCTACTATATCGGTAAGATAAGATTTTATAGCAGGATATCTTTGAAAATAAATATCTATATATTCTTTAGCTTCCTTTCTAGGTACTTTTATATCTTTTGAAAGACTAAAGTCACCTATGCCGTAAACTATTCCAAAATTTACTGCTTTAGCTCTTCCCCTCATTAATTTAGTTACCTCATCTAAAGGAACTTTAAAAACCTCTGAAGCGGTTTTAGTATGGATATCAATTTTATCTCTAAAAGCAGAAATCATGTTTTCATCAGAGGCTATATGAGCTAGTACCCTTAATTCTATTTGAGAATAGTCAGCTGATAAAATCAAATTATTTTCATGAAAAGGCACAAATACTTTTCTTATTTCTCTCCCCATTTCATACTTAATAGGGATATTTTGAAGGTTAGGTTCTGTACTTGATAGCCTTCCTGTAGAAGTTACTGTTTGATTAAAGCTTGAATGTATGCACCCATCATCATCTATAACATTTTTTAAGCCTTCTATATAGGTAGAATTCAATTTAGTAAGCTGTCTATAATAAGTTATTTTATCTATAATAGGATGTTTTGGGGAAAGTTGTTCCAAAACCTCAGCATTAGTGGAATAACCGGTTTTTGTTTTCTTTATAACAGGTAAATCCAGCTTTTCAAAGAGTATTTTACCCAATTGCTTAGGTGAATTTATATTAAATTCTTCATCTGCCATAGAATATATTTCTTTTTGAGTACTTTCTATCTCTAATTTAAACTTATCTCCTAATTCTTCCAACTTGCTTCTATCTACTTTAAAGCCTAAAACTTCCATGGATGACAGCACTTCCGTTAATGGAAGCTCTACATCATAATATAGCTTTTTCATATCATCCTCATGAATTTTATTGCTTAAAATATGGTATAGCTTTGGTAAGTAATAATTTTCTTCTGCCATAATTTCATTTTCATTTCCCTGTGGGTCTTCTCCTAAATACTCATTGATAAGCGTAATAAGAGGATATTGGCCTTTAGATGCATCTACAAGATAAGCTGCTACCATAACATCAAAAATTACCCCTGATAGCTTAACTCCAGCTTTATGCAAAGCGGTAAAAGCATTTTTCGCATCATAGCATACCTTCTTGTAGTTATCATTTTCAAGGTAGCTTTTTAATAAATTCATAGCTTCATTACTTTTTAAAATAGTTTCTATTTCTAATACGTATACTTTTTCCTTATAGGTTACATATATTTCATGAATTGCTGTCTTTGTATAAAATTCTTTGTTAGAAATATCAAAATTTAAATAGCTTATTTCATTAACTTCTAAGGATTTTATAAATTCATCTAAATCTTTACCATTATTTATTCTAGTAATATCTATTTCTTTATTAGGCTTAATACTAACTGTATTGGTTTCTGCCATAGCTGGTTGTGGTATTTTATCCACTAAAGACTTAAATTGAAGTTTAAAAAATAACTTTTTAATTCCTTCTATATCAAATTTTTCTTTAGATTTAATATCTTCTAAATCCATTTCAATAGGTACTTCTGTCATAATTGTTGCTAGTTTTTTGCTAAATATTGCTTGTTCACTATAATTTTGCAAGTTTTCTTTTACTTTCTTTCCACTGACTTCATCAATATTCATTAATAAATTTTCTATACTTCCATAACTTTGTATAAGTTTAAAGGCCGTCTTTTCACCTATTCCTGGAACTCCCGGTATGTTATCTGAAGCATCTCCCATAAGTCCTTTAACATCAATAAATTCAGCGGGAGTGACCCCCATATCTGAAATCATTCTATTTTTATCATAAATTTCTTTTTCTGAAACACCCTTTTTAGTTATTATTACCTTAACATTATCAGTGGCTAACTGAAGGGCATCTTTATCTCCAGTTAGGATATATACTTCCATACCTTCCTTTTCTGCAAAGGTAGATAAGGTTCCAATGATATCATCTGCTTCAAAGCCATCTATTTCAAATATATTTATTGCTAAAAGTTCCAGAAGCTCCTTTACCACTGGAAATTGCTCCGCTAGCTCTGGAGGCATCTTTTTCCTGCCAGCTTTATAATCTGCATATTCAGTGTGCCTAAAGGTTGGTGCTTTTCTATCAAAAGCCGCCACTACATGATCAGGTTTTATTTCTTCATACATTTTTAGCAGCATATTAGTAAATCCATACACTGCATTAGTATGTAATCCCTCACTGTTGGTAAGAGGGGGTAAAGCATAAAAAGCTCTATTTAGTAAACTGTTACTATCTAACAATAATAATTTTTCCATTACTACTCCTCCATATATTTCTTAATGTAATTTCTATGTTTGTTAAGTGCTTCTTTTAAAGAATTAAAATCACAACATGGAAACACCTTAAGTATTTCATTTAAAATTTCATAAGCACAAATATTTTCTATCACCACGGAGGCAGGAACTACAGCACACACATCAGACCTTTCATATCGGCTGGTAACATTAATCTTTTTATTTAAGTCTATGGTGCTTATACCCTTTTTAACAGAAGGTATAGCTTTCATATAGGCTGTTATTTCAATATTTTCACCATTGCTAACTCCTGCTTCTATGCCTCCACAGTGATTGGTTTTTCTCTTAACCATGGCTTTATCTAAATATATTTCGTCGTTGAAGTTGGTACCTTTAAGGCTTGTGCTTAGACCATCACCTATTTCTACTGCTTTAATACCTTGTAATGACATAACGGCACCACACAATATGCTATCTAACTTTTTATCCCATTGGGTATAGCTGCCAAGTCCAATAAACATACCTCCAATGGATACATATATACTTCCTCCTAAAGTTTCTCCTTCTTTGGCGGCTTTATCTATATTATACTTTATTTTCTCTTCCATATCCTTGCTAAAACATCTAACTTCACTATTTTCTATGATTTTATAGGTTTCTTCATGAAATAAATTTTGTTTACTGTCCTTTATTCCACCAATATCTATTACCTGACTTCTAATTTCAATATTAAGCTGTGCAAGCATTTGCTTACATAATGCTCCTACTGCAGTTCTTATAGCAGTTTCTCTAGCAGAGGTTCTTTCTATTACATCCCTTATGTCACCAGTTTTATATTTAAAAAAGCCCACTAAGTCGCCGTGTCCTGGCCTTGGAGTAAAGATAGCTTCCTCTTCTTTAGGTTTATTATTTATTAATTCTTTCCAATTTTCATAATCCTTATTATAAATTATAAAAGTTAAAGGATTTCCAGTGGTGATGTTTCCCCTTACCCCTGACCATATGTTAATGTTATCCTTCTCTATATTCATTCTCTTTCCACGACCATAGCCTAATTGCCTTCTATATAATTCATTATTTATTTCTTCAATATTAATGTCAAAATTTGAAGGAAATCCATCTATTATGGCAGTTAAAGCTTTTCCATGAGATTCTCCTCCATCAAGAAATCTAAGCATAGTTTACTCTCCTTTGCACTTTCATACCTATATCATATCAAATATAACTTATTTTTATTAAATTAGCTAAAATTTTTTTATAATGTTAACAAAAACTTTTAAACCATTTAAAAAGGTGGAAATCTTCCACCTTATCTTTAAATAATATATTAAATAAGCATCTAGAATATACTTAAATCTAGCTCTTTGGATAATTCCTGAAGCATTTTTATCCCTGCGATGCTATTACCTTTTTCATCTAAGGAAGGTCCAAAAACCCCTATGCCCATTCTCTTTGGTACAGAGGCCATAATACCTCCTCCCACACCGCTCTTAGCTGGTATTCCAATATGTACAGCAAACTCTCCAGATTCATCATACATGCCGCAAGTTACCATAATAGTCTTTACAATCCTAGATACTTCCCTAGATATTACCCTTTCCCCTGACCAAGGAAGAACACCATCATTAGCCAGCATAGCTGCTATTCTTGATATATCCCTGCAGCAAACTTCCATAGAGCATTGTTTAAAGTAAACCTCTAGTACATCATCTACATTTCCTTGTAATATTCCATTACCCTTCATAAAGTAAGCTAAAGCTCTATTTCTATCCCCTGTATTTTTCTCTGATAAATATACCCCTTGATTTATGTCTATACTATCATTTCCAGTGATCTTTCTAGTAAAACTTAATACCTTTTGAAACTTTTCTTCTACATTTTCCCCTTCAATTAAAGAGCAAGTTACTATGGCTCCAGCATTTATCATGGGGTTAAAGGGTTTATTATAATTTCTTACTTCTAAGTTAACTATAGAATTAAAACCGTCCCCTGTAGGTTCCATACCCACTCTAGAAAAAACATTCTTAGTTCCTTTATCCAGCATAGCCACCATTAAACTTATCACCTTAGAAATGCTTTGCATGGTAAATTTAACTTCACAATCTCCAGCTGAATACTCTTTGCCCTCTAAAGTAGTGACACATATACCTAAATGATCTGGATTTGCACTACTAAGCAGCGGTATGTAGGAAGCTACTTTTCCATCTTTAGTATAGGGCATATTGTTTTCTATTACACTTTCTAACAATCCTCTCATAATTACACCATCCAAAATCAAATTTAATACATCCTTACTATAATAATAAACTGAAAACCATATAAATAAAACAATTTTTTATTGCATTGTTATAAACTTTGTGCTAATATTATTTTTGTACTTGCCGATGTGGCGGAACGGCAGACGCACACGACTCAAAATCGTGCGGGAAACCATATGGGTTCAAGTCCCATCATCGGCACCAAAAGAAATTTTAATCCCATTAACCATTGAAAACACTAAGTTTTGTGGTTAATGGGATTTTGTTTTGTGTGCAGTACATTTAATTAAAAACTTAATTTACTATTTATTTTTATAGTAGTCTTTTACGGGCCTTAATTCAATATCATATATTTCATAAGCGTTTGAATATTCTTCAAATGACAAAGGACCTATAACCTTATCATTGCTTAAATCTATAACCCAATACTTATTTGCTATTTTAGAATTTTCACGAGAATTTCTTTGCTCTGCAGAAATATAATTATTTGATATTCCTACTTTCTTTATAAAACTATTAATAATAATCATGCCACTTTTGTCTATTATACTATAGTCCTTGGAAGAAGATTTAATAAGAGTATAATTAAAACTTAGAGGTACTCTGGTATTACTGAAATCACCCTCATCTCCCCAAAATGACATGCTGAAAATTTTTATAATAACACCAATAATAATTAAAGAAATAATTGTTATCAAAGCATATTTATTTTTCATTATATTTTTCTCCTTTTCTCTATCAATTACACTAATACCCATATATGTTAATATACTATTGTAATATATTATTAATAATTAAAGAGGAAAAAATAACAATATGAACGCTCCCTTGTCTGGTCATCGGCACCAAAAGAGACTCAAATATTTTGAGTCTCTTTTTATTTTATAAACTTTAAGTTTAAGGAAGTAATTTAATTTATACCATATAATTCCAAGGCTTTTAGTATTAACTCAGAAATCATATTATAAAACTTATCTTCTTCATCAAAAAGTGTAATATTAATAATATAACTTTTTGTTAAAACATTCTTTATAATATAGTATTTTCCACCATCCTTTATCCCTTTATTATCAAAACCTTCTTTTTGAAATCCACTTAAAATAGAATTAATAAAATCTAAGCTTTCATTGAGCTTACTATAAACCAAAACTGAATTTTCCACACCACTCTCTATGTTTATAGATATAAACATATCCACCTTGGAGTGATTTGCCATTAAAACTCTTTTATAGATACTTTCCCCTAAATTATTTATTCCTTGAGGTGTACAGTATATTACAGTATGTCCTAAATGTCTTATTTTGTTAGAAATAATAGTAAATAACTCTGGGTTATGGGTATCAAAACCTATTTTCATTTTAAACCCCTTAAAATATTATTGCGCTAGGAAACCTTTATCGTATTATATTTTATTCTAAAAACTTCATAATGCTATTAAAAGTTATAATTTAATAAAATATGGAATATTCTAATATAAGAAAATAAGAGGTGATATGCATGAGAAGGTTTTTTAGATTATGCTTTATATTATTAATTTGCTTATTATTTAATGGATGTAAAATAAATTATTCAGAATATCCTAAAATAAGTGAAAAACCAAACATTAACTATTACACTTTATTATTAGCCTCAGAACTTAACGATAATGATAATTATAATGTATCTTTATTAGAAACTAACCTTTATAAAGAAGTTACTATAGACAAGGATGCCAAGGACACCATAATTAATTTTTTAAGCAGTTTAGAAGCTAATAATTTTATAAAATTAAAAGAAGAGATAAAAACTACTCCTGAATATAAATTTTTCATAAAAATTGATTCCAGAAAATATATAATAAATGTTTATAATGAAAATTTAATTTCAATACACCCTTGGGATGGAACATACAGTGAAGATTTTATATCTATGAATAACATACCAAAATCCTATAATCTTTATGGTCTTTGCAAATATATACTAAATAAAAATTAAAAATCGCTTTGGCGATTTTTTTGTTTAATTTTATAATTTATTCTCTTTCTTATTGTTAATAGTATCTTTGAAAGGATATAATTTTAATTATAGAGAGGTGAGAAATTTGAAGAAAAAATCAATTTTTAGCTACTATACTAAATTTACCAAAAGGATCTTAAGCTTAAGATTCTTAAGCAAACTTAATTTACATAAAAACATAATAGAAAATGCTATTAAAAGCAACAAATTCGTAAAAGAATTTGGAGATATTTTTTATAATGAGGATCTTAGCTGCAAAAATGTATGCAATCTTTTCATAATGGTATTCAATGATGGTTCTGAAGGTGACTTTCCAAATTGGTCCACAGATGAATGGCTACAATATATTTATGGATACACACTTTTTAAATCCTTTCCTGACTCCATAAGCATGGAAATCAACACTAAATTAAATAAGTACTGCGATTTTTATCTAAGGTTATTAATGATATTTAATGACTTTGAGAAAGAACTGAGCCTAGATACTTTTGTATCAAAATATCCTCTAACTTTTCTAACTGAAAAAGAAAAATTAGAACTGGAATATCCTGAAGAATACCTAAAATTCGTTAGTGCCTTTGAAAATGAAAATATCTATGAGCTAATGAAAATAAATAAAGAAATAACTGGATATAATACCTTAGATCATATTTGTGGAGTGCATTATCTCGCCCTAAATATTGCAAGGCAGCTAAAAGATAAAAATTTATCTGTAGATTTAGGCAGAGTTTCTGGTGCAGCTGCAGGTCACGATATAGGAAAATTCGGATGCAAAACTCAAGAAATTAAAAGGGTTCCATATTTACACTATTATTATACAGATAAATGGTTTCTTAAACATGGCATAAATTATATAAGAAATATAGCCATAAACCATTCCACCTGGGACTTAGAACTAGAAAACCTTCCTTTAGAAAGCTTGATACTCATATATTGTGACTTCAGAGTAAAAAATACAGAAAATCCACTGAATAACTCCATGAATATATTCTCATTACAAGATTCCTTCCAAATAATACTTAACAAACTAGACAATTTAGATGCCTCAAAGGAAAAAAGGTACAAGAATGTGTACTCTAAGCTTTTGGATTTTGAAAATTATTTAAAGAATATAGGTATAAATATAAATCCTTATTTAAAGGATTTCAATGAAAGCAGCTTATCTTCTTATAATAAAGAATATGCCCTTCTTCAAGGCAGTGAAATTACTAAAAGCATAAAGAACCTAGCCATTAATCATAACATAAGCCTAATGTATCATTTAAGGGATGAGTACTCCTTAGAGGGTATATTAGAGGTAGCACGCAGTGAAAAAGATTGGAAAAAGCTAAGGGAATATATTCGTATCTTTGAGGAGTATTCCACCTATTTAACCCAAAGACAAAAGATCCAAACCTTAAACTTTCTTTATGATAATCTAATACATCCTGAAGACGATATAAGAAGGCATTGTGCTGAAATAATAGGAAGCTTAATAGGTTATTTCGATGAAGATTACAGAAAAGAAATACCTAGTAATGTATCTTTACCCTCCTCTAATATAAACAGTTATACGCTATTTGATGAATACATAACTAAGCTTTTATATCCTTCACATAAAGTAATACCTCAGCATAGATACTGGATGGGATATAATTTAAGCCTGGTTTGCAAATCATTATTTAATAGTTCTAAAGGGGATTTTACCACTTATAGAGACATTTTAATCAAATATTTTGATACAAAAAGAATTAAAAATTCTGATATGCATTTATTTTTATTGGAATGCATTAAATATATCCCCCTTAAACCTCTAGACCATAATATTAATATATTAATAGATTTTATTTTTAACAGCATAAATAAAAAGAATACATCTATTAAACTTTGCGCTGTAGAAAGCTTAATTCACATACTTAAAACTATAGAAAATGATGAAAATCTTAATAATAGAGCGAGAAAACTACTGAAGGGAAATAATAATTTAACCCTGATTCCTGCTGAGCACTTTTTAATTAATAAGCTGAATTCAATAATTAATAAAGAGTCCTATAGTAAGTTTTCATACAATAAGAAACTTATTCCAAATATTTATTTAAACAATCTTAAAAGCGCTACAGAATGGGTGGTTAAAAAAAATAATATACTATTGCTTTTAGATTATACCTTAGAAAATCCTAATACAAATGCCTTACAAACAGCCATTCATTTTTGTAACATATTAAAGGTTAGCGCTGTAGAAAGTGTAAGGAATCAAGCTGGTACTGCCATCATTAAACTAATGCCTCACCTTAACAGCTTTGAAAAAAATGAAGTAGCCGTAGAGCTTTTAAGAGCCTTAGAAATTGAAGGTCACAAATTTACTGAATATATACCCATATATCTGGGTCAGGTTTTATTGTTTTTGGATGATAATGAATTAGAAGAAATCATAGATGACTTAATAATAAAAATTAAAATTGCTACCCCTAATGTAAAGACTTTAATATTAAAGACGGTTTCTATTACTTTGCAGTATTTAGTATCAAAAACTGACTTTAATGCTGTAACTAAAGAATCAAAGACTAAGTTTGTCAAGCTCTTAGGAATACTATTTAATGGTCTTGGAGATTATAACTCTCAGGTAAGCATGTCAGCTTTTTCATGCTTTGGAAAAGGAATATTTAACTCTTCTTTTCTTAACCTTGAAAAAAAACAATATATATATACACTAATAGCTAAAAAAATATTAAATTTAGTATCTAGGGACAAAGAAGATGATTTGTTACTGCTTTCCAACGCTGCTGCCTTAAATCATATATATAGATTTATATCAGATTATAACTTTCATCTTGGAGAGATTATCATTGAAACTCCAAAGAAAATAGCATTTTTCCCAGGAACCTTTGATCCTTTTTCCATTAGTCATAAGGAAATAGCATTAGCCATAAGAAATTTAGGCTATGAGGTTTATTTAGCTGTGGATGAGTTTTCTTGGTCTAAAAGAACTCTACCTAACCAAATAAGAAGGAACATAATAAATATGACTATGTCCAGTGAACTTAATATTTATATTTTTCCTGACAACCTTCCAATAAACTTATCTAATGCTAAAGATTTAAAAATACTAAGAGAGAGCTTTCCTCTTTCAGAAGTGTTTATTGTAATAGGTAGTGATGTAATATTAAATGCTAGTTCTTACAAACAATCGCCAAGCCTTAACACTATCCATAGCTTTTCCCACATAATAATAGATAGAGGAAAATATTCTGACCTTAAATATAAGTTTCAAGAAATAAAAGGTAATGTAGAAGTTATAAACCTCTCCACCAGGTATAAAGATATAAGCTCTACACAAATTAGAAATTATATAGATGATAGTAAGGATATATCCAGCCTCATAGACCCAATGGCTCAACAGTTTATTTATGAAAATGGTTTTTATCAAAAAGAGCCTCTAGATAAAAGTCACTTTATATCCCCTAAGCTGGAGACTGTGATATTAAATCATATAGAAAATGAACAGTTAATCCACATATGTAATGTTTTAGAGCTGGGGGATGAAGCTAAAAAATCTATACTTTTAAATAATTCAAATAATTCATCACGAATATTATTACTAAAAGAAATAGGTTCTGATGTTATATTAGGTTTATCACAATTTCATTGGACACGCTCCGAAATGTTATTTAAGGAGCTAAAAGACGTAGAAGCATCTCAAAATATAAGAGAAAACAGTTCAGGAAGATTAATCACTTTAGATGCTCTATTAGTAAAAAACTCTGATAAATCAAGATATTTTGAACAGCTTATCCTTTCAGAAACCTTGGCATATTGCTTATCTAGAGATTATCAGTATGCTATGTGCAACTTTAATAAAAAGATGCATAGTTTCCATTTACCTGAGCTACTAAAAAACTATGGATTTAAGGCTATTATTACCTCTAGGAAAGATATCGCCCTTTGGCTGGTTAATATGAGTACACCTTGTGTAATAAATTATGATATTGAGAACTTTATTAAAGAACCTTTTAAAAGTAATACAAAGGTGAAGCAAGGAATTTTACTTTCTAGAAACAAGCTCCAACAAGCTTTATGCAATTTATATCCTGGAGAGCTTATACTACCTATTGATAGCAATATGCTTCATTATGGTTTAATAAAAAAAATATGCACCTTAAATAAAGTGCCAATGAGTGAAAATACTCTTTCAATACCTGAAAAGGAAATCTTAAAAAATAAAACTTCATTAAATAAAACTAATTCAAAGGTATTGGGAGATTATATGTGTGTTCCTTATGGTGATATACTAGATAAATATGTAATACCAAACACAGTAACAAAAGCTCTCCATACTGAAAAATACTTTAATCCAGATATGGATAGTTTTAGGGTGGATGCCTCCCCATATTTCCTAAACCTTGCCAATCAAGTTAAGATGATTAAGTCTTTTAATAGATCAGTTATTTTAGTAGATACTATCTTGCATAAGGGATATAGGATGAAAGCTTTAGATCCTTTACTTAAAAAAGAAAACATCCATGTAGAAAAGATAATCGTAGGTATCTTATCCGCTAGAGGAAAGGATTTAATGGAGTTTCAAAATAGAGAAGTGGAATGCGTTTACTTCATCCCTAGGTTAAGATTATGGTTTAACGAAAGCTCCATGTATCCATTCATAGGTGGAGATGCTTTATGGAGAGGAAAGTTTCCTAAAAGGAATATAGTACCTTCCATTAATCTTATATTGCCCTATACCTCACCAACTTTCATTAGAGGCGCAAGTAAGGAAAGTATTTTTCAGCTTTCTAAAACCTCCATGGAAAACTCTATAGATATTTTGTCTACTATAGAAACAGTGTTTCATAAATTATATGAAAGAAATCTATCCATGCTTTCCTTAGGTCAAGTTATTACCATTCCTAGGTATCCTGACCATGGAAAAGATATGCACTTTGACTTTAATCTAACACCTACTCATTATCTTAAAAATGATTTAGAGCTTTTAAATAGGCTTAATTACATTATAAGGAGCTGATACTATGTATTTTTACAATATAGATAACCATATTGTAATATCTGAAGAGCTTATCCCTGATGCTCTAGAAATATCAAAAGAAGAGATTAATAATAGAAAAGATAATATATTTCTAGCTTATAAAAAGGATCCTTTAAAATATAGAAGTCTTTTTAAAATTGTAAATGAGGACATATTAAATTATGCTTCTGAAAATGTAAAACTCTTTCAAAGAGAAAAGAATCACTTAGAAAATTATCCTAATTGGCTTAAAAGTGCTATCCTAGAAGGAAGAGCATACTTTATAAATACTAGCTATCCTAATTGGCGTTGCTTTTTAGATAAAAGATATGAAAAAAAGAGATATAAAATCCATATAGTTGGACTAGGCGATGTAGGTGGAATATTAGCTACTGGTCTTAAGATACTTGGAAATAATATTATCTCTTCCCTAGGTGTTTATGATAAAGATGAAAATAAGGCTAAAAGATGGAAATATGAGCTTTCAGCTATAAAAGATGTTAATTCACTTAACTACCCAGAAGTGAAAGTGTTAGAGGAAGATGAAGTTTTTAATTGTGATATGTTTGTATTTTGTGTATCTGTGGGAGTGCCTGCCATTAATGCAGGAGTTAAAGATGTAAGAATGGCTCAATTTCAAGGAAATCAAAAGATCATTTCCTATTATGCCAAAAAAGCAAGAGAAAATAATTTTCAAGGGATTTTTGCAGTGGTGTCTGACCCTGTAGACTTACTTTGTAAAGCTGTGTTTCTAGAAAGCAATAAAAATTCTAAGGATGAAATGGACTTTAAGGGTATACCTTCACATAAAATACGTGGGTATGGTCTAGGTGTGATGAATTCAAGAGCCAGTTATTACGCAAAGGATGAAAATATCTATGGTAATTATGATACTGAAGGGAGGGTCTTTGGTCCTCATGGCGAAGGTCTTATAGTTGCTAATAGCATTAGTAACTATAGCCCTATTTTATCAGAAAAACTAACTGAAAAAACTAAAACCGCCAACCTTGAAGTTAGAGCCACAGGCTTTAAACCCTATATAGCTCCAGCTATTTCTTCAGGATCTATCTCCTTAATAGCTACTTTAAATGATAATTGGCATTATTCATGCACATTTCTAGGTGGTATATTTATGGGATGTAAAAGCCTTTATAGTAATTTGGGTACGGTTTTAGAAGATTATTATTTACCAGATTCTCTTTACCAAAAGCTTGTAGAAACCGAAAACTATTTGCATGATATATATTAAATAGTACTTAAACTATAATTGTTAACAAATATTAACAAAGGAAGAGAGGTGATTATATGAGTTTTAAGGTAGAGTTACACTGTCACTCTACTGCTTCGGATGGAAAGTTATCCCCTTCTGAATTAGTTGCTTTAGCTTATAAAAATAAAGTAAATATTCTAGCTTTAACGGATCACGATACCACTGAAGGTGTGGAAGAAGCTATTAATAGAGGTGAATTATTAGACATTAAGGTTATACCTGGTATTGAACTATCCACCATATATAATGATGAAAGTATACATCTATTAGGCTACTTTAAGGATGAAAGTTATAAAGATATAAGGTTTCAAAATTATCTTCAAGAATTAAAAGACTATAGAGTGTATAGAGCTAAGAAAATCATAGATAATTTAAAAATCTTTTTTCATATTAATCTAAGCTATGATGAAGTGTTTAAAATAGCTAATGGAGTAATTGCAAGACCTCACATAGCTAAAGCCATAATAGATGCTGGATACCCTTATAGCTGGGAATATATCTTTGATAACATCATTAGTAAAGATTCTCCAGCCTATGTTCATAATAAGAATATAATGCTAAAAGATGGTATAGAGCTTCTTAAATCAGTAAATGCAGTGGTTATCCTAGCTCATCCTATACTAATAAAAAATACACCCTTTAAAGAAATAGCAGCCTTTGATTTTCATGGTATAGAAGCGGTATACTATCAAAATACTCCAAAGGATACTGAGTACTTCATTAATTATGCTAGGGACCATAATTTACTCATAGCTGGAGGCTCTGACTTTCACGGTAATGGTAAAGGTGACTTAAAGCATGGACATCTTGGAGAAATATGCCCCAGCATAGAGGATATAAATGCTCTTCTTACAAAATTAGGATTAAATGAATAAACAAAACCCTTAAGGCATTTATTAAACATTTTGCCCTAAGGGTCTTTTCTTTTTTACTATGCTACTTTTCTATTTTCAATCTTATTCTTCTATTAGGAAAGCGTGGTATCCTTTAGTGGTTTCATATATATCCGCTTTACTTGCTACTTCCCATGGGGCATGCATGTTATGAAGGGCTACCCCACAATCTATAACTTCCATGCCATATTCTGCAAGGATATAAGCTATAGTACCACCACCGCCTTGGTCAACTTTTCCTAGCTCAGCTGTTTGCCATATTATATTATGTTTGTCCATTATTCTTCTAATATCAGCCATATACTCAGCATTAGCATCATTACATCCAGATTTTCCTCTTGCTCCTGTATATTTATTAAATACTATACCTCTTCCAAAGAAGGCTGCATTTTTCTTTTCCATCACAGAAGGATAATTTGGATCAAAAGCCGCACTTACATCGGAAGATAACATCTTAGAATTGGCTAAGCATCTTCTTAACTTCAATTCGTTATAGCAATTTCTTCTATCCATAATTTCTGCTACTACATTTTCAAAGAATTTTGACTGCATTCCTGTAGCTCCTACACTACCTATCTCTTCTTTATCCACAAAAATGGATACTAATGTTTTCTTAGGAGCTTCTATATCTAAAAGAGCTTCAAAGGATGTATATGCACAAATTCTATCATCATGACCATAAGCCATAATCATACTTCTGTCTAAACCATAATCTCTAGCTTTTCCAGCTGGAACTATCTCTAATTCTGCTGAAGTGAAGTCTTCTTCTACCACTCCATATTTTTCATTTAAAAGTTTTAGTATATTATATTTTACTTTTTCCTTTACATCTTTATCTTTTACTGGAATGCTACCCACTAAAATATTTAAGTCTTCTCCTTCTACCACCTTATCACCCTTTTTACCTAACTGGTCTTGGGATAAGTGTATTAATAAATCAGAAACTCCAATAACAGGATCATTATCCTCTTCTCCAATAACAATTTTAACTGTACTACCATCTTTTTTTGCAATAACTCCATGAATAGCAAGAGGAATAGTAACCCACTGATATTTTTTTACACCGCCATAATAATGTGTTTCCATTAATGCAAGATCAGCATCTTCATAAAGTGGATTTTGTTTTATATCTAACCTTGGGGAATCTATATGGGAACCTAAAATCCTCATTCCCTTTTCCATATCCTCAGTTCCTAGAATAAACATTATTAATCCTTTACCTTTGTTATTTGCATAAACTTTATCACCAGGTTTTAAACTGATATTATTTTCAATTATGCTTTGTAAATTCTTAAAACCGTTTTCTTCAGCTCTCTTAACAAATTCATCTACACATTCTCTTTCGGTTTTGCAAAGTGAAATAAATTCTTTATACCTCTCCCCTAATGCTTGTACTTCTTGAATCTCACCGTCACTATAGGTTTCCCAAGCATTTACTATTTCCTTTTTAATGTTACTGTCCATTTTATAGCCCTCCTTTTAATTTAGAATGATCTTATATTAATAATAATTCAATAAAATGAATTAAGTATAACAAAAATGGATTGAAAGCAGCACCTTCAATCTTATTCTGTCTCTTTCATTATTTTTTCCATTCTCCTATCTATGATGTCTACAGGTGACACATCAGACATTAAGCTATATCTATAATTTGCAGCCGCAGCTTCTATTATCACCGCTACATTCCTACCAGGCCTAATGGGTACTGTTATTTTTTTTACTTTTACATTTAATATATCTAGATAGTCATCATTTAATCCTAGCCTATCATAATTGCCATCATCTTTCCAATGTTCCAAATGTACCACTAAGGTGATGGTCTTATTGGGTAACACAGAGCTAAGTCCATACAAAGCTGACACATCTATTATGCCCATGCCCCTCACTTCTAACATTCCAAAGGTAATTTCAGGCGCAATCCCCTTTAATACCCCGTCAATTTCTTTAATATCTACAGCATCATCAGCTACTATTCTGTGACCTCTTTTTATAAGTTCTAATGCCGTTTCACTTTTACCTATGCCACTTTCCCCTGTAATAAGCATACCTATACCATATACATCTACTAATACACCATGTAATCTAGTTTCTGGTGCCATTTTATCAGCAAGATATATGGTAAGTTTACTCATAAATTTTGTAGTAATCATATGAGTTCTAAGCACCCAGGTTTTATTTTTTACAGCATTTTCTATCAAATCACTGTGAGGCTCTAAGCCACGTGTAATAATTAAACAACTTGTTTTAAAAGAAAAAAACTTTGTAAGTCTTTTTCTTCTTATTTCTGGAGACATATCATCTATAAAGCTCCATTCAGCTTTACCAATTACTTGTATTCTTTCAGGAGCAAAATAATTATAAAATCCTGCTAACTGAAGCCCAGGTCTATTTATATCAGAGACGTTAACACCTATGCCTTTCTCTCCTTGGACTAAAACCTCAAAGTCAAAGTCCTTTATTAATTTTTCTACGGTTACTGGCATTTTAATCTTCTCCTTGTACTAGTTTGAGTCTTTTCTTTCTATTCCTTGGAGCTGTGCTCTAAGATTACTTTTAACACTATCTATGTATATCTTTCTAAGCCTTTGTTGTTCTTCTTTTTCTTCTAAAGTTAAGCCTTCTTGTTGACTTTTTTTATAAAGAAAATTTATTTTTTCAATTACTCTTTCTATATCCATTTTATACTCTCCTCATTTTGTAAATCAAGTATTATTGTATCTTTCTAACGTTGAAATATCAACTATTAATAATTATTATGGTTTTTCTGATACAATTCGTCATGGTTAATATTATAAAATAATGTACTTTCAACATTATAAGCCATTTTACATATTTTTACATATTCATAAATTATATAAATTTAATTGTATTTTATATAATCCTACACTTTTATGTAGCATCTTGACGCATAAATGTTTTTTCTTTCTTTGCCAACATTTGCTAGAATATACTTAACAAAGCTAAAATCTAACGAGTACAAAGGAGGTAACTAATGAGCTTAAATTACTTAAAATACAAAATAAAATTAAATAGAAAAGTAATATATTTTCTCTTAGAATTCCTAGAACCTTCTAACAAATATGTAGTACGTTGCAGCCAAAACTTAGACAAATTAATAGTAGAATACCAAATTGCAGCTATAAGTGCTAATCATAAAAGCATTTTAAAAAACAACCATGAGAAAAAATCTTTCCATGAAAAAAAACTTAAAAAAACATTCAAAAGAAAGAAACTCAAGAGAGTTTCTTAGTAAATTAAAAATTGCCTCACAAAAGTGAGGCAATTTAATAAACTATTTTTATCCCAACATGCCGTCACGCCCATAAATTCATACCTGCACTTAGCAGGTGGGTTTTTCTCATCTTACTTCTGCCTACTACATCTAATAACCTGTGCAGCTTGACATCTGTAAAAATGTTGAAAATCCCGTATCAATTCTGTAGGTTGAATACTACAAGCTTCGCGGACATCTCAGGATTTATATTTTTATTATAGCATATATTTTTAATTTTTCAAGTTCAAAACTAAAGTCCAATTTCTTCTAATACTTCTTCTATATCCATATCTTCATTATTAGAGAATGCTAATATAAATTCATTGAACCCATAATTATTCATGTCTATTTCATAAGATACAAATTGAGCTTGTATCTCGAAGTTTTCCATAACTTCTTCTAAAATTTGTCCTACATTATCTACTGCTATGTCGCTGAGATAAGGTAAAAAGAATTCATCGAACCACTCTTTACTTTCTGCTTCATAATCGCTCTCGTCAGAGGAATAAGCTTTTGCTGCTTTAATTTCATCTTCATCAAAGTCATAAAAAGCCCTAAGTACTAAAGCTTCCCCGGAATATTCTATTTCTTCTACTTCGGAAAATTCACTATCTAATAAATATTGTTTTATAGCATTTTTATCCATTATATCGCTAATCAAAAAAGATTAGCTACACCTCCTCTTATTTATCTTTTTTATAGAGTAAATCTTTATATTCCTTTTTAACAAGGATAAATTCTTCATCATCTTCCACTAAGTTATATTCTGTGTTACCCTCTACATTATCCACTCTAAATACAAAGGCATCCTCTTCTGATCCTTCTAATGGTGCAAGTATAAGATATTCTATTTCACCTAAATAAATTCTAGCTACAGCCTCGAACTCTACAGTATTCCCCTCTTCATCTTTAAACTTCATTATCTCCCTATCATCCACAAAATTCTCTTCCTTTCAATATATTCTATTTGTTTATGATATTACCATAAAATATATATTATATTCAATATTTATTATTTCTATATGGATAGAAAATAATAAATTGTAAAAGTTTAAGTTACCGTAACATTTTAACATAAAGACTAAAACAATCCAATATATAAATTAAAGATTTGCAGGCTGTGATTATTCAAAGTCCTTTATTAGTACTGAAGGTGTATCTTTATATATTATATATTCCTCATGAAGTGCTCTTGTTAAGGCTACATAAAGAAGCTTAATATCTTCTTCATTGAGAGTATAATTTTTGTCACTACAATCATATATGATGGTAGCATCAAATTCTAACCCCTTAGTCATATAACATGGTATTATCATATTATTCATATTTATATCCTTATGATTATCCCCTATAGTCTCCCAGGTATATTTACTGTACTTACTTAAATTATCCTTAAGCTGTTTGCAATCTTTTTTAGTCTTACAAATTATGGCCACGCTATTTTTCTCTGATGTATGAATATTATCTACTATAGAATCAATGACTTCAGCCATATTTTTATAACTTACAAATTTAATTACCTCAGGCTTTTTACCATGTCTAAGTACTGGTATAGCAGGTTCAATTTCATTTTCCTGCTTTAATAGTACCTTATTAGCTAAATCTATTATTTCAATGGTAGATCTATAACTTTGTGTAAGTGGCATATATGTAGCATTACCCTGAAATATATCTTTTATAACTTTGTTCCAAGAATTTATTCCTTTATAAGAATATATACCTTGACCTATATCTCCTACTATGGTTAATGAGTTTAAATTTGTGAAATACTTCAATAAGAAAAGTTCAAAAAAACTATAATCTTGTGCCTCATCAATTACTATATGAGAAAACTTATCTTTATCATTTATACCTTGAAAAACAATCTGTAAATAAAGTAGTGCGCATAAATCTTCACTATCTATTATTCCGCTTTGAAGATTATCATTGAAGGTTTTTTTCATATAATCAGCTAAAGCCTTGGGTATTTTACCAGCAGTAACTTCATTAAACACTTCCTCTTCATTGTAAAACCTATTATACAAGTCTATTACATCAATGTTATCCCATTTAAAAAAGTAATCATTGAAGTCCTTTATTATATTTTCTTTTAGGGTAGCCTTTGATTTATCTCTTTCATTATATAAATCTATAAGCTTCTTTCTTCTTTCTACTCCATCTTCCATTATTCTCTTTGTTCTAGCAATGCTGTACTCATATTGGAAATCGGTTTTTTCTTGTATTTCTTTTATCCTATTATCTAATTTAGCTGTTAAATACCTCTTTATTTCTTCTTTTCTCTTTTTTAATGAGAGATGGCTTAAATCTTTAAAAAACAATCTTTTTATTTCTTTGCCCTCAAAAAGTACAGTGTTTTGAGAAATCATATCTTCATTAAATCCACTGGTTCTTTCCACAATTTTTATAAGCCTATCCATCATAGTTTTATATGTTAGTGAACCCTTTACTTTACTTGCATTTACTACAAACTTGTACTCTTCACTTTGTCCATTTTCCAATATCCAAGATAATTTTTTATCTTTTGAATACACTTTTAATTTTATCCCTAATACCTCTTTTGCTAAGGTTTCAAAAGTACATTGTTTAACATTTTCTACTCCTAAACTTGGCAATAAATCAGATATGTAGTCCAAAAATATCATATTTGGAGCTACCACCATAATATCTTTTCCTTGAAGGGTGTTCCTATATCTATATAATAGGTATGCTAATCTATGAAGAGCTACAGTGGTTTTTCCCGAACCCGCTGCCCCTTGTACTATTATAGGGATATTTTTCTCAGCTCTTATAATCTCATTTTGTTCTTTTTGTATAGTGGCCACCACATCTTTAAGCTTTTTCCCAGTACTAGCTTCAAGATTAATCTTCAAAAATTCATCTACTAACGCTTCTTCCCCTGAAGCAGATTTAATTATAATTTCATTTAAGCCTTCATCAAATATATCTAAAATATTATCATCTTTATATAAAAACTTTCTTTTCAGTGAAAGCTCTCCGCTTACAATACCTGATGGTGCCTTATAGTATGACTCTCCTTGAGTTCCACTATAATACAAATCTGCAATAGGAGCTCTCCAATCAATAACTATTTCATCTCCTGTGTTCTCATCTCCTAAAGAAAATTTTCCAATGTATATAGATTCCTGGATACTTTTATATTCTCGAAAATCAATTCTTGCAAAGTAAGGTTGGGCTATGGATTCATTATAATTATTATAGTTTTTATCAGCAATGCTATATATACCCTTAATAGTTTCTAGTTCTTCACTATAACTTCCCCTAGAAGCTTTTTTTAGTTCCTTTAACTTAGTTTCTAACTTTCCTCTGTGATCTTTTAATATTTCTATTTTATCTTTAACCCATGTGCGAACAAATATTAGATGTTCTCTCTCTTCCTTAAGTTGTTTTTCCTTTGAATTCATACTATGCACCTCCATTCTGGCTATACCACAAAATATAATTATAAATTTACTATAAAAATATGTCAATTAAGTTTATAACTTATACATATACTTTATTATAGAAATAAAATAATGAAGGTGATAAAATGAATATTCTCATTACTGGTGCTAAGGGTAATCTAGGAGAGTATATGTCAAGATATTTTAGCAAGGACAATCATGTTATTTCCTTAGGGAAAAATGAGTTAAATGTTTTAGAAAGAGAAAAGCTATTCAATACCATAAAATTAATTAATCCTAATATAATTATTCATAATGCCGCCATAAATGATATTGATTTTTGTGAGAAGGATGAACATGCCGCTTATACTACAAATACTATAGGTACATTGAATGTAGCCTATATATGTTCTCATCTTAATATACCTATCATCTATATATCTTCAAGTTATGTATTTAACGGTAAAAAAAAGAGCCCTTACTATGAAACTGACTTTTGTGAGCCCATTAACACCTTTGGAAAAACTCATTAGAACTGTATGCAAAAAATATTTTATAATAAGAACCAGTTGGGTTTTTGGTGGTACGGATTGTTATATAAAAAAACTTCTTAATAACCCCTCTAAAATAATTATGAGCAATTTAGAAATAATTAATCCTACTTATATAAAAGATTTATGTTACTCTATAAACAAAATAATGAAAACAGATTTTTACGGTATTTATAACTGCGTTAATGACAACTATTGCACGAAAAAGGATGTGCTTCAGTATATTTTAGAAATAAATGGCATAGAAAAGAAAGTAGTAAGTTTACCGGAAACCTATTTAGATACTATAACACCCAGGCCCTCTTTTAATGCATTAAATACTTCCTTAATTAATAATTGCTTTGATATTCATTTGCCCTCTTGGCAAGAAAGGGTAAATGAGTATTGTGGTATATCATTAAAATAATAAAGCTTCCCTAGGGAAGCCGTTATTTATTGATAGATATATTCTCATAAAATTTTTTTCCTGTAGCTTTAGATAAAGTGTTAGATAATGCATAGGTGATAGTACCATCTATACCATGATGAATTACAGTTCCTAAAGCCACTACCACTAAAAGCTTGTATAAGTTTAATCCATACCAAGGAAGCACAGCTAAGAGCTCTAACCCTCCATGTATGGGGGCAGTTATGGCAATTATTGTAGGGAAGCTTATACCTTTCTTAAAAAGTTTTGCTCCAACAAAACCTACCACTATATGGGTAGAAGCTCTGGCTACTATCCAAGGAGCACTCCCTGCTAGGAAAAATCCTAATGTAGAACCAACACCTACTATTAATGCAGAAAAAGGTGAAATCATCATAGATAGAAATAAAGGTAAATGAGATAATATAGTTGCAGAAAATGGTCCTATTTCTAACCTTAAAAATCTAAATTGAATTGGTATAACTATAGATATAGCTATTAATAATGCAGAATAAGTTAATATTTTTATGTTGTTTTTCATTTTAACCCCTCGCTTTACTTCTGTATATACACCAGTATATACTCATACTTCTTTGTTGTAAATATATAAAATAAAAAAGCTGTATTAAAATAGAGATTTTTTCTATTTTAATACAGCTGCTATTTATTAATTTATTATATCAATACTGCCATTGCTATTTATTAGAGTAATATTAGCCTTCCCATCACCGATCTTCCCTTTAAGTGAATTTTTGTTTTCATCAGTATTAACCTGTAGATTAAAATCATTTTTTATACTTCCAAATTTTGTTTCACCATTAAAAGTACCCTGTTGTGTTTTAGGAAGCCTTACTGTTATTTTACCAAAATTACTAGTAACTTTTAAGTTATAATTAATAACTTCATTACTACTAAAATTTACAGAACCATTAGCATTGTCTATGGTGGTATCACCTTTAATATTTGAAGCTTTTACAGCTCCAAACTTACCCTGCAATTCTGCCTTACCGCTTATATTATCTACATTTATTTCCCCATTACTATTATCTATCTTTATATTTCCTACAATATCAAAGCATTCTGTAGCCCCAAATTTGTTATCTACAGATACATTTCCTTTAACCTCTTGTACCGTTACCTTACCAGCTGAACTGTCTACCTTAACTTCGGCAGAAATACCCTTTATAATAGTTACTCCAAATTTATTATCAATTTCTAATGGGATATTATTAGGCACTTTAATTATATAATCCACTGAAACAAAATTTATGTTGTTTTTAGAAAAACTGCTTAAGTGATTTATACTAAGCACTTTTTTATCATCGATGTTTATTATATTATCCTCGTTCTCCAAAGAAGAATTCTTATGGTTACCTTTTAAATTTACTACTGCATCTATAACTATCTTATCATTTTCTGACTTTTCAATCACTATCTTTCCTACAGCATCATTGATTTTAATTTTTTCCCTATTATTACCCTCTAACTCATAATGTTTACTATATGATATTGAGTTTTTAAAAGGTATAGATATATCCTTTCCTAAAAAATTCAACCCATATGCTACCCCTTTATTAACAATTTGAGCTGATGCCATAAATATCATTATTAGTATAATTACTAGTATACTTATACCATCAAACTTAACCTTCGTATTTTCCTTTTTGGGCATTAAAGAATATATCAGTACCTCTATACCCAGCATAATGAGAATTATGGGCCACCATTTAAATAATGTGGACACAAGAGGAATTCCCGTAATAGTAGAATAAATCCATATAACCCCCATTAATATAAGTAAAATTCCTAGAGAAGTAGTGCCTACTTTCCATTGGCGCATATACTTTATACCTTCTTTCTAAACTTATTTGATACAATTAGCTTAACACCTAAAAATATTAATACTAAGGATAATATTCCTTCTTTTAAATAGGAATAAATTTCTCTTAATATTCTTTCATCTACAAATTCAAAGGCAATTCTATTACCAATTATTAGAATTCCACTTAGGATAAGAATCACTCCAATATACAGCATATAGGAATTTTTAAATTTACTAAAACCACTTTCCATATAAGTTTCAATTTTCCCTTCAGTGTCTGTACTTTTTGTATATTCTGATAAATTCATGATACTATATAATATTATTAAAGCCAATACTAGTGATAATATTTGAAAAGGAAGAATAGCATTTAAAATGTATACTAATAAGAATAATGATAATATCCTATATCCTTTTTCATCTCTTCCTAGATAAATATGCCCTAAACCTGGCACTATACATAATATTATAGCTAAAGTTTTTTTGTTCTCACCGTTATGCAGTTCTTCATAATCTTTATCTATACCTTTCTCCATATTATTTCTTATAAGGAAAGCATCATAAATAGAGTATAGGTATAATAAAACCAAAGCAAAGTGAATTATTTCATTATAAGGTCGTCCAATATTGCTAAACAAATAGCTATTATGATAATTATTGGTGAAGCTCTCTAAAAAAATAAAGCTTATAAATGAGAATAAAAATAGAAGTCCTCGGGTAGGAGCACCCAAATACAAGTGACCCCCACCTGGTATTATAGAAAATATAAATGTTTTAAACTTACTTAAACGCATACTTTTCTCCCCTTATTTTATATTTATAATATAATATTATAGGAAGAATCTTAATATTTATTAACTATATATCTTAATAATTTCTTAAAAAGGTATAGATGTAAACATCTATACCTTTTTAACCTTATCAGTTATTATTAATATTTATTAAAAGCATTTTTAATATAAAAATGTTTTTACGTATATCCTTTTCATCACTGTAAACATACATAGCACATTGTGACTTTTCACTTTTTATTACTCCATAAATAATGGTTTTATCCTGGTTATTAAGTGTCTCTAACTGATATATTTTAGCTTTTCCTATGGCAGTATTTATGTCCTCTACATACTTATAATCTTTTAAATCTATTTTCTTAGCTTCCTGAATAAATCCGCCGGTTAAGATATCTCCCTTATAAAATTCCAAGTTATTATTTTTATTGCTACTGCTTTTAAATGTCCAATCCTTAGGCAAATCCATAGAATAATTACATCCATCTATAGAAAACTTATAAGTTTCTTTTATTGTAGCATTAACAGTAATTTGAGTAAAAATAATTATCAAAATCATCATTAAAGCGCACTTTGTTTTTCTCACTATTTTCATCCCTTCTATATTTTAACAATAGTATATACATAATATTATTAATTAATACAAAAAGCCCCCATTTTTTTATGGGGACTTTTTCTATTACTTGATATTAATTTTATAAGGTGCCATAGCTTTTCTAAAAGATGCATAATCTAGCTTACTGGTGTCAACTTTTTTATCATCAAAGATAAATTCTTTCATAATTTTGGCATTTTGCTCTTTATCCATTATAAAGACCCAGCCTTTATTACCATATACGCCCCCCCAAGAAATCTGCTCAAGGGGTATTGATAGACTTTCTATGTTTGTATTATTTATAGAATAAGTAGTATAAGCTAAATTTAATATTGTGCTCATTCCTAAATTCGTTTTAATATAAGGAAATATACTAGATAAAATTGATGGATATTTTAAAGGATTGGTAGACTTTAATTTATCCACTAATTTAGATACTACAAGTCTCTGTCTCTCATCTCTTTCATAAGTAGTACCATTTCCAACTTTCCTTATCCTAGAAAAACTTAGACTCTGAGAACCATTTAGATGCTGATCTCCTGGTTTTTTAATAAAATCACTTTCACTTCCTCCAGCATCCAAAATATATTTATTAATTTCATTAATTTCATAGTCCTTTATTTCAACATCTATACCGCCTATAGCATCTATAATATTCTTAAAACCATCAAAATTAATAATAACATAATTATCAATTTTTAATTTAAAGTTCAGCTCAAGTGTTTTTTCTAAAAGTCTAGCTCCACCATAAGCAAAAGCTCCATTTATTTTTTGTTGAGAATGCCCTGGTATATTTACATAAGAATCTCTCTGTACGGAAGTTGTTTTAATTTTTTTATGCACATTATCTATGGTAAGTATCATTATACTATCTGACCTTGAAGTATCATCACCTGGCCTTGCATCGCTTCCAATGAGGAGTATATTGGTAATACCCTTTACCTCTTGTAAATTCAACTTTTCTCCATTTTCATCTTTTTCTTCATCAATATTGGAGATAGTATTGGGTTCTTGAGCCACATGAGAATCCCTATAAAAAGCATATATATAATAACCTACAAACGACGATATTAATAGTAAAAAAACTAATAAAATTATTATTACAATATTTCTTTTTTTCATATTGACTTCCTCTTTCTATATCTCAATATTATCTATAAAATTAATGTTACTCGAAATTAAGTAAATTTTCAATTGATATATAAATATTACCATTATATTATTCGAATTAAAACTAAAATAGACTTAAATTTTAAATAAATTTTAAAAGCTGCCTTTCGGCAGCTTTTAAGCTCTCTCTTCTATCATTGACTTAACTTTCATAAGCCTGGTTAATGCGCCTCTTTCATTTTCATCCAGCTTCATTCTAATATATTTAATAGTTTCCTGAAGCTGTGGTATAGTCATATACTCTAAGGCATTAACCCTTCTTCTTGTCTTTTCAATTTCATCAGCCATAAGCTGACAAGCTTTTTCTACCTCAGCTAGTTCTAATAGCCTGGGTAATATATCATATAACTTTCTAATAGCATCATCCAAATCAGATGAGGTATTAGCAAAACCATAAGGATAAATACTACCTTCGTCTCCCTCTAATTTCCTTTTAAAGTTCATAACAGGGACATTTACGCTCATAATATTTTTTTTAGATACCTCTACATCTATATGCTCCTTTGGCATAGCTATAGCCTCTTCTAGGAACTCAGAGCTCATAACAGCTCTAGCCATAACAAAATCTTTTAGAGAATCTTGCAGTTCCTCTTCAACGGATTTTCTGAGTTTATTATTATGTTTAACCATATTAATAAATTGTCTCATAAGCTCATCTTGTTTATCCTTAAGAAGCTTATGACCTCTGGTAGCTGTGGCTAATCTCTTTTTGAGCCTTGTGAGTTCCATCCTGGTTGGATTCACATTTAGCTTTGCCATATTACTCTTCCTTTCCGTTTTCTATTGTCAAATACTTCTCTAAATATTCATCACGTATTCTCTTAAGTTCTGTTCTAGGTAATATCTTTAATAGCTTCCATCCAAGATTTAAAGTTTCATCTATAGTCCTATTTGTATTAAACCCTTGGGCAACATATTCTTTTTCGAAAGCTTCAGCAAATATTGCATACTTCTTATCGGTATCAGATAAAGCGGATTCACCTAATATAGCTGCAAGTTCTTTAGCCTGTTTACCCTGTGCATAAGCGGAGAATAATTGGTTCATGGTATCTGCATGATCTTCTCTAGTTTTACCTTTACCAATACCTTTATCCTTTAATCTAGATAGGGATGGCAATACATCTATAGGAGGCATAATCCCTTTTTTGTAAAGTTCTCTTGAAAGTATTATTTGCCCTTCGGTAATATATCCTGTTAAGTCAGGGATTGGATGAGTTTTATCATCTTCTGGCATGGTAAGTATAGGTATTTGAGTTATGGAACCTTCTTTACCTTTTAATCTCCCTGCTCTTTCGTATAAAGTAGATAAGTCAGTATAAAGATAACCTGGATATCCTCTTCTTCCTGGAACTTCTTTTCTAGCTGCAGAAACTTCACGTAAGGCTTCACAATAGTTAGTAATATCAGTCATAATAACTAATACGTGCATGCCTTTTTCATAAGCTAAATATTCCGCAGTGGTTAAAGCCATTCTTGGAGTAGCTATTCTTTCAATAGCAGGATCATTGGCCAAATTCATAAATAATACTGATCTATCTATAGCTCCGGTTTTTGTAAAGTCATCTACAAAGAATTGAGCTTCTTCAAAGGTAATTCCAATAGCAGCAAAAACTACCGCAAATTTAGAATCTGAACTTAAAACCTTTGCCTGTCTTGCTATTTGTGCAGCTAACTGAGCATGAGGAAGTCCTGATCCGGAGAAAACTGGAAGTTTTTGTCCTCTAACTAAAGTATTAAGTCCATCAATAGCTGAAACCCCTGTCTGAATAAACTCAGAAGGATAGTTTCTAGCTACAGGATTTATTGGCTCTCCATCGATATCCAGTTTCTTTTCTGGTATTATCTTAGGTCCATTATCCTTAGGCCTTCCTAGTCCATCAAAGACTCTTCCTAGCATATCTTCTGATACTCCTAGCTCAAGAGGCTTTCCTAAAAATCTAGCTTTTGTGCCTTTTAAGTTAATACCTGATGAGCCTTCAAATATCTGAACCATGGCTTTAGTACCGTTAACTTCTAGTACCCTACCTCTTCTCATCTCTCCATTTTGAAGTTCAATATCTACAAGTTCGTTATATTTTACTCCTTCAACACCTTCAACGATCATCAAAGGTCCAACTACTTCTGTTACTGTTTTATATTCTTTAAGCATCAAGCACTCCTCCTTCACTGATGAGTGTATCAACTTCTGAAGTTAATTCAGTAGTAATTTCATCTATTCTGCTTATTTCACTCTCAGCTATATATTTACTTCTGGCTATTTTATCTCTAACCTCCATAGCTAAGATCTTTTCTAGGTAAACTCCAGTTTTAAGAGCTCTTTCTGCTTCTTTATGAAAGCCTAGTATAAGTTTTAACATCTTATACTGCTTATCTAATGATGCATATGTATCTACATCATGGAAAGCATTTTGTTGTAAATAGTCTTCTCTTAAGGATTTTGCAACTTCAAGTTTAAGTCTATCTTTTTCAGACAGAGCATCTATACCAACAAGTCTTACTATTTCTTCTAAATTTGCTTCTTCTTGAAGCAGTGTCATGGCTTCAATTTGAAGTTTAGTCCAATCTGATGCAATATTCTTATTCATCCATTCGCCTATTCTATCTAAGTATAATGAATAAGAGTTTAGCCAGTTAATAGATGGGAAATGCCTCTTATAAGCTAGCTGTGAGTCCAATCCCCAGAATACCTTAACTATTCTTAAAGTTGCCTGGGAAACCGGCTCTGATATATCTCCCCCTGGAGGAGATACAGCTCCTATAGCTGTAACAGCTCCTTCTCTTCCTTCTTCACCAAGGCATACAACTTTTCCAGCTCTTTCATAGAATTCTGCTAGTCTAGAACCAAGATATGCTGGGTATCCTTCATCTCCTGGCATTTCTTCTAGTCTACCAGACATTTCTCTAAGGGCTTCTGCCCATCTAGAAGTGGAGTCTGCCATAATAGCTACGGAATAACCCATATCTCTAAAATACTCAGCTATGGTTATACCAGTGTAAATAGATGCTTCTCTAGCTGCCACAGGCATATTAGAGGTATTGGCTATAAGCACTGTTCTTTTCATCAATGATTCTCCAGTTTTAGGGTCTTTAAGCTCTGGAAACTCATTAAGAACGTCAGTCATCTCATTACCACGCTCACCACAACCAACATAAACAACAATTTCAGTATCTCCCCATTTTGCAATCTGGTGCTGAACTACTGTTTTACCTGCTCCGAAAGGACCTGGTACAGCAGCTCCTCCACCTTTTACTACTGGGAAGAAAGTATCTATTACCCTTTGACCTGTTACCATAGGCTCCTCAGGGGTTAGCTTGGTTTTGTATGGTCTACCTTTTCTTACAGGCCATTTTTGTAACATGATTATTTCTTTTAAGCCATTACTGGTTTCCACAGTACATATGGTTTCCTCTATAGTATATTCTCCGGACTTGATTTCTTTAACAGTTCCTTCAATACCATAAGGAATCATAATTTTATGATTAACTACAGTGGTTTCTTGTACAGTACCTATAACGGTACCTGGAGATACTTTATCTCCTTCCTTTAATACAGGCTGAAAATCCCACTTCTTTTCTCTATCTAGCGCCTTAATTTCTATACCTTTTTTTAAAAAGCTACTATTAGCAGCTTCCATATACTTATCTAAGGGTCTTTGGATACCATCAAACATGGATTCAATAAGTCCTGGTGCTAATTCAACGCTTAAAGGCTCTCCTGTGGTATATACTGGATCTCCAGGTCCTATACCAGAGGTTTCTTCATATACCTGAATAGATGCTCTGTCATTTCTCATTTCGATGATTTCACCGATAAGACCTTGAGCTCCAACCTTACAAACGTCATATATATTAGCTTCATCCATATTTTCTGCAACCACCAATGGACCTGAAACTTTAATTATTCTACCGGTTTTCAATTTATCCAACCTACCTTCCTTTCAAAACTATCTGTGTGTTTATAAAATATTGTATAACCAGGTACTAGTCTGATAATATGTTTACACCCACAGCTTTTTCAACATTATCACTTATTCTTTGCATTCCTATGTTAAGTGTTCCCTGGTTACTAGGGATTAATATCACAGCCGGAAGCAGCTGTTTATTATATCTTTCAATGGTTTCTTCTATATCCTTAGCTACTTGTTCTGTAACAAATATTACACCATATCCAGTAAGTGCTAACTTATCGACGGTTTTTCTAGCTTCTTCTTTTTCTATTACTGGAAAAACCTCAATACCTAAAGCTTTAAATGCAAGAACTGAATCCTTATCTCCTACTACTCCTATCTTATGCATAATTATCACGCAGCCTTTCTCTTATAACTTCTGGAGGCACGTTGTTTAACTTTCCAACCATTATTATCCTAATAAGCTTAATTTCATTTTCTTTAGCGTAGATATATGCTATAACAGGCTCTACACCAAAGGTTATGTATTTAGCTTTTTTCATAAAATTAATAATGAAATTATCCATATTTTTTTCCAGGCTTCCTAAGGATCCTGTACGTAAATATTCTTCAATTCCAGTTCTTAAAATACTATCATAATCCGTAAAAGACAATCTTCCTGCAAGGTTTTCCGCGGAATCTGCATACAAATTGTTTAGTCTTTCATTATCTAGATTTCCTCCAGATATAAGAGTTTCGTTGAAAAAGTCCCTGCTCTTATTCTGACTCTTCACTCTTAAAAGAGTTTTTATATTAGTTAAGTCTATTAAAGTTTCTAAATATTTCTCCATAGATTTATCATCCATGGCTTTTACCAATTGATGCATGTGTTCAAAAAGGTATCTATCAAGAATAATATCTATATTTTGAGGATCTGAAGTTGCAGCATAGTCTTCTAAAGTGCTTTCCACAGCCCTTCTCATTATAGGATTCAGATCCCTGTAATATTCTGATTCTATATAGTATTTAAGCTTATTAACATCTATAGATCCTACAGATATTAAAAGGTTTGATAAATCTATACCTAATATTTTTCCTTTAATAATTACCTTTAAATTATGATAATCATATTTTAAACTCATAAAGTCCACTACTGATTTTACTGGAATCATCTGATAGAACATATCATATACTCTTTTTAGCTCACTGCTAAGCATAACCTCATAGTCTTCAGGTCTTTTTACATTATTAAGATGAATTGAATATTCACTTTCCTGAAGTACCTTTAATGCTTCTAAAGGTGTATCTGAATCCACCATTCTATCTAACTTTGATTTATCCAAAAGTCTTGTTTCTAGGACTCTGAGTCTTGGGATTACCTGATTGAACATCATTTTATCCATAGGTTATCCCTCCTTTAATTAAAAAGCACTTTAGCTATATCATACTCAAGTTCATCCCTTAAACTTCTTACTAATGCTTCAAAGGTATTGTTGATTTCCACACCATTTTTCTCAAGTATGAATCCGCCTTTAAAATTTCTTCCTTCAGCGCTTAATTTAATATTTCCTTTTTTGCCTTGAGCAATAAGTTCTGTATTTATACTCCTTATTATCTCAGGTTGATTTTCTTGTAAATGCAATTTCTCTTTTACCATTTCTACAAAATCATTTTGTAATGTTTTATTTTTGTTATCTAACATAGCTTTTAAGTAATCATTACTTAATATTAAGGTTTCATCTCCATCAATATCCATACTTTTTATTTTTGAAACTAAATACTCATGAAAAGTTTCTATAGGCATATGGGATAATTCTTCTATAGCCTTGTGAAATACTTCATCAATAACCTTCTGCTTTGCTTCAAGCTTTTCATTTCTTACTTTAAGCACCGAATTAGATATTATCCTATCTTTTTTTGTTGCGCTTTCTCTTGAAGCCCTATCTAAAATTTCTTTTTCTAAGTCCTTTGCTTCTTGGATCTTTTTAGCTATAACTTTTTCTTCCTCTTCATGGGCATTTTTTATTATTTCTTCACTTTTGATTTTAGCATCTTCAAGTATTTTATTTATAATATTATTTAAATTTGACATTTAGGCAACACCCCAAACTATTTTATGTTTAATACCATGAATAAGGAAGCAACGAAACCAAGTAAAGCATATGTCTCAACCATAACTGCGTAGATAACGCCTTTCATAACATCATTAGGTCTTTTAGCTAATATCTGGATTCCTGCAGCTGCAGCTTTTCCTTGTGATATAGCTGATCTCCAACCTGCTAAAGCTATTGGAAGTGATGCCATAAAGTATGCACAACCTTTATATAAGTCTGGTGTACTTCCACCTAATATTCCTACGTTTAATAAAATCATAAGGGTTATAACAAATCCGTATAAACCTTGTGTACCTGGAAGTGCAACTAGAATAAATGTTTTACCAAATTTCTCAGGTTCCTCTGTCATTAACCCTGCAGCAGCTTCACCAACTATTCCAATACCTTGTGCAGATCCAATTCCTGCAAGTCCTGTGGCTAAAGCCGCACCTAATAGTGCAAATATTAATCCTCCGTTGTTTTCTACTAACCATTGAATAAATGTCATTTATATTTCCTCCCAACTATTTTGTTATTTTTATATATTCATCAGACAGCTTATAAGGTATAAATTTTTTACCGCCGCCTTCATAAAACTTATTAAAGAATTCTAAGTACTGCAATCTAGCTGCATGTACATAGGAACCTAAAGCATTTACTAAAAGATTAAAAGTGTGTAGTGGTATAAAGAGTAATGGAGCTACAATATACCCATAAGGTTTAGGAATTAAATTAACTATTAAGTTTAATGCATTAGCTATAAAACCGGTGGCAAGCCCTAAGGCTAATAGCCTTGAATAAGATACTATATCACCTAAATAGCTTGTTATACCATAAACACCATATATGCCCCAACCTATCTTTCCAGCAAGGGTAGGATAACTTCTTCCTTGAGTTAAAAGAAGACCTACTAAACCTATAATTAGTAACACTTTTCCTAATGCTCCAATACCTAAAAACATCAATATTGCTCCAGTTAAGGTAGCATACCAAGTCCCCACATCATATATAGCATCTTTCCAGTCACCATTTCTAATAAGGGTATAAGCCTTTATACCAAGACCTATATATATATGCAAAAGTCCAAATATTACAGAAAGAATAAGTATCTGAGTTATATTTTGAGGTGGATCAATGACATAAGGTATATTTATACCAAAATAAGTTTTAAACAGATCACCGAACCAACCACCATAAATGGCACCCCAAATTACTGTAGAAATACCTGCATAAAAAAACAATTTAAAATTCTTCTTTTTTTCAGGATCTTTTATTATCTTCATAGCAATAGCTGAAACGATGACCATTATGAGACCATAACCTGCATCAGATAGCATCATACCGAAGAAGATAAAGTAAAACACCGATAATATTGGAGTAGGATCCACCTCTTTATATAGAGGTAAACTATACATTTCCACAATATTTTCAAAAGAAGAAGCAAAGGCATTGTTTCTAAGCTTAATAGGAATATCTTCTACCTCCTCCTCTGAAGCTTCTTCAAAGGTTAAGTGGTAATCTTCACCTACAGCTTTTTTAATATGCTCCTCTAACTCCCTATTATTTTCCGTAGGCACCCATCCAATTATAGTTACTACATTATTGGTCTTTAAGAAATTATTAGAAGCTTCCATACGGGTTAATATATTGTTGTAATATTCATAAACTAGCTGAAGATCTTCTACTTTATCCTTAAAACCTTCTATAGTTTTACCTATTTTAATTTCTTCCTCATGAATGTTATTAATTCTTGTTCTAAATTCTTTAATGACATCAGAAGGTTTGCCATCATATGCTAAAGTAAAACTTGTAAAACCATAATTTTTAAGCATATCATCTATGGCTTCCCTTTGATGCTTACTTCCTAAAACGAAAAAGTAAGTGTCTTGATTATCTCTATTTACTATTTCCAAATAGCCTTCTGAAATCTTTTCATTAAATTCATTTATAAACCTGACTTCATATTGCTTTGATATAGATCCGATAAAATAAACTGAACTTTTAAGCTCTTTTAAATATTGAAAAGGAGCATCGAAGCTACTCCAAGTCCTAAGACTCTGTATTTCTCCTTCTAGCTTATTCTTTTCATTTGCCAGCTCACTTAAGGTGGCATCAAGCTTCCTTAACTCTTTCCAATGGTCTTCCCAGCTTATCTGAGATGCTATTTTATCTAAATCTTCATAGCTTAAAGTTCTTTTATTGTTCAATAGAGCCAATAAACCAGATTTTGAAGGCACGTAATTATTGATTAAATCTAGAGAAAATCTTAACTTTGAGAGATTCTCTTCATACTCTGCATGCTTACTTCCTAAAGAATCCTTATGTAAATCTTGAATTTCTTCATGATTTTTTATAAATTCTTCATCCTGAAGATTTATAAATTGTACTCCTTCAAATAGCTGAAGTTCTTTAAGAATGTTTTCCTTTTGTGATTCAAAGGCCAGCAAAGTAAATTTATTCATGTTAATTATGGCCATAATTTTTCACTATCCTCTCAACCACTAATTTTACTGCTTGTTGTAACTTTTCCTGAGATACATTTAATAATTCTTCTGTCTCTTCTCTGCCTAATTTTAATATAGGTTCGGATGCTAAATTACCTTCTGTCTCAGCTTTTTTAAAGTAATTATCAGACTGTGATTTTGCAGACTTTATTATTTCATCATAACTCATTTCAGCCTTTAGATTTCCTTGCTTTATAATCTCTCGACTTTCTTCCTGAGCATTTTTAATAAGCAAATCTGCTTCCTCTTCTGCCTTTCTAATTTCATTTATAGCTTCTAATGCCACATATCTCACCACCTTACCGCAATAATTAAAAAACTATGAATAAAATATGAATTAATACTTTATATAGTATTAAATACTTTTTACTACAATAATTATACTTACTTATTATAAATTTTTCAACTTTTTACTAGAGATTAATATAACTTTTACACTTTATATTAATATTTACATTAAAAAAACCATTAAAGGTTTAGCGTTTTAGCTAAACCAAATGTAAAATATCAATTATATTATCTGTATTTTTCAAATCAAATATTATATATGTATCTTTATATTTTATTTCGTTATTAATAACAAAGTTCATAATATCTATACTAAACTTTTCAATATAAATATCATTAATCTTTAGATTATCCCTAAACATCGTCTTAATTTGAGATTCTTCTTCTTTTGATATTTTTTTTACTATAAAGTCTGGTATACCTCTTTTTTTATTAAATCTAAGATAATCGAACTTTATTATATCTTGTATCTCTAATAAATTGTTACTTATTAAAACTTCTTCGTTAAATTCTAGAAAAACTTTATAGTATTCTGTATTAGAAATACTTCTTGCAAAATATCCTTTTTTATTAAAGAATTGTCCTAAACTTAAGAAAAAATCAAAAGGAGTGGGAAACTTTTCAATAAAAAACTTAATTATATTATTAAACTTTCTGCTATTATAATATTTATCTACCATGGCTTCTATTTTTTTTAACTCTAATAATTCAAAATAGCTCATAGTATTGGTTTTTAAAATTTCATATGGAGGATAAGGTGAATATTCCATCCCCCACTTTCCAGCCTCATCTCTCATGGAAGATCCTTTTAAAAGCTTTAAGAATCCAAGTTGTATTTCTTCAGGCTTTATTTTAAATACCTCATTAAAGGAATTTTTAAAAGATGAATAATCCTCTCCTGGAAGTCCCGCAATAAGGTCTAGATGCTGTTTAATATTATCTATTTTTTCTAGTTCTAGTACCTTCTCCTTTATATCATTAAAGTTCACATATCTATTTATGTTATTTAATATTGTATTGTTAGTGGTTTGAACTCCTACTTCAAACTGAAATCTTCCTTTAGCTGCTTTTCTTAATAATTCAATTTCATCCTTTTTTAATAAATCCGCAGAGATTTCAAAATGAAAACAAGTATTAGTATCTTGTTCAATGAGAAAACTCCATATACTCATGGCAAAATCGTGTTTGCAGTTAAAGGTTCTATCTACAAATTTAACCAATTTGACTTTTGAATCTATAAAAAACTTTAAGTCTTTTTTAACCCTTTCAATATCTAAAAATCTTACTCCGTGCATGGTAGAGGAAAGGCAATATTTGCAGTTAAATGGACATCCTCTTGAAGCTTCATAATACACTATCTTATTGTCTATATTCTCTTCATATACATAGGGAAATACTATATTATTTATGTCCATTAATGGTCTTTCCCCGTTATATAATATTTTTCCTTCTTGTCTATAGTACAATCCTTTTATGGAATCTAAAGCGCTTCCTTCTATTTTAGCATTTAAAAACTCTTTAAAGGTCTCTTCTCCCTCTCCTTGAATAACATAATCCACCTTATGGTCTCTCATAGTTTCCATACTATCATAGGAGACTTCCGGTCCTCCATATAAAATCTCTATATTAGGATTTACTCTCTTAATTAATTCAGTAAGCTTTGTTACATATTCAATATTCCATATATAACAGGAAAAGGCTACTATATCCGGGGAGGATATTATAATGTCTTCAAGGATATTTTCTACTCTATCATTAATACTATACTCCTTTAATATTCCTTCATAATTAAGATTTCTTGAATATTCCTTTAAATATCTTATTGCTAAGTTGCTGTGAATGTATCTTGAGTTTATTCCTACTAGTAATACTTTTAGCATTAGTTAGTTCTCTTCCCTTCTTTTTAGCTCTTATGAAGTATATTCCATCCCAAGCTTTATACTCTTCTAATTCAAAAAATGGCTCTAAAATATTAATGGTGTTTTTAAGTGATGAATCTTTAAATATATTATAATCTTTTAAAGTGAACTCTTTACTATTTCCTTGGGGTAAAATAACCTTAATATTATTCTTATAACTCATATTTAACTTTTTATCAATATCCCAAATATAAAGCGTACCTTTTTCTTTTAGATATTCATATATTTCTTCTATAAAAATAACTTTTGACTTATTCCCCATCATAGAGTTTAAAAAGAAAAAAATCACAGCATTATCGTAACTACTTTTCTCCATTTTGTGTTTTTCGCCATTATCTATATAGTCTATCTCAGAAGAACTTTCGTTACTCTTAAAAATATTATATATAATTCCCATATTGTCATAGCTTATATCTAATACATCCCCTTGAAAACTAAAGCTTTCAAGATTGATAATAGCACCATTACCCATATTGTATCCCCCTTATCTTCCCTTAACTAAATAACTTCTACACAAAGAAAAAAACTCCTCTATATAGAGGAATTTTTATAATACTTTTTTACATAATTTTCATAAAAATCTAACAAAAATCCAGCGGTGGTAATTTGAGCTTGTTTTAATATAACTTCTGATATTTTGTAATAGCGCTCTTCCAGTTCCACTATGCTGTCATACTTTTCATGGGTATCAAATGCTACTAAAGCATTGTTTTTGATATAATCATCTATTTTGTCATATCTTAAGGTTCCTCTTTCTATGGCAAAAGAATAGTCGCTAAAAAGTCTTCTTATTATCCAGAGTTCAAATTTTCTATGTTTTTTTAACAATTTATTATTAACGTGATGGGGTACTGTAGCATCTTGAATTAAATGGCAGGAAGCCCCTAAATAAAACATTGATTTTGTCAAATCTTCTTCTACATTTAGAAATTTCCCAGCCATGTTATGATACTTTTTAGCCTCAGCCAAGGCATTGGAAAAACCATATAACCCCTTTTCCTTTTTTATATGATAAAAGTGATTTGAACTTTTAAAGTCTTGATCTGCCCAAGTTACTCCTTCATTTAAAGCCTTAACATTTTTCCTATAAAACTCTGCAGCTTCTTCATACCCATCATTATGAAGAATCTGAATTGCTTGTATATTAATAAATTTATGAACAATGCAGTGAGTTTTTACAGCAATCTTTTTAACTGGATTTACCACTATCATTGCTCCTCTTATCATCTTTCCATAAGTAAATTCTAATCTTCTTGTCATAGGTTATCACTTCCATTTAGAATTTCGTTCAATATAGTCTACATCAACTTTATATTATTAATATGTTTCTTTAATATATTTTTATACTAAGAAATACATCTTTATAATATCTATTAGGAGACTATAATTGAATCTCATTATCATTTTCTCTTAGTTTTATCACAAATATTTATTTTTGTCTAGTGATTAATTGTAAACTTTTATGTTAGGTTCCAGACACTTGACAAGTGACAAATATCTATATAACACATCATTACTTTATAGATATTAGAATATACCCATGACCTTTAGAATACTTATTTATTGATAGTAAAATTAAGGAGGCCTATATGGGTAAAGATAACTTTTATAAAAACACGTTTATTCTAACCCTTTCTAACATCACCACTGGAATATTTAGCTTTATTTTTTCTGTTACTCTTTCTAGAAGCCTTGGTGCAGAAGGAATGGGATTATATAATTTGGTTATGCCTGTTTATAATTTATTTATATGTATAATGTCAGCAGGAATGCTTGCTGCAATATCTAAAATATCTGCCATTTATAATGATAGTAAGGATTATGGAAATTTATATAAGACTATTAAAACTACCATAGTATTTAATTTAGCATGGTCTATTCTTATTGCATCTATGGTTTTTGTATCTAATGATTTTATAAGTTTTAACATATTAAAAGATAGCAGAACTTCTATGGCATTAAAAATAATTTGCCCTGCTATGGTTTTTATTACCCTTTCCAATATTTTAAAAGGATATTTTTATGGAGTATCAAAGGTTATGATACCAGCCATTATTGATATATTTGAAAAAGGTATAAGAATCTCAGTGGTGCTTATAATTTTAAGTAAAATCGGGACAAGCTCTATGACTTTAAGCTTAACCGCTTCCTACATCTCCCTATGCTTAGGTGAACTAATAAGTCTCATCTTATTATATATTTATTATAAAATTGATAAGAAAAATAAACTGTTTTATAGAAAACCCTCAGAAGGGAGAGCACAATTATTATTTAATGTACTAATTATATCCATCCCCCTTTGTATAAATGGCATTATTACAAATATTCTCTCTACAGCCTCAGCCTTGATAGTACCTAGGAGACTAGTAGCTTCTGGTATACCTTATAGCACAGCATTGACACTTATAGGTAAATTTACAGGTATGGCCATGGTTATAGTGTTTTTTCCCATGGTTATTATAGGCTCTATAAATACAATACTCATCCCCGACTTATCAAAGAGCGTTAGCAAGAAAGACTATGCTTCCTCTGAAAACAGGATAAAAGACGTTTTAAGACTTTCTTTTCTTCTTGGTATATGTACCATTATGATATGTACTACCATACCTAATTCACTAGGTATAATGCTATTTAAAAGAAATGATCTAGGTACCTTTATTAAGTTTGCCTCTTTATCAGCTCCGCTTTTTTACACCTCTATAACTAGTTATGGTATATTAAACGGTATTGGTAAGCATAATATACTTTTAAGAAATTCTGTAATTATTTCTGTAATTGAGATTATACTTTTATTCTTTCTAACTTCTATTTCTTACATCAATATATTAGGCTATGGAATAACCCTAATTATTACTTCTTTATTAACGGTTATTGTAAATATTGTAGAAATTAAAAAATATTATGAACTTAAAATATCTTTTACCAATGTTTTTATTTATTTTCTTTTTTCTATGTTTATTTACTATTTTTTAAACCTTAGCAATAAACTTATACCAGATTATTTATTTGTTCTAAAGAATTGTATTATTATTTTTCTTGGCTTCTCTCTTTTTATTTTTTCTATTTACTATACCAAAAAAGCCTCTAGCTAAAAAGGTATACCTCTTAGAATATTATTTCTAAGAGGTATA
The DNA here is from genome assembly GCF_900142075.1 of Clostridium amylolyticum. Taxonomy (GTDB): domain Bacteria; phylum Bacillota; class Clostridia; order Clostridiales; family Clostridiaceae; genus Clostridium_AA; species Clostridium_AA amylolyticum. The sequence continues at coordinate 47,801 of NZ_FQZO01000009.1, forward strand.
CCTTTTCTTTTATTATCTCATTCTACTTTTTACAAAGTTAGGAATCTTGTTATACAGCCTTGGAGACATGTTTTGCACCTCTGCCTTGGTAATAATACCTATAAGTATCAATCCATATCCATAAACTAAAACTCCCATTAGTATAGACAAGAAAGTGGCAATTCCATAAATCATCCTTGAAGGACTTGTTCCTCCTAATATTAAAAGTGTGTATTTGTTAACAAAGAACACCACTAAACCCATTAAGCTAGAAGCAATAGCTGGCCCTATAAACAGTGAAAAATATCTTATTTTTTTTCTTATGGTTTTTCTTAATATTATGCTATTTAATAAAAATGTAATAAGATACCCTACATAACCACCTATAATTGCGCCATATATATTTATATCTGGATTTGCTATAAGTGCATAGTTTAAAAGTATCTTAACAGCTAAACCAGCTAAAAGAGTATATATTACTATGTAAAACTTATTTAAGCTTTGAAGTATGGTGGTTTGCAGTTGAACCACACCCATTAAAACCATAATAAAAGAACCATATATCATAAGCCTAAATCCATATGTATCCCTAAAATATAATAATTTGTATATACTTTCACTTAAAACTGCTAGTCCTACCGCTGAAGGAATGGTAATTATAAATCCTAGTTTAAAGGCAAATCCAATCTTTTCTTTTATTGTCTCTTTATTTTTATTTATCACAGCTCTAGATATGTCAGGAAGCACTATGGTAGTTATAGCTACAATAAATACTAAGGGCACATAAGCTAAGTTTTGATATTGACCTAAATAGCCCGCTAGTTTATCTATATTATCCGCAGAAAACCCAGCAAAGGATAATCTAGTTCTTACGTTAGTTGCATCAATTACAGTACCAAAATTTTGAAGACCAGCACTTAGTGTTATGGGCATACCATATTTAATAACCTTTTTAACTAAATATTTGCTGCTATATCTTCTCTCTGCTGTTTGTGCTCCCTTGGGTATTTTAAAAAGCTTCTTTGAGTTATATATGTATATCATATAAATAATAGATATAAAGGCTCCCGCAGAGGTACCGATGGTTCCCCCAGCTACTCCAGCCTCAAGGCTTACCTTCATTAATGCATATGCAAAAGTTAAGCTTATGATTACATTTGCAAATTGCTCTATAACTTGTGACACACCAATGGGAGCTATAATATTTTTACCTTGAAAATATCCTCTATAAGCCACTAGTACAGAAGTAACAGCTATAGTAGGTGCTAAAGTAATAAGAGATAAAACAGCTCTTGGGTTCTTTGTAGCAACACTTATAGGTTTTGCAAAGACCATAAGTAATATCGTGGCTACAGTTCCTACTATAAATAATAAAGTTCTTGATATCTTAAAAGCTTTTAGTGCATCTCTAGGATTACCCGATTCATCTAGCTCTGCTACTAACTTTGCAATGGCTGGCTGCATTCCTATATTAGTCATAGCATAAACCCAGGTAAATACCGCATAGGTATTAGTGTAAACCCCAAAGCCATTGGTATCAATTATAGATATCAATAATGGAACATATAACAAAGATAATAATTTTACTACTATGCCTGCTATTGAAAGTATGGCCATCCCCCTAGTGGTAGATTGTTTCTTCATAATCCTCTCCCTATCTAATCACTACTTTAAACACATCATTCTTTATTTTCTTAAATATTGGAGGAAGACTTTCTGCAATAGTCTTATTTTCTAGATATGCAAGCTTTTCTCCACAATTTCTAAATATAACCTTATATGCATATAAGAATTGATAATTCAATCCATACTTATTTATAAAAAAGGTATTAACTTTACTATCTCCATACTTAGCATCACCTATTATAGGATATCCTAAATGTGATAAATGCGCTCTTAATTGATGGCTTCTCCCTGTGATTAATTCAATTTCTATAAGAGAATATAGCCCATCAGTTTGAATAACATTTATGTCCATGGCTATTTTTTTGCTGTTTTTAACATTATCATTATATATCTTTGATACATTATTAGCTTCATCCTTTTTTATATATCCCTCATATATGCCAGGTTTAATTTTACCTTTTACCAAAGCCATATAATATTTTTTTATTTTTCTTTCTCTAATCATTTCATTGAGTATCTTTAATGAATCAAAGTTCTTGCCAAAAATTACAATACCTGATGTATTTCTATCTAATCTATTACAAGATGCTGGGGTAAAGGTTACTTCCTTTTCAGGTAAATAATCTCCTTTTTCATTTAAATAAGTTAAAACAAAGTCTGTTAAAGTGGGTTCTCCGCCTTTTTTATCTGAGTGCACAAGGATATTTGGCCACTTTTCCACTAAAAGCATATTTTCATCTTCATAGGTAATTTTTAAGTGATCTGCATTTACCTTTTGAAAATTATATTCTTTCTTTCTTGAGGTGGTGATATCTCTAATCACCACTTCATCCCCTAGCTGAAGTTGATATTTTTCATTTTTTTTACTTCCGTTTATTTTTACATCACCTTTTCTTAATGCCTTATAAATTGCACTAAGGGGTACATCTTTAAGAAGCTTTCTTAAAAACTTATCTAACCTTTGGCCTGCTTCATTGGATCCTATTTCAATATTCATAATAACTCTCCTATTCTAATTAGTTTTAATCTTTAGTATTATCCTTAAGGTAATTGTAAGCTGCAGCTGCCTGTAGTGCAGCTCCTATATGAAGGCTATTTTCATCTATATCAAAATAGCTGCCATGGGCAGGGTTATTTATTCCTCTTTGTGCATTTGCAGTCCCTAAAAAGTAAAATACCGAAGGCCTTTCATTGGAAAAATACGCGAAGCTCTCCACTCCCATGCTTGGAAACTGTTGTTTTAACACATTATCTTTACCTATTATATCTTTGGCAGTGCTCTCCATTCTATAAACCATATTATCATCGTTGTAAAGACAAGGATAGCTTTCTTCAATTTCTAAATCATAGGACACCCTAAAGCTTTTGCAGATTCCTTCAAGTATATCAACAAATCTTTCTTTAACATAACTTCTGTGTTCATTAGTTAATGTTCTCATGATACCTTTTAAGGTTACTTCTTCAGGTATTATATTTTGAGCAGTTCCTCCTTGAATGCTTCCCACTGTAATAACCGCAGGATACACTGGAGGTATTTCTCTGCTTACTATGGTTTGTATAGCCACTATAAAATGACTTGCAGCCACCACTGGATCTATGGTAGCTTCAGGATGAGCTCCATGCCCTCCCTTACCCTTTATTTTTAAGGTAAAAGGATTGGAAGCTGCATTTACCACTCCGGTTTTTATGGATATTTTACCGCACTCTACATCTTCTGATACATGTAGTCCTATTACGGCATCTACCTTAGGATTTTCTAAAACCCCTTCATTAATCATGTATCTAGCACCACCTACAGTTTCTTCTGCAGGTTCAAAAATAAGTTTTACCTTTCCCTTTAGCTTATCCTTGTTATTATTTAATATCTTAGCTGCACCTAATAATATAGTAGTATGTGCATCATGACCACAGGCATGCATTTTACCTGGCACTGTAGAAGTATAGTCACATACTTTTTTATCTACAAGAGGAAGAGCATCCATATCTGCCCTTAAAGCGATGGTTTTACCTTGTTCTACTCCTTCTGCTTCGCCATTAATAATAGCACAAATTCCTGTCTTTGCCACTTCTTTATACTCAATTCCTTGAGATTTTAATATTTCCTTAATCTTTGAGGATGTTCTGTATTCCTCAAATCCTAGTTCAGGATGTCTATGAAAATCTCTTCTTAATTCTATAAGCTCATTCTCTAAACTTTTTGCTTCTTTAATAAAATCTATCATAAAAATTATCTCCTTTACTATTTCCAATAAACTTTTATATTATCCCCTTCTTTTAACTCATCATAATAACTTGCACTTTTACCATTCAGCTCTAAGGTAATTATCCCTTTTGCGCTGGATAAATCAAAATCTATATAATTAAATATATCTATAAAAATATAGCTGTTCTTTCCCTTTAGTATGCATTCATTATCATTAACTGTTACTTTTATAGTTTTTTCACTTATATTATTATCACAAATATTTTTTGTACTATTCATTTGATGGTATTCTTCTTTATTAACTACTTCTTCACAGCTAATATGGTCTCCTTCTCTTATATTATACTCAAGGGTATACTTATTACCATTAACTTTTATTCTATTTAGTAAATTGCTATCTTTAATATAAATATTAAAGAAATCATTTAAAGTGGTTATATTGTTTATTTCTATTATATCCCCTTGCTTAATCACATAATTAATATCCTCCTCTTTGCCATTTACATTTATATGAGGATCTAAATATATATTTTCGCCATTATATATAACCATTTTAGAATCATACTCTACCATATACTCTGATATTCTTGGAGAAGCATCCTGGCCATCTTTGGCAGAAATAAATGAAATATCATCTTCATTTTTAATTAAAGTATCTAATGTAGACTGCTTACCATTCACATAAATTTCTGCGCTTTTCCCTAGCTCCCCAAAAGCTATTCTCTTATTATTATTTAATGTAAATCTAATATTGTTACCGTTTTTATACACTAGCAATTTAGGGTTAATACCACCATTAAGTAGTACATCTTTTACAGTATTATTTCTAGTATTAAATAAACTTATTATATTATTATTTAGATATATATTCAAAAAATCTTTTCCAATATTTTTCAAAGCGGACAATGCTATTCCTAACACTGTTACCCCTATACTTCCAGCGGATAGATCTTCACAAATACAATCTTCTACAGTTTCTCTAGTTTTTATGGCTATCCTTTTAGGGGAAATATTTAAAACTTTAGAAAGCACTTCAGAAATAGTAGGTGTATAAGACCCTCCTCCGATTAAAAACACCGCTCCAGGTGATTTTCCATTATTTAGTTCTATAATCTTATTTCCTACCTCTTCTGCGATTTTAATTATTATAGGAGACACTACTTTCATTAAGTCACTGGGATCTACTTCATTTTCAAGCCCTAGTACATCTGTATATATTATTTTTTCTTTAAAGTTTAACTTTTTTTTGATTTCTTCTGCCATGGCAAAATCCACCATTAAATACTGTGCCAAAACTTCTGTAATTTCGTCCCCGGCTTTGGGTACCATACCAAAAGCACTTATGGAGGCATTACTAGATATGGCTATATCCGAGGTTCCAGCACCTATGTCCACCAATGCGATATTTAAAAGCCTCAGCCTTTTTGGAATAACTGCCTCCATGGCAGCTATAGGCTCCAAGGTCATATTAATAACCTTTAAGTCTACCTTATTCATAACGGAGTAAAGGCTTTCCACCACCGACTTTGGTAAAAAGGTCGCTATAACTTCAACTTCTATATTTTCTCCTTTATGCCCTATTAAATTAGAAATTATATAACCGTTGAGATAATAATTTTTAACACTATATCCAACGCAGTATAATCTTCCAGTATTATCTTTATTAATGGTTGTCTCCCCTAAAGATACTGCAGAAAGCTCTAGAGCTCTTATTATTTCATTATTTATTTCTTTATTTTCTTCTAACTCCATACTACTTTTAGATAATACTGTTTTTAAGAACCTTCCTGCAGCCGCAATAGCAGCTTCTTTAATTATTATACCTGTTTTACTTTCCATATATTTTTTTATTTTTAAAACTACCTGAGCTACTTTATTAATATCATGAATCTGACCATCTATCATAGCCCTTTCTTCATGCTCTATTATCTTTTCACATATCACTTTAAACTTTTCATTTTCTACCTTACCCAAAACTCCCTTTACAGATCTAGTTCCAATATCTAAAGCAAATAAATATTCATTATCACTTATCATAAAAACCCCTCTTAACCTTAAGTTATTTCAAATGTAGCTTTAAAGCTCATATCCTTTTGAACATGAGCCTAATAAAATTATATATTATTAAAAAACATGTTTCAATGTAAGCTGTAATTCAGCTATATTTTCTTTATCAAATCATTTTTCACAAGAATATCCATATCAAACTTTCTACAATTACCATCTGAAAACCTTATTTCTATAACATTATCTTCTATTTTTAGGATTTTACCTTTATTAAAGGCCTTATGGCATATATAATCATCTTTTTTAAAAGTATTTTCCGCCTCTGCTAATCCTCTAAAAGAACTTTCTGTTATAAATCGTGAAGGTTCTTTATTTTTACCTAATATATTTTTAGGCACATATAGATTTAGTTTATTTATAGCTCTTGTTACCCCTACATAAAAAAGTCTTCTTTCTTCTTCTATATTATTGTCCATACTATTTCTATGAGGAATAAATTCCTCACAGCAATTTATTATAAAGACACTGCTAAACTCCATACCTTTTACCCCGTGTATGGTGCTTATAATTACAGAATCCCCTTCCCTTTTTCTCGCATTATTCCTCACTTCTTCTGTATAAACTTCTACATGAGCCAGAAAAGATACTATGCTTTTATATTCTTCAGCAGATTGGATAAAATCCTCTAATAATTCCTGTAAATCTTCAAAAGGCACTTTATATTTTACGCTATATTCTTTAAGATAATCCAAATATCCTAGCTCCATAATTATCCTATTAATAGCGCTTTGCAAAGAAGTTTTATTTAACGCCGCAATGTCCTTTTGCAGATTATCTAAATTTTTAATTTGAAAAGCTGGCATATCTTTATTACTTTTAAGTATTTCAAAACAATCTGAATAATAAGTATAGTTTTTAACTTCCAGCAAACTATTTTTACTTATATATCTAAAGGGTTTATTTATTATTCTAATAAAACTATCTCTATCTTTATTATCTATGCTTAGCTTTAAATATGCCAGTATATCCTTGCATATAAAATGTTCAAAAAAATTATATTCCTTGTCTAACATAATAAATGGAATCTTTCTTCTTATAAAGGCATCTATTAAACTTCTTGCTTCTTGATTGGTTCTAAAAAGCACAGCGTGGTGAGAAAAATTAACCCCTTTACAATTCTCATTATATATGTAAGATGCTATAGCATCCGCTTGAAGTGCCTCATTAAGAACATAGTTTACCTTTATTTCACCATAGTCTTGTCTATACGCTTTTATCTCCTTCTCATACCTTTTTTTATTATTGGTTATTAAGCTCTTAGATCCTTCAACTATATTATTTGTACTCCTATAATTATAGTTTAAAAAGTATTTTACTCCTTGGTTAAAATGCTTTTGAAAATCCACCATACACTCTGGCTGAGAACCTCTAAAGGTATAGATACATTGATCTTCGTCACCTACAGCAAAAAGAGTATTTTCTTTTGATAGCATTTTAATTATTTCTATTTGAAGAGTATCACAATCTTGGAACTCATCTACTAAGATGTGCTTAAATAGCCTTCTATAACTATCCAATAAGGCTGTATTACTGTTAAAAAGTCTTTTAGTCTCTATCTGAATATCATCAAAATCCCATAGGTTATTCTTCTTTTTATAACTTTCATAATTATTTTTACAATGTATAAATACCTCTTTGTCTATAGAAGGATTAAAATACTCTATATCCATGCCACCGCATTTAAAAACTGATATATTGTTTAACACTTCTTTAACTTTGTCTTCCCCCACCTCATCTAAGTAACCAAGGAGGGTATTGTTTATAATACTAAAAGTAATACCAGGTTCTATTATTTTTATATCTCCCACATGTCTTTTTAGTATTTTATAAAATAAAGCATGAAAGGTTCCAAAGAATGGAAGCTTGTCATTACCCCAAAGTTTTTGAAATCTCTTTTTCATGTTTTGTGCAGCTGCCCTGGTAAAGGTAATTACTATGATATTATCACCGCTGATTTTTTTATATTTCATTAAATAGTATACCCTATTAATAATTACAGTGGTTTTTCCCGATCCCGGTGCCGCCACTACCAAAACTTTATTTTTTTCAGTTTTAACCGCTGCTTGTTGACACTTGTCTAAATTAACACTCATTTTTTTCTCCTTTTGTAAAATACTATATATATGATTATTAACTTATTATATGACTAAAATAACTATATTGTAATAATTTTATTGTGAGGTTACAATATTATTATGGTATTTCACTTATAGAGGAGAATAATAATGGAAAAAACCAATTTTGATGTTACCAATGAAAGAAATCTTACCATGCTGGTGGATTTTTACGAACTCACCATGGGAAATGGCTATTACAACGTAGGTGTAGGAGATAAAATCGCATATTTTGATATGTTCTTCAGGAGAGTTCCTGATGGCGGTGGTTATTGTATAATGTCTGGGGTACAGCAGCTAATTGAATATTTAAGTTCTCTAAAGTTTACTGAAAAAGACATAGAATATTTAAGGTCTAAAGATACTTTTTCCGAAGAATTTTTAGATTACCTTTATAATTTTAAGTTTAGCTGCGATGTGTGGGCAATACCGGAAGGTAACCCCGTTTTTCCTAACGAACCCTTAGTTTCTGTAAGAGGACCTGTAATTCAGGCTCAGTTTATAGAAACCATGATACTTTTAACCATAAACCATCAAACTTTAATAGCTACTAAGGCAAACAGAATATGCAGAGCAGCTGAAGGCAGGCCTGTTATGGAGTTTGGTTCTAGGAGAGCACAAGGTTATGATGGAGCTATATATGGTGCTAGGGCAGCAGTAATAGGAGGTTGTTCTTCTACAGCATGCACTATAGCTGAAGAAATGTTTAACATTCCTGCAGTAGGTACTATGGCTCATAGTTGGGTACAGCTTTATCCTACTGAGTATGAGGCTTTCAAGGCATGGGCAAAAATATATCCAGATAATTGTGTATTTCTAATAGATACATATAATGTACTTAAGTCAGGAATCCCTAATTCCATTAAGGTTTTTGATGAAGTTCTAAAACCAATGGGCATAAGACCTGTGGGGGTAAGAATAGATTCTGGAGATATTACCTATCTTTCTAAAGAATGTAGAAAAATGCTAGATGATGCGGGTTATCCTGATGTAAAGATTGTGGTTTCCAATTCTTTAGACGAACATATAATCACTGATGTTTTATCACAAGGGGCCGCGGTAGACAGTTTTGGTGTAGGTGAAAGATTAATCACTGCTCGTTCTGAACCTGTATTTGGTGGTGTGTATAAACTAGTAGCAGTAGAAGAATCTGGACATATAATACCTAAGATAAAAATTAGTGAAAATGAAGAAAAGATAACAAATCCAGGTTTCAAGAAAATTTATAGAATCTTTGATAAGAAGAGCAAAAAAGCAGTAGCGGATTTAATAACACTAAATGGAGAAACCATTGATGAAAATAAGCCTCTTGAGTTATTTGATCCTATATATACTTGGAAGAAAAAGAAGCTTACAAACTATTATGCAAAAGAACTTATGGTTCAAATATTTAAAGAAGGTAAACCTGTATATGAAAGTCCCGATGTAATGTCCATAAGGGAATTTGCTTTAAATGAAACTGAGAGGTTATGGCCTGAAGTTTTAAGGTTTGAAAACCCACACACTTATTATGTGGATCTATCTTATAATCTTTGGAACATGAAACAGGAATTGCTTCATAAGTATTCTGAAAAATATAAAGAGTAAAAAAAGGTATTGGTTTAAACCAATACCTTTTTTACATCTTAAAAATATATTTACCAGTTAGGAGCAAATGCAAACCCTTCTTCATCATCCACATTAAAATCAATAATATCTTTTATGTTCATTTTACTACTTTCAAGATAAATTTTAAAAGGACAGCTATCCCCATCTTCTCTGGAATAAAAAACACAATCCTCAAAGCAATTAACCTTTTCTTTTTTATTAGACCAAAAAGGACATTGACTCATATTCCATCCCCTCCACCCTTTATAACATTTCCAATAATATACCATAGATTCATTATATTTTAAAGTTAACAAAAAATAAAGTATTTTGTGACAATTTAATAAATTATAAAGGAACCTCTCTTAGGTTCCCTTATATAATATTTGCTTTTATAATATTTTCATTTTTAGTTAAGCTATAAAGTATATCCGTAGAACTTAAATATCTTGGTATAAGAACAGTGTACAAACACCTTTTTACTAGTTCTTCTTCTACAGTTAAATCATCTTCTTCCACAGGATACTCAATATGTGTTACCTTTATACCTTTTCTAGTAAAATAATCCTCCAAGTATTGCAATGTATTATTTCTATTGGTATAAAGTATCTCGAATTTAATCACTTTATGCTTTTCCACAAATCTCTCTTCAAATTTCTTTAATGATACTAGGATTAGCACTGCACAAGCCCCTGCGGTTAAGCTAAGCATATAGTAACCCATACCTACACCTATTCCAATACAACCTACTACCCAAAGACTAGCAGCTGTAGTCAAGCCTTTAATGGAACCCTTTTCATGCATTATTGTTCCCGCACCTAAAAAGCCTATTCCGCTTACTACTTGTGCCCCCATTCTTCCTATGTCAGCCTTGAATGCACTTTCTAATTGAGGATGCTTTAATATCATGTTAGTTACTTCTTCTACACTATATACTTGTATTAGTGAAATAACTGCAGCTCCTAAACAAACCAATATATGCGTCCTTAGCCCAGCGGGTCTGTTGTTAAATTCTCTTTCATAACCTATAGCACCACCAATTAATACCGCTAATAAAATTCTTAGCACTACTTCATAATACTGCACCTCTCACCCCTCCATAACAACTTCAACTTTTATAACCAAAATTAAAAAATTATTTAATTGGTGAGTTCTTCTCCACAGAAATATTGATTATTTCGTTTTGAAATGCTTTTAATAAAGCTTTTTCTAAGACCTTTTCATTGTCAAAGTTGGCAATATCTCTGCATACAGCAAAGACCTTATTGGTATCACCTTGATGATTTCTATATGTTAAAATCACATTAGGTTTCTCATATTCTACATTAATTATCTTTATCCCCCAGGATATTTGAGCATAATCACCATCATAGTTTAATCCTGTTAAGCTTTTCAGCTTTTCCTTTTCTTCATTGGGATTATGAACTATTATTAATTCCTCTCCAACTTTATATTTACTCATATATATTACCTCCTACAATGCAATTAATATTATTATATATAATTAGATATTAAACTATTATATCACTAAAGTACAGTACCCTTAAATTGACTATGCAAATTCTCAGCATTATAATATAAAGTGATTATCAAGTGATTCTTAGCTTCAGATGGACTTACTTAAAAGGAATAATCTCTCCAGCTGAAGCTTAGAAGAACTTATCCAGGAGCTTAGCGCTCATTATACCACCAATTGAATAAATGGGAGGATTAAGAGCGCTAAGCTATCGGATAAAATGGGGGATTTTTTTTATGAATTTAACTAATAAGCTAGGAAAAAAGTTAAAACATATAGATAATAATTTAAAATACTATACCTATAATGGTATTTTGTTTAGCATTATGATTACCCTCTCTAGAACTTATGCTGTAAAGTTTTTAGATAGATTAGGGGGTAATTCTCTTCATTATTCGTTAATTAGCTCACTACCTGGCTTTATTGCTATATTTACCACTATACCAGGCTTAATTATTATGAATAACAGCTCTCATAAGCAAAAGCTCATGGGAGGCATTTTCATAAGCAGCAGAATATTTAATTTACTATTTGCATTAGTGATATTCTTACCTTTACAGTTCCAACCTATAATATTTGTTTTTCTTTATAGCTTAATGAACTTGCCTGAATCTATATCTGCATCATCCTTGCAAAGCTTTACAGGAGATATTTTTCTCCCTGAACACAGAGCAGACGCAATTTCCCTTAGAAATAAGTTTTCCACCTTTGCTCAAGTAGGAGCAATGTTCTTATTAGGACTTATATTAAGGCTTTCATCCACAAATAAAGGTGCTATATACTTGTATGTAATGTTTTTTATTATATCCTTTGTAATTGGAATTATTGAAATAATAACCTTTTTTAAGTTAAAACCCTTAAATTGTAACTGCAACGCTACAAAAATAGCATTTAATTTACAAAATAACATAAAAGATATACTAAAAAATAAAAAGTACATTATTTTTTTGATATGTTCTATACTATTTCATTTTAGTTGGCAAATGGGTTGGTCTATTTTTAATATATATCAAATTAACTATCTAAAAGCTGATGAACTTTGGCTTACCCTTATCAATGTGTCCTCTAATTTAGTTATGGCATTAAGTTTTAATAGCTGGAATAAAATTATTAAGTCTAAAGGTAACAGTTTAGCAGTAGTAATAGCAACTCTAGGTATGGGTATAACTCCTATTTTATACGTTCTTTCTCCTACTTTATTGATATTAACATTAACCAGCAGTATAAGTGGGTATTTTACAGCTGGTACTACCGTAGTAATACTAAATTCACTGCTAGAAGTATCTGAAGAAAAAGACAGGCTTATTTCTATAGGACTTCATAATACCTTTACTAATATAACTTTAACCATAGGACCCCTTATTTCAAATTATATACTTAATAAAACCAATATCATCCTTACCTTAATTATTATAGCTATTATAAGAATTATTAGCAGCGGTGCTTTTTTAATTAGATATATAAATGAAAAGAAAGCACCTGCATAAGAAAGTTATTTCGCAATTGACTTACTTAATTTTAAGTATGATTATTTCAATATATTTACATTGCTTTATACTTAAGTCTTATAGTATTATTACTAAAGGTGTGAGTTTTATATATTAATATTATGCTCTCTTACTTAAGGGTTTCTTTTAAAGATATCTTCTAAAAATAAGACAGGATTATCCTGTTTATTTTTATGATAAAAAAAAAGAACAGCAAGTCTGTTCTTCAAACAAAAAATGAACATGGGCTTTATTGTTAATTCCTTAACAACTTATTTACTATTTTATCAGATTCTTTAGCTCATTACAAGCATGTAATGTGATTTTTAGTTAAAATTATAACAAATGTGTTAATTTTTTATTATGATTGTGAAAATTATTTTTGACAGTTGATAATATTTATTATATAATATAGCTAACTAAATAATAAGGATGGTGTTTATGGATACGATTACTAGTATTTTTAGAGAAAAAAAACTAAAACTAACTCCTCAAAGAATCGCAGTCTATAAATATCTTCAATCAACAATGGAGCACCCTTCAGCGGAGACTATATATAAAGCACTTCAACCTGAATATCCCACAATGAGCCTTGCAACAGTGTATAAAGCTCTTAAAACTCTTGTTGAAGTTGGTCTTGTGTCTGAAATCAACGTTGGTGAAGGTAATTTTAGATATGATGGTAATTCATCTTGTCATCCACACATACAATGTATGTCTTGTGCAAGAGTAGATGATTTATCTGGAGTATGCTTCACAGAACTAAATGAAACTGCAAAACAGAATTCAAATTATGAAATCATTTCTAACAAAGTATACTTTTACGGAATTTGCAGTGATTGTCAGAAAAAACAAAAAGATATAACTAGTAACTAGTTGATCTTAAATAAAGCCTAAAAGGAAACATTTCCTTTTAGGCTTTATTTATACACTTATTTATATGTATTTTCAATAACCTTTCTCCACTGGTCATTGCTGTAACTTCCACCCAAAACCTTCTCAACTTCATTATTTAATGGCAATATCATTTTTTCAGGTAGATTATAAAAAAATAAAACGTTATTTTCATTTGCATTTTCAAAATGGCTTATTATGTTTTGCAAATACCCTTGAAAATTCTTATTTGCTTCTCTGTTTCCTGTTATATAACCTTCATCCGCAATTTTTTTTTGTACACTATCTTCAATGATAAATTCTAAAAACTTATTAATATCTTCTTGATTTTTAGAATTTGCAGAGGCACATATTATAGCATTAACTATTATTGGAGGGTTGACCTTTACTGATGATAGGCTATAACTACTGAGAATGTTTAATGGAAGATCTCTTAGCTCCTTACTTACATATGACATAGCTATAGCAGCTGGGACACTCCCTTTTTCTACATCCTTAATGGCAGAAGTATCTTTTTTTTCAAAGAATTTATCATCTATACCTGAAGCTTTAACTAAGTTATTTAATTCCGAAAAGAAGTTTTGCATATACGTAATATTATTATATTTTTCTTTTCCTACATCGTAATACTTTTCTAGTTCACCTACATTAATGGTATTATTACCTACAAAACCTGCTACTGCTAGGCTAGGGGTTAATTCTTCATTTAATATAACTGGTATCTTTAAATTCTTTTCTTTCATACGTTTAAATAGCATTTCAGTATCATTTAAATTATCAAGTTTGTTTATGCCAAACTGCTTTATAGATTCCTTATTATAAATAATCTCCAAAGAATAGGGTATTACTGGTATTCCGAAATACTTATCTCCTATCTTTCCATAGGCACACACAGCACTATAAAACTTTTGATTTAAATTTACCTTTTCATATATTGATGATAAATCACTTATAATTCCCTTCTCTTTAAGCTCAAGCATAACATTTCTATTAATAACCACCATATCTATATTATCTGATTTGGCCATGTCTTCATCAATCTTGGATTTTGACATAGAATTCATTATGTTTAATTCAACATTTTTATTTTCCTTTTCAAATTCATCTATAATAATTTTAAATACTTCTTTAGTCTTTTCATCCTTTATATCAACATATATGTTTAATTTTTTATTAGAAGAGCTCTTATTTGAAGAGTTTTTCTTACATCCAGAAAAAATAAAAATAAACAAAAAAGAAATTAGTATAACTAAATATTGCTTTCCTTTCACAATTGACCCCTCCTTACAATATAAATTCATTAAATATATTGTATGTAAATTAATTAAATATATTATTGTCCAATAGAATTTAATTAAAACAAAGTTTTCAAAGGTGAATAGAATTTAGTTTTTAATATGTGTATAGAATTTAGTTTTTAATATGTGCATATAATTTAATTAAGATAAATTATATCATTTATATATTATAGGAAATGTAATAAATTTTTATTAAGGTAATTATTTTTTTATTAATCAAGTGATTCTTAGCTTTAGATGAGTTTGCTTAAAAGGAATACTTACAGCTGAAGCTTAGAAGAACTTATCCAGGAGCTTAGCACCCCTTATTCTACCACTTAAAGAAGTGGTGGAATTATGGGATATTAGCTATGGGATAAAAATAAAAGGGCCGCTGGTGCGGCCCAAAGGGGGATGGGGGTTTTTACTGTTATAAATTGCTTTATAACAGAATAGGAGCTTAGCTCCTTATTACATTTTTAGTATTGCCTTATGATAGTACCTTTATACATTAAAAAATAATTTTTTTGGAGGTATTAATGTTTGAAAAAGATTTAAAAAACGATAGAATTGAAACTTTAATAGGAGAAAAATGTTCAATTAAAGGTAATTTAAAAGGACAAGGTTTATTAAAACTAGATGGGTTAATGGATGGAAATATTGATTGGCAGGAAGACTTAATAATAGGTGCTTCTTGTAAAATAAAAGGCAATATTTCCTGCTGTAATGCCTTTGTTAGCGGCTATGTAGATGGAAATATCATTTGTGCAAATACCCTTATTATAGAGTGTACTGGAAAAGTAAAAGGAGATATCACCGTAAAAAATGTTATTATTAGAGAAGGTGGATGGCTGGATGGAAAATGTAATATGATAGTAGAAAAAAACAGCAAGGAGGTATTTGATAATTGAGAATTTAAAATTTAGAATTGAGAATGAATGAGGAAACTCGAAGAGTTTCTTTGAATATATGAAAAAATAAAATAATTCAAAACAAAAAAACTCCCTAAGGAGTTTTTTGCTTTGTACTAGTTTAAAGAAACTGCGCTAGGAGTTTCTTCCTTCATTTTAAATTCTAAATTCTCAATTGTAAATTTACTTATTCATCAAACTCACCAGATAAGTACATATCTATTATTTTATCTACCATTTTAACCTTATTTGGGGGTACAAATGATTTCAATGAATTAAGAAGCTGTACTGTATTGTCTTTATCAGAGGTTCTACCTTCCACCACTTGATTATTTTGATTTTTAATTCCATCTAAATTCATATTATTTATATTAAATCCATTGGTGTTAAGGGAACCAAGTAATGATGAAAGCTGATTTAAATCTACATTTCCTAGCATGCTCATTAATTGATTTGTATCAAAACCTTGGGGACTTCTATCATCTTCCCTTCTGCCTTTACGTTTTGCCATAAGCTATCCTCCTATAAAATAGTATGTAAGAATATTTTTTTATTGGAGGGCCTAAGCCCTCCAAAACATCATTCTAGTTTAGTTAATATTAGCATCCACACCTTGGGAACGCATTAACTCCACCACATAACCAGAATAATAGTATTAGTATGAAGGTATTATCATCCTTTAATAAGCCTGACTTGCTCAGTATTATTAATAAAGGAAGAATGGTACATACATCAAAAGATCTGCAACAGTTCCTCATTTTATACCCTCCTTTCTCAAATGTAAATCAAAGTTTTTTAAATTTTATTTCTTAAGCTTTTTTTAGTTTATTACTTTTAGCAGCATCTATTTCTGCGTTTTCTACATCCACATAATGGATTAGCATCTACTCCACCGCAAAGCCAGAAAAGTAACAATAGAACAAAGGCATTATTATCTTCAAGTATACGAGTCTTCCCTAATATAATAAGCAGCGGAAGTATGGTACATACATCAAAACTATTACAACATTTTCCTCTTGACATTTTAAACCCCCCTTCCTGGGCCATGGTTTTAATATTTATTGTTTAGAAAGTTTTTTAGCTAATAAATTTTAGTTTATTAAAGTTTTTCTTCTAGTCTTCTTCTTCAAAGCTAACTACTGCATGTGGTGTTTCATGACATCTATTATCATTTCTCTTGTTACATAGTAAAAATATGATTATGAGAATGATTAATATTGGACTACATCCAAATCCGCCTCCGCAGAATCCGCCTCCAAAATTTCCTCTGCAGCAGCAGTCGTCAAAGTCTTCACAGCAACAGTCATCTCTGCGACGTTTATGGTGTTTTCTTCTTCTTCTCCTTCTGCAAGGATCGCAACAATCATCAAAGTTATCATTGCAGCAGCAATTATTGCCACCGCCAAACCCCGAGAAGAGAATCAATAGTATTATTATAAAAAATATACTATTATTCTTGCCGCCAATCCCATCTAGAAGCCCTTTCGTGAATCCTGGTGTACCTTCATCATGGAGAGAGCCAGTTAATTCGCCTAATAGTTTGTTTATATCCACTTTACTTCCTCCTTTCCTATAAATTAACTTTTCTTTAAGTTTTATATTATATACTATTCTCTCATCAATAATTTGACACAAAAAAAGCATACTACTGTAATACAAACAGTAATATGCTTAAAATCTTTTTATTAAATACCTTCAAACAATGTGTTAATTAAATCTTCTTTATTCTCTTTTTTAAGTGAAGAGAAAAACAACAAGTTATCACTTTTATTAAGTTCTAAGGTTTCTCTGATAACTTTTTCACTCTTCTTTAAATCATTTTTTGATAATTTATCACTTTTTGTAGCCACAACCATAACTTCATAACCATAGTGCCTAATCCACTTATACATCAATATATCATCTTCAGTGGGTTTATGCCTGCAATCAACTAAAAGTATAACTCTTTTTAATTGATTTCTGTTGTTTAAGTAATTTTCAATAATACCTCCCCAACTAGCTTTTTCTTTTTTTGAAACCTTAGCATATCCATACCCAGGTAAATCCACTAAATAAAAATCTTCATTAATAATGAAAAAATTTATTAATCTTGTTTTCCCAGGTGTAGAGCTAACCTTAGCCAAGTGCCTTCTGTTGGTGATGGCATTTATAATGGAGGATTTCCCTACGTTGGATCGTCCAACAAATGCAATTTCATGTCTTCCATCCTCAGGATACTGATCTCTTTTAACCGCTGAGGTTACAAATTCTGATGTTTTAATAATCATTTAGTTATCACCTACCAATGCATTTTTTATTACGTCGTTAATATTATCAGTGGCAATAAACTTAAGTTTTGACTTTATAGATTTTGGTATCTTATCAATATCCTTTTCATTGTCTTTAGGTATTATCAAAGTGTCTATCCCTGCTCTAAAAGCGGCCAAAGTCTTTTCTTTTAATCCACCTATAGGCAATACCCTGCCTGTTAAGGTTATTTCTCCAGTCATTGCTACATTATGTTTAACTTTCTTTCCTGAAAGGGATGAAACCATAGCAGTTACCATAGTGATTCCAGCTGAAGGACCATCTTTAGGCACCGCTCCCTCAGGAACATGAATATGAATATCTTTCTTTTTATAGAATTCAGGATCTATAAAGTATTTAGAAGCATTAGAACGAACATAGCTATATCCGGTTCTAGCGGATTCTTTCATAACATCTCCTAGCTTTCCTGTGAGCTCCAGCTTTCCGCTTCCATCCATAATAGATACCTCTACTGGAAGAGTATCTCCACCATAAGCTGTCCAAGCCATACCTGTAACTACTCCTATCTTATCTTCTTTTTCCACTTTATCGTAAGAAAAATATGCAGCTCCCAAGTATTTGTTTATGCTTCCTGCATTTATAACAGCTTTCTCTTTATCCTTTTCTAACATATCTGCAATGGCCTTTCTCACCACACTAGAGAGCTGTCTTTCAAGATTTCTAACTCCTGATTCTCTGGTATAACCTTCTATAAGTGACATTATTGCTCCATCTTGAAATGTTATTTTATCTATCACGTTGTGTTCTTTTAATGTTTTTGGTATAAGATGATTTTTGGCAATATTCAATTTTTCTTCATAGGTATAGCCAGAAACCTCTATAACTTCCATCCTATCTAATAAGGGCCTCGGAATAGTATCTAAAGTGTTTGCTGTGGTAATAAACATTACCTTTGATAGATCCATCTCTAATTCTAAATAATGATCTCTAAAGGTGTTATTTTGCTCCGCATCAAGAACTTCTAGTAAGGCATCTGCTGGATCACCCTTAAAATCGCTACTCATCTTATCAATTTCATCTAATAAGAATAATGGATTTTTAGATTTAGCTTGTTTCATTCCATATATTATCCTACCAGGTATTGACCCTACGTAGGTTCTTCTATGACCTCGAATTTCAGCTTCATCCCTTACTCCACCTAAAGACATCCTAACAAAGTTTCTATTAAGTGCCCTAGCTACAGATTTTGCTATAGAGGTCTTACCCACTCCAGGAGGGCCAACTAAGCATAAAATAGGACTTTTCAAAGAATTACTTATCTTTTTTACAGCTAAAAATTCTATGATTCTATCCTTTACATCTTTAAGCCCATAATGATCCGCTTCTAATACTTCTCTAGCCTTTTTAATATCCAGGTTATCCTTTGTTTCCTTATTCCACGGAAGATCTATCACCCAATCTAAATAGGTTTTAATAATACCTCCCTCTGCGGAATATGCACCGCTAGTTTTCAATCTTTCTAATTCATAAAGAGCTCTTTCCTTAGCTTCCTTTGGAAGTTTTGCTTTAGTTATCTTTTCTTTATATAATTTTAAATCTTTTTGATCTTCATCTTCTTCTCCCAGCTCTTCCTGTATTGCTTTTAGTTGTTCTCTTAAATAATATTCTTTTTGAACCTTATCTATTTTTCTTTTTACTTTGCTTCCAATCTTTTTTTCAACTTTCAATATTTCAATTTCTCTGCTTAATATTACCAATAACTTTTCAATTCTCTCTTCTATGTTAAAGGCTTCAAGGAGTTCTTGACGAGAGTTTTGATTTAATAAAAGAAATGAAGCTATGGTATCAGCCAGTCTTCCGCCATCTTCAATATCATCTATTTCCATAAAGGTCTCTAACTGTGCAGTGCCTGATAAAGCAATATATTCATCAAAACTATTTTTTAATTGTCTAATTAATGCTTCATATTTTACAGTTTCTTGAATGTTTTCGCTTTCTTCCAGCTCCACAGAAGCTTTTATACAGTTTTCAGTTTCTAAAAACTCATTTATCCTTCCCCTTTTTATCCCCTCTACTAGTACCCTTACAGTGTCTCCTGGCAACTTCAAAAGTTGTTTAATTGAACATAAGGTTCCTACATTATATATATCTTCTTCTTTTGGTTCCTCTGTTTTAGCATCTTTTTGTGCAGATAAAAATATTTCAGCATTATTTAACATAGCTTCTTCTAATGCAGCTATGGATTTTTCTCTTCCAACATCAAAGTGTAAAACCATGTAAGGAAATATTGTAATACCCCTTAAAGGAATCAAAGGAAGAACTTTAATTTCTTTTTTCATATTTCTCCCCCTCTTTAATTTTGTATAACTATTATAAGCATTTTTATTTTCAGCGTATATTAGACTAATTTAGTATACACATAATAACCTCAATTTTCAATATTATATTGATAATGACTATTTCAATATTATGCTTATTACTATAATACATTAAAAATCGGAGTATTAACAGAAATTTCCCTTGTATTTATAATGATATTACAAGTTTATTTCCCTAGTTAATGCTTGAGCAGAAAGTATATTAGAACCTGATTTTAATTCAAAGTCTTTTTTACTCATGCTCTCTGAAATAAGTGCTAACCTTAATACCTCCTTTATGTCCTCTACAGGTATTATAGTTATATCTTTTTCTAATTTAAAGGATTCTTGATAGTTCTCTTTTGGGATTATGACTTGGGTAACCCCAGCTTTCTTAGCTGCCAATATTTTAGCTGTTATACCTCCAATAGCCTTAACACTTCCTTGAAGGGATATTTCTCCCGTCATTGCCACTTTATTATCAATGGGTATTTTACTAATTGAGCTGTATATGGCGCAAGCTATAGCTATTCCCGCTGAAGGCCCATCTATAGGTATACCACCTGGAAAATTTAAGTGTATGTCATATTCTTTACAGTTTAAGTTAAAGTTATGTTCTAACACAGTTATAACATTTTCTACAGAACAATATGCCGTTCCTTTTCTTTTTACTCTTTTATTCGAGCTAGTTATAACCTCTTCTTCTATTATTCCAGTAACCTTTAACATACCTTTTCTATATTTTACTTTTCTCGAACTAGCCTCTATTTCCATTATAGTTCCCATATTGGCTCCATATACTGCAAGACCGTTTACGCATCCAATCTGAGGCTCTATAGGTATCTTTTTTTCCAACCTAGGTGTGTATTGGCCATTTTCCACTACCCATTCCACATCTTCAGTGGTTATTTTTTCTCGTTTTTCATTTATGGCCATACCTGAACATAATTGTATTAAATTTACTACTTCTCTACCATTGGTGCAGTACCTGCTTACAAGCTCTAAAGCCATATCTTCAATTTTTAAATTAATTTTATTTATGGAATTAGTAGCTATAATTTTAATTTCTTCTTCTGTTAAAGCTCTAAAAAATATTTCAACACATCTAGACCTTATAGCTGGAGCTATTTCTTCCGGGCTTCTAGTGGTAGCACCAATAAGTCTAAAATCTGCTGGCAAGCCGTTATCAAAGACTTCTTTAATATAAGGCGGCATATTAGGATCTTCAGAACTATAATAAGAACTGTCTAAAAATACCTTTCTATCCTCTAGTACTTTTAAGAGTTTATTAAGTTCAATAGGGTGTAATTCTCCTATTTCATCCATAAATAAGATTCCTCCGTGAGCCTTAGTAACTGCCCCTGGTTTAGGCTGGGGTATGCCAGCTATACCTAATGAACCTGCCCCTTGATAAATAGGATCATGAACAGAGCCTATAAGAGGATCTGCAATACCCCTGTCATCAAATCTTACAGTAGTTGCATCTATCTCTACAAATTTAGCATTTTGCCTAAAGGGTGAGTTCGCTGACTTTTTAGCTTCTTCTAAAACTAAACGAGCTGCAGCTGTCTTCCCTATGCCAGGAGGACCATAAATTATTACATGCTGTGGATTTGGTCCACAAATTGCAGCTTTCAAAGCTAATATCCCTTTTTCCTGACCGATGATTTCCTTAAAGGAAGATGGTCTGCTTTTTTCAGTGAGAGGTTCAGTGAGGCTGATGCTTCTCATTTTTTTAAGATTTTCCATCTCTTTTTTATTTTCTCTATCTATAACAATTTTACTGTTCTGCTGTGATTTTGAGGCATTAAAGGTGTTTAAACCTATTATTATAATAAAAACTAATATAAGTATTAATAGAAAATTTGTCATAATATTTTGCATTTAAGTATAAATGCAATCCTCCCTTCATTTCCATAATTCTATAGCTTTTATTATGAACAACTTACCAGTATTATATTCTAATATTTAGCATATAATAATTATTTAGAAAAAAACTGCTGATAGAAATTTTTCCATCAGCAGTTAAAACTTATTATTTTAATGTTTATGCACTTTCAATGCCTTTTTTCTTTTTTGTTTTCTTAGGCTTTAATTGAGGTCTTTTTTCGCCTTCCGTAGCAATTATTTCAGGCTTTTTAGTAGTAATAGTATCTTTATTCACTATTATTTTTACTATTTCTTCATTAGATGGAACCTCAAACATAATATCTCTCATTATGTCTTCAATAATAGCTCTTAGCCCTCTAGCGCCAGTGTTTCTCTCTATAGCTTCATCTGCTATAGTTTCTAAAGCTTCTTTAGTAAACTCTAGCTCTACATTTTCTAATTCAAACAATTTTTTATATTGTTTAACTAAAGCATTTTTGGGTTCGCTTAATATATTTACTAATACATCCCTACCTAAGGATTCTAAGGTTACTACTATAGGAAGTCTGCCAACAAATTCTGGAATTAATCCATACTTTAAAAGATCTCCAGGCATTATATCATTTAGTATTTTACCAATATCCTTTTCGTTTTTAGATTGTATTTCTGCTCCAAAACCAATAGTGCTCTTTCTTGTTCTCTTTTCAATTATCTTGTCAATGCCATCAAAAGCTCCACCACAAATAAATAATATATTAGTAGTGTTTATTTGAATAAACTCTTGATGTGGATGCTTTCTTCCGCCTTGTGGTGGCACAGAAGCTGTGGTTCCCTCAAGTATTTTAAGCAATGCTTGCTGTACACCTTCTCCAGAAACATCCCTAGTTATAGATGGATTTTCAGACTTTCTTGCTATCTTATCGATCTCATCTATATATATTATTCCTTTTTCCGCTCTTTCAATATCATAATCAGAATTTTGAATAAGCTTTAAAAGTATATTTTCCACATCTTCTCCTACATAACCAGCTTCAGTTAATGTAGTAGCATCTGCAATAGCAAAAGGCACGTTTAAAAATTTTGCTAAAGTCTGTGCTAAAAGTGTCTTACCAGAACCAGTGGGACCTAAAAGTAATATATTACTCTTTTGAAGTTCCACATCTGAATCATCATCGTTAGAGTTGATACGTTTGTAATGATTATAGACAGCTACTGCTAAAGACTTCTTTGCATTGTCCTGTCCTATGACGTATTGATCTAAATAGTTCTTAATTTCTGAAGGCTTTGGCAGGGTAGCTGAATCAAATTGTAGTGATTCTTCAAATTCATCTGCTATGATCTCAGAACATAATTCAATACACTCATCACAAATATAAACCCCTGGGCCAGCAATTAATCTTCTAACTTGATCTTGGTTTTTACCACAAAAGGAACATTTGAGCTGCTTTTTATCGTCATATTTTGCCATTAAATACACCTCACTCAGGGTTTAGAATAATATCTATTCAGATTTTTCCTTAGGATTTACCACGGTATTTTTTTCAATTACTTTGTCTATTAAACCATATTCTTTAGCTTCTGCCGCAGTCATGAAATAATCTCTTTCAACATCTTTATTTATCTTCTCTAGTGGTACTCCTGTTTTTTCACTTAAAATCTTATTAAGTGTTTCTTTAGTTCTTAAAATTCTTCTTGCATGGATATCTATATCTGTAGCTTGACCTTGGAAGCCTCCTAGAGGCTGATGAATCATAATTTCACTATTTGGTAAAGCATACCTTTTCCCCTTTGTACCTGCTGTCAAAAGGAAAGATCCCATGGAAGCAGCCATGCCGATGCATATAGTGCTTACATCTGGCTTTATATACTGCATGGTATCGTAAATAGCCATACCTGATGTAATAGATCCACCTGGGCTGTTTATATAAATATAAATATCCTTATCAGGATCCTCGCTTTCTAAGAATAGCAATTGTGATACTACTAAATTAGCAGTTACGTCATTTATTTCTCCACTGAGCATTATTATTCTATCTTTTAATAATCTAGAGAATATATCATAAGATCTTTCTCCTCTATTAGTTTGCTCAACAACTACTGGTACTAAACTCATAAAACTCCCTCCTTAAAATTGAAACAATTAACACCACATGAATTATTCTATATATAAATATAAGTATTTATACTTAAATTATATATAAAAAGTTGCATTTTGTTAATGCTAAATCTCTAAATTAATTGTAAAATAATTGCCAGAAACATTTCTGGCAATCACTATGATGAATATATTACTCTATTATATTAGCATTTTCAACTAGTATTTTTATAGTTTTTTCTGTTACTACATCTAATTTTATCACTTGCTCTTGAGCTTTAAGCAAAAGATCTGCCATTTTTTCTGGTTCTTTATCACTATATTGCTTAGCAAGCTCTAAAGCTTTAGCTTTTAATTCTTCGTCCTCAGCTTCAATATTTTCTGCTTTTGCTATTTTATCTAAAACAAGGTCTGTTTTAACCTTTCTTTCAGCATTTTCTTTCATATAGTCTCTCATTTTTTCTTCAGTATTATTAGTGAATTCATAATATGACTGAAGATCTAAACCTTGATATTGTAGTCTTGACTCTAGATCTTTTAACATTGCATCTACTTCTTTAGTTACCATAACTTCTGGTATTTCAACTTTTGCATTGTCCACTACTGTATTTATAAGGTTTTCTTCGAATTCTCTCTTTGCTCTTAAATCATTGGATTCACTTATTTTACTTCTAATATCATTTTTTAATTCTTCTAACGTATCAAACTCAGAAACTTCTTGAGCAAATTCATCATCTAATGCTGGAAGCTCTTTAACTTTTATCTCTTTTACAGTAACTTCAAAAGTGGCAGGTTTTCCGTTTAGGTCTTCTTTTCCATAATTTTCAGGGAAAGAAACGGAGATATTTTTCATTTCATTTACTTTTACGCCAACTAATTGATCTTCAAAATCACCAATAAATGTTCCTGAACCTATTTCTAGTGGATAATCTTTTCCTTCTCCACCTTCAAATGCAACTCCATCTATAAATCCTTTAAAGTCTATAACAGCAATATTTCCTTTTTCTACTGAGCCTTCAGACTTAACTTCTACTCTTGCATTTTTTTCACTCATAGCATTTAATTGTTTTTCAACATCTTCTTCTGATACTTCATAAGCTACTTTTTTCACTTCTACGTTTTTGTATTCACCTAATTCAACTTCTGGTACTACTACTACTTTAGCCTTGTAGATAAAATCTTTTCCTTCTTCTACTTCTACTATATCAATTTGTGGATAATCTACAGGTTTAACTGAACTTTCATCTAGTGCTTTAGGATATGTTTCTTCTATAGCAAAATTAATGGCATCTTCATAAAGTACTCCTATACCATAATATTGCTTTACCATATTCATTGGAACTTTACCTTTTCTAAATCCTGGCACATTAAAATTTCTTGCATTTTTATTATATGATTTTTTTAATGCTTCACCAAATTTTTGTGCTTCCACTGTTATTTCTAATTCAACAACATTTGTCTCTATTTTTTGCATTTTTACGTTCATTATAAGACTCCTCCTAAATCCGTTAAGTTAATAAGCAATAAAATTTACTAACTACGTTATTATATCACAATACTTGATTTATTTTCAAATATTATTAAACTTATTTTATTTTATAGAAGATTATTGTTAATTTTTACTCCACTAAAGCACTTTTCCATCCGGGCTTATGGTCTTTTTAGCACCATCCACGGTAACTTCTAAACCTTTATCAGTGATATTGCCAAATATTATCTCCTTACCGCTGATATTTTTTATATAGGTATGAGTATTGGTCTTACTATCTACCATCCAAATATATTTATCTGTTTTAAACCAAGGCATTAAGCTTATATAAGCTATGTTATCCTCACTAATATACTTTGGAGTTCCATGCCATATAAATTGAGGATTCTTAGAAAGTGTCTTATCTTTATATATCTTAGACTTATTTTTGGTGGTGTAAAATTTGTAAGTTAAATCTTTAACTGAGTTATCCACAGATAGTTCAAGCATATCTTGAGTAGTTCCATCTAATATTATCATCTTTCTTCCCGATGGGCTTATATCAAAAGAGGCTTTATCATTTCCAGTTAAAAATTTAAATTTAATGATAGAATCACTCTGCTCATACACAGCTCTAGCATTGGTTCCATCTGGAAGCTTTATTTCAAAATACTTCTCTTCAACCTTCTCTTCAACTTTCTTTTCACTTTCATTATCTTTGTCTTTATTGCTAGATAAAGAGCTCTTATTTTCATTATTCTCTGTTACCGTAGTATTCTGATTATCCTTATATTTTGCTTGTAACTCTTTATATAATTGACTTTCAGTAAAGAATTTAGAAACAGGACTCCAGTATAATAAACTAAAGGATGCAATTACTATGAGAAGAACTAGGAAAGCTATTCTCTTTCTTCTTTGTTTTTTTCTTCTTTCGTATTCCTTACTAAAAATACTAGGCTTACCCACGTTATATCCCTCCTAGCTTTAAATTTTGCACTATTATATATTATAACGTAAAGTTATATGATTTAGTAACTATTTTTGCAAATATATTATTACTAAATTTATTTAAGCAAAGTACACGCAATAAAGTACATACAATAAAGTGATTCTTAGCTTCATATGAAGTTTGCTTAAAAGGAATACGCCTCCATCTGAAGCTTAGAAGAACTTATCCATGAGCTTAGCGCTCATTATTCCGCCATTTGAAGAAGTGAGGGGATTAGGAGCGCTAAGCTCATGGATAAAATACCACCTAATTAATTTTCAGATGGTAATTTAAGCTTAATAGTACCGTCCTTTCCCAGACTATTATTTTGCTTTTTGCAGCATCCTCCTCCATTACCACAACACTTACCTTTTTCACGATATATATTATCAGAATAATCTTCATATTCCGGCGTATCCTTGAGCAAAGACTTTTCATTATACATTTTTATCACATCCTTAACCCTAATTTACCATAGAGTAAATTTCAACACAATATTTTTTAAAAAATAACCCATGTAAAAACATCATCTAAATTCTATGCATTTACATGGGTATTTATACTTTTATTTTATATAATTTAATGGGTTTACTGCATCTCCGTTTATTCTTACCTCAAAATGAAGGTGATCTCCTGTTCCTACTCCGGTATTTCCTACAGTAGCAATAACTTGTCCCTGATTAACTGATTGATTTCTTGATACCAACAAGGAATTGCAATGTGCATATAAAGTTTGATACCCATTGCCATGATTAACTATAACTACATTTCCGTATCCACTCATTACCCCTGCAAAATCTACTACCCCAGACTTAGAGGCTTTAATGGGTGTGCCTTTTGGAGAAGCTAAATCTATACCTTTATGCATTCTCATTTCATTATAAACAGGGTGCATTCTCATACCAAAGGGTGAGGTTAATATTCCATTAGTAGGACGTATAAATCCACTATTTTTATCAGGGGAAGTGGGTTTTTCTATAGGTGGTTTCTCCTTATTAGCATTCTCCTCTTTTTCCCTTTTTTCATTTAATTCATTTATGAATTTATCCATCTGCTTTTGAAGCTCATCATTAATATTATCTAAAGAAGAAATTTCTTTTTGAAGTTTCTTTTCTTCATTGTTTAATGAATTGTACTTAGATTGTTTCTCATTTTCTATTGTTTTAAGCTCCTTGGCTTTAACATCTAAAACTTTCTTCTCATTTAATAAATCCAATTTAGTAGCTTGTACACTATTTTGCTCCATGGAAACCTGAGATTTTTGTGCATTTAAATCCTCTACTTTTTTACTCAGGAGTTCCTTATCTTTATCTAACTCTAGCTGTATACTTTTTACTTTATTAATTAAAGACATATCCGTTTCTACTATTCTGCTAATAGTGGCTGCTCTTGAAATAAGATCTCCTAAGTTTTTGCTATTCAAAAGTATAAGTAAAAATTCATCATAAGGATTATTTTTATACATACTTCTTAATCTTTTACCTAAGAGCTCTTCTTTACTCTTTTTTTCAGCTTCTTTTTCTTCGATATTCTTTTTAATTTCATTTATTTTATTTTCTGTGGTATTAATATTATCTTGAATGACGTCTATCTTATTTTGCATTTCGTTAATTTTAGACTGAATCTGATTTATTTTTGTTTCTGAAGCTGCAATTTGCGAAGCTTTTTCTTCCAACTCATTATTAACTATATCTATTTCACTTTTTACTGCATTTTTATTATTATTAACCTCATTCTTTTGCCCTTCCAGCTGCTTCATCTTCTCTTTATTCTGCTCAATGTTTTTTTGCTTGTCCTCTATGTAATCTGGCGCAGCTTGTACCACGCTTATCTGTGTGCATAATATAATTGATGCTACCATTATGGATAAATATTTTTTACTCATAATATATTTCCCCTTATTTTAAACTTTTTATGGCATAATCACCCAACTCCATTATACTATAAATTTGTCGTAAAATATAAAAAATTTGTAAAAAAATTGAGAATTTAAAATTGAGAATTTAAAATGAAGGAAGAAACTCACAGAGTTTCTTTGAATATATAAAAAAAGAAACTCCGCCAAGAGTTTCCTTTTTGATGCTTATAAAAAAACTTCTGTGGAGTTTTTTTATATATTAAATTTAAAATTTCAACAGGAATTTTTTCCTTCATTCAATTCTAAATTGTGAATTTTAAATTGATGAAGAATTTTAAATTTCTGAATTACTTTTTGCTCTTCTTCCTATATACCTTATAAACGATAAACCCTATTGGTATTATGATTACTAAATATGGTATTAATCCTATTATAAATAGGTATAGTCCTTGTAGTATTGTTCCTAGAGAATTTAGGGATTGTTTAAATACAAGAGCTGTTTTTTGCCATATGGATTTTGGCATACCTTCTACTTTGGTTATTTGGGATACTTCTATGACTTCTATATTTACGGTGGTGAGTTCTACTAAATTATCCATTTTCTTTAGGCTGCCAGTTAAGTTTTCTATTTCATACCTTATATTTGAAAGTTCTTTTTCCAGTTGAAGTACATCTTCAAGTTTTGTAGCTTTTTTTAATAACTCTAGCACCCTTTCTTCTCTAACATTTAGGGTTTTAAGCCTAGCTTCTGTATCGATATATTGACTTGTTATGTCTTCTCCATTTACTTGCTTTTGAAGTATATTACTTATGGTGGATATTTTGTTTAAAAATTCATCAAAGTTCTTTTTTGGAACCCTTATGGTAAAATGTGCTCTTCTACTTTGAAAATTGGTATTACCATATCCTTTTCCCATAAGGTCAGAATTTTCAATGTATCCTCCCATAGTTTCAGATAAGTTAGCTATTCCATTTAAAGTTTCATCATAGCCCACGGTTTCCACTGTAAGACTTGCTCTTTTGATAACTTTTCTTGCACTATCCTGTAAAGGCTTTTCTTTAGAATTCTCAGCATTTTTATTTTCTGTAGAAGCTACAGAACCGTCTTTAATACTAAGTTCTTGTTTTGACTTATCCATGGAACTATTTTTTGCTGCTCCAGGGGAAGCGTCTGATTTTTTACTACAAGCGGAGAAAATAAATAATAGAAACAATAAAGATGCAACAATCCTAATCTTTTTATTCATTTAATACACTCCTCATATTTCCTCTTTAAAATGTATACGATTTCTTGACACAAAAGATTACCTTACATATAAAATAAAAAAAGCCAGCATAAAGCTGACTTTTAAAATGTATCATTACTTAATTTGTTCTAAGGCTTTGGCTATATATCCTTTATTTTCATTTAATATCTTATTAGCTTTTTCTTTGTTTAAACCGCTTTCTAACATAAATATAGCTAACTTAACATTGTAATCTGTTTCTTTTAGTATCTCTTCAGCTTTGTTTTCATCTATGTCAGTGGCTAACATCACAATCCTTTTTGCTCTAACTCTTAGCTTCTCGTTAGAAGGCTGAACATCCACCATAAGATTACCATAAACTTTACCAAGCTTAATCATAGCTCCTGTAGATAGCATATTTAACACTAGCTTTTGCGCTGTACCAGATTTCATTCTTGTAGATCCCATTACCACCTCTGGACCTACCACTACTGATATTGGGCAATGTGCTATCTTTGCCATTTCACTTTCATCATTCATGGTAACGCATAAAACTGCTGCACCTATTTCTTTTGCATATTCCATGCCTCCAATTACATAAGGAGTCCTTCCGGAGGCTGCAATGCCACAAACCACATCATTTTCTGTTAGGTTCTTTGCTTTAAGATCATTTTTCCCTAGTTCCTTGTCATCTTCTGCGCCTTCTACAGCTTTAAATATAGCTGTGTGACCTCCAGCAATAAGGCCTTGAACAAGCTCAAAATCAACCCCATATGTAGGTGGACATTCAGAGGCATCTAAAATACCTAGTCTTCCACTGGTACCAGCCCCCATATATATTAGTCGTCCACCTTTTAAAAGCCTTTCCGCAATAATATCTATTCCTTTAGCTATATCTTCTTTAACATTACCTACAGCCTCAGCAACCTTTTTATCTTCTTCATTAATTATTCTAACCATTTCCAAGGTACTTACACTATCTATATTCATAGTATTAGGGTTTCTTCCCTCTGTAGTCATTTTTGATAATCTTTCAATATTCATAAAAACCTCCATATTTACCACTTTATTTTTGTTTTAATATTATATACTAGAAAATTTAAATTTACCAGTATATATACTAATAATTATTATAGGGCAAATACGTTTTTTTTTAAAGTAAATTACTTAATTTATCTATTTAAAACTATTAATTTTATCTATAACATCGTTGATGCTATTATCAAATTTAATATTATACAATTCTTTAAATATGTTGCTAAGTACTTTTATATCTTCTAAGCATTTAATAATTTCTTCTCTTTTTTTTCTTAAGTTCTTATCATTTCCTTCTTCAAATTCTATACCAGACTTTATTTGCAGACATGATAAATTATACTGTTTTATTAAAAAGTCCAGCTTGTAATAAGCCTTTATAAGCTCCAAGGTACTAGATATTAAATTAGCCTCTGCCTGTGTTAATTCATTATCATTATTTCCTATAACATTTATAAGATCTGAATTCATTTTAGTTAATTTCTTTTGAGTTTTTGAATTTATTAGCAGGGGCTCCTTCTCTACATCATTAAAGGTAACCATGCCATGAGATACTACGGGTTTAAAATCCTTAAATTTATCTAAGCTTTTGTAAACCTCATTTACGCTATCTTTTGAATAGTTCCAAACATTATCCCTTACATCTGAAGGTTTAGGTCTAATGTCACATCCCATATAAGAAATCAATAGTATAAGAATAAAGAATAAAAAAACAACTATTATTAAAAATTTTTTATTAATATACATAAATAAAATCACCAAATATATTTTACTTATACATATGCATATTAAAATAAATTAAGAATTATTTTGCTATACAAAGTAAGTTTAAACTTTAAAAATTGCACGCATTTACTGTATGCGTGTAA
This sequence comes from Clostridium amylolyticum, assembly GCF_900142075.1. GTDB lineage: Bacteria > Bacillota > Clostridia > Clostridiales > Clostridiaceae > Clostridium_AA > Clostridium_AA amylolyticum. Next base: position 79,474 of record NZ_FQZO01000009.1, read on the forward strand.
TTTTATTATCAGATTATATTTTCACAAGAAAATTTCAAAAATTATTGCAGACTTCCACTAAAGATGTTAGAATATTTATATAAATATTGAATATTTAATTAATTAGTTAACCCTTATAATATTTACCATAAATCAATTCCTTAATATTTACCGAAAGATCCCCTTCATATGAAGGGGATCTTTTATTATTGTTATATTCAATTATTAAATTACGTTAATGCCATAAAATATTTCAGTCATTTCAATGTCTAATTTTTCCACAATCTCTTCATACTCTTTTAAGGAAAGATCTTCTTCTTTAAGCTCAAATAAATAGTTAGGTAGATCTAATTCCTTAACCTTCATTTTTGTATGAAATATATTGGATTGATATATATTCATATCAATGAGATTATACTTTGATTTGGTATCCTCTGCTATAAAGTTTTGTATAGAATTAATATCATGATCTATAAAATGTTTTTTACCATCTATATCTCTAGTAAAACCCCTAACTCTATAATCTATGGTTATTATATCGGAATCAAAAGAGCCTATAAGATAATTTAAGGCTTTTAATGGTGATATGGTACCACAAGTAGAAACATCAATATCAACTCTAAAGGTGCTGATATTGTTTTGAGGATGGCTTTCAGGATAAGTGTGTACCGTTACATGGCTTTTGTCTAAATGGGCCACCACGTTTTCTCTAGTAGGGGTAATAATACCTCTATTACAGGATGGGTCTATTACATAGAGAGGCACCTCTTCTTCAGAAATAAGTAGTGTAACGCTGGCTCCCTGTGGGTCATAATCCTGCTTGGCAATATTTAGTACACTTGCTCCAATTATGTTGGTAACGTCAGTAAGTATTTTAGTAAGCCTTTCAGAATTATACTGCTCATCAATATACTCAATATATCTCTTTCTATCTTCCTCGCTCTTTGTATAACAAATATCATATATATTAAAACTTAAAGATTTGGTTAAATTGTTAAAACCATATAGTTTTAGTTTATTTGTGTTTATGTCTTTTTCCAATTTCATTCCTCTTTTCATATAGCCTTAATAAGATTTAAATTAAAATTATACAAACTTATTTAAGTTTATTGATCAAGTGATTCTTAGCTCCAGACGGACTTACTTAAAAGGAATACTTACTCCAGCTGAGGCTTAGAAGACCTTATCCAGGAGCTTAGCGCCTATTAACCCACCCTTTAAAGAAGTGGGGGTATTAGGGGAGGTTAGCCATCGAATAAACATCCTAGATTACTTATACCAAAGTATATAATTATATTCAAGGATAATTTTTTATTTAGTCTTTATTATTTATATTAATTTACCATAAGCTTTTTGATATAATGTTTTTAATAGTTGAGAAAGGAAGATGACTTTGAAGAATATAAAAGAATATTTACATAACTTTTATTTTAAAATAAAAAATCATATAATTAAATACCCTTATTTAAAATACTTAATAATTTTTGTGTTATTTATAGTAATTATTGCTACATTTGGTTTTTACCTAGGAATTTTAAATTCCAATAAAAACTATACTATAAACAATTTTGAAAAAGCTCTAATAAATAATAATGCTAAAAATATATCTAAGTATTTAGTATTTAATGATAACAATATTAAAGTTACAGAGGATAATATTAGACCTTTTGTAGAATATTTAAATTCCGGTGATAATAGAAAAAAAGCCCTTATAGACTCCCTTAAGACTTCAGAAGCACAAGGTGATGGAGAAATGGCAAAAATGCGTTTTATAAAAAAGGGGCTATTTAAACATTGGAAAATAGAACTTCAGCCAGTTTATATTTCATTTTCAACCAGCTTTAAAGATAGCAAAGTATTTATAAATAACCGCCTTTATGCCACTAGCAATGAAGATGGTTATAGTGAAAAGCTGGGTCCTTTTATACCAGGAAAGTATGATGTAAAAGTTTTATTATCCAACGAATTTGGTAGCAGCGAAGTGGATAAGCCTATACAGCTTCTTTATGGCTTAGTGCCTTTTTCTCTTTCACCTCCTGCCCTAAAATTAACCATACAAAGCAATTTTACCGATTCAGAAGTGTTTATTAATGAAAAATCTACAAATTTAACTGTTAATGAATTTAAAAATATAGGACCTGTACCTATGAATAGCCAGTCCTATGTTTATGCAAAGAAGAATTTCCCCTGGGGAGAAGTTATAAGTGATAAAAAAAATATAACGGATCTACCTGAGATAAGACTGGATATTAACCCACTTACTGAGGATTTAAGAAAATCTTTAGAAGAAATATATAAAGAATTCTATGAAAGTTTTTTTATGGCACTGAATAAAAATGATATATCCTTAATAAAGCATTCCTCGGAGAAAATAGTAAAACCAATATTTAATAAATATAAAAATTCTGCTTTGATAATCAAAGACTCTTATAAGATGAAAAATATACAGTGGGAGCAAAATGCTATAGCTATTAAAATGGAAAATGGCTTATTTAAATCTAATGCTATAGTTAACTTAGAGTACGATAAACAAAAAAATCTATGGGGCTTCCCTTTATTATCCCGGCCTGAGTCATTATCCTTTCAAAGTATATTATCTTATGATGAAAAGAATAACACTTGGGTAGTATCAGAAATAAATGAGATATCCAAATAAAATAGCGGAGAAGCCTCCGCTATTTTTTTATAATTAATATCTCTTGTGGTTTTAAATTTAACGTACTCTTGGTTTTAATTTTTTTATCTTTTCTTCCATTGGAATACAGAACTTTATAATTACCTTCTTCCAATGTTATATTTGCCTCAGCATCCGTGGAATTAATTATAACAAAAGCTGTTTCTTTCGCATATTTCCTACCCATTATAAATACTTTTGATTCTTTGTTTTCTACAGGTATAATATCTCCATATTTTAAAACATCATTATTCTTTCTAAGGTTAATTATATCTTTATAAAAGCTATAAATGGAATTTTTATCATCTTTTTGTAAGTTATATCCTACTTTTTCCTTGTCATTGATAGAATCTATCCACTTTGTATTTTTAGAGTCATCCTTACTGTCCCAAATAAAAGGCTCCCTTATCCTCTCGTCAGGTTTCTCTCCTGTCATTCCTAATTCTTCACCATAATATACATAAGGTGTGCCTGGAAGTGTTAAATATATAGCTGCTGCTTCCTTTAGTTTTCTCTCATCATTTAAAATACTCATCACCCTATTTTGATCATGATTTGTTAGAAAAGGTGCAGGTACAAAATCTTTGTTTTCTTCTGTTAATAATTCATAATTATCCTTTAAGTTTGAAGCTAATCCATTAAAGGAAGATTCGCTAACAGATTTAATTATCTCTTCTCCTGCAGAAAAATTAAAAAAACTATCTAAAACATTTTGATAGGGACTCATAGCAAATATATTATCCCAGACTTCCCCTACTAATACCGCCTTAGGATTAACGCTTTTAACATAATCATCATATTCTTTCCACCATTTTAAGTTGCTGCCTGCATCATTATAAATCCACTTTGCAGCATCCAGTCTAAAGCCATCCACTCCCATATCTAGATAATACTTAGCAATTTTTTTCATCTCATCCTTAACTTCATTATTATGGAAGTTTAGATCTGGCATCTCCTTCCAAAATAAAGCATAATAATATTCTTCTTTATGAGCATTTTTAATCCACGGATTGTCCCCTCCCATAGGAGAAGATTCCATAGCCTTATTTTCATCTTTAGTCCATAAATACCAATCTCTATATTTACTATTTTCATTAGAAGAAGCATCCATAAACCAAGAATTCTTTGAACTGGTATGATTAATTACCATATCCATTATTACCATAATCCCTCTCTTATGGGCCTCATCTAATAGTCTTTTAAAGTCCTCCATAGTACCGTAATCTTCATTGATAGCATAATAGTCTATTACATCATATCCATGATAACTAGGCGATTTATTAATAGGCATTAGCCATATTCCCTCTATTCCCATTTCTTTCATATAATCAAGCTCTTCAGTAACCCCATTTATGTCACCAATACCATCTCCATCACTATCATTAAAAGCTCTTACAAAAACCTCATAAAATACCCTTCCATTATAGTCCTTAGTGCTTTGTGCAACCGGTTGCGTATCACAGCCAAAAAAAAGTGTTATGCTTATGAATACTCCTAAAAATAAACTAACAATCTTTTTCACATCATACCTCCATAAAATTTAGTCATAACATAATCATAACTAATGATGTTAAGGTTTTCAAGACTGCTTCATTAAAAATATGAGTTTAGGTAAGAGTTTAGGTAAGAAGTAAGAGGTAAGAGCTAAGAGTTAAGGATAAAACTCACAGAGTTTTTTTTAAATTAACTATACCTCTTACTTCTTACTTATTTATTTATAAATTGTATTCTTCTACACCTTCAATTGCCCTATCTATTAATGCATTAACATCCAGCTTAGCTTCAGAGTTTAGTATCTCCTTCAATCTTGGCTTAGTTTTAGGATGTTTTGGGGTAAATATAGTGCAGCAATCCTCATAAGGCAATATAGAGGTTTCATAAGTTCCAATTTCTCTTGAAATATCCATAATATCATTTTTATCAAAGGCTATTAATGGCCTAAATACAGGTCTATCTGCCGCATCATTACTAACTATTAACCCTTCCATAGTCTGACTTGCCACCTGACCTATGCTTTCTCCTGTGGTTACAGAGTTAATATCATACTTATCTGCTAACTTACAGGCTACATGCATCATGAATCTTCTCATTATTATAGTAAGCTCATCTTCTCTGCACTTTTCCATAATCTCCATTTGAATTTCAGTAAAAGGAATCACATACATCTTTATTTTACCAGTGTAACTTGAAAGTATCTTAGCCAAATCTATAACCTTATCCTTAGCTCTTTCACTAGTATATGGGTGGCTGTGATAATAAACACAAGAAAGCTCTACCCCTCTTCTAGCCATCATATACCCTGCTACAGGTGAATCTATTCCTCCTGATAACATTAGCATAGTACTTCCATTCATGCCATAAGGAAGTCCTCCTACAGCATTTATCTTGTTGTATTCAGTATATACATAAGCTTTTTTCCTTATTTCCACTATTATTTTACATTGAGGTTTAACCACATTGACTTTAGCATTTTCTGTATTTTGAAGTATGTAAGCTCCAACTTCTCTACTTACATCAATAGATTTTAAAGGAAAGTCCTTGTTTGCTCTATTGGTTTCTATTTTAAAATCTATTGGATTAACTTCATTATATAAATTTAAGGCAGTTTCTTTTATTAAATCCATGTTAGCTTCAATTTCATTTACAATACATATTTCTTTGATTCCAAATACACCCTTAACCCTGTTAGCTAATTCATCTATGTTTTCCCCATAAATAAACCATCTGTTTTGATCTATAAAAAATTCATATTCCATTCCTTTTAAAACATTTCTAATATTATCTTTTAATTTTTTCTCAAATTTGTTTCTATTAAGCCCTTTCAGAAATATTTCTGAAGCATACTTAATCAATATAAGTTTTCTCATTTTTTCATTCTCCTTAAAAATATTAGAGATTTTTTTAGTTCCTCTATAACTATATCCACTTCTTCTGTAGTATTATAAGGGTTAAAACTAAATCTTAAAGAGCTTAATACATCTTCATGATTAAGTCCTAGCGCTTTAAGTACATGGCTATCCTTAGAGCTTTTAGAAGAACAGGCAGCTCCAGCAGAAGCATATATCTCTTTATCCTCAAGCATTCTTAGCAGTATTTCTCCCCTAACATCCTTAAATTGAACATTTAATATATAAGGAGAAAAACTTTCCTTAAGAGGACTATTAACCTTGGCCTCTGGAACTTCTTTTAGTTTTTCAATAAAATATTCTTTTATGCCCCAGACCTTGTTATAATTGCTGTCTATATTTTTATGCATAATACCAGCAGCCACTGCAAAACCTGAAGCAGCAGGTACATTTACAGTGCCAGCTCTTAATCCTGCTTCTTGGGCTCCTCCATGAATCAAAGGCTTTGGATGTATATTCTTTTTTATATAGCATAGTCCTATTCCCTTTGGACCATGTATCTTGTGGGCACTAGCAGACAAAAAATCTATATTAAGATCTTTTACATCAATACTTAACTTTCCAAAGCTTTGTACGGCATCCACGTGAAATTTAGCTCTGCTGCTTCTAGACTTTATTATACTTGAAATCTCTTTTAGATTCTGTAGGCTGCCTATTTCATTATTAACATGCATTATGCTCACTAAAACAGTTTCTTTATTAATAGATTTTTCAAGTTCTTCTAAGTTTATGTTACCTAAAGAATCCACAGACAGATATGTTAATTTAACTCCAACTTCTTCAAGAAACCTACAGCTTTCTATTATGCTGGCATGTTCTATTTTTGTAGTTATAATGTGGACACCAGGCTTAGCCATGGAATTTAAAATAAAGTTATTGCTTTCACTGCCACCAGAAGTAAATACAATCTCATCCTCAGAGCAGTTTATCACTTTACCCAAAATCCTTCTAGATTTTTGTAGTTCTTCATAGGCCTTTAGTCCTAATCTATGTATGGAAGAAGAATTAGCATAATTATTTTCCATTATATCTATCATAACATCTATAACTTCTCTAAAAGGTTTTGTGGTAGCGCTGTTATCAAAGTAAACAGTCATTAGCTCACCTTCTTAATATGATTTGTTTTCCTTATTAATATTATTAATTTATCATACTAAAAACAAATTAACAATATTACGTATTATTATAACTTTGTATTATTATAGTATATTTTGATTAATTATGGGGTTATATTTATAAAAGAAACAATTCCCTTTAATGGTAATATAAGTTATACTTTTATTTACAAGTATAACTTATAAAGAGGTAAACTTATGGGTAACAGTATGAATATTAGAAGTATGAATAAAGAAATAGATATGAGAAAAGAGATCATCGAATTAAAAGAAGAACTGGCTTCTTTTAATATAACCTTTAAAGATTTGGTTTCCTATTCACCTAATAATACATACACAAAGGAAGTTCTGTTAGATTTAGCTTATGCTTTAGTAAAAGATGATGTTATTACCTCATCAATAAATGATAATAAGCTTCTAAATGTAAAGTTAATATCATTAAGATATGGCACTAAGAAAAGGGTTATAAAAAAATGGAAAATATATATTACTGCCTTAATATTAATACTTCAACGAGATAAATATATCTATATAAAATCTTTTCTTCGAAGTTTAGAGGAGGATTATGATGAATAAAGAAGGTATAGTAATGGAAATACAAAAAGACAAGGTGGGCATATTAACCTGTGAATATGAATTCATTTATGTTAGCTATAGCAGCTTCCCCCCATCTTTAGGTTCATATTACACTGGTAAGATAATTAAAAAAAACCTTTTTGATAAATTGAAGAGATTATTGATTATAGCATTTATGTTAGTATTTTTAATGGTTCTATCCATAATAACATATTACTATCCTTAATGGATTTTCTTATATTTATAACCGCTAATCTCTGAAACCTTTTCCAAAAAAAAGTTTACATCATGAACTATTTTATCTTTTTCAGAAGGGTTAAGCTTTCCTCTTCCTAATCTATCGCTTATGGTTAACAATGAGAGTTCTTCTATATCTATTTCTTCTATCATTTCGCCTATACTTGCAAAAGGAAGGTCATTAATTACAAATAATGCCTGCATATGCCACCTAGTCATAGAAGAAACACCTTTAATGAGCTTTTCCTTTGTGCAGTTTAAAGCATTAAAAAACTCCATCACCATTTTTGCCCCTACTTTATCATGATCATAAGAAGTCCATCTATTTTTTCTTTTTTTAGTAGTAGGTTTTTTCCCTATGTCATGAAGTAGGGAAGACCACATGAGAATATCTTTTTCTTTACTTAGGGATCTTCTTCTTGCTGCTTCATCTACCACCATCATTACATGAACTAATACATTGCCCTCTGGATGATGCTTTGGTTCCTGTGGCACATCTTGTAAATCACTTATCATGGTAAAGGGATATATAAAATTATCCTTATTCTCCATGAAAAATTCCTTTAGAAAAATTGAAGGTTTTTCATCGTTAAGAAGATGTCTTTCAATTTCATTAAAAATTTGTTGCTTTTTTATAACTTCTCCTTCATTCATTTTAATTCCCCTCCATGAATTTATTCATTAATACATTATAGTATGACTTAAAACAACTAAAAAAATTAATTATTTTGCTACATAAAGTTTAAAATAAATTTTTATAAAATATTGATTTATTTATATAACATGCTAAAATTACATTGTCGGTATTCTTATGAAACCGAACATTAAAATTTTCCAAGGTTTGCCCGAATTATATCCTTTTGGAATAAGAACGGAGGTTTTTTTTATGGAAAGAGAATTGAAAAATCCAATTCATCTTAATACTAGGCAGATGGCAGTAGTGGGCATGCTATCTGGAGTAACTATCTTTTTAGGTATTTCAGGGTTAGGATTCATTCCTTTACCTAATGGAGTAAAAGCTACCATAATGCATTTACCTGTGATTATAGGTGCTATTATTGAGGGTCCTATAGTGGGAAGTATCATAGGACTAGCTTTTGGCTTATTTAGTATGTATCAAGCCTTTACCGCACCAACTCCTCTATCCTTCTGGTTCTGGAATCCTATCATAGCTTTGGTACCTAGAATACTAATAGCAATTACATCCTACTACATCTATAGCTTATTTAAAAATAAGTATAAATCTTTTGGTATTGGAGCTGCTGCCATTGTAGGGACACTTACTAATACCGTAGGAGTTTTAGGTCTTTCATATGCTTTTTATTTAGAAAGAATATCTAAGATCATAAACACATCCACATCTGAAGAAGTATTAAAATATATTATAGTAATAGGTTTAGCTAATGGTGTGCCTGAAGCAGCAATTTCTCTACTTATCACTATTCCAGTGGTAAGGGCAATATTAAAAATGAAAAAATAATATTAACCCAGTTTAGTTTACTAAACTGGGTTCTTTAATATAAAGGAGTTTAATTATGAAGGAAATTAATTTATGTGATATTGAAGATATTAAAATAGGTCATATGGAAAACTATGATGCTGGTACAGGTTGTTCAGTAGTAATTTGTAAGGAGGGTGCTTCTGCAGGTGTGGATGTTAGAGGTGGAGCTCCAGGCACTAGAGAAACAGACCTTCTAAACCCCATGGAAATGGTGCAAAAAATACATGCAGTTGTACTTTCTGGTGGAAGTGCCTTTGGCCTTGATGCTTCTTCTGGAGTAATGAAATATCTTGAAGAGAGATCTATAGGCTTTGATGTAGGCGTTACTAAGGTTCCCATAGTATGTCAAGCAGTGCTTTTTGATTTAAGCATAGGTGACTCTAATATACGACCAGATGCAGGTATGGGTTATGAAGCTTGTAAAAACTCTGAAAGCCCTTTAGAAGATAAAAACGGTAATTATGGCGCAGGTACTGGAGCCTCCGTAGGAAAAGTCCTTGGACCAAAATATTCTATGAAAGGTGGATTAGGTTCCTATGCCTTACAAGTAGGAGAGTTAAAGGTTGGAGCTTTAGTTGCTGTCAACTGCTTAGGAGACGTGGTTTCTTCTAGTACTGGTGACATAATAGCGGGAGGTCTAAAGGAAGATCTTAAAACATTTTTAAATACCGAAGAATACATGATCGCAAATTATGAAGAAATGAATAATGTATTTAATGGAAATACCACCATTGGGGTAATAATTACCAATGCAAAAATTTCTAAATCCCAAGCTAACAAAATAGCTTCTATGGCTCATAACGGATATGCAAGGGCTATAAGACCTGCTCATACCATGTTTGATGGAGACACCATATTTACCATGGGTACTAATAAAATCCAAGCAGATATAAATGTAATAGGAATGCTTTCAGCAAGAGTAATGGAGCAAGCCATAATAAATGCAGTATCTAATGCTAAAGGAAGTTACGGTTTAAAATCCTTTAAAGACTTAAATAATTAAAAAATTGGATTGAAATACATTTAAATAGCAAAATTACCTGAATTACTAATAGTTTTATAGTTTAATAACATAAAAAAAACACACAATATTATTACATCAACAAATTACTACTATATTTCTTAAAAGGAGGAAAAAACAATGGCATACAATAGAAAATTAGTTCCTGAAGCAAAGAGTGGTTTAAACAGGTTTAAACAAGAAGTTGCTAATGAGATGGGGGTAAATTTCACAGACTATAATGGAGAACTTACTTCTAGACAATGTGGTAGTGTTGGCGGAGAAATGGTTAAGAGAATGGTTCATCAATACGAAAATAACTTAAAATAGGTTATTTAATTTAAAATTTAGAATTTAAAATTAAGAATGAAGGGGGAAACTCGAAGAGTTTCTTCCAAATATATAAAAAAGAAGCTTCATCTGAAGCTTCTTTTTTAAGTAGTTCAAAACCAAGAACTCCCCTCAGGAGTTCTTGGTTTTATATTAATTAAAAGAAACTCCGCCAGGAGTTTCCTCCTTCATTTTAAATTCTCAATTGTCAATTCTAAATTACTATGTTTACATTTTCTTTTCTTCTGATAAAGCTAACATAAAGTATTTTAATGCGTCTCTTGACTCTCCCAGCTCATAATACATGGATCCCATATCTAAATATCTTTTATATCTATCTTCCTTACCGCCAAATTTTAAAAGTGCATCTAAAGATAGATTCATATACATTTCAGATTGAGAATACTGCCCTTGCTTTTGAAGTATTAAAGACTTCAGATAATATGCCTTCTCAATATACTTTATGTCATTACACTTAATTGCCTTATCTAGAGCTGTTTCACTTATTTTTTCTGCATATTCATAACAATCATTTTCAACAAGTTTTTCTACACAACTTATGTGAAATATTGCACTTAGTTTATCTTGTTCATTAGGTAAGATCTCTAGACCTTCTTTAATATATTCTAATGCTTTATCCTTCTCACCACACCTAAACATGGCATCTGCAAATCTTAGATAGCTTTTTGCCTTGCTTTTTGGATTATCCTTAAAAAGCTTTAAAGCTTTTTTTTCATATTCTTCAAACTTATCATTATTTAATCTTGCATTAAGTACAGCTAACATTTCATATACTGCACCTTTTTTTTCTTCACTCTTAAGATAATCTATAAGCTTCATATTATCATTAATTAATTTCATTGCCATATCATACTTTTTTAACATTAAGTAGCAAGAGGCTACATTAAATGTAGCTACAGCTATTCCTTGTTTATCCTTTTGTAGGTTTTCAGCTAGATGAGTCCTTATCTTATCATAGTAAATAAGAGCTTCGGAATATTCTTCATTAACATAAAAATATCTAGCTACATCAGAACAATAAATAAGAGTTCTATCTGTTGACCAAGATTTTTGAAGAAAATTATGATACTCAGAAATTTTTACTTGTATGCTTTCATATTTATCTCTAGAAAGATAATTAATAAAAAGCAAATGCATGAGTTCAAATGCTAAGTCGTAAAACTCATATTGTATGGCAAAATCCAAAGAGTATAATATATCATTTTCTATTTCTTCTTGATTTTTTGACACCTTTAACTTCTCTATATTGCTTTCGATTTGTTCATAAACATCCTGTTTAAGGTATTGAATATCTATATTAAGCTTGTTAGAAACCTCTTTCAATATCCAATCTTCTGCTTTTACCTTTCCATTTTCTATACAGCTCATTTTGGAAATTGAAATTTTATCTTCACATAGTTCTTTTAAAGTTATTCCCTTATATATTCGGGCTCTTTTAATCTTTTCCCCAGTTGACAATATTTCCATAAATTCCACCTATTTCAATCTATTTTCTTATTATTCCAGTCTTTCTAAATAAGCTAACTCCTTCATCAAGGAATTTAGCAGCTTCAGTATCATTTTTTCTGTCCATATAGAACTTACCAAGAATAATGGCTATTTCTGCAGCTTCTTTAAAACAATCCATACTTTTTGCATAGTTAAAAGCCAAATGCAAGGTTGTCTCTGCTTCTGAAATATCATCTTTTAATAGACTTACTCTATATTTAAGCAAATAATACTCAATCATATCTGAAACATTATTATCTTCTATATTATCTAATATCTCACCTAATACTTTATTACAACTATCTATGTCCTTTAGCTTTATATGATTTTCACAAATATTTATTAATGTTTCTATAAGCCTGCTATCTTTACATTGACTCCTTATTTCACGGGCTTTTTCGTAATGATTAAAGGACTCTTCTATGTTATCAAACTCATAAAATAACTTTCCTAAACTATTTTCTATATTAGACATTTTGTCCATGTCTTCTAACTCTTTATATATTTCTAATGCATTAGTAGAATAGTCTATAGCTTTGTCCAAATCACCTTTTTTACTATTCTCCTCAGAGATTAGCAGTAGTGACCTGGCATATTCCTTCTTATTACCAATTTGCATAAACTTCTCTTTTGCCAAATAAGAATAATTAATAGCCTTGTCTAAATTATCTAATTTAAAAAAGGTATTGGCAATATAAAAATATATTTTTCCAAGTAGAAAGTCATTGCCGATATTATTATCTATAAAAACCTTTTCTGCTTGTTGTAAATAACTATTAGAAGAATGATAGGCCTTTAATTTATATGTTATTTTAGCAAGAGAAAGGAAGGTTTCTATAACTTCTTCATTTTTATTATTCTTAATAAAGATGACATTCGCAGATAAAAAGAATTGCTGAGCCAAGGAATAATCACCTTTACTCATGTAAATTTTCGCCCTTAAAAATAAGTTTCTTGCTTTTCTATATTCTAGGTTATATTTTTCTGCATAATAAAGAGCTGTTTCTATTTTCTTTTCTGCGGAAATTAAATCACCACTAACAATATAAGCCTCGGATATCTGTTCAAAGAAAGTGCATATTTTCTCCGCTTGTGTTTCTTCAGATTCCATTAAATATTCTACTGTAGTTTTTAAGTTTTCAGCTAAATATTCTAAAAGATCCATAGAAGGATTAGATTTACCAGACTCTACTAAGCTAATTTGTCCTGGTGTTATTCTATCTCCAGCTAAATCCTTTAACGTCATATTTAATTCTTTTCTTTTGCACTTAATTTTTTCCCCTAAAGATAAAATCTCCATAAATAACTCATCCTTTACGTCTCTCTGTGTTTTATAAATATTAATAGCTATGTTACAAATTTTTACTATATTATAACATATTTTTTAGTGAAGAAACAATTTTAAATTAATTTATGTATAAAATTTAAATTAATTAAAAAGATTTTTTGTAAAAGCACTAAAAAAAGTCGGGAACACCCCGACTTGAAAATCTATTAGTTTAATTATTTCATCCAATGCATCATTCCATCATAAGTATCACTCATGGAATTAATCATTTTTTTACCTGTTCTTCTTATCATTCTTTGAGTTTTTCTATCCATTTGAGAAATAATAACTGTGCCCACAGCTGCTCCAACTAATGCTCCTGCAGTCATTCCAGACATAAATTTACCCATTTATCTCACTCCTTCTAAATTAAAGTATCTTTATGTCATTAGAATATGCAGTTTTTGTTTAAATAAACATTGTAATTATTGGTTTATATTATTCTTCCAAAGCTGATTTAGCTAAGCTATCTGCTAAATCATTATATTCATCTCCAGAATGACCTTTTACTTTTACAAAGCTAATTTTAATTTTTTTCATTTTATCCTGCATAAACTCATGGTATCCTTGAGTTATTATGTTATTTCTTTTCCATGTTCCCAAAGCCCAACTTTCTATGCCTTGATAGTCAAAATATATAGCTATTTCACTATAATCATTATTAATGGCAAACTCTACCGCTTTCATAGCTCCTAGCACTTCACCAGAAACATTTCTTAAGGCTGCCGCTTCTTCATTTTCACCTTTTCCCTTATCTTTAAATATAACCTCATTATTTTTAACCGCAGCTAATCCATAGGAAAATTCATTTTTAGAAGCACTATAGCTTCCATCCACATAAATTCTAAGCATATTATCCTCTTCTTCTAAGCTTTTAAAAGAATTTATTGGTGAATTTTCATGAAGGTTTAAATAATTTTCTGCATCTTGTAAAGTGGAAAAGCTTTTATAAAGTGCTCCCTTAAATCCTATCACTTCCTTTTTACAAGCTTCCCAGCTGGTTAAAATACTAGGTTTCCCGCTGGCACCCTTTGCCACTGCATAATATTTTGTCATTTCTATGCTCCTTTAAACGGTTATAATATCATCCATAAAGTTATATACCTTTTCTATTTTAGCCCCTGTAGTAAATCTCATCAAATAGGTTAAAGAGCTTTCCAATACCATTAAAATAGTATTATCTCCTTCCCAATTGGATAAAATTATTTCTTTTGGCACATCTTCAATAACTCTGCTTAATCCAAACACAGCTACTCCAATGTCATCAAGCTTACCTATAAAAGGTACCTTGTCCGGTATTATTTCATAAGGAGAAGTAATGTATGCTATGCAAAGTGCCAAGGTTACTTTAGTTCTTAGTTTAACCCTTTTGTCTTTAAATAATCTTATTAAGAGTGCTAATATATCTGGTATTACAAAAGCATAATCCGTTATATTTTCATATTTTTCAGGAATCTTTGCAGCTATATTATTTCTTACCTCGGTATATACATCAGAGGTTTTTTCAATGCTGTAACAAATAACCTCTTCACTATTATCCTTAGATTCTATAATCTCTTCATAGCTTGTTTCTCCAGTGGTGTCTGCTACGGTGTGGCTTTTTGATAAGAGTTCTCCTAAGGAAATATTTATATCATCTACCTTTACCTTCATAGCTCCTGGTTCCATTAATAACGAACTTATATCTAAAGATATGTATGGGATACTTTTCAATAGCTTGTCTACATCAATAATAATAAATTTATTTTCAAACTTAATGCCATCCTTATTTAACTTCTTTAAAGCAAATTTTATGGCCATATTTCTAATAAAGGATAAAACTCCTAACTTCCACAGTTTTATAGAATTAATTTTTAATTTAATAAGGTTTCCTTTAAATTCATAAATATTCACATCCACCTTAAAGTTAAGGTTTATAAGTGATTTGTAAGTGCCCTTTAAAATTATACTATTATTTAGAGTAATACTTTTTATGTTTAAATTATCCACCTTAACAAAATCATTAATAATACTTAATATATCTTTTTCTGTTAGTTTTACCTCCAGATTACTAATATGCACAGTGGTACATCCCCCTCCATAGAAAAATAAACTATTTAGTCAAGTTTTACTTCATAATTTAGTATACATTATATTCCTTTTATTATCCATACAAGGTTTCTACAAATTCTTCACTATACTCCCATAACTTACATTGGCAAATATTATGACTTTTATTAGACTTTAAAATATCAGTTATTATAATAGTAGATGTGGAACATATACACTTAATAACATTAAGTTAATGGAGGTTTAGAAATTAATGAATATACTTAAAAATAAAATATTACTAATACCCATTATAACTTCTTTATTGTGTATATCTTATCTTATTTATGATAATTATATTGTAAAAAAAGATACTCATGTAAATTATAGTGAATTTTTAAAGGATATGAACAATAATGAAATTTCTCAAGTAACCATAAAGGATAATAACACCTTAAAAGTATCTTTAAAAAATGGACATGCATACTCTACAGATAATCCTAATAGCTTAACTTTAAAAGAAAATTTATTAAAAGCTGGAGCTTTAGTTAAGGAGACTAATGGTACCCCCTTAAACAAAACAATACCTTCTACTTTGTTAGTTATTTCTGTACTTTCTATTATTTTTATGGCCTCTAAAGGCTTTAATGTATCTACTTCTCTATCTTCTATGGAAGTAACAGATAGTAAAGATAATATAAAAAGTAAATTTAATTTTACCTCTGTAGCTGGTAATGAAGAAGCAAAAGAAAGTCTTAAAGATATAGTAGATTTTTTAAAAAATCCAGAAAAATACAAAAACTATGGTGCTAGAATGCCTAAAGGTGTGATATTGTATGGAGATCCAGGAACAGGAAAAACCCTGCTAGCTAAAGCTGTGGCAGGTGAAGCTCATGTACCTTTTTATGCTGTATCCGGTTCAGACTTTGTTCAAGTGTATGTAGGAGTAGGCGCTGCTCGTATAAGAAGCTTGTTTAAAAAAGCAAAAGCCCAAGGAAAAGCCGTTATTTTTATTGATGAAATAGATGCTATAGGTAAAAAAAGGGATTCCGGGAAGTCTGGAGGTTCTGATGAAAGAGATCAAACCCTTAATGCTTTACTAACTGAAATGTCTGGCTTTCAAGATAGTGAGGGTATAATAGTGATAGCAGCTACTAATAGGCTAGATGTTTTAGATTCTGCACTATTAAGACCCGGCAGATTTGATCGTCATGTAGAAGTATCTCTTCCTGATACCGCAGCTAGAGAAAAAATAATCAATTTATATCTTAAGAATAAGCCTCATAAAGGTATAAACATTAAAAATACAGCTTATAAAACTACCTATTTTTCTGGTGCTATGCTAGAAAATCTTATAAATGAAGCTGCTATATTAGCTGCTAAAGATAATTCAGGTTTTATAGATGAACATCATATGGAAAAGGCTTTTTCTACAGTTATTGCAGGAAGTAATAAGATTGTAAGAGATTCTATAAAGGAAGAAGATAGAAAAATAACAGCCTATCACGAAGCTGGACATGCTTTGATTTCCATGCTTAAACTCCCAGAGGATGAAGTTACAAAGGTTACTATAATCCCCACCTCTAAAGGTGCTGGAGGATATACCCTAAGTATTCCTAAAGACTCTGCTTATCAAAATATGCAGTATTTAAAAAATAAAATTATGGTGCTTCTAGGCGGAAGAGCCTCAGAGGAGATAATATTTGGTGAAAATATGATAACCACTGGTGCTTATAGCGACCTAAACCAAAGCACAAAAATAATAACCACCATGGTTACAGAGTATGGAATGGGTAGCTCGCTAGGTTTATTAAGAAAATCTGCTATGGGTAGCTTGGGAGATGTTAATTCTAACGAAGTAATAGAAGAATGCAAGTCTACACTGGAAGAACTTTATAATGAGGTGAAGGTATCCTTAATGAATAATCTCACCAAATTAGAAAGAATGGCCAATGAGCTTTTAGAAAAAGAGACCTTATATGCTTCAGATATAAATAAAATATTAAAAAATAATTAAAGCAAAAGCGCTAAAGTTACTTAACCTTAGCGCTTTTATCATTACTTTAAAAATATTTAAAATCTCATTCAATATGAAACTAATTCCTAGGATATAAAATCACAGCAATTATAATTCCACCAATTAGGCCTCCTATGTGACCAAAATTATCTATGTTGGAAATAGAAAGGCCTAAAACTACGTTTACCACAATTACTGAAAGTATACTTCTTAAAAAATCCTTACCTATATGGTTTCTTTCTTTGTAGCCATAAACTAATGCAGCTCCTAGAAGTCCAAAAATAGCCCCTGAAGCTCCAATGGATAACGAAGTGGATAATCTGTAGCTTAAATAGCTAGAAGCTATGGCAGATAGTAAGTAAATAGCTATATATTTTATCTTTCCATATATCCTTTCTATAAGGTCTCCCAGCATATATAGAGCATACATGTTAAGGGTAATATGCATTAATCCTCCGTGAAGGAATGCCGCTGTGAGCAATCGATAATACTCTCCATGGGCTATGGAGAAATTTTCTTTTGCACCAAACCTGTATAAAACCATGGCATCTATATCTAAAATACTTCTAGATACAAAAGCAGTTATTAAGAAAATAATCACATTAATGCTAATTAAAATTAAAGTAAGATTTGAGGATCTTTTAATCCTTACTTTCTTTTTATTATCATCTTCTTTTAATAAGTTTACAATAAACTCCGTACCTTCATTATACTTTAATATAATATTGCTATGCTCATGCACTATTATTTTGCTGTAGCCTTGATTTTCTGAGGAATACTCTTGTGGATTATTGGTATAAATTACTGCATTTATATAGTAAGGCTGATTTTTTTCATTTAAAAATCTTGTTAAACTCATTATGTTAGTGTCTTCGTTATATGCATCAATGCAAACTATCGCGATAACACCTTGTTCAGTATACTTTAATGCAGCCCAAGATGAGTTATTGCTATTAAGGTCTGCATATTCTTCTATAGCAAATCCATAACTTTTTATAAGCTTATTAAATAATCTTTTTTCTTGTTCTTCTCTCATGCTCTCACCTTTTACTAATAATATTTGTCATATTTATTATATTATAGATGATGAACTTATTAAAAACAATTAAAAAGGAGCTAATGCACAATTAACTAATATAATTTTTGCGCATTAGCTCCTAACTTTTTAAATATTCTCTAACATATCTAAAAGCTCACTAAATCTTTTCATAGTTGCTTCTAAAGGTGCAGATGTTAACATATCCACTCCGCTATTTTTTAATATAGCTATTGGATAATGGGAGCCTCCGCTCTTTAAGAACTTTTTAAGGTCCTTAACTCCCTTTTCATTGTCTTTAAGTATAGCTCCTGCAAAGGCTGAAGCTGCAGAATATCCGGTAGCATATTGGTACACATAGAAATCTCTATAGAAATGAGGTATTCTTGCCCATTCTATATCTATCTCTTCGTCTACCACCATATCTTCTCCAAAGAATCTCACATTGATTTCATGCCATATTTCAGAATATTCCTTAGCTGTTAAGGACTGACCTGCTTCCAGCATCTCGTGGGTCTTCTTTTCAAATTCTGCAAACATCAATTGTCTAAATACTGTGGTTCTAATTTGTTCTAACTCTTGATTTATTAAATATAACTTCTTGTTAGGATCTTTTTCATTATCTATTAGGTAGTGAATAAGCAATATTTCATTGGTGGTGGAAGCCACTTCTGCACAGAACAATGTGTAATGAGAATATACATAAGGCTGTTCTAATCTTGAGTAATAAGAATGCAATGAGTGCCCCATTTCATGAGCTAAGGTAGAAACATCGTTTAGGGTATGATTATAGTTTAATAAAACATAAGGCATAGTATCATAAGTACCCCAAGAGTAAGCCCCTCCACGCTTGCCTTTACTTTCAAAAACGTCTATCCATCCATTTTTAACTCCATGGTCAAATATACCTAAATACTCTTCTCCTAGAGGCTTAAGTGCAGTCTTAACTATTTCTACCCCTTCTTCAAAAGGAATATCTTCCTGTTTAATATCTATAAGAGGCACATATAAATCATACATATGCATTTCTTCTAACCTTAAGAATTTCTTTTTTAATTTTACATACCTATGAAGCAGATTTACATTATCATTTATAGTTTTTAAAGCATTTTCATATACAGCTAAAGGTATATTATTAGGCTTTAATGAAGATTCTAAGGCAGAAGAATATTTCCTAACTTTAGATTCAAATATAAAAGCTTTCATAGAAGAGCTTAAAGAAGTGCCTAAAGTGTTTTTAAATTTTTTATAGGTGTTAAATAAACCTTCAAAAGCTTCTTTTCTTACTCTTCTATCCTTGCTTTTAATAAAGGTACTGTAGTTTCCTTCAGTCAATTCTACTTTATTTCCCTTTTCATCAATGATTATAGGGAAAGTCATATCTGCATTGGTAAGCATATTAAATATATTTTGAGGTGCTTCTAGATTATCTGAAACGGAAGCAAGTAATTCCTCTTCATTTTTAGATAATACATGAGGCTTAGATTTAATAAGATCCTTTAAGAAAAAGTCATAAAGTTTTAAATCTTCTACTTTTTCTATGGCTTCAAAGATATATTCTTCACTTAAAGATAGTATTTCTGGTACAAAAAAAGCATTTATACTATTAAGCTCTGCAAGGTAACTATCAATATTTCCCTTAAGAGCTTGATATGTGGTATTAGAAGTATCCTCGTCAGATTTTAAATGAGCATATACCATAAGCTTTTCAGCTAATCTTCCTAACTCTTCGCTTTCTTTAAGATAATTAACCAAATTTTCAGGTGTGTGTAACTTTCCTTGATATTCTTTAATAGAAGGAGCTTTTTCTTTTAAGGCTTTAAAATCTTTTTCCCATTCTTCATTATTGCTATAAATCTTTTCAATATTCCATTTGTACTTTTGTGGTATTTCTTCTCTTTTAGGCAATGTTTTTGTTTCAGCCATTTTACTACTCTCCTTTTACTTATATTCTTCTTCTTTTCCTAATATTTCTTTATAAGCATCCTTAAGGCTGCTTTCAATGATTTCTCCAATTAAATCTAAGTTTTTTTGTATTTCTTCCCTATCCTCGGTGTAAGGAAAGCTTACAATCCAGCTAGGATTATATTCATCATCCTTATCTTCTATTTTATAACCATTATTTGCAAAAGCCTCTTTAGAAAACACATAGAAAATAGCGCTGTATTCCCAATCTTCTACATCTCTATCCGTTTGAAAGTTAATAAAAATATCACTACCATCACAATAAAATTTAGTTATGTATTCAGCTCCCTGTGAAACTTCATAACTTCCCAGTTCTCTAAGGAACTTTTTATCTTTTGGATCTACTTCCATTAATACCAGTGATGAAAAATCCATCTTATACCTCCTTTTTAATTATTCATTATATTTTAAGTTTAACTAAGTATATATTTATATATTACCATAATTTTAATGTTTTTTATTCCTTATGTTATTGCAAATAATTTGCATGTCACAGTATAATTATAATATACTTATTTTATGTTAATAATCATAATTATATAGTCCGTAGGAGTTGATACCTTGATCCAAATAAATAATATAAGTTTTTCTTATACTGGAAAGACTCCTTATCTTCTCCAAGATATAGATCTTAATATACCTAAAGGTGCATATGTATCTATATTAGGAGAAAATGGGAGCAGTAAAACCACATTAATAAAATTAATACTAGGAATACTTAAACCTGTTAAAGGAGATATTAATATTTCCACAAAAAAAATTGGTTATGTGCCTCAAAAATTTGAAGGCTTTAACTCTCAATTTCCCCTTACAGTTAATGAACTTTTAAAAATTCATATGAAAACTAAAAATATAAAAGATGATAATATCTTGCAAAGCACTTTAGATTTAGTGGACATGGCCCCTTATAAGAATAAGCTAATTGGCAATCTTTCAGGAGGTCAGCAACAAAAAATATTCATAAGCAGAGCTCTAATGGGTAATCCTGAACTTTTGATAATGGATGAACTATCCACTGGAGTAGATGTTAAAAGCCAAAAGGAAATATACTCCATAATAAAAGATTTAAACATCAAAAAAAATATTACTGTCATTGCTGTAGAACATAACTTAAATGCTGCTTTAAAATATTCTACACATATATTAGATTTAGGTGAAGATATAAAATTATATTCCATAGATGAATATATTAACAAATTTAATAATGACAATATCTTTGCCATTAGAAAGGTAGAATAATATGCTAGAATTAGAATTTATGAAAAACGCACTTATGGCTGGATTTCTTGTGGCACTATTGTGCCCTGCAGTAGGAATTTTTATAGTGCTAAAAAGATACTCTATGATAGGTGACACCCTATCTCATTCCACTTTTGCTGGTGTAGCTATAGGTTTAGTGCTAGGGTATAATCCATTGCTAACAGCTTTTATTTATACTTCACTTTGCGCCATAGTAATAGAATTTTTAAGAAATTATTACAAGAGATACGCAGAAATGGTTATGTCCATCATACTTACTTTTAGCTTAGGTATAGCTATTATGCTGGTGAGCAGTGGAAAAGCTCCTGCTAATATTAATTCCTATTTGTTCGGCAGTATACTTACTGTTTCAAAACAGGACCTATATATGATACTCATAGTTACTGTTATATGCTTTGCTATTATAGGTACTTTATATAATAAGTTAATTTATGTAACCTTTGATGAAGAGGGAGCAAGCACTGTAGGTATTAGGGTAAAATTATTAAATTATGTATTTACATTAATGGTAGGAGCAGCCATATCTGTGTCCATAAGGGTTATGGGCATATTGGTAATATCCTCCATAATAGTGGTGCCGATAGCTACTGCTTTACAGTTTAAAAAGGGCTTTAAATCTAGTTTTTTCATCTCTATGGCTGTAGGGCTTATAGATATAATGTCAGGGCTTATCATATCTTATTATATAGATACTGCCCCAGGGGGTACTATAGCTGTGGTGTCAGTAATAGTACTTATACTCTCCATAATATTGTCTAATATTAATAAGAAGTCATAGCTTATAAGCTATGACTTCTTATTTTTACACTCCTCACAAATCCCTTTTAATATAAGGTGATGCTCTGTGAGAGTAAATCCTGTTTTATTTTTTACCAGCTCTTCTACCTGATGCATTGGACAAGGTACATCTATTTCTTTATTACATAATGAACATCTTAAAGTATGCATATGTGAGTTTTTCTTAATACAATAAGTATATCTTCCTTCACCTAAGTCAAACTTATCCACTATTTCTTTTTCTTCAAATAGTTCTAAGGTCCTGTAAACAGTAGATAAATTAATATCCTCGCCGGTTTCTACACAAGCATTATATATAAATTCAGCACTTATGCTATTTTCACTGTTCAAAATAATATTAAAAATAGTTCTTCTAGCCTTGGTAACTTTAATGCTATTTTGTCTAAGAACATTTTCTATATTCACAAACATTTCCCCTTAAACAAAACTAAAATTTATTTATGATTGTATTATATCACAAATAAAAATAAATTTCAGAATTATAAAATTATCATTTTTATTCCAAACACTATTAAAACAAATCCTCCTATATAATCAGCATATTTACATATAAATTCCACTTTCTTTAATGATCTAGCCAGAACATATGCTAGTCCACAAAATAAGAAGGTAATTACTCCTATGGTTATAGCAATATAGATAAGAAGATATAGATTAGCTATGGAGTTCAATGCTGTAAATCCTACTACCAAAGCATCTATACTAACTGAAATTCCTAAAATCAAGTACATACCTTTTTGTAATAGAAAGCCTCCTTCTTTCTTTTCCATGCCCTCTTTTATCATCATTATTCCAACTATTGAAACTATTACTCCCCCTACTATGCTAGGAATACAAACTACATACTTATTAAAAAGAAAGCCTGATATTCCTCCTAATAAAGCAAAAATAAATTGAAAGAAAGAAAAAGAAAAGCAAAAAATAATCTTATTGTATATTCTAACACTTCTATTTAATCCTATGCTTAAGGATACAGCAAAGGCATCCATAGCTACAGCCACCCCAATTATAATCCCTTGAATAAATCCCATTAATATCATTCCTTCGATATAAAAATTATCATATACCTATCTATAATCTCTTATAAAATATTTTATGCCACTTATATAATATATATAATTATTAAAATTATTTTTTTATAATATACTTTTAAAAATGCTTTTTTTATTATATAGTATTAAATAGTGTTAACTATTGTCCTATTTGTATATCATATTGTGATTTTGGAGGAGATTTATGATGTCTAATTGCATAATTGCTCAATCTGGGGGTCCTACCTCAGTAATAAACTCAAGTGTTGCAGGTTTAGTAGCCAGCAACTTAAAATACAAGATTTATGATAAAGTATATGCTGGCTTAAACGGAGTAGAAGGAATACTTAATGAAAAGATATTCGATATTTCAGCTTGTAAGGAAGATGACCTAAATACCTTTAAGTTTACCCCTTCTTCTGGCTTAGGTTCTTGTAGGTATAAGCTAAAAGATTTTAAAGAGGATGAAAGCGAATATAAAAAATTAATAGAGATATGTAAGAAGTATGATATAACTTCATTTTTCTACATAGGTGGTAATGATTCCATGGACACAGTGGCAAAACTATCAGCCTATGCAGAAAAAAATTCCTTGGCTATTAAGTTTATTGGTATACCGAAAACCATTGATAATGATCTCCCTATAACAGATCATACTCCTGGCTTTGGAAGCGCTGCAAAATTCATATCCACTGTAGCTCTAGAGACATACCTTGATGCTTCAGTTTATAAAAATAATGGTATATTTATCTTAGAAACCATGGGAAGAGATACCGGCTGGCTAGCAGCTAGCGCTTGCTTGGCAAAACTTAACGGACAACCTGTTGTAGATTTTATTTATCTTCCTGAAATTGAATTTGATACTGACAAATTCTTAAAAGAAATAAAAGAAAGATTTAATAAAAATAACCAAGTATATATTGTGGTATCAGAAGGTATAAAGAATAGTAGTGGTAGATTTATTTCTGAACTTACAGCCTATCAATCTCATGATAGCTTTGGACACTCCCAGTTAGGTGGAGTAGGCACAGTACTTAAAAACTTAATTATTGAAGAAGGCATAACCAAAAGAGTTAAATGCTTAGAACTCGGTGTTTTACAACGCTCAGCCATGCACTGTGCTTCTCAATTAGATATAGATGAAGCTTTTAAAGTAGGTTATGATGCTTTAAAACATTCCTTAGATAATTACAGCGGATGTATGGTGGCTATTAAAAGAGACAGTAATAACCCCTACAGCTCATCAAGCATTTTCGTAAAAGCAAAAGACGTTGCTAACCATGTAAAATATGTTCCTAAAAATTGGATAAACTCTCAATGTAACGGTGTAACTACTGAAATGGAAGAATATATAGCCCCCCTTATAGAAGGTATACCTAATATGGTTTATGAAAATAGCCTGCCTAAGTTCAAAGTTTTTAATAAGTAAGGACAAACTAATGGCATTCATATAAAGTAGTTGATAATTTAAAATTGAGAATTTAGAATTTAAAATGAAGGAGAAACTCATTCCATAATTTAAAATTGAGAATTTAAAATTGAGAATTAAGGAAAAAACTCACAGAGTTTCTTAGAATATATGAGAATAGAAAGAAGCTTCATCTGAAGCTTCTTTTTTGAAAAAAATACAAAATTAAAATTTTAATAAATTTTCTAGAAACACTAGAAAATACTTCAAAACAAAAAACTCTATTAGGAGTTTTTTGTTTTGTACCACTTTACAGAAACTCCTCATGGAGTTTCATCTTTTCTATATTAATTTGTAAGTTTTTCTGATTCTTTTTCAGAAAAACTATCCTTAATTCTACATTTTAAATTCTAAATTAAATTCTCTATTCTAAATTCTAAATTTTTTTATTCCTTACTATTTGTTCTATAGCATTTAAAAAATCATTAATTTCTCTCTTATTGTTATATAAACCTAGGCTTACTCTTACCATGCCAGGTTTACCTCTTTCTGGATGCTTTATATATTCTTCTATATCTTTATCTGATAGATTTAATAGTCTCTTCACATAAGGTCCAGCACAAAAACATCCATTTCTTACGGAAATACCATAGTCTTCTGAAAGTATCTCAGCCACTTCATTATGATACATGCCTTCTATATTAAAGGTTATAATACCTAACCTATCTTTTATATTTAAATTATCTCCATATATTTTAATGCCATTTATTTTTTTAAGCTCATGGCTTAAATAAGAAGTTAGTTCATCTTCCCAAAGGCTTACTTTATCCAAGCTTATTGAACTTAACTCCTTTATAGCGGAAAGTAAGGCTACTATACCCATAACATTAGGTGTTCCAGCTTCTTCTTTATGAGGTGGATCATCCCATATTACTCCATAGTCTGTAACAAATTTAACTGTACCTCCTCCTTTACATTCTGGCTCTCCTTTGTAAAAACAGTCTTTAGGTGTTATTACTACACCTATGCCAAAAGGTGCATACATTTTATGGGCAGAAAATACTAGATAATCAAGATAATCATTCTCGAAGGTTCCATCCATAATTACCCTTCTATGTGGTACTAATTGAGCTCCATCTACTAATATTTTGCAATTATAGGAATGGCAAATACATGCTATTAAGTGTATATCATTTACATAACCAGTAACATTGGAGGCTCCTGTCAATGTTAGTAACTTGATCTTTCCTCCACCCTGTTGAAGCTTTTGTATAAGATGTTCTATGGACAATCTTCCATTCTCATCTACTTCTACATACTGAACCTTACATTTATCCCTCCAAGGCAAGTCATTGGAATGATGTTCCATTCTGGTAGATAAAACTATTACGTCTTTACAATCTATAAGTCTATAAGCTAATTTGTTTATTCCCTCAGTTGTGTTTTTTACAAATATTACATTATACCTATCTCTGCTAGCGCCCACAAATTTCAAAATCGTATCTCTTGATTTTTCATAAAACTCATCACATATTTTTGATTTATACCCTTTTCCACGGTGTATTGAAGAATACCAGCTGGAAAATTCCACAATATTATTTATAACACTTTTAAAAGCAGGAGTAGTGGCTGCATTATCAAAATTTATTCCCATAACACTTTTTCCATTACTTAACGGTACAAGCTCTTCAATACCCATAAACATGTCTCTACAGTGTATAAGCTCTTCATACATATAAAAAACCTCCCTGCTATATATTATTAAAATTAATATAAATAGTGAAAATTCCTTTAATGGTATATTTTTATCTTTAGGAATTATTTACATATAATACAATATAATATAGTAACGTTATTAATGATGGAGGTTATTTATGGAGCAAGAAAATCACTACTTACAAGATTATGAAGATATTAGTTTCCAGCCCTTTACAACCTCTCCAGAGTACATACCCTATGGAGAAAGAGAAGGTTATAATTTTTATTATGAGCCACCTATGTACCCTATTCAAAGTGCTGCAACAATGCCCATGGTCAATGCCTTTAACCCTACTTTTAATATGTCAGGCTCTTTACCCATGCCTATACCTATACCTATTTACCCATGTAATGAATACCCTTTTAGACCTAACTTGGCAGTACCTATGCCTGGTTCTATAAATACTCCAAATTTAAACAGCTTAAATGATGGTAAAGGTACCGATGCAAATGAAGAAGATCTTACTTCAGAACTCTTTAAAGAATTGAATTTAAACATAGACGAAGATTACTATCCTTCAGAGGAAAGTAGAAATATAGAAAATGAAGTTAACAGTATACTAGAAAAAATTGAAAATAATAATATTTCTATTTTAAATACTCTAAAAGCTTATAAAGTTCCTTATCCTATAGCTAGACTATTAGTTAGAAGAATTGTTAGATTAACATTAATATATTCTAATAATCTATCTTATAAAGATTAAAGCATGCAGCAAAGGCTGCATGCTTTTATTATTCATATCTAAGCGCATCTATTGGATTTAATTTTGCTGCTTTCCTTGCAGGATATATTCCAAAGAATATGCCTACAGCAGAAGAGAAAATAATAACCATTATGACATCTTTAAAGGATACAGAGGGGGTTATCTTAGCAAAGCTGCCTATAACTGAAGCTCCTACAATGCCAAGTATCATACCTATAATTCCCCCCATAAGCGAGATTATTACAGATTCAGTTAAAAACTGAAGAAGTATTGCATTAGTAGTAGCGCCTATGGCTTTTCTAATACCAATTTCTCTAGTTCTTTCAGTAACTGATACAAGCATTATATTCATAACGCCTATTCCTCCAACTAACAAGGATATTGCTGCCACCGCCCCTATAAAAGCAGTGAAAATATCCATTACTTGATTAATTTGATCAAGTTGTTTCATTAAATTTTCAGCTTTATAAACTTCTCTTCCTCTATTTCCATGCCTGCTTTCCAATATGTTTAATGCTTCATTTCCGGCTTGTTCTATCTTTTCTTTGCTAGTAGCAGATATGGTAATATTGTCTATAACAAAATCGTTAGGGTAAAGTTGCATTAAAAAAGTTATTGGTGTCATTACGAAAACTGGCATGTTTTCATTGCCCCCAAACATTAAATCAGAACTTTTAGAAACTCCTATTATCTCCACCTTTTTTGAAGAGTTTCTATTGCCTAAATTTATACTTTTCCCTACCACATCTTTGTAACCAAATAAATCTTTTGCAGCTATTTCATCTATAACTATAACTGGCTTGCCTTCTGCATATTCTCTTTCATTAAAAAATCTTCCATAAAGAATTTCGGTATTTTGTATATATTTTAAATCTACCGATCCACCTGTTATCACAGCTCTCTTAGCTTTACTCTGAGAAGTTGCATTTCCTTGCTTGTTTACACCAGGAGATACATACTTTATACTGCTGCCTCTTTCTGTTAAGGTTCTTACATCCTCTAAGGTAAAGTAGTCAGAATTACTTGCTTTTTGAGGATCTATCTTAAGACTTAAGGTGGAAGCTCCTATCTTTTCAAACTCTCCAGTAATAGTGTTCTTTCCTCCTGCTCCTAGAGCAAGTATGGTTATTACAGAGCTTATACCTATTATTATTCCCAGCATGGTAAGAAAGGATCTCATCTTGTTGGATCTTATGCTATCTAAAGCCATTTTAAAATTTTCTAATAAAGTCATAGTGTTCTCCTTTCCTACTCATAGTCAGGGGATATTTCTACTTCATTTAAAATAATTCTATTACTTACCTCGTCATCCTCTGTAATTTTACCATCTCTTACTTTAATAATTCTCTTAGAATAAAGAGCGATGTCCGGTTCATGAGTTACCATTATTATAGTTGCCCCTTCATCATTTAACTTTTGAAACACCTTCATCACTTCTAAGGAAACCTGAGAATCTAAGTTTCCTGTAGGCTCATCTGCCATAATAACAGAAGGATTATTTACTATAGCTCTT
Source organism: Clostridium amylolyticum (assembly GCF_900142075.1). GTDB lineage: Bacteria > Bacillota > Clostridia > Clostridiales > Clostridiaceae > Clostridium_AA > Clostridium_AA amylolyticum. The sequence goes on from NZ_FQZO01000009.1 coordinate 108,146, forward strand.
GCTATAGCCACCCTCTGCTTTTGCCCCCCAGAAATTTCATTAGGTTTATGCTTAATCCAATTTAATAATCCTACTTTATCTAAAGAAGCCAAGGCTCTCTCTCTTCTCTCTTTAAAGCTTACCCCTGAATATACCATTGGTAGTTCAACATTTTCAAGTATAGTCATCCTAGGTAGAAGATTAAAATTTTGAAACACAAAGCCTATTTCCTTATTTCTAATAAAGGCTAACTGATTGTCTGAAAGGCTAGACACATTTTCTCCATTTAAGATATATTCTCCACCATCTATTCTATCCAGGCATCCTAAAATATTCATAAGAGTACTTTTACCTGAGCCTGAAGGTCCCATAATGGTGGTAAATTCCCCTTCATGCACCCTTAAGGATACACCTTTAAGAGCCTTAAAGCTTATTTCACCAGTGACATAGGTTTTAATTACCTCTTTTAATTCAATCATTACTTGCTTACCTCCCCGGTATCCTCCTTAACAGATACATCATTCTTTAATGAGGCACTAGGATTAAGTATTACCTTTTCTCCTTCTGTTAATCCAGAGATAATCTCCACGTTTAAATCTGACTGCAATCCTATTTCTACTTTCTTTTCCTTAGCTTTTCCATTCTCTACCACAAAAACTGAGGTATTACCGTTTTTATCGCTCTTTATACTTTCAGCTGGTACTTGAAGCACTGCATTTTTTTCACCAAGAAGTATTTCCACATCCGCATCAAAATCCACTTTTAAATTAACGCCCTTATTAGCTATATCAATATCTGCATTAAGGGTTGTATCCCCTGCAGCTCCTGGTATCGAAGATTTTTTTGCCACTGGATCTATGAAGGATATCTTTCCATTATATTTTTCGCCATTAGCAGATATAAAGGCATCTTGTCCTACCTTTAACTTAGGAGAATCAAATTTACCTACAGACACTACTGCTTTTAAATCACTGATATCTTGAAGCACTATGGCAGGCTGAGCCATATTGCCCACAGCTCCTTCACTTACATTAACCTGAGTAACCACTCCATCAAAATCAGCATATATAGCATCTTTATTGGAATTTTGTTTCTGCTTAGCAGAATCTAATCCTACCTTTGCTAAAGAAACTTGGTTTTCAGCTTGCTTGATTTTCTCACCAGAAATCCCAGGCATAGATCCTTTTGAAGTTTTTAGTTGGGATATCTGTGTTTGAAGTTGCTGAGCTCTCACTGGGTCTTTTGTTACTTCCAGCTCTTTTTCTAAATCTTTTATCTGTTTATCCGCATCGCTTGCTTTCTTTTCAGCTTCATTCTTTTGATTCACTAAATCTTGTTTTTGAAGCACTGCGTTATTATATTGTATCTCTGCCTGTTTTATGGAATTTGTTATATCTGAACCATCATATTTAACTAACAAATCACCTTTTTTAACACTATCTCCCACCTTAACATTAACCTTGGTTATCTTAAGTTGGGCTCCAAAGTATTCCTTGGAGTTTTTGGATTTTATCACTGCAGTAGTGCTTAAAAATGCTTTTACATCACCTTTTGATGCAGTAGATGTCTTTACTGAAATCTCCTTAGAACTACTCTTACCTCTTATCTTTATAAACCCTATTGCTCCTAAAATCACCACTCCTACAAGTACTATGGAAACAATCTTCTTTTTACTCATAATTATCCCTATTTAGGTACACTTCCTTTCTCTAGTTGTCTATTATAAAATTATAAAATAATTATACCACTATAACTAAATAAATAAAGAAAAATATTTAAGACCTCATTATTTAAAATGAGGTCTTAATAATTTAGTGTATACCTGGTCTTTCAGCATCTTTACCTAACTTTCTAGACTCTTTTGAATAACCTACTTCATTAGCTGTTTCCACTTTCATCTTCTCCACTTCTTTTCTAGTCTTTTGTCCAGATTTCTTGTTATCTTTACTGTTTTTATTATTCTTATGAGCCATGATCATCACCTCGTAATTTAATTTATAACATTACAAATATATTATTATATTTAAATGAATTCTTAATACCTGTTATTTAATGGTGCAGTCAAAAGCATAGTGGTATGCACTACAAAATTCTTTAACATTATAGTATAATAAAGTAGCTATTAACCTTTGGGTAGTAAAGGCGGTAATATTATGATTGTTTTAAGTTGTAAAAATATCACTAAAAGCTATGGAATACATGAAGTTTTAAAAGATGTAACCTTCAATATAAATGAAGGTGATAAAATAGGATTAATTGGAGCTAATGGAGAAGGTAAATCTACTCTTTTTAAAATTTTAATAAAAGAATTGTCTTATGATGGCGGAGATATATTTATAGATAAGGGTTATAATCTAGGTTATCTTTCTCAAAAGCTTGATCTCGAATCTGAAAATTCTATTTATAATGAGATGTTAGAAGTATTTCATGATTTAATAAACCTTGAAATGAAAATTCATAATCTAGAAGAAAAAATGAATACTCCTTATACAGAGGAAAACAAAGCATTTCATGAAAAAATTATAAAAGATTATACCACTTGCCAAGAATTATATTCCCACAGAGGCGGCTACACTTTTAGAGGTGAGATATCTAGAGTTTTAAAAGGCCTAGGCTTTGAAGAAACGGATTATGATTCCGTTATAAAAAATTTAAGCGGAGGGCAAAAAACTCGTGTAGCTCTATGTAAGCTTTTATTAAAAAAGCCTGAACTGCTACTGTTAGATGAGCCCACAAACCACCTTGATTTAAATGCTATAGAATGGCTAGAAGATTATCTTAAAAGCTATAAAGGCACTGTACTTTTAATATCCCATGATAGGTATTTTTTAGATAGTATAACTAACCGTACCTTTGAACTTATAAATGGACATGTTAACTGTTATAATACCAATTATTCTAAATATATAGAGCTTAAGAAACAGAATTATGAAGTGCAGCTTAAAGCCTATAAGCTTCAACAAGCTGAAATTAAAAGACAAGAAGACATTATAGAAAAATTTAGATCTTTTAATAGAGAAAAAAGCATAAGAGCTGCAGAAAGCAGAGAAAAAGCACTGGATAAAATACAAAGGCTTGACTCTCCAGATGAGGACCCAAAAGGTTCTAGAATACAGTTTCATACTGAAATTAAAAGTGGTAACGATGTACTTTTAGTCCAAGACTTAAAAAAGAGCTATGGAGATAAACTTTTATTTGACAATGTAAATATGGACATTAAAAAAGGTAATAAAATAGCCTTAATAGGGGAAAATGGCAGAGGTAAAACCACTCTTTTTAAAATAATACTTGGAAATGTAGAAGCTGATAAAGGTTCCATTAATTTAGGCAGAAACGTAATTACTGGCTATTATGATCAGGAACAATCTGATTTGGATCCTACTAATGAAATAATAAATGAAGTATGGAACGAGTTTCCTAAACTTACCACTACTGAAATAAGAAACGCCTTAGCTTCTTTCCTTTTTACAGGAGATTCAGTGTTTAAAACCATCGATCTCTTGAGTGGTGGTGAAAAGTGTAGAATCAATTTATTGAAACTTATGCTATCCAAATCAAATTTACTACTTCTAGATGAGCCTACTAATCACTTGGACATCATGTCAAGAGAAGCCTTAGAAGATGCAATACTGGACTATGATGGTACCATGCTTATAATCTCTCATGACAGATACTTTTTAAACAAAGTAATAGATAAAATCTACGAGCTAGAAGAAGATGGTATTAAAACCTATTTAGGAAACTATAACTATTATGTAGAAAAAAAGAAAAACCCTCATAGATATGAAGGTATTGAAGAAGTTGTAGAGACTAAAACAAAAACTCAGCTTCAAGAGGAAAGACGAAAAAAACGAGAAGCGGAAAAAGAAGCAAAAGCAGCAGCTCAAAGGCTTAAAGACATTGAAAAAGAGATTTCTGACACAGAAGTAGAAATTTCTAAGCTTAATAATCTCTTATGCCTAGAAGAGGTATATTCAAACCCCCAAAAAGCTCAAGAGACCCAACAAAACATCACTGCCCTTGAAAGTAAACTTGAAAAGCTCTATGAAAAGTGGGAAGAGAATGTATAAAATTAATTTTTTTATTTTGCTTTAAGATAATCCTATAAAAAATAAATTGGCGGTGAAGTGGAAATATTCCACATCACCGCCATATTAAATAAGGGGGTATCTATATTAAATTATTCTGATAGCTTAATTTCTAGGGTGGTATCTTTTCCATCTCGTGTTATATCAACCTTTACCGCGTCTCCAGCCTTATGAGTTTCTTTAATCCTATTGATTTCTTCTACGGTTTTTACCTTTTGGCCATCAAATTTAGTTATCATATCTCCAGGCTTAAGACCTGCCTTTTCAGCTGGGCTGAACTCTTGAACATCTACAATAAGTACATATTCACCTTGTGGTAAATTATTCTTTTTTGCTATATCCTGTGTAATATCTCTACCTGCTATACCAATTCTTAATATTGGTTTAGAAAGTGCTGTTAGTCTTGATTTTACATTGTTTATAGGAATGGAGAAACCAATACCTTCTACACCTTCAGTCTTTATCTTAGCTGTATTAATTCCAATTACCTGACCTCTAGAATTTAATAATGGTCCTCCACTATTTCCTGGATTAATAGCAGCATCTGTCTGCAGATATTTAATGCTTTTACCTTCAATAGAGATTTCTCTGTTTAATGCACTTATTACTCCAGTAGTAACACTACCTAAGAATTCTTTTCCTAATGGATTACCAATGGCTACTACCTGTTCACCCGCTTGAAGACTATCTGAATCTCCCAGCTCTACCACTCCTGGAACTTTTACATTGTCAGTTATCTTTACTACTGCTAAATCCTGTTGTGCATCATAATTTACCACCTTAGCATTAACCTCAGTTCCATCTGAAAGTATTACCTTTACTGACTGAGCACCTTGAATAACGTGAAAATTAGTGAGCACGTAACCTTCATTGCTTATTATAAATCCTGAGCCTATACCACCTGGTATACCTTCACTAAACATACCATAATTCACTTTATTCATGGTAGACACTCCCACTACCGCTGGTGCGACTTTCTTTACTACTTCAGTAACTGATAGAGCTTCTTTATCAGTTTTAAAAGTAGGTGGATTATAATTTAGATACTGACCATATTTTTTGTTTATTTCATTAACTACATTATTTGTATTATTCATTACTATACTTGCACCTATAGCTCCTCCTACCATGGTGAAGGCTAGAGCTAAGGCTGTAAATCCAAGAAATTTCAAAAGCTTTCTCTTTTTCTTAGGTTTTTCTTCATAAGCATTATATACATATGGATTGGATGGTTTATTATCTTCACTGACAACAAAATCAGGCTTATTAGCTGGTTTATCATCCTCACTGATAACAAAATCAGGCTTATATTCATTGTTTTCATTATAATTATCAGACATTATTCATTCCTCCTCTTATACTTATGTTTCCCATTGACTATATATTAAAACATTAATGTGTCAATTTCGTGACAAAAAAAATAATTAGCTATAAATAACTAATTATTTTCTGCACTTTTACTTTCACTTTTTTTGGTAATAAACTTTAAAGCTTCATGCACCTTACTATATTCTTCAAGAGGAATTACCCCACTTTCGGGTTTTACTCCTTCTATAGAAGTTATTTCTTCATTAGATAGATTAGCTAGTTCCTTTTGGTTTTCTACATCTCCATTTTCATTGATTAAAATAGCCAAAGGCTTGTTACCTAGCATACCTTGACCCTGTGAGTCGCTATCTCCATTAATTAGAACCTTGGTTTCATTCCATATAGCTGTAGTATGATTGGTGGAAATCCTATGAACCTTTATATCATTAGCATAATTATCAGACACCTTGTCCAATAATCCTTTAGGATATCGCACTAGTCCAAAGCTATCTAATACCCTAGTTAATCCTACATAAGAACCTATTTGCTCTACCTTCTTAAAAGTCTTGCCTTTAGACACTTCCTTTACAAAAGAAGGAGATTTCATTCCTTTTTCATTTATAGGATTTATAAGTATCATTCCAGCCACATCATTAGGATATATTTTAGCAAAATTACTCATTACAAGGCTTCCGTATCCATCTCCTACCAGAATATAAGGTCCTTCCATACCTAATTTTCTAAAAAATAGATGAAGATCCCTAGCCTGTGCTTCAGGATTCTTATAATCGCTCTTATCGCTATATCCATACCCTGCCCTATCATAAGTAAAGGTACTAACCTCAAGATTTTTAGGCATATTCTTTATGACCTTTTCCCACTCATAAGATGTATAACCTAAATCTGATTCAAAAACTACAGTGTATTTTCCACTGCCTGCTGTGCTATAATGAATCTTATTGCCATTTAAGGTAGCATACTTGGATTTAGTTTTTAAAGAAGCGATATCTTTTGAATAACTTACTTTTTCATAAATAAAGCCCGCAGAAATAATAGCAATGAGTAAAATTATAACGAGCTTTATACACTTTTTTGGCTTTATTTCTCTTTTAAGTTTTACTTTATGCAAAGAATTAGAATTGGTCAGTAATTTCAACGGCCTCACCTTTTTATAATTATTATTTTTGTCCTAATTTCAAATTAGGTTTTGCATTTAAATCCATATCCGCAAAGTCCTCTTTAATAAACTGAAAAAAAGCAGCACTTCCTATCATAGCAGCATTATCAGTACATAAAATTGGAGAAGGAAATAATACTTTTATATTTAGTTTTTCTCCTTCTTTTATAAGGGTCTTCCTTAAGGCAGAATTAGAAGCTACCCCACCAGCTATAGCAATTTTATCTACATTGTATCTTTTACAAGTAGTGATAACATTATCTGTTAGAACATCTACCACCGCTTTCTGAAAAGAAGCAGCTACATCAGCATTATTTATAGTTTCGCCAGTCATATTAGCTTTGTTTAAATAATTTAAAACTGATGACTTTAATCCACTAAAGGAAAAGTCTAGAGAATCATCGTGAAAATTAGCTCTTGGAAATTTAATGGCCTCTTCATTTCCTTCCAATGCTAGTTTATCTATTTTAGGTCCTCCAGGATATCCAAGACCTATGGAGCGGGCAACCTTATCATAAGCTTCTCCCGCCGCATCATCTCTTGTCTCTCCTATAACTTCATAAGTAGAATGATCCTTTACATGAACTATAAAGGTATGACCTCCAGAAACTACTAAACAGACAAAAGGAGGTTTAAGATCTTTGTGTTCAATATAATTTGCACTTATATGACCTTCTATATGGTTTACTCCTATAAGAGGTTTTTGAAGAGAATATGCTAATCCTTTGGCATATTGCAATCCTACTAAAAGCGCTCCCACAAGACCAGGCCCATAAGTTACAGCCACTGCATCTATTTCATTAAGTTTCTTACCAGACTGATCTATCGCTTCTTCCACCACTGCATTAATAGCTTCTATATGCTTTCTAGAAGCAACTTCTGGTACAACCCCGCCAAATTTTTTATGTATATCAATCTGCGATGAAATTATGTTAGATAGAACTTCTCTACCATTTACAACTATAGCTGCAGAGGTTTCATCACAACTTGTTTCTATCGCTAATATTACTACGTCTTTTTCCATTAAATCGCCCCACAATTAGTTTTCATAACACATAGTATTATACTTTATTACACCCTTATATTCAATGAATTTAAAAGCTTTTTTCAATTTCAAAGCTGTTGTAATAATAATTCCACAATGATATAATTTATGCGAACATATATTTCTATACAAGGAGATTTTATATGATTAAAGGTTATGCAAAGATTATAGTTAATGGTTCTCCCATATCCAAATCAAACTTTAAGCTTTTTAATCTAAATGGACGAGCAATTCTTCCCAATAATTCTGGAAGGTACCATGATAGATATGCTCTTTATGAGGAAGAAATAGCTTATGAAGCTCGTGTGCAAAATCCTGATGTAGTTTTAACTGAATCCTTAATAGCAATCCTTAAGGTATATTATAAAAGTGAAAAAAGACATCCAGATACCAATAACATTACTAAAAGTATCTTTGACGGTATAGAAAAAAGTGGTGTTATTATAAATGATGCTCAAATAACCAGGTTAATAATAGAAGAATATTATGATAAAATAAATCCTAGATTTGAATTAGAGCTTTTTGCAGAAAGTAAGTATTTCATGGAATATTCCTTAATGGAAAGAGATACCTTACAAAAACCAAAAGAATATCTTCCTCCAAGCAATAAAAGGACAGCTATGCCTAAGGATACTGCTAAAGCAAATTGTGATCCCACAAAACTTTTTTGTGATATCTGCGGTACAGCCATAAAAGCTGATGACGCTATGTCTGCTAATAGAGGGGAAATTCAAATATGCAAACAATGTTTTAGTAAACTATTTTAACGGAGAGAATCAATGAAGATAGTATGTGTTGGAGATAGTCTTACAGCCGGGTATGGTGTATCAAAGAAAGCAAATTGGGTTTCTTTTTTGAAAGAAAACTTAAATTATGAAGTTATTAATAAAGGTGTTAACGGAGATACTTCCTTTGGAGTATTAACAAGATCCTTCCAGGATATAATAGCGCTAAAACCAAATATCTGTATTGTACTTATAGGAACCAATGATCTATTAATGAATAGATCTGTGGAGAACACCCTAGATAATATCAAAACTTTGGTTAAGGAGATGGTGGAAAATGACATTTTACCTGTGGTAGCTTTTCCTCCTAAGATACTCCCCTCCTTAGCTAAGGAAAAATGGTGTGAAACTATAGACTACCAAAAAGTAAATGATAATCTATTAAAACTCAGAAACTTGTTATTAGCATTTTGCTCAAAAAACTCATATAAATCCATAGACCTATATGAAGCTTTTTCTTCCATAAGTGAAGGTAATTCATATAATTATTATTTAGATGGTGTTCATTTCAATACTAGAGGTCATGAGATTATGTATAATTTAATAGTTAAAGCGATAACGGAATGCATTTAAGAAAATACATTCCGTTATTTTTATTTTAAATAGTTTTCTATATAATCTGTAGCGCGTTTTCCAACTTCATATCCTTCTAGAGTTATGTCATCAGCCCAACTATATGTATGTATTAAATTTCCACAAGCAAATACTCCACCTTGACTGGTTTCAAAATTATCATTTACTTCAGGTCCGCCTGTGGCAATAGCTATTTTTATTTTAGCTTTTTCAGCTAAATCACTTTCAGGCATCCAGCCTACAGATAAAAGCAAACAATCGCATTCTATAAACTCTTCTGAACCCTTCAAAAACTTACCATTTTCGTCTATTTTGGATATTTTAACCCCTTGAACTCTTTCTTTTCCCAATACCTCCGTTATAGAGTATCCTACTTTTACAGGAAGGTTAAAATCTTCAATGCATCTAGAGACATTTTTTCTGTGAGCCATTATATAAGGCTGTTTTTCTATTATAGCATTAATTTTTGCCCCTTCTATAATAAGCCTTCTAGAGACAATTAGTGCTATATCACTAGATCCTAATATAACCACATTCTTTCCGGGAAGGTACCCTTGGAAGTTAATAAATTTATGCGCTGAACCTAAGGTATAGATTCCTGCATACTTATTCATAGGCACATTAATATTACCATTATATTTTTCCCTGCAGCCAGTGGCTAAAATAATAGATTTTGCCTTATACTCTATTATTCCTTCATCAGGATTAACAACGGTAATAACTTTATTTTTATTTAAATCCAATACCATGGTATTTAATTTATAATCTATATTACTTTGCTTTATTTTATCAATGAAATATTGTGCATATTCAGGTCCAGTGATATTTTCTTCTATGCTGTTTATTCCAAATCCATTATGTATACACTGAACTAAGATACCCCCTAAATAATCTTCCCTTTCTAATATTAGTATATTCTCAATACCCTTTTCACGTGCAGATAAAGCTGCAGTCATGCCAGAGAGTCCTCCACCGATTATTATAATGTCATACTTCTTCAAGTAACTCCCTCCCTTTTTATATATACATAATCTATAGTTACCAATACTATTTTACCATATAAAAAACAAATTTTGAGTATAAAGCAAAAAAATAATAAACTGACAATAATGTCAGTTTATCCTGAAAAATTTAAAAATTATTATTTGAGTGGCTCATATTTGCTTAATAAGCCTTGAAGCTTTCTAGCTTGAAGGCCAGACTCTTCTGCAAAATGCTTGAAGGTAACTCTAACCTCTTCATCCTCCACTTTATCGGAGTACTCTTCATAATCTCTTACGTTTTCTTGAGCATCCAATATCTTTTGCTTTAATATATCTACTGTATCTAACTTCATTTCAAATCCCTCCTTAGGTATATTTTAACCACTAAGGCCAGATTTATCCTAGATCATTAAATTGTATTATTTCAAAATTGCACCTTGAGAAGATATAGTAACTTCATTGTAAGGCACTATAGTTTTTGAGTTAATCATGGCTTCTTTTACCGCCCCAACTATTCCACTGCAGCAGGGTACTTCCATTCTCAATACGGTAATACTTTTAATATTATTATTTTTTAATATTTCAGTTATTTTCTCTTTATTATAATTATTATCATCTAGCTTAGGGCAAGCAATTAATGTTATTCTACCCTTTATAAAATCCTTGTGAAAGTCCCCATAAGCATAAGCGGTGCAATCTGCTGCTATAAGGAGATCAGCATTATTTAAAAAAGGTGCAGAGGAATTAATTAGTCTTAATTGTACTGGCCACTGCATTAGTTCTGATGTTCTAGAAACACTATTTGTCTCTAAACTGTTATCTTTCTTTTCTCTATTAAAGGTTAACGAAGCACTTCCAGGACATCCTAAATTCATGGATTTCATAGTGTTATTTTTCGACTTTAATTTGTCCACTCTTTGTTTTACCGCATCATCATCATATTCCTGTGCTTCTCTTTCAATAATGGTTATAGCTCCAGTAGGACAACCTGATAGACAGTCTCCCAGTCCATCACAATATATATCATTTAATAATTCCGCTTTACCATCCTTTAATACTATGGCAGCTTCATGACAAGCATTTATACATATTCCACATCCATTACATAATTCTTTATTAATATTAACTATTTTTCTTTTCATATTTAATTCCTCCAGGATAATAAAAAACTTAGGTTACATGTAAATTATAATGAAAAATCAAAATAATTTCAGTAACCTAAGTTACATTAATTTGTTTTAACTAAAATTCCTCTTTTTATAACCTTACTCACCACATTCATGCCTAAGTTATAAAGTAAGAATTTATAGCTAGGATATTTAAGTATAATTAAATCCGCTTCTTTGTTCACATCTATACTGCCTATATGCTTTTCTCTATTTAAAGCCGCAGCTCCATTTATAGTAAGAGCTGTTATAACCTCTTCTAGAGATAAATTCATGTTATAACAAGCCAAAGCTATTAAAAGAGGTATGCTATGGGTAAAGCAGGAGCCAGGATTAAAGTCTGTGGCCAAAGCTACGGCACAGCCTGAATCTATCATCTCTCTGCCTCTTGCATAGTCTTCTTTTAAGCTAAAAGCTGTACAAGGAAGCAAAGTAGCTATAGTACTTGAATTTGCCAAAGCTTTAATGCCTTTATCTGAGGCTTGAAGCAGATGATCAGCAGAAACCGCTCCTAAGTCACAAGCTAATTCCGTGCCCCCTATAGCTACAATCTCATCTGCATGAAGCTTTAATTTAAAGCCTAACTTTTTAGCCTCTTCTAAAAGATATCTAGATTCTTCAATTTCAAATACATTTTTTTCGCAAAACACATCACAAAACTCTGCTAAATTTCTATCCTTAACCACAGGCAGCACTTTATGAATAATAAAGTCTATATATTCTTTCTTTCTACCTGAGTATTCTTTTGGAAGGGCATGTGCCCCAAGAAAAGTGGATACTATATCTACAGCATGAGCTTCATTAAGTGTCTTCATAGCTTCTAACTGGCACATTTCTGTATCTAAATCCAATCCATAGCCGCTTTTCCCTTCCAGGGTGGTGATACCCATGCTAAGCATATCATCTAATCTTTTTTGTCCTAACTGTACAAGTTCTTCTTTTGAGGCAGCCCTAGTTTTATTCACTGAATTTGCAATACCTCCCCCAGCTTTCATTATATCCATATAGCTGGTTCCTTGAAATCTAAGATAGAACTCCTCTTCTCTATATCCAGAAAATATGAAATGAGTATGGGAGTCTACAAACCCTGGTAAAACAGAGCCTCCCATGGCATCTATAACCTCTATATCTTTTTCAGATATAACTTTTGGCTGGGGAGAGTTTATTATTTCTTTTATTATTCCTTTTTCAATTAGTATGGAAACATTGTGTGATGTATGAAGTTCTTTCATTTCACTTCCTTTTTTTGAAGTGAAACCACTACAGGTTACAAGCTCACCTATATTTTTTATTAATAATGTATCTTTCATGCTATTCCATAAGCTTTGATTCTAGTATTTGATCACTAGAAAAATTCTCTATGCCCATATAATATTCAGCACAATCTATAAGAGCTTGCATAGGTACTAACCCTACTATTTCAGTTCCCACCACATTAACTCCATACCTCTTTGCTTCCATCCTAATCATTTCAAGACTTCTATATAAAGCTGTCTTAGTGTAATCTGTCATATTCATAGAAACCTGTGTTATATTTCTATCTTCTAATTTTACTCCCATAGCCTTACAGAATCTTAAACCTCCACCTATAAACCTAACCTTTTTTCCAATAGCTGTAGCTATGTCAAGATTAGATGTATCTAAATTTACATTAAAGGCAACCAATGGCATCCTAGCTCCAATAGCAGTAACTCCTGCGCTGGTATGAGGATGGCAAGGGCCATAATCTGGCTTCCACTCCGGATTTTGAAGTTTTTCTGCCATACCTTCAAATTCTCCTTTTCTAACTACTGCAAGATTTTCTCTAGCAGCACAGGAAGCAGATTTTTCATATAAGAATATGGGTAAACCAAATTTCTCAGAAGCTATTTCAGCAACTTCTTTGGAAAGCTCCACCGCTTCTTCCATGGTTACATTTTTAATAGGTATAAATGGAACTACATCTACCGCTCCCATCCTTGGGTGCTGACCTTGGTGTTCTTTTAAGTCTATAAGTTCAATGGCTTTTTCCATGAAGTCTATAATACATACCTTTAAAGCCTCTATTTCCCCTGCTACAGTAACTACCGTCCTGTTATGGTCTTTATCAGAAGAGTAATCTAATAACTTTACCCCTTCTCTTCCTCTAAAAACATTAATTATCTTTTCTATTTTTTCTAGGTCTCTTCCTTCACTAAAATTAGGTACGCATTCTACAATTTTATTTGATAGCATCCTTGATCCTCTCCTATGTTAAAAATATTTTTCTAGGGTATCTTTTATAATATCTTCTTTAACTATAAAGGGCAGTGTTATATGGTCGGTTTCTTCCCTAATATTGTTATACTCAATACTTGTGCTTATGGAATTTTCATTTCTAGCCCAAGCTCTTCTAGCTACTCCTCCCATAACGTCCCAAAGCATAGCAGATTGAATAATTTCGTCTACTTGATAGCTTCCATCCAGTACAAGACCAAATCCACCATTAATGGATTTACCTATACCTACTCCTCCACCATTATGAAGTGCTATAAGACTCATGCCTCTGGCTGCGTTACCAGCAAAACATTGTACAGCCATATCTGCCATAATATTGCTTCCATCTTTTATATTAGCTGTTTCTCTAAAAGGTGAGTCTGTACCGCTTACGTCATGATGATCTCTACCTAACATTATAGGACCTACTTCTCCATTTCTAACCATCTCATTAAACTTCAATGCTATTTTAGTTCGTCCAAAGGCATCTTGATATAGTATCCTAGCCTTAGTCCCTACCACTAGCTTATTTTTTTCTGCATCCCTAATCCATACATAATTATCTCTATCTTGACCTCTCCTATTTGGGTCTATGCATTCCATAGCTGCCTTATCAGTATTTATCAGATCATCTTCTTTACCACTTAGGCATACCCATCTAAAAGGTCCATAACCATAATCAAAAAGCTCAGGTCCCATGATATCCTCTACATAGGAAGGGAATATAAAGCCCTCTTTCTCATCCATACCATTCTTAGAAATTTCTTTAACTCCAGCATCATAAACAGCCTTCATGAAAGAGTTTCCATAATCAAAGAAGTAAGTTCCTCTATCTACTAGCTCTTTTATCAATTTAAAATGTACTTTTAATGTTTCATCTACTAATTTACTAAATTTGTCCCTATTAGTTTTTAGAAGTTCTGTCCTTTCTTCAAAGGTTATTCCTTGAGGACAATATCCACCTTCATATACCGCGTGACAAGAAGTCTGATCTGAAAGCAATGGTACTTTTATATTATTATCCACCGCATATTGTAGTAAATCCACTATGTTTCCATGGTAAGCTATGGAGGTGGTTTCTTTTTTATTAATATACTCATTAGCAATGTCAAATACTTCTTTTAAGTCGCTGCTAACGTATTGTACCCAGCCCTGTTCATGCCTTGTCACTATTCTAGAGTAATCCACTTCTGCAATTATTCCCACTCCTGCGGCAATTTCTATAGCCTTAGGTTGAGCTCCACTCATGCCTCCTAGTCCAGAACTTATAAACAAATAACCTTTTAAATCATCATTATCCCCTAGTCCAAACTTTTTTCTGCCTGCGTTTAATAAAGTATTAAAGGTTCCATGAACTATTCCTTGTGGCCCTATATACATCCATCCACCAGCAGTCATCTGTCCGTAATTTGCTACACCCATCTGCATAGCATAATGCCAGTCCTGAAGATTGTCGAACATTCCTACCATAAGGGCATTGGTAATAATAACCCTAGGTGCCTCAGGTCTTGATTTAAATAACCCCACTGGATGTCCAGATTCAATAACTAAGGTTTGATTTTCAGTTAAATTTTCCAAATACTTTTTAATTAACCTATACTGCATCCAATTTTGGCATACCTGCCCGGTTTCACCATAGGTAACGAGTTCATAAGGGTATAAAGCTATTTCAAAATCTAAGTTGTTATCAATCATAACCTGAAAAGCTTTTCCTTCAATACAATTCCCCTTGTATTCATCTATGGGCTTTCCGTAAATTCTTCCTTCTGGTCTAAATCGGTATCCATATATCCTACCTCTGGTTTTAAGCTCTTCCATGAACTCCTTGGCCATTTCCTCATGAAACTCTTCAGGAATATAACGCAAAGCATTTTTTATAGCAATTTCTGTTTGAGACTTATTTAAAGTGAAGCCTCTATCTGGCGCTCTCCTAATTCCATCAATGAATTTAGGATATGGTGGCAGCACATCATCTAGCTTTATTCTCATAGCTTCTTTAATTTTATCATTATCTATCATTTAGAACCCCCCTTTATTTATACTTATATTGTACCTTTAAACCATAAAATAATCTATATTTTCCCAAACTACCACTTTATTATACTAAACTAAAAAGAATGGTTTCCCATTCTTTATATTTCTAATATTAATTTTAAATCCTTATAATAGCTTCTGCTCACTGGAACCTTTTCTTCAATGCCTTCCAGCTCTAAAAGATATATTCCATTTACCCAATGAGTAATTTTATTAACTTTAGTTAAATTTACAATATAGCTTCTATGACATTTCATAAAGGTGTTGCCTTTAAGCCTATTTTCAATAAAGGTTAAGCTTTCTTCACAAGTATGAGTAGCATTGTAAGTTACTATATTAAGTTCCCTTCCTTTTACATTAATATATAATATATCTTCGTAATTTATAAAATACACAGATCCATCTTTTGATATAGGAAGTTTATTTACCCCTAAATTAAAATTTTGTTCTTCCTTTCCCTCAGTGTTAAGCTGAAATTCTTTTATATTTTCATGGTTTTCAATAAATTCTCTTAAATCCTTTAAAGCGGATTCATCTTTTGCTAAAACTAAAATCTTTTCCACTATAACACCCTCTGTAAATATTTAATAAGTATAACAATGCATTTCTTTACATAAATATAATAGAATAACTGTAATTTTAATATTAAAAATGGTATTATTATCATATGAATATTTAGATTAATATAATGTTATTATTACTCATTTAATGTATCGGTTATAATATACCACTTCTAAATACTTTTATATAAATTTCATGATATTTTATCTAAAAACTACTTTATTAATTACTAAAGGAGGCGTAAAAATGAAAAAAAATAATATAATTCTAGGAATTGTGTTAATACTCATTGGAATAGCTTATCTTATGAATATAACTTTCCAGGTAAATTATTTTAGCTTTGCCACTCTATGGCCTATAATATTATTTTTAGTAGGCGTAATGTTTGAATTAAAATTTTTCAGAGATAGAAGCTCCGGAGGAAACCTTATTCCCGGTGGTATTCTTATGGTTTTAGGTCTTATTTTTATGTTTGAAAAACTTACAGGTAATAGATTCTCTAACTATATTTGGCCCTTTTATACCCTTTCTGTAGCTGTAGGATTTCTTCAATACTACCTATTTTATAAAAAAGATAGAGGCATTTTGATACTAGGTCTAATTCTTCTTATAGTATTTATAGTTTCTTTCCTATCCATCTTACTAGAAAATATTTTCCCATGGATGTCCGGGAATTTAATCTTCCCACTAATCCTCATAATGGCTGGAATACTGGTAATAGTGAAAAAGTAGTAGAAGTTAAAAAAATATACTATTTTAGAAGGACCTAATTAATTAAGAATTTAGAATTTAAAATGAAGGATAGTTTTTCTGAAAAACATCAGAAAAGCTTACAAAACTATACAAAACAAAAAAACTCCCAAGGGAGTTTTTTATTTTGATATATTCAAAGAAACTCTTAGAGTTTCCTCCTTCATTCTCAATTCTAAATTGCCTCTGGCATTACTACTTTTATTCCATGATGGATGATTTCAAAATCTATGTGCTTGTCCTTAATTAACTCTCCATCAATATTGATAACAAATTCTTTAGAACTATTTATAGATACCTTTTTAGCTTTATAAAATTTAACTTCTTTTATATTCTTATGCTTTCCTTTAATAACCTGGGGAAATAAAAAGAAAATTTTTAATTTTGATACCTTATCTATTAAGCATATATCAAATATACCATCAAATACGCTGGAATCGGGAGCGATTTTTATTCCCCCCCCATAGCACTTTCCATTGGCAATGGCAGCGAGTAAAATATCTCTGTTAAATTTCATTTCATCTATAGTTATCTCTGCATGAATGGGGTTAAAATTAAATAGGGTCTTTAGTATCCCTATTATATAAGCTGTAGAACCTGAAATATACTTTATTTTTTTCATACTTTTAGCATTATAAACCACTTCTGAGTCAAATCCTACTGAAGATATATTGATAAAATATCTATCATTTACCTTACCTAAATCCATGTACTTTTCTTTTCCATTAATGGTCTTTAGGAGAATATCTTCATCTTCTTCTGAAACTATGTTTTTTACAAAATCATTACCGCTTCCTGCAGGTATCACCGCTAAAGAGCTAGTAGATCCTATAATGCCATTTAATACTTCGTTTAATGTACCATCACCACCTATGGCATAAACTCTATAGTCTTCCTTAGAAGTGTATTCTTTCACAATTTGAGTAGCATGTCCAGGGTGTTCCGTTACCTCTATATGGTACTCATCTTCCATGTCTTGAAATATATTCTTAATTGACTCCAGATATGATATAGCCTTTCCCTTACCTGCTTCAGGATTTATAATAAATAAATGTTTCATATATTACCTCTCTTGTGCATTCACAGTTAATTGATTATTAATTATATCATAGAAGTGATTTTAATAGAATATTAGATATAATAAAAAAAGCTCTCAAAATGAGAGACTTCTTTATTATATCTTTATAGTCTTTGCAGCTTTATTCATTTCGTCTACTATAGAGTACATATTAGATATATCACCTATAACTAATTTATCCTTAAGTCCATAAAAGTCTAGACATGTACCGCAACTAGTAATTTTACTCCCTTTATCCTTTAACTTATTTAACCCTTCTAGGCAGTTAGAACCTTCTACTGTGAGCTTAACCCCAGCATTCATAAAAATAATGTTTTCTGGCACCACATCATTTTCAGAAAGAGCAAATATATAGCTTTTCATTAGGGTAATACCTAGGTCATCTTCTCCTTCCCCTAATTTATCTGATGTAATAACTATAGTTAAACTATCATCAAAACTCATAGGTGCACATTTGATACTGTCATCTTTAACTATTTCAATATGATAGTTTCCATCCTTCTCTAAAACACTGCTGCTGAAACCTTTGCTAGCAGCAAACTTCCTCACATTATTCTTTGATACTTCATTATCAACTATTACTTCTGCACTACCATTATCTAAGGTATCAAAATACTTTTTGGTGTTTATCACTGGCTGAGGACATAATAATCCTCTGCAATCAATTATATGCATTTGTAATCCTCCCTTTAAAAATCTATTTCAATAAAACAATTATAACACTTTCATATAAACTACTTATATTTGATTTATCTATAAATAAACATCTATCTATAAGTACTTATAATATACTATGCTATTGACAAAGAAACCCTTCTTTCAATATATATAACAATTGATTTATCTCTACAGTTATAATATTATAGTTTTAGCGACTTACTAACTAAAAGGAGATTTAATAAATGGACAAGTTATTAAAAAGAATTAAAGATATAAATAAAACAAATGCATTTTTTTATATTATTACACTTTTGGCTTTATTATATAAGACCATTATACTTCATAGCTTTATAATGAATAAAAACCCATATGCTTTAGATTTATACAAAGGTTATAGCAATTCTCAGCCCTTTATGCGATTTTATATAGGCTTTGCCTTAATTTTATTAAGCTTTTCCTTTATATTTAAAAATTATGGTAGAAGGCTATATCTATTATTAGCAAATATTTTTATCACCTTAATTTTATTTTTAGACCTTTGGTATTTTAGAGGTTTTTTTACACTGCCCTCCATTACCGTTATTACTCAAACAGCAAATTTAGAAAATCTTTCTGGCAGTGTTCTTTCTTTGATAAGTTCTTACGATATTTTACTTATTATAGACTTAATTATACTTCTAATAGTTTTTATATTAACCTTAAAGGATAAAAAAACAGAAAAGAGAAATTTAGGTGCTTTTATAACCACCTTTTTAATCCCATTTTTACTTATTGCATATATACCTTTTTCTGCTAATGTACTTAAAAGATCCGTTAAGTATGACTATGTATTTAGCAACTACGATCCCACACAAACATCTCAGTTTTTATCACCTTTAGGATATCATATTTTAGATGTTTATACTGTATATAAGGATTCAAAGCCATATATACTAAGTAAGGAAGAAAAATCATCCATAGATGAATGGTTTTTAAAGAAAGCAGAAAACAATCCTGATAATAATTATAAGTCACTATTCAAAGGAAAAAATCTTTTAATAATTCAAGTGGAATCCTTTGAGAACTTTGCTATAAATGAAAAAGTAGATGGTGCGGAGATAACTCCCAATATCAATAGATTACTTAAAAATTCTATATATTTTCCTAATATTCATGATCAGGTAAATGAAGGTAATAGTTCAGATTCAGACTTGATAATAAATACCTCTACCTTTCCTATAAGAAAAGGAAGTACATTCTTCAGGTATCCTAACACAAGTTATAATTCTATGCCTAATTTATTGGAAGAACTTGGATATTCCTCAACTTCTCTTCATCCAGATAAAGGCTCTTATTGGAATTATGCTGCGGGTTTAAAAGGAATTGGCTTTGATAACTTCATAGATTATTTTCATTATAATGACACAGAAACCATAGGAGTGGGTATGAGTGATGGCATATTCTTACCACAAACTGCAGAAAAGATAAAAAGCTTGAAAAAGCCCTTTTATGCTCACACAGTAACACTAACTAGCCACGGTCCCTTTGAAATACCTGATAAATATAAAGATCTGAAGTTCACAAGTGAATTAAAGAATAATATATTAGGGGACTACTTCCAATCATTACATTATACAGATAAGCATATTGGTGAATTCTTAAATTCCTTAGATGCTTCTGGTATATTAGATAATACAGTAGTGGTAATCACAGGGGATCATAGAGGGGTACACAAATATTATAATGATAAGCTTGCTCAATTAAAAAATCCTAAGGAAAATTGGTTGGATAACGAAAATCAAACCCTTCCATTAATCATTTATAGTAAAGATTTAAATGCTCCTGTAAAAAATGATGTGATAGGTGGACAAGTAGATATAATGCCAACATTGTGTTACCTTATGGGCGTAGAAGAAAATAAATATGTAAACTCAGTTATGGGTAGAAACCTTTTGAAAACTAATAAGTCTTTTGCCTTAACCAATAATGGTATATTATCCAATAAGGATTTAACTAAAGATGAAACAGATGAAATAAAAAAAGGCTTTGATATATCTGATAAAGTAATAAAAAGCAACTATTTTAAAAAATAAAAAAAACTCTAAAGGGATTCCCTTTAGAGTTTTTAATTTACTATTTTTCCAATTTCCTTAACAACTTTATACCACTTTTGAGTTTCATCGCCCTTTGCCCACTGAGCCATAACCACTTTTTCTTTAGGATCTATATTTATACTTCTTACCGGGCTTTCAGCTAGCTCTCCTTTGCTTATTTCATAAACTAATATTTCTGAATCTAAAAATATCAAAGCGAAGTCTTGATTAGGAGAGGTATAAGCATCTATGGCTTCTGGCACTATGTCTTTAATTTTACTCCAGGTAACATATAGATTATCATAATTAACCAGTTTAGAAGGAGGAATCATATTTATATCGTAATCTAAATATTTATCGGAATATTCAGGTGACAATGAATTTATTCTTCCTTTTAATATCCAATGACCATTTCTTCTAGATACAGTAAAGCTATTTTCTTTTGGGTTTTCTTCCAATACCTCTCTTAATTCTCTATTTGTTGAGGTTAAAGCTGCGGCAGCAGATTGATCCATGGATATTTTCCCTGCCTGTCCTATAATATCAGATATCTTAATTCCCTCTCCTAAGGTTACATTATCTAAAGGTATAACCCTTATATGAGGAATATTAGGATTTTCTTCAGAATAATCAATAATTTCAGCAGTTACATAATCATTGCCAGCAAACATAACATTAATAATTCTATTATTTTCATTAACAAGAATATTTTGATCTTCTATAGTTTTTGTATTTTGTTCAGAATCTTGGTTGTTAGGTGCACTATTATCATCAAAAATGGGGTTAGCAACTATCCTCTCTTTTACCAAGTTATTTTCTGTATTTTTCTTTACTTCCACATTCCAGAAGCCTCTTCCTCGAGGAATAACTAAATTAGGCATCTCATAGATATAATCAAAGTTATTATCTTCTGAAGATATCCATAAAGTTCTATAATCAAGTTGATGTTTCTTACTACTTGTAGTTTCTCTCTCCTTTTTAAGTCCAATAAGTACTCCAGAAGATGTTTTTTGTACTTGTAAACTTTTATTCACTTTAGCACTAAAGCCCAAATTCTTATTTTTAGGTTCTTCATCTGAAGTCTTGGTGAGATATAAAAATGCCCCTTCCATATACATGAGTCCTGTAGTATCATCTATTCTAATAAACTCATAAAATAATTTATCTGAAGAGTAAATAGTGATAATATCCATCAAATCCATATCAATACCCAAGTTTTTAGGATTAATTTTATAAAAATATACAAAATAATAGGATGAAGTACTTTTTCTCATTTTATACTGTGGATTTAGAACTACCTCCTCATGAAAGAGAGCTATATTTTGTCCAAATTTAGCTTCTTTACCTATCATATTATCAAGAGAGGTTTTATTAGCAATCTTGTCATTTACTATTTTATATTTGGTTATTTTCCAAGTACCCTTTATGGGTACTTTCGCATTTTTAGGAGAAGATATCATATCTCCACCTTGAATACCAATGTTATTACAACCAGTTATAAATATCGATAATAATAATATTGTTATAAATGATAATTTATATTTCATTGAAATTAAACTCCTAATTCATAATGCTATAGAGGTAATGTTACCTTAACCTCTGTCCCTACATCTAATTCACTAACAAAATCCAAGCTTCCTTTATGAAGCTTGACAATTTCATCGCAGATAGAAAGTCCTATTCCATTTTTAGATTTAGAAGTCTTACCTTTGTAAAATTTTTCTTTTATTCTTGGTAAATCCTCTTTAGCAATTCCGTACCCGTTATCTCTCACTATTAGATACAAATTTTTTTCATCTTTACTTATTAAAAGTTCAACTTCTCCCCCTACGTTAGTAAACTTAAAGGCATTGTCTAATAGATTAATAAGTACTTGCTTAATTCTATTGCTATCTATAAGAACTTGCGGTATATCCTCTTCTACATTTACTATTAATTGGATTCCTTCTCTTTCAGCCCTAGCCCTCATAGATATCTCTATATAGTCTATAATTTCTTTAATAAAAACATACTGCTTTTTTAGAGTTACTTTGCCAGATACAAATTTTGAAAAATCTAAAAGTTCCTCTACCATGGCAGCAAGTCTATCAGCTTCTTTTTCAATAATTTCAAATCCCATATTTAGCATTTCCTTGTCCACATTATCATCATTAAGGGTAACTACCCATCCCTTTATAGAAGTGAGAGGTGTTCTTAATTCATGAGATACTGAAGAAATAAATTCATTTTTAAGTATTTCTCTATTTTTCAGTTCCTCTGCCATATAATTTAATGTATCAGAGAGCTTTCCTATTTCGTCTTCATTAGATTTCTTGCTCCTAATAGTTAGATCTCCTGATGCCATATGTTCTGCTACATCCGTAAGCTCCTTAATAGGAACAATGATACTATTAGCAAGAAATACGCTAACTATAATAGTAATGAATAAAACAGCTAGTCCTATACTTATAAATATCAATGCTATCATATTAATAGATTTATTTACTTCATTTAGTGTTGTAACAAACCTAATAACTCCAATTATCTTTCCGTTGGCTTCCAGGGGATAGGATACAGCCATAACATCTGGAGCATCATAGTCTACTTGGCCTATCCATCGTCCACTTTCACCGGTAAGTGCCTTTTTAACATCAATGGTACTTAACGGCTCATCATGTAAAACCCCTAAGGAATCTAAAAGCACTGTTCCCTTAATATCTATAATCTGTACTTGTGCTTCTGTCTGATTCCAAAATACATCTACACTTTCGGTAATATTTTCTCTTAATGTTGAATTTGCAAAGTACCTGGAGTAAAAATCTGCAGAAACCTTTATTTGACTTAAGAGCATCTGCTCAGTGTTGTTATAATAATATTGCTTTACAAAGCCTATGAGAAGTAATTCAAGTATAAAGATACTTGTAAATATAACAAGCATAAAATTCCCAACAAGTTTACTTTTAATGCTCTTCATAAATTAATTCTATTTCCTCCATCTATAACCGGTTCCCCAAATGGTTTCGATGTATTTAGGCTCAGAAGCATTCTCCTCCACCTTAGACCGTAATCTTCTAATGTTTACATCTACTATTTTAGGATCCCCTACAAAGTTGTATCCCCATGCTAAGTTCAATAACTCATCCCTACTAAAAGCCTTCCCTGGATTCTCAATAAATATTTTCATTAACATATATTCTTTAGGCGTAACATCAATTTCTATATTATTTTTAAAAAGCTTTTGTGCATATGTATCAATTTTAAAAGGAGGACTTTCAATTAACTCTTCATTAATTTCTTCATCTTTTTCGTCTAGTCTTCGTAATAGTGCTTTTACCCTTAACGTTACTTCAATAGGATTAAAAGGTTTAATTACATAATCATCAGCACCATATTCTAATCCCATAATCTTGTCCATGTCTTGTCCTCTAGCAGTTAGCATCATTATGCCTATAGCAGGGAATATCTTTCTTAGTTCTTCACATACCTTAAAACCGTCTATACCTGGTAACATAACATCTAATATTGCTACATCTGGTTTTTCTATAGCAGCTATTCTTAGTCCTTCTTCTCCAGATTCTGCTTCCAAAACTTTGAAGCCATTTCTTTCAAAGTTAATTCTCAAGAAACCGCGTATGCTGCTTTCATCTTCAACCAGAAGGATCTTATTCATAAACATTACCTCCTAACCCTTCTTATGTATTATTTCTATTATACCATTTTACCCTATAAAATAAATAATTAAAAAATTAAGAGAAGCAATAACTTAATCTTATCACTTCTCTTTTATAATTTTATTTTAATGTTCTAAATTCATACCCCTTACCTTTTAAATAAGCAATTATTTCAGGTAATGCTTGTACAGTAGCTTCTTTTGCTTTTGCATCATGCATTAGTATTGTAATCTTATCTAGTTTAGCCCCTTCATTAACTTCTACTTCCTTCTTAACCTCTGCAACTATTTCATCTTTGGTTCTTTTAAGTGATTTAGCATCTGAGGAATCAACATTCCAATCTACATAAGAAATTCCTTTTGCAGCAAAGGCCTCCTTAACAGGTTGTAATTCCTTCCATGACATAGACCCCCCTGGAAATCTTATTACCTTTGTTTCAAAGCCTTCACCTAAAATAGATTTTAAGGTATTGTTTGCTGTAGTAAAGTCTTCCATTATATTATTCATATTAGCTTTTCTATTAGGATAAAGTTTTTTATAGTCATGAGAAGAACTATGATTCCCTATAGCATGTCCCTCTATCAGTTCCCTTTTTAATACTTCTGCTGTAGCTGGATTATCGGTAAAGTTCTTAGTCATAATAAAAAATGTTGCTTTTACGTCATTAGCTTTTAAAATATCTAATATTTTAGGGGTATTGTTCATAGATGGTCCATCATCAAAGGTTAGAAATACTACCTTTTTTCCATCTGTAGGAGTACTTTTTTCATTAACCCTTTGAACCTCTGCAGTACTGAAAGTATATTTATCTCCCTCTATAGAGGTGTTTGAATTTTTATTTACATCCGTAGGAAGAGATGTTTTTATCTGCTCTTCTTTTTTTGCTTCTGTTTTAGTTTCCTCTTGAACTTGACTCTTATCACCTAAAGCAATTTCCTGCTGAATATTTTTACTTTGTTTTTTTGAAAATATTTTTCCTGATTTATAATAATCTATTGCAAAATATGTAATACCACTAATAAGTAACAGTACCAAAATCGTCACTAAGGAAGTTATTATAATTTTTTTCCTTTTTTCCCTTTTACTCTTACGAGAAAATATTGATTTCTTTGACATAATATCCATCCTTCTTTGTTAGTTAGTCCTAATTATTTAATCTATCTATTATATATTAACAGTTTGTACACATAAAGTATAGAGATAATTGATAATTTAGAATTTAGAATTTAGAATGAAGGAGGAAACTCATGAAGTTTCTTTGAATATAGTATAGCGTGGTCAAGCTCTGAGGAGCTTGACCACGCTAAAGATAAGCCAGAATGACTTCTTTTATTAATAAATTTAAAGTTTTTCTGATGCTTTTTCAGAAAAATTATCTATCATTCTAAATTCTAAATTGTCAATTCTCAATTGTTTTTTTACATGAATATAAAAAACTCAAGTTGCAATCCAACTTGAGTTTTTGGCTCCGCGGAGAGGGCTCGAACCTCCAACCTATCGGTTAACAGCCGAGTGCTCCACCATTGAGCTACCGCGGAATACAGACCTGGCGACGTCCTACTCTCCCACACAGTCTCCCGTGCAGTACCATCGGCCCTATGAAGCTTAACCTTCGTGTTCGGAATGGGAACGGGTGTTA
>NZ_FQZO01000011.1 GCF_900142075.1 Clostridium amylolyticum
ATGGCAACATGTTCAGCTGACTGATACTAATAGGTCGAGGGCTTGACCAATAAATCTTTCTTTACAAAGTTCTATATACAGTTTTGAAAGAACAATGTTCTTTCAAGCCATATCTGGTGATTATGCCATAAAGGTAACACCCGTTCCCATTCCGAACACGAAGGTTAAGCTTTATAGGGCCGATGGTACTGCACGGGAGACTGTGTGGGAGAGTAGGACGTCGCCGGGTTAATGTGGTTCACTAGCTCAGTCGGTAGAGCACATGACTTTTAATCATGGTGTCCGGGGTTCGATTCCCCGGTGAGCCACCAAAGACTTCAGAGTAATCTGAAGTCTTTTTAATTGTAAAATATTGAATTGACAAAATAAAGCTACGCACAATAAAAGTGTGTAGCTTTTATTTTATATCAATATTGTGTAGAATAAAAAGTAAGAGGTATTATATTTTTCCATTATAATCGCTTGATTGAAGGGAGGGAGTAATATGGTCACATTAAATAATAATTGTATAGTAAACAAATCCTTTAATAATAATATTGTTTTAGTTAAGAGCAACGGAAAAGAAAAAATTCTTTTTAGCAGAGGTATAGGATTTAATAAAAAGCATGGGGATATAATTAACAAGGGTACAAACGTAGATAAAATTTTTTCCATAGAAAATGAAGATAACATAAGGAATTTTAAAAATTTAATTAATACTGTAGATGATGAGTTTATGGCATTTTGTGAAGAAATAATTTATTTCTTATCTGACGAGATGGGTGAGGAGTTAAGTGAAAATATTCATATTGGACTTATAGATCACTTGCAATTTGCAGTGAAAAGATTACAAAATAATGAAGAGATAGTAAATCCCTTTCTAGTAGAAATACAAACTCTATATAAAGTAGAATATAAGTTAGCGGAAATAGTATGTAATAAGATTGAAAAGAAAATGAAACTTAAGATACCAGAAGGAGAAGCGGGATTTATTGCCCTTCATATTCATTCAGCTAGAAATAACGGTAAGCTTTCAAATACCATTAAATATAGCATTATAGCCAGTGAAGTAATAAAGTATGTGGAAGGGGCTTTAAACATAAAAATTGATAAATCATCCTTAGACTATGCAAGATTTCTAACTCATCTTAGATTTACCATGGAAAGAATAATGACTAATGTTAGAATAACCAACGACCTTATAGATGTGATAAAGAAAAGATATAAGATATCCTATGCTATAGCAAAAGAAGTGGCTAAAATAGTGGAAGGACGTCTTGAAGTACATGTAGAAGAAGACGAAATATCTTATATGGCTATGCATATAGAGAGATTTAGAGTTTCACTTTTAAAGTAATAAATATTAATATAAGATTTTATTGCTAAGGTTTTTAACATAAAAAGCTGCCTAGAAGTTGCCTAGGCAGCTTAATTTATCCTATAGCTTAACGGCTCATGGATAAGTTCTTCAGTTTGTACCTTTTTTTGTTTCTATTATTAAATCTTATAAATTAATTCTAAAAAACTCCATGAATTTTATCCATACCCCTTAACTTTTACTTTTTACCTCTTACTTATTACCTTTTTCTTACTGTTTATCAGTGGCAAGGGTCAGGTTAGAAACATTACTCTTAGTGAAAAAGCCATCAAAATCTCCATATCTTAATATATATTCATTTACCACTAAGGTGTTAGGAGAAGGGTAGGTAAAGGTTTGTTTTAAGCCTTCTTCCTCTGAACCTACTAAATCTATTAAGAATCTTTCTCCCTTTGCCTTAAGCTCTTCAAAGGTATATTCTATATCCTCTGTAATAAAAGCTAGGTGATGTACTCTAGCACCATAGTTATAAACAAATTTTTCTGTGGGACCTGCTTTACTCATATCATCTCCAGAAGTGATTCCAGAGGTAAACACCATAGCAAAGTCTTTAGCGGACAATCTCGCTACATTGGTTATAGAGTTTAGGCTTTCCACATATATAGCAAATTCAAAATTATAATTGGTAAGCTCCATAAATTCGATTATTGCTGCATCTCTATATTTAGCTGGAAGTCTTGTGGCAGCATGATCTATATTTTTTATATTCTTAATGTAAGCATAAGAGGGCTTCTTTATATTTAAGGTAAACTCTCTGTCTGTGGAAGATTTGTATATTCTCTCGCCAGTCCATTGCACCGCTCCATAGGATATCCCAGTAAAGCAGGAAGGGATGGTCTGAATCATTTCATAATTATCTTTACTTAATATATTTTTTGTGGAAAAGGTTACATTTCTACTTAGCTGAATAGAATGATATTTGGTAATATCTTGAGTTTTATAAAAGAAAGCCTCTATTCTAGTGTTTGGTAAATGCTCTGATTTTGGATGAAGATTAAGTTTGTAAAAAGGATTGTCACCCTGTTTTCTTGTAGTTAAAAGTACATCTGGTGAATTGGCACAGCTTAATACCACTACCTGATTAAAGTCATTCTCAAAGCTTTCTTTGATGTCATAGCCTGTATAAAGTAAAAACTCGTCTACAGCATCTGAAAGCTTATTTATTTCTGTGTTTATAACTATAAATTCAAGACCTTGCATTAAGCTATCTAACTCTACTACTTCTCTATTATGCCTTGCCAGGTCAGCTTCCCTTTTGAGTGCATCATCATCATTAATAAAATTTTGAGACTCAATTCTCTCTAAAAGATTTGGATGCAGTTTCCAAAAGTCCTTGATTATTAGATCTTCCATAAAAAATCCTCCTAATGTCAAAATATATATATTAAGTTTTGATTATAAAGTTCTTTTTACTAAATATAGCATGCCAGACAAGTTGTTAATAGCCCTTATTAAAAATTTTTATTAACTCCCAGTACTCTAAGGGCTCCTGGTATACATCTTATTTCCACAGGAAGCTTTGGCCCTCTTTCACCATCTATATCGCTTAGGGGTTGCTCCTTACATTCTATGTATAATCTAGAAGTAGTAAAGTGCTCTATGCCTTCAAGTTTTTCAAATTTACCCTCTGTGATTAGGGTAATTAGGTTTTGAAATTTGCTTTCTAAAACCTTATCTTTTATTATAAGTACATCTAAATATCCGTCAGCAGCAGAAGCATCTGGTGCCAGCTCTACATTGGCTATAGTCTTTCCATTAAGTACTATAACACCATATAAATCTCCATCATAACTGAATTCTTTGGATTTAATATTAAAGTTGTAATATTGTATGTTTTTTATTTGTGTAATTCCATTAAACATATAAGCCATTCTTCCTACTTTAGCTTTGCTATCATCTTCTGCAGCTTTATAGGGATTGGCGAAAAAGCCAGTGCTCACTAAGTTTGTAAAGTAAGAATCGTTAATTTGACCTAAATCCATGTATTTAACACTACTATTTATTATCTGTAAGCAGGCCTTTTCAATATCTTCAGGCATTCCAATATAATTTGCAAAATCGTTGGCAGTGCCTGCTGGAATCACCGCTACTGGAATATCTATGTTATTCTTTTTCAATTCATTTACCACGGAATTTAAGGTTCCATCTCCACCCATAATCAAAACATACTTATATTCTTCCTTTATGGTTATTAAAGCATCTTTAATGTTTGCATCTTCTTGTAATCTAAAGGGATCTATGATAAGTCCGTGAGATTGATGGATTGAAATTATTTTGTCTAAGTTTTCAGAAGATTTTTCATTTCCGGACTTGGGATTATAAATTAGTTTTACTTTGTTCATGAAATCATCTCCGCTCTATTGTTAAAATTAAATATAAATTATTGGAATTTATACTTCTAATTTCAATATATCATTTCATTGAGAGGATATTATAGCTATAGAAATTATTTTACATTTTATTAATAAAAAATAAACAGCTATGGCCTATGTATATTATAGATTTTCTGTGATGAACTCTTGAAATTTAATCTAACTAAATATACATATTATAGCTGCCTCTTATTAAAGACTGAAATATTTCCATGTGTTTTTGTACTTTCCTATGGGTAAGTAGGTTGAAAAATAATTTTTTCTATAAAATTTAATTGATTTTTTCGTGATAAGGTCCAATAACTATCATAAAAAGCAATAAAACAGATGGTAGGGAACATAAAAATAATTAATTTATTATAATTTATTGCAGCAGTTATATTAAGATGCACCATGTTAAAGAATGCCCTAGTTAATCCACAACCTGGACATTTTATAGAAAAGACATTGTAAAAGAGACAAAAGCTTCTCTCTTGGATAAATTCTAGAGGAATAACTATAAGTGCAATAATGGTAATTATATAAAGTAAGATTCTTATTATTCTAAAATATAAAATTGATTTTTTAATTTTAGGTTTATTAATCTGCCAAGTTGTTACCATCGAAATCTTTATCAAAATTACCCACCAATATTAAAATTCCTTCTATAAAGCCCCAAAGAGAACCTATACCACAGGTTACTATAGTAACCACAATTTGAAGTATTCCTATACCTATATACCCTAAATAAAATCTGTGTACTCCAAGGCTCCCTAAAAATAGTCCCAGTAATCCTGCCACCATTTTAGATCTGCTCCCAACATTTTTTAAGGCTATGCCACACTTAGAACATATGGAAGCATTTTCATCAGTAGCTTGCCCGCAATTATTACAGTAATATTTTCCTTTTAAAGTTTCTGAGCCGCATTTCACACACACCTTAGCATTAGGATCTACCTGCTCACCACAATTTCTACAATACATAAAAGTCCTCCTAAAAATTACTCTGTTAATTATATGATGAGAGCAGCAAAAAAATTCATATACCATAAAAAGGAATCGCCCCTGGGGTGCTCCCATAAAATGGGAGCACCCCAGGGGCGATTCCTTTTATTTCTAAATTCCAGGGAACATGGAGGTTACCCTGGGAAGTATGCCGTTTATGTGGGCTATGGCTATGCCGAAGTTGGTTATAGGCACACCTAGACTTTCGGCTTTTATAAGTCTGGACATAAGCTGTTTTCTGTTAAACATGCAGGAGCCGCAGTGCACTATGAGTTTGTAGGTCTCTAAATCTTCAGGGAAATCTATACCTGAATTAACTTGAATATCAAGATGACAGTCTGTTTTTTCCTGAAGCCAAGTAGGAAGCTTTTCCCTAGCGATGTCACCTTTTAGGGCATGGTGGGTGCAGGCTTCTGCTATGAGGACCTTGTCTCCTTCTTTAAGGGTATCTATGGCTTTAGCACCTTTAATAAACATTTCTAGACTGCCTTTATATCTAGCCATAAGTATGGAGAAAGAGGTTAGGGGTACATCCTCTGGTACCAGGGCATTTACCTTTTTAAAGATCTGAGAGTCTGTAATTATAAGATCTGGTTTTTCTTTAAGGCTGAATAATAGATCTTCCAGCTCAGTATCTTTTACTGTAAGAGCCATGGCACCATTATCTAAAATATCTCTTATAACCTGCACCTGAGGGAGTATAAGCCTTCCCTTAGGTGCTTGCAGATCCTGAGGAGCTACAAGCACTACCCTAGCTTTAGGTTTTAATATATCTCCTACTATGGTTGGAAGTTCAAAGTCCGTAGGGGAGTATTTTGCTATATAATCTTTAAGGTCTCCTATATTTTTCTTATCCTTAGCGCTGACCTTTACAAAGGGCATAGGGAATTCTTTAGACAATTTGTCTAAAGAGACCTCTTGTAAATCTATTTTGTTTAAAACCCCAACAATGGGTATATTTCTTTCTTTAAGCTCATTAAACCATTGTTTTTCTAAGGTATAATCCATATTTTCTGAGGTAAACACCAATAGAGCTAAATCCGTTTTATCCATGACTTCTTTAGTCTTCTTTACTCTAAGTTCACCTAGGGAGCCCTCATCGTCTAGCCCTGCGGTATCTATTATCATTACAGGACCCAAAGGCAAGAGCTCCATGGCTTTGCCCACAGGGTCTGTAGTGGTTCCAGGGGTATCTGAAACTAAAGATAATGATTGATTGGTGAGTGCATTTACTAGGCTTGATTTACCAGCATTTCTTTTTCCGAACACAGCTATATGAAGTCTATTTGCTTTAGGAGTATCAATCATATTAAAATTCCTTTCTAGTATAGTTTAAGTATCTTATAAAGGCTAAAGGCTTTATTAAGTATTAATTGCATCACAGCAGTAAATTTTTATATCTATATTAAATCTTAAGGTTATTATCAATTGAAGCCGCAGTTAAGCTAAGCACACATTTTAACATATATATTAAAATCTTAAGTCTCTTTCACCCTTTGCTATTCTTTCAAGCTTATCCTGGCAAGCTTTTCTAGCTGCGTCATTAGGTATTTCATTAAGGCCGGCTTCTATAATTTTTTCGCCTGCCTTTATAGTTTCTTCGTCTGCATAATCCTCTAAGTATTCCTTTAAGGTTAATAGGGCATTAGGTTGACAAACATTATGAATTTGACCTGATTTGGCAAGGGCCATAAACCTTTCCCCAGTTCTTCCTTCCCTATAGCAGGCAGTACAGTAGCTTGGAATATATCCAGAATTACATAAGCTCCTTATGATTTCCATAGGAGATCTGTGATCGCCTACTTCAAATTGAGGCTTTTCCTTAGGATCCTTAGTTACAGAGCTAGAATATCCCCCTACTCCAGTACAAGAACCTGCGCTTATCTGAGAAACTCCCACTGCCATAACTTCTTCACGGAATTTAGTTTCTTCTCTAGTGGATAAGATTATTCCTGTATAAGGCACTGCTAATCTTAAAATAGCCACTATCTTTTTAAAGTTCTTATCATCTACTAAATGGGGATAATTCTTAAGGCTAACATTTTCTGCAGGTTTTAATCTTGGAACTGATAAGGTGTGAGGGCCTACTCCTGTTTCCTTATCTAAGTGTTCTGCGTGCATAAGCATTGCTATGGTATCATATCTATGGTCATATAAGCCGTAAAGAATACCCATACCTACGTCATCTATTTCTCCGGCTCTAGCTCTATGCATGGCTGTGGTGTGGTAGTCATAGCTATGTTTAGGACCTTGTGGATGAAGTCTTTCGTAAGTTTCTTTGTGGTAGGTCTCTTGGAATAAAATGTAAGTTCCTATGCCAGCATCTTTAAGCTTTTTATAGTTTTCCACGGTGGTAGCAGCAATATTTATGTTAATTCTTCTTATGCTTCCATTATCAAACTTAATGGAATAAATAGTATCTATACATTGTAAAACATAATCTATTGGAGCATTTACAGGGTCTTCTCCAAGTTCTAATACCAGTCTTTTATGGCCCATAGATTCTAGTACTTTAACTTCTTCTTTTATTTCTTCCATGGTTAATCTTTTTCTAGAAAGCTCACAGTTTGAGTTTTTATAACCGCAGTATAAACAGTTATTTACACAATAATTGCTTACATATAAAGGAGCAAATATAACGATTCTTTTACCGTAGATTTTTTCCTTTATAAGGGAAGCAGCCTTGTACATTTCTTCTAAAATATCCTGGTCTTCCACATATAGAAGAGTTGCTGCTTCTCTATGAGTAAGTCCTTTTAGTGTAAGTGCTTTATTTAAAAGAGAAAGTATATAATCCTTGTCTTGGCTTAGCTTTTCTCCTTCTTCCATGGATATTCTAATTTCTTCATCTACTATAAACTCTTCCGCTTTGTATTCTCTTATCATTTTTAGCATCTCCTTATATAATCAGTAATTTGATGTAAATTAAATATATAAAATATTAATATTTTAAAATTGACCTAATAACTTACCGTGATCTCCACGGCTTGCACCTATTTCTCTTCCACAGCTTAATATAAAGTCATCAAGCTTTTTCCTTTCCTCTTTTATGGTAAGCTCATGGCCCAGGGGTTTTGGGTAAATATCATAAAGCCTCCTATATTTATAGGGCTCCACCTTTTGCATTATCACATTGGCTCCAGTGGAAAAAACTAAATTCTTACTTTTAGAATCCACTACTCCTAAGGAGGTGGTAGCAGGTAACATGGCATCTTTAAGTACTAGTCTTGCCACTGCTACAGCTTTTAAGGTGTTAAAGGTACTTCCTGTAGAGGCATCCTTTAAAGGGGTAAGAGGATGAGGAATAAAGGGTCCTATGCCTGCCATGTGCACACCTATTTCTTTTAGAAGCATTATATCCTTAGCTATGGTTCTATAAGTTTGTCCAGGAATACCTATCATAAAACCGCTTCCTGTTTGAAACCCTAATTCTTTTAGCAATTTAAGACATTGAACTCTATTTTTAAAGCTGGAATGGGGATGAAGACTATTGTAAAGTTCCTCATCAGCGGTTTCATGCTTAATAAGATATCTATCTGCACCAACTTCCTTAAAGGCTTTATAATCTTCGTAACTTCTTTCGCCCATGCTTAGGGTTATAGCTACATCATCAATTTTTTTAATTTCTTTTACTATGGTACATATCATTTCCCTGGTATACCATTGATCTTCACCAGATTGCAGCACTAAAGTTCTATAACCAGCTTCTATAGCTTCCTTAGCATTTTCTACTATCTCTTCCACGCTCATTCTATATCTTGCTACGGTTTTATTTTCTGCATTCAATCCGCAGTAAGCGCATAGACACCTGCAGTAATTGGAAAATTCAATAATAGCCCTTACTTGCACTTCATTGCCGCAATACTGCATCCTCGCCTTATCCGAAGCTTCAAATAGGTAGGTAACTTCTGATCTTTCTAAAGCTATTAAGCTCTCCAATTCTTCTAAGTCAGCATCATATCCTACACATATCTTATCTATTAGTTCTTTAATTTTATTCATATAAATACTCCTATTTTTTAGTAATTGCTGATTTTACATTAACAGTGGGTATTTTTCCAAGCTTGCCTGTAAGGGCGCTTATTTCATCGGTAGTTCCATCTACTATGATAGAAATCACAGAAACGCCTTTTTCTTTATAAGGAATTCCCATTCTTCCAACCACTATAGAAGAATATTCATGTAATATTTCATTTACCTTAGGGGCATAGCTAATATTTTCAATTACTATGGCCACTACTCCAACTCTTGTTTCCAAAATTTAATTCCTCCTAAAATAAAAACCTTCCGCCAAAGCAGAAGGTTAAAATGCACGCTAAAAATCTCCAGACTTAAAGTCTAGATGTCCATGCCGTTTCCTTTTGCTTAGAGCATATCCTTGCAATAAGAGTAGGTTACTATTAAATTAGCATCCATTTAACAAGGAAACTTTGCACAAGTACCTTGAAAAACCGATGATATTGTTAAAAAATAAACTATACCTATATTGTATATTTTTATTCATATATATTCAACATTAAATTTCTTAAATTTTCATGGAAACTTTACTATATAAAGGTTTACATGAGAATTTGCTATATTTTAATAAGATTTAGGAATAATTTTTTAAAACATCTTTTAATGTTATAATTAATGTAAAAGCATGTACGGAGGGATACTCATGAAAGATTTTAATTACAAGATGCCTACAGAGCTATATTTTGGAAGAGACATAATATTGAACAAAAAAGAACTTTTTAAAAGATATAGTGGAAAAGCCTTTATTATCACTGGAAAGGGTTCATCTAAGAAAAACGGTTCTTTAGATGATGTAATAAAAGCCTTAGAGTATTGTAAAATAGAATATGTAATTTTTGATGAAGTAGAAGAAAATCCATCCTTAGAAACCGTGGAAAAAGCAGCAGATATAGGTAAAAGAGAAGGGGTTAGTTTTATTATAGGCATAGGGGGAGGATCCCCTATAGATGCAGCCAAAGCTATTGGAATTTTAATAAATAATCATGAATATGATGCTTATAGCGTTTTAACTGCACCACCATTAAAGAGTATTCCATTAATAGCTGTTTCCACCACTGCAGGGACAGGTACAGAGGTAACGCAGTATTCTATAGTAACAGATAACGCAGCTAAGACTAAGAAGAACTTAGGTCAAAGCGTATTTGCAGATATAGCCTTTTTAGATGCAAAATATATGGAAAATATGCCTTATGACGTTACAGTAAGCACTGCAGTAGATGCTTTCTCACATCTAGCAGAAGCATATTTAAATACTAATGCCAATCTTTTAAGCGATACCTATGCAGAAAGAGGTATAAGATTGTTTGCTCAGTGCCTTAAGGCTTTAATTAATGAGAATATAAATTACGAAATAAGAGAAAAACTACTTTGGGTTTCTACTCTGGGAGGCATGGCCATTGCTCAAGTAGGAACTTCACTTCCTCACGGTATGGGATATCCTCTTACTTATTTTAAAGGAGTGCCTCATGGAAAGGCTAATTGCGTATTATATAGGGAATATTTCAAGATATTTAAAGATAAGACCAAGGTAAATAATATTATAGATATGCTAAATTTAAAATCTATAGATGAATTGGGAGACATTTTGGATAATTTGCTTAAGGTGAAAGTTAATATTAGTGAAGAGGAAATAAAAGAATATACTGAATCTATGGTAAGCAATAAAGCCAAGCTTAAAAATCATCCAGAAGATGTAAAAAAAGAAGAAGTTTTTAATATTTATTATAAAAGTTTGGTTAAATAATTTTTAAATTATATATAAATTGTAAAAAAATACAACAAACCTCTTTATTAACTAAAAATTAATACGTATAATATATGTAATAAGTAAAATTATAGAAATTTGGAGGTGGTGAAATGAAGTCATTAACAGAAGTTAAAGAGTTACAGAAGCTAATAGAAGATTATTGTAACCCCAAAGAAGAGGCGGAAAAAATTTGTGTACAAGCAGTGGATAATAATGCATCACAAGAAGAATGTTTCCAGCTTCTTCGCATCACTGACAAATTTAGTATTCCTTACGGTCATTATAAACTTTATAAGAGGATAGGAGATACCTTTCTTATTAATCAGCAGTTTGAGGAATCTTTTGTACATTATACTATTGCCATGGATATATTAAATGAAAATAACATGAAGGAAGAAAAAGTATTTTTGTTTAATAACATGGGAATAAATAAACTTAAGTGCCTTCAATATGATGAGGCTATAGTTTATTTTAATAGCTGTCTTATGCTTAGCAAAATGTTAAAAAAATATGATATATATATTAAAGTATTATATAATCTTGCTTTAGCTTACTTAAGCATATATAAAGTAGATGAAGCTATTGCCGCTATAAACAAATGCTATGATAGATTGAACAAGCATTCTGAAATACAATTGTATATAAAGCTTAGAATATTAGAA
Organism: Clostridium amylolyticum; assembly: GCF_900142075.1. GTDB lineage: Bacteria > Bacillota > Clostridia > Clostridiales > Clostridiaceae > Clostridium_AA > Clostridium_AA amylolyticum. Next base: position 11,140 of record NZ_FQZO01000011.1, read on the forward strand.
GCCAATTGCTATGAAGAAAAAGGCACTATAAGTAAGTGTATAGAAATATATAATTCTCTTTTAGAAGAAGAGGATAATATGGATAAAACTTTGTTAGGCAATGTATATAACAATATAGCTTCATTATTTTTAAAGCAGAAAAATTATAGTAAAAGTAGTATTTACTTTGACAAGGCTTATGATAATAGAAATACCCATGATAAGTGGCTTTTAGCTCATGTGATTATCGATAGGGCAGAGCTTTATTATGAAACTTTGGACTTAGAAAAATTTTATACCGCTATCTCTCAAGGTATAGAGCTTTGCAGGGAGTACAATGACTACGAGTATTGGATAATAGCGCTGATGAAGTTAGAAAGAGCTTATAAAAAAGATAACAATACAGAAAAATTGAGAAGCTTATATCTAGAGATTTTAGATATATCTAAGAAAAATAATATAGAAAAAAATATAATGTATTCATTAAATAAACTTATAAGTTTGGAGATTAAACTTAAAAACTATGGTGCAGCTTATGAATACAATGATATGTTAAATCAATATATAGAAAATATAGTAAATATATAATATCCTTTTGCAAGGAGGGGCTGAAGTGGAATTCCTAACTCAAGGAGAAAAACTAAAAAGATTAAGAATACAACTTAACCTAAGACAAAAGGATCTGGCAGATGAAAATATTACCAGAGAATTTATTAGCATGGTGGAAAAAGATAAAAGAAACTTCAGCAAGCAAAATGCTATAAGCATAATGAAAAACATACTATCCAAAGCGGAAGAAAAAGGCATAGTCCTAAACCTAGATGAAGAGTATATATATAGGGATATAAAACAAGATGTCCAGAAGTACTGCCTTCAACAAGTAGAAAACAAAGCTACAAAAGAAGAATGCGAAAAACTTTTAGATATGGCAGAAAAATATGATTTACCCTATGCTAAGTTTAGAATTTTGAAAAGAATGGGTAAAATATTTTTCACAGACCAAGATTATACACAATCATTTATAATACACAGCCAAGCTATGGAAATTTTAAATACAAACAACCTAATAGAAGAAAAACCTATTATATTTAACAATATGGGAGTATGTAAATTAAAGCTTACTCAATATGAAGAAGCTGTTTTATACTTTAGTAATTCCTTAATAATTTGTAATATAATTAATGATTATAAAATATGTAATAGAGTTTTATTTAATCTTGCTTTAACTTATGATAACCTTGGAAAAGTTGATGAAACATTAAAAGTAATCCAAAAATGTAATAAAAAATTAGATAAAATAAAAGAAAACATTCTTTATTTAAAAGTAAAAGTAATGGAAGCAAACTGTTATGAAGTAAAGAAACAATATGATAAAAGTTTTATAATTTATGATGAATTAATAAATGATATAAGAAATAATCAAAATCTCGAAAATTTTAAATTTTTAGGTTTGATATATAATAATATGGCCTCTATAAAATTAGAGCAAAAAAATTATGATGAAAGTGAATTCTATTTTGATAAATCTTATCAAGCTAGATTGATATATGATAAAGAAGGGCTTTCTCATACCTTAATAGATAAAAGTAGTTTATATATTGATGTAAATTTGCTTGATAAAGCTATAGAGGGTATTAATGAAGGAATTATTATATGTAAAAAGTATAATGATTATGAGTATTGGCTTACGGGATTAAAGCAGTTAGAGAAAATATACTTAATTAAAAAGAATTATGACAAGTTAGAGAAGGTGTATTTAGATCTTATGTCATTATCAGAAAAAAATAATACTGAAAAAAATAGTATTTATGCTCTAAATAAGCTTATTAATTTAGAACTTTTGTTAAAAAACATGGAAAAAGCTCAGTTTTATAGTAATAAATTAAACGAATATATTGAATATTCTATAAAAGTGTAGTATATTTATAGTAAAAAATGGTAACTTATTAGGAGGGGAATTAATTATGAGAAAAAAGAAAATTTTAACTAGTTTATTAGGAGTTGCCTTAGCACTAGCACTAGTTGTAGGAGCAGGAATACGTTTATGTGGAGAAAATCCACAACCAGAGTTCTTACAAATAGAAACCACTTTCCTAGGATAATTAACTAGGACAAGTTATAAGATTGAGACTTTATTTGAGAAGGATATTTACATTGGATGTAGATGTCCTTTTTTTGTATAAATAAACTAATTATGAACAATTTGTTAATTCAAAAATATCTTTAATTATAAGAAGGATTTATATAGATATTGTAGAATAATATATGTGTAACAAAATAAAGATTAAAATGTTACGTAATATAATGAAGGTAAAGAGGTGAAATTAGTGGAAGAGGGTAAAGTAATAATTTTTATATGCTTAGGCATACTTATAGGACTAAACTTGATATTCTTTGCATATAGGCTTGGACAAAGCAAGAAAAATAGACCTCATAACCTTACCTTTAAAGAAATAAATGAAATGGATGATGAAGAATTTATTAATCATTTAGAAAATTATTTGAAAATAAAAAATGACTATTCTTCCACACCCTTAGGAAAAAAAGCAAGTATTAAAATTGCTGAAGTGGCTCTTGTAATAGGTTTAATGGTCACTGCTTTCTTTCGTAGGTAGATTGATATTACATTTTTAAATTTAATTTGCTAATATACTTTTAAATAGACTTCCTCACACTTTAAAAGGCCTTGTGTATCCCTAAACACAAGGCCTTTTATCATTTAATATTAAATTTCTTCTACTTTTTCTACATCATAGCCTGCATCGTCTATAGCTTCTTTAATAGCTTCTATAGATGCGCTGCCTTCTACTATAGCTTCTCCTACCTTAACCTCTGCGGAAGTTACACCTTCTAAATCTTTAAGAGCATTATCCACCCTTTTAACACAGTGACCACAGGACATTCCTGAAATTATTAGTTTTGCCTTCATTTAAATACCTCCTAGATATATTATTTTATTAGATTTTATTATTAACTTTAATTATACTGCCGGTTTAAAAGTTTTAAGCCTTAAGGCGTTAAGAAGTACTGATACTGAGCTGAAACTCATGGCTAAAGCTGCCAGCATAGGATTCATAAGCGGTCCTCCAAAAGCGTACCAGATACCCATGGCTATAGGTATACCTAAGGTGTTGTAGCCAAAAGCCCAGAATAAGTTTTGCTTTATATTTTTTATAGTTTTATTGCTAAGTTCTATGGCTGTAACTACATCCATAATATCACTTCTCATAAGCACTATATCTGCAGATTCTATGGCAACGTCAGTACCGGATCCTATAGCAATTCCCACCTCAGCCTGAGCCAGTGCAGGAGCGTCGTTTATTCCGTCACCCACCATAGCAACCTTCTTACCTTGGGACTGTAGCTTTTTAATTTCATTAGCCTTATCCTCTGGGAGCACCTCTGAAAGCACCACATCAATACCTACCTGTTTAGCAATGGCTTCTGCGGTTCTCTTGTTATCCCCAGTTATCATAGCTACTTCTATACCCATGGCGTGGAGCCTTTCCACAGCTTTTTTACTGCTGGGTTTCATGGTATCAGCTACGGCTATAATACCTTCTAAAGCATTATTCACTGCAATGAACATAGGAGTTTTACCTTCAGAAGCTAACTTGTTGGAAGCTTCCTCTAAGTTAGATATATTTAAATTTCTTTCTATCATTAATTTTTTATTGCCTAACAGTATAGATTTCCCTTCAATGATAACCTCTATACCTTTACCAGTTATAGCATTAAAACTCTCTGTATTTTTAAGTTGTAACTTTTTATCTTCCGCTGCTTTTAATATGGCTTCACCTAAAGGATGTTCAGAACCTTTTTCTGCACTGGCTGCAAGAAGTAAAAGCTCTTCTTTATCTAAAGCTTCAGAAATAATATCTGTAACCTTAGGCTTACCTTCGGTGATGGTTCCAGTCTTATCAAACACTATGGTATTTACTTTATGAGCGGTTTCTAAAGCTCCACCGCTTTTTATAAGTACACCATACTCAGCGCCCTTACCTGTACCCACCATAATTGCAGTAGGAGTTGCCAAACCTAAAGCACAAGGACATGCTATTACTAAAACAGATATAAATATGGTTAAGGAGAATATTGTCCCTTTACCCACAAAGAACCAAACTAAGGATGAAATTATCGCTAAAGATATAACCACTGGAACAAAGTATCCAGATATTATATCTGCCATCTTTGCAATGGGGGCTTTAGAGCCTTGAGCTTCTTCTACTAGTTTTATAATTTGAGCCAAAGCAGTATCTTTTCCTACCTTTGTAGCCTTATACTTAATAAAGCCGTTTTTATTTATGCTGGCTCCTATAACCTTACTTCCTGGAGATTTTTCCACAGGGATACTTTCTCCAGTAAGCATAGCTTCATCTATAGAAGTGGTACCCTCTATTATCTCTCCATCCACGGGAAGCTTTTCTCCAGGTTTCACCACCACTATATCTCCTACCTCTACTTCGTCAATAGGTATAGATGCTTCAACATTATCTCTAATTACCACTGCAGTTTTAGGTGCAAGTCCCATAAGCTTTTTAATGGCTTCAGAGGTTTTTCCCTTGGTTACAGATTCTAAATATTTACCTAAGGTGATTAATGTTAAAATAGTGGCAGCAGATTCAAAATACATATCATGAGCATAATGATGCTTTCCAGCTGCAATTTGGGTTATAGCAAAAATGCCATATAAAACTGCCGCAGAGCTTCCTATGGAAATAAGTGAATCCATGTTAGGGCTTCTCATAATTAAAGCCTTAAAACCAACTTTAAAGAATTTTCTACCTTCAATTAATACTGGTATAGTAAGTATCAACTGAATTAATCCAAAGGTCAAAGGATTGTGGTTAGGTGACATAAACTTAGGCAAAGGCATTCCTAACATAGGACCCATAGCCACAATAATGAGAGGTACTGTGAAGACAGTGGATATAATAAAGCGATGCCAAAGGTTTTTTATTTCTTTTTCCTTTTTAATTCTATCTTCATCTACTGTAGCTTCTTCTTCTATGGCCTTATAACCAGCCTTATCCACCGCTTTCTTTATATCAGAAATACTTACCTTATCAGGATCATATGCTGCACTAAGCTTTTCTGTGGCAAGGTTAACACTAGCAGATTCTATGCCAGGGACCTTTCCCACGGATCTTTCTACAGCCTTTACACAAGAAGCACAAGTCATACCTTCAATCTTTAAGGTAGAGTTTTTAGTTAAGGGAACTGCCTTATATCCAGCTCTTTCTACAGTTTTAAATATATCTTCCTCTGAAACTTTCTCTTCATCAAATTGTATACTCATCTTTTCAGTAGCTAAATTAACATTTACCTGCTCTGCGCCTTCTACCTTTCTAAAAGCCCTTTCCACAGCACTAGAACAAGCAGCACAGGTCATACCTTCTATTTTATAGGTCTTATTTTTCAATATAAAACCTCCTTTTTATAGATTTACTTTAAGTAAATATACTTAAATTTATATTTATATTTTTAGATAAGTTTATTAAGAATATCCAGCATCTCGTCAATTTTTTCATCAGCTTTATTTTCGGTGATAGCTTCTTTCACGCAACAGTGCATATGCTGTTTTAAAATTAGCTGATTAGATTTTTTTAATAGTGACTGAGAAGCGATAATTTGATTAGAGATATCTACACAATATCTGCCATCTTCTATCATTTTAATGATGCCGTCGATTTGTCCTCTACAGGTTTTTAAAAGCTGCAGAGCTTTTTTCTTTTCTTCGTTCATAGCAAACCTCCTCCCCACCCCAGGGGGGTGTCTTATATTTTTATATTATACCTAAAATATAAAAATTTCAAGGGGGATATTAAAAATAATTTAAGAATTTTTTACTAATATTGTTAACGATTTATGTACAGCCCACGTATATATAATATAACAGCGTTAAGGAGGGATGAAATTTATGATGAATAAAGATTTAAAAGTTAATAAGGCATATTTTTTATTTATAACTTTATTAAGCTTTTTATTTATATTTACAGCTTGTATACAAGGAAAAGAGAACAAGCTAGTAGCAAATAAGCAGAAGGAGAGTACAGAAAGAGCTAAAGATGAAAAACACACCTCCGACAGCCAGGGTAAGCAAGAGGAAGAAGATAAGAAAGATAATAGCTCCAAGGATAATAAGGTTGAAGATAAAAAAGAAGATAAGAAGGTGGAGCTAGTACCTTATACAGGAAAAGTAGAACATATTTTTGTTCATCCCCTTATAGCATATCCAGAATTAGCCTTTGATGGAGAAGGTACTGCTAATGATTTTGATGACTGGTTTGTTACCGTAGGGGAATTTAAAAAGATAATAGACTCTCTTTATAAAAAGAATTTTATATTAGTAGATATAAACTCTTTATACGAAGAGGTAACGGTAAATAATGAAAAGCGTATGCAGAGAAAGCCTATTATGGTGCCCAAGGACAAAAAGCCTATAATATTATCTGTAGATGATATAAATTATAACAGGTATATGCTTCATAACGGCCCCAATCATAAGCTGGTTTTGGACAAAGACGGTAATGTAGCAGCTTATTCCATTAATCCTAAAGGAGAAGAGGTTATAGTTAGAGATAATGAAGTTATACCTATAATAGATAAGTTTATTGAAGAACATCCTGATTTTTCTTTAAATGGTGCAAAGGGTGTACTAGCTCTTACAGGATATGAAGGCATTTTAGGTTACAGAACAGATAGAAATTCTAAAAGCAAAGAAAGCGAAAAGAAAGAAGCTTTAAAGATAGTGGCAAGACTTAAGGAAACAGGTTGGACCTTTGCCTCCCATAGCTATGGACATCCTAATATGAGGGAAAGAACCTATGCTAAAGCTGTGGATGATACTGACAAGTGGCAAAAAGAAGTAGAAACTTTAATAGGTTCAACCCAAGTATACATTTATCCCTTTGGAGCAGGACTTAAAGAAACCGATGGAAAGTTTAAATATCTCCAATCTAAAGGCTTTAAGATTTTTTGTCATGTAGGAGCATCCTCTTACGAAAGAATATCCACTTCTACCAATGCGGTAATTACTGATAGAAGGCATGTAGACGGCATAAGCCTAAGAAAAAGCAGAGAAAGTTTTTTAGATCTCTATGATGCCCATGAAATACTAGATTTAAAGGTTAGACCTAAAAGATAATAGAATATATAGCCCCTTACAAAAAATATATATTAAAAGCCGAAGAGATAATAAAAATTATCTCTTCGGCTTTTTACTATAGTGTTAATTAATTGTATTTATTGTGATTTATATTTATAATTTGGTTATAGTATAAATATAAATGTGTGGAATGGAGAATTATGAGCGTTATAAAACTAGAACCCAAAGCTTTAAAAGGAAATATTGAAGTGCCTTCGTCTAAGTCTTATGGACATAGAGCATTGATATGTGCAGCTTTAAGTAATAAGCCTTGCTCCATTAGCAATATAAACTTCTCTGAAGACATAAAAGCTACTCTTAGCTGTTTAAAGGCTTTAGGTTATAGATTTAATGTACATACAGATAGTGTTGAAAGCTGTGGATTTAAAGCTTCTTCCATGGATAGCATGTACTGCAAGGAATCTGGTTCTACTTTAAGGTTTATCATACCCATAGCAGCACTTTCAGAAAAGCCTTGGAGCATAAGCGGGGAACCGTCACTTATGAGTCGTCCCTTACAGGTTTATGAAGAGATTTTTCATAAACAAGGGCTAGAGTTTTCTTTAAATAACATCCAAAGCAATTTACATATAAAAGGACCTATAAAAGCTGATGACTTTAAGGTTAGAGGAGATATAAGCTCTCAATTTATCAGTGGACTCCTCTTTGCCCTTCCTCTTTTAGAAGGAAATTCCTCCATAGAAGCTATAACTCCTTTAGAATCAAAAAAGTATATTGATATCACTCTAGATATAATAAGAAAGTTTGGAGTAAATATTGAAAAGGAGAGAAATAAGTATATTATTAGAGGAAATCAAAGCTATAATCACTATGATTATAAAGTGGAAGGAGATTATTCTCAGGCAGCTTTTTGGATGGTGGGGGCAGCGCTATCAGGGGAAATAGTTTTAAATAACCTAAATATTGAGTCTTTGCAACCTGATAAGGATATAATTAAAATATTGACATCCATGGGAGTTAAAATTGAAAGTATGTCTCATGGAGTTAAAGTGTATAAAAGTGATACAGTGGGTATAGATATAGATGCCTCACAGATTCCAGACATCGTACCTATTATTGCTGTTCTAGCTTCTTTAAGCAAAGGAACTACTAATATATATAATGCGGGAAGGCTTAGAATAAAAGAATCAGATAGATTAAAGTCTATAACAGAAGGGTTAAATAGGTTAGGTGCAAAGGTGAGAGAACAGGGAGATTCCTTGATTATAGAAGGGGTTAAAGAACTAAAGGGAGGATGTGTTAAGGGTTATAATGATCATAGAATAGTTATGTCCTTAGCCATAGCCTCCACAGTTTGCAAAGAAGGGGTATATATTGAAGATGCTGAGGCGGTAAATAAATCTTATCCTGATTTCTTCAAAGACTTTCACAGACTTTCATTTAGATAATGCCCTTGGCATGATTATTGCTAACTTTATATTAATGAATATACTTTAATATAAAAATGAAAGGGTGATGGAAAGTGATAGGAAAAACTATCCAAGAAATTAAGATGGGGGATAAGGCAAGCTTTACTAAAACTATCTCCGAAACTGACGTTTATCTATTTGCTGGAATAACAGGAGATTTAAATCCAGCTCACATAAACGAAGTTGAAGCATCTCAAGGAATGTTTAAAGGCAGAATAGCTCACGGCATATTAGTAACTGGACTAATTTCCACAGTGCTAGGAATGTATCTTCCTGGACCAGGAACAATCTACATGGGACAAGAATTAAAGTTTACTGCTCCTGTTAGAATAGGAGACACCATAACTGCAGAAGTAGAAGTAATAGAAATAATTGCAGAAAAGAACAGAATTAAAGTTAAAACCACTTGCACCAATCAAGATGGAAAGGTTGTTATTGACGGATCTGCTATGGTAATGCCACCAAAAGGCAAATAAAATATTGTAGAAATTGAAGGAGTTTATGTGGTATGAATAACAAAGTTAAGCTTTCCTTAGAAGACATTATGGATGATATAATTGAGCTTACCTGCGATGGATTTGTTGTAGTGGACGAAGTTGGGCGTATTGCTTTAATATCTGACAAGTATTGCAAATTCCTTGGTATTGTAAAAGAACAGGTATTAGGAAAGCATGTTGCTGATGTTATAGAAAATACAAGAATGCATATAGTAGTGGAAACAGGAAAGGCAGAGCTTAACGAAGCACAAGAAATTAAAGGAAACTACATGATTGCAAATAGAGTACCTATTGTACGAAGGGGAGAAATCATAGGAGCTATAGGCACGGTGGTCTTTAAGAATGTGGATGAGTTATTTAAGCTTCATAATGCTCTATTAGATATGGAGAGAAAACTTGAAAGCTATAAAGGTAGACTAAAGCTTGAAAATTCTATTACATACTCCTTCAGTGATATAATAGGAAGCAGTCTTGTGATTCAAGACACTAAAAAATTGGCGGAAAAAGCTGCTGAAACAGATTCTAATGTGCTGCTTTTGGGAGAAAGCGGAACAGGTAAGGAAATTTTTGCTCATGCCATTCATGGCAGCAGCAATAGAGCGAATGGACCTTTTGTTAAAATTAACTGTGCTGCTATACCTAGAGAATTGCTGGAATCAGAACTTTTTGGCTATGAATCAGGCTCCTTTACAGGTGCACGGAAAAATGGAAAAGCCGGCAAATTTGAAATTGCCCACCACGGTACCATTTTTCTAGATGAAATCGGTGACATGCCTCTTTATATGCAGGTAAAGCTTCTTAGAGTAATTCAAGAAAGGGAAGTAGAGAGAGTTGGCTCTAGTAAACATAGAAAAGTAGATGTAAGAATCATAGCAGCTACCAATAAAAATCTTGAAGACATGGTTAAAAATAAAAGTTTTAGAGAAGATCTCTATTACAGGCTTAATGTAATGAGCATCTCCATACCTCCTCTTAGAGTAAGGGAAGGAGACATACAGCTTCTTTCCAGCTATTTCCTGGGCAGAATAGGAAGACGATTTAATAAAGCTTGTTCAGGCATAACTTCTGGAGCAATGAACAAACTTTTAGCTTACCATTGGCCTGGCAATATAAGAGAACTGCAAAATGTTATTGAAAGAGCATATAATCTCATAGACAATGGAGAAGCTATAGATAGAAAGCACTTAGCTAAGGAAATAAGCGGATGGATAGAGTATAAAGAAATAAGGCCTTTAGAAGAAACCATGAGAGAGACTGAGATTAAAGCCTTACAAGAAGCCATAGAAAGCTGCAGAGGAAATAAAAGCAAAGTGGCCAAGCTTTTAAATATAAGCAGAGCTACTTTGTACGAAAAGATGAACAGGTACAATATGCTAAAGTAGACAATATTTATAAAGACAACCAAAAATATTGTATGATAATCCATACACTTATTTTCATGACGAGATAGAGTGTATGGATTTTTTTACACTTTTTTAAGGGTTAAACACTAAGTGTAAGGTATTCTATACACTTATGATAACCTTTACAAAAAAATTGTCTTAGAATGTCCATTTTCCAGTGCGTGAGAAGTTGGCAAGGTTCTTGCTTATATTAAAAGTTAAGAACATTTAGGTTAAAGTAGGGAAGGGAGTGTATTCTTTGAGTAAAGTAATTAAGGCAAAGGATGTAGTAAAGCTTATACCTGATAATGCAGTAATGGCAGTAGGAGGGTTTATTGGAAGTGGTCATCCAGAAGAGATTACTTCAGCTATTGAAAAAAATTATTTGGAAGAAAGTAAGCCAACTAATTTAACTTTAGTTTATGCAGCTGGACAAGGGGATTCAAAAGAAAAGGGATTAAATCATTTAGGTCATGAAGGACTTGTAGGAAGAGTAATTGGAGGTCACTGGGGCTTGGCACCTAAACTTCAAAAGTTAGCTATAGAAAATAAGATAAAAGCTTATAATCTCCCACAAGGGGTAGTAAGTCATCTTTATAGGGATATAGCTGCTGGAAAGCCAGGAACTATAACTCACGTAGGCTTGAAAACCTTTGTAGACCCTAGGCTTGATGGTGGTAAACTAAATAGTTTTACCACTGAAGATATAGTTAAGCTTATTGAAATAGAAGGAAAAGAATATTTACTTTATAAAGCGTTTCCTATAGATGTTACTTTATTAAGAGCAACTTACGCTGATGAAGATGGAAATGCTGTTATGGACAAAGAAGCAGTAACACTAGATTGTGTTGCCATGGCTGAGGCTGCTAAAAACAGCGGGGGTATGGTAATACTTCAAGTAGAGAAGCTTGTACAAAAAGGAGCTTTACATCCTCAAAAAGTAAAGATACCAGGAATATTAGTAGATCACATAGTTATTACAGAAAACCCAGAAAATCATAAGCAAACCTTTGGAGAAACTTATAACCCAAGCTATACAGGAGAAGCAAAAATTCCTCTTAAAGAAATAAAACCTATGGAGTTAGATGAGAGAAAGATTATTGCTAGAAGAGCAGCCATGGAACTTATACCTAATGCTATAACAAATCTAGGTATAGGAATGCCAGAAGGAGTTTCATCCATTGCTAATGAAGAAGGCATAGGTTCTACTATGAGACTTACTATAGAATCAGGTCCTATAGGAGGAGTACCAGTGGGAGGGTTAAGCTTTGGAGCAGCCATAAACCCAGATGCTATTATAGACCAAGCTGCCATGTTTGACTTTTACGATGGTGGTGGATTGGATATAGCATTCCTTGGACTTGCACAGTGCGATAAGCATGGAAACATAAACGTAAGTAAGTTTGGTCCTAAAATCGCTGGCTGTGGTGGATTTATAAACATAACTCAAAACGCTAAAAAGGTTATATACTGTGGTACTTTCACTGCAGGTGGACTTAAGATAGAAGTTAAAGATGGAAAGCTTTTAATAGCAAATGAAGGTAAAGCAAAAAAATTCATAGAAAAAGTAGAACACGTTACTTTCAGTGGAGAATATGCAGTAGAAGTTGGACAACCAGTAATTTATATCACTGAAAGAGCAGTCTTTGAACTCACCAAAGAAGGAGTAATGCTTACAGAAATTGCTCCAGGAGTAGATTTGGAAGCGGATGTATTGGCTTATATGGATTTTAAACCTATCATCTCCCAGAACCTTAAGCTTATGGATGAAAGAATATTCAAAGACGAAATTATGGCTCTAAATATTTAAAATAAATTTAAAAAATGTAAAGGGGGAGCTTTATGTTAGGAGCAATAGGAATTATAGTATCATTAATTTTGCTTATGTACCTTGCTTATAGGGGGGTAAGCGTAATACTTCTTACACCGATTTTAGCACTTTTAGCTGCTTTAATGGGTGGAAACTTTGGACTACTTCCATTATACACAGAAACATATATGGCTAATCTTGCCAACTATGTTAAGCTTTATTTCCCAATATTCTTACTAGGAGCTATTTTTGGTAAGGTAATGGATGTTACTGGAGCAGCAAAGTCTATAGCTATTACAGTAGCAGAAAAATTAGGTAAGGACAAAGCTATATTAGCAGTAGTTCTTTCCTGTGGTATTTTAACTTACGGCGGGGTATCCTTATTCGTTGTAGCATTTGCTGTATATCCAATAGCTGTTTCACTATTTAGAGCAGCAGATATACCAAAAAGACTTATACCGGGATCTATAGCTTTAGGTTCTTTTACCTTCACTATGACAGCACTACCAGGAACACCACAAATTCAAAATGCTATTCCAATGCCATTCTTCAAGACTGACACATGGGCAGCACCAATTATGGGTGTGGTAGGTGCACTTATACTATTTGGACTTGGTACAGCATGGCTTATGTATAGAGCTAAATCAGCCAATGCTAAAGGGGAAGGCTATGGAGACTTTAAAGATGCAGTAGTAGAAGATAAAGATGAAAAGCTACCAAACTTCTTCTTATCCTTACTTCCAATATTATTAGTTCTTGTGCTAAACTTTGTACTTTCAAAATATGTATTTGTAGAGGGTGCTAGCGATTGGAAGTGGCTAGAGTCCTACAAGATTACCATAGGTAAAGTAGGAGGCTCTTGGGCTCTTATAGTAGCACTTTTAATAGCTATAGTCCTTGCTTTAGTAACTTTAAGCAAAGGCATAAAAATAGTTCCTATTATAAACGATGGAGCAGCAGGTTCTTTACCAGCAATACTAAACACTGCAGCAGCAGTAGGTTATGGTAATGTTATATCTTCCTTAGCTGCCTTCACAGTAATAAAAAATGGATTACTTGGCATATCCAGTAACCCTCTGGTAGCTGAAGGTATTTCAGTATCCGTACTGGCAGGTATTACAGGCTCAGCTTCCGGTGGTATGAGTATAGCTCTTGGAGCATTAGGAGACACCCTGCTAAAACTAGCTACAGCTCAAGGAATTAACCCAGAAGCACTTCACAGAGTAGCAACTCTAGCTTGTGGAGGACTTGACACCTTACCACATAACGGAGCAGTTATAACTCTTCTAATGGTATGTGGCATGACCCATAAAGAATCCTACTGGGATATAGCCATGGTTTCAGTGTTTATCCCAACCGTAGCACTAATAGCTGCTATAATAATGGGAACCATAGGAATTGTGTAAATAATTTAGAATTTAGAATTGAAAATGAAGGAAGTTTTTCTGAGAGATCATCAGAAAAGCGAATAATTTATGAAAAGATAAAAGCTCAAAGGCCTGAGGCCTTTGGGCTCTTTTATATTAAATTTTTTGAAACTCCGCTGGGAGTTTTTTCATTCATTCTACATTCTAAATTCTCAATTTTAAATTAAATAGTTGTATAATGTATTTAGGGAATTTAGAAGATATAAAAACCTTTTATATCATTTAACGGATGGATCGCCTATAAGTTCTTTGAAACTCCAGGAGGAGTTTCTTCAACCATTTTAAATTTTAAATCAGAAAGGATGTTTATTATGGCTTTTATAAATTGTGATTTTTTTTCGGAAACTTTGGGGTTTTCTACTTCTATGAGTGTAATTTTACCTCAGGAGACTAAAAGGCAGATAGGCATGGAAGGGTCTAAGAAAAAGGAGAAATATCCTACGTTATATCTTCTTCATGGACTGTCTGACGATAATACTATTTGGATGAGGAGAACCTCCATAGAAAGATATGTGGCAGATTTAGGCATTGCAGTAGTTATGCCTAATGTTTCTAGAGGGTATTATACGGATATGGCTAAGGGATATAAATATTTTGAGTTTGTCAGTGAAGAGCTTATTGACCTTGCACAAAGCTTTTTTCCACTATCAGATAAAAGGGAAGATAACTTTGTAGCTGGTCTTTCCATGGGTGGATATGGAGCTTTTAAGCTGGCACTCGCTCGTCCAGAAAAGTTCTCTGCTGCAGCCAGCCTTTCTGGTTCTCTAGATATGGCCTCAAGAGTTCTTGAAATTCCAAAAGAGGATGCTATGAGGTGTGAATTTGAAAATATATTTGGAGACTTACATAAATTAAAAGGAAGCAATAATGACTTGTTTTACTTAGCAGATAAATTAATAGAAAGTGATCTTCCAAAACCAAGGTTATATCAGTGTTGTGGTACAGAGGACTTCTTATACAAGGATAATATAGAATTTAAAAAATACATAGAAGAGAAAGATATCTTTGACTATACTTATGAAGAAGGTCCAGGAACTCATGAATGGGGTTATTGGGATTCTAAAATAAAGAGTGTATTAAAGTGGATAAATCAATAATTGTATAAATCCTTTCTCCCTGCACAAAATAGTAACAAAGCTTAAAGAGGAGATGATTTTTATGCCAGATATTAAAACCACTTCTTCCCGGGATAGGGCCAAAGAAATGATGATAGCAGGAGAGTCTTGGGATAAAATTATGCAAGAAACAAAACTTAGATTAAAAGACCTAAAGAGAATACAAAGGGATGAAATAACCTCACATTTTTAAATTAAAATCTGTAGATAAGTAAGAGGTAAGAGGTAAGAGTTGCGGAGATAAGTAAGAAGTAAGAGCTAAGAAGTAATAGTTGTGGTGAAAATTCAGCAAAGCTGAATTTTTTCAAAACCTTTTACCTCTTACCTAGTAACCGTACTTCTTAGCTGCTCTCTTAACTCTTCACTGTACTTCTTACCTTTTACTTCTTAGTTCTTACCTATTAACTGTACTTCCTACATTCTCAATTGCTTTTATCCACTACCCTTACTATAAGTTTTGCTAAGACCCTTTGCTCTTCTTCGGTGCCTTCTTTCCAAAGGTCTTTAAGCAGTGCTTCTTCTTTGTTTCTAGGATCTACAAATGAGGTTAAAAAGTTACCTACTCTGTAAGATGCATCATTTATGGTATCGTCAGTAAGACCTAAACCTTCCCCAGTATTGACCACAGTTCCTATAGCTCTTTTCCATTTTTCCCAATCTTCTAGAAGTCCTTTTTCTTTATCCATAGCATTGCACCACCTTTATTTTATTTAAAGAATTGTTAAATTTTCATTAGTAGTATTATTTGTATTTTTAATAATAAAATTCATATAGATAAACTCTTTGTTTTGTATTAAAATTAAGCATAATAATATTATTTAAATAATGTGGAGGAGTATTATGGAAGGAATTACATTAACTGAAAAAAGTTCTGTAATTAAATCCTTTAATAATAATGTGGTATTGGTAAGCTACAAAGGAATGGAAACTATATTATTTGCAAAAGGCATAGGCTTTGGAAAGAGAATGGGAGATGTTATACCTGAAAATACCGTGGTAGAGAAAATATTTAATCTTCAGGATAAACAAAATGCTAAAAATTTTACCACTATAATACAGGATGTAGACAATTCCATAGTAGGACTTATTGAAGAGGTTATTTACTTTATTTCTTATGAGCTGGGAGAAGAACTTAGTGAAAATATTCATGTATCCCTTACGGATCACATTTCCTTTGCTATTAAGAGATTGCAGAGAGGAGAGGCTATAGAAAATCCATTTTTAATTGAAACAGAAACCTTGTACAAGGATGAATATTCTATAGCTAAAAAAGCTGCTGAAAAGCTTGAGAAGGCCATTTCTATAAAGATACCTGAGGGGGAAATAGGATTTATAGCCTTATACATCCATTCAGCTAGGCATAAAGGAACTCTTTCTAATACTTTGCAGTATAATTATATTTTTAAGGATGTATTGAATCTGATAGAAAAAGATATGCACATAAAAGTTGATAAAAAATCTTTAGATTATGCTAGATTCATAACCCATGTAAGGTTTACCATAGAGAGAATCACTAAGGAAATTCCTTTAAACAATGATTTGCTTTATATTATAAAAGAAAAGTATCCTGTGGCTTTTAATACTGCATTTAAGGTAGGCAAACTAATAGAAAGGGCACTGAAAAAAGCAATTTCAGAGGATGAAGTGGCATATCTAGCAATGCACTTAGAACGGTTTAAAAGAAATTAAACACATAATAATAAGCCTGCCCATTGTAGACAGGCTTATTATTATTTCATTTTGTAATCAATAACCGCTGTTTTACCAGCTTCAGCATTTTCACCTATAGCTCCGTTAATATCCTTTACTATTTCTGTATTGGTTATAAGAGCAAGGGTAACAAGTGAATAGCCAGATTTTTCAATGAAGTCTTTATCTACTCTTACAATAGGAGTTCCAGCTTTTACTTTAGTGCCTTGTTCGGCTAATCTAGTAAAGCCTTTACCGTTTAGGGCTACTGTGTCAATTCCTATATGAATTAATAATTCAACTCCATTTTTTAAAGTTAACGCGAAAGCGTGGTTGGTATTAAAAATCAAGGTTAATACTCCATCAGCAGGGGCAACTATTTCATTGCTAGTAGGTTCTATAGCTACGCCATCTCCAGCAAGTTTTTGAGAAAAAACTTCATCTGGAACTTGGCTTAAGTCTACTACCTTACCTGAAACTGGTGAAAGTATCTCCTGATTTTTCTTAAAAAAATTGAACATTGCTTTTTCAATCCTTTCCTAGAAAATAACTTTCTTAGAGAATAAATTTTCATATACTAATACTATCACATTTTATAAAAAAAATTCCATGTTATAAAATATTTTTATAAAAAAAGTTATAAACATAATAAAAAATGAATATATATTTAAATAATATCGCTTTAAGGAGCTTTCATGGAAAGATCACAGGGCTATTTTACTCGCGAAGAGTTAAAGAGTAGTGCAAAGGCATCATTATGTAACCATTGGTGTTCATCTACTATAGTTTGTATTATTGCTATAACTTTATACACAGCACCTGGATTAATAAGTGAAAAAACTAATGTCTTTTTTCTACTCATCCCAGGACCAATATCCTTTGGCTTGAGTCTATATTTTTTAAGGCTGTCACGGAATGAAAGAGCCAAGATTACTCATCTTTTTCAAGGCTTTAGGCATTTTCGTAGAACTTTAGCAACCTACCTATTATGCATGCTTTTTATACTTTTATGGGGATCTATCCTGATAATACCAGGTATAATAGTTAGTATTTCTTACTCTCAAGTGTTTTTCATCTTGGCAGATAACCCGGAAATCCCAAGTACAGAGGTAATGGAAATAAGTAAGAATATGATGCAGGGATATAAATGGGATTACTTTTTGCTGCAGCTTAGTTTTTTAGCTTGGGGAATATGCTGCATCCTCACCTTAGGCATAGGATTCTTTTGGCTGATTCCATATATTAAAACCACTAATGCTAATTTTTATTTAAAAGTAAAGGCAAATTATAATCCTGTAAATTTCCAAATATTTTAAAATTTTTATATGAAATATTTAATTGTTATATGGTATTATAAAGTTAATCCACAAGGACTAGCTTTATTTTATTGGAGGGGTTTTAATGAAAATAGGCTTGGTATTAGCAGGTGGCGGCGGTAAAGGTGCTTATCAGATAGGTGTTTGGAAAGCTTTTAAAGAATTAGGTATAGACAAGTATATCCAAGGGGTATCCGGTACCTCTATAGGTGCACTAAACGCCGTTTTATTTGCCCAAGGTAATTATGACATAGCAGAATCCATATGGATGGATATCACTAGGGAAAAGGTTCTGCCCATAGATAATAAAGAGCTTTTTGCCAAAGGTGTAAAACTATTTATAGGAAATAAAAATATTAATTTTATAAAGAAGTACTCGCCTAAACTTTTAGAACAAGGGAATGTATCTAGACAGGGACTTTTAGATATTATAGATATTAATGTAGATTTTAATAAGGTTAAATCTTCCGCTATGCCTATATATGCTACTTGTACTGAAGTCCCAGAAATAAGAACCAAGTATTTTAGGTTAAATGACTATGATGAGGACACCATAAAAAGTATATTGTTTGCTACTTCTGCTTTACCTTCAGTATATGAATGTGAAGAAATAGAATCACGAAAATACGTAGATGGAGGTATGGTGGACAATGTACCCATACAACCTTTATACGGAGAAGGCTGTAATATAATATTTGTAGTGCATTTAACTAGGGAACACTATGTAGACAAAAGCAATTTTCCTAATGCCAGAATAGTAGAGATAATTCCTAGTTCTGAGCAAGGGGGAGTATTTAATGGAGTGCTAGACTTCACTCCAGAAGGGGTAAGAAAAAGGATAATAACAGGTTACGAAGACACTATGAATCTTATAGAGCCACTTCTAGAGTTGGGAAAACTTCAGCTTAAAAAAGCCCCTGCAGAAGCTGTTACTAATATAGGAAAAAATATTGCGGAGAAGTCTAAGCAAATTACTGATAATATAGTAAAGTTATACAAAAAAGTTCCAAATAAAAAGATAGATTCTTAATTATATAAAAGGAGTATTTTAAGAGTTTTTGTGCATAATAAGCCTATGATAGGATATACAAAGCTTACGGTATTATAAAAGTACACATCCTATCAAAATCAGCTTTGGAGGTTTGTTATGTACACAGGAACAGTAAAATGGTTTAACAATGAAAAAGGTTATGGATTTATCTCTGGAAATGATGGCGAAGACGTTTTTTTGCATCATTCTCAAATTAAAGAAAAAGGTTCTAATAAGGAGCTTAATGAAGGACAGCAGGTCTCCTTTGATATAGTTCTAAAGGAAAAAGGCCCTCAGGCCATAAATGTTCAGATGTTAGAATAATATTAAAAATCAGGTGATAATTATAAACTTACAGAGGTAAGAAATTATAATTATCACCTGATTTTTTATAGGCATTTAATGCTACTTAATTTTAGTGGGAGCTTGAAATATTTTAAAATCCGGTGGATAGTAGGTAAAGCACATGAATAGTAAAGCCAGGGCAAACATTGCTATAAAGCATATAAGATTAAGTATCCTCATATCTTTAGTGCACTTTAAGATATTATAGCAAAGTATATGTCCTATTAATGCAGCTACAAAATAAAGGGATATATCTACTGCCAGTATAGAATGCTTTGTAAAATAGGTATAGGCATAAAAAACCACTACTATAATAATATTCATCACCACTGCAGCAGTAAGCTTTCCTATAAAAAAGTTCCTTGCAGTTTCCTTAATAGAATAATTTTGAATAATGCTAAAAAATAAGATGGAAAAGAAGCCAAGTTTAAGGTGCTCCCAAATACTTTCATTAATAGGGCTAAAAAGTCCCACTAAACTGTTTTGTCCAGACCATTCATAGGTAAAATGCAGCATAGAACCTATCACAGCAGTAAAAACAAAGGCTGCTATTTCTAAGCAAAGCAATTTTTTGTCTGTTTCATACATATTCAAAGCTCCCTTAACAAAATATATTATACCTATATATTTTATGCTTATGTATGCCATTATATTATTCTAAATTTTTAATTATAGCAGGGCTCTAAGCTTGATTACAAATTATCCTTCTTGTGTTTTGGGTTCAAAGGTTGTTCTTATGTGATCACCTAATATATTAAAGCTAAGTACTGTGAAAAGTATCAATAACCCTGGAAAAATAGCAAGGCTTGGCACCTCTGACATATACCCTTGAGCATTTTGCAGCATGCTTCCCCAGGAAGCATTGGGTTGTTGAACTCCTAGTCCTAAAAAGCTTAAGGAAGATTCCATAAGTATAGCTTGGGCGATATTTATGGTAGATGCCACCATGATGCTTGGAAAGACATTAGGAATTATATGTTTAAATATTATTTTTCTTGTTTTTATGCCCTGAGATATAGCTGCAGTAACATATTCTCTCTCTTTTATGGATAAGGTTTCACTTCTTATTATCCTTGCTACAGTCATCCAACTAAACAGAGATATTATTATTACTATAGTTATAAGTCCTGGTTTTAAGTATACATTTAGAGTTAAAATTAAGAAAAAGCTTGGTATACTCATAAGTATATCTATAAGTCTCATGAAAAAGTTATCTATAAACCCTCCCATATATCCGCTAATAGCCCCTATAAGGGTTCCTAGGGTAGTGGCCATTATCATGGCTGTAAAGCCTACCATTAAAGATACTCTTCCTCCAAAAAGTGCTCTGGTAAAGTAATCTCTTCCCATATCATCCGTACCGAAAAGATGTTTAAAGCTGGGGTTTTCTAGTCTTTCAGCAACACTTATCTTATTCGGATCATAAGGGGATAAAAAAGCTAAGGTACATGCTACTATAAGTAATAAAAGTACTATTATTGAAATAATGGCTGGCTTATTTTTCTTTAAAGATGTCCAGAAATGCCTTGAACTTTTATTTTCCACTTATATCACCGCCTTTACTCTAGGATCCACTATGCCATAAAGTATGTCTGAAATAAGATTACCTAGTATAACCATCACCGAGGATAGCATGGTAATTCCCATGATAAGTGGATAATCAAAGCTAAATATAGAGTTTATTCCTAGCCTTCCCATGCCTGGCCAACCAAATATAGTTTCTGTGATAAAAGCTCCTGCTATAAGATCAGGGAGAGACATTCCTAATATAGTAACTATAGGAAGCAATACGTTCCTTAGCACATGTTTTGTAAAAACCCTTTTTAAAGTAAGTCCTTTACTCACCGCAGTACGCACATAATCTTCCTTCATTTGAGTAATAGCATTGGTTCTTATATATCTTGTGATTATAGCAGTATTTTGAATGCTTAGTACAAGAGCTGGCATGATAGTATGTTTTAGTACATCCCAAAAGGAATTAACACCTACAGTTCTCATTCCTACACTAGGTAGAATTCCTAACTTGCTAGAAAAGGTTACAATAAGTATCATTGCAAACCAGAAAGAGGGGATGGATATTCCTATATAGCTAAAAAATGATATTATACTGTCTGTAAATTTACCTTTATGGAAGGCGGATAAGAGACCTAATGTTATACCTATTATTACTGAAAATACTAAGGATACTCCCATTAACCATAATGTAGCAGGAATTCTTCCTAAAATTTCAGCGGTTACAGGTCTATAATTTACTAAAGAATATCCTAAATCACCTTTTAAAACCCCTGAAACCCATCTTAAGTACTGGATATATATAGGCTTATCCAAGCCTAGGTTATGACGTACCATTTCCACCTGTGCAGCGCTCATCTTAGGAGTTACAAAGGCCTGTACAGGATCTCCAGGTGCTAATTTTATTAACGAAAAGGATATTACAGAAACTATAATTAATATGGGTATAGCCTGAAGCACTCGTTTCAATATATATCTGCCCATGACAAACCTCCTTGATAATTAATTTGTCACTTGCCAAGTGACTGGCACCTGACAAGTGACAAATTGATTTTTTTTATTCTGTAAAGTAAAGCTTGGAAAGGTCTCTAAACATGAAGATTGGAACTGTTTCCGCTTCTTTAACTCCACCTATACGCTTGTCTACAGCTATTATAGATTTTGGGTAAGCTATAGGGTACAGTGGAAGACCTTCAGCTAGTTGTTTTTGGATATTAGTGTATATTTCTGCTCTTTTCGTCTTGTCTGTTTCTACTATGCCTTTGTTCCAAAGCTCATCTATCTTTGTATCACTAAAGGAACCATAGTTGTTAGGGTTTCCTGAAAGGAATAATGGTCTATAGGAATCAGGTTCGCTTCCCATAACATATCCGTTAAAGGCAAGATCAAAGTCTTTATTTTCTTTTGGTTTAGTAAGCTTTTGATAGAAAGCGGATCTTTCCATAGGCATAAGATCTATGGTTATTCCTATTTCTTTAAGGCTTTGCTGAACTATAAGAGCTTGAGCTTCCATATCTTTTTTGGAGTTTATGTAAGCTAGCTTTAATTTAACATTGCTTACACCGGCTTTATTTAAAAGTTCTTTTGCTTTATTTATATCTTGATCAAATTTATTTACATCCTTAGTTTGATATAAGGTATCAGGAGTAAATACTGAATAAGCTTTTTCAGCGTTTTCATCAGAAATATAAGCTGCTTTTACTAGTTCATCTTTATTTATAGCATATGCTATAGCTTGACGAACTTCTAATTTTTTAAGTACCTCATTATTTTGGTTATACACCATGTTGTTTAGCATACCTTCAATATAGGTATATACACTAAGTTTTGAATCCTTCTTAAACTTCTCTGCATCCTTTGGCTCTATGTATTTAACGGAAATTTCTCCATTTTGGAGAGCTACATTAGAGGAGTTAGGATCTGGAAGTACTCTGTATACTACACTATCTAGGTGAGGTTTTCCACCAAAGTAATCATCATTTTTTACAAGGGTTACACTTTCACCCTTTTTAGCTTCCTTAAATTTGAAAGGTCCTGAACCAATAGGAGTTTCATTTTTGCTGCTTTTTGCAATATCTGCTTCCCCTTCAAATATGTGTTTTGGAAGAGGTGATATCTGACTTATAGCAGAGACAAAGGCCATAGTAACGGTAGGAAGCTTAAACTCTAAGGTTAAATCATCCACTTTCTTATATTGCACAAGCTTGTCACCTATAACTAAATAATCTCTAAGGAATGAGTTTTGTTTTTCATCCATGATTTTATCCAAGGTAAACATAAGATCATCCGCAGTAATAGCTTTTCCATCATGCCATTTTAAATCCTTTTTTAACTTTAAAGTATAAGTAAGGAAATCTTCAGAAGCTTTAAAGCTTTCCGCAAGATAGTATTTAATCTCACTGCCTTCTACAATAAATAAAGGGGAAAACAATGTGTTATTTATAGTCATAGTAGTTCTGTCATTACCATATAGGGGATTTAATACTGCTGGGTCTGAGCCCACAGCCATTATAAAGGTACCGCCTTCTTTTTTTCCTCCCTGAGCTTTGCCTTCCTTTGAAGACTTGCTTCCGCAGCCTGCTGCAAAAATAAGTGAAACTGCTAATATAGAGGCAATTATCTTTTTAGATTTCATAAAAATCCTCCTTGAATTAAAATTACACATTATTAATCTATGATTATAGAATATATGCATTTTAATTATAATGTGTCCACGAAAGGGTATCAAATAGGCATTGTCAATAGATAAGCATTATTCTATTAGGCATAGTAATAGTAATATTCATTATAATTAAGGCAGTTATATTTTTGTTAAAAATTAAGAGGAAATATATGGAATATATTTCTTAATTTCATGCTAATCTTCATATAATTTATGGTATGATATATTCTAATAGAGTACTAATGGCTTGTATCATGTAACATTTATTAGATATAGAAGAATATTAATTTTGGAAAGGTGGAATTTAATTGGAAAGAAAAATGACCTTGAAATATGCTGCCTTGCAGGGGAGTTATTGGATGACTTTTTGTTCTATAGTGGTGTATTCCTCAGTTTTTTTGCTTTCCAGGGAATTTTCTGCTAGCCAAATTGGTATCTTAATAGCTTGGGCAAATATTTTTTCCGTGGTGTTGCAGCCAATTATCGCAGGATTTGCGGATAAATCTAATAAGATAACCATACAAAGACTGGCGGTTTTAATTGCCCTAGGAGGCTTGGCTCCTTTGGGGATTATACTTTTTATACCTAACGTTAAGCTTGTAGTAGCAGGCCTTTTCATTATAGTTATCACCGCAGTAGGTATTTTAATGCCCTTGATTAATGGAATCAGCGTTTATTATGAAAATAAGGGATATAATATTAATTTTGGACTAGCAAGAGGTATAGGCTCCTTGTCCTTTGCGGTAGCCTCTTATATTTTAGGTTACCTAATAAAGAAGCAGGGAGAAAATATTATTTTAGTAGCAGCCATGATTTTATTTGCATTTATGATTTTAATGCTGAATATGTTCAAAATAAAGAATGTTGATAGTTCTCCAGAGCAGAAAAAAAGCCCTGTGAAGAGTAAAGACAAATATTTCTTCCAGGAATATAAGATGTTTTCATTATTACTTTTAGGAGTTGTATTTCTTTTTGCCTTCCACAATATGATAAATACCTATCTTGTGCAGATAATTACCCATGTGGGAGGAGATAGCAAAGATATGGGGATCTCCCTTGCCATTGCAGCCCTTTGTGAGCTTCCTGCTATGTTCTTATTTTCAAAGGTAGTAAAGAAAATCAGCGCTGATAAGCTGTTGAAGCTTTCAGGAATATTCTTTACTATAAAGTCTGTGGCCTTCTATTTCGCCCATAGTGTAGTTATGATTCATCTAAGTCAGCTGCTTCAAGTACTATCCTTTGCACTTTATATCCCAGCTTCAGTGTACTATGCTAATCAGGTTATGAAGGAAGAAGATAAAATTAAGGGGCAAGCCTTATTTACTGCGGCTCTCACTGCAGGAGGAATGGTAGGAAACCTTTTAGGGGGATACCTTATAGATTATAAGGGAGTTTCCACTATGCTTTTATGGTGCATTGCATTTTCCACAGCAGGAATGATAATATTCTTCTTTTCTGCAAGGAAAGTGGGAAATTATGAGCTTAATGAAGCAAAAGGAGAATATATTTCATAAGACTACTTTTACAAATACTTATTTACTCAAAAATAAGTAATATACAGCTTTGAGCAAATTTTTTGCTTTTTTGTGCATTACACAAATTTCATATATCTAAATAGCTTGACTTATAGGTCAGGCTATTTTTTATGCTGAAAATTATTGAAAGGTATATAGCTCTCAACCAAGTAAGAATCTAATTAATAGCATATCAAATACTTTTTTGCCACAAGTAAGGGGAAAGATAATGAACTTTATAGGCATGATGTAAACGTATATAATCAAGATACAAACAAGGAACAAACAGCTTACATAGGAGGAATGATGTAATGAATATAAAAGATTTAAAAGTAAAAATATTTGCAGACGGTGCTGACTTAAAAGGCATGTTAGAGGAATATAACAAAGGTATAGTAAGCGGATTTACTACAAACCCTTCACTAATGAAAAAAGCTGGAATAAAAGATTATAAAGCTTTTGCTAAAGAAGTTTTAGGAAAGATAACTGATATGCCAGTATCCTTTGAAGTTTTTTCTGATGACTTAGAAACCATGGAAAAGGAAGCAAGAATAATCGGAAGTTTAGGAGATAACGTTTATATTAAAATTCCTGTAACTAACACTAAAGGAGAATCTACAGTACCTCTTATAGAGAAACTTTCACAAGAAGGATATCATCTTAATGTAACAGCAATTTTTACAGTGGAACAAGTACAAGCTGTAGTGGATGCTTTTAAACCAGGAGTTAAAAACATAGTTTCAGTATTTGCGGGAAGAATAGCAGATACAGGAGCAAATCCTATAGAAATAATGAAAAAATCCAGTGAAATCTGCAAAAAGGTTGAAGGAGTAGAACTTCTTTGGGCAAGTTGCAGGGAAGTTTATAATATAATAGAAGCCGATGAATGTGGATGTGAAATTATCACAGTAACCAACGATGTACTTGGAAGATTAGATAATATAGGAAAAGACCTAGGAGAATACTCCTTGGAAACTGTAAGAGGATTCTTCAAAGATGCATCCAGCTTAGGATTTTCAGTACTTTAAGGGAACCAGAGGGGCGTGAACAGTATGCTTAAGGAATTATTAAATGAAAAAACAGTGGAAGTAAAGGTTAAAGCACAAGACTGGAAAGATGCAGTTAAAATTGGTGGAGAATTATTAGAAAAGGACGGGAAGATAGAACATAGATATATAGAAGCTATGGTGGAAACCGTTAATAAGATAGGAGCATATATAGTAATTGCCCCAGGGCTAGCAATGCCTCACGCAAGACCAGAATGTGGAGCTAAAGAAATAGGGATGAGTTTAATAACTTTAGAAAATCCAGTACCTTTTGGAAATGAAGAATATGATCCAGTAGATTTAGTTATACTATTTTGTGCCGTAGATAACTCTTCACATATCAAGCTTTTAGCGGAATTTATGGAGCTTATAGAAGATGAAGACTTTTTAAGTACTGCAAGAAGCGCTGACAATAAGACAAGTATTTTAAATTATATACAAAATAAACAATATAGTTAGGAGGGATATTATGAAAATATTAACAGTATGCGGAAACGGTATAGGAAGCAGCTTGATGCTGGCTATGAAGGTAGAAGAAATCTGCAAAGAAAACGGCATCAATGCTACAGTAGAATCTACAGATTTCAACTCAGCTCAAGGTAAGAAAGCAGACCTTATAGTTACTGTAAAAGAACTGGCTATTCAGTTTGAAGGCATGGACGTAGCAGTGGTTAGAAGTTATGTGAATAAAAAGAAAATCGCTGAAGATGTGCTAGACATAATTAAAAATAAATATGAAAAAATTAAATAGGGGGAAATAATATGGTAGCAATACTTGAATTTTTACGTGACGTTCTTAAACAACCTGCATTATTAATGGGTCTTATGGCTCTTGTAGGACTTATAGCTCTTAAAAAGCCAGCTCATAAAATTATGACAGGTACTCTTAAGCCTATATTAGGATATATAATGCTAGGTGCAGGTGCTGACTTTATAGTAAATAACCTTGATCCTCTAGGAAAGATGATAGAACACGGTTTTCATATTAATGGTGTAGTTCCAAACAATGAAGCTATAGTTTCAGTGGCTCAAAAGCTTCTTGGAGTAGAAACTATGTCAATTCTAGTAGTAGGACTTTTAGTTAATATAGTTATTGCTAGATTTACAAAATATAAATATATATTCTTAACAGGACATCATAGCTTTTTCATGGCTTGCTTACTTTCAGCAGTATTAGGAACTTCAGGCATGAAGGGAACAGAACTTATTTTAATTGGTGGATTTATATTAGGTGCCTGGAGTGCTATATCACCTGCAATAGGACAAAGATATACACTTAAAGTAACTGATGGTGATGAAATAGCTATGGGACACTTTGGTAGCTTAGCTTACTACATCTCTTCTTGGGTAGGCGGATTAGTAGGAAAGCCAGAGGATAGTACAGAGAACATAGAAATCCCAGAACAATGGGGATTCTTAAGAGATACCACTATATCTACAGCCATAACCATGATAGTATTTTACCTAGTAGCTGCTATAGCTGCAGGTCCAGCTTTCGTATCTACTTTATCAGATGGTACACAACCAATACTATTTGCTATAATGAGTGCATTAAAATTTGCAGTAGGTGTAACTATAGTTTATAACGGTGTTAGAATGATCCTAGGAGATCTTATCCCAGCTTTCCAAGGAATTGCTACAAAGATTATACCAAATGCTATTCCAGCGGTGGACTGTGCAGTATTCTTTACTTATGCTCCAACAGCAGTAGTTATCGGATTTATAAGCTCCTTTATAGGTGGAGTAATAGGGATGGTTATACTAGGAGCCTTAGGCGGAGTACTTATAATACCAGGACTTGTACCTCACTTCTTCTGTGGAGCTACAGCGGGTATTTATGGTAATGCTACAGGAGGAAGAAGAGGAGCCACTATAGGAGCCTTCGTTAACGGTTTACTTTTAAGCTTTGCCCCAGCGTTATTACTTCCAGTACTTGGATCTATAGGATTCCAAAACACAACCTTTGGTGACTTTGACTTTGGAGTGCTTGGAATAGTATTAGGAAAAGCATCCAACATGTTAGGAAAGACAGGTATATTTATAATAGTAGCTGTTATGGTAGCTGCACTTATAATACCAAACTTCCTTAAAACAAAAGCTAAAGCTATAAACAACATAGAAATGTAACACATCTTGGGGAATTGTATATTTGCAATTCCCCAATTTGCAATATAAAATTTTGCATATCAACGTATAAAAGGTTCTCCTTTTTAATTTATAAAAACCTTTTAAAGAGAAGGTGATATATTGCTTAATAAAAGAAATTCTAATATATTAAATTTTATTATAAATTCCAAGAATCCAGTTACCACAAAAGAACTAGCAGATAGCTTTCATGTAAGTGAAAGAACTATAAGGTATGATCTTGATAATATAGACTATTTTTTAAGTGAAAATAAGCTTGAAGTTTTAGATAGAAAGCCTAGTGTGGGTATATCTTATAAAGTCTCTCCTCAAGAGCTTAAAAAGATATCCTCGGTTTTTAATGATATAGATAACTATGACTATGCCATGTCTCAAGAAGAAAGAGTGAAATATATTATATGTGAACTCCTTCAAAATAACAATTTCATTACCATAGATAAGCTATCAGAAGAACTATCCGTTAGCAAAGGAACTATATTAAAAGATATAGAATTTTGTAAGGAATGGATGGAGAAAAACAGTTTAAAGCTTAAAAGCATAAGAGGAAAAGGTATGAAAGCAGTAGGTGAAGAGAAGCACCTAAGAAAAGCAGCCACTAAAATATTTGATGAAAGCTTTGATACCATAGAGCTTCTAGAAGTATTAAAAGAAAATTTCTGCAAAAAAGAAAATACTAATATTAATATATTTATCAATAAGTTATTTAAAGATATAGATATAGCCTATATAGAAAAATGTATATCTATTGCAGAGAATCAGATGGAAGCTACTTTTTCCGATGATGCTTTTAATGCACTTTTAATACATTTGGCTATTGCAGTAAAGAGGATACAGCTAGGAAAAGATATAATTATGGATAAAGAAGAGCTTAAAGCCTTAAGAAAAATAAAAGAGTTTTCCGTAGCTTCTGCCATAGCAAAGATGCTGGAAGATAAATTTAATATAATTGTGCCTGAAGAGGAAATAGGATATGTAACCATACATCTCTTAGGAAGCAATGTAACCACTGTGGAAGAGTTAGATAAGGATAATTGGTTAGAGATAAGAATTATGGCCTCCAAGCTTATTGAAGAAATGGAAAATAACACAGGGTGCTATTTAAAACATGATAAACAGTTATTTAATGGATTGCTTCAACATTTAAGACCTGCTATTTACAGATTAATTCACGATATAGAAATTAAAAATCCACTTATAGAAGAAATTAAGGAATCTTATAAAAAAGTGTTTAGTGCTGTAAAAACCTCTATAGGCTTTATTGAAAAAAAGTACTTAAAGGAATTTAGTGATGAAGAAGTAGGGTACTTAACGCTGCATTTTCAAGCTTCCATTGAAAATAATAAGGATAAAGATATAAAGAAACCAGATGTATTAGTAGTATGCGCCACGGGCATAGGAACCTCTAAAATGGTATCTGCAAGGCTTCAAACCTTATTTGATATAAATATAGTAGATACTATTTCTTATAGAGAAGTAGAAAAGGCTTTAGATAAACACTCGGTAGATGTAATTATTACCACAGTGCCTCTTAAGTTGAAAGGTATAAGGTGCGTTCAAGTTAATCCATTTTTATCAGAAAAAAATATAAGTGAACTTAACTTAATATTTTCTAAATTATATAGCAATAAAAAAGGAAATAGTAAAGATAATGGTAAAGCTAATCTAAATATTGATGAATTAATAGAAGTTATTAAAGGAAGTACCGATATAAACAATTTAGATAAGCTAAAAAATGATTTAAAAGAATATTTACAGTTAGGTGTAGGTAAAAAAATACCTGAGGTTAAACCGGATCTTCAAGATATATTAAAAAAACAATGCATAGCGCTAAACTTAGAAGCTAAAACCTGGGAAGAGGCAGTTAGGTTAAGCGGTGGGCTTCTATTGAAAAACAACTACATTAAAGAAAGCTATATTGATGCCATGGTAAAAACCGTAAAGGAGATGGGACCTTATATAGTGATAGTTCCAGGTATAGCAATGCCCCACGCAAGACCTGAGGACGGAGTTAAAGCTATTGGTGCCAGCCTGGTAACCTTAAAAGAACCAATAAACTTTGGTGATAGTGAAAATGATCCTGTAAAAGTTATAATAGCCATATGCTCCACAGACCACATAAGTCATATGAAAGCTCTATCTCAACTTATGAAAGTCATGGAAAGCCCGAATTTTTTAGAGAATATATTAAAAGTTCATAGTTCTGAAGGAGTACTAGAATATATAGAAAATCTAGTGGCTTTCCTTGGCAAATAGATTAAAAATTGCTATGGGATATTTCATTAAAACCATATTGACACCATATATCAAGCCGAGTATAATAACTTATGTGTTAATGAATTTTAGCACTAGGTTATGGATCTTTAGCTCAGTTGGTTAGAGCAACCGGCTCATAACCGGTTGGTCCGGGGTTCGAGTCCCTGAAGGTCCACCATAAAAAGTTGCAAACTTACGTTTGCAACTTTTTTAATTTAGAATTTACATTTTAGTGATTATAATATTTTATATTACTATTTTTCCAGTTTCCTTTTCAACCTTCTAAAAAAAGAATTACCTTTACTAAATAAAGGTACTATACTAAAAATTATTCATATGCAACATAGCTTACTTTAATAAGGTGAGCTTTTTTTATTAAAGCTTTGTTTATATGAATCGTAATAAAAAGATTTACAGCATATCATAACCTATTGTGTAAATATTTTACATATAATAAGATGTTAATATATCAATTAGGCAATTTAATAAGTGAGGTAAAATTATGAAAAGAATAAAATCTGTTATGTTAGGATTAACCCTTATTATAGGAATTGGATTAATATATAACTATATCCAACTAAATAAAGTGAAAGAAGTATCAATATCATCAAATTATATTAAGTATGAATCCGCAGAGGAGTTAGAAAAAGGTGCTGAATTAATTCTAATTGGTAATACAAAAACTGAATTTATGAAAAGAGAACATATTACAACTTTTATGTCAAATGGTGCAATAGCTGACTTTTATACTTTGCTTGACTTTAATATAAAAGAAGTTGTAAAAAAACCAAGTGATTTTTCTCTAGATTCCAGTAAAATGATTAAAATTATTGAACCAGCTGGATTTATTACGAAAGAAAAAATAAAGAGTGAAGAACACAATGTTAATACCATAATTAAAGATGAAACATATGAACCATTAGAAAAAAACGTTGATTATATAGTTTTTCTGAAAAAAAATGATAAAGGTCAATATGGCATTATAAATATGTATAGAGGCAAATTTGAGTTAAATAAAAATATAAATCCTAAATTTCATTCTAATGAAGAAGAACTTGACAAGTCTTATAAAAAAATGAAGGAAGAAGTTTTGAAAAAGTACTCAAACAATATAGAAAAAATAAAATAGTACTAATTCTTTTCCAGAAAAACTACCCTTCATTCTAAATCCTAAATTATTTACTTCCCTTTTCTAATTCGTTTACATAATATATAATAAATAGGGATTAAATACAATTTTATAATGTTATGAAACTATAAATTTTTCATAATATCTTTAAGCTTTGAGGTGGAGTTTTCATCTATATATATATAGGATTTGTGGAAATAGATAGCTTTTTTACTTTTTATATCTACCCAAAGGGGATAAACCTCTCTTGTACCATCAAAATAATTTAAGATAATCTTGTATTGAGTTTTTTGGGAAGGTTCAGGTGCTATTTGTTTTTTGGAAGTATTTAAACATGAAAAAATTACATCTATATCTTCAGTCTTTCTAAAATACCAGTTCTTTAAGATAGAGCTTTCCCTAAATTCCTCAGACTTGTATATTTCTATAGTTTCCACATCTGAGCTTAAAGAAGTTTTTCTAGCTGATGTAGTGTTTACTTCATTTATCTTCGTAGAATCTAGAGATTTTGAAGGAAGAAGTGATAGAGCTAATGCTGCTAGGAATAAAATTATACATAATAGTATTACATGATTTCTATTATAGTTAAAATTTGAAGTATTACCTTTAGATAAATAACTAGATTTCAAACCAATAACCTCCTATTATTTATAAAAAATGGATGTTGCTATAATTATAACATATTATACTATAAATGGATTAAATTTCAAATAATTTGAAAATTAAAACAACTAGGAGTGATTATGCTTGGAATTTTCTGAAGAGAAGATTTGTGAGCTTTGTGGGAGAAAGGGTATAGAAATTACAATTCATCACCTTATACCTAAAAAAGAAGGGGGCAAAGACATGCCCACTGCAAGGCTTTGTATACCCTGTCATAGACAGATACATGCCTTATATTCCAATAGAGAATTAGCTCTAAGACTTAATACCATAGAAAAACTTCAGGAAGATGAAAAAATATCTAAATATTTGCGTTGGATAAAAAAGCAACATTCTTTGAATGATATAAAGATTAGAAAGTCTAGAGAGAGAAGGATGAAAAAATAGAAATATATCGATTATAGGGGGACTTTATTATGAAGAGGAGCATTAAAATATTCCTATGGATAGGTGCTAGTTTGTTATTGATATCTTTAGTATTTTGTGGGTACTTATACTTTTTTAAACCTATTAGTATGCACAAGCCATTGGTTTATAGTTCAAAAGGCAATGTTGTTTTAGAGAAAGAATTAACAAAAGAAGAGGTTAAGGAAGACGTTAAATCGATGATAAACATAATTGAAGAAACTCATCCAATATTTTTAGAGGGGGAAAATAAAAAATACCAAGCAGCTAAAGAGAATTTTATAAAGGTATGTAATAATGCTATGACTACTTCACAATTCCAATTAGAAGCATCTAAATACCTGTGTTCTTTGGAAGATGGACATACGGGAATTAGATGGAATGAGGTGGAAGCTTTAGATATAAACTGGCTATACTTAAATGGAAAACTCAGTTTGATGGATAAAGATAATAAAATCATAGATAAAGAAGTAGTAAAAATTAATGGTATAAATATTGAGGCTTTGATAAAAGGTGTTAAAGAGATATTTCCTGCTGAAAATTATGTGGCAGAAAA
Organism: Clostridium amylolyticum; assembly: GCF_900142075.1. GTDB lineage: Bacteria > Bacillota > Clostridia > Clostridiales > Clostridiaceae > Clostridium_AA > Clostridium_AA amylolyticum. The sequence continues at coordinate 44,192 of NZ_FQZO01000011.1, forward strand.
TAAAAACATAGCTAATAGATTGAAGGGAAAGCTAGCATTAGAAGCATTAGGGGTAGAGGTTAATGATAAAGTCCCTCTAACCATAAAAGGTAACAATGGATATGAAGATATTACAGTAAAATATGCACCAATAAATAATACAGGTAACTATAGCCGTGAGATATCCAGTAAGAAAATAGATAGTAAAACCTTTTATATAAGATTAGGTATTTGTGAAGTAAATAATTCTTTGAATTCTGTAATTGAAGATTTAAAAAGTGCAATGAATGAAGGGGGAACTAATGTAATAATCGATGTTAGAGATAATCCAGGAGGAAACTCGCAGGCTTGCACTAAGCTTTTGGACGCTATGAATATGAAGCCGGGACACTTTGGGGCAGTAATAAGATTTTCTCCATTAGCTCAAAAATATAGAGGATATTTAAGAAGCCACGGTAAGGTGATCCTGTCAAATAGCAATAGTTCAAAGAAGAATGAAAACATAGACTTATATGTTATTACTAACGAGAATACCTTTAGTTCAGCACAGTGGTTAGCTACTTGGGTTCAAGATGGAAAATTAGGAGATATAGCAGGTTCAGCAAGTAGTAATATGCCTTCATCCTACGGAGATGTGGTTTATTTTCAATTATCAAATTCTAAAATAGAAGGCAGTGTTTCACATAAAAAATTTACTAGACCTGATAGCAGCAAAGATAAAGAAAGAGCATTAGAACCAGATATTAAGGTAGAGATAGGTCAAGATCCATTACAAAAAGTCAAAGAGATAATAAAAGAAAAATAAATATTTCTTAAGGAAAGTCATTATTGACATTATTTTATTTAAAGTATAAAATCTAGATGTGCACTAGGGGAGCCATTATGGCTGAGATGAAATTTTCAGACCCTTTGAACCTGCACTGGATAATGCCAGCGAAGGGAAGTTGTAAGATAATACAAAATATAAATCTAAAATTCACATAGGTTTACAGTTATTGGATTATTAAACTCTTTTCGATGGTATTGAAAATACTATTTGGAAGGAGTTTTTTTAATGGAATTTTCACAAAGATTATTATTAAAAGGTAAGCCCCTTTGGGAAGCTTGTTTGGAGCATCCTTTTCTCAATGAACTTGGGAAGGGGGTTTTAGAGGAAGATAAGTTTTGTTTCTACGTTAAACAGGATTATGTTTATTTAATAGACTACATAAAACTTTTTGCCCTGGGAATGGTGAAATCTGATAGTTTAGAAGATATGCAGGCCTTTTCTAAATGTGCAAATGCCATAGTAAATATTGAAATGGATGCACATATTGAATTTGCAAAGAAGTTTGGAATAACTAAAGAAGAACTGGAAGCTACAAAGCCAAATGCTGATAATTTATCCTATACCAAGTTTATGCTTCAAGTATCTACAGAAGGGTCCTTAGCGGAACTAGTGGCTGCCTTGCTTCCTTGTATGTGGAGTTATGCCTTTATAGGCAAGACTTTAGCTAAAGACCAAAAAGCATTAGAGCATCCACTTTATAGGGAATGGATACTTAACTACGCCAGTGAAGAATTTAATAATGAAACAGATTGGTGTATCAAATTAATGGACAAAGTAGCCGAAGGACTTCCAGAAAGGCACCTGCAAAAATTAGAGGAGATTTTCATCCTGTCCTCAAAATATGAATATATGTTTTGGGATGGATGTTATAAAAAAGAAGGTTGGATTATTTAGATGAAGGCATTAGAAATTAAAAATTTATCCTTTAAATATAAGGATTCAAGCAGGCTTATAATCGATGATTTATCCTTTAGTATAGATAAAAATGAGTTTGTTACGATTATTGCACCTAGCGGCACAGGGAAAAGCACTCTTTTCAGATTGATTTTGGGGTTATTACAGCCTCAAAAGGGCAGCATACAATTATTAAAAGAAGGTAATAAAAATATTATAGGGTATATGCCTCAAAAGGACTCTTTAATGCCTTGGAGAAATATCCTTGATAATACCTCCGTGGGGCTTGAATTAAATGGTTATAGCAAGAAAGAAGCGAGAAAGATGGCAGCTGCATCCTTTGAAGGTTTTGGGCTTAAAGGTACAGAAAAGTTATACCCTCATGAACTATCAGGGGGTATGAGACAAAGAGCCTCCTTTTTAAGGGCTGTAGTAAATAATCCTTCAATACTCTTATTAGATGAACCCTTTTCTTCTTTAGATGCATTAACCAGAAGAAAGATGCAGGCATGGTTACTAGAGCTCTGCCAAAGGGAACAGAATACGGTATTTATGATAACTCATGATATTGAGGAGGCCTTGCTTTTATCTGATAGAATACTCATTTGTACTGAACTCCCCTATAAAAATTTAAGGTCTATAGATATTAACCTTAAAAGACCTAGAAACTATGAAACCACACTTTCTAATGAATTTATAGAGCTGAAAAGACTTGTCCTTAATATTCTTGATGGCTTAGAAGAAAATAAAGGGGGAAGGGAAGAATGAAGAAACTTAAGGATTATGTATTCCCTCTGATATTATTAATTCTCATACTCTTAGCTTGGGAGTTTTTAATACCTTATTTTAAAGTCCCCCATTATATTTTACCTAGATTATCTAAAACCCTTAAAGCTTTATTTACTCAAAGAGAGCTGCTGTATAAACATTCTCTGGTAACCTTAGGGGAAGCAATACTAGGACTTAGTATATCTGTAGTAATAGGAATACTTTGTGCCCTTTCTATATATCTTTGGAGGAATGTGGGTAAAACTTTATATCCAATTATAATTTTTTCTCAAACGATTCCTATCATAGCTTTATCTCCTATTATGGTTATGTGGTTTGGGTATACCATATGGTCAAAGGTAGCAGTAGTTGTGCTGTTCTGCTTTTTCCCTATAGTCATAAGTACTCTGGATGGCTTAAATGGTGTTGATAAAGACTTAGAGGATGTTTTAAAGGCCTTAGGAGGAAGTAAATTTCAGATATTTTTTAAACTTCATGTAAATTCTGTACTGCCTAATTTTTTAAGCAGCTTCAAAATAGCTGCTACCTATAGCATTTCAGGAGCTACCATAGGAGAGTGGCTAGGAGCTGAAAGGGGATTAGGCATATATATAAAAAGGGCGGCAGGGATGCTGCAATCAGAAGCGGTTTTTGCAGGGGTGTTAGTTCTATCATTTTTAGGATTAATGCTGTTTTCAATAGGCTTTTTGTTAGAGAAGATTTTGTTAAAATATAGAAGAGGAATAAAAGGAGATAATTATGAAATTAAAAAAAGTTAGAATTTTATTAGTAATGATGATTGCAGTTAGTCTAGTGTTAAGTGCATGTTCTAATAATAATAATAAAGAAAAAAGCACTACTAAAGAGTTGAAAGAAGTTAATGTTCTTTTAGATTGGTATCCCAATGCAGTACATTCCTTCTTATATGCTGCTGAAGAACAAGGTTATTTTAAAGAAGCAGGGTTAAAAGTTAATTTAATTACACCAGCAGGCACCGATGATGGAATTAAGTTAGTAGCTTCCAATAAAGCTGATTTAGCCATAAGCTATCCAAAACAGGTTATTTTAGCTAGAGGGGAAAATATTCCAGTTAAATCAGTAGGAGCTATAGTTAGAAGTTCATTGAATCAACTTATGGTTCGCAGTGATTCAGGGGTTAAAACATTAAAAGATATGGAAGGGAAAAAAGTTGGTTATCCATCCTTTGATATTGATAAGGAAACTGTGAAAACAATGGTTAGTACAGCTGGTGGAGATCCTTCAAAGGTACAGTTTGTAGATGTAGGTTATGAACTAATGGCTGGTATAGAAACTAAAAGAGTTGATGGAATCATAGGCGGATATATAAACCATGAAAAGATATTACTAGAAAAGGAAGGCATTAAATTAGATACCTTTAATCCTGTAGATTATGGAGTAGCAAATAACTATGAATTAGCCTTTATTGCCAGTGACCATGGAATAAAGAATAATAATGACACTATACAAGCTTTCTTAAATGCTGCTAAAAAAGGATTTGAATACACTAAAACTAATTCTGATAAAGCTTTAGATTTAGTATTAAAGGTTCAAGACAAAAGTTTCCCACTAGATACAGAAGTAGAAAAAAAGAGCCTGCAGATATTGCTGCCTCTTATGGAGAATGAAAGTGGTAAATTCTTAAGTCAAGATGAAGAGAATTGGAATAACAATGCGAAATGGTTAAAAGACAGGAATTTACTTAAAGGTAAGGTTGACAGCAAAGATCTATTTAAATAACTTTGAAATCTAAAATGGTAGAAAATTAATATAGTAAGAAGTAATGATAAAAAGTGAGAAACTTCATATAAATGGAGCTTCTCACTTTTTAATATTTTTAAGTTAAAAAGTTTTAATATACTATCTCTACACTTTAATTAATGAAGATTTTGATTTTCTTATATATGATTGGAGGGCTCCAATTTCTAGTATGTTTTATGATTATGAAATTGGTAATGCTTATTATAAATGTCCTGAAGGGATTATAAATGGAAAAATATCAATGAAAAGGCAATATAAAATTAATGATGGCAAAATGAATTATATGTTTGACAGTAATATAAAAATAGATGATGAAGTGCTTCAAGAGATATTAAGTAAAAGTAGCGATAATAAAATGAAGGCTATTATAACTACAATTCAAAAAGAGCAAAACAAGGCAATTAGTAATTAGAAAATGTTAGCTACGGTGTTATGCCGTTTCTCAATAAGAGAGAAAATTTGTATTTTCTACAGAAAAATAGCATTACTCTCTTGACTCTTCCTTTGGGGAATCCTTTATACTAAGGTTATCCTTGATAATTTAGAAAAGGGGTGGAAACAAATGAACAACCTAATCAAAATCAAAGATGTGTCAAGCAAATATGACATTACAGCTCGTACACTGCGTTATTATGAGGACATGGGACTGCTGTGCAGCACTCGAAGTGATGACTACGCATATAGAATGTACGACGAAAACGCTGTTAGGCAGCTTGAACAAATACTCATTTTACGCAAGCTGAATATCAGCATAAAAGACATTCAGCGTATTTTCAACGCTTCCGGTTCCGATGTAGTTTTAGAAGTGCTGGGAAAAAAAGTACAGAGCATAGACGACGAGGTTGCGCTTTTGCATGAGTTGAAAGAAATCGTGCTGGATTTTATACGCGAAATAGAACAAGTGAACTTTGCAGACAACTCCGACATAAAACTGCTGTATAACAAGGCTAAAGAGATTGAAACACAGTTGATAAGCGTTGACTATATCGGCAAGCCCTCCAATGTAAACCGTTTGATTGAAATAACGGAAAAATTAGATAAAAAAATTCCTGATATAATGGTTGTCAGGATACCGGAATTCAAAGCGGTAACGTGCGGCAACCAACCGTGGGGAGAAATGTTCAAAGAAGGAGGATATATGTACCAATTGTGGCAGTATTGTCATTTGTATAAGAGTGTGATTTTCGATTGTTTTGATTTTTTGCTATCTAAAAATGACAAAGCTGAATGGATATGTGCCGTTAAAGATGGTGTTACCAATGCGGATGTGAGCCCTTTTAAATTGTTCGATTTTCCGGGAGGTTTATACGCTATGGCAGTCAGTATTGATGAAGATAACGAGAGTATACACAAAGTGGAAGATAAAGTTCGTCGATGGATTGAAAGCACAAATTTTGAGCTTGACAAAGACCGCAATGTTATGTTTAATATGCCTTATTTATATGAAGATGGAAGAGATATTGCCTATAAAGACATAGAAAAGGGACTTGGCTATAAACAAATGCAAAGATACTTTCCCATTAAGCTAAAAGAAGAAATATAAAAATACAAGGAATTTCCCATGTATTATTTAGATAATTGCGAAATGCAAAGTATGATAGAACCCATAGGAAAATAAAAAATAAATGGAGGAATTATCATGAACAAGTATGAAAACGCAATGAAGCTTATGGAAGAATACTGCGGAAACGGAAAGGACAACCTTATTGCTCTTGCAACTATTGCATTGTCCCCGAACGCCGTCGGCAATCCTCACCCTGCTGTCCGTATGGTTGATGCTTATTATGAAGACGGCGTGTTTTATGTTTCTACAGACGCGAATAAAAATAAAATGTTGGAAATTGAGAAAAACAACGAGATTTCCATCTGTGGGTTAGACTTGTTTGTTGCTCAAGGAACGGCTGAGAATCTCGGTTGGGTAAAGGACGAGAGAAATGCGGAAATAAGAGCGAAGATGAAAAAAATCTTCACATGGTTCGAGGCACATGGCGACGAAGACAACCCTGACTCAATCGTTCTGCGTATCACCCTTACGGAAGGAACGATAACTGATAACGATAAAAAATACGGTGAATGGCAGTATAAAGTTGACTTTGCGAAGAAAGAAGTGAAATAAATGCAAAAGACACTCAAAGATATGGCAAAATACTTAAAAAATGTTATTACGCCAGAAATACCTGAAACATATGCAATTAATCCTATGTTTGAAAATATTTCAAACGAGGAAGATATTCGAGAAGGAGTTCTTGCGTTCAGAAACTTTTTGTATCAGCTTTGCGATGTTTTGATTGTTGAAGGTGATTCGTATGACAATCATAAAAAGAATGCTCACGCATTTGATGACCGCGTTACTATTTCGGTATATTTTCCATTCCTGCACAATGTGAAATGCTTATTATTGAATATAGGTTTTCATGGTGTACTAACAGAAAGCGATCAATCCCTTACCGTGGGAAACAATATATTCAACACGAAAATCCCCGTTTCAAAAAGTATTGAATACTTGCGATTCTTGACTGCCTGCGGCATATTGATTGACGGTATAAACTTGAATGATAAAAAACCGGATTTATTAAAAGCTGAAGGAATAAAAATTTCGTATCCTGATAATCCTGCCATGTTGACGGGGTTGAAGGTAATGGCAATAGCCGAAATAGAATTTGGCACAAACGCTAACAAATTGAAGGTCAATGATTCCAATACAATCAGTTATTGCCGCTTCTCCGATATTTTATTGCGATGTGATTACAGAGTATTGAAAAATAATAAAATCGACGATGTTATTTCTATATTAAAAGATACTATGAAACCTTTGTCTGCCAATGTGCAAGGTTTTATATTGCAGCTACATCAACGCTATTTGGATAAAGGGCTTAAATGCAATGTGGAAATAAAAGATTTATGGATAAAGATTAAATATTCTTATAAAAGTAAAGAGATATGGGGAATTAATGTATCACTTAATAATGGTTATCAAATAAACATCAAAGCGAAAAACACGCATAAATACGCTGATACCATCGAAAGATTCCCTTCATTTATACAAGAAATGATTGAAAAGGGATATGGCTGTGGAATAAAAAGAGGGATAAGCGATCATTGTAATGGAGGTTGCCAAGGGTTTCGTTTTTTACTGAATGACTCAATCATTGATATAAGAAATGCTATCGAAACTTGGATTGACACGGAATTGTTATTTGCATAGTATAAGCATTAGTAAAACATAGTGGAAAAATACTATATACCTTAATTAGTGAGATTATCTAAGCTGAAATTTGAAGGATATTTGTTTCGCGGGGTGATGTTGGCAACAAAAAATCAGTAAGTGAAAATAATATGTGCAATTGAAGTAAAAAGCCAGCATAAAAAGCATAGAAACTAAATGAAAAAGTTTAAGAATACCATTAAACTTGGCCAATTCCAGTGATAAGGCGGGGTTCATCACAGGAGAGAACATCTGCATCGATGGAGGAATGACAAGGCAGATGATTTATCATGATGATTTTGGATGGAATTTAACATAAATAGTGGCAGTTGTTTTTAAAAAAGAAGTTGAAATACATTTTAAAGCATTATATGATGAGTTCAGGCATCGATGTACTCTATTAAAAAGAAGGTAAGTTATGAATATTAATATTGAAATGATATCACCATATAAAATTGCTTATATACGAAGAACAGGTCCTTACGGTCCAGAGAATGTGCAAATAATGGAACAATTAAAAAGTTGGGCTAGAGAAAAAAACTTATTTAATGAAAATTCAATTATATTAGGAATACCCCAAGATAACCCTCAATTCACAGAACCTAAAGATTGTCGTTATGATACATGTTTAGTTGTTTCAAATGATTATTTGGTAATTGACGACTACGTAAGAGAAGGCCATATTGTTGGAGGAAAGTATGCTGTTTTTAAAATTAATCATACAGCAGAAGCAGTTCAGAAAGCGTGGATTGATATTTTTCCAGAATTATTAACACAAGGATATAAATTTGATGAAAAAAGACCAATAATCGAAAGGTATATGGTTCAAATGGTCAATAATCATTATTGTGAAATTTGTGTACCCGTATATTAAAGCAATAATTGGTTAAGTTCAAATTCTCTAAAGCTTTAAAGCTAGCCAGAAATAATCCGGCTAGCTTTTTTGAATACCAGCAAACATAATATCTCTTTTACTATCTTCAAATTGTTTACTAATCTATTTATTTTCAGCTTCAGTGTTTGGTTTTTCTATTTGACTACAACCGCTGATAAAAAGCCTTAAAGCTTATTTATTATATATTTTGCAAAAGAGGTCAGAAAGTTTGATACAATAATATAAGATAATATTATATAAAAATAATGAGGAACATTATGGCTAATATAGAGTTTAAACCTGTCCAGATGCAATGAAATATTATGAATTCTCATAATGAATTATATTTAGAATTTAAGCCCTCAGAAAATCTTTAAAACTCAAGAAACTTTGAAAAAGATGCTGACACCATATGGACATATTTGGTATATGAATGCGTGGTCAAAGTACGGATGTTTTGTAAATGATGAAGAATCTAATAAAATATCTGCAAACGGATTAATAAGCGGATATATATTTAATGTGTGGGTAGATTTAAGAAATGACTATATAGCTATATTATTGGGAAACAATAATGCAATTGCTATATCAAAATTATTAAATATACAGGCTTTTTAGATAAGTGAAGCTAAATATAATTGATGGAATAGGTTATATAAGATTTTATAACTTTTTTTAAACAGAGAAATATTAAATAGCTATTGGAAGAGAAAAACAAAATACTGATATAGAAAAAATAAGTTTGTGATAAAACTGATAAGAAAGGTGATGTTATAATGAGCGTTTTGATAAAGTTGAGGGATAATAAAAATCTACCTGAGGCAGAATCTCAGGTTAGGGATTATATATTAAAAAAGCCCAATGAAGTAATAGAGCTTACCAGTAAAGAATTAGGAGAAAAAACATATACATCTGCTGCTACGGTAGTAAGATTATGCAAGAGGATGGATATAGGTGGTTTTAATAAGTTAAAGCTTCTTATAAATCAGGAAATAAAGTATTTCGAAAGTAAAAATATTGAAATATTGGATTCAACATCAATAAGGCAGACTGATAATATTAAAGAAATAGTTGAAAAGTTAAACACTATAAATACCCAATCTATTGAAGAAACTTCTATATTAATTAATACTGAAACCCTAAAGGAAGTAGTACAGTTAATTAAAAATGCAAGGATTCTTGATTTATATGGTATAGGTAGTAGCCATATAATTGCTTTAGATGCAACATTTAAATTTACTAGAGTTGGTAAAAATGCTATTAACTTTGCTCTATATGATCGTCAATATGTACAAGCTTTGAATAGTACTCCTGAGCATTTCGCTTTATTATTCTCTTATTCAGGAGAATCAAAACAAATGATTGATATAGCTCAAATACTAAAAGATAATTTTGTAAAAACAGTATCTATAACCTCCAGTAGCCAAAATAGCTTATCAAAAATATGTGATTATAATCTTTATGTTAGTAACAAAGAAAGCAAATTTAGAAGTGGTGCAATTTCTTCCCGTACAGCATCTCTTCATGTAGTTGATATTTTATATACTGTTTACTGTAATTATGACTATAAAAATACCTCTAACAAAATACATAAAACACGAATTGAATAATAGCAAATTTCAAATTATGAAATAGCATTTCATGTTAATGCTATTTCATTGAATCGGATGAAAGAAAACGTTATACTAAGGACAAATGAAACAAGGAGGATAGAAAATGATAACAATAGCAAGAATCGATGAGAGACTTATTCATGGACAAGTTGCCTTTGCGTGGTCAGTACAATATCCAAGTGATGCAATACTAGTAATTGATAATGAGGTTTGTAAGGATAACTTTCAAAAATCATTACTAGAAATGGCAACGCCACAAGGGATGAGATGTTTTGTAAAAAGCCAAGACGATGCTACTGAATTTCTAAAGAAGTATCAAAAGAAGAAAATATTCGTTGTTGTTAAGAGTCCAAAGCCCTTACTTCATATAGTCAAAAATGGTGTAGAATTGAAGGAAATTAATGTTGGAGGATTATACCACAAGGAAGGCAGAGAACAGATATCTAACACCGTTTTTTTAGATGATGAATTAAAAGACATATTTAGAGAATTAAAATATGAAGGCGTCAAGTTGGAAATTAGAGCAACTCCATCAGATAGGTCAATTAATTTAGAAGAAAAACTATAGGATAAGAGAGGGGAAAATCGTGAATACAGTTACAGCGTTATTATTAAGTATATTTATTGCTATTTTAATGGTTGAGAATTATGGTTATGGATATTGGATGATATCAAGGCCGGTAGTAGGGGGAGCTATAGTTGGTCTATTAATGGGAGATATAACTACTGGGTTAATTGTAGGTGGTAGTGTAGAGCTAATGTATATGGGAATCCTTCCTATTGGCGGAAGCGTACCTCCTAATGCACAGATTGCGGGTATGTTATCAACGGTATTTGCTATTACCAATGGTGGTAACCCTGAAATAGGTATTGCACTTGCTTTACCAATTGGTATGCTTGCACAGATATTAATTATGTTAGCGTGGAACATAAATATTTTCTTAATGCATGTAGCAGATAAGCATTTACAAAAGGGTGAAATTAGAAAAGTTGAGTTAATTCATTTATCAGGATTAATTACTTTCTTTATGGTATTCTTTATACCAACATTTTTAGCTATAAACTTTGGTAGCGACTATGTTAATCAAGTAGTTAGTAGTATGCCAACAGTATTAGTTGATGGATTAAAGGTAGCATCAGGTATATTACCAGCAGTTGGTATGGCTATGTTATTAAAAATGATGAACTTTAGAAAGTATTGGTCCTTCTTCTTAATAGGATTTGTATTTTCAGTGTACTTAAAATTAAATGTTTTGGCAGTTTCATTGATTGGAGTAGGTATAATCGCAGCAGTGTTCGCTCTTAGAGGGGATAGTAAAAAAGCAGAAGCTGATGATTTTGATGACTTTGGTGATGAAGAGGAAGATGCTGAAGATTTAGCGGGAAAAATTGGAGGAATTTTAACTAAGAAGGAATTAGTTAAGACATATATTAGAAGTTTCTTTAGCATGACAAGCATTAACTATGAAAGATATACATCATTAGGTTTCTGTTATGCTATGATTCCAGCTCTTAAGAAATTATATCCAAATCGAGAAGATTTACATGAAGCATTATTAAGACATAATGAATTCTTTAATTGTCATCCCTATACAGGAAATGCTATTCTTGGAGTTTCACTTGCTTTAGAGGAACAAAAAGCTATGGGAAAACCAATTACTGCTGAAGCAATTTCATCTGCTAAAGCTGCATTAATGGGACCACTTTCAGGAATCGGAGATTCAATATTTAAGGCAACATTCATGACAATATTTGCTGCTATAGGTGCAGGTATGGCTTTAGAAGGAAATATTCTAGGGCCGGTAGTATTCCTAGTACCTAACGTTGCATTAAATGTTCTTTCCAGATGGTATTTCATAAAGTATGGACATAAGTTAGGAACATCTTTAGTTTCTAAGATGAAGAGTAGTGATATATTAGAAAAATTTGTTGAAGGAGCTACCATAGTAGGAATGATGGTAGTTGGAGCTATGATTGTTTCCTTTGTTAAGATTAATATCGCTTATGTATGGAAATTTGGAGGGAAAGAAATAGTAGTACAAGATTTAATTAATGCAATAATACCTTCTTTATTACCAATATTAGTTGTACTTGGATTCTACAATATATTAAAGAAAAATAAAAAGGGAATGTATATTTGTGTGCTTGCAAGTTTTATTTTAGGGATATTAGGAAAGGCAGTAGGTATGTTCTAGTATGAAAAATAGTGTTATGAAAAAAATAGAAGGTGGATTAATTGTATCTTGTCAAGCCAGAGTTGGTTGGGCGATGTATGGAAGTGAAATTATGGCTGCTTTTGCTAAAGCTGCTAAAGAAGGGGGAGCTATAGGCATAAGGGCTACAGGTGCTGATAATATAGCTGCAATTAAAAAAGTAGTGAACTTGCCTATAATAGGAATAAATAAAGAATGGCATGATGGATGCGATGTATATATTACACCAACTTATAAAAGTGCTGAAGCTATTTTAAAAACAGGTATTGATATAATAGCCTTAGATGCAACTTCAAGAAAAAGACCAAATAATGAGATGTTTGAAGATATAGTGGGAAAAATTAGGGAAAACTATCCAAATGTATTAATTATGGGGGAAGTATCTACAGTACAAGAAGCAAAAAATATATTACCTTTGAATTTAGATATAATTAGTACTACTTTAAGTGGTTATACAGAAGATACAAAAGATATAAGAGAAGCTAATATTAAGCTTATTGAAGATATAGTTGCTATAACGGATACTCCTGTAATAGCAGAAGGAAAAATTAATACTGAGGAAGAGGCTATAAGGGCCTTAAAGGCTGGAGCATATGCAATAGTAATTGGTACGGCTATTACAAGACCAGAAATTATCACTAAAAAATATGTAGATAAGATAAATGATTATAAAATAGTTAAAGAAGAGGAATAAAAAATGGAGTTAAAGAAGCTAGAGACCGAGCAAATAAATCAAAATACTATAGATATTGATACTTTAAGTACTATAGATATAGTAAACCTAATAAATTCTGAAGATGAAAAAGTTCCAGCACAAATTAAAAAATGTAATATAGAGATACAAACACTTATTGATGGAATAGTAGAAAGAATAAAAATAGGAGGAAGATTAATATATATTGGTGCAGGAACTAGCGGAAGACTTGGAATTCTTGATGCTAGTGAATGTCCTCCTACATATGGGGTTTCTTATGAATTAGTACAAGGTATAATGGCTGGAGGAAAGGATGCAATAATTAAGGCAAAAGAAGGTGCAGAAGATTCTAAGGATTTAGCTGTGCAAGACTTAAAAGAATTGGATCTTACAGAAAAAGATACAGTTATAGGTCTTGCAGCAAGTGGAAGAACTCCTTATGTAATTGGAGGATTAGATTATGCAAACGAAATTGGAGCATTTACTGGAGCAATTAGCTGTGTAAGCAATAGTATTATAGGTAAACATGCAAAGGTAAATATTGAAGCTATAGTAGGTCCTGAGGTTGTAACTGGTTCAACAAGAATGAAGGCAGGAACAGCACAGAAAATGATTTTAAATATTATATCAACAACTGTTATGATAAAGTTAGGGAAAGTATATAAAAACTTAATGGTTGATGTACAAGCTACTAATGAAAAATTAGTAGAAAGAGCAAAGAGAATAATAATGGAAAGCACCTCTTGTGATATGGAAAGGGCTTGTGTTTTAATAAAACTTTCAAATCAAAGTGTTAAGCATGCAATATTAATGGAGTTAACAGGCAAAGGCTACGATGAAGTATCAGTAATGTTAGAGAGAAATGAAGGAAATATTTCTAAGGCTATTAGGGAGGAGATAGGGCAATGATTGGGATAATATTAGTAGGACATGGGTCTTTTGCTAGTGGATTAGAGTCATCTGTTAAATTAATAGCTGGAGAACAAAAGAATTTTATTTCAATTGATTTTATTCAACAATTAACAGGAGAAATGCTTGAGGATGAGATAAAAAAAGCTCTTAATGAATTAAAAAATTGTGATAGCTTAATAATATTTACAGATATTTTAGGGGGCACTCCATTTAATACAGCTGCTAAATATGTGAATGATAGAGTAAAGCTTATTACGGGTACTAATTTATCTATGGTAATTGAAGCAGCACTTTTTAGAGGAATGAATAGAGATTTAAATGAAATTGTTAAAGGAACAATGAATTCTGGTAGAGAACAAATTAGAGAGTTTACAATTAAAGCAACAATAGATGAGGATTTTTAAAAAGAGATACATAGAACTGTACCGCAAGTAATACTTTAAAGAAAATATCTTTGGAGAGACTAAGAAATAGGAGTGAAAATTCATCACTCCTATTTTTTTATATCTTATTTTTAAATATATATGTTAAAGTCTCCGTTATATCTATAACGAAGAACTTAATCATAAATAAAGTAGACTTTCCTAAAAAACGTTGGTATAACTACTTTTAGGAGATAAAATTATGACATGTATGGTATCATATATCAAATAAGTTACAAAATATCTTTTTATATATTTTTTGATATAATATATGCATGATTGTAACTGTTATTTGTCAAAAGACCAATAAAATTTAAAAGAGGATGAATATGGGGAAAAGAATTTTACTTATAGAAGATGATGTTAATTTAATAAAATATATAGAAGAATACTTAAGTGCTTATGATTATTGCGTTGAAACCATTAAAGATTTCAATGATATTCATAAGAAAATATTTGAGGGAAAGAACGATTTAATACTTTTGGATATAAACCTTCCAAAGTTTGATGGATTTTATTTTTTAAAGTTAATTAGAAAAAAGTTAAACGTACCTGTTATTATAGTTTCTTCAAGAGGTGAAGAAGCAGAACAAATTAGAGGGATGGATTTAGGTGCAGATGATTATATAACGAAGCCTTTCAGTATTGGAATACTTTTAGCAAAAATAAATGCAGTATTAAGAAGAACAAGTGGTATTAATGAAAATGTTATTGAGATTAATAAAGTAAAGCTTTATTGTGAGAGCATGGAGTTAAGAACCGATAATGAAATTATGCCGTTATCAAAGAATGAGTACAAGCTTCTTAAAGTGTTTTTTATTAACTATGAAAAAGTGGTTACCAGGGAAGAACTACTGGAAGAGTTATGGGATGAAGATGAATTTGTAGATGATAATACTCTAACAGTTAACATTACGAGATTAAAGAAAAGGCTTAAGGAAAACCATATACAATTGACTATAGAAACTAAAAGGGGTGTTGGCTATGTCCTTAAGTAAGTTAATTGGAGCTGTTTTAAAAAAGGAAAAGGTTTCAATTTTTATTTATTTATTTAGCTGCCTTTCTATAATGCTATTTTATTATTTTTTATATAATGGAAAATTCATGTTATACCCTGTTTTATTATGCTTCTTTTGCCTAATGGTATATTTAATTTATAAGCTTTGTGTATACAATTCATTTTATGAATCTCTTAAAGAAATAAGGACAAGTCCTTCTTTTAATTTGGATAAGGATAGTAATTTTGAAGAAGTGTTTAATGAGATTAGGACGATACATAACGACTATATTTCAAAGATATATGCTTTAGAGAATAACTATGAAGAAAAGGAGAAATTACTTATACAATGGATTCATAATATGAAAACCTCTGTGGCAGTAATTAATTTGGCTATAGATAAGCTGCCAAATGAAGATGCAGCTAAGGATATACGGAATGAGAATAGTTTGTTGCAGAATAATTTAGAAGGTGTATTAAACATATTTAGGTTAGGAGAGTTTTCTAAAGATTACGTTCCAGAAGCAATAAATTTAAAAAAGCTGGTGAAGGAAAGTATTAATTTACAAAAAAGAAATTTTATCTATTCTAATGTATTTCCTGAGGTAAATATACCTGAGGACTATTTTATTTTGTCAGACAAAAAGTGGAGTAAATATGTTATTGAACAGGTTATAAGCAACGCAATAAAGTATTCATTTTCAGGAGGAAAGGTATGCTTTTATACAGAGGAGAATGATTATGAGATTACCCTTTATATACAGGATTCTGGGGTAGGGATAAAGAAAGAAGAGCTTTCCAGGGTTTTTGAAGCATTTTTTACAGGAAGAAATGGAAGAAGAGAAGAAAAATCTACAGGCATAGGTCTTTATATGAGCAAAAACATTTGTGATAATTTAAATAATAAAATAGAAATAACCTCAGAGGTTTCAAAAGGAACAACTGTGAGTATTACATATTTAAAGCAAGAGAAACCTTTCACACATGTAAGGTTAGGTAAGTAAAATCGATTTGAGAATATATAAGCAGGTAATATACTTTAGGTAAAGTTTGAAAAGAAATGAGGTATATTTACATGAAGGTTTTGGAATGTAGAAAGGTAATAAAGGTTTATGACGCCTTTAAAGGTGCCCAGGCGGTAAAAGCACTTAATGATATATCCTTTAAGGTAGAGGATGGAGAGTTTTTGGGAGTAATGGGGCCTAGTGGCAGCGGCAAAACAACTTTATTAAATATTTTAGCTGGAATTGATAAGGCCACTGCAGGTGAAGTTCTTATTGACGGAAAAAATATTCTTACCATGAAAAAAGATGATATGGCTATTTTCAGAAGAGACAACATAGGCTTTATATTTCAGGAGTTTAATCTTTTAGATAGTCTGACTGTGAAAGAAAATATAGGATTCCCATTAACCTTAGACAGGATAAAGCCAAAGGTTATTGAAGATAAGGTTAATGAATTAATAGAATATTTTGGCTTAAAAGATGTTGAGAATAGTTATCCTTATAATATTTCAGGAGGCCAGAAGCAAAGAACAGCAGAAGCCAGAGCATTAATAAAGGAACCAAAAATAATATTAGGAGATGAACCAACAGGGAATTTAGATTCCAAAGCTTCAAAGAATATAATGGAAAGCTTTAAAAAAATAAATGAAGAAAAAAAGGCTACTATTGTCATGGTAACCCATGATCCCTTTGCAGCATCTTTTTGCAAGAGAATTATATTTATAAAGGATGGAACTATTAAGCTTGAGATAAACTCTAATGGAAACAGAAAAGAGTTTCTTGACAAGGTAATAGAAGCACAATTGGTTATAGGGGGGCAGGAATAGTGGACTTCTCTTCAATGATTATAAAGAATATTAAGCATAATATTAAAAATTATATGGCATATCTTATTGGTAATAGTATAATTCAGTGCATATTATTTATGTTTTTTACTTTAGTTTTTAATCCTAAGTTTATGGAGAACAAAGAATTCCTGGCCTTAAAGGGAGAGTTAAATACTATAGTGATTTTTATGATAGCTTTTTCAGCAGCATTTATAATCTTTACCACAGTTTCATTTACAAAGTATAGAGGAAGAGAATTTGGAGTGTATTTTACAATAGGACTAACTTCAAAGGAAATAATAAAAATACTTTGCTATGAAAATATTATAATTTCTTTAGCATCATTTTTAATTGCATCTCTCTCAGGAAGTATATTTTCAAAACTCTTTCATATGGCTATAGGAAAAATACTGAACATTGACAACATAGTCATTCCTTTAAGCATTAAGGCTTATGCAGCAGTGTTATTAATATCATTTGTAATATTTTTATTTACTACAGTATATCAGATGATATTTTTAAACAGATATTCAGTTATAAATATATTAAAGTCAAAGTCGAAGAAAGATATAGGGAGTACAAGCACTATCTTAGGTGTGATAGGAATAATAATTTTTATAGGCTCTTTTGTCATTGTTAAGATGATAGCTGACAGGAAAATAAATAGCAGAGGGAGTACATTCTCTTTAGCTCCTGTAGTGGGTACAATAGTATCGGTTTACTTATTGATAGGCTTTTCAATGACAGTAGTAGTAAAGGTTATGAAAAAATTTAAGAAAGCCTACAATAATAATATTTTATTTATTAATTCTCTTTCACACAGGTTTATATCTTATAGAATAGTTTTATATGTGGTTACCTTAATGGTTTCTGGAGGAATAGTATTTATTTCTTTTGCTTACAGCATGTATAAATCAACCGAGAAGCAAGTAGGTGCACTTTTTCCATATGATATGAGTTTTATAGTTGATAAAAGCAGCATTAAAGATATGAACATTAAGGACTTTATCACTAAGAATTTAGGAGAGGTAAAAAGCTACGATGAAGTAGAAGGACTAAATATTCCTAATATTAGAGTAAATGATGGCGCTTGCTTATGGCGTAGACCTAATATGCTGGTTATAAGCGAAGACAGCTATAAAGCTTTGGGAAATAATGAATTGAATTTAAAAAAGGGAGAAATCTTTTATTGTCATGCTGAAAAGACAGGCAGCTTTTATGATGGAGGCTTTATGCTGGATTTATCTAAAAAGGTAATGGATGATACTGCTATTTCTCTAGGTGAATATAAAGCTCAGCGCAATACTGATGAGTACATATATGTACCTAAAGAGAAAAAAGAGGAGAAAGTAGCTGCTATAGTAAATATCTCTTACAATGAAGATTATTTCAGAGGGGATGTTGTGGTTGCTAGTAATGAGGATTACAAAGCCATGGAGCAAAAGCTGGGGCATGAAGCCATTACGTATGATGTGCTTATTGATTTAAAAGAAGAGGGCAAATATGAGAGGCTAAGTAATGAATTAGAAGCTAATTTTGGGAAAAAGGTTAGTGATACCTTAATTACTAGGGAAAAAACATTTGATAAAGCTATAAAAGAAAATAGTTTTATGCTGTTTATCTGCAGTTTCATGGGAATGATGTTTTTAGTAGGAAGTGCAGCAGTTATATATTTTAAAACAATAACCTCTATTGAAGAGGATAGAGAAAGAAGTAAGCAATTAATGAAAATAGGTTTAAGCAGAAAGGAAATTAACGCTTTGATTATGAAAGAGTTAGGTGCAGTGTTCCTGGTAC
Organism: Clostridium amylolyticum; assembly: GCF_900142075.1. Lineage (GTDB taxonomy): Bacteria > Bacillota > Clostridia > Clostridiales > Clostridiaceae > Clostridium_AA > Clostridium_AA amylolyticum. Next base: position 62,999 of record NZ_FQZO01000011.1, read on the forward strand.
CTCCAATTATAGCTTTAGTATGTATAGGGTTCTATTTATCTGCAGTGTTTAATAAGATTAATGATGGTGAATATATGTTGAAAAATAGCTTGTTTGTTTTTGGAGTATACTCTGTTATTCAAATTATATTCTATTTCCTAACCTCAAATAGATATAAAAAACAAGTTATATTATAAGATGTATTATGGCTTACCTCAATGAGTGTAGGCCTATTTTTACGTCTTATGTATAATTTGAAAAAGTTCTAGGTTAAACCAGTTACGTAGAACTATATCATGATTATTGGTTTTTCTTAATTTCCTAGCACTAGGAAATCTATTGGAGGAAAGACACAAGATATTAATATATAATCAGAGATGAAAATATTAATCACAGGAGGAGGTAATAAGGTGCTAAATAAAAGACAGGATAGAATTATTTCATTTATGCATAATAGTCAAAATTGGATTTTAGGTAAAGAACTAGCGAATGTATTAGGAGTGTCTGATCGCACTATCCGAAGCGATATTGCTTATATTAATAAGTCCTATGGTTATGAGCTGATTGAATCTAATATAAGGCTTGGATACAAAATAAATGAGGATAATTTTCAAAGTCTAGATATTAAAACAGTGGAGATAATTCCTCAAACTTCGGAGGAGAGATGTAATTACATCATTAAGGAATTATTGTTTGAACGAAATGATATTAATTTAACACTTTTGCAAGATAAAATTTTTGCTTCCAGTTATTCTATTGATAATGACATTAAAAAAATAAGAAAAATGATAGAACCATATGATAGTTTGCAACTTATAAGGAGTAAAAATTATATACTTTTGACGGGTAAGGAAGAACAAAAACGTAAATTGTATAAGGATCTATTGGAAAATGAGATAAAGGGAAATCTTTTAAACTTAGATAAGATAGCTTCTTTTTATAAAGACTTCAATTTAATTGAAATAAAAGATATTTTAGAAGATACATTTAAAGAATATGACTATCATATTCGAGATCTGACCTTTACTATGATTATAATGCACATTGGAACTGCGCTAGAACGCATTATAAGGCATAAATTTATTAAAACAGATCGAAGTACTGAAAAATTAAAAGATAGTTTGGAATATAAAATCGCACAAACATTCTTTGAAAAGGTATCAAAGAAGATCAGAATTAAAATTGTTGAAGATGAAATCGTTTTATTGGCTTTATTATTAGTAGGAAAAAGGAATACTTCTTACACAGATGATGTGGCAAAGCAGCAAATTGATTATTTGATTCCTGATGTACTAAAAGAAATATTTGATGACATAAAAAAGATGTTTGACGTTGATTTTAGCAGTGATAATGAACTTAAGAACGGACTAGAAATGCATATTGCTTGCTTACTAGAAAGGTGTAAGAAGAACATTGAAGTTGATAATATGTATCTGCAACAAATCAAACGAAACTATCCATTGGTATTTGAGATGGGGGTTAAGGTTTGCGAGTTATTAGAGGAAAAACTCCATATTCATATCAAAGAAAATGAGATTGCGTTTATTGCTCTACATTTAGGAGTTGCCTATGCTAGAACAAATTATGTATATAAGTATAAAGTGGTAATGATTCATCCTCGGGATCAAGTTTTATCCAATTTATGTATGGAGAAGATTACCAATAGATTTGGTGATTGTATGGAGATTATCCAGTGCATGGGCTTCTTTGAAAAAAGCACAATTGTTGATTTAAATCCAGATTTAATCATAACAACGCTTCCACTAAAACATGACTTATGCACTATGACAGTATATATTTCTTTATTTATGAATTATAAAGACGAAAGTAAAGTTTTTCAAGCATTAAATAACTTAGATAGGATTAGGTGCTATGCAGATTTTAAACTTCTAGTATTAAAGCTTATAAAGAAAGAGTTTTTTTATACAAATCTTGCTGCAAATAGTCCTGATGAGGTAATAACAAAAATGTGTAGTAACTTAAAAGAAAAAGGATATGTCACCGAAGATTTTGAAAGCGGTGTACTGCAAAGAGAAAAGACCTCTGCAACTTCTTTTGATTATGGATTAGCAACCCCCCATAGTCTAAACGAAATGTTCATAAATCAGTCTGTTTTAAGTATTGCAATCTTAGATAAACCAATTAAATGGGGAGATTTTAATGTACGACTTATTATTCTCTTTGCTATTAATAGAGGGGATTATAAATTATTAAAGATATTCTTTGATTGGCTAAGCAATGTGATTTCTAATTCTAACGAGTTTGCTAAATTATTAGAAGTAAATAATTATAAAGAATTCATAGATCATGTTTTAAAATAAATATTTAATCATTAAAAAATATAAATTTAAATGGAAGGTGAAAATATGAAAAAGTTCATTAAATCAGCTAATGAAAGTAAATCTCCAATTTCTTATGATGTACCAATTTGGAAACGCTTAATAGCCTATATGTTAGATTGGTATTTAGGAAGCCTCTTTACATCGTTACCTATGATAATGATATATATGAAAGTAACAGACACTCAAGAATTAAATGTGAATTTATTTCAATATCCGGAACAATATTGGTTGTTAGCGGGAGGGCTAGGACTATTATTTGCCTTTTTTTATTACGTCTTTGTACCATTAACCATTTGGAATGGACAAACTCTAGGCAAACGTTGGTGCCATTTTAAAATTGTTAAAACAGATGGTAAAAATGTGGTGTTTAAAGAATTGTTTTTTAGACAAGTTATCGGTATTTTTTTAGTGGAGGGAGCTCTTATTTTTCCTAGTAGCTTATTACGACAAATCTTATCATTGGCAAGTAATATAAATTTTATTACCCCATTAATGTACCTGGGCATTGCTGTGAGCATTATATCAGTATTATTTGTTTTATTTAGAAAAGATCATAAGGCTATTCATGATTTAATTTCTAACACCAGGGTGATTAGCACTGTAATGCTTCCTAGCAATAGGAAAGAGATTTAAAGTAGAAAGCTATTTTGAAAATATATAATAGAAATATCAGGAGGTAGGACAACAATGGATGAATTAGAGCTAGCATGTTTTCAAATTATATCAGCAGCAGGTATAGCCAAAAGTAGCTATATTGAAGCAATTAAGGAAGCTAAAAAAGGTAACTTTAACAAAGCAAGACTTTGTATAGACGAGGGTGACGTAAATTACACACAAGGTCATAATGTTCATTCAAAGCTAATCCAACAAGAAGCAGACGATAAAAAAATAAACTTTAATTTGTTACTATTACATGCAGAAGATCAATTAATGTCAGTTGAAACCTGCAAAATAATGGCTAGTGAGTTAATTGAGAGTTACGAACGTATTGTTGCATTAGAAAATAGAAGATAGTTGATACAGTTAGTAAATAAATATGGAAGGAGGGAAATTATATGAAAAAAATTTATTTGTTTTGTAGTAATGGAATGTCTACAAGTATATTAGCAAGCAAAATGCAGGCTGCAGCTGATGAGAACTCATTACCAATTGAGGTTAAAGCATATCCACATAAGGATTTGGATGAGATTATTAAAAGCTTACACCCTGATTGCATTCTGCTTGGACCACAAGTTAAGTATTTGTATGAAAAGACTGTAAACGATTTTGGAGGAACTGGTATTCCAATCGCAGTTATCGATCCAACTGATTATGGTATGATGAATGCTAAAAAGGTTTTAAAGAATGCAATTAATCTAATCAAGGCTTCAAAGAAATAACTTTGCAACAGTATAATTTGGTGATTATTTTATTTTTCTATGAAAAATAAATGCTTAATTTCAATTATTACTAAGGGGGAAAAAAATATGCTTAAATGGTTAGAAAAAGTATTGCTTCCACTGGCTGAAGCAATCGGCAGAAACAAATATTTAATTGCCATACGTGATGGATTCTTATTATCAACGCCATTATTAATTGTAGGATCATTATTTTTGCTTATTGCAAACTTCCCAATTCCAGCATGGATCAATTGGATAGAGTCTGTACCAGTAAATGGGGTTACATTAGCTCACTATTTTGGCAAACCTGCCGATGCAACATTTGCAATTATGGCTATATTTGCTGTAATGGGTATTGGTTACTCATTTGCTAAGCAGATGAAGGTAAATCCTCTTTTTGGAGCGGCAGTATCTATTATGTCTTGGTTTTTAATTATGCCCTATGGTGTATCTGGAAAAGTTGCAGTTGATGGCTTAGAGGGTAAAGTTGATGTTTTTTTAAGAGGGGGACTTCCTCTTGGATGGGTAGGTGCTAAAGGAATATTTATTGGTATTATTTGTGCCATCTTAGCAGTACATATATATTCTTTTGCGGAGAGAAAAGGATGGACTATTAAGATGCCAGATGGTGTTCCACCTACTGTGGTGCAATCCTTTGCAGCCTTAATACCTGCAGGTCTTGTAATGACTGTATTCTTTGCAATTAACTTAATATTTGGTTTCTTTAAAACTGACGTTTTTACAATTGTATTTAAATTCTTACAGTTACCACTGATGAATTTAGGCGATACATTAGGTGCTATGGTTATTGCATATATCTTTTTGCACTTATTCTGGTTCTTTGGAATAAATGGTGGTTCTGTAGTGGGTGCTGTATTCAATCCTATTCTTCAAACATTAACTGCGGAGAATTTAGAATTCTTTAAAACTGGTGTTGGACAAGGGCATATTATCAATCAGCAATTCCAAGATTTATATGCTACATTTGGTGGATGCGGTTCTACATTATCACTAGTAATTGCTATGTTGCTTTTCTGTAAATCTAAACGAATTAAGGAACTTGGCACATTATCGCTAATTCCAGGTATCTTTGGAATTAACGAACCAATCGTATTTGGTCTGCCAATAGTTTTAAACCCATTGATGCTGATTCCATTTATGATAGTTCCCACTATTAACATTGTTATCTCATATATTGCTATGGCTTTGAAATTAGTTCCTATAACTAATGGTATTAATATTCCGTGGACAACCCCGGTAGTTATTTCCGGTTTCCTAGCCACAAACTGGGTAGGTGCACTGCTTCAAGCCGCATTATTGGTTTTAGGTGTGCTTATATATATGCCTTTTATTAAGATTATGGATAAGCAATATTTAACTGAAGAAACAAAGGGAATTGAAGATGATGATTCTTTAGAAGATTTATCATTTGATGACCTATAGGAGATGATTACAAATGTCAATTAAAATCATGATGATTTATGATCAAATTCAAGCTGGTGCAGGTACTAAAGACGATAAAATGGTACCACTAGGTACAAAGAAAGAACCTGTAGGGCCAGCAATCATGATGGAACCATTTTTAAAGGAAATTAGAGGCAAAGTCATTGTTTGTCTTTATTGCGGTAATGGCACTTATTTAACTGATCCAGACGAAGTATCCAGAAAGTTTTGTGCCATGGTAAATAAAGTTAAGCCTGACGTGGTAATATGTGGCCCTGCTTTTAATTACATAGATTATGCTAGTATGGCAGCAAGAGTTGCTTATGATATTATTCAAACAACAAAAATACCAGCTTTAGCTGCAATGTCAGTTGAAAATGAGGAAACTATTGCTAATTATAAAGATAAAGTTAATATCGTAATTACTCCTAAAAAAGGTGGAACAGGACTGAATGATTCATTGCGTAATATATGTCTATTAGCTGAAGCTTTAGTTAATAAAGAAGATGTTACATCTTTAGCGGATAGAATTTGTTTTTAATTGAAAAAACCACTAACTTGATTAGTGGTTTTTCACATTATATTATTTTTACATAAAGGAGCAAATTGATATGTATGGAATGATTGCAACATGGCGTATGGCTTTTGAAGGTGTTACAAAGGGCACAGAAATACTGAAGCATGGAGGACATGCAGGGGATGCTATTGAAATTGCAATTAAAGAAGTAGAAAACTTTGAATTTTATAAGTCTGTAGGCTATGGCGGTCTACCTAATGAAGACATGGAAGTAGAATTAGATGCTGCATATATGGATGGCACTACATTTGATATTGGAGCCGTTGCGGCAATTAAGGATTTTGCAAATCCAATCAGTATTGCAAGAAGATTAAGTAAAGAGGAGGTAAATAATTTATTAGTGGGAGAAGGAGCGGAAAAGTTCGCTCATAAAGAAGGTTTTGAACGTAAAAACATGCTCACAGAGCGCGCTAAAATTCACTATCATAACCGTGTTAAAGAAGTAAAAGAACTTCAGCTAAAACCATATAGCGGTCATGATACTGTTGGAATGGTCTCCCTTGATGTAAATGAAAATATGATAGCTGGTACCTCAACAAGCGGTCTATTTATGAAAAAAAAGGGAAGAGTGGGCGATTCGCCTATTTGCGGTTCCGGGTTCTATGTAGATTCTAAAGTAGGGGGAGCTAGTGCTACAGGATTAGGAGAAGATTTAATTAAGGGATGTATTTCCTATGAAATTGTACGTTTAATGAAAGAAGGTCATCACCCTCAAGAGGCTTGTGAAATCGCTGTAAATAATTTAGATGAAGAACTAAAAATAAGAAGAGGAAAAGCAGGAGATTTATCATTAATTGCTATGAATAATAAAGGAGAATGGGGAGTTTCTACTAACATTGAGGGATTTTCCTTTGTTGTTGCTAATCAGTTTCAAGAGCCAACGGTATATTTGACAAAAAATATCAATGGCAAATGCATTCATGAAGAAGCTAGCCAGGAATGGTTATACAATTATATGAAAACAAGAACTGCACCTTTAGTTAGAAAGTGAGCTTATAATGAAAGATACCATTTTGAAAAAAGTTGATGAGTTAAGAGAACAAATAATTTCTGATATCATTGAAGTGGTAAGAATTGAAAGCGTAGAAGGCGAGCCAGAGACAGGAATGCCATTTGGCAGAGGTATCAATAATTGTTTAAATAAGGCCTTGGAAATCGCTTATAAACTTGGCTTTCAGGTGAAAAATCTAGATGGATATGCAGGTTATGCTCAATTAGGTAAAGGCGATGATTATATTGGTGTAATAGGACATCTAGATGTTGTGCCGGTAGGTGATGGATGGATTAAACCTCCATTCAGCGGCTATATTAAAGAAGGAAGAATTTATTCAAGGGGAATTTTAGACAACAAAGGACCAATAATGTCATGTTTATATGCCTTATATGCCTGTAAAGAATGTCAGGTTGTTTTTAATAAACCAATCCGCATAATATTTGGGACTAATGAAGAAACTGGAATGAAAGATATTGAGTATTACCTGCAGAACGAAAGACCGCCGCTTATGGGGTGGACTCCAGATTGTAAATACCCTGTAGTTTATGGTGAAAGAGGCAGAGCAAAATTAAAAATATTAGGCGATCAAGCAGCTCTAAATGAATTTTTCAATTTTGTAACAAAATATTTTTTGAAAAGTAAGAACACTGGAGATCGGTTAGGTATTGACTACTTTGATAATGAATTCGGTAAGATGCAGATTCGTGAATATGGACTAAGTATGGAGAAAGACAGGTGTGTATTTGATTTTGTTTTAAGCTATCCCGCCAGTACAACTGTTTCCCAAATTATGTCGCAAATAAAATCAAAAATGCCAGAAGACTTATCATTAGTATTGGTTCATAACTATGATCCAGTAAAATTTAATAAAGATTGCTTTTTAGTAAGAAAACTTAAAGAGGCTTATGAGGAAGTAACTGCATTTGATGGAACACCAGTTACTACAACAGGCGGAACCTATGCAAAATCTATGCCTAATATTGTTCCGTTTGGTCCAAGCTTTCCTGGACAAAAAGGAATTGGGCATAATCCTAATGAATGGATGGACATAGAAGATATTATAATGAACACAAAAATCTATGCATTGAGTTTTATAAAGTTAGCGGGTGAAGATTGTGAATAAAGTAGTAGAGATATGTTGTGGAAGCTATTATGATTGTTTACAAGCATATAAAGGAAAAGCAGATAGAGTAGAATTAAACAGTGCTTTATATATGGGAGGATTGACACCTAGCATTGCAAGTCTTGCCCTGACAAAAAAGAATACGCAGTTAAGGGTTATTTGTATGGCAAGACCAAGAGGGGCTGGGTTTTGCTACGGAAAAGAAGACTTTGAAACACTATTACTGGATATAAAGACTATGATGGAGTTTGGGGCAGATGGAATTGCCTTTGGATGTCTTGATGATACAGGCAATATCAATATTGAGCAAACAAAAGAAGCTATTGATTTAATTAAGTTTTATGGAAAAGATAAAGAAGTAGTATTTCACCGAGCTTTTGATTGCGTAAGTAATCCTTTTGAAGCAACTGAAACTTTGGTAAAGCTAGATGTAGATCGTATTCTGACTAGTGGATTAGAATCAAAAGCTATTCAAGGAATAGAACTGCTTAAAGGCCTGCAGATGAGCTATGGAGATGAAATTCAAATAATGGCAGGCAGCGGAATTAATGCAAACAATGCCAATAAGATTATGGAGTATACTGGCATAACACAAATACATAGTTCTTGTAAGTCATGGCTAAACGATAAAACTACTACAAAAAATAATGTTAGTTATGCTTACAGCAATAATGAGTATGCTTATGATGTAGTAGATTCTAAACTAGTTGAAGAGTTAGTTAAAGTAACTCACAAATAGCATAGAAAACTTAGAACGGTAATTTTGTGTATAAAAATAGGGAAATTATTGGCTGTATATATTTAATAAGGTTTTAAAACTGAAAGGTAGGGATTTTATAATGCATAGAATGGGTATTTCTCTTTATCCGGAACACTCAACAGAACAAATAGATTATGAGTATATGAAACTAGCTGCAAAATATGGTTTTAATCGAATTTTTACATGCCTTTTGTCAGTAAGAGAATCAACAGAAATTGTGATTGATAAATTTAAAAGATTTATAGAACAGGCACATAATCTTGGATTTATCGTTGCGGTAGATACGAATATATCTGTATTTTCCAAAATGGGAGCTACACCTTATGATTTAAAGATATTTTCTGACATGAAAGTAGATATTATTCGCCTAGATGGGCATTTTGGTGAAATGGAGGACATAGCAATAACGCAAAATCCTTATGGAATAGCAATTGAATTTAATGGAAGTTCAAACATAGCTTTGGATTTAATGATTGAAAGAGGTGCAAATACACATAACATGATTGTGTGCCATAATTTCTATCCTCAGAAATATACAGGACTTGGATGGAATAAGTTTATGGAGTTTACTAATAAATACAAAGCATTAGGCCTTTCTGTTGCTGCATTTGTTTCCAGCAATAATGATAAGACTTTTGGACCTTGGCCTGTATATGAAGGACTTCCTACTTGTGAGATGCATAGAGAATTACCTATAGATTTACAGGTAAGACATCTGCTTGCAACGAATAAAATTGATGATATTCTAATTGGAAATGCCTATGCAACTGAGGATGAACTAAAAGCAATATCGCAAGTTAATAAAACAAAAATTACATTCAAATTGGAGTTGGCAGATAATATTACAGAAGAAGAGGAAAACATCATATATAACTATCCTCATTTTGGTAGGGGTGATGCCTCAGATTATATGACTCGCAGCAGTATGCCAAGGTTAGATTATAAAAACAAAAGAATTCCTTACCGAAAGTATGATAAAGATTTCTTCCATAGGGGTGATGTGGTAATAGTTAATGATAATTTACCCCATTATCGTGGGGAACTAGAGATTGTTACAAAAGACATTTCTAATGATGGTCAAAGAAATTTTGTTGCCAGAATACCTGAACAGGAGTTAATTTTATTAGATTTATTGAAACCTGAATATCCTTTTGGATTTATCAAAATAAAATAGTTTTTATTAACTGTTGCTCTTGTGCTTTTTTACTATTTATGGTTAATAAATCAAGTGTATCTATAATAGATCTATATTAATATAATTACCACAGAAATTATTTTTTGACTTTTCAACTTCCTGTAATATGCTGATGTATAGAGTAGAGGAAGAGAACAAAGATAAAAGAATGACAAAACTTACTGGGCAAATACAACAACTGCGTAGCTGTTGCATACACCATGAAACCCCTGGACTAATTTAATTAGTTGGGGTTTTTTATATGTATAAGTTTAGAATAAGTAAGAGTGAACCGTACCATAAATAAGCGAGGCTTTTATTAAAATTGGATGAGGTTAACTTCACTAAATATATTTATTATAATAAAAGCAAGTCAAAAATTTGTTATCTAATTTGTAATTTATTTAACAAATTTATATAGTTAAGGTTATAGAGTAGAAAATTATAGATTACAATTTAGGTATATGGGTTATATATAATTGCATAAATGTATTTGGAGGAAGAGGCAAGTGTTTAGGATTGGAGAATTTTCAAAATTAACTCAAGTTTCTATTAGAATGTTAAGATATTATGATGACGTTGGTATTTTAAAACCAGCTAAAATTAATAATGAAAATGGATATAGAATGTATTCAGTAGAACAAACAAAAGTTTTAAGTAAGATAATCTTTTTAAGAGACATAGGGTTTAGTACTGAGGAAATTTCTCATGCATTAAAGCATTGGGATAGTGAATCTTTAAAGAAAGAATTTAGACGTAAAGAAGAAGTTATTAAAGAAGCAATAAGGATTGAAGAGCAGAAGTTAGAGAAATTAAGAGGAGCAATGTGGGAAATAGATGATAATAAGGATTTTAACTATAATGTCGTGATAAAATCTATTCCATTTTATAATGTTATTTCAATTCGGAAGATTGTACCAAACTATTTTTCAGAAGGTGAACTTTGGCATTTATTATGTGAACATATTAAAAAAGAAAATTTAAATATAAAAGATAGTAACCATAGCTTTGCCATATATCATGATAATGAATATAAAGAAATAGATGTAGATATTGAGGTATGCATAGTAACAGAAGAAAAGGGAATAGAAAAAGATGGAGTTAGTTTCCGTAAAACAGAAGCTTTTGATTTGGTTGGAGCTACAATGGTTTATGGGCCTTATGAGAATATTTCAGGTGCATATAAATCATTTGTGAATTGGTTTGATGAAAATAATCAATATGAAATAAGTGGACTGAGTATGCAGGTATGCCATAAAGGACCTTGGAATGAGAAAAATCCAAAAAATTATTTAACAGAAATACAGATACCCATTAGAATTAAGTCACAATCAAAAAAGTAATGGATTAGTTTATGCTTGTTCATTGTTTTTTTGATTATGACTAAATAAAAAATATTGACTCTCACATTATGGTAGGGATTATTATCAGTAATATATCAATGGCAAAGGAGAGTTTTTATGAATAGGAATGAGTATTTTAATGTTTATGAAATAGGGAGAGTCGAGGGAAGAAATAAAATAGCAATAAATAAAAGTTTCATTAAGGGATTAAAACACTTATCTTCATTTAGTCATATAATTATTATTTTTTCTAAGGAGCTTATGCAAAAAACTATTGAAATAAATAATATAGATGGGAAAACAGGAATAATTACTTTTAATGAGGACAATGATTTAGAAGATAATGTTCCTGTTTATGATATAAAACCATATTTTCCTTGTGAAGATAGGGTTAAGGAAAGTTTTAGCCCTAAGATAAAAGGAGCAGACAATAAAAAAGTTTTTGTAAATTCCAAGAATGAGATCGCAGCAATTGGAAACCTTAAAAAAATAAATGGAGAAGATTTTATTTATATAGGAAATGATTTTGAAAATATCTATGAAGAATTAAGGGGATATTCTCATATAAAGATAATGTGGTGGTTTAGTAGATTTGATGAAGCAAAGTATAGAAGGGCAACTGAATGCGATCCACCTTATGAAAATGCGCCTAGAACAGGAATTTTTGCATCAAGGTCACCAGTAAGACCTAATCCTATAGCACTTACAACAGCTCAAATATTAGAGTTTGATAAAAGTCTAAAAAGAATCAAAGTAAGCAAGTTAGATTCTTTTAACAATACTCCATTAATTAAAATATTCCCATATATAGCTGTTAATGATAAAGCTGAAGTATGTAGTGTTCCTGACTGGCTTAAGCATTGGCCAGAATGGGTGGAGGAGTTTGAAGAAGAGAATACTTCACAGCTTTATATAAAGGAGTCAAGTCTTGATATAATCAAAAAGTATTCTCATAATAATATAAATAAAAAGAAAAAAGATTTTTATAAAAATCAGTATACAGATGACAAAAAAGCTGAAGGCATTGTAATAAAAGGTGCAAGACAGAATAATCTTAAAAATATTGATGTTACAATTCCATATAATAAAATAACAGCAGTAACAGGAGTTAGTGGAAGTGGAAAATCAAGTTTGATATTTGATACATTGTATTCAGAAAGCCAAAGAAGACTTATGGAAAGTATGGGCAATTTAGCTAATGATGCATGCAGAGAAAAACCAGACTTTGATATGATAAATGGCCTGCCACCAGCAATATCAATTTCTCAGAAAAGTATTTCTAGAAATCCACGTTCTACAGTAGGGACTATAACAGAGATTTATGGTTATTTAAGAAATATATTTTCAACTATTGGTATAAGACATTGTCCTAATTGCGGTAGTGCTATCATTCCTCTTTCTAGCCACGAAATTTATGAAAAGTTAATGGAATTACCAACGAATACAAGGATTTCAATAAAACCATATAATAATGAAGAGTTATCTTATAAACCTGTAATTAATGAAAACTTAGTTTATGAGCATGTAATTGGTGGAGAAGAAAATATGCTTAAAAATATAGAAGAAGCATTGAATATAGGAAATGGAGCAATTTATGTACTAATTAATGATTATGAAAAGATATTATTTCAAGAAAAGCAAATGTGTTATGAATGTAAGCATCTTATGTTTGAGTTAACTCCATCTACTTTTAGTTATAATAATCCAGATTGCATGTGCCAAGTATGTAATGGGTTAGGTATTCATAGAGAGATAGATTGTAGTTTAATTGTTTCTAAACCAGATAAATCAATTTTTGATGGAGCATCAAGGTTATGGGGAGATTTAAGAAAATTTAAAGAAAATCCTAATGCTAACTGGTCAAAAGGTGAAGTATTAGCATTAGCAGGAGATATGAATGTTGATTTAGAACTGCCATGGTGCGAGTTGCCACAAGAATTAAGAGAAAAAATAATATGGGGCACTGAAGATGAAATTACATATGTATATAAAAATAAGAATGGTAGAAGTGGTGAAATCACAAGGAAAGTTGAAGGTGCTTATAATTATATAAAGCGCTTATATGAGAATGGCAGTAATGAGTCTATAAAAAGAATTGCTGATGAGTTTATGAAGGAAGATATATGTAATAGCTGTAATGGTGAAAGGCTTAATAGAGAAGGAAGAAGTGTTGAAATATTAGGGGTAAGATATTCAGTTGTAGCAGCAATGACAATTGATGAGCTAAAGAAATGGATTGAAGAATTGCCAGATGCATTGCAGGAAAGTGAATTAAATAAGATTGAGCCATTATTAAAAAAGCTTTATAGAAAAATTGATTTATATATAAAAATGGGCCTTAACTATTTAGCTTTGAATCGTTCAGTAGCAACATTATCAGGTGGTGAACTTCAGAGATTAAAAATAGTTAAGCAATTAAATGGTGAAATTACTAATATGCTTTATGTTTTAGATGAACCATCAACAGGACTTCATCCCAAGGATTATGATAAGCTTATTATGATTATAAAAGAACTTAAAGACTATGGAAATACTGTTGTTATCGTAGATCATAATAAGGAAATTATAAAGTGTGCTGATTATATTATAGATATAGGTAAAGGTGCAGGAATAAATGGTGGTAATATAGTTGCGCAAGGGACAGTCATTGAAGTTATGGATAATGAAAGTTCAGAAACAGGAAAATATTTATGCAATGAAAAGACAATAGAAATTGAAAAATTAGAATTAAGTGATAAGTGGATTAAAATAGATGGAGCTAGAGGTAATAATTTAAAAAATATAGATATTAGACTTCCGATTGGAGCTATTACATGTATAACAGGTGTTAGTGGTTCGGGGAAAAGTACGTTAGTTTCTAAGGTTATTTATCCAGTTTTAATAAATAAATTAGAAGGGAAAGATGATATAAGCAGATTTTGTGATTATATTTCAGGAGAAAATCATGTAAAGCAAATTATTTATGTTGACCAAAGGCCAATAGGACGTACTTCTAGATCAAATATAGCAACATATGTTGGACTTATGGATGAAATAAAAAAGCTTTTTGCTTCCACAAATGCCGCAAAAACCCGAGGGTATAAAGATAGTAAGTTTAGTTTTAATAGCAAAGATGGTGGATGTGAAAAATGCAATGGTGATGGTAGTATTTGCAATCATATTTCTTTTATGGAAGACATTTGGACCACTTGTCCAGTTTGTAAAGGAAAGAAATATAAAAATGAAGTATTAGAGATAAAATATAATGGGAAAAATATATATGAAGTTTTAGAAATGACTGTAGAAGAAGCCTTAAATTTCTTTATAGAACAAAGAAAGGTATATAAAATTTTAGAAACATTATTTGAAGTAGGCTTAGGATATATAAAATTAGGACAAAGTGCAACAACGCTATCTGGAGGAGAAGCACAAAGAATAAAATTATCAAAGGAATTATGTTTAAATCAATTAAGTGATTGCATATATATTTTTGATGAACCAACTTCAGGGTTACATTTTTCAGATATTCAAAACTTATTAGTTCTTTTTAACAAGATAAGAAATAATGGTAATACTATTTTAATTATAGAGCATAATTTAGACGTTATTAAAAATGCAGATTGGATAATCGATTTAGGTCCTGAAGGTGGAGCTTTAGGAGGAAATGTTATAATGCAAGGTACAGTAGCAGATTTACTTGGTGTAGATTATAGTTATACAGCTAGGGCTTTAAAATAGTAAATCATAACTTCATATGTAACATTTAAGACAGAGGAGATGTTCCTCTGTCTTTTATTGTCTATTGAAAAGTAATGTGCTAATCTTGTGAGGATGACGCACTTTTTTTCTTTACCTTTACTTCTACATAAAGACTAAGAAAATTATATGGCCCGGAGGATTTTCAAAATTTTTAGTACACAGACACTTCTACCTCAGGATATGTGGATGAAGGAACATCAAGCAGTGGTGTAGACTTACTCTTTAAATGTTTATCAAAGAAATTTAGAATAAAGCTATTCATTATTTCTGTTTGACGTTTTTCTTTAATATCACCTAAAAATCCAGAAAGCTTGCCTAATACAGGCATGAGAGAGTTAATGTCAGAAAAGTTCATGTGCTCTGCGCCACTTATTTGTACAAACAAGAAATTTTTTTCTTTTTCTGAATAACCATAACGAATGTATTTTCCATATTTTTCGGTGGTTAAGATCATAAATGGTTGAATTATTTCTTTATCAGGAGCATATCCAAAAGGTGAGCCATCCATATTGATAAAAGCCTTTACTCTACTATCATCCAGGGAAAGCTGTCCTGCTGCGGCACTACCGAAGGAGTGGCCTAAGGCTCCTATATTTGATATGTCTAATTTATTGTAAAAAATACTATCGGTCATACTACCATTAATTTCAGTTATTTTATTAATGATAAACTGCATATCTTTACTCCATGTTTTAACGCTGTTATTATTTAACTTGGCATTTCTAAGGAGTGTTCTAATGTATTCGGGGCTCTCTGTATCTGTTACTGTCTGTTTAGCTATTTTAACAGCATTTTTACTATCAGCGGTTAAATTCTCTGATAGTTTTTTACTATATGGTGTTATTGTTCCATCAGGATATATACATGCAAAATCATCATAGGGATGCCCCACTGCAAAGACCACATATCCATGGCTGGCTAGCTCCTCCATTTGAATTGCATTCTGTCCGTTAAACATTGTGCCACCGCCAGAAAAGAGGATTACGGGATATTTTTTTTCTTTTTCAGAGATATTGGAATTAATATAACTATGAGTTTTCACTAAAGTTAGATTGTCAAAAACCTTTGGCATGTGTTTACTTTGGGAAAAAAGATCCATTGCTTCTTTGCTGTTTATCCAGTTGGCACGCTTTTTTCCATTGATATCTGCTGTGGGATACCAAACTTGCACAGGTATATTTCTATATTCATTCAAGTTTGAAAGTTGTTCTTTACGTGAAAAATCTTTAAAAGACATAAACATGGTACCTACTGGGTAAGCTCCCCCCGGTTTGGGTAGATTAACTACAGGAAAAAGGAAAGGAAGAACAACAGATAAAACAAGTATTGGAATCAGCATAATTAAAGAAACTAACCTAATAATTCTATTAGGTTTTCTATTAGGAAGTAATGAATTGAATATGCCGCCAATTAAAAATAGCATTGATAGTATAAAAGCTGGAACAATATGAATACGGTATCCTTCAAAAATGATGCTGAATACAGCTGTAATATTTGCTGCTAAGGGTAAAAAAATAGATGCTTTTTTATTTTTAAATATAAAAAGATTTATAGAAGAAAAAATAACTAAAGTAAGAAATAAGGTTTCTAAAATCCTCATGGTATCATCCTTTCTAGTAAATTCTAGTGCACTTAATTTATGCCCTTATAATATCAGGCTTGGTTTATGTCAACCTATACGCTGCCTTAAGGTAACCTTAATTTTCAAGTAAACATAGAATCTACTGACTCATGTTATAATTAGATAAAGAAGGAAGGAGTGATGAAATGAACCATTTTAAAAACAAAAGTATATTATTAGTAGATGATGAACCACAGCTTCTAAAGATGCTGGAAACAATATTTAAAAAAGATGGTTTTAATCATATATTTTGTGCTTCAACATTTACAGAAGCAATGTCAATTTTAACAAAAAACATACCTGATATTGCTATTCTTGACGTAATGCTTCCTGATGGAGATGGATTTTCCTTATTGAATGAAATTAAAAGGATTCGAGATATACCAGTACTGTTTCTTACAGCAAAAGGTGAAGCAGAGGATAAGATCCTAGGACTGGGGCTTGGTGCTGATGATTATGTTGTAAAGCCATTCTTACCCCGAGAACTTACTCTAAGACTTAACACAATTTTGAAGCGAACTTATTCAAATAGTATAAAAAATGAGCAGTCTGTGATTAATCTTGCAGCATGCACCATTGATTTAAGTAAGGCTGAGGTGATGAGAGGAAAAGAAGTAATCCAGCTTACTGCCAAGGAACATGCAATTTTATCTTTGCTATATGAAAATTCTAATACTATTGTTACTTTGGACATGCTTTGTGAATCTGCCTGGGAAGATGATTCTTATGGTTATGAGAATACATTAATGGTACATATTCGTCATATTCGTGAAAAAATAGAGAAAAATCCGTCTGCACCTGTTTCTCTGGTTACAGTAAAGGGTCTTGGATATAGGTTAGTAACATAGAATGGGAGAATTGTATGAATAATAAATCCATGAAAATTATAGTTAGATATATAATTAGAATTATTTTTATCGTGTTTATTGTCCTTGCAATTAATTATTCACTTTTCTTATTCATTATACGCTATAGTCCAATGGCTAAGGAGCCTACAACAACAGTAAAAATCATTGCAGAGGAGCTTAATGGAGACAATAAGCAATTAACAGATAAAACAACTAAAGTTATACAGAAGAACAATTTATGGGTTCAGTTGGTCAATGCCAGTGGATATGTGATTTATTCTTACAACGAGCCTGATGATATTTATAACTACTATTCCATTAATGACATTGCAAAACTATCTAAAAGCTACTTAAATGATTATCCAGTATATTTATGGGAAAGTGGTAGGAATTTAGTGATACTTGGTTATCCTAAAAATACAATTTCTAAATACAATTGGTTTATTCCAACAAATGTCATTAATAATTTGCCACTGACTTTAGTAGTTATTATGTTAATGAATTTGATTATTACAATAATATTGTCAATAATTCTAAGTAGAAAGCTAACCAAACCTTTAGGGAATATTATAAAGGCTATCTCCTCTTTAAAAGAGGAACAAGAGGTGAAGTTGAAAGAGAAAGGGATATTTAAAGATTTAGCTGAAAATATAAATGAAACTTCTGAAATAATACGTGATAAAAATCACAAAATAAAACTTCGTGACACAGCTGTTTCTAATTGGCTCACAGGGATATCCCATGATATACGAACCCCGTTATCTATGATTCTAGGATACTCTGCATTAATGGAAGGGGATGCTACTTTATCAGAAGAAGTCCATTCACAAGCTAGAATAATTACAGAGAATGCAGTACGTTTAAGTGATCTAATTACTGATTTAAACCTAGCAAGCTCACTACAATATCAGTTGATACCATTAAATCTATCATTAGTAAAGCTAAGCAGCATTGCAAGGAAAGCTGTGGCTAAGGGGGTAAATAGCGGAATTCTTAAAAACAGCAGTATAGATTTGATTATCCAAGACGAGTCTGCATCAGCATTATTGGATGAAGCATTATTCTTGAGGGCGATAATTAATTTAATAGCAAATAGTGCAAAACATAATAAACAGGGCTGCAATATTACTGTAACCGTTCCAAACACAAATGAATATGATTATGTTTCTATAATTGTTTCAGATAATGGAAGTGGGATTCCCAAGGATAAAATTGAAAGAATTAATGGATATGATTATTTTAATGCTTGGATAAATAAATCCAATGGATTAGGGTTGGTAATTGTAAAAAGTATTATTGAGACTCATCACGGCCAGATGGTAATTGAAAGTGAAAAGGGCAAAGGCACCACTATAGTTATAAGAATACCAGCAGGTTAGAAGATAAGAAGCTATTGGAGTTGAAATTGCAGGAAATAGGGAAACTTGCCGACATTAAACTTTCTTTAATCTTTATAAAGAGCACTGAAAATTTACTTGATAAAACTAAGATTAAATTTGAAATCTAAAAGAATTATATAATTTTGGAGGCTACTTATGGTATTTAAGGATAAGGTTGTAGTTGTTACAGGGGGAGCTGACGGGATAGGCAAGGTCATATGCGAAGAGTTTAGAAAAGAAGGGGCCATAGTTTGCGTAATAGATATTAAGGATAATGATTACTTTATAGGAGACATAGGTGATGAAAATATACTCAAAGCTTTTGCTGAAAAAGTGATTTCAGATTATGGCAGAGTGGATTGCTTGATAAATAATGCTATGCTCAGCAAGGGCGGTATATGGAACTGTTCTTACGAGGACTTTAATTATGTGCTGCGTGTGGGGATAAGTGCACCTTTTATGCTTACCAAACTTTTTTCTGAGCATTTTGCACAAGGGGCAAGCATTGTGAACATATCTTCTTCCAGAGACAGGATGAGCCAGCCTAATACTGAGAGCTATACTTCGGCTAAGGGTGGAATTTCAGCCTTGACACATGCTTTAGCAGTAAGCCTTGCTGGAAAAGTACGTGCAAATTCAATATCACCAGGTTGGATAGACACTGCTTTCACCGTATATAAGGATGAAAATGCATATCAGCATCCTGCTGGAAGGGTGGGGAATCCAATGGACATAGCAAATATGGTACTATACTTGTGCAGTGATAAGGCTGGGTTCATCACAGGAGAGAACATCTGCATCGATGGAGGAATGACAAGGCAGATGATTTATCATGATGACTTTGGATGGACGTTAAAATAAATAGTGGAAGATATTGACCACATAGAATCACAAAAAACAAGCCATGTTGCTATCCTTGAGATAGCAACATGGCTTTGTTAAATGAAAATTATTAGTTTCTAATCATATAATCGAACGCACCTAAGGCTGCGGTGGCACCAGATCCCATGGAAATGATTATTTGCTTGTAAGGGCTGTTGGTACAGTCTCCTGCAGCAAACACTCCTGGAACATTTGTAGCGCCGTGGCTGTCAACGATGATTTCACCAAAGCGGGAGCGTTCTACACTGTCACCTAACCAATCGGTGTTTGGTACAAGGCCTATTTGTACAAATACTCCTTGCAACTCTACATGTTCTTCTTTGCCGGTATCACGGTGAACAAAAGTAATTCCATCTACCTTGTTGGTTCCTGTAATTTCTTTTGTTTGAACGTTTTTATATACAGTTACATTTGGTAAGCTGTAAAGACGTTTTTGTAATACCTCGTCAGCTTTAAGCTCTGGCATGAACTCAAGAACTGTTACATGCTTTACAATGCCTGCAAGGTCAATGGCAGCTTCGATACCAGAGTTACCTCCGCCAATAACCGCTACATCTTTTCCTGCAAATAAAGGACCATCGCAGTGAGGGCAGTAAGCTACACCCTTATTCTTAAATTCTGCTTCACCAGGCGCTCCTACATTACGCCAGCGAGCGCCAGTTGAAAGGATTACGGCTTTGCTTTTTAGCACAGCTCCGTTTTCTAGTTCAACTTCGATGAATTCCTTCTTTTGTAAGCCTTTAGCACGCTGAGCTTTCATGATATCCACATTATACTCTCTAACATGCTCTTCTAAGCTTGCTGCCAGCTTGGGACCTTCTGTGTATTTTACACTGATGAAGTTCTCAATGCTCATGGTGTCTAGCACCTGACCGCCAAAGCGCTCAGCCACTATACCTGTGCGAATACCTTTTCTAGCGGCATAAATAGCCGCACTGGCACCGGCAGGACCGCCTCCCACCACAAGTACATCGTAAGGTTCCCTATTATTAAATTCTGATGCATCAGGTTTACTTCCTAACTTAGAAAGAATTTCTTCCACTGTCATAAGACCACTTCCGAAAAACTCACCATTTAGGTAAACTGATGGCACCGCCATGATTTCTTTACTTTCCACTTCTTCTTTAAAGGAAGCTCCGTCGATCATGGTGTGGGTAATACCATGATTTACAACGCTCATCAAGTTAAGTGCCTGCACCACTTCAGGGCACACCTGGCAGCTTAAACTAATATAAGTTTCAAAGTGGTATTCACCTTTAATATTCTTAATTTCATTAATTACTTTTTCTTCAACTTTTGGTGCTCTTCCGCTAACTTGCAGCAAAGCTAATACTAAGGATGTGAATTCATGACCTAGTGGGATACCAGCAAAAGTTACACCAGTATCTTCACCTGCACGATTCACACTAAAACTTGGAGTCCTATTTAATTGTGTTCTTTCTACCTTAATTTTGGAGGACATGGTTGCTAGCTCATTTACTAGCTCTAACATGTTCTTAGATACATCATCCTCTCCAACACTAACTTTAATGAGTACATCGCCTTCCATAAGTTGAAGATATTGGTTTAATTGTGACTTTATATCTGAATCCAACATAATTTATCTTACTCCTTAGATTTTTCCTACTAGATCTAGGCTTGGTTTAAGTGTTGCAGCTCCTTCTTTCCATTTAGCAGGGCAAACTTCGCCTGGGTTGTTTCTAACATATTGTGCTGCTTTAATCTTGTTGATAAGAGTGCTTGCATCACGTCCTATGCCGCCAGCATTAATTTCTAGTGCTTGAACTACACCATCTGGATCTATGATAAAAGTACCTCTATCTGCAAGACCATCTGCTTCAATTAGCACGTCGAAGTTTCTGGATATTGTATGGGAAGGGTCACCTATCATAATATAAGTGATTTTTCCAATAGTTTCTGAACTGTCATGCCATGCTTTGTGGGTAAAGTGAGTGTCTGTGGAAACGGAATATACTTCTACTCCTAGGGATTTTAATTCTTCATAATTGTTTTGTAAATCTTCTAATTCAGTTGGGCATACGAAAGTAAAGTCTGCTGGGTAAAAGCAAACTATGCTCCACTTACCTTTGAAATTTTCTTCTGATACGTCTATAAACTTACCATTGTGGTATGCTGATGCTTTAAATGGTTGAATTTCTTTTCCTATTAATGACATAATAAATCTACCTCCTAAAATATGTTTTTATTTTATTTATTAAGCTAAATGCTTATATGTATTAAATTAATTTAGCTGTAATAATTACTATCTAATAATTATTATTAACTAGATTGATCTATTTGTCAACCCCATTTTCAAAATTAATCACTAAATTATGCCAAACTTCCCAAACTCCTCAGAATTTGGTTGCTTCACAATATATTCTCAGAAACTCTGTGAGCTTCATCCCTCATTCTCAATTCTCAATTTTAAATTCTAAATTAAAAAAAGTAGTAACTCAGTTACTACTTTATTCTTAGACTATTTCCTATTTCCTATACATACAATGTATTTATAATTTTACTGTTTTGAATTCATTAACTTTTCATCATAAGGAATTTTATTTTCCAGTTCTCCCATAACAAAATATCTTTTGCCGGTTTTTGAAGAATAATAGCAAGTCATAAGGGAAATAACAGGCTTCCCTCTTTCTTGTGATTTTTTATCTTCTATCATATAAACTGCATCGTCTGGAACTGCTACGGTTTCATACACTTTATATTCATAGATGTCTTTTTTATCTGTAACCCTTATTATATGTCCATTTTTTATATCCATAAGCCCGCCAAATAAAATATCCTTTTGCTTTATAAAGTGGCCTGCCAGAGGGTAATTTCCTTCCCCAAGTTTCTGATCTGGTCTCATGGTGGCAGCTCCAGCTAGTAGGTTAGTATTATTTAAGCCTTTAATTATAGAAAGATTCAAATTTATACTGGGAACAACAAGTTGTCCTATTATTAAGTTCTTATTTATTTTATTAGGGCTTAATAATGTTCCACTTATATCTATATCTGTTACGCTGGAAAAGTCATATTCAGCTTCATTTTCATTGTTTTTTACTATCATTTCAGCTGTAATATCTGATGAGTTTGCATTTTTAATCTTTTGCTTTATAACTAATTTACTTATATAGGGAGATGCTATTAATAGCAATCCAACTACAATTAATATTATAGATATGGCTTTTTTCATATTTCCTCCTATTTTTTTGTCAAGTGCCAGGCATCTGACAAACTTTTTCTTCTTAATACTAATGATAATAATAAACCCTTGCTAAAAGCAAGGGTTTAAATATTATATTGTTTTATATTTTTTTCTTAAAGCTATAAAGCATCCTAGGGATATTAAGATTACCCCTAAGGTTATTAGGATTATTGAGTTATTTGAAAATCCGGTCTTAGCAAGTTTTTCATTATTATTTGTAGTTTCGGTAGAAGTGTTTCCTCCCTTGTCATCCTTACCAGTATTATTATCTTCTGGTGTTTTTGGCTCTTCTTTTGGAGTATCAGGATCTTTTGGAGCTTCTTTTACTGTTACTTTTATTTCATTGAGTTTTTTATATTCTCCATTTACTGAAAGATAGGGTGTTATAGTTGCTTCGCCTTCCGATACTGCGGACAAAATATTATCTTTAAGATTAACAGCGCTGCCTACTACTTCAAAGTAAACATCCTCCTCATTTATAGAAAGGCCTATTTGCTTCTTAAACTCATCATATAAATTTAATTCTTTATCCTCTAAGTTTAATGTAATAGGGGTAAATTCTTTACTAACATCAAATTCTAAAGCTTTAGGGGTAACCTTGTGAAAATAAACACCTTTAGCATAATATAAATTGTCTTCATTATCTAAGGTAAAGATACCAGTGTTTGCTATGAATTTTGAATCTAAGGAATTAATATCTACAGCGGTAAGTTTTTCACCTGGGTTGGTATACATTAACCCTTTGTTGTCAAACTTAATGTAAGTTGGTCTCCATCTGCCATAGTTAGTGATTTCAGGGTAAAGCTGCTTTTTCTTAACAACCTTTAAGGTTTCTTTATCAAGAGCAAATACCCATCCATTAGCCGTTCCCCAAAGCAAGCCATCTTGTCCAAATTCTAAACCGCTGATCATAGGAAGAGTTTCATTTTCTGCTACTTCTAAATCTTGAATTTTAAGTACTTTATCATTATCTACATCATAAACAAATAGCTTGGCTCTCTTTTCACTAGGGTCTATACCTAGTCCGCCTGCAATAGAAGTGGAACCATAGATTAAACCATCTTTATAGGCTAAGCCTACAATACTTTGATTAGGAACGATGTTTCTTATAGTTTTAAAGCTTTTATTTTCAGGGTTATATATGGTTAAAGCTCCACCCAATTCTGCATAACCTGGGATGGTTCCAATAAAGACTTTTCCATCCCCAGAGGTGATTTTAAAGGGCCTGTCTTGTCCTTCTCCGATTTGACCGATCTTTACTGGCTTTGGAGCAGTTTGAGTGGTATCTAGCTCAAAAATTTGGGCAGTAGGATACTCACCTAGATAAAGTTTATTCCCCAAGGAACCCATACCTTCGATTTGTCCTAAGGTGAAATTTGTAGATTCTCCAGTTAAAGGATTATATTTAACACCTATACTACCCATGTAACCACTAATATATATGTTTCCATCTGCGCTTTTTTCAATAGACTGTATATTATTAGGCTGACTGCTTACCACGGATTTTGTTAAACCCCATTTATTATTATCAAAATCAAATAAATAGAAGGAGCCATTGAAGTTTACAGAAACCATGGTATTTTTACCGAATTCAGAATCCTTTAGATCAATAACTGCTGTATTTCTTAGATTGGTATTAAAGCTTCTTACAGGGTTAGGATCAAGAGTTAAAGTATCTAGATTAAACCTATACATATTTGTATCTCTAGAAGAAAAATATACATGTCCATTTACTTCATCAGAAACCCCTATCATTCCTCTAACTTCTGGTATTACAGTATTAAGCCATTGTTCTTTATCTAAATCATATATCATTACAGTTCTTGGACCATTAAAAAATGCAAATAAATAATTTCTAACCACATTTATATGATAAACCATACCCATCTTATCTTCGCTGCCTTTATTTTCTGGAAGACCTTTGGGTATTTGAAGCTGTACTTTTTCACCGGTGGCAGGATTTATCTTCCATACTCTTCCGTTGTTAGTACCCGTTCCAGCATATATACTGCCTTTATGATACACCATAGATTTTATATAGTTTTCAGATTTTCCATCATCTCCAGGAACTGTGCCGTCATCAATTTTACCGTAATTTCTAAATTTTGTATTTGCAGGATCATAGGAGAAAATTGCTCCTGTAGAATATCCGCCTCCAAACACTAATTCGCCATCAGTACTAAGAGAATAGAAAGTTGAATCTCCTTCTAGAGGAACTCCAAGATCTTCAACCTTATTTTCTGAAGGGCTGTATTTGAATAGTTTAGCTTTAGCGCCGGTAGTACCAATGTATACAGAGCCGTCTTTTGTAATCACATGAGTCCAAGCGCTGCTGGCATCTTGGAGTTCAAAGGTTTTTAAGAGTTTCTCATTGTCTAAATCCACTACATTAAACATTGCGGGGATTTTAGATGAAGCACTTCCTGTTACGGTGGTATAAGCCACATTAACTCCATTTTCCACTCCATAAACCGCATCTAGGGTTTGGATTGACTGGATAGGAGCAGATATAATTTCATCTTTAGAAAAATCCGTTAATACTGCAGCCTTAGGCTTTAGGGTCAAAACACCTGTCATAAGAACAGATGATAACAAAAGGCTAAGACTTTTTAATAACACTCTCTTCTTCATAAATTAACCTCCCTTTGTTAACGTTTACTAAATTCCCTATAATTATATAATAAAATTTTAATTATATTTACAAATCTCCTAAAACAGTCTAATATAGTGCTAAAAATGATAATAAATTACTTGAAAAATTATGATATCAATATAATTATGGAAAGATTCATATATAAGAAGTTAAATTAGTGCTGAATATTTTGATAAAAAATGTCTCTAAGCTAAAATATACTTTTAGCTTAGAGACATGTATTAATAGGTACTTATCCTATAATCTTTCTAATTTCATTAAGCTCTATTATCATTTTATCCATTCCTTCTAATTTGGTTTTTTGCATAGAGATTTTATCATCTAAATTTTTCATTAAGGATTCCACGTCTTTTTCTTCTCTATCTTCCATATTTTTTTTATGTAAGTCATCAGGCCTTCTCATTCCAGTTTGTATCTCTTTTATAGCTTCCAGATGTTTTTTTACTGAATTGTATTGCTCTTCTGTTAGCTTTTTATTGTCAGTTACTAAGGTATCTAGCTTATTGTTGATTTCTTTACGAGATGCATGCACCTCATCATATTTTGCTTTAAGAGCTTCTTCATTTTTGTTTATTTCTGTAATTTTGGCTTCCTTCTTTTCCTTTTCAGCTTTGCTTAGCTTAAAGGTTTGATCCTTTTCTTTCTTATTTGGATTAACCTTGTCAAGCTTATGAGAAATACTATTATATCTTTTGTCAGCAGGACAATCTTTTGGAGATGCTAAGGCTATGGCAGAAGTAGAAAAAGTTATAGCTGAAGCAATAAATAAAGTTAACACCTTTTTATTCATAAATATAACCTCCTTATACTTTATATTTTTAATATACCTTTTCTAGTTATATTTATACTTATGGGTGAGATATTTGCATATAAAATAAAATTTTAGTAGTAAATTACGGTGATTTTATGCACAGAATGGTTTTTAAAATATAGCTAAAATAATTTTTTTATATTATGTTTAGAGAATTGCAATTAGGGGGATTTATATGCATTTAAAATAAATATCTTGCGAAATCTATACATATCTACTTATAAGTAGCTTTTTCTTATTATTTTAGACTTTGACTTTCTTTGACCTTTAATCTATAATCATAATTGTAAAAAGGAATACCAAATAAAACACGTAAATTAAAAATTAAATTATTAAGGAGGTTTTGTGTATGTTTGAAATGATTCCTTGGAGAAGAAATAGTAATATGCAAAGAAGAGATGATCTTTTTGAAACTATGGTAAACAGTTTTTTCAGCGATGACTTTTTTACTCCTGCCAGCCTGCTTAAAAGTAACTTTTCAGTGGATTTAAAAGAAACTGAGAATGAATATGTAGTAGAAGCTGATTTACCAGGTGTAGACAAAGAAAATATCCATATAGACTATAATAAGGGTTACTTAAACATCTCTGCTAAGAGAGATAACTTAGTAGAAGATAAGAAGGACAACTATGTAAGACAAGAAAGAAGCTATGGAGAGTTCAAAAGATGTTTCTATGTAGACAATGTAGATGAAGAAAAGATTCAAGCTTCCTTTGAAAATGGTGTGCTTAATGTAAAGCTTCCTAAGGTAAGCAAAGAAAAGCAAAGTGGAAGAAAGATAGATATTAACTAGTTTTCATTCTAAACTTAATAACTTATTTGTTTCTAATACCCCTATTTACCAGGCTGTATCAGCAATGCTGATCAGCCTGTTTTTAATTTCAAGACATTTTAAATAATTTTTTTAGAAGTTTTTTAAAAAATCCCTTTTACCGCATATATAGTAGGTGAAAGGAGTTGATAAATATGGCAGTAAACACAACATTAACAGGTAATGCCATGATTCTTAAGTTTAAGGTAGGGGTAGATAAGGAGGGTAAGGATGTTTTTAAGACTCAGAGATTTTCAAAAGTAAAATCCACCGCCACTGACGAAAATATCTTTGCTGTAGGTAATGCCCTAGGAGCTTTGGTGGATGCCATGAACTTTGAAGTTCTTAAAGAATCTGACTATCAAATTATCAGTCAATAGTAATATAAATTAAAAGTGAAGGAGGAATTGATTTATGGAAAGTAAGGTCTTAGTTATGACTTTTAAGAATGAGCAAGGAAAAAAGGTCAACGTAAGATTAGGCAATGTAAAAGAAGGGTTAACGGATGCACAGGTAGCTAATGCCATGGATGTGGTGCTATCTAGCAACATACTCTTAACCACTGGTGGAGATATTGCTGCTAAGGAAGACGCACAGATCGTAACCACTAACACTTCCCCATTTACAGTTAAATAGCTTTAAGGTATAGCTGCTTAACTGATTATATAAAGAAAGCTGTCTTGATTTTCAGGACAGCTTTTAATATGAAGTTTTTTATTCATATAGGCATGGCACAGCACATAAGAATAAGTATAGTAATTTAAGTTAGTCACTTGTCAAGTGACTGGTGCCATCTTGTCAGTGGAGGTCGTTGATGAAACTGTTAAAGAGGAAAGAAGTATATTTAAAAAAGTTAAAAAGGATTCTGAAGCTTTTTATTATTACCTTTATTTTAGTAGTAGCCATTACATGTTTTTTTGGAGTAGTTTATGAGGCTCAAGGGGTAGAAAATGTAGAGGCTGGAGGGGGATGGCTTCTTATATATAGGTATACTAAAAAAGAAAGTGGATTTTATATGGAGTTTGGTCTGGGAATATTTATTATAATAGCGGTGATTACCTATATTTTTAATATATTTATTGTAAAATATTATCCTAAAAGCTTTTTTAGCAGATTGTTTGAGAAAAATGATAAGGGTTTTAATTTAAATAAAGGTAGTAATAATAAAAGCAATAAGGCGATATGATTGATAATATCAGATCATATCGCCTTATTTTTGGTTTAAATAAATATATATGGTTAACAAAAAGCTGTCCCTTTTTTCCATATTATTTTGAAAGGATAATTGTACTCCATAATTTCCATACATAAAACAATAATCTTGGGAGGAATTAATTGTTTTTGGATAATTATTAAGGTGATTTTGTATGCAGTCATTAATAGTATTATGGAGTTCTTCAGTGTCTTCTTCAAGAAAATACTGAAGATAGTCTTTTCTTAAACTATCAAATTTATTTAATTCAGCACCAGTAAAAGGGATCAGCTGAGAAAATTTCACAGCTATAACTTTATTTCTGTATTTATAAACTTTTATAGAGTTATCAAAACTTAAGCTAGCATTTTTTGAAGAAAAAACTAAGTCTAGGCTAGCTTCTACCACTCCGTTTTTATCTAAACTTTGTGATAGATTATTTTTCAAAAGCCCCGGAGCTTCCTTAAATTTATTTATCATATGCTCATCATCTATTTCTAGATATTTAATTGCTCTTGGCTTTTGAATGTCCTTAATATTACCTAGACGTAGGGCAATAAGATCTTCATCCTCTTCACTTTGCCAGGAGTAGTCAATAGTAGAATTTACTGGCTCTGAAGAAGAATCTTCTAATATGTCCGTAGTAGAGGCATTATTTAAACAAGTGGCAAAAAAAGTGATAAAAAATATTAGTACCTTAACAAATCTTTTCATATATAAAACCCCGTTCATAATATATAAAGGTTTATGTTTAGAATTATTGACCTTTTTAAAAAATCTAAACATAAAATATCGTATTATTATATTTATATAAGAAGTATTGAATAATAATGTTTAATAAATTAAAATTTGCAACATATACTTAGATTTTTTTAAAATGTCAAAATTGTTGCACAAATTTGTGATATAATCTTATTAAATTATTTTGAAGATTGGGGGCGACCACGTGGGTAAAACTAAAATTAATGAAGTTAATAATTTACTGGTAAAAAACACAGAAGAAAAAAGTGTTAAGGATACTACCTCCAAGGATAAGGCTAACACCAAGAAGACTTCAATAACTAAAGGTAAAGATAAAAAGAATAACACTGATAAAAATGTAAAAACTGTGAAAGCGCTTGCACAAAAAACTGAAGAAATGAAAAGAATAAAAACTACCCAAAAAGTTAATTCTAACACCTTGGAAAGTACCATTATATCTGACTTTGACATATATTTATTCCATGAAGGCCATAATTATGAAAGTTACAGCTTTATGGGAGCACATTATAAAAGTGAAAACAGAAAAAGAGGGGTTAGATTTACCACTTGGGCTCCTAAAGCACAAGAAGTATACGTGGTAGGAAACTTTAGCTCCTGGAAGACAAAGCCTGAGTATGCCATGGAAAAAATTAATGACCAAGGGCTTTGGAGCGTATTTATAAAAGGAATAGCTCCAGAAGAACTATATAAATATGCAGTAAAAAGCAATGAAGGGAAGCTGGTACTAAAAGCAGATCCTTACGGCGTTCAATGCGAGCTTAGACCCAACACTGCATCTATAGTAGCACAGCCAAAAAAATATAGATGGAGCGACAAAAAATGGATAAATAAAAGAAATAAAACAGAGATATATAAAAGTCCTATGAATATATACGAACTCCACCTAGGTTCTTGGAAGAGAAATGAACAAGGTGAGTTTTTAAATTATAGAGAAATAGGTGAAAGCTTAGCGCAGTATGCTAAGGAAATGAGATACACCCATGTAGAGTTAATGCCTATAATGGAGCACCCTCTAGATACCTCTTGGGGTTATCAGGTTACAGGCTACTACTCTGTTACCAGCAGGTTTGGTACTCCAGAAGACTTTAAAGATATGATAAACACCCTGCATAAAGAAGATATAGGTGTAATACTAGATTGGGTTCCTGGACATTTTTGTAAAGATGAGCATGGGCTTTATAAATTTGATGGTACACCTACCTATGAATATGAAGATACTTTAAAGGCAGAAAACATAGGCTGGGGAGCAGCTAATTTTGATTTAGGCAGACCAGAAGTTAAAAGTTTTTTAATATCCAATGCCCTTTACTGGCTTAGAGAATTTCATGTGGATGGATTAAGGGTAGATGCCGTGGCAAATATGCTTTATTTAGACTATGAAAGAGAAGCGGGACAGTGGAATCCTAACAAAGAAGGTGGAAGAGAAAACTTAGAAGCTGTGGAGTTTATAAAAGAGCTAAACACAGCTATATTTAAAGAGTTTGATAATGTGCTTATGATAGCGGAAGAATCTACCTCTTGGCCTATGGTGACCATGCCTGTAAATAAGGGCGGGTTAGGATTTAACTTTAAATGGAACATGGGTTGGATGAATGACATGCTTAAATATATAGAGCTAGACCCTCTTTATAGAAAATATCATCATAATTTAATAACCTTTTCCATGATGTATGCCCATAAGGAAAACTTTATACTTCCTTTATCCCATGACGAGGTTGTACATGGTAAAAAGTCCTTAGTAGATAAGTGCTGGGGAGATTATTGGAACAAGTTTGCAGGGCTTAGAGCTTTTATATCCTATATGTTCACTCATCCAGGAAAAAAGACATTGTTTATGGGTAATGATTTTGCTCAGTTTATAGAGTGGAGGTATTACGAAGAGCTGGAGTGGAAGCTTATTGACCAGTTTGAAATGCATAGAAAAACTCAGGACTTCTTTAAAGCCTTAAATAGATTCTACCTTGAAAATAAAGCTCTTTGGAAAAATGATTATAATCCTGAAGGCTTTCAATGGATTGATGCAGATAATTCTAATCAAAGTATAATAGCCTTTATGCGGAAGGCAGAAAAAATAGAAGATACTCTAATTATAGTATCTAATTTCACACCAGTGGTTTATTATAACTACAATATAGGAGTACCTTATCCAGGAGAATATATTGAAGTTTTAAACTCAGACAGCGAAAGTTTTGGAGGTTCAGGACAGATTATAGAAGAATCTTTATTTTCACAGGAAGGAACCTGGCATAATCAAAAGCAATATATTAAATTAAAGGTTCCACCTATGGCTACTATTATTTTAAAGCTTAAAAAATAGGAGGGGAAGTTATTATGTTAAAGGTACTTTTTGCAGCTTCTGAAGCAGATCCTTTTATAAAAACTGGAGGACTGGGAGATGTAGCATATGCTCTTCCAAAATATTTGAATAAGTTAGAGGTAGATGCTAGGGTAGTTATACCAAAATATAAGAATCTTAAAGAGGAATATTTACAAAAACTAGAGTTTGTAAAAAGCTTCAATATATGGGTTGGTTGGAGAAACCAATACTGCGGCATATTTAAGTGTAAAGTGGAAGAGGTAACCTACTATCTAATAGATAATGAATACTATTTTGGTAGAGATGGCTTATACGGATATTATGATGATGGTGAAAGATTTGCATTCTTTGATAGAGCTGTAATGGAAATGATTAAAGAGATAGACTTTAAGGTAGATGTAATACACTGCAACGATTGGCAGACAGGCATGATCCCTGTACTTAATGCTTTGCAATATAACAAGGGTCCTTGTTATTCTAATATAAAAACCGTGTACAGCATCCATAACCTTTTGTTCCAAGGAACCTACGATCCAAAGATATTAGGAGAGCTTTTTGGATGGGACGAAGAGCAGTTTAGAAATGGAATGCTGGAATTTTACGGCGGTGTAAGCTTTATGAAGGGCGGAATAAATTATGCTCATAAAGTAGCTACAGTAAGTTCTACTTACGCAGAAGAGATAAAGACTCCATTCTACGGAGAGAGGATGGATGGCCTTTTAAGAAGCAGAGAACAAGACTTAATAGGAATATTAAATGGCATAGATTATAACAGCTATGACCCTAAAGAGGATACTTTAATTTATAAAAATTATGATGTAAATACTATAAAAGATAAAAATGTGAATAAAACCAAATTACAAAAGGACCTAAACCTTCCTGTGAGGGCTAAGACCCCAATGCTGGGGATAGTTTCCAGGCTTACTCCTCAAAAAGGCATGGATTTATTGGTAAGCATATTAGATAGAGTGCTTCAGGAAGATGTACAGCTAGCGGTGTTAGGTACTGGAGATTACGGTTATGAAGAGCACTTTAAGAATCTTCAAAGCAGATATCCAGATAAGGTATCTGCCATTATAAAATTTGATAATACCATGGCTCATAGAATATATGCAGCTTCAGATATTTTCCTTATGCCTTCACTTTTTGAGCCTTGCGGCTTAGGTCAGCTTATAGCTCTTAGATATGGAACCATACCTGTGGTAAGGGAAACCGGTGGGCTTAAAGATACTGTAGTTCCTTATAATCAATATACTGGAGAAGGCAATGGTTTTAGTTTTGACAATTACAATGCCTATGAGCTGGAAACAGTTCTTAACATGGCATTAAATTACTACAAAGATAAAAATATATGGGAAAGCCTTGTGAAAAGCGCCATGAATTCAGATAACAGCTGGGAAAAGTCTGCAGAGATCTACAAAAAGTTATATGAAGAGTTAACAAATTAGTCATCGTAAAAAAATAAATAGTCAAAGATGCGAAGTATATTTTGCGTAAGACGAGGACACAGGTTCCATTAATAGTTGGGCTATTAGTGGGTTCTGTGGACGCAGTATTACGCAAAATAGACGAGTAGACTGATTAGTTATTTTTTGGAGATGACTTAAACTAGAGATTAATGTAGGAGGTAAATCTGATGCTGAAAATAAATAAAGAAACCTTTAAGAAGGACTATGAAAAAAAGTTTCTTGAAATGCATGGTACAGAGCTTGCTTTTGCTTCAGAGCAGAGTAAATATGAAACCTTAGGAGTCCTTGTAAGAGACTATGTAGCAGGAATGTGGCTAAGTACTACTAAAAGTTATAATGAAAACAATGAAAAACAGGTTTATTATTTTTCTATGGAGTTCCTTCTTGGAAGGCTTCTCGGCAATACCCTTTTAAATTTAGGTATTAGGGACATGTGCAAAGAAGCATTAGCAGAGTTAAATATAAGCTTAGATAGCTTAGAGGAGCTGGAACAGGATCAAGGACTAGGTAACGGGGGGCTGGGAAGGCTGGCAGCTTGTTTCCTAGATTCCATGGCATCTTTAGGCATACCCGGTAACGGCTGTGGTATAAGATACAAATACGGATTCTTTGAACAGAAGATAATAGATGGCTCTCAGATAGAAGCTCCAGATAACTGGCTTAGAAGTGGTAACGTGTGGGAGATAAGAAAAGCTGATAAGGCTGAAATAGTTAGATTTGGTGGAGAGGTTAAAGTGGAAGATATAAATGGAAGACTAGCCTTTACCCACATTAATTATGAGCCGGTACTAGCTATACCATATGATACTCCCGTAGTGGGCTATGAAAATGATGTGGTGAACACCTTGAGACTTTGGAGTGCAGAACCAGTGTCCAACGAGTTCGATTTTTCCTCTTTTTCTAGAGGTGACTTTTTAAAGGCTATTGAGTATAAAAATTCCGTAGAAGCCATATCTCAAGTACTTTATCCTGAAGACAGCTTTTATGAAGGGAAGATGCTAAGGCTTAAGCAGCAATATTTCTTCGTTTCTGCAGGGTTACAAAGCATCATAAGACATTACAAAAGCAACGGAGGAAATTTAAAAGGGTTAGATGAAAAAGTAGCTATTCATATAAATGATACTCATCCTACCTTGATTATACCAGAGCTTATGAGGATATTAATGGATGATGAAGGCTTTGCCTGGGAAGATGCTTGGAGGATAACTAAAAATATCTGCGCTTATACCAATCACACCATATTATCAGAAGCGCTGGAAAAGTGGCCTGTAGATATGTTTAGAAAGCTGCTCCCAAGGATTTATATGATAGTGGAAGAAATAAACTCAAGATTTTGTCAAAACCTTTGGAACAAGTATACAGGACAGTGGGATAAGATTCACAGGATGGCTATAATAGCAGATGGATATGTTAAAATGGCTCATCTTGCCATAGCGGGAAGCCATAGTGTCAACGGAGTGGCAAAGCTTCATACTGAAATTTTGAAAAAGCAAGAAATGTCAGATTTTTATTATTACTACCCAAGAAAATTTAATAATAAAACTAATGGTATTACCCATAGAAGATGGCTTTTAAAAGCAAATCCAGAGCTTACCAACCTATTGAAAGAAACTATAGGACCAAGCTTTATTAAGCATCCTATGGATATGGAGGCCTTTGAAAGGTTTTCCAATAATAAATCTGTACAGGAAAAGCTTCATGACATAAAGAGAAATAATAAGGTTAACCTGGCAGAAATCATTAGAAGTAATCAAGGGATAATAATAGATCCTGATTCTATATTTGATGTTCAGGTTAAAAGGATACATGCTTATAAGAGACAGACTCTTAACGCCCTTAGGATAATGGATCTTTATAATGAGATTATAGAAAATCCTAATTTAGATATTGTACCTAGAACCTTTATATTTGCAGGTAAGGCTGCACCAGGATATTTCCTTGCCAAAAAGACCATTGAACTTATAAATGCCATAGCAGAAAAGATAAATACAGACCCTAGAGTACAAAATAAGCTGAAGGTGGTATTTATGGAAAATTACAAGGTATCCTTGGCAGAACACATAGTGCCTGCAGCAGATGTCAGTGAGCAAATATCCACCACCACAAAAGAAGCCTCAGGAACTTCTAACATGAAGTTTATGATGAACGGAGGTCTTACCATGGCTACCTTAGATGGAGCTAACGTTGAAATAAGGGATGAGGTAGGAGACGACAATATATTTATATTCGGTTTGAATGAACGAGAGATTTTAGACTACTATAAGCATGGTGGATATAATGCATGGGAAGTGTGCAACAATGACCCAAGGCTAAGAAGGATAACCAATGACCTTATAAATGGATACTATTCTCCAGACAGAGAAAAGTTTAAAACCATATATGAACACCTTTTAACCTATAATGATGAATTCTTTGTGTTAAAAGATTTTGACTCTTACCTAAAAGCTCAAGATAGATTAGATAAAGCCTATAGAGACAAACACCACTGGCAGAAGATGGCCGCAGTGAATATAGCTCATTCAGGAATATTCTCCAGCGACAGAACCATCCAAGAATATGCCACAGGTATCTGGGGCTCTGAGTTCCTTTATAAGAACCTGTAATTAGGAGAATGAACATGGATAACTTTTATATTTTACATGATTCCCATAGTTTGAATTTTAGAAGTCCCTTTGGTGCTGTGACATTAGGCACCGAAGTTACCATTAATATAGAAGTAGAGAACTGTGAAGGGGTATTTTTAGAGCTTATACATTTTAAAGGCTTTTGTGAAAGCATACCCATGGAGAGAAAAACAGAGGAAGAGGGTCAGGACAATCATACCTATAGTGCAGTTATAAAGACACAGGATACAGGATTGTTAAATTACTTTTTTACCATAAAAAGATATGGAGAAACTCTATATTATGGCAACAATGCAGAAGGCTTAGGAGGAAAAGGCTGCCTGCAAAAATATGATCCTAAGCCCTTTCAGATTACTGTGTACAAGGATTTTAAAGTCCCTAGCTGGTATAAGGAAGGGATAATTTATCAGATCTTTGTAGATAGATTTTGTAATGGCAATGAGGATGGACATATAGATAATCCTAAAAAGAATAGTTTTATATATGGAGATTGGTACGATGAACCCATGTATATAAGAAATTCCAGCGGAGACATAGAACGATGGGAGTTTTTTGGAGGAAACTTGCAAGGGGTTATAAACAAGCTTCCTTTAATAAAATCCTTAGGGGTTACCACCATATATTTAAATCCTATATTTGAATCTCCCAGCAGCCATAAGTATGATGCGGCGGATTATAAAAGCATAGACCCTATGTTTGGCAATGATGAAAAGTTCAAAGAATTATGCAGCAAAGCTTTAGAGCTTAATATCCGCGTGGTTTTAGACGGAGTGTTCAGTCATACTGGTTCAGACAGTATATATTTTAATAGGTATGGCAATTACTCAGAACTTGGTGCTTATGAGTCCAAGGAATCTCCTTACTATAACTGGTATAAATTTCGTAATCACCCCAATGACTATGATTGTTGGTGGGGGTTTGTAAATCAACCTAATGTGGATGAATTAAATCCAGACTATATGAACTTCATAATTAATGATGAAGATTCCGTTATAAGCAAGTGGATGAGCTTAGGGGCTTCAGGCTGGCGCTTAGATGTGGCAGATGAGCTTCCAGATGAATTTATTAAGGCCTTAAAGAAAAAGATGAAGGAAGTCAAAGAAGATTCTGTGCTTATTGGAGAGGTTTGGGAAGATGCCTCCAATAAAGTAGCCTACGATGTAAAGAGAGAATACTTTTTTGGAGATGAGCTTGACTCTGTAACCAATTATCCCTTTAGAGATTCAGTACTGGGCTTTTTAAAAGGGGATATAGATGCTCACAATATAATAAGAAAACTTATGAGCCTTTATGAAAACTACCCAAGAGAAGCTTTTTATTCATCTATGAACACTCTGGGAACCCATGATACTGAGAGGCTGCTTACAGCACTTCAAAAGGGGAAAGAACATAAGGAGGAAGGAGAGGCATTATTAAAATTAGCAATAGCATTTCAAATGACCTTCCCAGGAGTACCCCTTATATATTATGGTGATGAAGCAGGTCTTCAAGGAGGAGCGGATCCTAAAAACAGAAAAGCTTACCCTTGGGGGAGAGAAAATAAAGAAGTATTTAATTGGTATAAGGCCATGACTTCTTTAAGAACTAACCATGAGGTATTTCAAAAAGGAGAGTTTAAATTCTATGACGTGCATAAGGATGTGCTATGTTTTGAGAGAAGTCTTGAGAATACCACTGCTTTAGTAATGATAAATAGAGCTTCCCAGGATATTTTTTTTGAACTTCATGGAAATAAAAATGTTCAATATTATAAAAACCTAATTGCTACAGAAGAAGTAATAGAAAATAACTTTGGAGTGCTAAGGTTAAAGTTAAAGCCCTTAGAGGTTAAGATTTTACTAAATAACATTTAAACTAAAAAAATGTAGAACAAGAACTTTAAGAACTATAAATTAAAGTTTTAATTAATGATATTTAAACTTAAAAAAGCATTGGCTATGATTGGATAACCCTCTCATAGTCAATGCTTTTAATAATTAATGAAAATTCACCTTATCTTTTATTATATAAAGAGGTCTTCCTTTGCTTTCATCATAAATTCTAGCTATATATTCCCCTATAACTCCAAGAGAAAGCATCTGTACCCCACCAAAGAAAGTTAAGGCGCACATAATGGAGGTCCAGCCTCTTGCTATATCTTTTTCAAAAACTTTGCTTATTAAGGAATATATAAGTATAGCAAGAGATAGTATTACTGAAACAAAACCTATGGTAGTGATTATTTTAAGAGGTTTTGTTGAAAAGCTGATGATGCCATCCTTGGCAAACTTTATCATCTTCTTTAGGGGATATTTGGTCTCTCCTGCAAAACGTTCATCTCTTTCATACTCTACATAAGTTTGATTGAAGCCTACCCAAGATACCATCCCTCTTATGAATCTATTTTTCTCAGGCATGGAAAGAAAAGCATTTGCTACTTTTCTATCAATAAGCCTAAAGTCCCCTGTATCTTTAGGAATAGTAATTTCAGACATGTGAGCAAGGAACTTATAGAAATATTTAGCAGTGGTAAGCTTGAAAAAAGTTTCTCCTTTACGTTGTTTCCTTTTGGCATAAACCACTTCATAGCCTTCTTTCCAAAGCTTAACCATATCCGTTATAAGCTCAGGGGGATCTTGTAAATCTGCATCTATTATTACCAAAGCATCTCCAGAAGCTGCTTCTACCCCAGCGGTAACAGCTATCTGATGACCAAAATTTCTTGAAAAGTTTATGATTTTAGCATTTTTATCTGAAAGAGCTATATTTTTTAATATTTCATAAGTTCTATCCTTACTGCCATCGTTAACAAATATAAGTTCATAGTTAAAATTATTATCATCCATTACCTTTTTTAGTCGTTTGTAGCATTCTTCTGCCACAGATTCTTCATAATACATTGGTACTACTACAGAAAGTAAAAAGTTATCCATTTGAATTTTCCTCCTTAAATGTCCAAATCTTATTTAAACTAAAGTTTATAACAAGCCCCACTGCAGTTACCAAAAGCTGAGATATAAACTTAGAACCATGAAACTTGTCCACTAATAAATAAAGAAATAATGTATTAAATCCCAAAGTTAAAAGATTTACTGTTATGAATTTAAACAGGACTTTTTTATGTTCCTGTTTAGATTTGAATACCCAATTTTTATTCCAAATATAGCTGTTAAGAGTGCCCAAGGAATATCCTATGACATTTGCTATAATATAATTTATATTTAAGTATGTAAGTAGAGAGTAGGTACCTATGGTTATTCCTGTATTAAGGCATCCTACTAGTGCAAACTTTATGAATGAAGCCATGGTGAGTTCCTCCTTAAGGCTTGGACTGCGAAAATTATAAATATCCAGCCTATTATAAAGCTATAGCGGCCCTGAACCTCTGTAATTAAATAAAGAATTATAAATCCACCTAATAATATGTAGAAAAAATTAATTTCTTCTGGAAAATCATTTAATCGTATTTCTTTAAGTGAAAGTATAAGTACCATAATAAAATAAATGGAACATGCTAATTGAAGCAGGCTTATATTGGCTGTAAGAAAGTTGGTAATAACTGTAGGACTTGCATTTTCCACAGTCCAAAGTACTGAAAAGAAGTCTCCTGTAATCCACTGAAGCATAAGCTTTGTTATATAAAACTTCCCTATTTCCAAAGGGGGAGTATTTTTAAATCTTTCTTTTATTATAGCTTTAGAGGCAGCTTCTATCTTTTCACTGTCATAGTTGTAATCTATAGGAAGTTGAGCATCCTCAGGATTCCACATGCCGTAATATTTAATATTAGTTCCTTTAAGTATAGAAGTCATGTAAGATTCCTTGGACTGCCATAGATGATTTTCAATAACATCTCCCTGCATAAGCCAAGAGCTTGCAACATAAATAGGTATAATGAAAGCAATTAATATTAAGGAAATATTTTTAATTCCTTTAATAAAGCCTTTATATATGAATGAATACATTCCATAAGCCACTAATACTACTATGCCTACCATTCTAAACATGTTTCCTATGCTTAAACACGCACCACATAATAAAAGCAGCCAATGATTTTTTTCTAATTTTAAACTCTTAATAAAAATATATATACTTAATATATAAAATGGTATAGCCATGTTTTCTGACATTGTCTCAGAGGTATACATTATATAGGGTGGATAAAGTGCCAAAAGCAATGCTCCTATGCAGGCTGTTTTTTCATTATACAATTCCTTTATAAGCAAATATATTAAGTATACAGATACTGTAGAAAATATTACGTTGAAAAATTTAATCCACCAAAGAGGATTAGAGGTAAACCTATAAAATAATGAAAAGTAAAGTACTGTTATGATGTCATGGGCAAACCTTGCAAAGTAGCTTGTCCCTTTAAATCCATGATATATTCCCTGAGAAGCTATTTCAGCATATTCATACATAAGGGCAAAATCAGACTGAGGTATAGTAGGGATAAGTATTATCCATAATATCCTTAAAATAAAGGCTATAATAATTACCCTAGGAAGATTGATACCTTCTAAGAGTTTACGCCAAAATATAAGATTTCCCTTCTTGTATCTTTTATACAGATATATAAATAAAATTAATAAAAGAATTACAACAAAAGTTAAGTACTTAAACTTTGCAAAGTTAAAAGGATAATATATTCTTCCAATATTACCCACTATAATCATAATTAAAAATATAATTAGTGCATGCCTTAAAAAGTTGTTAAAGAATTTTTTCATCCTGCGAG
Organism: Clostridium amylolyticum; assembly: GCF_900142075.1. Taxonomy (GTDB): domain Bacteria; phylum Bacillota; class Clostridia; order Clostridiales; family Clostridiaceae; genus Clostridium_AA; species Clostridium_AA amylolyticum. The sequence continues at coordinate 103,139 of NZ_FQZO01000011.1, forward strand.
TCTCCTTTAAGTTCTTTATCTCACTCACAAAGGTGAATGATTTACCTAACTGTTTCCAATAAATACTATCCATGAGTATTTTAACAATATTCTCATGACAAGTCAAAAGGCTAGACAATCTTTAACTTAAAGGAATTTCTATATCTTAAACAGTATCCACTTGCAGCTTCCTAGTTCATATTTAATTTCAAAGGTCTTTTGCTGTCCATTTATAGTGCTATAGCATCTATATACTAGCATATGATTTCCACAAAGCTTCTCTAATTCTTTGTGAGCCACCCTATCAATTTTTATGATTCTATAACTTTCATCCTTCTCTATATACCTAAATCTAATAGGATGAATGTTACCTAGAGAATCTGTCCAACTTACCACCTCAATAGGCTTCGCTACAACTTTCACCATAAACAACTCCTTCATTTCATTACATTTAATTTAAAATTGAGAATTTAGAATGCGTAAACTAATTTAGAATTGAGAATGTAGAATTTATAATGAAGGACTCATAGGCCCCCTCCAAAAGCTGGACTATTAATTCGAATGAAGTTAGAATTAAAATACAGTTAAGAGGAGGTCTTTTATGTCTAT
>NZ_FQZO01000010.1 GCF_900142075.1 Clostridium amylolyticum
CCAATGCTTGTCTACCCATGAGACCCAGAACAAAAGGGAAAATTGAAAAGCCATTTCAGTATTTAGAAGAGCAGTTTTTTAAAGGTAGCAGCTTTTACAGTATGGATGATCTAAATGAGAAGTTAAAAGAGTTTATGAATACTTGGAGTAAGAGAATCAATGGAACAACAAAAAGAGCTCCTATTGAAATGTATGAGGAAGAAAAGAAATTTTTAGGCCCGTTGAAGGAAAAAATCATTGTCGATTCAGAATTAGAAACAAGAACCGTAAGTACCGATTCTTTCGTTACAGTAGATACAAACAGATATAGCATCCCTGTAAAGTATGTGGACAAGTTAGTTAAAATAAGGATTGTTTATGGTTATATACTTGAAATTTATGATTTCGATTTGAGACTTATCAAGAAGTATAAAATAATTCAAGGAAGAAATATGAAGCTTGAGGATAAAGAAGACTATAAAGCTATTGCACAAAAGGTTCCATCCTCAATTCCAGAAATACGAAGGGTTTTTGAGAAAACCTTCGTTTACGGTAGTGAGTTCTATAAACTTACTTCTAAAATAACAAAGCAACCACATTTTCACGCAAGAGAGCTTTTAAAGCTCACGGAGTTATACTCAATTGAAGACCTAGATATTATACTAAAACACTGCATTGAGTCTAATATACTTAAAATTGATGGAGTTAAAGCACTAATTAAGGACAAATATCTAGAACTGATAATCGAACATGAAAAATTAGAACTTAAGCTTAAAGAAAGTAAAAAGGATAGATACAGCCTAAAAAATGAAAAGGCTATAATTAGAGACCTTTCTTACTATGACAAAGGAGGTCAAAATTGAAAATCAACAAAGGCATAGATATAGAAATTCAAAGGCTTCTAAAACAATTTAAGCTTCCAGATATGCATAACAAATACGAGGAGGCCATAGAATCGGCTATTAAAGAGAAGTTAAGTTATAGAGAGTTCTTGTACAATCTCCTGATCTTAGAAGAACAAGGAAAGAAGGAAAGGTTAAGAATAAGAAACATTAAGAAGGCTAACTTTGATGGGAATAAAACACTCGATGATTTTGACTTCGCATTTTCTAAAAGTATAAACCAAGATAAAATAAGAGATCTTGCTACACTAAGATTCATAGAAAAAAGAGAGAATATAGTTTTTGTAGGGCCTCCTGGTGTTGGTAAAAGTCATCTTTCAGAAGCCATTGGAATGAGAGCCTGTGAAGAAGGAAAAACAGTTCTTTTTGCTAATGCAATTGACTTAATGGAGGACTTATCTAGTGCGGTGAGAAATGGAGCTTTAAAGCAAAAATTCTCGAAGCTTTTGAAGATAGATTTGTTAATAATTGACGACATTGGTTACTTAAAAATGGATAAAGAAAAAGAGAGCCTATTTTTTCAGCTAATCCGACAAAGATATGAAAAAAAGTCTCTCATTGTAACAACAAATTTACCATTTAACCGTTGGGATGATATATTCACCAGTGAACTTGCAGCAGCTGCAGTTCTAGATAGACTCCTACATCATTCTCACGTTATAAGTATAACAGGTGATAGCTTCAGGGTAAAGCAGAATTTTAGGGAGGGACAATAATGGCAGATATTAAGGTGGATTTCCCCGAGTTTGTTAATATATTCAACACTCAAGGGAAGGATGCAGCAAGGCTATTGGCCAGGGAAAAGTACAATCGTAGCTTTGAATACATACAAAGGAAAGTCCGATACGAAAGTGACTACTATTTTGATAGGACATTAAGGAAATATAAAAATAAAGATAAAAACATAATTGAAGCAGATTTTATGAGTCTTGATGAGCTAGACAACTATGGAAATCAAGCAGCTGTGACTAAAAATACAGAGCCCCTCCCGGGGCTTTGGAAAGATCAAAGCTTTGAGCAGATAATCAATGATCTCATTAAAGATAGAATATTAGAATTAAGCAAATATATCTCTATTAACCATGAAACAAAGCAACTCACTGTTAAGTCCAAAACTATAAAAAACGATGGTCTTAGTTTAATTATAATTTAACTGTGAGGGGGGTCAAATTTCAGTGTAAAAGGGGGTCAATTTTGCTTGACAATCTACAATAGGCTCTATCAGTATTTAATTATATTATTTACTACATAAACTAAAGAATAAATAAACAAACAAACACATATAACAAAAATTGCTATCATCCATTTTTTCTTTGTTTTTTTATACCATGAAATGCTTACTATTGCACCCAATAAAGGCAATAAAAATCTAATAATTATAATGATCATAAGTATAAAAAATAATGTCAGTGTAAAAAAGCCTTCACCCAAATTTGCTTCACTATAAAATACAGAAATTATAAAAGTAATAATACTAAGTATAATACATAGGAGTAAAATGCTCGCAGATTTCTTATGTATCCCTTTTAAATAATTTATTCTTCTTTCTTCAAAAGAATCTAAATGAATTACAGAGGTCATACTCTCATGCTCTTTTTTGCAATAAACACAGTTATCAAGGTGTTTACTCACTAATTCTTTACTCTCATTACTAAGGATACCTTCAATATAATTTGGTAGTAAATCTTGAACAATTTCACAGGAAATGCTTTCTTTCATAATAATATCCACTCCTTTCCTTTTCATTAAGATACAATCTTGGCTTTAAGAAAAGTAAATTGTGTCTTTTATTTGTATTAATAACAGCTAATTTAAACAAAGATATTCTAATTGATTAACAGACCCATAGGATAGAGAAAAATTGCCATAGTAGAAAGGATACTTGAGTAAGGACCCATATTACCAAAAATAAAATAATTACATTAGGCCAGAATTTTTTTTCTTTTTTAGGAATTGTGTTCTTCCATATGACGGCAATAAGTATTGCTAGCAATGGTAAAAAGTATATTCCTACATATAGAATTATTACTGGTACTAATTGAAAAAAACTGGAGTGAGTGTATGTTAATTTAGAATAAGAGCAAAACGCAGCTATACTTACTAAAGTAACTCCCAGTATAATGACTGTGATAAAGGAAAAAATTAATTTCTTTCTCAAGGTTTTTATGGAGGCACTCTCACTAATAACAACATCTCTTTTTTCTTCTGAAATTTTACAGAGCTTTTTATATTCATTTTGACACTGCTGACATTCACTTAAATGCTTATTAACACATATATTAGTTTCTTTACTTGCAATGCCATCTAAATATATAGGCAATAAATCTCTTATGGTATTACATGATAAATCACAACTCATCCTGCATCCTCCTAATAATTTTTGATTTTCCCCTAAAAAATGTAACCCTAGCCCAATTTTCTGTTTTATTAAGTATTTCTCCAATTTCCTTAAAGCTTAAATCACCTGTTAACCTAAGGTACATAACTTCCTTAGTGATACCGTCTAGAGCTTGTATATTTTTATAAATTTCTTTTTTACCTTCGGAGGAAATAATTAGTTCTTCTGTAGAGCATGTACTAAATTCCATATTATTATCAAGAGGTGTTGTCTTGTTTTTATTTTTCTTTTCTAATTCTTGATATAAAAGATGCTTGGCAATCTGGCAAAGCCAAACTGAAATTTTACATTTGCCATTATATTTATTAAGGGATTTCATTGCTCTTATAAAAGTTTCTTGTGTCAGCTCTTCTGATAAATCTGCATCATTTATATAACTATACAAGAAACGATATACTGTTTGGGCTTGTTCCCTATAAATCTCCTCTATACTCTGCACTATTTCATCCCCTATACTATATATCCGTTTTTTTGCAATTTCGTTACAAAGTAAATATCTTTTAAAATAATAATATTATAAAATATACAATAAAGTAAAATTATTGGATGTATACAAAGAACAGAAAATGGTTAGAAGTATCTGTTTCCCTTTCCAATGAAAAGTAGAATAAATGAGCAAATTTGGAGGTGGTTAGAAAATAAATATGAAATATGGATATTGTTAGTATATAATTATGGTAAATATTTGTATTTTTAATGAAAGTAAGAGGAGCGTAACAATGGATACTAACAATATAAAAATAATGGTTAATCCTCAAATTACAGCAGATCAACTATGGGATTTTTACGTAAGAAATGATATTTGTGAGGTTGGTTTTGGAAAGGAAACTTCTGCAATACCTTTAAAACATAGCAGTTTAATTGTAGGTGCTTTCTATGAGGATAAGCTAGTTGGAATTGCTAGAGCTATGTTTGATGGACTTTCAGCAGCAGTTATGGAATTTTGTATGGAGTTAGAATTGCAAGGTAATAATCTTGAATATTGCAACGGTTCCCTTATAGAGAAGGATGATTTTGATATTGGAAAGCATATGGGAGATATTTTCCTTAAAGAATTGAGAGCTATGGGAGCGAATTTTATATTTCTTTATATTGTTCAGAATTGCGAAGAAAATTTTTATAAATCTTTAAGATTTAAAGAAAATAAAGGACACTTATGCTACTGTATAGATGAAAGGTCTTATGTTTAGAAGTTATTAAATTTAGAAATTTCTTACCATTAGTTTTCTATGTATATTGCAATAATGTAAAGGCAGTAGATATTTGAGGAATTTTCTTATCTATACTTTATAATGAGGATATGAAATAAAGCTTGATGCTACTAACAGAAAAGTAACAATTTTAAGAGAATGGCATCAATAATATATTATTAGTCTTTAATTTAATTGGATGCTATATTATAATTATTACATATAGTGGGAAAAATAAAATTGAATAATAAATTCAATAACTATGTTAAATATGTGATGTTATCATATAAATCGAGGAGAGAACTGAGGCTATGGTTATACGGGTAAATATATCGGAGTTAGAAAGTAAAGCAAAGTATGCAGACTCTCTTGCAAAGGAGTTAAAGTTAAAGGCTGAAGAAATTAATAATATATACTATAATCTAGGTGGAAAAGTAAAAAGCAGGAATGGAATAGGACAATCTATACTGAACCATAAAACGAAAATAGAAGCTGCATATGAAAAGATGTATAATATTAGTAAGTTCTTGTTTAAAGCAGCAGAGAACTATAGAAATGCAGAAACACAGGTGGAGGATAAAGCTAAAAGTCTTGAAGCCATGTTTAACTTTAATAATTATAATGTAATGGATTCTCTAGCAGGACTAGACATAGATGCGATTAATGCTTCAGAAATAAGCAATATAGATAACTATAATGTAGGAACAGAATATAGTACCGGAAAATCAAAATCTTCTGGATTCTTAGGTGGCCTTTTTTCAGCAGGGTTAGGTATAGGAGTTTCTATAGCGAAAAATCTATATTATGATCCAGCAGCAATGGCTATAGCAGTATCATCTAATTTCTTAGAGAATTTAGGGGTTCTTTCTAAAGGAACAGCACAATCTCAATACTCAAAAATTAAGAGTTTGGAAAGAAATGCTGAAGAGGCCTTAATTAATAAATACGTTTCTAATAAAGCGTCTTATTATGGAGCAGCTACTATAACAGACTTCGTGTCCATGGGGATTGGCATGGCAAAAGCAGCATTAGGACTTAAACAAATATTTGCTGGTATGAATGGAGTTGGCACTGGTATTGTAGGAGCACCTCTTACGGGAGGAAGTTCCTTCGTAATTTCTGTAGCAAGTGCAACTGCTGTGGCGGTAGGATTAGTGCAAACAGGATATGGAACATCGGTGTTCTTTAGCAGTAGGAACAATTTTAAGAATAATTATGAGAAGTTTAAAGAGGCAATTTCTGAGGGGGCTACTGAGACTGGTGAAAGTAGTATTAGAAGTATATATGATTCAATAAAAAAAGCACCTCAGTACCCAGAAGGATTTAAAGATGCTTCTAATGGAACTAGGAAAGTTAGTGTTAAAAATGGTGATGTCTTAGATGAATTAAGAAAAATTGAATCTGGACAGTGGAAAAAAGTATATAAAGATGGATATGATGCCAATGGAAAGAAAATATCAATTCATTATTTTCAAAGTCAGTCAGGAAAAGTTTTTAATGTAAAAGTTAAGCCAGGATGGAGTAATAAATAAAAGAGAGGGACTATTTAATGGATGAAATAAAAATTAGTATAAAGAATAAAATTGAAATTGAAAGATTTATATTATTAAGTATAATAGGACTAATGGATTCATTGATTGCTGGAGCAATATCAATAGAAGAGTGCGAGAGGTATATTTTTTCACCGTATTCTATAGAAAAACTGAATAATCTAAACCTAAATGAGAGTATAGTAGAATTGGTAGAAATGGGGTGTGAATTAGAGGATATTGAATCTCTTATTCCAGAAAAATTAAATAAATCAATAGATGAAATTAAATTAAAGGCAATTGACCTATTAATCAATTTACCTAAAAGTGAAGGAGAAATAAAAAAATGGATTGATTAATATGAAATAAAATTAAATAGTTATTTAAAATTCTGGAAGGATGAATATGGCAGGTAAAATTCACCCTGTATCATATCAGGAGTTAAAGTTGATAACAACGGATTTCTATTTTTGAATCAAAGTATGATATGTATTTAGAACCAAGTGATTATACTAAATCAAGGACTACGCATTTTAGGCGAGCAAGTAAAGATTTATATAATTCAATACAAAAGGATTCAAAACTGGCTAGTCAATTTACAACTGAAGAAATTAACTTATTTAAGGAAGGGAAAGTGCCAGAAAATTATACATTGCATCACCATCAAGATACAGGAAGAATGCAATTGGTAGATAGTAATTTGCATAGTAAAACAGCTCATGATGGAGTATATCCCATGCACAGTATGTTGTTGGAGCAATTAAATGATTCATAAGTAAAAATACAATAAAGTGGTACTTACAAAACTATTTAAAAACTATTAAATATGATTATTTGGAATTAAAAGTCATACAATTGATTAAAGAAGGTAATAGAATAATATTAAAGATAATTTAGCTGTTGCTGGTACACTTTGTACTGGCAACATTTTTTAGGTTAAGAAATAGTAAGTTCATGAAAATTATACAAGGAAAAAATTTAGAAAAGGGCATTGAAGCCCCCCTCCCCTTTGTCCATGAAAATCTATATGGACAAGGAAAGTTGGAAGTGGTAAAGATGGTTACCGAGGATTTAAAAAAGTTAATAGAAGAGTAGATAAAATGCAGAGGGCTGTACTAAGTTTAGTATTGCTCTTTTTTTATATAATTTCATGGAAGATATAGATATGTAACAAGCGATTTCGTGGAACTTATATACTTTACCGTTATGGGTGGCATACTTTTAAATATAGTGAAAAGTATGATTTTATAATTATTTCATTTTAAAGTGAAGTGATTTAAACTGGTATAATGTCGAATAAAGTGATAATTTAGTATTAACAGATATGAAGGTAAAGGTTTTCTTAGTTGCAAAACTTATAGTATGATATTAAGTTTATAAGAACCTTAATGTTAGCATAATTAGCACTTGTTGAAGAAAAATATAAATGGAGGATTATAAATGAAAGAAATGTTAGTAACAATAGTAAATGACACTGGTTTACATGCAAGACCTGCAGCGCAATTTGTTCAAAGAGCACAAAGATTTAAAGCTGATATAAGTGTAAAAAAAGAAGAGATGTGTGTTAATGGTAAAAGTATGATAGGAATATTAACATTGGGTGCTAATAAAGGTTCCCAAATAAAAATTATTGCAAATGGAGAGGACGAAGTAGAGGCTGCTAAACAATTAGCTGAATTTGTAAACAGTGGGCTTGAGGAATAGTGATAGGAGGATAATTCATGGTTTGTTTAAATTCAAGGCAGATTGATATTATTGAATGGTTAATAAAAGAGTTTACACCTGTTTCCATAAAAGAAATGGCATTAAGTTATGAGGTTAGCTCAAGAACAATTCGTTATGACCTTGAATTAATTGAAAATTGGTTAAGTGAAAATAAAGCAACTTTGGTTAAGGTTCCTAAAAAGGGAATAGAGCTAAAGAGCATTTGTGAAAGAGATGTTTTATTGGAAAAATTAAAATTTCTATCAGTAGAAAATCGAGTGCTTTCAGATAAAGAGAGAATTAAGTACGTAGTTTTAGAATTATTAATGAGTGACATACCTTTAACTATAGAAAATATAAGTAATAAGATATTTTTAAGTAAAAATACAATAATGAAAACTCTTAAAGATATAAATGTATATTTAAGCAGATATAAGCTGGAACTGTCCAAAAGTACAAAGGGTGGTTTTTACATTAAGGGAAGCGAAAAGAAGATTCGCAAGCTTCAATTATCTATATTTTTAGATGTGTTAGATAGCAATAATATCTTAAAAATATTAAGAGAAACAATTGAGTATGAGGATATAAGTGATTTGATACTCAATTATAATAACTTTATTGAAATCGATGACATGAAAAGGTTTTCCGAACATTTAATCTTAATTCAAGATAAGTATAACTATTTTTTTACAGATGTAGATTTCATAAAATTAATTTTTTATATAGCAATAATGGTTAAAAGATTCTATAAGGGTAAGAAGATTGAAAACACTAGCAATTTATTAAAAGATACCATTGAATACAATATGTCAAAAGATTTGATTAACAGGATATTTGAATCTAACGCTGTTAATTGTGAAGATGGAGAAATAAATGAACTAGCAAAATATATAATTGAATCAAAATCCTTTAATACAATAAATGAACTTAAAGAACTATCCGTTGAAGAAGTTGCTGATAAAAAAACAATTGAAATTACACAAAGGCTAATAGGTTACGTTGAGGAAAAGATTAATGTTGATATTAAAGATGATACTCAGTTATTTAATGGGCTAGTACTTCATCTGAAAAGTGCAGTAGCCAGAGTTCAGAATAACTCTCAGATAAATAATATATATACAGACTATATTAAAGTAAATTTTCCCTTTGTATATCAAGTTGTAGAAGAAGCAATAAGAAAGATGCCTGATATTTTTGGGGTAGATGTCAGTGATGATGAAATTGCTTATATTGCACTTCATATTCATGCTGCTTATGAACGAATAAGTGAAAAATCATCAAGGTACACAGCACTGCTTATATGTCCAGAAGGTATATCTTTTTTAAGTATTTTATCAACAAGAATAAAAAGAGAAATTCATAATTTGAATTTAATAGAAACCTGTTCTGTATATGATTATAAGCAGTTTAAGAATAATATTGATTTTGTTATTTCCACAATTCCATTAAGTATTGAAGAAACGGATGTTGTAACAGTTAGCCATTTTATGACTAATGATGACATATATAAGATAAAGCAAACTATACTACAGTTAAATAAATTTAGATTTATCTATAAGTTTAGCTATGACAACATAGAAAGGAAGATGCTTATGTTGAAGGATATACTAAAAAAAGAATCAATTAAGCTTCAAGTTGAAGCGGATAATTGGGAGGAAGCAGTTAGAAAAGCAGGTGATATTTTAGTTAATGAGAATAAAGTTAAGGACTTATATGTTGAAAATATGATTCAAGCAATTAAGGATTTAGGACCATATATTGTAATTATGCCTGGTATAGCATTTGCACATGCAAGACCAGATGAAACGGTAAATGAAACATGCATGAGTATGATTACTTTGAAAAAACCAATAGAGTTTGGAAGCAAACAAAATGACCCTGTTAGTATTGTTTTCGCATTTGGAGCAAATAGCCAAGGAGAGCATCTAAAAGCTCTTCAGGATTTAGCTAAATTTCTATCAGTAGAAAAGAATTTTCAAATGTTAATTAACACCAAAGATATTAATGAAATTTATAATAGAATCATTAATTAATAGCTATTAATAAAAAATTAGGGGGAATTATAATGGCAAAGAAGATTAAGGTTTTAGCTGTATGTGGTTTCGGAGTAGGAACAAGCTTGCTTCTAAAAATGAATATTGATGATGTTTTCAAGAAAAATGGTATAGATGCTGATGTAACAAATGCGGACATTACAACAGCTGCATCATGCCCAGCAGACATAATTTTTACATCTAATGAGCTTTATAATCAGCTTGAAAGTAAAGTAGAAATACCTTTGATTAAGATCGATAACTTTATGAACTTAGATGAGATTGAGGAAAAAGGAGTTCCTGCTATTAAAAAATTACTTTAAGTTAAAAACTAAAAATAATTTTTGTTTCTTTCTTAGTAAATAAAACCTAATATCTAAAGATTTTAGGATTTATTATAAAAATATTAAAAGGGGGTTATTATATGGGAATTATAAGTTACTTAACAAACAACATTTTCAAACAACCGCCAATTTTATTAGGATTAATAGCAATGGTAGGCTTACTAGTCCAAGGGAAAAGCTTCAGTGACATAATAAAAGGTACTTTTAAGACAATCATAGGAGTTATTGCATTATTTAAAGGTGTTAATATTATTGCTTCAGCAATTTCACCATTAGCAGGTGCATTTTCAACATTATATGCTCTACCACAAGGAAATCAGTTTAATCCGGATGCATGGGTGAATTTCATTGGTGAACATGGAAGCGAAATCGGTATTGTAATTCTTTTAGCATTTATAATCAACCTAATTGTTGCAAGAATATCACCCATGAAGAATATATTCTTAACAGGCCATATATTCTTTTGGATGTCATATATATTTGTAGCAGTGGGGATTGAGGGAGGTCTATCAGGAACAGGATTAATTGCATTTGCTACCATATTCCTATCAATTTATATAATCGTAGTTCCAGCATTGATGAGACCTTTAGTTAAAAAAGTAACTGGAAGTGACAAATTTACAATTGGCCATTCAACTTCTATATTCTGTTTCTTAGGTGCTGGAATAGGCAAGTTATTAGGTGACAGTAAAAAATCTACTGAAGATTTAAAAGTTCCTTCATATTTAGAATTCTTTAAAGAAACTACTATAGCTACATCTTTAATTCTATTCTTTACTTACATAATTGTAGGCTTGATTATTGGTGGAGAAGCTAGAGTAAAAGTTTTTGGTTCAGCTGTAGGAACTATAGGAACTATAGGCGGTATGCAATATGATTTATTTACCTTCAGTTTAATGGCAGGATTAACTTTTGGAGCAGGTCTTACAGTATTACTCACAGGCGTTCGTCTGATGCTTGGAGAAATTGTTCCAGCCTTTAAGGGTATATCTGATAAATTAATACCAAACGCAGTTCCAGCATTAGATATACCAATGGTATTCCCATACGCACCAAATGCATTAACAATTGGTTTTTTAGTAAGCATGATTACAAGTATATTAACTATAGTAATAATGGCTTCAACAGGTACTATGACATATGCAATAATTCCTCTTACGGTTGCATGTTTCTTTGATGTTGCTCCAGGTGCAATTTTTGCTAATGCTTATGGTGGCCGTAGAGGTGCAGTAATTGCCAGTGCTGTAAGTGGTGTATTAATGGTTCTATTAGTTAGCTTAGCAATGCCAGCTTTATTTAATACAGTAGCAGGATTTAATCAGGCCTTCGGTGGTAATGATTTTTCACTATGGTCAATAATAGCATCATTCTTCTCTAAGTTATTTTAAGCAATGTTAATATAAAAATATGACATACACATTGTGTATGTCATATTTTTACCAAAATTTGCGGAGGTGCAGTATGAAATTTGGTATACACTTATCAACATTTACAAGAGAATGGTCTGAGGATGTATTAGAATATGTACCTGTAGTAAAGGAATATGGATATCATGGATTTGAATTACCCTTAATGTCACCAGAGGAAATTGATTTAATAAAGGTGAAAAAAATGTTAAATCGATATAAACTTCAATGTACCTGTGGCACAGGAATGAATCCTAATAGAGATATATCATCAGAAAATATAGAAATTAGACAAAATGGTATAGATCATCTTAAAAAATGTATTGATATCTGTAGTGAATTAGAAAGCGACTGCCTGGGGGGAGTACTTTATGCTCCTTGGGGTCAGCTGAAAATGAGAAGTGAGGCAAAGGATAATATAAAAATGAGCCTTGAAGCTTTAAGTGATATGGGTGAATATGCAGGAAAAAGAGGAGTTGTACTAGCAATTGAAATTTTAAATCGTTATGAATCTTATTTCGTTAATACAGTAAGTGAAGGAAAAGCGTTTCTAAAACAAATTAATAATAAAAATATTAAACTTCACTTTGATACCTTTCATTCTAATATAGAGGAAAAAAATATGTATGGTGCTATTGTGGAAGGTGGTAAGGATATTTATCACATACATTTCTGTGAGAACAACAGAGGAGTTCCAGGCAGTGGAAATATTAATTGGAATGAAGTTAAAAGAGGTATTTGCGATATCGGTTATGATAGATGGATTACTTTGGAAAATTTCGTTATGGCTGAATGTGAAGTAGGCAGAGACGTTAATATATGGAGATATATAGAGAAAGATGGTAATACTGCAGCATGTGAGGGCATTAAGTTTATGAAAAATTTATTTGGGGAGGTATAGTAGAATGTTAACATCAAATGAAGTGAAGGAAATGTTAATAAATATTGCTGATATGTATATAGAAAAAAAGGAAGAGTTATCAAAATATGATTCTGTAATAGGTGATGGTGATCATGGAATCACTATGGCAAGAGGAGCTAAGGCAGCAAAAGAAAAGTTAATTTCTATGGAAGAAGGAACATGCAGAGAATACTTTAAAGCTTATGGTAGAACTTTAGTATCTACTCTTGGAGGAGCAATAGGGCCTTTATTTGGTTCAATCTTTATAGAGTTATCTAAGGCTTGTAAAGGTACTGAAACCTTTGACATAAATGAATTAAGTGATGGAATAATTGATGCTGAAATAAAGGTGTGTGACTTAGGTGGAGCAAAAGTCGGAGACAAAACAATGGTGGATGCCATTCATCCTACTGCAGAAGCTTTATTAAAATCTAAAGAAGCTGGAGATGATTTGAAAGCTGCTATTAAAAAGGCAGTAGAGGCTGCAAATTTAGGCGTACAAGCTACAATTCCATTAATAGCTAAAAGAGGACGTTCAAAATATCTTCAGGAAAAAGCTATTGGACACCAGGATGCCGGTGCTACATCTTTTTATTATTTCATTAAGGAAATGGATAAATATATAAATAGATAAAGGAGTGGTAAAGTTGAAATCTAAAAAAATTATTAATGATGTAGATAATATAGTTTTTGATACAGTAGAGGGTTTTGTTAAAGCATATAAACATAAAGTAATAAAACTTCCTAATAGTAATGTAATTGTTAGAAAGAATCTAGAAGCAGGAAAAGTTGGGGTAGTAATTGGAAATGGCTCTGGTCATGAGCCAGCTTGTATTGGCTTTGTTGGTAAGAATATGCTAAGCGCAAATGCTTATGGTGGAATATTTGCAGCACCAGGACCAGACACACTATATGATGCAATAGAGGCAGTAGATAGTGGATGTGGTGTTTGTGTACTTATTTCAAATCATGCTGGAGATGTAATAAATTCAAAGATGGCCATAGATATGGCAAAGGATGATGATATAAATTGTAAAGGCGTAATTCTATATGATGATATAGCTTCTTCACCAAAGGGACAGGAAGAGGAAAGAAGGGGCACGGCAGGGACATTGTTTAGCTACAAGATTGTGGGTGCTTATGCGGAAGAAGGTCATAGCCTTGATAAAGTAGTAAAAATGGCTGAGAAGGTTAGAGATAATACTAGAACATTAGCAGTGGCAACTATATCAGGAACATCACCTATTACTGGTTATAAAATGTTTGAAATTGAAGATGATGAAATAGAAATAGGAATGGGGGTACATGGGGAAGCTGCTGCTCACACAATGAAAATATGCACAGCAAAAGATATTGCAGAGGTTATGTGTGAAAAATTAATAGAAGATAAACCTTATTTAGAAGGTGATGAAATTACTGTATTAGTTAATGGATGTGGACAGACTACTTATATGGAACTTTTAATTTTCTATAATGAAGTGGAAAAAATACTTAATGATAAAGGTATAAAGGTTTATAAGCCAGCAATAGGAAGCTTCATTACCACACAAGAGATGGGTGGGATAGCTCTTGCATTTTGTAAGCTTGACGATGAAATGAAAAAAATGTGGGAAAAAGAAACGGATGCACCAGCCTTTAAGATTTAAAAGATTCATTTAATTCTTAATAAGATATAGTTATAAAATACAGGATAAGTAGGTGGATATATGAATTTAGTTTCAATGAAAGCTTTACTATGCAAGGCAGAAGAAAAAGGGACAGGTATTGCAGCAATTAATGTAAGCAACATAGAAACAATTAATGCTGTTATGGAAGCAGCAGAAAGGGTTAATTATCCGGTTATACTTCAGGTTGCGCCAATACAATTGAATATACAAAAAATTTCTTATAGTGAAATAACTGAAATAGTAAAAATATTAGGTAATAAATACAATATTGAAGTTGCACTTCATTTAGACCATGCAGAAACAATTAATGAATGCATAGAAGCTATTGATGCAGGTTTTACTTCAGTAATGTATGACGGGTCTAATGTATCCCTTGAAGAAAACATAGAAAACTCAAAAAAAGTTGTAGACTATGCAAAAGATAAGGGGGTAACTGTTGAGGCCGAGCTGGGTAGGGTTGCAGGAGCGGAGTCAGGAGCAGATGATTCAATTAAAGGACTAATGACAATCCCAAAGCTTGCTTCATTTTTCGTAAAAAGCACAGGGGTTCATTGTTTAGCAGTTTCCATTGGAAATGCTCATGGACATTATAAATATGAACCAAAGCTTGACTTTGAAAGATTAGAAGAAATAAGAACACAGGCGAAAATTCCATTAGTACTACATGGAGGTACAGGCATACCTGATACGGATATACAAAGAGCTATAGAATTAGGAATTAGAAAGATTAATTTCTTTACAGAGATAGATAATGAATTTGTTAATGGTTTTATAAATTCATATGAAAAGAATAAAAATATATATATGATGGCAGCTCAAGAAGCAGGAAGGCAGAGAATGCTTACAAAGGCAATAGAAAAAATTAAGTTATGCATGAAGTATTAAAAGGAGGTAAACTATGAAAATTGGATTATTATCACTGGGTTTTCCAAACTTTAGGTATGATATTGCACAAGATTATCTAAGAATTTCCATAGAAAGATTAAAGAGTAACCAGTATGAGCTTGCATATAAAGAAAATATTCTAATTGAAGAAGAAAAAATAGAAAAGGCATTAAATGATATAAAGAATGAAAATGTGGATTTGTTGATTATTCAGTGTGGCACTTACTCCTTTGGAAGTGCAATGATAAAGGTTATTGAGCTTTTTAGAGAAACACCATTGCTATTATGGGGTTTTAGAGAACCGTACATTGAAGGCTTTAGAGGCTTACCACTAAATTCACTATGCGGACTAAATATGTTTGGAAGCTTTCTTAAAAAGGCAGAAAAGGAATACAGTTATGTCTATGGAGATGTTAACGAAGATAAGGTTTACGAAAAAATAAATAGAGTAATAAAGGCAATTGATGTTAAAACAAAATTGAAAAAAAGCAGATTTTGTATTATAGGTGGAAGAGTTCCAGGATTCTATCTTTCAAACGTTGATGAGCTTCGTTTTAGATTTGAAATAGGACCTGAAATAAAATATTATTCTTTAGCTAGCCTTTTACAAGAGGCAAATGAAATAAATTGGGAGAGGGTAGAAGAAGAAGTTGCAAAAATGAAAAATGAAGCAGCTATTGAAACTACTGATGAAATGCTTGAAAAATCAGCTAGAATTTATTTAGCAATAAAGGATTTTAAAGAGGCAAATAAAATAGATGCATTTACTATTAAGTGTTGGCCTGAATTTCAGTCTCTATATAACTGCAGCGTATGCGGTGTTGTAGCTAGATTAAATAATGAAGGCATTATGACTTCCTGTGAGGGGGATGTAACAGGGCTGGCAACAATGTATATTCAGCATCTAATTACAAATGAGCCAAGTTTCTTTGCTGATTTAGTTAATGTTAATGAAGAAGGTATTGCAAAGGTATGGCACTGTGGTCCAGCTCCAATTTGCCTTGCCAAGGATAAATGTACAGTAAAGTATATTGAACATCCAACTATTAAGAATGGAATGGGTTTTGCTACTGAGTTTAAAATGAAACAAGGAAGATTATTAATGTTAAAGCTTAAAGAAGGAAAAGAAGACTATGTTTTATTTATGGCTAAAGGCACAGGGGTTGAAGAAGACAGGGATTTAGTTGCAAATCAAGCAGATATAAAGTTTGATACACCATCGCAAAAGGTTATAGATATCATAATGGAAAATGGAATAGAGCATCATTATGCAATTGTATATAGGGATATAGAACAGGAACTAATGGAAGTATGCAAATGGATAGGAATCAAAGTACTTAAGTGTTAGTAGGAGGGAAAAGTATGGAACAAGATAGATTTATATATGCAGCTGGATACTATCCGCTAATGCATGAAAAGCAAGATTGGGAAAAAGACTTAAAGCTAATGAAACAGTCAGGAATACAGTTAATAAGGACTGCAGAGCTGTTTAATACTTGGGATCGTATTGAACCAGAAAAGGGTAAATTCAATTTTCAGTTTTTAGATGATTTTTTTGATTTATGCGTAAAATATGAACTGAAAATATTATTAGGTACAGGTACAGCTTCGCCACCGTACTGGATTCACAAAGAGTACCCAGATGCTAATATTGTTAATAATCATGGAGAACAATATCCTAACAATGTGTCCTATACCTGGGCTTGTATAGATCATAAAGGGTATTTAGAAGAAAGTGAAAGATATATAAATGCATTGATAGGTCGTTATAAAGATCATCCAGCGCTTTATGCATATCAAATTCATAATGAAATTGGATTCCCATTTATGCCTTTAAAGAATGGAGATATAGATATTTATTGTTATTGCCAAAATACACAGAATAAGTTTAGAAGCTGGTTGAAAGATAAATATAAATCACTTGACCAGTTAAACTATGCATATAGATGGGGAGCTACAAATACATGCCATACAACCTGGGAGGAAATTGAACCTCCAAAAACCAAACCTACAAGCTGGTCAAGCGTAACTAGATGGCTTGATTGGAGACTTTTTTCAATGCAAAACTATGTTGATTTTGTAAGTTGGCAGGACAAGCTTATAAAGAAAATGGATTCCAAGCACCCGACAACCACAAATATTTTCTTCTTAAAATCTCAAGATCCATTGGGAGTTTTAACAGCACTAGATCAATTTGAAATGGCAAAGGTTGTTGATTATATAGGTTATGATTTATACCCTGGAAGTGGAAATAAATTAGAATCTACACCAGAATTTTCATCAATGTTTTTGGATATGGCAAGGAGCACATCAAAGCCCCTTGGAAAGGACTACTGGCTTTTGGAGACTGAAAGCGGTCCAATTAATGGTTGGGTAATGGG
Organism: Clostridium amylolyticum; assembly: GCF_900142075.1. Classification (GTDB taxonomy): domain Bacteria; phylum Bacillota; class Clostridia; order Clostridiales; family Clostridiaceae; genus Clostridium_AA; species Clostridium_AA amylolyticum. Next base: position 17,320 of record NZ_FQZO01000010.1, read on the forward strand.
GCCAAGTAGAAATGTTAAGGGCTTTGATTTAATAAGAAATGTATTTGAAGCTGTTGGGCATGATGCTAAGTTAACATTATATCAGGGATGGAGGGAATGGGATTTTCAACCGCTTCATTGGGGAGCTATTGTAGACTTAGATGGTAATCCTACTGAGAGAACAAAGGCAGCAGAAAAGATCGGTTCCATATTAAAGGAGAATGGAAAAGAAATTTTTCAAGCTAAGAATTGTGTAGGCGAAATTGGAATACTTATTTCAAAGGAGAATTCTATAGTTCTTAATGGTATGGGTCAGGAAAAATATCTTATGGATGCTATGAGAGGAGCATATAGAGTATTTTGGGAAAAGGGCTATACAGTTGATTTTGTAACTCCTGAGCATCTGCAAAATGGTTATGCAAATAAGTATAAGGTTATTTATATGCCCCTAATGGCTGTTATAGATGAAGAATTAAGTAAGAATTTAGATAGCTATGTAAAGCAAGGTGGTATGCTAATTGGAACTCCAAGATGCGGTATGTTAGGTAAATATGGTTGGTACAATCATCAAATTCCATGCTTTAACCTATCAAAGGTGTTTGGAGTAAAAGTTGAAGATACCTATGCAGCTACCAATCCTAATGTGACATTCAATCATAAAAATTATTGCGGCTGCTGGCATAAAGAAGTAATATCCATAGAACCACACAATACAGAGGTAATAGCTAGATTTGATGATGATACCCCAGCAGTTACACTTAATTCCTATGGCAAGGGCTATGGTTTATTTTTTGCAACACACCCAGATGGTGCTTATTTGGAAAAGCAGTCTTATTTATTGTGGGATGTAGTTGACAGTGTATTGTTAAAACAGGGAATTGAACCAAAGTTATCTTTAGACTATGCAAATAGAAGCTGTAAGGAAATAGATGGACATTATCTTGAGGGTGAAAAATGTGGATATGTAATTATAACAAATTATGTTTCAGAGAAGCATCCTAATTTCTTTATTAATGGTAAGAAGAATGTGAGGGTAGCTTTAAAAATGAACAAGGATTACAGTAAAGCAGTAAATATAGTAAACGGTGATGTTTATCAATTAATACGTGAGAATGAAACATTAAAATGGAATATTACTATAGATAAAAATGAAGTTTTATTATTGAAAATAATATAGTGGACAGGAAGGTGATTTAATGAAGGATATTACAGAGATTAAGTGCTTTGTATTGGATATGGACGGTACTTTTTACTTAGGCAACAGGTTAATAGATGGAGCACTTGACTTCCTTAAAACATTGAAAGCACAAAATAAAGAATTTCTGTTTTTAACAAATAATTCATCAAAAAATAAGTATGCATATGTTACAAAGCTTAATAATCTAGGATTAGACATTGAACCCAATCGCATATTTACCTCTGGTGAAGCAACAACTATATATTTAAACAGTAAAAAAGCTGGTGCAAAGGTGTTTTTATTGGGAACAAAAATGCTAGAAGAGGAATTTATTAATGCAGGTTTTAAACTAGTAAAAGATAGAAGTCAGCGTCCGGATTTTATTGTTCTTGGATTTGACACTACGTTAACTTATGAAAAGCTATGGATTGCCTGTGATTTTATAAGAGATGGTGTTGAATACGTTGCTACACATCCTGACTTTAACTGCCCCCTTGAGGACTCTAAATTTATGCCAGATGCAGGGGCTATGATTGATTTTATAAGTACCTCTACAGGAAAAAAACCTTATGTTGTAGGAAAGCCTAATAAAGCAATAATAGAAGCTTTATGTGAAAAATATGCTTATGATAAGGAGGATATAGCCATTGTAGGAGACAGGCTATATACAGATATAAAAACAGGAGAGAATGCAGGTATTACTTCCATTTTAGTATTATCTGGTGAAACAAGCATTGAAAGCTATAATAATTCAGAAACAAATGCTGATTTTGTATACCCTTCACTAAAAGAGATAAACGAAGAATTAATAAAATAGCATATTGAGGAGGTAAGCCATGAAGGAATTTCAATTTTATCTTAGTACAGCCGTTGATTTTGGCTGTGGAAAGATTAAAAACTTAAGAAATTATATAAAACAATATAATGCTAAGAATGTAATTGTTGTAACAGATAAAAATTTACAGGAAATAGGTCTTCTTGAACCAATTATAGAAGAATTACAAAAGTGTGATGTTTTATATAAAATTTTTAATAAGGTTGAGCCTAATCCCGAGATTCATATAATTGATGAGGGTGCAGCTTTTGCAAAAAAGGAATCTTCCAATATGATAATTGCGGTTGGTGGAGGAAGTAGTATAGATACAGGTAAGGGGATATCCATAATGGCTGTAAATGAAGGAAGTGTATATGACTATTTAGATGGTAGAGGAGAAAATAAAAAGGAAATAAAAAACCAACCTATACCTTTAATAGCTATACCTACTACTTCTGGAACAGGTTCAGAGGTTTCAATGTATTCAGTTATAACAGATGAAAACACAAGAATTAAGGATTCATTAACCAGTGTTTTAATATATCCAAAAGTGGCAATTGTAGATCCAGAAATGACTATTAAGTTACCGCCAAGGGTTACAGCACATACTGGGTTAGATGTATTAGGTCATGCCTTAGAAGCATACACTTCATCAATTCAAAACCCTTTAACAAATGTATGGGCCTTAGAAGCCATTAAGCTTGTGTTTGAAAATTTACCTGAGGCAGTAAGTAAAAACACTATACAATCAAGGGAGAATATGGCTTTTGCGTCTGTTATGGCAGGAAGTGCTATGAGCCATTGCGGAGCAACAATACCCCATGGATTAGGATGTCCATTATCTGGACACTGTAACCTGCCACATGGATTAACTGTAGGAATATTGCAGATTCCAATGATTGAATATAATAAAGAGGTATTGAAGGATAAATTCTTAGATGTAGTAAAATATGTAAATCCTACAATAGAAATCTCAGAAAATATGGCAGCAGATAAACTTATAGAAATGATAAAAGATTTATTTGTAAAAATAAGTGTAGAGGAAACCTTGGATAAGAAATTAATAGATGAGGAGACCATAAAAGCAATGGTAAAAGATGCAGCAATACATGGTTGTACAGGTTTAAATATAGTGCCATTAAATAATGAAAATATCCAAGGAATTTATAACAAAGTTATACAATAATAACTCTGGCTTATAAATACAATTATATTAAAAGTTATATAATATTAGGCTAAGTATAGGAGAGCCGTAACCACAAGGTAATTTACCTATTGTTATGGCTTTTTTTATTTAAATTTAGGAGGGAAAATCTATGTTTGATGTAGCAATTATAGGTGCGGGTGTTATAGGATGCAGCATAGCTAGAGAACTTACAAGATATAAGCTTGAGGTATGTATTATTGAGAAGAAGAGTGATGTTGCGGAGGGAACAACAAAGGCTAATAGTGCAATAGTTCATGCAGGATATGATGCAGAGCCTGAATCTTTAATGGGAAAATTAAATGCAAAGGGAAATTCAATGTTTGATAAACTATCTGAGGAATTGGATTTTCCTTTTAAAAGAAATGGTTCTTTAGTTTTATGTTTTGATAAAGAAGATATAGACAAGCTATATAACATTAAAGCAAGAGGGGAAAAGAACAAGGTTCCAGGACTAAGGATATTAAGTAGAGAAGAATTAATTAAGATGGAACCCAATTTGTCAGATGGCATTGTAGCAGCACTTTATGCATCTACAGGAGGAATAGTATGTCCATATGAAATGACAATTGCCTTGGCAGAAAATGCCTATGATAATGGAGCAAAATTCTATTTTGACAATGGTGTTACTGAAATAGAAAAGAATAATGGATATTTTAAGGTAAAAACAGATAAAGGTGACTATAAGGCAAAAATAGTTATAAATGCAGCAGGAGTATATGCTGATGATATAAACAACATGGTTAGCCAAAACAAAATCCACATTATACCAAGAAAAGGCGAGTATTGTTTATTTGATAAGGCAGCAGGAAAAATGGTTAAGAGTACAGTGTTTCAGCTTCCAACTAAATTAGGTAAGGGAGTACTAATAACTCCAACTGTTGATGGAAATCTTTTAATTGGACCAAATGCAACTGATATTGAAGAAAAAGAAAGTCTTATAACAACTGAGGAGGGTTTAAATGATATTCTAAATAAAGCAAAAATGTCAATTAAACAAATACCAATGAGACAGGTTATTACTTCATTTGCAGGGTTAAGGGCTCACAGGCCTGAACATGATTTTTTAGTTAGTGAGGCTTGCGATGTTTCTAATTTTATTAATGTGGCTGGAATAGAATCACCTGGATTATCAAGTGCACCTGCAATAGCAGAGCTGACAGTTGGTATTGTAAAGGAAAAGTTAAATCCAGAAGTAAACAAAGACTTTAATCCAATAAGAAAAGGAATTCCTAAATTCAGAGAAATGAGCAATGAAGAAAGAAAAGGACTTATTGCTAAGAATTCTTCTTATGGAAAAATTATATGTAGGTGCGAAACAGTTACTGAGGGTGAAATTATTAATGCTATAAGAAGATCATTAGGAGCAAGAACATTAGATGGTGTTAAGAGAAGAACTAGAGCTGGAATGGGAAGGTGCCAGTCAGGGTTCTGTTCAACTAAAATAGTAGAAATTCTTTCAAGAGAACTTAATATTTCTCCAATGGAAATTACTAAATACGGTGGAGATTCAAAACTACTTATAGGTAGAAATAAAAAAATAAAGTAAAGGAATTGGAGGATATGATATGCTAAATTACGATATAGTTATAATTGGCGGAGGGCCAGCAGGTTTAGCTGCAGCTATAAAAGCTAGAGAAGAAGGAATAGAAAATTTAATAATTTTAGAAAGAGATAATGTTCTTGGAGGTATTTTAAATCAGTGCATTCATAATGGATTTGGTCTTCATACCTTTAAAGAGGAATTAACAGGACCAGAATATGCTAGAAGATTTATAGATAAGGTTGCTGAAATGAAAATTCCATATAAGCTTAATACTATGGTGCTTGATGTGAATAAGGACAAGATTGTAACAGCTGTTAATTCTGAGGATGGGATTATAGAAATTAAGGCAAAAGCTATTGTACTTGCTATGGGATGTAGAGAAAGACCAAGAGGTGCAATAAATATTCCTGGAACCAGAGCTTCTGGAATATATACTGCTGGAGCTGCTCAGAAGTTTGTAAATATAGATGGGCTTATGCCAGGAAAAGAAGTCGTAATTTTAGGATCAGGTGACATAGGACTTATTATGGCTAGAAGAATGACATTAGAAGGTGCAAAGGTAAATGCAGTTATTGAATTAATGCCTTATTCTGGTGGATTAAAGAGAAATATCGTTCAATGTCTAGATGATTATAATATACCACTTAAGCTTTCGCATACAGTTACCAATATAATAGGAAAGGATAGAGTTGAAGGAGTTACCGTTGCTAAGGTTGATGAGAGTAGGAGACCTATAAAAGGTACCGAGGAATTTATAAAATGTGACACCCTCCTTCTTTCAGTAGGATTAGTACCAGAAAATGAACTTTCAAGAAATGCAGATATTGAATTGTCCGATATAACAGGCGGTCCAATAGTAAATGAAAGCTTACAAACCAATACTGATGGTGTGTTTGCATGTGGAAATGTTCTCCATGTACATGATCTTGTTGATTATGTTACATCTGAAAGCTATAATGCAGGGAAAAACGCTGCTAGGTACATAAAAGGAGAAACCTTTGAAAATAAGAACAGTATTGAAATAGAAGCAACCCAAGGTGTACGATATACTGTTCCAAAATATATCGCCCCTAATAGCATTGAAAAAAGTATTGAACTACGATTTAGAGTTGGACAGGTGTATAAGGATAGCTATATTTCTGTATATTTTGATGATGTACGAGAAGTGCATAAAAACAAAAAAATACTTACTCCTGGTGAGATGGAGACTGTAATACTTACTAAGCAAATGTTTGAAAAGTACACTAATTGTTCAAAAATTATAGTAAAGATTGAAGAAGAATAATTTAAAGGACGTGTAGATAATGAGTAAAACAAGAGAATTAACATGCATAGGCTGTCCAATGGGATGCTCTTTAGCTGTTGAACTTGAAGATAAAAATGTAATAAAAGTCACAGGGAATCTTTGTAAAAGAGGAGAAATATATGGTGAAAAGGAATGTACAAATCCAACTCGTATTGTAACCTCAACTGTATATGTTCAGGATGGAGAGATAGATGCAGTATCAGTTAAAACCCAAAATGATATTCCCAAGGATAAAATTTTTGAAGTAGTGGCTGCTTTAAATGAGGTTAAGGTTAAGGCTCCTGTTAAGGAAGGAGATACTATTGTAGAAAATATTGCAAACACAGGAGTTAATATTATTGCTACAAAAAATGTTCAAGCAAAGTAAATAAGGAAAAGTATAAAGGGCTGTACTAAATTTAGTATGGCCCTTTATTTAGTGTGACCAGATGGGTGCAATCTAACGGGTGAAAGTCCCGAGTGGGGGTTGATAGTACCAAGCACATGGCCAAGAGCAAGGGTGTCCACCGTGAGGGGAATCTGAAGGAATCTGGAGGCAAACTTCTGGTATGAGAAACAGAAACTAAATGTGTGGACTGTACTTCAACTGAAAGAGTATGCAATAGTATTTCTATCATTGAGAGACAATCTGTAAAAGGTAGAATTAAGGTGTTTATTGTTAATGAAGATTTAGGATTTCCACCTTTAAAACATAGCAGTTTAATTGTAAGGCTTTCTATGAGGATAAGCTAGTTGGAATTGCTAGAGCTATGGGAGCGAATTTTATATTCCTTTATATTGTTCAGAATTGCGAAGAAAATTTTTATAAATCTTTAGGATTTAAAGATAATAAAGGACACTTATGCTACTGTATAGATGAAAGGCCTTATGTTTAGAAGTTATCAAATTTCTTAGAGAATTTAGGGGTTCTTTCTAAAGGAACAGCGCAATCTCAATACTCAAAAATTAAGAGCTTGGAAAGAGATGCTGAAGAGGCCTTAATTAATAAATACGTTTCTAATAAAGCCTCTTATTATGGAGCAGCTACTATAACAGACTTCGTGTCCATGGGGATTGGTATGTCAAAAGCAGCATTAGGACTTAAACAAATATTTGCTGGTATGAATGGAGTTGGCACGGGTATTGTAGGAGCCCCTCTTACAGGAGGAAGTTCCTTCGTAATTTCTGTAGCAGGTGCAACTGCTGTGGCGGTAGGATTAGTAGAAACAGGATATGGAACATCGGTGTTCTTTAGCAGTAGGAACAATTTTAAGAGTAATTATAAGAAGTTTAAAGAGACAATTTCTGAGGGGAAAGATAATGCTGGAAGGATGAATATGGCAGGAAAAACTCACCCAGTTTCAGGTGTTAAATTTGATAACAATGGATTTCCTATTTTTGAATCAAAGCATGATATGTATTTAGATCCAAGTGATTATACTAAATCAAGGCGTACGCATTTCAATAGGGCAAGTAAAGATTTATATAATTCAATACAAAAGGATTCAAAACTGGCTAGTCAATTTACAACTGAAGAAATTAATTTATTTAAGGCAGGGAAAGTGCCAGAAAATTATACATGGCATCATCATCAAGATACAGGAAGAATGCAATTGGTAGATAGTAATTTGCATAGTAAAACAGGTCATGATGGAGGATTTAGTATTTGGGGACCAGGTAACAAATAAAGAAAGGAAAGATAAAAGATGAATAATGAAATAGAATGGATTAATAAAAATGAAGAATTAGATGAGAATGAAATAAAGTATGTTGAGGATATACTTTATATAAAATTTCCTGAAGATTATATTAGTTGTATTAGGAATAATGATGGAGCATATCCAGTACCAGATACATTTAATATTCAAAATGACGAAGAAACTCTAAACAACTTGTTAAGTTTGCATAAAGATAAGGGGAATTTTCTGTTGCAAGTATACGAAAATGTGAAAGATAGAATGTTAGAGAAAATTATTCCTTTTGCTAGAGATCCATTTGGAAATCTGTTGTGCTTTGATTATAGAGATGATGTTCAACCTACAATTGTATTTTGGGAACATGAAAGGGCGTTTAATAATAAAGAAAATGCTATTAGTTTTATATGTAATACATTTTCTGAGCTTTTGAATATGTTACATGAATCAGAAGAATAGTAGATGCCCTTACTGCAACCAAAGACTTCTTGATACAGAGTATTTTGTTGGAGCAATTAAACGATTCAGATGTAAAAATACAATAAAGTTGAAGAAGGTAAATTAAAATTGAATAAAGAGAATAGAGGAAATAGAATCCTCATGAGAATCTACCGCTAGTAATGACAATAAATTTTAACTCTATGTTTAAAAAAGCGCTTGAAGACAGTCTGTTTTAATATTATTAATTAAAGATTAAAATAAGCAAAAGAAGTGTTAGAAGTAGTGTAGGATATCTATTGGGATATATTTCTAAAAATAATTAGGCTTGATATAATGGTGGTAACAAAGAGTTGCCACCTTAAATTTTTATGAATCCAACATTATAAATCATACAATAACATTTAAAGTTACTGTTATTGAGAATAGGAAAGAAGCAAAATAGGATATTAAATTTAAAGGCGTATCTTCATACCACTTTTATGAGGATAGTGAGGAACAAAGGATTAATACTATAGAGCCAGATGATGGAGATTATTTGGAACTAACATCAATACAGTTTTTTAAAAATGGCGTAGGGGATATAACAACTAAATCAAAAGCAGAAAAGTGGGCAGAGCAATATTATTCTAATGCAAATTTTGTTTTAGAAATATAGAATTCAATGTTGTTTATAGAGGCAAGTAATATTATTATAAATGACGTTGAATATGAAGTGAAATATCCGAACAACTAATTAATTAAAGCGCTTATAGAACTTGTTTTATTAGTTTTATAAGTGCTTATTAATTAAAATTAAGATAAAATATGAATATAAGTATAACCTTGATGGAGGAATTATAAATGAAAATAGTAGTATTAGATGGATATACATTAAATCCTGGTGATATAACCTGGGAAGGCTTTGAAAGACTTGGACATGTAACAGTATATCCTCGTACAGATTATACTCTAAATGGAGGGAATTCAATATTAGAAAGAGCAATGAATGTAGATGTACTCCTCACAAACAAAACTCCATTGTCAAGAGAAATTATAGAGCAGCTTCCTAACTTAAAATACATAGGCGTGCTGGCCACAGGCTACAATGTGGTAGATGTAGCAGCAGCTAAGGAAAAGAATATAGTAGTGACTAATGTTCCTACCTATGGAACTGATTCTGTTGGACAAACAGCCATTGCACTCCTTCTTGAGATGTGCCATCATATAGGTGCTCATAGCCATTCTGTACTGAAAGGTCAGTGGGAAAACCATGAAGACTGGTGCTATTGGAACTACCCACTTATTGAGCTTTCAGGAAAGACTATGGGAATTATTGGTTATGGCAGAATTGGCCAATCCACAGGAAGAATAGCTCAAGCATTAGGTATGAAGGTTCTGGCTTTTGACTCATATCAAAATAAAGAATTGGAAAGCGAAACCATGGAGTATGTAGAACTAGATACTCTCTTATCTAATTCAGATGTTATAGCTCTTCACTGTCCTTTGTTTGAAAGTACAGAAGGAATAATAAACAAGAACACCATAGCTAAGATGAAGGATGGTGTGATGATTGTAAATAACTCTAGAGGTCAATTAGTAGTTGAGCAGGATCTAGCTGATGCATTAAACGGTGGAAAGGTTTCTGGTGCAGCGCTGGATGTGGTTTCAAGTGAGCCGATAAAAGGTAATAATCCATTGCTAAAGGCTAAGAACTGTATAATAACACCACATATATCCTGGGCAGCAAAGGAATCAAGGCAGAGACTTATGGATATCTCTGCTGATAACTTAGAGAAATTCCTCGCGGGTACACCTGTAAATGTTGTGAATAAATAACTATTAAGATATAACTGAAGTTAAACCAAAAGCCACTGATATTGTACTATATCAGTGGCTTTTACATTTACTATGTATTGAAAATATATGTAATATAACCATAATTAGTATATAATAAAGGTAAGTGTTATAGTGTGTTTTCATTTTAAAAGGAAATTTGATATGAAAAGCTATTTGAAGGAAAATAAATGAAATATGGTAAAATAATTGGATTAGGTAATATAGCAACTATAGTATGATGAAGCGAAATCAAATAATATGATTGAAAGGTGGAGACAACCATGAATCAGAAAGATAGAATGCTGGCTGGGCTGCCATATAAAGCGTGGTTAGATGGATTAGCAGAAGAACGAATGGAGAATAAAAAGAAGATTTATGAGTATAATCACTGTTTACCAGATGAAGGTGAAAAAATTGATAAATTAATAAGAGATATACTTGGAAAAGCAGGTGAAAGCATACATGTTGAAGCACCCTTTCATTGTGATTATGGGAAGAATATTGAAGTTGGAGATTGTTTTTTTGCAAATTACAACTGTACCATTTTAGATGTGGGAAAAGTAATAATAGGTAATAATGTACAATTTGCTCCCAATGTTTCCCTATATACAGCAGGACATCCGATACATCCTGATTCTCGAAATTCTGGATATGAATATGGTATTGGTATAACAATAGGAAATAATGTTTGGCTTGGTGGAAATGTTGTTGTAAATCCTGGAGTTCACGTTGGAAATAACGTTGTTATAGGTTCGGGAAGTGTGGTTACCAAAGATATTCCGGATAATGTGATAGCAGTAGGAAATCCATGTAAGGTTATTCGTGAAATTACAGAAGGAGACCGTAAGTATTATTATAAAAATTACGAGTTTGATGTTGATGATTACAAGCGTTAGTTCCTTATGCTTATAGCAGTTATGACTCGGAATATTTTACTATGAAGAAGTTATCTGATTAGAAGGAAGGTATTAGTATTGATATTATTTAAAAAAATTACAAGAGAAAACTTTTGGGATTGTATTGAACTTTCTGTTACAGAAGAACAAGTTAATTTTGTCACATCTAATGCAGTTTCAATTGCACAATCTAAGGTTCAGCCAGAGTGTATACCCCTTGCAGTATATGACGATGACTTAATGGTAGGATTCATAATGTACTGCATTGATGAAGATGATGGCGAATATTGGATTTACCGTATAATGATTGATAAACAATTTCAATCAAAGGGATATGGCAAAAAAGCTCTAGGCAAACTTTTAGAAATTATTAAGCAAGATAAAACTCACAATAAGATATTTCTTGGCGTACATAAAGAAAGTGCATATGCTGTGAAATTGTATAAGAGTTTCGGTTTTGACTTTAACGGACAAGTATTTGATAGTGAAAATATAATGAGATTAGATTACTGATAACCCAAGAATTTATCTGGTGTAGCGACTAGTAGAGGGTTAACTTTACTGAATTAAATGAATTCTAATATTTATTTTATCCGATAGCTAACCGCCCCTAACACCCACACTTCTTTAAGTGCAGGGATAAGGGGCGCTAAGCTCCTGGATAAGTTCTTCTAAGCTTCAGCTGGAGTAAGTATTCCTTTTAAGCAAACTCCATCTGAAGCTAAGAATCACTTGATGATAAGGGAGGTTATATTTATATGGATAAAAAGTATACAGAAGTAAATTCCAATATTATTGATCAGTGGGTTGAGAAAGGTTGGGAATGGGGACAACCTGTTAGCCATGAAGCTTTTATAAAAGCAAAAAATAATGATTGGTTTGTATTATTAACACCTACCAAACCTGTACCAAAGAAATGGTTTTGTGAAATGAAAAATGCTGAAATACTGGGGTTGGCTTCTGGCGGTGGTCAACAAATGCCTATATTTACTGCATTAGGCGCAAAGTGTACGGTATTTGATTATTCGGAAAAACAATTGCTAAGGGAAAAAGAGGTAGCAAAAAGAGAAAACTATGAGATTAAAACAGTTAAAGGGGACATGACAAATCCTTTGCCCTTTGAAGATGAATCCTTCGATTTAATTTTCCATCCAGTTTCTAATTGCTATATTGAAGAGGTTCTTCCTGTTTGGAAGGAATGTTATAGGGTGCTGAAAAAAGGAGGAATTTTATTAGCAGGGTTAGATAATGGCATTAATTATATTTTCAATGATGAAGAAACAATGATAGTCCGCAAACTGCCATTTAATCCCTTGAAGGATAAAGAATTATATGAGGACTCAATAAAAAATGACTGGGGTATTCAATTTTCACATACTATTGAAGAGCAAATTAGTGGTCAATTACAAGCAGGATTTGTACTTACAGATATATATCAAGATACAAACGGTATAGGAAGGCTTCATGAATTTAACGTCCCATCTTTTTATGCCACAAGAGCAATTAAAAAGTGAGATTATGAGATTAACATAAGGTAAATATATTCTTCAAATTATAGGAGGTATAAGATGGCTGAAGTTCTTGTACATGAGATGCAATATTACGGTGGAAAAGTACCTTCTGATATAGAGTTAGTCAATTATAGCGATGAATATTACCATGATTATCGGCACATTTGCTGTGATTGCTTCCGTAGTTTGAGTATTGCAACAAATTTAAACCCAGTTCATTTTATACAAGAGAAGAAATCATGAAAAAGAAATCTAAATAGAAATATAAGAGAAAATCAGTAAACTATTGGAAATAGGAAAGGAGTTAACGCCAAGGGTGATGGTTATCACTGCCTCATAACAGTCTGAACCATTGAGTTAGGGAAAAGAGGAAAGGAAATTATGAATGATAAAATAGTAATAGTCACCGGTGCAAATTCAGGTATAGGTAGGGAAGCAGCAATCCGGTTTGCAGAAGAAGGATACACGGTTATTATGGCTTGCCGCAATCTTGAGAAAAGTAAAAAGGTACAACAGGAAATAATTGAACTGACAAAAAATAATGGTGTAGATTTACTTAAACTTGATGTATCTTCCTTTATGTCAATAGAAGATTTTTGTTCTGAGTTCAAAGAAAAGTATAAAAAGCTGGATATATTAATTCATAACGCTGGATATTTCAATCATGGTGAAAAAAATTATCAGCTTAGCCCTGATAATATAGAACTATCATTTGCTACCAACGCATTTTGCCCATTTCTAATGACCAAATTGTTGACTGATATGCTTAAAAAATCGGAGGATGCAAGAGTTCTTAATGCTTGCACTACTAATATCAGGCACTTCTTTGACCCAAAGCGGAAAATAGACTTTGATAATTTGCAGGGAGAATTTATGGATAGCAGGCCTTATAATATTTACAAAATGTATGGTGACTCTAAAATGGCATTATTGATGTTAACATTCAAAATGGGGGATATATTTAAAAAAGATGGTATCCAAGTAAATGCAGTTCAAATACCTGCGATAAAAATGTCAAAAGAAACCATGGAAAAATTCAAATCAGTGTGGAGAATTGCCGCAATGGTTCAAAATATTCATAGCTCTTCGCCAGAGACCATGGCAGATACCTACTTTCATATATGTACTTCCGAAGAATTTAAAGATATTACAGGTAAACTTATCAACGATAAAAGGGAAATTATGCAATCATCGCATTATACCAGGGGATTAATGCAAGAAGTAAAGCAGCTTTTTGATAAGGGTGTCTACCCTAAATATGCTGATAATATAGAAAATATTGAAAGAGTGTGGGATTTAGCTGTTAAATTGACTAAATCTATGATGAAAATATAAGACTAACAGTCACGACGGGTTTTTCTTTTTATTACTATTTGCTTGTACTATTCGTGTACAAAAATATATTAAAATTTTGAGGTGAAAATATGATAGATAGATATGAAAAGTGCAAGGTTAAGTGGAATAAAGTATTTGGGAAAAAAGAAATAACTATTCCTACTAAAATTGACACTGGTAATGAAGTAATTAATAAAGCACTAGACTGGACATGTTTTGAAACACATACTATTTTGGATTTTGGTTGTGGCAATGGTAGCATGCTTTTTTATTGTGCCCTACGTGGTACTAAAAAACATATGGGGATTGATTTATCATCTAGTGATATTGTACAAGCAAAAATCAGGCAACAAAAAATGAATTTTGGATTGTATGATTTTATAGAAGGAGGTATAGAGGTATTATCTGATATTGAGAGCAGTTCTGTTGATGCAATTATTTTATCTAATATAATTGATAACTTATATCCAGAAGATGCTAATAAACTTATGAGTGAAATTAAAAGGATACTAAAAAATGAAGGGAAAGTATTCATAAAGGTTAATCCATACATTAATGATAAACAAATAAAAGAATGGAACATAAAAATCATTAATAAAAATTTGCTTGATGATGGATTGTATTTGTGGAATCAAAACACAGAAGAATGGAAGTGCTTTTTACAAGGTTTTCTAGTCCTTGAAAATTACCAAGAGGTTTATTATCCGGAGCATGATCAATATAATAGACTATTTTTAATGGTTAAGTGATCTTATATGAAACGTATTTGTATCTATATTAATACCAGTAACAAGATATAAAATATTCACATAAACAAATCTTTAAATGGAAAAAAGAAACCTAAAATATATAAGAAATATTATTTTTTATTACCTAATAACTGCAAAATTTTATGAATCAATATCGGGAGGAGAACTATGAAAGACAAGTTTATTAAAGCTTTAGAAAGTAATAACCTATACGTAGTGAGGAAGATTCCCAAAAGTGATTTGCATAATCATATAACAAGAGGCGGTAATAAAAGATATATTGAAAAATGGGTAGATGTTTCTATAGCAAAATGTCCAAAGCTTAAAGATTTAGGGGAAATGAATAAATGGATTGCAGAAAATATAAAGCCTCTGTGTCAAGGAAGGTTAGGGTATGAAAAACGTATAGAAGCAGCTTTTGTTCAGGCTAGAATGGATGGTATTAAAGTGCTTCATATGAGTGTAAGTATAGGTGAAGAGCAATTTTATGATAATTCTGTTGAGAATCTTGTGCAAGCAGTAAAAAGAATACATAAAAACTTTGCTCCAGAAATTAGCTTTATACCAGAGATTGCATTTTTATCAAATGTATCTCCTGATGAAATTAGTGAGAAATTAGATGAATTTTTAGATCAGGATTATTTTAAGTCCATTGACATGTTTGGAGATGAATTTGTTGCACATAAATTTAAAAAGGTTTATAGAAAAGCTAAAGAAAAAGGATTGATTTTGAAAGCTCATGTTGGTGAATTCGGAACAGCCGATCTTGTTAAGCAGGCTGTTGAAGAGTTGGAACTTAATCAAGTACAGCATGGAATAGCGGCAGCAAACTCTAAAAGTATTATGAAATGGTTATGTGATAATAAGATACAACTCAATGTATGTCCAACAAGTAATGTTTTACTCAGCAGGGTTGATGACTATAAAACACATCCAATTAGAAAGCTATATGATAATGGTGTTAAAGTAACTATAAATACTGATGATATGATTATTTTTGACCAAAGCGTTTCTGAGGAATTTCTTAATCTATATAATTCAGGTTTATTTAATGCTATAGAATTAAATGAAATAAGAGAGAATGGGCTGGCGCTGAATAATAGTGACTATGATTATGCTTTAGCCCTCTATTAAGATGGGAGATGAATTTTATGAGAATAGGGGTAATAGGGCCTACAGAGAAAGAAATAATGCCTTTTATAAGTAAAATATCAAATAGTAAAATAAGTGAATATGCCATGTTAAAGTTCTACTCAGGAGTTTATGAGGGAATTGAGGTAGTATCAGTACTTTGCGGAGTGTGCAAAGTAAATGCTGCTATTGCTACGCAAATTCTAATTGATAAATTTGAAGTTACTCATATTGTATTAACAGGTGTTGCAGGAGCGCTAAATAGGAATCTTGGTATTGGAGACATAGTTATTTCCAGTGAGGTTTGCTATCATGATGTGGCGCGTGGAATCTTAACAGAATACCATCCCTGGATGGAAGACATATATATTAAAGCTGATACTAGGCTAATGAAGTTATGTAAAGATGTTGCAAAGTCTATATTAAACCCAATCCAATGGCATATTGGAAGGATTATTACTGGTGAAGCATTTATTACCCATAATGAAAGAGAAAATTTAATAGAAAAATTTGATCCGCTATGCGTTGATATGGAAAGTGCTAGTGTCGCTCATACCTGTTATGTGAATAATATTCCTTTTATAATTATTCGTTCAATGTCAGATAATGCAGATGAAAATGGATCAGAAGCATTTGAAAGCAACATGGAAAGGGCAGCACTAAATTCCATAAAATTAGTTGAAGGACTTCTTAAAAAGCTAGGTAGATCTTTAAATGAAGAATAAAGATGAATAATACACTTTAGAAATTTACATCCCTGAATTCTTATATTTTGTAGAATATTAAAACTCATTAAATCACTGAAATTACTTATGAAGCTTAGAATCACTTGATGGAGGGAATAAAATGATAAATTATTTCAATGAAGCTATTTTGGTTATGAATGAACTATATGGAAAGGATATACCTATGTCTCTTGCAACAGTGAATGATGATAAAGCCAACATAAGGGTTGTGGATGTCTACTACAAGGAAAATGCATTTTATGCTACAACATATGCATTAAGCAATAAAATGAAAGAAATTTTAAAGAACCCAAATGTTGCATTGAATCACAATTTGTTTGTAGCTCATGGTATTGGTAAGAATATAGGCAATCCGCTAGATAAACAAAACAGTGAGTTAAGAGAGGAATTAAAGAAGGCGTTTGTTACATTTTATGATAAACATGTGAATGAGCAAGATGAAAACACTTGTATTTTAAAGGTTTCTTTGATTGATGCTCTTGTTTTTGCCAATGATTATAAATATTTCATTAACTTTGAAGAGCAAACAGCAACACGAGAAAAATGTGTAGTTGATATTGTGTTTTGATAAAAAATAATTAGAATATACAGTAACTATATTTATTTAATTGGAGGAAAAGGAATGAACAGATTAAAATTGGTTTTACCTACGCCAGAGTATGAAGAAAAGCTTATGGATTATAAAAGAGAATTTATTGAAAATGGAGACAGTATGGACGGTTCTGCGGGTTTGAATAATGCTGAAACTTTTGAAGAATGGTATTCTGTATTTCTTGATAATTTGAAAGAAGAAACCGTAAGAAAGGGGTTAGTTCCTGCCACTACATATATGGCTATTTCTACTGATAACGGCCGATTAATTGGAATGATTGATATTAGACATATATTAAATGAGTATCTGTTAAATTACGGTGGTCATATTGGGTATAGTATTAGAAAATCAGAAAGGAAACAAGGATATGCCACTGAAATGTTAGCATTAGCCTTGAAAGAATGTGCAAAACTAAATATTAAAAAAGTGTTGATTACTTGTGACAAAGAAAATATTGCATCGGTAAAGACAATGATAAACAATGGAGCGAAGATAGAAAATGAAATACCAGAAGGAAATAGAATTACTCAAAGATATTGGATAACTTTAGATTAAAAAGAATAAACAAAATATAATATTTAATATTTTTGATATAAATACTATTAATATTTGTTTTGGATATGCCATTCTCCTGTGGCAAATAATTGAATATTAATGAATAAAATTACATTTTTATTGACACATGGTAAATTGCCCTTTATACTATAATATGTATTTTGTAACATATTATAGTATAAAATCCATGCAGAAATATATTTTGCGTGTAAAGGGGGATTTCAAATTTTGAAGAAATTAATATCAAGTATTTTAATAGTTTCCCTTGCTATGTCTTTTTCAGCTTGTGGAAAAAGTCCTAAAAAAGAAGTGGATAAAGGTACAGTAAGCACTACTTCTAAGACAGAAGATAAGGATTCAAAATCAGATAAGAAAATTGATTTAGGAAAGAGTGAAGGAAACATCTATAAGAATGAGTACTTCAATATGACCATCAACATACCAGATAAGTGGATAGTGGCAGCTGATGATGAAAAAAATGCTCTTATACAAAGCGGTAAGCAAGTGGTTGCTGATAATGATAAAGATAAAGAAAAACAACTGGATTATAGTCTTGAAAAAACAGTATATCTTTTAGCTATATCTCAAAAAGGATTAAGTGTTAATGATACATCAAATCCAATTTTTATGGCATTGGCAGAAAAGTTAGATTTAATGCAGGGTGTTGTTATTTCTGATGGTAAAGGATATTTGGAGCAAGTAAAAAAGGGTTTGCTAGCTGTAAATCAGATTCCTTATAAGTTTGATAAGGAAATTTATACTCAGAAAGTTGCAAATAAGGATTTTTATGTTTTAGAAGCAACAGTTAATAATGGAGATGTAAAAGCAGTTCAAAAGTATTATGCAGCAAAAATGGGTAACTATGTATTAGCATTTATTGGTACAAGTTATAATGAGGACCAAGCAAAGAATATTGAAACTATAATTAAGTCAACTTCTTTTAAGTAGAAAAATATTATTTTATATAAAGTTTATCCGCATCGATGCCATAGAAAATATATTTATGTGGATTTTTTTATAAATAAAGTTGAAGTTACTGCTCTATGTGAAAAATTACAATAGAAATATTAGTATAAGTAATAGAATATACCATATTACAAATACAAAATATAATAAGTTTAGCAGTGATAATTTACAAAATATATTATAATTGAAAGAGCTCAAATAAATTTATAATCATAGAGATGAATAAGGAAAGCAAAAATGACTGTACTAAATGAATGTTTAGTGCAGTTATTTTTTATAGTACTATATTTGAAAATATATGTAATATGACCAAAATAAGTATATAATAAAAGTATGTAATTTTAAATACTACTATTAAATTCTATTAATCAACGAATATATAAAATTATGGGAAGAAGCACAAAAGTATTTTAGAGAAAATTCTATTACGTTTATTGAAGTTTTTCATGTAAAAGATAACTTGGCATGCCAGGAATTTTTTAATTAAATAAATTTTGAATATTGGTATTCAGTATATGGACTATCTTTTGAAGGAGAAAAGTTTTGTGAGTCGAGTATCATTGTTTCAAAGTATGAGGACAAGTATTATGAGGATAAAATCAGACTTGAAAGCAAAGCATTTTCTATTATTGAAAAGTATTTTACGAGAAAAATGTACAGATGAGGTGATGGTGTGTCAGGCAATTCAAAGGATATAGAAATATCTCCATATAGGGAAATTGAAGTAGTCCCATATAAAACAGAGTGGAAGAAGGATTATGCTAATGAGGAGAAAAAGATAAAAAATGTATTTAAAGATGAACTTATAAATATTCATCATATAGGAAGTACAGCTATTCCAGGAATATGTGCCAAACCTGTTATAGATATCATGGTAATCGTAAAAGACATATGCAAAGTAGATATGTTGAATAATGAAATGTTAACTATAGGCTATTTTTCAAAGGGCAAATATGGAATAAAAGGCAGAAGGTTCTTTGTAAAAGGACAAAATAACAGAACACATAATGTTCATGTTTACCAAACAGGACACTATGAGATTTTAAGACAATTGAATTTTAGAGATTATCTCATTGCACATCCTAATGAAGCAAAGAACTACCAAAATTTAAAGAAAGAACTATCTGAAAAATTTAAGTTTAATATTGATAAATACAACAAAGGTAAAGATTCATATATAAAAGATATTATTAACAAGGCGGATCAGTGGGCAAAAATTAAATAGATTAATTCGCACTTTTTTATGAATGGTCTTAATGAAAGAAAACTGTGATTTTAAAAAGGAAAGGAGTTCAAAATGGAAAGAGTTTTAATACTTGGAGCAAGTGGATTAGTAGGAAAAGCTTTATTAAAGGAATTAAATAAGAAATATGATGTTTATGGTACCTATAGCAGCAATAAAATAGATTCGGTAAATTCCGTTTACTACGATATAAGCAAAGTAAATGAGATAATTGATATTCTTAATAAAGTTAAGCCTACAAAAATAGTGTACTGTTTAAGGGGAGATTTTCATACTCAAATAGAGCTTCTTAATGAGCTTGTAAAATATTTATTACCCATTAGTGGAAAACTTTATTTTTGTTCTACTGGAAATGTTTTTGATGGGGATCCAACTAAACCTCATTTAAAAAATCACGAACCAATTGCTGAAAGTGATTATGGTAAGTTTAAGATAGAGTGTGAAAAAATATTAAGAAAAGGTTTAAATGACAATGGTATAATTTTAAGACTTCCAATGATATGGGGGAAAGACTCACCAAGGTTAAATAGTATTCTAACCGCATTAAAAGTTAATGAAAAAGTTGATGTTTACACAAATCTATATCTGAATAATAATACAGATGAAATGTTAGCAAAACAAATAGGTTATATAATTGGAAATGATTTGAGAGGAATATTTCATCTTGGTAGCAGCGAAGTTATAAATCATTATGAATTTATAAAAAAAGTTATTACTAATTTAGAATATAAGGATGTAAAATTTAATGAAGAAACGCTTCCAGGAGAAAAGTATTATTTAGCTGTTTTACCCACTGTTGGGGATCTGCCTAAAGAATTTAATTTTTTAAATGAGTATGTTATTAATCAAATAACAAGTTAGGTATTTCATATAAATGAATCTTTAAATACAAAAAAGAAATCTAAAGAAAATAAGTCATAGCAGTATTATATTATGGCTTAATTATATAAGAAAGAAAGGGATAACTATGTTTAAGGAAATGAGAAGAAAAGATAGGGAACTTGAGGTTACAGAAGCAATAGAGATATTGAAAAATTGTGATTACGGTATTTTATCAACAGTAGGTGAAAATGGGTATCCATATGGCGTACCAGTAAGTTATGTTTATATAAATAATTCAATATATTTTCATTGTGCTGTAGATGGACATAAATTAGATAATTTAATGCACAATAATAAAGTATCTTTTTGTGTAGTTGGACAAACTTGTATCTTACCTGACAAATTTAGTACAAATTATCAAAGTGTAATCATATTTGGAATAGCAAATGAAGTTTTTGATAATGAAAAAAATACAATTCTTTTGGAAATATTAAACAAATATTCCCCAGATTATATAGAAAAGGGTGAAGCGTATATTTCAAACTCAAGCACAAAAACAAAAGTAATAAAAATAAGTATTGAGCATATTTCTGGTAAAGCAAGAAGATAATTTATGTCAGTTTGCTACGCATAAAGTATCACGCTTTTCGTAAATAACGCTCAACTGCAAAAGATATAGATAATTTGTGAGAAACTATATTTCCCATATGAAGAAAATTTATAATAAAATAATATCAAAAATAGAAGTTAGCATTTTATAGTGTAAAATTCAGGAGGAATTTCAATGTTATATTATGTAATCGATGCCTTTACTGAAACAAAATTTGGTGGAAATCCGGCTGGGGTAGTTATACATGAAAATTTAAATGAGAATTTTATGCAAAAGTTTGCTGCTGAGGTTAGATTTTCAGAAACAGCCTTTATTAAAAAAATTGATTATTTAAATTTCGAAATAAGATTTTTTACTCCAACTTCGGAGGTTGATCTTTGTGGACATGCTACCATTGCTTCTTTTAAGGCTTTATTGGATAGTGGAATTATTAATGACAACAACAGATATTTTATGAAAACACTTGCTGGAACATTGCCTGTTTATGTTAACGATTCATTTATAATGATGGAGCAAGCAGAACCAAGGCTTGGAAAGACCTTTAAGGACTATCAAACTTTGTCTAAAATATTTAAAGTTAATAATAATGATATTGGTGATATGAAATATAATTTAGTGCCACAAGCTGCAAGCACCGGATTTTGGGATATAATGCTTCCAATAAAATCACAAGATGCATTATATGCTCTTAACCCAGATTTTAAAGAACTTGCTAAGTATTCAAGTATAAATGATGTAGGAGGAGTTCATGCATTTACTCTTGATACTAAAGAGGGAGTAGCATTATGCAGAAATTTCTGCCCTCTATTTGGAATTGATGAGGAAGCTGCTACTGGAACTTCAAATGGCGCTTTAACATATTATCTATTCAAAAACGGTATTATAAACAATTTTGACTGTGATTACATCTTTCTTCAGGGGCATAGCATGGGAAGACCTTCTAATATAATTACAAAACTCATTAATAAAAACAACCCAAGAATTATGGTTGGAGGGAAAGCAGTGATCTTAACAAAGGGTGAATTAATTTAAGATTCCTCATGAAAAGTAGAGAAAATATACCGACCTGCTTAGTATGAATTAATTTTGAATAATAGTTAATTTAGAATTGAGGTGTTTTATGGAAAAGAAGAATAAAATTTTATGGATTACTGGAATTGTTATAGTTGCAGCTATTGTAGTATTAATTACTATTAATCCCTTCAAAAGAGATGTATGGGATATAAATGCTGATAAGTTAAAAAACTCATTTAATGCTATAAGTGGCAATGCGGTTATTGATGATTTGTCACAATGGACACCATTTGAATGGGATACACTCTATAGTTTTACACCATATACAACAAAGGATAAAATATACGAAGTCATTGGATATAAGTGGGATAACATAAGCGAAACTGTAAACGAAAGTATGAACCAAATTGTATTTGTTAAGGATGGCAAGGTAGTTTGTTATTTATATGGCTATCCTGAAAATATTAAATTAGGATTTAACTTTGGGAAATATGAAGGTAGTCATATAAAACTTACATCAGAACAAAAATTATCCTTTGAAACTACAATTTCTTATAATGGTGTAAGGTATTTCTATTATATTAAATAAGTATGTCAAACAGTAGTTAGTTGGGGTTGTATTATATTGGGAATGACTAATATGTTGTTGAATATGAAAGGAGAATGAAAATGGAAAATGTTCGTATTTACGAAATTCCTTCTTGTAAAATGGTATCCTCACAATGTGGCATGTTTGGTGATGGCAAACTTGAACAATTTAATGAATGGTTCAGCTCATTACCAAGAACGATGTTTCCAAAAGATTTTATGTTTTATGACAATGAACAAGGAGGATTTATATGGTATTACATGTACAGTGAAGGGATGAATATACCCGATGATTTTAGTATCATTGATTTCCCAGGCGGTCTATATGCTGTCGCTTCTGAGATAGATGGACAGGATTCTTCAGAAGTTATAAGTGTAATAAAAAATTTCATTAAAGAAAAAGGCTGTTTTGAGGAAGATGCCTGTCGCACATATTTAGGCAATATTCCAACCCCTCCATCTGCTTGTGAAGCCATGGGATATGAGCAAATGGATTATTATGTACCAATAAAAGTTAAATAGTATATATCAAATGAGCGTAATTCTTTTAAGTACTTCATAAGGAGAAAAATTATGTGTGAATATAGATTTGATTTCATAGTAAATGATGAGCAGCTTTTAAAAGGGAGAACATTAATTGATTTGCCATTCAATGTATGGGAAGTATTTGGTGTTAAAGGGAGTGTTTCAGTTAAAGCAGTAATAAATCAAGTTGAATTTAAGTTTAATCTTTTACCTAGGGGAAATGGAAATTATTCGTTTTTTCTAACTGCTGCAATGAAAAAAACATTAAGTATTCAAAAGGGTACCTTGTTGAATATTTCAATAAGTATCGTAAATGATAAAGTGAAAAATGCAGTAGATATAAATAGCAACGACAAATCTAATAAGCTATATCACAAAATTGATAGCATATCTTATGTTTCACAACCTACCCCATTAATGTGTGGGCAAGCATGTATAGCAATGTTGGCAGGTACAAGCATTGAAGAAGTAGCAAAGGTGATGGGCACAAGGAGTTCTACTTCTATAGGGCAGCTAATAGATGCTTTAGATTATTATAAAATTAGACACTCAGAAAAAAACCTTAGATTATCAAAAAAGAATCCATGTTACTCAGATATAAGCATTCTTACTGTACATATGCCAAAATATACTCACTGGGTACTATACTATAAAGGTAAATTTTACGATCCGGAATTGGGAATTTTAGATGAATGCCATCCTGAAGGGAAAATTACATCTTTCCTTGAAATAATTCATTAAAATATTGTTGTGGAGGTATATTATGAAAAGAGCAATGATGCAAGTTTATGTAAAAGGTAGCGGAGAGGCTGTAGAGCTTTATTTAAAGGCTTTTAATGCCACCTTGGGTTTTAACGTAAAAAGTTCTGATGACACATTTTATCATGCAGAACTTAATATTTGTGGTAATATCTTAGCAATAGCTGAGGCCAATGATGATATGGATAAAATTATTACAGGCAACACAATGCAGTTTTGCTTTCATTATGGCGAAGGAAATGAGGATATGGTTACACAAGCTTATGAGGTACTTAAAGAGGGTAGTGAAATCTTATTTCCCTTAGGTCCTTGTGATTTTAGTCCATTGTTTACAGATTTTATTGATAAGTTTGGCGTTAGATGGTGTCTGTTCGTATAATTGATTTCACAGATTATGAGCATAGAACAAGAGAACCTAATCCCAATTTACCGCTTAGATTATGAGCATAATGTGTAAGATATTAATGTCTTTTTTTAAAATTAGACTAAGAATCACTTGATTAATATAAAAATGAAATATTAATTACATTTTGAGGGGGATGTATGGACAAACGAATAATCAGAAATTATTTATTTGGAACTTTTTTAATAACTTATATAATGTGGGGAAGTATTTTTGCTGCAAATCAAATAGGATATCTTAAATATGGTACACCTATTTCAATGATATTATTTGTAATTGGAGGCAATGCACCACCAATTATAGCCTATGTGGTATTGAAAAAAGAGCATTTAATAAGTGGATTCAAAGAATTTTTAAGAGAGGCATTTGCCATTAAGCAGAAGCCAAGGTTTTATGCTGTGTTGATAGCTTTCTTAGTGCTGTATTTTGGAGTCCCTGCTCTTATGCAAGGAATCTCAACAGGGGCAGAACTTTATATTGGTTTTCTATGTATTCCCTTGATGATTATATTTGGTGGCTTAGAGGAACTTGGATGGCGATATATTTTGCAGCCTGCATTAGAAATACAATTTTCCTTTGGAATTGCAACTTCACTTACGGCATGTATTTGGTCAGTATGGCATCTGCCCTTATTTTTCATTACAGGAACAGTACAAAAGAACTTGAGTTTTGGCTTATTTACTATTATGGTATTGGGGATGTCATTTGCTCTGGCAACAATATTTTATATAAGCAAAAGTATTTGGCTGTGCATTCTATTTCATAGCATGACAAATGCACTTGCTTCATCGTGGATTATTGAAGAAAGTATAAAAATAAAGGGCTTAACTTCCTTGTCTATGATTATCTTATCATTCTTAATAATTATTTATTACAAAAAGAAAATGGATATACACATGATGAATAAATTAGAGGTGTGATAATATATTGCTTTATACTGATTCTATTTCAGCAATTATAGACTTTGATAGATTTCAATATATATATATCCAGAATTGGATATATCAAGGGCAATACTTTCCTTTGCGTTAGATAATAACTGTTTAAGGATGGATGCAGTAAAGGAATTCATAGATGGTTACAATCAGTTTGGAAATATTACTGCTGATGATATAATTCGTTCATTAAAGCTATTGTATTGTTTAGAGAGCTTTTGGTGGCTTAATAACGATAGTTTTAATAATGAAGGTCCACCAAGAAGGTTTGCTGACGAAATGGTGTGGTTATCAATTAACTGGCTAAATCTAGAGAAAATATTGGGAGAACTAAAAAACGATAACGGATGATTTTATATAAAGTGAGCAGAACTAGAGGGCGTTAAGACAATAACTGATATAAAAAAGAGAGGATAAAGATATGGAATATAAAATTATACATTTACCAAAAGAGAAATGGAAGGGAACTATAATTCCAATAAAGTATACAACAGATAAATATTATGATGTTATAGTAAATAAAACAGATAAAGGATTTGCTATTGACATAGAAAAGAAAGACTTTACAGAGCCAGTAACTCATTCACCGGAAGAATATGATTTTCCAGATAAGTTATATAAAGATCACTGGGAGAATGCTTATGCTTGGGGAGTTTTAGTTAATGATGAATTAGTTGCTGCAATTGAAACTGATGAAGAATTATGGTCTAATCGTCTAAGGATTACAGAACTTTGGGTAGATGAAAAATATCAAAAGCAAGGAATAGGACATGCGCTAATTGAAATGGCAAAGGAGCAAGCAAGAAGAGAACGTCGTCGAGCTATTATACTAGAAACACAATCTTGTAATGTTAATGCAGTAGATTTTTATCAGCATGAAGGCTTTAACTTGATTGGTATGGATACTTGCTGCTACAAGAACAATGATTTACAAAGAAAAGAAGTAAGGTTAGAATTTGGATGGTTTCTAGAAGAAAAGAAAAGGTTAAATCGTGATGAAATAGAAATTAGAATGGAAACCAGGGATGATTGGTACAATGTAGAGTTAATGGCACAGCATGCCTTTTGGAATAAACATCATCTTGGATGTGACGAACATTACCTTGTGCACAAATTACGTCAAGATAAAGACTATCTTCCAGAACTAAGCAGAATAGCAGTAAAGGATGGAGAGGTAATAGGATGTATAATGTATTCAAAGGCACGAGTTGTTGATGGTGCAGATACACATGAAATTATAACCTTTGGCCCTCTTTGTGTAGAGCCTAAATGGCAGGGCTGTGGAGTTGGCGAGCTGCTATTAAGGGAAACAATGAACTTAGCTGCAAATAAAGGGTATAAAGGTATTGTAATTTTTGGAGAACCAGATTATTATCCTAGAATAGGGTTTAAAACCTGTGACAACTTTAATATTACAACTGCTGATGGTAAAAACTTTGATGCATTTATGGGAATTGAATTGGCAGAAGATAGTATGAAAGGCATAAAAGGAAAATTTTACAAATCAGAAGTTTTTGAAAATCTTCCAAAGGAAGAAGTGGAAGAATATAATAAAAAGTTCCCACACCTACAAAAATTAAGATTTCCAGGACAATGGGATTAATCATCATTTGCAGCAGCTATGGAGAATTTTCCATAAGCAACGGAGGTTTTATAGATGGACTCTGCTATAATCAAGGAGGAAGTTATTAATGAATAATATACTAACAGAAGAAAATATGAAAAAATTAAAAGAAGAATTGGAATATAGGATGACCACAAAAAGAGCTGAAATTGCAAAGGAAAAAGCAGTAGCTGCTGCCCATGGTGATAGATCAGAAAATGCAGAATACAAAGAAGCTTGTGCAAACTATAGGGAGAATGACAATAGAATTCAATATTTATTAACTATGATTACAACAGCAACTGTAATAGATGATAAAAATGTGGATAAATCAGTATTGGGGATTAATAGTAAAGCTAGGATTAGGTTTGTTGAGGATGACGAGGAATATATAGCAACATTAGTAACTACTTTAGATTCAGATCCTGCTAGTATGAAAATCAGTATTGAATCAGATTTAGGAAAAGCATTATCAGGTAAAAAAACTGGTGATATAGTTGAAGTTAATTCTCCAGGTGAAAAATATACAATAGAAATATTAGAAATATTATAAGAAGTAAGAGCTAAGAGGTAAAAAATAAGAGGTAAGAAAATAGGTAAAAGGTAAGAGTTTTTGAAAAAAATCCAGCAGGGCTGAATTTTCACTACAACTATTACTTCTTAGTTCTTACCTCTTACTTATATAAAAATTCCAATTGAGGTGAAATTTTATGGATAAATATACAAAAGAAGAATTGATAGAAGCACTACAAGTTGTATCCTCAACTATCAGTAAGTGTGAAAAAATACAGCCCAAATTTGCGGAGGGAACCTCTCAGCACACGCTCCTTAAGAACAGGATAAAAGCGATGTATATTTCAAAATCATTAATAACAGATGAAAATGTTATGGACAAATATACAAAACAGGAACTGATAGAAGCACTACGTCCAGTATCCTCAGTTATCAGCAAATGTGAAAAAGCACAGCTAAAATTTTCGGAGGGTACCTCTCATCACAAGCGCTTTAAGAACATAATAAAAGCCATGTATATCTCAAAATCATTAATAACAGATGAAATTATTAAAAGAGGTTAATTGATACTAAGAAGTATATCTGTGGAGAAGCAAAATTAGTATATAAAATTAAAGTAGTTTTTATTATTGAAAAAGAAAGAACAATTAGTGATAGATCTAAGGAATTAGTTCTAGAAATAAATAAAGGAGCTAATTTTAGAGCTGTTCTACTATGGAAGATGTAGAAAAGTGGCTATTATATATTGTAAACTAAAAAATAGCAGCTGTATTAGATGTTAAAATTATCTAAGGTAGCTGCTATTTTGCAGGTAAAAATACCGTATAATTAAGTAATAGTACTCTTACAAAATATGTTACAATGGAAATGTAAGTATTTTTTAGTACAAGATAAACAGTTATATGAAGATTATAAACATTAATTAGAAGTTTATGTGTATTGTATAGCAAAGAAAGGCTGGTAATTAATATGAGACAAAAGGTTATATTGCTTAATGGTCCTTCAAGTAGTGGAAAATCAACGCTATCAACTGCGTTGCAAAAAGCTCTCGAACATGAAACAGGTGAAAAATATGGCATCATCTCCATTGATGATTTTCTTGATATGAAAATAAATGAAGGAATATACGAAGATGATGTGTTTGAAATATCACCAAAACTTTGTAAAGCTGCTGTAGATATGGCCTCATCTCAAAAAAATATCATTATTGACCATGTGATTACTAGTAAACGTATTTTTAAGCAAATAATTAAAGCTTTAGAATTTTGCAATATATATTTAATTAGTGTCACTTGCCCCTTACAGGAACTAGTTAGACGGGAACAACAAAGAAAAAATAGATGTTTAGGTTCTGCGGCAGCTTCATTTCAATACTTATTTCCACAAGAAACTTATGATTTAACCATTGATACTTTCCAAAATTCTATAGAAGAGTGTACGTTACAGATTATTAAGGCTTTGCAAAATGAACCTAATGCGGTTTATATAGTTAAGAATAAAATCAAAGCAGAAGATTAACTATCGTAGAGAATATAATCTTGCTTACAAACTCTACTTTTAGATTGGATAATAAAATAGAAATTTGTTATTTAGGTAATAACTAATAGGTAAAAAGTAAGAGTTTATGAAAAAATTCAGCAAAGATGAATTTTCACCACAATTATTACTTCTTACCTCTTACTTAACCATAAATTTCAATTTGTGAGGAGGTGCTAGTGTGATGATTAAGTATAATGAAGTTAATTCATCAATGATTGAATCAATAAAAGAAATTTATAGAAAAGAATCTTGGAATGCTTATTTGAAAGATGATGAAAAATTAATCCGAGCGTTTGATAATTCGTTATATATTTTGGGTGCATTTGATGATCGTAAATTAATTGGTTTTATTAGATGTGTTGGAGACGGAGAACATATTTTAGTAGTACAAGATTTAATTGTTGACCCAGAGTATCAACAACGTGGCATAGGAACATATCTTTTTAATACTATACTGCAAAAATACTCTAAAGTAAGAATGTTTATGGTTGTAACTGACATAGAAGATATAGTGGATAATAAATTTTATCAGTCATTTAATTTTAAAAAATTAGAGGATATGAATATGATAGGATACATAAAAGCTTAATAAGAAGAAAGTTAAGTTTATTTACATACAATAAAAAAAGAAACTTTTTCAGAAGAGGAGTTTACTTAGATATAAATTTAGAGCAACTATTATCAAAGGTTATTATGGTAACTTGAAAAATATTGATAAGGGAAAGAGTTTTATGGACAACTTACAAAAGTATAGAAATATTAGACAAAGGCTTGAAATTGCGTCAAGCATTATTGCACTTATAATAGGTCTGGGAATAAGTTCTTTTGGGGGTTTACAAGAAGAAAATCATATCATTAGATACTGCGCTAAGCCTTGCTATTGTAGTAGGCATTTCTATTGTATTATGCAATGTCTCTATAAAAATTGCAGATAAATGGTACGATAAAAATAAGA
Source organism: Clostridium amylolyticum (assembly GCF_900142075.1). Taxonomy (GTDB): domain Bacteria; phylum Bacillota; class Clostridia; order Clostridiales; family Clostridiaceae; genus Clostridium_AA; species Clostridium_AA amylolyticum. Next base: position 47,265 of record NZ_FQZO01000010.1, read on the forward strand.
ATAACTAGAATGAAATTAACCTCTTTGGGTAATCAAGTCAATATTTGTTTTAATGGGATTTGCTGATGATAAATCTAATTAAGCAGAGGAAAACACTATATTTATCCGATAGCTAACCGCTCCTAATACCTCGATTTCTTTAAGTGGTCGTATAATGAGCGCTAAGCTCATGGATAAGTTCTTCTAAGCTTCAGGTGGATTAAGTATTCCTTTTAAGTAAACTCCACCTGAAGCTAAGAATCACTTGATTTTATATAAATCCTCAAGCAGGCTCAATATATAGAGGCTAGGATTTAAGAAAATAGGTTTGTGGAGTATGTATATGGAAAGGAAAAAATAAAAAAGTATTAAGGACTGTGCTAAATAAAATGAATGTTTAGTATAGTCCTTCTTTATAGTATCGTTATTGAAAATATATGTAATATAACCAAAATTAGTATATAATAAAGACAAGTACTTTAGAATAATATTTTTATCATCATCGTCAAATAAAAACATAGCTTTTATGAGAGGTTTGTAAAATGAGAAAAATGTCTTTGTGGATTGTATGCTTAATTCAGTTCATCGTATACTTCGTACTGTGCACCTTGTTCCTCACTAGCTTTCCCAGTACGCCTAAGTGGGTACCAGACACCACTGAGATGCAAATGTTCTGGGAACTGTGTAGGTTAAACGCACTTATATGGGTAGCTTTGAGTGCAGTATGTTCTGGTGTTGGGACAGCGCTTTATGCGCTGCTACGGCGGGCTATTGGTTATAGATATTAGTATCGATAAATTTTCGATTTAGGGTTGAGTAATATAAATTAGTAATTTGTACGGCAAATTATAAAAGAGGGTTATCATATTAAAAATGTAATTATAGTTACTTTAAATAAAAACATGAGGGAGATAATCTTTTAACGTTCTTTGTATAATAAGGAGGATTTTATGTTAATTAGATATAAAAATTTAACTATTAGAAATGCAACAAAAGATGATGCTGCTATTCTAAGCAATTGGTGGAATGATGGTAAAATTATGGCTCATGCTGGCTTTCCTAAAGGGCTTGGAACTACTCCAAATGAAGTTGAGTTACAATTATTACAAGATTCTGATGATGTGCGTCGTAGTTTGATGATAGAATCTGATAATATTCCAATAGGTGAAATGAGTTATAGAAACAAAGGAAATGGAACAGCTGAAATAGGAATAAAAATCTGTGATTTTTCAAAGCAGGAAATAGGGTATGGGAAAAGATTATTATCTATGTTGATTAACTTTTTATTTGAAGAGATTGGATATTCCAAAATTATTCTTGATACAAATCTTAACAATCGAAGGGCACAGCATGTTTATGAAGAACTTGGATTTAAAAAGGTAAAAATAAATATTGATTCTTGGAGGAATCAACTTGGAGAATTACAATCATCAATTGATTATGAAATGAATAACAATGATTTCATAAATTTTGCTAAATGAGCATAATACAAAGTTAACAAATTTCCGATTTATTATTGAGATTATTAGCATAATCTTTACTACACAATATTCTTATATTGTAATACATGAGGGGTATAAAACGTTTCACTAAATAGGAACTTGTGGAGGGAATATAGTGAATATAAGATTTGGAGAAGAAAATGACTATTTGCAATTAGCTGAACTGAAATGGCTTCATATGGAAGAAGATGATATGGATTATAACGAAATAAATTTGCTTGGTGTAGATAGACAAGTATTTATTTCAGAATATGTATCTTTTCTCAAAATGAATAGTAGTTATCAAATATTTGTCGCAGAAGAGGATGGAAGTATTATATCAGCAATGTTTATATGCATTATACCTAAATTACCAAAGCCTAATAGAAAATCAGAGAGTATTGCGTATTTAACCAGTGTCTATACAAGAAAAGAATATAGAAACAAAGAGATTGGAAGTAAGTTGCTTGCATTTATAAAAGATTACGCTATAAAACAAAAATGTGAACTTTTATTTGTTTGGCCCAGTGATAAATCAGTTCATTGGTATGAAAGAAATGGATTTTCAAACGAGAATGAGATTTATGAATGTGGTTTGCTTGGAGAATGACAAATTTCCGATTGAATCAATAAAAGAAATTTATAGAAAAGAATCTTGGAATACTTTAGAGGAATTAGAGAGAATTATTCATTGAATTAGGAGAAGAAATGAATATAGAGTTTAATGTTATTGCTGCTTTTGATAGCACTGAAGATCGTACTCTCTAATGGAACATATATCTTTATCTAAAGAGATACTCTTACATAGATTCTAACACAACAAAATTAGAGTAGTATTATTACATTAAATTACAGTATAACTGTGAAATAATGTGTAGCAAAGTTTGCTGATATGTCTTTTAAGAACCGAAGGAGCAATAATGTCAGCAGAAAGAAATAAGATGACTTAATAAGAGATATAAATTTATAGGAAGGTGTAAAATGAAGAAAGGTATTTTTTTTATTTTTTTGTTGTTAATGATGATTGTTTTGGGTGGATCTAGTCAAGTCTTTAAAAATTCATCTAATTCTCTAAGTATTACAAAAGATGATGAGAAAGAAATTCTTAAATACCTTGATACAAAGACAAATGATATTCTTGCACCTACAAGTGGAAAAGTATACAGTGCATTTTATATTTTAGGAACTGATAATGACAAGATATACACTTGGGTGATTAAAAAAGAAGAGATTATTGGGAGCTCAGTTTCCTTGCCTGTGGTTCTTAATGTTGAAACTATAGACGGTAAAATAAAAGTTATAAGTCATAAGTTTCCTAGAGATGGACATGATGGTGCTGAAGATATAAAAAAATTATTTCCTGAAAATGTGAGAGATATAATGTACGACAAAAATCATAATGAACGTATAATTCAATTGCAAGATATTATTGAAAATAGAATAAAACAACACAGATAAAGTAAGAAAGCTTGCTTGTTCTTTTCAATCAATTTAAATTCTACTTACGCTGGTAGAAGACTATATGAAAAATATGGTTTTAAAGATGTAACTGGAGAAATGTATTATAAGTTCATGTAGTTCTAATATTGTGATCATGAGAGGTATAAAACAATTCACTAAATAGTAATTTCGATAGAGAGGAGTATATGTATGTACGTAAAAAAATTGGATGAAAATGATGAATTATTATTAAAACAAAGAAGAGAAAAAATAAAAGAATTCCAAGAAAAAGGAGTATGCTTTTCATGTCAAAACTTTATTACTGGTGATATATTTCCTGATGATGGCTTAATTATTTATGAGGATGAATTGGTACGATGTCAATTTGAAAAGTTTCCAAGAGCAACTGGACAAACAATTATGGTTTCAAAAGAACATTATGAAGATATTTCTGAAATGCCACTTGATTTGGGAGTACACATATTAAAAATATCAGATGTTATTATAAAATTACATAAAGAGATTTTAGGTGCAGAAAAAGTATATATGTGTACTATATGTGATGGTAAAAGAAATCATTTGCATTTTCAGCTTTTCCCTAGGTTAAAGGGAGAAAAAATAGGTTATCAAAATTTTGTGAGAGAAGAAGGAATTTTAATGGATTATCAAGAAACAGCAGATTTATATAGAAAGGCTTTAAAAAATATCAAATTATAAGCTGTTACTTATACTGAACAAATCTCAGGTTTGATGAGGGGTGAATTAAATGAAATATATTATGGAAACAGATCGATTACGCCTTAGAAGATTTGAATTATCTGATGCAGAAGAACTGTACAAGCATAATCAATTCACGATGTTAAGAAAACAGAGTTATCTCAGCAATGCAAATCAGACCTAAAAGATTTTTATAATTTACATAAAGGCAAATAGTAATTTGATGAGGTTATATAGAATGGATTATAGATTAAATGAGAAAATATCAGCTTGGACTTTAGCAGATTTACGTCAATCGGTTGGTTGGAATAGAATGGAGCAAGAATTAGGAAATCCTAAACTACAAGATTTTCTTACAATTGCTTGTTATGATAATTCAGAATTAATTGGATATGTGTCTGTGGTGAGTAATGGGGTATTAGATGCATATATTCAAGATTTAATGGTTAGACCTGACTATCAAAATAAAGGAATCGGAACAGAACTGATGAATAAAGTAATTAGTCATATAAAAGAGAAAGGAATTTATATGATTTCTGTGATTTATGGTGAAGAAGGATTAAAAGGTTTTTATGAAAGATTTGGTTTTTATACAATGCTTTGTGGGCAAATGGAAACCTATAAAAGCAAATAAATTACAGTTTAACTAATTGGATAATCGGAGTTTGATTCTGGTAGTATATCTTTTGTATAAGAAGTGAGGGAGGGTACTATGTTTGAAAGAATATTAGATAAGCAAAAGAAACCATCTTTAGAAGAATTTATTTCCTATTGTGGGAACAGAAAGGATTTGCTTGTCAATCTTGATACTTTTTTAACTGAAGAAATGATGTTAGAAAGACTATTGCGATTTCCCTATGGTAATGAATATGGCTGGGGTATTAAATATTTTATAAAGAACAAGCATATTTGTGATGTATTCGCAGAAAAGGATGCTTTTACAGTTATGTTGAGATTAGATAATTCGCAATATGAAAAAGTCTATAATGGTTTATTATCATATACGAAAGAATTTATTGATAAAAAGTATCCTTGTGGGAAAGGCGGATATATACATTATCGTGTTTTGACTGTGGAGCATCTAAAGGATATTAAAATGTTATTACAGCTTAAAGCAAAACATAAGAAAGTATAGTGCAAAATCGTAAAATTTCAATTTAAGGTTAAGTATTATAAAATAAGAAATTTGCCAGAAGATGAATTAAAAAATCCATACTTTAAAAAAGGATATATTAGAACTGATAAGATGGCACTTAGGTACATTACAGGAATGATTGACAATGATTATGAGCAACTATACAATAAGGACATAGGTATGGAGATGATGTTGTCATATCTATCTCTAGGTATTTATATGCTTTTAGATTTATTGAAAAAGCCATTTCAATATAAAATTATAAAAATTTCACGAAGTGTGACCGATTGTAGAAAAGATTATTGCTCCAATCATTCCTGGACATATTTTGTAAAATTTCACTGGTAATAGGCTAACAGCAAGAGAATTTGGAATTAAGGCTTTGTGTTCTGCTGAAACAATCAATAAGCGAATTGCGGATGCAAGAATATTAGAGGTAGTTTTGGTGAAGACGATGATTAACTGTATGGTGACTGTTAGATTAAGTTAAGATTATAATAAAAAAATAGGAGGATGATGGAAATGAAAATGAAAAAACTGGCGATAATTAGCCTTTGCGTGGCTCTGCTCATAACAATATTTACTGGGTGTAGCTCCAAGCCGACAAGCACGGGCAATGGCGGTAATACCCCTAAAAAGCAAATACCTGACTTGGCTGGTGAATGGAAACAAGAAAATAGCAAATCTGATGACTCTTATCAAGCTGCAACAATAAGTGGTGATACAATTACAATTTACTGGGTAACTGATAAAGGCAACACAAAATCACTTTATTGGGCTGGTTCTTTTGTCGCTCCAACAACTGCTGACGAACCTTATACATGGACTTCGAAAAATGACCATAGTAAAACTGAAGGTGCTTTACTCGCTTCAAGTGATGATACTAAAACTATGACATATCAAAACGGCGTATTAAGCTATGAAGCTTCCGCTATGGGCACGACTACAACGGTTAAACTGAAAAAGCAACAATAATGACAACAAAAAGAGTGGAGGGTTTTCATGCATAACCTCCCCAAATAAGCATAATGTTACAGTTAATTCTAATTTAAGGTTAAGTAATATAAATAGTAAATTCGAAAAGAATATGGAATAATGAATAAAGTTACATTCATATGCTTAGGGGTAATAAATATAGAGAAAGCTATAAATATTAAAATGCATAGAACATTAATTTATAAAGGTTTGATGATAAAGACTTGCACTGAGATGATACTCAATGCAAGCCTTTTTTTATAGTAAATATATAATTATGAAATGCGTACTTGTACACAGCCTTAAGCAAAACTATAATTGATTATATAATAACTAGTAATGGTAGTAAGAAAGTAGACCAAACTAAAAACGTAGGGAGAACAGTAAATGTATAAGATTCTTATAGTAGAAGATGATTTAATAATTGCTAAAACAGTAAAAAATCATATAAAGTCTTGGGGATTTGAGGTAGAGTGTGTAAATGATTTTAAGGATGTGTTAGCGACTTTTGTTTCTTATAATCCTCAGCTTGTTCTTTTGGACATCGCCCTGCCATTCTTTAATGGCTATCATTGGTGCAGCGAGATTCGCAAGGTTTCTAAGGTTCCTATTATTTTTATCTCATCTGCTTCAGACAATATGAATATAGTCATGGCTATGAACATGGGCGGAGATGATTTTATAGCAAAGCCTTTTGATTTAAATGTTTTGACAGCCAAGGTTCAGGCATTGCTGCGCCGTACCTATGATTTTACAGGACAGACTAATTTACTTGAGCATAAAGGCTTGATACTTAATATTAGTGATTCAACTTTAAATTTTAGTGACAGAAAAATTGAACTTTCAAAGAACGAAAATAAGATAATGCAGATTCTTCTTGAAAATAAAGGCAAAGCTGTATCTAGGGACACTATTATGACAAGGCTTTGGGAAACTGACAGCTATATTGATGACAATACCTTAACGGTTAATATAACAAGGCTACGTAAAAAGCTTCAAGAGGCAGGACTGTCTAATTTTATTGCTACTAAAAAGGGTGTAGGATATATGGTGGAATGAGATGAAAAAAACAGAAACTCTTAAGCTACTAATGATTTATTTTAAAATGCAGCTTAAAGTGATTATTCTTTTAGGCTTGTTTTGGGTAACTTTTGCATTTGTGTTCTTTTTATATAATTTGTCTGTAGAACCAGTGGTCTATGCTATTGTGCTTAGTGCAAGCATGGGGACTGTTTTCTTTATAGTAGATTTTATAAAGCTATATAAGAAGCATAGTCTGCTTTTAGATTTAAAAAGCAGCATTACCTTAGGTTTTGATAAACTACCTGAGACTGAGGGTATAATTGAAGAAGACTACAGGGATTTGCTTATTTCTGTTTATAAGAAAAGCACTGAAACTGCCTACGCTGCAGAGATTAGCAGAAGCAATTTGGTGGACTACTATACATTATGGGCACATCAAATAAAAACTCCTATTGCGGCCATGAGATTAGTCCTTCAGTCAGAGGAAAGCGAGCAGAATGCAGAACTTTCCATGGAGCTTTTTAAGATAGAGCAATACGTAGAATTTGTATTGCAGTATTTAAGGGTTGAAAGTATGTCTTCTGATCTTTTATTAAAAAAATACAGTCTTGATGATATCGTTAAACAGGCAGTGAGAAAATATGCAAGAATGTTTATAAGAAAGAAAATAAAGTTGAATTTTAAAGAATTAAACTGTGAAGTTTTAACTGATGAAAAATGGCTTGTATTTGTTATTGAGCAGCTGCTGTCAAATGCATTAAAGTACACTAAAGAGGGAACGATTTCTATTTATATGGATAGTTGTTCAGAAAAGACTCTTATTATAGAAGACACAGGTATCGGCATAAGGGAAGAGGATCTCACTCGATTAGCTGAAAGAGGTTTTACTGGTTATAATGGGCGCTCAGACAAGAAGTCTACAGGACTTGGGCTGTATCTATGCAAGCAAATTTTAAACAGGCTTTCTCACAGCATAGCTATAGACTCAAAAGTTGATAAAGGTACAAAGGTAATGATTGATTTAAAAACTATTGAAGTGGGCGTAGAATAAGTTTTTACTGCAACCTTACAAAGACGTAAGGTTAGGGGAAGAAATGTAAGCCAAAGTTAAGGCAGTCATTTCTTCCTTTTGTTATACTGAACAGGATAAGAATTTAGGGGGTAACAGTCCTAAATGGGCTGTTACGGGCAGTTTGCCAATGGAAATGAACATTTTAAACTACCCGTGCTCCGAAGGAGGAATTTCATGCCAATATTAGAAGTAAAAAAACTTAAAAAAATATATACCAGCCGTTTTGGAGGAAATCATGTTCAGGCTTTATCCGATGTATCCTTTTCGGTAGAAAAGGGTGAATACGTAGCCATCATGGGGGAGTCAGGTTCAGGTAAAACCACGCTTTTAAATATTATTGCAGCACTTGATAAGCCTACAAGTGGTGAGGTAGTGTTAAGTGGGATAAGCAGTATGAATATAAAAGAAAAGGAAATTTCCAAGTTTCGCCGTGACAATTTAGGCTTTGTCTTTCAAGATTTTAATCTGCTTGATACTTTTTCATTGCAGGATAATATATTTTTACCTCTTGTTTTATCCGGCAAATCCTTCAGTGAAATGAACAGTCGTTTAAAGCCTATAGCAAAGAAGCTTGGTATTAGTGACCTTTTACAAAAATATCCCTATGAAGTTTCCGGCGGGCAGAAGCAGAGAGCGGCAGTTGCCAGAGCTTTAATAACTAACCCACAGCTTATTCTTGCGGATGAGCCTACTGGAGCTCTGGATTCTCATTCCAGCGATGAACTTTTACGACTATTTAATGATATAAACAAAGAAGGACAAACAATAATAATGGTTACTCACAGTACTAAAGCAGCCAGCCACGCAAGCCGTGTACTATTTATAAAGGACGGAGAAGTTTTTCATCAGCTTTATCGAGCTTCTATGTCTCATGAAGAAATGTATCAAAAGATTTCTGACACACTTACTATAATTGCTACAGGCGGTGGTAGATGTGAGTAAGATGTTCTATCAAAAGCTGGCTGTAACTAATATTAAAAAGAATGGAAGGACTTATTTTCCATATATCTTAACCTGTATCTGTACCATTGCTATGTTTTATATAATGCATTTTATATCAGTAAATGATGGACTAAACAGTATGTCTGGGGGAAGCCAACTTAAAATGATACTCATTTTAGGAACGTATGTTATTGGTTTCTTCTCCGTCATTTTTCTGTTTTATACCAACAGCTTTCTTATTAAAAGGCGTAAAAAGGAGCTAGGTTTATATAATATACTAGGCATGGAGAAAAAACATATTGCCAAAGTACTCACCTGGGAAACCTTTTTTGTATGCATTATAAGTATGACTTTGGGACTTTTTCTAGGAATTGCAGTAAGCAAGCTTATGTTTTTGGTACTTCTTAAGATTTTAAACTTTAAGGTACCAATGGGCTTTTATATATCCACTAATTCACTAATTAAAACAGTTATTCTCTTTGGTTTGATTTTTATATTAACTCTTATGAACAACCTAAGGCAGATTCATCTTGCAAAGCCTGTAGAGCTTCTTAAGGGCGGTGAGGTTGGCGAAAAGGAACCAAAGACAAAGTGGATTCTTACTTTAATTGGAGTTCTCAGCCTTGGAGCAGGTTACTATATTGCCTTAACTACAGAGTCACCTTTAGCTGCTCTTAATATGTTCTTTCTGGCAGTCATTCTTGTAATGATAGGAACCTGGGCGTTATTTACTGCAGGAAGTATTGCTCTTTTAAAGATGCTTAGAAAAAATAAGGGGTTTTATTATAAGACTAATAATTTTATAAATGTGTCTGGTATGATTTATAGAATGAAACAGAATGCGGTAGGACTTGCTAACATTTGCATTCTTTCAACTACTGTTCTTGTTATGGTATCTACAACAGTGTCCATGTATATTGGTATGGAAGATGTGCTTAGAACGAGATATCCAAGAAATATTTCAATAAGCGCAAAAAATGTATCTAAAGAAAAGGCAGAAAGCATTAATAATCTTATAAAAGAGCAGGCAGATAAAGATAATATTGCTGTGAAAAATATAGTCAAATACCGATCCTTGTCTCTAGCTATGATACAAGATAAGAATTCTTTCACAGATAACCGTAATGGTATGAAGAACATAAACAATTTAGGCTTTTTAGAATTTATACCATTAAGTGAATACAATGCTGTGGAAAATAAGTCTATTTCTTTAAAGGAAAATGAAGTGCTACTCTTTACTTATAGAGGGAAAATAGCTGAGGATAGCATTAATGTTCTAGGAAACGAGTTTAAAATAAAGGAACGCATAAATAATATGACAGTGGATGGAATAGCCTCTGCAGTAGTTAGTAATGGCTACTTTATTATCGTTCCTGATGAAAAGACAATTGAAAAAATATACACTTCCAGCACTGAAGCTGAAGGAAATATGGGCGAGTTGTCTTATTACTTTGCCTTTGATACTGATGGTAATGCAGAAAAGGAAATTGCCCTAACTAGTGAAATTAATAGCAGAATAAAGCAATTATCTATCGATGGATATTGTGAAGGTTTGGAAGAATCCAGAGAATCTTTCTTTTCCGTGTACGGAGGACTTTTCTTTTTAGGTATCTTCCTTGGAGCACTGTTTATTATGGCTACTGTGCTTATTATCTACTACAAGCAGATTTCAGAAGGGTATGATGACAGGGAACGCTTTGAGATTATGAAGAAGGTTGGCATGAGCAAAGAAGAAATTAAAAAATCAATTGGTAGCCAAGTACTTATGGTGTTTTTTCTTCCCCTTGTAACTGCCATTATTCATATTGCCTTTGCATTTAAGGTTATAACTAAACTTCTAGCGGTATTAAATCTAACTAACATCACCTTGTTTGTACTCTGCACAGCAGGAACAATTTTTGTCTTTGCTATTTTCTATGCCATTGTGTATATTCTTACTTCGAAGGTTTATTATAAAATTGTTAGTTAATTAATGTTATCTTAGAGTTATTGAATAAAGTTTAAATCTCAGAGCAATAACACGGTAAAAGCAGAAGAAATGTTTGTCCAATGAATAAATTACTACTAAATAACTAAAGCCTAGTTGTAGTAGAATAACCCTCATAAAATACTCTAGATGGTTAGGAGTTAAAGAAATAGGTTTGTGGAGTATGTATATGGAAATGGAAAAATAAAAGAGTATTAAGGGCTGTACTAAATGAGTGTTTAGTATGGTCCTTATTTATTGCAGTGTAATTGAAAATATATGTAATATGACCAAAATAAGTATATAATAAAGGTAATCGCTTTTGAGTAATGTTTTCAAGTGATATATTCGTTGTGCAGGTGATTTTAATAAATTTTAGGACTTTTGCATGATATAGGAAGAAGATATGGAATATATGGTATGCGGCATGGTATTGACGGATATAATTATGCAATGAGTAAAGGAGAATAAGAGTGATATTTAAAATTGAGGATAAGTGTCAGAAAGAAGAAATAGCAAGGGAAATATTATCTAAGCTTACGGATTGGTTTGGCTTGCCGGAAAGTACAGCGGAATATGTTAAGTGTAGTAGAGATATGCCTTTTTGGGCAGATATAGAGAATGAACAGGTAAGAGGATTCATTACACTAAGAGAAACAAGTCATTATGCTGCTGAAATTTATGTTATGGGAGTATTAAAAGAGTTTCATAGAAATAAGATTGGTAATAAGTTATTTAAAACTTGTTATAACTACGCTAAAGAACAGGGGTATTTATATATACAAGTTAAAACAGTAAAAGAAGGATGTTACAATGAATATGATAGAACAATTGCATTCTACAAAAGTCTTGGGTTTAAAGAGTTTGAATGCCTTCCTACACTTTGGGATAAATGGAATCCGTGTCAGATTTATGTTATGTCCATTAAGTAAACTCAAAGCTGTAAAACTAATTGGAAAATAGTAATTTGTAGATTAGATTGAAAACTCGAAATTTATTGAGTTGTTCTGAACACAAGGTTGTTATACTATCTTGAAGATATGTATATGCTAGAGTTGGAGGGTAATGGTTATGATAGATATCGTATTCAGCGATAGTGCTTGTGGAAGCCTTAAAATGGCACAGCATTATGGCAAAGAAAAATATCAAGGTGGGTGCATGGGCATTATTGTCAGTCACGATGATGGAAGTAAGCCGACCAAAGAGGAAGTTGAAACTGCTCGTAGGGAAGCAGAGGAAAAGGCACGATTGGCATGGGAGAGCGCCACCCCCATGGGTGGAAAAACATCAGACATCTACGGATTCAATTTGATGCTGAGCATTGGAGATATTTCGGAGAATCGCCCTGGTATCAAGCGGAAACTGATATTAGAACACTTATACAGTGTTTATCCGAAAGACGAGTGGCATCAGGCGACGGAAGAAATACTCAATAGAGCGAATGAAGATCTGAAAACAATTCGCGAACGCGCAGCATCGGGAGAATCCCTTCGCATCTGGTATAGCAATCAGCCCGACGAAATGTGTGGTCTTTACTGTTTTATGAGTCAGTTGAATCAGTGGAAAGTGCGTGATGGACAGGTCTCGATTGTCAAGCTCCCGGAATGGGAAGCCGACGAAAGAGGAAATATTGTGCGGAAAAATAGCTGGAGTGAAGTAGCTCCAGAAGAATGGCAACGCTATCTTTCGATGCAAAAGATTGCACTTCCAGTATTTATACAAAGCTGTGTATCTCGTTGGCGGGAGCTTCAAGCAGAGAGTGCACCTTTGCGAGCCGTGCTGAATGGACAGTTGGTAAGTACATCAGAAATACTCTATGATGACTTTATACTTCGCGAAATTGAAGCAGAAGACGAAGAGTTTCATGAAGCAATGATTATCGGACGAGTGCTTGGTAAATACCAACTTGGTATTGGTGATTCCTGGGTTGCATTACGTATAGAAGAAATGATCCATGTCGGAAAACTTGAGGCTGTGACTACGGGTGGCAAATATATGCCAATCTATCATCGAGTATTGAAAAAGTGTATTCACAGATTATAAGCAGCAACAAATTCAAATTTTAGATTGAGAAATATAAATAGTAAATTTGCATTGTGGGGGATAGCAAATGTTTAATATTAGAATTGTAAAAAGTAGTGATAAGGAATTTTGGTATTCATTGGATAAACATTTACTAGATAAAGAATTTGAGAAAAAAGTTCGAGACAAAATGGGGTATATTATTTTGGAAGATGAAAAGCCAATAGGAATATTGCGGTACAATCTATTTTGGGATAATACACCATTTTTAACACTGATTCATATTGAATGGTCTTTTCAGAAGAAAGGTTTTGGATGTAAAGCAATGGACTTTTGGGAACAAGAAATGAAAAAATTAGGTTATGGAATGATTATGGTTTCCACACAAGTGAATGAGGGGGCACAGCATTTTTATAGGAAATTGGGATACAAGGATTGTGGTTGTCTTGTGGTAGACATTCCAAAGTATGAACAGCCTATGGAAATGTTTATGGTAAAAGAGTTGTAATGTAAATTCTACTTTGTATAATTCAGAAAATGAGCAGAACGTAAAGTTAGGTTGTTTCCCAACTTTCTAATAAAACGTCGCATTTATAAGTTCATGCGATGGTTTCTAAAAAATATAATGTAACTTAATAAATGATAATTTCAGGAATAAAATTTATGGAGGCATGAGTATGATTTGCCCATTTTGTGGAAGAGAAATGAAAAAAGGAAGTTTGGATACACCATCACGTTTTGGGAAGATTGAATGGTATCCAGAAGCAGAGAAAAATTATTTAGATAAAGCGTGTAATAGTGTTACTATTCGAAGTGCTATAAAACTTGAGTTTCCAATGGCATACCTTTGTTTTCATTGTCATAAGCTGATAATGGATGTTCAAGAAAGAGCAAATTTTAAATTTACTGAAGAGTAAAATGACAATTTATCGAGTACTTTGAGTTAAATATTATTTATCTAAAAGGAGTCTTAAAATGAAAAAGGTAAGAATATTTGTAGTTATTTTCTTATTAATTAGTATAGGAATATTAGCATTTTATTTCATTCCAATGAGAATAACTCCAAGGGTTCCTTTAACAAGCGAAGATATTAGTATAAAAGTTGAAAGGGCTGGAGGAAATACAGGACCAGTTTTTATAGTAGATAAAGACAAAACTAAACTTAAAAATATATTACAGGAAAAGTATCCTGATAAAGATATAGAACCATATTATATTGAATTAACAGGAAATCTACCAAATGGAGTAGTAATTGATCCATCATTCTTGGGAAGCTATGTAGTTCACGGTACGATTATTTCACCAGATGGCGGCGAAGAAAAAAGTACAATAATTGATGTTAAATATACAGATGCAAAGATTTCAAGATTTTTTAGGGATGATTTACCAAAGAGTGAGCATGAAATATTAAATGTATTAATTGCATTAGTATCTTCATTAGTCTCTATATTTATATTGATTATTATATTTTTAGCAAGGGGAAGAAAAACTATTAAATAATTTATGACTTAGTGAAAGTGTCGCATAATAAATCCTAATAAGTAGAGCAGATTGAAAAATAGTAATTTTGAAAGGGTGATATATAAGGGTGATATATAATGGTTAAAATACTGACAAGTGGATTCCCTAATGGGTTCCCCAATGATTTTAGTAAGGTACTAAGGAAATATATAAAAACAGGTATGAAGTTTGCTTTTGTGGCTTCTGAGTTTGAAAATATACATGAGAAAACTGATTGGTATTGCAATCACTTTTTAAAAATGTTTTCAGATTGTGGCATAACTTTCGGCAGCGTGGATGTTATAGATAGTAGAATGTCAAAAGAAAAAGCACAAGATACCGTTAGAAATGCAGACGTTTTATGGCTTGCAGGTGGTGATACACCTACTCAGTTTGCCTATTTGGAATCTTATGGGGTTATACCTTGTATTAGGGAACATAAAGGTGTGGTTATTGGAATAAGTGCAGGTTCAATAAATATGGCGAAAACAGCTGTATGTACATTAACCTGCGAACATGATAAGTTGGAAATATATGAAGCCCTCGGATTAGTTGAATTTTCGGTTGAACCACATTTTGATAAAGATAATATAACTGACGAGTTGCTTGTGCTTTCTGAAGAATATCCGTTATATGGGATATGTGATGACAGTGCTATAATATCCACGGAAGGCAACACTTCCTACATAGGCGATATATTCTTTATAGATAATAGACATATAACTAGAGTTTTCTAAATTTCAATTTTAAGCTGGGACTTTTGGAAGTTTTGATAGCGAAGAAAAATTTGAAGCTGTAATTAATGAAACTAGAAATATAGATGATACTTTTAAAACTACTGTTAATGGGATTAGTGTAGAAATCATTGATGAAGATGAAAATTCAATTATAGAGATCAACATTTCATTAAAATAAGTTAATTGTTACATGATTTTTATTAGGATGCACTTTTCTTATTTGCGTTACAGTTGTTATGTATAGAAAGTCTAAGGGGGAAAATTGATGAAGTATATTTCACTGATAAGTGATGAATTTAAGGCGAAAATATTGGATTTTCTATATGAGGATGAATTGTTCAATGTATTTCTAATTCATTTTATAGAAAATCAAATTGAAGATATTGGTGAACTATATATTGAAGAGTCAAATGGCAGGATTAATAACATCTTACATATGAAATTTGATGGTAATTCTTATTTCACAAGTTTTTTTACTAAAAATGAAAAAGGTTATGCTGAAATTGCAAAGCAACTTCAAATATTAGGCTATAATAGAGTTTTATTAGCAGGTAAAAGAAAAGAAGTATCGAAAATATTGTCCTATCTTGGTAAAGAGGTGACATCTATTCCTGACATATATTATAAGTTTGATGTAAATAGAAACTGTAGACAAACTATACATCCAGATATAACATATAGAATAGCTACTTATAGACAAGAGGATATGAATAAAATTAGTGAATATATGATTGATTTTTTTGAGCCTACAAATGAGCAAGAGATTGCAGATATAACAGATGAAAAGAAGTTAGTTGAAGATATAAAAGTAGGAGTCTATTTTATCGAATACAAAGGGCAAGTAATAGGTATGGCTAGATATAGTGGAAAAACCAAAAATTACATTGATATCACAACTGTCTACATTGACCCACATTATAGAGGAAAGGGCTTTGGAAAAAAATTAATGTCATATATGATAGATAGAATTATTTCAGATAATAAGATACCAGTAATACAAACTTCATTATTAAACATTATTGCAAGAAAAACTTATGAATCCTTGGGATTTATCAAACAGGATGATTATTCATTTGAATTTATATCCTAACCTAACTAATCAATAGAGGTTATTAATATCGAATATCTTTAAAATAGGAATTTGTTATTTAGGTAAGAACTAATAGGTAAAAAGTAAGAGTTAATGAAGAAATTCAGCAGGGGTGAATTTTCACCACAACTATTACATCTTAGCTCTTAGCTCTTTTATCTACAAATTTATAATTTTATGCTTAAAAACATCACTATCCGTTTTGAGGAGGGGTTTATCATGGGGCTCATCGACCCCAACGCTGCAGACAAAAATTTCTTTGATAGAGGTGTTAAAAACCTCATATTGTAGGGTCAGACGCAAAGAAGCAGAACTTAAAAGAGAAAAATGAAATAACAGCAAGTAAAATCAAGCAGTAATCTCTCTATTTCTTTATAATAAATGTAGGACGGTTGAAACGAGGTGGACAGGGGAATGTATCAGTGGCAGAAGCAAATTCAAATAATCGTTGATGAAATTGACAAATGTATTAAAAATTATAATGATGAAGACTTGACACTACGCTTTCTTTCCCGCAGACTGGGTTATTCCGAATTTTATACAACGAGAAAATTCAAAGAAATATCGGGTATGCAATTTAGGGATTATCTGCGGCATAGAAAATTAGCCTTTGCACTAAAAGAGGTTCGGGATAGTGAAAAATGTATTTTGGATATTGCCTTTGATTATGGTTTTTCATCTCATGAAGCTTTTACCAGAGCTTTCAAGGGTACATACGGAGTAACTCCCAGTGAATACCGTAAAAAGCCTAAGCCTGTCATTCTTCGTACAAAAATAAACCCTTTCGATCGCTACTTTTTAGGATTTGGAGAGATTGGTATGATAAAATCTACAGATGATATTAAAATTTATTTTGTAACCATTCCAGCACACAAATTTTTGCACATTAAAAACTATGAGAGTAATGGGTATTGGGATTTTTGGCAAAAGCAAAGCCTTATTCCGGGACAGGACTGCGAAACAATTTGCGGCTTACTCGATAGTATCAAGGGCAAATTGGATGACGATGGCGGGAGCGAATCTAACAGCGGCAGCGGTCAGATTATGGCGTACATTAATGACCCAGACGGCAGACTCTGCGATTGGGGTGTTCCACGTACAGAGTGTTATGGTGTACGTCTTCCTTTTGATTATAAAGGCGAAGCACCACCACAAATGCTTATGATTGATGTTCCAGAAGCCGAGTATATTGTTTTTGAACATGGGCCATTTGATTATGAGCAGGAAAATCGTAGTGTGGAGGAAAAGATTGAAAAGGTAATGGCAACCTTTGATTTTGCAGGCACCGGTTACTGCTTTGATACTTCCCCTGGTAGAATAATTTACTTTTATCATGATCCGGAGCGGTTTTTTAAGTATATCAGACCAGTGAGGAAGTAAATTTTATATGTATTTTGAAAAGAGGATGTCCAAAGCTACAGTATTATCGTTAAGAGTTGAATATAGAAATAGAATAATAGAAAAAAGTATTAAGGGCTATGCTAAATGGATGTTTAGTATGGTCCTTATTTATAGTATTTATAGTATAATAATTGAAAATATATGTAATATGACCAAAATAAGTATATAATAAAGGAAAGCACTTTTGAATAATATTGTGTCATAACTGTAGGAAATTGCGAACTAATTAATAGAAATGTTCT
Source organism: Clostridium amylolyticum (assembly GCF_900142075.1). Taxonomy (GTDB): domain Bacteria; phylum Bacillota; class Clostridia; order Clostridiales; family Clostridiaceae; genus Clostridium_AA; species Clostridium_AA amylolyticum. The sequence goes on from NZ_FQZO01000010.1 coordinate 64,987, forward strand.
TTGAAAATTGAATAGTACGGGGGCTTGGGAAAATATGTTATAATTTATTTAAATTTATATAGATGAATTAAGGTTTAAAGGGGGAGCTTTATGAGTAAAAGAGGTGTAGGAGCACTTTTTTGTTTTATTGCTAGTATTTTATTTTCTGCAAGATATATTGCAGCAGCTATTTTTATGTCAGGTGTCTCATCATGGAATTCAGATTTATTTAAGGTAGGACTTGAATCTGTAGGAACTCCATTATTGCATCTAAGTATATTAAGTTTGATTGTAGGAGTAGGATACTTAGTTTGGGAGGAAATTTTAGATAAAAAGGAAAATAACAAATTATAGTTTACCAATGAAGCAATATTGAGTAAAAATAAGAAAATAGAACAACTAGGGAAAGAGAACAAGTTTTTGAAGGAACAACTAATGGTTTTAAGAGGTAAACTATATGATACTATATAGTTTACCTATGTAGCTAAAAATGGATAAGAGTATCCAGTATAGAACTCAAAAAGTTCGCTTTAAAAAATTGCGTATTAAGCCAATGGTAGATTATGCTTGTTAGATTCATTATTATGATTTAAAATTTTTATTCTATCCTTTCGCTATATACTTTCGTCACCCTATCGAAGTGTAACAGACCATCCGCGCTCCGCCAGTTTCACCGTGAACTTTCCAGTCCCCGCACCGATATCTGCGAATACTGCGCCTGATGGAGCAAACCCGACGATTGTTTCTATGGCCGCTTTGGGGTAGCCCGGGCGTCCTTTGGCATAGGCTTCCGCCTTGCCGGTAAAATTTTCTGTGTTCATTTTATTTCCTCCTAATATAAGTTTTCTACCTCATAATTTCTTACAAATTTGAATTAACTTTACTATACAATATTATCATTTTATTCCACATATTGGTATAAAGATTTTCTATCAAAGCTTCTCATTGTTTATATATCAACAACGTTGGAGTTACCAATTTAGGCTATATTTATGCATCGAAGTATAGATAACAAAGATATTATGAATTAGAGTTAGATTTGATAGTTTAATAATTTATTTATCTTAGATAATTAATGCACAATACTTAAGGATTACAATTAAGTAAATTGTTTGATAAACAAGGAGGTAAATATATGGATGTTTCACATATTGTTGAAAGAATTAATGATCTTTTTAATGTAACAAGTAAGAAAATTTATTCTAGTGAATCTGGGATTACATACCATGCAGATAAAAAAGTTAAAAAATTAGGATACTGTGTTAACCTAACGCTTGAAACTATAGAGGAAGCAAGAGTTCATGGAGTTGATATGATGGTGACACACCACCCTGCATGGGATGAAATATATGGATTAAAGGAGTCATGCATAGAAAAACTAGCAGAGTATGGTATAAGTCACTACTATAATCACTTGCCACTTGATGACTGTAACTTTGGAACAAATGATAGTTTATTAAAAAAATTGAATTTAAAAAGTGTTAAAAGAACCCACGAATGGGAAGGGTTATATTTTGGCAGAATTGCAGAATATGATGAAGAAATTGAATTTAATGAATTAGTAAAAAATATTGAAAATCTACTTGAAGAACCAGTTAAATCTTGGAGGTTTAATGATAAAAAGGTGAAGCGAGTAGGCTTAGTCTGTGGTAATGGAGGGCCAACAGCTTGCCTTAAGGAAGCAGTTGAAAATAAGTGTGATGTATACATCACAGGTGGATGTAATTTGTATACGATTCAATATGCTCAGTTTAAAGGGATAAATCTTATCATTGGGAGTCATACTTTCACAGAAATCTTTGGAATTCAAAGTTTAGCATTGAAATTGAATGAGAATAAAAAAGAACTTGAAGTAGTGAGACTTAATGAAGGACATTATGAAGCAAATATAAAATAAGACATAATATTCTTATATTGTGAAATTGGTATAGTTAAAACTTGACATGGAGAGGAGCATAAATATGAGTAATATTACAGTAACCGAAAGAAAACCTACCGTTGAAGAATATATACAATTAAGAAATTCTGTGGGGTGGAAAATATTACAAAATGATAATATAAAAAAAGGGTTGGATAATTCTATTTACTGTGTTTGTGTAGAAGATCAAGATAATATAATAGGATTTGGAAGAATTGTTGGAGATTATGGAACTGTTTTTTATATACAAGATATAATAGTTAAACAACCATATCAAAAGCAAAAAATTGGCACATTAATTATGAAAAAATTAATGGAGTATATTGATAATAATTGTATAGATGATGCTATCATTGGTCTGATTGCAATAAGTGAACTTGATAAGTTCTATAAAAAATTTGGCTTTACATATAATCAAGATAACCGTTTTTATAGATATAAATAGTTCACATTATAATAATATGCAGGTAAATGGGAAGTTTTAGAGGTGATTAGTGAATGAATGAAGCTATTATGGATTATGTTAAAGGATATTGTAAAGACATACAATCACTTTTTATTGAGATAAGGGAGCTTATCATCAAAAGTGTTCCGTGTGAGATAGAAGAAAAATTATGGGCAAAATTACCGAGTTATTATGTAGGAGAAAAATTTGTAAGAATCATTCCATTTAAGGATCATATTAATATTGAGGCTTACACAATTAGTAAGTACAAATCACAATTAGAGCAATATAAGATTACACCCAAAGGAATGCTACAGATTTATCTAAATCAGGATATACCACATACTGTTTTAAAAGAGGTTTTCATAGAAACATTAATGAGATAAATTCCAGATTTCAATTTAATGTTAGTTATTATAAATAGCAATTTGTGGGTTAGAGCTCTTATGTAGCCTCTGAAAAAAATGGATAAATGAGGGTTTAGATAAACTTAAAAAGGTGAGGGGGATATAATGAGTAATACTGATTTTCAATCATATAAGCCTAGCAATCCTTGGCGTAAACCCATGAGCAATATTACATGGGGATTTGTATTTACTGTAATGACTTTTAACTTTTTAAGTTTACAGTATGTTTTACCAACAATTGGAGTAGGGCTCTTATATATTGGTTTTCGTGATTTGCATGAGGAAAATAAAGAACTTAATATTGCATGGATTTTTTCTATAATAAATATGGTAGTTCACGTATTGGGTTTAATATATGTAAATACGCCATTAAACGTTAATTTTAAGAATAATGTTATTATGATACTTATTTTAACTGCTTTTCAAGTAAGCTTTCTTCTTATATTTCGAAAAGGATTAAAGAAGGTTTTTGAAAAGGCTGATGCAATACCCAGTAAAGATCCTATTTTAGGGGTGATTATTTGGAGGATTGTTATTCTAATTTTGGTTATAGAAGAGTTGGGAAGTATTTGGTTTATATATGTTCCAGTAATTTTATTTTATTTTTATAATTTCCGTTCACTTTATAAATTAGGTGATGATTTAAGTGATATTAAATTTAAAAATTCAGATGAGACTGTAAGGCTTAAGAGTAAGAAGCATGTTTTGGAATATATGATAGGGTGTGCCTTTATAGTTATCCTTTGCATTTTAGGATCTAATCATATTAGATTGGACTCCACAGAATTTATTTCTCCAAAGGCTTCAGGAACTCGAGATACGCTCATGAATATGGGGTTTCCAGAAGCTATTCTTAAAGATATATCAGATGATGAAGTTGATATGTTAAAGGATGCTATATATGTCGACGTTTCTAGTGAACTTTTGAAGTTTAAAGAGTATGGTGCCTATAATACTATTGAAAAACCAGGAAAAAGTAATTTGAAAACAACAATTATTTATGTTGAACTAAAGGATAGTCGAATGTATGCAATTGAATATTTTCAGTGGCTAAGTGGAAGCGCATATTGGCATGATGGATTTACAATCAGCTCTTTAGAGAATTTAGAACTTATAAATGGAAGGTTATTGTATGAGAAGAATGGTACGAGCTATTCCGCAGCTATACCAAGGTTAAAGAATGAGATGGTTTCACAAAGTGATTGGTCTGGGGATGAATACCAGTCCTCAAAAGTTTCTGGTGCTGTAAATTATCCTTTTGGTTCTGATAGGCAGAGAGGATATGTTTTCTACAAATTGAATATTAGGAAAAATGTGTGGCTTGGATCCAATCTACTTAACTATATACATTATAGTAATCCATTTAGAAGTCCTTATGAGGAGACAGAGAGGAAAAATTTAATGTTTAGTGATAAGCTAAGACAACATTATACAAATTTTAGAACCAAGGCTTATCGTGAAGCTAATAAGTAAGAACTTTAACATAATATAAATGGTAAATGGAAAGAAAAGTGGGAGGAAAAATGGAACTAAAAGTAATTAAGTTATCAGAGGAATATTTAGAAGAATGTGTAGACCTATTTATAGATACATTTTCAAGAGAACCTTGGAATGATGAGTATGATTCCAGGCAACAGGTAAAGAATTTTTTTATAAATCATATGAAAAATAATTATTTCTTAGGTTATATAGGATTAATAGATAAAAAAGTTGTAGCGTTAAGTGTAGGAGTAAAAAAACCTTGGATTCGTGGAATGGAGTATTACATAGATGAATTTTGCATAGGGTATGATTTTCAAGGAAAAGGTATTGGTAGCATGTTTTTGAAAGAGATAGAAGAATTATTGAAGGATGAAAATGTAGAAGGAATGATACTCAATACAGAAAGGGATTATCCCTCTTTTAAGTTCTACGAAAGAAATGGATTCAAAGTCTTAGGAAACTTAGCTGTTTTGGGAAAATAAGAAACTTAGGTAGAAGATAAATAGTAATTTGGGGGGCTGATTTTATGAAGAAAACTATATTTGGATGTACCTTATTAATAATGGGAACTATGTTTGATAATTCATTTGCAATTGCAATACCTTTTTGGGCAATCGGGGCAGCATTTGTTCTATTGGGATCTGTTGATGATAAAGCTAATAAGTAAATGCTCATAGTATTTCATAATTTTCTTATGAAACATCATAATAGATGTAAAGTTGTGAATAAAGTTATAAAAAGGGGGGCAGCATGATAAGAAAATTAACCGAAAAAGATAATAATAATCTTATGAACTTAATAATGGAGGAACCTGAGTATAATCTTTATATAATTGGGGATGTGGAGAACTTTGGATATAGTCAGGACTTTCTTGAGTTATATGGTGAGTTTGATGAATATGATGTGATATCTGCTGTTTTAGTCCGATATTTTAATATTTTTAATTTATATGCAAAAGACAGATTTGATATGAATGGATTTATAAATATAATAAAAAGTTATGACAAACCAAGAATGCTAGTTGGTAAAACGCAGATAATTTCAAGATTTGAGGGCTCATCATTAGGCTTTAATAAATCGGAACTCCACCATTTTGCTGTGTTAAGAGAAATAAAATCAGCATTTCAAGTAGATAAAAAAATCATTGTAAAAAAAGCAAATATAGATGATGTTGAACGTATAGCAGATTTAAGAAATGTTATTAGTGAATTTTCAAGTGGAAGTAATAATTTTAAAGAAATCCTTCTAAATGACTTTAAAGCTGGAACTGCTCACGGATATTATGTTGAAGTTGAGGGTGATATAGTATCATATGCTCAAACATCAGCTGAAAACAGCAAGTCAGCAATGGTGGTCAGTGTTATGACTGATAAGAAATATAGAAAAAAGGGACTTGCATCTGCATGTATAAAAGTGTTGTGTGATGATTTAATTAAGCAGGGGAAAACACTATGTTTATTTTATAGAAATCCTGAAGCAGGCTCAATATATAGAAGGTTAGGATTTAAAGAAATAGGTTTATGGAGTATGTATGTGGAAATGGAAAAATAAAAAAAGTATTAAGGGCTGTGCTAAATGAGTGTTTAGTATGGTCCTTATTTATAGTATAATAATTGAAAATATATGTAATATGACCAAAATAAGTATATAATAAATGTAAGCGCCTTTGAGTAATATTTTCAAGGAGAGAAATGTATATGAATTTTGAATTAAGGAAATTGACAATAAATGATAGTATGGACATCTATGGTATGTTGCAGGAAATACCTAAAGATGAAAATGGTTTTATTAATTCAGTAAATGGAAAGTCATTTGAAGAATATAAGGAATGGCTTATTATTTGCGATGCTATGTCTAAGGGGGTAGGTCTGGAAGATTGGCAGGTTCCTTCAAATACTTACTGGCTATTTGTTGATGGATATCCTGTTGGTATGGGTAAGCTTAGACACTTCTTAACAGATAAGTTGAGAGTAGAAGGCGGTCATGCAGGATATGCAATACGTCAAAGTGAACGAAACAAGGGTTATGGTACAGTTTTGCTAAAAATAATAATTGAAGAAGCTAAAAAAATGAACATAGAAAAGCTATTACTTACAGTAAGAAACAGTAACACAAATTCAATTAAAATTGCTTTAAATAATGGTGGGAAAATAGAAAAGATAAAGGAAGATAGACATTACATTTGGATTGACTGTTAATGTAATTAAATAATTATTTTGGATGGACCTTATTATTTTTAATGAATTTGGTAAGCGCCCTTTGTTATTAATTATTATTTCCACCAGCATAGTTGCTCCAATCTTTGAAGAAGTAATTTACAGAGGAATCATATTAGAACAACTAAACAGAAGATATGGAATGATGAAATCTATAATTGTTTCTTCATTATTATTTGGAATAATGCATCTGAACATTGAACAACGAATAAATGGGTTTTTTATAGGCATGGTATTAGGTTTTATTTATATAAAAACTAATTCATTATTACTTAGCATATTTCTACATTTAGCAAATAATTCGCTAGTAATAATATCGGCGTTTATTCCATTTATAGATTTAAGTAGCGAAAAATTTAATTTAGTTCAGCTGTTAATTGGAGCAATATTATTATTAATATCCTATAAATTTTTTAATAACATAGAGATAGATACAAATAGAAAATTTAATCTTAAGTTTATGGCTAAAGCTCGGGACAATAAAGCTTTGGATACTGATGGTAATTAGCATTTAAATAGAATCATAATAGTAATTTTTTATAAATAAAAGGTGTGATAAATATGTTAAAAAGGTGTATCATGATTTTCCCAACCTTTGAGAATGGACAAGTGATAGATAAAATAAGAGGACTATATGACCCTCTTGAAAGTTGTGTAAGGCCTCATATAACCCTTGTTTTTCCTTTTGATAGTCATATAGAAACTATTGAATTAAGGGAGCATCTTTCATCTGTGTTAACTGATATTGCTCCTTTTGAAATCATCCTTAAGGGGATAACACCAACCAATAACTTTGGTAAATATCTCTTTCTAAATATACAAAAGGGCAGGGATGAAATTATTGAATTGCATAAAAGATTATATACGGGAATTTTACAAAATTATTACCCCAAATGGTTAAAAGGAAAGGATTTCTTTCCGCATATGACTGTTGGAAGTTTTGATAGCCAAGAACAATTTGAGGCTGCAATTAGTGAAACCAGAAATATTGATGATACCTTTAAAACTACTGTTAATGAGATTAGTGTAGAAATCATTGATGAAAATGAAAATTCAATTATAGAGATCACTATTCCATTAAAATAAGCTGTTCCTGAAATTTTTTATTCATATTAGTGATAGAGATTATCAGCATAATCAAGTGATGCTTTATACATAACCTTCTGGTTATGAGTTCAATATATATATTTTGAGAGGTGTAAAAATGAAAAAGATATTAAAGTCATTTACATTCTATTTTATGTTAATGAGCTTATTTATGATTTACATGCAATATGTTGGATATGATTCTAAGAATATTATGCTTATACACCTTAACCCTATTTTAAGTAAGTTGCAGTACACTGATTTTGCAGAAAGTGTTTTAAATTCAGGAAAATTAGTTAACTGTAGAACCATAAGTGGAAGCATTTCTATTTATTGGTATATTGCTCATTTTATAACCTTCATAATTTATGGAATGATTTTTGACTTTATAAAGACAATTATTAAAAGATTGGCACGGCAACAATAATTAAATTAGCTGCATTATTTAATGTACCTTTAGAAAAGGAGGCTTTAAAATGAAATATATTGCACTACTCAGGGGAATTAATGTTGGTGGGAAAAATAAAATCTCCATGAGAGATTTAAAAGCTTGTTTCGAGAATGCAGGGTTTTTAAATACTATGACATACATTAATAGTGGTAATGTAATTTTTGATAGCGAAATAGAAAGTACAACAAAGATTTCCAAAAGATGCGAGGAAATCATTGAAGAGGAATTTGGGTTTCCTATTAGAGTTACAATTATCGATGGTAATACTTTAAAAGAAGCATTAGACCATGTACCGGAATGGTGGGGGGATGATCCAAACTCAAAACATAATTCCATATTTGTAATCCAACCAGCTACATCCAAAGAAGTTAGTGAAGAAGTAGGAGAAATAAAGCCAGAGTATGAACGGATTTATATTTATAAAGACATTATATTTTGGTCGGCTCCACTTAAAACCTTTTCACGTACACAATGGGCAAAAGTATCTGGGAAAAAAGCATATAATAATATTACCATTCGAAACGCCAATACAACCAAGAAGCTACTGGAATTGGTATTATCTTAAATCCTAATGATATAAAATGATTAAATAGAAAATCGAGTTGTATTTACTAAAAATCAATCCAATTGCTCATATCCTTTTTAAGAATACCTTTAAGTGTATTATTATACTTAAAGCGTAGGATAAAAATGATGTGTAATTGCAATTAAAAGGAGGACAAGAATGAAAAAAAGAGAAATTTTTATGTTATCAGCATTAGCATTTTCCACAGGCATAATTTTAGGATTTTTGCTTTCACCAGTGAAGCAAGGCTGTGGTAATAACAATGGTAATACCATAAATAATTATTATGGTGATAAAAAGCGCTCAATTGGAGATGAATCTTAATAACTCAGTGAATATCTAATGAAGGAAAGTATATGTGTAATTAGTAATTATGATCTTTTCTAAACTTGTGTCGAAAAGGTTAGTTATAACCATCTGGAGGTATAGGTATGTATTTAGACATTTTTAGATGTGGGATAAATGAAATTAAATATATTAAAGATGCCATTAGTAATGTTAAGAGTGAAGAAGATGCATGTTCATTTAATGAAGAAGCTATAAAAAATTTTTTGCTCAATGATGATAATTGGTTTTATGTTGCAACCATGGATGAGAAGGTGGTTGCTTATGCAATTGCTTATGTTCAAAGACGCCTTGATACCACAAAGAATATGATTTGTTTATATGAGATAGGTACATTAAAATGCTGCAGGAAAAAGGGAATTGCTAAAAAAATAATTAATACAATTGTTGAGCATGGAAAACTAAATGATGCAATGAAAATATGGATTCCCACAAATACAAGTAATGCAGCAGCCTGTGCATTATATAGAAGTATTGGAGCAGAGGAACCAGGAGTGAAAGATGAAATTATTTACAATTACAGATATTGAACATAATTTTTAGATAATTTATTGTAAAATTTCTTATATTACAATGAATTTGTCTTATTTGTGTACAAAAATATATTAATTACATTAGAACTAAATTGGGTTAATGGTAGCTGAGAGGATGTTAAATTAGCAAGTATAGTTAACGAAGACTATGTTTAATATCAAGAGCAGAAATACTCTTTTTGTTTTTATCTTATAATTTATCAAATTAATATTTAATCTATTCATTCTACTTAAATTAAGTGGAAATTGTATAATATAGAAACATATAAATTAATTTTAGCTAGGAGGTGGGATTATGTGTAACTATTACAGACAGAACTTAAACTCTACGAAACTTTTTCAAGTTTACCAGACAAAGTATCCAAGGATTAAGCGTTATTTGGATGAAGAAATCGATTTTGTGTGTCGGAATTTGCATGGCAACGAGAAGGTGCTGGAGGTTGGAGCCGGATACGGACGTATCGTCAAGAAATTGGCCCCTTTTTCAGCCAGCGTTGTAGGAATTGATATCTCAGAGTCAACAGTGGATCTTGGCAAGGAGTATATAAAAGAATGCCCGAACTGTAGCATTCAAGTGATGGATGCCTACAACCTTGTGTTTGATGAAGAATTTGATGTGGTATTGTGCTTGCAAAACGGTTTGTCAGCCATGAAAGGACAGCCTATGCATCTCATTGAACAATGTATGAATGTACTGACTCCTGGGGGAAAAGCCTATTTCAGTACATATAGTCCAAAGTTTTGGGAACATCGGCTGACCTGGTTCCATGAGCAGGAGAATAATGGGTTAATTGGAGAAATTGATTTGGAAAAAACCAAGGATGGCACAATTGTATGCAAGGACGGGTTTGTTTCCCTCACCTTTTCAGAGGATACACTTAAAAAACTAGGAGAGGAGTTAGGGTGCTATTATCGCATTGAGGAAGTAGACAAGTCAAGTCTCTTTCTTATCCTTAAAAAGCCAGAATAATATCTGGCAAAATTAAATACGGGGGAAATGACAATGGATATGATTGAGAATATAAAACAGGATATTAAAAAAAGATGTGTAAGCCCAGATAACTTTTTTGGCGAGGGAATATATGAGCATGTTGAAAGCGTAGCTAATAATGCTGTTGAACTGGCTAAACTATATCAAGCGGATGCTGAGGTATGTGAATTAGCAGGGTGGCTGCATGATATAGCTTCAATTACAGATTACAAGCTATATGAAGACCATCATATACATGGAGCAAATATGGCAGAGGAAATCCTCAAATCATATAATTATCCAACAGATAAAATTGAGTTGGTAAAGCTGTGTATACTGAATCATCGAGGAAGTGTGCTAAAAGGAAAAACAACTAAGGAAGAAATATGTGTGGCTGATGCTGATGCTATATCTCATTATGATACTTTACCATCACTATTTTATTTGGCCTTTGTTCAAAGAAAGCTTAATATTAATGATGGTGTTGAGTTTGTTAAAAATAAACTTGAAAGAAGCTACAATAAAATGTCTCAACAAAGCAAGGAATACTATAAGCATAAAAGGGATATGATTCAAGCTATATTAAATTAATAATATTCTTGTTAGCCATTCTTCATGAGTATTAAATATAGAAATAATATATGATTACTTTATTATACGAGGAGGTAGGACTATGGAGTATAATTCAGAATTTTGGAATGCTTTAGATGAGCTTGTTAATAAATCAAAGATTGTAATTGATAGACCAAAGGGCACAAGGCATCCCAAATATCCAGATATACTATATAAAGTTGATTACGGATATTTAGAAGGGACAACCTCTATGGATGGTGGCGGCGTTGACGTTTGGAGGGGGACTGATGCCATGCAAAAAATAGATGCCATTATGTGTACTGTGGATTTAACAAAAAGAGATTCGGAGATAAAAATACTTATAGGATGTACGGAAGTTGAAAAAGAAAAGATTTATCATTTTCATAATGATTCAAAATCTATGAAGGGTATTTTAATACGAAGAAAATGAATTAGTGGGAAAAATATATCAGCAACTATTATGTACTAGTTTAAATGGCTGCAATTGTTTGGGGATGACAAGGAAGCTGTGAAAATGAAAGTTTAAGACAACGATTATTTATATATGATGGGGGACAGAAATAACATGAGAATAGAAACAAATCATTTAGTAATTCGAGATTTTCAGAGGAAAGACGCAGAAAATCTTTATAGAATTGTTAGAGAAAAAAATATCCTTCGTTTTATGTCTGATTGGGCGGAAAACAGTGATTCACCACAATCCTATTATGGATATATTGATTGGCATCAAACTCAAAGAGATTCAACAGATATTTATGAAAACAAAAGATATGTAATTGCATTACCTAACACAGATGAGATGATAGGTATGGTAGGTATGGGATTGGAAGATACATTGAATGAAGTTGAAGTAGCTTATTTTATGTCTGAAAAATATCAGAGAAAGAGATACACAGAAGAAGCAGTAAATGCTTTAGTAAATTGGTGCTTTAGTGTATCAAATATAAAGTATCTTATAATAACTATTGATTGTGCAAATATACCTTCCTGTCATCTTGCAGAGAAATGTGGTTTTGAATTATTTGAAAAACGAACACCTATGGGACATAAGCAGCCTAACATGGAGAGTGATAGTTACTTCTACTATAGAAAATATAGAAGTTTGTCATAAATACTGTTACTTTTAGTACACACTTTCCTTGTGGCTCTTAAAGGCTATACGTGAAGAATTGGCGAAAATTAAGGGATGTAAAGTATGACTTAGTAAAAGTTTATATAGTAATATGAAAGCATAAGCAGGAGGGGATTATTTGAATCTAGTATTTTTAATTGGAGATGCAGCTGTAGGCAAAATGACAGTGGGACAAGAACTCATGAAAATTACAGATTTACGATAGGGGGAAGTGGTGGAAGTGTTTACTTTGGAGAAAGATGGGTTTTGCGGAACGTATTTTAAGGGAGAAAAGCACTTAGAAAAAGCTATCATTTTCATGAGTGGCGCAGGTATTAGTCAAAAACTAACAGAGTCATCGGCTTCATTTTTAATTAAACAAGGATATTCTGTTCTTGTGCTAGGTTTTTATAAGTGGAAAGGAATGCCCAAAGAAATGTATGGGATTCCTGTAGAATATGTGGAGCTAGCAGCAAAATGGTTGATATCCTTTCAAGAACAGAAAATTGAGAAGATAGCTATAATAGGAACATCAACAGGAGCTGGATATGCTTTATTATCTGCATCACTATGTCCCCAAATTAGTTGTGTTATTGCTATTTCACCTTTTGACTATGTGATGGAAGGTTCTGGCAAAAATTTTTCGAGAAAATACAAATCAACATATACATATCGCAAAAGAGATATATGTTTTACTCCAAATATTGCTTTGGATAAAGGTGCTCATGCTTTGATAATGGAAGCTAAAAGAGATAAAAGATATGGATTACGGCGTACTATGAGATATGTGTATGATATCAATCCTCCAATTGACGAGTCACGCATATTGATTGAAAATATGAAGGCTGATGTATTATTGCTTGCCGCTAAGAATGATGACTTTTGGCCATCTGATGAGGCGGTACCTCGGATGGAGAAAATATTATCGGAATCAAATTATCCATATAAAGTAAAAAGCATCGTTTATGACAAAGCCAGTCATTTGCTTGGTAACATATCTGGAATGAGTTGGGTTTTAAAGAGATTAATTAGACTGGTTATTATAGCAGAACACAAATTCCCTGTGGAGTGTGAAAATGCCAGAAAGGATAGTGTGCAGCAAATTTTATCGTTTTTGAATGAATGGTAATTAAATAACTATGATATTGGAAAAGATGATTTAGAATCTAGACTTCATCAATATACTAACAAAGTAGTAATTTTAATCGGTGATAAGGAAATCAAGAATTTTATGGAAAGCATTAAGTGGTGAGTAAGGGATATAGTTCTATAAAAATAGAAAGGGACTGAAAGGAGAATTTTTTTGAAAAATTTAAAAATAGCATTGCTACAGCTTATGCCGGAAGATACTTTAGAAGGTAATCTAGAAAAAGGGTTGAAATATTGCAGAAAATCGAAAGAGATGGGTGCAGACATTGCATTGTTTCCTGAAATGTGGAGTGTCGGTTACAATATTTTAGAAGATGTTACTGAATTGAAGGCAAGTGCTATATCTAACGAAAGTATATTTCTCAATTCATTTGGTAAACTGGCGAAAGAGCTTAATATGGCAATCGGAATAACCTTCCTTGAAAAGCATGAGCCATTGCCAAGGAATACCATGTGTTTATTTGATCGCTTTGGTAACAAAGTACTTACATACGCAAAAGTACACACTTGTGATTTTGGAGATGAGAGAAGATTAACAGCAGGTAATGACTTTTATGTTGCTGATTTAAACGTTGAGCAAGGTGTGGTAAAAATAGGTGCAATGATTTGTTATGATAGAGAATTTCCAGAAAGTGCAAGGATTCTTATGCTAAAAGGTGCTGAGATTATTTTAGTACCAAATGCTTGTCCTATGGAGATAAACCGTATATCACAGCTTAGGGCAAGAGCCTATGAGAATATGGTTGGTATTGCAACTGTCAATTATCCTAAAGGCAAACCTGACTGTAATGGTCATTCTACAGCGTTTGACGGGATTGTATACAGACCTTCTGACCCTGGCTCTAGAGATACACTTATTATTGAAGCCGGAGATAAAGAGGACATTTATATAGCTGATTTTCCTATAGATGAAATAAGAGAGTATAGAAGTCACGAAGTACATGGAAACGCATACCGCCATCCGCAAAAATACAAATTACTAATTTCTGAAGGTATTAAAGAGCCATTCATTAGAAAAGATTATAGAAAATAATATTAGGAAATTATAGGAAAAAAATATTTGCTGAATTCTCAAGAATGTTATATGCTAAAATTTCAATTAAAGCTTGAGAAATATAACAAATTAGAAAAATTAATATTAAAGAATTGAATAAAGAAATAGAATAATAGAAAAAAATATTAATGGCTGTACTAAGTAAAATCACCCTTATAGTATGGCTTTTATTTATAGAATTGCAGTTGAAAATACATTCTTTGGTCAGTAGTTTTCTTATAATAAGTCGCAGCAGTTTTATATTGTAAATGAAGGGAGGGGATAATGTGTTAGGTGAGGAATATAGATTGTGTTATGCAGAAATGGATGATATAGACTCCTGGATTAAAATGATTGATATTGTTAGAGACAATTTTCCAGGGTTAGAAACAGCCGAGGAGTTGGAAGGGTATAAGCAAACTGTTATTAAAAATATAAAAAGAAAAACTGCTGTTTGTGCAAAATATGAGGGGGATGTTGTTGGAGCTATGATATTTTCTTTCAATTCTAAATGGCTTTCCTGTATGGCAGTTCATCCTAGTCATCGTAGGAAAGGAATAGCATCTGCAATGATAGAAAAAATGTTATCATTATTTCCTAATGAAGTAGATATAACAGTTACAACATTTAGAGAAGATGATATAAAAGGAATTGCGCCCAGGGCACTATATAAGAAATATGGATTTGAGGAAGATGAACTTGTGACTGAATTTGATTATCCCAATCAGAAATTTGTCTTACATAGAAAGTAAGCGTAGAAAAAGGAGGTACTTCTTATGATAAACATAAGACCTATTCAAGAATCTGATAAAGAATTTTTATGGGACATGCTATTTGAAATGATTTATTTCCCAGAAGGAGCTGAAAAGCCTAATAAAGAAGAGTTATTAAAAAATCCGGATATTTATAAATATTTAAATGATTTTGGTCTTAGAAAAACAGACTCAGGTTTCGTTGCTGAAAATGAAAATAATCAGTTAGTTGGAGCGGCATGGTTTAGACTATTCCATGGTGGTAATAAAGGCTACGGATATATTAGCGATGATATTCCTGAATTATCAATCGCTATAGTGAAAGAATATAGAGGAAAGGGCTTTGGAAGTGATTTGCTAAAAGCTTTGATAGAAAAAGCAAGAAAAGATGGATATCCATCAATTTCTCTAAGTGTAGATCCCAATAATGCCGCTTATGGATTATATGTAAGAGAAGGATTTAAAAAAGTAGGAATTGTTGATACTTCTTGGACAATGAAATTAGATTTGTAAATCATGTTCTGTTAACAAGTACGGAATATAGATTTATATAGGTATATTCCATATTTTTAACAATATTATTTTTTTAGTTAAAATAATAAGCGATGATATATTATGTGAGAAATATTTTAATTTAAGGGGAGAGAGTTTATGAAAAAAATAGATTTACATATGCATTCAAACTTTAGTGATGATGGTGAATTAACTCCGCAAGAAATAATAGATAAAGCTATTAATAATAATATGGATATTATTTCAATCACAGACCATAATTCCATAAAATCTAATGCTATTGCATTAGATTATGTCAAAGACAAAAAAATAAAATATATACCTGGCATAGAGATTGATTGCCAATATAATGGATTAAATCTTCATCTTTTGGGCTATAATTTTGATTTTACAAAAGAGTGTTTTTCAGAGTTAGAAGAAAAAATTATAAATGAAGAAAAGCAGGCAGGATTAGAAAGGATGAAAAAAATAAAAGAAATAACGAAGCTGTATTTAGACGAAGTTGAAGTATTAAAAAGAGCTAATAATGGTATAGTAACCGGTGAGGTAATAGGAGAAGTACTGCTTGAAGATATAAGAAATAAAGATTCACAGCTTCTTAAACCTTATAGAGAAGGCGGATCAAGAAGTGATATGCCTTATGTAAATTTCTATTGGGATTATTTTTCTCAAGGTAAGCCAGCTTATGTTCATATAGAATTCATTGCATTATCAGAAGCCATAAAGATGATTAAAGATAATGACGGAATAGCTATAATAGCTCATCCCGGCAATAATTTAAAACATAATTTAAATATTATAGATGGCTTAATATCTGAGGGAATAGATGGAATCGAGGTTTTCAGCCAATATCATAGTAAAGATGATATTGAATTCTTTTATAATAAATGCATAAAATATAATTTACTTATATCCTGTGGTACGGATTTTCATGGGAAAAACAAACCTAATATTGACATAGGGAAGTTTGAAATTGAATTTGATTCAAATAAAATAGTATTTAGCTAATAAAAAATCATGGGAACTTAATGAAACAGCCAGCATTAGGATGTTGAATATTGCAATAGAAGAACAGAAAACAGCTATTTTGGCTATTTGGAAGGAAATTAATACTATGTTTTCAGATGTAGAGATTAAATTAAAGAAAAGAAATAAAATTCTATTTTCTCGTGACAGTGAATGCTTACAAGAGTTGATAAGGTTAATTCAATTACAAAATCATCGAACACTTGTGATGTGGGCATTGGATTGTGCAAAAGTGCCTTTGAAAGAATTTGAAGAAAAGTACCCAAATGAACGTCGACCTAGAATCTGTTTAGAGCTTTGTGAGGCTTGGGCAAGAGGCAGAATCAAAATGCCTATAGCAAAACGGGCTATTTTAGATTCACATGCAGTGGCAAAAGAAATTGATGACAGCGAATATGGCGCCTTGTGTCACGCAATTGGACATGCTGGAGCTGCTGTGCATGTAGAAACACACGCTTTGGGGCTGCCTATCTACGAATTAACAGCAATGGTGTTAAAATACGGAAAGAATAATTTTCAAAAACCAGTGAGTGAAAAGATAAATTACTATTATAACCGCATGCTTTACTGGCAAGAAAATACCGATAAACTTGGACTTGATTGGGCAGGCTTTCTATTGGATAATACCAAACCCAATAAAGAAAGATTATTAGACGAAAAACGAAAATTAAAGCAGCAATGATTATTGAAATGAAAGAATTACATGTACAGAAACTAATTTTTTAGTATTTAAAATTTTAAATCTAAATAGTTTTCAAAAATAATATCCTCTTATCTATATAATTGCAATCATTTTATATGATTGCTTTTTTTTTATTGAAAATAATAGCAGAAGTGATATACTATTTATATCCCCTATGGGGGGATGTGAAGGGAGAGTTAATATGTGCCAAGAATATAAGCATGAACATCAAGATACTAAAAAAATAATAGATAGAATGTCTAGAGCCATCGGACATATGGAATCAATTAAAAGAATGATTGAAGAGGGGAGAGATTGCAGTGAGGTTTTGATTCAGCTTTCTGCAGTTCGCTCAGCAATTAATAATATTGGCAAAATCGTTTTACAAGATCATATTAATAATTGTGTAGTAGATGCAGTGGAAACAGGAGATAAAGTTGTGCTAGAGAATTTAAACAAAGCAGTAGATAAGTTCTTAAAGTAAATAGGGGTGCATCATGTTAAAAGAAAAACATAATTCGGCAATACTTTTGGCAATTCTTGCTGCTGCTTTATATGCAATTAGTTCACCGGTTTCCAAAATACTTTTAAATAAAGTATCGCCAACCATGATGGCAGCACTTTTATATCTTGGTGCAGGAATTGGAATGTCTATAATAGGCTTTTATAGAAAGAAAACTGGTAAGATAAAAGAGGAAATGAAAATTACAAAAAAAGAGCTGCCTTATACGGTTGGGATGGTGGTTTTAGATATATTAGCCCCTATTTTTCTTATGATAGGCTTAACCATGACAACTCCTGCAAATGTGTCTCTACTTAATAACTTTGAAATTGTTGCCACTTCATTAATTGCACTTTTCATTTTCAAGGAAGTAATAAGTAAAAGATTATGGATTGCTATTATATTGATTACAATTGCCAGTATTGTTCTTTCAATTGAAGATGCTAGCAGTTTCTCTTTTTCTCTTGGTTCTATTTTTGTTCTATTTGCATCTGTTTGTTGGGGACTTGAAAATAACTGTACCAGAATGTTGTCAGTAAAAGATCCATTACAGGTTGTAGTCATTAAAGGTTTTGGCTCAGGGGTTGGATCATTACTAATATCTTTTATTCTGAAAGAGACATCGACTGAGGTGTTTTATATATTTGCTACACTTTTATTGGGATTTGTTGCTTATGGGTTAAGCATATATTTTTATGTTTATGCACAACGAGAACTGGGGGCAGCTAAAACCAGTGCATATTATGCCATTGCCCCATTCATTGGTGTAGTGCTTTCGTTTATTATTATCTCTGATATACCTACCATTTCATTTATTGCTACGTTACTAATTATGATAGTTGGAACTTATTTTGCTTCAACGGATAATAAATAAAAAGATTATTAATATAAATTAGTTAATAGGATTATAAGACATGTAGAGGGCTGTACTAAATGTATCTTTAGTATGGTCCTTTTTATAACATTATTGTTGAAAATATATGTAATATAACCAAAATTAGTATATAATAAAAGTAAAATACTTCTGAAAAATATTGTAAAGTAAAGAGAAGTAAAATTATTTTATTATAGTTTATATAGACATTTGGAAGGTGATAAGTAATGATAAAACAAGCATCCGTGGATGATGTCAAAATAGTTGCAGAATTGGCCATATTATTATGGGAAGACAATGAAATTGATGATTTAGAAAATGAAATAAAAGAATATATTGCTTTAAATAAAGGAATAATTTTCATTTGCTTTGAGGATTCTATGCCCGTGGGTTTTGCACAGTGTAATTTAAGACATGATTATGTTGAGGGAACAGAAAGCAGTCCTGTTGGATATTTGGAAGGTATCTTTATAAAAAAAGAGTATCGTAATAAAGGATTTGCAAAGAAGCTATTGTCCCAATGCGAGCACTGGGCAAAAATACAAGGATGTAATGAATTTGCAAGTGATTGCGAGTTAAATAATACAGATAGCTTGAATTTTCATTTACAAGTTGGATTTGAGGAAGCGAATAGAATAATATGCTTTAAGAAAAAGATATGCACATATTGATTATTAAATTGTAGGGTGTGAATATATTGACTAGAACTATTACATTAGCTGATGGAAGAAATTTAGAAGTAGAGTGCCTAAGCTGTGCAATTACAAGTGGATTAATAGAGCCAACAGGTGGAGTTATAGCAGAGACAAAATATTTTCATGTACATCAAGATGTAGCTTATCCAATACCTGGTCTGGTTATTTTGGCTTCGAAGCGGCATTTTTATTGCATGGATGAACTAACTATTGAAGAACGATTAGAATATATTGAGTTGATATATAGGATTAGAGAAGCACAGAGAAAAATACTTGGAATTGAAAAGGTGTACTATTTTTATAATGAAGACACAACACATCATTTTCATTTATGGTTGGTTCCCAGGTATGAATGGATGTATGAATTTGGTAAATCTGTTGAGTCGCTAAGACCAGTATTATTACATGCACGAAATAATTTAAATAATAAAGACAATATGAAGCGAGTAATTGACGCAATTACTAATTTGCGAGAGGAATTAAGAGGGATTGAAACTGAGTTTTGATTGTAAAGAAGGAGGAAATCTTATGGATTATGTTAAGTATGTTTTAAATATCTTAGCTGTTTTATTTATAGTCATAGTAATTACTAAAGTTTGGATGGTAATTGCAAACTATATAAGTGAACAATTTGGGATTGGAAAGTTTTTCTGTAAGCTTATTATGAAAGTAAAAAAACGTAGAACTGGCATAAAGTCATAAGCATATAATTGAAGATTTCCTATTATAAGAAAGAGGTAATGTAGCATGAATAATAAAAATATGATATTTGATTTTGATGGTACACTTGCAGATTCTAAACAATGCAGTGTTCTAGCTACACAACAAGCTTTTAGTGAATTTGGTTTAGTAGAGCCAAGCCCAGAGCTAATTGAACATTATATGGGGATACCCATTGAAGTGTCTTTTAAAGAAATGGCAGAAATAGAGTTTACAGAGGAGTCATTTCAAGAACTGCTTATTAACTTTAGAAAAGCGTATAAGGAACATGAAAATGATGCTCTGTCTGTTTTTCCCTATATTCCAAAAGTGCTGGAAAGACTAGTGGAAGATGGTAAACAGCTTTATGTTGTATCCAGTAAAAAATCTGACGTACTACTACGTAATCTACAAACGCTGAAAATAGACACATACTTTAAAGATATTATTGGATCTGATAAGGTATCGCATTATAAACCACATCCAGCAGGCATTTTAAAGATAATGGAGCTATATGAATTAAATCATGAAGAAACGGTTATGATAGGTGATGCTATTTTCGACTTACAGATGGCAAAAGCAGCTGGAGTGAATTCTTGTGGGGTGACCTGGGGAAGTCACAGCAAGGAAAAACTACAAGAAGAGAATCCAACTTTTTTAGTAGATGATGTCAAACAATTACTAGAACTTGAGATGCATTATTATAGTGCATAAGAAAAATAAATTTCATTGCTACTTGTGAGATTATATATTAAGAAGGATTTTTAATAAAAGGGAGAAGGGGATATGAAAAAGTCTGCTATTATATACTTAATTTTAATGGCATTAATATTAGGCGGCATTTATAATGCTAACAATGGTGTATTTAAGATAGATAAAAGTAAAATAAGTACTGTTCTATATGTTTATGAAACAGATAAAAATAAGATGAGTCAATTTAATATGACTAATAATTTGAGCAGAGAAGACATAAATTCTATGGTAGAAAGCATGAACAATGGCGTTCTAAAACCGGATAAGAATAAAACAGGTAAACAAACATTAGAACATATAGAGATGCTAGCTTTAGGAGATAGATGGTTTAGTATATACAAGCAGGATGATGGCAAATTTACTGTAATGTATCAAAGTTATGGGTCTAATTCAGAAAATAGTGAGAAGCAGATTACCATTGATTCAGAAGTATTGAAAAGTTACTTTGCTGAATTTAGGAAACTGTCTAAAAACTTAAAGCCCATTTCAACTTGGGATATAAAAAAGTAAGTCTTGTTTTTTATGTATTCACGGCACATTTGAATAAATGTGTCGTTTTTTGTTTTGTCAAAATGACAAGTTATGACAGAAATAACATATTTATAATGATAAGATTATATATAATAAGCTTTTTCAAATATTAAAGCGGTAAAGGATAGTTACATGTAAATAAGAGAAACCCATAGAAAGTTGTTCTTAATAGTTAATGTGTAACTAATAGTTAAAGGAGGAGAAGAAGTTGAGAACTATTTATAGAAATATAAAGAACTCTACAGGACTAATAATAATTTTTACCACAATTTTTATGTTTTTTACTTTAGTAGCCACGGCTATATTATCTCAAAAGCAATTTAACGAAAACATTGATAGCTTCTTATCTAAAAACTACAGAAGTATATTTATAAATGACCTTAATCCGGAAAATCTTGAAACAATTTTTAAGGAACTGTCGAAAAATAAAGGGGCCATAATTTTAGCTAATGATGTATATAATGAAAGTTCAAAATTAACTGCTAAGTGGGTATATTTTAATGATAAATTATTTGGTACCCCACCAAAAATGAAAAGTGGAAGATTTTTTAATAGAGAGGACTTTAAATCTAATAATCCTGTAGCCGTTATAGGAGAAAGTTATTTAAATGAAACCTATGAAGAAAAGGGAGACAAGTATATAAAAATTAATTTACTAGTACTAATATTATTTTATTTAGGTATCTGTTATTGCGCTACACCTAACAATAGGAATGATATTGGTGGGGTGGGCAAAATGGAAGTACAATAAATAGTAAATCAGCTAGAGTTAAAGCAGATAGGGAATTTAAAAAAGCAAGACTAAAGTTATTACTAAAAAACTTAGAATCAAAAGAAGATTTACACTATAAAGTTATTGCTCCAAATAATGAAATAATATTAGAAGGTGTGGTAAAAGGAGATTGGACTATAGAATTTGAAAAGAGTGACAATGTTTTATATAAGTATAGATATGAGTTGAAATTTACAAATAGGTAACAACTATAATTTAAATTTATATAATACTAGAAGGACTCCATATTATAGTATTCACCAATGATGGGGGGGATTATGTATATACGTAAATAGCAATAAAGAAAAATAATGTAAATAACCTAGTTAATATAATGAAGCTGTAAAATAATGGTGAGCAAATGTTTATGTGGAATTTTCAAAGGGGTTGAATGTTACCGTTGAGAAGTTGAGAACATGGCTCAATGGAGTAAATATAAATGAAATTTAATGAAAGTACAATAAAAGAGTTATTAACTTCATTTCAAGAAGAAGGCCGTTATTGGATCTAAAATCACTAAACAGCGAGGAAGTTTATAACAGATTTGTTCTAGCTTATAAAATAAATTTAGATTTTGAGAAAAATGTCGGTTTTTTATTTTTTTTAATGACAGGTTATAACAAAAATAACATATTTGTAGTGGTAACATATATATAACAAGCTTGTTACATGAATTTTTAGTTGTTAACTAAATTGTTACATGCAATTTGGACAAACTAATAGAGAATTATTCTTAATGGTTAAATCCAAGTTAATATTTAGAAGGAGGGTTTTTATGAGAAAATTAAAATTAATAGCATGTACACTAGCTTTAGGGCTATTATGCTCTACTCCATTGGTTGCAAAAGCTAGCTTTACAGATAAGGGGAATAAGGCAACATTTACTTCAACTGGAGTATACGTTTTGGGGTTTACTGGTTCAAATGATGGATATGCTGCGGTAGGAGTATATGGAGTTAAATTCGGTAAGACAAAACTTCTTATTTCTGATACTGGCACGAATTGGGCACAAACAAGTACTATTTTTGCACCTGAATGGGAAAATCCTACTGTTTTTTGCTATCATGATTGTAGAACTGATAGTGCACGTACTGAAGTAAGATAAAATCATAAATTAAAAAGGTGGATAACCTCTAATACTGGATGTTCAACATATTTAATTTGTTAAACTTAAAGAATCATTCTTGATAAAGTTGCAAGACAATATAATGTTAGAGGAGGAAAATGAAATGTTTATTTTCCTCCTATTCCATTAAGAGGAGGGTGGGAGTTGAGAACTATTTACAGAAACATAAAGAATTCTACAGGATTAGTAATTATTTTTACTACAATTTTTATATTTTTTACTTTGGTAGCAACTGTTATACTATCCCAAAGACAATTCAATAAAAATATTGATAGCTTTTTATCTCAAGACTACAAAGAAATATATATAAGGGAACTTAATCCAGAAAATATTAAACTGATATTTAATGAACTTTCAAATAATAAAGGAACTATTATTTTATCCAATGATGTATATAATGAAGATTTAAAATTAACTGCTAAGTGGGTATATTTTAATGATAAATTATTTGGTACCCCACCTAAAATAAAAAGTGGAAGATTTTTTAATATAGAAGACTTTAAATCAAACAATCCTGTAGCTGTTATAGGAGAAAGTTATTTAGAAGAAACCTATGAAGAAAAAGAAGAAAAATATATAAACTTTAAAGGGATATCCTTTAAGGTAATAGGTGTATTTAAAAGTGGAAAGGGATATTTCGATAATAGCTTAATGTTAAATTTTAACGCTTTAGCGGATAATAAACTTAGTGTTAATAATATGCAGTATGATAATTATAACGGTAGTGTCATACAAGATCTAAATTCTTTAAAATCTTCTTTTGAGAATTCTGATACTGGAAAATTATTCTCAATAGAAAGTCCTATGATGAATACATCAGACCATTTATCAGGAGTTTTAAAGCAGTATAAAAGTTTAATAGATAAATTTATGCTTATGTTAGCAGCCTTAATTCTAAATACCATATTAGCAAGTTTTTTCTGGATTCAAAAGAAGACAAAAGAAATTGGTGTTCGCAGGATTTATGGTGCTAGCAACATAAAAATGGTATTTAGTATTATTAAGGATTATTTGTCAGTTGTATTTTTTTCAACCATATTAACTGTAATTATAAATCTAGGGTTAAAAAGCTATATTTCAAATATGGATTTAATAAACGTTGCTATGGATAAAGATTATCTTATAATTATAACACTTTTGTTGATTGTCTTTGCTTCAATATTAGGTTTAATATTTGCCATAATATCTACTTTGGGAATATTAAAAAGAGAACCATCTGAAATAATTAGGGAGAGATAATTATGATTAATTTTAAATATGCTCTTTTACAATTAGTAAAAAAGACAACCACAACTTTTTTTATAGTGCTGCAGATAGCATTAGCTTTTTTTTTAATGTTTACCTTGATTGAAGTAAAAAACGGTACAGCTAAAACCTTAAAGGACATTGATAGAATATATGAAGATAGCAACGATATGTTTACTATTTTTGATTTAAATGATATAAGAAATATGAATAATTCTGATATAAAAGAAAAAATTTCGAAATATATTAATGAAAAGGGCTATAACTATATTACTTCGAGTAAGGGATTTTTATATATAGATAAAAATAGTTCTATAAACAATCTTTCAGAAATCTTTTTACAGTCAATGCGTAGTAATAATTATTATGATGCTGGAAAAATTGAGTTAGATCATAATGGGTATAAGTATTTTAAACTTGAAGTTTCAGAGGGAAGAGGTTTAGAAGAAAAAGATTTTCTATATAAAGAAAATGAATATGTTCCAGTGCTTG
This sequence comes from Clostridium amylolyticum, assembly GCF_900142075.1. GTDB lineage: Bacteria > Bacillota > Clostridia > Clostridiales > Clostridiaceae > Clostridium_AA > Clostridium_AA amylolyticum. The sequence goes on from NZ_FQZO01000010.1 coordinate 89,933, forward strand.
TAGGAAAAGAGTTATCAAAGCATTTCAAGGTGGGAGATGTTTTTCAAGGATTAAATAATGATAAGAGTAAGAAATTTAAAGTTATTGGAGTACTAAAAGAAAATTTGTCTGTTTTTGGTGCTACAGGTGTATATGATATTGTGAACACTAATAGTTATTTTATAATTCCTAAAGTTGGAGAAAGTAACTTGGAAAACTTTGATGCAAAAATATTTTTTGGGAGAAAGGCTTCTAATTTAAAGAACTTTAAAGAAAGTGTTGAAAAAGATTTTAATGAGATGAATATTTCAACTCAGGTGAATTTAGTAGATGATAATTTAAAGGATATAGAAAAAGGTATAAAAACTCAGAGAAGAATAAATAATATAACTTTTATTGTAGTATTACTGTTTTCCTCTGTGGGCTTTATATCATCCTTACTATACTCAATAAACAAAAGACTTTCAGAATTTGGAGTTCATTTAATGAGTGGAGGCACAATATCAGATATAGCAAAGAGAACTTTTATAGAAGTTTCTATCCAAATTATTATAAGCTTTGTTGTTGCATATATATTTAGGACTGTTTACGTTCCTTATAAAATGGAAATCTCGGATTTATATGAATCAATCCTATATGCAGTTATCATTAGCATATCAATATCTATAATACCGGTCACAAAGGTTTTAAGAATTAATATAGATCAATTGTTAAGGGGGCGTGAGTAGTGCTTATAAGTTTAGAAAATGTGTCCAAGACATATAATAATGGAAAAATTGCAGTTGAAGCATTAAAAAATATAAATATTGAAATTACCGAAGGTGAATTTATAGCCATTGTAGGCACATCAGGTTCAGGTAAATCCACATTACTAAATATTTTGGGATTACTAGATAAATGTACAGAAGGAACCTATAAATTAAATGGACAAGATATAGGTAATATTAAAGATAAAGTAAAGGCTGAGCTTAGAAATAAGAATTTTGGATTTGTGGTTCAGTATTTTGCACTTATAAATGACTACACCTCCTTTGAAAATATTGAGATACCCTTAGAGTATGCAAAGGTTAAAAAGTCAAAAAGAAAGGCTTTAATTGTAGATATATTAGAAAAGCTTAATATATCTGACAAGGAAAAAGTTACGCCAAAGGAGCTATCAGGAGGACAAAATCAAAGGGTTGCCATAGCTAGAGCTTTAGTTAATAACCCCCATGTTATTCTTGCAGATGAGCCAACAGGGGCGTTGGATTCAAACACTTCAAAAGAAGTAATGGATATATTCCAAGGGTTAAATAAGGAAGGTAAGACAATTATAATAGTAACTCATGACGTTAATATAGCTAACTATTGCAATAGGATAATCAGTATTGAAGATGGAAGAATAGTTTCAGATGTTAGGAGAGAGGTGCATGAGGTATAAGAAGAATATATTAATTTTAATAGTATTAATAATACTATCTGTGGGTATTTGGTACCTTTTTTCAGCTAAAAATAGAAATGATATTGGCGGTGTGAGGGAAAACGGAAGTACAATAAATAGTAAATCATCTAAAATTACAGCAGACAAAAAATTTAGAAAAGCAAGGCTAAAAGTTTCATTGCTAAACTTAGAATCAAAAGAAGATTTACATTATAAAGTTACTGATCCAAACAATGTGATAGTATTAGAAGGTGTAGTAAAAGGTGGAGAAGAATTTAAATCTAAAGAAATTGTTACAAAGTGGGTAGAAGGTGACTGGACTATAGAATTTAAGAAGAATGATGAAATTATGTATGATTATACTTATGAGTTGAAATTTACTAATAAATAAAGTTTTAAACTAAATTTGCATAAAGAATTAAGAAAAAAGATAGTAAATAGTTATATAAAATAGTTGAATTAGATTCAGTTAGTAAAACTATTATAATCTAAAAAGATTAAAACCTTTTAATCTATATACACCTAAAGGAATATAAGAACAGAAAAAGTCATAAAAGAGTTGCTTTTATCTGTGAATAGAAAGAAATATGGGTGAGAGAAGTTAGAGGTTATAAAGCCTATAATTGAAGAGATATTCTTTGCCTTTTTGTATATTTTTTAAATATAACATTTTATTGCTAAGCGAAAAATGATATCTTTAAGAAAGTGAGATTTTTATTGTCTTAAATGATAGGCTATAACATAATTGTATATTTATAGTCATAAGACTATACGTAACAAGCTTGTTAAAATATCAAATTAGTTTCTGACTGAATAGGTATATTTAAATAGGATGACCAATAAAAAACTATTCTTAACCGTCAGATCCTAACTAATATTTAAAAGGAGTGATATTATGAAAAAATTTAAATTATTATCATTTACACTAGCTTTAGGACTTTTATGCTTTTCTCCATTAGCTGCAAAAGCTGCCTTTACGGATTATGGTGTAAAAAAAACATTTACTAAAAATGGTATATATGTCCTAGGGTATACTGGTTCAAATGATGGATATGCTAGTGTAGTCATACAAGGAATAAGAGGCGGAATTTTTTATAGACTTGCTGAAGATTCTGACTCGAGTTGGGCACAGACTGATACTATTTATATACGTTCATCAGATTATGCCATGGCTCAATCTCAACATAATTGTCGTAATAATATGGTGCGTATTGATCTTGAGATAAGATAAAAGATGTATTTAAAATAGTAAACTTTATCCATAGATTAATAATATATGTTCATAATTAAAGTCGTTCTATCAATAATGGAGGAAATAGGGAGATTTTCCCTATATTCCTTCATTATTTTTTATTTATATAAATGTGCTGATAATGTAATAATTATGAATGTATGTAACAAAACTATAATTAGTATATAATAAAAGTAAGGGTTTGTAAGAAAATAATGAGGGTTATGAGTGAAAAATTGTTTTTATTATGGTAATTATAAGTATTATTTTAATAGTTATAGGAGGGTGTAATAAAATGAGGATTATAAGGTTAAATAAATTGATCACAGAGTGTTATATAAAATTAAGAAACCTAAAAATGTTGATACTATAAAGAATTATAAAAATGGACAAAAAACATATTTTGATGTGATGTGAGGTTAATGGATAAATATGATAAAAATAATATATAAATCAAAACTAACTTTTTGATAAATTTCCAGTAAAATGCATAGTTTATAATAAAGCCATTCATGATAAAATAATTTTGAAAAATAATTATAGAAATTATTTTTCATTAAAGCTATACTTATTAAGTTAAGTAAAAAACTAATGATGAATCTTTATCAGGATGGTGAATTGATGGGAGTAGTAAAGGAACAAAAGGTTGAAATTAAAAATAATGTACTTAAGAAGGAAATAGGATTATTAGAAGCTATGACCATGGTAATTGGAGTAGTAATAGGTTCAGGGATTTTCTTTAAGGCCTCTATGGTATTTAAAAATGCAGGAACACCAACTTTAGGGGTTTTAGCTTGGGTGGTAGGAGGAATTATCACCATGGCATCAGCCCTTACTGTAGCGGAAATTGCAGCTGCCATTCCAAAGACTGGAGGGATGTTTGTATATATAAAAGAACTCTACAGTGATAAATGGGCTTTCTTATTTGGATGGATGCAAACTTTAATATATGTGCCAGGGGTTGCAGCGGCTTTATCTATAGTCTTCGTTACACAGGCTACCTATTTTGTTAAAATAACAGCACTTCAGCAAAAATTTCTTGCGGTATTTATATTATTTTTTATAATGCTTATAAATGTTATTTCCACTAAGCTAGGCAGTAAGGTGCAATTATTTTCTACCATTGGTAAGTTGATTCCTATAATTGTAATCATTATATTCGGTTTAATAAAAGGAGAGGCTCATAGCCTTACAAATCCAGTGGTTTCCACTGGTACCTCTGTAGGAATTGCAGGTTTTGGAACCGCTATATTAGGAACTTTATGGGCATATGATGGTTGGATTTCTGTAGGTAATATGGCAGGAGAACTAAAAAGACCTAAGAAAGATTTGCCAAGAGCAATAATCCTAGGATTGTCCATAACTATTATAGTATATATCTTAATTAATGTAGCTATCGTCAATATAATGCCGGTTTCAAAGGTTATTGGGTCTGATAAGGCGGCTTCTGATGCAGCAGTTATATTATTTGGAAATGCTGGTGCTTCATTAATTGCAGCAGGGATAATGATTTCTATATTTGGTGCTTTGAACGGATATTTAATGACAGGGGTTAGAGTTCCATATGCTATGGCCCAGGATAATTTGTTTCCTTTTCCTAAGTTCTTTGGAAAACTTAGTGATAAATATGTTACACCTATAAATGCTTTTGTTTTTGAAGTAGTACTTGCCTCCTTGTATGTTCTAAGCGGGTCTTTTGATACCCTTACTAATCTTGCGGTATTTGCAATGTGGATATTCTTTGTAATGACTGTAGGAGGAATATTCATCTTAAGAACAAAGCTTAAACATTTACCAAGGCCTTATACTGTTCCCCTATATCCAATAATACCTATAATAGGCATTGCAGGTGGGATATATATACTAATCAGTACTTTAATTACGGACACAAAGCATGCGTTATTTGGAATAGTTGTAACTATCATGGGAATACCTGTTTATATGATTATTAAAAAGAAAAAATAGTAAACTATATTAAAAGTCAGAGAAAAATAGGGTTAAAAGCCTTATTAAAGCTCTGGCTTTTTATCTTGGCAAGGAAGTATAGTGATAAGGCTTGAGGAAAAAATAAGAAATTTTATTAGAGATGATTTACATCTAAAAGAAACACATAATAGTTTTGAAGGATTTGGAAGATGGTTATAGAATATATTTATAAAGTTGTAATGGTATAATTATCATTTAAAGTTATTTAGAATTACAAAAAATATAAAAGTCATTACAGGCATTAGCGCTATAAAACCATTAGTGATTTTTATAATGAGTGGAAAAGAGCTATAGAAAACTAATAATAACGACTAGCATTGGGAGGATATAATAATGAAAGTAATACAAGTATATCAAGTTGATGCATTTACAAATGAATGTTTTAAAGGCAATCCAGCAGGTGTATGCATTTTAAAAGAATCAATTGAGGATAAATACATGCAGTTAATTGCTAGAGAAATGAATTTATCAGAAACTGCTTTTGTTCAATCACTTGAAGCTAGTCAGATAAATAGTACAAGTATATTTTCATTAAGGTGGTTTACTCCAAAATATGAAGTCGATTTATGCGGTCATGGAACAATTGCTGCTTCAGAAATACTATTTAATAATATAGGAATCAAAAATGAAAAGATTATGTATGAAACGAAAAGCGGCAGGCTTATTGCTAATAAAAATGATAAAGGAATTGCTCTTGATTTTCCCATTGATGAACCATTAAATGTTGATTTATCTAAAGATATTTTAGAAGCTATGGGGATAGAAAGTTATGAAAACGCTGTAATTGGAAAAAACACAAATAAATTGATTATTCATTTAAAAACAGAAAATGAAGTGTTAAAGTTAACCCCTAACTTTGAAAAGATGAAAGAGCTAGAATTTGAAAGGAATGTAAAGGGGGTTGGGGTTACCTGTATAGGAAACGAAAAATATGATTTTATATCCAGGTATTTTAATCCCTGGGCAGGAGTTAATGAGGATCCAGTTACTGGTTCAGTTCATACATTACTAGCAGCATATTGGAGTAAGATATTAAACAAAGATGAAATGAAGGCATATCAAGCTTCTGACAGAGGTGGGGAGATTACATTAAGAATATTGACAGGAAACAGAGTAGAGTTAATTGGTCAAGCAAAAGTTGTATTAAAAGGTGAATTATATATTTAGATCATAATGGTCATGTTAAGTATAAATTTAGCGTGGCTTTTACTGTATATAGAGTATAATAATGGTATAGGGCTGGTTTAATAAATATAAAACTATGGATTAATATAAAGGAGAAGAATTTATGAGAAATAAAAAGGAAGTAATAGAAATAGCAAAAGCTCAATTACTATAAGTTTAAGGAGGAATAAATTTGTTTCAAATAATATTACTTTTGCCGCTGATATTTGCGTGTCTTTATATCACCTACTTTATAATAAAAATAGCAGTTAAACATGCTATAAAGGAAAGTTTAGATGATATACAAGGGATTATTAAAAATGCTATTAGCCAGAGTAGAACTGAATATGATTGGAAAAATAAAAATGATTAACCCTTAAAAGATAAGTAAAGGTGTTTATTATAAATCAAGATTTATGATTTTATATGAAAAAGTTAATATGATATAATTTACTATAATAAATCCTAGGAGAGAGTATCTTGGAAAAAATATTTTTTATTGAAGATGATGAAAAGATAAGAAATGAGCTTGCTACATTTTTAGGTAGATATGGTTATGAATGCAGCTTTTCTACTGATTTTGAAAGTATTGTGGAAAAGGCTTTGGAAGAAAAACCTAGCATTATTTTGTTAGATATTAATTTACCTTATTTCGATGGGTATTATGTATGCAGGGAAATTAGAAAGTTATCCAATGTACCCATTATAGTGGTTACCAGTAGGGATAGTGAGTTAGATGAGCTTATGAGTATGAACTTAGGCGCTGATGATTTTATAACCAAGCCTTATAATACTGAGATTTTGCTTGCTAGAATTGCATCTATTCTTAGAAGAACCTATGGAAATATTGAAATGGATATTTTAGAGTATAGAGGAATCTACTATAATAGAGCTACCAGTGAAGTGGAATTTAATAATAATAAATTAGAACTTACTAAAAATGAAAGCAAGATTCTAAATACGCTAATGATTAGTAAAGGTAAAATCGTTTCTAGAAATGAGCTTATGAAGATTTTATGGCAGTCAGAGGAGTTTGTAGATGATAATACCTTAACTGTTAATATAAATAGATTAAGAAAAAAACTTGAGGAAATAGGAGCATTAGATTATCTTCAAACTAAGAGGGGACAAGGTTATTTATTAATATGAATGCATTAGAATATTTTAAGGATAAGGAGATTTTTATAGCAACAAACTTAATAGTACTTTTTTTTACCTCTACGCTTTTAAGAGCTCTAAGAGTGGACACTTATGCCATAATATTTACTGTAATATTAAACTTCTTAGCTTCCTTAAGCTATTATATATATGATTACTATAATAAAAAGAAATACTATGGTAAGGTTTATAATACCTTAGATTCTTTGGATAAAAAATATTTAATATCTCAGCTCATAGATGAAGGGGATTTTTTAGAAGGTAAAGTTTTATATGATATATTAACTCAAACGGATAAATCTATGAATGATGAAATAGCCAGATTTGTTAATGACAAGCAAGAGTATAAAGAATATATAGAACTTTGGGTGCATGAAGTTAAGACACCTATAGCAGCAACAAAGTTATTAATAGAGAATAATAAGTCTAAGGTTACAGATAGCATTTTAGAAGAAGTAGAAAAACTGGAGAATTATATAGAACAAGCCCTTTTTTATAGTAGGAGTTCTGAAGTAGAAAAGGATTATATAATTAAGAAGATAAGCCTTAAAGATAGTATTAGTTCCGTTATAATTAGAAATTCAAATGCATTAATAGAGAAAGGCATTAAGGTTAGTATTGAAGACTGTGATAGGGATATTTATTGCGATAAAAAATGGTTGGAGTTTATTTTACATCAAATCGTAGGAAATTCTATTAAATATATGAACAAAGAAAAAAGAAGTTTAAAACTAACTTGTGAAGAAATAGAACAAGGCTTAATTCTCCATATCATTGATAATGGAGTAGGTATGAACGAAAAAGCTTTAGAAAAAGCCTTTGATAAGGGATTTACAGGAGACAATGGAAGAGTATTTAAAGAATCTACTGGTATCGGCTTGTATTTATGTAAAAAACTTTGTGCAAAACTAGGTTTATCAATTTCTATTCAATCTAAAGAAAATCAAGGTACTCAGGTATCACTTCTCTTCCCCAAGAATAATATGTATACATTTGAATAATTAAGGCTATGTCAAAAATTACAGAAGTAAAATTGACAGGCCTTTTTTATTTCTAGAAATATGACAAAAATGTAAGGTTCATGTTGTGTTATTCTATGGTTAAGTTTAATAAAAAAATATAACATATAGCTATAAGGTACCTATAAGAATAACAGTAGGAAATACAGGGAGGAAATTATGAGCAAGGAAATTTTAAAAGTTGTTAATATAGAAAAATATTATGGAAGTAAAAATAATATCACAAAAGCTATCAATAATATAAGCTTTAAGGTAGAACAAGGAGAGTTTGTAGGGGTAATGGGAGCCTCTGGTAGCGGTAAAACCACACTTTTAAACTGCATTTCTACCATAGATAAGGTAACTAGTGGGTATATTTATATAGGAGATCAGGAGCTTACTAAATTAAATAGTAAAAAGATAGCAGCCTTTAGGAGAGAAGAGCTAGGATTTATATTTCAGGATTTCAATTTATTAGATACCCTAACCGCCTATGAAAATATAGCTTTGGCTTTAGCAATTTTAAAGAGGGATCATAAAGAAATTCATAAGCGAATCATTGATATTTCAGAAAAACTCAATATTTCAGAGGTTTTAAATAAATTCCCTTATGAGATGTCAGGCGGACAAAAGCAAAGGGTGGCAGCAGCTAGAGCTATTATAACAAACCCATCCTTGATATTAGCAGATGAGCCTACAGGTGCTTTAGATTCAAAGTCAGCTAAGGTGCTTCTTGATAGTATGGAAAGCTTAAACTCTTCCATGAATGCCACTATTATGATGGTAACTCATGATGCTTTCGCAGCTAGCTATGCTAAAAGGATACTATTTATAAAAGACGGTAAAATATTTAATGAAATAATTCGTGGAAAGGATTCAAGAAAAGAATTTTTCAATAGGATTATTGAAGTTGTGACTCTTCTTGGAGGTGACCAAAGAGATGTATTTTAAATTAGCCACTAGGAATATGAAAAGAAGTTTAAAAGATTATACCATATACTTTCTAACCTTGGTGTTTGGGGTTTGTATATTTTATACCTTTAACTCCATAGAATCTCAAAAGGTCATGATGAAGCTTAATGAATACCAAGCACAAGGCTTTGATAGGATAGAAAAGGTTATGGGCGCAACCTCAGTATTTATTGCTTGTATACTAGGATTTTTAATTATATATGCCAATAACTATCTTATTAAGAGAAGAAAGAAAGAATTTGGTGTTTATTTAACTTTAGGTATGGAAAAAGGGAAAATATCTAAAATTTTATTTGTAGAAACTATTATTATTGGAATCATATCTTTAGTTATAGGGTTAGTTATAGGAATTATATTATCCCAAGGAATATCAGTGTTTACAGCAAAATTATTTCAAGTAAGATTAGAACAGTTTAAGTTTATATTTTCCTTAGCAGCCTGCATTAAGACAGTTACTTATTTTTTGATAATATACTTTATTGTATTTATATTTAATACAGTTTCCATAAGCAAAGTGCAACTTATTAACTTATTGACTCAGGGTAAAAAGAATGAGAAGGTTAAGCTAAAGAGCATAAAATGGTCTGTGGTGGTGTTTATACTTAGCGTTATAATTCTTGCAGCAGCTTATTTTAAGATGCTAAATATGAGTTTAGATATACTTGATGCAGATTTATTAATTCCTATTATATTAGGAATAATTGGAACATTTTTATTCTTCTTTTCTCTGTCAGGATTTTTCCTAAAGGTATTTCAATACAATAAAAAGAGATATTTTAAGGATTTAAATATGTTCATGTTAAGACAAATAAATAGTAAAATTAACACAACCTTTGTTTCTATGAGCTTTATATGCTTAATGCTGTTTATATCAATATGTACCTTGGCTGGAGGCTTAGGTATTAATAAAGCAATAAATAAAGATATAAGAGATTTAACTCATTATGATGCGACATTATTTGGATTTGGACAAGTACCTATAGAGAAACTTTTAGAAAATAATAATATAGATATAAATAAGTATTCAAATGACTATATAAATTACTATACTTATACGAATGAAATGGGAAATGATCAAATGGGTATAAAAGATTATCTTAGTAAGGAAGCAGCAGATAAGAATAAATCATATTTTGAAGTGGCTCAAAATAGCACAATACCCATAATGAAATTATCTGATTATAATAATGTAATGAAGATGTTACAAAAGGAAGGCATTACTTTAAATAAAGGAGAATATGCAGTCTTTGGAGACATTAATACCTTAATGGATGGACTTAAAGAGGCTTTAGATAATAAAACTAAGATAAAAGTAAACGGAAAAATATTAGAACCTTCTAAAAACCCCGCAATGGAGATTACCATTTCTAATGATTTAATAAAAAGAAACTACTGCACTTTTGTAGTAGAAGATTCATTAGCTGAAGGATTAATGCCTATTAATTCATTTTTAAGTCTAAATTATAAGGGTGATAAACAGCAAATGGAAAAGACATATACTAAAGATATAAGGAAAGTAATTACAGATCAAAAAAATGGAGTGATGAGTATAACCAAAGAAAGATTATTAGCAGATTCAGCTAGTTTAGGAGCTATGATATCTTATTTAGCTATATATATTGGAGTAATCTTCTTAATTACATCTGCAGCTTTATTAGCTCTTCAGCAGCTATCAGAATCTGCAGATAATATAGAAAGATATAAACTTCTAAGAAAAATTGGAGCAGAGGATAATATGATAAATTCATCAGTGCTTATACAAGTAGGGATTTATTTTATGGTACCTTTATCCTTAGCCTTAATACACTCCTTAGTAGGGCTTAAAATAGCTGGACAAATAGTTAAAATTTTTGGTTCAGTAAATATTCTAAATCACTTATTAGTAACTACAATATTTATAGTTATAATTTATGGAGGATATTTCTTTGCTACTTATAGCGGTGTAAAGAAAATGATTAGATAAAAATATAATAAAATAGCTACAATATATGTAAGCAGTTCCTATTTTTCTTAAAACAAAGATAGGAACTGTTTAATTTTGATAAAACCTCTTCGAAGAGCAGCTGAATATTATCGATGCTGCGTAGCTTCGAATTTGGTCTTAAAAAATTATTTCAACTTGTTATTGCAAGTTAGCTTTTTTTATTCTATAGTATTTTAAAATATTTAAAGAATTTTTTTTCTTAGTATTTAAAGTGTTAGCAATGTCATCATTAACTTTATTAACAGGAATTTCATCCGAATCACATTGTTTATTAGCAAAGCCTTTAAAGACAACTGAACCAACCAGTCCGCCTATGGAGCCTCCTATTATAGCAAAGGCAAGAGCTATAAGAACTTTTTTAGGATCATTAAATCCAAAAGGGGCCAATAATCCGGGGATAGGAGATGCTGTGCCTGGAGCATTATTTACTATATTAAAATAAGCTGCTGAGAGTCCTGCTAATCCTCCGCCTAAAATATTTGATCCGTATATGGGAATAGGATTTTTAGTTACTATAGGTGCTTGGGTTAAAGGTTCTAACATTACCGCTATTATATTACTTTTATTACCTAATCTAAGTCTTTTAAAAATGATACCGTTTGTAAAGGAGCCTCCAACACAGGCTAGAGCTGAAATTCCCATGGCTAAGCCTTGTAGTCCAAGCATAGCAGTAACTGCCATTGAACTTAGTGGAGAGGTACATACTACTTTCATTATTCCACCAAGCAAGAATCCCATAACTAGTGGTGACTGCTGTGCAGCTAGGGATATCATTTGTCCTATATTAACTAATGTGCCATTAACTATAGGATATACCCCCATTGCTATAAATCTTGCTAAGGGAGCTATTAAAAGAGCTCCTGCTATAGTATTTAATCCTTCTGGTAATTTTTTATCAAATATAGGAGCTATAAGACCTACGATATATCCAGCTATAAATCCAGGTAATATGCCATATCCACCTAAGGCTACCCCTGCTACCACTGCATAAATGGGATTAACTCCCATAGATATTGGCACTAAAATAGCTGCTGCCACTCCCCCCATAGATCCTGATACTGATCCCACTTTGCCTAGAAAAGTAAGATTTAAAAAATCTCCGCTTATGTATTTATGAATAGCTTCTACTAAAAAGGTTGCTACTGCTGCATTTGCTAATCCTGACATAGCTTTACTTCCCTTAGGGGCTTTAAAACTAAATAATGAAAATAATCCTAATGTAAATAATAATAGTCCCATTCCTTTAACAATTTCCACAATATGAAACCTCCCTTGACTTAAAGTCCTCTAATCGTTTACAGAATTAATTGATTATTTAGACTATATAGCCTGAATTTCAAAAAGTTTCAGAAAGTTTCAAAAAGTAATTTGTTATAATTATAACAATTTCCGATAGCCTTTATTTGTTAATACAATAAGCTATTCCCTGTAAAAATTTTTTAACATTAACGGATCCTTTCTCATGACTTTTTCCTCTTATATAATCCATTTCTTTTTTTACTTCTTCGAAACTAAAAATGGAGTTTGAAAATTCTAAAAAGGTATCATTCATGTAATCTTCTAGTCCTAAATTAGCAATATTATTTAAAGCTACAAAGGCTGTTCTTCTTATTCTTTGTTCTATTGACTTAGGTTTAAGGGATATTTCATTAAATAATTCTTTAAGAGTATAGGTATCTTCAGAATTATTTTCAATTATATACTCTATACTTTTTATTATGTCTTCGCAGCCTGATTCACCTAATATCCCTAATTTATTCATTATGCTTTTAATTTTACATATACAGTTACCCTCATCTTCCCTTTTTAATACAGAGTCTATATTGCCTAATTTTTTCTTCATAATACCACTATTAATTACTTTCTTTAAAACAGATTTAACCTCAACTGCATTTATAGGCTTACTTATATAAAACTCAATTCCATTTTCATAGGCTTTGGCTATCATATCTTTAGTGGATACTTGGGATAACATTATATATTGAATATGAGGGTATTTAGGCTTATATTCTTTAACTAAAGCTAATCCATCTGTTTCAGGCATTAAAAGATCCACAATAACAATATCCGGCTTTTCCTTTTCTATTAAAAACCCCCCATCTTCTCCATTTAGAGCAGAATCTTTTATCACTTCTCCCAAGCATTCATGATTTATTATCTTATTAAGAATCTTATGAACATTTATATCATCATCTATTATTAGTATTCTCAAAATCTACCCTCCTCTAAAATGTTTTTAGATACAAAAATCATAAACTTAGTGCCTTTTCCTTTGGAAGATGTTAGTGTTACAAATCCCTTTAATTTAGTTTCAACTATATCCTTTACTATGATTAATCCTAGTCCGCGATTCACATCCCCAGTTTCAAAATTAATTTTAGTAGAGAATCCTGGATTAAATATATACTTTTTATCTTCATCAGCTATTCCTTCACCATTATCTATAATTTCAAAACAATGACCCACTATATTATCAATTTCCATAGAATTGTGATTTAAATATATAAATCCATTATCCTTATCTTTTAAGGCGTCGATGCCATTCATAATTATATTTCTAAAGATAGATATTAAATAGTAATGATATATTGTATTGAAATTTTCTCCTTTTTCGATGTTAAAGGTTATATTTGTATTTTTTAACTCTATATTTATCATGTGTTTTAATATATCTAGTATTGCATAATAATCCATACTGTCTTTAAGCTCTTTTGTATTTGTTAATTCGTTTACACCTCTAACTATTAAATTAAATTCTTTTTTTATCTCATGGATGTCCTTTGTGATTTCCATAATTTCTTTTTTTAAGTCATCATCTAAATCCTTTTCACTGATATCCATATATAATTTATAAGATTTACCCATGGTATTTTCAATATTATCCATAGATTTTTCCATAAGATAAACCTCACTTTTTAAAGTAGAATTTGATGCTAACAGTTTTATATATCTTTCTGTATGTTCTTTTTTTAGAAGGGTAGTATTATATTTAATCATTAAATTTATCATAACCCATATTAATGTAGATCTTAAAAATGCAACAAACAGCAGTCCTATTATCATGTTAAGATTAAAATTCTCTAAATAAATAGTATGCCGAATATACATTTCAGTAAAGTTAGCAAAAAAATCACAGATAATGAGTTTAGGTAAAAGATAATTTAAATTTTTATTTTTAATATTAATAATAATAAAATATATAGTTATATAAACTAAGTAAAATATGAATTCCGGGAAATGATTGCGTATACCCAATTTAAGAGCAGATTCTATTTCGATGTTTTCTAAAAAATAAACTAAGATCCTTATTATATATACAAAGAAAGAAGAGATGACAGCTACCATTATTTTATTATCTATTTCAATCATATATAGCAGTATTATTAGAATTATAATTCCAAAGGATATATTGAAATGGTTAACAAATAATTTTATATATATTTGAGCTGAAAACATAACTAAAAAGCTTATAAAAATAAGTTGATTTAAATTGTTTTTTGCTTTCATTATTTTCATCTCCTTATAAAACTTCTTTAGTAGTAATATTCAATAACTTTTTTAAATAACCTTTGAAAGTTCTATTAGAATAGCTGATAGTAACTATTAGTAAAAGTTATTGTCTCTAATTATTGATCCTAAGAACTTTATTTCCTATTTAAATTTAGCTTAAATAGATTCTTTAAAAAAACAACAAAAAATATTTTCAATATAAATATCAAGTAATGGGGAAAACTGTCGAAAAAAATAGTATCAAAATTTGATGGGGAGTGTTCTTATGAAGTGGTTTAACAATTTAAAAATGAAACAAAAATTAATATCAGCATTTATTTTAGTAGCAATGTTTATTGGAGTAGTAGGTTTTTTCGGCATAAATAATATGAAAAAGATAAATAAAAATGCTGTTTTAATGCATGACTATAATCTAGAAAGTATTAAAACATTAACCACTGTTAAGCAAAATATAGCAGATTTACGTGCAAGTTTATTAAGAATTGTATATGTACAAAATGATGAGCAGCAAAATGATGCCCTTAAAAAGGATATAGATAAAATACAAAATGACAACAAGCAAATTTTAGAAAAATATGAGAAAACCTTGATAAGTGAAGCAGAAAAGCCTATAATGACTCAGTTTAAAAATAATTTAGAGGCATATAATAATGCTAGTAGCTTATTAATAAAGTATAGCGATGAAAAGAAATACAAAGAAGCAGATGCCAGTTATTCAAAGGTTACTGAGGCAAGAACTAAAGTATATGAGGATTTAGATAAGTTAATAAAATTAAATACAGATGATGCGGATAATTCATATAATGATAATAATGCTACATACAAAAGATCTTTATACATAACCATTGCTGTGATTTCAGTGGGAGTAGTTATAGCAATAATTTTAGGATTAATTATAGCTATAATAATTTCAAAACAAATTGTACACGTACTATCCTTTGCAAAGGCTATTGGTGAAGGTGACTTGACTCAAAGTATAAATATTGATTCTAAGGATGAAATAGGCAACATGGCTAAAGCTCTTAATCAAGCAGGAAGCAATATGAGAAATTTAATATCAGAGATAATAGGAAGTGCTAGTGATATTAGCGCTACCAGTGAGGAGTTATCAGCTACCACCCAGGAGATATCTTCAAGAATGGAAGTAGCTAGCGAGTCTAGTGAGCAAATAGCTAAAGGTGCCCAAGATTTAAGTGCTACTACTGAAGAAGTAAGTGCCTCAACAGAAGAGATAGGAGCAACTATAAATGAGCTTAATAACAAGGCTAAGGATGCGGATGTTTCAGTAAAAGCAATTAAAACTCGTGCTTTTGATGTAAAAGAAAAAGCAACCAAGAATATTCAAGAAGGAAATATTATCTATGATGAAAAACGTGCAAATATAATAAAAGCTATTGAAGAAGGTAGAATTGTGGAAGAAGTAAAAACCATGGCGGATTCCATTGGAAATATAGCTACACAAACTAACCTTTTAGCTCTAAATGCTGCCATTGAAGCTGCAAGAGCAGGAGAGCAGGGTAGAGGCTTTGCTGTGGTTTCAGAAGAGGTAAGGAAGCTTGCAGAACAATCTGCAGAAGCAGTAGCAAACATTCAAACTATGGTAATGCAGGTGCAATCTGCATTTAATAACTTATCTCAAAGTGGACAAGAAGTTTTAGACTTTATGGCCAACAGTGTAAAACCAAGCTTTGAATTACTTATGAGCACTGGTGTTCAATACGAGAAGGATGCAGAATTTGTAAGTGAAATGTCTGAGGACATAGCAGCATCTACTAAACAAATGAGCGAAGTTATAGATCAAGTAAGCGGAGCAATTCAAAATGTATCTGCTACAGCAGAGGAATCTGCATCAGGTTCTGAGGAGATATTAAACAATATAAATGAAATAACCATAGCTGTTAATGATGTAGCAAAAGCTGCTCAAAATCAGTCTGAGCTTGCTCAAAAGCTTAATACCATGGTTCAGAGCTTTAAAATATAAACTTAATATAATTAAAAAGCACAGTTTTTACTGTGCTTTTTAATTTGTTTATATTTTATTTATGTATTTTACACTATGTTTATGAATTTTGACATTTCAATGAATACATATTTTTATTAAAATAAATACAAGAAAACGTTAACAAATTGTTAGGAGGAGTATAAAATGAAAAAAATTATTGCTTTAGTAACAGCTGTAGCTCTAAGTTTAGGAACACTTGTTGGCTGCGGAGGAGGAGAAAAGGCCGGTGATACAAAAGACTCCAAAAAACTTGTGGTTTATTCCCCAAATAGTGAAGATATAATAAATACAATTGTACCAATGTTTGAAAAAGAAACAGGAATAAAAGTTGAACTCGTTAGCGCAGGAACAGGAGAACTTATTAAACGTCTACAATCAGAAAAAGACAAGCCATATGCCGATGTGCTTTTTGGAGGTTCAAGAGCTCAATTTGTACAAAATATAGATTTGTTTGAAAAATATGTTTCGCCTAATGATAAGGATTTATTAGAAGGACATCAAAACAGTACAGGAAGCTTTACCTCCTATGTAGCTGACGGAAGCGTTCTTCTCGTAAATAAGAACCTTGTTGGAAACATTAAGATAGAGGGGTACGAAGACTTACTAAATCCAGCCTTAAAAGGTAAAATTGCTTCTGCTGACCCAGCAAGCTCAAGTTCAGCCTTTGCTCAATTGACCAATATGCTATTAGCAGTGGGTGGAGATTATACCTCTGATAAGGGTTGGGACTACGTTAAAAAACTTACTGCAAACCTTGATGGTAAAGTAGCTAGTGGTTCTGGAGCTGCCCATAAGAGCGTAGCTGATGGAGAATACGTGGTAGCTTTAACTTATGAAGATCCATCTGCAAGTTATGTAAGAAGTGGAGCACCTGTAAAAATTGTATATCCCAAGGAAGGTGCTGTATTTTTAGATGGTACTGCTGGAATATTAAAAGGTTCTAAGAATATGGACAATGCTAAGAAATTTATTGACTTTATAATATCTAAAAAAGCTCAAGATGCTTTTGGTTCACAATTAACTAATAGACCTCTTAGAAAAGATGCAGAAGTAGGAAGCTATATGACTCCAATGAAGGAAATAAAGCTACTAAATGAAGATCATGATTATGTAAACAAGCATAAATCTGAAATAGTAAAAAAATACACAGAAATATTTACAAGTAATAAGAAATAATACACAAATAAACAAAGTTAGAAGGTGAATAAACTTGAGTATATCAATTAAATGTGAAAATGTGCTTAAAAAATACGGAGAAAATATTGTAATACCAGACTTGAACTTAGAGATAAAAAATGGTGAGTTTTTCACCTTACTAGGACCTTCTGGTTGTGGTAAAACCACATTGCTTAGAATGATAGCTGGATTTAATAGTATTGAAGGAGGAACCATTAGTTTCAATGACAAGGTGATTAATGAAATGGCTCCTGGTAAGAGAAATATCGGGATGGTGTTCCAAAACTATGCAGTTTTTCCTCATCTCACTGTAAAAGAAAATGTAGCCTTTGGTTTGCAAAACCGTAAAGTTCCAAAGGATGAGATTACAAAAAGAGTAGATGAGATGATAAAGCTGGTAAAGATTGAAGAATACAAGGACAGACTACCAGAAAACTTATCTGGAGGTCAGCAACAGCGTGTAGCTTTAGCTCGTGCTATAGTTATTAATCCTGATGTGTTATTAATGGACGAACCTTTATCTAACCTAGATGCCAAGTTAAGAATCGAAATGAGAAATGTAATTAAAGAAATTCAAAATGAGATAGGTATTACCACGGTTTATGTTACCCATGACCAAGAAGAAGCCATGGCGGTATCTGATAGAATAGCAGTAATGAAATTAGGAATAATACAGCAGATTGGAACACCACAAGAAGTATATCAAAGGCCAGCTAATATTTTTGTAGCTTCCTTTATTGGAGGAACCAACGTACTATCTTGTAATGCTATAACTAAGGATGGGAAAAACCATGTCAGCTTTAGCCATGCTTATGAAGAGGATATGGAAAATTTAAAAGTTAATATAAACTCTGATAAAATTCCAGTGAAGGTTTCTGTAAGACCAGAAGAATTTATCATTGTAGAATCAGGAGAAGGTATAGAAGCTACTGTTACCTCCAGTATATTCCTAGGCATAAATACACATTATTTTGCAGAATTAGAAACAGGAGAAAAGGTTGAAATTATTCAAGAATCCACCGTGGAAAAAATAATGTCCCCTGGTACAAAAATTGGACTAAAGGTTAAAAAACATAAGATAAATGTTTTTGACAGTGAAGGAGAAATTAATTATACAAAGGGTGATGCACATGAAGTTTAATAAGAAAAAATTAGATATTTGGAGCTTAATCACTCTCATTGTATTCTTGTTTTATTTAATATTATTAGTATTTCCGCTATTTACACTACTAATTAAAAGTTTTATAGATGGTAATACAGGAAACTTTTCTCTAAGTTATTTTGTGAAATTCTTTAGTAAAAATTATTATTATGGGGCATTGTTCAACAGCCTTAAAGTAACAGTAAGCGTTACCTTATTATGTGTACTAATTGCTACGCCATTAGCTTATATTATGACTACCTTCAAGATAAAAGGAAAACAGTTTATACAAATCCTAATAATAATATCCTCTATGCAGCCTCCCTTTATAGGAGCTTACTCTTGGATACTATTGTTAGGTAGAAACGGTGCTATAACAAACATTTTAAAAAAGTATCTGAATGTTAAAAGCGTAGATATTTATGGATTTACGGGGATATTATTGGTACTTACATTGCAATTAGTTCCACTAATATATATGTATGTATCTGGGGCTTTAAAAAGTATAGACAACTCCCTGCTGGAAGCAGCAGAAAGCATGGGGTGTACTGGTATTAAGAAGATGTTAAAAGTAACTATTCCTCTAATACTACCTACCATATTAGCTGGATCTTTACTAGTATTTATGAGAGCTTTAGCTGACTTTGGTACCCCTATGCTTATAGGAGAAGGATATAAAACAGTACCGGTACTTATATTTAATGAGTTTATTAGTGAAATGGGCGGAGATGACGGATTTGCAGCAGCTATTAGCGTAATAGTAATAATATTTGCAACTATAATCTTCTTATCTCAAAAATATATATCCAACAAAAAGTCTTTTACCATGAACTCATTACATCCAATACAACCTAAAAAAGAAAAAGGAGTTAAAAATGTCTTAGCTCACTTGTATGTATATATATTCACAATTTTAGCTTTATTACCACAACTAAGCATAATTTACACCTCTTTTTTAAATACTTCAGGCAGAATATTTACCAAAGGATTCTCCTTAAAGAGCTATAATGCTGCTTTTTCCAAGGTGGGAGATTCTATAACAAACACCTTTGTGTTAGCTTTGATTTCTATAGGGATAATAGTTTTCTTAGCTATACTTATAGCATACATCACAGTAAGAAGGCGTAACTCCATTACTAATTTATTAGATATTTTAACTATGTTCCCTTATATAGTACCAGGATCTATTTTAGGTATAGCATTATTGGTTAGCTTCAATAAAAGACCTTTACTATTAAGTGGTACAGCTGCAATTTTAGTAATAGCCTTTGTTATAAGGCGTTTGCCCTATACAATTAGATCCAGTGCAGCCATAGTGCACCAAATTAGCGTTAGCATAGAAGAAGCAGCCATAAGCCTTGGAGCATCAAACTTAAAGACCTTCTTTAAAATAACCTTACCTATGATGATGCCAGGAGTTATAGCAGGAGCAATACTCAGTTGGATTACTATAATTAGTGAATTAAGCACTTCCATTATATTATATACTGCTAAAAGTAAGACCATGACTATTGCAATTTATACAGAAGTTATCAGAGGTAACTATGGAGTTGCAGCAGCTTTAGGAACCATATTATCAGCTATAACCATTGTTTCTTTATTAATATTCTTTAAAGTGTCAGGTAATAAAGAAGTTACAATGTAGTAAAGTCAAAGACCATCTGTTTATCAGGTGGTCTCTTTGAATTTAATTGTCATAATTTCACGAGGATTATTTATCACTTATATATTGTATAATAAGTATATTTCCATTTATATTCCTTTGATACGGATTTACCCTTGTTATATAATATAATCACTGGAGAGCCTATGTAATTAAAGCCTCATAAAAGGCTGAGGACATACATAATAGGAGCAAAATAAATGAATAAAACCACTAGAAATTTTAAAGAAACTCTTAAATATTTGTTTTTAAGATATGCCATGATACCTATAATATTAGTTTTCGCCTTATTCTCTATATTTATGTTAGTGGCATTACGGATAAATGTAATTAATAACACTAAAGAAGCAGGAAAAAATATTACTTCTTCCTTAGACGAGGTTTACACCAACTATTATGAAGAAGCAAAAGAAATGTCAAAATCCACTGCAGTAAAAAATCTTATAAATACCAGATTAGATAGTAATTTGGTATTTGATGAATTTTATAAGTTTAATAATAGTCAAGAGGTAAAAAGCGTATTTCATGTAGTAGATAACAAAGGGGTTTTCTTGGCTACTACCACCCCATCAGATTCTGATATAGAAAGATTTATCATAAGAAACATTATTCCTAGGATTAAAGAAAAACCAGAGGAGGTATTAAGTCAAAGGGATACCTTAAACTATCCTTTTAATAGGCGTACGGTGTATACCTTTGGAAAAGCAATTGTAAATGAGTCTTCGCAAATCATTGGGTTTATTATATTTCAATTATATGAAGAAGATATGCAGCAACTAATAATTGTACAAGATAATGAAATAACTGTGGTTACAGATGATTATAATAGCATTATAGCTACTAATAACAACTCTGTAAAAGGATTAATGAATAAATTTAACCCTAAGTATTACCATAAGGAAAAGTATGTACAATTAGGAAAAGGTAATTACTATATAAACAAAAGTTCTTTGTCCATAGCTCCTGTCTACGTTTACACCTTAAATTCCATTAGTATAAAAAGTATTATATTTATTTTATATTTTTTATTCATTTTAATAGTTAGCACAGTGTTGTGGTTTTTAATCAACCATCTGGCGGAGAGAATGTCTTCTAAGAATACAGAATCCATAGATAAATTAATCCATTCTGTTAATGAACTGCAAAATGGAAAGATGGATTCTTATGTGGATATTAATTCAGGAGATGAATTTGAAGTTTTAGGACATCAGTATAATAAGATGCTAGATGAGCTTAATGAGCTAATTACAAAAAATGAAGAGCTATCGAATCTTAGGCGTATTTCTGAAATAAAACAGCTGCAATCTCAATTTAACCCTCATTTTATTTTTAATGTTTTGGAGACCTTGAGATACTCCATGGTTATTGCACCTAAGGATGCAGAAAAAATTATTATAGGGCTTTCAAGGCTACTACGTTACAGCGTGAACTATGAAGGTCAAAAGGTATTATTAAAGAAAGATTTAGATTATATAGAGGACTATTTAGAATTAAATAAGTTTAGGTTCAATAATAGATTAGAATATACCATTGATATCCGTGAAGAGATGAAAGAGGCACTTGTACCAAAGCTATTATTACAAGCTATCATTGAAAATTCAATTAAATATGCATATAAAGACAAAGATACCCTTATTATTGAGATAAAGGGGAATATAATAGAAGGAAACCTTATATTGGAAGTGAAGGATAACGGCAGTGGTATTGGGGAAGAACAGCTTCAAGACATAAGAAGAATTCTAAGTGAACCCCAAAATAGCTCTGAGCATATTGGTTTATATAATGTTCACAGGCGTTTGGTTTTATTATATGGAGAAAATTATGGTATTGCAATTAATAGTATCTATGGAAAGGGTACTGATGTTAAAATAACAATTCCTTACGAAGCAGGTGATTTCAATGTTTAAGGTTTTAATTGTTGAAGATGAAGAAATGATAAGAAAAGGTCTTCATTATACCTTTGACTGGAACAAGGCAGAGTGTATTGTGATAGGAGAAGCTGCCAATGGTAAAGAGGGGTTAGAAGCTATAAAGGATTTAGACCCTGATATAGTGGTGGCGGATATAAATATGCCTATTATGGATGGTATAACCATGATAAAAAGCAGTATTAAAGATTTTTTATATAGTTCTATTATACTTACAGGCTATGATGAGTTTGCTTTAGCAAGGCAAGCCATACACCTAGGAGTTAGCGAGTATCTATTAAAACCTGTAGATAATGATGAGCTTTTAGAAGCCTTAGAAAAGTCCAAGGAACAGGTAAAGGTAAGAAAGTACTATAAGACTATAAAAAGCAACTCTTTAGATTTAAATAAGTTAAATGTACTTTCAGGAGATTTTTTAAAAGAAGAAAACAAGTCTTCTAAAGTGGTAAGTGATATGATTGCTTATGTAAAAGAAAATTATCATAAGAAAATAAGTATTCAAGACTTAGTGGATATACTTGGAATGAGCTCCACCTATCTAAATCAAAAGTTTAAACAAGAAACCACCTACACCTTTAATGACTATGTAAATAGATATAGGATTAACCAAGCTATCAATTTAATGAAGCGTGGTGAAGGCAAGGTATATACCATAGCTACGGATGTAGGTTTTAAAGACTATAGATATTTTATAAATGTATTTAAAAAGTATGCAGATTGTTTGCCTAGCGATTTTATGGAGTATTTTAAAGAATATAGCTAGAAAGATAATTATAGTAAGATTAAGTAATATGGGGGTGGCTTTTATGTTTCATAGAAAAGATTTTAAAAATATAATAAAAAGATCTCATAAAAGATGCATGGAAGAATATAAGGTAACTAAGGATAGAGTTTTTCCCACTAAAATGGTTAAAGGCAAGGATTTTATTAAACTTTGTGAGGAAAACTCTCAAATAATAAAAGCAGCCACTCCATATATGAAAATATTATATGATTTTCTTAAGGGATCTGGATTTTTTTTGGACCTTACTGATAAAGAAGGAATTATTTTAAGTGTCATTGGAGATGAGGATGTCATTGAAATAGCTAAAGCTATGGGAATGATGGAAGGTACAGACATGAGTGAAAAAAGTACCGGAACCAATGCTATAGGTACTGCTCTTTACGAAGATTGTCCTATCCAATTAGTGGAGAAAGAGCATTTTATCACAGCTTATCATATATGGACATGCTCTGGGGCTACTATACATGATGATAAAGGTAATGTTATCGGATGCATAAATTTAACAGGAAGATACCAGCTTGCACATCCACACACCTTAGGGTTAGTGGTGGCAGCAGTAAAATCTATAGAAAATCATATGAAAAAGGAACAATCACAAAATGAGCTTTTTGAGGCATATCAATATTTAGATACCATAGTTAACTCTATAGAAACAGGAATATTAACTGTAAATATAGATGGTGAGGTAATATCTGTTAATAAAGAAGCATGTACTATGTTAGATTTAATTGAAGAAAATATAATACATAAGAATATTAAAAGGATATTAGAAAACTGGGATAACATTTATGAGGAAGTTATTCGGGGCAAAGGATATGAAAATAAAGAAGTTAGCTTTTTTATAAAAGATAAGAAAAGATTTAATCTTAGCGTTTATGCCATAAGAGATAAAGATGACTCAATTACTGGAATGACCTTAGTTATTAAGGATATTCAGAAGGTTTATAATATGGTAAATAAGTATACTGGAATGAGCGCTAAGTATACTTTTAGTGATATTATAGGTGAATGTGAAGCTATAAAAAAATTAAAATATTATGCTAAAAGTATAGCTGATAGTCCATCTACAGTTCTTATACAAGGAGAGAGCGGCACAGGAAAGGAGCTTATTGCTCAAGCAATTCACAATAATAGTGATAGAAAAGATTTTGGATTTGTAGCAATAAATTGTGGTGCCATACCCAAAAATCTTATTGAAAGTGAGCTCTTTGGCTATGAAGAAGGTGCCTTTACCGGTGCTAGAAAAGGAGGACATCCAGGAAAATTTGAACTTGCTAATCATGGTACTATTTTTTTAGACGAAATTGGAGAAATGCCTTTGGACATGCAGGTGAGCCTTTTAAGAGTTCTTCAAGAAGGCTATGTGGCTAGAATTGGCGGAAACAAGTATATTCCTGTGGATGTAAGAATTATTGTTGCCACTAATAAAAACCTAAAAGAAGAAATTGAAAAGGGTACCTTTAGAGAGGATTTATATTACAGACTTAGTGTAATACCAATATTTGTACCTCCCCTACGAGAAAGAGTTGGGGATATACCTATATTAATAGATCATTTTTTAAAGATTAAGGCTTTAAAATTAAATAAACCTGTACCTACAATACACACGAGTTTATATTATAAACTTTTAAATCATTATTGGCCAGGTAATATTAGAGAGTTGGAAAACTGTATGGAAAACATCGTTAACATGGATGGAAATATTTACTATGATTTTAGTCAAAAGAATGTAAATGTTATAGAATCTCATGAAAGAGAGTTTCACTATAAAATGTGTTCCTTGGAGGATTGGGAGAAAATAGCAATAACAAAATGTATTGAAGGCTGCTTAGGAAATTTATCTAATGCTGCTAAAGTATTAGGGATAAATAGGACTACACTTTATAATAAGATAGAGAAATACAATATAAGTAAATTTAAAATTTAGAATTTAGAGCTTAGAATGAAGGATGTTTTTCTGAAAAAAGAGTTCAGAAAAACTGAGATTTTATATTTGATTTCTCCCTAGGGAGAAATCAAATAGTGAATTGTGGAATGTGGGGGTTATAGAATAGTAATAAAAAAACTTTGTTAAAGTAAATACAAAATTTGTAAAGAACGGTGTGTTGAAAAATTAAACAGTGTTGAAAAAAACAACAAAACTTATGTGGATTTTGTTGTTTTTTTATACAATGGTTTTTATTGAAATATAGAAAAGCTTGAATTAGAGTGAATATTCATATATTGGCATGAATGTTGCTTAATTTAATTAGTGGAATATTTATAAGAATGATAATTTAATAACATTCTGGTAAATGTTACTCATAGTTAATTTAGGAGGGGTATTCATGAAAGGTTTTGCAATGCTTGGTATTAATAAGGTAGGTTGGATTGAAAAGGATAAACCTAATTACGGACCTTATGATGCGTTAGTTCGTCCTCTAGCTATATCTCCTTGTACTTCAGATATACATACTGTATTTGAAGGAGCTATAGGTGATAGAAATGATATGATTTTAGGGCATGAAGCAGTGGGTGAAGTTGTAGAAGTAGGTAGTGAAGTTAAAGATTTTAAACCAGGTGACAGAGTGGTAGTTCCAGCTATTACACCAGATTGGAGATCCATTGAAGTGCAAAAAGGCTTTCATCAGCATTCCAACGGAATGTTAGCTGGATGGAAATTCTCTAATTTTAAGGATGGGGTTTTTGGAGAGTTCTTCCACGTAAATGATGCGGATATGAACTTAGCCCACCTTCCAGAGGATATATCCTTAGAAAGTGCTGTAATGCTTTGCGATATGATGACTACAGGTTTCCATGGAGCAGAATTAGCTGATATTGAAATGGGCAGCAGTGTAGTGGTTATTGGTATAGGGCCAGTAGGACTAATGGCTGTAGCAGGATCACAACTGCGTGGTGCAGGAAGAATCATGGCTGTAGGGAGCAGACCGGTTTGTGTTCAGGTTGCCAAGGAATATGGAGCTACAGATATTATAAATTACAAAGATGGAGACATAGTAGACCAAGTAATGAAACTAACTAACGGACAAGGTGTTGATCGTGTTATTATGGCTGGCGGCGGAGTGGAAACTTTAGCACAAGCAGTTAAGATGGTTAAACCAGGTGGAGTAATATCTAATGTAAACTATCATGGCAGCGGAGAAAACTTACCTATACCACGTGCTGAATGGGGCTGTGGAATGGCTCATAAGACTATAAGAGGCGGCTTATGTCCAGGTGGAAGAGTTAGAATGGAAATGCTTATAGATCTTATAAGATATAACCGTGTAGATCCAGGTAAGTTGGTTACTCATGTATTCCATGGTTTTGACAATGTGGAAAAAGCTTTAATGCTTATGAAGGATAAGCCAAAGGATTTAATAAAGCCTGTGGTTATAATAGATTAAAAGAATAGACTTAGTAACAAAGCGTTTAATTAATAAAATATTTGATAATTATAAGCATGCTATGTGCTTAAAGTCCAAATAAACATATAGCATTTTATATTGACATCATCAATTATAGTATGATATTATAGAAAAAATACCTTTAAGGCTGGTCCAGAGAGACTAGAAAGGGAAGAGCAATAGACATATGATATCTATATAATTTTGTAGGATAACTATGCCTTCCCTTTGGGAAGGCATTTTTTATATAAAAAATAGTACCTTTAAATTTAGTACAGAGATACTAACAAGGAGGAGTAATTATGTTAAAAGGAAGACATCTTATTGACCCTATGGATTTTACTCTAGAGGAGTTCGATGAAATTTTCAAATTGGCACAGGAAATCATTAAAAATCCTGAAGAATTTTCTAAGGTTTGTGAAGGAAAAATCTTAGCCACACTTTTTTATGAACCAAGTACTAGAACTAGATTCAGTTTCGAAGCTGCTATGATGAGGTTAGGTGGTAATGTTATTGGATTTTCTGAGCCTAATTCCAGCTCCACTGCAAAAGGGGAGAGTATAGCAGATACCATTAGAACAGTAGCTTGTTATGCTGATGCTGCTGTAATAAGACATCCAAAAGAAGGAGCACCTAAAATTGCTTCCCTGTATTCATCCATTCCAGTTATTAATGCAGGAGATGGTGGTCATCATCATCCTACTCAAACCTTAACAGATCTTTTAACCATAGTTTCTAAAAAAGGAAGCTTATCAAACCTTACTATTGGCTTATGTGGAGACTTAAAGTTCGGAAGAACCGTGCACTCACTTATAAAGGCCATGTCTAGATATGAAAATAATAAATTCATTCTTATATCTCCAAAAGAACTGAAAGTACCAGATTATATCACTAAAGAAATATTAGAAAAAAATAATATCCCATATAAAGAAGTGGAAAAAATAGAAGATGCCATGGAAGAGTTAGACATACTCTACATGACTAGAGTTCAAAGAGAGAGATTCTTCAATGAAGAAGACTATATAAGACTAAAGGATAGCTTCATACTAGATGGAGAGAAAATGAAGCTGGCAAAAGAAGACATGATAGTGCTGCACCCGCTGCCAAGAGTAAATGAAATAGCCTATGAAGTTGATGATGATAAAAGAGCTTGCTACTTTCCACAGGCTAAGTATGGCATGTATGTAAGAATGGCTTTAATAGCTAAACTTTTGGGGGTGAGATAATGCTTAGTATTAATAGTATTAAAAATGGTATTGTTATAGATCACATTAAGGCAGGACTTGGCATAAAGATATTCAACTACCTGGGTCTTGACAATGTAGATTTTAGGGTAGCTCTTATAATGAATGTTGATAGTGAAAAGCTTAAGAAAAAGGATATTATAAAGATTGAAAACTCATTAAATATAGATTATACGGTGTTAGGATTTATAGATCCTAATATAACTATAGATATAGTAGAAAACGAAAATATAACTAGAAAATCTAAATTGAAGCTTCCAGAAAAGGTAACAGAGATTATTAAATGCAAAAATCCAAGATGTGTTACTTCTGTGGAAAGTCATGTGCCTCATTCATTTTACTTAGCAGATGAAGCTAAAGGTGAATATAGGTGTGAGTATTGCGATAATGCTTATACACCTAATGAATAATTAAACAGGAGGTACATTATAAATGAACTTATTAATTAAAGGCGCAAGAGTAGTAGATTTCTCACAGGACTTTGTGGGAGATGTTTATATAGAAGATGGAATAATAGTAGAAATAGGTAAGAATTTAAACAAAAGCTGTGAGGTTGTTAATGGTAAGGGAAGGGTTCTTATGCCTTCCTTTATAGATACCCACAGCCATTTTAGAGAGCCTGGGTATACTTATAAGGAAGATATACTATCAGGTTGCAGAGCAGCAGTGAGAGGGGGATATACTGGGGTTAACTTAATGGCAAACACTAATCCAGTATGTAGTACCATGGAAACTGTGGATTATGTAATAAATAAAGGGAAAACCATAGGTCTTGTGGATATCCATCAGTGTGCTTCTATAACCTACGATTTTAATGGCAAGGATATAAATCATATAGATAACTTGTCTAGTAAGGTAAAAATAATATCTGAAGATGGTAAAGATGTTATGAATGTTAAAGTTATGATGGATGCCATGATTAAAGCTAAGAAAAAAGACATTACAGTGATGTGTCATTGCGAAGATCATGATCTTTCAAATGTAGACATGAGACTTGCAGAAAACATGATGACCTGGAGAAATATAACCTTAGCTGAATATACTGGATGTAAGGTTCATATGGCTCATGTAAGCACAAAAGAGTCCATAGACTACTGTATTGAAGCTAAGAAAAAGGGACACAAGGTTACCTTAGAGGTAACGCCCCATCACATAGCTTTAACTAAGGATGAAAATGACTATAGAGTTAATCCTCCTATAAGAATGGAAGAAGATAGGCAGTATCTTATAAAGGCTATAAAAGAAGGATATGTGGATGCTATTGGTACTGACCATGCTCCTCATACTAAAGAGGATAAAGAAAAGGGAGCACCAGGGTTATCTGGAATAGAAACCTCCTTTTCTATATGTTACACAGAATTAGTTAAAAAAGGGCATATAAGTTTAAATAAGCTTTCTGAAATTATGTCTAAAAATACTGCAGAAATAGTGGGATTTAATAAAGGGCAAATAAACATAGGTTTTGATGGAGATTTGGTACTAGTAGATTTAAATAAAGAATATGTTATAGATTCTAATAAATTTCACTCTAAAGGTAAAAACACTCCTTTTGATAATAAAAGGGTATATGGACAAGTAACTACTACCATAAAAGGTGGAAAGGTAGTATTTCAAGAGGAGGGGGATAGCGATGATAATAGATAAGTTGTTTAAAAGTGTAGCGGAAAAAGGACATGTATGTGTAGGCTTAGATACTGATATGAGCTATATACCTAATGAATTTGCTAAGAGTTTTCATGATGAAGAGGATGCACTGCTTAACTTTAATAAAAGAATTATAGATTCTACCTTGGATGTGGCAGCCTGCTTTAAGGTGCAGATAGCTTATTACGAAGCTCTAGGACTAAAAGGGCTTAAAGTATATAAAAAGACCTTAGATTATATTAAAGAAAGGCATGGAATAGTTATAGCAGATATAAAAAGGGGAGATATAGCCAAAACTGCAGAGATGTATGCAAAGGCGCATTTCCAAGGGGATTTTGAAAGTGATTTTATAACCTTAAGCCCGTATATGGGTTTAGACAGTATAGAACCTTATCTTCCCTATGTAAAAAATAAAGAAAAAGGGCTATTTCTTCTAATAAGAACTTCAAATCCAGGAGCAGAGGATATTCAATATATTGAAAGCCAAGAAGGGAAAAAGGTATATGAGCTTACTGGAGAAAAGATTGTGGAAAAAGGCAAGGAGTTTTTAGGAAACTGTGGATATAGCTCTTTAGGGGGAGTAGTTGGATGTACTCATACTGAAGAAGCAGTAAAACTTAGAAAAGAATTGGATAGTATGTTTTTCTTAATACCTGGTTATGGGGCTCAAGGTGGAAAGGCAGAAGATGTAGCACTTTACCTAAAACAGGGCAATGGGGGAGTGGTTAATTCCTCTAGAGGCATACTCTTAGCCTATAAAAAACATGAAGATGGAACTAAACACTTTGATGAATATGCCAGAGAAGAAGCTGTAAGAATGAGAGATGACATAAAGAAATATATTTAATGGCAATATTTAAAAATGGGGGAGGATAAGCTTTGAACAAAGTAGAATATAAAATTTCTAAAGTAGCGGAAAATAAAGAAATTGCTAAGGGCATATTTAGATTAGCGGTGGAAGGAGAATTTTCTGCTAAGCCAGGGCAGTTTTATATGGTGCGAGCTTGGGATAAGGAACCGTTACTTTCAAGACCTTTAAGCGTTCATAAGCTGGAAAAGGATAAACTATATTTCTTATACCAAGTGTGCGGTGAAGGAACAGAAAAATTAAAGTCCTTAAAAACTGGTGATGATATTAAACTTACAGGACCTCTAGGTAATGGCTTTCACACTGAAGCCCTGAAGGGACAGGTAGCTATAGTAGCTGGAGGCATAGGTATCGCTCCCTTTAACTATGTAGCAGAAAAGCTAAAAGAAAATATTAATGTAGAATCTGTGGATCTTTATGGGGGATTTAGAAGTGAAGTATACGCAGTGGAAGAGATGAGAAAGAATTTGAATAATGTGTATATATCTACAGAGGATGGAAGTTTAGGGGAAAAAGGATATGTTACAGAGGGCTTGGATCTAAAGAGGTATGATATGGTTTTATGCTGCGGGCCGGAAATAATGATGAACAAGGTTATTACTATATGCAAAGAACAAGGGGTAAAAGTTTTAGTGTCTACGGAAAAAAGAATGGCTTGCGGAGTAGGGGCATGCCTGGTATGCACTTGTAAAACCAAGGATGGAAATAAGAAAAGCTGTAAGGATGGACCGGTATTTCCTGGGGAAGATTTAGTAATATAAACTATTAAGTAATGATAGGTGGAGATGTACATGCTACATGTGAATATATGTGGAGTTGATTTTAAAAACCCTGTAATAGCAGCCTCCGGTACCTTTGGCTTTGGAGAAGAATATAATGATTTTTATGATGTATCAAAGCTTGGAGGTATATCTTCAAAAGGGCTTACTTTAAATAAAAGAGAAGGAAATGATGGAATTAGGATTTTTGAAACCAGAGCGGGTATATTAAATAGTGTAGGGCTTCAAAATCCAGGAGTGGATAAATTCGTTGAATCAGAGCTTCCAAAGATGAAAAAACTTGATACGGTAATAATTGCAAACCTAGGAGGGGGGACCTTGGAGGACTATATTATAGGGGCTGAAAAATTAAGCCATAGTGATGTGGATATGATAGAACTAAATATATCTTGTCCTAATGTAAAATCAGGAGGCATGGCTTTTGGAATTAAATCTATGGTGGCCTATGAGGTGGTAGCTGAAGTTAAGAAGATATGTAAAAAACCGCTTATGGTTAAGTTATCTCCTAATGCTGAAGATATTGTAAACATGGCATATAAGTGCTGTGAAGCAGGAGCAGATGCTCTTTCCTTGGTAAATACCTTTAAAGCAATGGCTATAGATATAAATAAAAGAAAGCCTGTTTTTAATAATGTCACTGCAGGGCTTTCAGGTCCAGCTATAAAGCCCATAGCCTTGAGGATGGTATATGAAGCATATAAAGCAGTAAAGGTTCCTATAGTAGGCATGGGCGGCATAAGTACCTGGCAGGATGCCATAGAGTTCATTATGGCAGGAGCCAGTGCTATACAGGTAGGCACAGCAAACTTTATTAATCCAAGGGTATGCCTAGATATTATAGATGGCATTGAAGAGTACCTAATAAAAGAAAATATTAAAGATATAAAAGAAATAACAGGAATAATCTAGAAACCCTTAAGGGGAATTGAGATTAAGAGGTAGTGTAAAGTGAACTATGAAAAAAGAAACAAAAAAATAAAAGGTAGAAAATGAACCTTTGAAAATAGGAGGGACAAGTTATGGAAAATATAAATGTTATTGAAATATTAAAACAGTGTGATGCACTTTTAGAAGGACACTTTTTGCTATCCTCAGGAAGGCATAGTAATAGATACTGTCAATGTGCCAAACTCCTTCAATATCCAGATAAAGCAGAACACGTGTTGAAAGTGGTAAAGCATAAGATTAAGGATTTAGATTTTGATATTATAGTGGGGCCTGCCATGGGAGGAATAATAGTGGCTTATGAACTAGGTAGACAAATAGGTAAACCGGCCATATTTACAGAAAGAGAAAATGGAGTAATGACCTTAAGAAGAGGCTTTGAAATTAAAAAAGGACAAAAAATACTCATAGCAGAGGATGTGGTTACCACAGGGAAGTCTTCCTTAGAAACTGCAGAGGTATTAAAAAGCTATGGTGCTGAAGTAATAGGAATATGCTGCATAGTAGATAGAAGTATTGATAAAGTAGAGCTTCCTGTATATGGGGCGGTAAAGCTTCATATAGAAAGTTATGACCAATCCCAATGCCCTATGTGTAAACAAGGAATCCCTTATATAAAGCCGGGATCAAGAAAATAATATGGTAAAAAATGTAACTGACCCTGGGGTGCTGACATTATATGTCAGCACCCCAGGGGTAGTTACATTTTTTGGTATTAGTAATTTTAGTTACAATTTGTTAATTTATAGGGTAAAATAATAATGGGTAAAATTATTAATTATAGACTTCAGGAGGTATAAATGCGAAGAAAAGTTTTAGATATAAACTCCCTAATTAAGGTAATGGTATTAATTGTATTAGATCAAGGCATTAAACTTATGGTGAAAGGTTATTATGGAACGGAGAAAACCATTATACCTAAACTATTGTATTTTAAGCCAAAGTTGAATGATAAGTATTCTTGGTTTAACTCTATGTTTAGTTTTGGAGGCGGTAAAGCTTTTCATATATTATTGGTTCTTATTATGATTTTTCTAGTTTATTATTTATTTAAGTATATTTATACTCATTACAATACTAATACAGGAGTAGAGGTATTGAAGATTCTAATATTTTCAGGAGCTATTTGTTCTTTAATAGATAAGGTTTTTTGGAATGGAAGTTTAGATTACGTATATTTATATGGACTATTCATTTTTGATCTAAAAGATATTTATATAACAGCATTTGAAATATTTGCAGTAATATTGTTAATAAAAAATTGGCAGTCAGTTTCTAAAATAGATGATAAGAAATTATTTAAGGATTTTTGTAAACTAATTAAAAAAGACATATTTTATAATCATAAGTAAATTATATGAAGTCCAGTTTAAAGTAGAATCGAGGAAAATGGATGAGCACCACAATTTATTTAATTAGACATGCAGAGATAAGTTTTATACCCAATGAAAATAGAAGAGGTCTATCAGAAAAAGGTAAAAAAGATGCAAGAATACTTACAGAAAGACTTAAAAGTTATAATATAAGCAAAGTGATTTCTAGTCCCTATTTAAGAGCTGTGGACACTGTAAAAGGTATAGCGGAAGAAAGGGGGCTGGATATAGAAATAATAGATGATTTTAGGGAAAGGAAGATAACTAGCGGATACATAAAGGATTTTTATTTCTTTACTAAAAGTCAGTGGGAAGACTTTGAGTATTGCCTTCACCAAGGAGAGTCACTAAATGAAGTAAAAATGAGAGGTATAACAGCTGTTCGTATGCTTTTAAGTAAATATAAAGGAGAAAATATGGTCATTAGCACCCATGGTACTATTTTAGCTGCTATGATAAATTATTATGATAGTAACTGTGATTATAATTTTTGGTTAAACTTAAAAATGCCTGACGTGTATAAATTAGTATTTGAAGGAAAAGAACTTATGTCCATTGAACATATTGAAATATGACATATGGAGTGGCGTTATTACATAGAAATAAAAGATTTAGAGAGGATGATTATTTAAATTATCCTACTAAATCTTTTATTGAAATTTATTGATTAAACTCAAAAATTTTATTAGGAAGCTGTATTCTTAGTTACGTCAGGGAAAAGCCTTAAAATCTCATCTATTATTTTATTGGTACCATATTTTAATATGTCTGTAGTGGGAATTTTAAATTGTTTTTCGCAATCTTTTATGACCTTATCAATTTCAAGCTTGGATATGTTTTCGTGATTTATGGTTATTCCTATAACAGGTTTTTTAGATAGATATTCTATAAGGTCTATTTCGCTTTTTAATGAGGGGACTTCTAAGAATGGAAAGTCTACCCTTATTTTTCTCTTTGGTACGTGTTGAATTATGAAGGCATCTGGATTTGCCCCTTTAATAATACCATAAGAAGATAAATAAGCGGGATGGCTTAATGAACTTTGACCTTCTACCAGTATTAAATCAGGTTTTTCATTTTCAAAGGCAGATACTACTGCAGCTTCAATTTCCCCCACCACATATTGAGAATTTATAACATCTATAGGTACTCCATATTTAGCTCCCTGTAAAACTCCTGTTTGACCAGTAGCTATATAAGCGGTGTTAATACCCATTTTTCTTAAGTCTCGAACAATCTCCATTAGGGTTGTCCTTTTTCCTGCGGCGCAATCTAATCCTAAGATGGCTATTACAGGACAGATAACCTTTTCAATCCTCCCTGTAAACAAATTTAGCTCATTTAATGGCTTAGGCTTTCTTATATCATGTATTTTTACATTATATTTTTCTGAGCACCTTACCAATTCTTTATTATCATTAAAAAATATAGGAAGCCCATTTACTATATCCATTCCTGCTTTCATAGCTTCCTTAACTGCTTTTACTATGAAATCAGGTAGATATGATTCTGAGGGTGCAAGGCCTATAATGAAATATTCAGGAACAGTATCTAATATTTTTAATGCTTCCTTAGTATTCTTAAATATAGGTATGTTATTCTTAACCCCATCTAATACCATACCGCTATCCTTACCTGATTTTGTACTGTCTATTATTGCTAATATGTGGTATTTTTCTGAATAACGCACAAGACCATTGGCTACTTTACCATCAATTTCACCAAACAACCCTTCGCAATAAACTATAGCTGTGTTTTTCATAAAAATCCTTCTCCTTTCAATAAGCTTACAAAAGATAATATATTTGTATAAAAAAAACACTATATACTGCAAGTAATTAAAAACCAATATAGTTTTAAATATATTGGAGTATAAATTACAGTCTACGGTGATTTAATCAACTGATTTAATATAAAATTAACAATAAATTAGGCGAGAATTTCATATATAATAGCGAATTAGATAAAAATGTTGATTTTAAATTCCTTAATAATAACATCAATGTGTTTATGTGTATTATATCACACTATAAGCATGAAAAGTGACAACTAACGCTATAATTAACAGAATATTTGAAATTTGCACATAATATTAACCTCTGTTAAAATTAAATTATAAAACCTTAGAATAATAGTATACATTTCCTAAATATAATTTTAAGGTGTAATAGGTTTAAATAGACAATTATCACTTATAATTTTAGGGGGTGAGGATTTGAGTAAAGCTTATCCATGTTTAGACATTGATCTTAAAAAATTAGCTCATAATACCAGAGAAATAATTAAGTTATGCCATGAAAATGGAGTAGAACCCGTAATAGTAACTAAAGTATTTTGTGCCAATGAAACTATAGTTAAAACCATAGTAAATGAAGGTATCAACACTGTGGGAGATTCTAGAATTAAAAATCTTATGAAGTTAAAACAAATAAATTGCAAAAAACTCCTGGTGCGCATTCCCATGAAAAGTGAGGCGGATAGTGTAGTACAGTATGCAGATATCAGTTTAAATTCAGAACTGGAAGTTATAAAAGAATTGTCCCACTGCGCCCTTAACCATAATAAACTCCATGAAATAATCCTTATGATAGATTTAGGGGATTTAAGAGAAGGGGTGTTGCCCCAGGATGTATTAGATACGGTAAAAGAGATAATAAAACTCCCTAATATCAAGCTTATAGGATTAGGTACAAACCTTACCTGCTACGGCGGGGTAATTCCTGAGGAAAACAATTTAACGGAACTTGTAAATCTAAAAAACAAAATAGAAGAGGAATTTAATATAAAGCTCCCTATAGTTTCTGGTGGCAACTCCAGTAGCTTTTACATGGTGGTAAACCATACCATACCAAAAGGCGTAAACCAGCTAAGAATAGGGGAAGCACTGGTGTTAGGCAGAGAAACCGCCTTTGAAAAAGACTTGAATAATTTATATAATGACTCCATTATTCTGAAAGGGGAAATAATAGAGTTAAAAGAAAAGCCTTCCCTTCCTAAAGGGAGAATAGGAGTGGATGCCTTCGGAAATAAGCCAAGCTTCCAAGATAAAGGGCTTATGCAAAGAGCCATAATAGCCCTAGGAAAACAGGACATTCTACTAGAAGGTCTTACACCTTTAGATAGTAAAATAGAGATACTAGGAGCTAGCAGCGATCATTTATTATTAGATTTAACAAAATGCGGTAAAGAGTACAAAGTTGGAGACATAGTAGAATTTCATATGAACTATGGTTGTTTGCTGGCAGCAATGACATCTAACTATGTGAATTTAGAATTTAAAATTTAGAATTTAGAATGAAGGAAACTTTTTCTGGAAAAGCACCAGAAAAAGTTTAAAATATAGAGGGTGAAACTCAGGGAGTTTCTTAATAATAATATATATTAAAAAGAGGATGTTTTATGAGGGCGTTGAAGTATGTGGTAATGACTGTTTTGTTTATAATTTTAGGCACCGTAGCCTTTATTGCTTCGATTTTTTTCTTAGATTATAAGAAGATGATTTATGTATTTGCAGTATTTATGGGACTTTTAGTATATTTGTTTGTTATTGTTATCAGGGGAATGGTAATGCGAAAAAGAAAACTATTGTGTTTTCAGGGTATTGGCTCTGCAGTAACCCTTTTGATAGCAGCAGTATTTCTAATGGTAAGTAATACGATAATTTTTCTATCAAGTATAGTTTTTATCCAATTGAAAGAACCGGTGATGGAAAAAGATATAGAGGAAGATGTTACTCTGCACTCTGTTTACTCTCAATGGAAGGATAAAAGTAAATATAATAAAGCTTTTATAAATGAAAAGTATAAAAATGCTAATTTAATGTATACTAGTGCAGCAGAAGGTGGTATAGACTTAGTTAAATACTATATTGATAATATACAAAAAGATTGCGAAACTGTATTATCTCCAATAGCTCTCAGAAATGTAAATATAAAATTACAATACGATGAAAAAATGCACAAGTCCTATATACCTAAAAATATTGATTATAAAGCTTTGTATAGAACTAATATATTTACTAATGAGATAAGCACAGTGATTTTAGATGCTTATGAGGATATTTTAGCTTCTTCAGCTTATGATTTTGAAAGGTTAATAAGGCATGAATATACCCATTACTATTTAGACATGTTATTTAAAGATAAAAATGTTTCTGTTAGAAGTATTCCTATGTGGTTTTATGTGGTTTAATGAAGGGGTTGCTGAATATTTTGCTTACGCATCGCCCACTTCATATATAGCACTACCAGAGAAGATAATACCTTTCAAAGAAATCACTAGAGAAGATCAATGGGTAAAGGCTTTTAATCCAGAAGAAGATATATATGGCCAAGCTTATTCATCTATATTTTACTTATGTGCTACAAAGGGTGAGGGGATAATAAGAGATATTTTGATGAAAACCATAGAAAAAGGCTTTGAAGAGGGATTTAAAGAGGCGGTAGGCATTACTATAGAGGCTTTTGAGGAAGAAATAATAAAACTTGCTCAGGATAAAAAGAAAGATGATGTTAACTGGAAAGGATATAAGCTACGGTTAAAAACAAATATATATGAAAATGTTGAAGAAAAATATCAGTTAAGAAAAGAAGGAATAGAAAAATATATAAGTAACTATCCTAATAATGTAAAGGCTTATATAGGATTATCTATGATGTACTCACAAGAAGAAGATTATAAAAAGTCTTTGGAATTAAGCGAAAAGGCAGTTCAGCTAGAACCCAATAATACCCTAGCAATAAATAGAAGAGCCTTAGTAGCATTAATTTGTAAAGACTATAAGAAAGCGCAGCAGGACTTTGAAAAGCTTATTGAATTAGAGCCAAATAATTCTGCAGCTTATATCAATCTATCACAAGTATTTTTATTTACAGATGTTAATAAAGCGGTAGAAATCATGGGAAAAGCAGTTAAAATAGAAAACACACAGTTTAACATAGAAATATTAAACAGCTACAAAAATTATGAAAAAGCACTAAAGCAAGGAAATACTTTAAAAGCCTGTTACGATTTTCTAGAAAGCAACGAAGACTTATATCCAGAAATAAAGCTTGCACTAATCACTAAAACCCTAGATGAAAACGGAAATAAGAACAGTAAATACAAAAGCGATTTAGAAGCACTAAAAAGGATGATAGAGCAAGAAGAAATTTAAATTCACAATTAGGAGGAATTATGATTAGATGTTCTTGGTGTAAAGATATAGATATATATGTAAAGTATCATGATGAAGAGTGGGGAGTTCCAGTCTATGATGATAAAAAGCAGTTTGAATTTCTTGTTTTAGAATCAGCTCAAGCTGGCCTTAGTTGGTTAACTATATTGAGAAAAAGAGAAGGATATAGGGAAGCTTATGAGGATTTTGATGTGAACAAGGTAGCAGCCTTTGATGAAGATAAGGTTAAGGAGCTAATGAATTTTCAAGGGATTATTAGAAATGAAAGAAAGATAAGAGCTTCTATAAATAATGCTAAAAGGTTTATTGAAATACAAAAGGAATGGGGGAGTTTCTGCAATTACATATGGAGCTTTGTGGATAACAAACCTGTGCTTAATGAATGGAATGATGAATCAGAAGTACCAGCAACTACTGAATTGTCGGAAACTATAAGTAAAGATCTTAAAAAGAGAGGTTTTAAGTTTCTAGGACCAGTAATAGTATACTCCCATCTACAAGCCACAGGTATAGTTAATGATCATGTTAAGAAATGCTTCAGATGTAAAACAATTTAGAATTAAGAATTTAGAGTGTAAAATGAAGGATAGTTTTTCTGAGAAAGCATCAGAAAAACTGTTTAATTTACTTCAAAACAAAAAACTCCTCTGGGAGTTTTTTGTTTTATATTATTTTAAAGAAACTCAGTGAGTTTCCACCTTCATTCTCAATTGTAAATTTTAAATTCTCAATTACCCGCTATTTCCTCGTAGCTGGTTATCGCATATTCTCTGCCTTCTGGGGTGAGTTTTATAACATCTTTTTCTATATAGATTTTCTTTTCGGTTTTTAGTCTTTTAATGGTGGAGTCTAGGAAGCTACTATTGTAGATTGTCAAGCAAAATTGACCCCCTTTTACACTGAAATTTGACCCCCCTCACAGTTAAATTATAATTAAGCTAAGGCCATCATTTTTTATA